>JAFLBS010000002.1 GCA_017303755.1 Flavobacteriales bacterium | reverse complement strand
TTTTTTTAGTTGATTCTACTATTCATTTCTAGTCTTCTACACATCAATTAGTTATTGATTCGGTTGCAGTTTTGTGGTGTTCATTTATACCATTTAAAAACACAGCGGAACCCGAAAAGCTTGTTAGAGTAGGGAAAAATTTAATACTTAGTTTATGGAAGATTATTTTACAAATGTGCGGCAATTAGTCCCACAGTTATTACAATTTAAAACCGACTTTCCTGACAAGAAAATAGCATTTTGTTTTTCGGGAGGCGGTGCTCGTGGAGCGTATTTTGGTGGCGTTATTGAAGCCATTCAACAAGAAATCAATAAACAACCTCAACAATCTATTTTGAATCCTGAGGATCGTTGGAAACCCGACATTATTTGTGGTTCTTCGGCTGGTGCATTGGCAGGATTTTCGTATTGGATGGACGGACTTTTACCAAGTAATCAATCGCCTTATGCGTGCAGACAATCTAAAATATGGAAATTTATATCGGACGGAAATAAAGGTGCTGAAAAATTATTTTCTAATTCTGCATTGATAGACGTTTTGTCAAAATCATCTGTTGAACTCGACGCTTTAATGGATGAAATTGAAAAATTAAATGCCATTGAAGACATCAAAAAAGCTATTATTAGAATAGATGAAGTTTGGACCAACACCAAATTGGTAATCAGTAATACTGCTAGTTTTGATATCAATAGATTAAAAGGTGACTTAAAAGAAAGAGTTGAAAATATAAAAAATAAAACAAACAATTTAGGAAGTAAACCTAGTAAACTTAAAGAGTTAAAAGACTATGTTGATAATTTAATATCATTAATTGGAGAAATACGGAATTTTGTACCCGGTATTGCAATTGATATCGCAAACATTGACATACAAAGAATTAAAGCGTTATTCACATCTATTAAAGATTTACATTCAAGTATTCAAAATGGCAAAGATGATATCAAAGAAGCAATTGTAGATATCATTAAGTTATTTGATGAACTTAAAGATTTTTTCAATTTATTGACTTCGATATTCAAAAATTCTTTAAAGTCAATAAAAGAAAACTCTTCATTAATGAATACAAATGGATTACAAAATATAATTGAAAACTATATTTATGAATCCTTTCCTGCTGGAACTTTTACGTTAAATAATGGAAAAATTGAGGCACGTCAATTGGATCAAAAATTAATCGATTTAATCAATCAAAAAAGAGCATCAGGCAAAAAGGTTCCTGAGTTATTTGTTACAGGAACAAACATTAATGCCAATCGAGTGGTTGCATTCTCTCTGGCAACAGAGGAGACAAATAACAACGTTGCAAATAGAAATTTGTGGGTTGTACAACTTGATGATTTGAAAACAGATTTCAACAGTCATAAAACAAGTATTGTGTCAAACGAATTTGTTTTTGGTGGAAAACGCTTTGAAACCGACTATACGCATCAAGCGTCAATAGCAACAACAAGTATTTCAAACCCTGTTAATCCGACAACTCATCAACCGTTTGTAGTAAAGGATTTAAACGCTGTTTTTACAGCCGTTCCACTGAAAAAAACAATGATTAAAACATCTAATTTTGGAGTAGCTGCGACTCAAAAAAATGTTTCTAAAATGAGTACTAGTTCAAAAAAAATTAAATTTACAATTCCCGAATTAGATTTCTCTAACGGTAAATCACTTGTAGTTGGAGCCGTATTAACCTCTGCTTCTATTCCTATTGCTTTTCCTCCTAGACAATGGACTTTCTACTCAAAATCAAATGTTTCTTTTAAGCATTGGATGGTAGATGGAGGAATTGTTGACAATAGACCAATAGATGTTGCAGTAAAAGCGGGTGCCGATTTCATCATCTCATTTGAACTCACTCCACTTCTATCAGCTACAAGAGAGCTCAAAAAAGAATGTGTAGAATATCCTTCATTTATGGAAGTCATCAGTAAATCAATGATGGATGCTCCATTGAATGCTGGTTTCTACAGGTATTTTGAGGACTTAGTAAGTGAAAATGCAGCCAACGCTAATCCACAAGGAGAAACCCCTAAAAAACTATTCAGAATGGCTCCAATGATGTATAACTCGCCTAAAGATGCTGATTATGGTACAGGACCTAATTGGGATGAGCAGACGCCTGGAACTTTAGATTTTAACGGTCGATATGATGACAATAGAAACCTAAAAATGGGTCTTTTTGATTGGTTTATGAAGGGATATATTGATGCAAAAGGTGGAGACGACATTGATAACAATGATCCCGTAAACAAAGCCTACATGGAGTTGCCTTCAAGTTATGGGGCTATTAAAAATGCATACATAGGTAGAAGAAGTGGGTTTTATGATGCTTCCAAAAAAGCACATCCTGATACAAATCCAGCTTGGTAAAAAATCAATCCCGAACAACTGTTTGGGATTTTTTATTTTACCGCAATGGCGCAAAGGTTGACGCAAAGTGCGCAAAGATTTCTTGTTGTTCTGTCATTTCGACGAAGGAGAAATCTCATAATCTACTAACGGTTTTATGTTCATTGTTCATTATCAATTAACCACAAAAGACACAAAAGCTTATTTGTAGTTTTTGCCATTGAGTTTGACTTTTGCCATTGATTTTGCCATTGACTTTTGCCATTGATTTTGCCATTAAAAAAAGGGTGTTTTTCCTCTTGCATAACTTCAAATCGCATTTTAATTTCGATGTACAAGGCATACACCGTTTTAACTTTAAAAAATACACGCCATGAATCAAAAAGAATTTCAACAATTAAAAAAAGATTTAGAAGCGCTCTTTATTAGAATGCAAAACTTTGAAAAACGCAGTATTGATGAGCAATGGTTTGACAGCGCCGACATCAAAATTCAGTTTAATTTTAGCGAGAGCAAACTCTATCGCTTGCGAAAAGCAAACAAGATTCCACATGAAAAAATTGGAGGTAGGTATTACTATCCCAAAGGCTATTTCTTTTCCATCTTACTCGAAAAGATTAAGAACAAAGGAAAAAAAATCTAAAAATGGAATAATTTTTTTAGACTAAACCTGACAGGTTTTTATTCTGTCAGGTTTTAACCTATATTTTTAATCTTTAATATTGGTTGTGTGCACCCAGTTACCATTGCATGATTCGCCTGTTTGAGGACCAGTAACGGTTTCTCCTGCAACTCCATCCCCTTTGCCATTGTCAACAACTTCATTGTATTGCATCCTACCTCCAACACAAGCAATAAAAACAAGTTTACCTTGTATTATTACTGTTCTTGCACAATTCCCATTAAGGAGTACATAACCCTCGGGACAAGTAACCCCAGTTCCTCTAATTTTTGCCAACTTTAAATCGGGGTTTATAGGAACTTGCTCCACAGTAGTGATTTTTTTTGGATTCCTAATTTTTCTTTTTTGTTGTGCATTAGCTCCGCAACTTATTAAAAAGAGAGCAACTAACATAAAATACAGAATTGATTTTTTCATGATTTTTGATGTTTTTAAATAATTAATAATTGTTGTTTGTCCTCTTCTCTTGATCAAGCAGCCATTGACCGGTATAGCAACTTTAAATAAAAGAATGACAAGAGCAAACTTAGAATAACCCTTTATCAATTGATATGTTTGATCAACCCTAATTAGAAAGGTTGATTAACTATTTCTATCTGGGAGAATCACCTTTTTATGACCCTCTTTCAGTGCATTTCTTCGTACTTTGTTCGTACTCACGTCTATTTTAGCGAAGCCCTTACGAACCAACTACGAACGAGCTACGAACAAAACCCCATAAAAAACAGTCAAAGTAATCAAAAGCGGTCAAAACCAGTCAAAACCGTTCAAAACCAGTCACTTTTGGCGGTCGGTATACAACCTATTCTTGCCTTTACTAGCTTTGCTTTCAGGTTGTTGCCACTCGAGAACACCAACCCAAAATCAATGAATAATAACCTTTAAAAAAAAGAACGTATGGGAACATATAACAAAGGAATTTTAGGTGCCTTTTCAGGCAAAGTAGGTCCAGTAGTAGGTGCTAGCTGGCGCGGAAAAGATGTGTTGCGCAGTTTACCTCGTAAAGGCAACCGAGTAGCTACCGAAACGCAATTATTGCAACGGTTGAAGTTCAGCACCGCAACCGAGTTCATCAATTCGGTGCAACCCATCATCAGTAAATACTATGGCAGTGACAACACCGACAAAACGCGTCGCAATCAAGCCATGTCGTATTTTATGAAAGAGGCACTGCTGTATGTAGCACCCAATTTTCAACTCATTTACAACAAAGTGCAAATCGGTAAAGGCGATTTATTGGGCATACAAAACCCAACGCTCACTGCCGCTGCCGCCACGAGTATCGACATCACTTGGACGAACAACTCAGGGCAAGGGCAAGCGCTCGCCACCGACAAACTAGTGATTGCAGTATACGAACCCACCACCAAAACCACTACCTACTCGCTCAACGCGGGCGAACGTGCCGACGGAACCACCAATCTTATCCTTCCCGCCTATTTATCGGGCTTAACGGCACAAGTTTGGGCACTCTTTGCCTCAGCCGATGATAAGCTCTATGCTACGAGTATGTACTTAGGGAATGTGGTGCTGACGTAGTGTGCAAAACGCAGTCTTCAGAACGCAGAAGGCAGTTGGCACAACCCGTTTTTAAAAAGAACTCTTCGCTTTGGTGGGGAGTTTTTTTTTGAGTGGCTGAGTGGCTGAGTGGCTGAGTTGCTGAGTGACTGAGTTGCTGAGTGACTGAGTAACTGAGTGACTGAGTAACTGAGTGACTGAGTAACTGAGTAGTTGATCTATGTTTATGGTTTATGGTTTACAGTTTATTGCCATTCTTAATTGTCAATTAACCACAAAAGACACAAAAGCTCATTTGTACTTTTGTTTTTTTGAATTTGACTTTTGCCATTGAATTTGATTTTTGCCATTGAATTTGACTTTTGCAATTGAACTTGACTTTTGCCATTGAGTTTGATTTTTGCCATTGAATTTGATTTTTGCCATTGAATTTGACTTTTGCCATTGAGTTTGACTTTTGCCATTGAAAAAAGGGTGTTTTTCCTCTTGTTTTACCGTGAAAACCCTTTTACTTTTGGAATAATAAACTACTTAACTCTCTTATGACTACTCTAACCCAACACAAAGTTCAAGAAGCTTATGCGCTACTCAATCGACATAGCATGTATTTTTATGCTAAAAAAATCATGACCATTGCATTGGAAATTGTATTCTTTGCCTTGGCTTTGGGTTTTTTGATTGGAATTTTTAGTATTGGTAATGAGTTTGTCGTAGCTACTTTTGAATTGAACGACGATATCACCGTAAAAGAAGTAGCTAAAAGTAAATTCATTACAGCAGGACTCTTCGTTTTAAAAATGGCAGCCGTATTGTTTGCTCTATTATTTGTAGGCATAGCTCTACTCTTTGGCTACATACGCCGCAAAGACAACCGCATTCGCAAAGCGGCGCTGCTACTTGAAGCGGCACAAAGCCCAACACCGCAGCAGTTTTAAAATACTATTTTAGTATTGTAGGATTGGGGATTAATTGGTAAGTTTGGTGCACTTCATTAATAAATTAACAATGAAAAAAATTGGCTTTCAAAATTTTAGACGATTTCAAGATTTTCCTATTCTTGAATTAGGAAACATATCAATAATTGTTGGTCGCAATAATTCAGGTAAATCTACTATGGTAAAAGCATTACTTTTAGTGTTAGATTATCTTCAAAACCAGCAACACAAAGAATTTTCATTTGCAAGCAAATCATTGGAAGATGCCAATATAGTAACTTTTGGAAGAGCATTAAACAATAAATTAGATACTTCAAAAAGAAATGAAATAGTTTTTGATTTAGAATTAGATGGATTTTCTTTTTCAATAACAATTTATGGAGATAGTGAAGATACGAATGCAAGTGTATCAAAACTATTTATCACAGATAATCTATCAAATATAGCTTTTGATATTAATTACTCAGAAGAAACAATAAGTGTTTCAAAGTTAAACCCAAGTTTTGTTACAAAATCGGATGCACTTGGTAATGTTATGAAGGAATTTAAGGAACTTGGATTAGAAATTCAAAAACCAGATTTCAAAAAAACTACACCCGAAGGGTTAAGAATGTTGGATGAATTTAATAAATTAAAATCAAGGGTTCAAAATTACTATGAATCCTTTGAAAAAGAATTGGACAACCCAAGTAATTTATTTGACATTTCTTATCCTTTAAAACCAAATGTTTTAGATAAAACAGAAGATACCATTTTGCAGGAATTTATAAGTGATTTACTTTTCATCAATGATGCTGAATTACGAAAATTAAAAGAATTAAGAGATAATTATTCTGAGACTATCAAGGATAATGAAAAAGAAAAAATTGAAAAGACTTTAGAAGAACTTTTTGAAAAAGAAGACGATACAGAAGACAAAACTAATTTTCAAAAATTAGAAAGTAAAATTCAAGAATTAGTTGATATTGACAACTATAGATCTGAATTAAAAGATTCTATCAATGAAGTAATAAAAGTTATTAATAAAACTATAATTTATTATCTAGGCGCTAACCCAAGCAAGCAATCCGCTTTATTCTCCATAAGAGATAAACAAAATAATTTAGCACAAGCAATACACGAATTTAAGCAATGTAAAATTGAGCCCGGTGATTCAGAATATGTTTTTGTAAAACATTGGATGAAAGAGTTTGAAGTTGGAGTTGATTTTAAAATTGAATTTTATGCTGGTGAAGCTTATGAGTTTTATGTTTTTGACCAAGAAGGTAACAAAGCACATTTAGCTGATAAAGGAATGGGGTCTTTGCAAGCCATGATGCTAATATTAAGAATAGCAACTATTTTAAGGGTTCAAAAAGGATATACAAAATGTGTTACTGTTATTGTAGAGGAACCTGAATTAAACCTTCATCCAGCATTGCAAAGTAAGTTGACTAGTTTCTTTCATCAAGTAAATAGAGAATATAATATAGAATTTATTATTGAAACTCATTCAGAATATTTAATACGTAAATCGCAATTATTTATCGTTGAGAATGAATATACTAACCAAGATGGGTTAAACCCTAATCCTTTTAGTATTCATTATTTTGACGTAGATGAAGGACCATACCAAATGTTTTTTACAATGAATGGAAAGTTTGATAGAAATTTTGGTGAGGGTTTTTATGACGAAGCAGCCAAAAATACTATGGCGTTAATTCAAAAACAAAGAAAACAAGAATAAATATGTTTACAATATACTCTGATAAAGATATTTTTGAAAACATAATATCTAATCCTAATAATTATCCTAATTGGAATAAAATAATCAAAGACCATTCTAATATTTGCTTAAATATTAATCAAGTTGATTTGGATGCTGAAAAAGCTGACCCAGAAACCTATATATTTTTGTTTTTGCAAGCTAATGCTCGAAATATCGATGTTATTCCATTAGAAAATTATTTTCAGACTATTTATAACGACTTTGAAATTATAATTGAAAATCCAACATCTGCATATTTTTTAAATATACCAGAAATTGATGCTAAAAACCTTCAAGATCAAACAGGGCTTATTATCAATTGCAAAGAGAATATTGATGATGATATTTTAATAAAAGGAGTAAATTTAGATTGGCTTGCTGATGATCTTATAAATAATAATTGGACGGAAATACTTTCTTCATTCAATAATTTCCCTTCCAATTCTTTAATTATAAATGATAGAAATTTATTCTCTAACGAAGAAAGAGTTCAGGGCCTAAATAAAAACATAGGAATTGATAATTTATTGAGAATCCTAGATAATCTAATACCTCAAAATTTAAAAATAGATTACCACATTTTGGTTCAATCCGAACAAAACAGTAATATAAACAACAAACAAAAATGTGATCAAATCGCTACAATATTAAATAATGAAATTAGAAATTTAAGACCCTATAATTTTATTATTGAAATTGTTTTTTTCAACAGAGGCACTATGTATTTTCCTTCAACACATAACAGAAAAATAGTCTCTAATTATAAGATTGGCAAGGTAGAATATAGCTTTGCAGCATTCAAAATCAAAGAAAACAATACATTAAAATATGATGACAGTTTTAATTTGAAATCTTTTTTTGAAAATATAAATTCATCTCAAAATTGTTCTTCAAATTTAAAAGCACATGAAAATGCAACTTTGAAATATACCGAGATTGCAAGTCATTGTATTCAAAAAATTAATCAAGGAGGTCCAAATGATAATGTATATCGCTATTATTTAAATGGCATAGAAGTTATTCAAGGACAAATAACCAAAATAACAAATCGATTGCTAAATTAACCCCTACGCAAAATAATTGCGCACTTAATAATCTATATTTGCATATCAAAATAATAAAACTAAAAAATGAGTAACAATAATAGCACTAAAGTAGAAGTAGGTTTCATTTGGCAAATCACCGACGATGTATTACGTGATGCATTTAAGAAAAATGAAATTGGTGATGTCGTACTTCCTTTTGTGGTTATCCGCCGATTAGATTGTATTTTGGACGGTATCAATGAAAATGTTCGTTCCACTTATCATAACTTTAGAGAAAAAGTTGCTGAAGATAAATTAGACCCAATTCTCAGAAAAGCGGCTGGTGGATTAAAATTCTATAATGTTTCCAATCATACTTTGCATTCACTAAAAGACGATGCCCGTAATGTTGAAATCAATTTCAATAATTATCTAAATGGTTTTAACCAAGAGGTTCGCGATATATTAGACAATTTTCAGTTCGATAAAATTGTAGCCCGATTAATAAAAAACAGATTATTGTATGAAATGATTGATGCCATATGCAAAATAGACATGCATTCGGATAAAATCGACAATCATGGAATGGGATACGTTTTTGAAGAATTGATTCGTATATCTAACGAGCAATCAAATGAAACAGCCGGAGAGCACTTTACACCTCGTGATGTAATTGCTTTAATGAATACCATTTTATTTTCAACAGAAAAAGAAGAATTATCTATACAAGGAATCATACGCACTATTTTTGACCCCGCCTGTGGAACAGGTGGTATGGTAAATTTAGGTAAAAATTATATACTAGACACTTTACTAAAAGACATTAAAAACAAACCTACCATTGCTACTTATGGGCAAGAATTGAACGAACAATCATATGCAATTGCCAAATCCGAAGCATTAATTACTGGTGAAGAGGCTAACAATGTTAAACACGGAAATTCTTTTTCGCAAGATCATTTTCAAGGGAAACATTTTCATTACATGATGGCCAATCCTCCTTATGGTGTGACTTGGAAGAAAGATCAAAAATTCATTGAAAATGAGGCCTTAAATCCTGCAGGACGTTTTTATGCAGGTTTACCACGAACTTCAGATGGACAATTATTGTTTTTGCAACACATGCTTTCTAAAATGGAACGTGAAGGTAGTCGTATAGGTGTTGTTACTAACGGCTCTCCTCTATTTACAGGTGATGCTGGTTCTGGCGAAAGTGATATTCGTAAATGGATTATAGAAAACGATTGGTTAGAATGTATTGTTTCTTTGCCTAAAGATATGTTTTACAACACAGGTATCAATACTTACATTTGGTTTTTGACCAATAAAAAAGAAAAACACCGCAAAGGAAAAGTGCAGCTGATTAACGGGAATGCAACTGAAAAAGTAATTATCAATGGTGTTGAAACAGAAAGAAATGTGTTTTGCCGTAGTAACAAAAAAAGTTTGGGTAATAAACGTAATGAAATTACCAATGACCATATTGCCGACATATTAAAATTGTACACCGATTTCAAAGAAACCCAACATTCTAAGATTTTTGATAACGACCATTTTGGGTATTACCAATTAACGGTAGAACAACCTCTGTATGACGACAGAGGCAAAAAACAATTGGATAAAAACAAAAATCCAAAACCAGATAGCAAAAAAAGAGATAAAGAAAATGTATCATTAACAGCCGATATTGAAAAATACTTCGCAGAAGAAGTATTGCCTCATGTGCCTGATGCTTGGATTGATTTTGATAAAACGCGTATAGGCTATGAAATAAACTTTACGAAGTATTTTTATGAATACAAAAGTTTACGTAATTCAGGCGCAATAACTACTGAAATTGCTGTATTAGAAAAAGAAATTTTCACTTTGTTAAATGAATTATTAAACTAATGAAAAGTTATGATAATTATAAAACAATAAACATTGATTGGTTAGACAAACTTCCCAGTCAATGGAAAACAATTCAAATTAAACAGCTCAAAAATGGTGACAATACAGTCTTCATTGATGGAGATTGGATTGAAAGCCATGTAATCACAGAAGGGGGAATAAGATATTTAACTACTGGGAATATTGGAGCTGGTTATTATAAAGAACAGGGAGTTGGTTTTATTAATGAAGAAACTTTTGAAAAATTAAATTGTACAGAAGTTTTTCCAGGAGATTTATTAATTTCAAGGCTAAACGAACCAATAGGAAGAGCTTGTATAATACCAGATTTGGGTTATCGAATTATTACAGCAGTTGATAATGTAATTTTAAGACCTAAAAAACCTTTTAATGTTCGTTATTTAATGCATTTAATGAATTCACCCGAATATTCAGCTTATACAAGTTTGATTTCAAGAGGTGCTACAATGAAGAGAATAAGTAGAGGTTTATTGGGTGGAATTAAAATTCCTTTTCCTTCTGGAGAAGAACAGATCAAAATAGCTGATTTTCTTGATTATAAAACCAATCTAGTCGATTTAACTATCGAAAAGAAAAAAAAGCTTATTGACTTACTCAAAGAAAAACGCCAAGCGGTAATTAATGAAGCCTTAACCAAAGGGTTAAATCCAAACGCTCCTATGAAAGATAGCGGTTTAAAATGGTTAGGAGAAATACCTGAGCATTGGAATGTTAGAAATTTTGATAGTACTGCTATGAAAAATCAATATTCTTTTACAGGAGGGCCTTTTGGTTCAGATCTCAAAAGTGATGAATATACTGATACTGGAGTAAGGATAATACAATTACAAAACATAGGTGTTGGTATTTTTAAAGATGATTATAAAATATACACAAGTGATGAAAAAGCAGTTCAATTAGAATCTTGTTTAATTTTTCCTGGCGATATAATAATTGCTAAAATGGCTGATCCTGTTGCTAGAGCTTGTATTATCCCAAATTTTGAAGAAAAATACATTATGGCTTCTGATGGCATAAGATTAGAGGTTGATAAACATTTTTTTAATACTAAGTTTATTGAGTACTCTGTAAATTCAATTTATTTCAATTCACAAGCAGAGGCTGTTAGCACTGGCACAACTAGATTGAGAATTGGTTTAACTGTATTAAAAAAGTTGAAAATATTAGCTCCCCCAATTGAAGAACAAAATTTAATAGTTGAAGAATTAATGATTCAAGAATTAAAAATCAATTCAATCGTTAGTAAACTTGATAAGCAAATTCAAAAACTCCAATTTTATCGTCAATCAATCATTTCAGAAGCTGTAACAGGTAAAATTGATGTAAGAGACTGGCAACCAAACCTAAACACCTAAGTATGGCAGAAGGAACAAAAGAAATACATTTAGAAGAACATATTGTTAAGTATCTGGTTGAACATGGTGGCTTCCATGAAGTTTCTGCTAGTGCTTATGACAAAGAATTATGTCTTATTCCGAGTGAAGCTATTGCTTTTATTCAACAAACCCAACCTGAAAAATACAATTTACTTCGTTTAGAACAATATGGCGATAAGGTAAATGAAAAGATTGTAGCCAACATTGCTAAAACCTACAAAGACAATAAAGACAAAACCTTGGATTTGTTACGCAATAAAGTAAAAGACAGAGGCGTTCAATTTGATATGGTGTATTTTCAACCTGCCAATAACAAATCTCCTGAGCATCAATTATGGTATAAACAAAATCGGTTAGCAATAGTTCGTCAATTAAAATACTCAAATAAAAACAACAACTCTATTGATCTGGTTATATTTATAAATGGCATACCTGTCGTTACTCTAGAATTAAAAAATGAACTCACTGGGCAAAATCACCATAATGCCATCAAACAGTACATTCAAAATCGTGACCCAAAAGGTGAACCATTTCTGGAATTTAAGCGTTGCTTAGTGCATTTTGCAGTTGGTACTGAAAAAGTATTCATGACCACAGAGTTAAAAGGAAAAGGAACCTACTTTTTACCTTTTAATAAAGGTTTAGATAACTTTAATGAAAATGGTTTTGCTACTTCCTATTTATGGGAAGATGTATTGACCAAAGATTCGTTATTAGATTTATTACAAAACTATATCAACATTCAAACCGATGTTGAGAAAGAATATGACAACACTACAAAAAGTTTAAAAGAAAAGAAATCAACTAAATTGTTGTTTCCTCGTTTTCATCAACGAAGAGCTGTACAACGATTGCTAAATGTTATTCAAGAAGAAGGTGTTGGAAAAAATTATTTGATTCAGCATTCAGCAGGTTCAGGTAAATCCAATACCATAACTTGGTTGGCGTATCGATTGGCTGGTTTTTATCAAAATTTAGATGATGCCAAAGCATTGTATGATTCTGTAATCATTGTGAATGATCGTAGAGTATTAGACAGACAAATACAAAACAATATACGTCAACTTGACAATACACCCGGTCTAGTTGCTTATATCGATGAAAATAAAACGGCACAAGACCTCAAAAAAGCCATTGAAGAAGGCAAACGTATTATAATTACGACAATACAGAAGTTTCCTGTCATTTCAGAAACTATTGCTAGTATGCCTGATAGGAAATATGCTGTAATGATAGATGAAGCACATAGTTCGCAATCAGGAGAAGCAGCTCGACATTTAAAAAAATCGTTGTCGCTTGAAGAAGCTGCAAAGTTAGATGTTACTGAAGATTTAGACGATATCGTTGCTGATGAAATTAAGCGAAAAGGAAGGCAACCTAATATTTCATTTTTTGCCTTCACGGCAACTCCAAAGCCAAAAACAGAGGAATTATTTGGGCGTTTAAAAGATGGTAAGATTACAGCGTTTGATACCTACACTATGGAGCAAGCTATCAAAGAGAATTTTATTCGGGATGTATTAAAAAACTATATGTCCTTTAAGCGTTATTACAAAATAATCAAACGAACTGAAATTGAAGACAAAGAGTATGAAAAGAAAAAAACAGTCCGATTATTAGGTTCTTACGTTGATTTACAAGATCATGCTATTGAACGTAAAGCCAGAATTATGATTGAACATTTTGTAAGTCAAACACAAAATGAAATTCAAGGCAAAGCCAGAGCAATGGTAGTAACAAAATCACGACTACATGCCGTTCGTTTTAAACGCAAGTTTGATGAAATCATGCAAGAAATGAAATTGCCTTACGGTGCCTTAGTTGCATTTTCTGGAACTGTCAAAGACAGTGAAACCAATGAAGAATATACTGAGATTAGTATGAACCAATTGCAAGGAAAAATCTCGATTCCTGAAGCTTTAAAATTACCAAAATATAGAATACTGATTGTTGCTAATAAATTTCAAACTGGTTTTGATGAACCCATGTTACACACCATGTTTGTAGATAAAAAACTTGGTGGTGCTTCTACAGTGCAAACTTTGAGTCGTTTAAATAGGACTATGCGTGGTAAAGAAAGTACTATGGTATTAGATTTTGTGAACGACCCTGAACAAGTAAAAGCGGATTTTCAGTATTATTATGGTGAAAACTTCATGGAAGAAGATAACCAAACTGATCCTAATAGTTTATATACTGTTCAATCAAAAATTGATAGTTTTAATGTATTTTATCAAGATGAAGTTGAAACTTTTGCAAATATCTTTTTTCGAAAGGGAGATAATTATGATAAATTGAATCCGATCTTGTTGAATATTAAGAAAAGGTATTTGGAGACATTAGAAGAGGAAGATAGAAACAATTTCAAATCAGAATCCCAAACATTTTTAAAATTGTATCGTTTTTTAAGTCAAATTATCACTTTTACTGATGTAGAGTTAGAAAAATATTATGTGTTCTTGACTGCCTTAGTTAAAATGTTACCCTATATGAAAGGTAATTTACCTCTCGATGTTTTGGGTGAAGTAGAATTAGACAGTTATAAAATTCAGCATCAATACACAGCAGATTTAACTTTAGTCTCTGGTAACGGTGAAATGTATGGTCAAACTCCAGGCGGAAATTTAGGTAAAGAAGATGATGAAATGGATCTATTGACTAATATCATAAAAGTACTTAATGATACATTTGGAATTGATTTAACCGATGATGACAAGGTAGAGTTTCAAAAAATGAAAGACAAAATTTATTCCAATCAAGAATTAATGAGTTTCTTTAATAAAAATAACTCTAGAGATAATATTCAAGATAAATTTAGTGAAGAAATCGATAATGAATTGCTGAATTTTATAAACACAAAACTTGAACTTTACAATAAGCTATCTGAAGACCGAGTAAACCTTATGTTTAAAAAAATATGGTTTAACGATTTGTATGACAGACGAGTTAGAGGGATTTAAATAAATTGTTTTATACTTTATTATGTCAATGCATAAACAAAATGAAATTGTAAAAAATATTCAATCTGTAGATCAATTAATTTTTTCAAAAAAATTAACTATTCCAGAATACCAAAGACCCTACAAATGGAGTATTAAAAATGTCAATCAATTAATTGATGATGTTTTAATACATAGTGATAAAAGCGCTTACAGAATTGGTACAATTGTTTTGCACAAAGAGAATGAATTACTAAATATTGTTGATGGCCAACAACGTCTGCTTACATTATCCTTATTGGCTTTTGAATTGCTTCAAACCGAAATAGGAAAAAAAATAGTCCCTAATAAAGTTTCAGAATTATCAATTGCAAATTTAAATATTAAAAACCTTATTTCTAAATACAATTTAAAAAACAATCAACTTCACATAAAAAGTAGAGTTAATGAATTTTCGAGGGACGAAATGCTATTTTTCTTTCAAAAATGTGAAATGGTTTATATAGAGCTTGATGAAATATCAGAAGCTTTTCAGTTTTTTGATTCTCAAAATACTAGAGGAAAAGATTTGGCTCCTCATGATTTATTGAAGGCTTTTCATTTGAGAGAAATGGTAAACAATACTGAAAAAGAACGTTTTGAATGTGTTTCAAAATGGGAAGAAGTATCTGATGATTTAAATCCAATATTTGAAGATTATTTATTTAAAGTAAGACAATGGAGTAAAGGAAGAAGTGGTTTGTATTTTTCTAAAGAAAAAGTAGATATTTTCAAAGGAATCACAATTGAAAATGATCTTGGCTTTAATTTTGTAAAACCTTACAATATCAATCATTTTTTTATTGAAAATTATAATACTGACGGATTGCGAAACATAGATAAAAATCAAATGAGTTATCCATTTCAGATAGATCAAGTCATTATCAATGGAAAGCGTTTTTTTGAATATACTCATCATTACGCTAAATTAATTAAGATGATTCAAAACACTTTTCATGAAAATGAAAAAATTAGAAAAAAATCATTAGAATCTCTTTTGAATAATGAATCGAAAATAAGTTTAGAAATTTTAAAAATATTAAGAACCTATGGAGGTAAAAATAGAACTGGCGATTTGTATGTAAAAAACGTATTCGATTGTTTACTACTTCATTACATTGATAAATTTGGAACTTATAAACTGAACGAGGCAATTATTAAATTTTACCTTTGGGCTTATTCAATACGCTTAGAACAGCAAGCCGTTCAACAAGAAACAGTTGATAATAAAGCAAAAGACTACAAAAGTTTTTTCAGAATCATAAGAGAATCCATTAAGATTAGTGATGTTATTCATAGAAAAGTAACTCCTGCAAAATATGTTGGTAATAGTAAAGCTGTAAAAAACATTGAAGACTTAGTTGAAATCTTTAAATCCTTAAGTGCAATTGAAAATTAAAATGGAAAAGCCAATAGAATTTAACTTAACCCGTATTTTTGAAAAAGACAACTACATTATACCTTTATACCAACGAAATTATGCTTGGGAAGAAAATCAAGTAACTCAGTTAGTACAAGATATTTGGGATTATACTATTGAGGCAAATGAATCCAATTATTACATTGGAACTTTAGTGGTTCACAAAAAAGAAGAAAATAATATCACTTACTTTGAAACCATTGATGGTCAGCAAAGACTCACAACACTAAATATATTATTGAGCGTCTTAAAAAACGAATTTTCTGTTTCTATTAAAAATGGTTTTGAAACAAAATTGCAATTTGCAAGTAGACCAAATTCATCATTTACACTAAAATCATTATGTGATAGAGATTTAAAATCAAATAATTTAAACCCTAAAATGCATCAAGCTTATTTAGATTTAAAAAAAAAATTGAGTAATCTTTTTTCAACTAATAGTAAAATAAAAAATAAGTTCGTTGAGTATTTATTCCAAAAAGTGATCATCTTAAGGGTGGAAGTTCCAATAGATACTGATTTAAATCATTATTTTGAAATAATGAATAATAGAGGTGAACAATTAGAAAAACATGAAATTCTTAAAGCAGAATTATTAGTTCATTTAAAGGAAAATAAAAATGATAGTGAAGCTTTTTCTATGATATGGGATGCTTGTTCTAACATGGATATTTATGTACAATATGGTTTCACTACAAAATACCGAAATAGTATATTTAAAGGAGTTAGTTGGAATAAAATTCCAAAAAGTTTTGAAGATTTCATTATATCATTTAATCAAGTTGATAATTATAAAGAAATCGATGAAGAAGAAGTTGATTTTCTTTATTTAGCAAATTCAAAAAATACTTATACTATTGATTTTAAACCTATAAACGACGATGACAATACTAGGTTTAACTCGATAATAACTTTTCCTAATTTTTTACTTCATGTTCTTAGAGTTTTTACTAAAAAAGACATCCCATTAGATGACAAAAGGTTAATTAATACTTTTAAAAATGAGCTTAAAAACCTTAACCAAAGTGAAAAAATAAAATTTGTTAAAGACTTTGGATATAGCCTTTTAAAAGCACGATTTTTATTCGATAAATACATTATCAAACGTGAGTATAAAAACGATGGAGATCGTTGGAATTTACAAAAAATAAAAACTGGCGAAAAAAACATAAAGTATTATGCATCAACTTTTGAAAACAATAAACAAATCATAATGCTTTTGTCAATGTTTCATGTTTCTTTTCCTCAAATGATATACAAACATTGGCTCAATGGTGTTTTAAAATATTTATTTGAAGAATATGATAAAAATGAAGAAAATAAAATTAATAAATATGACTATATCAATTATTTAGAATCTATGAGTGATTCATTTTATTATGATAGATTTGGTGAAGTAGAATTAGATTATTATGATATAATTTATAAAAACGGTTCTAAATCTGAGGCATCAAAAATAAAAGAAGACAATTTACATGTAGGTACAAATGTTCAAAATTTTATATTCAATAGATTAGATTATCTAATTTGGAAATTAATCGTAATTGAAAAAAATGTAGCATACAAAATTGATGGTATTGACAAATTTGAATTTTCTTTTAGAAGTTCAGTGGAACATTTCTTTCCTCAAAACCCAAAAAATGGTGCTGACATAGAGGATGTTGGTGAAGATTTTATAGACAAATTTGGTAATCTATGCCTTATTAGTAGAAGTAAAAATTCAGAGTTAAGTAACTATTCACCAAAAGCCAAGGCAGAGCATTATGGAAAATCAACAACTATTGAAAGCTTAAAGCAACAATTGATGATTCAAAAGAAAGACAAATGGGATGAATCAGCTATACTCAATCATCAAATGCAAATGATTGAAATTTTAAATCAAAAAGCATAACTTTTAAAAAAATCCAATGTCAAAACTCACCTACATCCGCAAAATCATCGAAGTTGAAACCCGTTTGGGGTTTATGTCAATACCTGTAAAAGCCAAAGGGTTGCTTCCAAAAGAAAACACCCGCTTACAAGTGCACTGTAAAAATGGTACAGCTAAAACATTTGAACTCAATTACAATGTGCAGTACGGTCGGGTATTTGGACTTACGGCTTGGTACCGAGACAACCATATAGTAGAAGGTACTTTTTTAGATGTGACCATCGATAAAGGTATTCTTTACATCTCCACTCAAAAACCTACTACTAAGACTAAAGTGATAGAAGAAGAATTGGAAGAGTTAAATATCAGTAAACTCTCCTCAACGGCCAAAGGCAATATTGTAGAAGACCGCATCAAAGAACTTATACTATTGCGTGGTATGGGTGAACTCAACGTATACAAACCTGTAATTGACAACGAAGGCATCGACTTGATTGTATTACGCAAAGGTCAGTTTCATCCGATCTTTTTACAAATTAAGTCAAGGTACAATGCCCGAGAAAAAAACAAACTCATACTTACCTTATCACCTACTTTTGCAGCACACCACAGTTATTTTATTGTGGGTGTTTCATTCAACGCAACCAAAATGGAAATGGAAGATAAAATTCTGTTTGTTTCTTCATTAGATGTCAATACCAAATCAATTCTACTCAACGATGGTAAAAGAAGAATCATGGCTTCGATGAGTGAAACCACCAAAGACCAATGGAAAGAGTATTGGGTATCTAAAACTGAGCTAGTAGAAAAACTCATTGAAAAATTTGACCGATTGAGTGAGATATTGCAGTAAGTTTTTTAACACTTTGACGTTTTTGATGAGATGCTTCCTGCGTCAGAATGACAAGTTTGCGGGTAAAAAACCCTCGAAGAGTTTGGAATCTACCGTTTTCGTTTTTAAACCCTCGAAGGGTTTCAAACCCTTCGAGGGTTGGTTAGAAAACCTTAACTCGAACCCTTCGAGGGTTGGTGGTAAAAAATAAAATTTACTTTAAAATGATTGGGTGAGATGCTTCCTCCGTCAGCACGACAAGTTTGTGGTTAAAAAACCCTCGAAGGGTTTGGAACCCTTCGAGGGTTAGTTAGAAAAACCTTAGTTCGAAAGTTGTAGATAAAAAAAATTGAAGTGGTTATTGTGGTAAACTACTTTTTTAAAACGTCATTCTAAATCCCAGTCCGTTTTCGGAGCAGTACAGATTTAATTCGGGTTGGAAGTTGTACACCGTTTTGTTGAGATTGTTGTGTTCTTGAGCCGCTTCGCGAAGCTTTTTATTTCCGGAACCTTCCAATATTAGACCACCAATCATGAGTCCGGCACCAGCGCCTCCTATTCCCCAATTGGGTTTTGGTCCGTTTGAGTTTAACGACTGTCCCAATGTATAACCAAAAGCAAATGCGCCCGGATAGGCGATTATGTTTCCTATGGTTCTGTTGGTTCTGCCCGCTTTTAATTTGTTGACGATGGTTTCTTGCCCTTTGGCTTTTTCGATGGCTTCGCTTACGGTAATTTTTGAGCCGTTTTCATAAAGGGCTTTCCCTGACCAAAAATCAGATTTTACGTCCCATTTGGTTTGAGAAAATCCTAAAAATGAAATCATACAGGTTGTGAGATACAGTAGTTTCTTCATGGCATAGTGTTTTTTTGTTATAAGTTCAAATATAATCAGAAATGCAATTTGACCAATTATTTTGAGGATTTTTTGTTAGGAATGATAAAATTCGACTTCTTAAGGTTAACCTTATAGTTGGTGATGTTATAAGTATCAAATAGCGTTTTTGGGTATACATCTCCTTTGAAGTTATAGATGTTCGTTGTTAAAAACCCTCGAAGGGTTTGAAACCCTTCGAGGGTTGGAATAAAAATAGAATTTATTTTAAAAAACTAATTGAAAAATTTGAAGGCGAAAAAGTGGGTTCAAGAAATTCGATGTGAGTTATTTATAAAAAGTATATAACTCTAATTTAAGTTACTCAATGGTTTTATGAGATTCCTCCTGCGTCGGAATGACATGTTTGTGGTTAAAACCCTCGAAGGGTTTCAAACCCTTCGAGGGTTGGTTCAAAGACGCTAAGACATTTTCGGTTTAACACTACTGCATACGGCCTTCTGCTTTCTTGCCTCTCGCCTCTTGTTTTCTTTTTTCTTTAGCTAGTTTTTTAGCCCGTTTTTTTTCTGCTTTCTCGTTTTGTATGCGTTGGGCTTCTACTCTGGTTCTGCGCTCCAAATCAACTTGTGCAGGAGGTTGTATTTCTTGTTCGATTCGATCTTGATTGGCTTCTTGACTGTCGTCTACTTTTTCAACTTGTGCAAATGTTACTGCAGTTCCAACTAAGAACATCAGTATTACTAGTCTCTTTTTCATAACCCTTGGAATTTAAGTTTAACAATATTACTAAGTTAGCCATTTAACATCGTAGATCTTTTATACTATTTGAGGAAATGCTTATATAATTTTAAGTAACGTGAGTTCGATATAAAAACCAAAGAAACATACACCATTTTACACGAATTACACTAATTAACATGAAATAAAGATGGAAAATTACACCAATAAAATCTGATAAATCAGATTTTAATTCGTGAAATTTAATTGTTAAAATTATGATTCGTGTAAATTCGTGCAATTCGTGTCTAAATTTAAATATACTTACGTCGAACTCACGTTAAGTAGCTAAGTGGACTGTATAATTTATTTGTGATAATTGTTTAACTTTGACTGAACAATGAACAATGAACCACAAACTATAAACTACAAACCACAAACCTAACCAATGGAAAACTTTAAAGAATTTGAACCCGACCACGATGTTATTGAAGACAATGAACTATTTAAAACCGTTTTATTGGACCCAAAGAAAGCATTTAAATTCATCCATAAATACGAATATGAGAATCATTTAAAGCTCCTTTTAGTATTGGCAGGTATATCCAGTACCTTTGATAGAGCGGTTAACAATAATTCGGGAGATAACATGTCGTTGGGAGGTGTGATTGCACTTTCGGTTATTATTGGTGGATTGCTCGGATGGATATCGTACTACATCTATGCTGCTTTAATTAGTTGGACTGGAGGATGGCTCAATGGTAGTGCGCGAACATCGGAGGTACTGCGGATTATCGCCTATGCTAATATTCCCGTAATACTGGCTCTCATTATAATGATATTTCAAATTTTACTGGTCGGAAATTCCTATTTTCAATCGACCATTTATCTTGATGATTACGGAACAGCGATAACTATAGTCTACTATGGTCTTGCAATAGCTCAATTAGGGTTAGGTATTTGGAATGTTTTCTTATTAGTAATTGGTGTTGCAGAAGCTCAACAGTTTGGTTATGGTAAAGCCTTTTTAAATGTTATTTTACCAATTTTAGTTATTGCAGTACCCATTCTTTTAATCATCTTTTTGCTTTAATGGACTTTAATGATTAGAATGAAGAAGCTATAAACTACTATTTTTTTAACTTACATACAATGCGATACTTAGTACTTCTGTTTATTTTTCTAAATTGTCTTGCTCCTTTGCACTCAACAACTTATTACGTTAGCAGTCAAATGGGTAACGATTCCAATAGTGGCATTAGTGAAAAATTCCCTTTTAAAACCATTCAAAAAGCAGCTGATTTAACGGTTCCTGGTGATGTTGTCTCTATTATGAACGGTACTTACACTAACACTGATAACGAACCTGGGTTCATGCAAACGCAAGTGGTTTTTGTTAAAAATAGCGGGACAGCAGAAGCGTGGATTACATTTCAAGCCTTAGAAGGCCATCATCCAAAGATAAAAACGCATGCTGTAAATGGTTTTAGATTAACTGCTTCTAAAGGTTTAACAACGGGAAAAACCTTGTGTTACATACGCATAAAAGATTTAATTATTGAAGGTAATGCTAACGAATATTCATTATGTGATGCTCTTAATCAACCCAAAAGCTGCAATAATCCCAATGGCGACTTAAACTATTTATATAACGGTTCTGGAATTGCAATAGGAAGTGATAATGAGTATGCGCAGCCCGGGAAAACGGCGCACCATTTTGAAATTATTAATTGTGAAATATACAATTGTACTAGTTCAGGTGTTGGTGCTTATAACAGTGATTATGTGACAATTAAGAATTGTAAAATTTACAATAATTGTAGCAAAACGGTTCATGGTTCGAGTGGCATCCATATTTATAATCCAAGAAATTGTGAACTTACAGAACCTTCAGAAAAAAATTTTAAAATTCTTAATAACGAAATTTACAACAACCGCATTGAAGTACCTTTTTTTGATGGTAAAAAATGTTTCGGTTATACTGATGGAAATGGAATTATTATTGATGATTCGCATAACGATCAAACCATTAAAATTCCTTTTAATGGCTCATTTTTAATAGAAGGAAATGTAATTTATGAAAATGGAGGTTCAGGGATTTCTATCTTTAACTCAGACAATGTCACAATATGCAATAATACCACATACAAAAACTGCCAACTCACACCCGACTCAAGTAAACGGAGTGAATTGCTCGTTTTAAAATCGAATAACATTCGCATTCATAACAATATTTTTTACGCACGAGAAAAACAACAATCCTATTATAAAGGGTCAAATTGCAAACAAATAGAAAGTTATACTAATGTGATTTATAATGGGAAAAAAAACTCTAGATTGAAAAAAAGCATAAAAACTAACCCTTTATTTGTTTCAGTTTCAGATTCACCCAAAAAGAAGGTAAATTGCAATGATTTTGTATTAGAAGTTATTTCAGAATCACTACCAAAAGATTTGAGATTGCTACCACAAAGTAGCGCTCGAAATAAAACCAATATAAACGATTTGCCGTCTATTGATTTTACAGGGAAAAAAGTAGATAAAACAACAAAAGGGTGTATCGGAGCTTTTCAATAAAAAATAATCGAAGTTTTCAGAGAATTTTCATCACCGTTTCAATGCAAAATGTCCTCTATGTACTCGCCCATCTTGACGGTAGACTACAAACCAATAATCAGTAGCAAACATCGGTAAATTATTATACGTTCCATCCCAGCCTTGGCTATTCGCATCAAAAGAAGCCATCGCTTTTCCGTAGCGATCGTACACTACTACTTTGAGTTCGGGTTCAAATTGCGAATATTTGATGAACCAGCGATCGTTAATTCCATCGCCATTAGGAGTGAAAAATCGGGTGTAATAGAGTAACCATACGTCTTGTGTTATGAATCCGCAACCGTTTTTATCGCGTACAAAAACAGTGTACAAACCAGGTTGTAAATTGGTAAACGTATTTTCATCTTGATAGGTGATTCCATCAATCGAAAACTCATAACTGTTAGTATTAGAAGTATAAACGGTAATACTGTTTTCGTTTACAGTCCAATCAACAGTTTCAATACGCTCTATTCGTGGCAACTCTGAAATAGTGACGGTAACTCCATAGGAAGCAGAACAAGTTAAATCATTGTTCACTCCATACGTATTGGTTGCGGTTACCACTAAATCAGTTGTTCCTAGTTGCGTTAATGATACCGATGGCGTTGTTGCTCCATTAGACCACGAATAGGTGGTTGTGGGTAAATTAAGTGTAGAAGCATCAATTACTATGGGTGCTGTCGAACAGTTGAGGTAATCAGGTTGTAAATTAAACTGCGGAATCTGACCTACAATTAAATCAAACGAACGTACTTCATAGCACGTTGGTAACGCATTAAAAATCAATCGTGCATAAATGGTTTGCGGATTGGCTGGCGGATTAAAATTGGTTAGGTTAGCAATCGCATTGGTTCCGGCTTGGGCATCATTCACGGAAGTGTGATACGTCAAAGTATATTCTGATGTAGATTGAGTTCCCATGATGATCGGACTTTGCACAGTCAAATCAAAGGTTTCATTATTGGTAATAACATCTTGGCATTGTAGAATATCATTGGGTTGCGTAATGTTGACTAAAGACGTTAAAGTAGCCAAATTATACGGTCTGCTCACTTGATTACCACAGGCATCTTCAACCATAACAGTATAAGTTCCGATGTCTAAATTGGAGAAAATATTGGAAGTACCATTATTGACAATAAAAGGTTGTCCGTCTTTTTCGGTTATTGAATAGATTAATGGTGGCGCACCCAAAGCTGAAATGACTAAATCTAAATTACCACTTGCATTACAAGGCAATCGATTCGCTTCTAACAATTCTAATGTTTCATTGAACGATAAAGTTGGGCTTAGAACCTCAATACAGTTTTTGGTGGTGTTAGCGCCTGCATTAATTGCAACGCCATCATTATACGAAATAAACCTACGGACAATGCGAAAGGTTCCGTTGTACGATAAATTGAAATTGGTAGTTTCGTTATCCAAAGCGAGTGAATTTGCAGCGGTAGGCACTGAATTGTTTGGATAGACTACTTGTGTGGCTGGATGACCCCAAGTATCAGTGGTAGCATTGATTAATTTTTGCAACCAAAATGATTCACTTTGAGTTCCGTTACTGATAAAATTCAGCGGAATATTGAATGATCCACAATTGGGTTGTAATGAAAAAGTGTTGTCGGTAATGACATAACCATTCGCGTTAATAACAATAGTACTTGTAAAATTACATTCGTCTATAATCAAAAAAACATACGTTCCTCCGGGTAAATCATCTAAAAATAACCTTCCGTCGTCGATAGCAATATTATTGGAAACATTAAATGGAAGTGGTTGTGTAAATTCGGATGGAGCTGTGATGATGGATGCTGAAGTTATACGTCCGTTATTACTCCACACTTCAACGGAAGAAGTACCTAAAGCACAACCTGGGCGGATTCTGCGCGATAAACCATTATTAGTATACACTGGAACCGTACAATCTAATGGTGATAAAATACTGTTGCAATTATCCGTAATTATAAAAGTATAATCGCCCAGTGGAACGGGATTTAAAGTTAATGCGCCGTTGGCATCTATTTGTGAAGAAACATCGTGTGGTAGCGGAAAAGGGTAAGTAGATGGAGCTACAGTAACAATTACTGATGTCAGTTCAAACGATGGAATAGTTAGTACTATACTTCCGTTATTGGTTAAGCAACCATTATTAGTCCCAACCGCGTTAGGCGTTGGAACATTTAAAACAATTGAAAAAGCGGTAGTTTGAGTACGTCCACAACTATCCGTTATTTGAACCGTATAATCGCCTAAAGGAACCGTATTAGTGTCACTACCAAAAGGAACTGTTCCTTGAAAATAAGGTCCAGGATAATTGCCGTTAAATGAACTCGGATTGAAAGTAGCTGGTGCATTGAGAAAATTCAATGTGTAAGGCGGTGTGAAATTATTAGCAATCATTTCAAAATAATTCTGATTGCAATCTAAAATAATAATATTGGTGATGATACTAACATTGTTATTCACAATGAAGTTTTCGGTGTATGTGCTGCCACAGGCATCGGTTACAGTGATATCGTAATCGTACACCTGACTTGGATAAAACGGAATGGTAACCGAGGCAGGATGAGACGTTAAATTACCATTAATGATTGAAGCAGACGAGTTGATTGGCGCACCGCCACCGGGAGGATGCACTGAATACGAAATAGTTAATGGATAACCTAAAATGGTTCCGATTGCTGGTGTTAGCACATTGGTCGCAATGGTGAAATTACACGATGGTGGATTGGTATTGGCGTACGTAGGCGGATTAATGGTAATACCCGCAGTAGTTTGGTTGACAGTAAAGGTTTGTACTACTCCTATTCCGCAGCTATTGAACACGCGAATTTTATACACACCAACTGGCAAACCATTAAAAACATTGCTGGCTTGTGGTGGAAATAAAACAGGACCATCAAAAATTTCATAAGTCTGAGCCGTTCCCGAAGTTACTGTTATTGAAATATTGCTGATATCAGAGCACGCTTGATTTAAACTTTGAATGGTATACACTAACGGAACTATATTACTGTTAATTACTACATCCAATTGTTGGGTAGTCACAACAGAACCAACTGTTTCACGAGCGATGATTCGGTAAGTGCCTGCTGAAAGTCCGTTGATGCTTGTTCCTGTAACCGTGGCGTACGGTGTGGTTGTATCGGGCAATTTGTAAACTACATACACTAAAGTACCGTTGGGGTCGGTATTCGAACTGGTAAAAGTGATGGTTCCATTGCCTGAACACGTTTCATTAGTTGGAGTTGCTGTAAACGTAAATCCGAAGACCGAATACGTCGATAGCATCAACAGTAAAAGAAGATATGTGTACTTTCTTTTCATAACAGTAGGCAGTTTCTATCGTTAGAAACTGAAAATGAGGCAATTTTGTATCAAAATTAGTTAAACGGAAACTATTTCTGTATAGATTTAACTTAAATTATTAACAATTTATTGTGCAAATACCCTAATTCAAAGGCAAAAAAAAATAAAACTCTTTTATACCTTTCAATAGTTAAATCTCACATTTCACTTAGTTCAGAAGTAATTCTTATCAAATAAATAGTACTTTTAGTTCGTAAATTAGTAGATATTGATTCTTTTCAAAACAGTAGTCGTAGCATTTTTAATTACTGTGTGTAGTTTTTCTCAAACTACAACACCTCAACCTACGCTTACTTTTAAAACAATTACAACCAATGATGGTTTGAGTAATCGTGTAGTTCGAAACATTGCCCAAGATAATGAAGGCTTTATTTGGATTGGTACTGAAGACGGATTGAATCGATTGGATGGATATCGAATTCAGAACTATTTTTACGATTCTACACTAAAAAAAGGATTACCCAATAATTCAATAAGTACACTACGTTCTTCAGGTTCAAAACTATGGATTGGAACATCATCTGGGGTGTGTTTTTATAATACAAAAACCAAGCAATTTCATTCGGTGGATTCAGAACACAAAACAAATTTACATAATGATTTTGAACCGCATTTTTTAACGTTAAAAGAAACCACTTGGATGATTGGTACCGAAAATGTATACCGGTATCAAAATGGAAAAATAATTAGTCATCCTTATACCATTCCGAAACAGTATTTAATTACCAAAGGAGGAAGTTTGAAACGCTATTTTGATGTAATCACCGATGAAAAACAAACCATTTGGGGCAATTTTGGACGGTATTTAGTTGAATTGAATGCATCTGATTTAAGCATCAAAAAAGGCATTATTATTGGCGATAAAAACCACGACGGAATAACACGTTTAGTGGCTCATAAAAACTACATTTGGGCATCCACTTGGGGTAACGGACTCATCCGATTGAACACAACAACCAATCAACAAGAATCGGTGCAACTGAAAGCCGAAATCATTCACAACATTGCTTTATACAACAACAATTGGCTTATTGCTGGAACTAATTTAGGCTATGCTATTGTCAACACCAGGACTTTAGAAGCCAAAGAATATTTTTTAACCCAAGAGATTTACAATGTTTTTGTTGATAAAAATCAAACAGTGTGGTTGGGAACTGCTAACGGAGTTTTGTATGCCGAGAAAAACAACGATTCTATTGCCACTATCAATTTGTATGAAACTGTTGGAAAAAACTATCCCAATGCTATTGATGACAAACGATTGAGCGGTGGCTTCTACTCGACTCAAAAAAGTTATTTTGTACCTTTAATCTATCAGAATGGTTTACTGGAGTTTGATAAAAATTGGAAGCTAAAAAAACACTATACAACGCTATATCCAAATTCAAATGATCTTCGTTTTAAGGATTTCAATGCGGTACATCAAAGAGGCAATGAAATTTGGGTAGCCACTCATGCTTGTTTGACTTTGTGTGATACCAATTTAAAACCACTGCGTAATTTTGTTCCGACAGTTACCAACGCCACTCATGGCGATGTCTATTTTTTTACTGGTATTATTCCTCTGGATGCCAATCGAGTTGTGTTGAAAAGCTTGCATTCTGTTTCGATTTTTAATTGCAAAACTAAAGCGTTTGAGCATACGTTTGTTTCCACCAAAGACCAATCGTTTCAACTTACTGATGATTACATCCGAGCCATCGTGATTCACAAGAACAATTGTTTTATTGCCACTGAAAAAGGATTAATCGAACTCAATCTTACCACCAAAAAAGCGCGAAAGATTAATTTACCCATAGCCAATTCAAGGTTGTTGTGCATGACCCAATTCAAAGATGAATTGGTTATTGGTACTCAAAGTGGATTGCACAGGTATACGATTACTACTAAAAAAGTGAAAAGTTATTACCGAAAAGAAGGCTTGGCAAGTGATAATATTCTAGACGTTCAAACCGACGGAAAAAACTCTATTTGGATAGCCACTGCATCGGGTTTGTCACAATTGAATACTCAAACTAATCAGATCAAAAATCTGTATCAAAAAGATGGATTAGCGGATAATTTAATTGAAGGCGGAATTTTCATTGACGATGCTAACCGAATTATAGCGGGTACTATCAATTATATTAGTATCATCAATCCAAAGGTTTTTAATCCGAATCAGCAACCGCTACGTTCTATTATTACTGAAATCACCATCAATCAAAAGCCTTACAAAAAGTTGCAAAACGAGATTAAAGTAGCCTATAATCAAAACAATATCGGTATTCATTTTGCCGTTCCGAATTGGCATAAAAACGAAAACCAAATCTATTATTACAAAATTGGAAAACAATGGAATTCATTGAACTCGGGTTTTCTGCAACTCAACAGTTTATCCGAGGGAACTTATGAAATCCAAGTGGCCAGTCAACCCATAGATCATCCCAACAACGACCGCATTCAATTGACCATTTTGCCTCCATTTTACAACACTTGGTGGTTTTATTTGCTGATGGCAATTTTGTTGTTTGTTGTGCTTTATCTGTTCTATAAAAACCGCATTCACAACTTAAAAAATCAAAAATCGTACGAAGAAAAAATCAAAGATGCCGAGATGAAGACCTTGCGTTCGCAAATGAACCCCCATTTTGTTTTTAACACGCTCAATTCGATTAACAGCTACATTATTCAGAACAAAACTAATTTGGCAAGTGATTATTTGACTACGTTTTCCAAACTCATGCGCAGTATATTGGATTTATCCAAACACGAGAGTATTTCGCTCGAAAAAGAACTGAAAACACTTACACTCTATTTGGAATTGGAGGCGTTGCGATTGGAACACAAATTTGATTATTCGATTACAGTCGATACATCTATCGACCAAGAATTCATCAAAATTCCGCCTTTAATTATTCAACCTTTCGTAGAAAACGCGATTTGGCACGGTTTGCATGCTAAAAAAGAATCGGGTACCATTGATATCAACGTGCGCGAAACTGAAGAAGACGTTTTACTCATTAGTATTACTGACGATGGCATCGGACGAAAAGCTGCAGGTATAACAAAAAATAAAAACACCGAACATAAATCGTACGGCATTGCCATTACCATCGAACGTTTGCAATTACTCAACCCAAAAAATCAAGTGCAAATCATTGATTTGTATGCTGACGATCAAACCGCATTAGGAACCAAAGTTGAACTTACTCTTCATTTATCATGATAAAAGCAATTATTATTGACGACGAAAAACACTGTATTGTCACTTTAGAACATCTGATTGCACAATTGGATGCTATTACAGTTGTAGCCAAAACACAAAACAGTACAGAAGCCAAAAGCCTAATTGAAGAACACCAACCTGACATCGTTTTTTTGGATATCGAAATGCCCGAAATGAGCGGATTTGACGTCATTAATCAATTTGATAAACTACCTTTCAAAGTAATTTTTACCACTGCATACGATCAATATGCATTGAAGGCACTTCGGTTGAATGCTTTGGATTATTTGTTGAAACCGATTGACATCAATGACATTAAAGAAGCATTGACCAAATACGAAAACAAAGAACTGTCCATTAGCAAAGACCAAATTCAGAATCTACATGTGTTTACAAATGGCAAAATGCAAGATACTATTGCTTTATCAACCCAACAAGGCTTGCTTTTTGTAAAGATTGACGACATTATGTATTTGGAAGCCAGCAGTTGCTATACCTACATTGTAATGAGCGACAAAACCAAACATTTGGCCAGTAAAACCATGGCTACTTTTGAAGAAGTACTTAATGACAACGCATTGTTTTTCAGAACTCATAAATCGCACATTGTCAACTTAAAATTCATCAAACAATACATTCGTGGTGAAGGCGGTGAATTGATTATGCAAGACGGAAATAACATTGCTCTAAGCAGAAATAGAAAGCAAGAATTTCTAAATTTGTTTAAAAAAATATAATGGGTTTTGCCGCACACTTTCTAAAATCCGCAGTTCACTAATTGGTGCATAAATTCTAAAGTTCTTAATCACATCTTTGGTGTAAATCTAAACGTTACACCATGAAACAACTACTACTTACCTTTTTGTGTTTGGGATTTTTTGCACCCCATTATGCACAAACATCTACTCAAAAAGAGACTTTATTTTTTTTCTTTAGACCCGATTGCACTTACTGTCAAGTATTACAGAGAGATTGGAACGGAAATAGTACTTTTCAACATACAGTTTCAGAAAAATACTTGGTCAGCTTCATTAATACAACTACTCCAGAAGGTAAATTTCTAGCCCAGAAATACGCCGTAAAATCGGTTCCTTTTTTATTAAAAAATCCTGATGATTCTCAACTTACATCACAACTAAAAGGCTATCGCTCTTTGGATAAAATAGCTTCTTTCTTAAAAATAGAATTTGATAATGGTACCGCTGTTGCAGCTCGTAACGGACAATTCATTTGCGGAAACGGAATCATCGAAAATGGAGAACAATGCGATGACGCCAATGATTCTAACAATGACGCTTGTTTAAACACTTGCATTTTGGCAACTTGTGGAGATGGATTCATCCAAAACGGAGTTGAAGCTTGTGACGATAGTAATACAAATGACAATGATGGTTGTGAATCGGATTGTACACTCTCGCCTACTTGCGGAAACGGAATTGTAGAAGAAGGAGAACAATGCGATGATGCCAATGATTCTAACAATGATAATTGTTTAAACAGTTGTATTTTGGCAACCTGTGGAGATGGCTACATTCAAAACGGAGTTGAAGCTTGTGACGATAGTAATACAAATGACAATGATGGTTGTGAATCGGATTGTACACTCTCGCCTACTTGCGGAAACGGGATTATTGAAGAAGGTGAAGAATGTGATGGCGGACCGGGTTGCAACAACTGCATGCTTACTCCAGAAGGTACTTTTTACGTTGAACCGAGTTATGGAATACAGTACATTACCAATGCAGATGGAGCTCTAAAAACAGCCAACAGAAGTATTCAACTGAATCCTGCAACCAACGAAGCTTGGATTGTAACCAATCATCAATTTTCTTCTCAATTGTACTCGTATGGTGGAACTGCAGCCATTAACGATATGGGAGCTGTTTCAAATCAAACGTACATCAATAGCCCAGCTACTACTAATTTGAATAAAAACTTCCCCTTACCGATTGCGGGAAACAATTTTGTTGGAAATCTTTTAGGTGAAGGAAGCAATCCAAAAGGAGTTGTTTTACGAAGCATCACTAATCCGAGTGTTTTAAATAAGCAAATTGTTCCATCTGATATTGGAGAAAACGATTTTGACATTTTTGCCGCCACAACTCAGGCTGATGGCAAACTGCTTTTGGCCGGACGCTGTGTTTTGTCACAAGGTCGAATGATCATCATACGATTAAATACCGATTATTCATTTGATACAACGTTCAATTCGGTTGGTTACATCAAATTGCCTTTTGGAAGCGATTGCCAAGCGAGAGCAATTGGCGTGCAATCATCCGGAAAAATCATTGTAGCAGGTCATCGAATTGCTCCGGGTTCGGTTGGAATAGTTCTTCGATTAAATACAAACGGAACTCTGGATGCTACTTTTGGAAATAATGGCTCAAAATTATTCAATTATGAAGTGAATACGCAAGATGGTTCATTTACTTTGAATTCAATTTCTGAAGTGTATTCGCTTTACATTGCTGAATCGGATAACATTTATTTGTGCGGAACAGGAAGCAGTTCTGGTTTATGGAATGGCAAATCAATTCCCGCTTTTCACGGATTAACATCTCAAGGCAACGATTGGTTGATTATGAGAGATTTAACGCACACAACTGCAACATCATTTTTAAATGTTGATGGAAGTGCCTATAAAATTACCGCTACTTCAACAGAAATGCTTTATTTGGGTGGATTTTCAACCGAAACAACACACAAAGGATTGTACTTGCAACGCTATGATTCGGTAGGAAACATCGATACTAACTTTAGCTTCAAAAACGGAACCACACACGGATTTTATGATCTAAGCACTGGAGATGACATCATTCATGATATTGCTTTACAGAATGATGGAAAAATTATGCTCGTTGGAGAAAGTAATAACTCAGGTTTTTACACGCGACTGATTAACAATACGCTAGAAAACAGCACTTTTGAAACACAAGAAACCCCAATTACACTTTGGCCCAATCCGGTAAACAATCAAATAACGATTCAATTCAATATTCCAACAAATGAGAATCTTCAGGTTTCCATTTACGATTTAGTAGGCAAAGAAGTGTATTTCAATTCTTCTGTACAAATGGAAAGCGATTCTAGATTTACAATTCATCAATTAGATGCACTCTCAAAAGGCTTATACATGATTAAAATTGAAAATGGTTCATTATCAAAAACCTTAAAATTCATAAAACAATAGTAGTTAATAAGTAGTTTTTTCCAACATCCACATCGTTAAGGTGTGGGTGTTTTTCGAGTAAAAAAGCAACTTCATTGATTACAAAAACCATCATACCATGAAAAAAACTTTCCTTTTATTTTTGTTCATTACCCAATTCTCATTTTCTCAAAAACAATGGTTTACCACGTATACCGATTCGATTGCGTTGGTAAAAGATGCGAATAACATTACTGTATCATTCACCAAAGACATTAAAAAAATCAGTCCGAAACTAAAGTTCGACATTAAAACGGTACTCAACACTACACCTTATTTGATTTTCTTTTATAAAGATGCTGCGAATATTCCGCTATGGGAACAAGTGATTCCCGAACAAAAACAGTTTTTCTACGAACTGGGCGGTAGTGAAGCCGAGGGAAAACGAATTTTCGGTTTGTTTTTCAACGGATTTTATTTACCACACGAATTGGGTCATGCGCTAGAATTTACGCTATACGGACAAATCGAAGGTTCGTATCAAAGTGAATACTTAGCCAATACCATTGCGATTTTATGGTGGAAAAAACACCATCGTGGTGCCGAGTTACAGCAGTGCTATGAAGCAGCCAAAAAGATGTTTGCCCAATTGCCCAATCCGGTTCCGGAAGGTTCAACCATTGAAGCGTTTTTCGGTAAAAATTATGAAGAAGCTTCTCAAAATCCGTATGTATATGGTTATTTACAATTCAAACAGTTCATCGAAATTTATGAAACTAAAGACCTACCCGACTTTGATGCATTCGTTGATAATTTAATTAAAACCAAAAAGTAATATGAAAAAATGGTTTGTTATTGGATGTAGTTTAGTTGTAATTCCGGTTTTCTCTCAAGTCGGAATCAATACAACCAATCCCAAAGCACAATTCGAAATCCAATCGAGTGATCAAGCCAATCCGAGTGCTATGGATGGTATTTTGATTCCGAAGATAGATGTATTTCCGGCAGTAAATCCAACGGTTGATCAAGACGGCATGATGGTGTATCTCACTACACTTTCGGGAACCGACGAACCCGGATTTTATTATTGGGACAACACCAATTCGATTTGGAAAGGAATTGGAAGCAATAAAGGTTGGAGTTTGACTGGAAATGCTGGAACTAATCCAACAACCAACTTTATCGGCACTAGCGATAACAACGATTTGATTTTTAGACGCTTCGGCTTAAATGCTGGGAGAATCGGTTTAGAAAACACCTCATTTGGACTTCATTCGAACTACAACAATACCACAGGAACGTACAATGCTGCATTTGGTGTTCGTGCACTCGGATTAAATACTACAGGAAGTAACAATTGTGCTTTTGGTATTGCCTCACTTTTTTTCAATTCTACCGGCAACAATAACATTGCTGTAGGTTCGAGTGCATTGTACTTAAATGGTACAGGTGATGATAATATTGCTGTTGGATATCATTCACTTTTAAATAGTAATCTAGGTTCTCGAAATATTGCATTGGGAACTAGTGCGCTCCAAAATAACTCTTTTGGAAGTGATAATATTGCCATCGGTTATGATGCTTTAAAATTTAATCAAGCTTCTCAAAATACGGCCCTTGGTAATGAAGCACTTAGAAGTAATAGTGGTGGTGGTAGTGGAAATACAGCCATTGGATATAGAAGTCAATTTAGTACTGCTGGTGAACAAAATACAGGTATAGGTTATCAAACACTGTATCAAAATGGAGTTGGAAGTAAAAATAGTGCTGTAGGTTATGAAGCATTGTATTTGAACGACTCTGGTTATTACAATAACGCTATCGGATATCGTTCTTTATATTATAATACTACAGGAGATTATAATATTGCAATGGGGCAAACATCACTTTACTACAACACAGAAGGGAACAACAATACTGCCATAGGAAACAGCGCTTTATTCAACAACACCACAGCGAGCTATAATGTGGGTATTGGTGGTGATTCGTTGTACTCTAATACTACAGGAAATTTCAATTCGGCATTAGGTTATGATGCTATGTATTTTAACACAATTGGTTATTACAATACATCGGTAGGATATTTTGCTCTTAAAGGTAACACTACTGGTTATGAAAATACTGCTATTGGAACAGGTGCCATGGAATTGAGTGTGGGTTCAAATAAAAATGTAGCTATAGGAAGAAGTGCCTTATTTTCCAATAAAAACAAGAGTGCTAATATAGCGATTGGATATGAAGCCATGCGGAACGCTGGTATTAATGATTTAGTTAACATTGAAACCAATAATATCGGCATTGGACAAAGAGCGATGTTTAAAGTGGAAGGTGGTAGAAATAACGTCGCCATTGGTCCCAATGCATTGGATGATAATGTCATTGGAAATTTTAATGTAGCTATTGGGAGTAATTCGATGAATAGTTGCGAATCTGACGGAAATGTTGGAGTCGGAATTTGGTCGGGTTATGATTTAATTAGTGGAATATATAATACCTGTATGGGAAGTTATGCGGGTAGATTCTTGCCAAGCAACGTCAACAATGTTAGTTGTTTGGGACAAAGCGCAGGATTTGCGACTACATCCAGTAATAATATCAATATCGGTAATATGAGTGTTACCAATATTGCCGGACAAGTCAATTGGGGAACGTACAGTGATCAACGCATCAAAACAAACATCAGTGAAAATGTTCCGGGTTTGAGTTTTATAAAAAAATTAAAACCAGTAACTTATAATTTAGACATTCGAAAACAATTTGAAATTGCTAATCCCGGAAAAGAAGATGCTTCTGGCGAATGGGAAGAAAAATACGAAATCGAAACCATCAAAATGACGGGATTTTTGGCACAAGAAGTAGAAACTGCGGCTGAAAGTATCAATTATGATTTTAGTGGTGTTGTTGCACCAAAAAATGGTCAAGGCTTGTACAGTTTGCGTTATGCCGAATTTGTGGTGCCGTTAGTAAAATCAGTACAAGAACAACAAGAAATTATTGAAAAACAAACAACTACCATCAACAATCAAAACACTGAAATTGAACTACTAAAGAAGATAGCAAAGAATTTGGAAGAACGATTAAAGTTGGTAGAAGAACAGAATAAATTATAAACTCATGCGATTAGTATTTTTTCTTTTGATTGTGACCAACAGTGTAATGGCTCAAGTTGGCATCAACACGTCCAATCCCAAAGCACAATTGGAAATCCAATCGAGTGATCAAGCCAATCCGATTGCTACGGATGGAATTTTGATTCCGAAAGTAGATGTTTTTCCGGCCGTAAATCCGACCCTAGATCAAGACGGAATGATGGTCTATCTCACCACACTTTCGGGAACCAACGAACCCGGATTTTACTATTGGGACAACACCAATTCAGTTTGGAAAGGAATTGGTAAAAGTAACGGCTGGAGTTTGACTGGAAATACGGGAACCGATTCAACAGTCAACTTTATTGGCACCACCGATGATACTAATGTAATTTTTAAACGAAATAACATTCAAGCAGGATTGTTGGACACCAACACTACGTCATTTGGCGTTTTTGCATTAGCATCAACAAGTACTGGCGTTCGCAATACTGCTATTGGGTATACTTCTTTGGCTTTCAATTCTACTGGATTTGATAATACAGCTGTTGGATACAGTACGCTAAACCTCAATACAACTGGTTATTATAATACCGCAACGGGTTCATTTTCTGTAAGCAAAAATACCACTGGCAATAATAATACAGGTAATGGATTTCAGACATTGTTAAGTAATACAACCGGAAATAACAATACGGCAATGGGTTCCGCTACGTTAAATTTCAGTACAACAGGATCAGACAATACAGCCATTGGAGCGGGTGCTTTAAATTTGAATACCACAGGAAGCAATAATGTAAGCGTTGGTTTCATTTCGATGCAAGACAATACCACAGGATATGAAAATGTGGCAATTGGAAATGCTAGTCTAACCTACAACACAACTGGCTTTGACAACACGGCTTGCGGACATGATAGCATGTACTTCAATACTACAGGTTCGTATAATGTAGCCAATGGTTATCAAGCTTTGTATCGAAATACTGTCGGAATTGGAAACAATGCTCACGGCAATAGAGCATTGTACAGCAATGTATCGGGAAACGGTAACACTGCCTTTGGAAATGCAACATTGTACAATAACATCGCAAGCGAAAATACAGCTGTTGGGAATGAAACATTATTCAACAATACCAATGGTAATTCCAATGTTGCCATGGGTAATCGAGCGTTGTACAGCAGCACTACAGGAGAAAAAAATGTGGCAATTGGGAATTATGCCGGAAGTCAGATTACCAACCATAATCAAAATACGGCTATTGGAAACGATGCCATGCGAGAACGAATTGGCGCATGGAATACGGCTGTTGGTTCAGGTGCACTGTATTCTGGAGCTGGGATTTTTAATACTGCTGTGGGTGTATACGCCTATTCTTCGGGGAATTACAATCATTCTATAGCCATTGGTGAAGGAGCTGACATTTCAGCTAGTAGTCAAGCGCGAATAGGTAACTCTACAGTTACAAGTATTGGTGGATTTGCGAACTGGACGAATGTATCGGACAAACGTTTTAAAAAAGACATCAATTACGAGTCAGTTCCGGGTTTGGATTTCATCAAAAAACTACAACCTGTGACGTATCATTTGGATATGGATGCTATTGCTTTGTGGCAAAAAACGCCCGATAGTTTGAGATTTGCTGAATATGAAAGAATAAAGGAAAGTCAACTTCAAACGGGTTTTATAGCTCAAGAAGTGGAAGCTGCAGCACACAAACTCGGTTATGAATTTAGTGGTGTTGATGCTCCTAAAAACAAGGAGGATTTTTACGGATTGCGCTACGCCGAATTTGTGGTTCCTTTAGTGAAATCAGTGCAAGAACAGCAAGTGGAAATTGAAGAACTAAAAAAACAATTGAACGCGGCACAACAAAAAAATCAATCTTTAGAAGAACGATTAAATCAGATTGAAAAGTTACTTCATCAATAATAACAAAAAAAAGTGCCTTATTTCTAAGACACTTTAGTATTCTATATCATTTAAAATTATGATTTAGCTTCTTCTTTCTTAGCTGCACAACATGATTTTCCTGATGAGCATGATTTTCCTGAAGCTGCTGCTGGAGCTGTTGATGTAGATGCTTCTGCTGCTACTTTCTCAGTTTTTGCTTTTGATTTTTTAGCTTTTTTTGGCTCTTGTGCGTTAACATTCATTGTAAACAAAAAAGCTACAACAGCTAACATCGATACTACTTTTTTCATTTTATTTTATTTTTTAGTGATTAATTTTACTTACTGTTTTTCAAATGTATAAAAAAATAGATAGGTTGTTTACTTCCCTATTGAATTTTAACATTACTTTTTTTCTTTCACAAACAAATTGAACAACAATCCTCCCATGAGACTTCCATACAAAGTACTGTTGATTGGTTTTGAGGTGATTGCACAACTTCCACTAGCACAACCTACGTAGTAATAATACGCATAGCCTGCGATTGTGCCTACTATTACTCCAATTGAAGTAAGTATTATTGCTTTTTTTGACATTAATTGCTTTTATCTAAAATGACTTGAATGATTTCTTCTTTGGATAAAACACCCGATTGACGCCATAATTGCTGACCGTTTTGGAACAACATCATCGTTGGAACGCCGCGCACTTGTTGCATGGCTGCCAATTCTTGGTTTTTGTCTACATCAACTTTGATGATGGAAACGCGATCACCAAGGCTGTCTTTTACCTGCTTTAAAATCGGTCCAAGCATCTGGCATGGTCCACACCAAGTAGCATAGAAATCGATTAATACTGGTTTATTTGAATTGATAATATCGTGAAAAGTAGTGTTCATGATTACTTCTTTTTATCGTAATTTACATTGCAACCATTGGGTCCACAACCTAAGTTAAATAGCGCTTGAAATAAGAAAAATAATCCAAAGGCAATAAAAAACCATTCGTGAGTGATATAGGCTTGCACAAATAAGAATACAGCCAAACCCACACGCAAAAAGCGCATAAAATGCCAATTGGTCAATAGTAGTTGTTTCATTATTTTAAGGTTGAAGGACAAACGTAATTCGTTCTTTTGATGTTGGTATCTTTTATAGCGGCATAACCACCTTTGATATCAATAACATTATGGAATCCGCGTGCTTTTAGAATAGACGCCGCAATTACCGAGCGATATCCACCCGCACAATGAATGTAAAAATTATCTTCTTTTGGGAATTCGGCTAAATAGTCATTTAAGAAATCCAGCGGAGTTGATACTACATTTTCAATGTGTTCTGATTGGTATTCACCTGGTTTACGGACATCAAAAACGTTAACTTCGCCTGCTTGCATTTTAGTTTCAAGTTCGCTTGCTGTTACACCAATAATGGTATCGTATTCTAAGCCTGATTGTTTCCAAGCTTCAAATCCGTCTTGCAAATAACCCAATGTGTTATCATAACCTACGCGCGATAAACGAGTGATGGTTTCTTCTTCTCTACCTTCGGGTGTTACTAATAAAATAGGTTGCTTATAATCTAAAATTAACGCACCAACCCAAGGAGCAAATTGCCCATCAATACCTATAAAAATAGATTTCGGAATGTGACCTTTTGAATAATCGTCTTGATGACGCACATCCAGAATTAAAGCATCGGTTTCGTTGGCAATGAATTCGAATGTTTTCGGATCGTAGGCTTTGGCTTCAGAAATAATGTTTTCTACATTTTCATAGCCTTCTTTGTTCAGTTTCACATTCATCGGAAAATAAGCTGGTGGAGGCAATAAACCATCGGTTACTTCTCTGATGAATTCGTCGCGTGTCATGTCGGCACGAAGCGCATAATTGGTCGCTTTTTGATCACCAATACTACCTACCGTTTCTTTGCTCAAGTTTTTTCCACAAGCACTTCCAGCACCGTGAGCTGGATAAACAATTACGTCATCGGCCAACGTCATTACTTTAGTTCGCAAACTATCAAAAAGAATTCCAGCCAACTGTTCTTGTGTCATATCGGCTGCTTTTTGGGCTAAATCTGGGCGACCCACATCGCCTAAAAACAAGGTATCACCACTAAAAAGTGCATAATCTTTTCCGTCTTTATCTTTTAACAAGTAGCACGAGCTTTCCATGGTATGTCCGGGTGTGTGCAAACACGTAAGGGTAATTTCCCCTAATTGAAACACCTCACCGTCTTTAGCAATATGTGCGTCAAATGATGGATTTGCATTCGGACCGTAAACGATTGGCGCACCCGTTTTTTCGGCTAAAGTAACATGACCACTCACAAAATCAGCATGAAAATGAGTTTCAAAGATGTATTTAATTTTAGAGTTGTTGGCATTGGCTTTATCCACATACTGTTGTACTTCACGTAGCGGATCAATAATGGCTACTTCACCATTACTTTCAATATAGTAGGCACCTTGCGCCAAACATCCAGTGTATATCTGTTCTATTTTCATAGTGTGTTCTGTTTATTTTTGGTAAAATTAATTGGTTTCGGATAAAAATGCTGTAACCATTGTTACAAATTTAACAAATAAAAAAGCACCTATTATTGCTAACAAGTGCTTTTCCCAAAATAAACTAAATCACACCATCTCTACAACAGTGTAGTCGGGCAAACGTAGTCTGTTTTTGGTAGTGAAGTGTTTTTGATATCACTAAATCCGCCAATAACATCCACGAAATTATCAAATCCTCTTTGCTTTAATATAGAAGCTGCAATCATGCTACGGTAACCACCAGCACAATGCAAAATAAATGCTACTTCTTTAGGAAATTCGGCTATATGATTGTTTAAAACGTTCAACGGAATATTGACTGCATCAATTAAATGCTCTGATTGGAATTCGCTTACTTTTCTGACATCAATAATAATCAATTTATCCTCTTTGTAATGCTTTTCTAATTGTTCTGCAGTGATGCGATGTACAATATCTATTTCTTTACCAGCATTTTTCCATGCTTCAAATCCGCCTTCCAAATAACCAATAGCATTGTCGTAACCTACACGAGATAAACGAACGATTACTTCTTGAACCTTTTCATTGTTCTCTGCAACAATCAGAATTTCTTGTTTGATGTCGAGAATCAACTCGCCAACCCACATAGCAAACTGTCCATCTACTCCTATGTTAATACTGTTTGGAATGAATCCTTTTGCAAAAACTTCGGGAGCTCTTGTATCTAAAATTAAAGCTCTAGTTTCGTTGGCTAATACTTCAAAAGCAGTCACATCATAGGCTTTTTGGCCTTTCTCTAAAATCGAATCCAAACTATCATAACCTTGAATGTTCATCAGCACATTTTTAGGAAAATATTGTGGCGGAGTTGTCAAACCAGTTAAAATAGCATCCACAAACTGATCTTCGGTCATTTCTTGCAAAGCATAATTGGTTTTCTTTTGATTTCCTAAGGTATCGGTAGTTTCTTTGCTCATATTTTTACCACAAGCACTTCCTGCACCGTGATTGGGATATACAATCAAATCGTCTGACAAAGGCAAAATTTTATCTCGAAGTGAATGATACAAATGACGTGCTAATTTGTCTTGTGTTAAATCGGCGATTACGTGTTGCGCCAAATCAGGTCGGCCTACATCACCAATAAATAATGTATCACCCGAAATCAATCCGTGTTCTTTTCCTTCTTCATCAATCACCAAATAGCATATGCTTTCCATAGTATGACCAGGAGTATGAATCGCTTTGATTTTGATTCCGCCTACTTCAAAAATTTCGCCATCAGTGGCTACGTATTTTTCAAAACCTGTAGGCATTGCTGTTGGACCATACACAATGGTAGCGCCTGTTTTCTTTGCTAAATCAATGTGACCTGAGACGAAATCGGCATGGAAATGCGTTTCGAAAATGTATTTTAGTTTCACTCCATCACGCTCTAAACGCTCTAAATACGGTTGTGTTTCACGCAATGGATCAACGATAGCGGCTTCGCCATTACTTTCGATTAAATAGGCAGCGTGAGCCAGGCATCCAGTATAAATTTGTTCTATCTTCATTGTGCTAAATTTTAGTCAAAATTATCAATGAAAATTGGCACAAAACATGATATTTATCAGATGAAAACTTCTTTTACAATAATGTAGATTCCCATTACCAATACAAACCAACCGAAAAGTGTTTTGAGTTTACTAGCATCTAATTTTTGGGACAAAGCCGAACCAATAAAAAGTCCAACAATAGAGCAAGAAGAGAATGTAATGAGTAATTTCCAATCGAGGATTTGCTCGGGGCGAATATCGCCTAAGAAACCTATAAGCGACTGAATGGCAATAATAAACAATGAAGTTCCGATGGCTATTTTCATTGGCGTTTTGGCTAAGAACAATAACGCTGGTATGATTAGAAATCCGCCGCCAGCACCGACAAATCCGGCAATTAAACCTATAAAAACTCCAGTAAACACAATTTTTATATAGTTTATTTCTGAATGTTCTAACAGTTCTGTTTCTTTTGTTGGTTGAATCATTCGCACAGCTGCAATCATCATTACTACGGCAAAAACACTCATTATTAGAGTTGATTTGTGCACTGGAAATGCTCCGATTTGAACAACCACTTCGGGTAATGCGGGTACTATGAATTTACGAGTTAAAAAAACGGCAATAAGAGTTGGTAATCCGAAGAGAAACACTTTTTTAAAATCGACTAATTTTTCATTTGCTTTTTTGATTCCGCCAACCAAAGCGGTTATTCCTACTGTAAATAAGGAATAGGCAGTTGCCAAAATGGGTTCTATTCCCATGACGTAAACCAAAATCGGAACCGAAAGAATCGAGCCACCGCTTCCTATCAATCCGAGAGAAATTCCGATGAGAACTGCTAAAAAATATCCGAGTAAATGGTTGGAATCCATGTAGTAAATTGAAAGCACAAAGGTGACTATTTTAATGCTTTACTTGCGTCACAAATGTTACATTATTTAATTAATTCAATTGAAGCACGATGCAAGCGAATTTTCCCCTGATTTTCTAATGCTTTTAACAAACGAGAAATCACCACTCTTGAGGTGTGTAAATCGTAGGCAATTTCCTGATGTGTGTTTTGAATGAACTTGGTTTTGTTGATTTTGGATTTGTCAAAAAGATAGTTTAGCAAACGCTCGTCCATATTCATAAAAGCCAAACTGTCAATGGCGCTTAACATTTCTTTCAACCGATTATTGTAGCTATTAAACACAAAATTGCGCCATGATTTGTATTTTCCGAGCCAATCTTCCATTTTACTCACTGGAATCATCAAGAGTTGACCTTCTGTTTCGGCAACAGCTCGGATTTCACTTTTGGTTTCACCCATACAACACGCCATTGTCATCGCACAAGTATCTCCTTTTTCAATAAAATACAAGAGCAATTCACCTTCATCAAAATCTTCTCTTAAAATTTTTATAGCGCCGTTGAGCAGTAGAGGCATTTTCTTGATGTAATCACCAAAATCTATCAAAATGTCACCTTCGTGAAAATCACGCAAAGAAGCGACTTGAGCAATTTCTTCGATTAGTTTTTCTTCAAAAATCGGGCTATAATTGGCTTTTAGTAAATCGAGCATTCTTATCTTTTTAAATTTTTTTCATACATTTCAATCCATTGCTCGACAGAGACTTTGGTACACAATTCGCCTATTAACTCATACGGAATATCATCCAACTTTTTGAATCGGACACAACTTTTACCCATATCTAATTTGGATTTGCAATGTTTAGGATATTCGGACACAAACCAATCGTATAGTTTTTTATCAGCATAGACAGCCATATGGTAAATGTTGATGGTGTTTTTTTGCGAAGCCATTCCGAAGAAAGGTAACGGATCTTTTGGATTGCAATGATAACCGTTAGGGTAAATTTCGTGCGGAACCGAATAACCCAACATTCCGTAGCCCATCATTTCCTTAAAACCTTTAGGAAGATTGGCCAAGACTACTTCGCGTAATTTTTGCATTACAACTTTTCGATCGTCTGGTAGTTCATTAATGTATTGGTCTGGTGTGGTTGCTTTTGATTGCATAATCGTTACTAATTTGGTTACTAATGTAGCTAAACAAAGGTAATAATAATTTTTTTTAATAGATTTACATCGTTAAATCAGTTATTCACCTATGGCGCACAAGAATCCGATACGAAAAGACAAAACTTGTTTGAATTGTAATCACGTTGTAGATCAGCGCTTTTGTCCGAATTGCGGTCAGGAAAATACCGATACGCGTAAGACATTTTACCATTTGTTTGTTCACTTTTTTGAAGATTTAACACACTACGAAAATGCATTTTGGAAAACCATAAAGAATTTATTGCTGAAACCAGCTGCGTTGACTAAAGAATACCTTTCGGGAAAACGATTGTCGTATTTGGCACCAGTACGTTTGTACATTTTCATCAGTTTTGTGACGTTTTTTCTAATTGCAGTTTTGCCGGATGAAGATGAAACAAACACGAATATAAACTTCAAAGAAAAAGAAGATAAGTCGTTAAAATCAGACAAAAATCAATATTACAATTACAGTGATTCCGTTAATAAATCAACTCAGCAAGAAACGCAAAAGTTGGATTCCATTAAGCCAATTGATACTTTAAGCAAAGAAGTATTAAAGATTGAAGAACTTCAAAAACAAGGCATCTTAAAGAAAAATGAAGCCGATTCCATCAAGAAATTAATTCAACTAGGGAAAAAAGAAGAAACGGCTAAAAAAAATTATAGCTTTTTTAGTTCACAGTATGAATCGTTGGCCCAATTGGACTCGGTTCGAAAAAGCAAACCATCCGAAATGAATGACCTTGAGTATTGGTTTGAAAAAAAATCAATCGGACTTAAAGAAAAATACACGGAAGAACAACTGAAGGAAAAGTTTTTAGAATCAATAAAACATAATTTTCCTAAAACCTTGTTCATCTACATGCCACTCTTTGCTCTTATTTTATGGTTTTTCCACAATAAAAAAAGATGGTATTATTTTGATCACGGAATTTTTACATTGCATTACTTTTCATTTTTATTACTGATTAGTTTAATAATGATGCTTTTGGATACATTGTTCTCACTTTTTGGTGATTCATGGTTCTGGACAACAATGAAGTTCTTCATCAATTTTATGGGAGTTATTTGGATGTTGTATTACTTTTTCCCAGCTCATCATCGATTTTATGGAGAAACACGAATAGTTTCATTTATAAAAAGTGTTTTCATTTTCATTATCAACAGTATACTATTTTCTATTGTTTTAACGTTGTTTCTCATCTATACCTTCGCTAATTTATAAACCGCTATGAAAAAACTATTTTACTTATTAGTACTAATCGCGTTATTCATCAATTGTTCTGCTCCAAAAAATGCAAAGCAAGCTGCAGATGTTACTAAATACATTAATTCGATTACGGCAGACGAACTAAAAACACATCTTACTATTGTTGCTTCTGATGAAATGGAAGGACGAAATACGGGTTCTGAAGGTCAGAAAAAAGCAGGTCAATACTTAATCGATGAACATAAAAGTAACGAAATTTCGTTTCCGCCAGGCGCAACCAATTTTTATCAAAAAGTACCTTCTGAATACATGAAAAAAGGATTCAGTCCTAAATTGAATGATTCTGAAAATATTTGGGTTTTTATTGAAGGAAGTGAATTACCCAATGAAATTGTAGTGGTTTCTGCTCATTACGATCACGTGGGTGTAAAAAATGAAGAAGTCTACAATGGCGCTGATGATGATGGATCAGGAACAGTTGCTTTACTGGAAATTGCGGAAGCTTTTCAACAAGCAAAAAAAGAAGGTCACGGACCAAAACGTTCCATTCTAATTTTACACGTAACTGGCGAAGAGCACGGTTTACATGGTTCGAGATATTATTCTGAAAACCCGCTTTTTCCTTTAAAAAATACGGTTGCCGATGTGAATATTGACATGATCGGACGAAGAGATGATTTCCATAAAGACAGTAATAATTATGTGTACATCATTGGTTCTGATTATTTATCGACTGATTTGTATAACATCTGTGAAGACGTCAACAAGAAACACATCAACTTAGTATTAGACTACAAATACAACGATCGCAACGATCCAAATCGTTTTTACTATCGTTCCGATCATTATAATTTTGCTAAAAACGGAATTCCATCGGTGTTTTTCTTTAACGGAACACACGCTGATTACCACAAACCAACTGATGAAGTAGACAAAATTGAATTTGATGCTTTGGCCAAACGAACCCAACTTGCCTTTGCTGTGGCTTGGGAAATCGCCAATAGAGAAAAGCGTTTGGTGGTGGATAAAAGCGGAAGTTAAAAGGAAGTACGATATACGAAGTTGAAGAATACGCTCACTGCGTCTTTCCCGCGAAGGCGGGAATCCATTTTCAGGACTTGGATTCCCGCCTACGCGGGAAAGACGTTTAAAAACAAAAAAAGCTCCAATATTGGGGCTTTTTATTTTATTTGTATTGAAATTTAGTTTTGAATTCTTTTAGCAAATTATCTGAAAAAAACAACGACGAATACGAGTCGTGGGCTTGTGGGTTGTTTTTCTCGAAATCGGCCAATTGCTTAGTGTATTTTGTCAATTGTTCGGCTGTGAGCAATTTGCGGTAATCATCTTCTTGGCGAATGAGCGTACGGATGTACAAATCAGTATCTCTTTCATCTTGAGAACCAATCATTTTTGTGTAGATGGTTTCTAATTCTTTGTATTGATTGATGAACAACTCTTTGAATTGATAATTCTGAGCTTCGGTGTAATTAACAATCCCGAATGTGATTTTACCTTTAGTTTGCCAGAACATCGTTTGACCTTCTTCTCCTTTACTGACAAAATTCTGCATCACTGCTAATTTCAACTTGATTGTTTTTTCAATCTGAGCCGAAGAAAGCATCGGAAGTAAAACGAAAAGTAAGAGTAGTTTTTTCATTGCAATTGTAAATTTCAAAACAAAAATAATAAAAAAACCACCCGTTGTTCACGGATGGTTGAAAATTTTAGGGTGAAAGACGGGTCTCGAACCCGCGACCTTCGGAACCACAATCCGACGCTCTAACCAACTGAGCTACAATCACCATTTATTTTGAGGATGCAAATATATTGCAATTCTTTTCTTTTGCCAAGAAAAATTGCAAAAAATTACAGCAAATCACTTAAGCTATTGACAGCCAAATATCTTTCTACTGTAAAACCTTCTGCAAAATCAGTGCCGATGATTCTTCCTAAGTCTTGCGCGCGATACCGAACGCTGTCTAAGAAGTTTTTTGAAGTAATGGGTGATTCAGGTTCGTTGGCATTCGGATTGTAAAATTGCGAACTGTAGGCCAAAATCGATTCCATTTTCACATCGATAAAACCCGTAATATCCACTACAAAATCGGGTTTTAAATTCTGCCATTGAATGTAATGATACACTACTTTTGGTCGCCAAGCGGATTGATTTTCGCCATTTAAACTTGTTTCTATTTTCCGTAAACCCGACAAAAAGCAAGCATCCGAAACCAGTTTACTTCCTTTTCCGTGATCAATGTGACGATCTTCGACAGCATTACACAATACAATTTCGGGTTGGTATTTGCGTATCATTTGAATGATTTTCAGCTGGTGTTCTTCGTCATTCACAAAAAAACCATCGCGCATGTCGAGATTTTCTCTTGCTGAAACTCCGAGTATTTGTGACGCTTTTGCAGATTCTGAATTGCGAATTTCAACTGAACCTCGCGTTCCTAATTCGCCACGAGTCAAATCGATGATTCCGACTTTTTTTCCAAGCGAAATTTCTTTGGCAATGGTTCCGCTACAACCTAATTCTACGTCGTCGGGATGCGCTCCAAAGGCTAAAATATCTAACTTCATAATTTTATTTTTTTTGTTGATTCCAATCGGAATAAGTCATTTCAAACTTGTATTCGTTTCCGTACATACCGACGTGTTGCCAACCTGATTTTCTATAAAATGTTTCGGCTCTTGTGCCAGGATCAGTTCCTAACCAAACGGTTTCTTGTGTTTGAGTAAAATACCAATCGAGCATAAAATTATGCAATTGTTTTCCGATGCCTTGTTGGGCGAATTCCGGACGCACAAATAACGCCCAAATGTTATTTTCAACCAAATCGACTATCGAAAAACCAACCACTTTTTCATCAACAACACACACCCAACCTTTTCCTCTTCTAAAAATAAAATCTTCACAATCGGCAATAGTCACTAAATCGGGATTGGAAAGAACGTTTTCTTTGACTGAAAAACGAACGTCCATAATGGCTTCTAAATCGGATAGAATGGCTTCTCTGAACTCCATTATACTATACTTTTTTTAATCGTAACTGATTTGTTGACAGTTTCAAAAAACTCTTTTTCAGGAATACTGTCTTTGGTGATTCCGCAACCCACAAAAACACTCGCTTGCTCCTCTTCTACTTTCATACATCGCAAGTTAACAAACAAATCGGAATTCTCTGTTTTGTAGGAAGTAAAATCGATGTTGAGTTCGCCTAAAAATCCAGTGTAAAATTCGCGGTCATATCCTTCATTCTTTACAATAAATTGCTTTGCTGGTTCTTTTGGCATGCCACAAACAGCAGGCGTTGGATGCAATTTATCAATAATTTGTCCTAAATTTTCTTTATCAATCACTGCTGAAATATCGGTTTTAAGATGCGCTAAATTTCCAGCTTGAACCGTTTTGGGTTCCCAAACAGCAACTTCATTTGAAAAAAGTTGTAAATTTTGAGTAATGAAATCGGTTACCAATTGTTGTTCTACTCGCTCTTTATTCTCCCAAATCAAATGATTGTCAAACAATTGTGTTCCTGCTAAAGCAACAGTTTTGAGCGTAGTTGCTTCAATTTTGATGAATTGCTCTGGAGTTGCTCCTATCCATAATCCTATTTTCGGATGATAAAAACAATAATTAAAGGCTGTTTTATAATTGAAAACCAGTTGTTTAAAAACGGACACAATATCAAAGTTAGGCACAGAAATCAATTCCTTACGAGACAAAACCACTTTTTGAAATTGATGGTTTTGAATGGCTTGAATTCCATTAGCTACTAAATTCTCAAACGAGTTTTTAGTATTTTCATCGAAAGAAGCGGTAACTTCTTTGCTTAAATGAAAATCAGTTTGGTTGTTTTTATCTACTACAACATTGCTTTCGCTTACAGGCAAATAAAAGCGCTGTTTTCCATCAAAAGAAACAAAGGCAAAACCACTTTCAGTAGCGTCTTTCAACTCAAACAATTGGTCATTTTGTTGAAAAACTCCGACTATTTTATGCGAATTCGGCTTACAAAAAAGCACAAAAGGCAATTGTGAGGCAAAATGGCGTTTAGCGGTTTCAAATAGATTCATTAGCGACGAGGTAAAATCATATTGGTTAGTTTACAGAGCGAAATCAGCTTATCGTTTTCATCTACAATTCGGATTTCCCACAAGTGAATACTCGCACCTTTGTGAATGATTTTGGCAGTAGCTGTCACCATTCCTTCTTTTTTACTTTTAAGATGATTGGCCGAAATCTCGATACCGCGTACTTCCTGACGTTCCGGATTGACAAACATGATCGAAGCCGCACTTCCTACACTTTCAGCCAAAGCCACACTCGCACCACCATGCAACAATCCCATAGGTTGATGCACTCTAGGATTCACAGGCATTGTAGCCACTAAAAAGTCTTCTCCAGCATCAACGTATTTGATTTCGAGCGTTTCCATTAAGGTATTTTTGGACCAATCGTTACACCATTGAAGTATTTTTTCTTTATCAAAAGACATAATTCTAATTTTGATGTAAAGATAATTTTAGTAAAGAGAATACAGAAAAGAAAATAGAAAAAAGATGTTTAAAAAGTACTATTGCATCAAAAAGAACGTTTACTTTATAATTTTTAACTGGTGATTTTAATTTTTAAATTAAATAACTACTTTTACCAAAATTGATTTTATTATGCGTTATTTATCATTACTCGTTATCGTATTGGTGCTTTCATTAACCTCGTGTAGAAATGATTTCGAATTTGAGCCGAGTACTGGAGAATTAGAATTCTCTAAAGACACAGTTTATTTAGACACTGTTTTTTCTAATGTTGGCTCGAGTACCTACCGATTAAAAGTGTACAACCGAAGTGATAACGATATATCCATTCCGCAAATACGATTGGCCAAAGGTACAGCTTCTAAATATCGAATCATGGTAGATGGTTTAACGGGTGAAGATGCCGATAATAGTGGTGTTGGTGATGGAAAAATCTTCAACAACGTAGAGATGTTGGCCAACGATAGTTTATTCGTTTTTATAGAAGTCACTGCCGATGTTGCCAGTGCTAATCCAACTGATTTTTTATATACAGACAAAATAGAATTTACCAACATAAGTGGTGCACCACAAGATGTAGATTTGGTAACGTTGATTCAAGATGCGATTTTTATCTATCCGCAACGAAGCGGAACGAACCCAGACGAGTATCTATACGAAGCCATTAATTTAGGTTTGGATGATGCCAACGAAGAAATCATTTCGATAGGAAGTAATTTATCACATACTGATCCAGTTAATGGTGATGAACTGCATTGGACTGCGGCAAAACCGTATGTGATTTACGGCTACGCATTAGTTCCCGGAACTGAAACTTTGGTCGTTGACGCTGGAGCTAGAGTACATTTTCACGCCAATTCAGGTTTGATTGTTGGACCCGATGCTAAAATTCAGATTAACGGCGGAAATCCACCAGGTTCAGATTATGAAGATTTGACGAATGAAGTTATTTTTGAAGGCGATCGTTTGGAACCATTATATACTGATGTTCCTGGTCAATGGGGAACGTTGATGATATTATCCAATAGTACCGAAAACACCATTAATCATCTCACCATCAAAAATGCTACCGTTGGAATTTTAATGCAAAATATTGCTACAGCAACTGGAACTACAATTCCGAATTTAACCATTACCAACTCGCAGATTTACAATTGTTCGAATGTGGGAATTTTAGCTCGTAAAGCGCAATTGACTGGAAGCAATTTGGTTGGGAATTATTGTGGTCAAGCCACATTAGCGTGTACGTATGGCGGAACGTATAACTTCACTCATTGCACTTTTAATAACGATTGGAACAGTTCACGTCAAGTAGCGGTTTTACTTAGCGATTATTTTGAAACGGAAGATACAATATATGTACACGAACTAACCCAAGCTAATTTTACCAATTGCATCATTTACGGTAGCAATCAAATTGAAATGCTTTTGGACAAAACGACAGACAGCGGTGTTGCATTCAATTATTTCTTTAATAATTGTTTGATTCGTTTCAATAATATAAATAATTCATTCACAAATAATCCGTTGTATCAATTTGCAAGTGATGCAGTTCATTATTCTGATATTTTCCTTGCTACCAACTCACAAATCAACAATCCAAAATTTGTGGATACAGATATCAATGACATGCGTTTGAGTGAAGATTTAAATTTAGCAACTGAAACTTCAGCCAGTAATTTTGATGATATTTTAGGTATATCAAGGGCTACATCACCCGATTTAGGCGCGTATCAATTTGTTCCTTAAAAAACACTAATTAAACCACATATAAAAACTGTCATTAACAAAATGACAGTTTTTTTTGTTACTAACTTTTTAATGGTATAGTTAAAACGCTAATCATGTTTTCTATTTTTAACATGACTATTAACTATTTTAACTATGAAACTAAAATTACTCTTGGCGGCATTTGTAATGTCGTATTTTTCGTATGCTCAAATTCCGGCTGGTTATTACAACACGGCAACAGGAACGGGCTACACGCTCAAAACTCAATTGTACAACAAAATCAAAGGTCACACTAACAAAGGCTATGCGGGTTTATGGACAACCTATGCTACTTCCGACCGCGACAATCAGTACGAGAACGACAACACCATTTTTGATTATTATTCTGAAAATCCAAATGGAACTGATCCAGTGATTTTTGCATACAGTACCAATCAATGTGGAACTTACACCACTGAGGGAAATTGCTACAACAGAGAGCACATTATTCCGCAATCCGTTTTTAATTCCGCTTCACCTATGGTTGCCGACGCGCATTTTATTCCACCTGTTGATGGTTATGTAAACGGAATGCGTTCGGATAACCCACACGGAAAAGTTGCTTCTGCCACTTGGACTTCTTTAAACGGAAGCAAACGCGGAACAAGCGCCGTTGCAGGTTATACTGGAACCGTTTTTGAGCCTTTGGATGCGTTTAAAGGTGATATTGCACGTATGTATTTCTATTTTGCTACTCGTTACGAAAACACGGTTGCTTCGTATACTACTTACCCAATGTTTAACGGAACGAGTAATCAAGTTTTTACTAATGGATTTTTAGCGATGTTGATTCAGTGGCACAATCAAGATCCTGTGAGTGCAAGAGAAATTGCTCGGAATAATGCGATTTACGCTCGACAATTGAACCGTAATCCGTTTATTGATCATCCGGAGTATGTGGGAATGATTTGGGGTGGAACTACACCTACTCCCGACACACAAGCACCAACTACTCCAACTAATTTGGTGGCTTCGAACATCACAACCTCATCATTACAATTGAATTGGATCGCTTCGACTGATAATGTTGGTGTTTCTGGTTATGATGTATACATGAATGGAACTTTAAAAACATCGGTAACTTCTGTAACTGCTTCTATAACTGGATTAACTGCTGCGACTTCCTATTCTTTTTATGTAAAAGCCAAAGACGCAGCTGGAAATACTTCGGCCAATAGCACAGCAATTAACGCAAACACTACTTCGGCTTCATTGATAACCGATTTGTATTTTTCGGAATACATTGAAGGTTCATCCAACAATAAAATATTAGAAATTGCTAACGGAACTGGAAGCGCGGTAGCTTTATCAAGTTATGTAGTAAAAAAACAAACCAATGGCGCTGGCGCTTGGAGCACGGGAATCACATTATCAGGAACATTGGCCAACGGAGCCAAATATGTAATGGTCAATAGCAGTACTAATAGCGCGTGTTATCCTGTGGCTTCTGCGAATTATTCGAGTGCTGGAAGCGAATTAACTTTTAATGGAAACGACGCTGTGGGTTTATTCAAAAATGGTGTTTTGATTGATATTATCGGAACTTTCAATGGTGGAACTGCTAATTTTTCTGCTGATGAAACGCTACGAAGAAAAACTACTGTTGCTGTACCGAAAGCTACATTCAACAAAACCACAGATTGGACGGTTTACGCATTAGACACGTGCAGCGGAATTGGTAATAAAGTTGCAGAAGAAGATACAATTTCTTTCGATTACAAATTATACCCAAATCCATCCAATGGAACATTTACTATTCAATTAGCCGATAATTCAATGGTGTATGATGTAGAAGTATTTTCGGCTGTGGGTCAAAAAGTATTTGAGAAAACAGGAACTACTGAAACGTTAGAAATCAATCATCTGCAATCGGGAATTTACCTAATCAAAGTCAACTCATCAGGAGAATCGCTGACAAAGAAAATCATTATCAACTAAATAAAAAGTCCCGAAATAATCGGGACTTTTTTTTATTCTTTTATAAACTTTCCGTTCGAGATTCCTTTATCGGAAATCACTTTGATAAAATAGCTTCCCGTCTTTAAATCAGAAACATCAATACTTTCTGATGGATTGGTTGCTACCAAAACCAATTGTCCTAATGAGTTATAGATGTTTATTGAAGTAATTGAAATGGTATTATTTACCTTAATATTCAACTCATTTTTAACTGGATTGGGATATAAAGTCATATAGTCACTCAAATCAAAATCAGAATTGCCCAAAACTTGAATTGCGGTAGTAGCCGTATTGGTTTCGATTGGGAAATTATAATCGAAATAAATATTGGCCTTATTACTAAAAGTATCTCCAACGGCTAAACTTGGTAGAGTTTTGATTTTAAAAGCAACGTAACCATCGTTATTGGCATCATCAAAAGGCAATTGAATGTTTTCGAAGATGAATTCTACTTTTCCATCAGCAGCAATTCGGGTTACAAAAGAATGACTCGAACTCGTCGGAATTAAAGTACTCAAATCGAATTTAGTTAAATCAATCATGTCTTTCACTACTATATTCTCTGCAGGAAACGTTCCAGTATTTTCAAAACGAATAACGTAATGAACATATTCACCAATCATTTCGGGTCCGACTACAGTTCCTTCACTACAGGTTTTATCATTGGGATCATACGAACCCACAACAACTTGTTTTAAACTGCTTGTATTGTCCTCTTCGGTTTCATCGTCTACAAGAGGATTGATAATCGCTGTGAAATTCAATTGGTCTCCAATATTCACTGCTGGGCTTTCCATCGGAGAATTAACGTTGAACGTCAAGTTGATGATTCTAGTTTCAAATGGCTGCAAATTGGTGTAATCATAAGTCAAAAGTCCAGTTGCTTGTGAAGAAGAAATGGGTATTGAAGTAACAAAATCCATTTTACTGTCTTCAAATTCGAAGGTTACAGCTCCAGATAAAGTGGTCGTTCCTTTATTCTTATACACGATTTTATAAGTAGCATCAAAACCAGGCCGTGCAGGTAAAACTGGTATAATGATGACTTCTAAATCGTTATGATTTGCATTCGGAGTTATACAAAAGTTTTGATTTACGATTTCACCTTGCACTGGAAAATCTGCGGTAAAACTTGAAGGAGTCATTGAAAAATAAGATGGGTTTTCAAAAATGGGCGTTACCGTATGAATTCCCTCTGAAACTGTAATATAATAATTACCCGAAGCATCTGAAATGATGTTTCCCGATTCGATTCCGTTGGTAATTGAAAAATTCATAAAAGGAAAATTGATATCATCAGAATTACAACCGTTCAAGTTAGAATCCAATTTAGAATTCCCTTCGATAGCATAGTAGTTTCCACCTGGCGAAAATGAGCAATAGGAATTGATTACTAAATTTGTGTAACCCGCATTACTTGCTGAAAGTTGTATTTGATTCAGGTCTTTATCATTACAACATACGTGCATCAAATTGTTGTTTCCCCCGAACGTGACATAAAAAAAATCGCCTTCCCAATTATTCTTAATGTTCAGAAATTGCAAATTATTGTCATCACAATACAACGTAGTCAAATGTGATAAATTTTCTACGTTAAGCGAAGTCAAATTATTCCCATAACAGGTTAAAACTTCTAAATTCAATAGGTTATTGACTTCAAGTTCGTCCAAATTATTAAAATATAGAGACAAATGTCTTAAGTTGATTAAATTAGTTAATGCAATTGTGCTCAATAAATTGCTTTCTGCATACACTAACTCTAATGATGTGCAATTTTCAATCAATAAAGTCTCTAATTGGTTGTTCCAACAATACAGATTTTTAATACTTGAATTATTTGTCAAATCTAGCCCACTCAGTTGATTATCATAACAATCCAAATACTGCAATAGTGAGAGTCCAGTAAGATTCAACTCCGTTAATTGATTTTTAGCACAATACAAATTTTTAAGATTGGTAAAGTTAGTAACATTGAGTGAAGTCAATTGATTATCACTACAATTTAATGTCTCAAACAAAGGCAAATTATCTAAATTAATAGAAGTCAAATTATTCAATCCACAATTAAAATAATTCAAATTAGGTAAGTTCGAAAGAGTAATTATACTTGGTCCAAACGTTCCAACACCCGAACAATCAACATATTCAAGTTGGGGCAAATTAGAGATTTGTAAGTGATTAATATTGGTAATATTGAGTAGTATTTTTTTTAAATTATTAAGTCCCGTAAAATCTATTGAATCTATCATATTTGCACCCGTATAAAACTCTTCCAACAAGGATAAACTACTAATATCAATACTAGTTAAAGGATTTGAATAACAATAAAACAGTTTAAGATTTTGAAAATAAGAACATTCAGCAACTGATGTTATGTTAGCATAAGAGACATTTAAATAGGATACCTCTAAAGCTTCTGTTACCTCAATTTCTGAATTTCCATTGGCGTCAATTGAGAAAAACTCCCCATTACTATTCTTTGCAATAAAATTTGAAGGACTCGATACTAACAAGGTATTTTTAAAATTGACATCTTGAAAATCAATCACCTGTGCGTTAGCATTAATCACCGAAAAGAGTAGTAGAGCTAAATAATGTATCTTTTTCATTTTTTTTGTTTTTTATTTTTTTATAAATTGACTATTCGAGATTCCTTTATCTGTAATTAGTTTCATTAAATAACTCCCCGTTTTTAACTCAGAAACATCAATACTTTCTGATGGATTGGTTGAAACTAAAACTAATTGTCCTAATGAGTTATAGATGTTTATTGACGTAATTGAAATGGTATTATTTACCTTAATATTCAATTCATTTTTAACTGGATTAGGATATAAAGTCACATAGTCAGTCAAATTAAAGTCAGAATTACCCAAAACTTGAATTGCGGTAGTTGCCGTATTAGTTTCGATTGGGAAATTATAATCAAAATAAATATTTGCATTATTGCTGAATGTATCTCCAATGGCTAAACTTGGCAGGGTTTTGATTTTAAACGCAATATAACCATCGTTATTGGCATCATCAAACGGCAATTGAATGTTTTCGAAGATGAATTCTACTTTTCCATCAGCGGCAATTCGAGTGACGAACGAATGACTCGAACTCGTCGGAATTAAAGTACTCAAATCGAACTTCGTCAAATCAATCATGTCTTTCACTACTATATTTTCTGCAGGAAACGTTCCTGTATTTTCAAAACGAATGAGATAATGAACGTATTGACCAATCATTTCGGGTCCGACTACAGTTCCTTCAATGCAAGTTTTATCGTTGGGATCATAAGAACCAACAACGACTTGCTTTAAACTGCTTGTATTATCCTCTTCGGTTTCGTCATCTGCAAGAGGATTAATAACAGCTGAAAAATTCAATTGATCTCCAATAGTTACTGCAGGTGTTTCTTGTGGTGAGTTGATGTTTAGGGTTAATAGAATCTCTCTTGTTTCGAAAGGTTGTAGGTTCAAATAATCATAAGTCAAAAGTCCGGTTACTTGTGCAGAAGAGTTAGGAACTGACGAAACTAAATCCATTTTATCGTCTTCAAATTCAAAGGTTATACTACCTGATAAAGTGCTATTTCCTTTATTTTTATATACAACTTTATAGGTTGCATTAAAACCTGGACGAGCTGGTAATAAAGGAAGTAAAGTGACTTCTAGATCATTGTGAGTGCCGTTGGGTATAATACAAAAATTTTGAGTTACAGGAGATGTCAACTCAGGAAAGTTAAGTGTTAGAGATGGTGGCGAAACGCTAAAATAAGATTGGTTTTCTAAGATGGGTGTTATTGTGTGCTCACCGGCCAACAACGCAATAGAATAATTGCCTGATTGATTGGCGAGAAAAGTACCATTTTGAGTTCCGTTTGTAATTGAAAATTTGAGCAGAGGAAAGATTAAATCATTGGTATCACAATCACTATTATCAAAGTTCAACTTAGCACTACCGTCAACTATGAAATGATCTACTCCAGGAACAAAACTACAATAACTGTTTACAACACAATTGGTATATCCATATACATTTACTGCGTTTTGAACATTCTGAAATTCTATTTCATCTTCGTCATTCACACATATAAATTGAAGATTGGGGTTACCTTGTACTTGTAAATTCCCAATGCCAAAGTTATTATCAGCATCTTGTGGAAATGAGTCCTTTAAATTTAAATAAACCAATTGGTTATTGATTATATCCTTTGTTGTAAAATTTGTACCTGAAAAATCTAAAGCTGAAAAAAAATTATTTCTCCCAAAGAAAAATTTTTCTTCCACAAAATCGGAAGACATATTTAAACCTGATAAATCAATTTCAGATAATTGATTGTTAGAAACCCAAAGTACACGAAGTTTAGGTAAATTAACTAAACTTAGGTTTGACAATCCTGTCCTATCAACCTGAAAATCAACTAAATTAGGTAAATTAGAAAGTGAAACAGATGTAAATAAATTTAAACCCTCTTCTTGACAAATAAGCCAAACGATTCTTAGATTTTGTAAACCATCGATATTTAAAGTGGTTAATGTATTACAATACAGTTCTTCTAGACCAATTAAATGATTGAATGTTGATTGTGTCAACATCGGATTACGAAGCAACTCTAAGTATATCAAACTTGTAAGTCCATTTGTGTTTATAGTACTTAATTCTGTATTGTCATCGATGATTATCGACTCTAGGTCAGCCAACCCTTCCAAATTAATTGAATTCAATGTACTATTACCGTAACAAATTAAGTTTTTAAGATGTATTAAATCAGTGGTGTCTAACGAAACAATCGTACTATTTTGACTCACTTCAAGCGACCTTAGATTAATAAAATAAGACAAACCCTCTAAATTTGTTATAGAACTCGATAAAATTGATAATGTATAAATAGCCGTCGCCTCTGCCTCTTCAATTTCATTGTTTGAGTTGGCATCAATAATTATTGGATTATTATTCACATCTTGAGCAATTCCATTTGAAGTGGTTGCAGACAAAAGGTAATTTTTGAAATTCAAATCAGAAAAATTTATTACCTGAGCGTTAACATTAATCACCGAAAAGAGTAGTAGAGCTAAAAAATATATCTTTTTCATTTTATTCTTTTATAAATTGACTAATTGAAACTCCTTTATCCGAAATCAATTTAATAAAGTAATTCCCAGATTTTAAACTCGAAACATCAACACTTCCTTCTGGATTTGTTGACGCTAAAACCAATTGTCCCAAAGAATTATAAATGTTTATGGAAGTAATTGAAATCATTTCTTTTACACTAACATTCAACACATTTTTAACTGGATTCGGATATAAAGTAACGTAGTCACTCAAATTAAAATCAGAATTGCCCAAAACTTGAATTGCGGTAGTAGCCGTATTGGTTTCGATTGGGAAATTATAATCAAAATAAATATTTGCATTATTGCTGAATGTATCTCCAATGGCTAAACTTGGCAGGGTTTTGATTTTAAAGGCAACATAACCATCGTTATTGGCGTCATCAAACGGCAATTGAATGTTTTCGAAGATGAATTCTACTTTTCCATCAGCGGCAATTCGAGTGACGAACGAATGACTCGAACTCGTCGGAATTAAAGTACTTAAATCGAATTTTGTCAAGTCAATCATATCTTTCACCACAACATTTTCAGCGGGGAAAGTTCCCGTATTTTCAAAACGAATTACGTAATGCACATATTGACCAATCATTTCGGGTCCGACTATATTTCCTTCAACACAGGTTTTATCATTAGGATCGTATGAACCTACAACAGTCTGTTTCAAACTACTGGTGTTATCAAATAAAAATTCGTCACCTGAAAGCGGATTGATAATTACCGTAAAATTCAATTGATCTCCAATGTTTACTGCTGGAGATTCTTGAGGTGAGTTAATATTCAGCGTTAACAGAATTTCTCTAGTTTCCAAAGGTTGCAAGTTGGTGTAATCATAGGTTAGAAGTCCTGTGGATTGTGAAGAAAAAACTGGTATTGAGGAAATTACATCCATTTTGTCGTCTTCAAATTCAAAGGTTATTGAACCAGACAAAGTGGTAGTTCCTTTATTTTTGCATACCACTTTATAAGTAGCATTAAAGCCAGGTCGAGCGGGATCTAATGGAAGTATTGTAGCTTCTAAATCATTGTGACTACCATTCGGTGTAATACAAAAATTTTGATTAAAAACTTCTCCTTGTGTTGGGAAATCAACTGCAAGACTTGTAGGAGAAATTGAAAAATAAGATGGGTTTTCAAAAATAGGTATTATGGTGTAAATTCCATCATAAACACCAATCTCATAATGCCCTGACAAATTGGTAAAAATATTTCCAGATTCAATTCCGTTCGTAATTGAAAAATTCATTAAATTAAATCCACTATCGTTAGAATCACAACCGTTTGTATCAATATCTATTTTACAATCTCCTGCAATAGTGTAATAGTTACCACCTGGGAAAAAGGTACAGTAAGAGTTTATATTAACATCCTGATCTACAAAACTATCCTCAACAAAACTAATTTCAAAATCATCACAACAAACATAAGTGAGGTTAGGGTTGTTGTAAATACCTCCTGTGTAAATACTTTTACCATTTTTAATATTCATAAAACTCATGTTGTTATCGTGTAACATCAAAACATCCAACAAATGATTATTACTTATATCAATTGAAGTAATTTGATTAAAACTACAGTTTAATTGAGTAAGACCTTCTTGTAAACTAACATCTAAACTATCCAAATTATTAAATCTACAATTTAAAATTTCCAAATTAATTAAACCTGTTAAGTCTATACTTGTGAGGTTGTTTTCACTGCAATCAATTTCCTGCAAATTAAAACAACCCTCCAATTGTAGACTATTCAAATCATTTTGCCAAGAATTTAAATAAACTAAATTACTTAAACCAGACAAATCTAAACTTGTTAATTGGTTGCCCCAACAATTTAAATAAGTCAAATTAGTACAACTTGTTAAATCTAAAGCCGTTAAATCATTAAGATGTATTTCTAAACTTTGAAGATAAGATAGACCTGTTACATTTACAGTTGTCAAATTACTACCATTACACACTGCTGTAACTAAGTTTGTACATGAACTCAAATCTAAGAATGTCAAAAGGTTACAGCAACAATTTAATGTTGTTAAATTTGATAGACCCACAAGACTCAAACTTGTCAAATAGCTTCCTGCACAATTCAATGTTGTTATTTGATTAAAACCATCTAAATTTAGAGTACCAATATTTGTGTTTTCACAATTTAAGGAAATCAAATTGCTACATCCTGTTAAATTTAATGAATTTAATAGATAGTTTTTACTACAGTTTAATGTTTCCAAATTAATCAAACCATTAAGATTTAACTGAGTCAATTGATTATAATTTACGCTGTCGTAATTACTAATATTCAAATTTCGCAACGATATAAAATTTTGAATTCCCACAACAGATTGAATGCTAGAAACAGAAATATCAAGGTAACTTACTTGAATGGCTTCAATAACTTCAATTTCTCCATTCAAATTAGCATCAATCTTAAAATAGTTTCCATCTAAGTTTTTTGCAATCTGATTAGTGGAATTTGAACTTAATAACTTATTTTTAAAATTCACATCCGGAAAATTAATCACTTGAGCATTAACGCTCAAACATAAAACCAACCCCAACAACAAAAAGTATAACTTCTTCATAGCATAAATAATTGAACTCCAAAAGTATAAAATCTTTTGTTTGTAAGAATTTTATTCACTGCAAATTGTCAAAAAAACCGTTAAAAACTATTGATAACTCTTTTGGCTAATCATGGTTTTTGGATTAAATTTGCATCAAGTACGGACAAGTCGCGACTTGTCCTTGCAAAACACAACAACACAACACAATGTAGGGACAAGTCGCGACTTGTCCCTACGGAACAAAACACAACACAATGATTCACTTTTTCGGAAACGAAACCTCTACTGTATTTGCTGTACAAACGCAAACCGAACTTTCGGCAGCAACCATCTCAAAACTTAATTGGTTATTTGGCAACGCTCACAAAATAGATAAATCCGTTCTCGCGGATTTTTTTGTTGGTCCACGCGCCACAATGGTAACACCTTGGAGCACCAACGCTGTTGAAATTACTCAAAATATGGGTATTTCAGGAATTATCAGAATTGAAGAATTCCAAATAGTTTCAAGTGATTTCATCGATTTTGATCCGATGCTTTCGCAGAAATATACCGAGTTGAATCAAGACATTTTCAGTATCAACATCCAACCTGAACCGATTATTGAAATTGAAGATATCTCGGCTTACAACCAAAAAGAAGGTTTGGCATTGAGTCAGGAAGAAGTGGATTATTTAGAAAATCTTTCGAAAAAAATAGGAAGAAAACTAACGGATTCCGAAGTGTTTGGTTTCTCACAAGTGAATTCAGAACACTGCCGCCATAAAATATTTAACGGAACATTTGTTATTGATGGTGTTGAAAAAGAAACTTCCTTATTCAAATTAATAAAGAAAACTTCGGCCGAAAATCCGAATGATATTGTTTCAGCTTATAAAGACAACGTAGCATTCATCAAAGGACCGAAAGTAGAACAATTCGCGCCTAAAAGAGCCGATAAACCTGATTTTTACACTAAAAAAGAATTCGATTCTGTCATTTCTTTAAAGGCCGAAACTCATAATTTTCCAACTACTGTTGAGCCATTCAACGGCGCAGCAACGGGTTCGGGCGGGGAAATTCGTGATCGTTTGGCGGGTGGACAAGGTTCGCTTCCATTGGCTGGAACAGCAGTGTACATGACAGCCTATTCGCGTTTGACCAACAATCGTTCGTATGAAACTAACGGAATGTCTGAACGAAAATGGTTGTATCAAACGCCAATGGATATTTTAATAAAAGCCTCAAACGGAGCTTCTGATTTCGGAAATAAATTTGGACAACCTTTAATTACGGGTTCTATTTTGACTTTTGAACACGAAGAAGAAAACCGAAAATTAGGCTACGACAAAGTCATCATGCAAGCAGGCGGAATCGGTTACGGAAAAGCATCTCAAGCACAAAAACACGAACCTCAAGTAGGTGATAAAATTGTGATTCTCGGTGGCGAAAATTACCGAATCGGAATGGGTGGAGCCGCAGTTTCATCAGCAGATACTGGAGCTTTTGGATCGGGAATCGAATTGAATGCCATTCAACGTTCCAATCCTGAAATGCAAAAACGCGCTGCCAATGCGATTCGCGGATTGGTAGAAAGTGATGAAAACCCTATTGTGTCGATTCACGATCATGGTGCGGGCGGACATTTAAATTGTTTATCTGAATTGGTGGAAGCAACTGGTGGATTGATCGATTTGGACAAATTGCCTGTGGGTGATCCGACGCTTTCGGCGAAAGAAATCATCGGTAACGAGTCGCAAGAACGCATGGGATTAGTGATTGGTCAAAAAGACATTGACACATTACAACGAATTGCTGACAGAGAGCGTTCGCCAATGTATCAAGTAGGTGATGTAACTGGAAACCATCGTTTCACCTTTGAAAGCAAAACGACTGGCGCCAAACCAATGGATTTTGCTCTAGAAGACATGTTTGGTAGTTCGCCAAAAACCATCATGGCGGATACAACTATTAATCGAAAATATACCGATATAGAATACTCAGAAGAAAACATTCCAACGTATTTAGAAGAGATTTTAAAACTAGAAGCCGTTGCTTGTAAAGACTGGTTAACTAATAAAGTCGATCGTTGTGTAGGCGGAAAAGTCGCCAAGCAACAATGCGCTGGACCAATTCAATTACCATTGAACAATCTGGGTGTAATGGCATTGGATTATAATGGAAAAGAAGGAATTGCTACTTCAATTGGGCACTCACCTATTTCGGCTTTAATCGATCCAAAAGCAGGAAGTAGAAATGCCATTGCAGAAGCACTTTCGAATATTGTTTTTGCTCCATTAAAAGACAATTTAAAAAGCGTTTCGTTGTCTGCCAATTGGATGTGGCCGTGTAAAAATGAAGGTGAAGATGCACGTTTGTATGAAGCAGTTCAGGCTTGTTCGGAATTTGCCATCGAATTGGGAATCAATATTCCAACCGGAAAAGATTCGCTTTCGATGAAGCAAAAATATCCAAATGATCAAGTAATTGCACCAGGAACGGTAATCATTTCGGCCGCAGGAAATTGCTCTGATATTACTCAAGTTGTAGAACCCGTTTTACAGAGATTCCATGGCGATGGAATGACTGGTGGTTCAATTTACTACATCAATTTATCGCAAGATGATTTTAAATTAGGCGGAAGTTCATTTGCTCAAACTCAAAATAAAATTGGTTCTGAAACTCCAACCATCAAAGATGCAGCTTTCTTCAAAAAAGCATTCAATACGATTCAAAATTTAATCAAAGACAATCAAATCCTTGCTGGACACGACATCGGAAGTGGCGGATTGATTACCTCTTTATTAGAAATGTGTTTTGCCGATGAGCATTTAGGAGCAAAAATTTCGTTCGACGCATTCGCAGAAAAAGATTTGGTAAAAATTTTATTCTCAGAAAATATTGGACTAGTTCTTCAAGCCAAAGATGATGCTACTTTTGAAAGTGCTTTAAATGGAATGGAGTATTTTAAATTAGGTTCTGTTGAAAACTCAGATTTTCTTGAAGTTTCAGGTTTCAAGTTTCAGGTTTCAAGTTATAGAGAAATGTGGTTCGAAACCTCGTTCCTACTCGACCAAAAACAAACCAAAAACGGTAAGTCGTTAGAGCGTTTTGAAAATTTTGCTAATCAACCTTTAAAGTATGTTTTTCCGAGTCATTTTACAGGAAAGCTAGAACAGATTGCTTCGTCGCAAACTCCTCGCAATGACAGACCAAAAGCTGCAATTATTCGTGAAAAAGGAAGTAACTCAGAGCGTGAAATGGCTAATGCTATGTACTTAGCCGGATTTAATGTTAAAGATGTTCACATGACCGATTTGATTTCGGGAAGAGAAACGTTGGAAGACATACAGTTCATTGGTGCTGTAGGTGGATTTTCGAATTCGGATGTTTTAGGTTCGGCCAAAGGTTGGGCTGGTGCCTTTTTATACAACGAAAAAGCCAAAACTGCCTTGGATAATTTCTTTAAAAGAGAAGATACATTATCGGTCGGAATTTGTAATGGTTGTCAGTTGTTTATGGAATTGGAAGTGATTAATCCGGAACACGAAATTCACGGAAAAATGCATCACAACGATTCACACAAACACGAAAGCGGATTTACGTCGGTTACCATCCAAGAAAACCATTCTGTAATGCTAAAAACACTAGCTGGAAGTACGTTAGGTGTTTGGATTTCGCACGGTGAAGGAAAATTCAAATTGCCTTATGAAGAAAGTAACTACAATATCGTAGCCAAATACGCTTACGAAGGTTATCCTGCCAATCCAAATGGTTCGGATTACAATACGGCAATGATGTGCGATACAACAGGTAGACATTTGGTGATGATGCCACATATTGAGCGTTCGACTTTTCCTTGGAATTGGGCGCATTATCCAAAAGATAGAAATGATGAAGTTTCCCCTTGGATTGAAGCTTTTGTAAATGCTCGATTATGGATTGAAAACACTAATTCAAAATAGTATGAGACTAAAAAGAGTACTTATTGCAGCAATTTTGTTCATTGGAATGAATTGTATCGCACAAAATTCGGCTACTGAAATCAACACAAAAGACGGTGTTCATTACATTACAACTTCTATTGATTATCCGGTTACTGGGACTTATTTTTTTAAAGGTGCCGAACCTATTGTAGAGTTAAATGGAAATGGAACTGGCATATATCAATTGCACGAGCAGCCCAAACAAACCATGATTTGGGGATTTGAATGCAGTAAAGACGGCGAACTAAAATTCACCAAAGGCTATGATAGTGCTGAATATATTTTGTATTATAAATTTACGTCAGCATCAGAAACAGAGGAAGAATGGAACAAAGTGGAGTTTTCCATTCATTTGAATTCCTTGAAGATGTTTATTAATGGTGAACGAATGAAAACCTATACAGCAAAAGTCGAGAAATAAAAAAATGCCTCAATAAAATGAGGCATTTGTATTTTGGCTTTTATGTAAATTAACCTCTCATTGCTGATGCAACTCCTGTCACAACATTTGCCACTCCAAAAGCAGCTAGCGAAGAAGCAATTGCTACTTGCCCTGCAAAAAATTGATCGTTGGCAAAGCTGTCTTTGAATAACAATCCACCACCAATTCCGGCAGCAATTCCTAAAGCAGCGATTCCAAAACGCCACCATGGTTCTGGATCTGGTTGTGGTGGTTTTGGTCCGCGCCACCAACCTGGCCATTTGGTTCCACACCAACCCATCAATGCAAATAATAAAGTTCCCATACTACAATAATTTAAATAACGCCTACTCTTTTGCTTTTCGGCTTACGCATTAATTTAAATGCTAAATTATTGATTATAAGAACAATAGACACAAGTGTTTTTCCTGTTTTTTTGAAGATTAAACACCTATTTTTGAATAGGAAAACAACTCTACTTACTTAGGTTGTTTGTCGGTAATCGATTTCTTCAACGCCAACAAATTCACCATCAATTGATACCAAAATGGTGCGCCAAGAGTTAATGAAATGGTAGTTAAAAATAAACCAATAATTTTCTTAAAAGCAGAATCTCTGACTGGATTCTTCAAAACATTTTTCTCGTATTCTAAGGTGTTAGACATTCCTTTTTTCCATCCGTAAGGCAAATCGAAGGCATTGAAATCATCTACAACTACTTTTTTTAGTTTTTTAATTTCTTCAACTCGTTCATCTCCTGTTAGTGAATCGTTTATTTTGTAATCGTCTTTTCCTACATTTTCAGCAAAACTGATCATAACTTCACGTTTCTCTTTATTCTCATAGAAGTATTCAATCAACACCAAACTGTCAATATTCATCGTAAAAACGATAAAAAAACTAATCCCAAAAATCCAAAAACGCACGTAATTTTTATACACTTCAGTCACAGTCAGCATATAACTATCGTACCATTCTGAAATCTTCTTTTTTATTGCCGTAATGCTTGCTTGTTGAGTTTCTTCCAAATCAATAATAATTTCCTGTAATTTGGTTTTAATAAATGAATCTTTTAATGCTTCAATCTTTTTCTTCAGTTCATCAAAATCTTTAGCATACGATTTTTTTCCAGCGCCTTTTTGAATTTCGTCAATCAAAGCGCTTGCAAAATTTTCGGTTCCAATGTAACTCGGTTTTTTGTTGATTTTATCAGCAATACTAAATTTAGAAGTGAGATGATGAACGAATTTTGATTTGTATATTTTACTGATGAACGAATCATCCTCCTCTTTACTTTCGTCCAATAGATTTTGCAATGATTTGTATAGAATTTTACCTCTACTATTGACAACCATAGCAATGAACTCGTTGCAAAAAGAAACGAGTGTACTCATCAAAAAGTAAACTACAACTAAGGAAATTACTACTTCAAGAACGGCTGGAAACATAAATCGATTCTTTTAAATTAAACAAAAATGTATTCGTTGGTTTGCATATAAAATGATGCATTTGCAACTAAATCGGCTTCTGCATCTCTTCGAATGTGCAATCCTCTAGCAGTTCTGATGTCCCACAAACGCTTCATACTGCGAATTTCGGCAGCAATTTTGACTAAATTTCCAGAAGCAACATGGCTGACTATGTTTTTCATTTCTCTTCTGCGATCAGAATTGTCTATTAATGCTCCACGGTTGTATACCAAAGACAATAATGCACCTTGAGCATCAGGTGGCAATTTTTCTACACCTGGAAAAGCTTTTTTAGTATCAACAGCGTATTTTGGCATCGATTGAGTATAGAAAACTTCCAAGGCAATTTCCCAACTAATTTCATTTTTTTTGATGGCCGTTGTTAATGCATTTTTAGCAGCATCGCCTCTTTTTCCAACCACTGAATTCAAAGAATTGAAAACACTCGTTGATAAAAGTCCGCCCCAATCTTTTTGAAATTGAGCCGCAGTAACATAGCCTAAATCATAACCTATTCCAATGGTGATTCCGCTCTCCAATTGGGGCCAAACTGGAAATTTATATTTAACCAAATAGGTAGCTTTTGATGAAACTTCAGAATTAATAATGATATCCAAAGCTCTTTTAGATACAATCATACTGGCACCATTCGGAATTTCGGGTAGTGCTTTATCTAAAAAATCTTCGATACGTGTCATTGTGGCTGGACCAACAATGCCATCTACATCTTTCCCCGTAAAACCAAGGCTTCTTTGAATCGCTTTTTTCCGGTCAAGAATCAAACTTCCTGTTGGAATGACAATTTTCTTTAATTTCTCAATTTCGGTACAGGTTTCAGTGTTAAAGATTCCTGTTGGATTTAATTTTAATCGCTTCTGAACTGCTTGGATTCTTATTTGTATGGGTGTTGGCATGACTTCTCTTTGTTAAATTTCACAAATAAACCAGATACTATATTGATGGTCAAAATCTTAAAATGTGAAATTAAATAGAAAACAATCACAAGAAAAGAGGAAAAACACCCTTTTTTTAGTGATTTAAAAATAAATTAATGAAGAAAAATTTTAAGACTGTAGGATTGTAAGACTATAGGATTGTATGATTTAACACTAGAATTCAATATGAGTAACGAGTTTTGAATTTTAGGTTTGAAATTTTAGGTTTTATTTGGAATTTGGGTTTTGTTTCTTAGAATTTAACAAAAAAAAAATGTCCCATCAATAGGACATTTATAATTTATTTTCTTTGCTTCTGATAGTTCATCAAGTAATCGCCTTTGGGCTTTCCGATGTCGAAAGAACTGAACTTTACAAAAACTCGAGTGGCCAAACGCGCGTCATTTTTATCCCAATTTTCGTATTCTATTCGGTATAAAGCGGAATACATTTCGGCGCGACCGACACCGTGATAGCAATGCAGTAAAACGGGATAATTATCGGGATTATCCATAATTTCGAAAAAGTAGTCTAAGTTTTTTTGCGTCGGAATTTGATCGGAACCGTTATTGAAATAATTCACTCCTTTGATTTTAGCAATTGCCTCTTTCTCGGCAGTTAATTCGGCTGGAATTTCAGGATTATTAACATCATCACCTGTTCCAGGAAAACGCATATCTACTATGCTTTTGATGTTGTATTCTTCCACATAATCGGCAATCTCATCGGGTGGAATTACACCGCTTTTATAGACTTTTCCTTCTGAAATTGTCTCAAAATTATGATTGATGTGCATGTCATAAACGTACTTTCCAACGCCAGCAAGAACGATTAAAAATACACCTATTAGAATTTTCTTTTTTGTACTCATTTCAGTTCTGTTGTTAGTTTTTTATCAATCACTCGATTCATATAATCTTGGTAAAATGCTTTGGACTCCAATTCCAATTCGTCCATTTCTGCATTTCTATTCTTAATCAAATTGTGTTCCAATGCTTTGTCTTTGATATCATAAAATCCGATCACTTGCTTTCCATCAAAAACACAAGTATAATTTCCTTTTGAATAATGGTGCACATTTCCCATTGAATTTACAACAAATGGTTGGGTTTTCTTCTTTTTATCGACTAAACTTCTGCCCCAACTTCTAAAAGGTTTGTTGTAGCCCATCATGTCTAATAGTGTCGGATAAATATCGATTTGCTGAGCCAATTCCTTATTCACACCAACGTATTCGCTATTGGGTTTATAAAACAAAATCGGAACTGCAAAACGATTCAAAGTTTGATAGTATTCGTTGTAAAACACTTGATTTCCGTGATCAGCCACCATTACAAAGATAGTGTTTTCATACCAAGAAGATTTTTTTGCTTCCTCAAAAAAGCGTTTTAAAGCATAATCTGTATATTCGACGCATTTGTGCATGATAATGTCGCCTTCCTTAAATTTGTCTTTATACTTTTCTGGAACGATGTACGGTTCGTGAGAAGAAACGGTAAAAACGGTCGAGAAAAAAGGTGCTTTTTGCTTGTCTAAAGTCGATTTCATGAACTGTAAAAACGGTTCGTCCCAAATGCCCCAAAAACCATCAAAATCGGCGTCGTTGTTGTATTCAGTTCGGCCGTAATAATTATCAATTCCGAGTATATTACTGAATCCTAAAAATCCCATTGAGCCATTCGCAGCACCATGAAGAAAAGAAGTGGAATAACCTTTACTTTCCAAAGTAGAAACCAACGATTCTATTTTTTGCTTCGGATAAGGCGATGAAGTAAACGCATCTTTATACGTAGGAATTCCAGCGATTATTGACGACATTCCGTGAATCGATTGCCTTCCATTCGCGTAAGCGTTCGTAAAAATCAAACTGTGTTGCGCGAGTGAATCGATAAATGGCGTATGACTTTTGTAGTTTTTGATGTTCATGTCTTTGTTGAACGCACCACAATATTCTCTTCCGTAGCTTTCCAAAATGATCAAAACCACATTGGGTTTCGACTCGGGATTGTTATCGTAAAATTTAATTGGTTGAATTTTTTCGGTGATGACTTGTTCAGTCACTTCTGGGAATTCTACTTTCTTAAAATTATTACTAAAAAGCGTTCGGATGATGGCAAACGGCGTGTTCAATACAATATCTGCGTGAACGTTATTTTTTACGTGTCGACTCGCGTCCAACAAATTAATCGGACGTGTAGATTTACTCAAATCGCCACCTCGAATTCCGGCTACAATCAACAATCCAAATACTGCAAAAGCTACTGTTGACAGTCCGAAATAAGCAATTTTATTCTGTGGAACATCTTCTTTAAATCGAATCTTTTTATACAAGTACACCCAAAGAAAAGCCAGAACAAAAAACAATACAAAAACATGCCAATAATCGACTATAAAACTCAAGAATAAAGTGGTTTTATTCGTTTCATTTTCAATGACATTCATCGCTGCCAAAGTAGTTCGCGCCAAACTGTGTTTGTAGTAAATAAAATCAATGAAATTGGTTGAAAAGGCTAGTAAATTGGTAGTAAAATACAAATAGAAAAGTACTTTTTGAAAACCTTTAGAAGTGTTTTTAACCAATGGCAAAATACTCAACAAGATGAAAAGCAAATTGACGTATAAAATAGCCGATGTATCAAAGGTCAATCCGTGGTAACACAACTTCAAAAAGTAGGAAAACGAACTAATTTGCAACAAATCGTCGTTGTAAAAATAAAAAAGTAAACGAGCGATGGTATAAAAGAGATAGGCCAATCCTATTCTCAGTAACAATACTTTATACTCATCGATGCGCAGTAATTTCTTCATGTAGTGAAAAACAATTTTGGCAAAACTACTAAATTCGACAACTATAATTCTTAAAATAATTGTTAATCTGTTTTTTATTAATTAATTTGCAACAAATAAAATGCGATAATGACAAAAATCACACGACTTTTTGATTTTCCCTACTACCAATTAGAGAAAAATAATATTTCTGACTGTTTGGTAACCAAATACAATGGCGAATGGGTGAAAACTTCTACACAAGACTACGTTGACCAAGCCAATACCATTTCGAGAGCTTTACTTCGAATGGGAATTCAGAAAAACGATAAAATAGCCATCATTTCTTCTTCTAATAGAACCGAATGGAATATTATGGATATTGGCGTGCTTCAAGTAGGTGCGCAAACCGTTCCGATCTATCCAACCATTTCGGCAGAAGATTACGAATACATTTTAAATCACTCCGAATCGGTGTATTGTTTTGTTTCTGATGATGTAGTGCTTAAAAAATTACAATCCATTCAAAAAAATGTACCCCTTTTAAAAGACGTATACTCGTTTGACGAAATTAAAGGATGTAAAAATTGGAAAGAAGTGCTTGCTTCTGGAGCAGACAAAAGCAATCAAGATGTGGTTGAAGATCGAAAAAACAATGTTCTACCCGAAGAATTAGCTACTATAATATACACATCTGGAACCACAGGAAAGCCAAAAGGTGTAATGTTGTCGCACAATAATATTGTATCCAATGTATTGGACAGTTCGCCTCGCATTCCATTTGAAGAAGGAACGAGTCGTGCCTTAAGTTTTCTACCAATATGTCACATCTTTGAACGTGTCATTTTATACATCTATCAATACTATTCGGTGTCGATTTACTTCGCTGAAAGCATCGAAAAATTATCGGACAACATCAAAGAAGTAAAACCAACCGTGTTTTCGGTTGTACCGCGTTTGCTCGAAAAAGTATACGATAAAATTTACGCTAAAGGTGCTGAATTGACTGGAATTAAAAAGAAATTATTCTTCTGGGCTATTGAACTCGGTTTAAAATACGAACCGTATGGCGCTAATGGATTTTGGTACGAAACCCAACTTTCAATTGCTAGAAAATTAATTTTCAGTAAATGGAAAGAAGGTCTAGGCGGTAATTTAACGGTTATGGTTTCAGGAAGTGCCGCTTTACAAACGCGTTTAACTCGAGTATTTGCTGCTGCCGGAATGCCCGTGATGGAAGGTTATGGCTTAACTGAAACATCGCCAGTTATCTCGGTAAACGACGTAAGAAATAAAGGATTCAAAATTGGTTGCGTCGGAAAAGTCATCAATAATGTTGAAGTAAAAATTGCCGAAGATGGTGAAATCTTATGTAAAGGTCCGAATGTGATGATGGGATATTACAAAGACCAACAACTTACTGATGAAGTGATCAAAGACGGTTACTTCCATACCGGAGATATTGGTGAAATTGATGCTGAAGGTTTTCTTAAAATCACTGATAGAAAGAAAGAAATGTTCAAAACTTCGGGTGGAAAATACATTGCACCACAATTGATTGAAAACCAAATGAAACAATCGCTTTTTATTGAACAAATTATGGTGATTGGAGATGGCGAAAAAATGCCAGCCGCGTTCATTCAGCCGAATTTTGATTTTGTCAGAGAATGGGCCAAACGACATCATGTAGACGTGGGTGATCTGAATGAAGAAATTGCCTCTAACCCTGAAGTCATCAAACGCATTCAAGAAGAAGTTGATACGGCCAACGAAAAATTTGGTAACTGGGAAAAAATCAAACGCTTTGAATTGACTCCGAATATTTGGAGTATTGACGGCGGCGAACTCACTCCTACTCTCAAGTTGAAACGGAAAGTGGTTCGTGAAAAGTATAAGGATTTATACGATAAGATTTATAGAAACGATTAATTTCTGTATATTGTAAAATGTATATTGTATACTGAAAACTGAGACTGCGACTGAAAACTAAACTAAAATTTTAACATGAAATTAAAATCCATACTCATTTTTGCCATCACTTTAGTTCTTTTTTCAGGTTGTAAAGAAAATAAAACAGTTGATTCAGTTAAAGAAAATTACTTCAATTACACCAATGCAGATGATCAGGCGACAGGCGGAATTAAAATGATTCCGATTACTACTCCGCAGGGAACATTCAACGTTTGGACGAAACGCGTTGGATATAATCCGAAGATAAAAGTATTATTATTACACGGCGGACCAGGTGGAACACACGAATTCTTTGAGAGTTTTGATGGATTTTTTCCAAATGAAAGCATCGAATACATTTATTACGACCAATTGGGTTCGTACTACAGTGATCAGCCCAATGATAATCGACTGTGGACGATTGAGCGATTTGTAGATGAAGTAGAACAAGTGCGTAAAGCATTAAAACTAGACAATACCAACTTTTATTTGTTAGGTCAATCTTGGGGCGGAATTTTGGCGATGGAATACGCACTCAAGCACCAAAAAAACATGAAAGGTTTGATTATCTCCAACATGATGGCGAGTGCTCCAGCGTATAATAAATACGCCGAAGAAGTACTCGGACCCAAATTGCCAAAAGAAGTTTTTGAGCAAATCAAAACCTTTGAAAAAAACAAAGACTACACCAATCCAAAGTACACCGAATTACTCTTTAAGTATTACTACACCGAACACATTCTACGCAAACCCATTGACCAATGGCCAGAATCCATCAACCGTGCATTCAAACACTTGAATCCGAATGTGTATGTGTATATGCAAGGTCCGAGTGAATTTGGAATTACAGGAGATGCAACTTTAAAAAACTGGGATATTACGGCACAATTGAAAACACTTACTTTACCGACTTTAGTAATTGGCGCGCAATACGATACTATGGATCCAAAACACATGGAATGGATTTCCAAAGAAGTACAAAACGGCCGCTATTTGTTTTGTCCAAATGGAAGTCACTGTTCACAATACGACGATCAGGAACATTACTTTCCGGGTGTTATACAGTTTTTAAAAGACGTTGATAGCGGAAACTTTACTAAATAATTGGTTATAAACAATTTACCTTTTTGAATAGTTGATAATTACCTCCAACTCACATTAAACAAATCTTAATTTTTAGTACTTTTATTTCAATAACCAATAAAAACTAATTATTATGAATGTAAAAAACTTTGTTGTTGGCGGAATTGTCGGCGGAATTGTAGACTTTTTGTTAGGCTGGATCTTGTGGGGAATGTTGTTTAAAGACACCTTTCAAGGCGACGAAAGCAAGATGAACTTTATGTTCATCACTTTAGGTTGTTTCTCCTATGCTTTTTTTATGTCCTATGTATTCAGTAAATGGGCCAGTATTTCTACAGCAATAACTGGTGCAAAAGCTGGTGCAATTTTCTCTTTGTTTTTGAGCTTATTTCACAATTTCTTCCACCACAGTGATAATCAAATGCCCAATTATCAATTGATTGCTACCGATGTTGCCTTGACTGTTCTTTCAGGAGCGATTGTTGGAGCTATTATTGGTTTGATTAATGGCAAAATGAAATAACCAACCTAACCTTTAGTAAGTGAAGCCACGGGATTTTCTCGTGGTTTTTTTATTCCTAACATTTAACAAAACCCTAATACAAAACTATTTTCTGATTTGTAATTTTATAAAAATTAAAAATTTTAGGTATGAAACGAAATGCAACAGCCGTTTGGAGCGGTACAGGAAAAGACGGAAAAGGAAATTTAACCACCCAAAGTGGTGTATTGAACGAAACTCAGTACTCATTTGGATCGCGTTTTGAAGACGGAATCGGAACGAATCCAGAAGAGTTAATAGCTGCAGCTCACGCAGGTTGTTTCACGATGAAATTAGCGTTCAACTTGCAAGCCGAAGGTTTTGCTGCCGACGAACTCAAAACTAAAGGTGTAATCGTATTGGAAGAAGGAAAAATCACCGAATCGAACTTGACATTAACAGCTAAAATAGACGGAATTTCAGAAGAAAAATTTGCCGAATTAGTCAAAGACGCCGAAGCCAATTGCCCTATTTCGAAGTTATTGGATACAAAGATTACTGTTGAATATACGTTGAATTAGTATTCTTTAAGAAAAAAGAAAATAGATAAAGCCACGAGAAATTCTCGTGGTTTTTTTATAATTACTACTTTAAACCGAATTTGTTATCTTTGCAAACTATTTGATTTTTACAAGATGACAACCATTTCAATAAACGAATTTTACAAAGAAATATTTGATGACAAATGTCAATTAACCGAATTATTCTTCAGCGAGCAAAGCAATAACAATATTGGTCATTTTAATGTATTTAATATTGCAGAAATGAACAGCGCTTGCAAAGGCAAATTGGTCATGCCTTACAATCGAAGAACGTATTACAAGATAAGTCTTATTAATGGACATAATTTGGTTGAATATGCCGACAAGCAAATAGAAATCAAACAAAAAGGAATCTTATTCGCTTCGCCCAGAATTCCGTATCGATACACTCCACAAAACGAAAATCAATCGGGTTATTTTTGTGTGTTTACTGCCGATTTTATGCACAAATCAAAAACAGCTTTACAACTTGATTCTTTGCCGATTTTTAGCGCTCAAAGTGATTTTATCTTTCAAATCAACGACGAACAATTTGATACAATTGAACAGATTTTTTTAAAAATGAGTTCCGAAATTGAGTCGGATTACGCGTTTAAATACGACTTGTTGCGCAACTACGTCACTGAGCTCATTCATACGGGACAAAAACTAAAACCCATTGAAGGTACAAAAGAAACTTACAATGCAACATCACGAATTTCATCTCTTTTTATCGAATTACTTGAAAGACAATTCCCGATAGAATCCATCCACCAAGAGTTGCAATTGCGAACAGCCAAACAGTATGCTGAAAACTTGCGAATTCATGTCAATCATTTAAATAAAGTACTAAAAGAAGTCACAGGAAAAACCACTACAGAAATAATTGCTAGTCGAATTACTCAAGAAGCTAAAATTCTTCTAAAACAAACCGATTGGAACATTTCTGAAATTGCCAATTGCCTCGGTTTTGATGAAGTGGCTCATTTTTCTAATTTCTTTAAAAAACAAACCAATCAATCACCTTTGCATTTCAGAGAAAACTAATTATTTGATTTTTACAAATAACACTTTGAATATCGTAACAATCGACTGAAACAAATCACCCAATTTTGCACTGTAATTAATTCATAAATAAAATGACAAATACAGTAAACAAAATTGCCTTAGTAACAGGTGGAAGCCGTGGACTTGGAAAAGACATGGCTTTACAATTAGCAAAAAAAGGTTTTGATGTAATCGTAACCTATCAAACCAAAAGCGAATTGGCACAAGAAGTGGTTAACGACATTAAAAATAATGGCAGAAAAGCATTCGCACTTCAGCTTGATGTTGCCGATGCCAACTCATTTGACCAATTTACGACTACTCTTACCACTACTCTAAAAAACGAATTTCAAGCCACAACAATTGCAGCTTTGGTCAACAATGCTGGAGTGGGAATTCACGCTTCGTTTGCAGAAACTACTATCGAACAATTTGACAGTATGGTGAACATACATTTGAAAAGCGCTTTCTTTCTTACTCAGAAATTATTACCGATTATAGAAGATGGTGCTAGTATTGTCAACATTTCTTCAGGATTGGCTCGTTTTAGTTTTAACGGATATGCGGCGTATGCCATCATGAAAGCCGCTATTGAATCGTTGAGTCGTTATCAAGCATTAGAATTAGGAGCAAGAAAAATTAGAGTCAATACGGTTGCTCCTGGCGCCATTGAAACCGATTTTGGTGGTGGTGCAGTACGAGATAACAAAGACTTAAATAACATGCTTTCTTCTAATACTGCTTTGGGAAGAGTCGGATTGCCTGATGATATTGGTTCGGTAGTTGCCTTTTTGTGCAGCGACGATTCTAAATGGATCAATGCACAACGCATCGAAGTTTCGGGTGGATTTCATATATAAATTCACTAAAAAGTTAGGAACCAGAAACAATCGAAAACTAAAAGCTACATCAATATTGATGTAGTTTTTTTTATTTAAAATCGATTATTATTCAACTTGAGTTTTTGTTTTAAAAACATTTTTTTAAATTTGAGCAACAATCATTTAATCAATAAAAACATGAAAAATCCTTTTACTTGGGTCGAAATTTACGTGTCGGATATGGCACGCGCCCAGAAATTTTATGAAACAGTATTTCAAATCACCATGATGCCAATGGAAGCTCCAGGTGATTTTGGCGACTTACAAATGTTGTGTTTTCCTTGGGAAGAAGGCGGAAGAAATATTAGCGGCGCTTTGTGCAAAATGAAAGATATGGAACCTGGAGGCGGCGGAACTTTGGTCTATTTTGCCTGTGACGACAGCTCAGTTGAACTTTCTCGTGTTACAGATGCGGGTGGAACTGTATTGCAGGAAAAATTCCCAATTGGCGAACATGGTTTTTGTGGTATTGCTATGGATACCGAAGGAAATACGATTGGGTTTCATTCGATGAAATAGATTGTTGGATCTTTAGATTTTAAGACTATAAGACTGCAAGACTTTAGGATTGTGAGACTGCAAGACTGTGGGAAAATTGCGTACTGTTTCATGAAAACTGTGACTGCGACTGAAGACTTCAAATTTTCTATCAAATCAACAACGTTTTACCACAGATGATAAAGATGAAACGGATTGGTACTGGTTTAAAAATCAGTGCGAATCCGAACAATCAGTAACTTTAAAATAATTTGAATTTATATTCGTTAATTATTTAAATAAATTACCAAACTAAGTTACTCAAAAAAAAAGCTTCACTATGAACCTAAAACTCTCTCTGTTTTTATTTCTTTCTATTGTTTATCAAAACGTAATCGCTCAAAAAAACCTTCCCATTATTAAAGCCAACTCTGAGATGGTTGACATTCGTAATGGGAAAGAATTTAAGAAATCAGGTTGGAAAATATCACCTGAAATTAACCCTGATGTTTTTGTTACTTCGGCACTTGGTGAAGATGTAACGTTCATTACTGATATTGATTCGATTACAGTACCCATCACAGAGAAAACAGAGTTTAATTTTGTTGTACTGCTCAATGGCAACAAAAAAGCAGTTACACAAATCAAATATGAAGAATCGTATTTACAACGTTTGCAAAAAGCGGCTATTTATGATGCAAACGACAATCGCTTTGTACCAAAATTCAGTTATCAATCAATGGATGATCCTAATTTAGTAAAAATTAGAAAAGATCTTCGTTTGGATTCAATTGCTGGAAGTGGAAATGAAATTTCTAAAATACTGAATTTATTGCATTGGGTACACAATACTATACGTCACGATGGAAGCAGTGATAATCCAACTCAAAAAAATGCCATTGATTTGATAAAAGTATGTTCAACCGACAAGCGTGGTGTGAATTGCCGAATGATGGCGACTGTACTCAACGAATGTTATTTAGCAATGGGATTCAAATCGCGTTACGTTACATGTATGCCAAAAGAAACGAAGTTTGACGACTGCCACGTAATCAATATGGTATACAGTGAAGATTTAGAAAAATGGATTTGGGTTGACCCTACTTTTGATGCTTATGTAATGAATGAAAAAGGCGAACTTTTGGGCTTGGGAGAAGTACGTGAACGATTAATCAACGGTAAAACCTTGATTTTAAATCCGGATGCCAATTGGAATCGAAAAAGCTCACAAACCAAGGAATACTATTTGGAAGTGTACATGGCCAAAAATCTTTATCGAATGGAAACACCATTGGTAAGTCAATACGATACTGAAACTTGGAAAAGCGATAAAGAAGTTACTTATGTTGAATTACTTCCGTTGGATGGTATAGAGCAATCACCACAAAAAAAAGAGCAAACCAACAGCAAAACAGGTGTAAAATTCACCTATTATAAAACTAATAATCCGTCTGTTTTTTGGGCAATTCCGAACGAATAGCATAAACATTTTATCTATTTAAACCGCTATTTTGCGTTAGGGATTGAAGTGGAAATCCTTTTGCTTTTTTTTCAAAAGCAAAAGATTGGAGCGAAAAGCCCGACCCTTTGGGGAACGCCATCAAAACTTAGATTAATTTGAAAATCAATTTAGCTTAAATAAAAAACCACGACTCTCGCCGTGGTTTTCTTTTATTGTTGCAAACACCAGTGCAAAATTTTGGCGATGTTTTTGGCATCGTCTATGCCTCGGTGATGCGTTCCTTCAAGAGGAATGTTGAGTAAATGGAGTGCGCCGTTCATTCCGGTTGGTTTTTGCAAACCGAAGAGTTCGGCAAACCACACTTTTACGTTGATGTGCTCGTCGCCCATTGGGTAAGCCACTCCAAACGATTTACACTGTTTTTTGAGCATGTTTAAGTCGTATTGACCATAGCTTGCCCAAGTGTATAAATCGGGATTGTACTCGTCGATCAATTGGTTGATGGCGTCTTCAAAAAGAACGCCGTTTTGATCGAGCATTTCTTGGGTTATGGTAGTCAATTCGGTGCAAAACGGACTCACTTTGGAGCGTTGCGGCCGAATCAATATACCTTGATTCTTCGAAATCTGACCGGTTTGCGTGTCTAATACTGCCAAACCAATCTCGATGATTTCATTTTCTTGTCCACTCGGGACACTTCCTTGCCAACATGTGGCTTCTAAATCAATGATGATTATTTTATCTGTTGTTTTCATTTTTTAAATTTTTAAGGCGCGATTTTACTGTGAAGGCTTAAAGGCGCTAAGTTATTTTTATTTTTTTTGCCACGAAGGCACTGAGGCGCGAAGTTTTCTAATCTTTTCTGGTGAGTATTCGCTTTGCTCATACAGGTTGGAACGCGGATGACGCTGATTTTGCTGATTTGCGCTGATTTTATCTAAATTCTGAATTATTCGCTTTGCTCATACAAGTTGGAACGCGGATAAAACAGATGCAACTGATTGTCGCTAATTTTTTAAACTGAAAACTGATAAATAGTTTCTCGCAAAGACGCTAAGTCCCAAAGTTTCTACAATCTCGTCTCAAGATTATGAACAATAAACAATGAACACTGAACACTTACAACAAAACCACCAATTCACATCTTTTAAAATCAGTGAATCAGTGGCTTAACAACTATTTAACAAAAATCTCTTTCAATTGACTGATGACGTTTCCGCTACCTGAGATGGTGATTTCACCAATTCTGTCGGCAATTTTTTCTACGTATTCCATCTCTTTCAACTTCCAAAGCATTTCGTTTTCTTCCATCAATTTGGCGGTGTTGAGCATGCTTCTCATAGCGGCAGTTTCTTCACGACGCATGATGCTGTTGGCTTGAGCTTTCTTTTCGGCCACCAACACCTGATTCATGATTTCTTTCATATCACCAGGTAAGATAACGTCTCTGATACCCGCATCAGAAACCGTCAAACCTAAATTGCTGATTTTGGTTGAAGCTTCTGCTACTATTTCTTTAGCCAAGCTGTCTTTTCTTGACAACAATTCATCTAAAGTAAATCCACCCACAAATGCTCTCAACGCCAACTGCATTAACACATACAATTGTTTGTCAAAATCTTTGTTGTCTACCAAGGCTTTCACCACATCATTCACTTGGTAACGCACGAAGAAATTGATGCGCAAAGCGGCTTTATCTTTGGTCAACAACTCCTGACCCGAGATTTCCATTTGCTGCATACGCACGTCGATGGTTTTCACCTCAACTGAAATCGCATTGTTCCAGAAGTAATACATTCCGGCTGCCAATTCTCTGACAAAAGCACCGTTGACAAACAACAAGGCTTTTTCGTAGTTCATTACTTGGAATTTACGCACCAACACACGCAATTTCAAGTTTTCCAATAAAGTCAAAGGAATTTGCTCAGTAATGTTCACTTTAGAAATATCAGCTTTGATGAATTTGTTTTCGCTGTAGCCTTTCCAGAATGCGTATCTACCTGTAGCTAATACTTCTTTAAAAATACCGTTTACAAAGTACAAAGCGATTTCGTTATCGGCAACCTCAACTACCTCCAATAGTGAGGCCAATACTTCGTTTTGCAACAAAAGGCTCAACTCGACAGGCGCCACAAACGACTGTTTCATTTCGAAGATCTGAACTTCTTTGTTACCGAAAATCCAGAAGTTACCTTCTTGCAATACTTCCACTAATTTTCTTTTTTCAAATACCAAACCTACTTGGTACGCTTGAATTGTAATTCTTTTAATCATTATTTCTATTTTTTTTTTCGAAGACGCTTTTCTTTTGCCACGAAGGCACTAGGGCGCAAAGGTTTTTGACATCTTGTTTGTGAGTATTCGCTTTGCTCATACTGTTTGGAACGCGGATGACGCTGATTTTACTAATTCTCACAGATTTTTCTGAAATTTGCTTTCTATTTTCTGCATTCTGAATTCTGAAAACTGAGACTGTAACTTCAACAATTCTTCTCGCAAAGACGCTAAGACGCTAAGGTTTCTACTGTCTTGTTTCTGCCTTCTGCTGTCTATGTTCTATTCTCTATTTTCTTTTTTCTGACTTCTGCTTTCTAAAATCTGCCTTCTGCCTTCTAAGAACAATCTTCTTTTCATTCAACATTATTTTAAAATAAGAAAACGGTTTGTATTCGTCCTCCGACACTAACGGAAATTGGAAGGTTTAATGCGTCTGTGATCGGTTGTTGGTTGTTGTGCAGTTGCAGATTGTACGCAATCGTAAACTGCGGTCGAACGGCTAACGCGATCCTTTTTTCAAAAAACAATTCCTTTTTCGGGTTGTGTTTGAGTGCAAAATTTGAACACTTATTTTTCTCAATTGCCGACAAAAACACCACCGTTTTCTTTGTGGTACATTCATTTTAAGAGCTATGCTACTCTGATAAAACAGATTTTGAGTCTGTTTGGGCGACAGCCACTGTCAAATACACGCAGATGTGTATGTAGGATTCGAACCTACGTATCCAAGTCTATTGTTCTAACCGTACTGAACTATTCCGATATAATCGGAAGTGGGACTCGAACCCACGACCCATAGATTATGGGCTTTTTATTTGGAAAAAAGCCGTAAAACCTCCAAGCCAAGTTGAACAGTACTTCATCATTCGCGTAAGCGAAACGAGTACTACAATAGTGCTGTCCAGAAACACCCAACAAGACTTGCTTAGTATCATTATTATCTTCTGTTAAAGAACGTTTTTATTTTCTCTGAACAAAGATTCAAACCTTAGTGCGCAATCATTTTGCGTAGAAAAAAATTAATTTAATCCTAATCGCATTTGATGTGCTTTATCGCGCTGATCAATGGCTCCGAATGGACTTCCTTTGAAGAAACCAATGTTTACAAAACCATTATCTTCGGTGATGAGCGATTCTTTTTTAGTGACTGCGCCCGTGTATTTGGAACCGTAATTTCCGGTTATTTTTTTGGTCGCCGGATCTACATCGCCCCATTCTGGAGTCTTACCGTTGTAAATTGGCTCAACAAAATAAGTGATTCCAGTAATGCGCGATTTCACAATAAACCTTCCCGTTTCGTCGGTATTGGTCAAAAATCTGTTTAGTATATCTTGTCTCATAATTTTTGTTTTTTAATTATACTTTTAATGTCATGAATTCTTCTTTAATCAATTTAGTTGAAGAATTATTCAATCGTTTGGTAATCAATTTGCGTTCTTCTTTTTCTAATTCATCAAATGCACTGCTGTGTTCCTTCATAAAATCGGTTAGTGCATCTTGCGCAAACAATCCAATTAATTTACCCAATATTTTAGGTGTAAATTCGCCTTCTTTACTCAATACATTGTACAATCGGTTGATGGTTAAAAAAAGTTGCAATTCGTTCCAAACATTTTCCGCTACCTCAGACAAAACAACTGTTTCAGTTGATCTACGTTCGCTTCTATCCTTTGATTTCTCGCTCCACTTTTCGTTTTTATTTTTCAAAATTACTCGAGAACCGTTACCAAAGAAATGCGTTTTTCCTGGTCGGATGATAACACCTTCCGCTATATTATTTTCCAAAACTGGCAATCCTAACCAAGCTGGAATTAATGAATTGAAGTCATTTGGGTATTCCAATGCTTCTTTCAAACTGCCTTTGAAGAGCGTTTTAGCATAAAAGAATCCAATGGTTTCAAAGAATTCGTTTGCCAGTTCTACATCCATGAATTCGTTTTCATTGATTTTGATGTCAAAAGCATAAAAATCGTTATCTGGATTGTAATCAATACCTTTTTGAACTTTAATTGCTTCTTTATTTGGAGTTACATTCGGATGATTGTAAAATCCGCCGTACAATTCTCCGAAAATTGCAATGGTTTGAGTCTCTGGAAAGCGTTCTTTTACTTTGGCGAACAAATTCACTACACGTTCATAGTAGTTTTTGGCTACCGTTTGAGCGTTGTAAAAAACCTCATTTTCTTCAATAAATCCAGAACGTTTGGCTATTTTTACTTCACTTCCATCGGTGTGGAATGAGAAGTTAGCACCGTGTACTTTTTCTTGTACTAAATAGGTTTCTTTTTCAAAACCATGTTTTATAATTTGTTCCAAAACTTCTGTTTGGTACGCATTTTCGATTGAATTATATTTTTTAAATTCCATTGTTCTATTTTTTTATTGGTTATTACTAATTACACCTAATTGCGGAACAGATTCGAGTTGAACGAATACCTTCTTGTCAATAATGACGAGACGGCACACCACGTACACTACTGTTCCATTGTACAGGAAGAAGGACTCGAACCTTCAAAATTCAGATCCTAAATCTGACGCGTATACCATTCCGCCATTCCTGCTTTTGTTGACCCATCTGGACTTGAACCAAAACGAAGAGAGTCAAAGTCTCTCATGCTAACCAATTACATCATAGGTCATTTTGTGGAAATAGTAAGATTTGCACTTACTCAGTAATTAAACACTTGTTTTACAGACAAGCCCGACTCTCTAGCTTCGGCGTATTTCCAAATTATTTTGTCTGGAAAGCAGGACTCGAACCTACAACCTCTCGCATCCAAAGCGAGTAAACAACCAATCGTTATCTTTCCAGTTTGTACTCCATACGAGAATCGAACTCGTGTTTACTGCTCGAAAGGCAGTTGTCCTAGCCGTTAGACGAACGGAGCATTGGGTGTTTTGGTCCCGATAGCTATCGGGAGAACCCTGTTCTTCAAATCCACAATTTGACGTTTTACCAAATAAACTAAAAACACCATTTGGCGGCTTATACGGGAATCGAACCCGTAGCATCCGAGAGACAGTCGGATAGGTTGGCCATTACCACAATAAGCCCAGTTCCTTTCTAAGAAAACTTGTGATTTTGACAGGAGTCGAACCTGTAACCTTTCGCTTCGTAGGCGAATGCTCTCTCCAGTTGAGCTACAAAACCAATTTTATTGTAATTCCGAAAGGATTCGAACCTTTGACCTATCGCTTAAAAGGCGATTGCTCTAACCAGCTGAGCTACGAAATTAGTTGCGATTCTGGCAGGACTTGAACCTACAACCCTTGGTTTAACAAACCACCGCTCTACCGTTGAGCTACAAAATCTTTTTATTGAGCACAAAAAAAGCGCCTCGATAAAGGCGCTTGATGGTGGTATACAACAATAGTTATCTATTGCTTATAGCGTTGCGCCTGATTAGTACAGTATTTTAAATCCTCTCTTCGTTCGCATGCTGGTGCAAATGAAACACTCGTTCCGAGCAGATTCAAGCTATGTTGAAAAGATGGATATTGATTTATATTTTGTGATTTCATAATCTTGTTTATATTTTTTGTTTCAAGTTTCAAGTTTCAGGTTTATTCCGCTTCACTCCATCAGTCGGCTTCGCCTCGTGTCAGGTTTCAAGAACTGCCTTCTGCTTTTTGCGTTCTACTTTCTAATTTTCTGAGGCAAAGATAAAGTCAAAAAAAAGTAACTTCCAAATTTATTTTTAATTTATTTTATTGATTATCAATTAGTTATGCTTAATTTTAAAAATAAAAAACCCTGTCCGCATTTGAAGCAGATGTCTAAATGATGTCAAATGACTGTCTCTCATTTGGTTACTCATTTGCACTTATTTTTCGATATTGGTTCTATGCATTAAACATTTTTTTACTTTTTTTTGCCGTACACTCTGAAATTGATTCCATTCAGTTGATTTTTTACTCATTTGGCTGATTATTGAATTGATTGAAACAAAAAAAACGTCCTCTTTTGAAGGACGTTTTGCTTTTATATTGGTATTTTAGTCTAAAAACTACTACATTTTTGGATGAAACCACACACAACGTCCGTACATTCTAAAAGGATATTTTCCTTCTAAACGATCTATTAATTGGCTATTTAGTGTTTTCATTTTTGAATTATTTGGTGGCAAAAGTAAATTAATTTTATTAAAAATCAACTTTTTTTGTTTTTTGTCGATTTAAACTTCATAACATCTTTTGTAATTCCTAGATTATTTTTATTAAAATGAATTAGTTCAGAAGCTATATATTTATTGGTTTCAACCTTTTCTGAGATAATTTCATAAGCAATATCTTTGGTTACTTCTTTCAATGAAATGTCTTTTTGATATTCGTGTTTTAAAACTTGCAAAAATGATTCCTTATTAGTTTCATTAGTTTCAGTTGTATATACTCGTTTGATTTCTTCACCTAATTGAGAATAATCTTTGATGTTTTCAAAATAATTATTCAAACAGTTAAATGCATCTTTGTTAGTTCTCCAACCTTCCAAAAGTAAATCTTGAGCTGCAAAAGCATCATTCATTTTGTTTCGATAGACTAGTGCAGCTTTGACGTATTGATGATTTTCTTTATGATTTTCAATTACTTTGGTAAACCATTTTTTGGCTTCTTTCTCATTGTTTAATAACAAATTCAAGTCGCCTACTTTTTCATGATTTTCAAGTTCGGTATACAATTTAATTGCTTGATTGTACATCTTTCCGTTTTCAAAACATTCAGCTGCCTTGTATTTATTATTCAAATGTTTTAAATAAATTAAAGCTGCTTCATTGTGCAAATTCCCTTGTTCAAGAGTTTCAGCAGCAGAATATTTGTCTTTTAAAAGTTTAAAATAAATATGAGAAGCCTTTCTATAATCCTTTTCATCTATGTATTTTTGAGCCAATTCACGGTACTTTTGGTGAATTTTTGAGTAAATACTATCCCGAACCAAAACATTAGAACTGGATCCTGTATCACTAAAAAGACTTCCATCAAAACTTTGAGCAATTACAACCAAAATGAAAAAAACAACCAGACTAACTATAATCGCCGCAACAACTCCTCCGAAACCTAGTTTTGCTGATTGAAATAAAATATAGATTAACTTCATAAAGAAGATAATCAATATGGCGCTAACAATTTTGTCTGAGAAATTTTGTTTATTATTCATCGTTTTTGAAAATGGCCATTTCTGCATTAAAAACTCGGTACAATACTATTCCAACAAAGATCAAGATTCCAATTGATAATTTGCTATCAAAACCTTCATTCTTGTATATTGGATACAATAAAACCATCAGTGCAATCAGTAACAAAACTAACAAAATTACTGTTGGTCTAAAGTTGAATTCTTTTCTAATGGAAAAACTTGAAGTAAAAATTAACTTTAGTATCAAAAATGTCATAATGGCAAGAAATGCTACCAAAATTGCCTTGCTTTGTGGATCTGAATTTTGAACTGAAGTTGATTGGGCAGCTGAAACACTTTTTGTGATCGAATCATCAGACGAAGTAGAAAAAATAGAGTAAATTATTACTCCTAAGAAAAAGACAATTAGAAAACTCACAAAGTATTTTGAAGTTACCCATCTTCCTATTCTTGAAGAACTGCCTGAGTTCAATCCGCTAAACAAATTTCCCAAAAAACCACCACCAAAATTAAATTCTCCCCAATTATTACCTCTGGATGTTCCGAGAGTATCGAGTGGAATTCCGAGTTTGATTGCCATCTCTGGATGTTTCTCGATGTAATTCAAATATTTTTCTACTTCACGTTGGTTTCCGTTCAATAATTTTTTCATATCAAACGGCAATTGCTCAATAATTTCTTCTTCCGAAAGCGGATTTTCGATCTCTTTAAGTAAGTCCTCTTCTGATAGTTCGTACCGCACCGATTTAATCTGACTTGGAATAAAAACACCTTTGGAAGGAGTTGTTATTTTGACATTTATTCTGGTTACACCTGTCAACAAACTATCCCAATTAAGTGCTTCTTTCAATTCGAATAAACCAATTTCAGGAAGCATGATGCATCGACAACCTTTAAAAAGCGATTCCCATTCTTCAGGAGCAATACTAGGTGAAATTGTTGCATATTCGGGTAGGAAAAGAGCATCATCAATCAATTGAAGGTAGCTATTTTTACCAATGGAATCAATTCGCCTATTGGTGATGACTAAACATCCGTACAGTTCATTGGCTTTTGAACTCGGAATCGCATATACTTCAACTGAATTCAAAGACAAATTCATGGTTTCTATTTCCTGAAGCCATACTTTGGGTGATGCACTTTTGATTAACACACCACCAATTGGGTATTCGTTTCGGTTATGTGGTTTCAGTGTCAACTTCATTCTCAAGTATGTTTTTTATAAATGGCTCAATACACATTTTATGGAACTCATCAACAGATATGACTTTTAAACTACTATCATTCGGCAAAAAGTATTCATTTCCAGCAAAAAATTCATCCGTTGCCATTGCTGTTGTCTTATTAGTTACAAAAGGGATGTAAAATTTTGGAATTTGCTTGTCATTACTTTCAAATATCAACACTCCATCTCTAATTTTAATTGTACTTCCCAGAAAAGATTGAAACTTTGAAACTTCAATGTAGCAAACCGCACCAGTTTGTTCAATAGCATCTTTGACTTCATTAGCAAAACTGGAATCAGTTTCAGTAAGTAGGGTTATTAATTCATTATCAACTACATTCTTAGCTTCTGCCAATGAAAGGCCTAATTTTTCTTTTAAAACTTTTACGGTTTGCAAAGCATTAGCTCCTGCTCTTTTAAAAATCAGATTTACTTTAGGATAAAACTCGTGAAAATAAGTACTGTCTAAATAACGATCCTTAAAAAAAGTTTCACCATGCAATACTGAGTAGTCAACTTCAATACTTTGTGGATCTAAATTGATATAAACAGAATTTATTCTTCTGTTAAATTCAAATTTAGTGCTTTTATTTTTCTTGAAATTATTAATAAATGGATTTAGTTGACTTGTATATGTAATGTAATCTGAAATAGTTATGTTGCTATTGAGCTCAATTTCTCCATTATCAAAAACAGTCCAAATACTCTTGTTCCCTAAATCAAATAAACACATGCTATTCTTGAAAGGAAATAATGAAAGTTTATCAACTTCAATTGCAGTAGGCAGCGGAACCGTAATTACATTTTTAGTCTCAAGATTATTGATGAATAATGTTTTATAATAATTGTCAATACTTACAATAAGTTTTTCTCCTTGACGGTTCTCATATAAAGCTGATTTATTCTTAAAAGAGAGTCCAGATGCAATCTTAACAAATCCTTTTTCAAAGTTATTATCTGAAAATTGATATAAATTATCTTTCAGATAGGTGTAAAATTTAGATCTAAAGTGAAAAATGTCTTTATAATTTCGTTCCAATGGGATTAAAATTGGCATTTCACTAGTCAAACTAATTGATGTTGGAGACTTTTGCATTGGCTTTCTTTGCCACAAGTCATATAGAGGCAGCTGCATTTTCTGAATTAACTTTTTGCCTTTGTTGGCTATCTTAAAAAAAGTAATTCCACCATCAACTGTTGTTAGAAAAACATAATGAATAGCATCAAAATTTTCGTGCACTACTTTTTGAAAAGCAGGTAATTTGAAACTATCTTCCGACAAAATCAAAAAAACTTCTTTCTCAGCATCACCTCTTTCTTGCTCAAAATACTGAGTTAGACCAACTGATGCGTCTAATTTTCCGGATAATAAATTGAGTCCATCAATGACCTGATGCACGGTTTCAAATTCAACTTCATTACATTCTTCACCCACAACAAATAATTGACAATTGATATCACTTTTAGGATGTTTTGCAATAGCTAAACCAATAGCAAAAGCGATGGTTTTCGGATTTCCCCAATTTTTAATAGAGCTATCAATAATGATGTCACGAGTAAACTTATCTTCTTCTGGCGGAACTTCACGTTCGATGTATAAGGCTTCGTTATTGGCGATTCTCGACATAAAAACCAAGTCGTCATTGGCAAATTCGGATATCAAAAGTTTATCAAAATCGCCTTTATTAGTGATATCAGAAATTCCACCCAAAGGTTGATTACTAGGTAAGTTATGATGAAGTGGAATCTTCAAACCCGACCAAAGGCGTTTCATCAAACTTCCTACATGAAATGTTTTATTATTTTCGATGAGTTCATCAACGAAATCCTTTTGCTCTTTTGAAACAATTTCTTGGTTTGCAATTTCGGATTCTAATTCTTCTGTTACTTCCGTTTCTGGCAAACCTTCCATTGCTTTAATTATGGAATTTACAGTTGGGAAACTATTATTCAGCAAAGACAAGGTTTTAATGTCTTTGTGAAAAACGGATTCGTTGAACGGGTTTACTACACTATTATAATAAAATTCTTCTGAGTCTTTTGAAAGGATTTTTATAATTGCTTTAGAATTATCACGAGAAATTCGATTGTGACAATCTTTAAAAATAGTTTGAAACAGCAATTTTCTTTTGTTCTCAGATTTATATTCATTTGGTAATTGAACCAATTTACTTAAAAATCCAAAAGCCGAATCAACATTGTATAAATTAACATTTGGAAAAGCTCTCTTGACTTCCTTGGCTTTCAGAATTTGTTTAATCGAATTTAACGCTCCTTGTGGTTCATAATTGGTAGCAGCAATAGCTAACAGAAGTGATCCAAATGGTGGCAACGATTGGTCTGATAAAAATTCAAGAACTTCTTCCACCCAATTTGCATAAGCGATAGTTCCGCCGTTTGGGATTTCAAAAATATAACTATCAGAGTAGTGTAATTCCCAAAAATACTCTTGATGAGATTGAAAATAATAGTGTGCAACCGTCATAATGTTAGTCGTAAAGAGCTTAAACTAAGCGGTTGAACATTCTCTTTTGGTAGTGACACATACGAATTATTCGATTGCCAAAGTATCCAATTCTCAGAATTAAAATTGACTTTTTTATCGATTATGTCTTTTAATATAGGCAATTCAAAATCGAAACCTGTTGGTACTAAAGCATTTCCCATTTGCCAGAACACAACTCCTTTAATTGGCAATAACGGCGTTCCTATAACCAAAGCTTTGTCTTCTAAAAGCACCCATTTTAGAGGTGTAAGACGAACTTCTGGACACTGTTCTAAATAGTCTTGCAAGTTTTGAATGGACGTTAACATGGCCATTGCTGCTCGTTCGATTTCTGAAGGTACAATTTGCACATCAATTTGCTGTTGGACTCCAAAGAAATTATGATTTAAACTTGGTAATTCAACTGGTAAAGCCTTTTGAATTGGCGACCATAACAAAGCAGAAGGTGTTTTTTTTGAAGGCAATAAACTATCATTCAGAAAGAGCAAATTTTCTTTTTCTTTGTACTTTACTAAATGTGGAATTTGTAGTAAACTAGCTGATTTCATCTGTTCATCAGTAAAATCTTTCAACCAAATAGAGGTTTCGGTGAAGGCAATTTTAACATTGCTCCACTGTCTGATGGTTGCTAGAAATTCTTTATATTCTTTACTGATTTCAAATAAAAACATTAGGCAATAGTTTTAAGGATTTTTTGCCACAAACTTTCAATTTCTTTTTGAATGTATTGTTTTTGATCGGGATTTCTAATCCAATCACAACGCGTTTGTACATAACGCAATTTGTCTTTAATCACATTTTGCTCTTCAAATGAAAGAGTTGAATCGTCCCAACGTTCAGACAAATACTGAATCTCCTTCATTACTTCTTCGGCATTGGGAGCTTTGTTAAAAACTGCTTGAGGATGCGCTTTTTCACTCACTTCTTTCTCAATAATGTGATTAACAATTCCTTCTAATACTTCGATTTGTTCTTCGGTGTCCCAAATGAATTTCAACACCCATAAATCGGAAATAATGGCTTCTTCACGACCACAAATTAAGGCGCTAGCAGCAATCAAATTCTGAATTTTTACGGCGCGTCGATCGGATACATTGATTCCGGTGTTTCTTAAACTATGAATTAAATCAACGTATTCTTTTCGTATCGGTGATAAATCAACTTTCCTACATTGAATTTGGAGTTCACGAATCTCATCCGATTTGATGGTTGGAACTGTTCCATTCGAATTGTTTTCGAGTTTCCAACCGGCCAAAAGCACTTCGGTAAGTAAATCGGGATTCACATAATCACATTTTACGCGAATAAGAAAGCGGTCAAGTAAAGCATTGAGTGCTTCATCTTCAGGAAGAATATTGCTCGCACCAACAAACATCAAAGCAGGCAATTTTTTTGTTTCTTTTCCACGACGGAATATTTTTTCATTAAGTGCCATTAATAAGCTATTCAAAATAGCTGAATTGGCATTGAAAATCTCATCCAAAAAAACCATAGAAGCTTCGGGCATCATTCCTTCGGTATTAGTTACCAAGTCGCCATCTTTCAATTTACGAATATCAAAAGGTCCGAAAATTTCATTAGGTTCGGTGAAACGGGTGAGCAAATACTCAAAGTTTTTTCCGTCTTCTACTCCATTCGACAAACCGCGCACAATAGCACTTTTGGCTGTTCCTGGCGGACCTAATAAAAAAGCGTTTTCTCTTGCTAATAAGGTGATTCCAAGTAAATCAACAATATCATCTTTACCGATGAATGTATGCTTGACGTGTTGCAATAAGGCGTTTAATTTTTCTAAAGAAGTCATTATTTATTTGAGATTAATTTTGTGGACAATAAAAGAAATAGTGCTGATAAAAACAAACTCGAAACCCAATAAACACCAATTTGTAAGAACGAAATATGGGTTTCCATTTTGTAGAAAAAATAGAGTATCGAAAAACTAAAAAAGGTGCCTATGATTAATAATAAAATTCTTTGCTTGAACAAAACATATTGAAAAAAAGCATACATCATCATAAGCGCTGAAAAAGAATTGAGAAGGAAAAAGAAATACGTTAATTTAGATGTTGCATGTGCTGCAAAAAACGATTTAAAATTTTTATAATCAATGGACTCAACTGCAAATTGTCCCATTTTTTTTAGACTTTCAAAACCTACTAGAAAATCCATTTGGTTGACATACAAATACAACCCAGAAACCAAAAAAATAACCAATTGAACCATTATCGATTTTCGGGTAAACTCATTAATTTCATTGTATATTTCATCTGCATCATATGGTTTCAAATAGGCATTAAGAGGTAAATACCCTAATTTAAATGTGATTTCATCCTTTTTAAATTCCCATAAAGGCTTTCCGAAATAAGCCATCATATTTACTTCTTGCACCCTTTTGGAAGCTTTTTTTATCAGCCAACCATAAAAAACATTGGATAAAAAGAAAAATATACTTGTGATGATTCCTAAGAAAAGAAATGTGAGTTGTAAAGTATTCATTTTAGTCTATTATTTATTTCCAAAACTCCCACCATTTCTTGGTTGGTTTTTCTTCTAAAAGAGTTTCTATTTCTTTCATTAAATCAATTCTATTATTAGAACCTCTGTTCTTTTCTAGGCTTTTGTAGCAATCGGTAATATCAAAATAGTATTCCTTTCCAGAAACCGTTGTAATGATGTCAAACGATTTATTGTTACTGTGTTTTAAAGATTGAGAAAAGAAGTTTTCGTCCCAACGCATTAACATATCGCTTTCATCTATGATACTTGTGACCAAATACGGATTTTCTATTGTTCCGTCTCCAGTCATTTCAATTCCGTCCATGATACGATGTGCTATCATACCTTCGATGTCAGCATAGTTTTGATTGCCTAATTTTTCATAAGCGTATTGTTTGTACAAATGTGCTCTTGGACTTAAAAACAAGTTCACCGTACTGAATTCGATTGCTTCTTCGTATTTTTCTGCATCGAGTAAATCGGTTAATTGATCCCAATCTTTAGAATACGGATTGTAGTTTTCATCAGAGACAATATCATTTCTTACCAACAAAAAATTTTCTTTGGTAGGCTCTTCAATAAATTTTGCTAAATAATTTTTCATTCTATTACTTTTTCGACTGGTTCCAACTCTTTCCAAAACAACTTTTTATAATCTCCAAAATTGGAATGCAAAAGTCGGTTAATTTCTGGATTTTGAGCGATTAATTTGTCTTTTCGTTTGCATACTCTATTGAGGTATAATTGCTGGTAACAGGCATTTTCAAACCCAATTAAGTTAAAGTGCTCTGTGGTGTTTTGGTAACCAATATTGGAATAATGAAAATCAACTAAAAACGATTCAAGTATAGGGTTGATTTTGTCTTCAGAGTCGAATTCTTTCATTTGTCCGACAATCTGTGGTAAAAAACGCAAACATAAATCGGCAGACAAAATACTTGATGCATTAATTGTTCCTTTAAATTGGGGTAACAGTACATTCAATTCTTTTTCGGTGTCTTCTCTGTTCAAAAGCAATTGTGCCGAAAAATAAACTATTTTACTTGCCCACAAAGCCGCTTCTTTATCAAAATTAGGTGCTTGAAAAGGATAATTCAGGCATTCTTTTTCGTATTCATCCTCCAAAAACTCAAGCGTATCTTTTTCTTCTTTACTAGAGATTTTTAAGACTTTGGTATACAAAATCACTTGCTCAATAGTGCGCAAATGGTAAATAGTTTCTATAAAAGGAAGCTTATTTTCTTCCATACTTACTCTTCCTTTGTTTTTTGATCCATTATTTTTAACAAATGCGGTAATCGATAGTCACCAAACATCTTTTTAACTTGTTCTGCAGCCTTTTCTTTCTCGATTCCAACCGCTGAAACGTAGAGCGGATTTTTACTTTCACCTCTAAAAACCTCAACTGCAGTTTCTGAATTATTGGCAAATTTGGTTTTAGCAACTCCAATAATAGGTATTTGTTCATTCAAAGAGTGATATAAATGTCCACCCAAACCACTATTTTCCTCATTATCAACATAAATGTAACCATCAATAATAATTACTTCAATGCTGTTTAAATCTATTCTTTTTAATCCTTCTAAAAGACACGGAAGTTCTCTTTTATAAAACTCACCCGGAATGTATTCAGTGATTTCTGTAGTTTTAACTTCGATACACTCATGGTAACTTTCACTGGTCCAATTCTCAAAAATTAGAAGTACCGTCTTGGCATAATTTTCCTTGTAATGAACATCTAGCGCTGCAATCATGACTTTCAAAAAAACAAATATAAATTTTATTCTGAAAAAAAATCTCCATTTCTATATATTTGCAACAAGGAAAGGCGAATAGTTTAATTGAAAAAATAGTTACCTCAAAATTACAGATACTGGTTTGAGTCCGGTTTCGCCTTTCTTAACCTTTTTAGAAGGTGTGCAAGACTCGAACTTGCAACCTCTTGCTTGTTTGGCAAGCGCTCTTCCAATTGAGCTAACACCTTTATTACCAGCTTGAAACTTTGTAGTTTTTCAATAAAACACCATGCAAAATGGTTCCATTTATTCCTTGAATAATTGGATCTAAAATCCGACTGGCACCATCAACCGAATCCAAAGGCGGAATGTAACCATTTTCGAATTGTTTTTCTCTCAGACTTTCTTTTGCGCCAGTTGAAATCCATCCCACATCAACACTGGTCATAAAAATGCTGCTTTCTGCAAACTCTTTGGCAGAAGTTAGCGTCATCATGTTGAGCGCCGCTTTGGTCATGTTTGTATGTGGATGAAAAATGGTTTTCTTGGTGTAACTGAACATACCTTCAGAAGAAGTGACATTCACAATGAATTTTTCTACAAAATTAGATTGATTGAACAACGGTTTCAACTCTTTAATGAGAACGTAAGGTGCAATTTGATTGATTAAGTTTACTTCGATGAGTTCGTGCAGTTCAATTTCTTCAAGAGTTGAATTCCAACTGGTTTTATCTCTTGAATCAACAGGTTGTCCGAATCGATTTAGACGAACTACTGTTTTCTCATTTTTAGCATATTCTAACGATTTTACCTCTTTAAAAATGGGTGTAGAATTAGCAATTAATTTAGGATTAGAGTTCCAATCAATCAACAAATTTTGTTCTTTTTCAATTAAGGGCTGATAATAATTATCTGGATATTTGATGGTTTGAGTCGCATTATTGATTAAAATATCTAAGCTTTCATATTTGGATTTGTAGAATAAAATAAATTCGTTTATTGCTTTAAGATTGCGCAAATCGAGTCCATAAACTACCAATCGATTTTTCCAATCTGCATAATCCGATTCTTGCGCCAATTGCTCTAAGGCTAAAGCTGGAAAACGAGTTGTCAGAACCACATTAGCATTACTTCGCAGTAGCTTTAAGGTGGTAGCATAACCTACTTTTACTCTACCGCCAGTAATGATTGCGTTTCTATTGGTTAAGTCCTGATTTTGGAATCTTTTTTCGTAATTCAAATCAGCACAAGAAGGACAAAGTCTGTTGTAAAATGAATGGGCTAAAGTATAGGTCTCATTACAACAATAACAGGCTTTTGGTGAATTCAACTCAGTAAAATGATGCTGTTTTTTAGTATCATCCCAAAACAACGATTCTCCTTCTAACGCTTTTTTTGATAATTCGGCATTTAAAATGGTTTCTATGTCTGCCTTTTTCCGCTCAGACTCACTCGTTGATCGAAGGTTTTTCTTAGCATTTTTATGAATCTTGGTGATTAAGCCCGCAAACTTTTCATTATCTGGATTTTCAAAAGGATTGTCTTTCAATATTGAAAGTACTTTCAAGCAATGCTCCCATTCTGTTGGGTTAAATCCGTAAGTGGTTTCTTTTTCCATTTCTACATACAATTTTAAAAATGTAAGGCAGTAACTTTTAAGTTGTGCTTTAGTAGTACATATTCAACCAAATTAAAATTCATCTCAACACGATCTAAAATCCATGCATCAGAAGAACATGCGACAGTTGTACTTTCCGCTATTTTTTTGTCTGGATTGTTATCCAACTCTACCGTCCAATTCAGATTATCACTTGCCGCAATTTCTTCAATTATTTTTTTCAATCGACCACTATTCGAAACGGGTTTATCAAATATCCAATGGATTTTCAAAATTTCATTTTCAAGGTAAAAATCTTTAATCAAATCAATCGCTGTCGACGTTTGTTGCACTTTTTTATACGTTCCGTACACACTGGATAAATCGCGGTAAAAACCATCTTTCCCTTTAAAAATATAGGCTTCAGACAACAAACTTTCTAGAATAATTAGCACATTAAAACCATCAATAATGAGTTCTTTCCCTTTCAATTGGTTGCTACTAATTTGATGCAACTTCCGAAATTCAACTTGCTGGTCTGAGGCACTCATTCCCATCACAGCTCTTTGTTGTCGTGCGGTCAATCGATAGCGATTTCCAACCAATTCTAAGGTTGATTTTTCGGGATAGCCTTTGGTCAACAAATACGATAAATCGGCCACAGCATTTTTGATTTTGGTTTGTTCAACCGCATTTCCAAAAATCAAATCATCGCTGGCTTCTTTGCCTCTGTTTTTTTGCTTTGTCATTGAGCTAAAATACTAAATTGAACTAAAGATAGGCACACCAACATCAAAATTCATGAAAAAACAAAAAGTTGTGTATTTCATTTATTGCTTTATATTTGCACCCGATTACAAATAAAATCAATTATGTTATTCAACAAAAGACATATTATCGCGTCAAATAGTGCCATCAGAGCAGTGCTTTGTGGTAGCTCTAAAATTGATATCTAAATAGTAAACCTTCATTAAAATATACATGAAAGCCTTTCTATTTAGAGAGGCTTTTTTATTGCTACCTGTATTCCGTTCGTTCGTCATTCAAACGAATGATAATCAAAAAAAAGTAGTATAATTATAAAATATTTTAAAATGAAAAAGTTAAATAACACTCGAAATATAGGAATCATAGCTCACGTTGATGCTGGTAAAACAACCGTAACCGAAAGAATGTTGTATTACACAGGTTTAATCCATAAAATGGGGAACGTTGATGATGGAAATACCACTATGGATAAGGATATCCAAGAAAAAAACCGTGGAATAACCATTTCTTCTGCAGCGATTTCAACTCAATGGAAACAAAGTGAATCGACGTACAACATCAACTTGATTGACACGCCTGGACACATCGATTTTATTGTAGAAGTAGAACGTTCATTGCGCGTTTTAGATGGAGTTGTCGCTTTATTCTGCGCGAGTTCTGGAGTAGAACCTCAAACGGAAAACGTTTGGTTCCAAGCTGAAAAATACGGCATTCCTAAACTGGGTTTCATCAATAAAATGGATCGTCAAGGAGCCAACTTTGAGTCGGTGATTTCCGAAATCCAATCGCGATTGAATACCATTCCATTACCGTTGCAAATTCCGATGGGAAGTGAAGATGATTTTGTTGGAGTTATCGATTTAATTCGAAATAAAGCCTTGATTTGGGAAGATGAAACGGGCGATGTGTGGAACGAAGTTGAAATTCCAGTTGCCTTCCAAGAAGAAGCGGAAACAGCGCGCTATGAAATGTTGGAAACCTTAGCAGAACACGATGATGTGTTTTTCGAACTTTACACTGAAGCTCCATTTGTATACAGTGAAGAAGATGTCAAACAAGCCATTCGAAATTGTGTCTTGAACAGCCAATTGACTCCGATTTTATGTGGAGCAGCTTATAAAAACAAAGGCGTTCAACCGCTGTTGGATGCTATTGCTTTGTATTTGCCATCGCCTGAGGATCAACAATTAATAGAAGGTATTCAAACCAAAACGGGCGAAAAAGTGGCTTTGGAACGTACATCCGATGCGTCGTTTACTGGTTTGGTTTTCAAAGTAATCAGTGATAAGTTTATGGGTAAATTGTCGATGGTTCGTATTTATTCGGGAAGTATTGCCACTGGTGATACCATTTTGAATGTACGCACTGGAGAAAAGGTTCGCATCACGCGGATTTTACAAATGCAATCCGATAAAACCCTTCAAATTGACGTAGGAAAAGCGGGCGACATTGTAGCTGTTGTTGGATTGAAAGAAGCTAAAACGGGTGATTCGTTATCGAATATGGATTTGCCTTTACTTTTAGAATCGATTCAACTTCCGGTTCCTGTGATTCGGGTTGCCATTGAGCCTAAAACTCAAAATGATGAGAAAGTGTTCGGATTGGTATTGTCTAAAATTTTAGATGAAGATCCATCGTTAGCATTGGAAAAAGACGTTCAAACCGGGCAAATGATTTTGAGTGGTATGGGCGAATTGCATTTGGAAGTTACCTTGGAAAAAATCCGATTGACCCACGGAATTGAAGTCAACCAAGGAAAACCAAAAGTAGCTTACAAAGAGCTACTGACGCAAACGGTAACGCATCGACAAAAGTTTGTGAAGCAAAACAGTGGTAGCGGACAATTTGCTGATATTACCTTCAGCATTGGTCCGAGAACTGATGAGGGTTTGGGCTTGGAATTCGTCAATCAAATTAAAGGTGGTGTGGTTCCGCAAGAATTCATCCCTTCGGTTGAAAAAGGATTCCGAGACGCCATGGAAATTGGAGTGTTGAAAGGTTATCCTGTCGAAAGCATGAAAGTGGTTTTGTTGGATGGTTCGACTCACGTGCAAGATTCGCATGCATTCGATTTTGAATTGGCCGCACGTTATGGCTATAAAGAAGCGGCTGTTTTGTGTGAACCCAAATTGTTAGAACCGATTATGCTCGTAGAAATTCAAAGTATTGATGAGTATACCGGTGTCATTACGACCGACATCAACAAGCGTCGTGGAATCATCCAATCGATTGATGATAAAGGCTCGCGAAAAACGTTTACCGCAAAGGTTCCGTTGAGTAGGACTTTCGGTTATATTTCCGATTTGCGAACACTGACCAGCGGTAGAGCCAGTATCAGCATGAAATTGTCGCACTACCAATTGGTTCCCGATGGTTTAGCGGAAACACTATAATTGATTAAAAGTTGCTCTGAAAAGGGCAACTTTTTTTGTTTAATCTTTAAAAGATTCCCATTCACTCAATTTAGAAGATCGTTTGGCGTAAAATCCTTCAGGCAGAAAACTTGCATCATCTACCGTAGTGTCTTTTTCAAATACTTGATGCAACGTAGTTGGTTTCCATTCGTTGGAGGCATGCTTTTCTTTGCAACCAAAAAACCATTGCTTCTTGGTGGTGTGACGCGCAAAAAGAATCGGTTGATTCTCTTTTACAATGTGAATGCACCATTGCGCATTTTTGTTTTCCGATTCGGGAAATCTAAAATAAAGTGGTACTGGAATTCCTTTCAACGTCATTTGGTAGCGTTCTTCGATGTAATAATAGATGGCGTCCAAATCTTCGTTTTTGAGATGAGGCGCAGCTGGCATTACACCCCAATTTTTCGCTCTAATTTGCAACACAATGGGATCATTTTTAAATCGAGTAGCGAAAGGATTTCGTGTGTAAGCGTACAGCCATTTTAGATCGCGTTGTTTGGTGATTTCGCCCAAAGCTGGCGCTGTTCCTGCGTCTTTCATGTTGTAGGCATGACACGCAATACAATTGGCGCGATAGAGTTGCTCGCCTTTTTTGAATTTGAGGTCGGTGGTTTGTTGTGCAAGCTGTTTTTGTTGGGGTTCGGGAGTAGTGTTCAAGGTTGTGAAAACAACCAACACGACAAGACCAAGGCCTATGATAATGGCAAATTTATAGTTCTGTAGAAGTATTGCTTTCATTGTATTTGTTGTAGTACGAATATAAGGCAAGAATTCTGTATAAATGAATTTTTTAGTATTTTCTCGCAAAGACGCCAAGTCGCAAAGGTTAGCCACGGATAATACTGATTGTACTGATTTCAAATCCGTTGACACCTGATATTGTTTTATGTGGCGCAAAGTCAGGAGACTTTGCACAGCTGGTTTCATACAGCCAAAAATTCTTCTATTGACAAAACATTTTTCTCACCAAACCATTTTTTTAAATTCTCAATTGCTACTTGATTCATTTCAGACAAAGCTAAAACCACTAAGTTTTCTTTTGCTCTTGAACATTCTACATAAAAAAGATTCCTTGTCCTTAATCTTCTTTCTGGTTTTTCTTCTTTACCATTAAAAAAATTTTCAAAATTATACTCTACTTTCCATTCAGTATCATCAATAACAGTTAATACATTTCTATATTCATCACCTTTTGTTCCATGCTTTGTAGAGAAAACAGTTTTATTTTGAGTATGGTTGAAAAAATTAATAACTTGACTATATGGTAAATTCATAAAACTATCATATAATAATTTATCTTTTTTTATTCTTTCTTTATCGGCTCCTTCTTCGATTGTATCTATGTCAATTGATATTCTTTCTTTAAGTTTGTAAAAACTATCAGGTGTTCTCATTATTTTTTTTTCTTGAATAAAATTAAACACTTCCCCAATTGTTTTCGTCTTTCTTTTTTCAATTAATTCTTTTAAAATTTCTCCTATTTGAGTTTTTAGGATGTGTCTAAATTCAACATCTAATAAACTTCCTTGCTTTTTGAGAAAACGAATCACTTCATTATCGTTTTTTGATTCCGAAAAATAAATCAAATGTTCTAAACCTATTTCTCTCTCTTGTGAGGTCTTTTTATCGACGTAACCAGTAAAATACTTTATCAGATAATGATTCCTATCTAATAATTGATCTTTAACTGTTAAACTATTTCGTGTGCTATATACTTGATATAATCCTCCAAAATTAGCTCTTTTTGCAACTCTACTATTTGCAAGAACTAAAATTTTGTCTAAACTATTTTCTTTAAAATTCCAACCTTTTTTTATAAGTGAATCAACTAGTTTATCATAATTTTCATTTTTAGGTAGTTCTATTCGTCTTTCATACTCTGTTATTTTCTCTTCAAAATCTATTTCCCCATTTTTATAAATTATCTCACCTGTTTTTTTATTGATTTTAGGGGTTCTTGACGGAGAATAAGTACAATAAACAAACTTCACACTTCCTTCTAAATCTTTCTGTGGAATTTGTCTGATATTAGTTCTAAAATTGTTTAAAAGATCAACTACCGCTCTAGAAGAACGATAATTTTCTTCTTTTTTTACTAATTCTAATAATTTAGAGTCTTCATCTGTATAATATTTCTCTAAATCTCCTACACCTGTATCATATATTTTCTGGTATGAGTCTCCATAAAAACCTAAAACAATTTTATTTTGATTTCGAATTAATAAAAAATCAATTAATGCAGATATTATTTCTGTTGCTGTATCCTGATACTCATCTACTAATATATAAGGATGTTTTTGAGCTAAAATATTAGTTAACAAAATATTATTTCTAAACATCATTTCTGAAAGACTAATCACATCATTATGATGCAGTTGTCCCTTTTCAAAATCTCTGAATGCTGTGTCATCATAGTTTACTGAAATTATTTTACCTATTCTTTCTGATAAATCAGGTAAATATTTTGAATCCTTTCCATTTGTAAAATCTTCATTATATCTAATTTCATTTAATTTACATAATTCTATTTTTAATTGTTTCTGGTAAGACTTTATACAATCCCACAGAAACTCGTGTATTGTAGAGACTAATATTATAGGATTATGTTCTAATCTTTCAATAATCTCATTTTTAGCAACATTTGTGTAAGTAATGCATATGATTTTTTGATTATTATAACGAATTTTTTCTCCCTTGTTTTTTATTAAATAATTCAAGGTCTGTATAAGTGTATATGTTTTTCCTGAGCCTGCACCAGCTTCTAAGACAAAACTTCTATTATTTTCAATGTGATTGGCTATTTGTTCAAATGCGTCCATAATTAAACATTATTTAAAATTAATTATACACATTCCTGCTAACCACTCTAAACCTTCTTTTATGTACAAGGGAACTTCCCATTTTAGTCCTGCCTCTTCTTCATTAAAAGTCATTAAATCAAAAGTAAATTGAGATTTTTCGTCTGAATTTGGAGATAACTTATAAATATCAATATCGCCAGAAAGGTTGACTTTTTTGAGTAATTCAAATTTACTTTTCACTTCAATTAAAATTTCTTCTTCTGATATATTATTATCTTTGAATTTATTTTTAAAAAAATCCAAATTTTTATAAATGATAGATTCTTCTAAGCTTCGCGCTACATAAAAATCATTATCACTTTCTTTAATTTGGTAGGCTACTCTAATTAAATTCCCTTCAAATTTCTCTTCTTCAAAGCAATTTATTAAATCCGTTATATTTTCTTTTTTAGGTATCCAATCTTTTAATGTTGAATTACAAGTCACAGAATTTGCCGTACTAGTAGAACATGATCGTCTTTTTTCAGCTGGGTCTACAGAATCAATATCAGTTATAATCAAAGTTTTAACTTTAATGAATTTTAAAAGCTCTTTAAATTTGTGAGTATAATTGCCGCCAACTTCTAAAACGCTTATATATTCGTTATTTAAACTTTGTGCTACTTTATTTATCATTAATGGTAAAATCATTTTCTCGGTAATGCCTTCAACAATAATTACTTTATCAGCAAAAAAAATATCACATTTATGAAGATTAAGATACTGCTTCAAAAAACGAAAAGTTTCTTTATCACTTTCTTTATGCCTAAAGTTGTTAAAATCATTAATCTCAAGCTTTCCATCAACTTTATTAAAATAACGAATTCTATCAAATCCTCTATTCAAATCTACTCCTGCTTCCGCAATAATATGTGATGAATGTGTTGTTATAATAAGTTGAATATTAATACCCTCAGCTCTTGCTAAATTAATTTTCTTTGATATTTGTTTTATAAATATTTGCTGCATTTGAGGATGCATATGTGCCTCTGGCTCTTCAATTAATATTGTTAGAAATTCTGATTTTTTTTCTTCAGCAGAATTTTTAAATCTTTCTATAAAGCTCGTCAATTCTAAGACCATAAAGATCAGATTACTATATCCCAAGCCATTATAACTTTCAGGAAGATTTATACCTTCATGTCTATAATAATATTTTATGTTATTTTTTATTACAGATTCAGAATTAAACTCAGAATCAATCTCAATTTCGGGAATTGTAATTGGAGTTGAAGCACCAAAATTATTTAAATCCTCTATAACTTCTTTAAGTACTTTTGCATATTCACCTTTTAAAACGACAGATACATTTTCTAAAGTATCTTCAAGAGTTTTAACATCTTCTTTAGTTTTATCTCGCTCTCTATAATAATGAGAGAATCCTGTTGCTAATGTTTTATTTCTATCAGACTTTGTGTCATCTAATGTGCGGGATGCCTTTATATCTTCGAATGAAATTATTTTTTCGATTTTAGTTTTAAAACTCAAATCTATTTCCTTTTTGAAATCTGAATTTATATCAACTGCATAACATTTAATTTGATAAAAAGTTTTAATATTCTGTTTCAACCAAGAAATTATGTTTACTTCTTCTTTTTCTCTTTTTAAAAAAGAAGAAAACAATCCTAAAGTATTATTTGATTCGTAACTAATTAAAATAGTAGCGTCATTTCTATTTTCATCTAAATCAGTAATAAATTCACTTAGATTAATAAGAGAGTCTTTTTGAACATCATATTCAACTTTAATATATAATTGAACTTTTGGAATTTGATTTTGAATTATTTTTTCAAAAATTTCCTTCCGTCTGTCAGAAATTGAACTAAAATCAACTTTTATTATAAAATCAACAAGTCTATTATAAATTGAATATGTACTCTGAGAAAAATCCTCAAAAGATATCTCTTGTGTTTTTATAAAAACATTAATTGCTTCAAATAAAGAAGTTTTTCCTGTATTATTTTTCCCAACAATAATTGTAATATCATCTTCGACATTTAAAACCGTATTATCCAGTAATCTAAAATTTTTAACACCTAATTGCTTTATTTTCATAACTTTTTATTTTATCAATCCCCTAAAAACCCAATCCAACTCCGCACTCATCTTCCTCCCACTACTCAATTCAATGTCGAATAAAAACACGCTAACAAAGTTAGGTTGGATTTGGCTACTCATTTTACGGTTTCCCGCAAACCGCACTAATTTCTAACTTTTTCAAATGTACAGGAAAAACCACCACCACACTACAGGGAAAACACCCTTTTTAGCTTTTACAACCCAAAAAACACCACCGCATTTTGACTCGAATGTAAGGTCACTACATCCAAACCAATGCCTTTGAACTGCGCGATGGTTCCTGCTACGTAGGGCAAAAAAGCGGGTTCGTTGCGGCGTTCATGGTATGGAGTTAAACTGGTTTTAGGTACGTTTTTGGGCAGCATAAAAGGTGAATCGGTTTCAATCATCAATCGATCGAGCGGTACGTAGCGCACTACTTCTTTTAAATGAGCAAAACGATTCGCATCGCTAATGGCGCCTGTAAAACCAATGTAAAAACCGTTGTCCAAATAGGTCTTGGCTTCGGTTAGGTTTCCTGTAAAACAATGTACCACCGCTTTGGGCAACTGCTGAAGATAGTCGTTGGTAATCGCCATAAAACGCGAAAAAGCCGCTCTTTCGTGAAGGAAAAGCGGTTTTTGTGTGGCAATAGCCAATTCGAGTTGCGCTTTGAAGCAGCGTTCTTGTTGGTCTCGTGGCGAAAAATCGCGGTCAAAATCGAGTCCGCACTCACCTACTGCCACCACGTGTTTTTTTTGCAACAATGCCTTGAGTTGACTGATGCTATTGGCGTCAAAACTTTTGGCATCGTGCGGGTGGATTCCGGCTGTAGAATATAAAACTTCGGGATAATTGGCGGCTATTTTGGCCGATTCTTGACTTTTGTGCACACTCGTTCCTGTGAGTATCATGTGCGATACATCGGCGTCGAGTGCGTTGTGCACGATGTCGTCGATGTCATTTTGGAATTGCCTATTGGTAAGGTTAATTCCAATGTCTATGTATGTTTTCATTTTAGTTTTTTTGTTTTTAAATTAATTTCTCGCAAAGATGCTAAGTCACTAAGCTTCAAAATTTGGACTGGGAAATGTTCACTTTGCTCACAGTTGTTTGGAACGCGGACAAAACTGATTTACACGAATTTACGCTGATTTTAAACTTTTAATACAATTGTTATTTCTGAAACTGAATACTTTTATTGTTCTACGCTAAAATTGTATCTTTTCAAATCTGCTTTCTGCCTTCTGCCTTCTGCTTTCTGAACACTGAACACTAATCCTCACGGCTGCCGTCGTCGGCCATTCGAACTAATTTGGGTGTGAATTTGGCCACTACATCTACCAATTCTTTTTGCGATTCCATTACCAAATTGATGTCTTTGTACGCCATCGGAGCTTCGTCTAAACCCGCGCCAATTAAGGTAACTCCGTGATGGTTCAACACCGCTTTCATCTCTTCGTGTGTAATCGTATTTTCGGCTTTGGTTCTACTCATTTGACGTCCGGCGCCATGCGAAGCCGAATTGATGGCGTTCTCCTCACCTTTTCCTCTGACTAAAAATCCGGGCGCCGTCATACTACCTGGAATGATTCCCATGACGCCTTTTCCGGCTGGAGTAGCGCCTTTTCGGTGCACAATTACTTCTTCGCCGTTCCACACTTCTTTCCACGCAAAGTTGTGGTGGTTTTCGACTTTGGCCAAAACGGTCGCACCTAAGGCTTGTTGCATTTTTACGTGAATTACCTCGTGACACGCCGAAGCGTAATCGCCTGCCAAGTTCATCGCCAACCAATATTCTTGACCTAATTCGGTGTTCATATCCAAATACGCTAAGTTTTTGGCGATTTCGGGTAATTTGCACACTTCTTTGGCCATTTTGGTGTAATGACCAGCGACTGTGGCTCCAAAACCACGCGAACCCGAATGTGTAAGTAAAGCTACATAGTTCCCTTTTGGAATGTTGAGGATGGTGTCGTCTTGAGCAAACTCTAGGATTCCGAATTCCACAAAGTGATTTCCGCCACCGGACGAACCCAATTGCGACCATGCTTTGTCTTTTAGGTTTTTGATGAACAAATGTTCGGTAAACAACGAATGTTCTAAAACTTCGTGATCGGATTTGTATTGACCCGTAAAACCATGACCAGCACCAAATTTGGTATGTGCGATTAATTCTCTTTTGAAGGTAGCTTCATTTTCAAAATAGAACTCTTCGTTGATATCGTATACTGACAAGGCCATTCTACACCCAATATCGACACCCACACCGTAGGGAATGATCGCGTTTTTAGTAGCCAAAACTCCGCCAATAGGCAAACCATAACCTTGATGCGCATCGGGCATTAAAGCTCCAGCCACAGTAACCGGTAATTGCATCGCTACTTCCATTTGTTTGCGCGCACCTTCTTCGATGTGGTCCAATCCGTAGGCAGAAAAGGCGTTTGGAGTTGGATTCAACTGGATGAAATCTTCTGGTTTTTCGTTGGCTTTTTCAATAAGAGCTATTGCCAATTTAGAAAACACAGCGTCGTCGATATAGTTTTCTGGTGCCGTTAGAATGGAAGTGTAATGTTCCATCATTTGCTCGCGGTTGTAGCCATTTCGTTTGCTGTTTATTTTTAAGGCGATGCCAATTACGCTTCCTTGTGGATATCCTAATTCGATTAAATCGTTTCCGTTGATTGGTGTTTTCATAATTCTGTTTTTTTTCGAACCTGATGGATTTCCGATGAACCCATCAGGTTGTTATTTTTTGATGAACAAAGATTTCAAAACTACTGCGCAATTATTTTGCGTAGTAAAAAAGAAACTCTATTTTTGGATACTTTTAATCTAAGATTTAAAATAAATAAATGTTACACGCTGAAATAAAGAGTCTTCCTAGTGAAGACATAAGTATATTAATAAATGTAGAAAATAGTACTAGAAAGTATCTTTGTGACTGTGGAGAAGCTAGTTTACTCTCTGTAAAAGAAGCGCAAAACCTGTCTGCTATTTTTATAAGTCATACCCACATTGATCATTTTTCAAATTTTGATGGACTATTTCGTCATCAAATAGGAAGTGGAGAAACTATTATTATCTGTGGACCCAAAAATATTCAGAATCATGTAGCTTCTCGACTTCAATCGTACACCTGGAATTTAGTGGATGATAGTGCAATTTGTTATCAAATACGGGAAATTGTATCTCCCGAAGAAATTAATGTTTATGAGGTTCGTCCTCCTTTTTGGGAAATTAGTGCGCCCAAAAGAAGAGAAGGTTTACTTTATACTGACGAAAGCATTGAGGTAACTTTTACTATCCTTGATCACAAAACACCTTCTATCGCTTATTTATTCAAAGCGAATGACAAAATAAATTTTAACGAAGAGAATGTTGAATTTCCTAAAGGAAAATCGATGTCTGAATTGAGAAATGCATTTTTTCAAAATAATGAGGAAATAGAAATCATAGTTGACAATACACCTTATATAGCAAAAGAACTTTTTCATTTACTAAAAAGAACAGCAGGGTTTCGATTAGGTATCATTATGGATCATGCTACAATTAGTGAAAACAGGGAGAAAATAAAAACTACTTTTAAAAATGTTGATTTGGTGTACATTGAGGCTTTTTATAAAGATGATGAAAAAGATTTTGCTGAAACCAACTTTCATAGTTATGCTAGTGCTTCTGGAGCTGTAATGAAAGAATCACAAGTGGTGGATGCTATTCCAATTCATTTTTCAAGACGGTATTCACAAGAAGACATTTTAGAAATTCAAGAATGTTTTGATAAAGCATTTGGAAAAGATAGGAATGAAAAAATAGTTCAAAAGGACGAGTAGTTTTTTTATTATCAATTAGTAACCCATATTACAACTCAAAAAGTAGGTACAGCAAAACAAAATTTAAATCCAAGAGTAATGCAACTCAAAGAAACGTATTCCAGACTATTAAGCAAAATTGGTTTCAATCTTAATGAAATTAACACTTTATGGCTGGAACTGGAAAAAATGTATTCGGCACCAGCTCGTCACTACCACAATCTAAATCATTTGGAAGAAATGATTGCTTTGTATGCTGTTTATGAGTCGGAATTGCAATTTCCGGATGAAGTGTTGTACAGCATTTTTTACCACGATTATGTATATAAAGTAACGCGAAAAGACAACGAATTAAAAAGTGCTGAGAAAGCAGTTTCGATTCTTCCTGATGATGCGAAACTTGATAAAGATTTAGTATTTGACATGATTTGCGCTACCCAATTGCATCAAAATAATGCAATAGAAGACATCAATTGGTTGATTGATTTTGATTTACGGATTTTGGCGAAAGAGTGGAATGATTATCAAATTTATTGCAATCAAATTCGGAAAGAGTATCGAATCTATCCTAACTTTATGTATCAACCTGGACGGAAAAAAGCGCTTGACCATTTTTTGAAAAACGAATTTATCTTTCAAACGGCAGCCTTTAGAACTCAATACGAACAACAAGCAAGAGCCAATATTGAACGAGAAATTGCAATGTTAAGGTGATGCGTCAGTGATTGAGGCGGTATCCTTTTTGAGGCACGAAAAAAGATAAAGCCGAAAGCGCGGCCTGAAAGGAGACGCCATTATTTAGAAAGCAGAAAGCAGAAGGCAGAAGGCAAAATTAAACTACAAATATCCAACTTATATGTCACAGAATAAAAATGCGTTAATTCGGTATAAAACCATTGATAAATGCTTGCAAAACCGTTACCGTACTTGGACGTTGGAGGATTTGATGGAAGCCGTTTCGGATGCGTTGTACGAATACGAAGGAAGGGAAAATCCGGTGAGTAAACGCACGGTGCAATTGGACATTCAGATGATGCGCAGTGAGAAATTGGGTTACAATGCGCCAATTGTGGTGTACGACAAAAAGTTTTACAAATACGAGGATGAGGATTTTACGATTACGGATATTCCACTGACGGAAACCGATATTAACGTTTTGACAGAAACGGTTTCGATGTTGAAGCAGTTTAAGGATTTTTCGTTGTTTAATGATGTTTCAGATATTTTACAGCGTTTGGAAGATAAGATTTACGCCGAAAAGTCGCATACGCAACCTGTCATTCATTTGGACAAAAACGAACATTTAAAAGGACTGCATTTTTTGGATGAGTTGTACCAAGCCATCATTAAAAAAGTAGTACTTACCATTACGTATAAATCATTTAAATCGACCGAGGAAAACTCGTTTTTATTTCATCCGTACATTTTAAAAGAATTCAACAATCGCTGGTTTTTGGTGGGTAAAAAAAGAGCCAGTGCGCCAATTACTAATTTGGCTTTGGACCGAATCATTGCAATTGATTACGATTTTCAAACGACGTATGCCGAATATCATTTTGATGCTGAAAAGTACTATAAAAATGTGATTGGCGTAACCGTAAATACTGGTTTACAGCCGCGCAAAGTTGAATTGTGGCTGGATGCTACGAATGCGCCTTATGTATTGACCAAACCGATGCATCACACACAACGATTAATAAAAACCAATGATGATGGCAGTGTAATTATTCACTTATTGATTACAGAAAACTACGAATTTGAACGATTGCTTTTGGGATTTGGCAATGGATTGGAAGTGTTGCAACCCGAAAGTTTGCGCAAACGAATTAAGTTTATTTTAGAGAAAAGTGTGGAACGGTATCGGAATAAATAGATCAATCTATATCGGTGATTTTTCCTTTTTTATCAATGAGAAAGCTAGTTGAATCACCTTCTTCATTGTAAATTTCAACGGTAGCGGTTCCGTAACTAAAGTCTTCTACCACATCAAAACTACATTCAATCACCAACTCGCCTTTTTTGTTTATGAATCCCCATTTATCATTGAGTTGCACGGCGCATAAACCGTCTGAAAAGCTTCTAGCATTTTCATACATGGGTTCGATTACCATTTTTCCTTTGGTATCAATAAAGCCCCATTTTTCGGTTTTGTCTTCGAATTCCACTAAAACACTGGCTCTTTTCTCGAAGAAACCACTTGCATAAACAAACTGAGGTTTGATGGCCAATTCGCCTTTCACATTTATATATCCGTAGTTTTTAATAATTTGAACAGGTGCCAAACCTTCTGAAAATTCGCCCGCGTACTTAAATCGAGGCTCAATAACTATCTTTCCTGTTACACAGTCTTTATAACCTGTAATGGTAAATTTAGTCAAATCACCTTCATGTCTTAGATTAGACGGAGTATCTTTGGCTTTGAGTTGATAAAAACGATCAATTTCATAATGAAAACGATCAAAACCATTTTCCATACCCGATTTAAAAAGGAGTTTCCAGTTTCCTTCGGAATGAATCATTTCTACTTTACCGCTTACAACTTGCCATTCATCATAGAGTTTAATTGGATATTCATAATGTACAATGCTGAGAAAAGTTGCTTCTTCTACATCGATAATCTTGGTTTCCTTAATGATACGCTTGAGCTCTTTTTCTCCAATCTCTGTTTGAGTTAGCTTGAGAATTGAAAGAACAAACTCTTTAACCGTCATGGATTTCAATTGATCTATCGAGTTGATTTTCAAACGCTTTAAAAAGAGTGTCGCTTCACCAAGTTCATCCATTCGTTCAGCAATTTCAAGAGTTTTAGCATAAAATAGTTGAACATCTTGATCGTACAACATGGAATACACATCATCAAAACGTTGGGTATAATAGGCTTCTAAATAACTGACAAATGTTTGGTGGATTTCTTCTATTTTCATTTTTTAAATAGCTGTTTTAGGCGTTGCATCTAATAAAATTAACAATTGTAAACTATAGTATTTTGATGTTATGACGTAATAGAAAATTAAATTAATAATCTATCCTTAACGACGTAGAGACGCACTGCAGTGCGTCATTACTCTTTTAAAAATAACAAAATCACACCAAAAAATCCGACACCAATCGTTGTCTGAAGCGGTCAATGGGTTTTAGATCAACGTCTATTTCGCCTGAGGAAATATCAAACGGATCATCCAAACCTACAATTAAAAGGTATAAATAACAGAATAGAAAAGTGATTGTTGATGTCACAAAATAATCAGCTGCTGTGGTTTTGAATTTGGTAATGAGCAATAAAGTCATTACTATAAATAAGATGCTTTGAAGTAAAATATAAGCTGGTTTAACGAAATTATTCCGTGAAATAGAATAGGCACGCGTCAGTTGCTTGCGCATGGCATTGGTGTTTTCTTGAATTCCTTTGATGGCTTCTTTGTCTACTCCGCGTTCGGCAAAATAGTAGGCAATTTCATTCGACTTACGAATAAGAGGGAAAATCACACTCGAATCTTTCGCTTTACTGTAAATCCACGATACAATTCCATCTGTAATGGTAATTAACTCATTACGCAAATACTCTTTATTCAGTTCTTCTTTGCATAAATCGGATGTTCCGGTTCGAGGTGCTTTGAAGGACAAATAAATCCAGTCTTTGATAGCTTCTAAATTCGAGGCAATTTCACCCGGAATTCGTTCGCTTTCCTTAAAATCAGACATGGTAGCCGCCAAAAGCAATCCGAATACAAAAAAAGCTCCCGTAAATATGATGGTTATATCGGACAATTCAATTAAATCATGAAAATCCTGACCGTAAATGGACAAGTTTTTAAACACAAAATTTTTAAGGCTTAGAATGGCTATTCCAGCAATCATCGATTTTATAATGATAGAGCGGTTGAGAATTAGATTCATGTTTGGTTTTTTGCAAAAATAGGAAAATTAGTTTGTAACAAATAAAAAGTTAAAAGTGCAATAATTGACTGTTAATGAAAACTATGCGTCATACAAATTCTACAGATAGGTTTTGGTCATTAAAAATAAATCCCTAATTTAGCGTAATTCTGTTACCCAATTTTCTAAGGCATCTAAATTTATATAGTATGTCAGACCACTTAGAAAAATTACCGTTGCATTCACTCAGAAACCAAGTTGTTGTTTTTGAAGACATTGCGTATCAAAATCCTTACGACTTTCACAAGAAGCATCGTCATGATTATTTAGAAATCATTTTGTGTGAGAAAGGCGGAGGCAAACAATGGGTTGATTTTGGAGAAATTGACCTCAAGGATTATAGTTGCTATATTGTTTTACCAAAACAAGTTCATTTATTAAAACGAAACGATAGCACCAAGGGACAAATCGTTCAGTTTACGTATGAATCAGTTAGCGATAACACACTTGCGGGAAAATTAGCCACTGTAAGCGAACCTATTTTATTTGAAAATGACCAAAACCTCTATCATGAAATGGAACGGTTTATTGGTTTTATGAAATCTATTGCTGAAAGTAAGCAACTCAATTACAAAAACATTTTGGCTCATCAACTGAATTCATTTGTTTGTTTTTTGCTGAATTTTTCGCAAGTAAAAGATGTCGCATCAAAAGGAATTCATATCGAATTTATGAGTTTATTGGAAAAGAATTTTAAAGAATGGCATACCGTTTCCAGTTATTCTAATAAATTAAATATTCCTGAAAACAAGTTATCGCTCATTACTAAAGAACACTTCGGGCAAACTCCATTACAACTCATACACGATCGATTATTATTAGAAGCTAAGCGAATGATTTTCTGTGAAACCAACTCTATTAAAGAGATTGGTTACGATTTAGGTTTCAATTATTCTACCAACTTTGCCCAATTCATTAAGAAGAAGACAGGCTTTACAGCCAAACAACTTCTTGAAAACTCTCGAAATTTAAATTAATAAGCATTTGATGGAAATTCATAATTTCTAAAAATAATTAGGTTATAGATTTGCTTCGTCAACCAATAAAAAAATTAAAAGTATGAAGCAATTAAAAAAATCTTTTCTGTCAGTAATGATAGTTGGAATCCTAACTACATCGTGTTCACAAGTTGCACCTACCAAAGTGAATTCAACCGAAAATCAAAATGTAGTTGATGATACTATTAATCCTCAAGAAAAGCTAACCTATTCTATGGTGCTACCTGAACAAAAGAGTTTCAGTAATTCCATGAATGACATTGGTTATTCATTTGTTAACAATGAATCAACTTACAATTATCAACTGGCTAACAATACTAAGTTTTTTGAGAACAACCTTAAAAAACCAACTTCTTTAATTCCGATTTTAATTTGTCTGCTACTGACATTATCAACATGCAAAATTTATTTTAACAACATTGATGATGATTCAATGTGGATGGAATCTGAATTGAAGAGAATTCGAAAAATAAAGAAATAGTAGTCCTAAGTGTTAGTGAAAAACAACTAAACCAAAATAAATTAACGTCGTAACTTTTTTGCCCCAAACCCTAATTAACCTACGCTATGATTGTTAATATGATTATTCCCCAAAATAATCTAAATACCCCAAACCACTAACTAAAGTTTAATTGTTGACTACTTTGATTGTGTCGTAACTTCTTGCAAGTTGCGGCACTTTTTTTATTACAAATGAACATGATAGAAAATTCCTCTATAATTTGTAATAGTTTTATGATTAATTGAATCATTTTTCAACAAAAAATACTATGCACGCATAAAAAAATCAAAAATAGTATGCGTGCATAATAAAATTTTTATATCTTTGATTTTCGAAACTAAAACGTTATCGTAATTAATGAAAGAAAAAACAATAGATTATACGTTACGCGCCACATGGCAAGCCGTTTCCCGAATGTACAATGAAGAAGCATCAAAATTTGATGGCTCAATGGCAATCGGTTTCGCCTTGTTAAGCATTGATAAAGAAGAAGGAACACCATCCACTTACATTAGTAACCGAATGGGAATGGAACCAACTAGTTTGACGCGAACCTTAAAAACGCTAGAAGAAAAAGGGTTGATTATTAGAAAGAAAAACCCAGAAGATGGTCGTGGTGTTTTGATTTATTTAACCGATTTAGGAAAACAAATGAGAGAACAATCTCGTAATACAGTACTGAAATTTAATGAAGTAGTAAAGCAAAACATATCCAATGAAAAACTAAAACATTTTATGGAAGTCGCTGATGTAATTAATGACTTGATTGCGGAGAAGAAGATCTTTTAGAACTGTATGATGTATATTGTAAAATGTATACTGAAGTCAACAAAACTGATAAAAATGTATTTAAAAGCCATATAACAAATTTAAACACCATACAAAATGAATTATTTCAAAGAACTAAAAGTTTGGCAAAAAGCAATTGAGCTAGTTACCGATACATATTTAAAAACTCAAACCTTTCCAAAAGATGAGATTTATGGTTTAACGTCTCAAATAAGAAGGTGTTCAGTTTCAATTCCATCTAATATTGCAGAAGGATGTGGACGAAAAACAGACAAAGATTTTGGCAATTTCTTAGGAATATCATTGGGTTCAGCTTTTGAATTTGAAACACACTTAATAATCTGTAAGAACCTAAACTATATAAATAAAGAGGATTTTGATTATCTAGAAGCAGAAATACAACATATTCAAAACATGATTATCAAATTACAAAGTAAACTAGAAACCAAATAATACATCGCTTTCAAAAAAGCATTATACAATATACAATTATACAATATACAATTAAATAAAATGAAACGAACAATTAAAAAAGTGGCAGTAGTCGGATCCGGAATCATGGGTTCAGGGATTGCGTGTCATTTTGCCAACATTGGTTTAGAAGTTTTGCTTTTGGATATCGTTCCGAATGCGCTGACTGAAGCTGAAGAAAAGAAAGGCTTGACACTCGAAAGTAAAGTAGTTCGCAACCGTTTGGTTAACGACCATTTAGCGAATGCTTTAAAATCGAATCCATCGCCAATCTACAACCAAAAATTTGCCAACAGAATCTCAACTGGAAACACAACTGATGATATGCCTAAAATTGCTTCATGCGATTGGATTATAGAAGTAGTTGTTGAGCGTTTGGACATTAAAAAATTGGTTTTCGAACAAATTGACAAATTCAGAAAACCAGGAACTTTGGTTACATCGAACACTTCTGGAATTCCGATTAAATTCATGAGTGAAGGCCGAAGCGAGGATTTTCAAAAGCATTTCTGCGGAACGCATTTCTTCAATCCAGCGCGTTATTTGAAATTATTCGAAATCATTCCTGGACCACAAACCAGCAAAGAAGTACTCGATTTCTTAACGGATTACGGTTCGCGTTTCCTAGGAAAAACATCAGTTGTTGCCAAAGATACTCCAGCGTTTATCGGAAATAGAATTGGAATTTTCGGCATCCAAAGTTTATTCCATTTAGTAAAAGAAATGGGATTGACTATTGAAGAAGTCGATAAATTAACTGGCCCAGTTATTGGCCGACCAAAATCGGCTACTTTCCGCACGGTTGATGTTGTGGGATTAGATACTTTGGTTCACGTAGCTAATGGTTTGTATGAAAATTGTCCGAATGACGAAGCACACGATTTGTTCAAACTACCTGATTTCATCTCTAAAATGATGGAAAATAAATGGCTCGGAAGCAAAACGGGTCAAGGTTTCTACAAAAAAGAAGGTAAAGACATCTTATCATTAGACTTAGATACATTAGAATACAGAGCAGCGAAAAAAGCTTCGTTTGCTACATTAGAGCTAACTAAAACCATCGACAAACCAATTGATCGTTTTAAAGTTTTAGTAAAAGGAAAAGACAAAGCGGGCGATTTTTACCTCAAAAACTTCTCGGCTATGTTTGCGTATTGCTCGAATAGAGTTCCTGAAATCACAGATGAGTTCTACAAAATTGACGATGCCATGAAAGCCGGTTTTGGCTGGGAAAATGGTCCATTCGAAATTTGGGATGCCATTGGTGTTGAAAAAGGAATCGAATTAATGAAAACGGAAGGTTACGAACCAGCAAGTTGGGTAACCGAAATGATAGCTTCTGGTAACTCAAGTTTTTACAGTGTAAAAGAAGGTGCTACTTATTTTTATAACATTCCTTCTAAATCACAGGAGAAAATACCTGGTCAAGATGCTTTCATCATCCTAAATAACATTCGCGAAAGTAAAAAAGTGTGGAGCAACAGTGGCGCCGTAATTCACGATTTGGGCGACGGAATCTTAAACCTAGAATTCCAATCAAAAATGAATACTATTGGTGGTGATGTTCTAGCAGCCATAAACAAAGCCATCGATTTATCTGAAAAAGAATACAACGGATTAGTTATCGGAAATCAAGCCGCTAATTTCTCTGTTGGAGCGAACATCGGAATGATTTTCATGATGGCAGTCGAACAAGAATACGAAGAATTGAACATGGCCATCAAATATTTCCAAGATACGATGATGCGTGTGCGCTACTCTTCTACTCCAGTTATTGTCGCTCCACACGGAATGACATTAGGTGGCGGTTGCGAAATGACGATGCACGCTGACCGAGTTGTAGCTGTTGCAGAAACTTACATTGGTTTAGTGGAATTTGGTGTTGGAGTAATTCCAGGTGGCGGTGGATCCAAAGAAATGGCGCTTCGTGCATCTGATTTGTTCCATAAAAATGATGTGGAGTTGAATGTATTACAAGAATATTTCCTTACCATCGGAATGGCAAAAGTAGCAACATCGGCTTACGAAGCTTTTGATATGGGCGTTTTACAAAAAGGAAAAGACATTGTGGTGGTAAATAAAGACCGACAAATTGCTGTTGCCAAACAAATCGCTTTACAAATGGCAGAGCAAGGTTATACACAACCGATTCAACGTAAAGACGTAAAAGTATTAGGTAAACAAGCACTCGGAATGTTCTTAGTAGGAACCGACCAAATGGAAGCCGGAAAATACATATCCGAACACGATAAAAAAATCGCTAATAAATTGGCTTATGTAATGGCTGGAGGCGATTTATCAGAACCTACACTAGTAAGCGAACAGTACTTACTAGACATCGAGCGTGAAGCGTTTTTGAGTTTGTGTACCGAAAGAAAAACATTGGAACGCATTCAGTTTATGTTAACGAAAGGGAAACCGCTAAGAAATTAATTGTATAGTGTATAATGTAAAAATGTATAATGCCTTTTTTATTTTACGGGCTAAAAAATTTATTAAGAAACACATTTTACAGTATACAATATACAGCAATACAATATACAAATAAAAAAATATGAAAACAGCATATATAGTACAAGGATTCAGAACTGCGGTCGGTAAAGCACCTAAAGGAGTTTTTCGTTTCAAACGTCCCGACGAATTAGCAGCAGAAACTATTGAGCACATGATGGCTCAGCTTCCTGATTTTGATAAGAAAAGAATCGACGACGTAATGGTTGGAAACGCCATGCCCGAAGCCGAACAAGGTCTAAATGTAGGTCGTTTGATTTCTCTTATGGGATTAAAAGTAACTGATGTTCCAGGTGTAACTGTCAATCGATATTGCGCCTCAGGATTGGAAACGATTGGAATGGCAACAGCTAAAATTCAGAGCGGAATGGCACATTGCATCATTGCGGGTGGTGCCGAAAGCATGAGTTTTATTCCGATGGGTGGCTACAAACCAACTCCAGATTACGCTGTCGCGAAAGAAGGAAACGAAGACTACTATTGGGGAATGGGATTAACCGCAGAAGCTGTGGCTAAACAATTCAATGTTTCTCGTGAAGATCAAGATGAGTTTGCGTTCAATTCGCATCAAAAAGCATTGAAAGCGCAAGCAGAAGGTAAATTCGACAAACAGATTGTTCCTATTACGGTAGAACAAACGTTCTTAAACGAAAACGGAAAAAAAGAGACCAAATCGTATGTAGTCAACAAAGATGAAGGTCCGAGAGCCGATACCAACAAGGAAGCTTTAGCTAAATTAAAACCTGTTTTTGCCGCAGACGGAAGTGTTACAGCCGGAAATTCATCACAAATGAGTGATGGTGCCGCATTTGTATTAATTATGAGCGAAGAATTGGTAAAAGAATTAAACATCACTCCTATCGCACGTTTAGTCAACTTTGCTTCGGCTGGTGTGGAACCAAGAATTATGGGAATTGGTCCAGTGAAAGCCATTCCGAAAGCCTTACAACAAGCAGGTTTGACTTTAAACGACATCGATTTAATCGAATTGAACGAAGCATTTGCCTCACAATCATTGGCAGTTGTTCGCGAATTAGGATTGAATCCGGACATCGTAAACGTAAACGGTGGCGCCATTGCATTAGGTCATCCACTAGGTTGCACAGGCGCAAAACTATCCGTACAATTATTTGACGAAATGCGTTTGAGAAAAAGTAAATACGGAATTGTAAGTATGTGTGTGGGAACGGGTCAAGGAAGCGCGGGAGTTTTTGAGTTGATATAAAGAAAAAGATTCCTCTGTCTTTTGTCATTCCGACGAAGGAGGAATCTCATAATACTGAGGAATTGCTTGATGAGATTCCTCCTTCGTCGGAATGACAACTTTGAAAATAAACCTATTAATAAAACATAAACTATGGAAGATATCACTCGTGGAGGACAATTCCTCGTAAAAGAAACCAAATGTGAGAACGTCTTTACACCCGAAGATTTCTCAGAAGAACAAATCATGATGCGCGATTCGGTGAAAGAATTTGTCGACAAGGAAATTTGGCCTAACAAAGACCGTTTTGAACACAAAGATTACGCCTTCACAGAAGAAATGATGCGCAAAGCGGGAGAAATGGGCTTTTTGAGCGTAGCAGTTCCTGAATCGTATGGCGGAATGGGAATGGGATTTGTAGACACATGCTTGGTATGTGATTACATTTCGGGTGCAACGGGTTCGTTTTCAACTGCTTTTGGTGCGCATACCGGAATCGGGACTATGCCAATCACGTTGTACGGAACCGAAGAGCAAAAACAAAAATACGTACCGAAATTGGCCTCAGGCGAATGGTTTGGTGCATATTGTTTGACTGAACCAGGCGCAGGATCTGACGCTAACTCAGGAAAAACGAAAGCAGTTTTATCGGAAGATGGAACGCATTACAAAATCACGGGACAAAAAATGTGGATTTCCAACGCTGGTTTTTGTTCACTTTTCATCGTTTTTGCTCGAATTGAAGATGACAAAAACATTACCGGATTTATTGTAGAAAACGATCCGAGCAACGGAATTACCATGAACGAAGAAGAACATAAATTAGGAATTCGTGCTTCTTCTACTCGTCAAGTCTTCTTTGCTGATACTAAAGTTCCTGTTGAAAACATGTTATCCGAAAGAGGAAATGGTTTCAAAATCGCCATGAATGCTTTGAATGTAGGTCGTATTAAATTGGCAGCTGCGTGTTTGGATGCGCAACGTAGAGTGACTTCTAATGCGATTAATTACGCTAACGAACGTTATCAATTTGATGTGCCAATTTCAAGTTTTGGTGCTATTCGTTACAAAATAGCCGAAATGGCAACCAGTTGTTATGCTGGTGAAAGCGCAACGTATCGTGCAGCAAAAGACATTGAAAACCGTATCAAAATTCGTGAAGCGGAAGGAACTTCGCATCAAGAAGCCGAATTGAAAGGTGTTGAAGAATTTGCTATCGAATGTTCGATTCTAAAAGTAGCCGTTTCTGAAGATGTTCAAAATTGTGCTGATGAAGGAATTCAAATTTATGGCGGAATGGGATTCTCTGAAGATACACCAATGGAAAGCGCTTGGCGCGATGCTCGTATTGCTCGTATTTACGAAGGTACGAACGAAATCAACCGTATGCTTTCTGTGGGAATGTTAATCAAAAAAGCCTTCAAAGGTCATGTTGATTTATTAGGTCCAGCCACAAAAGTTCAGGAAGAATTAATGGGAATTCCATCATTCGACACACCTGATTATTCTGAATTATTCTCTGAAGAAAAAGAAATGATCGGCAAATTGAAAAAAGCCTTTTTAATGGTTGCTGGTGGAGCAGTTCAGAAATACGGTCCCGATTTAGAAGGTCATCAACAGTTATTAATGGCAGCAGCCGATATGTTGATTGAAATATACATGGCAGAAAGTACACTTTTACGTACCGAAAAGATGGCTAAAAAACAAGGCGAAAGTAATGTGAATGAGCAAATTGCTATGGCCAAATTGTATTTGTACAAAGCCGTTGATGTGGTGACTCAAAAAGGAAAAGAAAGTATTATTTCATTTGCTGAAGGCGATGAACAACGCATGATGCTGATGGGATTACGTCGATTTACAAAATACACCAACATGCCAAATATTGTTGGTCTAAGAGAAACTATTACTGCGAAGTTAGTCGCAGAAAATAGTTACTGTTTTTAATTTTAGTTATGTTAATTAAGAAAAACCATTCGTTTTACGGATGGTTTTTTTGTTTACGCCTTTCCTAATTGCCTATTTATTCTAAATTTACAGCTTTAAAACCATTTCTTTTTGATATCTGAAACTACTCAACGACAAAAACAAGCGAAGCTACTTCGTCTTTTTAGAAAAATTCATCGAACTACAGGTGCTTTTTTGTTCATCTTTTTCTTTTTTATTTCGATTAGCGGACTCTTATTAGGTTGGAAAAAGCACAGTAACGGAATGCTATTGGCCAAGTCCTACGAAGGAACTACAACCGAATTAAAAAAATGGATTTCGTTGGACAGTTTGTACAAAAATGCATGCATAATCGTGAAAGATTCCATTGACAAGAATGGTTCACTAGAAGTCGAACGAATTGATGTTCACAAAGAAAAAGGTATGGTGAAGTTTGTTTTTGCAGAAAATTTTATTGGAATCCAACTTGATGGAGCAACTGGAAAACTGTTACACATCGAACAACGAAGAGCTGACTATATAGAGAAAATACACGATGGTTCCATTCTCGATTACTATTTTAAAACCAGTAACGGTCAAATTAAGCTAATGTACACCACGATAATGGGATTGGCTTTACTTGTGTTCACTATCACGGGATTTTGGCTCTGGTATGGTCCAAAACGAATGCGAAAAAGCACAAGTTTAGAATAATCCTAAACTCAACTAATTAATCTGAAAAAAAATTCTACCAAAATTTAAATCTTTATATTTGAAAAAATTAAAGTATTTGTGATTGAATTGATTTTTAAAAAATTACAAATCTGCAACTCTTAAAAACTAGAACTATGAAAAAAAAATCAATTAAAATCCTGCTTATTATTGCATTCCAATTGATGCTTATCAGTTGTAAAAATACTCAACAAAAGGCAAATGACTTTGTAACATCTTATAATAAATCATCACAGTTTTATACCACTCATATCATTACCGCTACTTCTGCAAAGTTGATTGAAAATAACAATATTGAAATTCGTTTCGAAACCAATTTGGAATATACTCCTGAAAACCAATCACTTTACTCACAAATTGCACCTAGTCTTATGACTACAGTTTTTACTCAAGACGAAGCCTCCAAAGACTTGATAGAAGAAGGAGTCACTTTTTTTATTGGATTTTATGCTAATAATAATCGAGAAATTACTGCTGTTGAAGTAGATAAGAAAAAATTAGACGAGTTACTCAAAACTCAAAAACCGAATACTGGTATTAGTAGTGGTTCTTCAACAATAACCTCAGAATTAAAAGAGATGTTAGCAGTCATGAATCAAAGTCTGCCTATTGAAAATAAAGAAGAAGGAACAAAAATCACTAAAATTGACATTAGTGCAGCGAATGAGTTAGTTTATACGGTTGAAGTTAGTGGTGAATTTGCTGAACTAATAAAAAATGATGAAGCTAAAAGTCTAATGAAAGAAGCCATTTTGAGAAGCTCAGACTTTAGAACTTTGGCTCAAGGTATGTCAAAATATGCTATCTCAAAGGTGAAGTACATATATCAAGATAGTAGCGGAAAAAAGATAACCGATTTAAACCTTAATTCGGCTGACATAAGATAGAATGAGCGACGATAGAGCCACTTGGAAAATTATGCTCAGTGTTTGTATCACCCTTTTCATGGTGGGAAGGTTGATGTATACTTGCTCTAACATGAACAACAAAAGTACCAATTACAATTCTACTCCGTTGCCAAATGTTGATTACGATTATGTCAGAGCATTGAGAGAAGCACAAATTAGCTCAAAGTCAAATCAATTTTTGTACTTGTCGTATAAACAATTGGATAGCGTTTCTGAAAGTGAAAAAAAATTGTATCAAGTAAAAAAACTGGTAAAAGACACTTTAGTAAGTCTTGATATTGAAACCAAAATAAAAATTGCTAAAGACTGGTATTTGCAGAAAAACTATGACGACTCACTGAAATTAGCATTTAAAACTCCAGAAAACCTAACCGTATTCATTCATGATTTTGAAAGCAAGGAAAATGCAGAAGTCGTTTTTAAGAGCTTAAAACGTGGTTCAGATTTAAAATCGGTTGAAATCGAAGGTGAAGATTTAAAAACCATTACGTACACAGTAAATAAAAACAATTCGCTTTTTAATGGTTATGCCTTTTGTTTTGCACAAGATAACTATTACTTGTTTTTAGAATTTGAAAGCAATACAATGAAAAAAGAAGCGCTGAAAACAACAGCGCTTACGTATTTTTTTACCAATATCAAACCAAGTAAGTAATTAGAGTAATTCAAAAATACCTTCTTGCCATTGTGTATCGTTTCGATACCACAAATTTCCGTTTTCTACTTCTAAAGGACAATCAAAGTTGTTGGTGTACAAACCTCCTGTTCCCAAACCTTGTGGCATTGGATTGTTTTGTAAAAAGGTAAATTGTGCAATAGCATTCAATCCAACATTACTTTCTAAGGCTGAAGTTATCCACCAACCGATATTCAATTGTTCGGCTAAGTCAATCCATTCTTTTGTACCTTTAAAACCGCCTATCAAACTAGGTTTTAAAATGATGTATTGCGGACGAATTTTTTGAAGTAATTTGTTTTTTTCTTCTAAAGAAAACACTCCAATTAGTTCTTCGTCTAAAGCAATCGGAAAAGGAGTGATTTTGCACAACTCTGCCATAGTGTCAGTGTGATTTTTAGCAATTGGTTGTTCGATACTATGTAATTTAAAACCAGCCAATTGATTTAATTTATCTAAAGCATCATTTTCACAAAAAGCGCCATTGGCATCCACTCTGATTTCTACGGTGTTCTCGTCAAAATTACTTCGGATAAAGCGCAATAAATCGAGTTCTTTTTGAAAATCTATGGCTCCGATTTTGAGCTTGATGCAACTAAAACCTTGTGCTAATTTTTCTTCGATTTGCTGCTTCATAAACGACTCTTCTCCCATCCAAACCAAACCATTAATTCCAATTGATTCATTACCTTTTGTAAATTCAGACGGAAATAAAACAAATGGATTTTCGCTTACTAACGACAAAAAAGCCATTTCAACGCCAAATTGAATCGACGGAAATTCGATTAAACTTTCCCAAAGCTTATCCTTTCCCAAGTGAATGTTTTCGCAGGTCCAACGCAGTTTCTCTTCGTAGTCAGGACGATCATCAACGCTCAATGTTCGAAGGATTCCGCACTCACCTATTCCTTTTTTTCCATTTTCCTCTAGAACAATGAACCACGTTTCTTTCTCAGTCAACACGCCGCGTGACGTTCCGGAAGGTCGCTTGAAATTAAGTAAATAGCGGTGATAGGTTGCTTTCATAAAAAGGAATTACTCAATCATTCGAAGGATTTTCTTGTAGTTTTGTTTTGGAAATCCGCGTTGCTCAAAATTTTCAAAATCGGCTTTCACTTGTTCTTTCCATGTTTTCCCTGTGAACAGCGTTTGATTGGCATATTTTTTATAGATTATCTTGGCTTCTGAGGCACGATCAGTAAATAAATATACGTGAGCTAGATTGAGTTGAAAATTAATTTCTGAAGGATTTAATTTCAATCCGTTTTGATAGGCTTCTTCAGCTTTAGCAAATTGTTTTGAAAGCAGATAATAATCACCTAAAAGCCCGAAATCTTTATACGTAGCTCTTTTCTTTGCAATCATTTCGGTGTTGATGACATCGATGGCTTCATTGGTTTTTCCTTGTTGAAATAAATTGTACGAACGATCACGTATGGTGTTGTAAAATTTTTCGACTTCACCTGATTTTTTTAAAGTACTTTCTGTAAAGATTTCCAACGCATTAGTTTTCTCTACTTGAAGTAATTGTTTGTATTCTTTGTAGGTGTATTTTTTACTAAAATCATCTATAAACAAGGCAAAAAACTCGTCTTTCTTCTTTAAAGAAGCGGTTACTTTTTGCTTTTCGAGTAATGAAATCAGTTCTTTTTTGGTGTCTGAATTCCAACCACGACTTAATTTATGATCCACCCAAGGCACTACTTCGAGTGCGATTTTTTCTTTAAGAATCCAGTTGTTGCTTTCAAACACAAACCAAAAATTATCCGATTCTGTTGAGAACAATTTAGCATCTTTATTTACAGGAGTATTTTGGGTGTAAATTGCATTGTTCGATTTTCCAGTTTTCACAAAATTCTCTGCATCACTAGCAGAAGAAAAAACAGAGAACTTGCATTTGTCCTCGCCTGCTATTTTAGAAACTAAAAAAACAGCTCCAGCCGAACCTTGACTGATTCCAGTTGGATCGGGAATGGCTTTTAGAAGTGACACCAAACTACTGGAAAGTTGTTGATTATCGTCGAGAACGGTTACTCTAAACACCACTTCGGTAGTTCCTTCAGGGAAATTAGCGGTTTTAACCAATTTCTTTTCACTTGAGTTGACTGAAATAGTTTCGGAAGTAATGCGAACACTATCCCAATATCCTTCTTTGGATTGCGAAATGGATGCGATTGGAAGTAAAAACAGTAGAATTCTAACTAATTTCATTGTATTTTTTTGAATGTAACTAACAATTAGAGTGCCAATTTTAAGGAATTATTACTTTGATGCAGATTGCCCTAGCCCAGATAGAAGCGGCATCCTTTTTACTGTTAAAGAAAAAGCCCTTCGACTGCGCTCAGGGTGACTGACAGTAAAAAGATAGAGCGAATAGCTGGAAATAGCTTCTGATTGCTTCGCTTGTCAGCTCGCAATGACAAGCTCGCAATGACGACTAGCAATGACACTAAAGCGCGATACTTTCTCCGATTTCGAGTAGCATTAGGTCTTTTCCAGCATCAAAAAATTTCTTTTTGGCTTCGGTATGGTTGATTTCGATGTAACCGAATGTATCGAAATGATAGCCGAGAATTTTATCACAATCGACAAAATCAGAAGCAATAATAGCGTCATCAACATCCATGGTGAAATTGTCGCCTATGGGAAGAATCGCTAGATCAAGTTTGGTTCGCATTGGAATGAGCTTCATATCCATAGTAAGCGCTGTATCGCCAGCGATGTAGATGTTTTTATGCTCGCCTTCGATCACAAATCCGCCCGGTTGACCGCCGTAACTTCCGTCGGGAAACGAACTCGTGTGCAGAGCGATTACATATTTTACTTTTCCGAAATCGAAATTCCAGCTTCCACCATGGTTCATTGGATGGTAATTTAAGCCTTTTGCACCGTAATGAGAGGCGATTTCATAGTTGGACACTACAACTGCTCCAGTTCGGCTTGCAATGGCCTCTACATCGAGTGTATGATCTTGATGTGCATGCGTAAGTAAAATATAATCTGCTTTTAGGCTGTTGATGTCAATATGAGTCGCTTTTGGATTTCCAGTAATGAACGGGTCAACGATGATGTATTTTCCGCTTACTTCAATACCTAAGCAAGCATGACCGTAGAAAGTTATTTTCATGTTAATTGATTTATAATTAATATGTTCCGATAAGACTATTGAAGTAATAGATGATTAAGTCTGATACAAAAAATATCAAAGCAAGTGAGAGTAAAACGGCAAGTAAAAATGTGCTTATTGCCAATTTTTTGAGTTCAGGATCGAGAAAACGTGGCACTTTGTTTCTGTAAACAGTTATTAAGTGACTTAGCATTGGAAAATACGCCACTACAAAAATATATTGATCGATTTTAAATTTGTTTAGAAAAGCAAAAACGAGCACCAAAACCATGGCTGAAATCACAAGAAAAAAGTGGTATTTTTTTGCCCAAGCGCCACCTTTCTGTACGACAAGAGTGTTTTTACCTACTTTTCGATCGGATTCTTCATCGCGCATATTATTCAAATTTAAAACCCCCACACTCAGAAACCCAATAGCCGTTGCTGGCAATAACAACAACCAATCAATGGTTTTTGAGAACATAAAATAGATTCCGAATGTACTGACCAAACCAAAGAAAATAAATACAAATACATCGCCATAACCTCGATAACCATAAGGATTTTTACCAACTGTATAGCGAACTGCCGACGTAATTGCTAATAATCCTAGGACGAAGAATACAATGGAATACAACAGATATTTCCCTTTGAAGGAAACATAAATTAGCATCAATGCTGAAACCAAAGTTAGAAATGTCATGAAAAACATGGCTACTTTCATGGCTTGCGGAGTGATTGTTCCGCTTTGAATAGCGCGTTTCGGACCTACTCTATCGTCGTTGTCGGTTCCTCTTATACCATCGCCATAATCGTTGGCAAAATTGGAAAGGATTTGTAACCCTAAAGTAGTTGATAGAGCAAAAATCACAATTTTCCAATTGAAATAGGCTTGTGACATTGCATAAAAACTTCCAACTAATATTCCCGATACCGAAAGCGGTAAAGTACGTACTCTTGCGGCTTCAATCCAGTGTTTCATTTTTTTTAGATTTTTAGACTGTTAGATTTTTAGAATGTTAGACTTACAATCCAATTTATTAATAATCTACTATTTTATTACATCCAATTACTATTGGTTGTCTCAATTCGGTACAACCAAAGGTTAACGTATTCTTTTACTTTGTTATAATTTCCAAGCTGAAACGTTACATTTCCGCCTGCTGTATGCATCGTTAACGAACCAATATTCAAACTTTTATGCCAAAACAACTGCGAGGTTGACAAGGCTTGAATTTTATCAATTTCGATGATTACATTATCAATATCCCAAGCTCCACTTTGCTTAATGATGTGATTATCACTCACAAACAATCGGTAATTTCTGAATCCGAAAAACAAAATTACCAAGAAAAACGTTGCATATAAAACAGCAAGACTTGAATAATTCAGTAGTTCTGGATGGTAATTGGCAATTGTAAAAAATCCTGATAAAGGTAGTACAATTATCATAAAAATAGAAAAGACTAATTTACGAAAATTGGGTTTCATCATTTCGCCTTTTTGGGGCAACTCTTTAAAAATGAGTTTTATAATTTCATCTTTCTCACGTTCATCACAACCCGGAACTTCGATTTGCGCTTTGCTGTGTTGTTTTTCATCGCGAACAGCTTGTTTGATTTTGATTTCGAGAACGTTTAATTTTTTTTGAAAATAATTTCTAGAAATCGATACCATTTGAACTTTCTCGGGTTTTACGATGGTACTTTTAGTGCTTATCAATCCGAATGACAACAATAACGAACCTTTTTGTTTGGTGATGGTGTAATTGAAATATTTTACTAAAGTGCGAACTACATTAATGATGAAAACAATGGAAAACAGCACCAAAATCACAACCAAAAGCGAATACCAAACGGAATTGCTCACAAATTTTTCAATCTGATCTTCGTTGATGACATCGTCTTTGCCAATATTCTCCAGATTTTCCATTATGGTAAAAAAGAACGTCAGGATTAATCCGATGCTTTTTACGTAATTGGAAGTGATTCCGACTTTAATCAGGCTCAGCAAATTAATTTTTAAAAATGGTTGTTCCGATGGTGTAATTATTTCCGCTTGATTTTCGACAGTATCAACAACTTCACTTTTCTTAGTATTTTCTAACAATTTTGCTTTTAAAGCTAATGCCAATGAGTGCGAAATCGCTTTTATGTTCCCTTCTTTATTGTCGCTTCCGGCTGTGTCTACTTCGAGAGCATACACACCAATTAATCGCTGAATGAGTGATTGATTAATGTTTACTTGTTGAATTTTATTGAGCTGAATTGTAGTTTTTGTCTTGTTGACGATTCCTTCTTGAATGATGAATTCATCGTTTTCATCATCAATGTAAAAGGTAAAATTAATGTACTTCAAATACGCAATAACACCAACAATTATAATAACTCCAACGACACCTAAAACCACGTAAATCGGACTTACTTTATCGGATTTGAAGAAAAAAACCAATAGTATAGGAAAAAAAGCCCTTGCAAATTTTTGCAACGAATCAACAAACATGACCAAAATTCCGGTTGACGATTGACGTTGTGGCTGATTGAAATTGGCCTCCATTACAATTGTTTTTGGATTTTACCCATTAAAAGCTGCTTGATGTTTTCGGCTTCTTCTTTGGCGATTCCGGGAATTTCAACATCACTCGAACTTCCTCCAGCGGTGAAAATCTCTACTTTTGCCAATCCGAAATAACGTGAAATCAATCCTTCGTGCAAAGCCACATGCTGCACTCTATTGTAAGGAATAACCATAGTATTGGTCGCGATGATGCCATTTCGGTAAATTACATCGTGTTCTCTAAAAGCAAATCCTTTCTTTTTGAATCCGATTCGAGTGAGCAACAACGCAATAACCAAAACCAATAGATAGGCTAATAAAAAGTAGACTCCGACTTGAGAGAATTCTTCCGAATTGTACCAAACAAAACCAAGTGCAATTCCGAGCACCAAAAAAACAACCGTTGTATTCATCAATGACACGATCCAGTACTTCGGATGCAAAGCAGAAAGTTGCACTTCTTCAAAACGAGGAAGTTGCTTGGTATCAATAGTTTCGTTGGTGAAGTTTTCCATATATTTTACAATTTAAATCCAGCTCCAATTCCTAATAAATTAAAAGAAATGGTACTCTTTACATCATAATCATCTTTGAATCTCAAGAAATTATAATTCAAATCAATATAAAAATTAGTATTGATATGATATCTAGCACCTGGATTTATTGAAAAACCATTGTAATTAATAGTTGCTGATTTACCAATTAGAGGATCGTAGCCGAATGCATAATTTGGGGTAAATTTTGCACTATAAAAGGCGTAACCAGCAGAAAAATATGGCTTTATTTTTGAATTTGGAATTTTAAAATTGACAACCAAATTAGGATTGAAAATAAAAGCATCCGAAAAAGCCTCTAACTCAGAATCAAGGTAATTTACATTGAATCCAAAATCTAAATCAATTTTTTCATTTTGATAAAATTTGTATCTAACATTCGCTCCGAAATATCCCGTATACATTAAATCGTTTTCAATTGTTGGATTAAATTGTAACCCAATTTGAAATCGTTTATTTGAATCTGATTTTGCGTCTTGTGCAAACAAACTACAAGACAAAACAAAGGCTAATACTAAGGTAATTTTTCTCATACAAATCTTTATTACGGCAACCATTTTTTATCAAAATTTGGTTTTCTTTTTTCCAAGAATGCGTCTCTTCCCTCTTTTGCTTCATCAGTCATATAAGCCAAACGCGTCGCTTCGCCTGCAAATACTTGTTGACCAACCATTCCGTCATCGGTCAAATTCATTGCAAACTTGAGCATTTTGATTGATGTTGGCGATTTGGCTAGAATTTCTTGCGCCCATTCGTAGGCTGTATCTTCCAATTCATCGTGTGGAATAACGGCATTAACCATTCCCATTTCGAAAGCTTCTTGTGCGGAATAATTTCGCCCTAAAAAGAAAATTTCACGTGCTTTTTTCTGACCTACCATTTTGGCTAAATACGCCGAACCGTAACCGCCGTCAAAGCTCGTTACATCGGCATCGGTTTGTTTAAAAATAGCGTGTTCTTTGCTGGCTAATGTTAAATCGCACACTACATGTAAACTGTGTCCGCCACCAACTGCCCATCCTGGAACCACACAAATCACTGCTTTTGGCATAAAGCGAATCAGACGTTGTACATCGAGAATATTAAGACGATGATAACCATCATCACCTACATAACCTTGATGACCACGTGCTTTTTGATCGCCGCCGCTGCAAAACGACCAAATTCCGTCTTTGGAAGATGGACCTTCAGCGGAAAGTAATACAACACCAATCGAAGTATCTTCTTGAGCATCGTGAAAGGCTTGTAGCAATTCGGAAGTAGTTTTTGGCCGGAATGCATTTCTCACATCCGGACGATTGAAAGCAATACGGGCAACACCATTGCATTTTTTATAGGTTATATCTTCAAACTCTTTGACAGTTTGCCAGTTAATTTTATCCATGGTAAAATTTTTATTAGCGTAAAAATAGTATATTTAACCCCAATTATTTACTAAAAGAAATGAAAAATTTGATTTTTACTGGAAAAAAAATAGTGTTGTTTTTTGCACTTTCAACATCGGTAATTTGCTACTCCCAAAAGTATGATTTTCAGACCGTAACAGAAGTTCCATGTTTACCTGTAATTTCACAAGACAATACTGGAACGTGTTGGAGTTTTTCTTCTACTTCTTTTTTAGAGTCAGAAATAGTAAGAATAACGGGTAAACCTATTGACTTATCCGAAATGTATTCCGTTCGACAAACCTACCCCAAAAAAGCACTGAATTATGTGATGCGACAAGGAAAAGCGCAGTTTGGTGAAGGCGGATTGAATCATGATGTTATTAATAGTGCTTTAGAATATGGTTTGGTTCCCGAAAGTGCTTATTCAGGAAGAATAAATGGTTCTAAATTAAACCATTCTAAAATGGCAAAAGATTTGGAAGATTTGTTGAAAAGTGTGGTGAAAAATCCAATGAAATTAGCCACAACTTGGAAAAGTGATTACGAAGCTATTTTAGATCAAAACATCGGAAAACCGTTAACTGAATTTACTTACGACGGAAAACAATACACTCCAAAACAGTTTTTAGAAACGACACAACTCAAATTAGCTGATTATGTTACCATTACTTCGTTTACTCACGAACCCTATTATTCTAAATTTATTTTAAATATTCCGGATAACTTTGCTAATGGTTCGTTTCTGAATTTGCCTTTAAATGAATTTATTGAGAATATTGATAATGCATTAAAAAATGGGTACACCGTGGCTTTGGATGCTGATGTAAGTGAGAAAACATTTTCAAAAACATACGGAATTGCCGTTGTACCCGAAAATGACAGCGACTCCACTTCCATTCTAACTGAAATTAAACCTGAGAAAAACGTAACAGCTGAGTTACGTCAATCAGAATTTGAAAACTATAACACTACCGATGATCATTTGATGCATATTGTTGGAACAATGAAAGATCAAAAAGGTAATATGTACTATAAAGTAAAGAATTCTTGGGGAACGGATAACGCTGGACATAATGGATACATTTACATGAGTGCAGCTTATGTGAAATTAAAAGCGATTTCGGTTATGGTTCATAAAGATGCATTGTTGAGCGCAACTCGATCTTCATTAGGAATTTAATAAGAAAAAACGATTTTAAATTACAATATTTAGTAATTTTGTAAAAAAGTGTGCTATGAAACGTTTTTTATCTACCAAAAACAAAGTAACTCAGATTATTCTGTGGGGAATCGTAATTGTAATGACCGCATTGCTAGTCAACGGATTACTGATTGGTGATATGCCGTTACTTCCTGTATTGATTTTGGGATTATCCATCGGAATTATTATTTGGATTTTATTGGACACACGTTACGTTATTAAAACTCAATTTTTATTGTACCGTTCGGGTCCGTTTAGAGGTCGAATTGACATTACTAAAATCAAGAAAATCAAATTACATTCTGGTCTATTTGTTCCCGTTTCGATGAAGCCTGCATTAGACACTAACGGATTCATCATTACGTACAATCAATACGATGACGTGTTTGTTTCTCCTAGTAACAGTTCCATTTTCTTAGAAGAATTAAAAAAAATCAATCCGAATATCGAAATCAAAATGGATTAACCGATTTTCACTGACGTCATGGTTAGTGAACCACCAACGGCTTTATCGTTAAAAAATTCTACTGTATCATTTGAAGTTTGCAGTGCTAATGCATACAACATTGGGCAATAATGATCGGGAGTCGGAATCGCCATTAATGCCGCTTTATTTAGTTTTTCATATTCAATTAAAGCCTGATGATCACCTTTTGAAATTTTTTCTTTGAAGATGGCATTCATTTCTTGCGTCCAATCAAATCCGTAGTTGTCTACGTTGAGTTTATCCCAAGCGACCATTCGCAAGTTGTGCACCATGTTTCCGCTACCAATAATCAAAACTCCTTTTCGTCGCAGTTGCAGTAATTCTTTTGCCAAATTATAATGATACGAAGCGGGTTTATTGTAATCAATGCTCAATTGAAGTACCGGAATATCAGCATTGGGATACATATGACGAACCACAGTCCATGTTCCGTGATCCAAACCCCAATCGTGATCCAAATGAACATTGGTTGAAGTGATTATCTTCTGGGTGTCTTGAGCGACTTCTAAACTACCTTTTGCTGGATATTGAACATCGAACAACTCTTTTGGAAAACCACCAAAATCGTGAATTGTTTTGGGATTATCCATGGCAGTTACATACGTTCCATTGGTTAGCCAATGTGCCGAAACTACTAAAACCGCTTTGGGCTGCGGAATCTCTCTTCCGTATTTTGACCATGAGCGTGAAAACTCATTATCCTCTATTCCGTTCATAGGCGAACCGTGACCAATGAACAAAACAGGCATCAAAACATCATTTGTCTGTAATTGTTTAGACCAATTATAGAAAGGTTCTAGCGAAGTTATTGCCATTGCTCCTAGTAGTGTTTTTATAAAATCTTTGCGTTCCAATGTATAACATTTGTATATACAAATGTACAAATGTAATTTGAAACACAACTATATTCTAAAGAAATTTTAACAAAAAGGTTATTGAAAGAGGTGAATTCCGTCGTCTTTGATTTCGATGAGCTTTTCTTTGTAAAGTAAACCAATGGCTTTTTTGAATGTCTTCTTGCTCATTTGAAGTACGGTTTTGATGTCTTCTGGATGACTGTTATCATTCAAACGAAGAAAACCTCTACTCGATCGGAGTTCGCTTAGAATTTTCTCTGCATTGGGTTCGACACTTTCGTAGCCTAATTTTTGGAAACTAACATCTATTTTTCCGTCGGGGCGAATGGTTTTGATGAAGCCTTTCATGCGCTGACCTGGTTTTACATCAACATACGCCTCGTCTTTATACACCAAACCTTTGTGTTTTTCGTTGATGATGACATTGATTCCTAAATCAGTTATGTGAGAAATTATCAAATCAACTTCTTCGTTTTTTTCAAGGTTGATTTCGTCGTTGCTTAAAAACTGGTTGGTTTTACTCGACGCGACTAATCGCTGTGTACGTTCATCCGAATACATATACACCAAATAGCGCTTGCCTTGTTCCATTGGGCGCGCTTGCTCTTTAAAAGGAACAAACAAATCTTTTTCCAAACCCCAATCTAAAAAAGCACCAAATTCATTGATGTAATTTACGCGCAACCAACCAAATTCATTCAATTTGATGTACGGTTCCAATGTAGTTGCAACCGGACGTTCTTCATGATCCAAATACACAAAAACAATCAACTCCTCACCTATTTCATACACATTCGGAACGTATTTATTGGGCAGTAGAATGTCTTTCTCTCCATCGGATAAAAAAAGTCCGACGTTGGTTGAACGTTCAATTTTGAGAGTGTTGTATTTTCCTATTTCAATCATAATTCAAGTATAAAGGTGCAAAGGTACGAATTCAGAAAATAATACCGCTTATGTGTAGAATTTACTTAAAACTAAACTAAAGCTTTGAAGTAGTCGAGTAAGATTTTATCATTCTCGAGCGTTGGTGTAAAAACTTCCAATATACAAGGCTTATCATTTTGATTGTACAAATGTTTTAACCCGCGTTTTAAACTTTTTTCATTGCTAGCAATAACATAATCCAGTTGATACATTTTTGCTAAATGTTCGGCTGTTAAACAGTGAGACGTTTCAAAAAAAGTATTGAAAGTTGGTGATTCTTGATGTCCAGGTAAAATTCTAAAAATTCCACCTCCACCATTATTGATGAGTATTATTTTGAACTCCTTTGGAATGTAATTATTCCACAACGCATTACTATCGTACAAAAAACCAATATCACCAGTAATAAAAATCGTCGGTTTTTGAGAAGCTACTGCTGCTCCGATTGCCGTTGAAGTACTACCATCAATTCCGCTCGTTCCTCTGTTACAAAAAACGGAAACTTTTGAGTTGATTGTAAACAATTGTGCGTATCGAATAGGAGAACTATTACTGATTTGCAAATCAAAATGAGTTGAAATAGTAGGCAAAATAACGTCAAATGCTTTCAAATCTGAAAATGGAATTGCTTCCATATAGGTTTGATGCTTTTTTTCTCTATCGCTTCTTATTTTCAATAGTTTACTTTGATAATCGCTTTCAACAGAGATGGTTTGTGGAAAAAATTGCTGAAAAAAGTAATTCGGAGCCACTACAAAATGTTTGGTAAGTGAACCAAATGTGTCATATGCTCTAAGTTCATCAATGTGCCAATGTTGAATGGATTTGTACTTTCGCAAATAGGATTTGATTCGTTTAGAAACAATCATTCCACCAAAAGTAATCAACAAATCGGGTTGATAATCTGAAAACTCTTTTTCGGTAAACGGAGTAATTATGGTGTCAATATTGGTAATAAAATTAGGATGATGCACGTTGGAAGTCACTTCGGTCATCACCACAACTGACTCATCCATTCCCAAAGCATCTAAAAAAGATTGCTCTATTGAATTTGGTTCCAAACCACCAATTAAAATCAATTTCTTCTGGGATTGATTCCAAAAGTGTGCATAAATACTTAAGTCGTTGAGAATGGGTTTTGATTGCGTATATGATATAATTTTTGGCTCAATGGAAAGTTCATCTACGATTTCGTACAATGGCTCTTCAAAAGGAACATTAATATGAACTGGTCCTTTTTTAGAAATCGAAAGATTAATGGCTTCGTTAATCAATATATCATTTTCATCACCTGCATTTTCATGAAGATTAGCATTAAAAATACTGTGGTTGGAAAATACATACTGTTGTCGAATGGTTTGTCCATCTCCTATATCAATTTTATCCAGAGGTCGATCGGCAGAAACTACAATTAAAGGAATTTGATTGTAAAATGCTTCAGCAAATGCTGGATAATAATTGAGCAATGCTGAACCTGAAGTACAAACTAAAGCAACTGGTTTTTGCAGTTGTTGTGCCATTCCAAGAGCAAAAAAGCCAGCCGAACGCTCATCAGCGATACTATAACATTTGAAAGCAGAATTGTTAGAAAAACCAATCGTTAACGGCGCATTTCGTGAACCAGGAGAAATTACGATAGTATCAATTCCTTTGGCACGAAAAATTTCAATTATTGATTGTGCTAAAGGTATTTTTGGGTACATCATTTTCTTTAATTGTAATTTGCAAAGTTACTAACTTACTGAGTTTTTTACTACATTTGAATTGTTTTTTTAACACTACTTTTCAATACCTTTTATGGAAATCTCAATACGAAATTATAACATTGATGACACAGATGTTATTTTGGAAATCATCAATTATAACATACTGAATTCGACCGCCTTGTACGATTATACTATTCGAACAATCGAGCAACAAAAGGCAATTTTTGATGATAAATTAAAAAAAGGATTCCCAATAATTGTAGCTGAAAGTAATAATGAAGTAGTTGGTTTTGGATTTTACAGCGAATTTCGTTTCAGAGAAGCGTATAAATTCACCGTAGAACATTCGGTCTACGCTCACCCAAATCATCTTGGAAAAGGAATTGGAAAATTGATTTTAACCAAATTAATTGAGTTAGCCAAGGCTCAAAAACTGCATACAATGATTGGTGTAATCGACTCAGAAAACACATCGAGTATTGAATTCCATGAAAAATTCGGATTCCAAACGGTGGGCATTATTAAAGAAACCGGATTCAAATTTGACCGTTGGCTGCACTCTGTCTTTGTTCAAAAGATGCTATAAAAAAACCTTATGAAATTCATAAGGTCTTTATATTTTATTGTTGTAATGCGGCCATAATTTCTGGACTCATTGGTTTTGTTTGTGGTGAAAACATCTGAACTAATTCGCCTTTTTCATTGAGCAAGTATTTTTGGAAGTTCCATTCCACATTACTGGACAATGTTAGATTTTTATCTTTTTGAGTCAAAAACTGATACACATCACACATGTCAGCACCTTTTACAGAAACTTTACTCATTACAGGGAAAGTAACTCCGTAATTCTTCTGACAGAAAGTGGCTATTTCTTTATTGGTTCCTGGTTCTTGTGCACCAAAATTGTTAGCTGGAAACGCTACAATAATTACGTTTTTATCTTTATAACGCTCGTAAAGCTGTTGCAGCTCTGCATATTGCGGCGTCAAACCACACTCAGATGCTGTATTGACCACAAGAATTTTATATCCTTTATATTTGGAGAAGTCAAATACATTGCCGTTAATATCGGTTACTTTGAATTGATGTATTGAAGGTTTATCCATTTTCTTTTCGTTATTAACAGTCAACGTTGGTTTGTTTTGCCCACATGAAATAAGACTGAACGACAACATTGCTAGGATTACTACTAAATTTTTCATTTTTCTATTAATTTAATTTGTATAGATTTTCAAATATATAAAAGTTGTTGAAATTCTGATTATTAATTCACTTTTTTGTTCTTATAATACTTTTTATAACTCGGATAAGCCAGTGCACCAATAACTGTAAAAGCCAATAAGGTGTAATAAATCCAACTCAATGATTTGGCCTCACCACTAGCGTACGAATGCAGTCCGACTAAATGAAAATTCACACCATAATAAGTAAATAAAATCGACACAAAAGCAAACATACTCATTAGGTTAAATACCCACAATCCTCTTAGCATAGGAACAAATCGAGCATGAATTACAAAAGCATATACCATAATACTGATTAAAGCCCAAGTCTCTTTTGGATCCCAACCCCAATATCTACCCCAACTTTCATTGGCCCATTGTCCTCCAAGGAAATTCCCAATGGTTAACATCACCAAACCGATTGTCAATGCCATTTCGTTAATGTAAGTTATTTCTTTGATACTCAATTCCATTTTTGCTTTGTTCTTTGAATTGGTAAATGCAATCAAAAGTAAAGCGACAAAGCCTAAAATCATTCCTAAAGCAAACGGACCATAACTACCCACAATCACAGCAACATGAATCATTAACCAATAGGAGTTTAAAACAGGTTGTAAATTTGCAATTGCAGGATCAATCCAATTGGCATAAGCTTGAGCCAAAATCATAGCAGTTACAAAAGCTGCTGAAGCCACTGTAAGTTTTGATTTTCGATCGAAAGCCATACCAAAAAACATGGTTGCCCAGGCAATATAAATAATACTCTCATAAGCGTCGCTCCAAGGTGCGTGACCCGATATGTACCAACGCGCTATCAATGCTAAAGTTTGTATGGCAAATAAAATTCCGATGATAATATGAAAAAGATTAATTGTTACTCGTAACCATTTTCGATCTTTAAAAATTTGGATAATAGTAAAAATGAGCATCAAAATAGCCATGGTTATATACAAATAAGGCAATTTTTGAAAGACATCATATTTGTTGTATAAAATCTCAGAATTAATTTTGTCATCTGAAGGTCGAACTGCAGCTCCTACTTTTCTTTGATAATTTTCTAAACCTACCAAAAAGGTATTGGCCATAGTGTAATCGTTCTTTTCGGTAGCTTTTAATAATTCATCAAAATAAACAGGAAGTACATTTTTAATAGTATCTAATGCAGTTCCGGTTGCGTGATTGATTTCTAAATACGAAACCCATTTATTATTGCTATCGTTTGGAACCGGAAAAACACGTAAAATTTTTCCACTCAAAGCGCTGTTTAATAAATTTACTTTTTTATCGGTTTCAATGAAATCCTTTTCAAACTTATTAGGATTGGGTGTTTTGTATGCGTTTTCTAAATAAGATGACAACTTGTAATTTCCATTTTCATCAAAGAAATTGCGGAAAGAAGCATATTGATCTTCACTTTTAATTCCGATGATTTTTCGAATACTATCGTTTCCTTTTCTCAAATAAATAATTGGAACTTCAAACCAAACCGTTGGAAATTGTGTCATTGACATAAAAACCTGATCGGAGTTCATGTCTTTATACGTATCACTTTTACTTACTTTTCTCAATAATTCAGATGAAAAAGTATTGATAGGTTTCATACGTCCGCCTTCATCTTGAATCACCAATCGTCCAAATTGAGCTGCGTGTTTAGGTGTTACTTTGTATTTGTTGATGATTGAATCAATCTGTTTTAAAGTCGGAACTTCAGAATGATTAGCATGATTTTGAGAAATCCCAACTACAGAAAACATCAGCATTAATATTGTTATAAATGCCGATTTCTTTTTCTTGATGGCTTCTAATTTTCTTTTTAAATCGGCAAAACGCGAATGCTTAGTAAATAGAATTGCCATTAATCCAAAATACAGTAAAAAATAGCCTAAATAGGTAATGTTTGTTCCCCAAAAATCATGGTTTACAGACAAAACGGTTCCTTTTTGGTCTTCATCGTACGAAGCTTGAAAAAATCGGAACCCTTTGTAATCTAAAATATGGTTCATGTAAATGCGCTCGTCTCTATTATCAGTTCCATCCATAACAGTAACCTGACTCTCAAAAGAAGAAAAACTCTTTTCAGTTCCGGGATATTTTAATGCAATGAAGTCGTTGAGTTTAATTTTGAATGGCAATTCGTATACTTTACTACCAAAAAACAAAGTGTATTCTAATTTTCCCACTTTTACTGAAACGGGTTCGCCTTGCTTTCCTTTTGAACCTTTTACAGTAACTGTTTTTTCTTCTCCATCAGAAGAAATCTTTAGTTTCAAAATATCTTCAGCTCTTTTGTTTTTATAATTACCGCTCGATACAAAATCTTTGGTTCCATTAATGGGTTGTTCTGGAAAAACAAATTGTGCTTCGGCTAAATTATACAACGAGCGGTACATTAAATCTTGCACACTGTCTTTGGCTACTTTTCCCTGCAACTTATCAGCCATTCGCATAAACTGACCATCAAAAGGTGAATATATAGTTGTTTTACCGTCTTTAAAAGTGATGTTGATTGCTCCTTTAGTTTCTTTATTAAACGCAAATAAAATATTGTGAATATTTTGTACTTCACCTTCAATTAAGTAATGTTCGTGACGTGTTCCACCACTCGATTCAACCAATTTCAAGTGAAGTTTACCGTTTGCATTAGGTTTAATGGTTTCTTTAGCGTCCATCATGTATTCTAACAACTCTACTTCAAACGGAATTTCAGCAAATTTGTCGTTAATAGAATAATTATTAGATGTAGCTGCAGACAATAAAACAGGCTCTTCAAAAACTCTGCGTTTCATTGCGCCTTTGTAATCACCATCGACAAAAACAGTTAGAAAGTTTTTATCTGAATACACCAAATTAGAACTTTCGTTTTCACGAATGGGCATCATTCCTTCGTAACTAATGTAACGTGTAATAAATGCTCCAACAATGATCAAAATGAACGACAAATGCAAAATCAACGTGGCCCATTTTTCTTTTTTATACAATTGATAACGCTTAATATTTCCGAAAAAGTTAATCACAAAAAAAACATGAATGGCTTCAAACCACCAAGCGTTGTATACTAATATTCGGGCAGTATCGGTGTTGTATTTACTTTCTATAAAAGTTCCACACGCCATGGCAAATGCGTAAGTAAAAAATAAAATTGCCATTAAACGAGTAGAAAAAAGGATTGATTTTAGCTTTTCCATAATTGAGTTTGGAATGTTTTTTTTGAGTCACGCAAAAGTAATTGAAAAATGTGGATTTATAGAATTAATTGCACTCGTTTTAAGTGTTTTTTAAGAGATGTTTTTGAAAAAGTAAGTCTAATTTTGAATTATCAAGTATTAAATAGTATTTTTATGCAAAATCAACCTTTTGTATTATTGACAAGTTGATGAATCTTAGCTTTATTTGTTGTTTTATCTCAATCGAATGATAACAATTTGTATTATAGAAGACATTTTAGAAATTCAGAACGGTTTACAATCGATTATTCAAGCGAATGATTCATTTAGGCTTCTAAAATGTTTTGATAATGCTGAAGATGCGATTAATGAATTACCCGAACTGAAACCCAACATTGTAATTACTGATATTAATCTTCCGGCTAAAAGTGGTATTGAGTGTGTGGCCGAAATCAAACACAATCATCCTGAAATTCAGTTCATAATGTTTACTATTTACGAAGATAACGATCAGGTTTTTGAGGCGTTGAAAGCAGGAGCAAGTGGTTACATCATGAAAAATACTTCGCCCGAAAAAATCATCGAAGCATTGCTCGAATTGAACGAAGGTGGAAGTCCGATGTCGCCCAAAATAGCCCGAAAAGTACTCAATACATTCAATGCAACATCAAGTTCGGTTGATGCTTTAATTTCTCCAAGAGAAAAAGAGGTTTTAGAATTGCTCAGCAAAGGTTTTTTATACAAAGAAATTGCCGACAAACTCTCCATTTCGATGAGTACTGTAAAACGACATCTGAATCATATTTACCAAAAACTACAAGTTCAGAATAAAACCGAAGCCATCAACAAAATGTTAGGACGAAACTAATGCTCAAAAAAATCTTTTTTTGTGTTGTTTTTCAACTGATTGTCATTCAAACCAATGCACAATCAAAAGAGTTTATGTTCAAAAACTATGACATTCAAGATGGTTTGTGCGACAACAATGTAAATTCAATTGTAGAAGATCAAAAAGGATTTATTTGGATTGGAACACGCGAAGGTTTGAGTAGATTTGACGGTGCCGAATTCAAGAATTTCTATTTTTCGGATGCCTCTAAAAACTTAGGAAACTATTACTCTTCTTTCATCAAATTTGAATCCGACAAAATACTGTTGCTCAACAACTCAAAATTGGCAATTTTAAACACTTCGACCAATTCATTGCAATTGGTTACCTCATTAAAAGAGTATTCTATTTCATCAGTTACTGATATCGGCGATTCAATGTATGCATTGAACATCAAAAACTACTTCCTAATTGTCAATAAAAAATTTGAAATCATTGATAAAATTCAATTTGATAAAGTCAAAAATGCCTACATCACTACACGAAAATTATCCAATGGAAAACTCTTAATTTGCAACTTTTATGATTTCTACGAATATGATATCGCTAGTAAAAAACTCAGTCCGTATCATTTGGATTTCAAAACCTTTTTTAATCCACCTTTCAATACTTTTCGCATCGAACGTACGGATGAAAAACAACAATTAATTTTCATTTCTGATTATTTTAGCGGGTTGTATGTATTCAATTACAGCGGAAAATTAATCACTAAATTCAGCCATCGTGATACAAAAAAATACATTGTATCATCAAATGTATTGGGCATAGTTCCTACCAACAACAACACGCTTTGGATTGCCACTGATAACGGAATTTCAATCATGAATGGTTTAAAAACAACTTCCATTCAGCACAACGAAAGTGACAACCTATCATTAAAAAGCAATATTGTTACTTCACTTTACCTAGACAAAAACCAAAACATGTGGATTGGTACTAATCAAGGAATTAGCGTCTACCGAAACAACTTGAACAAAAAAGTTGAAAAGAAGTTATATACTTCCAATCCAAATGATAATGTGTCAAATATTGCTATTGAAAACAACGAGTTATTTGTAGGTTCGTACCTCAATAAAACGTATAAAATCAATCAAAATACTGGTACTATTGAAACTTTGGTAAACACTCCTGGAGCGTGGAGTATAAAAAATATTGATGGTGAAATTTACATCTATGGATCGGATAAAAAAATTGTTACCTACAATCCAAAAACCAAACAATACAATCAAAATGATTTTTTGAAAAACTATTTCACCCAATCCGATATTGTTACATTAGCATTTAAACATTCGAGTGGTGATTTATGGTACAGTGGAAATTCGGGTGGCGGATTTGTTCGTGTTGTTGCTCATTCCAATCAAATTGAACACTACAAAAGAATTCAAAATAACAAAGCTATTTTTACTTCTTCTTATTATCATGAAGCTGCAGAAGATGCTGAGAAAAACATGTGGTTTGGTGTCAATAAATCGAATTTACTTTTAAAATGGGATTACAAAACAAAAAAATTCCAAGAAATTGATTTTAATAATCGAAAAGAGTGTGCTAAAACTATTTTTGGCGGAATTGTAACGATAAAAACGGATGCCGAAAAGAATTTGTGGATTGCGTATGAAGGTGGCGGAATCATTAAATTCAATCCTGTAAAAAATTCCGTTGAGCATTTTTCAATTGAAAACGGATTGAACACCAATTTCATTAACAACATTGAATTTGACTCAAAAAAACGACTTTGGATACTGACCAACAAAGGTGTAAGTTGTTTAAACACCGTTACCAAAACGGTTTATCATATGGACGTTTGGGATGGATTTACTGAGAATCCGCTCACCTACAATGTATTAAAAATGGATGCTAACCGCCATCTGATGTGGATTGGAAGTACTAATTGCTTGTATTCGTTCAATCCAGATAAAATCATCCAAAATAAATCGAATGCTACAAAAATTTATTTAGATGGCGTAAAAGTCAATAACACCAATTACATCAACCTAAACTCTTCTCCTTTTCAATTCCAACCCAATGAAAATAATTTAGAATTTGAAATTGTAGCAGTAGACATTGAAAATGGCGAAAACCTTGAATACAGTTACAAATTAGAAGGTTTTAACAATCAATGGGTGAATTTAAGAAAAGATAAAAGTATCCTTTTTTCAAAGTTAAATGCTGGCTATTATACTTTTAATGCTCGGGTTCGCACCAAAGGAAACAACAACTGGATTTACCTCAGCCAACCTTTTTCATTTTCTATCGACAACTACTGGTACCAAACACTTTGGTTCAAAACGTTACTTGTTTTGGGAGTTTTAGCTTTAACCTTTTTTATTATTTCTCTTTATTTCAAAAGAAAATTAGAGAGACAAAAAGTAGAACTCGAGAAGCAAAAAGCCATCGAAGACGAACGCAAGCGCATTGCCAAAGACATGCATGATGATTTAGGTAGCGGATTGACCAAAATTACCTATTTGAGTCAAATGGCTATGCTGAATAAAAGTTCTGACGAAAATATTGTCAATATCAATAAAACGTCAACAGAACTCGTTGAAAGTATGAGTGAAATTATTTGGGTGATGAAAGACGAAAACAACAGTTGGGAAGAATTACTTTTATTCATCAAAAAATACGCTGTAGAATACTGTGGAAACAACAAATTATCAGTACATTTTGATTATCCTGAGACGTTATTACAATCAGAATTAAGTGGCGAAAAACGACGCAACATCTTTTTATCCATCAAAGAAGTATTACACAACATTGTCAAACACGCCAAAGCAAGCGAAGTAACTGTACAAGTAATTCAAAGTGATAAAGTGCATATCATAATTACGGATAATGGCATCGGAATTACAACTTCTAAAAGTCAGAAACCATCGAGCGGAAACGGACAGAAAAATATCTCTGAACGAATGAAATTAGTCAATGCCACTTTTTCTATTGAAGAAAATAACGGTACAAAAATTCACTTTATACTTCCGATTTAAAGTTCAAAAAATGATACAAAAGGTTGATTGACACCACTTAAATCAACGGCTACATTTGTAATGATTTTACAACTATTAATTGAAAATCAGTTAATCAGAATAATCATTATGAAACAACTACTACTACTTTCAGCTTTATTATTTTCTATGAATTCCTTTTCCCAAGTCGGAATCGGAACCACAAACCCCAACGCATCGTCAAGTTTAGATATTTCATCCAATTCATCCGGAGTGTTAATTCCCCGAGTTAGTTTAGTTGACATTTCCAATGGAACAACACCTGTATCTTCTCCAGCAACTAGTTTATTAGTGTACAACACCAATGCTGCAGTTACTGGAGGAAATGGTGTTGGTTATTATTTTTGGGATGGTTCAAAATGGACTAAATTGTTTGATGATAATACGACTCAACATTGGTCACGAGGTGGTTTCGGACAATTATATCCAACTACTTTAACTGATTTTGTTGGAATCGGAACCAATAATCCGCAAACGAATTTGCATTTAATTTCCTCAAGTTCCAACCCTGTTATTTTTGATGGAGGTAATTTCTTATATCTTACTTTTGCTGAAAACGGTATTAATCGTGGTTACTTTGGAAGTTATGCAGGAAACCCCGAAGACATTGAATTTGGAACTTATGGTGGAAATTTAGGTGCGCTTCATTTGACCACTAATAATTCACCCAAACTAACTGTTTTGAATGGCGGAAATATTGGAATTGGAACCACAACACCTTTTGAGCGACTTCATGTTAATGGCAATATTCGATCATCTAATTTAGCTGGAGTCGGAGCACGTATAGTTACAGCCGATGCTAATGGAACATTGACTTCAACTGCTTTTGGAGCAGTTGGTCAAGTGTTAACACAAACCGCAGGCGGACCAGCATGGCAAAATGGAGGTTCCTTTTGGTCACGAAGTGTTTCAGGTCAACTGTATCCGAGTACTATTTCGGATTATGTCGGAATTGGAACAACAACACCCAACGCACTTTTGCAACTAGCAAATACTGTCACTAATCGAAAAATTGTTTTGTACGACACCAATAACAACGATCATCAATATTATGGTTTAGGAATTAATGGTGCCACTTTTCGATATCAAACCGACTCAGTCTTGGCTGATCACGTTTTTTTTGCTGGTGTAAATTCAACCACTTCTAACGAATTGATGCGTGTAAAAGGAAACGGAAACGTGGGTATTGGAACTTCTATTCCATCTGCAAAATTAGAAGCAAGTGGAGTTGGTACAACTGAGTTTAAATTAAGTTCAACTTCTGGTTTTGGAGCAACCCGTTTTTCCATGATTAGTGATCGCGGATTGGTAAGTGAATGGCGTCCGGCGTATATAGAAGATGCTGATAATGGAGGATTTACAGGTAGATTGGATTTTTACACCAACGGTTCAGGTGCAGGAAATTTGTTTGGTTCCGTTCGCGCAATGAGTTTGGTAAATGGTAGTGTTGGAATTGGCACAATAACACCAGCTCAAAAGTTGGATGTCCAAAATGGAAATGCTCGAATCAACAATACTTTTATTGGAGATGTAGGACATGGTGCAACTTGGAGCTCTTTATCACATTATAATCAAGCAAATACAACTGGTTATGGATTTTTACAATCATCAGATGGAAACTTCACCCTCTTCAATAAACAAAATACGGGTGCAGGATATATTGGTTTTAGAATTGGGAATGTAGACCAAGCCGTAATTACAAATGCAGGAAATATGGGTGTGGGAACTACAAATCCATCTCAAAAATTAGACGTTATTGGAAAAGTTAAAATTACAGATGGTACTCAAGGAAGCGGGAAAATTTTAACTTCAGATGGAAGTGGAACATCGTCGTGGACCAATTTAGGAAGTGTGATGCAAAGTTGGCAAACTTCAAATAATTGTACTGGAGCCAGTTGTTACTTACAAAACATTGGAACAGGTTTTGTCGAAATTCCCGGAATCACAACGGTAATCAACTTACCTGTGAGATCGAGAGTTATGGTGAGCGCAGTTGTCAATATGTATGCATGGCAATTGGCTTCGGTGATTGGTGGTTGGGGAGAAATTCGTTTGGAATTAGACGGAAATCCACTCAACGGAACTAATGTTCAATTGTATAATTTGAACGACACCTATTCTACTGGAACATTTTCTAATTATATGATTGATTTGAATGCAGGTTCGTATACGCTAAGAGTCGTTGGACGAAGCACCGGAACAGGAATTACAGTCGATTTTAACGGAAAATACATGAGTGTGTTGGCCATGCCAATTAATTAGGTTTCGGCATAAAAATGATACAAAAGGTTGATTGACATCTTCTAAGTCAACCGCTACATTTGTAATGATTCTAGAAAGTATTAATTGAAAATCAGTTAATCAGATAATCATTATGAAAAAACTACTACTTCTTTTAGCATTATTTTTATCGTTTTGGACTTCCTTTTCACAAGTCGGAATTGGTACAACAGCTCCAAGCGCAACTTTGGATATTAAATCCAGTAATCAGACAACACCTGCCAATACTGATGGTATATTAATTCCAAGAGTAGATGCCTTACCTTCTACTTTACCAACTGCTGCTCAAAACGGAATGATGATTTTTTTGACAACTCCTTACGGTGTTTATCAACCTGGATTTTACTATTGGGACAGCCCAAGTTTTTCATGGATTGGTGTTGGAGAAAATAATGAATGGAAATTGAATGGAAATAATGTAAACTCTACTCTACACTACATTGGAACAAAAAACAATAGTGATTTAGTATTCAAACGTAATGGAAATTTTTCTGGATATATAGGCTTAGTAAATCTTTCACTAGGTCTTTATTCAATGCCTGTTTCTGCTACTTCATCTGGTAATACTGCAATTGGTAACTCTTCACTTGGCACTAATTCAGGTGGTTCCTACAACACCGCTTTAGGTTCTGGTTCGCTTTACAGCAATCAAGGAAACTGGAACGTTGGTGTTGGAATAAGTTCATTGTTTATGAATGGTCTTGGTGGTTCAAATACTGCCATAGGTTCAAATTCCTTGACTTATAACACCAACGGAAGTAACAATGTTGCTAATGGATTCGACAGTCTAAATCAAAACGCAAATGGATCCAATAACACTGCTGTCGGAACTCAATCGTTACGCGCAAATAATGCAAACAACAACACCGCAGTTGGATTTACATCTTTATATACTAATTATACTGGAACAGAAAATACTGCTACAGGATATCGAGCACTTTATTCTAATTATGCAGGAAGCAGTAACTCAGCCTTTGGAGCAAATGCATTGTTTAGCAGCAATGGTGGATTGAATAATTCTGCTTTAGGTCATAATGCGCTTTATACCAACTCAACAGGAAGTAGTAATACTGCCAATGGTCAGCAAGCACTTTATTTAAACACTATTGGAAATGAAAACACAGCAAGTGGTTCAAATGCACTACGCACTAATTCTTCTGGAAGCAATAATTCTGCCTATGGTGTTCGATCTCTTTACAACAATTCTACTGGTGTAAATAATGTAGCCAATGGTTTTGAAGCTTTGTACTCAAGTACAACAGGAAACTACAATGTGGCTATTGGCAGTGGCGCTTTGTATTCAAATACATTTGGTGTTCACAATACTGCAATTGGTATGAATGCGAATGTTTCAACTGGTGGTTTAGGCAACGCAACAACCATTGGAGCTTATGCGTATGCTACAACTTCAAATTCACTAATTTTAGGTGGCATTTTAGGTGTTAATGGTTCGCCTTATAGTACCAATGTTGGTATAGGCACAACTGCTCCTTTAGATCGATTACATGTTGTAGGAAACATCAGAATGGTTGATGGAAATCAAGCAACTGGAAAGGTACTTACATCAGACGTTAATGGAACTGCTTCATGGCAAACTCCTGCATCAACTGCTTCTTATTGGTCTAGAAGCTCAAGTGGACAATTATATCCAACCACAATTACCGACAACATCGGAATTGGAACTGCAACTCCAAATGCTCCTCTGCAATTCTCAAATACAGTAGCCAATCGAAAAATTGTGTTGTATGATACAAACAACAATGACAATCAATATTATGGTTTTGGAATAAATGGTGCAATGCTTCGCTATCAAACTGATGCATTAGGTGCAGATCATGTTTTTTTTGCAGCTGCCAACTCAACAACTTCCAATGAACTGATGCGCATCAGAGGAAACGGTAACGTTGGCATTGGTATTAACCCTGCTTATCGATTGGATGTTGTAGGATTTGGTGGAAGTAATGTCGATTTTAGAACTTCAGGCAGGATCTGGATCAACAGTACTGATGGCGGAATCTGGCTTAACAATTTACAAGATGCATTTATGGGAAATATGAGCACTACTCAGTTTGGGTTTTGGTCAAGTACCGTTGGTTGGAATGCCTTTAATATTACCAAAACAAATGGTTTTATCGGAATCGGAACAACAACTCCTGCGCAAAAAGTAGATATTATTGGAAAAATAAAAATCACAGATGGATCTCAAGGTGTTGGAAAAGTACTTTCTTCTGATGCCAATGGTGTTGGTACTTGGGTGAATAATACAGCCATAACTCCTGCTGTAATAGGTGTATTTGCTGGTGGTGGAGCTAATTTTGGTAGTGGAATACCCGTGGGAACCCAATCGGCGATGACCTATTGTAATGTTTACATTGACTTGCCCGTTGGAAAATGGATTGTTTTTGGTACTTATCTACTTGCTGGAACTACCTCACTTGCAACAGGACAAAGTGTTTTTATTCGTACTACACTTTCTACAAGTAATGTTGTTGCCACCAATCCCGATTTAATTTCTGGCGCTTTAGTATCCGGAACTTTAGCAGGTCCAAGTGATTTTGGTCTTGCAAACGGGCAAACTATAATTAATAACACCAGCGGAGCAACCAAACGCTATTATTTATGGGCTAATATTCAAAAATTCGGAACCACTCCAGCTGCTTTTACCATGGCTGGTGTAGGAAGTAATTTTTGGTCAGAAAACCAACTTTCGGCTATTCCAACTAACTAGTTGAATAAAATAGTAGCTTTTTTTTACTACTTTTGCCGAATGATTTCAATTAGTATCATTGGCTCCGGAAATGTAGCACAACATCTTATCAAAGCGATTGTACAATCCGATCAATTGGAACTGGTTCAGGTTTTTGCCCGTCATCCAGAAACTATTTCGCATTTGATTTCTTCGGATAAAATTACCTCTGAAATTGCTGCTTTAAAAGAAGCCAATTTGTATATTATTTCGGTTTCTGATGATGCCATTCAAAGTGTTTCCAATTCACTTGTTTTTTCCGACAAACTCGTCGCTCATACTTCGGGAAGTGTTGCTATGGATGATCTAAACGATTCTAATAGAAAAGCCGTTTTGTATCCACTACAAACATTATCCAAGAAAAAAGAAGTTGATTTTACTACAGTTCCACTTTGCATTGAAGCTCAAAATGAAGCCGATTTACATCTTCTGACTGAAGTCGCCAATCATCTTTCTGTTCATGTGTACAATGTCAATTCAGACCAACGAAAATCGCTACACGTTGCAGCCGTTTTTGTGAGTAATTTTACCAATCATTTGTATAAAATTGGCAATGATATTTGTACCGAACATCAAGTACCGTTTGAAATTTTAAAACCGTTGATTAGTGAAACTGCTAAAAAGATTCAAACGCTTGATCCTGCTGATGCTCAGACTGGTCCAGCCAAAAGAAACGATTCCACTACAATCAATAAACATCTGGCCATTTTAACTGATGAAAATCAGAAAGAAATCTATAAAATCCTCACCAAATCCATAATCGATCATGGCAAAAAGTTATAAAGAAATTATGAATTCCATCACTACATTTATTTTTGATGTGGATGGAGTTTTAACTGATGGAACTGTTCATGTTTCTCCAACAGGTGAAATGCTTCGCGAGATGCACATTCGCGATGGTTTTGCGATGAAAGCAGCCATCGAAAGTGGATACAATGTTTGCATTATTTCAGGCGGAAGCAACGAAGGTGTTCGAATTCGTTTACGCAATTTAGGAATTACTGATATTCATCTAGGTTCACCTGATAAAGTCGCCACATTCAAAGAATACATCGAATTATACAATATACATTCTGAAAATGTGTTGTATATGGGTGATGATATTCCCGATTTTCATGTCATGAAATTAGTAGGATTACCAACGTGTCCGCAAGATGCGAGTCCAGAGATTAAAGCCATTTCCAACTATATTTCTCATAAAAACGGAGGAAAAGGAGCTGTTCGAGATGTGATTGAACAAGTGATGAAAACACAAGGAAAATGGCATACTTATTACAACGGACAACACGACTAAACCGAATACAATCTATTATTTATTAGCATGTTACATTTTCTCAAACTCATCCGATACAAAAACTTACTGTTGCTCGCACTGATGCAAATTATTTTCCGATTGGGTTATTTAGAAGTCATTCAGATTCCGCTCTCGCTTTGGTATTGGCAATACGCTTTGTTAATCGGAGCAACTATTTTAATTGCTGCTGGAGGTTATGTCATCAACGACATTATGGATCAAGAAACTGATTTAGAAAATCATCCTGAAAAAGTTATTGTTGGGAAATACATATCCGAATCCAAAGCGTATACATTATATGTGACATTAACTATTATTGGTGTTGCACTTGGTTTTATACTTGCAAATACAGTCAATCATTCCAATTTAAGTGTCATTTTTGTGCTGGTTGCCACACTGCTCTATTTCTATGCTAGTACATTAAAACAGATAGCGGTTATTGGGAATTTAGTGGTGGCTTCATTACTTGCCTTTAGTGTCATTATAATCGGAATTTTTGATATTTATCCCAATACTTTCGATTTCAATAAAGACCCAATGCAAATGGCTTTTGCGATTTTAATTGACTATGCTTTATTTGCTTTTACTATTAATTTGGTTCGTGAAATCATAAAAGATTGTGAAGATGTGAATGGCGATAACTTAGAAGGTATGAAAACGCTGCCTGTTCGAATTGGAATTAAAATAACCAGTAAAATTGCATTTGTTTTATTACTACTACCAGCAATCTACTTGTTTTACTACATTAAATCCAATTTATTTGACGATAATTTGTATATGGCAACCATTTACTTAATCGTTTTTGTACTTGCACCCATTATTTTTTGTTTGACCAAAATCTGGACTGCCAAAGAGAAAAGCGATTTTCATTTCATTAGTACTTTATTAAAATGGATTATTTTCTTCGGAATACTATCAGTAGCTGTGGTAACTTACAATGCAAAACATCATGGATAAAGTATACAAAATCATCTTAGCTTCTGGTTCGCCAAGACGTCAGCAATTCTTTAAAGAATTTGATTTTAATTTTGAAATTCGATTGAAAGAAATTGAAGAAGTCTATCCCGAACATTTAAAAGCAGAAGAAATCACGAACTATTTGTCCGAATTAAAAGCCAATGCATTTGACGAATCGCTTGCCAATGATGAACTATTAATTACTAGCGACACCATCGTTTGGCACAATAATAAAGCATTGGGAAAACCAAAAGATTACGACGATGCTTTTCAAATTTTAAAATCGTTGTCCAATTCTACTCACAAAGTCATCACTTCCGTTTGCTTCAAAACGATTGAAAAATCTGAAGTCATTCACGAAGTCACCAAAGTTACTTTCTCTGATTTAACTGATGATCAAGTACATTATTATCTAAAAAATTACCAACCTTTTGACAAAGCTGGCGCATACGGAATTCAAGATTGGATCGGATTAATCGGCATTTCAAAAATTGAAGGATCGTATACTAATGTAGTCGGTTTGCCTACAGAAAAAGTATACAATTATTTAACAAAAAATTTCGTTTTAAATAAGTAATTTTACGTTCTACTTATTTCAATAAATTTTCAAGACAAATGGAGACCGAAGAAGAAATTAATGCTAAAATAATGAAAGTGACGATGGTGATTCAAGAAAATTACCCAGAGTTGTTGAAGTATTTAAACGAAATGCCAATTACTGTTCCTATAGACAGCAACCCCGAAGTCAATGTCAAAAACCTTCAAAAATACTACGACAATTTACTGTCGCTGTTCCGTAACTATGTTGCCGAACACCAGTTAAAATACGTTAATCAACGCTCTGATACTGGTCATTTATAATCGTTTATAATGGATGTTTTTTCGAATTTTACTATTGAAGTTATCGCTACAATAAGTGTAATTGTAGTTGTTTTCATACTTCGATTTTTAATAGCAAAATTAGTTCGACGTTATGCTAAATCTAGCCAAATCATTGAACAAAGAGCCAATTTGGTCATCAAATACATCGATTTACTGATTAACATTATTGCTGTAATTGCTTTAATCGTAATTTGGGGCGTACAGAAAAAAGATATTCTACTCACCGTTTCTTCCATTACAACCGTAATTGGTGTAGCGATGTTTGCTCAATGGTCTATTTTGAGTAACATTACATCCGGAATCATACTGTTCTTTTTCTTTCCTTTTAAAATAGGCGATGTAATTAAGATTCACGACAAAGACTTTCCGATTCAAGCAGAAATTGAAGACATCAACGCCTTTCACGTCAACTTAAAAACCATTGATGGTGAACGAATCACCTATCCAAATAATTTATTACTTCAAAAAGGAATTTCCATTATCGATCCTAAAATTGATGATAAAGAATACACCGATTAATTACTGCATAAAGATTATATAACTTTTCTGAAAAATCTTATAACGGGAGAAGTAGCCTAAATACTGACCTTTACATATCTAAATTTTAATAGTTATGAAAAAGTCAGTTTATGTTATTACACTATTGGTTGTATTAGTTGGTAATTTAACTAATGCGCAAGAAAACTCCACATCGAATTCACTTTCAGTATTCAACTCAGCAGTTACCAATACTACTGTGAAATACCAGTATTATCCCAATTTAGAAGCCTATTTCAATACTGAAACTTCTGAGTTTATTTATAAGGAAAACGGTGTATGGAAAATCGCTAAAGAAATTCCGAGTGGTTACAGAGGCTATTCTTTATTCAACACCTACAAAGTAAATATCACCGATTATTATGATGATAAACCTTATGAAAGATTAGCCTATCACAAAAAACAATTTCCGTATTATTCTAATGATCGAAAAGGGAAATTAGCTGCATTAAAAGCACAACAAGCAAAAGAAAAACAACAATTAATAGCTTTTGAATAATTATAGGGTTTAAACCTACTTTATCATTAAAACAATTAATTATAAAAATATAGAAATCATGAAAACAATCCGCACAATACTATTATTAATTGTACTGAGTTTTTCATCGTCAAAAGCTCAAGTTGCTGTCAATGTAAACATTGGAACACCTCCCGTTTGGGCACCAGTGAATCCTGTAGCTTCACAGTATTATTTCTTACCCGATATTGATGCTTATTACGATGTTCCTGCTGCACGATTTATTTACATTCGCAACGGAGTTTGGTATCGTTCTCCTAATTTGCCTGATCGTCACAGAAGCTATAATTTAAGAGGCGGAAAGATTATTTTTCTTACTGATTACAGAGGAAATGCACCTTATACTTACTACAAAGCACACAAAGTGAAGTACAAAAAAAGTGGAAACTACTATGTCGTTCGCGACCATGATAATGGAAAACACAAAGGTCATGGCAAAGGTAAGAGTAAAGGAAAAGGAAGGAATCACTAAAAAAGAGTACTATGAATTTGATTTTCATAGGTATAATTTAACAGATTAAAAATCTGTCTTGTAGAATTGTTTATTCGACACAAATTTCACAAATTAATTCGTGAAGTTTCGTGTAATTTGTGTCGAAAATTTTTAGAAGCTAAAACTATTTGCTCTTTTTTGTTAAAGAAATTCCAAAATTTTCAAAAACAATTCGTGTCTTTATTATTATTACTACATTTGAAACTATTGAAAAAATAGAATCAAATGCGTCTACACAAAAAATTCATTCTTCTTCTTTCATTGCTGAGTTTATTCACTGCAATTGCTCAGAAACCACAAAAACCCAACTCCGTTGAAATTTACAATCAGATTCAAAAACTCAACTTTTTGGGAACGGTTTTGTATGTGGCTGCGCATCCAGATGATGAAAACACACGTTTAATTTCTTATTTTTCAAATGAAGTCAAAGCGCGAACTGGTTATTTATCGCTAACTCGTGGCGATGGCGGACAAAATTTAATCGGACCTGAACTTAGAGAATTATTAGGTGTAATTCGAACTCAAGAGTTAATTGAAGCCCGTAAAATTGATGGTGGAGAACAGTTTTTCTCACGTGCCAACGATTTTGGGTATTCTAAAACACCCGACGAAACCTTAACCATTTGGGATAAAGAACAAGTCCTAAGTGATGTCGTTTGGGCGATTCGTACTTTTAAACCTGATGTAATTATCAATCGTTTTGATCATCGTTCGCCCGGAACCACTCACGGACATCACACCGCTTCGGCCATGCTTGGTCTAGAAGCTTTCGATTTGGCTAATGATCCGAATACGTTTGCTTCACAATTACAGTTCACTTCGGTTTGGCAACCCAAACGCGCTTATTTCAACACTTCATGGTGGTTTTATGGCAGCAGAGAAAAATTTGAAAAAGCCGATAAAACCAATTTGGTGAATTTAAAAACTGGTGTTTATTATCAATCCATCGGAAAATCCAATCAAGAAATTGCGGCTTTGAGTAGAAGTTGTCATCAATCACAAGGTTTTGGAAATACCGGAACTCGTGGCGAAGAAGACGAATATTTAGAGTTTCTAAAAGGAGAAACTCCTAAAGACAAAACCAACATTTTTGAAGGAATTGATACTACGTGGAACCGTATTGAAAGAGGAAAAGAAGTCGGAATGGTGCTTTGGGCTGTTGAAAAAAACTTTGATTTCAAGAATCCAGCCGCTAGTATTCCCGAATTGATCAAAGCCTATAATTTGATACAAAACCTGAAAGACACACATTGGAAAAACATTAAAAGTGAAGAAATAAAGAAAATAATTGCTGCTTGTAGCGGTTTGTATATTGAAGCCAAAGCAAGTACGCAAGAAACCAATGCTAATTCTGAATTGGCTTTAAAAGTTGAAGCCATCAACAGAAGTGGAAACGAAATGGAATTGGTTTCAATTTCACTTCCCAACTCAAACAACACTCCTTTCAACAAAAAATTAGAATTCAATAAAGTAAACAATTTTGATGTAGAAGTACTGCTTCCCAAAAATCAAGAAAGTACCTCACCTTATTGGTTGAAACAACCTGGAACTGTCGGAATGTATCGTGTAGATGATCAAACCTTGATTGGAAAACCCGATGTAATACGAACTGTAAACGCCACATTCAACATCAAAATCAATGAAACCGTAATTCCGTTTGAGCGCAACATCATCTACAAATACAACGACGATGTAAAAGGCGAAGTCTATCAACCGCTCGATGTAGTTCCGATTGTTACTTCTGCCATCACCGAAAAAGTGTTTATTTTCAATTCGAATAAACCCAAAACCGTAACGGTAAAAATCAAAGCGGGTAAAGAAAATGTATCGGGTTCGGTTCAATTGAATGTTCCTGCTAATTGGTCTGTTACGCCTACTTCACACACTTTTTCACTATCTAAAAATGGAGAAGAAAAACAGGTGACTTTCACCGTTACACCATCCAAAGAAGCTTCAGAAGTAACTTTAAAAAGTATTGTAACCGTTGATGGAACTCAATTCGATAAAGAAAAAATCGACATCAATTATCCACATATTTTCAAACAAATGGTATTGCAACCTTCGCAAGCCAAAGCCATTAAATTGGACATCAAAACCAACGGAGAAAAAATCGCTTACATCATGGGAGCAGGCGACGAAGTTCCGAATAGCCTGAAACAAATGGGTTATGAAGTTACAATACTAAAACCAACTGAAATTACTACTGAGCGATTGGCTTCATTTGATGTAGTCATGACTGGAATTAGAGCTTACAATGTTTTGAATGATTTATCCTTTAAGCAATCTATTCTAATGGATTTTGTGAAAAATGGTAAAACAATGATTGTTCAGTACAACACCGACGATTTATTGTTTAAAGATATCGCTCCTTTTCCACTAAAAATTTCTCGTGATCGTGTGACCGAAGAAAATGCTGAAGTTCGGTTTTTAGCGCCAACGCATCCTATTTTGAATAGTCCTAACAAAATCTCTTCAACCGATTTTAAAAATTGGAAACAAGAACAAGGCTTGTATTATCCCAACGAATGGGATACTAATTTTACTCCGATTATTTCAGCAAATGATAAAGGTGAAAAAGCAAAAGACGGCGCTATTTTAGTCGCAAAACACGGTAAAGGAACGTATATTTATACCGGAATCAGTTTTTTCAGAGAATTGCCTGAAGGTGTTTCGGGTGCTTTTCGATTAATCGCAAATATGATTTCAATACGCAATTAATTATGGAATCGAACAAACAATCGTGGAGCAATAATTACACTTGGCTTTTGGTCATCAATGCCATTTATATTATTGTATTTTTTATTCTAATGCAAACTTTTTCCTAAACTATGCAACAACTCGACTGGTTTATTCTAACGTTGACTTTGCTATTTATAGTAGTATATGGTGTATACAAAACCAAAGGAAGTAAAAACGTACAGGAATATATTTTAGGGAATAAAGAAACCAATTGGTGGACGGTTGGACTATCCGTAATGGCAACCCAAGCTAGTGCGATTACTTTTTTGTCAACACCAGGACAAGCCTATCACGACGGAATGGGTTTTGTGCAATTCTACTTTGGTTTACCGCTCGCAATGGTCGTGATTTGCTATACGTTTATACCGATTTTCCATCGACTGAAAGTTTTTACCGCTTATGAATATTTAGAACAACGTTTCGACTTAAAAACGCGTTCGTTTGCCTCGATTATTTTTTTAATTCAAAGAAGTTTAGGAACTGGATTTACCATTTATGCGCCCGCTATAATTTTATCTACCATTTTGGGATGGAATTTGAATTTGCTCATCATCATTATCGGAATTTTGGTAATTATTTACACTACCTCAGGTGGAACAAAAGCGGTAAACGTAACTCAAAAACAACAAATGTTTGTGATAATGAGCGGAATGTTCATTACGTTCTATCTTATTTTACATTATTTACCCAACGAAATGACCTTGAGTAATGCCATACACATTGCGGGTGCAAATGACAAAATGAAGATTGTCGATTTTTCATTTGATCCTGAAACACGTTATACTTTTTGGAGCGGAATTTTCGGAGGTTTCTTTTTATTTTTGGCTTATTTCGGAACCGATCAATCGCAAGTAGGACGTTACTTATCAGGAAAATCGGATAGAGAAAGTCAGATGGGATTGATTATGAATGGCTTCTTAAAAGTTCCGATGCAGTTTTTTATATTGTTGACCGGAGTTATGGTTTTTGTATTCTTTCAATTCAATCCAGTTCCGCTGCATTTTAATCCGAATAACAAAGCAATTGTTGAAAATTCAAAATACGCCGATCAATACCACAATTTGGAAAAACAATTGGATGCACTTACTGAAGAAAAAAAAGAATACAACTTATTATACATTTCTCACTTGAATCAAAATTACGATAACCCAATTTTGAGAGACGAACTCGTTGCCATTGCTGGAAAAGAAAAAGACTTACGCGATCAAGCAAGAGATTTAATTAAAGAAGTAGATAAAAAAGCCGAAACGAATGATAAAGATTATGTGTTCATTCATTTTATTCTGAATTATTTACCCAATGGTTTAATTGGACTATTGTTAGCCGTTATCATCTCTGCTGCCATGTCATCTTCTGCATCTGGTTTGACTGCATTAGCATCAACTACTGCAATTGATATTTACAGAAGAAATATAAAAGGAGAACGCTCAGAAAAACATTTTGTAAACGCCACGCAATATTTTACCATTCTTTGGGGAATTATTGCCATCCTTTTTGCTTGTTTTAGTGCACTTTTTGAAAATTTAATTCAGCTGGTAAACATCATAGGCTCGGTGTTTTACGGAACGGTTTTGGGAATTTTCTTAGTTGGTTTTTACATCAAATACATTAAGGCAAACGCTATGTTTTGGAGTGCCATCATCACACAATCAACCGTAATTGTGATTTACTATTTTGCCATACATATACATCCCGATGATGATAAATTGAGTTATTTGTGGCTTAACTTCATTGGCGCTATCATGACCATATTACTAGGATTATTGTTTCAGTTATTCTCAAAAAAGCAAAAACCAACATCTAACAACGTATAAAAAAACCACGAATCTTACTTTAAAATCCGTGGTTTTTTTTTAAATGATAAAGTAAATTATTTTTTACTCCATTCTTTAATACTGTCGTTATTCATTTTAACGTAATCGTCATTCTTTTCTTTAGTTGCACCAGCAAGAGAAAGTTTTGCAGTTTCAATTGCTCCTGCTTTGTCACCTAATTTAGCCTGAATTAATGATTTTTGTCTCAAATACCAAAATGGAACATCTGTACCTGATTTAGTCATTGCAACTGCTTTGTTAATGTATTCTAGGGCTTTGTTTAAATCGCCGTTCGATTGCAATAAATATTGTGCAGATGAAAAATAATCACCAGCCGTTGGACCAGCCAATACTTTTTCAATACTTGCCATTGCCATTTTGTGAGACGGTACATCGAATTTCACAGAAACCATGGTTTTCTCCCAAGAAATATCCAAAGTGGCGCTGTCATTTGTAATGTTATTTACAGCAATTGTAAACGTTTCTACATTGTTTCCTAACATAATTGGATCGACCATAACACTTACGGCTACTTTATTTTCATCCCAATTTTCTGGTGTTCCCCAGTTGTCAGTAGTACTATAAAAATCAACTTCCCAAACATCAGCTTTTGGCAAAGTGAAAATAGCATACTTTCCTTTTTTTAATGTTTTTCCACCTATGGTAACATCATCACTAAATGAAACCGTCGAATTAGCATTGGCACCCGTTCTCCAAATTTTTCCAAACGGAACCAAATCACCAAAAACAACTCTTCCTTTAGCACTTGGTCGAGAATATTCTACAACAACTTCCGTTAATCCAACTGTTTGATTTAAAGTTGATTTCGGACTCGGTTGAGGCGTTTTTACTTGAGCCTCAATAGTAAAGTTAGCAATTACAGCTACGATAAAAAAGATAATTTTTTTCATGATATATTGATTAGTTGGTCAAAATTACAAATTGTAAATTTTTGAAATGTTAATTTAAACTTAAATGAATGAATATTTTGTTTAACTTTTTAGTTTAATAGTTAAACGTTTAATACTTTTACATCGAAATATAAGAACCATGAAAATATATACTTTACATACAAAACAGAATTTACCTATTTCTCTTGAAGAAGCTTGGGAATTTTTATCCAATCCGAAAAACTTAAAAACCATTACTCCAGATTACATGGGATTTAAAACTCTTTCTGGTGATGATAGAGCCATGTTTCCGGGTCAAATTATACAATATATTGTTACTCCAGTTTTGGGAATTCCGATGAAATGGGTCACCGAAATTACGCACGTTCAGGATAAAAAATATTTTGTAGATGAACAACGTTTCGGACCTTATGCTCTTTGGCATCATAAGCATTTTTTAAAGGAAATTCCGGGTGGCGTTGAAATGGAAGATATTGTTGATTATAAAGTACCCATGGGAATTTTAGGACAATTAGTGCATCCATTGTTAGTTGCTCCCAAACTGAAAGAAATATTTGATTTCAGAAGAAAAAAATTAATCGAACTTTTTGGTGAATTTAAAGGATAAAACATGAAAAACATACTTTTAATTGGTGGATCTTACGGAATCGGATTAGCGCTTGCAAAAGAACTACAATTCGAAAATAAAGTCTTTATTGCTTCGCGAACAAAGGAGAATATTGAAGAAATGCACATTACTCACATTCCGTTTGATGCAACAACTGATACTTTAGACGTAAGTTTACTTCCAGAAGTTATCGATGGATTGGTGTATCTGCCAGGTAGTATTAATTTACGTCCGTTTAAAGGTTTAAAACCTGAGAGTTTTGAAACTGATTTGCAGGTAAATTTCATTAGTTTGGTGAAAGTTGTTCAAAGTGTTTTACCCAATTTAGTAGCTTCTGAACAATCGAGTGTTGTAGTTTTTAGTTCGGTTGCTGCCAGTATGGGAATGCCTTTTCACACCAGTGTTGCTGCAGCAAAAGGAGCTATCGAAGGTTTTGCCAAAGCATTAGCAGCTGAATATGCACCAAAAATTCGAGTGAACGTGATTGCGCCATCATTGACCGACACGCCATTGGCAGACAAATTTTTGAACAACGAGACCAAGCAAGAAAAATCGGCCGAACGTCATCCATTAAAACGGTTTGGAAAACCTGAAGACATTGCTAATATGGCCGCTTTTTTATTAAGTGATAAAAGCAGTTGGATTTCGGGACAAATTTTCCATGTTGATGGAGGAATGTCAACTTTATTAATTTAAGGTTTAATGTTGTTTAATTTGGTTTAAAAGTTTAATGTAGCTTACTTTTAAACCAAATTAAACTTTTAAACAATTTTAAACCATTTTCAAAATGAACATTTTCTGGTTTCGACGCGATTTGCGTTTGGATGATAATACAGGGCTTTTTCACGCTTTAAACAGTGGTGAAGAAGTGCTTCCTATTTTTATATTTGACGATTCTATTCTTTCACAATTACCAAAAGACGATGCACGAGTAACTTTTATTCATCAACAGCTAGAAAAAATTCAGAGTCAACTGAAATCAATTGGAAAATCGTTGGCTGTTTTTCATGGAAAGCCGATAGAAGTATATCAAAAACTGATTGCTGAGAATACGATAAAAACAGTTTATACCAATCACGATTACGAACCGTATGCACGCAAACGCGATTTAGAATTGTACCATCTATTTAAAGAAAACGGAATTGAGTTTAAAACCAGTAAAGACCAAGTTATTTTTGAAAAAAGCGAAGTGGTTAAAGACGATGGAAAACCTTATGTAGTCTATACTCCGTATTCTAATAAATGGAAAGAACTTTTCAAAAAAACAGCTCTGATTCAGTATCAATCGGAAGATTATTTAGATAAAATAGCGGTTCACTCCTATCCTTTTTTAAGTCTGAATGATATTGGTTTTGAAACTTCATCCATAAAAGTAACACCTTTTGATGTTTCTGATTCACTAATCGATCATTACGAAGCAACACGGAATTTTCCAGCCTTAAATAAAACCTCATATCTGGGAATTTACCTACGATTTGGAGCGGTTTCCATTCGGAAAATGATCTCAAAAGCTCTCCAAAGCAAGAACGAGACTTTTTTGAAAGAACTGATTTGGCGTGAATTTTTTATGCAAATTCTATGGCATTTTCCACATACGGTGAAGTCGAGTTTCAAATCTAAATACGATGAAATTCGTTGGGTAAATAATGAAGATTTATTTCAAAAATGGTGCGAAGGAAAAACAGGTTATCCTTTTGTAGATGCTGGAATGCGTGAACTCAATAACACCGGTCACATGCACAACAGAGTGCGAATGATAGTGGCAAGTTTTTTATGTAAACATTTGCTAATTGATTGGCGTTGGGGCGAAAGTTATTTTGCTTCCAAATTATTGGATTACGAACAAGCCAGCAATGTTGGTAATTGGCAATGGGCAGCAGGAAGCGGTGTCGATGCTGCACCGTATTTCAGAATTTTTAATCCGACTGAACAAATTAAAAAATTTGATAAAGACTTAGTATACATTAAAAAATGGATACCCGAACTCAACAGTTTAGACTATCCAAACCCAATTGTAGATCACAAAGAAGCGAGGGAAAAATGCCTTAAAGTGTATAAAGAAGCGGTGGGCTAATATGTACTAATTGTTTGTTAGAAGGATTCTCCTCCTTTGGAGGAGTGGCCAAAGGCCGAGGTGGTTCAAGTATCTATTATAGAAAAATGCTCTATTATAAATTCCTCTAATTCTCGCATTACATTATCCAAATCATGTAAAACCCTAAAATCTGTTGTTTTAAGAATCTTTAGTCCTAATGATTTTAAATAAGATTCTCTTTTTTCATCATAATCTTCTTTATCATTGTGGCTTTCACCGTCAATTTCAACAACTAAACCCAACGTTTTTACATAAAAATCAACAATATAATTACCTATTATTCTCTGTCTATCAAAATCGATAGAATAGAATTTTCTTTTATGTACTTGTTGCCAAAAAACTACCTCTGAATAATTTCCTATTTTACGTAAAGCTCTAGCACGAGATTTTAATCTGAAATTATAAGGAAGATTTTCTATAAAATTTCTTCTGATCGGAATTTCGTTTATGTAAGTTAAAATTTCTGGCATATACAATTTTATAAAAACCACCCCGCCCGCCAAGGCGGGCACCTCCCGATAGAAATCGGGACAAGCTCTCCAAAGGAGGGGAAAATTAAACAAGAACCGATCACTTGCCATCAACCATTTTTTTCAATTGCTCAGTCCAAATGGCATAACCTTTGGCATTCATGTGTAAATTATCCTCTACAAAAATATCTTTTCTTGGTTCTTCATTTTCAAGCATTAGATGCCAAATATTGACAAAAGTCGCGTTTGGATCTTGCTTCAAATATATCAATATCAATTCATTTGCAGCCATCATAGAATTTCGCATCGACCATCGTGAAATGGAAGGCTTAATCGAAACAAAAATTATTGGTGTATCAGGAAATTGTTTTCTTAAAGTGGTGTGTAGCGTTTTAAACCGGGATAAAACCACTTGTGGTGTAACCTCAGTTGAACTGGCAACATCATTCTCTCCGCAATAAATAAAGATTTTTTTGGGTTTGTATTTCAAAACTACATCGTCTTGATAACGAATCAAATCCAATAATGTCGCTCCACCAAAAGCTCTGTTGACTATATTTTCATTATCAAAATCATCCTGAAGTGTTTTCCACAATCTAAAAGAAGAACTACCAATAAACAACATCATTCCGTCTTTGGGTGGTTGAATACTATCTTGCTTTTTAAACGCTTGAATTTCGTTCCAAAAAGGCTTTTCTTGTGAAAAGGAACTGAATGTCAAAAACAACAGTATCACAACGACTAACTTCTTCATATATTTATTTTTTTATAGTTCTAACCTTATCAAAATTCAGCTCATTAAAATGTCGAATGACTAAATCTGCATTCGAATAATCCTGCATTTTGGAATGAAAACTATCGTATCCAATGCAATAAATTCCGGCTGCTTTTGCTGCTAATATTCCGTTGGTGCTGTCTTCAATCACTATGCAATTTTCAACTGGAGTTTGTGCTAAATAAGCCGCATGCTGAAAAATAGCAGGATGTGGCTTCGATTTAGGAAAATCTTCTCCCGAAACAATATGAGTAAAATAAGGATGTAAATTGAATCGATTAAAAATTCGATTGATAGTCACTTTAGCCGAAGACGAACCCAATACTAACTGAATTCCATTGCTATGTAAGTCTTTAATCAACTCTTCTACTCCATCCAACAAATACAAATCTTCTTTACTATCAAAAGCTTCGTTGAACAGACTTCGTTTGGTTTCAACTAAGGTTGGAACGTCTTGCTCCAAATTGAATTGTACTTTTAATTTTTCAAAAATATTTTTGGTCGAATTTCCCGTGAAAGACGCATACATTTCGGGAGAAACTTCGATATTTAATTGTTTAAATTGTTGGTTGTAAGCATAATGATGAACTGGTTCGGTATCCACAATTACGCCATCCATATCAAAAATTACGGTTTGTATCATTCTATTTTTTGTATATTGTAAATTGTATAGTGTATAATGCTATGATCTTGTAAATTTTCAGTATACAGTATACAATTTACATTATACATAAAAGCACTATTTTTTGTTTTTTAACAGGTATTTTACCACTGTTTCCGCTGCATGCAATCCGAAAAGGCATGGCATCCAACTATTGGTTCCATAAAATGATTTTTTATAGTTTTTCCCATCGGTTAATTTTACACTCGATTGGTCGGGCATTTCTGTAGAAAAAACGGCTTTTACTCCTTTGGAAATTTTATGTTCTTTCAATCTTTTTCTGATGTTTTTTGCTAGCGGACAATATTCAGTGTGACTGATGTCGCGAACCTTTACTTTGCTCGCTTCGTATTTTCCACCAGCGCCCATACTCGAGATGACTTTTACTTTTTTGCGTTTAGATGCTATTAATAAATTCAATTTTGGCGTGATACTATCGATGCAATCCAACACATAATCAAATTCGGGAGTCACAATTTCTAATGCTCTTTCAGGTGATAAAAATTCTTCCAATCGTGTCAGATTCAATTCTGGGTTAATGTCCATCAATCGATCACCAACCACATGTACTTTGGGCAATCCCACAGTTGAATGTAATGCGGGTAATTGTCGGTTGACATTAGTAATATCGACTACATCACCATCAACAATAGTCATATTTCCAACTCCAGCACGAGCTAAAAATTCGGCTGCAAACGAGCCAACACCACCTAATCCTACCACTAAAACGTTGGCGTTTTTTAAATTATTTAATCCTTCTGTTTTAAATAAAAGCTCCGCTCTTTCTTGCCACTTTGCCATATTTTATGTTTAAATTATTTAAGAGTTTAACGTTGTTTGAAAACGGTGTTGAAATTTGAATTTACTTTACTTTTCAAATCGTCCACAGTTATGTTTTTATAATTCGCAGCTAGATTATATACTTGTTCTAGGGTTTCTTCAATCATGTCGGTTTCAAGGAAAAAACGATCATCGGGAACTGAGAGAAAAACTGATTTCAACTCCGGATTTCTCAACAAATATTTACCAAATGAAATGTAAAATCCGTTATCAATTAGTTGTTTCGCTACTTGTTCGTTTTTTGAAAATCCATGAATGACAATCGGAACCGAAATGTTCAATCGATTTTTGATTTCGATTAACTCTTGAAAAGCCGCAACCAAATGCAACACTAAAGGTTTTTGGTATTTTTCAGCTAGTGCAATCTGACGTTCAAAAACCGAAATTTGCAATTCCATTGGGATTTCAATTCGCTTATCCAAACCACATTCGCCCAAAGCCAAGCATTCGTTTAATTGTAATTTCTCTTCAATGATGTTTAAATCACTTTCCAATCGATTCTCGTCAATGTGCCACGGGTGAATTCCGATGGAATATTGCGGAAAAGTCGCGTCAAATTCCCACGGATATTGGTTCAACAATTCCAATGTATCGACGTCAAATGTTCGTCGGTGTGTATGTAAGTTGAAGTACTCCATCAGTCGTGAAACTTTTTTACACCTGCCAAAATCGCTACCTCCAAATCGTTTTCCAAAGGAACAATCGGACACGAATACTTATGATTGTAGGCACAATACGGATTGTACGCTTTATTGAAATCAATTTCCCACACTTTTGCATCTTGAATTTTCATATCAATGTACCGTCCGCCGATATAACTTTCCTTTCCATTAGTCAAATCTGAAAATGGTAAAAATAAGTAATTCTTGTATTCTTCTTTTTTAGATAAATCGATGCTTTGATATACGTTCAATTGATATTCTTTACCGTCAATTGTAAAATGCAATTCGCCGTATTTCTTGTATTCGGGTGTACGAGAAGTAGAAGTTTTCATCTTAAACACTTTGGTTTTTTTGGTACGCTTAAATTGTGCTTTTATGATGAATTTCTCATCGATTGGAAAGAAATCCAATTCTTTGAATACTTTCAAATCGGCATCGGTCAGTGGACTTTTAGTAGAATCGGCATAGTCGCGATTCAATTCCTCTTGAAATTCTTTGGCTGTTTGTTTCAGTTCATTTTCTTGAGAAAGAACAAAATAAGCATTCAAAATCATTACAATCAGTAAAGCCTTTTTCATGGGATATTTTTTTACAAAAATAGCGTAAAAGTGTTAGGTCGCAAAGTAGAAAAGCCACAAAGTTTTTTACCTTTGTCGTCTAACCAATACTTTCATGTTAAAAAGAGGAATTCGTAAATACATCGATAATTTCAGAGGATTTTCGAGAGAAATCTGGATATTGACATTGGTTACTTTTATCAATCGTGCTGGAACGATGGTATTGCCTTTTTTATCAAAATACTTAAAAGAAGATTTGCATTTCTCCTACAACCAAGTGGGTTGGGTTATGGTCTTTTTTGGTATTGGATCGATGTTAGGTTCGTGGTTAGGTGGAAAACTTTCTGACAAAATAGGTTTTTACAGAATCATGATTTTCAGTTTATTCACCAGTGGTTTGCTGTTTTTTGCATTACAATACATAACCAGTTTTGTTGGATTATGCATCGCTATGTTTGTAATTATGACCATCGCCGATATGTTTCGTCCTGCCATGTTTGTATCGATTGGAGCTTATGCCAAACCCGAAAACAGAACTCGAGCCTTAACTTTAGTGCGTTTGGCTATTAATTTAGGATTTGCAGCCGGACCCGCTTTTGGTGGTTTAATCATTATGGGAATAGGCTATGGAGGATTATTTTGGGTAGATGGTGCAACTTGCATCATTGCTATACTTGTTTTTTGGTTGTTGGTAAAAGAAAAGAAAAGCATTCCTATTTCAAAAGAAGAAAAGCAATTGTTAGAAGCCAATCGAGAGTCGGTTTTCAAAGACAAACCTTTTTGGGTGTTTTTATTCAGTTGTGTGATTTCGGGAATACTATTCTTTCAATTGTTTACAACCATTCCGCTCTACCACAAAGACCAATACAACTTAACCGAGTTCCAAACCGGATTATTGCTTACTATGAATGGCGTTTTGGTTTTCTTTTTAGAAATGCCAATTGTAAGCTACATTGAACGCAAGAAACTCAACAAAGTAAAAATAGTAACTATTGGTTGCTTGATGATGGCGATTAGCATGTTCATTCTTCTGATCAACTTTTGGGCAGGAATGTTAATTATGATGATGCTGTTCATGACGTTTGCCGAAATGTTTTCGTTTCCGTTCTCAAACTCATTTGCTATGAGTAGAGCTCCAAAAGGTCACGAAGGACGTTATATGGCAATTTTCACAATGAGTTATAGTTTGGCACATATATTAAGCGCCAGAGTAGGAATGAGCATTATTGATTTTTTCGGTAAGATTTACGGATACGAAGTGGGTTACCAAATCAATTGGGCATTTATGGGAATTTTGGGCGTAATCGGTACATTGTTGGGATTTTGGGTAATTAAAATGGTTCGAGAAGAACAAGTACAATCCAAATACAAAACCGAAAAAGAAGAATTCCTTTTCTCACATCCAGCCGATGGTGGTGAACGCGAAATTTAAACCAAGTATTTTCTTCGAATTTCATTGAACGATTGATTGGTTTGAATCAGTTGTACAATAATTTCTTTTCGCAACTCATCAATACCTACAGGTTTTAGGTATTTTGTCCAAGAATCTTCGAGTAATAAAAGTCGGATTTGCTTAATGACTTTTGCTGTTTCACTTGCTGTTCTGAGCATTTTATCTTCTGAAAAGCTACTACTTTCTTTATGATAAAAAGTCGCTATTTTTTGTTCAAAATCAACTTCAATAAAATACAGTTTCTCTAGTTCATTATCGGCATAAAATTCACTCCATTGAGCAAAACCCAACTTAATTCTGTTGGGATTCGTTTTTTGTAATTTTGGATTTTCTTGTAATCTCCATCGGCAATTGGCGACTCTACTCCAATGATTGGATAATCGATATACACCATCTTCTGTAAAAAAATAACTACTACCCGATTTGCTTTTGTAATTCAATTGTAATGTTCCGACCATAGTCACATCTACTTCATGAAAAACACAAAAAGTATGTTTGTGGAAATTGGTACGATTGTATTTTGTTGTTGTCATCCCAACAAATATAAGGTTTTTAAATTATTTTTAATGATGCAATACAATATAAAACTTAATTTTTAGTTAAATAACTATAAATATAGTTGTAAAACTAAAAACATAGTTGTAAGTTTGATTTATTAAAAATGAAATCATGCAAAAACTCACCAATAAAGAAGAAGAAATCATGCACATTTTATGGAAGTTAAAAAAAGCTTTCGTAAAAGATGTATTAGCCGAAATCACTGAAGATCAACCGCATTACAACACACTTTCTACCATCATTAGAAATTTGGAAGAAAAAGGATTTGTGTCGCACAACGCCTATGGAAACACACATCAATATTTTCCTGTTGTAAGCATGGAAGATTATAGAAAACGATTTATGAATACCGCTATTGAGAATTATTTCAATAACTCGTACAAAAGTATGGTATCGTTCTTTGCTCAAGAAGATAAAATTTCAGCCGAAGAACTCCGCGAAATACTAGAAATCATCGAAAAAAAGAAATAGTATGGAAACTCTTTTCATCTACTTTATAAAGTCAAGTGCATTAATTACACTATTTTTCTTAGTGTATCATTTTTTATTGAGAAAGGAGACTTTTTTCAACACGAATCGGTGGTTTTTGCTGATTGGATTGGCTATTTCGGCTGTACTTCCTTTGTTTTTTATCAAAAAAATAGTGTACATCGAATCAACACCTATGAATTGGGACGAACTCATTCAGATGCCACAAAACTCTGCCGCTATAGTTTCAAAAACTGTCGAATCGAATCCAATCAATTGGTTTCAGGTAGGTTTTTGGATCTACGGAATTGTGGCTTTGTTGCTTTTATTGAAAGTGATTTACAATAGTTTCTCTTTATATAAAACGCTACACAAAAGACAAATTCACAAAAATGACCGCTTTTTATTGGTTGATGTAGAAGAAGACATTGCTCCATTTTCGTTCTTTAATTTTATCGTTTATAATTCCAAATTGTACACTGAAACCGAATTACAAAGCATACTATCACACGAAAAAATACACAGTGCGCAAAAACATTCTATTGATGTATTGTTTACCAAACTTTTCTCAATAGTATTTTGGTTCAATCCGTTCATGCAATTGTATAAAAAAGCGATTGTTCAAAATTTAGAATACATCGCTGATCAAAAAGCAATTGAAGTCAACGACAAAAAATCGTATCAATTAACTCTTTTAAAAGTAGTTTCTCATCACAACTGCTTACCTATCACTAATCATTTTTATCAATCATTAATCAAAAAACGAATCGTTATGTTAAACAAAAATCAATCACACAAAAGAAATTCATGGAAATACACCGTTGTAATTCCGGCGCTTATTGCCTTTGTATTTTTATTTCAAATAAAAACCATTGCGCAAGAAAGAGAAGTTGTGAAAGTAACTCAAAAATCTAAAAGTGGAATCTACATCACAACCGACAAAAACACCACAGATGCAGAAATGAAAAAAGACGCTGCGTTTGCCAAAGAAAAATACGGAATAACGCTAAAATTTTCAAAAGTAAAGCGCAATGCAAATGGCGAAATTACCGGAATCAAAGTCACTTACAAAGACAAAGACGGCAATACTGGAACCACACAATTTGATGGAAATGAGCCTATAAAACCCATTTATTTTTACAAAACTCCAACTAAAATTGGGTTTGGAAAAAATAACAGTGTTTTAGTCTATTCAGGCAATGATACTGATGAAATGATAGCTGAAAAAGAGTACCGTTTTAAAATGAAGGATAGCTTGGATTTTGATGTTGATATCGATGTTGATATTGACGAAGATGAAATGCATAGAATTGTAGATGAAAATACCTCAAAAATTGTTATTCAAAAAGACGGCAAAAAACCTTTAATAGTAATCGATGGAAAAGTAATCGAATCAGGTGAAGGCTTTTCGGATGTAGAAATCGACGAAATTAAAAAAGGATTTGCGTATCAGTTTAACAACGGTCAATTGAAAATGTTAAGCGATTTGAATATTGAAAAAATAAAAGGTGATGCTTTGGCTAGTTCATTGGAACAACTGAAACGAATTCGACCTGAAGTAATGAAGCAAATTGAAAGTCAGATGATTATTTCTAGAGAACAGTTGGAAAAAGCACGTGTAGAAATGGAACGCGCAATCCCTCAAATGAAAAAAGATATGCAAATAGCAGAAAAAAACAGTCCCGAATTTGAAAAAGCAAGAGCTGAAATGGAAAAAGCAAGAGCCGATTTGATGAAAGCGAAAGTCGATATGGAAAAGGCAAAAGCCGAATTAGAGAAAGCAAGAGCTGAATTGCGACGCTAAAAAGTTAAAAATTTGTCAATCTATTTTACTGAATTTAATCTATTTATAAATTTGTTTAGTAATTAATTAAAACAGAAATAAAAATGAAAACCAAAGTTAGAAATTTTGCCTTCATGATTCCAACGCTAATTGCAGTGTTGTTATTTCAAACCAATAGTAGTGCTCAAGACAAAAAGTCGTTTACTTGGTCTGATGATCAAGCATCGAGTGATAATATTGTTATGACGTGGAACAAAAACACGCCAGAAAGTGAAATGAAAGACGATATCAAAGCGTTGGCTGAAAAAGGAATCACTATTAAGTATTCGGGTGTGAAACGCAATTCTAAAGATGAAATTATTGCTTTAAAAGTAGAATATTCCGACCGTAAAGGCAATAAAGGCAGTATGGAATTGAACAATCAAAACCCAATCAACACGATTAAATTCTTCAAATTCAATGATGAAATTGGTTTCGGTGAACCTTCCAATGGTAATGGTTTCAGTGTGAATCCGTTCAACGGATTTGCTGGTGGCGATAATTTTATGAAGCAGTTCAATTTTGAGAAAATGCCAGAGTTCTTCGATTTTCCTGAAGGTGATAATTCAATAAAAAGTGAGACTAAATCGCGCATTATGATTCAAAAAGACGGTAAAAAACCGCTGGTTATTGAAGATGGTGAAGTAATTCAAGGTGCAGATGATTATACACCAGAAGAAATTGAAGAAATTAAGAAAAGCCACAAAGTAGAATCGTTTGGTGGAAATGGAAAAAGTTACAGCTTTAGTTTTAGCTCGGACGATGAAAAAAACATTGATAAGCAATTTGAAAAAATGCGCGAACAAATGGGTAAAATGAATGGTTCATCAAAAGAAGAAAGCGAAGATGTTAAAGAAATGGAAAAAACCAAAGAGGAAATGATCAAAGCCAAAGAAGAAATGATTAAGGCGAAAGAAGAAATGGAAAAGGCAAAAACCGAATTGGAAAAAGCAAAATCGTCACTCAAAGTGCGCAAAGCCTAATTATCTAAAATCCACAATTTTATTTCATACTAAAATTGAAAAAGACCACTCCAATTGAGTGGTCTTTTTTTATTTTTGTAAAAAAATCTTTATGTATAAAATTCTAGCTAAAATAAATAAGCTGATTTTACCCAGTTTCACCAAACAGCAATTGGATTTAGCGAAAGCCAAAAAATGGCAAATGGCAATTATTGGCTGGCGTTATTATGTCACGATTCGTGCTCTAAAAAAATAGTTCTCGGATTTCAGTTATCGGTTGTCTGACTCCTAATAGGTTATAGCTGAAAATACAGGTAAATTACCTAATTTATCTCTACCGTTTAAAAAAGACAATTCCATTAAAAAATTGACTTGAACGATTTCTCCGCCCAATTGTTCAACCAATTCACACACAGCTTTTGCTGTTCCGCCTGTTGCTAAAACGTCATCGTGTATGACTACTCTATCGCCTTTTTGAATGGCATCGATGTGGATTTCCAAACTATCCGAGCCGTATTCTAAATCGTATGAAGCCGAAATGGTTATATAGGGTAATTTATTGGGTTTACGAACTGGAATAAATCCGGCGTTCAATTCTTCAGCCAATAACATTCCGAAGAAAAAGCCTCTACTTTCTACACCGATTACTTTGTCGATTTTTTGATCTTTTAGGGAAGAAAGTAAAATGTTTAGCGTTTCTTTTCGGGCAACCGGATTGATTAAAAGTGGCGTGATGTCTTTAAAGCCAATTCCGGGTTTTGGAAAATCCTGAATATCACGGATGTATTGTTTTAGTGGCATATTTTTTAATATTATCGTAATTTTGGTTTGCAAGTTACACAATTATGTCTATATTTGCACCCACAAAAAAGGCCTCGTGGCGCAACTGAATAGCGCATCTGATTACGGCTCAGAAGGTTACTGGTTTGAATCCAGTCGAGGTCACGAATGAATACTATAAAAAGAAAAAAACACCAAGCTCGCTTGAGTGTTTTTTTTCTTTTTATAGTATTATCAAAGCGGAGCTTTGATGGATGTTGCGCAGCAAAATCCAGTCGTGAATTATTTCCTTAAACAAAATCTCTGATTGAAAAAGACTTTTCATTTCCACTACGGAGCGCATTCTGGAACAACGAAGTTAATCCAGTCGAGGTCACGAATGAATAATACAAAAGAAAAAATACGCCAAGTTTTACTTGAGCGTATTTTTTCTTTTGTATTATTATCAAAGCGGAGCTTTGATGGATGTTGCACAGCAAAATCCAGTCGTGAAATTTCTTAATTGCCAAGTTTTACTTGAGTGTTTTTTTCTTTTGTATTATTATCAAAGCGGAGTTTGATGGATGTTGCGCAGCAAAATCCAGTCGTGAAACTTAAACACTGAATTATTGGTCTCTACGACAACTAGCCCTGATGGAAGTGAAAAGCCCCCAAGATACCACCGTAGTTTTTGTTGGTGCACGATAGCGACCAACGGAAGCTAGCGGGCGACTTACAAAAACACAGCGGTTGCTGAGGACTTGTAACGCACAGCAGGAATAGCTTCAAGAAATTAAAATTTGACTATTTTCAATTCTCATTCAATAACAAAACCCTACACCTCAACCGTTTTCCACTTTCCTTTCTTAAAAAAGTAAAACGCCAATAATGCTAATACGGTTTCTGCAGTTGGAATCGCAATAAATGCGCCTATTGGTCCGAGTTGAAAATAAACTGCCAATAACCAAGCCAGCGGCACTTGAATGATCCAGAAACAGAAAATGTTAATCCACGTTGGTGTTTTGGTATCGCCTGCTCCGTTTAGTGATTGAATCATCACCATTCCGATGCCATAAAAAATAAAACCAAATCCCATGATTCTGAGCGCTTGGCTGCCGTAGTTGGCTATAACAGCATTATCGGTATAAAGACTGATGATGAACTCTGAAAAGAACACAAACAAAACGGTTACCAAACTCATAAAAATCACATTGTATTTGGTCGTTAAGAGTACGCTTTGCTCCGCTCTGTCGGGCTGTTTGGCGCCGAGATTTTGTCCGACCAAAGTAGCCGCAGCATTGCTCAATCCCCAAGCGGGAAGTATAAAAAACACTAAATTTCTGATGGCAATTTGATAACCTGCGCTGGCATCGGTGCTTCCGGTGATGGAAACCAAATACGTTAAGACAATCCAACTGCCGCTTTGAATGAAAAATTGTAGCATGGCGGGCGTTGAGATACTTAATAACGATTTAATCATTTCAAAATTGGGTTTGAAATAGTGGTTGTAAATTTTAATCGTTCTGCTTTTGGCAAACAAATGATAACATTGGTATACGACACCGATAGTTCTTCCTGTGGCGGTTGCAATGGCCGCGCCCATGAGTCCGAGTTCGGGAAACGGACCGTAACCGTATATCAAAAGCGGACACAAAATGATATTGATTAAACTGGCAATCCACAAACTTCGCATGGCCATGGCGGCATCGCCTGCACCTCTGAAAATACCGTTGATAAGGAAAAGTAAAATAATCACTGGACTACTCGCAAAAATAATTTGGGCAAAAATAGTTCCTTCGCTGATTACTTCGGGTTGTGCGCCCATTAAAGCCAAGATATCGGAAGCGAAATACACGCCTAAAAAAGCGACTACAAGAGAGATTAAAAAGGAGATTGTGATGGCTTGCGCACCCGATTTAGAGGCTTCTACCAACTCTTTTTCACCTACACGACGTGCAACGATTGCAGTTGCGCCTGTACTCAAACCAATTCCGAGTGTGTAGATTAGCGAAATTACTGCTTCGGTCAAACCAACCGTTGCTACGGCTACATTCGCATTGGGTAAATGACCTACAAAATAAATATCGACTACAGCAAAAACCGATTCCAAACTCAATTCCAATATCATTGGAACAGAGAGTAATAGTATGGCAATTTTTACATTTCCTTTGGTATAATCGTGTTCTTCGCCTTTGAGCGATTGTTTAATCAATTGGAAAATGGAAGTAATTTTATTGGAATGGGACGACATAGCACAAGGTTTAATTCTTCAAAAATAGTTTTTTAGAATTAAATTACAATTGGGTTTGCGTTGCAAAATGGTTATTTGACGTGAGTTCGACATAATCTTTTAATAAATTAAGACACGAATTGCACGAATTTACACGAATTATCATTTTAAAAATAAAATTTCACGAATTAGAATCTGATGAATCAGAGTCTAATAGTATAATTTCCAACTTCAATTTGTGCAAATTCGTGTAATTTGTGTAAAAAAAGGACTATTTGTTTGGCTTTTATATCGAACTCACGTTATTTAACAAAAGACGATGCTGAAAATAGCCCCGATTGAATGGAAAGCTTGTGAGGTACGAACAACTTGGAAGGAAAGCGGGAAAGACGATTACAAGAAAGCCCAAGCCATTTGCTTCCAAAAAAAACTCCGCAACATCAGATCATCATTGCGGAGGTTATTTTTATAATGACACTAAAGTTTACTGATAAAACTTCCATACAAATCTTTGAATTGATAGCCCGTTTCTACTCGGTCTTTACTGAGTTTTTGATACTCCACCAAACCCCACAAAACAAATTCTTTTAGAAAATAAATGTCTTCTTTAGGAAAATCAGGTTGGTATTTTTTAACGAGGTCATCCAAAGGTTGTATGGCGTCCAATTGTTTTTTGTATTCATCATCGGAAGCATCATCCAACAATTCAAAACCCGTTTCGGCAAAAAACCATTCGAGTAGTTTGGCATACGGACTCGCATCAGCATCGCGTTCTAGTTTTTCAATTTTCGGAAAAAAAGCAGGAAAAAAAGTGTGAATGGCATCACCAATTAAATGTTGAGCTACAACCGCTGCACCTTCTTGTTCGCCTTCATAAACCAACTCTACTTTACCTGTAAGAGCTGGAATAATTCCCAAGAAATCGGACAATCGCACCACAGTTTGCTCACTACCCGATTGCAATGCTCTGCGTTCGGCTGTACTTACTAAATTCTCATAAGCTGTGATACTCATACGAGCACTCACGCCACTTTTGGCATCGATGTATTCACTTTCTCGTGCTTCAAAACTGATTTGCTCTAACAAATCTTTAGCGAGTGAAGGAACATAAACGGTTTCAGATTGATCTTTATTTAATTTCGCTTCTTGTTGCGTAATGGTTCGTGCAATGCTGATCGTTTCAGGATAGTGCGTTAAAATTTGAGAACCAATTCGGTCTTTCAAAGGTGTTACGATACTTCCACGATTCGTGTAATCTTCTGGATTCGCTGTAAATACAAATTGCATATCCAAAGGCATTCGCAGTTTGAATCCACGTATTTGTATATCACCTTCTTGCAAGATGTTGAATAAAGCGACTTGAATTCGGGCTTGCAAATCGGGCAACTCATTGATGACAAAAATGCAGCGATTGGCACGCGGAATCATACCGAAGTGAATCACGCGGTCATCGGAATACGATAACTTTAAATTGGCGGCTTTAATCGGATCAACATCGCCTATTAAATCGGCTACTGTTACATCGGGTGTGGCTAATTTTTCTGAAAAACGTTCACTTCTATGAATCCACTGAATTGGAGTTGCATCACCTTTTTCGGCGAGAAGATCTTTGGCAAATCGGGAAATTGGATGGAACGGATCGTCGTTAATTTCGGAACCTGACACAATCGGCATGTATTCATCTAATAATTCAATCATTTTTCGAGCCAAACGTGTTTTCGCCTGACCTCGGAGCCCGAGTAAATTTATATTATGACGTGATAAAATGGCTCGTTCTAATTCGGGAATAACGGTGTATTCGAATCCGTGAACGCCTTCAAAAACGGGTTGTCCCGATTTTATTTTGGCGCGTAAATTATCACGTAATTCGTCTTTAATGCTACGAGAAACGTAACCTGATTGCTTTAACTCGCCGAATGTGTGTATGTTTTGTATTTTCATGTTTTCAATTGTATATTGAAGTATCTATTATATGCTCTATTTTCTATTTTCTATATTCTGCCTTCTGCATTCTCAATTAATCTTCTTCTTTCTGTTAGTTTCATAATCCTCAAAAATCATTTCGCCCAACCCTTTTAGTCCGGTGTAAAACGCTTTTCCTTGATTGGCTTCGGTAAAATGATTGATGAATTGCTGCAAATACGGATCGTTGGCAATCATAAAGGTTGTAATCGGAATATGCAATTTCCGTGCTTGCGCCGCTTGATTGTAGCATTGTTCTACGATGTACGAATCCAAACCGTTGGAATTCATGTAGTACGTGCCATCTTTTTCGCGCACGCAACTCGGTTTTCCGTCGGTAATCATGAAAATTTGTTTGTTGGTGTTTCGTTTTCTTCGAAGCAAATCCATCGCCAATTGCAATCCAGCAACAGTGTTGGTATGATACGGTCCGACTTTTAAATACGGCAAATCTTTGATGCTGATGGGCCAAGCGTCGTTCCCGAAAACTAAAATATCAATAGTGTCTTTGGGATAACGAGTGGTGATTAATTCGGCCAATGCCATGGCCACTTTTTTGGCTGGAGTAATTCGATCTTCACCATACAAAATCATACTGTGACTGATGTCAATCATCAAAACCGTACTCATTTGCGCTTTGAATTGAGTATCTTCAACTACCAAATCATTTTCGGTCAAACGAAATTCATCCGCACCGTTATTGATTTGTGCATTGCGTAAACTTTCGGTCAGCGAAATATTCTCTAAACCATCACCAAAATGATACGCTCTGAATTCACCTGTTTTTTCGTCACCGTTGCCCGAATATTTTGTTTTGTGATTTCCATTTCCCGATTTCTTAAGATTACCAAAAATTTGATCCAAAGCTTGTTGACGTATGGCGCGCTCGGTTTTGGATGTGATTCCAACTCCCGACGTTCCATCGTCTTTTAACTCTTCGCGGATGTATCCTTTTTTCTTTAAATCTTCAATAAAATCATCGATAGTATAGTTTTTGTCAGTGAGTTTATACTCAACATCCAGTTGACGTAACCAGTCGATGGCCTCATCAAAATCGCCTGATGTATGCGTAATCAACTCCTTGAAAATTTCAAAAAGGCGATCAAATGGAGATAAGTTGGGTGCTTCGTAGGTTTTGAAGTAAAACCCTTTTTTTTGATTCGTTTCCATAGAGTTTAAAATTACTACTTAAAGTTAAAACGAATTCGAGAACGACTATTAATTTTTAGTTAAAGTACGTACTTCTCGCCTATCACCTTCCGGATGGATACAAAACCAATTTTGTCTAACTCGATTTCGGTAGTTTTAACCCAAAGCAGTTCTTTTATTTCATCTTCGGCGGTAATGTTTATGGCATCCGATTGTAATTCACATTCAAAAAACAAATCCATGGTTCGGTACGGAACATTTTTATAGAGATAATGGTTGGGCGAAGTGGTCACAAACTGCAAATCGGAAGGCTGCAAATCCAACCCTAATTCTTCTTTAATTTCACGGCAAGCGGCTTCTTGGGCATTTTCATTTGGATCGATAAAACCGCCAGGCAAATCCCATTTTCCTTTGTCGGGATCGACGTTTCTAACGGTAAACAAAATTTTATCATCCAATTTTAAAATCACGGCAACAGCTGCAGCAATATTGTGGTAATAAACAAAATTGCAGTCGTGACAAGTAAATCGGAACAACTGTTCAAATTCAAAATGTTCCGATTTACAATTAGGGCAAAATGTAAAAAATGAGGTTGAAGAATCGGTCATTTATTTGGTATAGACTTGGTTTTCTTGTTCGGCCACGCGAATAAAAGTCGTGCGTTTGGTTAGTTCTTTCAAACGCGAAGCACCGACATACGTACAGGTACTTCGAATTCCGCCTAAAATATCTTGAATCGTAAATTCGACACTTCCTTTAAGTGGAATTCGAACGGTTTTTCCTTCGCTAGCGCGGTAATTCGCAACGCCACCCACGTGTTTTTTCATGGCGGTTTCCGAACTCATTCCGTAAAATTGCTTGTACATTTCGCCATTGACTTCAACTAATTCGCCTCCGCTTTCGACATGCCCAGCCAACATTCCTCCCAACATTACAAAATCGGCTCCAGCTCCAAACGCTTTGGCAACATCTCCCGGAGTCGCGCAACCACCATCGCTAATGATTTGTCCGCCCAAACCGTGCGCTGCATCGGCACATTCGATAATAGCTGATAATTGTGGATAACCAACACCCGTTTTTACACGAGTAGTGCACACCGAACCCGGACCAATTCCTACTTTTATAATATCAGCACCTGAAATGAGAAGTTCTTCGACCATTTCACCTGTAACTACATTTCCTGCAATAATAACTTTGTTAGGGAAGTTTTTGCGCGTTTGACTGACGAATTTTACAAAATGCTCAGAGTAACCGTTGGCCACATCAATACAGATAAAATCAATTTGTGGAAAAGCATTCAAAATCTGACTTAGATGCTCTTGATCGTTTTTGCCCGTTCCAGTACTCACGGCTATGTATTTGAAAAAATCAGCCGAGACATCTGATAAATTGTTTTTCCAATCTTCTAAAGTATAATGCTTATGAATGGCCGTGAACAATTGTTTTTCAGCCAACGCTTTTGCCATTTCAAATGTTCCAACAGTATCCATATTGGCTGCCATAATTGGAATTCCTTTCCATTCGACTGTGCTGTGCAAAAATTTAAAATCGCGCTCCAACGACACTTGTGATCTACTGTTTAAAGTAGAACGCTTAGGCCGAATCATTACATCTTTAAATCCTAATTTTAAGTCGGTTTCTATTCTCATAATTCACATTTGTTTACTGTCAAAGTTAGAGTTTTAATGCCAAAAATGCGCATTTATTTATTAAAAGAAAGTACCATTTTATTAACAGTAAACTACACTTTTTATCATTATTTTTGAACCAAAATACTACACAATGGGATTGCATTTTATTTTCGACAAAGAATACAAAAATCACAGCTTTACTTCGGAAGAAATTCGAGAAACTGAGTTTGAGAATTGCACGTTTATTGATTGTGATTTTCGAGCGTGTTTCTTTCAGGCGGTGACGTTTTCGGATTGTAATTTTATGGAATGTAACTTTCAAAATACCAAAATCAATCACGTATCCTTGCGCGGTGTTTGGTTTACGAAATGCAATTTTACTAGCGTTAATTTTGCAATGACCGATCAGGTGATTTACGAATTCAATTTTAAAGATTGTTTGTTGGATTACGCACAGTTTTACAAATTGAAGTTGAAAAAGATTCAGTTCATTAATTGCAGTATGGTTTCGGTTGATTTTATGGCGAGCGATTTGACCGAAGCGTTGTTTGATAATTGCAACTTACGCTTGGCTGTCTTTAGCGAAACTATTATGAATAAAGCCGATTTGTATACCAGTTACAATTTCTCTATCGATCCTGAAAAAAACAAATTAAAACGAGCGATTTTTTCGACCTACAACATCAAAGGATTGTTGGATAAATACGAGTTAATTATAAAGGAATAATATGTCTGAAAAACCACATTTGTACTTCAAAAATGCAAAAGAATGGCGCGAATGGTTGCACGAGAATCATCATTCGCACGATTGTGTATTTTTAATTTTTTATCGTGTGGATAGCGAATATGAAAGTATGCGTTGGGAAGAAGCTGTAAAAGTAGCGATTTGCTACGGTTGGATTGATTCGACTGTAAAACGATTGGACGATGAACGACGCAAGCAAATGTTTACTCCTCGTAAAGACAAAAGTGTATGGAGCAAACTCAATAAAACTTACATTGACGAATTGATTCGGGAGAATTTAATGCACGAAAGTGGGTTGAAAAAAATAGAAACTGCTAAGAAAAATGGTTCGTGGGAATCATTGGATGCGGTTGAAAACTTAGAAATTCCAGCTGATTTACAAAAAGAGTTTGATGCTAATGAATTGGCTTTCAGTAACTATAATAATTTCAGCAAAACGTATAAAAAAAGCTATTTGTATTGGCTGAATCAGGCCAAAAGAGAGGAAACACGTCAAAATCGGATTTCAGAAATTATTGATTTATGTGCTAAAAACATCAAGTCGCGTCAATAAATTTCGACAAAAAATTACCCAAACTTAAAGTTGATTTCTACTACACATTCATAAAAAAACTTAGTTTTGCAATTCAAATTACCACTATGATTAACCCATCGGCAAACGGCTGGATTGACAAATTTTTTCAAGAGCAAGGAAAGTTGATGACCAACAACTTCACCGATGAATTGTCGTTGTATAAAAACATTCGGCAAACGGGGTTTATTTACGGACATGTAGTTCAGATTGATCCATTGTTAACCCTTGATATTTCGCAATGGAAGTCGGATGAAATTTCGAAAGTGGCTTTATTGACTCATTTGTATTCGATGTATTTGTTTACTCAGAGTGATTCGGATTTCAAAATATTCGTCGAAAAAACCATCGAATTTTACAATCAACTAAGTCCAAAAGGTTTTGATCTTTTTGATAAAATTTTATCGCATTCGAATAGCTCGAAGTTAGAAGGTATCATCAGAGAGCGCATACAAACCAACAAAGACATTATCAGTAAAAACTTTTCGCATATTGTTACTAATGCCTTACTTTTTGTAGATATTTTGGCGTTTCGGCAGTTTTTAATCACAGGCAAAATTTCGAATAAATACATCAAGAATATTGAAGAAATTATTCTCAGTATAGTAACATTGGCTTTAAAAGTGAAAACCATCAAATCGCAAAACGATGATTTGTTGATTAAACTTTTTGAATCGTCGGTACGTTACAGTAAGTTTTCTATTGATAATGAAAAATCAAAAAACAAAGTGTTGGAATCGCTCGATTTTGAAAATCTGAGTACTGATTTGGAGAAATACTATGTCTTAAATTTGGCTGGATTGACGCTTTGGAACGATGCCGTTATCGAAAATGACGAATTGTACTTTTTGCACAAATTAGCTGAAAAAATAGGCATTTCAGATGATTTTGTCAACGAAAGTGTAAAAGATACCGATGCCTTTATCACCAAATACAAAAGCGAAATTCAGTACTTCCACTACTCCAATCCGGTGAAGCATTTTTACGACCAAACGACAACTGGAGTTCAGGTTTTGATTACTCGAAACAAAAAACGTTTGACCAAAGAAATCTCGGAAAGCAAAGAATTGATGCAGCTTTTGGCAAAATCAGCGAGTAAAGATTTGAGTCCGGAAGAGAAAAAGAAAGTAAAAAAACAGATTTTAGATATTTGCAAATCAATTCCGTCGTTGACTATTTTTTTACTTCCAGGAGGAGGATTATTGCTGCCGATTTTAATCAAATTTATTCCGCAATTATTGCCATCAGCTTTTAATGAAAATATGGAGGATTAAGAAGAACGATACGCTATTGGGTGATTTTGCTTTTTATTCGGACCTAAAAATAAACGAGCATAGATCCGCAATACCGAAATTTCGATAAACAAAAAGCTAATTGCTGTAATTCCGGTTAATAAAAATTCGTCTTTATCAATGTGATTGAACATCAAATCTACTCCGATAAAAGTTGGTGTAAACGGTAATCCGACAAAAGCCAAACACGATAATAAGAATAAAAATCCGTATTTAGGATGATCGTGATTGTAACCGTAAAAATCGTTTAAATCAACTTGTTTTTCAATTGATTTCACTTTATATAAACTGTAAAACCCTGTCAGAGCTGCAATTGACAAACCACTCACATACAATACAATTTCAACAAATTCATATTGGTCATTTAAAAATGCAATTGACAATAAAATGTAGAACTGACTACCAATTATCATCAACCAAACAATAATGGCATCAATGCGTTTGGCGAATGATTTTAGTATCAATAACATTCCGATAAAAGCAAAAAACAAGTGTAACAAATCGTCTATTTGCTTCGGAATTGCCTCTTCGTTCAAAAAGGCTAAAATTCCGATGGCATAAATGATGGTGAGAGAAATTAGTACGGTTTTATTGCTCAAAAAGTGTAATTTTCTTCCAGTCCATTTGAATGGCGACCACAAATACTTGAACTGAAATGCATCCATGTTCCACTCTTTTACACTCAACAAATACACGGTATTGAATACTTTATTGATGAATGAACTTCTCGCTCCGTATTGCTTTGGAACATAACTAAAAAACTGATCGTGAATTAGGTAACCTAAAACTGAAGGTGAAACTAACAATTGATACGTTCGCAAAAAAGCATTTCCTGCAAAGTGAATCAATGCCAATTCGTGCCAACCCAAAGCCAATTCGATGAACATGATTCCGATTTGTGCAATCGAGCCATAAGCAATTTGCGTTTTAACAGACGATTGTACGCGAGCAATTAAAGTAGCAATTACGGCCGTAATTAATCCAATGCTGATGATTAGAACTTTGATACTCAAAATAGTTTCCCAATACGGATACGTTCGCATCAACAAAAACACACCAATGTGAGCCGAAAGTGAACCGTAAAAAATCGCACTCGATGTTGTTGGACCTTCCATAGCGCGTGGCAACCATGATGAAAAAGGAAATTGTGCCGATTTAATACTTGCTGCTAGCACAATCATCACAACAATAAACAATGCATAATAATTGTGTTCTTCAATATGAGAAACAACTAAATCCAGATCATTTAACTGTATAAAAGTGATATTTTCGTGCCACAAATGGTGACTCATCCACAAAGCTAAAATCAGGCAAACATCACCCAAACGATAGAGCGAAATGGTTTTCAATCCGTTTTTTACAGGCAAATAACGATCTCTGTAAAAGATAATTAGTAAAAATGAAGTAATTCCTAAAAACTCCCAACCCACAAAAAGTGTTTCAAAATTCCCCGCAAAAATCACTAATGAATACGCAAAGAAAAACAATAATAGTGTGGTGAAAAAACGTTTAAAACCGCTGTCTCTGTGCAAGTAAAATCGACTGAAAATAGCAACTAAAAAAGTAATTATCGTTCCAACTAATGCAAAAACAGCTGTGATTTTATCAAAAAATAAATCGATAAAAATTTCAATGTTGCCTTCTTTATAAAAGGTAAAATGTTTGATATTTAGTAGATGAGAACCATCTGAAATCCACGACACAACAAAAACAATTAAGGCAACTAATTGAATTCCGACTGTAGTAATTGCGATTCCTGCAAGTGCGTTTTCATTCCGATTTTTAAAAAATAAACTCACCAAAAACCCTACTAATGGCAGTAAAATAAAGAATTGTAATAACTGTTCCATATATTATTCGTAAAAGTAGATTGGTAAATTTTCTTGTGTTGCGTGCGAAATATGATTCGTTTCCATTTCTTTAGCATCTTCTAAAAGCGTGTGAACGTCTTTAAAGAAATGAATTTGATTGGTCATTGGTTGATACGGTATAAACTGGCCTTCTTTAAAATAAAACAACTCATCTGTTTCTGGGTTAATAACTGACAGATGTACCCATTCATTGATGAACCATTCGTACATTTCGGGAACGGATTGAATCACTTTTAAAACAACTTCTGGGAAATGTTCTACAATTATCATTAGGCGAACAGGATCGTGAACTTCAATCATCTGCCAAGGTAAACCCGGACGCAAATCGCCATCGCTACTGTTGGCCACACCAAAAAGTCCCATTACATTATGAGGTAATTTGGTTCCAGCGCCCAATTTGTAATTATCAACGCGTGAGAAATAATATTCTAAATTGATTCCGCCACAAACTGGACCCAATGGTTTCATAATTCCTGTTAAAAAAGTGCCGTCTAAATCGGTTTTATAATCGTAGGAATTGAGGAATGCTCTACGATCGAGGAAAATTCCTTTGGTCAATTCGCGTTTTCCCACCACACACAATGTATTGGTTCCGTGGCCCAATTCTGGACGCGGTTCAAACAACGAAACCGAACGTTCTTTAATTGCTTTTCTAACCTTTTTGATGTTTCCTTTGGTGTCAATTGAAGCAAAACGGCGCGAGCGTTCTTTCGCATTCAAATCGAGTGCATCGTCAAATGTTTGGTAATTTTTCAAATGACGTTCAGCATTTTCGGCACTTAAGGTATCCACATCATAAAATTCAATTTCATCGGCTGCTGTATCGTGTAAAGCACCTATAAATTGAGTTGTATTTGGAATGACAATTCCGTTATTTTTTAATACCTCACGCACTTTTTTGTTATTCGCCATTAAGGCAAAAACGCGAGCATTTACTGAACCTGGACGACCGCTACAAGCACCACAATCGTGTGCTCCGTGATGCGGATTATTGGCGCTACTACTTCCGTGAGCAACGACATAAACGATTGGTGCAAAGTTTTTGGTTAGAGCAATTCCGTTGAGTAAACTCGCCACTCGCGTAGCCATTTCATCGACAGTAAAACCAATTTGAAGGTTGTTTTCGATGTCGTTTACGTCTTTATTTTCAACTGTTAATTTTCCTTCCGCATTCATGTGAAGAAAAGCGTTGGAAATAGCCGGACTTTTATGAGGAAAAAACAGATTTTTTACTAATCGAAATGCAGACCAGAATCCGAACACAATAGCACTCAAAAATCCAGTCGCCAATTGATGTGTTTTATTAGTGTAGAGTAAATCGTGTTTACGTTCATCGGTAACATCGTACTCTTTAATAAGGTATTTGGGAGTGACTGGCGCAGGACACAATTTATCATAAAACTTAGCGCCAAAAGCCTGAAAGTAAAATTCAACACTAAAAAAACCAGGAGTTCCAAAGGTTTCTGAATTTCGATCGATGCTTTCGATGTGACGGCGAATACTATCTTCGCGCTCATCAATACAAAATAGTGCTTGAAAAGATTTGGGTGGAGTTTCTGATTTTTCTTTTTTCCGCTTCGAACGACTTAATTGTTGAATTCCAGCCAATACTTCATCGTAATAACTCCATTCAAAAGCATCTTGCCAAATTTTGAGTACTTCTTGAAACTCGGTATTTTCTACTTCGGCAAATAAATCAATTGGTAGTTCAGAAGTTGTCTCGGAAATGGGTTTCCAATTCGATCCCAATTCATGATCTAAATTATCTATTTCGAGTAGTAATTCGAAGAGAATTAAATCGTGAAGTGAAATTTTCTTCGGACTCAAAAGTGTTTCCGGATGTGTTTCAACACTTGCAATTAAACCACTCCAGCCGCGGTGACTGAATTGTTGATCGAAAAGATATTGTTCGAAATAGGCTTCATTTCCGACCACAATTTGTAGTAAATCTGTAATGGATATTCCGTCTTGAAAAAGTAATTTCTGAGCTCGCTTAGTTTTAAAAACGCTTGAGTAATTGTTTTTTTCTAATACTCTGATGGATTGTAAAAAGCCTTTATTTCCGATTGGAAAATCCCAAATAGAAATACCTTGATCGAGGTAACTGCACAAAAATCGAAAGAGAAACGGTTGAACTGAATTGTCTAAATCGATGTGGTAGTTTTGCTTCCAATAGGCTCTTAATTTACCTATGCGTTGGTCGTTATGATCGTCGTATTCTTTCGATAGAAGATTGGTTTTCCATACTTCAAGAGAATTATTTCCTTTTCTGTTTTGAATGGTGTTTTCTACTATTTCAGGTCGAATTCTACCAATTTCGTATAGTTTTCTATAATCTAAAATCGACATAGTTGCCTGATGACCAAACACTTTTGATGATTTGAAAATAGCATCGTAAAATTTCATGTACTGAAACGCGTGCAATGAATTATGATGTATGAAATCTTTCAGCGGAGTTTGCGTAGGCAAATAATGCTTTAATTCATGCAAAACGTGCTGTTCATCAAAAGTGTGTTGTGTCATAGACTATGAATTAATGTCGTAAATCGGCTACTGAAAATTCTTTGTTTTGTTCGTCTTTAATGTACATTACGTCGTCGTAAAAAGTAACTTTTCCGGTTTCAATGTTGTGCATTGCACCTACGATTCCGATTTCGCCATTTTCAACCATTTGTTCTAAGATAAAACTACGTTCAATGATGTTTTTCACATTGCGTTTTACGTTGATTTTAGCCACATTTTCAACAAAAGGTTCGTTTTTAGAAGTCCGATTTTCTTTAGTGGTTTTTTCCTGATATACTGCTGGTTGTAATTTGGATAATAATTCAGTTAAATTACCCATTTCTACATGATCACAAGCGCCTTTTACCGCTCCACATTTGCTGTGACCTAACACCACAATCAATTTAGAACCTGCCACTTTACAGGCAAATTCCATACTTCCTAAAATATCGGTATTGACAATGTTTCCAGCAATTCGCACCGAGAAAACATCTCCCAAACCTTGATCAAAAATCAATTCGGCCGAAGTTCTACTATCAATACAACTTAAGATAGTAGCAAACGGCCATTGACCGTCACTAGTTTCATTTACTTGCTCAAGTAAATTTCGGTGCGCTTTTAAATTGCTAATGAATCGTTTGTTTCCTTCTTGTAATAATTCTAACGCTTTTCTTGGCGTAATCTGTGCTTGTAATTCTTTATTTAGAGTTTTCATTTTTTAATTTTTTAATGGATTTTTATTTAATTTTTGTTTCAACAAAAACATGTTTTTCTTCATCACCTGTGTTCACTAAATCGTATGCTTTTTTGAAACCGACTAATTTCACTTTAATATTTTCTTCTTTTGAACGTATCTTTTTGAATTCCTTGATTAAATCCAACACATCATGAGCAATGTAAACCGTGTCAGACGCATTGATTATAACTGTCGAATTTTCTGGTATCGATGCCAAAGTTGATTTAATTGCTGCTTTGTTTAAAAACGAAACTTCTTGAGCCAAATCTATATGAATAATATCGCCATCATGGTATTGTTCCTTTCTGAAATTGTAAGCTCGCTTCATGTTTCCTTTAAGCACAAAGACAATACTAATAATCATTCCCAAAGCAACTCCTTTTAACAAATCAGTAAATACAACTGCTATTGTTGTGGCAAAAAATGGGAAATATAAATATTGATTTCGATTAGCTATTTTTGAAAAATCAACGTCTTTGTACCATTTGTAAACTACATAAGCTAACACTACAACTACAACCGAAGATACCGCAATTATTAGATTTAAATTTTCAGAATTGTTCTTGATTACAACAATCAGAACCACTATAGCAAGTACTAAAAAGTTAACTGCTTTTGGCATGTAATGTGCAAAGTGTTTGATATTTGGCACTGCTAATTTATATCCAACTAAAAGAAGTACAGCTGCCAAAGTTGCCAGTGGAATTTTATTTAAAATCGCTGGAATAGCCAATACACTGATTAATAGTAAAGCTCCATGAATAATAGCAGACATCTTTGATTTTGCACCAGCGGCACTATTTGCGGATGTTCTTACTACAACAGAAGTCATTGGTAAACCTCCCAACAACGAACTTACAATATTTCCAACTCCTTGAGCTTTTAACTCAACGTTTGTATTAGTATAACGCTTTTGAACGTCCATTCGATCGGCAGCTTCAATACAAAGAAGTGTTTCAATTGATGCAACAATGGCAATGGTAACAGCTACAATCCATACCTTTGGATTGGTTATAGCAGTAAAATCTGGAAGAACCACAATGTTCTTAAATTCGTCTAATGTTGATGGAACAGGTAGACTTACTAAATGTTCGCTTCCTATTGCAAAAGGTGAGCCTGTACGAATAAAGAACTCGTTTAAAACAACACTCACAATTACTGCAACAAGAGCTGGAGGAACCAATTTAATTTTTCTTAGTGCATCAACTTTCGGCCACAGTATTAGAATTAACAATGATAAAGTTGCTATAATTATTGCACCCATATCAATATGATTGACTAAATCAAACAGTTCAGAAAAAGTGTTTTTACCATCTTGTTGCATAAATGACTCGTCTCCTTCATAATCAGCATCATAGCCAAAAGCATGTGGAATCTGTTTGAGTATGATGATTACACCAATACCAGCTAACATTCCTTCTATAACATTATTTGGAAAATAATTGGAGATTGTTCCCGCTTTAATAAAACCTAGAATTAATTGAATAATTCCGGCAATCAACACTGCGAGCAAAAAGATATTGAAAGCTCCTAAATCGGTTATTGCTGTTAAAACGATGGCTGTTAAACCTGCGGCTGGACCCGAAACACTTAAATGCGATTGGCTTAAGTAACCGACTACTATTCCGCCCACAACTCCCGAAATAATTCCAGAAAACAAAGGTGCTCCACTTGCTAATGCAATTCCGAGACACAGCGGCAAAGCCACTAAAAAAACCACTAAACCTGATGCGAAATCAGACTTAAGGTTAGCAAAAAGATTGATTTTTTTTGTCATACCATAAAATAATTTAATACTAAAAAGAATTCGCAAAAGCGAACATTCAAAAAATGCAGTATTAAATTAATTCGGGTGGCGGAATGAAGATTTCATCCGCGATGTTGTCATGACGTAGTAAGTTTTTTGAAGTAATTTTTGAATCGCGATCTTGTCGTAACTCAATAAAAGGATAATCGAAACCTAGACTTAAATCAGCTTTAATCTGTTTAATGTCTTTATGGTTTTCTTCTTCAGCAAAGTTATAAAACATCGATACATCCGTATTCTTTTCAATCAACGTAACTATAGTAGGTGTCGAAAGAAAAGCCACAAAAATGAATAATATGAATCGAGCTATTAACTTCATATCGCAAAAATAGCTTTTCATTACAGTAATAAAAAGCTATTTATTTATTTTTTAACAATTATTTTACTATAATTCTGTTTCGAGCCATGCTTTCATCATCCAAATCGTTTTTTCTTGCTCTACAATAAAATCGCTCATCATTGAAGTGGTTCCTTCATCCTCTATTTCACTGGCTTTTTTGAGAATCACACGCTCTATTTTTAGTAATTGCATCAACGATTGCAAAATCAGTTCAATGGCTCTTTCATCATTATTAATGTTTTTTCCAATTTCTAATTTGTTGTATTTGATGTAATCTTCAAAAGTATGCAACGGAATTCCGTCAAGAGTCAAAACTCGTTCTGCTATTAAGTCGATTTTTAGCTGACTATCGTTATATAATTCTTCAAATTTCAAATGCAAATCAAAGAATCGTTTTCCACGTATGTTCCAATGTAAACCTCTTAAATTTTGATAATATACTTGAAAATTTGCCAATAATATATTCAATTCGGCTGCTACAATCTCAGCTTCTTTTTGGGGTAATCCGATATTATTTAGTTTCATGATTTTACTATTTTTTTCTACACAAATTTCTGAATAAAAAGTCAGATTTTACTATAAATTAAATTGATAGTTTTTATCTTTGCATCAAATTTTACTATTCAAATGACAATTACCCAACTTCAGTATGTATTGGCTGTAGCCGAACATAAAAATTTCACTTTAGCCGCCGAAAAATGTTTTGTAACGCAACCTACTTTAAGCATGCAAATTCAAAAAGTAGAGGAAGAACTCAGCATTCAGATTTTTGATCGAACCAAGAAACCCATTCAGTTGACTGAAATTGGTCAGAAAATTGTGAATCAGGCGAAGAATATTGTAAATGAAGCTGATCGTATTCAAGATATAGTACATCAACAAAAAGGGTTTATTGGTGGCGAATTTCGATTGGGAATTATACCGACGATAATGCCCACATTATTACCGATGTTTTTGAATAATTTCATCAAAAAATACCCGAAGGTTAAATTGATTATTGAAGAGTTAAATACGGAAGATATTATCTTCAAACTCAACAATGGTCATTTAGATGCGGCGATTGCAGCAACACCTTTGAATGAAGAGAAAATAAAAGAAGTAGTGTTGTATTTTGAACCTTTTGTGGCGTACATTCCAGAAAATCATAACAATTACAACAAAAAAGAAATCACAATTGACGATTTGAATTTGGATGAAATTTTGCTATTGCAAGACGGACATTGTTTTAGAGACAGTGTTTTGAACCTGTGTAGAAATAGTAAAAATTCGGAACACAATCATTTTCAATTGGAAAGTGGCAGTTTTGAAACCTTAATCAAATTGGCCGATGAAGGTTTGGGAACTACTCTTTTACCTTATTTACATACATTGGATTTAAAGGAGAAAGATCAAGTTAAGCTACGACATTTTAGCGAACCAAAACCAGCTCGTGAAGTCAGTTTGATTTACCCAAAAAGCGAGTTGAAAATCCACATCATTGATGCTTTGAGAAGCACTATTGCTGGAGTTGTAAAAGGGGCAATTGTCTTTAACAATGTTCAAATCGTAAGTCCGAAAACAGTAAAATAAAAAAGGAATCGCATTACGCGACTCCTTTTTCGTTGAAATCTGAACTAAACTCAATCAAACAATTTTTTAAATCAGGTCGATTTGATGTGTAATACATCAACCATCTGCCCAATAATTCTATTTCGTAAGGCATAAGGTTTTTAATTCCTTTTCGCAATTCTTTTTTAAAAAGGTTGGGGTCAAAACTTACGTTTTCTAACGTAGATTTTGTGTAATCATAGATCATTCTTGGCATAAATAGTAAGATTTAGGGTTATCTTGTTTTAAGAACGTAGAGTAAAACTAATAGTAAAACTTTAAAAAACAAAATTTAAAATCGTTTAAAAACTATTTTTATCGATTAAAAACGTATTTTAAGTTTTAAAGTAAGATTATTTTTATAATTAACAATTCTCTTTACTTTACATTTACTACTATAACATGTTTAAAATAAAATACCCTAATTGATTCCAATAAAAAAAGGAGCCGTTTAAGCTCCTTTAGTTTTTATTTATTGATACTCAGTAAACATTGCCTTAATTCGGGCTTCTCTTTAGTGAAATTGAGTAACCATTCGGTCAACTGTTCAATCTCGTAAGGTAAAAGCACCTTAATTGCTTTTTCTAATTCTTTTCGAAAAAGTTTAGAATCGAAACTAACTCTTTCAAGAACTGACTTAGTGTAGTCATAAATTAATCTTGACATAAAAAATTAGCTAAATTGGTTAGAATTATTTGAAGAACATGTCATAAAACGTAGAATAGTACATTTTATTGTAACAAATATAAAAAATAATGAAATTCGATATTTTTAATTGTTTGTTAAATTTTAAAAGCGCGAAGCATTTCACGTTTTCCGGGCGCTCCAGGAAGTTTTTCAACAGTAAAGCCACATTCTTTCATGGCGTTTTTTATCGAAGTTCTGCACGCATAAGTGACTAAAACACCCTCTTTTTTCATCGCTTTATGCATTTTCTGAAATACTTCAAATGACCACAATTCAGGTTGTACCCGAAATCCAAAAGCATCAAAATAGACCAAGTCAAATTGGTTTTCATGGTTGATTTCTTGGAATAATTTTTTCTCTTTGGTAAGATGAAAATTGGGTGTGATTGCAACACGTTTTTCCCAATCAGAATCATGCATTAATTCAAAACTCAATTTTAAATTTTCTTGTTGCAATTGGTCGACATAATTCATCTGCATGGCCATTTCAGATGCAATAGGATACGCCTCTACTCCAACATATTCAATTGTTTGTTGAAAATTGGCTGCTTCTTTTAAGGTAATCAAAGCATTCAAACCTGTACCAAATCCGATTTCTAAAACAGAAACGGACTTCCCTTTAAATAAGGAAAGTCCGTTTTTTATGAATACATGATAGGCTTCTTGAATGGCACCGTGTTTAGAGTGGTAACTTTCGTCCAACTCTTCTAAACGAATTGACGTTGAGCCATCATTGGTTATGAACAGCGTTTGCTTCACAATTAGAATACAAAAATTGGTCGCTCACTCATCATATCATTCACTTCATTGGCAACTTCTTCAATAACTTCTTCATTGGTATGATTCATCAAAACTCTATCGATTAAATCAACAACCGTTTCCATATCACTTTCTACTAAACCACGAGTTGTAATTGCGGGTGTTCCTACACGAATACCTGAAGTTACAAAAGGCGATTTATCATCAAATGGAACCATGTTTTTGTTTACAGTAATTTCGGCTTTAACTAAAGCATTTTCAGCTTCTTTCCCTGAAATATTTTTGTTGCGTAAATCAATCAACATCATGTGATTATCGGTTCCTCCCGAAATAATATTATAACCTCTTTTCACAAAAGCATCAGCCATCGCTTTGGCATTTTTTTGAACCTGCATAGCGTATTGGAAAAACTCATCCGATAAACATTCACCAAATGCCACTGCTTTCGCAGCGATAATGTGCATCAATGGTCCGCCTTGGTTACCCGGAAAAACCGACATGTCTAAAATGTGCGACATCATTCTGATTTCACCTTTTGGTGTAGTTAAACCCCACGGATTTTCGAAATCTTTTCCCATCATAATCATTCCACCTCTTGGCCCGCGTAACGTTTTATGAGTTGTAGTGGTTACAATATGGCAATGCGGAATTGGGTCGTTCATCAATCCTTTAGCGATTAAACCTGCAGGATGCGAAATATCAGCTACTAAAAGCGCTCCAACTGAATCAGCTATAGCTCTGAAACGTGCAAAATCCATATCACGAGAGTATGCAGATGCACCTGCTATGATGATTTTTGGTTGTTCTTTGGTAGCAATTTCTTGAATTTTATCGTAATTCAACACTCCAGTATCAGGCTCAACACCATAAAAAGAAGGAGAATATAATTTTCCTGAAAAGTTAACAGGTGAACCGTGCGTTAAATGTCCGCCGTGCGATAAATCAAAACCTAAAATTTTGTCACCTGGTTTCAAACAAGCCGCAAAAACTGCAGTATTGGCTTGTGAACCACTATGAGGTTGCACGTTTACGTATTCCGCTCCAAAAAGTGCTTTAGCTCTGTCAATTGCTATTTGTTCTACAACATCAACTACCTCACATCCACCGTAATAGCGTTTTCCTGGATATCCTTCAGCGTATTTATTGGTTAAAACTGATCCTGCTGCTTCCATCACTTGGTCGCTTACAAAATTCTCTGAAGCAATGAGTTCAATTCCGTGAATTTGTCTTTCTTGTTCGTCTAAAATTAGGTCAAAAATTTGTTCGTCGCGTTGCATTTTTATTAGATTTTCGTTAAAACTTTCCAAAATTACGAAATATGTTTGTCATATAAATTCTAAATGATATATTTGATTACAAATTTTTCAACAACAAATCAACAGCCCAAAATATGCCAAACATAGCCAACGACCCAAGTAGAAAATCATGGATTGAAGTTCCAGAAGACAGTGATTTCCCCATACAAAATATACCTTTTGGAGTATTCCTAACGAAAGAAGATGTAGTAACCATTGGAACTAGAATCGGAGATTCTGCCATTGATATGGGTGCATTGCAACAATTGGGTTACTTTGAAGGAATTGAATTGACTGACGATATGTTCATGCAAGATACCTTGAATGATTTCATTTCTGATGGTAAAAAGACTTGGCGTTTGGTTCGTAATCGTCTGGCTTTATTGTTCGATGCCAATAATCCTGAGTTACGTGACAATCAAGAACACAGAAACGTCGTTATTTTTAACATTAAAGATATTGAAATGCTTTTGCCAGTTCAAATTGGAGATTATACCGATTTTTATTCGAGTAAAGAGCACGCAACTAATGTAGGAAAAATGTTCCGCGATCCAGAGAATGCCTTACTTCCAAATTGGTTGCACATTCCGGTTGGCTATCATGGAAGAAGTTCTACAATTGTACCCTCTGGAATTCCAGTTCATCGTCCAATGGGACAAATTTTACCCAATGGTGAAAGTTCGCCTGTGTTTGGTCCTTCCAGTTTAGTTGATTTCGAATTAGAAACGGCTTTTATCACTACAGATGCCAACATTATGGGTGAAAATATACCGGTTGGCGAAGCTGAAGACTATATTTTCGGAATGGTATTATTGAATGACTGGAGTGCGCGCGACATTCAAAAATGGGAATACGTTCCGCTTGGACCGTTTTTAGCGAAAAATTTTGCCTCTTCTATTTCACCCTGGATTGTTACTATGGATGCTTTGGAACCTTTTAGAACTAAAGGTCCAAAACAAGATCCGACACCACTTCCTTATTTACAACAAAAAGGTAAGCATGCATTTGATATCAATTTGGAAGTGTATATTCAACCAGAAAAAGCAGAACCCACTTTGGTTTCTAAATCCAATTTCAAATACATGTATTGGTCGATGGCACAGCAATTAGCACATCATACATCTAATGGTTGCCGAGTAAATTCGGGTGATATGATGGGTTCTGGAACCATTTCTGGACCAACACCGGATAGTTTTGGTTCGATGTTAGAACTGACTTGGAGCGGAAAAAATCCAATCAAAATGAGTGATGGAAGCGAGCGTAAATTCATCAATAACAATGACACTGTCACTTTTAAAGGGTATTGTGAGAATAGTTCGGTTCGAATTGGTTTTGGAGAAGTTTCAAGTAAATTGTTACCGCCATTTGTAAGAAAGTAAGCCATGACATTGAATAAAATACTTGTACCCTTCTTTCTATTGTTATCAACTATTGTTCTTTCCCAAAAAAAACACCCAATAAAATTAGGAGTAAACGCTGGCACCAATTACAATAGTATTAGAGGAAGTAATTTAACCAAAGATACCAAAGACAGTTTTGGATATTGCATTGGTGGTTCTTTTGAAATTCAGATCAATTCTAATCTTTCTTTTCTAACCAATATTAATTACGAACGGAAATCAATAGTAAAAAACTATCGTGGTTTTATTTATCCAAATTACGTGTTTGATCCAACTATTCCTCCAACTGATGTCAAAGAAGTAACCAAGTTTGATTATCTATCTATTCCGCTTTTGGCAAAATTGTATTTTGATGGTTACCATGAATCCTTTATTAATGCTGGTGTTTCAATCAATGTTCCTATTGAGGTTAGAAATTACTTCAATGACATGCAGAACAATTTAGATTTCAATCAATTATATGGTGAAAATTATTTTGGACTTCAACTAGGTATTGGTCACGACTTTGAACTTTCTGAAAAAACGTTATTAACTCTTGAACTCAGAGATAATTGTGGAATAAGTGAAATTGAAAGCAAAAGTTTCTACGGAGAAAGTACCAAAATGAATTCCATCAATTTGATTGCTACTTGGACTATCTCTCTGTAATTAATTTTGGCTCAATATTTGGATTATCTCAAATAGAACTTTAAAACTATACACCATGAAGAAAATTACTTTGTTACTTACCTTTTTTGTTCTCATCACTTCATGTGGAGTACGACAAACTAGAGAATCGCTGACTTCTGGCGATTATGATTCAGCCATTCAAAATGCTGTTGAAGGATTACGCAACCGCAAGGATGCTAAAGGGAAACAAGATTATGTGTATTTATTGGAAGAAGCTTTTGCTAAAGCGAAAGAACGCGATTTGCGCAATATTGCAACTTGGTTTAAAGATGCTAATCCGAATAACTTAGAAAAAATATTCAACACCTATCAGCAATTGAACAATCGCCAAGAGATGATTCGCCCATTATTGCCTTTAAAATTACTAAAAGAAGGTCGCAATGCTATTTTCCCTTTTGATGATTATACTGATCAGATTGTAAGTAGTAAAAATGCGTTATCAAAACACCTATACGACAATTCAAAAGCACTTTTAGTTTCAAAAGACAAGATGAGTATTCGTCGTGCTTACGATGATTTAGTGTATTTGGATCAATTGAGTCCAGGTTATAAAGACGTTGCTAAATTAATGGATGAAGCCAAATTCAAAGGAACGGATTACGTGAGTGTATTCACTAAAAATGAAACTAATATGGTGATTCCTGTACGTTTGCAAAACGATTTATTGGATTTCAGTACGTTTGGTTTGAATGATAAATGGACAGTGTACCACAGTAATCGCTTGAAAGACATTAATTATGATTATGGATTGATCGTGAATTTCCGTGAAATCAATATTTCGCCTGAGCAAGTAAAAGAGAAAGAATTCATCAAAGAAAAGCAAATCAAAGACGGCACAAAACCACTAATAAATGCACAAGGTCAACAAGTAAAAGACAGCTTAGGCAATGTAATTATGGTGGATAATTTCAAAACGATTCGCATTAACATCTATGAATTCCGTCAATTCAAATCAACCCAAGTTACAGCAAAAGTGGATTATATTGATTTCAAAACCAATCAATTAATTGATACATTTCCACTAGCAAGTGAGTTTGTATTTGAACATATTTATTCAACTTACAATGGTGATCGAAGAGCGTGTGACGATAGTTATTTGCCTTATTTTGATAGACGTGCCGTTGCGTTTCCAAGCAACGAACAAATGGTGTACGATTCGGGTGAAGATTTAAAAGCCAAACTCAAAGACATTATTGTTCGGAATAAGTTCCGAAGATAAATTCTTAAAAAGGATAAAAATAAACGGGTTTGTTGATGGTCAATTCAGATGCAGTTGGCGTTAGCAAACCTGTTTTTTTATTTCGGTCGAAAACGATAATGGAATTGGAATATTGATTGGCAACCAAAACTGATTTTTGATCGTTAGAAATGATAAAATTCCGCGGTGATTTACCCGTTGAAATTGTCTGAATTACTTTAGCATCTTTACCTTCTTTCAATTGAATAACAACTAATTGATTATCGTCTCCACGCACAGATGTATACAAAAATTGCTCATCAGCACTCAAACGAATTTCTGCAGCAGAACCACTTTTGGTTGGGATTTTTGTTAAAGGAATGGTTTGTATCAGTTGTAATTTGTTATTCGAATAATAAAAAACACCTACTTCATTGGTCAATTCAAAAGTAGCGTACAATCGAGTTCCTTTGGAATTAAAAACCAAGTGACGCGGACCCGAACCAGCAGTTACTTTGGTAGAAACAATTTTATCTTTTTGCAAAAACAAGGATGCTTTTTCGTCAAATGGAATTAAATCAATGACATCTCTTCCTAAATCAGCAACTGCAATTTTATTTTCTGTGGGATGAAAAACAATACAATGAACGTGTGGCTTTTCTTGACGTTCTTGATTGATGCTTTTTCCTAGAAAAGTGATGGTTTGATTGGCTTCGGACAAATTACCTTTTGGGTCGATTGGAAAAACGGACAGATTTCCACCTGAATAATTTCCGACTAAAACATAGTTTTCATTCGGACTAAAAGCAACCGTACACGGATGATCACCTAAGGTAAATTGCGAATTGATTTTTGTAAAAGAAGATGCATTAGAATCATAAGCAAACGAAGTCACCTTTCCTCCTTTTGCGCTCGCCGTTTCTTCAACTGCAACTACAATCGTTTTAGCTTTATTGGTAACTACAAACGACGGATTTTCAATTCCGTTTACTACTTTCTGATTCAAAAGTATTTTTGATTCAGTATTGAATTCAACCACATTAATTCCTTGACCTGAATTTTCAGTGTAAGTACCAATTAAAAAAGTCTGCTTTTTAGATGTGGAACAACTTATTAGTAGAATCGAAAAAAGTACTGTTAATCGAGTTGTTATTTTCATGCGTAATTATTCTAAATTACGTTTTACACTGGCAACTGAAATCGCGTCGTGAGAAGCATCGTAAGTTGCTTTTCCGTCTTGAATTAAAATCAACTGAGGCGATTGGTGTTCGATGCCAAACCGAATTGCAATTTCATTAGAAATGTCGCGATGATTCAATAAATCAAGAAAATACGGAATAACTTTACCTTCTAAATCAAACTCCGATTCAAATTGTTTTAAAGAAAAACGACTGATACTACAGCGTGTACTGTGCTTGAAAATAATTACAGGTTGTTCTGTAGATTCATTAATGATTTCATTCAACTGACCTAAATCAGTCAACTCACGCCAATGCACTTTTGAAGTGGTTGACTCGTCTTCCGAACTTCCGAATATATTTTTAAAAAAACTCATCTATTTAATTGCTTCTAGTTGCTTTTGCAAAACTAACGCATCTGAATCTAATTTGTGCTTTTTACAGAAAGAAATCAACTTTTCCAAACGCATAACATTATCAAAATTCAAATTCCAACTCAGTTTAGCCAAACAAACCGAGCACAAAGCATTAGGTCTCGAATCCAATTCAACCAAATGATTGGAACCGTTCATCAAACACGATGCATGTGTGCAGTGAGCAATGGTGAACATATGACCAATTTCATGAGTCGACGTTTTAATGAGTCGATTCAAGCATTGCGAATAATTTTGAGAGGTAAGTTCAGTATCGGAAAATCGGAAAATAGAAGTTACTCCCATACGTTTAGAATAACTAGCCAATCCAAAAACAAAATTCCAATCGGGTCGCGGATATAAGTCTTTCGCTGTCAATGCCATCATAGCAATTCCATCATTGGGCATTACGCCTTTTAAAATTTCATCAATAATGTAACTCGCATCCAATTGTTCCGTTTCAAACTGAATTCGTTTGTTTTCTTTCGGAATTTCATCTTCATTTATTGGTTCCAAAACTATAGTCTTCAACCCAAAAAAGAGGCCGATGTATTCCGAATTTAAATCCATTACTTTTTGTTGCTCTTGAGTAAATGTTCCAATAGGCTGCAAGTAAATAACATTATGATCCTCAGAAACGGTAACCGGTTTTTTAGCAAGATATTGCTGAAAAGTCTGTCCTGCTTCTAAATGTTGTTGCAACCAATCTCCGTCTTTAATTTCACCTAACGGAACATCTAATAACGCTAACTTTTCATAATTAGGAATAGTAATTTTCTTGCCTCTTGGTTTTTCGTTATTCTTACACGAAAAGATAAGAAGTAACGCTAGTAGTAAAATAAATGGCTTCATATTGGTTCTGTGTTTTTGTTTCAAGTTTTATTCCGCTGCGCTACATACAATTCGGCTGCGCCTCGGGTCAGGTTTCAAGTTGCTGTTACTACAAATTCAAGTTTAGCTACAAAATTATCTGCTTTCTGCTTTCTAATACAAACACCAACTTTTATCATTTAGTATACATTAACCTGATTTTTTGGCATTAGTAACGTCAAATTGTCGTAACTTTAATAGAGATTGAGCTTATTATCGGTCATTTTGACTTGTTTTTAATTATGGAACACAAATTGACCAAATTTAGAAAACAAACAATTTTAAACAACATTAAACAACCTTAAACAATTTTAAACAACATCAAACTATACAAATGAATTTCAACAATTTAACCATAAAATCGCAAGAAGCTTTGCAACAAGCTCAGCAAATTGCACAAAGTTTTGGGCAACAACAACTCGAAAACGAACATATTTTCAAAGGTATTTTGGAAGTCGATGAGAACGTAGCACCTTTCATATTGAAAAAAATGAATGTGAATGTTGAATTGTTCAAGAAAGTCCTTGACAGCACTATTCAAAGCTTTCCAAAAGTTTCGGGTGGCGAAATTATGCTTTCACGTGATGCTGGAACGATGCTTAACGAAGCGAATATCATCGCCAAAAAAATGAATGATGAATACGTTTCCATCGAACATTTAGTATTGGCTATTTTCAAATCAAAAAGTAAAGTAGCACAGATTTTAAAAGACCAAGGTGTGACTGAAAAAGGTCTCGAAGCCGCTATTTCTGAAATGCGAAAAGGCGAACGCGTCACTTCTGCTTCGGCTGAAGAAACTTATAATTCACTTAGTAAATACGCGAAAAACCTCAACGAATTAGCTAAAAATGGCAAACTCGACCCTGTTATTGGCCGTGATGAAGAAATCCGACGTGTATTGCAAATATTAACGCGTAGAACCAAAAATAATCCGATGTTAGTAGGTGAACCCGGAGTTGGTAAAACCGCCATTGCAGAAGGTTTGGCGCACCGAATTGTAGATGGTGATGTTCCCGAAAACCTAAAAGATAAAGTCGTGTATTCACTCGACATGGGCGCACTCATCGCTGGTGCAAAATACAAAGGTGAGTTTGAAGAGCGATTGAAATCGGTAGTCAAAGAAGTCATTTCTGCCGAAGGTGATATCGTGCTTTTTATTGACGAAATCCACACTTTAGTTGGTGCTGGTGGTGGTGAAGGTGCGATGGACGCTGCGAATATTTTAAAACCTGCTTTGGCTCGTGGTGAATTGCGCGCGATTGGTGCTACCACTTTAGACGAATACCAAAAATACTTCGAAAAAGACAAAGCACTCGAACGTCGATTCCAAAAAGTAGTAGTTGACGAGCCGGATACTGAAAGTGCGATTTCCATCTTACGCGGAATCAAAGAAAAATACGAAACACACCACAAAGTGCGCATCAAAGACGACGCTATTATTGCTGCTGTTGAGCTATCGCAACGGTATATTACCAATCGTTTTTTACCCGATAAAGCCATCGATTTAATGGACGAAGCTGCGTCTAAATTGCGTATGGAAATCAATTCGAAACCCGAAGAATTAGACGTTTTGGATCGAAAAATCATGCAGTTGGAAATCGAAATCGAAGCGATTAAAAGAGAAAATGATGAGAGCAAACTGAAAGGTTTAGGTTTGGATTTAGCCAACTTAAAAGAAGAACGCAATGAGATTTTTACCCAATGGAAGTCAGAGAAAGACGTAGTAGATAACATTCAAGCGGTTAAACTCGAAATTGAAGATTTTAAAATCGAAGCAGAACAAGCCGAACGCAATGGCGATTACGGAAAAGTAGCCGAAATTCGCTACGGAAAAATCAAAGAAGCACAAGAACGTTTGGATGTATTGCAAAAACAATTGGCCGAAAATCAAGCGGGAAATTCGTTGATAAAAGAAGAAGTTACTCGAGAAGATATTGCCGAAGTCGTTGCCAAATGGACTGGAATTCCGGTGATGAAAATGCTCCAAGGCGAACGCGAAAAATTGTTGAAACTAGAAGACGAATTGCACCAAAGAGTCGTTGGACAAGAGGAAGCCATTGAAGCGGTGAGCGACGCTGTTCGCAGAAGTCGCGCGGGTTTACAAGACATGAAAAAACCAATCGGAAGTTTCCTTTTCTTAGGAACAACTGGTGTGGGAAAAACCGAATTGGCCAAAGCACTTGCCGAATATTTATTTGACGATGAAAATGCCATGACACGCATCGACATGAGTGAATACCAAGAACGCCACAGTGTGAGTCGATTGGTGGGTGCTCCTCCAGGATATGTGGGTTATGACGAAGGCGGACAATTGACGGAAGCCGTGCGCAGAAAACCGTATTCGGTGATTTTGTTGGATGAAATTGAAAAAGCGCATCCTGATACATTTAATATCTTGTTGCAAGTATTAGATGAAGGAAGATTGACGGATAATAAAGGTCGGGTTGCCGATTTCAAAAACACGATTATCATCATGACTTCGAATATGGGAAGCCATATCATACAAGAAAAATTCGAAAATTTAAAAAGCGGAATTGAAGCTGCAACTGAAGCAGCCAAATTGGAAGTTTTAGGTTTATTGAAACAAACCGTTCGACCTGAATTCATCAATCGCATAGATGAAATAGTGATGTTCACACCGTTGACTGAAGCCAACATAAAACAAATTGTGAGCTTACAGTTGAAAAGCGTCACCAAAATGCTCGCTCAACAAAACATTACTATGGATGCAACTCCAGAAGCCATAACCTATTTGGCCGAAAAAGGATTTGATCCACAGTATGGTGCGCGACCAGTAAAAAGAGTGATTCAACGTGAAGTGTTAAACCAACTTTCGAAAGAAATTCTGGCGGGAAAAGTAACGGTTGATAGCATTATTTTACTCGATTGTTTTGATGGAGAACTCGTTTTTAGAAATGGAGTGACTGAGTAACTGAGTGTCTGAGTTGCTGAGAATAAAAAATAAAAAATAGAAAAGAGACAATAGAATATAGAGTTTAGACTCTCCAAAAATAAATTTTCATAATTAGTAATTGGTTTGATTGTCCTAACAGTTTTTTTTTAATTCTGTTAGGATTTTCATTTTAGACAATTCCAAAATAAAAATCTTAAAATAAGTCTAATTATGATTTTTTGTACATTTACATTCCAATTCCATTTTCATGAAAAAAACACTCACAGTATTAATAACTTTTTTCTTTTTTTATATTACTTACGCACAAGACTTTACTTTGGAAAAACCAGACTACAGTCGAATTGAGTCGGCAATAAAAATTCCGAATTCGAATTTATATTATCCAACTTTAGAAGAAAAGTTCAAAAAAGCCGATTCTACTATGACCATAGAAGAGAAAAGACATTTGTATTTTGGCTTTATATTTCAAAAAAAATATAATTTCAACTATGATTCTAAGGAAAATAATGATTTGGCTATAATCAAAAAAAAAGAAACTGTAGTTGAAGCAGATTACAACAAAATAATTTCACTTTGTGAAGCAGTTCTTAATAAGAATCCATTTGACTTAGAGGCGTTAAATCTTCAAAAAAACGTTTATGAGAAAAAAGGTGATGTTATAAATTTTAGACAAAATTTGACTAAAATGAAAATTGTCATTGATGCAATTATGAGTACAGGAAAAGGAACTACAAAAGAAAGTGCCATCTATGTAATAAACATTCAACACGAATTTGACATAACCCATATTTTTGGTTTTGAAATCGATGAGAGTAAACAAAATAAAGACGATTTTGGGGTAATTAAACTAAAAGAGAATGACCGAAAAATAGTAGAGCTGTACTTTGATGCTAGTCCACACTTAAAAAAATACACTGATTTTATAAATGATACTTCTTTCACCAAAGATGATTTAATTGGTGTATGGAAAGTAATAGAAACATCAAAAGTAAGCGGTAAAAATAAAGATTTTCTCCAATTTGTAGAAGATTTGAAAACAGTGACTTTTACATTTACTGATAAAGGAGTATTTCATCTTAAAACTCCAAAAAAAACCAAAGCCACCAACGAAATTTTAGGCTTTTTGGGAACTTCAAATTGGATTTTTAACCCAAAAGAAAAAAGCGTTAGTGTGGGAAGCAAAAGTGACAATTATACAATGATGAAAATTTACATAATCAAACAACAAGGAAATATTTTTTTCTACTTAGGAGATGAAGGAGAAATGCCTACAATGTTGGTGGAAAAAATATAATCAAACCAACATTAGCCAAAAAGATAAAAAAACATAATATGAAACGATTATCGACTGAACAACATACAGAGTTGCTCAACATCTTAAAAACTCGATTTGAAAAAAACACCAATCGACACAAAAATTTGGCTTGGAATACAATTCAAGAAAAACTAGAAAATAATCCAGAAAAATTGTGGTCGCTCAACGAAATGGAACAATCAGGAGGCGAACCCGATGTTGTGGGTTTTGATGAACAATCAGGTGACTATATATTTATTGATTGTTCGGCTGAAACTCCAGCTGGTCGAAGAAGTTTATGTTATGACAAAGAAGGTTTAGAATCGAGAAAAGAATTCAAACCCGAAAACAACGCCGTTGATAGGGCGAATGAAATGGGAATAGAAATTTTATCAGAAGAAGAATACCTCAACTTACAACAACTGGGCAAGTTTGACACCAAAACTTCAAGTTGGATTAAAACACCAACTGAAATGAGAAAATTGGGTGGAGCACTTTTTGCTGATTACCGCTACGGGAAAGTATTCTTTTATCATAACGGAGCTCAATCGTATTATGCTGTTCGAGGATTTCGAGGTTTACTTAGAGTTTAATTTTTTATTGTCTACATTATTTTAAACAACTCAATAAATTCAGAGACTACATTTTCACAAACTTTACCACTTGAGTTAAGTTGTTTGAAGTGATTTTGAGAAAATAAATTCCACTTTGCAAATTTTGAACATTTAAAGTAGTAAAATTGAGTCTAGTAACATTTACCTCTCTTCCGTTACTGTCTATAACCTCAAAAGCATCAATAGGATTTTCGGCATCAATCGTTAAATTATCAGAAGTAGGATTAGGATATACAATTGCGTTCACTTTCAAATCGTTCTCGCTAATAGAAAGCGAAGGATCCAATCGTGTAGCTTGAGCTCCTAAACAATTATTGTAATTCGTCATCATGTTAACATACATTCCATCTTCGTAAGTTAGTGGTGTAGTACTTACCGTAAGTCCGGTTAACAACGATATTCCGTATACATTAGCACCATCACAATAATAGTATGTATTTGTATTTGGGTCAATGGTTGAACCTGCATTTAAAGAATAACTAAAAGTTGGCAAAGTTGTTTCAGAAATGTAACTAACTTCTCCAGTTGATGGGTTTATTTTACCAAATCGCATTTGATAAATATTGGTTGGAAAAGACGAATTTGGATCGGGAACCTCAATAACCTCAGCAACTAATCCATAAATCGTATCATCCACGCAGTTGTAAGCAAAATTGCAAAAATTAAAATCGTTCGGACCGCTAAAAACGATATCCGGGCTACTGTAAACGGTTCCGTTGTACAAATCAATTCCCATGAACTTTGAACCTGTAGAATAATAATACACCATTAACCTTGGATTTATTGCTGTTCCTGCCAATTGATAGCCTGTTCCAATTGAACTTAGTGAAACAGGCGATAAATCTCCAGTTTCTGTATTCAATTTAGACAAATACATTCCAATTAGTGCATTATTATCATTATTTTCAAAAAGAGAAGCCAAACCATAAAGCGTATTATCTGAATTATTGTATCTCACATTAGTAAAAAAAGTTGTTCATGAATAAAAACTATTGATGGGTAACTCATTTACAATCGAGCCATCAGTTAAATCAAAAGACATCATGTAATCAGTCGAAACTAAATTGAAACGATTGGTTGTTGGGTTGAGTGAACCACCATTTATGCTAAAAATATTCTGACTGGTCGTTGTTCCAATGTTTTCAACAAAACCATCATTAGGGCTAAATTCCCCTAATCGTACGGTTGTACTGTAATCAGGGTTGGCTGTGGTTACAATTGTAAATAAATTATCAGAAACTTGAGCATTTGCAAAAAACAGATTCGCAAAAGTGATTAGAAGTAGTGTTTTTTTCATAGTTCAAATTTTTAAGTTCAACCATTTAGAGTGATTGTCAAGCAGTCAAAATTGTTAATTCTGCATAAATTTAAGGCTTTATTTTACAGAAATACCTTATTTACAATCATTTAACTTTTGTTGAACTTTTACCAATAGGATTCTACGATACTGAGGTTTTCATTATATTTGTTGAAAACAATTGCTATGCAACACAACTCCAAATCCATTCGACCCTTTATTGGAGCAAATAATTACGAAGTTTCTAGACAATTTTACCGTGATTTAGGTTTTGAAGAAGTCGTTTTATTTCCCAATATGTCACTGTTTCAAAACGAAAGCATTGGTTTTTATTTGCAAGATGCTTACGTAAAAGATTGGATTGACAATACTATGGTTTTTATGGAAGTGGAAGATGTAAATAACTTTTACAATCAAATAGCTGCTCTAGATTTACCTTCAAAATACCCAACTGTGCGACTACTTCCTGTTAAAAAACACGATTGGGGAAGCGTGTGTTACCTTCACGATCCATCTGGAATTTTATGGCATATTGGTACGTTTAACAAATAGAACTTACATGAACACAATTGCACAACAAACCGCCAATCGTTTTCGCGAAGTCATTCTGAACGGAACTTGGATTGCGAATACCAATTTTAAAGACCAATTGAATGGTTTGGAGTATCAAATTGCTACAACCCAAATGGGTACTTTCAATACAATTGCTGTATTGGCGCAACACATACATTATTACATTAACGGAATAAACAATGTGTTTAAAGGCGGAAATCTAGACATAAGAGATCAATTTAGTTTTGACTTTGCGCCCATTACTTCTCAAAATCAATGGGAAACTTTTCTTGCTCAATTTTGGAATGATGCCGAAGCATTTACTTCTTTTGTTGAAAAAATGACGGATGAACAACTCAACCAAGCATTTGTAGATGAAAAATACGGAACCTATTTAAGAAACATCGACGGAATGATCGAACACAGCTATTATCATTTGGGACAGATTGTTTTGTTAAAAAAAATGATTCAAAAATAAATGATCAACTCCATTCACCATACCGCCCTAATTTGTTCCGATTATAAAAAATCCAAACAGTTCTATACTGATGTTTTAGGATTAACCATCATACGCGAAGTATATCGTGAAGAGCGTCAATCGTTCAAACTCGATTTGGCCTTGAATGGGAATTACATCATCGAATTATTTTCGTTTCCCAATCCGCCCAAAAGACCATCGTACCCTGAAGCTTGTGGTTTGCGTCACCTAGCTTTTGAAGTGAATGATATAGAAAAAATAATCGATCATCTCAAACAAAATAATGTAGAAGCGGAACCCATTCGCATTGATGAATTTACTCAAAAACGATTCACATTCATTAGTGATCCTGATGGATTGCCTATTGAATTTTACGAAAAATAAAACCCTCAACTTGCGCCAAGGGTTTCATAAACAAACTACCTACTACTTTACTTTTTTACCACTTTTAGTTCAACTAAAATTGATGTGGCAAAATTGACTCATTAGTGTTAAAATAGAATTAATCAAAAAACAAGATTGCATTAAATTATAGGCACTTCCTATTCATCAATTGTTGTGTTTCCTCTCAAACAATGAAACTTTATAAGAATAAAAAGCATCAGCTACAAACCACCGAAATTATATCCTAAAAGTTAAAAACGGATTACTTAAACATTTATAAATCAATAAGTTTTACATATCGAGATGTGTAATTTTTAACGATTAGATAATTCAAAAAAAGATTCCAATTCACTAGTCAAATTTACCTTTGGACCAGTATTAATCTTAAAAAATCTAATCATGAAAAAAATTATTCTTTTTGCTTTTACACTTAGTGTGTTTGCTTTCGGGCAGTCGGTTGCGCAATCGGTTGCAGAACAGAATCTGGATTCGGCTATTCAATCGGCTGAAAATGTGCAACAAGAAGTTACTGTAGCACGTAAAGCTGTAAATCAGTTAGTAAAACAATTGAGTGTTTTAAACAACCCGAATGCACCTTTATTTGAATCGAAGATGAATTATCATGTAAACTCCGTTTTGAATAATTCAGATGATGTTCAGTATTTTGTTGGATTGGCACAAAGTAATTCTTCAATTCCATTTTCTTCTACATCAATTGTCAATGATTGCAATGAATTAGTCAATCAAAACGACATCATCATGGGATTGACAGCTCAAATGACTGCTGCGATCAATGCGAATAATACTTCTTTAGCATTGAGTTTAGTACAACCCATTCGTTCAGCTTTGACGAAACAATTCAACAGATCAGGAAAAATCATAACGGATATTGAGACCATAAAAACATCGATTAGAACCTATAATGTTTGTTTATATCTTACAGACTCTCAGGGAAATACTGCTATTGATGGTGGATTTGGAGCGCAAAACACTGCAACTGGAGAGATCTTTTATCCTGGAGATCCAAATGGACAAGATTATGGCTACGGAAATTGTTTTGTGAATTTACCTTCAGGCACTTATGAATTTTTCTCATTTCCGTCACAAGGAAGTCTTTGTGGAACAGGAAGTGCAACAGTTACACTTTCTCCAAGTTTAGTAAATTCAAATGGTATCGTTGAAATTACAATGGTTACTTGGTGTGAATAAAATTTGAGTTAGTAGTTTATTATTTGTTGACAGAGGTTACTTTTTATAAGTGATCTCTGTTTTTTTTATACATTTACTCTTCAATTTTTGGAAAATGCCTTACAACGAAACCTTTGCCATTCGCATTCGAAATATTTTTTACGAAAAAAATGTTCCTTTTACTGAAAAGAAAATGTTCAGTGGAATTTGCTTTATGGTGGATGACAAAATGTGTTGTGGAACACATATCGATAAAATCACCAACGAAGACGTTCTGATGTGTCGGATTGGTGAAAGTGAATACGAAAAAGCATTAGAAAACGAAAACTGCATTCCAATGGAATTTACAGGAAAACCAATGAAAGGTTACGTTTATATTACTGAAAACGGAATTAAAAACCCGAAAGATTTAGACTATTGGTTGCAATTGTGTTTGGATTTCAATCCGTTGGCAAAAAAAAGTAAAAAATGACATTCGAAATACTAACTACCGAACGATTACTGTTACGCCAACTTTCACCCGAAATAGTTGAATATGTGTATGCTAATTATTCTAATGAACAGTTGATTAATTTTTTGGGTTTGGAAAATGAAGAGCAGTTAGTCATTGAAAAAAACAAATTTGAAAAAGGATTAACCACTTTCAACAAATCGTTTCTTTATTTTCAGATTTTGGATAAATCAACAGAAAAAATTATTGGTTGGTGCGGATTTCACACTTGGTATTTGGATCATTTTCGAGCAGAAATAGGCTATGGATTGTTTGATGAAAACTTCAAAAACAAAGGAATCATGACCGAAACTATGCAAGCAGTTCTCGAGTATGGTTTTCACCAAATGAAACTCTACCGCATCGAAGCTTTCATTGGAAGCTACAACATACCGTCACTAAAATTAGTCGAAAAATTTGGCTTTACTAAAGAAGGAATTCTTCGAAATCATTATTTAAAAAACAACGTGATGGAAGATTCTGTTGTGTACTCTCTTTTACAAGACGAATACAATCAATAAATTCTATTCACCCATCAAATGATACATTAAAAAAGAGTAAAATTCAGCTCTTTCTTGAACGAATTCTTGATAATTTGATATTTTTCCAGAATGTCCAGCCTTGTATTCTGTCTTTAAATAAATTGGATTTTTTTGGCCTTCATTATTTTGAAGTTTAGCTGCAAATTTATAGGAATGAAAAGGCACTGCACGATCATCATTTTCTCCCGTAATAATGAGTGTAATAGGATAATCAACATTTGGCTTAATGTTGTGATACGGCGAATAGGAATATAAGTTCTTAAAATCTTCTACATTAGAAACAGAACCAAATTCATCAACCGAATATTTACCAACTGTGAATTCTTCAAATTTAACCATATCAAAAACTCCAACATCTGGCAAAGCCACTTTAAATAAATCAGGTCGTTGTGTCATTGCAACTCCAACTACTAATCCACCATGTGAACCACCAGTAATTGCTAATTTAGAAGGCGATGTATATTTTTCTTTAATTAAAAACTCGGCTGCATCAATAAAATCGTTGAATGTGTTCATTTTTTTTAAGCCTTTTCCGTCTCTATGCCATTTCAATCCTTTTTCTCCACTACCTCTAATTTCAGCGCGAGCGAAAATTCCGCCTTTATCCAAAAAACAAAGTAAAGCAGAGTCAAAATGAGGCGAAGTAACCGAACCATAACCACCATATGCTGAAAGTAATGTAGGATTATTTCCGTCGAGTTTCATCCCTTTTTTGTGAACAATAGTAATCGGAACGTCTTTATTGTCGCGACTTTTATAGGTAATTACTTTGGTTTCGAAATAGTCTAACGGAAAAATAGTGGGTTTAGGAATGATGTAATCGTTATAATATAGATTGATGTCACCTGTTCTGATGTTCAACTTAAAATTTTGAAACGATACAACGTACGAATAGAAACTCACAAACAAATCTTCGGTTTCTGAATTGTAAAATTTGATATTAAAATCACAACCGAGTGGCGCATCAAATTTTCGAATGAATTTTCCCTCATAATCATATACTGAAATATAGTTCCTTCCTAAAGTTCGGTATTCACAAACAATATACTTCTCTAGGAAAATCGCATTACACAACAGATGATTATAAATTTGTGGAATCAGGACTTTTGCCTCTGATTGATTATTCATTACTTTACATCGTATTTCTCCCCAATCATAATCTTTGGTCGAAAAATATAATGTATTATCTTTAAAGAAACGATAGTCAAATTCGGTTGTATCATTGACAATTAAGTCATTAATTTCATGAGAATCTGAGTTTAAATCTATCGTTCGGTACGTCACTCCTTTTTCATTCGTTTCAACAATAAACATTTTGCTTTCAGCTTTAAAAAAAGTGACATTCCCATCTGTTTGAGTTGCATCATAAATCAATTCATCCTCTTCTTGTTTTTGTCCTAAATTGTGGTAATATATTTGATACGTAGAATCTCTGGCAATTGTATTTTTATTAGTATTCCGTTTATAATAAACACCTCTATCACCTTTCCAAACCACATTAGAAAACTTAATATCTTTCAACACATCATTGGTTGGATTGAGCGAATTCAAGTCAGCAAAACGCATTTCCTTTCGATCACTTCCATCAATAGTTAACTGAATTGCAATAAATTGTGAATTTCTAGAAGGATAATAACCTGCTATTGTAGTGGTTGGACTTTTATAAATTTTATACGGATTAAAAACCTCAGCCGATAAATCTTTTAACCCTTTTCGGTAAAAAAGTATCCCAGGTTTATCTTTGTCTTTTCGATACATCGAATAAAAATATCTTCCTTTTTTAGTAGGCAAGCCATTGGTAGAAAGCTCATCGTATTCTTTAATTTTATTTTCAAGCGAATAACGTTTCTTAATCGCTTCAAAGTGGGAATTGGTAAATTGATTTTGAGCATCAACCCAAGTAGAGACGTCTATGCTGTTGGGTTGTTCCAACCAAGAATAATCGTCATTTATAGTAACATTATACTTACTTTCTGAAGTTGGAACCGACTTGGTTGTTGGTTGTGTTTGCGAATAAGAAAAACTTGAAACTACTAGAATTAGGCTAAAAAAGATTGATTTCATTGATGGTATATGACTATTAAAGATGTATTATTTTGATCTCGAATTAATTTCTTCTCTTATTTTTTTTATTATCGAATAATTTATGATCAGAATAGGCAAAAAAGTTACAGGCAAAATCGTAAAAACATTGAAACCTTGTTTAAACGTTAAAAATAAACCAACCAAAAACTGAAGTACAATTACAACAGCTAAGGCAATAGTTGCCGTTTTTGCCGTTTTTTCTTTTTTAGTAAGTTCTTCAATGGTCAACTGTGAGTAATCTTCTTTCTTCATAATTGTGTTTTTTTGTTTGTAAAAGATTAAACGTAAATTTACACTAATTATTTAATTATTCTTACAAAAAAACATACAATACACGATGAATAATCCAGTAGAACAGTACATCTCCGAGTTGGAACATCCGTTAAAAAATGAATTTTTAGAAATTAGACGCCTCATTTGCAATCATTTTCCGCAATTAACTGAAGTCATTAAATGGAATGCGCCGAGTTATCAAATAAATGAAACTGATTTTCTGACGTTTAAATTATTTCCTCCAAAAAACATACAACTCATTTTTCATCGTGGTGCAAAAGTAAAAGAACAACCTAAAGATCATTTAATCTCTGACGATTCAAATCTGCTGAAATGGGCTGCCAATGACCGTGCCATTGCCACTTTTACAACTTTGGAAGAAGTAAAAACAAATGAGAACACTTTAATCTTGATCATTTCAAATTGGATGAAAGCACTTCAAGAATAAAATTTTATCTATTTTTGGTATTCTATTTATTTCTTTTGAATCTGATAAAAAAACATAAAGAGTTTATTGGTTACGGAATTTCGATGGCAGTGCTGCTTTTGATATTGCGTTGGGCTGAATATCATTTTTTATTTTTAAAAAGTCAAACCGAATTTTACATTGGACTAATTGCATTGTTTTTTACTTTACTCGGTGTTTGGGCTTCACAAAAATTAACCAAACCCAAAGTGGAAACAGTAGTAATCGAAAAAGAAATTATAGTTCAAAAAAACCTAACATTTTCTGTCAATCAAATTGAATTAGAAAAACGAAAAATCAGCAAACGCGAGCTTGAAGTTTTAGAACTCATGGCCGAAGGTTTGAGCAATCAAGAAATTGCCTCTCGCCTATTTGTTTCACTCAACACCATCAAAACCCATTCTTCTAATCTGTTTGATAAATTAGACGTTAAACGCCGAACTCAAGCTATTGAAACCGCTAAAAAACTAGAACTAATTCGATAGTACTTTAGTATCATTTTTTGCAAAATCATTCTAAAGTATTACTGAATTTAATAGAATAACCTTCAATTTTGCAACCTAATCAAACTAAATTATATGAAAAAAATTATCATTAAAAACGGACTTATTTCAAGTGCTATTGTAGTACTCTTTATGATTGTTTCAACTTATTTATGGAAAACCGATCCCAATTTTAAACCAACCGCTGTTTATGGTTTTACTGGAATGCTTATTGCCTTCGTTTTTATCTTTATCGGAATAAAAAGCTATCGAGATAATGAAAATAACGGAGCAATTTCATTTGGAAAAGCATTTAAAATTGGCTCTTTAATTGCCTTGATTGCTTCAACTTGTTATGTTTTGGCTTGGTTGATTTTGTACTACAATTTCATCCCTGATTTTATGGATTTATACAGCCAATGTGTAGTTGATGACGCTAAAGCTGCAGGAGAAAGTGTACAACAAATTGATGCTAAATTAGCTGAAATCAATATGATGAAAGAATGGTACAAAAATCCACTCTATATTATTCTTCTAACTTTTATGGAAATTTTACCACTTGGTATTATTGTAGCTTTAATTTGTTCTTTGATTTTAATGCGAAAAGCAAAACCCAATACTGAAAATCAAAACAGTGAAAATCAAAATTTGAAAACCGAATCATAAAAAAAAATCCCAGTTGAAACTGGGATTTTTTTATTTTATCTTCACAACAAATCGATCGTTCATTCCTTTATTGAGAATAAAGTCTCCATCATTACTCTGTGTATCACCAACTACTACAATACTTCCATCCTTAGTTTGAGTAAAATCAAAACCCAAATCAAAATTAGAACCACCCAATGTTTTTTGCCATAAAAGTCCCGAATTCGGTTGCGCGTCAATAGTCAACAAAAAAACATCATTTTGACCTTTATTTTCTATTTGATTATCGCTGCTTCGACTGTGTCCCACAATCATAAATTGATTATTAGGCATTTTTTTGATGGCATAACCCGTTTCAAACTGACTTCCACCAAACGATTTATTCCAAATTAAATGTCCGTGATCATCAATGTGAATTACCCAAACATCGCTATTGCCTTTAGGATTGGAAACGTCACCATCAGTACTGTTTGATTGACCAACAATTAAATATGAATTATAATCCGTTTTGACAATTCCGTACGCTTGATCGATATCGCTTCCGCCGTAGTTCTTTTTCCAATGCAAATGACCCATTTCATCAATTTTGATTACCCAGTAATCGTAACTTCCTTTGGCGCCTTCCACATCAAAATCACTACTTTCTGAATAACCGACCATAATAATTCCGCCATCGTTGGCCTCAACAATATCATTCACACGATCATTTTGAGTTCCACCATAATAGCGGTACCATTGAAATTCACCTTGAGCATCTAATTTTATTCCAAAGAATTCACCTACTCCATGCTGAACACTATTGGAGTTTCTATCCATCTCGTGACCTTCGCCATTATCAGGTTGTCCACTCAAACCTGCATAATCTGCATAACCCGCAACAAAGAAACCTCCATCACGAGTTTGAATGATTTTATGTGCGTGATCGTGACTGCTGAAACCATATACTTTGGACCAAATGGTGTCGCCACTTTCATTTATTTTAAGAATGAAAAAATCATGCATTCCTAAATTTCTAGGAACATCATAATCGGAACTTCCTGAATAACCTGCAATTACATAATTAGAATCGTTAGTTTTAATAATATTAATGGCATAATCATCACCAGAACCTCCAATGGTTTTATTCCAAACCACATTCCCATTAGCATCCAATTTGGTAATCCAAATATCACTTAAATTGTAGATTTTATTCACATCTCCATCAGTACTTTTGGAATAACCCACAACAATTACACCGCCATCGGGAGTTGCCACAACACCCGTTGTAGTATCATCTAACGAACCACCTAGGCTTTTTGCCCAAGTTAGTGTTCCGCTCATACTTTGTTGCTGAATTTCCTCGTCTTTGGAGCAAGAAAAAAACAACGAAAGCAATCCAATTAGTGCTATTTTTTTCATAGGTTTTTATTATTCAATTAGTAACTTTTGAATCGAATTAGAATTGAATTTTACAAAATACATTCCCGATTGCAAATTTTCTACATCAACTGTAAATTCGTTTGCAAATACAGCTTTATTTTGATATACTGTTTTACCTAAAACATCAATAATTTCTATGGTTTCAATATCCGTTTCACTTACAACAGAAAAATTAGATTGAGCAGGATTTGGACTCATTGTAAATTCCTTCTTTTCATTTATAGAGTTAGTTAATGTTGCGTCCAATCGAACTAAAAATAAACCTCTATCAATATCACTTACAACTATTGTTCCGCTTGAAAAATAAGGATAAACACTCCAAGCTCCATTAAACTGAGCATTGTTATTGGCTGGATAAGTATCTAAAAAAGCTACTTCAGTCATTTCTTCGTTGTCAATTTGAGAGATGTCCATTACTCTATAACCTGCTCTGTAATTGGCTAGGTGAAACTTATCATTGGTGGTGTATCCATTATGATCAATGGCTGGTGTTGCACCCGAATAATCAAATTTTAATGAAGGATTATCTAAATCTGACATATCAATAACTACCGAACGAGTGTTAAATCCAAAATCCAATTCATCTAATTCATCTCCAACTATATAATATTTTTGATTTTGAGTCAACCAACCTTGATGCGTATAAGCCGTATTGGAATAGAAAAATGTTGATATCAAAATCGGATTGGACTTATCTGTAACATCTAAAACAATTACTTTATCTTCATTACAGCCAAAATAAATTTCTTTTCCAACGTGTTCAGTATCCTCTCCGGTATACATAACTATTTGAGCATCGTGAGTGTATCCTTCTGAGGAATATCCAAAAGAAAAAGTAGGATTCAATGGATCTTGAATATTCACAACATGAGCGCCACCCGAAAAGGTATTACTTCCAATACAATAAGCAAAACCAGTTGCCTCATTAATGGCAATATTATGACAATTTCCAAATCCAGGATAACGCGTATCGGGTAAAAAAGTTTGAGGAGTAGTTACATTTCGCAGACGAGTCAAGTCGAAAACTTGCATTCCATGTCCATTCGCTTCAGAAACAATAAAAGCATAATTATTGTACACTTTTATATCGCGCCAAATACTACTAATATTGTTATGCGAATTTACTTTTCCTAAATAAACTGGATTTGTAGGATTAGTAATATCAACAAAAGCAGTATGGCTAGTACAACCCATAATGGCATACTCTTTACCATTTAACGGATCGGTCCAACCCCATGAGTCGTTGCCTTCGGTTGAGTTATTTCCTCCTATTTGGGGGAAATCCATTTGAGCCAATAAATCAACTTTGTTACAAGGATAAGAACCTGCAAAACCATTGATGCAAGGAGTTTGCGCTTGGGATAAAGTAAGAAAGAAACCAACTAAAAGTGTAAATTTTAATTTCATTAATGCAATTTATTTTAATTCATAACAAATCTAGCATAAAATAGTAATATACATAATTTATTTAGGGTTTTATTCGCAATTGTTTAAAATACAATTCCTAGCAAACTCTGTTTTTAGAATAGTACAAATCCGTTATCTTTGTGAAAATTTTTTTTATGAACGAATTACAATCAACAATCGAAAAAGCATGGGAAAACCGCGCTTTACTACAAGAAGAAACCACTACTAAAGCCATTAGAGAAGTCATCGATTTATTGGATGCGGGAACCTTACGTGTTGCCGAGCCCACTGAAAATGGCTGGCAAGTAAACGAATGGGTAAAAAAAGCGGTAGTTATGTATTTTCCGATTCAGAAAATGGAAACTTTTGAAGTAGGAATTTTCGAATACCACGATAAAATTCCGTTGAAACGCGGTTATGCCGAAAAAGGAATCCGTGTAGTTCCGCATGCAGTTGCTCGTCACGGAGCCTACATTTCTAAAGGAGTAATTTTGATGCCAAGTTACGTAAACATCGGAGCTTATGTTGATGAAGGAACCATGGTTGATACATGGGCAACCGTTGGAAGTTGTGCTCAAATTGGCAAAGACGTACATTTGAGTGGTGGCGTAGGAATTGGTGGTGTTTTAGAACCATTACAAGCTGCTCCAGTCATTATTGAAGATGGTGCTTTCATTGGTTCGCGTTGTATAGTGGTGGAAGGTGTTCGCGTAGAAAAAGAAGCAGTTTTAGGAGCCAATGTGTGTTTGACGGCATCGACTAAAATCATTGATGTGACTGGAAGTGAACCTGTTGAATACAAAGGATTTGTTCCTTCACGTTCAGTAGTAATTCCGGGAAGTTATACCAAAAAATTTGAAGCCGGCGAATACCAAGTTCCGTGTGCTTTAATTATCGGTAAACGTAAACCTTCAACCGATTTGAAAACGTCACTCAATGATGCTTTGAGAGAATATAATGTTGCCGTTTAAGAACCAAAATTATACTAAATGTCCTGTTTCGTTTTATCATGAAACAGGACATTATTTTTTTCCTAAAAATCGTTTAATGTATTTTTTCCGTGCTGTTTTTTGCTTAAACAATCTCGATTTTTCCATCAATAATTTCAACACTAACTCATCGGGTTGCTGAGCTAATTGTGCGTATTCTTTAGCAATAATCTGAATCATTTGTTTGGACAACCACAACTTTTTGAAATTGTCCATGCGTTGTTCCAACGATAATTCGTCAAACTTCATTCGGTTCAAATCAATCAGATAAAAATCATACACACCATTTTCTCTTTTTACAATTAAAGTATTTCCGGGCGAATGATCTTGAAAGTGAATTTTCGCCTCGTGCATTTTATAAGTAAAAGCAGTAAATTGTTTTAAAATGGCTTCTCTTTCGGGAAACTTCGGGTTGTGAATTAATTCGCGAAACGTAAAATCACAATTCACTTGATGACTGATGTAAAAGCTATTTCCTAATAAACCAAATAATTTTCGCTCTTCAACATAGGCAATCGGAAACGGAGTCAAAATAGCATGCTCTATCAAATAGTGAGCATAATCATACGATCGTTTGGCTTTGGTCGATTTGAAAAAAGAATAGATAATCGATTTGATGATTCCAGGTTTCTGAAAAAATTTGATATTTACCTCTTCATCACCCAAAAAACTGGTTTTGATACTGTTGCGCGAACCTTCGACCAATACACGATCATTCTGAAAGAAAGTTCGAGTTAAGTTGACAATGGCTTCTTGCTGTTGGTTGTATTTGGGATGAATCGTAATTTTCACAATCGCGGAATAATTTGCTCTAAAAGTATAAAAAAAATAGTACTTTGCACCAAGAATTAGTCGCATGAAAAAAATTTTAATCATTCAAAACAAACGCATTGGTGATGTACTCATCAGTTCGGTAATTGCAAATAATTTCAAAGCAAAATTCCCTGACAGCGAAGTGCATTTGATGGCGTACGAGTTTACTCATGGTGTGATTCAGAACAATCCCAACATCGATAGAATTATTTCCATCAATGAAAAAGAGCTGAAAAAGTTCAAAAATCTACTCAAAACCATCCGACAAGTTCAAAAAGAAAAATACGATATTATTTTTGATCCGTATTCCAAATTACAAAGTAGACTCATCTGCAAATTTGGTGGTGCAAAACAAACCGTTGGTCACAAAAGCCGCAAGAAAATTGGCAATTTGGGTTATTACACTCATCCAGTCGAAATTCTGAAAGAGAAAACTCAAATCTGCGGAAAAGCCATAGAAGATCGGATTCATTTATTGCAACAAGTAATCTCACTTGATACTATCAACTACGAACCCAAAATCTTTTTAACCGAAGAAGAACAGCAATTTAAAGTTCCCGAAAAGTACCAAGACAAACCCATAATCATGCTCGGAATATTAGGAAGTACTCCACAAAAATCAATGCCTTACGAATACGTAGCGCAATTGGTGGATCATATTTCGGAGCAATTTAACTGCTACCTACTATTCAATTATTCACCCAATCAAAAAGAAGAAGCCGACAAAATTTATAATTTGTGTACACACAAAGCCAACATCATTTTGGATATTTATGCGCCAAGTATTCGTGATTTTGCGGTATTGATGAATCAATGTTCGGTTTTAGTTTCGAACGAAGGCGGAACGGTTCATATTGCCAAAGCTTTGAGCAAACCAACATTCACAATCTTTTCACCGTACATTAACAAAGACGATTGGTCGAGTTTTGAAGATGGAAAATTCCACAAATCAGTGCATTTACTCGATTTTTTACCGAATGCGATATCCGAATTGACGTATGAAAAGTACAAGGAAATTGAGAAAAATCCGCGTGAATTGTATTTGAAATTGACGCCCGAAATGATTATTCCTGAATTGAATTCGTTTTTGAAAGATAATTTGGCTAAACCTAAAAACTAATTGAATTTCAGAAAATTACATTTGAAATGAATTATTTTTCACACGAATTTACACCAATTAACACGAAATATTTTGCGCTTGATTTCACTAAATCTCTAACAAAATCAGAAGTTATTTTTATGTAATTGTAAATGAATATCTGAAATTAGTGGAAATTTGTGTAATTCGTGTCTTTATTTTTTAATACCAAATTCCGTCCACTTTTTCTTTTGCTCTTTGGTTTCTTTACGGATTTGGAGGTTTCTCTGAATCATTTCTGGTTTTACATAACCACGAGCGTGATCCAAATGAATACAAACTGTTGAATATCGAATTTGCTTCGATTTTAATCCGTTGTTCACCAAACGCTCACCAAATTCTCTATCTTCTCCGCCGTATTGCATGCGTTCATCAAAACCATTGACTTCGAGGAAATCGTTTTTCCAACCCGAAGCATTGTGACCGTTCCAACTTGGAGTGGTTGGCGTAGTAAAATTCAAAAACCAACTTTTTAAACCATTGGCAATCAACTTGTTATTTTTAAACGATATTTTAATTCCGTTTCTTCTTAGCCAATTGATATCAAAACAACGTCCGGAATAAATATCTTCTTTTGTGATTTGCTGTGACAAATGCATTGGCAATTTGAAATATCCACCCGATAAAAAATACCCTTCTTCTCTATGTTTGACGTGATGTTCTACAAAATCTTCTCTCGGAACACAATCGCCATCTGTCATTAAAATATAATCAGTAGTTGTTGCTAAAATGGCTTTGTTCAAAATAATCGTTTTTTGAAAACCATTGTCTTCGTGCCAAACGTGAGTAATCGGAAAAAAGACTTCCTTTTGCATTTCTTCAATGCATTTTTTGGTACGTTCATCCGATCCATCATCAGCAATAATCACTTCAAAGTTTCTGAAAGTTTGTGCGTTGTATCCATACAAAACTTTAGCCAACCATTCGGGCGAATTGTACGTACTTATTATTACTGAAATATCTTTTTTCATCAATTGCAAAGATAAAATATTTTTTCTATGTTTGAACTCTACCAAAATACTATGCAAACGCTTACTGTTATCATTCCGACTTTCAACGAAGAAAAATACATTCAAGATTGTTTGCATTCGGTTGCTTTTGCTCATCAGATTATCATTGTAGATTCATACAGTACTGATGATACATTAAACATCGCCAAAAACTTCAATTGCGAAATCATTCAACGCCAATTTGATAACTTTTCGAATCAAAAAAATGAAGCAATAAAACTAGCCAAAGGCGATTGGATTTTATTTGTTGATGCCGATGAACGCGTGCCTCACAAATTAAAATACGAGTTATTGGAAGCCATCGAAAACCCAAAGCACAACGCATACAAAATCAAATTTCCGCATTTTTACATGAATCGGTTTTTATACCATACCGAAAACAAAGTAGTGCGTTTGGTTAAAAATGATGGTGTGTATTTTGAAGGTGAAGTGCACGAAAAGCTTATTCACAAAGGAACGGTTGGTTTACTCAACAATTTCATGATTCATTATACTTACAAAGGTTTGTTTCATTACATCAAAAAGAAAGATTCGTACGCTTGGTTTCAGGCGAAAATGAGTACTGATAAAAACAAAAAGGCAACCTACTTCCACTTAGTTTTCAAACCGTTTTATCGATTTTTCCACACGTATTTTATTCGACGTGGATTTTTGGATGGAATTCCAGGTTTGGCCGTTGCCACCATTGATGCTTACGGCGTTTTTTCGCGTTATGTAAAGATGATTTTAATCGAAAAAGACTTAAAATAAACGCAATTTCCCTATGCGTAATTTCCATTTAAAAGTAAGTAAACTATCCTGACCTTTAACGTCAATTCGTTTTACTTTGTACTTGTCTTTCAATGGAAGTTTATTAGTTCGATTCCCAATTCGAAACGCCAACTGAATTCCGTTTTTCTTTAGCAAATCAAAAAACACTTCGTTTTGAACTCCTTTTTTTGGGAAATTTCCATAAGGATACGCCAAAGCAGGAACTACAGTTAAATTATTTTGTCGAATGATTTCAAAACTCTGATCAAAGTCGTTTTGAATTTCCTCGGCGGTTAACGATGCATACTTTCGATGCAAAAAGGAATGATGACCCAATTCAACTAACTCAGTATCGAGTGATTGTAATTGTTCGATGGTCATTATTTTTTCCGAACCATCGTTCCAAGTATCAGTTTTTCCAATGTAAGCAAACGGGATGAAGAACGTCGCTTTACATTTGTATTTCTTCAGCAATGGCAAGGCATATAACAATTGATTTTCGGTGACATCATCAAAAGACAATACCACACTTTTATCCGGAATTTCATTCGAATTCATCAATTCAGAAGCAAAAATGGTAGTATAGTTTTTCTCAGCTAAATACTGCAATTGTTCTTCAAATTTGCTTGTAGAAATGGTCAACTCAACGCTTTCGCTGTCGTTGGGTGTTACATTATGGTACATTAAAACGGGTAATCGCGCCATTTCTATGAATTTGGAATAAATAGTTTGTGTAAAATTATTACTTTTGTGCTTATATACACTACAAGACACGAAATAATTTGGCACCAAAAATTACTGCTTTAGCAATTACTTACAACGAAGAGGAAAACGTCAAGCGCTATGTTGAAAGTTTGTCTTTTGCAGATGAAATTATTTTCGTAGACTCACAAAGTACTGATAAAACCATTGAAATTGCTGAGCAAATGGGCGTAAAAGTCATTCAACGCAAATTTGATGATTTTTCCAACCAACGTAATTTTGCAATTCAGCAAGCTCATAACGATTGGATTTTATTTTTCGATTTGGATGAAATTATTGATCCCAACTTAGAAAAAGAAATCAAATCAACTCTTGAAAACCCAAAAGATATCGCTGCATTTTATATCAAGCGTAACTTTTATTTTATGGGAAAACGCATCAAGTATGGTGGTTGGCAGAACGATAAAGCCATTCGTTTGTTCAATAAAAATCAGTGTCAGTACAATGGTTTGGTTCATGAATTAGTTAAAAGCAGCGGAAAAACCAGTGTTTTAAAAAACAAATTAGATCATTTTAGTTACAAGAATTTTGACAACTATAATGACAAACTCAATTTGTACAGCAAATTACAAGCTGAGAATTTGTACAAACTAAAAAAGAAGCCCAATTTGTATCATTTTTTCATTCGACCAACGTATCGTTTTTTATGGCAATACATTTTCCGATTGGGAATTTTGGATGGTAAAGAAGGATTTATTTTAGCGTATGTTCACTCGTTTTCAGTGTTCAAACGCTATTTACAATTGTGGATGATGTACCGAAAAATTGAATAATCATGAGTAATTTACCTACTTGTTCGCTCGTTACACCAACGTACAATTGGCCTGAAGCATTAGAATTGCTTTTGCTAAGTGTACTCAATCAGACGCATTTGCCCAACGAAGTTATTATTGCTGATGATGGTTCAAAAGAAGAAACCAAACAACTCATAGAGAAATTTCAAAAAGTATTTCCAATTCCGCTCATTCATATTTGGCATCCCGACAACGGAAACCAAAAGCCAAAAATCATGAACATGGCAATTGCCAAAGCCCAATACGATTACATTGTTGAAATTGATGGCGATATTATTATGAACCGTCATTTTGTACAAGATCATCTTGAAAATGCCGAAAAAGGGGTTTATTTATTTGGTTCAAGAGTGAATATTCAACAGTCCATTTTAGAATCTATTTTCAAAAATAAAACCATTCATTTTGGGTTATTTGCAAGTGGAATCAAGAAACGTGGACGAACGATTCGGTTGCCATTTATGATGAAATGGGCCAAATTGCACGATAAACGTTCTGGGAAATTACGTGGTTGCAACATGTCGTTTTGGCGAGAAGATTGCATCAAAGTGAATGGTTTTAACGAAGGTTTGGTGGGTTGGGGAATCGATGATTCTGAATTGATTCAGCGATTACACAACATCGGAATCAAAGGAAAACGGTTGAAATACGCCGGAATTGCTTATCATATTTACCACAAAGAGCAATCCAAAAGTCACATCGAAATCAATAACGAAATCGAACGACAAACCACAGAAAAAAAACTTACTTTTATAGAAAAAGGAATAAATCAGTATTTATGATTGATTCAAAACGATATGAAGTTGCCGTAATATTAATCAATTATAATTCCAGTGCCTACACTCAACAATGCATTGAAAGTATTATTGAAAAAACGGCTGCTGATTTGAATTACCAAATTGTAATTATTGACAATGCTTCTCAAAAAGACGATTATGTATCGTTAGAAAAGTACATTCATTCTAAAAATTATCCGAATACACAACTCATTCGCAATCACATCAATCAAGGTTTTGGTGGCGGAAATATGTTGGGTGTTCATTATGCCAATGCTGATTTTTATGCTTTTGTGAATAATGATTCGGTGTTGATGAACGACTGCCTTTCCATCATCATTAAAACGATGAAATCGAATGCGGAGTTTGGCATCTGCGGACCGTTTGCTTACAAAGAAAATGGTGAAATGCTACCAACTTTAGATCATTTTGCTTCACCTGCAAAAGAATTTTTTGGGCGCAATTTACTCGAAAAAATCAATCCGAATTACTATCCAAAACGGACGATAAAATACACGCAACCGCAACGTGGTCAATTTATTGCTGGAAGTTTTATGGTGATCAATGCAACTGATTTTCATCAGGTTGGCGGATTTGACACGAATATCTTTTTGTACTTCGAAGAAACCGATTTGTGCAAACGTTTACGCACCATCAACCGATATGCTTATTTGATTCCGGAAGCCGAATTCATTCACTATCACGGAGTAAGTACACCGCAAAATATCGCTATAAAAACTGAGTTGAAAATTTCATTTTTGTACGTAATTCGAAAACATTACGGTTATTTTTGGCATCAGATTTTGCTCAACAAATTGCGTTTACAGTTTTTCTTAAAAAGCATTTTCAAACCCAAATATTGGCCTATTTTTAAAGTACTTTTGGCGGGCGCGCCTTTATCCAAATCACTCAAATTAAAACAAAAAATCGTCGATTAAAATGGGTTTATTCAAAAAAATAAAGCTCTATCTCAAAAAGAAAAAAATTGTAAAAGAACAGTTGGATCATTCTATTCCGAATTTTGACCTGTACGATGCATCTAAAAAAACCATTGTTTTCATTAATGGAAGTATGCCTACTCACGATCGTGATTCGGGTTCCAATCGATTGAAGGAAATCATTTTAAACTTTAAAGAAGAAGGTTTTAATTGCATTATTTGCACTGAAAACGCCTACAGAACCGACGAATATATTCAATTTTACACCAATTTAGGTTTGATTGTTTATGTAGAAACGAAACACTACAAATCGTATTTTGAGTTTTTAAAATCGATTCCGAAGGTAGATTACATTTGGTATTACAGTCCGAATACATTAAAAGACAACTTCAAGAAAGTATCTAAAATTCTACCTAAATCTAAGTCAATTTTTGATATGGTAGACATACATTTTTTACGTTACCAACGTGCCATTGAATTGGATCCGACGCGAATTTCACTACGAAAACGCTACAAAAAGTACTTAAAAATTGAAACTCAATTGGCTAAAAAAGTCGATTTAGTCATTCCGATTTCCGACCTTGAAAAAGAAATCATGAGTCAGTACATTCAACCTGAAAAACTGATTACGGTTTCGAACATTCATTATCCCAAAGTTGAAAAATCTACCATCAAATCATTTGAAGAACGCGATGGTTTGTTGTTTATTGGTTCGGCGCACACGCCTAATATTGATGCTTTGTACTTTTTATACAACGAAATCATGCCTTTGGTTTGGCAACAATTACCGGATGTAAAAGTAAATGTAGTCGGAAATGTGAGAGAAACCATTGACGACATTCAACATCCCAATTTTGTGTTTCACGGTTATGTTCCGAGTGTGGAAACGTTTTTTAATGACAATCGAATTATGGTGGCTTCGTTGCGATTTGGAGCTGGAGTCAAAGGAAAAATTGGCCAAGCATTTGAATATTATTTACCTGTGGTTACGACATCAATTGGAGCTGAAGGAATGAAATTAGTCAACCGCAAAAATGCTTTAATTGACGATACCAAAGAAGGTTTTGCCTCAGCAATTATTGAATTGTATACCAACAAAAATCTGTGGTTAGAATTGCAAAATCACTCAGAAGACAGTTTGAAACCGTTTTCAGTAGAACACTTAAAGTCGATTATTGCAACAATTGGCAGTTATTAAATGTGCCACAGATTCACAGATTAATTCTAAATCTACTTTTTTTCTTTGGGAAGAAAGAGCATAAAAAGATTCAATATTCCTTTAAAAATAGTCCAAGCAAACGAAAATTTCTTGATGTGTAACACATTCTGAATGCGTTTGGAATTGAGTTCGTTGATGTTTTTATAGTCGTTGATGAACATCGGAAAATACTCTTGAAACACGTCATTGCGCTCTTTCATTTTGAGTTCTTCAAACTCTGGGCGCGATGAAATTCCGGTTAAATCGTAGTTCGCCACAATGACATCCATGTACTGATGTGAGGCGCTTTTTAGGCAAATTGCCACTGCAAAAAACTCCCAATCCGAAACGATTTTACGCTTTTCATTGTAAAAAGAAATATCGAAGAATAAACTTTTTTTAATGAAAGTTGCCTGATGACAAAAATTCCCATACGTAAAAAATTCAAACGAAATGGGCTGATCATATTTGACTATTTTATCTTTTTTGTCGAATTTGAAAATGGCATTTCCGTAGTAAATGTCTTTTGAACCATCAATCAGTTGTTCAACATTACTAATTGCGTTATCGTCATAAAGCCAATCTCCGCTATTCAAAAACAGTAAGTAATCACCTTTGGCAGCGCGAATTCCTTTGTTCATGGCATTGTAAATTCCGGAATCTTTTTCACTGACCCAAAAGTCGATTTTGTCTTTATTTTTCTCAATAACTTCAACGCTACCATCATTACTGTTGCCGTCAATTACGAGGTATTCAAAGTTTTTGTTGTTTTGAGAAAGAACGCTGTTTACTGTTCGTTCCAACCCAACTTTATCATTGTAATTTACTGTGATGATGGATATTTTCATTCTTATTCGATAAACTTTTGTTGGTAGACCATTTTAATTCCTTCTTCCAAACCAATTTTGTAGTTCCAACCCATACGAGTAAGTTTAGAAACATCCATTAATTTGCGTGGCGTTCCATCAGGCTTAGAAGTATCAAAAACTATTTCACCTGTAAATCCAACTATATTCTTGACTAAATGAGCCAAATCTTTAATTGAAATTTCTACTCCCGAACCAATGTTTACAAATCCTTTTTCGTTGTAATTCTGCATTAAAAACACACACGCATCGGCCATATCGGAAGCATGAAGAAATTCGCGCAATGGCGTTCCGCTTCCCCAAACAGTTACTGATGGTGTGTTATTGATTTTGGCTTCGTGAAACTTACGAAGTAAAGCAGGTAATACGTGCGAATTTTGCAAATCGTAATTATCGTTAAAACCATACAAATTGGTCGGCATTACGGAAACAAAATTACATCCGTATTGGTCGCGGTAGGCATCACACATTTTGATTCCTGAAATTTTGGCAATCGCATACGGTTCGTTTGTTTCTTCTAACAAACCGGTCAAAAGAGATTCCTCTACTAACGGTTGAGGCGCTAATTTTGGGTAAATGCACGACGAGCCCAAAAACATTAATTTTTTTACTCCGTTTTTATAACTTTGATGAATGACGTTGTTTTGTATCATCAAGTTTTCGTAGATGAAATCGGCTCTGTAGGTATTGTTTGCTACAATTCCGCCAACTTTTGCTGCTGCTAAGAATACGTATTCAGGCTGTTCTTTTTCAAAAAAATCGGCCACATCTTGCTGATTGATTAAGTTCAATTCAGAAGATGTTCGCTCAATAATATTGGTGAATCCTTTGGCCTTTAAATTGGCAACGATGGCACTTCCTACCATTCCGCGGTGACCGGCAACGTATATTTTAGAATGTAATTCCATTATTTATTTTCGTTGTAAAACTTCTCTTTTCGGAACAAATCAACATCCGATTGCATCATTTCTTTTACGAGCATTTCTAGAGTATACTTTGGTTCCCAACCCAATTTTGTTTTGGCTTTGGTATTGTCACCAATCAACAAATCAACTTCCGTTGGTCGGAAATACGTTGGGTCAATTTTGATGACTACTTGACCTACTTTAAAAGCAAATTCAGGATTTGAAGTTGATTTTACAGTTGCAATTTCGTTGACATCTGTTCCCGTAAATTCAAGTTCTACTCCTACTTCGGCGAAAGCCATTTTAATAAAATCGCGCACTGTAGTAGTTACTCCAGTTGAAATCACAAAATCTTCGGGTTGATCTTGTTGTAAAATCATCCACATTGCTTCTACATAATCTTTGGCGTGACCCCAATCGCGTTTAGAATCGATGTTACCCATGAAAAGCGTGTCTTGCATTCCCATTGCCATTTGAGCAATTCCACGAGTAATTTTTCGAGTCACAAAGGTTTCACCGCGCAACGGACTTTCGTGATTGAATAAAATTCCGTTACACGCAAACATTCCGTATGCTTCGCGGTAATTTACCGTAATCCAGTACGCATACATTTTGGCCACTGCATAAGGCGAACGCGGATAAAAAGGCGTTGTTTCACGTTGCGGAACTTCTTGAACCAATCCGTACAATTCAGAAGTGGATGCTTGGTAGATCTTCGTTTTTTTAGTTAAACCTAACAAACGAACGGCTTCTAAAATACGTAATGTTCCTATTCCGTCAGCATTTGCGGTATATTCGGGCATATCAAAACTCACTTTTACGTGACTCATTGCTCCCAAATTATAAATTTCATCGGGTTGTGTTTCTTGTATGATTCGGATGAGATTGGTCGAATCACTCAAATCGCCATAATGCAAACGAAAATGTTGATTATCAATGTGTGGATCTTCATAAATGTGGTCAATTCGTTGCGTATTAAACAACGAACTTCTTCTTTTTACACCGTGAACCATATAACCTTTAGACAATAATAATTCGGCTAAATAGGCTCCATCCTGCCCTGTAATCCCAGTTACCAAAGCTACTTTCATTTTTCTTCTGTATTAATTACTATTCTTTACTTCTTCTTCTATTAGTAAATCCAATGTGTCAAAAATAGTCAAATTATAGTTCCATTCTAAACTTGACTTTGCCTTTGTATTGCTACCGTACATGTCTTCAATATCGGCTGGTCGGTACAAATCTTCGCTTATTTTCAAAGCGCTATCCGGAATATTTAATTTTTTAAACACATACTTTACAATTTCCCTCAAACTAATCGATTGACCTGAGCAAATCAAATAATCCGAGGCATTTTCTTGTTGCAACATCAAATACATGGCTTCAACGTATTTTGGGGCATAACCAAAATCGCGGTTAACGTCAATATTTCCAACAAGTAAAAACTCTTGTTGACCTTTGCTAATTTTGATGCTTTCTCGTATGACTTTCTTTACAAAGAAATTTTCTTGTCGCAAATACGATTCGTGATTGAACAACACTCCACAACTAATGTGCATTCCGTAACTTTCTCTGTAATGAATACAAGTGAAATGTGCTGCAGCTTTTGAAATCGCATACGGACTTAACGGATGCAAAACACTTTCTTCAGTTATCGGTAATTTATTTACGCGTCCGTACATTTCGCTGCTACTGGCTTGGTAAAAGCGAATGTTGGGATTGACTTTTTTTATGGTTTCTAACAAATTAAAAACGCTTAGAGTATTGAATTGAAAGGTATCAATTGGTTCTTTGAACGACAAATAAACCGAACTCTGAGCGGCGAGATTGTAAAACTCGTTGGGTTGATACTTTGTGAGCAAATCAAAAATCTGATTAACATCCAATAAATCACAATCAACAAGAGTTATTTTATCGCTGATTCCAAGGTATTTTAATCCACTATTATTCAAATGATTTAAAGAGCGCGAAAGGCCAATAACTTCATAGCCTTTGTTTAATAAAAGTTGGGCTAAATAGCATCCATCTTGTCCCGTAATTCCCGATATTATCGCTCTTTTTGTCATTAAATTACAGTTTTAAATAAAGCATAACATTCTTCAGCGGTTTTCTTCCAACTGAATTTTTGAGCTTGCTCATATCCTTTTGTAATATACTGTTTACGTACATTTTCATCGTGCAAAAGTAAGCTTACTTTTTCTTTCAAATCGTGCTTATTATTGAGTTCAAAATACACTCCAGCATCTCCAGCAACTTCAGGAAACGAACTGTGATGTGCCAAAACTATCGGACAACCACACGCCATGGATTCTAAAACTGGAATTCCAAATCCTTCATACTCTGAAGGAAAAACGAAACATTTTGCTTTTGTATAATAGGAAGCCAACTCGTCATCCTCAAAATTTTGTTGGATGATTCGGTTGGTTAATTGCAAACTATTGATCAGCTCTATTTCTTCTGATTTGAAAGCATTTCCACCAGCGCAAACAATATGTAAATCAGTGCTTTCGAGCACTAAATCGGCCACAGCTTCAATAAAAAAAGAAAAACTCTTGTACAAACCTCGATTTCCCACAAATAAAATAAAATTCTCTGGCAAATCAACGGTTACATAATTTTGAGTATCGATACTTTGCGACAAGTAAATTATTTCTATTTTATTAGCATCAATATTAGGATAGAATTTGAGTATGTCGTTTTTGGTACTTTGAGAAATGGCAATGATTTTATTTGCCTTTTCCATGAGCAACTTTTTGTTGGGAACTGTATGATTGTCGTCATTGAAATAATTCGGAAACGTTTCGTGAATCATATCATATACTGTCAAGACAAAAGGCTTATTGCCAATAAGTTCTAAAAAATACGGATTGTAATAGGTTGGAACTACCAAATCGTATTCTTGCTGCTTGAGTATTTTTTTTGCTTTTTTTACCGAGAGTTTGACCAATTTTTTTCGGCATTTTTTTTTCAAAAAAGGAATTTTCATTCCCAAGTTGTATAAAAACGGAATCTCGGCCGTTATTTGGTCTTTGATGTGTAAATTTTCGGTATAATCAAGTGGAAGTTGAATTGAGTCGCTGTTCTCATTTCGAATGTGTTTGTAAATTTCAGAAAAATACCTCGATATTCCGCCAAATTTTTGGTCTTTAAATATTTGAGGTTCTAAAAGTATTCGCATACAAGTAATATTTTTTCACTAATTTTGTCAAGGCTTAAAGCGACCAAATTTGAGCAAAGATATAATATAAATTTAGATTTCATTTAATAAAACTAAAGGATGAATTGTAAAATATGTAAAAGCCCATCCGAAAAAATTTTCGAAAAAATCATTCTCCAAAAACACCCTACTAATTACTATAAATGTACGCAATGCTCGTTTGTTCAAACCGACGAAGTAACGTGGTTAAAAGAAGCATACGAGTCGGCCATTACTTCATTAGACATTGGTTTGATTTACCGAAACAATCATTTGGCAAAAGAAGTGAAACCCATCATCAACATTTGCTTTCCTGAAGCCAAAACCATGCTGGATTACGCTGGAGGTTACGGTGCTTTTGTTCGATTGATGCGAGATGAAGGGTTCAATTTTTACCGTCAAGACGATTACTGCGATAATATTTTTGCTAATTATTTTGATGTAACTGATACCGATATTAAAAAGTTTGACTTAGTCACTGGATTTGAAGTACTGGAACATTTCAACGATCCGATGAATGATATTGCGACTATTTTTGAATACTCGGACAACGCTATTTTTTCGACAGAAATCACGCCAAAAACCAATAAAGAAATTGAAAATTGGTGGTACATTACTGAAGAAACTGGGCAGCACATCGCTTTTTATTCGGAAGAAGCCATGCAATTGATAGCGAAACATTTCAATAAAAATTACTATTGCAAAAACGGAAATCTACACATTTTCACTTCTAAAAACTTAAGTGGCGATCAAATTAAATTCGGAATTGAGAAACCGAAATTCTTAAAATCGTTCTTTAAATATATTATAAAGAAAAAATACACAATTAAGAGAAAATCACTTTTGGAAGCCGATTACAATTACATAAAAAACAAATTGAATTCATAAGATGAGCGACATTAATACCGAAGTTCACAATGCCTTTGAGGTAATCAAAAACGGCGGAATCATACTCTATCCTACTGATACGGTTTGGGGAATTGGATGTGATGCTACCAATGAAGAAGCTATTGCTAAAATATTCAAGTTGAAACAACGCGACGATTCCAAAAGCATGATTGTTTTGATGAATGGAGATCGAATGATGTACAATGTGTTTAAGGAAGTTCCGGAAACCGCATGGCAAATTCTCGATTTATCCGAAAAACCAACTACACTCATTTTAGACAATCCACGAAATGTAGCTCAGAACATCATCGCTGAAGACAAAACACTTGGAGTTCGATTGGTGAAAGAACCATTTTGTTTCAAATTGATGGAGCGAATGAAAAGACCATTAGTATCAACCTCAGCCAATATATCGGGAATGTTTACGCCTAAATCATTCAAAGAAATTAGTCCCGAAATTGTGAATGGTGTTGACTATGTAGTAAATTTGCACCACGACAAAATCTGCGACAAACCCTCAACGATCATCAAACTAACGTTGGACAATCAGGTAAAAATTATCAGAAAATAAGATTTGTTTCAAGTTTCAGGTTTCAAGTTGATTAACCTGAAACTTGAAACTTGAAACTTGAAACAAAATTAATGAACTATACAAAAGCACTTCAAAACCCAATATTTAAAATCATTGCGCAAGCGAGTAAAGATCTTGGCGTTGACAGTTATGTTATTGGCGGATTTGTGCGCGATTATTTGTTGCAACGCGATTTTAAGAAAGATATAGATGTTGTTGCCATTGGAAGCGGAATTGAACTGGCTTTAAAAGTATCTGAATTGCTTCCCAATAAACCCAAAGTTCAAGTTTTTAAAACCTACGGAACAGCAATGTTGCGCTACAAAGAGATTGATATCGAGTTTGTTGGCGCTCGTAAAGAATCGTACAACAAAGAAAGTCGCAATCCAATTGTGGAAAACGGAACGTTGGAAGACGATCAAAACCGACGCGATTTTACCATCAATGCGTTGGCATTTTCGTTGAATGAAAACAATTATGGTGAATTAATTGATCCTTTTAATGGATTGGAGGATTTGCAGAATAAAATCATCAAAACACCTTTAAATCCTGATATTACCTATTCGGATGATCCGTTGCGAATGATGCGCGCTATTCGTTTTGCCTCTCAACTCAACTTTGATATTGAAACCGAATCGCTTCAAGCCATCAAAAGAAACAGCGAACGTTTGAAAATTATAACTGGTGAACGCATAGTTGATGAATTGAATAAGATTTTATCGACTGAAAAACCATCAATTGGATTTTTGCATTTGTACAAAACCGGACTTTTAGACCTTATTCTACCTGAACTTACAGCGCTAAATAATGTAGAAGAAATTGAAGGTCATACCCACAAAAACAATTTTTATCACACTTTAGAAGTAGTAGATAATATTTGTCCGAATACCGATGATGTTTGGTTGCGTTGGGCAGCATTACTGCACGATATTGGAAAAGCGCCCACAAAAAAATTCTCCAAAAAACAAGGTTGGACATTTCATGGTCACGAGTTTTTGGGCGGAAAAATGGTTAAAAAAATCTTCGAACGTATGCACATGCCATTGAACAATAAATTGAAATTTGTTCAGAAAATGGTCATGATGAGCTCACGTCCGATTGTTTTGTCGGAAGATATAGTAACCGACTCGGCCGTTCGTAGATTGGTTTTTGATGCTGGCGAAGATGTAGATAATTTAATGACGTTATGCGAAGCAGATATTACCACTAAAAATCCAGCGAAATTCAAAAAATACCACAACAATTTTGACATTGTTCGCAGAAAAATTATTGAAGTAGAAGAACGCGATAAAGTACGTGTTTTCCAGCCACCAATATCAGGTGAAGAAATCATGGAACTCTTCAATTTAAAGCCATCACGTGAAATTGGTATTTTAAAAGAAGCAGTTAAAGAAGCCATTTTAGAAGGTGAAATTCCGAATGAATACCAAGCAGCATTCGACTTTGTTATGGCAAAAGCAGCCAAAATGGGTTTGAAAAAAGCTACTGAGTAAATGACTGAGTTCTTCTAAAATTAATTAGTAAATAATTATAAATTGTTCGAATAAAAAAAAACTAGTTTCTATATAAATTTGCACATCTGACTCAGCAACTCAGGCACTCAGTTACTCAGTCACTAAGAACTAAAAAAATGAATCCAAATAAATCAGTCATCTACTGGCTACTTTCAGGTTGTATTTTACTTTTTATAATGGTTACCGTGGGCGGAATTACGCGCTTGACTAACTCCGGATTATCAATGACCGATTGGCATTTGGTTACCGATACGTTTCCGCCAATGAGTGAAGAAAAATGGCAAGCCGCTTTTGACGAGTACAAGAAGTTTCCCGAATATCAAAAAATCAATATTCACAACGATTTTGGTTTGGATGATTATAAGTTCATTTACTTCTGGGAATGGTTTCACCGTTTTATTGGTCGGATTATTGGTGTGGTTTTTATCATTCCATTTGTCTATTTTTTGATTAAGAAAAAACTTGATAAAGCTACCATTAACAAATGCATTATTCTATTAGGAATGGGAGCATTTCAAGGATTTTTGGGTTGGTTTATGGTAAAAAGCGGATTGATAGATAATCCCGATGTGAGTCATTTTCGATTGGCTTTACACTTAACATTTGCCTTCATTACATTTGCTTATACACTTTGGGTGGCATTGGATTTAATTTATCCTGATAAAAGAGAAGCAATTCTTCCGTTAAGAAAATGGGCTCGAATTACGATTGTTGTCTTAATCATGCAAATTATTTATGGTGGATTTGTAGCTGGATTGAATGCAGGATTACTTCACAATCATTGGCCAATGATGAGCGACGGACAATTCTTTCACGAAAGTATCACACTTGAAAAAGATTCGTGGTTATTGCGATTAACCGAAGGAAAAAGCGGTGTTCAATTTGTGCATCGAACTATGGCGTATGTGGTGGTTGGATTGATTTTGTATTTGTATTTCAGAAGTAAAAAATTTGTACTTACCTTACAACAAAGAAGAGGTTTGAATGTTCTTGTTGCATTAGTATTCGTGCAGTTTTTACTTGGTGTTTTCACTTTACTCTATTCAGTTCCATTAGCATTAGGATTAATTCATCAAATTACGGCTTTCTTTTTGTTGAGTGCGATGACGTATACGTTACACCGCTTAACCAAATAAATTACAGACTATATTGTCGCAGTTCTTTTTAGAAACTTTACATGTCAAAACTTACAGCTCAAGATCAATTTCTTGACTTATCCGATTACGGAAGACCTTTCGGGAAATTCTTAGCTAATCAATTAAAAAACACACGATTTACTCCTGTTCACGTTACAATCCTATTTGGAATTTCGGGCTTAATTGCCATTGTTTGTATTACAAATAATTACTTTTTACTGGCTGGATTTTTCATCATTTTAAAATCGGGAATTGATGCTGCCGATGGTGAATTAGCTCGACTTAAAAACACACCATCGTATTTTGGAAGGTATTTGGATAGTGTTTTTGACATCATTTTGAACTTTCTTTTTTTGATGGCGATTTGTTATGTTTCCAATACTTCATTTTGGGTTGTAATTTTAGCTTTTATTGGAATTCAATTGCAAGGAACATTATACAATTATTACTATGTAATTTTGAGAACTAAATCGGTGGGTGGCGATGCAACCAGTAAAATATTTGAGTACAAAACACCTAAAGCCTTGCCAGGCGAAACTCAGAAATCAGTCACTATCTTATTCGGAATTTATACCATCGTTTATGGCCTGTTTGATAAAATCATTCACTTTTTAGATCCAGATGCTTATAAAGTCAAAACTTTTCCCAATTGGTTTATGACCTTACTTTCGTTGTACGGATTAGGATTTCAACTCTTGATAATTGCCATAATGCTCACTTTTGGATGGATTGAATACATTGCTCTATTTTTTATTGCTTATTCAATACTGATTCTAATCATGATTGCTATTCGAAAAATTTGGATTAAATCGTAAAAAAAAGAGTGAAAACCTAAGCTTCCACTCTTCTTCCATTAACCCATTACAATTAATTTATTTTTTCGTTTTGATAGAACAACCTATTGCTTTGGTCGTTTCAGGCGATGGCGTTTGATTTTTATCTAAAGCTGCAATCGCATTTTCTAAATATTTTACTTTCACAGCCGAAGCATCTTCCACATTGTCATCAATGGCTCCGATGTATTTTACCACTAGATTTTTATCCAACAAAAATACATGAGGCGTTTTTGTAGCGCCGTATTGTGGATAGATTTTTTGTCCTTCGTCAAACAAATACGGAAACGTAAATCCTTTTTCTTTGGCTCTCACTTTCATCAAATCATAACTGTCTAATGGTTGAGCTTCAGGATCATTTGGATTGATTGCTAATAAAATATACCCTTTTGATTCGTATTTCTTAGCCAAATAAATAATTCGATCTTCGTATTTTACGGCAAACGGACAGTGATTACACGTAAAAACCACTATAAATCCTTTGGCATCTTTGTAATCCGCCATGCTGTACATTTTTCCGTCAACTGATTTCAATTTAAAATCCGTCGCTTTATCGCCAGGTTTGTAACCACTTGCTACTGGCGGATTGGTAGTAAACAATGTGGTGAAAAACAACACAATTAGAACAATCATTTTCATAGTATATTTTTTTATTGGTTAGTAAATGAATTCACAAATTCTTTCAGTTCAGCAACATTTTCAAAATCGCGTTCGGCAAATAACTGGCGATTGCCTTTGATGAGCCAAGTTGCCGGAATCGCACCCGACCATTCATCATCCACTTTAGTGAGCCAAGAATTATAATCTTTATCGTTCAACAAAACCACTTGCGAGTTGAATTCTTTCTTTTTCAAAAAAGGTTTCAAATGACTGTCAATTTGCTTTTTAAAATCGAGACTGACTAAAATCACCTTGATTTTCTGGTCTTTGACTTCGTTGTTGTACGATTCAAAATAAGGCAGTTCTTTTACACACGGCGCACACCAAGTTGCCCAGAAATTGATTACGTACAAGGTATCATTTTCCTTTACTAACGCTTTTTCTAATTCTTCGAACTTTTCAAATGATAGTAAGTCCTGACTTTTAACGGTTGGACAAAATACCAAAGAAGAAAGAAAAAACAGTGAAATTAGAAAACGCATACCTAACACATCAATTTGAAAACAACTGATGTACGAAGTTACTAACTAAACGAAGAAGTAAGTCGCTAGTTAACATAAAATTAAATCAAATTTAGCATTTGGAGTTATCCTAACCAATTCTTAAAATCGGTTACTTTTTCGCGAGCAACGATGACCTCATCGTCTTTGTAAGTAGGCAAAATGACTTTCAATCGCGAATTACTGTACATCTGAATTTCTTTAATTCCTTTCATCGGAATGATGAATTTTCGGGAAATACGATAGAAATCGTTTGGGTCGAGTTCGGCTTCCAATTGCTCTAACGTTCCATCCAAAAGATAATCACGATTGTCAAAAGTATGTAAATACGTTCCTTTGTTTTCGCTGTAAAAACATTCTACCTCTTCAATGGGAATCATCTTTAATTGCTGACCCATTTTGATGGTGAATCGTTTTTTATAAACACGATCAATCGGATTGATGAGCATTTTTTTTATCGCTTCAAAATCCAAAGCAGCAACACCACTTTTTTGAAATTGATTTTTGAATTTTGCAACTGCAATTGATAGATCGTCTTCATCAATGGGTTTTAAAAGATAATCAATGCTGTTGAGTTTAAAAGCGCGCAAGGCATATTCATCGTACGCTGTAGTGAAAATCACGGCACTTTTGATGTCTATCGTTTCAAAAATTTCAAATGATAATCCATCCGACAATTGAATGTCGAGAAAAATCAAATCAGGATGTGAATTATTTTGAAACCAATGAATGGATTCTTCTACTGAATGTAGCATTTGGTTGACTTGCAATCCGAGTTTTTCAACTTTACGCTGAAGCAAACGCGCTGCTGGTTTTTCGTCTTCGATGATGATGATGTTCATTTGTTAGACTTCTTAGATTGTTGGATGGTTAGACTGTAAGATTTATGACTGTATGATTTATGACTGTATGACTATAAGACTAATAATCGCTTAGATTCTGAAACTGCGACTGCGACTAAAAACCAATCATTCCCACTTTTTATTTTGCTCATTCTTCATGTATTCGTTGATCTTTTTTTCTTCCCAATCTTTTCCGAGTACAAAATACGGAACAAAAACGGAGAATGCATGAGCCACTAAACCAATTCCCCAGAAAAATGCCGTAGAGAATGTTTCGAAACTGAAAAATGGTTCACCTTCTATCAGATTAGAGTAATGCTTGATTAAAATGTAAGCATTGACCAAAATATACACAATTAAGTGAGTATAAAAATTTTTGAGTTTTTTTACTTTTTTTCGCGCCATTTCATAGGCTTCGCGATTGCTGTCTTGATTGTTGATGACTTCCATTTTATTTTGTTTTAGTTCTGTTGTTGTAAATTATTGCCATTTTTCGATGTTTCTTTTTTCTTCTTCTAAGAATTGTTTCATTTTACGTTCTTCCCATTCTTTTCCAAAAAAAGGCGACACTTTAAATGCGCTCAATCCGTGAAATACCACTCCGATTCCCCAACCTAACAATGGCCAAAAGAACCATAAATACTTTGGTGAAGTCACTAAGTTTAATATAATCAAAAATATATTTACCAAAACATAAGCGGTTAAATTGCCGTAAAATCCTTTGATTTCTTCTACTCTTTTTTTCGCTTGATAGTAGCGTTCTTCTTCGTTATAATTTGTTTCCATAATTTTCATTTTAAATTATTCCCAAGTTTGATTTTCTGATTTTTTTGATAGAATTTTTTTAATTTTCTTGTCTTCCCATTTCTTTCCGAATACAATTTCACTTACAAACAGTTGAAAAGCTTGAACTACAAGAAAGAACGTCCAAACAGCCATTACAAATCCGTTGATGTGTTGAATTGGAAAAAAGTTGAACGGAAAACTATAGTATGTTTTCAAAATATATACCGTAATTCCAATCGCGTAAATGAACAAATGAATGTAAAAATCTTTGAGTTGTTTTACTCGTTTTTTAGCTAATTCCAGAAGTTCTTTTTCTTCTATAGAGGTTTGATTTGCTTCCATTATTTCCAGTTTTTAGTTCCACTTTCTTTCTCTAAAATCTCTTTGATTTTGCGCTCTTCCCAATTCGAACTGTAGCCAAAAACTTTAAATGCATGCATTAACAATCCGAAACCCCAACCGCCAGCAGAGAACCAAAACCAATGAAAATGAGGCATGTAAGTAAGATTAATGTAAATTAAAATCGGAATTACTACGCAATACGAAATTAGATTTCCGTAAAATCCTTTGAGTTCTTCTACTCGTTTTTTGGCTTTATAATACGCTGTATTTTGATTGTTTGTATATACTGTTTCCATAGTTGATACTTGTTTGGTTAGAATGGGAAGATGAACGGCAAAAATGCTTTCATTTGAGTCAATCAGTACTTTGCGGTTGGTTAGAATTCCGTAGCGACTGATAATGTTTTGTAATCCAACTCCTCTTCGATCTTGTAATACTTCTTTTTTCTGTAAATCGTTTTGAACAATTAGATAATTATCTTTAATAAAAATTTTGATGTGTAATGGTTTTTGCTCGCTTACCACATTGTGTTTTATGGTATTTTCCAATAATAATTGCAACGAAAGCGGAACTACTCTAGCATCTGAGTTTTCAAAATTTTCAGGTAATTCAAATGAAATACTGTTTTCAAATCGCATTTTAAGCAAATTCATATAGGTTTTTGCAAACGCTAATTCTTCTTGAACCGTAACTAATTCTTTGTCTTTCTGCTCTAAAACGTACCGATAAATTTTGGATAATGATGTTGTAAAACGTTGGGCATTATCTGGATTTTCCTCAATTAACGAACTCAGTACATTCAAGCTATTGAACAAAAAATGCGGATCAATTTGGTTCTTTAAACTTTCGAATTTAGCGGATGCTGTTCCCGCAATGATTTTCTGCTCTTTTAATCGATTTTCCTGATACGCTTTGTAAAAATGAAACGCATGAAGTGCTAGAGTTACAATAAATGTGATGACAATAGCTACCAGATAATTCGCCGGTTTTTCGTTTTGCATGAACACTTCAAATGGTATACTTTCAATAATTACATCTTCAAAAATGCGCAATAAAAAAATCACAAAAATGGATGCTACAAACGAAGCCAAAGAACCTAGTATCAATCGTTTTGGAGGAAATCGATTGCCTTTGAAAAAGGTATCCAAATAGTCAAAAACAAATCCGTTCGCGTAGTACAAAGAGATTCCGTAAAGCATCGTGTACAGAAATCGAATCAATAAATGCTGATCCAATTTTAGCTGATAACCTGATACAACTTCTATAATCATCAATACCAAAAAAATAGCCAATGAGATGATGAATGCTTTAGGAAAGTCTTTAATATACTTGTTCATTCTCTTTCAATTAAGAATTAAAAAATCCTTTTAACAGGTTGTAAATTACCATTAAGAAAGTGTAAAGTACATAGAACATAACGATTGCTTTGATGGCATTTTTAAATACTAATTTGATTGTGTTTTCCATGACAATTAGGTTAAAGTTAAACAATTATTTACACGTTTTCAATACTTCCTGTGCTCTATCTAAACCCCATTTTGGGTGGAATTCACTTTCTGGTTTAAAGTTAGCAAAAAGTTCAATTGATTTGGCGATTTGCTCACACATTGGTTTTGTATCTGTTCCCCAGTATTTTGCGCCTCCCATTTCAAATTCGGCCTTTCCAAATACTGCTCTAGGATTATTCGGTGCAATTGCCAACGCTTTTTCGTATTCTTTTATGGCTAATGCCGAATATTTCATTCCGTTGGTCATCGGATCTTGAACCAACCAAGCGGTGTAAATCAAAGCTTGCAGCACCATTATTTCGGGATTATCAAAACTGATTCCAGCCGCTTCGTCCAATGCTTTTTGCGCTTTGTCTAATAAGGCCGGAATATTGGCTTTGTTTTTCGGATCGAAAGCATCCGTTGTATTGACTAACGCTACATAATAATTTGGCAACCAATTGTTTTTTTCTGCCGATGCAATACGCTCGAATAAAGCTGATGCTTCTGATGATTTTCCTTCGCCCCATAACCCAAAGGCTTTTCCCATTCCTTGCTCAAACTGACCTTGAGCCGATGCTAAACTTACTAGTAAAAAGGTAACGAATGTGATGATTGTTTTCATGATGATATTGTTTAATGTTGTTTAAAATAGTTTAATATTGTTTAAAATGGTTTAATGTTGTTTAAAAATTTCTTTTAGTTTGATGAGACAAATTTCGGTTGCTTTTACTTCTTACAAAACTAATTATGACTGAACTGTTGTTTTTTGAGGATGAATTGTTTTTTTTGAGTGGCTGAGTTTTTTTTGAAGCAGTCATTTATGATTTTAATGAACTGTTGTCCCGCTTTCCGCTGTAATCTGTAATCTCGTTTTGACAACGAGATGACAGGATTTCCGCTGCAATCGGGGCTAATCTAGATATTTTGTATTTCATTGCTATTCTTTTGCATTCTAAAATGTACGGACAGGTCGCGTACGGACAGGTCGCGACCTGTCCCTATAAATTATTCAACTGATTGTCTTTCTTATTCTCGCTGATGGTCCAAAAGAAGCCCACAAAGAAAAACTGATCGGCAGTTGGCGTGATTTCTCTTTGGTCAAAAACTCCGTTACTGTTGGGTGTATTGGCGTATTCATAACCAAAGACATTTTTTGTTGCCAAAACATTATTTACCGAAAAATAGAGTATTTTTTGTTGCGATAATAAATACGCCCAACTGAAACTCAAATTGTTGTACATTTTGGTTTTTCCGTTCATAAAACTGATTTCGTTCGGATTATCGTATGGTCGCCCTGAGTTGAATGTATGTGAAAAACCTACCATCGATTTCCAATCGTCAATCCAGTATTTGGTTACGATTGATAAGTTGTGCTTGGCGACAAAACTCGGCGTTACTTCAGCTCTGTAATTTTTGTAATCGCGTTGCGTATCGATGTACGAATACGAAACCCAGTATTCTAAATTTTTAAAGGTTTTTCCGTCTCTCCAAAAAATATCCAATCCTTTGGCAAATCCATAACCGTTATTGTTGAACTGCGAATCGAATGCAACGAAATCAGAATCGTACTTCACCAAATCACGGTAATCTTTAAAGTAAATTTCACTTCTAAACGTACGTTTATTAAAACTGTATTGGTAATTTAGAATGTAATGCGATGCTTTTTCGTTGATGAAATTGGAATTGTATTTCAAGTAATCCTGACGTGGTGCTTGCTCAAATTCGCCATACGCCAATGAAAACTGACTTGCTTTACTCACTTTATAAGCCAATGATGCTCTTGGTGAAAACGCAGTTTGATCGAGCAAATCGTTGTTTGCAATTCTCAAACCAGCTTTGGCTGCTAAGTTTTTAGAGAAGAAAATATCAATTTCAGAATACGCAGCTGCGATATTGGCATCGTAACCACTTTTGAAAGTAGTGTTGAAATCTTCATCAAATTGAGTGATGAAATAATCGGCACCGAAAGTCAGTTTGGCTCTGTCTGAAAATGATTTTCTTGCTTTAACTTTAAGATGAGAAGCATGTTCGGTATTGTTTACTTTATCTGTGTCTAGACCAATTTTATTTTTACCATAACCGTAACTCAATCCTGTGCTCAACTGCCATTTTCGCATTAAATTCACTTTGTATGAAGTGTTGAGATAGAAGTTATTGTTATTCAAATCTACACGTGTTTTTTCAGTGCTATTGATGGTTTCCTGATTAATATCAAAGCGCGAAGCGTCAAAAGCAGCGTACACTTTTAACAAACCTTCTTTAAAATTGTGACGGTACACTGTTTCACCCGATAATGATTGAAACGCTCGGTTCCAATCGACATTTTGTGGCACAATTAATTGATACGGAGCCAAATCAATGTAAGCCGTGTTAAAACTAATCGAATTGTTTTTCCATTTTTGAGTATTGGCCAAGCCCAAACCCACTGTCATAAACGAAATATCGGTTTTTTCTTCGGTTACTTCATCGATAGTATTTAATAAAAGTACACTCGATAAGGCTTCTCCGTATTCAGCCGAATAACCACCTGTTGAAAACGAAATTCCACTGAACAAAAACGGTGAAAATCGGCCTCGAGTTGGTAAATTCTGAGTGGTTGCTCCGTACGGTTGCGCTACTCGAATTCCGTCTACATACGTTTGTGCTTCATCACTTTCGCCTCCGCGAACAAACAATCGGCCGCTTTCACCCACAGTTTGTGTTCCTGGTAAGGTTTGTAAAGCAGCCACAATATCGGCATTAGAACCCGCTGTAGTTACAATATCCAACGGTTTTAAAACGGTAACTTTGGCTTTATCACCCGCTTCAAAAGTTCCGGCGTTGATGACAACAGCATCGAGCATGTTAACGTTTTCCTTCATTTTTACGGTTACGTATTTATAATTGGAAAGATCAACAGCGACAATTGCAGTTTCATACGAAAGGAAACTTATTTTAAGTGTTTTTTGTCCGGTTTCGGTTGTGGTGAATGCAAATTCGCCTTTGTCATCGGTAGAACCGCCATCGTAAGAACCATCGATGAATACGTTGGCGCCCGGAATTGGATTGTTTTTTTCGTCGATGACTTTTCCAGTTACTTTGGTTTGTGAAAAAAGTAGTGTTGAAACTACAAAAGCGAGTAAAGTAAAAATTGATTTCATGGTTTGTGTGTTTTGATGAAGCAAAGTTGCATCAAACGCTAAAACTATAAAATTTATAATTACCGAATTGTAGATTTTTGCAGATGAATTGTAAAATTAATTTTGGAAATGTGTAATTTTGGTTTCAAACATTATGCAAAATGAAAAATAAACTACTGATTATACTACTCTTAGCTGTATTCCAACTTGGATTTTCTCAAGAATCGAAGTACGATGAAAATTTAGCTAAATCGTTAAATGCCGACGATTACGGCATGAAACAATACGTTTTTTGTATCTTAAAAACGGGTTCCAATACCACAGCAACAGCTGAAGAACGCAACACTTATTTCAAAGGTCACATGGAAAACATTCAGCGTTTGGCTAAAGAAGGTAAATTGGTGATTGCCGGACCTTTTGGTAAAAACGATAAAAATTACCGTGGCGTTTTTGTTTTTAATGTGTCTACTGTAGAAGAAGCTAAAGCCTTGGTTGATACTGATCCTGCTGTGGTTGCCAAAATCTTCGAATACGAATTGACTCCATGGTATTGCAGCGCTGCTTTGATGAAAGTAAATGAAATTCATGAAACCATAGCGAAGACCAAATTTTAATCGATTGGTCAATTCACCACAATAGCCTAGCCCCGATTATAATGGAAAGCAAATTGGAGCGGAAAACGTATTTTTTCTTAGCGCCAAAAAGCGACAGCAGAAGCTTTTTTGGCGGTGTAGAAAAATAGTCTTGTGCCCAATTTCTTGGAATGGAAAGCGGGAACTAGCTTCAAAAAATCTTATCAACAATTCGCAATTCGCAATTCGTTTTTCACAATTAAATTTTACCTTTGCGCTCTCAATACAAATTTGGATTATGGTTTATAAATTCAGAGTAATTCTCGACGCCGAAGAGGATGTTTTTAGAGACATCGCGATTCTTGAAAATGATACTTTAGAAGATTTACACAACGCCATTGTGAATGCTTTTGGCTTTGACGGAATGGAAGTTGCTTCCTATTATACCTGTGATGATACGTGGAATCAAGAAGATGAAATTCCGATGTTTGACGCAGGCGACGTTCCGGGTGAAAACAAAATCATGAGCGATTATCAATTGTCGGATATTTTAGATGAAGAAAATACAAAAATCATTTATGTATACGATTTCATCAATATGTGGACATTTTTGGTGGAATTAGCAGCCGTTGAAGAGGAAGAAATTGGAATAATCTATCCGAATTTGCTTTTTTCACACGGAGAAATGCCTGCTGAAGCTTTGGAAAAACAATTTGAAGCGGATGACGACCACGATGCCTACAACGAATTTGAAGACGATTTAGACGAAGACGATTTGGATGCTTTTGGCTCTGATGATAGCTTTGAAGATTACGGATTTGAGGAGAATTGGAATTAGGGAGATGGTTTAAGATTGTTTAAACTTGTTTAAGATTGTTTAAACTTGTTTAAGATTGTTTAAACTTGTTTAAGATGGTTTAAGGTTGAAATTTTAGTATACACCAAAAAAATATTTATATATGCCAACAATTAAAAAATTTGAAGACTTAGACATTTGGATTGAATCCAGAAGACTATCTAAAGAAATTATTTTTATTTCTAAAAACACCGACTTAAAAACTGATTTCCGTTTAAAAGAACAAATTAAAAGTGCATCTGGTTCTGTGATGGATAATATTGCAGAAGGATTTGAACGAAATGGAAATAGTGAATTTCGTCAATTTTTATCCATTGCAAAAGGATCTGCAGGTGAAGCGCGATCCCAATTATACCGAGTTTTTGACAATGATTACATAGATGAACAAAAACTAACTATTTTAGTTTCTGAGTATGAAAAACTGAGTGTCAAAATACATAATTTCATAGCTTACTTAAATAAAAATGATTTCAAAGGCACAAAGTTTATCGACTCCTAAACCTACTAAATTAAACCATTTTAAACAAGTTTAAACAAACTTAAACAACTTTAAACTTTATCAAACAACCCATCAATGATCAACCTATTTAACACCCACGTAGAAACGTTATCCATCCACAGAGTTGGAAACAAAAGCCGTAACGAAGCCATTTTTTTATCTGAAAACCCGTATACTTTAAACGACGAGATTATGCCGTTGTTGAAGGAATATTTCTTTAAGTCATTTCGTGAAAAAGAAGAAAATTATTTTCAATTTGCACATGAAGTGGATTTGGAATACAACGATATGTTCAATTTGGCGACAGAGATTTTCACTGATCCATCGAGTGTACATGAGGTTTCTAAAAAAATCACGAAGCATTTATTCGAGCAATCGAATCATCCACACATTAAAAACGGAGAAGTGTATGTTTCGTACTTTACCAACATTTCGATTGACAATAATGTAGTTGATGCTGTTGGTGTTTTTAAAAGCGAGTTGCGTACTGATTTCCTTCAATTTGAAGAGAAAGACAACAACTTAGAAATGATTTTGCAAGAAGGAATCAACCTGAACAAATTGGACAAAGGATGCATCATTTTTAATTATAAAAAAGAAGAAGGTTATAAAATTTTGACCGTTGATAGCAACCGTTACGACGCACGTTATTGGTTGGAGCATTTCCTTTCGGTAGATGCGTTTCAGGATGAGAATTTCATGACCAAAAAATACTTGAAATTCTGCCAAGAGTTTGCTAAAGAAGTGGTTTTTCCTGCCGAAGACAAAAAACAAGAAGTAATGTTTATGAATCGTGCCGTGAATCATTTTGCTAAAAACGACGAGTTTGAAGAAACGGCATTTTTGAATGATGTAATGGAGAATCCTGATTTGATTCCGGAGTTCAAAAGCTACAAAGCCGATCGCGGTGAAAAATACAGTATTGAAGACGTGACGTCATTCCCAATTGCAAATGCTGCAGTAACTGATGCACGTAAATCGATTAAAAATGTGATTAATTTAGACACCAATATTCAAATTAAACTCGATTTCATCAACCCCGAAAGCGCCGAAAAATTTGTAGAAAAAGGCTGGGATGAAGAGAAACAGATGTATTATTACTTAGTGTATTTTAATAAGGAGAATAAAAGCTAAGGAAGTTTCACTTTTCAGGTTTCAAGTTTCATGTTAAGAGAACCTTGAAACTTGAAACCTGAAACCTGAAACCAAAAACGATGAACATCAAACTGCTCGCCATAGGCAAAACCGACAACAAAAATCTGCAAGCGTTAATCGACGAATACACCAAGCGATTGTCGTTTTACATTAAATTTGATTTGGAAGTAATTCCCGATATCAAAAACGCCAAAAACTTAACGGAAGCGCAACAAAAAGAAAAAGAAGGCGAACTGATTTTGGCTAAGCTCACTCCTACCGATCAACTGATTTTGTTAGATGAAAACGGAAACTCATTCAGCAGTGTGGGATTTTCAGATTATTTGCAGAAAAAGATGAACGCCGGAATCAAAACATTGGTTTTTGTAATTGGCGGACCGTATGGTTTTAGCGAAGAAGTCTACAAAAAAGCACAAGGAAAAATTTCACTTTCGGCCATGACGTTTTCCCATCAAATGGTGCGGTTGTTTGTGATTGAGCAAATTTACAGAGGATTTACAATTTTGAAGAACGAACCGTATCATCATCAATAGTTAGTTTACAGTCTCAGTCACAGTTTTCAGAAAATCAGCAAAAATCCGCGTTTTGCTTTAGCAATCCGTTTCCTCCGCGTTCCAAAATCCTACAGTCCTATAATCTTACAGTCTAAAAATCTAAGAAGTCTAAGAAGTCTAAACGGTCTAACTAGTCTAAAATATAAACTCTTCATTGGTTACATTATACACTGGAATTTGTAGCTTAAATTGAGCTATAAAAATACTGTTTTGAAGGAATTGCTCGTAACTGCAATTTTGATCATGACAAAAAAAGAACTTATTAGGTTTGTCGCTGGGTAATCCGAGTAAATACTTCAACAATTCAGGTTTGGTTATTTCTTTCGCTTTTTCAGATGAATTCAACACTAAAATGGTATTGTCTTTAGAAAAGAAGATTTGTACTCCGTATTTGGGTTTTTCTAAATTGTACTTCACTTTCGTGAACGGCAGAAAAGCCAGATTTTTACCAATGCTATCGGCATACGAAAAATAGTCTTCAGCTTTCTCGTTGGTGTGCATTCCTTTTTTTCTTTTTTCTTTCATGAATTGCAACTGCGAAATAACTGCTTTCAAGGGCAATCGCTTATCGATATTGAAAATCCAATTGGAAGTTCCAATGGCGTTTTTTCGGTTCAATTCGGCCACAGTATCCTTTCCTTTTACTCTAAAAAACAAATAAATGGGCGAATGATCATACACTTCTTTTACGATGGTTACATCTGCTTTTGGCAATAACATTTCTTCTTTTTCGTTGCATGAAATCAGCAAAAAAACAACCAACAAACTCGCAATTCTTTTCATTATTTACTTATTAATTTTTGGTACAATTGAACACATTCTACAGCTTCTTTTACATCGTGAACACGAAGGATTTTTGCACCTTTCATTAGCGAAATAGTGTTGAGTGAAGTAGTTCCGTTCAACGCATGTTCAGCATCAGTTTCCAAAATTTTATAGATCATTGATTTTCGGGAAACACCTACTAACAAAGGTAAATCGAGCATTTTAAATAATTCTAATTTATTCAAAAGTTCGAAATTCTGCTCCAATGTTTTGGCAAATCCAAATCCGGGATCGACAATTACATCACTGATTCCGAAACTTCTTGCTATGGCGATTTTTTCAGAAAAATAGAATAAAATTTCTTTTACTAAATCATCGTACTGTGCTAACGACTGCATGGTTTTTGGCGTTCCTTTCATGTGCATCATGATGTAGGGCACGCGCAATTGAGCTACCGTTCGCATCATGTTTTCGTCTAAACTTCCTGCTGAAATATCATTAACAATGGCTACACCATTTTCAACACTTTGCTTAGCAACTTGACTTCTAAAAGTATCAATAGAAAGCACCACTTTTGGAAACTCTTTTACAACACTTTGAATGATCGGAATTACGCGTTGAAGTTCTTCTTCTTCAGAAACAAATTCGGCATTGGGCTTACTCGAATAACCGCCAACATCGATAAAAGTCGCTCCATCAGCAAGCATTTTTTCGACTTGTAATAACACACTTTTTTCATCGGATAATTTTCCACCATCGTAGAACGAATTGGGTGTAAGGTTTACAATTCCCATTACTTTGGGAGTGGATAAATCGATGAGTTGTCCGTTGCAATTTATTGTCATCCGTGTTCAGTGTTTATAAAATCAGTGAAAATCTGCGTTTGTTTTAGCAATCTGTTTCATCCGCGTTCCAAAATTGAGTAAAACGAACTGTTAGTTTTCGATCAAAATTAAGAATATAAAAATCTTTATACTTAATATTTTAATCTTAGTACTATATTATTTACTTTTGAAAAAATTCATACAAAGATACACGAAATGAGTTCAACCTCTCAAGAATATGACCAAGTAATCGCCATTTGTCGCGATCTTTTCATCAAAAAAATGACCGATTATGGAAGTGCGTGGCGCATTTTACGTTTGCCTTCTTTAACCGACCAAATTTTTATCAAAGCCCAACGCATTCGCAGTTTACAAGAAAATGAAGTTCGAAAAGTAGACGAAGACGAAACGGGCGAATTCATCGGAATCATCAATTATTGCATTATGGCGCTGATTCAATTGGAATTAGGTGTTGTGGACCAACCCGATTTGGATGTAAAAAGAGCCACCGAATTGTACGATGAAAAAATTAGCATTACCAAAACATTAATGGAAAACAAAAACCACGATTATGGTGAAGCGTGGCGCGAAATGCGCGTGAGTTCATTGACCGATTTGATTCTACAAAAGTTACTTCGCGTCAAGCAAATTGAAGACAACAAAGGAAAAACCATTGTATCTGAAGGAATTGATGCGAATTATCAAGATATGATTAATTATTCTGTTTTTGCGTTGATTTTGATGAAGTTCCATGAATAGTTTCAGGTTTTATTCCGCTGCGCTTCATACAGTTCGGCTTCGCCTCGGGTCAAGTTTCAAGTTGAATTTACAATAATCTAAGAAGTCTAAAATTCTAAGAAGTCTAACAATCTATCCAGAATAACAAATCATTAACAACACCATTCCCTAATAGAATTTATCTTTGTAAAAAAGTAGTGTATGCAAACATCAACCAAAAATACAATCGCATGGATTTTAAGAATAGTAGTTGCGTTACTATTCATTGTATCAGCCGTTGCTAAATTATCTAAAAGTGAATTATTGGATTCGCCTTATTTTGCTATTTCAACTTTCGAGGTAAAACAATTGTATACTTTGGGATTTTCCCCAACGATTGCGCCTTATTTTTCTCGAATTTTAATCGGAATTGAATTGGCATTAGGAATTTTACTTTTGCAAAAGCATTTTTTAAGACGATTTGTCATTCCGGTTACGATAGTAATGTTAGCCGTTTTTATTGTTCATCTAACGTATTTAATTTCTACTAGTGGAAATGCTGGAAATTGTGGTTGTTTTGGCGAATTAATTCCGATGACACCAGCTGAGTCGATAGTAAAAAATATAATTGCGATTGGACTGTTGGTTTGGACATTTATTTTGCTACCTAAAGAAACTGAAAAACACAATTTCTGGATTTTAACTACAGGTTTATTTGCATCGATATTGGCGTTGTTTATGTTAGCACCAATGCGTCCGATGGAAGAAAGTTCTTTTTCAGTAACTCCTGCTGACGAAAACACAACTACTATAGGAGTTAATTCAACTGCATCTCAACCTACTGCACAATCGATTACACCTAATAAAGTAGATTCTGTAAAAGTTGAACCCAAAGTTGTAGAAGATACAGAACCAAAAAAAGTAAAATCGGGTTACGCTAGTTTTCATCCCAAAATTGATGATGGAAAACAACTACTTGGTTTCTTTGTTCCGGGTTGTGATCACTGTCAACTTGCGGCGAAAGAATTGACAGAAATGAGAAGTAAGAATAAAAATTTTCCACCATTGTCTATTATATTTATGAACGAAGAACCTGAGAAAATTCCGGAGTTCTTTTCGATAGCTGGAGCGAAATATCCTTATAAAATCATCGAAATTATTCCTTTTTATGATTTGATGGGAAGTGATAAAAACACACCAGGAGTTAAATTTCTTTGGAATGGAAACGATGTGAAGTACTGGTATAATTCGGAAGGCGAACATCAATTTAAAGGAAGCGAATTAAAACCTTTGCTAACTAAAACCAAACAAGAATTACGTTTAAAATAATTTAATCATTAATTATGAAAAAAATAATTTACATCATGGCAATCATATTGACGACCATTTCGTGTAGTAATGCACAAAAAACTGAATTTTCAAAAGAAGCTTTAGTATACGAACTTACTGAAAAAAGTGGTGAAAAAGCTACATTTCAAAGTATTTTAGATGCCAATAAAGGAAAAAAAGTAGTCATTGAAATTTGGGCTGGATGGTGTGGTGATTGTGTAAAAGCAATGCCAAAAGTAAAAGAATTACAAAGTAAAAACCCAGACGTGGCTTATGTATTCATCTCTATGGACAAGAGTATGGAAAAATGGTTGGAAGCGGTTGAAAAACACGATTTGAGCGGACAACTGTATTGGGTAAACGATCCTAAAATGATGAAAGGTGAATTCGGAAAATCGATTGATTTGGATTGGATTCCACGTTACATTATACTAAATGAGAAAGGTCAAATCGTATTGTACAGAGCGATTGAAACTGATTTTGATAAAATTGAAAAAGCTTTAAAAGACTAAAAATGAGAAACAAGATTGTTGCCGGCAATTGGAAAATGAACAAAAACGCCGAAGAGACTGAAGATTTACTGAATGAATTAATTACTAAAGTTCCAGATGATTGTGAGGCACAAATTATTGTTGCACCAACCTTTGTCAATTTGGCTTCTGCAGTAGATCATTTAGAGTTTACCAACATTTCTGTTGCTGCACAAAACATGCATCAAAACGAAAACGGAGCTTACACTGGAGAAATTTCGGCTGATATGTTGAAAAGCATTGGAGTTGAAACTGTTATTTTAGGTCATTCTGAACGTCGTTCGTATTTTCATGAAACTGATGCTATTTTAGCCTTTAAAGTAAATACAGCTTTATCTCACAACATGAGAGTCATTTTTTGCTTTGGAGAAGAATTGAAAGATCGTCAAGATAATCAACATTTTAATGTGGTTGAAAATCAACTGCGCGATGGATTGTTTCACATCAAAAATGAAGATTGGGCGAATATCGTTTTAGCATACGAACCTGTTTGGGCAATTGGAACTGGTGAAACTGCTTCACCAGAACAAGCACAAGAAATGCATCTATTTATTAGAGAAACGGTTCGCAAACGATTTGGTTCAATTGCTGATGATGTTTCTATTTTATATGGTGGAAGCGTAAAACCAGACAACGCTAGAGAAATTTTTTCTAAACCTGACGTTGATGGCGGATTAATTGGCGGTGCAGCTTTAAAAGCAGATGATTTTGTAGCTATTATTGAAGGGATTTTATAATTTCAGAATCAGAATAAAATGTAAATCCTTGGTTATGAATGTAATCAAGGGTTTTTTATTTTTTTCTTTATTTGAAAACATTATCTTACAAAATCACAAAAAATACGTCATTCAACAATTATTTTTGGCAGTTAAACGGCATTCTCCTACATTTGATTACAACCTACAACCAACTGATTATGAATGCTAATAACCTAAAAAATGCCAATCAAAACTTGCTCTGCCTTTTCTTTGGTCACAAACTAACTCTAAAAAGAAAAATTACCAATCACTTTGAAGAATACGAATGCAAAGTGTGTCATTTAGAACTTACTAATGACGATAAAGGTCACAAAACTCATTTAACAACAAAACTAAGAGAAGTTAACGAAACCTTATTTCATCTGCATTTAAAAAGACATCATCATTCTTTGTAAATTAATTATTTTATTTCTTTGGTAACAATTAGTTCGTATGTTCGTCATACTGTAAACTAAATCAAAGTTACCTTGGAAACCATTTTATCAATCAATAATCTGAACAAACATTACGGCAAAGTTCACGCTGTAAAAAATGTCTCACTCGAAATTCACAAAGGCAATGTTTACGGAATTCTCGGTCCGAATGGCTCGGGAAAATCAACTACACTCGGAATTGTACTCAATGTAGTCAACAAAACTTCGGGTGATTACAGTTGGTTTGGCGGAACTATGGCTACTCATGATGCATTGAAAAAAGTGGGAGCTATCATTGAGCGTCCGAATTTTTATCCGTATATGACAGCTCAAGAAAATTTGGAATTAGTTTGTAAAATAAAAGGCATTAACTATTCTAAAGTACAAGAAAAACTAGAAATAGTTGGATTACTTGACCGAAAAGACAGCAAATTCAGAACCTTTTCGTTGGGAATGAAACAACGTTTGGCGATTGCTTCTGCTCTATTAAATGATCCCGAAATTTTAATATTAGACGAGCCAACCAACGGTTTAGATCCACAAGGAATTCATCAGATTAGAGACATTATTCGACTCATTGCTTCTCAAGGAACAACCATTTTATTGGCTTCACACTTGTTAGATGAAGTGGAAAAAGTGTGCAGTCACGTTTTAGTTTTACGCAAAGGAGAAATACTGTATTCAGGAAAAGTGGAAGGAATGTCGAATAGTAATTCGTTCTTTGAATTACAATCGGATTCAAATTCAGACATCATTAATGCGCTTCAAAATCATCCTTCCATTGAAAAAATTACTAGTGAAGATGGAAAAGTTATAGTTCACCCAAAAGGAGAACTATCATCTGGAGAACTTAATCGTTTTTTATTTAGCAAAAATATTTGTTTAACGCACTTGGCATTACGCAAAAACTCATTGGAACAGCAATTCTTAGAACTTACCGAAAAAAACCAAATTCAAACTAACACTAAATCATACAAAATATAATTTCCGATGAAACGATTACTCTCTATAGAACTACAAAAAATATGGAAAAACAGAGCCAGTAAAGTATTGACAATCACTTATTTCGTATTGTTGACGTTTATTGCACTTTTTGCAGCCATAAAATTTGATATTGGTCCGTTTAAATTTCATTTAGCAGAAGAAGGAATCTTTAATTTTCCTTACATCTGGCATTTCAACACTTATTTTGCTGCGTGGTTAAAAATATTTTTAGCGGTTGTAATTGTATCAATGATGGCCAACGAATACAGCTATGGTACATTGAAACAGAATTTAATTGATGGCATGAGTAAAAAAGAATTTGTGCTTTCCAAATTTATAACTGTAGTCGTTTTTGCTGGAATTTCAACTCTTTTTGTCTTTGTAGTTTCACTCATTTTAGGCTTGCAATTTTCCTCTTTTGATGAATTTTCAATAATCATGAGCGATTTGGAGTACTTAGCAGCCTATTTTATTAAACTTGTTGGATTTTTCTCTTTCTGTTTGTTCCTAGGAATATTAATTAAACGTTCGGCTTTTGCGATTGGATTTCTATTTTTATGGTTCATCATTGAAAATGTGGGTTTTGCAATTATTAAATTCGGAATCATGAAAAAAAGCGATTCTGATTATACTTTTGTAGATATGATCCACAATCATCTTCCTTTAGAGTCGATGTCTAACTTAATTAAAGAACCATTTACGCGACTTAAAATTGTAAAGTCAATTGGTAGTCAAGTGGGTATTGAAAACATAAAAGATTACAGTGTACATCCTACAGATGTAGCCATTGTCTTAGCATGGACTGCTATTTTTATCTTTTTATCTTACAAGATTATTCAAAAAAGAGATTTGTAGTTTAAACTAGTGTTAAAATAAATTAAAAGCGGTCTAAATAGCACAAAAAATCCAAATATTTGCTATTTTTAGCGAATGAAAAAGTACGTACTCGCTATTTTAGTAACCCTTTTATTATCAGTTAATTGCTACTCTCAATTTAGCAAGACGCATTATATTCCGCCATTATCAAATACCAGTATTGGCGGGCAAGATCCTCAAGGCCAATATTTATACATTTCAAGTCCAAGTATAACTCCAATTTCATTTAACATACTCGAAATTGGTGGCGGTAGTATTACTGGCACAGTTTCAAGAGATACACCTTATATTTATACAGTTGGCTTCGGTTATGATACACAATTACTTATTGACAGTTCAGAAGTTGGAATTGTAAAAAATAACAAAGGGTTTATTGTTGAGGCGGAAGATTTGATTTATGTTACCGTTCGATTAACATCATCACCAAGTAATTTTCAAGCAGGAGGTTTGGTTTCAAAAGGAATAGCTGCTTTGGGAACTCAATTTAGAGTAGGTGCATTTTTGAACTTAAATCCGCCAAGCATCAATCAAAATCATTATACTTTTGCTACCATTTTAGCTACAGAAAACAATACAACCGTTAGTTTTAGTGATATTGATGCAGGTTGTTCGTTAGTAAACAGTGGTTCAGATACTCAACCTGATATTATTTTAAATGCTGGAGAAAGTTTCGCTATAGCAGTCGAAGGCCCAAACACCAATAATCGAGATGCTTTAGTTGGTACTTTAATATCGTCAAACAAACCTATAGCTGTTAATTGTGGATCGTTCGCAGGAAGCAATGCAACATCAACCAATTTAGATTTAGGCTTTGATCAAATTGTATCTGTCGAACGTACAGGTACAGAGTATATTTTCATCAAAGGAAATGGGTTTGATGTTACAGAAATACCCTTTGTAATTGCTCATGAAGACAATACCGAAATCTTTATTAACGGCAGTACAACTCCGGTAACCGTTCTAAATCACGGCGAATATTATGCTTTGGACGGTACAGCATTTTCTGCCAATGAAAACTTATACATTAGAGCGAGTAAAAATGTTTTTGCCTATCAAGCAATTGGAAGTATTGACGCAACTGGTGGACCAAGTCTTGCCAACCAAAATATGCACTTCCTTCCTCCTCTTAGTTGCCAAACTCCCAAATCAATTGATAATATTCCACTTATTAACGAAGTTGGAGGTATTACTGATTTCTTTGGAACGGTTTGTTTGGTTACAAAAACAGGAGCAACTCTCGATTTTACTATCAATGGCATTGATTATACTTTGGCTGAACTCACAGCTGCAGGATTCTTTGTAAATGGTCCTTTTTCTGTAACTGGAAATCCTGATTATGTTACCTATACTTTACCTGGGTTAACTGGAAATGTTTCCGTTTTTTCATCGGATCAAGTGTATTTGTCGTATTATGGCTCAAGCGGATTTGCAACTTATGGCGGATTTTATTCTGGTTTTACATTCAAACCTGAAATTGTTTTTCAAGAAGTAGACATCACCCAATCCAATTGTATACCCAATGTCGAATTAAAAGTAAATGCACTTAGTGGTTTCAATACCTATCAATGGTACTTCAATAATGTTGAAATTACTGGGGCAACTAATCTTAATTACTTTCCAACTGCACCTGGTTATTACAAAGTAAGAGCTACTTTAACTGAATGTGGTTTGGATTACTTTTCAGATGAAATACCCGTTAGTAATTGTCCTTTAAATTCTGACAACGATTCTGTCAATGATAATATTGATTTGGATTTGGATAATGATGGAATGACCAATTGTTACGAATCATTTGGAGATTTGTCTGTAAATCTCTTAAATTCATCTTCCGGGACAATAAACCTCAACACGTATTCTAATTCGTTCACAGGTCAAGTAACTACCTCTACAGCTGCTTCTGTAACACCATTTGTTGGCTCAAATGACGGAAGTTTTGTTACTGAAGTTCCAGCTGGAAAAGGATACTTCGTTAAATACTCTATGTTGTTTAATCAGCCTCAAAACATCAAATTAGAATACGTAACTGCTGCTAATGCAACCGATTTAATCAATGACAGCGGCGAGTTTATTATTAGTTCAGACATTAATCAAACTATAACCGTACTCAATCCAGATAATCAACTACTTATTGATACTAATTACGATGGTTTGTATGAAAATAATATCACTCAATATTCTTCTTTTGAAATACGATTCAGAGTAAATAGTAGTGTTCCTCTCGCAGCTGGAACAGGAACTTTTCAATTTCGTTCCAATCAAGCAACATCACTGAGTATTACTCATAAAAATCTAACGGATGATCAGGGAAATAAAGCAACTTTCCGAATTATTGGTTCGTGTATACCAAAAGATTCTGATAATGATGGTATTCCTGATCAGATAGACTACGATTCGGATAATGATACTGTACCCGATTTCATAGAATCACAAGGAATTAATTCTAATGCTTTATCATTGACTGATACTAATGGAGACGGAATCGATGATGTTTTTGGTAACGGAATTACTCCTGCTGATACCGACAACGATGGAGTTTTAGATTACTTAGATTATGACAGTGACAACGATGGAATTTTTGATATTAACGAATCGGGAAGCCAAGGAAGTTCTTCCAGTATAAACGGAAGTACAAGTGGTCCTAATTTTGGTTCGAATGGTATTGACGATGCTTTTGAAACTTCACCCGATAGCGGTGTTTTTAATTACACGTTGATTGATTCTGATGCTGACGGAATTCCTAATTATCTCGAGACTGATAGTGATAACGATGGTTGTATTGACATCATCGAAGCAGGTTATACTGATGCCAATTCGGATTTAATTGTTGGTGACGAGACGACTCCTACTTTTAGTTCTAATGGTGTTGTGAACAGTTCAACGGGTTATGGAACACCCAATAACGATTACACCATTTTTGCCGTTATTAACATCACAACTCAACCTGCAGATGTAACTACGTGCGAGTTAGAAACAGCTACTTTTACACTAAATACTGATCCTGTTGATTCCTATCAATGGCAACTTTCTACAGATAACGGAACCACTTGGACCGACATAACTAATAATGCTACCTATTCTGGAGCAACTACTGTTTCACTAACGGTTTCTAATGTGAGTCCGAGTATGGTAGGCTACCAATACCGAGTATTTCTAAACAAAAATGGAAATGCTTGCGGTTTGTATTCTGCTGCAGCGATTCTAACAACTTATGCTTTACCAGTAATTACTACACCGGTAAATTTGGTTCAATGTGACGATGATACTGACGGAATTTCAGATGTTAATCTTACGGTTAAAAACGACTTTATTTCTGCCAATTATGTAAACGAAACCTTTACTTATTTCACAACACAATTAGCTGCAGAAACAGAAGATGTTGCATTAGAAATCACGAATCCAATTGCCTATACGACTGGTACAACAGTTGTGTATGTTCGTGTTGAAAATAGTAATGGATGTTACCGTGTTGCTCAATTGAATGTCTTTGTATCGGCTACACAAATTCCGGCCAGTACTTTATTTCCGTTTTACACTTGTGATGATTATATTGATGCTGTAAACAATGATTACGACGGCATTTCGCAATTTGATTTTAGTTCGGTAACTCCAGCAATACAAGCTCTTTTACCGGCAACGGCAACATATACTATTACGTATTACCGTAATGAAGCCGATGCTTTATCCGAATTGAATGCAATTACCGACATTTCAAATTATAGAAATAGTGGTTATCCCAACCAGCAAGACATTTGGGTTCGTGTAGATAGTAATTTAGATAATGCGTGTTTCGGCCTCGGACCATTTGTTCGTTTGACCGTTGAAGCGCTGCCAGTTGCCCATCCTGTAAATGCAACCAATATCATCAGGAATTGTGATGATGACCATGATGGAGTTTTCAGTTTTGATACTTCAGCAATAGAAACTGCTATTCTTTTAGGACAAACCAATATTGATGTTATTTACACAGATAGCAATGGAATCATTTATAATCCATTACCTAATCCATTTCCAGTCACTAATCAACTTACTGTTACCGCTCGTGTAGTAAACAATGCTACTCAAGCGTCAAACGGACCGTGTTTTGACGAAACCACTTTTCAATTTATTGTAGATGATTTGCCCGAAGCGTTTCCAATTCCTGCATCTGACCTAACAATCTGTGATGACGAAATTGATCCAGCCGATCAAGATGGTTCATACAATTTTGACACATCAACACTTCAAAATCAAATATTAAACGGTCAAACCGGAATGCTAGTTACGTATACTTTAGCTGATGGAACTGTGTTAAATCAACTACCCAATCCTTTTCCAACAAGTACTCAAAATGTGATTGTAACAGTAACCAATCCAATAAATCCAACTTGTACGGCAACTACAACACTCAATTTTGTTGTGAATCCGTTGCCTAATATTGATATTGAATACGAAGAGCTTATTTGCATCAACATACCTACTTTCGTAATAACCTTAGATGCTGGAATAACTGATGCCACTAATCCTAACGATTACAGTTATCAATGGTCGCTCAACGGAGTTGAAATTCCGGGTGCCAATTCCTATACACTACAAGTAAACACCGAAGGAACTTATACGGTAAAAGTAACGAATAGCTTTAGCTGTCCAGTTATTCGAACCATTGAGGTAATTGCTTCCAATGCTGCTACAATTGATGATGTAATTGTTGTTGATTTAGTTGACAACAACACTATTAATGTTGTTGCTACAGGATTAGGTGATTACGAATATTCGTTAGATGAAGGATTATTTCAATCAACTGGATTTTTCGATAACGTTTCAATCGGTATTCATACTGTTTATGTCAGAGACAAAAATGGTTGTGGAGAAACTCAGCAAATCGTTCATGTTTTAGGTGCACCAAAATATTTTACACCAAATGGTGATGGCATTCACGACACCTGGAATATTGCCGGAATCAGTGAAAGCTACAACTCTCGTTCAATCATTTACATTTTTGATCGCTACGGAAAATTGATCAAACAAATTTCTCCTGTAGGATCAGGTTGGGATGGAACTTTCAACGGAAAACAAATGCCTGGCGACGATTATTGGTTCACGGTTCAATTTGAAGATGGAAGAAGTGCTAAAGGCAACTTTAGTTTAAAAAGATAAAAATGAAAATTAGTTTTCATAGGGAAAATTGTCATCACATCATTAAAAATTACAATTTTAAAAAGTACTTTTTACTACTGTTCCTTTTTATAACAAAATTTTCTTTTTCACAGGCCATAACCACTTCAGAGAGTTATACTCCAACTCAATTAGTACAAGATGTTTTGTTCAATACGAGTTGTGCAACCATTTCCAATGTGAGTGTTTCAGGCGGGAATTTTGTAGGTGGTGAACAAAGTTTTGGTTATTTTAATTCGAATGGAACCTCATTTCCCTTTGCCGATGGAATCATCTTAAGTACCGGAAAAATAGCCAATGCTCAAGGTCCGAATTCGTTTATTTCTGATGATGGCGGAAGTATGGGTTGGACAGGCGATTCCGATTTAAATCAAGCGCTTGGCGTGACTAATACTCTTAATGCTACCCTTTTAGAATTTGATTTTGTTCCGTTGGGAAGTCAAATTAGTTTCGACTATATTTTTTCATCTGAAGAATACCACGGAACCGCAACATGTCAATATTCTGATGGTTTTGCGTTTTTGTTAAAAGCAGTTGGCGACACTAACTACCAAAATTTAGCTTTAATTCCGAATACCAACATTCCTGTAAAAGTGACTTCGGTACATCCTGAAATTCCGGGTGGTTGTAGTGCTCAAAACGAGCAATATTTCGAATCGTTCAACGATGTGAATCATCCAACCAATTTCAATGGTCAAACCAAAATTTTAACCGCGCAAGCCAATGTGATTCTGGGTACAACGTATCACATCAAATTAGTCATTGCAGACGAAGGCAATTACCGCTACGACTCCGCCATTTTCCTCAAAGGAAGTAGTTTTAGTTTTGGTGTCGATTTGGGACAAGATCGAAAAATTGCCACCAATACTGCCGTTTGCCCAAACGAAAATCTGACTTTAAATGCGGTTTCTTCTAGTGCGATCAGTTATCAATGGAATTTTAATGGAAGTCCAATTTCTGGAGCAACTAATAGTACTTTAGTTTTCAATCCTCCATATACTAGCTCACAAGACGGAACGTATAGTGTTGATGTAACGTATTCGGCAACGTGTACCGTAACATCCGAAATTGTATTGGAATTTGCACCCGAATTAGTCATTAACCAACAAAATTATTCGTTTTGTGATGATGATAGTAGTCAAAATGGTATTCGAATTACCGATTTGAATGACATTACTTCTACTCTATTTACCAATTTATCATCGTATTATACTGTTGCCTATTACGAAAGTGCCACAAGTTCAACTCCTTTGCCTTTTTCCTACCAAAATACTACTCCGTTTTCACAAGTTGTTTATGCTAAAATTACTAATAGTAGTTGTTATACTGCAATACCAGTTACATTAACCATTTTAACTTTTGACGAAATCTTTGTAGACGAAACCATCGGAATTTGTGATGGTGCTTCTGCTACGTTAACTGCTGACAGCGGATTTGTATCGTATTTGTGGAATACTGGAGCCACTTCTGAAACCATTTCAGTTTCTACTGAAGGAACGTATGCCGTTGAAATTGAAAATACAAATGGTTGTAAAAAAACAAAATCATTTACAGTCATAGTTTCTGAAATTGCTACCATAGAAGACATTATTGTAACTGGTTTTGATACTGAAAGTTCGGCTGAAATCATCGTTTCAGGAAATGGTGATTATTTGTATTCTTTGGATGGAATTAACTATCAAAACAGCAATGTGTTTACTAATTTAAATTCGAGTGAACATACCGTTTTTGTCTACGATGAAAATCAATGCGGAATAGCAACTAAAAACTTTACTACGATTACTATTCCAAAATACTTTACACCAAATGGCGATGGAATTCACGAAAAATGGAATCTAAAAGGAATCAAATTGGGAACTAATGAGCAATCTATTGTTTCACTATTTGATCGATTTGGAAAGTTAATCAAACAATTTTTACTGATTGGTGAAGGTTGGGACGGAACATTAAACGGAACACTATTGCCTGCTGACGATTATTGGTTTAAAGTTGATTTGGATAACAATCAAACTTTACGTGGACATTTTACACTAAAACGATAATTATGAAAAAAATACTTTTTATAGTTGCCATTCTATTCTTTTGGGATGGATTAGCACAAGTAAATGTGACTTCGGGGAAAGTACAACGATTTGAAAACTTCTCTTCAAAGTTCATTGATGCACGGAATGTGGATGTTTGGTTACCCGATAATTATTCAGCTAATGAAAAATACGCTGTTTTGTACATGCACGACGGACAAATGTTATACGATGCGACGACATCATGGAACAAAACCTGTTGGGAAGTAGATGAAACCGCAGGAAAATTACAATTGGAAGGGAAAACTAAGAAGTTTATAGTAGTAGGAATTTGGAATAATAATACTAAACGTCATCCAGAATATTTTCCGCAGAAGCCATTTGAGAACATGACCCAAACTCAACGCGATACTGTAACACGTCAATTGCAAAAAGCAGGAAGAACTACTGAGGAATTTCATCCGTATTCGGATTTGTATTTGAAGTTTTTGGTAACAGAACTCAAGCCTTTTATTGACAAAACCTTTTCTACAAGAAAAGACAAAAACAATACGTTTATTGCGGGTTCGAGTATGGGTGGATTGATTTCGATGTATGCGATGTGTGAATATCCAAAAGTATTTGGTGGCGCTGCGTGTTTGTCGACGCATTGGCCGGGCACTTTTGCCGTGGAGAATAATCCGGTACCAGAGACATTTTTGACGTATTTGAAAAGTAAATTATCAAAGATAAAAAAGAACAAAATTTACTTCGATTATGGTGATCAAACGCTCGACGCGATGTATCCGCCGTTGCAGCAAAAAGTTGATGTTGTGATGAAGGAAAACGGATTTACTGAAACCAATTGGATGACGCGATTTTTTCCAAGAACGAATCATTCGGAAACGGCTTGGGCAGCGCGATTGGAGGTTCCGTTATTGTTTTTGCTTGGGAGATGAGTTGGACTTGTTAGACTGTAAGACTATAGGATTGTAGGATTTTGGAACGCGGGTGAAACGGATCGAACTGATTTACGCAGATTTTTGAAAACTGTGACTGAAAACTGAAATAGCCCAGATAGCAGTGGAAAGCCTTTTGCAGCTGAAAACTAATTTTTGTAGCTTTTGAAGAGCGACCAACGGAAGCTATTAAAAAGCGTACAAAAATAGTTTGAAGTAAAAAAGCTTGGAACGTATAGCTGGAAATAGCTACAGGTTGATGAGATTGCTGAGATTGCTTCGCTAAAAAGCTCGAAATGACTAGCTCGAAATGAAAAAAACCACCAACTTGCGCTGATGGTTTCTTGAATTAGTTAACCTACTTATTACTTATTTGGCAAAAGACATGGTTGCTTTTCGTCCGCCTTGTTCACTTGAAATAACCAATTTATCACTGGTCAACTCATCTACAGTAACCGTTTCGTCTTGTTTGGTAGTGTTGTTTTTGATGGTGATTTTTCCGTCAGCAAAGGTGTAAGTTCCAGTTGTTTCTTTAACTAAATGGTTTTTGAAACTCATGGTTCCGTCTTCTTTGAAAGTATAAGTTGTTGACTCGATCATTTTCTTTTTCATGTCTTCCAAGGCTTTTTCCTGGCCTTTTGGAACCTCCATGTCCACATTAAAATCGGTCAATTTCCAAACACCAACCACTGTAGCTGGTTCTTCTGCTGCTGGTTCTTCAGTAACAGTTGTAGTTTCAGTTGTTGCATCTTCTGATTGTTCTGCATTTCCTTTGCAAGAGGCAAAAACCAAACTGGCTGACGTTGCGATCATAAAAATTGTTTTTTTCATCTCTTTATAATTTATTAAGTACACTATTTAATAAGCCTTTTTTCTTTTTAGGAGCTTCTACTTTAGGTGTTTCAATGGTTTTTACTTGCTCTACAGTTTTTGTTTCTTCTGCTTTTTTGTCCTCTTCAGCTTTTTTGGCATCAGCAGCAGCTTTTTCTTCTTGCTTCTGTTTTTGACCTTCAGTAAAGAAATGAGTATTGTCAACATTGATTGTAAATGGTTTTACCAATTCAACAGCATCGCCGTATTTTTCATATCCCACCTTATCCCTAAAGAATAAAGAGACTCTAATTTTTAAAGCTTTTTGGTCTTGCCAACGACCCGCTAGTAAAAAAGTTTCAGGAAGGCTATTTTGTTTGCTCGATCGTACAATTTTAAATGTGTAGGGAACTTTACCATCGGCGTAAAATGTTTTAAAATCATTTACATCCATAAGATACGCTTCAATGGCATTCGAACCATCAACCGTAGCGCGATAATCTTCATACGAATTTCCACTTTCTTTAAGAATTTCTACCCAGAAATAAAGTCGGCCTAAACCATAGTAACTTAGTTTTTTTGGTTTATCAAAAGCGACTTCCATTTTTAAGATGTCTTCTGCTTTAAAGGAAGCTCCTTCAGTAACTGGTTTGTCATTGATTTTTACTTTAATTTGAGCGTGAAAGGTTGCCGAAATTAAAATGGAACAAATGAGGATTAATTTTTTCATACTATTTAATTTAAAGGTTATACAAGATGTATTACGACGTTTTGTTTTTTTGGTATAATGCAAAGGCGATTAGAATACTGGCTAATGAAAAAGCACCTGTAATCATGGCAATGGTTCTATTGGGAAGTCCGCTGGTCATTCCGCGTTCTGGGTTGGGTGACAAAACAATAGCAATTGCTGCAACAACAACCACTAATCCCAATACTATTTTAAAGGCGTTTGGTTTGGGTTGGTAAAGTAAAAAACCGCTAACTAAACTCAATACGCAAAGTACAAGTAAAAGATAGCCAGCCATTTTATAGGTTGAGGCTGTGGCGATGTTGTTCAACTCTTTTTCTGCTTTTTCAAGTTCGACAGTCATGGCTTCTTTTGAAGCTCCAGTTAAGGATTCGTTGATTTTTTTAAGCGAATCGACTTGGGATGTAAATGCTGTGAGTTCTTCAGTTGTTACACCTTTTTTGGTTGCGTCGTCAAAATTTCGCTTTACAGAAATACTTCCTATCAGCAATGAAATAATCACCACTAGTGTTCCGATAATTTTTAATACAATCTTCATTTTTGTAATTTTAGTTAGTAATCTATTTATTTTTTTTAGTCATGATTACGCCTAAAAAAGGCGTTATTCTTATGATTACAAAGCAAAAATAGAGATTAAAAACAGGTCAAAAATGCCAAATGAACATACGAGTAACCTCGATGAAAGTTAGTGATGATTGAATGAAAATTCGTTTTGAAGAAGTGGGTTAAAGTGAGTCAATTAGGGCTAAGAATTCTTCTTTTTTTCGAATAGAAAGTGGAATGGCACTTTTATTTTTCATCACGATGGTGTTTCCTCCATCGGATTTGATGAAATGATCGAAATACAATAAATTGATCAAATGCGATTGATGTGTTCGAAAGAAATTGAACGGTTTTAATAGTGTTTCGTATTCCTTTAAAGTAGTAGAAACCACTAATTTGGGAGCATTTATAAAGTAAAATGTGGTGTAATTTTTATCGGATTCACAATTGACAATATCCTGAATATTAACCGAATATATCTTTTCTGCCGTTTTCAAAACTAATTTCTGGAGGTTTTTTGGACGTTCTAAATTGGAGAATAAAGTATTGAGTTTGAGTTCGAGTACTTCTTTGGTTAATGATTCTTCGGCCTTGTTCACCGCTTCCACTAAATCATTGACATCTAGAGGTTTGAGCAAATAATCAACCGCACTGAAACGAAAAGCACGAATGGCAAAGTCTTCGTAACCCGTTATAAAAATCACTTTGAAATTAATGGGTTTTAGTTTTTGCAGTAAGTCAAAACCCGTTCCATCGGGCATTTCTACATCGAGGAATACCAAATCGGGCATGATTTGTTTGATGAGACTGACGCCGCTTTCTACGCTGTTAGCTTGTCCAATGATGGCAACATTGGGGCAGTTGAGTTTAATGATCTCTATATTTTTCTTTCGAATCGTGTCGATATCGTCAATAACAATAGCTCGTAACATCGTTTTTAATTTTCGTAAATATACGGAATCTCAAAAGATACTTTGGCGCCAACTGTATTTTTATGTTCGTCTATAAGGTTTTCAGTTTGCACTTCAAAGTCTTTGGTATTGGCAATGTGCATCAGTCGTTCTTTGGTAATTTTCATGGCTAACGACTTGTTTTCGCTCACTTTTTGATGTTCTGAAAAACCCGTTCCGTTATCCATAACTTCAAAAAATAGTTTTCCGTTTTGAAGTTCAAATTGCACTTTAATTTGGCCTTTTTCAGTTGTGTTTTTCAAACCGTGTTTAATGGCGTTTTCAATAAAAGGTTGTGTGAGCATGGGTGGAACAAAAATCAGTTCGGTTTCTAATTCGTTTGAAGTGTTGATGGTAAAATCGAATTTATTGTTGTAGAGTAATTTTTGAATGGACAGGTAGTTGTCAATCATGGCCAATTCTTCTTCCAAAGAAATATAATTTTCACTTGAGTTTTCTAAAATTTGACGGGTGAGTTTTGAGAATTTAGTAAGGTAATTGACGGCTTGATCGCTTTGATTGGTGTAAATTAAACTTTGAATGTTATCGATGGAATTGAAAATAAAATGCGGATTCATTTGCGACAACAAGAGTTTCTGGTTGAGTGCATTTTTCTCGAATTGAGTAATCGCTTGTTTTTGTTTGTAGTTTTTATACAGAAAATAAGACCCAACAACAAGCAAAATCAAAATGGCTGAGAGTCCGATTAACAAACTATTCTTAAAGGCATTTTTCTTTTGATTCTCAAGTGTGATGGCGTTGAGTTTTCGTTCTTGCTGCAATTTGAGTTGGCTTTGTTTGGTTTCGTACTCGTATTGTAATTGTTTCTTGGTGAGTAAGTTATCGTTTTCTTCTTTTTTAATGCTGTCTTTAATAACGCTCAATCGTTCGCCTACTTCAAGTGCTTTAGCAAATTGGTGATTTTTTTTATGAATTAGATACAACTGTTCTAATGCTTGCTTTTGAAATTCGAGATGATTGATGTTTTTAGCAAACTCTAACCCTTTAGTTAGGTTGCGTTCGGCTTCTGAAAATTTATTTTGCTGGTATAAAACACGTCCGATTGCAATCAATGAATTGGCGTTATTTTCGGGTAATTTACTGTTGGATAAACTTTTTTGGTATTCGGTTAATGCCAATTCCAAATTACCTTTACATTTTTCTTCGTTGCGACCTAAATTGAAATAGATTTCAGACAAAACATCTTTATCATTGAGCTTCAATGCCAAAGTCAATGCCTTAGTTAAATTGGAATTACACTGCTCACAATTGTTTAACTCTTGTTGGGTTTTTCCGACACTAATGAACAACAGTACTTTTTGTATGTTGTCTTGAAAACTGAGATTTTCTTTTTTATAGTAAATGTTGTACGCTTTAGTGTAATAATTGAGTGCATCATTGAACTTTTTTTGTTCAAAATACAAATTAGCAATACTTTGAAAAGCGTAGGAAATAGAAGTTTTGTCATTAAAATCTTCGAAAACATGAAGCGCTTCAAAGTAATTATTGATGGATTGGCTGGTGTTACCAATTTTATTATACATTACACCTAAACTCATTAAAATATACCCTTTGGCTGGTTTGTAGCGTTGTGTAACAAAGTATTTTGGACTGTAATATTCTAAACTTTTGTTCAGGTATTTTATAGTCAGCAAATAATCACTTTGCATATTTTGGTAGGCTTTGTTCATATGATACGCTCCCAAAGCATCGTATGCTTTTTCGTCAATTTCTTTGTCTTCATTTTTGCGCTTTACTATGCGAATAGCTACGTTTTTGAACAATTCATTATAGTAATTGTATTGCTTGGAAGTGTTTGAAGTGTTGGCCAAAACAAAACTGATGGCTTTTAACTTTGTGGTATCATGAGCACGACTGTTGATGACTGCTTTGAGCGAATCAAGGTTTTTGTTTTGAGAAAATGCAGTGGTAGTAACTATGAAAATTACAAGCGGAATCAAGAATACAAATTTTAAAATGCGGATTGGGGATTTGGGCATGATGGTACTTGTGATTTACTTTTTACAAAGATATTTATTTTTTTAGACTAGTTAGACTGCTTGGATTTTTAGACTTCTTAGACTTCTTAGATTTTTGGGCTGTAAGACTTTAGGATTTTGGGACGCGGATGAAACGGATTGAACTGATTTACGCAGATTTTTGAAAACTGTGACTGCGACTGAGCACTGAAATAGCCCAGATAGTAGAGGAAAGCCTTTTGCCACTGAAAACTAATTTTTGTTGCTTTTGAAGAGCGACCAACGGAAGCTATTGAAAAGTGTACAAAAATAGTTTGAAGTAAAAAAGCTTGGAACGAATAGCTGGAATAGCTACAAATAAAAAACCACCAACTTTCGCTGATGGTTTTTGTATTTATATAAATCTGTGATTAGATTTTGAAACGTTTTCTATCGTTTTCTGTCAAGTAGATTTTACGCAAACGAAGTGATTTTGGAGTTACTTCTACGTATTCGTCTTTTTGAATGTATTCTAAGGCTTCTTCTAATGAGAATTTGATAGCAGGAATGATTCGCGCTTTATCATCAGCTCCTGAAGAACGTACGTTGGATAGTTTTTTCGTTTTAGTAACGTTCACCGTCATATCGTCTGAACGTGTGTTTTCACCAATAACCTGACCTTCGTAAATATCTTCGTTTGGATCAACAAAGAATTTACCTCTGTCTTGTAGTTTATCGATTGAATATGGAATTGCTTTTCCGTTTTCCATAGAAATTAACGAACCGTTGTTACGACCTGGAATTTCACCTTTGAATGGTTCGTATCCGATGAAACGGTGCGCCATGATTGCTTCACCAGCAGTAGCCGTAAGCAATTGATTACGCAAACCAATGATTCCACGTGATGGAATATTGAATTTCACAATCATACGCTCACCTTTTCCTTCCATAGAAAGCATTTCGCCTTTACGAACGGAAACAAATTCGACTGCTCTACCCGATAAATTTTCAGGTAAATCGATGGTTAATTCTTCGATTGGTTCGCATTTTACGCCATCTACTTCTTTGATGATTACTTGAGGTTGACCAATTTGTAGCTCGTAACCTTCTCTTCTCATGGTTTCGATTAAAACCGACAAGTGAAGTACACCACGACCAAATACCATGAATTTATCGGCTGAATCAGTATCACCTACTCTAAGAGCAAGGTTTTTCTCTAATTCTTTTGCCAAACGATCTTTGATGTGACGCGAAGTAACAAATTTTCCTTCTTTACCAAAGAACGGTGAATCGTTGATGGTAAATAACATACTCATTGTTGGTTCGTCGATGGCAATGGTTTGCAATGCTTCTGGGTTTTCAAAATCGGCAATGGTATCACCAATTTCAAATCCTTCAACACCAACTATCGCACAAATATCACCTGCGATAACCTCAGTTACTTTTTTACGGCCTAAACCTTCAAAAGTGTGTAATTCTTTGATGCGTGATTTTATGATTTTTCCGTCTCTTTTTACCAAAGAGATTGGCATTCCTTCTTTTAAAACACCTCTTTCCAAACGACCGATTGCAATACGACCTGTAAATGAAGAGAAGTCTAATGATGTAATTAACATTTGAGGCGTTCCTTCTGAAACTTTTGGAGCTGGAACGTGCTCAACCACCATATCCAATAACGCTTCGATATTAGTAGTAACATTTTCCCAATGATCCGACATCCAATTGTTTTTGGCTGAACCGTAAACTGTTGGGAAATCCAATTGCCATTCTTCTGCACCCAATTCAAACATTAGGTCGAATACTTTTTCATGAACTTCTTCTGGAGTACAGTTTTCTTTATCCACTTTGTTGATTACAACACATGGTTTTAAACCTAAGTCGATGGCTTTTTGTAGTACGAAACGCGTTTGTGGCATCGGACCTTCAAAAGCATCTACTAATAAACAAACTCCATCAGCCATATTCAATACACGCTCTACTTCACCACCAAAATCGGCGTGACCTGGAGTATCAATAATGTTGATTTTTGTCCCTTTGTAAACTACTGAAACGTTTTTAGAAGTAATAGTAATTCCTCTTTCACGTTCAAGATCGTTGTTGTCAAGAATTAAGTCGCCTGTGTTTTCGTTTTCACGAAAAAGTTGGCAATGATACATAATTTTATCAACCAAAGTCGTTTTTCCGTGGTCAACGTGAGCAATAATAGCGATGTTTCTAATCGATTCCATGTGTCTTTTTTAGTGGGTGCAAAGGTACACTTTATTTTGATTAAAAAAATTACTATTTAATATAGTTTAAACATTATTTAATGTTCATTGTTTATAAAAAAAAACAATGCTGATTTAAATATTAATAAATTTTTCTATTTTTGAAGTAATGAAAAAAAAATCGGATAAAATAATACTTTCTTATTTTGTAGTTACTTTCTCATTGGTATTCACCAGTCAATTAATTATCTTTTTATTTTTCGACCATTACAGTTTAATCGCGGTTCTTTTAGTCGCTTTATCTACTTCAGTAATACTGACATTCATTCAAAAATACCTGATTGAAAAAAACAATCAGAAAAACAGTCGAATGTTAGATGAACTTCAAATGATTAACGAAGATTTATCCAAATCCAATGAACGTTACGACATTGTTTCTAAAGCAACAAGCGACACTATATGGGATTGGGATTTAAGTACAGGTGGATTCATATGGAACAAAGGAATTTATGGCGTTTTTGGCTATAAAAAAAATGAAGTTGGAGATAATTTCCAATGGTGGTTTGATAAGATTCATCCTGAAGACAGTTTGAAAATGTCGGTTAAAGTATACACCAACGTAGAACAAAAAACGGAGAAATGGCAAGACTATTATCGTTTTCAATGCGCTGATGGAAGTTATAAATACGTCTACGATCGAGGTTTTTTGGTTATGGACGACAACAATACTCCGATTCGAATAATTGGTGCCATGCAGGACATTACCAAATTAAAAGAAGAAGAACAGCGATTGAAACTTTTGGAAACGGTAATTACTCAGTCGAAAGATTCGGTAATCATTACAGAGGTTAATAGTGCTTCAAAAGGGATTCCGAAAATTATATACGTTAATCCAGCTTTTACTAATATTACAGGATACAAACCAAAAGAGGTTATTGGAAAAACTCCAGCTGTTTTCATGAATAAAAATTCGATGAAAAGTGACTTTAAGCGAATTTCAGAATCCTTGAAAAAGAAAGTTGAATTCAGTTTTGAAGTTTTAAATCTGAATAAAAAGAAAGAAGAATATTGGGTAAATTTCACCACTATTCCGATTACCAATAAAGACAATGAGCATTCACATTGGATATCAATTCAAAGAGACATAACCCAAGAGAAAAAACGCGAGAAAGAAAGAGAACAGTTAATCAATGAGTTGACCATTAACAATAAAGACTTAAAACAATTCTCTTATATTATATCACACAATCTAAAAGCACCACTTTCGAATTTAACTGGGTTACTAAACTTGATTGAAGACACTGAAATTAAAGATCCTGAATTGAACGAATTGATCAATGGATTTTCAAAATCAACTCATTTATTAAACGAGACTATTAATGATTTAGTTAAAATAATAGTCATTAAAGACAGTACTTCTATCGAAAAAGAAGAAGTAAATATTTTAGAAGTATTTGAGAATGTTTTCAATCAGTTGAATTTTTTAATCAACTCCAATTCGCCTATTTTAAAGATGTCGTTGGAAAAATGTCCAACACTTTTTATTAATAAATCATATTTAGAAAGTATTTTACTAAATTTGACCACAAATTCATTGAAATACAGAGATGTAAACAGGCCTTTGAAAATTACAATTACCAGTCAAAAAGACAAAGACAAGTCAATTTTAGTTTTTAAAGATAATGGCATGGGAATTGATTTGAATCGTCACGGCGAAAAAATATTTGGCTTGTACCAGCGTTTCCATAGCCATACTGATAGCAAAGGTCTTGGATTGTATTTAGTAAAATCGCAAGTTGAAGCCATGGGAGGAACGATAACAATAGAAAGCAAAGTAGATCACGGAACTACTTTTACTATAACCTTTAACAAAGAAGAACAGAATGCTTAATAAAATTTTGTGTGTTGATGATGACCCAATCACGTTAATGTTGTGTAAAAAAGTCATTGCAAAAGCCAATTTTACGGGTGAAATTGAATCAGCCAAAGATGGTGTAGAGGCCTTAAAATTTTTCGATACCATAAATAATGAATCTAAAGGTGATGATTACCCTGAACTAATCTTCTTAGATTTAAACATGCCAATTATGGATGGGTGGGAGTTTTTAGATGAGTTTTCTAAAAATCTTAGTCAAGCATTCCCAAAAACAAAAATTATTGTTTTATCTTCTTCTATTGACCCAAAAGACATTAACAAATCAAAAAACTATCCTATGGTGTTGGATTTTTTACCTAAGCCAATTACCGTTGAAATGCTCAACAATATCAAACACGATTAATCTTTACGTACTATCATACAATAAAAAAAGCTTCCAAAATTTGGAAGCTTTTTTATATTTGAGTTAGTATATACTACTATAATTTAGCTACGTGCTTTGTTAACTTAGATTTTAAGTTAGAAGCTTTATTATCATGAATAATATTTTTCTTTGCTAATTTATCAATCATAGAGATAACACCAGTTAATTTAGCTGCTGCATCTGTTTTATCAGTTGCCATTCTTAATGCTTTAATTGCATTACGAGTAGTTTTATGCTGATATCTATTTAATACTCTTTTCTTTTCGTTGCTTCTAATTCTTTTTAAAGCTGACTTATGATTTGCCATTTTTCTTGATTTAATTGTAATTATTATTAATTAATACCTAGTTAAAAAAGAAAAACCTCCCACATACGCCTAGGCGAACACTTTGGTTTTAACTAATAAAATAAAAAACCGAGACACTGATTTTAAATTTTATAAAACTAATTTACAACTAACGTTGTAGCCCGTAGGGGAATCGAACCCCTCTTACCAGGATGAAAACCTGGCGTCCTAACCGATAGACGAACGGGCCATTATTATCATTACGATAATTAATGTTTTTAATAAAAAACAGAACTTGTAGCCCGTAGGGGAATCGAACCCCTCTTACCAGGATGAAAACCTGGCGTCCTAACCGATAGACGAACGGGCCATCACATCTTTTTTGTAATGCGAGTGCAAAAATACAACTATTTTTAATTCATACAATAGTAGTATACACTTTTTTTATTTTTTTTTAGTACGCTTTTGCAAACAGCACTCTTCCAGTAGATTTAGCTCCAGAAAAAAAACAAGTTCCTTCTTCATTTATTTGATCTAAAGGAATACAACGGATAGTTGCTTTAGTCAATTCTTTAATTTTTTCTTCGGTTTCAGCAGTTCCATCCCAATGAGCTGAAATGAATCCTCCTTTATTTTCTAACACCTCTTTAAACTCTTCAAACGAATTTACTTCCGTAATATGAGTATCTCTATAGTTGAGTGCTCTATCAAATAAATCTTTTTGAATCTGCTCTAACAAATTACTTATATAATTTACTATTCCCTCTTTTGGTTGGATCTCTTTGGATAAAGTATCTCTTCGTGCTACCTCAAAAGTTCCATTCTCTAAATCTTTTGGACCAACAGCAATTCGAACTGGAACTCCTTTTAATTCCCATTCTGCAAATTTAAACCCTGGTTTCTGCGTAGTTCTATTATCAAATTTAACTGATATATGATTCTTTTTGAATTGAGCCATCAAATCGTTAACAACTACTGTAATGGCATCTAATTCTTCTTCGCTTTTATAAATAGGAACAATAACAACTTGAATTGGCGCTAAATTTGGAGGCAACACCAAGCCATTATCATCCGAATGCGTCATCACTAACGCACCCATTAGTCGCGTAGAAACTCCCCATGAAGTTCCCCAAACGTACTCTTGTTTCCCTTCTTGATTGGCAAACTTAACATCAAAGGCTTTGGCGAAATTTTGCCCTAAAAAATGTGATGTTCCCGCTTGCAAAGCCTTTCCGTCTTGCATTAAAGCTTCTATACAATACGTTTCTTCTGCACCAGCAAAACGCTCAGTTTCAGTTTTCAATCCTTTTATCACTGGAATTGCCATGAAATTTTCGGCAAAATCAGCATACACATTCATCATTTTTTCAGACTCTTCGATGGCTTCTGACTTGGTTGCATGAGCGGTATGTCCTTCTTGCCATAAAAATTCGGCCGTTCTTAAAAACAAACGTGTTCTCATTTCCCAACGCACAACATTCGCCCATTGATTAATCAGCAATGGCAAATCTCTATACGATTGAATCCATGATTTATAAGTTGACCAAATAATCGCCTCACTGGTTGGTCGAACAATAAGTTCTTCTTCTAATTTTGCATTAGGATCAACCATTAATTTACCTGGACGAGTTTCATCGTTTTTCAAACGATAGTGCGTCACAATGGCACATTCTTTTGCAAATCCTTCAGCATTTTTTTCTTCTGCTTCAAACATACTCTTAGGCACAAAAAGAGGAAAATAAGCATTACTGTGACCCGTTTCTTTAAACATTCTGTCTAATTCTGCTTGCATTTTTTCCCAAATAGCATAGCCATACGGTTTAATTACCATACATCCTCTAACACCTGAATTCTCAGCTAAATCAGCTTTGACTACAAGTTCATTGTACCACTTGGAATAATCCTCTGCTCTCTTTGTTAAGTTCTTACTCATAATGAATAGTTTGGCATAAAAATTGTTTAACTTATTTTAACTAAATAGTTCGGCAAAACTAACTATTTTTGTAAAGACCAACAATAAAAATGCTATAGTTATGAAAACAAATTATTTTTCTAGTACAAAACTATCCATCTACTCAGTATTTGGACTGTTTGCATTGGTGCTTACCTCTTGTGGCTCGTACCAAAACAAGTCGTATTACGACAATGACGGAATATATGGCGCAGAAACTGCTAAAAAAGTAGCCAATGATGACCAAAAAGATAATGAAAAATACAAAGAATACTTTAGTTCATTAAATCAAGAAAACCAAGAAACATTTACGGATGTTGAGAATTACACTTCACTGGACACCATCAATAAAAATACAACTAACGAAGTATCTGGTTACAACAGTTGGGGTTCAAACTCTTCTGAAACTGTTATTGTCAATGTTTACGACAACAATTGGGGTTGGAATTATTGGAACAATTACTGGTACGGAAACTATTGGGGTTGGAATAATTTAGCATGGAATTCTTGGTACGGCCCAAATTGGGGCTGGGGATGGAATTCTTGGTATGGACCAAATTGGGGCTGGGGATGGAATTCGTGGTACGGTCCTAATTGGGGATGGAATTCTTGGTACGGAAACGGCTGGGGAAACAACTATTATGGTAACCATTATGCTTATGTAAATGGAAGAAGAGATGGAAGAAGCGCTTATTTTAATGGCGGAAGAACAGCCTCAGTTAATAGAACTGCTAATGTAAATGGTGTTAGAAATAATGCATCAAATCCAAGAAGTTTTACAACTACAAGAAATACAACTCGAAATAATACAACTGGACCAAGAGTTAATAATGGTGGAACTCGATCTGAAACTGCTACACCTGTTCGCAATAACTCAACTCCTAGAAACAATACAAACACTACACCAACCCGTAGTTATACTCCGCGTTCTTCAACTTCTACTCCACGTTCTTATAGCGAATCTCCTCGCTCATCTAGCTCTGGTGGCGGATACAGTGGTGGATCAGGCTCATCTGGCGGTGGTGGCGGTCGCTCTAGCGGTGGCGGTGGAAGAAGATAATTTAATAAAAATTCTATGAAGAAGTATATTTTAAACCTTACTTTATTTTGTTCCATTTTTTCATTCGGACAAAATATTAATGACGCTTTGCGTTATTCTCAAAGTGATTTGGGCGGAACAGCCCGTTTTAATTCGATGAGTGGTGCCTTTGGAGCATTGGGTGGCGATTTATCTGCTATCAGTTTGAATCCAGCAGGATCAACTGTTTTCGCTAACAATCAAGCTGGATTTTCATTGCGCAGTTTTAACGTAAATAATAAATCGAATTATTTCGGAACTAAAAACTCAGAATTAGAAAGTAGTATCGATTTGAACCAAGCAGGAGCTGTTTTTGTTTTCGAAAGTGCTGAAGGTAGTGATTGGTCAAAAATTGCTATTGGTATCAATTATGAAAGCACAGCTAATTTTGATAATTCTGTTTTCTCATCAGGAACAAATAGAAATTCAGTTGCTAATTATTTCACAAGTTATGCCAATGGAATTCCTTTAGATTATTTATCAAATTATTTTTTTGATGAATTAACGTACAATGAACAACAAGGGTTTTTAGGATATCAAGCCTATGTAATTAATCCTGCCACAAACTCTGCCAGCAATACAGAATACTATTCTAATGTTCCAATTGGCGCAAATTACTACCAAGAAAACGAGTTTGTATCAACAGGATTTAATGGAAAAATAACCTTTAATGGAGCGGTGAAATACAAAGACATCTTCTCTATTGGATTAAATTTAAACAGCCATTTTGTTGACTACACTCAATCGACTAGTTTTTACGAAAGAAACGATTTTAACAATACTTCAACTGATTATTTAGTTAAACGTCTTCGCTTTAACAACGAATTATATACTTATGGTTCTGGATTTTCAGTACAAGTAGGAACCATCATCAAACCCATCAAAGAACTGCGTTTAGGATTGGCCTATCAATCGCCTACTTGGTATAAATTAAATGATGAAACCAGACAAAGTCTTGCAGCAGTAAGTGGAAATGTGAACGAAGAATTAATTCCCGATATCGCTGACCCAGAACTAACTCTTATTTACGAACCTTACAAAGTGAGAACCGCCGGAAGTATTTCAGGAAGTATTGCCTATGTATTTGGTAAAAAAGGATTGTTCAGCTTTGATTACATCATGAAAAATCATGAAGACATTCAATTAAAACCAAACAGTGATTTTGCAGGTGAAAATGCCTATATCGCTAGTGTTTTGAATAATTCTTCAGAATACCGTTTAGGTGCCGAATACAAAATCAAAAACCTAAGTTTACGTGGTGGATATCGTTTTGAAGAAAGTCCGTACAAAAACGGCAGAACAATTGGTGATTTAACTGGTTATTCTGGTGGATTGGGTTACAATTTTGGAAAAACCAAAGTAGATGCTGCCTATTCGTATTCACAACGTTTTTACGATCAACAATTTTTCAGTCAAGGATTAACTGACTATTCTACTATAAATGCTAAAAACCACAATGTAACGGTTTCGGTATTATTTGAATTGTAATGAATTAATTATAGCATACAAAAACCATTCGTTGATTCGGATGGTTTTTTTGTTTCCTTAGTTTATTCTCTAGCCCTGATTGAGCGGAAATCCTTACAACTCGTTGGAAGATTGCAGGGAAAGCAGGAACATGGATTACAAAAATGCCCAAGCCTTTCGCTCCTTAGAATAAATAACGTAATTTTGCACTCCAATTTTTAAGTTTATGAGAACCAAATCGGTTAAAAAGAATAAAATCAACGTCATTACATTAGGTTGTTCTAAAAATACGTACGACAGCGAAGTATTAATGGGACAATTGAGAGCCAGCGGAAAAGACGTAGCACATGAAGAAGAAGGTAATATTGTAGTGATTAATACCTGTGGATTTATTGATAACGCCAAAGCAGAATCAGTGAATACAATTTTGGAATACGCCGATAAAAAAGAGCGCGGAATCGTAGATAAAGTATTCGTGACTGGATGTTTATCCGAACGATACCGACCTGATTTAGAGAAAGAAATTCCGAATGTAGATCAGTATTTTGGAACTACTGAATTACCTCTTTTATTAAAAGCTTTAGGTGCCGATTATAAGCACGAGTTGTTAGGAGAACGATTGACTACAACTCCAAAAAATTACGCTTACTTAAAAATTGCAGAAGGTTGTGATCGTCCGTGTAGTTTTTGTGCCATTCCGATTATGCGTGGAAAACACATTTCACAATCCATTGAGAAATTGGTTCGAGAAGCCGAAGGTTTAGCCAAAAATGGTGTGAAAGAATTGATACTTATAGCTCAAGATTTGACCTATTATGGTTTGGATTTATATAAGAAGAGAAATCTAGCCGAATTATTAGAAAACTTAATTAAAGTAGAAGGAATCGAATGGATCAGATTGCATTACGCTTTCCCAACTGGTTTCCCAATGGATGTTTTGGAGTTAATGAAACGCGAACCAAAAATTTGTAATTACATTGATATTCCACTACAACATATTTCAGATAAAATTCTGAAATCGATGAAACGCGGAACGACATACGAAAAAACTACTCGTTTATTAAGAGATTTTAGAGAAGCCGTTCCAGGAATTGCCATAAGAACTACTTTAATTGTAGGTTATCCGGGCGAAACTGAAGAAGATTTTCAAATTTTACGCGATTGGGTTCAGGAAATGAAATTTGATCGTTTGGGTTGTTTTACGTATTCGCATGAAGAAAACACAGGTGCTTATGCCTTAGTTGACGATGTTCCTGAAGAGGTAAAACAAGCGCGTGCAGCGGAAATAATGGATTTACAATCGCAGATTTCATGGGATTTGAATCAGGAAAAAATTGGACAAACCTTCAAATGCGTAATTGATCGAAAAGAAGGTCAGTATTTTGTAGGAAGAACCGAATTTGATAGTCCAGATGTAGATAATGAAGTACTTATTGATGCTTCTCAATTTTATCTAAAAACGGGTGATTTTGCTGAAATTAAAATTATTGATGCTACTGAATTTGATTTGTATGGTGAACCCATTAATTAATTGTAATTTTTTTTGATATGAAAAGAGTAAAAATAACGATTGCTTTACTGTTCGTTTTCACTTTGAGCGCCTTTTCTCAAAATGGATATAATCGTAACAATTCGATGTCAACTCCAACTCAAAACAACGAACCTACAAAAGAGGAAATCGAAAAAGCTAGAGAAGAAAGTTTAAACAAACTGATGACTCGACTAACCGAAGATTTAAATTTGGATGCGCTACAAGTGGTTGCTATCAGACAAATTTATGCCGATAACATTAAAAAGCAAGGTATCATTTTAAAGAAAGAAGACAGTAACGAAAGTAAATCTGAAGCGTTGAAATCATTATCTGAATCGACAGAAACTAGAGTACTTGCATTACTTAATCCGCAACAAAAAGAAAAATTCGAACTCCTAAAAAATGAAGCTGCAATTGGAAAGGACAAGAAAAAAGATAAAAAAAAGAAAAAAGAATAATTAAAAAACTCCATCTGTAATCAGATGGAGTTTTTTGTAGTAACAAACCTTCTTATTTAAATATTATGCTTTTGCAATAACAGTTCCGTTGAATTTTAACGTTTTTGGAGTTTCCTCAGCGTTAGTTGTAACTGTAACAGTTTTAGTAAAAACACCTGCAGAAGCAGCATTGTATGTAGCTTTTACATAACCTGTTTTTCCTGGAGCAATTGCAGTTTTTGTATAATCAGCAGCTGTACATCCACATGTTGGTTTAACATTTGTAATTAAAACATCTTTATCAGTGTTGTTTTTAAATTCAAACTCAATTGTTTTTGGAGTTCCTTGTGGAATTTCACCAACGTCAATTGATTCCGATTTCCAAACAATTCCACCCACAGTTACTTCTTTAACTGTTCCGTTGTTTTGAACTGGGTTACCTGTAAACGACATTAAACCTAAAGTTAATGCTAACATTGAAATTTTGATTGCTTTCATAATTTTTTGATTTTATTTAGTTATTTAATTTTTTGGTTATTTGTTGATGTGACTCTTTCATCAAATTCAACATGACAAATATATATCGAGAATTAATTACTGCTTGTTAAGTGATTTCAAATGTTTGTTAACAACTTGTTAATGGCAATTTACAAGCGTTTTTTTAAGTATTTTTGAAGTGAAGTGAATACCAAATTAATCTATTTAATTGAAAACAAAAAACCTTAATATAATAATAGTACTCGGACTAATCGCTACAATCGGAATATTGATTGCGCAGTTGTTGTGGACAAGAGAAGCGTTTTCAGTAGAAGAACAAAAGTTTTCCCAAAAAACTCACGTTGCATTACTTGAAGTGGTGAAAAAACTATACAATAGTTCCAATAGTGAATTGCCCGTTAATAATCCGATAAAAAAAGTAGCCAACGATTATTATATAGTTAATGTAGAAAATGATTTTCAACCCGATGTTCTAGAATATTATCTAAAGACCGAGTTTGCTAAATTTAACATCAACACCGATTATGAATATGCCATGTACAACTGCGAAAGCGATGAAATGGTGTATGGTAATTACATCTCATTCTCTAACAGAAAAGCAAAAAAAACCGATGTATATTTTCCTAAGCATGAAAATCTGGTGTATTATTTTGCCGTTCGATTTCCTAATGAAACATCGTATTTATTAAGTTCGCTTCGGTTTTGGTTTATACTTTCCTTAGCCTTAATTGTAATTTTACTGATTTACGTTTATTCTATTTACACCATCATTCAGCAAAAGAAATACTCCGAACTCCAACGCGATTTCATCAATAATATGACGCACGAGTTCAAAACTCCTCTTTCATCCATCCTACTCGCTTCCAATTACTTAAACAAACAAGAAAGCATCAAAAAGGATGAAAAATTAGAGAAATATACCGAAATCATCATCAGTCAAAGTAAAAAACTCAACAGTCATATCGAGCAAATTCTCAACATTGCCAAATCAGATAATGAGCCTATGAAAATGGTACTGACTGAAGTTACAGTTGTTCCAATACTAAAAGAGGTAATTGAAAATTTGCAATTGCGAAACCCTAATTTAATAGCAAAAATCAATACTGATAAAGACTATACCATCAAAGCCGATGAATTCCATTTTACCAATATCATTTACAATTTAATGGACAATTCGGTAAAATACTGTGATGGAAACCCGGAAATCATTGTCACTATTTCTGAAGAAAAGAACCAAATCAGAATGGATTTTTGTGATAACGGAATTGGTATTTCAAATAAGAATTTAAATTTTATATTTGATAAATTTTATCGAATCCCAAGCACCAAAAGCAATGAAGTAAACGGCTTCGGACTCGGATTGTATTATGTGAAAAAAATATGCACTCAACACCATTGGAAAATTTTTGCTTCCAATAATGACGATAAAGGAATTACTATTTCGATTGTGATTCCGAAATGATAAAAACAATTTTTGAAATTACACCACTATAATTAGTGATAATTCGTGAAATTAGTGTGATAAATTAAACTATGACAAAATATAAAATTCTTTACGCAGAAGACGACGAAACCTTAGCGTTTCTAACCAAAGACAATCTAGAACAACACTACGATGTGACTCATTGTACTGATGGGGAAATGTGTTTGGAGAGTTTTAAAAAAGAAGGCTTCGACTTGTGCATTTTTGATATTATGATGCCCAAAATGGATGGTTTCGATTTGGCTGAAAAAGTACGTCAAATCAATTCTGAAGTTCCGATTATTTTTCTTTCGGCCAAAACCTTAAAAGAAGATCGCATCAAAGGATTGCGTTTGGGCGCCGATGATTATCTGGTGAAACCATTCAGTATTGAAGAATTATTACTAAAAATCGAAATCTTTTTAAAACGCTCGCAAAAAAAGACAACTACCGCCGAAAAAGTCATTTATACTGTTGGTAAATACCAATTTGATTGCAAAAATTATTTGGTTTTCACTGAAACCGAAAAGATCAGTTTAACCCAACGCGAAGCCGAACTTTTAAAGCTTTTTCTAGATAATAAAAATGTAGTGATGAAACGCGAAGAAATCCTCAAATCTCTTTGGGGCAACGACGACTATTTTATGGGAAGAAGTTTGGATGTATTCATTTCTCGCTTGCGCAAAATATTGGCTAACGAAAAAGGAATCGCCATTGAAAATCTACACGGAATAGGTTTCAAATTTAGTGTTGAATAGCAGGTTCGGTCAACACACGGTTTACTTTAACAAACCGACGAGCGTAATAATCTTCTTTGGTAGATGAGATAATCACACCTGCTTGTATCGAAGAGTGAATGAATTTGATTTCATCGCCATTCACTTCTGTCACCATCCCAACATGATTGATTCTGCCTTTTCTACCCGTTGCGAAGAAAATCAAATCGCCTTTTTGAGCCTGCGAACGATCAATTGAAATTCCATGATTTGATTGCTCAGCTGAAGTTCTCGGCAACGTCATTTCAATTTCACGGAAAGTCGCCAACATCAAACCCGAACAATCAAATCCACCTGGCGATGTTCCGCCACTTCGGTAACGTGTTCCAATATGTTGCGATGCTTTTGCAATCATAAAATCAGCTTTACTCATGTTTTCTAATGAAAGCGGCTGCACTTCGACCACATCTTTTGGACTTTCACTTACTGCAGGATCAGGCGAACTTACAGGCAAATCTGCTCCTTTTTTCACCACCAAATCATAGCCAACTGGTAATCCAGAACCAATACTCGGATTCATCAATTGTAGTTCTCTTACTGAAACTCCGTATTGTTTTGAAATGCGGTACAAGGTTTCTTTGGGTTGTACTTTGTGAGTGACCGTACTTACTTGCTTGGTTTCAACAACTTTAGGCTCTTCAATTACTACTTTAGTTGTATTTTTCACTTCTTCTACAACAGCATTCGAATTGTAGTTCGTATTCGGAATCTTCAACTTAGCTCCGATTTTCAAATTGCCCGTTTTCAATTCCGGATTCATATCACAAATGGTTTCCATAGAAACGCCGTACAATTTAGAAATACTATATAACGTTTGTTTTGGAGTAACCAAATGGGTTAAATATTGAGCATTTGCAACTTCAACTGGAGCGTTTGCTGGCACTGCAACCAACACTTCTTTTTTAGGCTCTTTTGGCTTTTTTACATCTTCTTTGTACTTTTTATTCGGAATCTCAACAACGGTTTTCAATCCCAAAACTTTATTTTTCAACTTCGGATTCAACTCGTAAATCTCTTTTTCAGTAACATCGTATTTTCGAGCAATTGAGTAAATAGATTCGCCCGATTTCACCTTGTGCTTAATTACTTTTTGTCCAAAAGAAGTAAAACCACAAAACAAAAACACAACGATGAAATACTTGAAAAACTGCATGAAAATAGATTTTTGGAGGCACATTTGTACCCAATAAAAAGTGGCACAAGTTAGCAAAAAAATGCCATTTTACCTCGGTTTTTTAACTTAAATTTAAACCTAACCGTTCTGAGGTGTTGATTTTACTGAGTTTTTGGAAGCAAAAGGCTTGGGCATTCTTGTAGTCCATGTTCCCGCTTTTCGCACTATCTCTGCGAGGATAGTTGCTGCAATCGGGGCTAGTTTAGAAACGTCGTACACAAAATCAGTAATTCTAATCAACTGATATTCAATAATTACGTAATTCTACCTAATCCAAAAAACAGGGATTTTTACGCTACAATGAACTATACTGTTTAAAGAAATTTGTTTCAATAAACTCTTTAATTCAAAAATCATGTCAACAGTAGCCACCACCATCGAAGGAAGAATGCTTTGCGCAAGCGTACTCACCTATTCCATTCCATTTGTATATCCACCAACGGGTCCAACTCCACAAACTGAACCCTATTATTCGGGCGTAGGTTATTCAACGCCACCAGTAATGATTGGTAGCGATGCCAACAATTCCAATGCGGCTTGCACAGTGGGAATCAATCAAGACGGAATCGTTCTAGCATTCAGAGGAACGGTCTACAATTCGATTATGGATTGGGTAAACGATCTGTTAGTAAAACCAGTAGCTGTCACTGGAATTCAAGGTAAAGTGCACGATGGTTTCAACAATGCAGTCAATGCCATTTTAGCACCCATCGTAATGCAAATTAAAAGTTTACTAAAAGCCAATCCTTCTGCAAAATTATACATAACTGGACACAGCAAAGGAGCCGGAATGGCGCCAATTGCAGCTTATTATTTATCCAATCTCGGAATCTATGCTACATCAGTTTATCTGTTTGCACCACCGCTTTCAGGTACTTCTGATTATGCAACGGCTTATAATAAATTATTTCCCGATACCTTTTTATATGAAAACTATTTAGACATCGTTCCTCTATTACCTCCAGCTCCAACCACAGCAGGAACTTTGGATTTCTATTTCTTAAAATTGGGCACAATTGAGGGTGTAGCTGCAGCAGTTGCCATTACTGCTATTGGGTTGTTGGGTTACTCTGCAGTAGGTACGTTGAATACCACATTTTACATTCCAAACCCTATTAATGGAGTTTATACATTAGTACCAATGACCAACACATTGGCATCACAACAATTGCAAGACATCTGTACTGCACTAATTGCAGGAGATTTTAGTCTTTTTGCCAATGCACATAATTCGCGTTGCGGTTATGGTTACATGAGCGCTATTGCTCCCAACGTTTGCAATTAAAATAACTATCTAATACTAAAAAACATGAACACAACAAGTAACCGAGTAGTCGTTTATTTACAAACACTACAAAATTTAAATGTTTTACCTCAATGTTATGGAAGTTTAACTGCCATTAATTTATCGTCATTTCACTTTGGATATGATAGCATAGGCGGAAAAGACATTCCTTACATCCACTTGAATGACAATACTCCAAACGATCCTATGTACAACTCGTTGTGGCCTGTTTTGCAAAAAGCACAACAAAATGGTACACTTTTAATTGCAATGTTAGGTGGTGCTGGCGGAGCTTATTCAACACTTTTTAATGATTACAACACCTTTTATCCTCTATTTAAAAGTATGTTGCAAAACTATCATTTCGATGGAGTTGATTTGGATGTGGAAGAACCAGTAGCACAAAGCGATATTCAACGATTTATCATCGATTTACGTAATGATTTCCCTTCCAATTTCTACATTACTTCTGCACCAGTTTGCTCTGCTTTACAATCGGGAAATAATGATCCACTTTCTGGAATTGATTGGTCTACACTAAAAGGCTCAATTGATTGGTTTAACGTTCAATTTTATAGTGGTTTTGGAACATTGGCCAACGATTATGATTATAATTCCATTATCAGCAATGGGTATTCACCGCAACAAATTGTTGGTGGTTCTTTAACCAACCCGAGTGACGGTAGTGGTTATGTTGCTATAGCAACTGTTGCACAAACCTTATCCAGTCTCAACAAACAATACAGCGGACAAATTGGTGGTGCAATGGGTTGGGAATTTTACAATGCTAATGACACTACTGAAAATATAAATCCTGCGGGTTGGGTCAGTACTATGAAACAAGCAGTGAGTTAAAAATAAAAAATCCGCTTTTAAAAGCGGATTTTTTATTTTAATACCTAACGGTTTTGAAAACCTGTTAGGATAATAAGATTCAATTACAACGGAATATTTCCGTGTTTGCGTTTGGGAGTATCGACAACTTTATTTTCGAGCATGCTGAATGCTTTTAATAATTTTCTGCGTGTATCTTTTGGCAAAATTACCTCATCAATAAATCCGCGTTGCGCTGCCGTATACGGATTAGCAAATAAATCGGCATATTCTGCTTCTTTTTCCAACAATTTAGCAGTTGGATCAGTCGCTTCACTGATTTCTTTTTTGAAGATAATTTCAGAAGCACCTTTGGCTCCCATTACTGCAATTTCGGCACTTGGCCAAGCAAAATTCATGTCGGCACCAATGTGTTTTGAGTTCATTACATCGTAAGCACCACCGTAGGCTTTACGTGTGATTACAGTTACTCTCGGAACAGTCGCTTCACTGAAAGCATACAACAATTTTGCTCCGTGAACTATGATTCCATTCCACTCTTGATCGGTTCCAGGTAAGAATCCTGGTACATCTTCTAACACTAACAACGGAATATTAAAACAGTCGCAGAAACGCACAAATCGCGCACCTTTTATCGAACTTTTCACATCCAAACATCCTGCTAAAAACTTTGGATTATTAGCCACAATTCCGATGCTTCTTCCGCCCAAACGAGCAAAACCAACAATAATGTTTTCGGCAAAATCTTTGTGAATTTCAAAGAATGAATCTTCATCAATGATGTTATCAATTACATCGTGCATATCGTATGGCTTGTTGGCGTTATCAGGCACAATTGTGTCTAATTTTTCGCGTACTTCATCTCCTAAAACATAAGGTAATTTAGGCGTAGTTTCGCGATTATTTTGTGGCATATAACTCAACATTTTCTTGATGTCTTCCAAACATTCAATTCCGTTTGGAGAAGTTACATGTGCTACACCCGATTTAGTTGAATGTGTACTGGCTCCACCCAATTCTTCCGAAGTTACTTCTTCGTTGGTAACGGTTTTCACCACATTCGGACCCGTAACAAACATATAACTGTTGCCTTCAACCATCATAGTAAAATCGGTCATGGCAGGCGAATACACTGCTCCACCAGCACATGGACCCATAATCGCCGAAATCTGTGGAATCACACCACTCGATTGTACATTTCTGTAAAAAATATCAGCATAACCTCCGAGAGAACGAACACCTTCTTGAATACGAGCACCACCCGAATCGTTTAGACCAATCATGGGTGCCCCGCTTCGTAAGGCCATATCCATTACTTTGCATATTTTTTCGGCATGTGTTTCGGATAACGCACCACCAAAAACGGTGAAATCTTGCGCAAAAACATATACTACACGACCATTTATGGTTCCGTAACCCGTAATTACACCATCACCGTAGTAAATTTCTTTTTCCATACCGAAATCGGTAGTACGATGGGTTACCAACATTCCGATTTCTTCAAACGAACCTTCATCGAGTAAATATTCAACGCGCTCGCGAGCGGTTAATTTCTTTTTCTCGTGTTGTTTGGCAATTCGTTTTTCGCCTCCACCTAATTTGGCTAAAGCTATTTTATCGTTTAATATTTTGATTTTGTCTTCCATTTTTTCTTGTATACTGTAAATTGTACACTGTATATTGCTCTTTGAATTTTTCATTCTACATCTATACAGTATACATTATACTATTAATTAATCGGTAATCTCAATATTTTTTTATCCTCTACATACTGACGCAATGCTAGTAAAGCAGCTATTTCTGCTTCTTTATCCAGAGATGATTTTAGTTTTTCGGCATCGTAATACGCTTTTACAAATCCAGTATCAAAATCGCCCGAGCGAAACGCTTCGTGTTCCATTACAAATTTTCCAAAAGGTAATGTAGTTGCAACACCTTCAACATGGTAATTATCGATGGCTTTGATCATCAACTCAATAGATTCTTCACGTGTTTTACCGTACGTCACCAATTTAGACAACATCGGATCGTAGTAAATGGGTACGTCCATTCCTTCTTCAATTCCGTTATCAACTCTAATTCCTTCTCCTTCTGGCAATTGGTATTTGCTTAAAAAGCCAACATTCGGTAGGAAATCATTCATCGAATCCTCAGCATACACACGAAGTTCCATTGCGTGACCGTGAATCACTAAATCTTCTTGTTTGATGGTTAATTCTTCACCACGAGCCACTCGAATTTGCAATTCGACCAAATCCAAGCCCGAAATCATTTCAGTTACTGGATGTTCTACTTGCAAACGCGTATTCATTTCGAGGAAATAAAAATTATGATCAGCATCCATTAAAAACTCAACCGTTCCAGCTCCCAAATAGTCACAAGCGCGAGCTACTTTTACGGCAGCTTCACCCATTTCTTTGCGCTTTTCTGGCGTTAAAATACACGATGGCGCTTCTTCGACTACTTTTTGGTGTCGACGTTGAATACTGCATTCGCGTTCAAAAACATATAATACATTTCCGTGACTGTCAGCCATAATTTGTATTTCGATGTGGCGCGGTTTAGTAACGTATTTTTCAATAAAAACGGATCCATCACCAAAAGCAGAAGTGGCTTCACTGATGGCACGATTCATTTGTGATTCGAAATCTTCCTCTTTTTCAACAATACGCATTCCTTTTCCGCCACCGCCAGCTGATGCCTTAATCAGAATAGGGAATCCAACTGCTTTGGCTGTTTTCTTGGCTTCTTCAACATCAATAATAGCGTGATCTACTCCGGGAACCATTGGAATATCGTATTTCATTACGGCTTCTTTGGCAGCGAGTTTGCTTCCCATCATTTCGATTGCTTTCGATTTTGGACCGATGAAAATGATGTTGTTTTTTTCACATTCTTCGGCGAAAGCGGAATTTTCACTTAAAAATCCGTAACCCGGATGAACTGCGTCTACACCCAATTGTTTGCAGACTTCAACAATTTTATCACCGCGCAAATACGATTGACTGGAAGCGGCTTCACCAATACAAACTGCTTCATCTGCGTATTTTACATGCAGTGCATTTCGATCAGCAGTAGAAAAAACTGCTACCGTTTTGATGCCCATTTTTTTGGCCGTTTTCATAACGCGAATGGCAATTTCACCGCGATTGGCCACTAATATTTTGGTTATTTTTTTTGTCATTTTATTTTATTTACCCAACGGTTAAAACCGTTGGCTATTCAAATTCAATTAATAATTGTCCTTTATCAACCGCCATTCCTTTTTGAACTGCGATGGATTTGATAGTACCATTTCGTGGAGAAAGGAAACTGTTTTCCATTTTCATGGCTTCTAGAATTAAAAGCGGGTCGTTTTCTTTTACTTCTTGACCTACTTCTACACTGATTTCCAATATTAATCCTGGCATTGGTGCTTTGATGGCATTCACCACTTTGGTTCGACCGCGTTCAATTCCCATACTTTGAATAAGGATATCCAATGCATCTGAAATAGCCACTTCATAAGTATTGTTATTGACTTTGACAGTGTATTTTTTAGCAATGAAATCAGCAGAAACAATTTCGGCTTTGTAAGGTTTATTCTCTTTAAGGATGTGGAATTTGTTTTCACCGGTACTTACGGCGTCCAAATTTTGAAGGTCACTTTCTGTCAATTCAAAGGAAGTAGAATGATTGACCGAAAGTTTATAAGTTGTACTCATAAGGCTTTAATTTATTTGGAGTAAATTTAGTAAAAGAAAACGTTTTCGAAACTGATAAATCTCATAAAGTTGGTAAATAAATATAGTTACATCCAAAATAGTTTTCGAAAGATATAAATCACTTATCGGAATTAATAAGTCAAAACCATCAAATAATAAGTGACTCCATTTAAACCAAAAACTTACTCTATCTTTGTTTTGCTAAGTTAAAAACTAATGTTTTGAAAAAGAAATTATCTGTACTGCGTTTATTTCTACTCCTGATTTTTTGCGGAATGAGTTCTGCTCAAAATCAGGAAATTGATAGTTTAAAACGTGTTTTACTTGTTACTAAAATTGATACTGCAAAAGCTAATTTATACAATCATATTTCTAACAAGTACAAAGAAAGCAACCCTGACTCTACCGCTTTTTATGCACAAAAAGCGGCCTCTTTATCCAAAAAAATCAACTATCCATTTGGATTGGCAACTTCATTTTTAAACAAAGGAAATTCGAATATTATTTTAGGGAATTACAAGCAAGCCAAAGTTGATTTTGAAAAAGCAAAAACCAATTTTAGTGTCTTAGCTGAAGATGACGATTCCAAAGAAATTAAAAATGGATTGGCTAAAGCTTATGCCAGTATTGGAGTAATTGCTTCTGAAGAAAATAATTATTCGTTAGCATTAGAAAATTATCAAAAAGCACTGAAAATTTATTTGGCAATTGGGCAGAAAAACAATGTTTCGAAAGCCTATAATAACATCGGAATTGTATATAAATCACAAGGAAATAATCCGAAAGCACTTCATTATTTCAAAAAAGCACTACAAATTCAAGAGGAAATTGGAGAACAAGCCGCAGCTACATCACTCACTAACATTGGTGTGATTTATTTTGAGCAAGGAAATTCATCTGAAGCATTCAACTACTATAAAAAAGCAGAAAAGCTATTTGAAAAAATTGATAATCAACGTGGATTTGCCTTATTGAAAAACTACTTAGGCGATTATTACAAAAATCAAAATCAAATAAACGAAGCTATTTCTTCATATACCCAATCACTTGAGATGTATGAAGAGATGCAAAACAAACACGGAGCTTCATTGGTTTTGTACAATTTAGGTCAACTGAATTATGAACAGAAGAACAATTCTGAAGCTATTAAATATGCTACTCAATCGTTGAACAATGCTCAAGAAGTCGGCCTGTTGGATCAAACCTTTCATTCGGAGAAATTATTGAGCGATGTTTACGATGCTTTAGGCAATCATCAACAATCTCTGATTCATTACAAGGAATATGTAAAAGCACGAGACAGCATCAATAATCTGGAAAGCAACAAAAAGTTTGTTCGAGCCGAAATGGATTTTGAATATCAAATGAAAGAATCGTTGCTTTTAGAGAAGAACAAAAGACAAAAACTAATTACCTTATTTTCTATAATCGGAGGTTTACTTTTATTAGGATTAGTGTTTGTGATTTTTAATAGACGTCAAGTAAAACGAAGATTAACGCTTCAAAAAGAAGTAACCGAATACGAGCAAAAAGCTTTGCATTTACAGATGAATCCGCATTTTGTATTCAATTGCTTAGGATCGATATCGAGTTTTATAGTACAAAACGGAACGGATTCTGCCTTGAAATACTTATCCAAATTTTCCAAATTAATGCGATTGACGTTAGAATATTCTAAAGGTTCTATTATCCCGATTGACAAAGAAATTGAAGGATTGCAAAATTATCTGGAATTAGAACAATTGCGGTTTCACAACAGTTTTACCTTTTCGATTGTGTCGAGTGAAAAAGTCGAATTTAATATGGGTTTACCTCCATTATTGATTCAGCCTTTTGTTGAAAACGCCATTCTTCATGGTTTAGTTCCCAAGGAAGGTGAAGGAAAAATTGAAGTTCATTTTGATGTACACAATAATCAATTGGTTTGTACGATTACTGATAACGGAATTGGCATTACCAAATCAAAGGAAATGAAAGAAAACTCAATGACCGCACATCAATCAATGGCGTTGGAAATCACCAAAAAGAGATTGGAAATCATGGAAGCCACCATTTCTAAATCGGCACAAATTGAAATTAAAGAAATAGAAGAAAATAATGCAATTCAGGGCACAAAAGTGACTTTGCGATTGCCAATACAATATATACAATAGTCGCAGTTGACAGTCGCAGTCGCAGTGAAAACACTGGTGAAAATGCAACTGAAAACTGAGACTGAGACTGAAAACTCAAATTATGATTACAGCAGTATTAATCGATGACGACAAACATTTACGAACCGGTTTAAAAGCCCTTTTGGAACGTTACACTAATGAAATCAACATTATTGGTGAAGCGGAAAGTGTGAAGACTGGAGTGGAGACTTTGGAACAATTAAATCCACAGGTTATTTTTTTGGACATTCATCTTTCGGATGGAACGGGTTTTGACATTTTGGAGCAATTGAAAGGAAAAACTAAGGCACATATTGTTTTTATTACTGCTCACGAACAATATGCTGTTAAAGCTTTTAAATTCAGTGCGTTGGATTTTATTTTAAAACCAGTTGATCCTGAAGAATTACAAAACACCATCATCAAAATTAAAGAAGTGGTTGGGAAAAGTAATTCGTTTGAGCACATCGATTTATTGTTGGAAAACATTCGAAAGAAAGTAGATAATTTTAAACGAATTGCATTATCAACCAGCGATGGCATTCATTTGTTTGATGTTTCGGATATTATTCGTTGTGAAGCAAAAGTAAATTATACCGAATTCTTCATCAAAAACCATAAACCGATACTCATTTCTAGAACGCTTAAAGAATTTGAAGAAATGCTTACAGAACACGGATTTGAACGCATACACCAGTCGCATTTGATTAATTTATCGTATTTGAAATCGTATATAAAATCGGATGGTGGTTATGTGATAATGGCTGATAATACTAACATTCCGATCGCACAAAGTAAAAAGGAAAAATTACAGGAGTTGATTAAGAATCTGTAAAATTAGAATCATGAAAACAAAACACAAAAATACAGTATACCCTATGAAAAAATTAGTAATGTTTTTACTATTGTTGTCAAGTTTTTGCTATGCTCAACCTGATATTAACGACCCAACTCCGCTTACAAAGTGCGATATGAACAATGATACTTTTGAATCATTTGACTTAACAACCAAATATGCTGAAATATTGGGTTCGTTAGATACAGGAACTCACGGTATTGATTTTTACACGACACTTGATGGTGCTCAAAACACTCAAATGGGTGGCATTATGAATCCTACTTCTTTTGTAACTATTGCATTTCCCATTCAGACGGTTTATGCACGAGTGACGGATTATACCACATCACTTTTTTCAGTAACTTCTTTAGATTTGGTTCTGATACCAACTCCAACTGCGAATCAGCCTTCCGACATCATTATAAACGAAAACCCAAATGATGGAATGGCTTTATTTAATTTGATTGATCAATCTGCAACTATCTTAAATGGGCAAAGCGGAATGTCTGTATCCTATTATTCTTCGTTAAATGAAGCAATAAACGACATAAATCCTATTATAAATGCTACCACTTATACAAATGCTTCTAATCCTCAGACTATTGGAGTAAGAGTTTTTAATAATGCTACTGGGTGTTATTCAATAACTAGTTTTAGTATTTCGGTAAATGGCGCAGTTCCTATTAACAACCCAACTCCTATTGTAAAGTGTGATAATGATAGTAATGGGCTTACTTCTTTTGATTTACTGAGTAAGAATGCAGAAATTATGGGTTCACTTTCATCGACAGAATATACCCTCAACTATTACGAAACGATTGCGGATGCTCAAATGGGTAGTTTCCCAATAGATACTAACGCTAATTACGAAAATATCATCCCTTTTTCACAAACTGTTTGGGTAAAAGTAACCGAAATAGCGGATAGCGCTAATTTTTCAACTACAAGCTTACAATTAATTGCCAATCCTGCTCCATTAATTCCTAGTAACATTCCGGTTTTAGTTATGTATGAAAATCCATCTGATGGAAGCGCTACTTTTGATTTAACTCTTCAAGATTCATTTTTACTTAATGGTTCTACAACTTTTACGGTTACCTATTACCCAACCTTAATCGATGCTCAATCATCGACTAATCCAATATTAAATACTACCAATTACACCGGGACTCATCTTCAAACCATTTATGCTACTATTTTTAATCCTGATACTAGTTGTTATAGTATTACAAGCTTTACTCTAAAAGTATTTGATACTGATTCTGTTGTATATATTCCGGATAATAATTTTAGGTTAAAGCTTATACAAGCTGGTGTAGATACAAATTCGGACGGTGCCATTCAATACTCAGAGGCTTCAGTTGTTAATGCCGTAAATGTTGGAAATTCAAACATATCTGATTTAACTGGAATACAATCATTTACTAACATAACTATCTTAGGCTGCGAGTATAATCAATTGACAAGTCTTAACGTGTCGGGGTTATCTAACTTAACACTCCTTAATTGTAGCTATAATCTTCTAAATAGTTTAACTATTTTAGGATGTACTAATTTAATGGAATTAAGAGCAAATGACAATCAACTGACGACAATTGATTTTACAGGTTTATCTGCACTATCGTATCTGAACTTAGATAACAATTTGATTACTACTCTCGATTTAGGCAACTCAACAAATTTTACAAATTTTTCATGTAATTCAAATTTATTGACCTCACTAAACGTTGATAATCGTTCGTTCACAAATTTCTACTGTACTGGGAATCCTCTAACATCATTTTCAGCTGTAAATTCAAGCGGCTTAATTTTTAATTGCAGTGGTAATCAAATTAATAATCTGAACATTACCAACTCCAACTTTACAATATTCAATTGCTCGAGCAATCAATTATCAAGTATCGATTTATCCACAGTAAACATTTCATTTGAATTTCATTGTGATTCAAATTTATTTACATCCATTGATGTAAGTAATACTCAATTTGCAAATTTTACATGTGCTAATAATCTTTTAACAACATTAGATGTTTCGACATGTACTAATCTTACAACATTAGATTGTAATAATAACCCACTTACTTCTTTATATTTAAAAAATGGAAGATCTGAGTTTGTTAATTTCCCAAATGACCCAAACTTATTGTTCATTTGTGCAGATGATAATCAAATAACTAATTTACAAGCCTCAGCAAATCCTGCAACAGTTATTAGCTCATACTGTTCTATTACACCAGGAGGAAATTACAATACTATTGAAGGAAATGTTCTTTTTGACCATAATTCTAATGGATGTGATGCATCTGATTTTCCGCAGTCGTACATCAAAATCAATATCAATGATGGTGCAGAAACTGGGGCGACATTTACTAATGGTGCTGCTTTTTATAATTTTTACACTGGAGCAGGAACATTTAATCTTTCACCTCAACTGGAAAATCCTTCTATTTTTACCTTTACGCCATCTCCTTTATCAGTTGTTTTTCCTGACAACAACAATAATGTAAGTACACAAAATATATGCATTTCTGCCAATGGAGTTTATTACGATTTAGAAGTTGTGATTGTACCTATAAGTGCGGCTCGACCTGGTTTTGAAGCTCAATATCAAATAACGTATCGAAATATTGGAAATACTGTTTTTCCTGTTGGGCAAATCAGTTTGGATTTTGAGGATGATTTAATGGATTACATCAGTTCATCTCAAACTGTATTGTCTCAAACGCAAGGAATGCTCACATGGGGATTTACTAATCTATATCCTTTTGAAACAAGATCGATTGAAGTTGAATTTGAAATAAATAGTCCAACAGATACTCCAGCTGTTGCAATTGGTGAAGAGTTGAATTTTGCGGCAACAGGTGTAACGTCCAACTTTGAAGAAAATGTAGTCAATAATTTATTTCCATTGAAACAAGTTGTTGTTGGCTCTTTTGACCCAAATGACATCACTTGTTTGCAAGGAGAAACCCTTGCTCCATCTGAAATTGGAAATTACCTTCACTATATTGTCAATTTTGAAAATACTGGAAATTTCTATGCAGAAAATGTGGTGGTGAAATTAGATATTGATACTACTAAGTTTGATATTTCAACTTTACAATTACTCAACACTTCTCATTCTCCTTTTACTCGTATAACAGGTAACAAAGTTGAATTTATTTTTGAAGGAATTTATTTAGATGCTGTTGGTGGAAATCCACCTGTTGGCGGACACGGAAATGTATTGTTCAAAATCAAATCGAAAGAAGAGTTAAGCAATGGGGATACTGTAGCCAAAAGAGCTAACATTTACTTTGATTACAACGCACCAATAGACACAAACATTGCTCAAACAACTTATCAGTCGCTTATAGTTGATCCTATATTGTATGAGAATGATGTTGTAGTTTTCCCAAATCCAACCAGTGGAAATATCAATATTACTAGCAAATTCAATATCAAATCGGTAGAATTATATGACATACAAGGTAGAATTTTGGAAACAGTCATAGAAAATTCAAACGAATCGATTTTAGATGTATCCAAAAGACAAAATGGAATTTACTTCTTAAAAATCACTACTGATGAAGGAAGTAAAGTAGAAAAAATCATTAAAGAATAAATTATGAAAAAAGCACTCTACCTTTTATTTTTTGCAGTTGGATCAGCCAATGCACAAATTGTCACTATTCCTGATGCGAATTTCAAATCGTTACTATTAGCTTCAAATGCGACAATTGGAGTAGCTGGTGGAACCAATTTCCAACCCATGATTGTTGACACCAATCAAGACGGTGAAATACAATACAGTGAAGCCGCAAACGTATACTTTATTGATGTTCTTGGCGCTGGAATTAATTCTTTAGATGGAATTGAGGCTTTTACTTCTCTAGGATGGTTACGATGTACCAATAACAATCTAACTAGCGTTGATTTTTCATCCAATACCAATCTTGTTAAATTACAGATTGGAGAAAATCTACTGACCAGTCTTGATGTCAGTATGCTTACCAATTTAGATTGGTTAGTCTGTAACAACAACTTATTAACTTCTTTGAATGTATTGCCGTTAACTAATTTGGAAGATTTAAGTTGTCATTTCAACCAATTAACCTCTATTGATGTCAGCACATTATCTAACATTTACACTTTAAATTTAAGCAACAACCAACTAACTTCTATTGATTTAAATGGTGCTGAAGGAGTGGTACAACTAAACTTACAAAATAACCAACTTTCTTCTATTGACCTTTCAATGCTTACCCAAGTTGAGGCGCTTTATTTGAATGATAATAATTTAACAACAATTGATATTTCTAATTTAGAAACTGTAAGTGTAGTTGGTGTTTCTAACAATCAGTTAACAACATTGGATGCGAGCCAAAATACAAATTTGACAGTTTTGTTATGTTCCAACAATAATTTGGAGAGCTTATTTGTTAAAAATGGTCGAGACGAGGTCAATTTTGATAATCAGTATGTTTTTTCTAACAATCCAGCACTAACCTTTATTTGTGCCGATGAATTTCAAGTTGAATCAATTCAGAATAGCCTTAGTGCATTGGGAAATACCTCAACAGTTGTCAATTCATACTGTACGTTTATTCCCGGTGGAAATTACAACACTATTAATGGCGCGGTATCATTTGATAATAACAACAATGGTTGTGATGTAAATGATCAGCTCGAACCAAATATTAGAATGAATATTAACGATGGAACCAATCAAGGTGCAACATTTACCAATGCAGCTGGAATTTACAATTTTTATACTCTCGCAGGAAATTTTACTGTACAACCTGTTCTTGAGAACCCAAGTTTTTTTGTTCTCACTCCGGTAAGTGCAGCCATTCCTTTTGCAGATACTAATTACAATACTACAACTCAAAACTTTTGTATTTCACCCAATGGTTCACACCAAGATTTAGAAATTGTTATTGCTCCAATCGTTCCTGCTCGTCCGGGTTTTCAAGCTACTTATGAAATAACGTATAAAAATAAAGGAAATACCATTCTACCTTCAACATCTAACGGATTGTATTTGGAATACGATGCTGATAAAATGCAGTTAGTTTCAGCTAGTGAGCCAATAACTGGAACTGGAGCTAATTTTGTAAATTTTGGTTATGAAACCTTACATCCATTTGAAACAAGAACAATAACTGTATTCTTTTTAATAAATACACCTACCGAAGCAAATCCTGTAAACATTGATGATGTTCTGACTTTCACAGCACAAATTAGCCCAAATAACAACGACGAATACATTTTTGATAATCAATTTATACTGAACCAAATTGTTGTCGGTTCTTTTGATCCTAATGACATTCGTTGTTTGCAAGGAGAAACCGTTCCACCATCAGAAATTGGGAATTACCTTCACTATATTGTGAACTTTGAAAACACCGGAAATTATTATGCAGAAAATGTAGTAGTGAAATTGGATATTGATGCAAGCAAATACGATATCTCCACTCTACAATTACTTAATACCTCTCATCCTTCGTACACTCAAATCACCAACAACAGAGTTGAGTTTATGTTTGAAGGAATTAATTTAGATGCTGCTGGTGGAAATCCACCTGTAGGTGGACACGGAAATGTATTGTTCAAAATTAGATCAAAAGAAGATTTAGGCGATGGTGATTATGTTTCAAAAAGAGCCAATATCTATTTTGATTACAATGCGCCTATTGATACTAACATTGCTTTCACAACTTTTCAAACTTTAAGCAATTCAATTTCTCAATTTGATGACAGTATTAGCGTTTCCCCAAATCCAACCCATGGTAATGTCAATATCAATAGCAAATTCAATATCAAAATTATTGAACTATATGATGTACAAGGTAGAATTTTGGAAACAGTCATAGAAAATTCAAACGAATCGATTTTAGATGTATCCAAAAGACAAAGTGGAATTTACTTCTTAAAAATCACAACCGATGAAGGAAGTAAAGTAGAGAAAATTGTGAAAGAGTAATTATAAGGTTCTCAAGTTTAAAACGCAAATCATTAAGTTGGTTTGCGTTTTTTTTATAAAACAACAAGCCCAAATTGCCTTAATTTATCAATGGGTTTAGAGAACCAAAACAGTTCAAAATCGTCCCATTCAGTTTCAAAACTTTCTTTTAACTGAGCTATCGTGAGTAATTTATCATTGGAAACCGAAATTAATTCTAACGACTTTATCAACCATTCACCTTTATCTTTTTCTAAAGTGATATCAATCGATTGTGTTTTTTCATGAAAAGTGAGTTGCATCATTTCCCATGTAGTTCCTTTTTTGGATTTGGAGAATATGGATTCAATGGGCTTTCCTCCTATCCAAACCACTTTTGCGGTTGATTTGAGAGAAAAATCATTGTGGGTCACGAAGCAATCATCAATATAATTTGGATGTACAGTTGTTCTCGGAATCTTAAAATCGAACCATTCACTCAACTCAAAATCAAATCCGATTCCGTGCATATAATTGAACAACGATTTCTTCAATCCGTAACTGAATTTATCATGATTGATGCCCGTTTTATCCTTGAAATTAACATCATTATTCGCAAAAGTAATCTCGTTTAACTCTGGAATGACACCAAATTCTTCAGGAAACATTCCTACTGGCGAATGTGCAGTCATGGCAAATTGATGCCAAAATCCGCTTTGCAAAACACCCAATTCGAATAACTGACGTACCATTTCCAAACTATCAATCGTTTCTTGAATAGTTTGCGTTGGATAACCGTACATCAAATACGCGTGAACCATGATGCCGCTTTCGGTAAAATTTCGGGTAACTTGGGCTACTTGTTCTACGGTAACTCCTTTTTTTATCAATTCCAATAATCGGTCGGAAGCGACTTCCAATCCTCCAGAAACCGCAATACAACCCGAAGTTTTGAGTAGTAAACACAAATCGGCCGTGAAACTTTTTTCAAATCGAATGTTCGTCCACCAACTCACTACTAATTTACGGCGAATGATTTCCAAAGCCACTTCGCGCATTAAAGCTGGCGGTGCGGCTTCGTCTACAAAATGAAAACCATTTTCACCCGTTTGAGCAATGAGTTCCTCCATTCGGTCAACCAATAATTTGGCTGCAATAGGTTCGTATAATTTAATATAATCCAATGAAATATCGCAAAACGTACATTTTCCCCAGTAACAACCGTGTGCCATAGTGAGTTTGTTCCAACGACCATCACTCCACAAACTGTGCATTGGGTTGGCCATTTCGATGACTGAAATGTAGTTGGCTAATGGTAAATCCGAATAATCTGGAGTTCCTACTTGGCTGTGTTTGTAATCGGGTTGAGTGGAATTATTTTTATAAACAACTTCATCGTTTTCTAAAAGAAATGTTCTTTTATATTCTTTAGCAGTTGTCAATTGTTCATTCTCAATTAGCAATTGAATTGGTAGTTCACCATCATCCAAAGTAATAAAATCAAAGAATTCGAAAACACGTTTGTCTTTTACATCGCGTAATTCGGTGTTGGGAAAACCGCCGCCCATTGCTATTTTTACAGTCGGAAAATGTTCTTTTATGAATTGAGCGCAACGAAAAGCACTGTATAAATTGCCCGGAAAAGGAACTGAAAAACAAACCAATTTAGGTTCAACTTCTTCAATTCTTCTTTCTAGAATTTGGAGTGTAATTTGGTCAATATAAGTAGGTTGTTGGTGTAAATATTGATACAATTCATCAAACGAATTAGCGCTTCTACCCAATCGTTCGGCATAGCGACTGAACCCAAAATTTTCATCGACACATTCCACAATATAATCCGACAAATCCTCCAAATATAATGTAGCAAAATGCTTGGCTTTGTCTTGAATTCCCATGGTTCCAAATGCCCATTCCATATCATCTAATTGATCAAAACGGGACGCTTCGGGCAGGAAATTTCCGCTGCATATTTGACGTGCTAACGAAGGGTTTTTTCCTTGCAAAAAAGTGATTACAACATCAATGGTTTTGATGTATTCTTCTTTTAATGAAAAAATTCGTTGACTGTTCGATGTATCAAGTTGCACATCGTTTATCGAAAAAACCTGTTGTAGTCCTTTGCTCGAAAACAACTCTAAAATCACCTCAATTCCTAAATCCATTTGAAAAGATGGAATATTCTTGGTATTCAGAAACCCTTTCAAATAAGCCGTTGCGGGATAAGGCGTATTTAATTGCGTGAAAGGCGGAGTGATGAGAAGTAGGTCTTTCAAAATGATTATTTTTGCAAAAGTACGGTAAATTTACAATTTAGTTTTTGTGACTTTAAAAATCTAAATCCAAATTTCAGATTCTTTATATTCATTAGGAAAATAGGTCAAATACTGAACCATACGAGGTATTTTTCCATAATTGGCAGTGGCGCAATGCGGCAAAGCTTGATGCCAAATGACCATATCGCCTGCTTCGCCCGCAATCGGAATGGGTTTTAGAGTTTGCAAAGCGTATTCTCTTGGATTGACGTTTTCAGGTAGATTTTTCATCCAATGCTCTATTTCATTGTGAAAACCGGGTACGCAATGAAAAGCACCTTCATTTTCGGTGCAATCCGAAAGGTAAATTAGTCCTTGCAAACGATACGGAATCGGTAAATGCAAGCTTACATCCCAATGCAAATTGCTTCCCTTGAAACTGTAATTTTTAGTGATGGGCGGATTAAAACTGACTTTATCAATGGTTTTATAAATGGCTGTTGATTGATACAATTGCTCGTAGGCTTTTTGTATTCGAGGTGAATTTCGATTGGCATTGAGTGTTGGATGATCTGAAAAATGCACCATCATTCCGCTTTGTTCTGGATGTTGAGTATACCACGATTGCTCGTCTTCAATGCTTTTTGCTAAAAATTCCCAAATGGCATTTCGAGTGTTTTCACAATCTTCTTTTGAAATGACATTCTTTACTACTATGTAACCGTTTTGATTCCAAAATGCTAAATCTTCAGTTGTTAAAACGTCTTCTGTGTTTTCAATTGACGTACTATTGGATTTTGTTTGCTGGTGAATCCAATTGGTAAATTGGTCCAAACTTGGTTTTTCAGCATACAAATAAGCTATTGCAACTTCTAAACTGATTCCCGATTTGTATAAAAACTCCACTTCTTCCGCCCAGGTTGACGTTTCATTAGTTGAATTAAGAGTTCGTTTCCAGAAATTGGCAATTAAGTTCGCTTCCATTGCATTTAAAATAGTGTTGTAAATATAGTAATAAATCGTTGCTAGCTATTTGCAACAATTAAAAGATCAATTATTTTAAACTAATATAAAACACTCTTTTACTTATCTTTGCCTATATTTTTTTGATATTGAAACCAATGAACAAACTCCTTTTTGTTTTAATAAACTTACTTGTAATTACTACACAAGCTCAAAAAAGTTCGGTCGCAGCTGGTGGAAATGCTGCTGGAACTTCAGGCACTGCAAGCTATTCTATAGGTCAAATTTCGTATAAAAGTCCAGCAGGCACAATCGTAAGTGATGGCGTGCAACAACCTTACGAGATTCAAGTTTTGGGCACTTCAGATTACCCAAACATTGCTTTAGTAATGGTAGTGTATCCGAACCCAACAAGCAATTTATTGACGTTAAAAATACCTCAAGAAAACCTGTCTGACTTAAGCTATCAAGTATATGACATCAATGGAAAAATAGTGTATGGTTTGCAAAAAATAACCAACTTGGAAACCACCTTTTCAATGGAAAACAATCCAAAAGGCGTTTATTTTTTGAATGTAATCTCCAATGATGGAACAATAAAATCGTTTAAAATTTTGAAAAAATAGCAATGAAAAATAGATTTAGAAATTACTTAACAGTTGTAGCACTAATTTTTACGTTTTTAGCAGTAGCACAAGCTCCGCAAAAGATGAGTTATCAATCGGTAATCCGCAATAACACTGGTGATTTGGTTGCCAATTCACCCATCGGATTACGCATTAGCATTCTCAAAGATTCACCATCCGGAACAGTGGTTTACAGCGAAACCATGACGAATACTACCAACGAAAATGGATTGTTGAGTATTGAAATTGGTGGTGGAACTCCGATAACAGGAACTTTTGCAGGAATTGACTGGTCGACAGGAATCTTTTTTATAAAAACAGAGACTGATCCTAACGGCGGAAGTAATTATGATGTGGTAGGAACGAGTCAATTGTTGAGTGTACCTTATGCGTTGTATGCTCAAAAAAGTAAAAATTTAGGAAAGACATCAATTTATATTTCCGAAGAAGCTACTCAGGCAGAAGTTGATGCGCAAATTGCGGAGGAAGCCGGACCCAACACCGAAAATATTTATATACAAAATAATCCCTATATAACTGCACTAGATTTGAGCGCATTAAAGACCATGGTAAGGGTTGAAATCTATAATAATTCTTCATTAACAAGTATAAATTTAGGAAACCTTACAAAAGTGTACGAAACAATGCTCATTGGAAACAACCCTGTACTTTCTACAATTAATTTTGATTCCCTTTCTTATATAGGCACTTACATGGCTATGGACAACAATGATGCTCTTACAAATATAAATTTCCCATCATTGACTCGAATTGGAAAAGATAGTAATTGTAGTTTTTCATTAGGATTGATGCCTAACTTAGTGTCTGTTAATTTCCCTGTACTTACCCAACTAATAGGTGTTGAATTTAATATATCATATAACAACCTACTAACATCAATCGAAATGCCTGCTTTGACAAGCGCTACTGCTAATTCTTCTATCACTATTCAGCAGAATGCCATTTTACCTATTATATCTTTAGGATTACTACAATTTTACAATATACCCCTTATTATAACTGAAAACCCTTTACTGAATAATATAATGTTAGCCAATCAAACAAGTACGGAGATGAATGTTTCAAATGGTTATGATTTTTCGGGAAATGCATTACCATCCAATCAGGTTAATAGCATCTTGAGCAAATTTATCCCTTTTGAACCGCTATCGAGTTCTGTCCAAATTGATTTAAACCAAAACCCGCCAGCGCCACCAACAGGGCAAGGAATAATAGACAAACAAACCTTGATAAACAATGGGTTTAATGTGTTTACTGATTAATCAAAACTACATAAAAGCAAAAAGAGCAGTTTATTTACTGCTCTTTTTTTTGGACTTCTTTTTCTTGGGCGAATCGTTATCGTCTGATTTCTTGCCGAGTTTTTCATTCAACCTTCTTTCAGTTTCTTCTATTAAATAGTTGTAATCCGAATCAATTAAAAGCAACTTGATTTCTTTGATGGTTTTTTGTGCTTTTTTGAATTCTCTTTTTAATTCTAAAAGTAAAACTCGCTTCAAAAGAATTTCCACTTTGTTGATTCCTTTGATGGTTACAGCAAAGTCGATTACTTTTTCGGCTTCATCCCAATCCTCATTTAATAAAAGAGTTTGAATGTAAAACGGATAGACTTCAATAGCGTTGATGTTGATGCCAATCGCTTTTTCGAAAAGGCTTTTGGCTTCTTCATAATTCAACAATTGTTCGGCGTACACTCGCGCATACAAACACAACGCCATAGTGTTTTTATCGTCGTACGACAAGGCATAATCCAATGATTCAACTGTTTCTTCTAAGTTGAATGGATAGTTGTCCAAGGCTTGAAATAAATATTTATCTACAGTTTTCATTTTGTTGTTCTTTTACAATCGGATGGGAAAAACCATTTCAGATTTCTTTTCTGATTTCGTTTTTGGCTTTCTGTCGTTCCGATTTGTTGTTTTTACTAATTTTTTCTTTTTTAAAATCCGTTCCTTGAAATACCCGAATCGGATTTCCTCTTTGAATTTGCAATTGGTTCGTCCAGGTAGTTTGAAACTCATTTTTGAGTTGTTCTACTTGATTTTGCTCTAGTTTTTGAAGCAATCGTTCGGTAGCCAACTTTTTGTTTTGATGCTGCGAACGTGAATCCATAGCCACAACTGAAATTCCGCTTGGAATGTGCGTAGCGCGTATGGCCGAACTCACTTTGTTGACGTGTTGTCCACCTGCGCCCGAACTCCGCATTGCCTGATACTGAATGTCTTTTTCAGATATTTGAGCTGTCGCTGATTGTTCTACTTCAAAAACGCCGATGAACCAATTTTTGCGTTTGTGAAACTTTCGAAACGTACTTTGACCGATCCATTGAATAGTTCCGATCCAGGATTGCGCGAATGTTTGGGCATTTTTCCCTTCAATTTGCACCAAAGCACTTTCTACGGTTCCGTTTTCTGAGCCTGCTTCGTGTTGCAGTACAGTCGATTTTAAATTGGAATCGGCTGCTTCTTGCACCATTTTTTTAAGCACTTGAGCGACTACCCAAGTACATTCGGCTGGACCTCTTCCGGAGGTTATTTGTAAGACGTGTTTATTATTGTCCATTGTTTTTACTTTTTGAGAATCGTGTTCTCATTTACTAATTTACTTTTGATGGAATAGCTCATTTCTATTTCATTTCAATTGCTCAAAGAAGCTCTGCTGCGTTAGGGATGGAAGCGGCATCCTTTTGCTTATCCGATTATTCTATTGGTAGAATAACTTGTAGCAAAAGATATAGCGAACAGCCCTACCCGAAGGGAAACGCCCCAATCAAAATTTCAAATTATAGCTATTTATCCATTCGTACAATTTTGGGTGTGAATGTGCCGAGAACTTCTACCAATTCGCTTTGCAATTCCATTACTGTGTGAATGTTTTTGTATGCCATTGGTGCTTCGTCGATTCCGCCACCGATTAAATGTACGTCGTTGTCTTTCAATACCTTTTTGATATCACTTTGCGTGAATTTTGCCTTGCACTTTGCTCTCGAAAACAGCCGTCCTGCGCCGTGTGAAGCCGAATTCAAACTCGCTTCGTTGCCTTTTCCCATGACGATGAATCCGGGCGCGGTCATTGAACCCGGAATGATTCCGAGTTGCCCTTTTGCCGCCGGAGTTGCTCCTTTTCGGTGCACGATGCATTCGTTGCCGTTGACCATTTCTTTCCACGCAAAATTGTGGTGGTTTTCGATGGTAAAAACGGTTCGTTTTCCTAATGCTTTAGCGATTCTGCGATGAATGTCGTCGTGACACGCTTTGGCATAATCACCGGCTAGATTCATTGCCAACCAGTATTCTTGACCGTCGTGCGTGTTCAAATCGAGCCAAGCCAGATGTTGCACGTTTTTGGGCAGCGGACATTGTTTGGTGGCCAAATACGTATAATGTTTGGCGATGTTGGCTCCCAATCCGCGTGAACCACTGTGCGACAAAATCGCGATGTATTCGCCAGGTTGTAACTTCCACTCGGGCAAGGTTTGATCGAGTTTCACGATTCCAAATTCAACGAAATGATTGCCGCCGCCTGAAGTTCCCAATTGCTTGTACGCTTTGTCGAGCAACTGTTTTACCATTGGAATTTCTTGGAATTCGTTACGGTAAAATACTTCGTGATCGGCTTTTATGGCGTGCGTTTCGTTCATACCAAATTTGGTATTGTCTTTTAAAATCGCTTGCAACTGATGGTCTTTTCCTTTTAGGAATGACGCTGGTAAATCGAAAACTGACAAACTCATTCGGCAACCGATGTCAACACCAACTCCATACGGAATCACCGCATTGTTGGTTGCTAAAACTCCGCCGATGGGCAAACCGTAACCCGAATGTGCGTCGGGCATTAATGCTCCAGAAACCGCGATAGGCAATTTCAATGCGTCGTACAATTGAAATTTGGCTTGCTCGTCGATTTCGTTTTCTCCGAAGATGGAAAAAGGTGCGCGAGTGTTGTTTAATTGGTGCAATTTGACTTGCACTGGGTTGACTAAACCTTCGGCTACTTTTCCCCAAGTTCCGTGCATTTTGAACTTTTCGGGAGCGAGCAATACTTCTTTGGCTTCGGTTAGAATCGATTCTTTTTTCTCTTTTTTGCGATACCTATTAATTTGCCCTAAGGCGATATTGATTGAATTATTTTTGGGAAAGCCCAATTTGATTAGGTCTTTTCCTGATAATTTATTTCCCATGATTTATATTTTTTCATCTAAATACATTTGGTATAATGCATTTACATTTTTGTTTTTAATTGAGTTGACATATTTTATTCTTATAATTTCTTCTTTGTACTTATAATTTGCCGAACCGTGTTTAATTTTTGTCATTTTGTGTCGTAAATCGTTGTTGATAATGTAATTCTCTAGTCGAGCTGACTCACTTTCTAACTCTGTATTTAGTGCTTTCTGATGAGTAACCCAATAAGGCCGAATCCGTAAAACATAGCGCCAAGGCTCGTTAAACTTGTAACTAATTACATATCTTTTAAAACAATTTGACCACTTTTCGGTTAATGTAAAATGTGATTTCTCTTTATCCGATAATTTTAATTCATTTGAATTCCATTGACTTAGTGGAATCGCATATAAAAACTGTTCTCTCAAATGTTGGATTTGGCTTCTTTTTTGCTTTCTCCTGCTGACAAATGATTTTGTGTTGGAATACATGTAAGTATTGATTTTTTCCAATAACTCCCGGAAAAACTCGCCATCTTTAGATCGCATGACATCATCTCTGACAACAAAAAATCGAACCCAACCTTGTTGATAAGGCTTTTCAAGTGGAACTAACGGCAAATCGCGAATAGCATCCCAAATGATTTGTTCTCTTTTACGAATTTGGATTAACTGTTTATTGAAATCGCTTTTTACTACCCTTTTTTTTCTTCTTGAATCTTTGAAACGACTACTCGAAAGGTAATCGGTCAAGTTATCATTGTCCATTTTAAAAAAAGTTACTAATTATTCATTCAACACATTGTTGAATAAAGTCTTTTATCCCATTAGGAATAAATAATCAGTCGGTTGTCGGGAAATTTTTGAAGTGTCTAGAATAAAAAAAGCCCGAAACTAAATGTCTTCGGGCTTGTTCATATATTCTATTGTTTGTTTCTAAGAATAAAATAAGCCACGAAGAAAAGCTACACCAGTTCCTACTGATGAATTGCTTTGAGGATTGAGATTAAATAATGTCATTTTTCTTCGTTTATTAATGGTTATTTTTAACGGCACAAATTTTTAGAAAACTTTTTCACAATTCCAAATTTATTTTCAAATAAATTTTATTTTGATGTATAACAGCGAGTTATATGTTGCTATTTTAGTTTTTTATTATTTTTTTGACCTCGAATCGTCCGAGATTATCGGTTATCTTGCAAAGATAAATTCCTGAACTCAATGAACTTAAATCGATGCTGTCAAAATTAGATTTCTGAACCATAATTGATTTTCCTATGCTATCAAAGACTTCAATTTGAGTTAGTTCTGAGTTGGTAGATGCTATTGATATGATTCCATTGGTTGGATTGGGAAAAAGCACTACACTTTGACTGTCAAATTCATCAGCGCTCAAGGTATTATCAACCATATACGCTCCTCCATTTTGAGGAAGAAACATGTTACCCCATTGTTCGTTTGAATTTCCAAATAATACTTTGTTTCCTTTGGCAACCGTAAAATATCCAAAATTATCGTTAGTAACAGAGCTCATTCCTGTGTAACTAGCAAAATAACTCCAGTTCGTTCCGTCGAATCGGTAATGATATACTGGATTTTTCCGTTCTATTTGCAAAATATACCATCCAACAGGAATCAGGTACATATTATCGCCTCTTACTTTGACTTTATATTCTAAATAATCACCTTCTTGAAAAGAAAAATCTTCTGAGAAATTCCATTGCATTTGATCATCTGACCAATTGTAAATTTTAACCCTTTTGCCAAAGGGGAAAGGCTCTGAAGAATTTTCATCATAATGGTACATGTACAACTTACTGTTAGAAAAACTAACCCGATCAGAAGCTTTGACATTTACATTAAATTCGGTAAAAACGGGCATCTGCATGGTATTGAATAATCCCCAAATTATATTTCCTTGTTTATAAGTGTAAACGGTATCCGTTGTGCTTCCGTCAGAAGTAGTAACCATCATATTATTTTCGAAATCTAACACATCTCCATAACCAAAATCCGATTCATTTCCCGTCATAATAGTAACAAAACTAAAAGTATCATCTTGCAATAAATAATAATGATAAACGCCACCATTGTTCACAGCACTACTGCCATTACTATCATACCCAGAAGCAGTTACAAACAATTGACCATCGTGAAAAGCTATATTAGAACCAAATCGATCGTTCTCATTCTGAGTTGGAGGTTGTAACTTGAGTAAATAATTCCAATTACCGTTTACTTTTTTATATACATATACGGCACCGCCGTTAGTTACATTACTATTATTTGTAGTTGAACCAATAAAAAGAAAATCGTTGGTCATTTCTACTCCACCTCCAAAATTTTGATTCGTTTCGGGCGAATGTAACAATCCATTGGGTACAATTTCTAATCCCATATTGAAAAGGTACACTTTAGGAATACCATTGGGCAACATATCATTGTAACCACTCACTGCAATTTCATCATCATTGAAGCTACCACCAGTTCCAAAGAAGTAAATAGAAGAATAATCTTGAGGTTCAACACGAACTACTTGAGCAGTAGAACAAAAAGTTACCAAAGTTAAAAAAAGACATAATTGTTTCATAACTAGCAATTTTGAAGTCAAATTTAAGCAAAATTTGCTCAAAAACTTACCGAAGTACTATTTTTGTTTGCTAAGCATTTGTTAAACCACTTTTCACTATTTTTATTTTCTGTATTTTTACTAAAAATTCAAATTCATGCCAAACGACTGTATTACGTATCAAAATTCGGGTTATTTCTCTAAATTAATTGTTGATTATTTAGATGAAAAGCCAGAGTTGAAGCCATTATACAATCGTTTTCCTACCATTGAAAATTTTAAAGATCAGATTGAAGAAAAAAGGAACAATTTCAATAACAATGACAATTTCAAAAGACAAGTTCTAGTCTCAGAATTAGAAAAACAATACTCCAATTTTGAAGTTTCTAAAAGCACTACAGATAACATTCAGCTTTTAAACCATTCCAACACTTTCACAATTACTACTGGACATCAGTTGAATTTATTTACTGGTCCGTTGTATTTTTTGTATAAAATTATTTCCACAATTAATTTGTGCAAAGAATTAAAGTCGACTTATCCTGCATCCAATTTTGTACCCATATATTGGATGGCAACAGAAGATCACGATTTTGAGGAAATCAATTACTTTAATTTTAAGGATAAAAAAATCAAATGGAATAAAGAAAGTTTTGGACCAGTTGGCCGACTTTCAACAGAAGGTTTAGGTGATGTTTTAAATCAATTTTCGGCAGAATTAGGAATGGGTGAAAATGCCAATTACTTGAACCAATTGTTCCAAAAAAGTTATTTAGAGCATTCTAATTTGGCAGATGCTACTCGTTTTTTAGCTAATGAATTGTTCAAAAACGTAGGATTAGTAATCATTGATGGTGATTCGATTGATTTAAAAAAACTATTCATTCCATTTGCAAAAGAAGAGTTATTAAATCAAACCTCATTCAAGAAAGTTACTGAGACTAATTTACAATTAGAACACTATAAAATTCAAGTGAATCCTCGTGAAATCAATTTATTTTACATTGAAAATCATCTGAGAGAACGCATTATATTTGAAGGTGGAAAGTACAAGGTCAACTCGACTAAGATAGAATTCACTACTGATGAAATCCTTCTAGAATTAGAAAATCATCCAGAGAAATTCAGTCCGAATGTAATTTTACGACCCTTATATCAAGAAATCATTTTACCCAACTTATGTTACATTGGTGGCGGAGGTGAAATTGCCTATTGGTTGGAATTGAAATCGAATTTTGAAGCATTCAAAGTGACATTCCCAATTATATTAGTCAGAAATTCCGTTCTATTGGCTACTCAAAAACAAGTTCAAAAAGCAGATAAATTGAATTTGACTTGGAGTGATTTGTTTCGTAATCAAACGGATTTAATCAATCAAAAAACAAGACAACTTTCGTCTTTTACCATTGATTTTTCGGAACAAAAAGAACATTTAAAAAAGCAATTTGAGCAACTAATGGATATTGCTAATCAAACCGACAAATCATTTATTGGAGCAGTAAAAGCACAAGAAATAAAACAAACAAAAGGCTTAGAGAATTTAGAAAAACGATTGTTAAAAGCAGAAAAACGAATTCTAAATGATCAACTACAACGTATCAGTCTTTTGCAAAATGAACTTTTTCCAAATCAAAGTTTACAAGAACGAAAAGCTAATTTTTCTGAATTTTACTCAGAATTTGGCGAAGAATTGATTTCTAAACTTTTAAATAAATTAAGCCCTTTAGAGTCCAATTTTACAATCATCACACTGTAAATCAACACTTTTTTTCAACACGATAACGTTTTCGTAATTGATTTTTCTTTCAGTTACGAGTTTTTAGGTTAATTTTATTTTAAATAATTAATTTAAATCAAATTTCCTATGACAAGAAAACTACTTTTCAGCTTATTTAGCATCTTTTTTGTTAGCACCATTTTTGCCCAAACAATATCAATAATTGGAGACACAAGTCCATCGGGAAGTTGGTCAGTTGATACTTACCTATCAACAACAGACAACATCACTTATACCTTAAATGACGCTGTTTTAACCACCGCAACTGGACTATCGACAGGTTTAAAATTCCGTCAAGACGGTGCTTGGACTACCAATTGGGGCGGAAATACTTTTCCAAGTGGAACTGGTCAGTTGAATGGAAACAACATCCAAACTGTAGCAGGAACTTACAACATTACCTTCAACCGAATAAATGGTACTTATACTTTTGTTCAAACAGCAGGTTTTCCAAGTGTTGGAATATGGGGTCCAGCGGTAGATTCGCAAAATGGATATGGCGGACCCGATGTTGATATGGTGACTTCAGATGGAATTACTTATACTTTATCGGGTTTTAATTTCAGTAGCGGAAATGCTTATTTCAGACAAGATGATAACCCGACGTTGGTTTGGGGAAGTACATCATTTCCAACAGGAACTGCGGTTTCAAGCGGACCATCATTATCAATTCCGGGCGGAGAATGGTTTGTTACTTTTAATAGAACAACTGGAGAATACAGTTTTGTGTATCCAAGTATCGGGGTTTTAGGAACTTCACTGCCCAATGGTTTTAGTGGTCCAGATACTGATTTAAGCACCAATGATGGTTTTACATATAGTATTACAGCCTTAAGTCTTACCGATGGATTTGTAAAATTTAGAAAAGATAATTCATGGGCAATTAATTGGGGCGCGAGTAGTTTTCCTACTGGGGTAGCAACACAAAATGGACCAGATATTCCCGTTACGTCTGGCACCTACGATATTTTCTTTGAAAGAACGAGTGGTAATTATACCTTCAACAATTTATTGAGTAATAACGACAGTGTAAAAATAAGTTTAACTGTATATCCAAATCCATCTCCTAACAACTGGAACTTGACATCTAATTACATTGTTGAAAACATTGAGTTAATGGATGTTTTAGGTAAAGTAGTTTACTCTTCAACTCCAAAATCAACCGAAGTAAGTATTGAAAACGTTTCTTTACTCAATGGTCTGTATTTTGCAAAAATTTCAACTTTATTGGGAACAACTACAGTAAAATTGATTAAAAACTAATACTCTATGCAATTCAAATAGAAATCATGAAATCCTCAAGTTGATCTTGGGGATTTTTTTTTGATTAAAATTGATTTTATTATTTGAGTTATTAACACTACTTTTGCACCCGAATTAAAAAAACAAATAAATTAAAAATGGCTACAAATAGAACATTTACAATGATTAAGCCCGATGCTGTTGAAAACGGACACATCGGTGGGATTTTAAATATGATTACTGAAGGTGGTTTCAAAATTGTTTCTTTGAAATTAACTCAATTAACAGTTGCTGATGCTCAAAAATTCTATGCAGTTCACTCGGCTAGACCTTTCTTTGGTGAGTTGGTTGAATTCATGACAAGAGGTCCAATTGTGGCTGCTATCTTAGAGAAAGATAACGCTGTAGAAGATTTCAGAACTTTAATCGGTGCTACTAACCCTGCAGATGCTGCTGAAGGAACTATCCGTAAAAAATACGCTACTTCTATTGGTGAGAATGCTGTTCACGGTTCAGATTCAGATGAAAATGCTGCTATTGAAGGTGCTTTCCATTTTTCAGGAAGAGAGCAGTTTTAATCATAAACTCATTCAAATACACAAGCCTAAGGATTTTCTTTAGGCTTTTTTTTATGCAACTGAGTGTCAACATTTTTTCTTAGAATTTCATTTTAATTGAGTATTTTTGGGTTCAATACAAACTAACAATCACCAAATGAAAAGAAAATTATTTTACCTAATGGCATTAGTCATGGTTTCAAGCGTAGTTTTTGGCCAAAAATCCAATTGGCAAAAAATAACTCCATCTGAACTTGATCGTGCTACCAATTTAAGTGGATTAAACAAAGACCACTTCGAAACATACCAACTGAACATTGAAAACTTCAAGCAACAGTTAAGCTCTGCTGTACTTCGAGGTTCAGGAAATTCAAACACGGCTATCATAGCTTTTCCAAATGAATTTGGAAAATTAGAAGAATTTAGAGTATATGAAGCTCCGATTTTAGCTCCAGATATTGCTGCTGAATTCCCAAACATCAAAACCTATGTTGGATTTAGTACAGACAATTCGGGAACAAGAGTGCGTTTTTCTGTAACTCCACAAGGTGTTCAAAGTATGATTTCAAGAGTAGGTCAATCCAACACTTTCTTGGTTCCTTTGAGTCGAAACGGCAACAATCAATACATCGCTTATAATAAAATGAGTAGAGCTAATTTTGTAAAGGAATTTGAATGTTTGACTCACGATGAAGAAATTAAGCAAGAAGGTGATTCTTCAGCTAATAGAGATGCTGATGATCAAATTTTGAGAACTTTTAGAATTGCAATTTCAACAACAGGTGAATACACTAACTTTTGGGACGACGGAAATGCAACTAATGGAAACGCGCAAGCGGATGCATTGGCTCAAGTAGTTTCAACTTTAAATCGTGTTAATGAAGTATTTGAAGTAGATATGGCTGTTACTTTTCAGTTGGTTTCGGGAACAAGCATCATTTATCCTACTGCAGCATCTGATCCGTATACTGGAAGTTTAAATGCTCAATTACAAACTACATTAACTGCCCAAATCGGTGAAGCCAACTACGATATTGGTCACTTATTTGCTTATGCTGGAAATAATGGAAACGCAGGTTGTATTGGTTGTGTTTGTGTCAACGGACAAAAAGGAAGCGGTTTTTCGGCTCATACTTTTTTAGATAATGATGGCGGACCTTACATGACTGATTTCTTTGATATTGACTATGTGCCTCACGAAATGGGACATCAAATGGGCGGAAATCATACTTTTGCATTTAATACCGAAGGCGCAGGCGTAAATGCTGAACCTGGAAGTGGAACTTCAGTAATGGGTTATGCTGGTATTACTGGTGGAAATGATGTTCAAGACCACAGTGATGCTTATTTTCATTATCACAGCATCAATCAAATATTGAATAATTTAGTTACTAGAACTTGTTGGACTAGTACTCCTATTTCTAATAATCCTCCAGTTGCTGATGCAGGAAGTAATTTTACCATCCCAAAAGGAACAGCATTTATTTTAAAAGGTTCAGCTACTGACTCTGACCCAAACGATGTTCTTTCTTATTGTTGGGAACAAACTGATAGTGGAGCTACAACTAATACTAATTTTGCTCCAACCAAAACTACTGGACCATTATGGAGATCACGACCACCAAGCGTTTCACCTAATCGATACATGCCCATTTTCTCGAGAGTCTTAGCAGGTCAATTAACTGAATCTAATCCAGTTGAAACTGTAAATAATACTTCGTGGGAAACTGTTTCTACAGTAGGAAGAACGCTCAATTTTGCTTTAACAGTTCGCGATCGTTCTGAAGCCAATGGAACCGGACAAACACCTCAAAGTAGTTTTGACACTATGGTGGTAACTGTTGATCCAACAGCTGGACCTTTTACAGTAACCTCTCAAAACACTAATGTATTGTGGAATGTTGGTACTTCTCAAACTGTAACATGGAATGTAGCTGGGACAAATGTTGCACCTGTAAACTCACCTACAGTAAACATTTTATTGTCTATTGATGGCGGACAAACATTTCCTTTTACCGTAGCTTCCAATGTAACGAATGATGGTTCAGAAACCTTTACTGTTCCTGCGATTGGTGGTGATACTACTCAGGCTCGTTTGATTGTTGAAGGAAATAACAATATTTTTTACGCTGTAAATTCAACTAACTTTACCATTCAAGGATCTGAATTTGTACTAAATGTTCCTAATCCAGATGTTACAGTATGTTCGCCAAATGATGGCACTTACAACTTTACTTACAATACATTCTTAGGATTTACAGGAACTACCACTTTCTCTGCCAACGGATTACCTTCTGGAGCGACCATTGCTTTCAGTCCAGCAACAGCTGTTACAGATGGAACTTCTGTTACTGCCACAGTATCCAATACAGGAAGTTTAGCTCCTGGTTCGTATACATTTGAATTAGTTGGAACTTCGGGTTCAATTGTTAAAACAGCAAATGTTACCTTAAATATCTTTAGTGGAACAGTGAATACTGCAATATTGGCTACTCCAGCTGATGGCGCAACCAACATCAATGCCAATGTTACTTTAACTTGGAATGCCGATGCCAATGTTCAAGACTATTTGGTAGAAATTGCAACTGATGCTGCCTTTACAGCGATTATAAATTCGACTACTGTTGGAACTAATATGTATACCGTTCCTTTAGGCGCTAATACGCAATATTATTGGAGAGTAACTGCTTCAAACGAATGTGCTACAGCAGCTACATCTTCTGTTTTTAGCTTTACAACTGAAAACGTAACATGTGCTTCATTTACTGCTACTGATACACCAATTACAATTTCTGCAACTGGAGTAAATACCTACACTTCAACTATTAATGTAACTCCAAATTTACCTATCACTGATGTAAATGTTACTATCAATATCACTCACTCTTGGGATGCTGATTTAGATGTTACTTTAACTAGTCCAACGGGAACAGTTGTAGAACTTACTACTGATAATGGTGGTCAAGGTGATAATTATACTAATACTGTTTTTGATCAACAAGCAACTACTCTGGTTACGGCTGGAACAGCACCATTTACAGGTTCGTTTGTGCCTGAAGGAAACTTGTCCAATTTAAACGGACAATTGTCAGGTGGAAATTGGATCTTAACAGTTACTGACGATGCAAATTTTGACGGTGGATCTATTACTGGATTTACTCTAAACATTTGTGCTCAAGGTACTCTTGCTAGTCAAGAAAATACATTTTCAGACTTTGGAATTTTCCCAAATCCGAATAATGGTGAATTTACTATTAAGTTGAATTCTGATTCTGGAGAAAAAATTAAAGTAACTGTTTTTGATGTAAGAGGAAGAGCTGTTTTCCAAAGAGATTTCAATTCGGCTAGTTCATTTGAACAACAAATTCAATTGGACAATATTGAATCTGGAATGTATTTGGTAAATGTTACCGATGGTGAAAAACAAACTACTAAAAAGATCATTGTGAAATAATTTTTCTAGTTAATACAAAAAAAATCCCGTTTCAATTGAAACGGGATTTTTTTATGGCTGCATCTAAAAAACTACCTCAACACCAACTCTTTGACTACTTCTTTTCGCAATTCTTCGTTGAGCATAGCGATGATTTTTTGTTTTCCGTAGCTCAATTCTTCACGTAAAACGGCCGAAGTCAATTTTACATACAATGTACTTCCTTTTAAAATAACATCTTGAGTGTATGTATTTACACCATTTCCCATTAAGTTTTTCCAAGCTTGCTCAACGTCAATTTTGTCCATGCCGTGTTCGAGCTTATTGGCTTGAATAAACTCTTTTAAAACCTCTGCAATAGAACTCTCGTTGCTTAATCGTTTTGCCATATTATTTTACAGAAAATGGAAGAGGTCTTTTGTAATGGTATTCTAACTCTTCTTTATTTTTCAACACTAAAATTGAATCTTGGATTTCGATGATTTCTTCTTTCCACTTTCCGTATTGAGTAGTGTAATTGATGTAATAATCACCTTCTTCATTGGTTACAGAAATTTCTTCTCTGACATCATTCGTAAGATATTTACCATTTAATTGAGGCATTACTTTTTGTCTGAAACCTTTATTTTCTTTTATTTCAAAAAAATCAATGGTAGGATTTACATTGTACTCTTTTTTTCCTCCTTCGGGTAATTCTACTTTTACAATTTCCCAATAGCCGTTTATTTTGGCAATGTCTGTTTCTTTTATCGATTGTTTACAGGAACTAAAAATCAGACCGATAAACGCAAATAGTACTATTTTTTTCATGATTCAAATAAAATCTAAAATTACAATTTATTTCAATCAATAAAAAAAGTATTTTTGATTAAACCTTTATCTATTTTACAAGTCTAAACGACAAAACCTACTATTATGAAAAATTACATTACTCTTGTTTTACTTGCAATTTTTACATTTGGATGCAGTTCAGACGAATCAACTACTCCAAATACTCCCGAAGAACAAATGTATTTTCCTCCAAGTGACGGAAGTTCAACTTGGGAAACCAAATCAATTTCAGCTTTAGGCTGGAACCAAAGTGCGGTTCAACCTTTGCTAACTTTTTTAGAAGAGAAACACACTAAATCATTCATTATTTTGGTGAATGGTCGAATTGTGATGGAAAATTACTTCAACGGACATTCAGCTACAACTCCTTGGTATTGGGCTAGTGCTGGAAAAACTCTAACTACAACCGTAACTGGAATCGCACAACAAGAAGGCTTAATTAACATCAACAATAAAGTTTCTGATTATTTGGGAACAGGTTGGACAAGTGCGCCGTTGGCAAAAGAAAATTTAATTACGTGTAAAAATCTTTTAAGCATGAATTCGGGTTTGAATGATGCTTTAGGCGATGATGTTTCTCCAGCCAATTTACAATACGTTGCTGATGCTGGAACACGTTGGGCTTATCATAATGTATATGTAAAATTACAAGATGTTGTTGCACAAGCTAGTGGGCAAACTTGGTCAAATTATTTCAATACTAAATTGCGTGATAAAATAGGAATGACTGGTGGGAGTTGGGTTGAATTAGATGGTTTAAGTGTGTATTGGAGTACAGCACGAAATATGGCACGATTTGGATTATTGTCTTTAAACAAAGGAAAATGGGATGGAACTCAAATTGTCAACGAAGCTTTTTATAATAGTGCGACTACTACTTCACAAGATTTGAATCAAGCGTATGGCTATTTGTGGTGGCTCAATGGAAAAACCACTTATCGATTACCTGGACTTCAATTTCAATTTAACGGAACTTTAATTCCGAATGGACCAAGTGATATGTACTGTGCTTTAGGAAAAAACGACCAGAAAATTTACGTGATTCCTAGTAAAAAAATGGTAATCATCCGAATGGGAGAAGTTTCCGATCCGGCAAACCCGACTTTTGCATTATCAGGTTTTGATAATGATTTGTGGGGAAAAATCTCTGATTTATACGAATAATTATTTCGATTTGAACTGTCTATAAAGTGCTAAGGAAACAATTGAGATGCAAATAATTCCGTAAGAATAATAGAATAGTGAATCTCTTTTGACAATGTAATTTCCTGCAATAGTTAATACAGCTGCAATAAGATATAAGTAAAACGGTTTGATGTTCTTCATTACAATTTAGAATATTTTATATAATAATGAGGTTGAAAAACTAGAATGTTTGAAAGAATAAAAATTCTCACCAGAATATTTTCTTTCATCAAAATATTGTCTTGGAGTTGTATATCTCAAATCCAATCCAAATTTATTTTTAAACCAATATCCAACACCGAAATTTAAAAAGATTCCGTTTTTTAAACCAATCGAATAATTATTATTAACTGTAGTTGGATTAGCTAAATTAATATATCGGGTAATCGCATTTTGAATCTCAAAATCACCACTTAAAGTGGTTAGACCAAAAGAAGTATCAATAAAAATCCTTGAACTATTATTTAAGTTAAAATAATATCTTGGTCCAATAGAGGCACTTATGGCTAATGAGCTAAGTATAACTGACTTCTCAACTATTGTTGATTCAAGATTATAATTTTCTGTTTCAGAAATCTTTGAATCAATTTTTTCAGCTCCAAAACGTCCAAAAAACTCAAACCTCTTAGCATCAAAAGGAGAACCTAAAGAAAGTTCAAATCCTACTAGCGGACTAGAAGAACTTGAATTTTGATTCCTTTGATAAATATTAGTCTCAAAATTTGAAAAACTATAACCCAACAAGACTGTTAATGAAAACTTAAGCTTATTTCTTTTGTTATCAACTTCGTTTTTAATCAATGAATTATCTTTTGAATTAATTCGTTCAAAAAGTTTAATTAAAACATTTTGATCATATTTTAATTCCGAAAAGTCTTGAAATGTTAGCGATGAATCAACAACTGAAAACTCATTGTGCAAAACACCTCTGAACGAAGCATTTTCTAATTCTCTATTCCCATCAATATATTTTTTATAAACCAAATAGATTGGCTCAGGTATGTCTTTTTTCTTTAAATAGAAAAAAGTTTTATCTTTAATAACAGCCGAATATAGAGAATTATTACCTTCAACTAACAATTTAACTAATACTGTTTTGGTTTCCAGAACCGGTAACTTATGAACAATATCATAAGGATTTCTATTGTTAGTTAACTCACTATCAAACTGTATAGTAAACTTTTGAAACTTATAATTATTATTAGATGTATATTCCTGAATGTACTTTTCATCAATAACTGTAAAGCTTTCATCAGTCAAATTAACTTTAAATCTAATTTCACTTGGGCAATTATGAGGATTTAAATCATCAATATATCCTTCGTGCTTAACATTATTTAAATCAATATAATATCCTTTTTGAAAATTGCCTTGTGCTTGAGCAATAATTGAAACAAAAATTAAGATGAGTGCTTTATAAGTTTTTAACATCGATATACTATTAGCCTGTTATTTGAAGAATGAATCTACGAATTCGTATTTATTGAACACTTGTAAATCTTCGATGCCTTCACCCACTCCGATGTATTTTACCGGAATTTGGAATTGATCAGAAATACCAATCACTACGCCACCTTTGGCTGTTCCGTCGAGTTTGGTGACTGCCAAACACGACACTTCAGTTGCAGCTGTGAATTGTGTGGCTTGCTCAAAGGCATTTTGACCCGTAGAACCATCTAAAACTAATAATACGTCGTGTGGTGCATCTTCTACGACTTTTTGCATGACGCGTTTTACTTTGGTCAATTCGTTCATTAAACCTACCTTATTGTGCAAACGACCAGCTGTATCGATAATCACCACGTCGGCATTTTGAGAAACTGCGCTTTGCAATGTATCGAATGCTACAGAAGCAGGATCACTTCCCATTTGTTGTTTGACAATGGGAACACCTACTCTATCCGCCCAAATTTGCAATTGATCAATCGCAGCGGCACGGAACGTATCAGCTGCACCAAGAACCACACTATAACCTGCTTTTTTGAATTGATGAGCTAATTTACCAATGGTGGTTGTTTTCCCAACTCCGTTTACACCAACAACCATAATTACATACGGTTTTTTGTTGGCTGGAACAGTAAATTCGGTTTCCTCGCCTGAATTGGTTTCTGACATCAAACCAGCAATCTCGTCTCGAAGGATTTGATTGAGTTCGTCAGTTCCTAAATATTTATCGTTGGCAACGCGTTCTTCGATTCGTTTGATGATTTTTAAAGTGGTATTTACACCAACATCTGAAGAAACAAGAATTTCTTCTAAATTATCTAAAACCTCATCGTCTACTTTTGATTTTCCAGCGATGGCTTTGGTGAGCTTAGAGAAAAAAGAAGTTTTTGATTTTTCTAAGCCTTTATCTAATGTTTGTTTTGCTTCCTCATCGATGCGTTGTTCTTTTTTATCGGAAGAAAATAATTTTTTGAAAAATGACATCTTTTTTTGTTTAAAGTTTTATTCCGCTACACTACATACTTTTCGGCTGTGCCTCGGGTCAGGTTTCAGGTTTCAAGTTTCAGGTTTCGTTGACAATAACGTTTAACCTGAAACTTGAAACTTGAAACTTCTATAGCCCGGATAGAAGCGGAAAGCCCGGAGTTTTGAAGGCTTGGTTTTTGAAAAGGATCGTGGCGACCAACGGAAGTCAACGGGCATTTTACAAAAACCTGCCTGAAAGACGAGGACTTGCAGCAGATAGCCGGAAATTGCTACAAATATAAAAATAAAAAAGCTACTTCCGAGTGAAAGTAGCTTAGTTATACTGATAAGTGTGAATTATTTCTTTTTTAAGAATGTGTCAACTTCTTCTGGAGTCATAATACTTTCAACGAAAGTATATGCACCTGTTTTTGGAGATTTCACCATTTTGATAGCTTTTGTTAATCTCTTAGAAGCTGTTTGTAAGGTTGCTACGGTTTTCTTTGCCATGATCTAAATGTATATTGAAATTAATACTTGTGTAAAAATTTCTAATTATTTAATTTCTTTATGAACAGTCATTCTCTTTAAGATTGGATTAAATTTTTTAATCTCTAATCTGTCTGGAGTATTTTTTTTGTTTTTGTTTGTGATGTAACGAGAAGTTCCAGGCATACCTGATTCTTTGTGCTCAGTACACTCTAAAATAACTTGAATTCTATTTCCTTTCTTTGCCATTGTGCTTTTATTTTATGGATTGCGAATTATTAAATAAATCCGTTAGACTTTGCATCTTTCAATACAGCCGCTAATCCTTTTTTATTGATTGTTTTAATTGTAGACGCTGCTACTCTAAGAGTAATCCATCTGTCTTCTTCTGCAAGATAGAAACGTTTTTTAACTAAGTTCACAGAAAATTTTCTCTTAGTTTTGTTCATAGCGTGAGAAACGTTATTTCCTACCATCGCTCTTTTACCTGTAAGGTCACAAACTCTTGACATTATGCTTATCTTTTATCGTTATTCAAAATCAGGGTGCAAAGAAACAAAAAAGAAACCATTGTAGCAAAAAAAATTATACATTTTTTAAAATTTCTTTTTGTAGCATTTCAAGTGCTTTATTTACAGCCCTATCGATGACTTTTTCGCGGGGTTGTCCGAAGTTAAATTCTTCAACAATCACTTCATTTGGAGTGGCGAGTGCGATAAATACCGTTCCAACTTCAGCATCAGCATCACCTTTGGTTGGTCCGGCATTTCCTGTTGTGGCAATGGCATAATCGGTTTTCATGAGTTGCTGAATACGGATTGCCATTTCTTGGGCAACTTCAGCGCTTACGACTGAATGCTTTTCAATAGTTGCTGCGTTGACTCCGAGTACATTTATTTTAGTTTCAGTAGCGTAACTGACGATGCTTCCTTTGAAATAAGCTGACGAACCCGAAACAGACGTAAGCATTTGTGCTATTTTTCCGCCTGTGCAACTTTCGGCTGTGGAAATGGTTTTGTTGTGTTGCGCTAATTGTTGTCCTAACACAACTTCAATCGTTTCGTCTTCGTCATAACCTACAATAATATCGCCAATAATTTGAGATAAGGATTGTACGTTTTCGGCTATGCTTTTTTGCAACAATTGGTTATCAGTTCCTCGAGCAGTAAGACGTAGGCGAACTCTTCCTGGCGCAGGCAAATAAGCTAATTTGATGAATTCGGGTAAGTTATCTTCCCAGTTTTCGATGCGTTCGGCTACGAGACTTTCGCCTTGACCATACGTCATTATGGTTTTGTGTACGATGTACGGTCGTTGGTATTCTTTTACTATTTTCGGAATGATAACCTCATCGACTAAATATTTCATTTCGTAAGGAACGCCAGGCAACGAAATATAAACCGTATTTTCTTTTTTCATCCACATTCCGGGTGCGGTTCCGACTTTGTTAAACAAGACTTCACATTTGGATGGAACGAGTGCTTGGTCGCGGTTCATTTGAGTGATAGGACGTTTGAAAAAGCCTTCTATCAACTCTTTCACATGCAAAAAAACCTCATCGTTTTGAACCAGTTCATCGTCAAAATATTCGCAGAATGTTTTTTTGGTGATGTCGTCTTTGGTTGGACCCAAACCGCCCGTTATGAATACAAAATCGACTTTGTTTTGTAAGGTCGAAAAAGTATCTAAAATGTGTGTTTTATCGTCGGAAATGGAAAGCATTTCGTGAGTCTGCACACCAATTTTATCAAGTGCTTTGGCCATGTAACCCGAATTGGTATCGATGATTTGCCCGATTAGAATTTCGTCGCCTATGGTTACGATTGCTGCTTTCATTGTTTTTCTCTTAAAAAGGGACGGACTAAAGTCCATCCCTATTGATTTGTGTATTTTTAGATAGTGTTGTACTGAAAGACTTATTAGCCCAGATAGCAATGGAAAGCTTTTTGAAAAGAAATGCTTATTTTTTTTAACAGAAAAGAGCGACTGTTAAGAAGCTCCTTTTGTGTTTTAAAAAAATGCATTTATTGAAAAAACTTGGAATGAATAGCTGGATGAGCTACACTTCAAAATCTTTTTTAATTTCTTTTACCGCTTCTTTGACCTGACCTTTAATGCTTTCAAAAGTGGCTTCGATTTCGCTTTTTTTACCTTCGCGTTTGGTCCACGCTTCAACCTCTAAAATTTCTTGATGCGCTACAGTCATTCCGAGTAAATCGAGAGTTGGCTTTATTTTATGAGCATAAGCATACGCCAGTTTGTGGTCTTTTTCTTTGATTCCCGTTTCGATTTGCTTTAAATCATCCGGAATTTCAGTAATAAAAAGTGTAATGATTTGCATGACAAATTCGGGATCATTATCCGATAGAGCATACACTTTTGCGAGGTTGTAATGTAACGCCATTATTTAACTTGTATTTTAAGTAGTAGTTTGTTTTCTATGTAACCTTCGAGAACATCATTAGGATTTACTCTCGCAACACCTTCGGGCGTTCCTGTAAAAATGATGTCTCCAATTTTTAATGTGAAGTACTGTGAAACGTGGGCAATCAACTCATCAATCTTCCAAAGCATACAATTAGTATTACCTTTTTGAACCGTATTTCCATTGTTCTTCAATTCAAAATTAACATTTTCGAGTGAAGAAAAAAGTTTTTTCGGTAAAAAGTCACCAATTACCGCTGAACCGTCAAATGCTTTGGCTTTTTCCCAAGGCAAACCTTTCTCTTTTAATTTCGCTTGAAGGTCGCGCGCAGTAAAATCGATTCCCAAACCAATTTCATCATAATAATTGTGAGCAAATTTGGGTTGAATGTACTTCCCGACTTTGTTGATTTTGACTAAAACTTCAACTTCATGGTGAATATCTTCAGAAAATTCTGGAATCACAAACGGATGTTGTTTGAGTAAAATAGCCGAATCGGGTTTTAAAAAAACAACAGGTTCAGTAGGCTTCTCATTTTGAAGCTCTTCGATGTGTTTTACGTAATTGCGTCCGATGCAGATTATCTTCATATTTTTAGTCTCAGTCTCAGTCTCAGTTAAACAATATGTAAACTGTGACTGTGACTATTTTCTATTTTGTATTGAGTTTTCTTAATTTAATACCCGTAAGTACTTTTTTGGTGTACAACGGAAAATCCGCACCTTGAATCCAGCCATAATAGCCGGGTTCTTTTTCGAGTACATCTTCTACTAATTGTCCTTTATTTTTCCCGAAAGTGAATATTTCTTGACCTTTGTCGTTTAGTGCAATAAAACCTGCAAAATCAACTGATTTTTTACGAGTGGTGAATTCGGCCAATGATTTCATATCGTTATCCAAATCGGTGTACCGATCGAGTTGCGCTTTTAAAATTTCATACGTTGCCATCGTATCCGCTTCGGCGCTGTGAGCGTTTTCAAGGCTTTCGTTGCAATAGAATTTGTAGGCTGCACTTAGTGTTCGCTCTTCTTTTTTATGGAAGATGGTTTGAACATCAACTGAAACCCTATTTTTCATATCAAAATCGACTTCAGCGCGGAGCAATTCTTCGGCCAAAAGCGGAATATCGAAACGATCGGAGTTGAAACCAGCCAAATCCGAATCTTTAATCATGTTGTGAATTTGATTTGCCAATTCTTTAAAAGTGGGTTCATTAGCTACTTTTTCGTTGGTTATACCATGAACAGCAGTTGCAAAAGCAGGAATTGGAATTGTTGGGTTGACCAACCACGTTTTGCTCTCTTTATTTCCGTTAGGAAACACTTTGAAGATGGAAATTTCTACGATGCGATCTTTGGCAACGTCTATTCCCGTGGTTTCAAGATCGAAAAAGCAAATTGGGCGGTTGAGTTTTAATTCCATTTGTAAAATTTATGCGACAAATATAAAATTTTGGTTGTACCGTTGGTCGATTTGTATGTAAAGTTTTGTCTTTTGAATTAAAAAAACCCTTTCCATTACGAAAGGGTTTGATTTATAAATGGTTATTTAGATTTCTCTGTTGATGTCCCAAGCTTCTAAATAATCAGCAACTCGTTTTACGAAGCTTCCACCTAATGCGCCATCTACTACACGGTGATCGTAACTATGAGATAAGAACATTTTTTGGCGAATTCCGATGAAATCACCTTCTGGAGTTTCAATAACTGCTGGTACTTTTCTAATTGCACCTAAAGCTAAGATACCTACTTGCGGTTGATTGATGATTGGTGTTCCGAAAACAGAACCGAATGTTCCCACATTAGTTACAGTGTATGTTCCCCCTTGTGTATCGTCTGGTTTAAGTTTTCCTGCTTTAGCGCGATTTCCTAAATCGTTTACGGCTTTGGCCATTCCGACTAAATTCAATTGATCGGCGTTTTTGATTACGGGAACAATTAAATTTCCATTAGGTAAAGCTGCTGCCATTCCGAGGTTGATGTTTTTTCTTTTGATGATGAAATCGCCATCTACAGAAATATTCATTCCTGGGAAATCTTTTAGTGCTTTTGCAACGGCTTCCATAAAAATTGGAGTGAAGGTTAGCTTTTCACCTTCGCGTTTTTCAAAAGCAGTTTTTACTTTGTCTCTCCATTTTACAATGTTGGTTACATCCACTTCGATGAACGATTGTACGTGAGCCGAAGTTTGCACAGAAGCAACCATATAGCCCGAAATGAGCTTACGCATACGGTCCATTTCTACAATTTCGTCGCCACCGTTTACAGAAACAGGAACAGCTTGAGAAGAGGGTTGTGTGGCTACAACTGTTGGTTGTGCAACTGGAGTTGAAACTTGAGGTTGTGCTGCTTGAGTTGGCTGACTTCCTCTATTTTTTATGTAACTTAATATATCTTCTTTGGTTACGCGACCGTCTTTTCCTGAACCTGAAATAGTTTCTAATTCGGCAACTGAAATGCCTTCTTCTTTCGCAATGTTTTTTACTAATGGAGAGAAGAATTTGTCTGAACTTGAAAAATCAGCTGGAGCAACAATCTCCTTAGCAACTTCGATTGTTTTTTCGACTTCTGCTACAACTGGCATCTCGACTGCGCTCGATGTGACAACGCTACTTTCAACACTTGCGCTACCGCCTTCAGTTTCGATGATAGCGATGGTTTGACCTACTTTTACTACATCATTGACTTGGAATAAAATTTCGGTTAAAGTTCCTGATACTTCACTTGGAACTTCACTGTCTACTTTATCGGTAGCGATTTCCAAAACTGCTTCATCAGCTGCAATGGTTTCGCCTACTTTTTTTAACCAGTTTGTAATGGTTGCTTCTGCAACGCTTTCGCCCATTTTGGGTAATTTCAATTCAAACTTTGCCATATCTTTAAACTAAAGTTGTGTTTTGTTATTTGGTTTGCAAAATTAGTAAAAGTATTTAGGTTTTACCATGAATTTACTAATTTTTATACTTTTTTTAGCCACTGATTACACAGATTTGCACTGATTTTTTTTATCAAAAATCAAAAATCTTGCAATCTCAAAGTCTTACAGTCCTATAATCTTACAGTCATACAATCTTTAACACACTAATGTTGACTAATCTAACACAATCACTTCTCCTCGATCATTACTCGAATTACTACCAATGATGAAATTGCAATTTGGTGGAAGTATTTTGAAAGTATACGATTTGTTTTTGTTTTGTTCGATGAACGAAATAATCTCTTTAAATGAAACGCTATTAGCATCTAAAATAATTTCGGATTGTTTATCAAATGAAGAAGTTAGAGTTGCTAATTGTATTTTCTTTAGCAATTTTGCTTCTAATTTTTGTTGCATTTCTTCATTATTTGAAATGAAAAAATAGTTTTCAGGTGTTGATTTGGGTCTTGATTTCCCTTGAAACATTTTCATTAAAGAGAACAACACAATTCCGATTTTCATAAAAACAGAAAAGAAAACAGAAACTTTAAAGTGTTTTTTATAGAAAAAATTCATGGCTTCTTGAAAACGTTTCATGTACGTTCCGTCTTTTACAGTGCTTTCCCCTTTATAATGAATTACCGAAGTTTCATGAAAATAATAATTAGTTTTTCCTTTTTGCAATACTCTGTAACTCAAATCGATATCATCGGAATACATAAAGCAATTTTCGTCAAAACCACCAATTTCATTATACAAATCGCGTTTCATGACCATAAAAGCACCTACTAATATTTCGACTTCACCCGATTGATTTTCAGAAAGATGTTGGGCGTAGTATTTCCCAAATACATTGGATAATTTATATAAACCGAAGATTTTGGTGAAGGCTACCCAAGGCGTAGGTATTCCGCGTTTGGATTCAGGCAAGAAATTTCCCGTTCCGTCGATGAGTTTACAACCAATGATTCCAGTGTTCAGTGTTCGGTGTTCAGTATTCAGGATTTTTATAAAGGTATCTTCCGCTACAACTGTATCGGGATTTAGAATACAAATGAATTCGCCTTTAGCTTGAGCAACACCCATATTATTTCCTTTTGGAAAACCAGCATTTTCTTTATTTTCGATGAGTTTGATGTTGGGAAAACGTTGCTTCATCATCGCACAACTATCATCAGATGAATTATTGTCAATGACTATAATTTCGCCATCAATGCCTTCGAGTGCTTTTTGAACACTGAGAACGCATTGCTCTAAAAAATAGCGCACGTTATAATTAAGGATGATGACCGACAGTTGCATATGGCAAATATAATCAGATAATCTTTTACTGATTACTGATTGAAATATTTATCAAGAAGTTTTGGATTTTTCTTATTATTCCAGAACAGAATCAAGTCAATTTTGAGTTCTACCTCAGAAATTTTATAGTATAAAGTAGTTTGCTTAGAAATGACAAAATAATAAATAGTAGGATTTGAAAAATTAATTCCAAAAAAAGGATTTGAAGACAAATGCTTTAGGTAATCCTCAACCAAAAACACAAAATTATCCACTTCTTTCTGATTCCATTTTTTTAAAATAAAATCCACTTCATCAGCAAAAGTTAATTCTGCCAATGTTGACCAATGAATCGAGTACATTTCCTATTTGAAATTGTATTTCAACTTCATTTCTTTCATGACTTGTTCGTGCGGCTTGGTCTGACCTGACTCAATTTGTTTCAATCCTATTTGAAGCAATTGCTCTAAAACTGAATTGGATTGATTGTCAATAGTTGAACTCTCTATTTTATTGTATTCAACTGTTGGCTCTTCGACTTCATTCAAGTCGATTTTGTCTTGATTGTTTTTAGAATGTTTGTTCATGGCTGATAGTTTAATAATCAAATATACAAATTTTATTTATTAGGTTTAAAATGGTTACAAAAATTCAATACATTTCTTTTCTTAGCCCCGATTGCTTCGCCAGTTCGCTTCGCTCGTGTGAACGGAAAGCTTGTGAGGAACGAACAACTTGGAGGGAAAGCGGGAACATGGATTACAGAAAAATCCCAAGCCATTTGCTTCAAATCCAAAAAAAGAAAAGATTGCTTCGTTCCTCGCAATGACCTACTTTTGCAAAAAAATTACCATTGTGAATTATTTATCAGTAGAAAATATATCCAAATCATTCGGTGAACGCACCTTGTTCAAAGACTTGTCATTTGGAATCAACAAAGACCAAAAAATTGCTTTTATCGCCAAAAATGGTTCGGGGAAAACCTGTATCATGAAAATTCTTTGTGGTGATGATGAACCTGATACGGGTCAAGTGGTAATTCGCAAGGAAATTAAAATGGCATTTTTGTCGCAGGTGCCGCAATTGCAAGACGAATTGACGGTTGAAGAAAGTATTTTTGCTTCGGATAATGAAATTCTGCACGTGATTGAGCGCTACGAAAAAGCGTTGGAAAACCCAGACGACACTGAAGCTTATGAAAAAGCATTTGATGACATGGATCGTTTTAATGCGTGGGATTTTGAAACCCAATTCAAGCAAATTTTGTTCAAATTGAAGTTGGAAGACTTTAAATTGAAAGTAAAAAATATGTCGGGTGGACAAAAAAAACGTCTTTCATTGGCGATTATTTTGATCAATCGTCCGGATTTGTTGATTTTAGATGAACCTACAAATCACCTTGATTTAGAGATGATTGAATGGTTGGAAAGTTATTTTGCCAAAGAAAATATTACCTTGTTTATGGTGACGCACGACCGTTTCTTTTTGGAGCGCGTTTGTAACGAAATCATCGAATTGGACAACGGAAAATTATACCAATACAAAGGCAACTATTCGTATTATTTAGAGAAAAAAGAAGAGCGAATCGCTTCTGAAAACGCGAGTATTGACAAGGCACAAAACTTGTTTGTAAAAGAATTAGCGTGGATGCGACGTCAACCCAAAGCACGAACGACCAAATCGAAATCACGTCAAGATGATTTTTACATTATTAAGCAAAAAGCCGAAAGCCGACGCAAGGAAAACGTGGTGGAACTCGAAATCAACATGGAGCGTTTGGGTAGTAAAATCATCGAGTTGCACAAAATTTCGAAAAAGTTTGGAGAAAAAGTCATTGTAGATAATTTCAGTTTTGATTTTCAACGCGGCGCGCGCATCGGAATTATTGGTAAAAACGGAACGGGTAAATCGACGTTCCTGAATTTGTTAACACGAACCATTCCTACTGACAGCGGAAAAGTGGTGATGGGCGACACCATCAAAATTGGTTATTATACGCAAAGCGGAATCAACCCGAAACCCGGACAACGCGTTATTGATATTATTAAGGAATACGGTGAGTACATTCCGCTCATGAAAGGCAAATTGATTTCGGCTTCACAACTATTGGAACGCTTTTTATTTGACAGTAAAAAACAATACGATTACGTAGAAAAATTGAGTGGTGGCGAGTTGAAACGTTTGTATTTATGTACGGTTTTGATTCAGAATCCGAATTTCTTGATTCTCGATGAGCCGACAAACGATTTGGATATTGTAACCTTAAATGTATTAGAAAGTTTTCTTTTGGATTATCCAGGATGTTTACTTGTCGTTTCGCACGATCGTTATTTTATGGATAAGATTGTAGATGACTTATTTGTGTTCAGAGGAAACGGAATTATAGAAAACTTCCCCGGAAATTATTCTGACTTTAGAGCATATGAAGATTCGGCTGAACCTAACAAAGACGATTCTAAGGAAAAAGTCAATTGGAAACAAGTCAAAACGATTTCGGCTGGATTGAGTTTTAACGAACAAAAAGAATTCACAAAAATTGAGAAAGAGATCAAAGATTTAGAATACCAAAAGAAACAAATCGAACAATTGTTTTCTGACGGAAAAGTATCCGATAATGAAATTGAAAGTAAAGCCAACGAATTGCAGAAAGTAATTCAAACATTGGAAGCGAAAGAAGAACGATGGTTCGAGTTGTCTAGTAAAATGGAATGATTAATAAGTTTTCAGTCGCAGTCACAGTTTTCAGACTGTCAACTGAGACTGAGACTGAGACTGAGACTGAAAACTATGGTTCAAATAATTAAATCATATCTTAATTTCATCTGGAACTCCACCAACCAACATGGAGTGCATTCGCCATTTGTGTTTGATTTGGTTACGAAATGCTTTTATGATAAAACAAATTATCCTGAATATTCCATTTTAAAAAACTATCGAAATTCGCTTTTACAAAATAAAAACACGATTGAAGTAACCGATTTTGGCGCAGGTTCACGTGTTTTTAAAAGCAACACCCGCGCCATCAATCAAATTGCAAAAAACGCTGGAATTTCACCCAAAAGAGCCGAATTATTATTTCGATTGGTGCGCTATTTTCAACCTGACTCGGTTTTAGAAATTGGAACTTCATTAGGTTTGGCGACTTCAGCATTGGCGTTGGGAAATGAAAAGGCAAGAATAACTACGTTAGAAGGATGTGCCAATACGATAGCAATTGCAAAAGAATTGTTTCAAGATTGCTTCGCCAGTTCGCAATTAAAATTGCTCGGGTCAAGTTTCAAGTTGCCAATCAATAACATTCAATTTATTACCACTGAATTCAATTTGTTTTTAAATAACTTGAAACCTCAAATCTACGATTTGATCTACTTCGACGGTAACCATTCCAAACAAGCAACATTAGAATACTTCGAACTTTTATTGCCTACCATTTCGAATGATTCAGTTTGGATTTTTGACGACATTCATTGGTCAGCAGGCATGGAAGAAGCGTGGGAAATAATCAAAAGTCATCCTAAAGTAAAAGTGACTGTTGATACATTTCAGTGGGGAATTGTATTCTTTAGAAGTGAGCAGGAAAAGGAACATTTTATCATTCGCGCATAAAAAAAATGACAACCATTGCTGATTGCCATTTTCATGAATTAACAAAAAGTATTATTCTTTAGCTTCGGCAGTTTCTCTGCTTTTAGCTCCAATTCGATTCACTTTAAACATCGGACCGAATTTTAATTTAATCGAAGCAATTTTTCCATTGTCTTCAGAAGATAAACCTTCTTTTTCAACCGTATTTTTACGATTATCCAATGCTTCATACATCAATTTAATTTCATCGTAATCTTCTCTCGAGAAATCGCCTTTGTTGTCTTTGTACGATTGGAAAAAAGTTTCATACACTTGTAATACATTGTCTTTGTTCACCCATGCAAAACTCATATCGTCACCAATTTTTCCTGCACCAAAAAGTCGGTCTCTCAACAATTGATTAGCACTTGGTGTACCCGTGTTTATTGGATTCACAGCTGGCGTTGCAGCAACACTTGCTTTAAGCTCTTCGTATTTTAAGGTAGAAGCAGCAATTTTTTCTTGAGAAGTTGCTTTGGTTGATTCGTCAAGATTGGCTAAAGCGTCATTCGCATTAGCTGATCTAGTATCAAAATCGGAAGCAATTTGTTCCCAATTCGCAGCTCTTTCTTCGGCAGAAACTGCATTAAGTGAATCAACATAGCTTTCTAACTCACTAATTCTTTTATCTGCCATTTCTTTTTCTTCGTTTTTACAAGAAGTCATTCCCAAAACAATCATCGAAAACAATCCCATTTTTACTACATTTCTCATATTATATTTGTTTAAATTAATTAGTGTAAAACTACTTCTGAGTTACATTCAAAATGTTACACCTTTCAATCTTATTATTACATAATTGACACCATAAGTGTAACAAAGGACAGAAAACAAGCACTAATAGTTAGAAATTAAGTTCGGTATGGAAACTCAAAACTTCTTCAAATCAAAACAGTTCAAGATTTTAGTGCCTTTCATTGTAATTTTGGGCATCATTTATTTGTTTAAATCAGGTTATGTATTTGGACAATGGTTATATACTGTCCTAAATTAATTTGAATTTGTATCTTTATAAAAAATTAAATAATTGTAAATCCCATGTCCAAATCATTAATTGACATCAAAGATATTAAGCGCGATTTCCAACTCGGAAACGAAACCATCAATGTACTCAAAGGCATCGATTTGCAAATAAACAAAGGAGAATACGTTGCCCTAATGGGACCATCAGGTTCTGGAAAATCTACTTTGATGAATATTTTAGGATGTTTGGATACACCCACTTCGGGAAGTTATATCTTAAACGGAAAAGACGTAAGCCAAATGCACGATGATGATTTGGCCGAAATCAGAAACAAAGAAATAGGCTTCGTGTTTCAAACTTTCAATTTATTACCTAGAACTACCGCTTTAGATAATGTTGCTTTACCGATGATTTACGCAGGTTATTCCAAAACCGACAGAAGTGCACGTGCAACTACTGTATTAAAACAAGTTGGTTTAGGCGATCGTATGGATCATCAACCTAATCAGCTTTCGGGTGGACAACGCCAACGTGTTGCTGTTGCTCGAGCTTTGGTCAACAATCCATCCATTATTTTGGCCGATGAACCAACGGGTAACTTAGACAGTAAAACGTCGGTTGAAATCATGAACCTTTTCAACGACATTCACAAAAACGGTAACACTGTAATTTTGGTAACACACGAGGAAGACATTGCAAAATACGCGCATCGCATCATTCGCCTTAAAGATGGTATGATTGAAAATGACTACCAAAACAAAGAGCATTTATAGTATTTTTATGAGCGAAAGGCTTGGGCTTTTTCACCCCGATAGCTATCGGGGCATTTTCCCGCTTTTCCTCCAAGTTGTTCGTCCCTCACAAGCTTTCCGTGCAATCGGGGCTAGAAAACAATCTACATAACTTTTGCCAGCACCAAAAAAACTCAGTAACTTAGCCACTCAGTCACTCAGCAACTATCATGAAAGTATATACCAAAACCGGCGACACCGGAACCACAGCACTTTTTGGAGGAACGCGCGTTCCTAAACACCACATTCGTATTGAAAGTTACGGAACCGTAGACGAACTCAATTCGCACATCGGACTCATTCGCGATCAAGAAATGAATCAATTGTACAAAAATGTACTCATCGAAATTCAAGATCGTTTGTTTACCGTTGGAGCCATCTTAGCCACTCCTCCCGAAAAAGAAATTTTAAAAAGTGGTGAAAAACGATTAAAAAACCTCGGTATTACTGAATCCGATATTGAATTTCTGGAAAAAGAAATTGATAGCATGGAAGAAAGTTTACCACAAATGACACATTTTGTGCTTCCTGGTGGACATACAACTGTGTCATATTGTCATATAGCACGCTGTGTATGCCGTAGAGCCGAACGTTTAGCAGTGCATTTGAATGACATTGAACCCACAGATGAACTCGTAATTAAGTACCTCAACCGACTTTCTGACTATCTTTTTGTGTTGGCACGAAAGTTGTCCTACGACCTAAAAGCGGATGAAGTGCAATGGATTCCTAGAAAGTAAAACTTTCTACAAATTCAAAAAGACAAATCCCAAAAAACAAACTCTAAAAAATAGAAAACCACGTAAATACTAGCATTATTTGTAATTTGTTTTTTGCTTTTTGGAATTTCAAAAACGACGTTCTTAACTTTTATTAAAAATAAATCAATTTTTACTTGACTTTTTCAGTAATAAATTTATTTTTGCACAAATTAAAACCCTAGAAGATGTATTGGACATTAGAATTGGCATCCTATTTAAGCGATGCGCCGTGGCCTGCAACCAAAGATGAATTGATAGACTATGCTATTAGAGCTGGTGCTCCACTAGAAGTAGTTGAAAACCTTCAATCTATTGAAGATGAAGGCGAAATTTACGAATCGATGGAAGAAATTTGGCCAGATTATCCTACTGACGAAGATTATCTTTGGAACGAGGACGAATACTAGAAAAAATAAACTAACACAACAGAAAAAAGTCTCCTTCGGGGCTTTTTTTTTGTTTAAATTTGCACACTTTATAAAATTACAATTATGAGCTTCATAAATAGCATACTAAAAATGTTTGTTGGTGATAAATCACAAAAAGATGTCAAAGCCATTCAACCTATTATCAGTAAAATTAAGACATTCGAGAAAGAATTGTCGGCTTTATCTAACGATGAACTAAGAGCAAAATCTACTTACTTCAGAGAAAAAATCAACGAAGCTAGAGCTGAAAAAGACACCAAAATCATCGCTCTTAAACAAGAAGCTGAAAATACTCCTGATATTGATAAAAGAGAAGACATCTACAACGAAATTGATGCTCTTGAAAAAGAAGCTTATGATATTTCAGAAAAAGTACTGAACGACATTTTACCAGAAGCATTTGCGGTTGTCAAAGAAACTGCCAAACGTTTCAAAGAAAACTCGACTGTAACAGTAACTGCAACTCCTTTAGATAGAGAACTTTCAGCTACTAAATCCTACATAACTTTAGACGGAGACAAAGCCATTTGGGCCAATCAATGGAATGCTGCTGGAAAAGAAATCACTTGGGACATGATTCACTACGACGTTCAGTTGATTGGTGGTGTTGTGTTGCATCAAGGTAAAATTGCCGAAATGCAAACGGGTGAAGGTAAAACATTAGTAGCTACTCTTCCACTCTACTTAAATGCATTGACTGGAAACGGAGTTCACTTAGTAACCGTAAACGACTACTTGGCGAAACGTGATAGCACGTGGAAAGCACCTTTGTTTGAGTTCCACGGTATAACAGTTGATTGTATTGATAATCATTCTCCTAATACAGCGCAACGTAGAAAAGCATATGAAGCCGATATCACTTACGGAACCAACAACGAATTTGGTTTCGATTACCTAAGAGATAATATGGCGCATTCACCTGAAGATTTGGTACAACGCAAACACAATTATGCGATTGTCGATGAGGTAGATTCGGTTTTGATTGACGACGCAAGAACTCCGTTGATCATCTCTGGTCCGGTTCCGGATGGTGATCGCCACGAATTCAACGAACTAAAACCAAAAGTTGAGAATTTATACAACTTACAACGTCAATTGGCCAACGGATTTTTAGCCGAAGCCAAACGTTTAATCAAAGAAGGAAATACCAAAGACGGTGGTTTCCAATTATTAAGAGCGTACCGTTCATTACCAAAAAACAAAGCTTTAATCAAGTTTTTGAGTGAAGAAGGTGTTAAACAAATTCTTCAAAAAACCGAAAACGAATACATGCAAGACAACAACCGCAAAATGCACATTGTGGATGAAGCGTTGTATTTTGTGATTGAAGAAAAAAACAATCAAGTAGAATTGACTGATAACGGAATCAAATTCCTTTCACAAGATACGGATGAAAGTTTCTTCGTTCTTCCCGATATTGGAACTGAAATTGCCAACATCGAAAATCAAAAATTAGAAAAAGACAAAGAAGCCGAAGCCAAAGAAAAACTATTCCAAGACTTTGGTGTAAAATCGGAACGTATTCACACGCTTACTCAGTTATTAAAAGCGTATACTCTTTTTGAAAAAGATGTAGAATACGTAATCATGGAGAACAAAATCCTTATTGTCGACGAACAAACGGGTCGTATTATGGACGGTCGTCGTTACTCTGACGGATTGCACCAAGCCATCGAAGCCAAAGAACAAGTTACCATTGAAGCCGCTACTCAAACCTTTGCCACCATTACGCTACAGAATTACTTCCGTATGTACAGTAAATTAGCAGGTATGACGGGAACAGCTGTAACAGAAGCGGGCGAATTATGGCAAATTTATAAATTAGACGTAGTTGAAATTCCGACCAACAGAGGAATTTCACGTAATGACAAAGAAGATTTAATTTACCGTTCGGTACGTGAAAAATTCAACGCAGTTATTGAAGATGTTACTCAATTGTCGCAATCAGGTCGACCAGTATTAATTGGTACTACTTCGGTTGAAATCTCTGAGCTATTGAGTAGAATGTTGAAAATGCGCGGTGTTGCTCACAACGTATTGAATGCAAAAATGCACAAAAAAGAGGCAGATATTGTAGCCGAAGCAGGAAAACCTGGAGTGGTTACCATTGCTACTAACATGGCAGGTCGTGGAACCGACATCAAATTGACTCCAGAAGTTAAAGCTGCTGGTGGTTTGGCAATTATCGGTACAGAACGTCACGATTCACGTCGTGTTGACCGTCAGTTACGTGGTCGTGCGGGTCGTCAAGGTGATCCTGGAAGTTCACAGTTTTACGTTTCACTAGAAGATAATTTAATGCGTTTGTTTGGTTCGGAAAGAGTAGCCAAAATCATGGACAGAATGGGATTGAAAGAAGGTGAAGTGATTCAGCATTCAATGATGACCAAATCAATCGAAAGAGCACAAAAACGTGTCGAAGAAAATAACTTTGGTACTCGTAAACGTTTGTTAGAATACGATGATGTGATGAACGCACAACGTGAAGTAGTGTACAAACGTCGTCGTCACGCCTTACACGGTGAGCGTTTGAAACTCGACATCGCCAATATGATGTACGATACTTGTGAAGTGATTGTAAGTGAAAATAAAGCGAAAAACGATTATAAGAATTTTGAATTTGAATTGATTCGTTACTTCTCAATTACATCTCCTATCAAAGAATCGGAATTCGATAAAATTTCAGAAATGGAATTGACTGGAAAAACGTACAAAGCGGCGATGGAATATTACACCGAAAAAACGGCTCGTAGTGCGCGTGAAGCTTTTCCTATCATTGCTAATGTTTACGAACAAGAAGGTAATAAATTTGAACGTATTATTGTTCCGTTTTCAGATGGAATCAAAACCTTGAATGTCGTTACTGATTTGAAAAAAGCATACGAAAGTCAAGGTGCGCAATTAGTAGCCGATTTTGAGAAAAATATTACTTTAGCCATTGTTGACGAAGCGTGGAAAAAGCACTTACGCAAAATGGATGAATTGAAACAATCGGTTCAGTTGGCCGTTCACGAACAAAAAGATCCATTATTGATTTACAAATTCGAAGCATTTAATTTGTTCCGAGCGATGTTAGATGGTGTAAACAAAGAAGTAATTTCGTTCTTGTTTAAAGGCGATTTACCTCAGCAACAACAAAATAATATTCAAGAAGCAAAGCAAGTTCGTCAAAAAGAAAATTATACTGAATCGAGAGACGAAATCCAAAGCAGTGAAGAAGCCAATCGCGAAGCTGGACAAACTCAGCAAAAGCATGTAACTGAAACCATAGTTCGTGAGATGCCAAAAATCAACCGAAATGATACTGTAACGATTAAACACGTTATGAGTGGCAAAACCGAAAGCATGAAATACAAAAAAGCCGAAAGCATGATTGCTAGTGGCGAATGGGTTTTGGTGAATGAATAATAATCAACTTAAAGCCTCATCGAAAGTGAGGCTTTTTTATACCAATTTTACAATGAAAAAGTTTCTATTTATTTTTCTTTTTGGAGTGTTGTCCATTCAAAATTCTTTTGGTCAAACATTAGAATCCATGAAAGCTGGTGTAGAAAAAATTTACACCGGAATTAACACTAACGATTTGGATATTTTTTTAGACTACACCTATCCTAGAGTATTTGAAATTTTCACAAGAGAACAGATGAAACTAGCTTTAAAAGCTGCGTTTGAAGGTAGTGATGAAATGAAAATAAAGATAAATAATGTGCCACCTGATTTTAAATACGGTGAAATTTTCACACTAAACAATCAAAAATTCTGCTTCATTAACCACAATCTATCCATGACACTCACTATAAAAGAAAAAATGGACAAAGATGAAGCAGAAATGATGGTAGAACTATTCAAAGTAGGAATGAAAACCGACGATGTCACCTACGATAAAAAAGGACGTTCATTTACCATAAACAAGGTTGCAACTATGATTGCTATTTCGGATGAATATACTAAAAATGAATGGAGATACATTAATAAAGACGAAAAAAACGTATTGTTTAAGAAAATGTTCAGTGAAGAAGTAATTGAAGCATTAGGATTATAATTCGATTTTGTTTTAATAAAATAAAAGAATCCCCAATTGTTCAATCAGTTGGGGATTTTTCTATATTTGATGTAAACTTATCACTAGTAATTCATGAAAAGAAGTAGTCATTTTCTTTTGGCTTTAATGTGCATTTCGCTAGTGACTTGTTGTTCAAAAAAAACAAATAGTATTGCTGTTGCTGCTTTACCAATTCCAACTCTTGATTACAGCAAAATAAATTCAGATAGTAGTTTAATTGATGAATTTCTTGCCTATAAAAATCAATTAGCCAAAATTGATTCATCTGGTCTCAATTATTATGATGGAAGGATTTTCCATCCAAAAGAGACACCTTTTAAAGTAATAAACTTATTTGGCGAATATTCTGGAGGTGCCACATACAACCCTTTTGCTGAAAGTTATGTTTTAAATAACGAGAAAATTCAAAAGCAATCCATCGCGGGAGAAACCTTTCGAGTGGATAAAGAAAACGACTCCACTTATCTTTTTTATGTCGACGAATATTGGAGATTAGGAAGCAACATAAACGTATATGAAGTCATTTTTTTAAAGGACAGTTTACAAATAAATGAAACCAACAAACATGCTAATTATATCTTTGGTTTAATTAACAATCACAAAGAATCTCCGAAAAATTTTCCGAAGAACATTCACGATTTATTTCCGAAACCTGATCCAAAATACCAACCAAATGATACTACATCAATTGCATTTGATGGAAATTATTATCCCGAGGAGCAGTTTATCGAACGAAATGGTGTTGACTTTTCTACTCAATTGTACTACAAAACACAATTTGGAGATGAAATTCAAAAAGTAGTCAGAGTAGCTCATAACAAATCTGTATACGATATTATTCTTGCGATGATTGGTGGTGATTCTGATAGTTATGAATTGAGTTCAGAGTTTGTCAACGATTCAATTTTTATTAGAACACAAGTCAATGGTGAAACTATCGTAGATGATAACGAACGAATGGTGTATGCTTACGATTCCATCATCAAAAAATACAACTACAATCAATTCATCGAATTGCGACTCATCGAGCAAGATACTTTCAACTATGAGAAAGAATATTACTCAGAATTTAATATACAAAAAGGAAAACAGAGATTTTACAGCAAACCCTTTCAAATAAACAACATAACTTGTCATTGGGTAACCGAACTTGAACTTCGCTTTGACGATAAAAAACAAGTTCAAAAAGGTAAAAATCTAAACCGAAGATTGGTCAATTCACTTACTAAAAAAGTTTTACTCACAACTGATGAAGACGCAATTATTGGAAATTTTTCAAGCGGATTTGATTCTTTAACAGAAAACTTCTTCGATTTCAATTTTGATGGTTACTTGGATTTTTCAATTCATAATTACAACAAATCGGGAGCCAGTAATTCGTTTTACGACAACTTTCTCTTCAATCCCAAAACCAAACAATTCGAGTACAGTAAAGAATTATCTGGAGCTGAAATTACTATTGATAAGAAACTACGAACGGTTCATTTTTTCTACAAAAGCGGAATCAATAATCATCTTAGCAAAACGATATATTATGATGAAACTGGGAAAGTTCTTTTTACAGAAAATATAAAAACCGAAGATGTACTCGATAAAAAATCGAATGAATGGCACATTAAAAGAACCTACACTAAAATCAAAAACGGAAAAGTAATTGAAAAAACAATAACTAAAGAGTAGCTTTTGCTCACTTTAAATGCCTACATTTACCTGAACCGTAAAACCAAAACCATGGCAAAAAGTCAAGACGCAAAGAAAACCTTAAAAAAGGAACCTCTTAAAACAGCAAAAGAAAAAAAAGAGGAAAAGAGACAAAAGAAGAATACTCCAAAACGAGATTAAAATAAAAAAGCCAACTCATGAAGTTGGCTTTATATTTACTTGATGTATAATTTTTTAATCTTCGGTATTGGTCCGCCGCACTTTTGTTTGTGACACGCAATGCAAGCATCAATTCCGTTGTTAAAATGCTCTTTTGCGTTTTTTGGATCTTCGTAAATCAACTCTTGCGCTTTGATGAATTTGGCTGCTTGTTCTTTAAAAAAAGCATCGTTATCACTTTCGTCGGTCATTACTGCTTTGTGAATTTTCAAAAAGTGATTCGGAAATTTACCAATCGTATCACCGTTTTTGATTCGCTCTTTCAAACGTTGGTTATCCACATACATTTGCTCCATTAATGCTGCCATTTCCGACATTTCGTACATTTCAAACTTTTTCCCTTTGGTCGAATCAGTAGCACAAGCTTCCACTTCTGTTTTGGCTTCTTTCTTATCGTTTTTCTGGCACGAAGACAGACTTACAACGAGAACTAAAATAAATAATCGATTCATCCGAGGTTAGTTTTTAATCAACACTCCGTCAGCCATAAACGAATACGTGACTTCAGGTTTGGTAATTTTGTTAATTTCTGCTTGAGGTTTTCCGGCATCTTTAGCATAATGACGCAATTCATCAACACTGACAACTGTTACAAAAGCTGTTCCGCTAATTATAGCTTCGGAATTATCAGCATTCAACGGAACAAAAAAAGCGTAATCCTTGAATTTTACAAATGATTTTTGTCCATCGGATAAATCCATATTCATCCAACATCCTTTTTTCTTACACACCGAATTGATTATTGATTTGAACTGCACCTTAACAGAATCACCTTTTTTGAGTGATTTGTATTTCTTTAGCATTTGCTTTTCGGTCAAAACTTTATTGGGCTGAAATTTGGCTCCGAAAGAAGCGTAATCATTTACATTGTAAGCTGAAGTTACTTTTTTAGTTTTGGTTTGAGCTTGACTATTGAAAGTAGTTAAAACGAATAACACCATCAATAAATAACTAATTTTCTTCATAATTTAGAGTTGATTATTTTTGTAATAAAACACCATCCGCCAAAAACGAATAGGTAGTTTCTGGATCTACAATACTATCGATAGCTGCTTGAGATTTCCCAGCGTCTTTGGCATAATGGCGCAATTCGTCTACACTTTCTACACTTACAAACGCTTTTCCATTTACAATTACATTGCTTTTGGCTGAATTCAACGGCATGAAAAATCCGTAGTCTTTGAACTTCACAAATGCACTATTTTCTTCTGGTAATTCCAATTGCATCCAACAGCCTTTTTTCTGACAAACTTCTTTGATGGTTGAAGCAAATTTCACTTCTAAAGTGTCACCTTCTTTTAAATCTTTATATTTAGTAAAAAGCTCTTCTTTAGTTATTGCTCCATCAGCCGAAATACTATCTCCGAATGATTTGTATGCAATTGCTTTTTCTTTTGGTGCTTCAGTTTCTGCTTTTTTGCAACTTGCTAATGCTAAAACAACTATCGCTGCGTAAACTATTTTTTTCATTTGATTTTATATTAAAATATCTTACAAAAGTAAGGATATATTCGGAATTGAATTGTATTTTTTTAATCAATTTTCACTCTATTCCTTAATAAAAACACCATTACTTTTCAACATTTTTTACTGAAAACAAATAGAAGTAATCGTGCCAAAGAATCGTAATTTTTTATTAGTTTAGCAAAAAAATAATTTCAACTTTTAGAAATTAATCTTCCAAAGTTAAAAAACTAACAACCAAGAGGTTACATCTATAAGTTCTAACTTTAGGCAAACAATGAGCTTACAAAACACACTCGAAATTGACATCGTTAAAGCTAATTCTTCTCACATTGATGCAGTAGATTTTGATCATTTAACTTTCGGAACTGTTTTCACTGATCACATGTTAATTTGTGATTACAAAGATGGTGCTTGGGAAAAACCCATCATCAAACCTTACGAACCCTTTTTAATCGATCCATCATCCAAAGTATTTCACTACGGACAAGCTATTTTTGAAGGAATGAAAGCCTATAAAGATGAAAACGATGATGTTTGGTTGTTTCGCCCAGATGAAAATTTAAAGCGCTTTAATAAATCGGCTCTTCGTATGGCAATGCCCGAAGTTCCTGAAGACATTTTTATTCAAGGGTTGAAAGTACTTTTAGATTTAGAACGCAATTGGGTAAAAAAAGGATTGGGAAATACGTTGTACCTCAGACCATTCATGATTGCAACAGGTCATGGTGTAATTGCGCAACCTTCCACTGAATACCGTTTTATGATCATACTTTCTCCTGCAAAATCGTATTATTCGGGTGAAGTAAAAGTAATTATAGCCGAACATTACAGTCGTGCTGCCAATGGAGGAATTGGTGCAGCGAAAGCAGCTGGAAATTACTCAGCGCAATTTTATCCAACCAAATTGGCCAACGAAAAAGGCTATCAGCAAATTATTTGGACCGACGATGCCACACACACCAAATTGGAAGAAGCTGGAACGATGAATGTGTTTTTTAGAATTAACGACACCTTATATACAGCGCCAACCAGTGAGCGAATTTTAGATGGAATTACACGTAAAAGCATTATCGAATTAGCTAAAAAAGAAGGTTTTGCAGTAGAAGTGCGTTCGGTTTTAGTTCAGGAATTAGTAGATGCTGCCAATAACGGAACTCTAAAAGAAATTTTTGGTGCTGGAACTGCGGCTGTAATCAGTCCGATTGTGAGTTTTAGCTACCAAAACAACGAATATCAATTACCAAAAATTGAAAATTCATTTGCTTTGCAGTTGAAAGACAAACTAACCAAAATTCAGTATAAATTGGCTGAAGATACGTTTGGTTGGACAGTAAAAGTATAGTTTACAGTCGCAGTCGCAGTTTTCAGTAATTTCATCGGACGAAAACTGAAAACTGTGACTGAAAACTGAGACTATTTCAAAATAGCCTCAAAACTCGGTTTGAAATAATTCGGGCCTTTCATAACCTTTCCGTCTTCACGGTAAATCGGTTTTCCGTCTTCTCCCAATTTGCTCATGTTACTGCGTTGAATTTCGTCGAAAACTTCTTCAATTTTGTGTTGCAAACCGTGTTCCAAAATGGTTCCACATAAAATATACAACATATCACCCAAAGCATCGGCAATTTCAATTACATCATTATTCTGAACGGCTTCAAGGTATTCTTCGTTTTCTTCTTTCATCAAATTAAAACGAAGAAGGTTTTTTTGTTCGCCTAAATCACCTTGAATGGTTTCGCTTACTCCTAATCCGAAAGAGGTGTGGAATTCTTTAACTGCGTTGAGTTGTTTTTGCATAGTTTGTTTTTTAATTTTATTTATGTTCATTTTTACCACATAGAAACATAGACGAAAATAATTCTATGATTCTATGTGGTTAAAACCCAAAAATAAACTGTTTTCTTTTTCCTTTTTAAACCCATCATCAAAAACAATTAACTATTTTTGTTAAAAAAAAAAATTCATGTTCAGTACAGGTCAACTTATTTTTGCCGCTTTATTTTTTATCGCATTTGTAATTGCAACAACCTATGCTTACAAGGGCGACAAACTACTTCATCAAAAATTTTACAAAGGAAGTTACAAAATATTAATAGGGTTTATTCTGTTTATTTTGTTATTATTCGTAATTAAAATTGTCGGGAAACGATAAACAGTTCGATTTTTAAGAATTGTTTATATAAAAGATAATTTTACTACTTTTACGTCAACAAACTACTCTACTTCTACTGCTATCATGAGAATATTAAAATATCTTTTTTTACTATTTCTATTATTCCTTATTGGTTTAACCGTTTTTATCATCACCCAAAAAGGAGATTACAGCATCACTCGCTCTAAAATAATCAAGACACCAAGAGCAACGGTTTACAACTTCGTCAACGATTACAAAAACTGGGAAACATTTGCTTCTTGGTCGGATGAAAAAGGAAAAACGCAATTTGTATTTCCGAAAAGCACCATCGGCAAAAATGCTTCGTTTTCTTGGGATGGAACTACAACAGGTTACATCAAAACACTCGAAATAAAAGAAAATCTTTTCATCAAACAAAAGATGACGTATAACGAAACCGAAACGGAAAGTTATTGGACATTCAAGGACACACTCGGAAAAACTAAAGTAACCTGGAAAACCAAAGGAACCATGGATGTGATGATGAAAATCAAAGCGTTTGTCAATGGCGGAATCGGGAATACCATTGGCAGTATTTATGAAAAAACGTTAGAGCAGTTGGATCGCACTTTAGATTATGAACTCAACACATTCGACATTAAAATAAACGGAATTGTAGCCAAACCTAAACAATTTTACATCGCACAAACCATCAACAGTAAAAATGCCGTTATATTGAAAAATATCAAAATCATGATTCCAAAGATGATTGCTTTTTTTGAGAAAAATGATATGGTGATGCACGGAAAACCATTTGTGATTTTTAATTCGACTGATGATGTTAAACAAACCACTAATTTTTCGGTTTGTATGCCTATAAAAGACTCGGTTTATATTGATCCAGTTAGTGATGTTTCATCGGGTAAAATAGAAGGATTTTCGGCTGTAAAAACCACTTTAACGGGTGATTACTCACATCTTCCCAAAGCCAATAAAAAAGTATTGGACTACCTATTCGAAAATAAATTGAAACGCAATTTTGCCATCTTACCGTACCAAGTATATGTGTTGAGTTTTGTGGATGAGAAAAAGCCATCCAAATGGAAAACCGAATTGTATTATCCAATTTATCCTCCAGTTGTACCAAAACCAGTAGTTTCAACTCCAACTGTTGTAGAAAATCAGTAATTTTTGACATTCGATTAAACCTTTTCCATTATCTTTATTCTAACAGATAAACATTCATCTTGCAAGACGAAAAGGCATTCATAAGCGAATTATTGCATCCGCAAACGCAACAAAAAGCGTTTGAACAACTCTTGCGTTTATACCAAAAACCGTTGTATCATCACATTCGAAACATCGTTTTAAATCATGATGATGCCGATGATGTTTTACAAAATACCTTCATCAAAGTATTCAATTATTTGAAAGATTTCAAAGGCGATTCGAAGTTGTTTTCGTGGATGTATCGAATAGCCACTAACGAAGCCATTACGTTCATCAATCAGAAAGCCAAACGCAACGGAACGACCAGTGAAGCCATGCAAAGTAAGCTGGTTGAAAACTTGCAATCGGATGCGTATTTTGACGGAAATGACATTCAGTTGAAATTGCAAAAAGCCATTCATTTATTACCTGAAAAACAACAATTGGTCTTTAAAATGAAATATTTTGAAGAATTGAAATACGAGGAAATATCAGAAATTTTAGGAACATCAGTGGGTGCTTTGAAAGCATCGTACCATCACGCTGTAAAAAAAATTGAAGAATATTTTAATGAGGATTAAACCTTTTATAAGAAATACAATCTAAACAATATGAAGAATTTTAAATTAGATACTCACAAAAAAATTGAAGCTGGTTTTACTACGCCCGATTTCTATTTTGAGGATTTTTCTAAAAAAATACTCGAACAATTACCTAAGGAAGAACCAAAAGTAATTTCGTTTTGGGCTCGAAATAAAAATTGGATGTATACAGCAGCAGCTATTCTTATAGTAAGTCTTAGTATTCCTATGATGAATTTAATAAACTCAAATTCTGAAGAAGCAAAAGTAGCCGAAATTGAGAATTACTTAACCTATCATTCGAATTTGACTGATGAAGAAATTGTAGAATATTTGGATGAATCCGACTTAAAAAATATAGACATTGAATCGACTTTAGAAACCGAGACCATCGAACAAGTTTTGTACGATGAAGTTGATTTAGAACATCAAATAACAAACTAAACCCTCATGAAAAATACTAAAATCATTACTGTATTATTACTTTTTCTATCGATTACCACTTTTGCACAAGGCGGAAAATTTAGAGAGAAATTTCAGCAAAAAAAGGATCAAGTTAAGGCAATGAAAATTGCTTTTATCACTTCTGAATTGAACTTAACTCCCGATGAAGCGGCAAAATTCTGGCCTTTATTCAATGAATTTGAAGAAAAGCAAAAAGCCATTCGTCAGGATAAAATCAAAAATTACATCGATCGTTCACAAGGTTCTGATAAATTAACTGAAAAAGAAGCTCAGAATTTATTGAATCAAATGGAAACCGCTGAGGAAGAATTGCATCAATTGCGCAAAAAATTCGTTGCTAATTTAAAAGGCGTTTTACCAGCTACCAAAATTTTAAAGTTGAAAAAAGCTGAGGAAGAATTCAGTAAAAAATTACTGCAACAATACCGAGACAAACGCTGATTTAACGTGAATTCGACATAACCTTTTAAATATTAAAACACGAATTGCACGAATTTACACAAATTACTATTTCAAAATAAAACTTTACGAATAAGAATTTGATTTATCAGATTCTATTTATGAAATTTTCCATCTTCAATTTGTGCAAATTCGTGTAATTTGTGTAAAAAGAGGAATGTTTTGTTTGGCTTGCACATCGAAATCACTTTAATTTACTGAGAAAAAGTTACTTTAACTATTTTGTTTTTTCCCGCTAAAATAGCCGTTTTTGCATCTATAAAACGAATCGTATAAAAGGAATTATCGGGACTCAATTGCGTCCAGGTAGTTCCTTTATCTATTGATACAAAAATTCCAGTTCCACCCACACTCAATAATTTTTCACCTTTACCTTCGGGAAAAAACTGAATGCACGAAGCGTAACCAAAACCTGTGTTTTCACCTATTAATTTCCACGTTTTTCCACCGTTAAAAGTAATGGCTTTGTTTTGGAAGTTTTGTAATTGTTTCTCATAATTTCCGCCTGCAATACATCCTGTTTTTTCATCGTAGAAATCGGCTGTAAATATTCCGGTCATTGCTTCACCTTGTACAATTGGTGTAGTGTAAACCTTCCAAGTGTTTCCTTTATCGGGCGAATAAAAAACGCGTGATTGTTTTCCGCCAGAGACAATCCAAGTTGAATTTCCCTTTACAATCACATTGGTATTACTTGCGGCAAAAGCAGCTTCGCCATCAACTACTTTTGGTAAATTTTCACATGGAATCTTAGTCCACGTTTTCCCTCCATCTCTTGTAATAATTACTGATAAACAGTTTTCAGTTGGATCTCCAATGGCAATTCCTTCTTGATTATTCCAAAACTGCATACTGTCGTAAAAGACTTTTTCGTTTTTTTCGGTGTAAACGATTTCTTTCGTAATTAAATTTTTAGAAAATCGATACAACACAGCGGGATTTCCTACATTTAAAAAGAAAACATGATTCTCTGTTACAGCACAACTTCTGAATTCAAAAGCCAACGAATCGTATTGAATGGCGCGTTCAAACTTAGAAGCATCTACTACACTTTTATATCCAACTCTTGATTTATCGGCACCATAATAGACTTTATCTCCCGAAATAGCAATCGCTCTGATACTGATTTTATCGGATAATAAAGTATCCATTTTAGAAATTACTGGAACTTGAGCCGAAGCAGTCCTTACAGAAGTACAACTCATCAACACTAAACATACAAAAGAAACAAAGGTTATTTTCTTCATAATAATCAATAAAAAAGTGGTGCTAAGTTACGATAATTATTTGTTAACGATTTGTAAATGCGGTCGAATGGCACAGTAATTGGATATTCTAAACCGAAACTATTATGAACCATAAATATACAGATTATGAAAGCAAAATTATTATCAGCGGTACTGAGTTTATTCTTGGTAAATGCGTTTGCTCAAGACAGAACCACTGTCAATGCAATGAATTCTGAAATCAGCGACAACCTCGATTTACGTGCGGTTGCCTCAATATTTGGAGATTCGAAAGACCTTGAAGATTTTGAATATCGTTTGAATGATCCTAAAAATCAAATATCCAATTTGGATTTAAACAACGACAATCAAGTAGATTACTTACGTGTTATTGAAACCACAGAAGGAAGAACTCACATTATTGTAATTCAATCGATTTTAGGAAAAGATTTATTTCAAGATGTTGCCACAGTAGAAGTTGAAAGAGACAGTAACAACCGAGTTCAAGTTCAAGTGGTAGGTGATGTGTACATGTATGGTTCAAACTATATTTACGAGCCTGTTTATGTGAATACTCCAATAATTTACTCTTATTTTTGGACACCTAACTACAGACCGTATTGCTCAAGTTGGTATTGGGGATATTATCCTTCGTATTACTACGCATGGACTCCATTTCCAATCTTCCGTTACAGAAGTCACATAGGTTTGTACATCAACTTTAATCATCACTATAATTATGTAAATTACAGAAGATGTCACGTAGCCTACACTAATTATTATGGTAGAAGAGCCAATGGTTACGAAAGACAATATCCAAATCGTTCCTTTACTCAAAGACATTCAGGATACACTAACCGTTATGAGTTGGACCGAACTAGAAACATCAGAACTGTTGGAACACGAAATGAAACCGCTTCTGCAAACCCAAGAAACGGCGGAAGAAATGAAGCTACAACAAACGCTAATTACGGCGGACCAAGAGTAAATCCAAATCCACGTACCAAAGGTTCGGTTGAATCAACTACAACTGGCGGACCAAGAGTGAATACCAATGGTGGTGGAAGAAATGAAACTTCAACCTCTACAACGTATGGTGGACCAAGAGTAAACACTAATGGTGGCGGAAGAAACGAAACTTCGACTTCTACAACCTATGGTGGACCAAAAGTAAATACTAATGGTGGTGGAAGAAACGAAACTTCAGCATCTACAACGTATGGTGGACCAAGAGTGAACACTAATGGTGGTGGAAGAAGCGAAACTTCAACATCTACAACTTACGGTGGACCAAAAGTAAATACAAATGGTGGAGGAAGAAGCGAAACTTCAACATCTACAACGTATGGCGGACCAAGAGTAAATACCAATGGTGGTGGAAGAAGCGAAACTTCAACATCTTCTACTCCGAGATCAACTCCAAGAAGTGGTGGAAGCGAAATGTCTACACCTAGAAGCTCTGGTGGTTCTGGCGCAACATCTGCCCCAAGAGGCAACTCTGGAGGCGGAGGTTCATCAAGAGGAAGTGGTTCAAGAAGATAGTTCAAATCATTAAAATACTAAAGCACTGAAAAAAATCAGTGCTTTTTTTATTTCAAATTGGTAATTTAAATACCTTTGCTTTCTTTTTATTTAACATTATGAGCTCACACAGCCATCAGAATCTCCACAGCAAGCTATCAGCAGCTGGTTTATTAGTTACCTTAGGAATAATTTACGGAGATATCGGAACTTCGCCTTTGTATGTAATGAAAGCCATAATTGGCGATAGTGCTATCAGCAAAGACTTAATTTTAGGCGGATTGTCTTGTATTTTTTGGACACTAACGCTACAAACTACATTAAAGTACGTAATCATCACTCTTAGCGCAGATAACCACGGCGAAGGTGGAATTTTTGCTTTGTATGCTTTGGTCAAAAGAACTAAAATTCAATGGCTAATTGTACCTGCGATAATTGGTGGTAGTGCATTATTAGCTGACGGAATTATTACGCCTCCTATTTCGGTTTCCTCAGCAGTCGAGGGTTTACGCATTTGGAAACCAGATATTCCTACGGTTCCTATTGTCATTGCCATATTATTTGTACTCTTTACTATTCAGCAATTCGGAACCAAACTAGTAGGTAAATTTTTTGCTCCAATGATGTTGATTTGGTTCTCTATGTTGGCAGTATTAGGCGCAGTTCAAATGGTAACTAACCTTGAAGTCTTCAACGCTCTAAATCCTTATTACGCTTATCACTTGTTAACCAGTGATGTGAGTGAACAAGGCTTCTTTATATTAGGTGCAGTTTTCCTTTGTACTACTGGAGCTGAAGCATTGTATTCTGACATGGGTCACTGTGGTAGAAAAAATATCCGTATTAGTTGGATTTTTGTAAAAACCACTCTTATTTTAAACTACTTTGGTCAAGGTGCTTATTTAATTGCTCACGAAGGAAAAACACTTCAACAATTAGGCAGTTCCAATCCAAATCCATTTTATCTAATTATGCCCGATTGGTTCCAACCCGTTGGAATCGTAGTAGCAACAATGGCAGCAGTAATTGCTTCTCAAGCTTTAATAAGCGGTTCATTTACATTGATAAACGAAGCCATGCGACTGAATTTCTGGCCCAAAGTTAAAATCAATTTCCCAACCGATCTTAAAGGTCAATTGTACATTCCATCCATCAACTGGCTGTTGTTTTTAGGTTGTGTCGGAATTGTCGTTCACTTTGAAGAATCGAGTAACATGGAGCACGCCTACGGATTGGCCATAGTTTTATGTATGATTATGACCACTATTTTACTTAATTTCTATTTGATCATGAAAAGAGTAAAATGGTATTTCATCGCTCCTTTGATTTTAATCTACGTCATCATTGAATTCAGTTTCTTATCGGCCAATATTGTAAAATTTATGGACGGTGGTTACGTTACATTACTCATTGCAATTGTCTTAATCGCTATAATGTCAACTTGGTATTTGGCCAAGAAAATTAGTAAAAGCTACACCAAAATCGTCAAAATCAACGATTACAAAAAAGTATTGGCCGATTTAAGTGTCGATTTATCCATACCGAAATATGCCACTCACTTGGTATACATGACCAATTCGAATCGCAGTGACGAAATCGAAGAAAAAGTAATGTATTCGATTTTACAAAAACGTCCAAAAAGAGCTGATTTGTATTGGTTTATACACGTCAATATTTTAAGTGAACCGTATAAAAAAGAATACCGCGTAACCGAAATTGTAAAAGATGATATCTATCGAATCGATTTTTACCTTGGCTTCAGAGAACCAACCAAAATCAATTTGATGTTCAAACAAGTGATTAAAGAAATGGTACAACGAGGCGAAGTAGACATCACAAGTCGCTACGAATCGTTGAGCAAAAATCAAATCTTGGGAGATTTCAAATTTGTGCTTTCCGAAAAATTCTTATCCAACGATAGCGATTTGACTTTCTTTGAAAAAATAGTCATGAACACCTACTTCTTACTTAAAAAACTAAGTTTATCAGAAGAAAAAGGTTTCGGATTAGACAGTAGCTCGGTAAAAGTAGAACAATTCCCATTGGTACTTCACGCTCCCGAAAATATTGAAATGCGTCGCATTGACCACCACGAACATTAAAATTACTGGAATTTCTTTGGCGTGCCACCACTAAAAAAGTCATCTCGTTTGAGAACGAGATGACTTTTTTAGTGCTGTCGGGCTATCGTTTCAATCTGTTGTTGCTTCGTGCCTCACAACAGCAGGATTTCCACTTCTATCCCTCACGCAAACAATACTTTACAGTAAACAATAGTGCTCTAATTCTTTTTTTAGATTCTTTAGCTTTTTTTAATTTTTTACATAAAAAATGTAATACCTTTGCACGCTGATTTAAAAAAATGAGATTACACCGAAATTTAGTTTACACCACTATCGACTCGTTGAACGCCATCTTCAATGAAGGTGAATATGCCGATAAAGTAGTGGCTCGTGCCTTGAAAAAAGACAAACGTTGGGGAAGTTCCGACCGTAAATTTGTGGCCGAAACCATCTACGAAATTGTACGATGGAAACGCTTGTATGCTGAAATAGCAAATGTAAAAGAACCATTTGACAGAGATGATTTATGGAGAGTATTTGCTGTTTGGGCCGTTTTGCGTGGTTATCCAATTCCCGATTGGAGACAATTAGAAGGAACACCCGAACGCAAAATTAAAGGTCGTTTTGACGAATTATCCAAAATCAGAAAAATGCGCGAATCGATTCCAGATTGGATGGATGATTTAGGTGTAAAAGAATTAGGAGAAGCACTTTGGACCAAAGAAATTGCAGCTCAAAATCAACAAGCTCAAGTAATTCTTAGAGTAAATACATTAAAAACTACCAAAGAAAAATTACGTGCCACCTTAATGGATTTGAACATCGATACTGATTATTTAAAAGATCAACCCGATGCTTTAGTCCTAAAAGAACGCGCCAATGTATTTTTGACCGACGCTTTTAAAGAAGGAATGTTTGAAGTACAGGATGCCTCTTCGCAATTGGTTGCCGCATTTTTAGATGTTCAACCCGGAATGAGAGTAGTTGATACGTGTGCTGGTGCAGGAGGAAAAACGTTACACATGGCTTCGTTAATGCAAAATAAAGGTCAATTAATTGCAATGGATTTATACGAAAGTAAACTCAAGCAATTAAAATTAAGAGCCAAAAGAAACGGAGCTTTCAATATTGAATACCGAATTATTGACTCAACCAAAGTCATCAAAAAACTACATGAAAAAGCCGATAGAGTTTTAATTGACGCGCCGTGTAGTGGATTGGGAGTTTTAAAAAGAAATCCTGATGCCAAATGGAAATTGCAACCTGAATTCATAGGCAACATCAGAAAAGTACAAGCTGAAGTATTAGAAAGTTATTCTAAAATAGTAAAACCTGGAGGGAAATTGGTGTATGCTACTTGCTCAGTGTTACCCTCTGAAAATCAGGAACAAATTAAGCAATTCTTAACTACAGATAGTGGTAAAAATTTTACCTTTGTCAAAGATTCAAAGATATTAGCTTCAGAATCAGGCTTTGACGGATTTTACATGGCATTATTAGAACGAAAAATATAACCTACAATGAAAAAAATTTATTCTTTTATTTCTCTTTTAAGTTTAACGGTATCATTTGCACAAGATGGTGCACCTGCAAGTCCATATTATAACGGATTCAATTGGACGCAAACAGGTTCAGCTTTAAAAACTGCTTTAGCAACCAAAATTACCTCTACACACTTAAACGAATTATCGTATTCTCAAGTGTGGAACGCATTAAAAATTGTTGATTTAGACCCAAATAATTCAAGTGAAGTCATATTGATATATGGTTGGGAAAATGGTTCAGATGCAGATGTAACGAATGACCGTTCTAGAAACAAAGATTCAAATGGTGGTGCTGTTGGTGATTGGAACAGAGAACATGTTTTTGCTCAGTCATTGGGTAATCCTGATTTAGGCTCTTCGGGTCCAGGTGCAGATGCGCAAATGCTAAGATCATGTGACGTCCAAAGAAATGGAGAAAGAGGAAACAGAAAGTTCGCTGCAGGAACCGGAAATTCACATACTGTTGGTGCCAATTGGTATCCTGGTGATGAGTGGAAAGGCGATTGCGCTAGAATCATCATGTACATGTACTTACATTATGGAAGTCAATGTTTGCCAAATTATGTATTCACAGGAACTCCAGTTCCAACCGATGCAAATATGCTCGACTTGATGCTACAATGGAATGCTGAAGATCCAGTATCACAATACGAAGACAATAGAAATACTTATTTAGGAAACTCTGCCAACACCTTTGGTCAAGGAAACAGAAATCCTTTTATAGACAATCCTTATTTAGCGACAGTAATTTGGGGCGGACCAGTAGCTCAAAACCGTTGGCCTAACATCTTCTTATCTAATGATACTTTTGAAGCTTTGTCGGATGTGAGCATCTACCCTAACCCATCAACGGATCAAAAAATTAATATAGAAACAGAAGCAGAAGTTGAAAACATCCAATTAATTAACGTTAATGGTCAATTAATGATGGAAGTTAAAAATCCAACTAAAGTTTACAATACCTATACAATAGAAAATTTACCTGATGGATTTTATTTTGTAAAAATAAGTACTGAAAGCAGTACCGTTACAAAGAAAGTCTTCATCAACTAATCAAAAAACTCTCCGTAATTGGAGAGTTTTTTTTTTAATACATCATTTTAATTTCCTTGATGGTATAGCTTTGAATTGAATCGTTTTCAAGAAGTACTTCTAATTTTCCTTGACGATTCACTTTATTTATTATTCCCATAAATCGTTTTTCTTCACTATCTTCAAAAACAACGGGAACCTCTTTTTTGAATAAATAGTGATGGTACAAATCCCAAAGCTCATTTACTTTACCATTGGTAACAAAATCATAATAAATATTCAGTTGAAAAAGCACTTTATCCAAAACATCATCCAAATCAAATTCTTTTTCTGCTTGCAATACCATTGAAGAGGCGTTCGGTAATCCGACAAACTGTTTTTGATTCACATTCAGTCCAATTCCAACCACAGAGGAAAAAGTGCTGTCAGGTCTTATAGAATTTTCAATTAAAATACCTGCTATTTTCTTGGTGTCTGACATAATGTCGTTTGGCCATTTTATACTTAAATTCGGGACTTCAAATTGTTTTAAAGCTTCAATAATTGAAACAGAAACCATACAATTAATCACAAAAATAGCCTCAACATCAAGCTCCAATCCTTTAACCAACACACTCATTATCAAATTATTACCGTATTCGGATTGCCATTGAGTTCCCATTTGCCCTCTTCCTCTAGTTTGTGATTTAGCAACCACAGTTGTAAAATTCTCTAACGACTGATTCTTACTCAACTCTTTCAAAAAATCGTTGGTAGAATCTATGGCATTGAGTTTGATAATTGACATAAACAAGGTTTAAAGTTTTAAACTTCTGTTAAGCGTCAAATTTAATCACAAATTTTGATACCTTTGCAAATTATAGAAAAATACTAAATGACAAAAAAAATAGTTAGTAATGATGTTTTGTTATCCTGCATCATAAAAGGAATAGAAGAAGTAAAAGGTAATGACATTGAAATCTTAGATTTACGCGAAATTGATACCGCCGTTTGTGATTATTTTGTAATCTGCAATGGTAGTTCAAATACTCAAGTAAACGCAATTGTTAACTCAGTTCAAAAAATCGTTTCAAAAGAACTTAAAGATAAGCCATGGCATGTTGAAGGTACTGACAATGCCGAATGGGTTTTGATGGATTATGTTAGTATTGTAGTACACGTTTTTCAAAAAGAAATTAGAGAATACTACAATATTGAAGGTCTTTGGGGTGATGCAAAAATTACAACCATACAAAACAAATATTAAAAGCACATAAAAAAATATGTCTACAGAAAAAAAGCAGAATAATTTTAAATTTAGTCCCTTGTGGCTTTACGGAATTGCGATTGCGCTATTCATCGGTTTGAGTTTTTTCAATGGAGGAAATCTTAAAGATCCTTCCATCATATCTACTTCAAAATTTGATGATTTATTGGCCAAAGGACAAATTGAAAAAGTAATTATTTACAATAAAACCCAAGCCGAAGCCTTTTTAACTAAAGAAGCCTTAAAAGATAAAGCGCATTCAAAAGTCTCAAAAGACTTTATGGATCGTCCAAATAAAGGTCCGCATTACGTATTTAACACTGGTGATACTCAAGAATTCGACAAAAAGTTAGAACTTGCTGTAAAGAATAAAAAACTAAAAGAGTTTGACCATCAAGTGAAAAGTGATTGGTCAGAATTATTCTTAAGTTTACTTCCTATCATTATCATTATTGCTATTTGGATTTTCATTATGAAAAGGATGTCAGGTGGCGGTGCTGGTGGCAGCGGCGGAGGTCAAATTTTCAATATTGGCAAATCAAAAGCGAAATTATTTGACGAAAAGACGGATGTAAAAATTAGCTTCAAAGATGTTGCAGGTTTAGAAGGTGCAAAAGAAGAAGTTCAAGAAATAGTAGAATTTTTGAGACACCCTGATAAATACACTACTTTGGGTGGAAAAATACCGAAAGGCGCGCTTTTAGTTGGTCCTCCAGGTACAGGAAAAACACTACTTGCAAAAGCCGTTGCAGGTGAAGCGAAAGTTCCGTTTTTCTCTTTATCAGGTTCCGATTTTGTTGAAATGTTTGTTGGAGTTGGTGCTTCAAGAGTACGTGATTTATTCAAACAAGCCAAAGACAAAGCGCCAGCGATTATCTTCATTGACGAAATTGACGCTGTAGGTAGAGCCAGAGGAAAAAATAATTTTTCAGGTTCGAATGACGAACGCGAAAACACTCTTAATCAGTTGTTGACTGAAATGGATGGTTTCGGAACCAATACACATGTAATAGTATTGGCAGCAACCAATAGAGCCGATGTTTTAGACAAAGCTTTAATGCGTGCTGGACGTTTTGATCGACAAATTTATGTTGACTTACCGGATATTAGAGAGCGTAAAGAAATTTTTGAAGTACACCTAACTCCTTTGAAAAAAGTAGACGATTTGGATGTCGATTTCTTAGCCAAACAAACACCAGGTTTTTCGGGAGCAGATATTGCCAACGTATGTAACGAAGCGGCATTGATTGCTGCGAGAAACAATAAAAAAGCAGTTGATAAACAAGATTTCCTTGATGCGGTTGACCGTATTGTAGGTGGTTTAGAAAAGAAAAATAAAATTGTAACTCCCGACGAGAAAAAAGCAATTGCAATCCACGAAGCTGGACACGCAACTGTTAGTTGGATGCTAGAACATGCTGCTCCATTAGTTAAAGTTACTATCGTTCCAAGAGGGCAAAGTTTAGGAGCTGCATGGTATTTACCAGAAGAGCGACTCATTGTAAGACCTAATCAAATGCTGGATGAAATGTGTGCTACCATGGGTGGAAGAGCCGCTGAAAAAGTAATTTTCGACACTATTTCCACTGGTGCTTTAAGTGATTTGGAAAAAGTAACCAAACAAGCTCGCGCGATGATTACCATTTATGGTTTGAATGAAAAACTCGGAAATGTAACTTATTATGATTCGTCGGGGCAAAGTGAATACAATTTTTCAAAACCCTATTCTGAAGAAACGGCTCAAGTAATCGACAAAGAAATCTCCGATTTGATTGAAAGTCAGTACCAAAGAGCGATAAAAATCTTACAAGAAAACAAAGATAAACTATTGGAACTCTCTGCTATTTTAATTGAAAAAGAGGTGATTTTCAAAGATGATTTAGAAACCATTTTCGGGAAAAGACCTTTTGACAAAGAAGAATTTAGCAGTTAAAATCGGTTTTTAATAAATAAAATATAAAATCTTAATTCAAAAAATGCTTTTGAATTAAGATTTTTTTATCTTTGAATGTTTTCAAAACGCACACAGCATAGTTTTATAGAATATATGAGTCTTTTTAAAAAAATATTTGGTTCAAACAAAGATGCTTCTGACGATGATACTCGCAGTGAATACAATGCTCCAAAGCCATCTTCTTTGCCAATAGACGAACAATTCACTTACAATTTCAAGAAAAATGGAGGTAAGTTTTTGTATTGTGAAAATCTAGATGAAGTAAAAGAGCAGTTTGAAAATATTTTGGAAGAAAACGACTGGTTTGAGTGTGAAGCCATGTGTTTTGAGCCGAATTTGTTTTCTTTGCTAGATGAAAATAAATTAAACTACAACAATCCAAGTCAACCTAAATTCTTGTTGGCTAGTTGTGAAAATTTAATTGGTGACGAAGGTTCGGTTTTATTTTCTTCTAACCAAATCAAACATTACAAGCCTAACGAACTTCCTGATAACATCGTAATTTTGGCTACTACAAGTCAAATTTTAGAGTCTAAAAGTGATGGTTTACGTGTAATTAAAAAGAAATACGACAAAGATTATCCTACCAATATTACTACAATAAAATACTTTGAAAAAGTACAAGACGAAGATTTCTTAACCTATGGTAGTTGTGCAAAAAACCTCTATTTACTGCTACTAGAAGACTTATAAAATGAATGAAACGTTAACGAGATTCTTATCAGGTCTAGTATATGTAACTTTGTTAATTGTCGCTACTGCCTACTCCGTTCAAAGCTTTTATGTCCTTTTCGGAATCTTTCTCATCATCACTCTTTTTGAATTTTGCCGAATTTTAAAAGTCAATTTTTATCTCCCAATTGTAATAGCCTGTATTTCCTACTTTCTTGCAGCAAAATACTACACTTTCAAATCGTTTGATTTATTCATCTTAGGATTCACTCTAATCACATCAGTTTCGCTAGTACGCTTGCTTTTCAACACTACCAAAAACGAACTTTCGCCCATTGCAAAATACGCTTATGTTTTAGGATATGTGATTTTCCCTTTCATAATCATTGCAAAAATTCCTTTTTCTGGGATTGATTTCAGACCTAAAATTATCATTAGTATTTTTATTCTGATCTGGACCAATGATACCTTTGCCTATATTGTAGGAAAATCTGTAGGCAAACGAAAATTATTTGAAAAAATTTCTCCAAAAAAAACCATTGAAGGTTTCTTGGGTGGATTGTTTTTCTCCGTGGTAGCCGGAATTTTAATCTCGAAATTTTATTTTAATCCATCCGAACAACACAGCATAAAATCACTATTTATTTGGTCTGTAACGGCTGTAATCATTAGTATTTTTAGCACATTAGGCGATTTAATCGAATCCAAATTCAAACGTATTGCTGGCGTAAAAGACAGCGGAACGATTATGCCAGGTCATGGCGGAATTTTAGATCGACTGGATAGTATTATATTTGTCGCACCTTTTGTATTTTTGTTCTATCAAATTTTATATTATGTTTCATAAAGAAGGCGGAAAAATCATTTTAATCAGTACATTTTTAGCAACGGTAATCATTTTATCGTCGCATTATATTTTTCCAAATACTCTTTGGTTAGAAAAAACGGTACAAATTATAGCTTTAGTGTTTTTAATTTTAATACTTCAGTTTTTTAGAAACCCAGATCGACACATCGAAGTAAACGATTACAACTTAGTTGCTCCTGTTGACGGAAAAGTGGTCGTTATTGAAGAAGTATTCGAACCTGAATATTTCAAAGACAAACGATTACAGGTTTCAATTTTCATGTCGCCCATCAACGTTCACGTAACGCGTTACGCAGCCAGCGGAAAAATCCGTTACAGTAAATACCATCCCGGAAAGTATCTAGTAGCATGGCACCCAAAAGCAAGTACTGAAAACGAACGTACAACAGTTGTAATCTACAACCGAATTTTTGGAGAAATAATGTACCGACAAATTGCTGGTGCTTTGGCCAAACGAATAGTAAACTACGCAGAAGAAGGCATGCAAGTACGCCAAGGCGATGATGCCGGATTTATAAAATTTGGTTCAAGAGTAGATATTTATTTACCACTCGGAACAATAGTAAATGTAAAAATTGGAGAAAAAGCCATTGGCAATAAAACCATAGTTGCAACCAAAAATGCATAACAACGATTTAGAAACTCGATTTCTTGAAGCTGTAGCCATAGCTGATCAAATGACTCAATCTGAATTACCTCAAGATGTTCAGTTGCGTTTGTATGCGCATTACAAGCAAGCTACCTACGGAACCATTGATACACGAATGTCTTCTTCAAGTTTTGACTTACGAAATGCCTTTAAAACCAATGCATGGATGCAAATCAGTCATCTTACTCCGGAAGAAGCCAAAGAAGAATACATTAACATCATTAATTCGATAATCAAAAAATAAAAGTACATCATGAAAATTACTTTCAAACTACTAATAGCTTGCTTATTGATTAGTACTGTTTCATGTAAAAAGAATAAACTTAGAGAAGTGGTTGAAGTGCCGCTTCCTAATAACGAAAGTAAACTAACCATTGGTCAACCTGATGATTACAAAGCCAATGAAGGCGCTTTCGATTTGTACAAACTTCCATATAAATTTGACGATTTAGCACCGCACATCGATGCCATGACGATGGAAATGCATTATTCCAAACACTATTTGTCGTACACCAATAATTTAAACCGAATTCTAAAAGGAACCGACAAAGAAGCACTTCCTATTGAAGACATTCTTAAAAAACTCGATTTGAGCAACACCGAATTGCGTAACAACGCTGGAGGTTACTACAATCATACTTTTTTCTGGGAAATTATGGGTCCAAAAGCGGGCGGAAAACCAAAAGACACCTTGGCAAGTACCATTAACCGTGATTTTGGTTCGTTTGAAGGTTTCAAAAAACGATTCTCAGATGAAGCAACTTCACAATTTGGTTCGGGTTGGGCTTGGTTAGTGGTTGATAAAACGGGAACATTGCAAGTAACTTCAACTCCCAATCAAGATAATCCGTTAATGCCGAGACAAACCATTTCGGGAACTCCAATTTTAGCCATTGACGTTTGGGAACACGCTTATTACTTGAGCTACCAATACAAACGCAAAGACTACATCAACGCGTTTTTCAATGTAATCAATTGGAGAAAGGTAGAAGAAAAATACAAAGCGACTTTAAATTAATCTTCTTCCTCTTCTACTAAAGTATTTGTTTTGGTGTAATTGCGCCATTTTTCAATACATTCCACCATATCCTGCGGAATTTCAGTATCAAAACGCATGTACTCGTTGGTAGTTGGATGCTGAAAACCAAGTGTTTTTGCATGCAACGCTTGTCGTGGTAAGGTTTTAAAACAATTATCTATAAATTGTTTGTATTTGGTAAAAGTAGTTCCTTTCAAAATCAAATTTCCACCGTAACGTTCGTCATTAAACAAAGTATGCCCGATGTATTTCATGTGAACGCGAATTTGGTGCGTTCTTCCCGTTTCCAAACGGCACGAAACCAACGTTACATAACCCAATCGTTCCAATACTTTGTAATGAGTTACAGCGTGTTTTCCTCTCTCTCCATCAGGAAAAACTGCCATTTGCATTCGGTCTTTCAAATGTCGATCGATGTTTCCAACAATCGTTCCTTCGTCTTCTTTTACATTTCCCCAAACAATAGCAATGTATTCTCTTTCGGTAGTTTTATCTTCAAATTGCTTAGCCAAATGCGTCATTGCTGCCTCAGTTTTGGCAACCACTAATAAACCTGATGTGTTTTTATCAATTCGATGCACCAAACCTGGTCGTTCACTACTATTCAATGGCAAATTATCAAAGTGAAAAGCCAATCCGTTGACCAAAGTCCCAGTGTAATTTCCGTGTCCAGGATGCACTACTAATCCAGGAGGTTTATTGATGACCAACAACGCATCGTCTTCATAAACAATATCAAGTGGAATATCTTCTGGATCAATTCGATTTTCAAATGGAGGATGCGAAAGTAAAATCCGAATAACATCAAACGGTTTGACTTTATAATTCGATTTTACTGGAATATCATTCACATAAATATCGCCTGAAGTAGCGGCATTCTGAATTTTATTACGCGTTGCATTCGGAATCAAATGCATTAAATACTTGTCAATTCGCAACATAGCTTGACCTTTCGGAACTTCAAATCGATGGTGTTCAAAAAGTTCGTCTTCAATTTCATTCAATTCATTATTGACCATTAGTGATGGAGTCTAAATTATCTTCAGGAAGTACTTCGGGTTCTGGTAAAATTCGCAATAAACTATCGGCATCCGATTCGTCAAAAACTACTTCTCCATCACCTAAAACTAAATCTATTTTGGTTGCTTTAAACACTCGAGTTCCGGGTTTTACTTTCTTACCGTTAATTCGCATTTCTAAAACCATATCTTTTCCAATGTGCGGCGCATATGTAATTGTACCTTCTGTCAAACCAATCGATTTTAAAGTTGGAACCGCTTGACGATACGTTTTATCAATTAAATCGGGAACTTGAACTTTTTTATACGCATCAGCATTAATTTTGATGTAAATCGTTCTTCCTCCTTTTACTTTCGAACCTGATTCTGGTTCTTGCAACATTACCGCTAATTTTGGATAATTCGGAACGTAATCGAGCGTATCTAAAATTTCATATTCCAAACCTAATTCATCGAGTTTATCTTCTACTTGATCCGGAGTTAATCGCTTTAAATTGGGAACTAAAATTTCTTCGCTGTGTTTGGTTACAAAAGTAATCCAGTGAAAAAAGAAAAAAGCCAACAAAGCCACAATTGCTGTCGCCGCAAGTAGTTGAGCAAAAAAAACTTTACTGGTGAGGTATTTCCGCAAACTCATAAAAAAAGATTTACCGCAAATATATAATTTTTAGTTCCAACAATTGTGCTATTTTTGTATAGTATTTAAAATAAATTCTGATGAACGTAGCAGTCGTTATGGGAGGATATTCTGACGAATCAGTAATATCGTTACGAAGTGGTCAATTGATACTCAATCACATTGACAAAGCAAAATATAAAGCCTTTGAAGTACACATTCTTTTAAACGACTGGTATTGTTTGATTGATGGTGTAAAATATCCAATCAACAAAGCCGATTTTACGTTCACCAAAGACAATCAAACTACTACTTTTGACGTCATTGTGAATACGATTCACGGAACTCCGGGCGAAGACGGACACATGCAATCATACTGGGAATTGGTCGATTTACCCTATTCCGGCTGTAATTTCTACCAATCGGCGTTGACCTTTAATAAACGAGACACTTTATCGGTACTTTCCAAATTTAACATCCCAAAAGCCAACTCCATTTATTTGAGCAAAGGTGATGTCATTGATGGTGAACAAATCGCATCCGAATTAGGATTGCCTTTCTTCGTAAAACCCAATCAATCGGGAAGTTCTTTGGGTGTTTCAAGAGTGAATTCGCTCAATGACTTGTCAAAAGCGCTGGATTTCGCTTTCGCGGAAGACAACGATATTTTAATCGAATCCTTCTTAAACGGAACCGAAATTTCGGTGGGTGTGTTGAATTACCTTGGAAAAACAACGGTTTTAGGAATTACTGAAATTGTTCCTGAAAACGAATTTTTTGATTACGAAGCCAAATACTTAGGAAAATCAACAGAGATTACTCCAGCCCGACTTTCAAAAGAAGTGGAAGAAAAAGTAATTGAAACGGCCAAAAAAGTGTATGAAGCATTGGGAATGAGTGGTTTTTCGAGAGCGGATTTTATTGTGATGAACGATGTTCCGCATTTTATCGAAATCAACACCAATCCGGGTTTATCACCACAAAGTATTTTTCCGCAACAAGCAGCGCACGCCAATATTCCATTTTCGAATTTAATTGATAATGAAATTGAATTGGCGATGAAAAGAAAACCGATTTGGAAGAAATAATAAACTGATTATAGTTCATAGTTTGTTGTTCATAGTTCTAAACTCAACAATAAACCATAAACTCTAAACCACAAACTTAGCAGAATGAAAAAAGCAATATTTCCAGGTTCATTTGACCCAATTACCAACGGGCATTACGACATTATCAAACGTGGTATTTCACTTTTTGACGAAGTGATTGTTGCAATTGGTGTGAATGCTGAAAAGAAATACATGTTTTCACTCGAAGACAGAAAGCGTTTTATCGAAGAAGCATTTGCCGATGAACCGAAAGTAAGAGTGATTACCTATGAAGGTTTGACCATCGATTTGTGCAAAAAAGAAAAAGCAGAATTCATTTTACGTGGCTTGCGTAATCCGGCCGACTTTGAATTTGAAAAAGCCATTGCTCACACCAATCGTAGATTATCAAAAATCGAAACGGTGTTTCTCTTAACAGCATCCAAAACATCGTATATTTCTTCAAGTATCGTAAGAGATGTGATTCGAAATGGTGGCGATTACACGGTTTTGGTTCCCGATTCGGTACGAACAAAATAACACTTTTATTTAGACACGAATTTCACGAATTTTCACGAATTAACTTTGAGGATTTAATGAAATTCGTATTCAAACAAACCTCATTAATTCCGATTTATTCATGAAAAAAATCATCTTTCTATTGTGTTTTACTTCTACCCTTTTAGCCCAAAAGAAAGACTCTTTTCTCACTTTTTTTGAAAAAGGAAACGGCAATCAGTCGGCGACTTATCAAGAAACCATTACTTATTTTAACACTTTAGATACTTCTTTTGAAACCATCAAAATGCAAGAAATGGGTTTGACCGATAGTGGTGAACCTTTGCACATTGTAACATTCAATGCGGATGGTAATTTTAACTTTGAAGAAATACGCAAAACCAAATCAATTATTCTTATTAATAACGGCATTCACGCTGGTGAACCTGATGGAATTGACGCTACGATGCTATTGTACCGCGATTTGGCTTTGGGAAAAATTAAAATTCCGAAGAATGTGGTTTTGGTTACGATTCCGGTGTACAATATTGGTGGTGCTTTGAATCGGAATTCGACTTCAAGAGCCAACCAAAATGGTCCAGAAGAATACGGTTTTCGTGGCAATGCGCGTAACTTTGATTTGAACCGAGATTTCATCAAATCGGACACTCGAAATACTAAAAGTTTTGCCGAAATCTTTCACTTGGTGCAGCCCGTTTTATTCATCGACAATCACGTAAGTAATGGTGCTGACTATCAATATACGCTAACCTACATCATGACCGAACCTAAGAAATTAGGAAACGAATTGGGAACCTTTTTAAAAGATGATTTTAACGTTGTATTAGTATCTGATTTAAAAAAGAAAAAAACCGAAACGACGCCGTACGTCAATGTTTGGCGCGGAACACCCGATGATGGTTTTCAGCAGTTTTTTGAAAGTCCACGGTATGCTACAGGTTACACTTCACTCTTCAATTGCTTGGGTTATGTAGTGGAAACACACATGCTCAAAGACTACAAATCTCGTGTAAAAGTGACGTATGATTTTATGGTTTCGGCGATGGAAATTACCAGTAAAAAAGCCGAACTCATTAAACAAAAACAATTGGCCAATCAAACCCAATTTCAAGCGGGAAAAAAATATACGTTGCAATGGAAAATTGATTCGACTAAAGTCAATCCCATTCCGTTTATGGGTTTTAAAGGCGGTTATAAGAAAAGCGATGTGACTTCGGGAGAACGTTTGTATTACGACCGAAAAATTCCGTTTACCAAATACATTCCGTTTTTAGGTGATTATAAATCGGAAAGAGAAATTACGATTCCGAAGTATTATGTGATTCCAAAAGGTCAATGGACAATTATAGATCAATTAAAAGCCAACAAAATAGAATTCACTCAATTGAAAAATGATACTTTAATTGAGGTAGAAAGCTATGCGATTGCCGATTATCAAACGTATAAAAATGCTTACGAAGGACATTATCCGCATTACAACACCAAAGTAAATACCACTTTGCAAAAAGTAACGTTCAAAAAAGGTGATTATCTGATTTCTACGAATCAAAAAGGAGTGAAATTTTTGTTGGAAACACTCGAGCCAGAAGCCATTGACAGTTACTTTAATTGGAACTATTTTGATGCTATTTTGCAACAAAAAGAAGGTTATTCGAGTTATGTTTTTGAAGATTTGGCGAATGAGTATTTGAACGAAAATCCGCAACTCAGAGCTACTTTAGAAGAAAAGAAAAAAATCGATAAGAAATTTGCCGAAAACCCAGAAGCTCAATTGGATTGGGTGTATAAAAATTCACCGTATTACGAAAAAGCACATTTGAGGTATCCGGTTTACAGGGTTATGGATTAGTCGTCAATTCGAATTCATCTTACAAAATAAAGAAGTTCTATTTTGCAGTTGTCTTTCCCGCGTAGGCGGGAATCCAAAATTCTAAAAATGGATTCCCGCCTACGCGGGAAAGACGTAAAAATGACAGAATATGACTGGAAAAAAGATAATTATAAATCTCTTTTGAAAAACTACACTTCTAGTTTAGCCCTGATGGAAGCGGCATCCTCCGATGGACAAAAACAAAGGCTTTGCCTGTAGTTTTTTGCCAATCGGAGATACAGCGGACAGCAGGACAAAAGGTCGTTAAAAACGCTACTCGCCTGCTTCCAAAAATTTTAAAAACTAGAGTACGGACAAGTCGCGACTTGTCCCTACAGCAATAAAAATTACTTGAAACTTCACTACTCAAAAAGCAACTTTATATTCTCATACGAATTTTTTAACGCTTCTTGAACTTGCTCTGGGTTGAGCCATGCTACTTTTTCGATGCCTTCGTTGGCTTGTGGAGTCAAAACGCCATCAAAAGTGGTGGTCATTGAATACCAATGCGTGATTTTTAGTTTGTATTTGCCGTTGCGTTTAAAAACGTGATAGGTTTTTTGCAGTTTGTCTTTGATTTTGAGTTTCCCAACGCCAGTTTCTTCTTCTACTTCGCGCATGGCTGTAAAATCAATTTCTTCGCCTTTCTCTTTTCCGCCTTTGGGTAAATCCCATTTTCCGTTTCTGTAAATGAATAAAACCTCACCTTTTGTGTTGTAGACCAATCCACCACCGGCTTTGCACACCGGAATTTTCTCTTTTACTTTCTTTAGTATCTCTTTCTCATCGGGATAGTACAAATACGCTTTCTTAATCTTATTATTGAACATCTTTATAATAAGCTGTTCAATATCAACACTTTCAAGCAAAAACAATTGAAAATCGGTTTCTTTTGCGATTTCATTTGTCAAAAAAAGTGGTTTATCGTTCACAAAAACTTTATACATTTGCAGTATGATTTTTAATAAAGATACAGCCGAAAAAACAGCCGAATTGCTTTTACAAATAAATGCAATTAAATTGAATCCATCAAAACCTTTTTTATGGGCTTCTGGTTGGAATTCTCCTATTTACTGTGACAACCGTTTAACGCTTTCATTTCCAGCGATTAGAAATTTCATTCGCGATGAATTTTCGAAGCAAATTGAAGACAAATACGGTAAACCCGATGTGATTGCTGGTGTTGCTACTGGTGCAATTGGCATTGGCATACTTGTTGCAGAAGAGCTAGGACTTCCTTTTGTGTACGTCAGACCAGAGCCAAAAAAGCATGGAAGACAAAATCAAGTGGAAGGTTTCCTACAGAAAGGACAAAATGTAGTAGTAGTAGAAGATTTAATTAGCACTGGGAATAGCAGTTTATTGGCCGTTGAAGCTTTGAAAGAAGCAGGTGCGAATGTAAAAGGAATGGTTGCGATTTTCTCGTACGGATTTGATGTGGCAGAAGAAAACTTCAAAAAAGCTAATGTTGAGTTGAATACGTTGAGTAACTATGATAATTTATTGAATTTAGCTGTTGCTAAGAAATACATTACTGAAGAAGAACAAGAAACACTAAAAGAATGGAGAAAAAATCCATCGGAGTGGAATATCAATATTGAAAATTAAACAATGAATTTAGAAAGTCCAAAAGTTACCGTAGAAAAATCGGCTGAATATATTTTTAACGCTTTATCAGACGTAAAGAATTTCGAAAAGCTAATGCCTGAAAACATTGCAAAATTTGAAGTATTAGGTGATGATATCTTTAATTTTGGTTTGAAAGGAATGCCCGAAATCAAATTGAGAATGAAAGACAAAACTCCTCATTCAAAAGTAGTGCTTTCGGCTGCCAGCGATAAACTTCCGTTTTCATTAATTGCTAATATTGATGCTGTTTCAGAAAACACTTGTGATGTAAAATTGGATTTTGAAGGCGAATTCAACCCAATGATGGCGATGATGATTAAAGGTCCGATTAGTAAGTTTTTAGAAACTTTAGCGGCCAATATGGGGAAACTATAATAGTGAACTCGTTTAAATAAATAGAAAAACCCTGTAGTCATTACGATTGCAGGGTTTTTCATTAATCTACTCTAAAACTAAACCAATTCTTCTTGTTGCTTACATTCTGAAATAACTATTTTTTGTAGATCAAACGGTACGGGTTCGTAATGGTCGAATTGCATTTTAAATCGTGCTCTTCCTTGCGTTAACGAACGTAAATCGCTTCCAAATTGATGCATTTCTGCATACGGAATATGTGCTTTTATGATTGAAAATTGACCTTCTGCATCCATTCCTTCCACCACAGCTCTGTGCGTTTGGATTGAACTCATAATCGCTCCTGTTAATTCTTCTGGTGCATGAATTTCAATATGGTAGAAAGGTTCTAGTAATTGCGGATCAGCATTGTGGAAGTTTTCTTTGAATGCCATCATACCCGCGGTTTTGAACGCTAAATCGTTACTGTCAACCGAGTGCATTTTTCCGTCGAATAAAATAACTCTTACATCTCTCACGAACGAACCAGTAAGCGGACCTTCATGCATTTTTTCCATTATTCCTTTTAAAATGGAAGGATGGAAACGAGTGTCAATTGCGCCACCAACGATGCAGTTGTAGTACAGTAATTTTCCTCCCCAAGGCAAATCAATTTCTTCTTTTCCGCGTATGTTGTAACCTGTTGGTTCTTCCATTCCGTCGTACCAAGGCTCAATTTTCATGGCTACTTCAGCAAATTGTCCAGCGCCACCTGATTGTTTTTTGTGACGGTAAATGGTTTCTGCGCTTTTGCGAATGGTTTCGCGGTAGGCAATTTTTGGTGTTTTAAAATCAACTGACAATTTATACGCATTTTCTAATTTCCATTTGATGACCGTTAGATGTAAATCGCCGTGACAATGAATCAACGTTTGTTTCAACTCGGGAGAAACCTCTACTTTTATCGTTGGATCTTCTTCTACTAATTGATGTAACGCAATTGATAATTTTTCTTCTTCTCCTTTTTTAGTTCCTTCTACAGCAACAGTGAGTGTTGGCGTTGGAAATTCAATCGGAACAACTTCAATGTGTTTGCCTTTTTCGTGCAAAGTATTATTAGTATGTGTGTTTTTTAATTTTAATGTCGCTCCAATATCACCAGCTACTAATTCGTTGACAGGAGTTCGTTTATTGCCTTCTACTTCATACAATTGGTTGATTTTCTCTACTTGACCCGTAGTTTCATTGGTCAACTCATCGCCTACTTTAATCACACCCGAAAGCACTTTAAAGAAACTTAAATCGCCTATGTGTGGTTCGGATAAGGTTTTATAAACAAAAACTGCGGTTGCCTCTTTTTCACTACATTCAATTTCTTTACCATCAACGGTTTTTTGTTTGGGCATTTCAAAGGCAAACGGACACACATTATCAATAAAACTCATGATGCGACCACAACCCATATTATTTTTCGCAGAAACGCAGAAAACAGGGAATATTTCATGTTTGATTAGCGAATGATGCAATCCTAACTTCATCTCGTCTTCGTCGAGTTCACCTTTATCAAAGTAAAGTTCCATCAACGTTTCATCGTTTCCTGCAATGGTTTCGATTAATTCTTGGTGTAACCGATTGGCTTTTTCTTTTTCGCTGTCCGGAATTGGAAGTTTTTGAGGTTTTCCACCTTCTTTTGGATAGTGGTACAACACCATATTCAACACATCAATAATGTCATCAAACTGTTCACCTTGATTCACAGGATATTGCACAATGACCACATTGTTTCCAAAATGCGATTTGGCTTCAGCAACTGTTCGATCAAAGTCGGACTTTTCATTATCTAAATGATTGACTGCTAATAACATTGGAAACTTATATTGATCAGTGTATTCCCAAATAATATCAGTTCCGACCTCAACGCCCATAGCCGAATTAAGTACCATAATTCCGCAATCGGCCACACGCATTGCACCAATTATTTCGCCTACAAAATCATCATAACCTGGAGTATCCAAAACGTTGATTTTATAGTCTTTCCATTTGGTATTTACCAATTTAGAGAAAAACGTTTTTCCTTTTTCGTGCTCGATATCTGTATAATCAGCTACTGTATTTTTATCGGTAACCGAACCTCTACGAGAAAGTAATCCTGCTTCAAAAAGCATTGACTCGATAAGTGTGGTTTTACCACTACCCGTGTGTCCAACTAAAACCACATTTTTAATGTGTTTACTATCAAAATTTGCCATAATAACTTGGTTTAGTATTAGTGTATCAAATTTCGTAAGAATCAGCGTGTTGAGAAATGATATAAGTCATATTTTGGGGCAAAAAATGAAGTAATAGGTGTGTTTTGGTTAAACCTAACAGGTTTTAGAAACCTGTTAGGAATGAAATGCTTACCTTTGCGGCAAATTAGCACTACAATGAGTACTTTCGAACAGTTCAATTTGCCCAAATCGTTACAAAAAGCGATTGACGAATTAGGATTAACCACACCAACGCCCATTCAGGAAAAGTCGTTCTCACCAATTATGTCGGGACGCGATGTAATGGGAATTGCCCAAACTGGTACAGGGAAAACCTTGGCGTATTTACTGCCATTATTAAAACAATGGAAATTTATTGCTACTGATTCACCTCGAATTGTAATCATCGTTCCTACACGCGAATTGGTCGTACAAACCGTTGATGTGGTGGAAAGTGTGACCAAATACATGTCGGTTCGCACACTTGGGGTTTATGGTGGCGTGAACATCAACACTCAAAAAACAGCCGTTCGACAAGGTGTTGATATTTTAGTTGGAACTCCGGGTAGAACTATGGATTTGGCTTTGGATAATGTCATTCGATTTGATTCTACGCAAAAATTAGTGATTGACGAATTTGATGAAATACTGAATTTAGGTTTCCGATTTCAAGTCACTTCAATATTGGCGATGTTGAAAAACAAACGTCAGAACATTCTTTTTTCGGCCACGATGACCGACGATGTAGATGAAATGTTGGACGATTACTTCGAATTACCCGAAGAGATCACGTTAGCGCCATCGGGAACACCGTTGGAAAAAATAGAGCAATTGGCGTACCGCACTCCGAACTTTCTGACCAAAATCAATTTACTAAAAGGATTGTTGCAACAAGACGAAAGCATGAGTCGCGTGTTGATTTTTGTGAATAATAAAAAAACGGCTGATTTGGTTGCTAATAGCATCGAAGAAGATTTTCCGGAGCAATTCGGAATCATTCACTCGAACAAATCGCAGAATTACCGTTTGAACACTATGGCATCGTTTCAGCGAGGCGAAATCAAAGGAATCATCACAACCGATGTAATGGCACGTGGATTGGATATTTCGGATGTAACGCACGTCATTAACGTAGAATTTCCTGAAGTAGAAGAACAATACATCCACAGAATTGGACGTACAGGTCGTGCGGATAAATCGGGTATCGCGATTAGTTTTATCAGTCCAGGCGAAGAAGAAGTACAGATTCAGGCTGAGATTTTGATGGAGAAAGAGATTCTATTCAAGGATTTCCCAGAAGGAATTGAAGTAGCTACTCGCCTATTGGAATTTGAAAAAGACAAAAAGAAGATTAAATTTTTACTCAAAAAACCGAAGTTGGAAGGCGGAGCGGCTTTTCACGAGAAATCGGCCAAAAATAAACAAGTCAATTTAGGTGGACCAGGAAAAGTAAAGCCAAGAAAGACGAAGCCAACGAATCGCGGTGTTGAGAAAAAACGAGCGGCGAAACGGAAAGGGAAGTAGTTTTCAGTCTCAGTCGCAATTGGAATCGCAGAAAAAAAGTGTTTCTAAAGTACTTTTGTCATGCTGACGTAGGAAGCATCTCATTTTGTTTTTAGTTTATGGTTCATTGTCAAAGACTTCTGCGTTCTGCTACTGCATTCTGCATTCTGCATTCTTTTAGCATTTGGAATTTGTTTTTTGGTTTTTGAACCATATAAGATATATAAGGTCATTTAAGGTTTAGAATTTCAATATTGAATTTTTGATTTTATTTGAGGTTTGGGGTTTGTTTTTTGGAATTTCCACATGTATCTTTGTGGCACGATTTTAGAATCGATTATTGACATTGACATTGACATTGACATTGACATTGATATTGATATTGAAAAAGGGGTCGACTGGTTTTGACAGCGAGTGGAATTGATTAGTAAGCACGTCGAGCATTGTACTTTTTGCTCGTAAATCCAAAGGTACGAACTTATAAACGGCGAAAATAATTACGCTTTAGCTGCTTAATCTGAATTATAGTAAGATTTGCCTAGTTCCTACAAGGTAGGAAAGCTGGATTCACCTCAAAAGCCTTGGTTTATGGCGGTTGGTATAGGTGAACCGTAAAAGTAAACCTAAGAAAGGTAATGCTTTAAATCCTTTCTGACACTCATAAAGCTAAGCAAAAAGTGGCTGTTCTTGGCCTTGCTTTTTGTCGAAAATTCAATCAAGGAATAAGCGTGTAGAAAGCTATTTGATTGCTTGTTTGGACCCGAGTTCGATTCTCGGCGACTCCACCAGAGTGGACAATTCTAATTTTTTAGAGAATTGTCCACTTTTTTTATCGTCTATATCACTGTCAATCTGCAAGATACATCTTAACACATCATTGATTCTTGTAGTTCGACATTTCTCTCCGTCGAAGTAAAAGTTTTCAGGAAATATCGAACTAATCAATTTTTGCTTTTCTGCAATTTCAGAATTCAAGTAATGATTTTTGATATCATACAACATGTGAATGCCCGATTTCAGCCATTTTTGATATTCATTTGAAACTGAATTTTGAGATTCTAAAGTTCGAAGTAAATCTTGTCGAGTCTTAGCGTATCTTTCGGATGTTTGCTGAAAATGGTCTTTCTCAATATCACCGTCAACAAACAAATCTTGAAGTTTTTGAATCCGTAATTCGATCTCCGACAGATTACTCTTTACTGTTTCAATAGTACTATTTTGATTGAGACCGCTATTTTTAAATTGCTCTTTCATCATTAACTCATATAATTCAATAGAACTTTTTGTGAATTTAAAATCAGATAGTAAATCCTCGAAAAATGTATTCAGTTTTTCGGATGAAAACCGAGTCGTTTTGCAATAATTACAATGGTAATATGAATATCTTCTTCCTGTACAACTTTTAGACTTACTCGCAGTCAATAAAGAATTACATGAATGGCAACGGAGAATACCTCTTAAAGGGAACTCTTCTCTTTGAAAAATATAGCTGGAAATTTTATGTGCACTTTTTCCATTTAAAATATCCTGAACTTTAAAATATAATTCTTCTGAAATTATACTTTCGTGTAATCCATCGATTATCTTCATGGGTTCATTATCCATTTTGGGGATAATAATTTTTCCTATGTAAAATGGATTTCGCAATTGTTTGGATAAATTACTTCTGCTAATAGTTACACCTTTCTTTCTTAAATCAGTTAAAATATCACTTTGCAACTTACCCTCAGCAAAAGATTTAAATGCAAATTGTATGTGTTTTGCCTTTTCGCTGGGAATGACTATGGGTTTATTGTTTGAATCTCTAGTGTTTTTATAACCAACAGGTGCCATTCTTGCCCATCTTCCTGCTTTCAATGAAGCCCTAACACCTCCTCTAATTTTAATTGATCTACGATCGTTGTCTATTTCGGGTATTGCCAAATACAAGGCTAACATTGCTTTGTTTTCAGGTATACTCATATCAATCGGTTGTTCAATTGCTTGAACCTGTATTCCATATTGATTAAGCTTTCTGATCATTACTAAAGCATCAGTCAAGTTTCTTGAAAATCTATCCCATGAAGTAATAAGTAATACATCAATAGTACCTTTATTCTTTTTTAAAGAAGAAAGAAATCTTTGAAACTCTGGCCTATTAAAATTTTTAGCAGAATGATCTTCCTTATACTCATTTACAATAGTAATATTATTACGATTACAATAATTGGTTAGCTGCTCTTTTTGTATATCGAGACTAAACCCTTTTGCTTGCTCGTCGCTGCTCACACGACACATTATTACTGCTTTTTTCATTTTGCTGTTGTTCTTTATATAATTTAAAACTAGATTGAACAAAAAGTTCAAGTAATTCTTTAATACTTTGAATTTCTTCTTCTGTGTATTTTAATCCTTCTTTGTTTAATATTTTTTTACATTCAGTAATTGAAACCATGTTATTTGATAACATGCATTACTTTCGGTTTTTCCGATAAGCGTACTATTTTTGTATAGATCTGAGGAAATCAGTATCATAATTTAATTTTTTCAGTATTCTCAAAGTTTACAATATTACCATCAACAGTATCAATAGTAATTTTTTGGTAATCTCCTTTTTTTATATGTTCAAGTAATCGGCTTTCTAGTTGTACTTTTTTTAAAGAGGTTACTTCAATCCTATCCATTTCTCCTTCATTAATTATTACTGTAATTTTTTTAATCGTTTTAGATTGCTTTCTAATAATCTTTAAAAGTTTTTTTTCATTACTACTTAAAATTGAAGTCAGGTAACTTGATGACTGATTGTTACTTTTTACAAAAAACTTATTAGCAATTTTACTAAGTGAAATCGAACAAAAATTTCCTTCAAATAAGTCATCAAGGATATGAATGACATCAGTATTTATATAATCTTTAAGGATGTCTTTTGAAATAGGAACAACTAATCCAGAACTATCTTTTGACACTAATATTGAAGTAGGGGTTGATTGAATAATCTCAGCTTCTAGTAACACTTCCAACACACTCATAAGTTCGAAATTCTGATCGAGTGGTGTTACTACATTACTGCTTTTAATTAAATCATCAATTATTTCTCTTCTATTATCATCTATTTGCGATACCGCAACATGGACCTGTTCAGCCGTAAATTGATGAAATAAAAACAATTTTACTTCGATAATGTTTTTATACGAAAAACCAAAATCTCTAAGATCACTAATAATACAGAGCCAAACATATTCGATGTAATTCAACTTTTTCCAATCTCCCTTTTCTCCTTCACCAATTTCGAGTAATCCATTTCGTTCCCAATTAGCAATATCAGTATAAACAATATCCAGTTCGGTTTTCAGAAAAATTCTTTCTTTCAACTTAGTGGATAATTCATCCGTTTTATGGTAATTCAAATGATATTCTTCTCTATCAATGTTTATCATCTCATATTTTTTGTAAATATAAAAAAGTTTGTAATTAAAACAAACTTTTGATACATTTGTTTAACTTTTTAATAATTGAAAATGGAAAAGAAAGACACTAAAACAGTTGAGGCACAAATTACTCATCCTAAAATAAGAAGTGTAATGAAAATTAACACAGAAAGAGAAACTCGTATTTCTAATAGAAGATACGCGCCACGTAATTGTCAAAAAGATGATTGTGATACTAAGTTTATACCCACGGATTCTCGACAATTGTATTGCTGCGAACAACATCGTATTGATTATAATAATGACAAACGAAAAGTAGTTGACAAAATGGAACGAGATTTTACAAACCATGTAAAAAAGAACAAGGAAATTTTGGTTAAAATATACACTAGCAATGAATATAAAAGTAAAGGATCAATTCATCTTTCGGTTCTTAACTACGAGGGTTATGATTTCAATTTCTTCCACAGCACATTGATAGAAAATAACACAAGGCGTGAATTGAAAGTTTGTTATGACTATGGAATTATGCTGGCAGATTCAGAAAAACAACTTTATAAAATATTAAACAAACAAACCCATGGATTTTAGAAAACCCACAATACCAGAATTATTTCCACATGCTATCCATCAGGATCTAACCGCAAAGCAAGCAGTTCAATACGTCAACTATACATTTGACCAGATTGCACAATATAACATTACTAAAGATATTCCACATGAGTTAATTATAGAAGATAGTAATTCTCCTTTTATTATTGATTCAAAACCAGAACAATTTTACTTCGGCACATATCTTAAAAATCATTGGAGGATGATTACTTTCTCAATTATTCTTGGTGGTATAATAATTTATGCTTACCAACAATCTATTGATAAAAAACGACAAAAAAAATTTGCTTGAAAAAATCTATAAATTCAATTAGCATAGATTTAAATGTTAACGTATAGATGAATATCAATTGCCGTCATTTCAAATCATTGTAAATCAATGCGAATATATTTGTAGTTTTTATAAATTTTAAATGAGTAATTTCTGCGCTTTAACACCTTCGTTCTGGATTGAATTATTAATTATCCTCAGTTTTTCAACAGTTTCTAGAAAATCTATTCTGTTTTATGAAATAAATATTGTGTGATTTTGAACAAAATTTAAAAATATAATATCCATCATTTTAAAGCTTTAATAATACCGATTTTTTCTTTGATACCATGGGTTGTTAAAGTTTTATTTTCAACATTAAAATTACTCTTTTCATACATGTCAAGTATTTTATTTACTAATAATTTCCTCAATTTTTTATCGCTCTCATTTACTATAAATGGCATTATTACATCAAGAAAACCTTTAAAACCAGAGATATTATAAGTTTTCTTACTAACATTATCCATACAATTTTTATTCAATGCATCGTCATCAACTTCAAAGCAAAAAGTTAAAAACTCAACATTTGTAGGCATTAAGTTTTCACTTATTGCTATTTCTTTAGGATAATTACTTTTAAAAAATGAACTTACGTTTTTTAGAAGCCCAAATTCATTCCTATTTGTTTTTTCATTAAAAGAATTAAAAATTAAATGATTGCTGTTGTTTTCAGAAACTATAAACTCCAAAATTTGATTTATCAATTCAATATTATGATCATAGTCTAAATCAATTAATATATCTTCAATTATCTCGATATTTCTCTTAAAATTCTTGATGTAAAAATCGTCATCTTGGAGCGTTAAGTAGTATTTAATTAATATCACTAAATTTTCATCATCAAGAGTAAAATTCTTTGAAAACTCAGGATAATAAAATTGAATATAAACTTTCTCATTTAATAAGTTAACCATCTTTGCTCTAACAATATTTGGCAGGTAATTATTAATTTTTAGAATGTAATTTTCAACTGTTCCGATATCATGTGTTAAACAAGCATAATTACTAATAAAATCTTATTTAAAGATTCTTCATTATCTTTTGATATCTCTATTAAATCAACATTTACAGGTCTTGCGTGAGTATCACTAACCTCGACAATTTCAAAATTACCTACATAGAGTTACTACGTTTTGTTTTACAGTAGTACCCTCGTATTTAACTTTATTTTCGATGGATAATTTTTAAAATCAACTAATAAAACATGAGTTAAATAACGGCTCTCTGTATTGGTTTTAAGCATCTTATCCGATGTAAGCATCTCAAAAACGACATTAATAACATATAACTTACTTAGGTCACGCAATTTGATGGAGTAATTAAAAAAGTGAAGTACCATCAAAAAACTGCAAAATCATTCATACTGAAAGGATATTCGTCCTAAAATTGAAAAAAATTAAGTGTTTTTACTGTTGCTGTTGGTCGTAATAATAATTAATTTTACAAAAATTGTAATTTGATATCATTGTAAACTAGAAACTTGCTGTGATTCAGTAAAAAAAACTATTATGAAAAAGATAATTTCGTTATTCCTTGTTCTTCCTTTTTTTTGCTTGGCTCAATGTTGGGAAAAAATATCAATTTCAGCCACACATTCGTTAGCGATAAAATCTAATGGTACATTGTGGGCTTGGGGTGATAATTCTTATGGACAAATTGGAGATGGAACTTTCATAGACCGAGCCACACCGATTCAAATTGGTAGTGATACCGATTGGACCGATTTAGCAGCAGCAACACAAACCTCATTAGCTTTAAAAGCAAACGGCACCTTGTGGTCTTGGGGAAGAAACGATTTTGGCCAACTGGGTGATGGCACTTTTATCAATAAAAACATGCCTATTCAAATTGGTACAGATACAAATTGGAGTTCAATTGATTCTAATCCCTCTGGTTATCATTTCCAAGCTTTGAAGACTAATGGAACTCTATGGGTTTGGGGATTAAATACTACAGGCCAATGTGGTGATGGAACACTAATCAATAAAAACGTACCCACTCAAGTTGGGAACGGAAATACTTGGATATCCGTAAAAGGAGGAGGTTCTTATACTTTAGCGATCAAAGCAGACAATACGCTTTGGGGTTGGGGTAGCAATAGTTTTGGTCAGTTAGGTGATGGTACAACAACAAATCGAAGTTTACCTGTAGCAATCGGAAATAATACAGACTGGAGTGCTTTTGAAGCGGGAACATTTCACAGTTTGGCAATAAAAAACAACGGAACCTTGTGGGGTTGGGGGAGAAATAATGCTGGTCAATTGGGTATAGGGATTACAGCAAGTAAAACACTACCAACACAGATAGGTTCTTTAGACAATTGGTCAAAAATAGCCGCGGGTTCTGAATTTAGTATGGCTATAAAACAAGATGGAACTATTTGGTCTTGGGGTTTTAACAACAATGGTCAACTTGGAGATGGAACTTTGGTCAGCAAAACTGCTCCGCAACAAATGGGTACTTTGTCTAATTGGGAGGACATCATAATTAATGGTTACCGTTCAACGGCTATTAATGCAGATGGAACACTTTTTTCTTGGGGATTAAATAATGATGGCCAAATTGGAGATGGCTCTTTTGTTACCAGAACGACTCCAACAGCTATAGATTGCGGACCTCTATCAACTAATGATTTGGAAGAATATTCTGATTTTATTTTATTTCCTAATCCAGTATCAAATGAGTTAAATATAAACTCTAAATATGAAATAGAGAGCATTAGTATCTTTAACTTATTAGGAGTCAAAGTAGCGCATCATAATGGAGATGAAAAAAGTATTTATGTGGGAAATCTCCCAAAGGGAATCTACATTCTAGAACTGATTTCCAACGATACTAAGTTGTACAAAAAATTCACAAAAAAATAAGCTAATCAAAAAACGATCAACTATAATCTAAAATTTATTGAGATGAATTTAAATTGAGCTAGTATTGATTAATAAATTTCATCCCAAACAAAAGGTGTACTGATCTTTATTTTCAATACACCTTTTCTAGCTTAAAATTATAAAATCTAAGAAATTGTAGATTTGATAACAATAAATCGAACTACTATTGCCTCTGATAAAGAAGCAGCAGTATTATTTCTTATCGAAATAATAGCACTACCCGCTGCAGTTCTCCCATTTAGAGTATACCCCCCAAATGTCCCAACTGCTTGATGTTGAAGAAACAATACATCGTTCGCTCCTATTTGGCTATTAGTCAAAGTAAATGAAACAATCTCACCAGCGTTCAAAATAGAACCATTCAAAGTAATATTACCAGCTAATTTATTTAATTCCACTAATGTTGACTTGCTACCTGATTGAGAAACTACACCACCATTACCTGCTGTGTAACCAATACCCCCTGAACTTGAGGTAATAGCCCCCGTTGCGTTCAATGAGGTTGCAACTGCATTACCTAATGAAACTGAAGATGGTAAAGTTCCTGTCAAATCAGTAGCCGGTATCGTGGCACTAACAGAAAGAGTACCATCACCAGCATTTGTTTTTACGTAACCGTTGGTGTTCAGATTACTTAATTTATTTATATTTTGCGAATTATTTACCGCAACTGAGTTAGCCGTTCTTGTCAATCCATTTCCAAATGTCAACGGAACCTCTGTTGCAGGAAGTTGAATATTACCTGTATTTAAATCGGCTGTCAATCCATTTACAGTGATACTTTTTCTTGCAGACCTCTTCGAACCCAATACAGTTACAAACTTACTGTCACTTACTCCTGAATCGATATCTGAGTTATCTGCTTTGTCGTCTACAAGATTTAATGTACTTTCAATCAAGTCTGCAAACTCAGATTCTTTCGGACGATCGCCCGCGTTAAAATAACTTTTTAATGTGCTTCTATTACTTGCCATATTTATATATTTTTTAGTTTTTTAATTAGGTCTTACCACAAAATTTCCTTGAATAATCATTCCATCTTCCCCTGTATCAGGTCTAATTCCGTTATCAGATTGATATGATTCTGCGTTGTACATAGTCAATATGTTTTCTTGCTTACTAAACATACCAGCTGTATTTTCAGAAATTACTTTAAAATGATGATAAATCGGTTGATCATCTATTGTTTTGGTAGCTAGAGAAGAAGTGGCTAAGTTAGTCAGTTCTAATGGGAGATATAGTACTCCATTAACACTTTGCAAAGGCTCAGTATGAATGGTATTCACCCAATTTCCTTGAGGATCTTGATTATAAAGATAATACAATCCCTTAGTCGCTCTGTCAGCTATTACTCTAATAATTTCTACCCAATTCCCTTGAGAATTCATTTTATAGAGGTGATAATTTCCTTTATACACATTTTCTTCCCAATTAAGTGTGATGTAGTCTAAAACATTATCTGTTGAAGCATTATAAACCCCTGCTGTGTATTTTAATACAGGTGAAACTGGACTATAATTTTCAGTAATATTGGTAACAATAAGTCTAGATGCCTCAGATGGAGTATATTCAACAATGGTCTCCAAAGCTTTATTGTTGTAACGAATAACTCTTGAAACAGTAACCCTATAATATAAGGTGTCTCCATAAGGAACTTCAACTAAATCAGAAAAATCATCTGTAAAAATCCAATCTTTTTGATCAACTAAATTCTCAACCTCTAGATCAATGACTTTAATACGACTCATCGTTCTAACCAACAAAGCATCATTCGGGTTATCAGTCCTATAAATCGAGATCTTTGCAATATTTTGCGGTTTAGGATAAGAATTAATTTGCAATTGAATAGCTGGCAAGATGCCTAAAGTTCTGTTCTCTAAAACGGGCATTACTTTAAGAATTTGTGGTGCAACAGGTGGTGCGGTATTTACCAAACTAATTGGACCCAAAATTTCACTGTAAGGACTTGTTTTCATTTGATTGTTAATCTCTCTAACCGCATAAAAATATTTAGCATTTGATGCACCATCTAAACCAAAATCGGTAAACTGTGATTCATATTGAGCATTAGGAGTATCAATGCGTTTCATCATAGGTGCCATATCAAAATCTAAATCATCAGGTTTTAACAAATTACCATTTCTATCCCTAACAACTTGTTTTTTGGGAATTGGCGAGTATTCAGGAAAATAATTAGGTTGACCTTTAACATAATTATACAACACCGGTATTTCTGTAAGAGGTACAAAACAATTCAATAAAACATCTTTCATGAAATCTTTAACACGCAACTCAGAATTTAAAGGCGTAGCAGGTATTACTATTGTATTCAAGTTGAAATTAGAAGGCAAATCGGGTACAGCATTTACTCCTGTTAATTGATAAAAATCATTATGAGCATCAACAAATGCATTAATACTGGCTATAAAAAATGTATTATTGGGTAATGGCAATTGCTTACCGTCAATAACAGAAAATTCTCCATTAGGATATACCTCAAAATTCAATAAATCATTCCATCTATTAACATAAAACTCTTCTTCACCATTTAGAAATATATTTTCAATTATGTTTTGAACAGTATTCAATACTGGTTGACCAGTATCCTCATCATAACCGAGTACAGAATTGTCATAAATAGCAGTTAAAAACTGAATATCACTTGCTCTGTTAAATTGGACAGAATAAGGTTTTGTCGGATCAGTTGGTGTACCATATTTGGTTGTAAATGTATAGGATGCTTTACCAAAAAAATCAGGTCTTGTTGCGTACATACCTCCTATCGGCAACTCTGGACGAACTGGTTCTGCAATAGCTTGTGCAAACATCAAGGTTGGCACTGAAACTTTTGAGTAAAAATCATTTGAAAATTGATTAATTGAATCCCTACTTCTTAAGCCAAAAATCGTATATCTGACATCATCTTCTCCTTGTGGTAAAACATTTTCTTTAGTTAAACCAAAAGAGGTGTCTTTATACAAATAGACTTTATAACTTGGATAGTAATTAACCATCTGACTGGTACTATTGACCTCGTCTAACATAAGTTTACCTTTGTATGAATCAAGTTCATTCAAATCAGTAGGAAAAGTTAAATCTTCAACATACAAGATTAAATCATTGGTAGTCCCAATGTTTTCAGTCCGAATCACTTTGAAGTTTTTTCTAGGTTCATTACCAATATCACTGAGTGTGTGAAGTCGGGCAATACCATTATAAAATTCAACAAAGTTTCCATTAGCGTCAGGAGGATTCATTGAATGTTCCTCTAAAGAAAACCCTGGAAAAATTATCTTGTATAAACCAAGATGCTTTTCAATTAATGCCCCATTTGTATTTGTATCAAACTCACCATCTTCATTTTCATCAACATTCTCAAATATCTTATGTATTTCTGCTTGTTGATACACTCCCCTAAACTTTTGAACATGTGTTTCAATACTACAATCAGTATTCTTGATAATAATTTCATCTTCCCTATGTACAGCAACATGATCTATCGTAATTTCATAACTTGAAGGGTTCGAACTGCCCCATGAGGTTAAGTTCAACATATTTTCGACAACAACAAATAAATCACCTTGACTCGGGCTTTGAAGCGGGTTCATAGGATCGATTACTGTATTCAAATCGACTAAGGCACCGCTAGCATCACTTTTGAAAACAGTAAATTTTGGATATGTTGAAGAAATATCTATTTGGTGAATCACATACTCAACATCTCCAACTAAGAGTATACTTCCTATAAAATTATCAACCAAATTGGAGTCTAAAGTGGGTATAATACTTTCCCCTGTGCTTGCAAAAACATAAGGTGAAGTCTCGATTGTAATTAATAATGGATTAGAGTTAGCAATTACAGACTCTATCTTCCCTGAAACGCTATTTGGAATTTGATCCCTGAAATAAATTTGAATTGTGTCCGCAAAAAGTTCTTTATCGTTCTCTAATTCAAAATAATTTGGAACAATTTCACCATTTATCTTTTGATGATAATTAATAAGTTCTTGCGCATGATTATAGTCAAAAGTAAGCCGAACTAATGTTTTATCATTACCATCAATTTCTCCATATAAAAACTGTTCATGAGAGGTTGTCAAAAGTAAAGGACTTTCCTGTTGAATTAGAGTTGCATTAACATTTGTAGGTGGTAACAACTCATTTTTAGGGCTAATTACTGTTGTAGCTTGTAAAATTACATCACTGACTGTAGCTCTACTGAACCAGTTAACTCCATATGAACAATATTCGAGCACACCAGTTTCTTTTACTCCATGTGTATACAAAGATTGCCCAGCCTCAGGAATGATAAATTCAATGGTCTCATTTTTTAATTCTTCAGCTATGCCACTTGTGTCAACATTGTAGTAATAATCACTATGTGATAACTCCGGTTTATTCCAGTCTAATGTTCCGAAAGTTCTGTATTCTAAACCAGCAAAGACTGGTGTTGTAAACTCCGATGACACAAACTCATCGGCAATATAATAGAATGGAGCATCAAATAGCTCTTCGGTAAATTCTTCAGTATAAAGGGTATAGTATTTTGTTTTACCATCTGGCGAATATCCATCGGTAGTAAGCTCAATAGAAGGAATTTGCTCTCCCGGAGGAATAGTTCCTCCTTCATCATCTTCATTATCAACCTCAGTCCCGTCATAACCAGTATTAAAAAACACACCCTCTTTAATCTCTTTTAAATTAACTGGTAAAGATAATCGCTGATCGGTTAATGAAGTTGGCAATGAACAATACAAATGTTGTACTTCTCTTGCTCCAAGACCATCATTTAAATCACCTAATGAAACGTATTCAGCCATGTAAATATATTGACCACTGAAAACTACTGTGTTCAAATCTAAAGTACCTAAACCGAGCATCCTCGCAATATGATAATCCAAAGATCCAAATTGCAAAACATTCAAATATGAAATTTCGATCCCATTATTAGCTCCAGTTTCAGTTGTGGGATCTGCAATGTAAGGATCATAGTTAGGAAACTCTGAAGGGTTAGCAGGATCATAATCGGGATCTTGTATATTACAGTCTGCCACCGCATCATAACTTTCAAAGGGAAAAATTTCTATCGCTCTGATGTTATCTACACTATCACTCAAAGAAATATAACGTTCAACTGAAGTGGCTATCTTATCCAACTCTGCAAGATCATTACCGTTCCATTTATTCTGATAGTTAGCTTTATTTACATAGGCATCATCATTGTACCTTAACCAATTTTGAAGGCAATTAGCCTGAGGTTCTAAGCGCTGAAATGCCAAATCAGTTTCTTTTGTTAGCGCATATTGTCCTAAATAATTCCAACCATTTAACGTTTTAACATTGCTAACAAAATCAGAATAGAATTCAAAAGCAACTTTACCTATGAAAGCATTAGTACTAACAAAACGTATTCCCCTGATGTTTTCAGCTATCAAAGGATTACCATTCAATTCTGATACTGTAAATTGTTTTCTTATGGAAACTGTTTTTGGTGCAGTGATTTTATTTTCTTGTACAGACAATGCCTCTAGTTTAATAGAATCACCCGCATTTTGTTGAATAAAATTAGGTGTGACTTTAAAACTAAGTTGCGTTCTATTTTCAATTTCAATTAGTGAGCTACCATAGTTTTTAATAAAAACATTTGGTTCAACATTAGGATTAAAAGTAGCACGTATTTGATTATACTTTAATACGTCTTTAAAATGAACATGGAAAATTTTATCACCAACTTGATAAATCCATGTTTTTTTAACACCAATTTCGTTCACTTGAAGAGGTGGCAAAGAAAAATCTAAAACAACTTTATATTCTACATATTGAGCTCTATAAATTTTAACAAAATCATTAGCCTTGTTAAAATTAAAAGTAGTAGTTGCATAATTGGCCTTCGGTAGATGCTCCATCAAAGCACCTTTCAAGGCCCAGCGTAAATGAATTCCTTTTGTACTTTCTTGACCAACTGAACCTGCCGATTGCAGATATAGATGTCCTGATTGTAGCATTGAGTTATTTGTTATCTCTAAATCATTACCACAATTACAGTTACCCAAATTCAACAAATAGTCCAATATACTTTGCAAGCTTGAATAAGCTAATTGGTAATTTTCAACAGTAGGAGACCCTATAAATGAGGAAATAGTTGAAATCTGATTCTCAAAATGCAACAGTAATTCATAAGCAGGGTATTTCTTGTCAAAATCATAAATCAAACTCAGTATCTGCTCAAAACATTTGACCTGAGCCGTAAAATTTTGACTACCATATTCTCCAGTGGGAATAGTCAGGCAATTAGTAAAAATTGATAAAACAGAACTGTACAAATCACATAATAGCTCATCCTTAACACAAGGGCCATCAGGATTTGGATCTAGAGCAAATTCACAAATATTCTTCGGGCTGACTTCCTTTTCTCCAACATTCATAAAATTTATTGGAAATGTCTCATAACTAATTTCATTTACACCTGTTTCTCTATTTATAACATCAAATGATATTGGTGTGGGCATAGAATAATTCAGTGCCACAGTTATGCAAGTAGTTAAGTCTATTGAGGAATCAAACAACAATGATTCATCAAAACTTGGATAAATAAAAACGGGATTGTAATTTGATTTTATAAGTCTTTTTATTCCGTAGAAGAATTTTCCAATTTTAAATGTTTTAGACCATACTATACTAAAATTTGAAAATGAATTAACATTCAGTTTATGAATAACAGATCCTTGCTTTTCGGTGTTTGACTGAAACAAATTCAAATACAATTCATTATTAACTAAAATCATATTTGATTGTAGGCCCACGCTTTGAGGAACTTCATAGATGTAATTCTGTTGATTTCCATCAAATGATAATAACAATACCTTGCCTTCTCCGTTGCGACCCGAAACAATGTATTTATTGTTCGCAGGATTTGAAATGTTACTAGAAACAATTATCAAATCATGGCTAAAAAAGTTGGAATAAACTCCTTCACCAACATGAATCTCTTTGTGCAATTTAACCGATAAATCGTAATTGATATCAAGCAGATGGGTCTTTCCAGCTTTGTGATCGAATACAACAAGAAGTCCATTCAAATAAGATTTTACTGAATTAAGCAGCATATCCGACGCACTACCAGTAAAATAATAATTTTTATTAATGATTTCAATGTCGGTATCAAATTCTAAAATCATTAACTGTCGTAGACTATTTCCACCATAAGTATTTTCATTACCTTCATATAATCCAGAAAAAGCCAAATAAAAATTGCCTGTTATTTTTGATTCAACTAGAAAAACACCTAGAGGAGACACTAATTTTATCTGCTTTATTTTGATATAGTTACCATTAGAATCTATACTGATAATAAAATGGTCTTGGTTATCGGTTGCATACAAAAAGTATACATTTTGACCATTACTCAATTTTGATTGAATAATTTCATGAAATGTAAATTCACTAATCCAACCGTCAATTCTATATTCCTTTTTCCAAACGACACTACCATCAGTGGTCGTTTTCATAATACAAGGGCCTTCAGGAGATTTGCCTACAGCATAATCATAAAGAATTCCATTTTCTAAAAATTCTTTAGCCGATTTAATTTGTATGTCTATACTGCTATATTGCTTTAAAAATGACATAATTTCTTTATTAATTGTTTGACAAATCTACGTTGATAACCACTTCGCTAACCACAGGATAGTTTGGATAACTAGTGTAGTTTGATCCAAGGTTAGAAGGAGGAACTGTGTCTTTATATACCTTATACTTGAATTTTAAGTCAAGGTTTCCAGTGATAGAATGATTCTGATTCATAATTATAGCTTGAGAATTGTCCTTAGAAAACAAGACACTATAAGGATTATTACTAGAAGCATTTAAAACTTCAATTGTGTCTTTTACTACATCAATTGGAAATTTTGGATTATTAAATGGTTCTGGATTTCGGATAATTAAAGCAACTATAACATCAGTAGTCAAGTTTTTAATAATTGTAATTTCTGTAGAAACTGGTTCGTCCCAAGGTTTAATATCCAATATTCCTTCAAAAACTCGATCATAAGGGTGTTGATAATCATTATTCAATGTAGCAAGAATCTCGGGTGTAAATCCAGTTATCGGAAGCTGATTGGCAGCACCATTATTAGCATTAAGAATCGTATTGTAAGTTGCAGTAATTTCATCGGCTGTAAATGCTTTTTTAAATGTAATAATGGCATTTCGTTGCGCCGCAACTCCTTCAATATCCTGCTGTCTGTAAAAGCTATTTACTTGCTCAGAGAAATTTTTGTAAATCGAAGTCTTGAAAACAAATTTGTGTACTTCAACGCTCTCATATGTGGTGATATCTTCCTCATCAATCGTTACTAATTCCCCATCTCTATTAACATCAAACATATTATTCACTAAAGCTGTATATAATTTATTTGGCTTTAAATGTTTCGGAAAAATAGTTACATACTCAGATGCAGGCTTAATAATAGTAACCTGGCCTATACAATTATCTGCATTATACATATTGAGATACTGACTTATGGCGAAAGGAATTTGAGGATTCTGATCGGGTTGCCAAGTCAATTCGGTTTGAGGTATACTCGTATACAAATTATCGGCTGGATCATAATCTAAATAAGGTGGATTAGTAATAGTAACGTCTTCTACTGGATCTTTAATTACAATTTTTAGTCTACCAGGTAAAGCATCTTTACCATGATACTCTTCCCAAGTTCTAAAGAAATTGGTTGCATAAGCTTTATTGTAATAAATAGTAATCTGAGTTGTTTGAGCTTCTGTATCATCGTAAAAAAGTGGCTTAGCACTCAACAAATTACCATCAGCATTTGGATAAGATCTACCGTAATCTATATATTGTCTCAAAGAGGTTAAGGCATATTTATCGGCGTGTGAAGCTACTCTTAATGGTTTTTGGGTCGATGGGTCGATGATAATTGTCTTTGAAACTTTATCCTTTAGGATTCCAGTGGTGTCCTCAAGTATAAATCCATTAGTATTAGCGATAAACAAACTATTATCTTGCTTTCTCAATCCTTCATCAGAAACAATATAATACTCATCATCTTGTTTCAACAAACGATCTCCCGATTTTAATACTAAATCACCATAAGTAGATTTTTCATTTGTATGAAAGTACCCAACAGGCCCAGCAGTACTGAATCCATAGGTAAATGGATAGGTTCCAATATTCGCACCATTATCCACAATATCTTTGAGAACAAAATGAATATAATACTGTGTATCAGGACGCCATATAGGCTGTATATGATTTGTTAATCCATCAATGGTAGCTTGAGCATCTGCTTCAATAGTGGCCTGACTTGGGATATTAATATTATATTGATAATCTTGAATCGACATCCAACACACTTGATGTATCATCGTGAAATTTTTAGGTGTGCATTCGCAAATACAATTCCCAATTTCATTTAAATAATTCAGTATGGATTGAACAGAGTTCCATGCATTTGTGTAAGAATCAATTGAAAAATTAGAAAAGAAAACATAAATAGTACTGATTTCATTATTCAAATTTTCATTCAAATTGTATTGAGGATCAAAATCTTTTATAAGATTCACAACTTGATTCAGGCAATCATACACAACCTCAAAATTGATATTCTGAGAATTAGTAGGATCAACTAAACAGTTTCCATTTATGCTTAAAATAGTTGAATACAATTCACACACAACAGGATTTTCATCATCACAACCAGAGGATTGACAATATTGTTTTACACTTGAATTTAGAGTTATCAATCTCGGACTCACTAAAACCAGGTCTGCTTCATATTTCTCCTCCTTGATAATCACTTTATTAATTCTTATCTCATACCTTTGAATCGCATAATCAAGTGTTCTAGTCAAGCAACTTTCAAAGTCTTCTTTTGTGTGAACCACCAAAGATCCTTCCGCTTGGTTAAAACAATTAAGAGTGATTTTTTGGCTTTGAGGATTAAAAGTGAAATTTCTTATTCCATTGGTAGAATTAACAAAGTAAATGTCTTTTGACCAAATCATATTAAAATTAAAATCCAATTGATTCAGTACACCATTGTAATCATCACTTAACAGTAAGTAGAAACGCTCGCTTTCCTCTGCCAACTGCAATGATGAACGATGATTTAAAGTATTAGGAATATAGTACGAAGCAAAACCTCCTTCTCCTTCAATTAGAGAGACAAAAATTCCATCTCTTTTATTATCATAACCAGAAATTAAGTACCTGTTATCACTCACAATTTTTATGTCGTGAATTGTAGTATACGATTCACTTATGATTTGAGAGTTTACAATTTTTAAATTGTTATCCAACTTAACGATTAAGCTTACAGAATCTTTATAATCTCCCTCAATAAATCTCCCTGCAACTACAAAACCATCATTATCTTCACAAATTGAATTGACGATAAACTCATCTTTTTCTATTACCAAAAATTTTCCTGTTATGATGGTACCCTCAGAATTAAACTTAATCGCGTAAGGGTATCTATTTCGATCAATCTGATTCCGATCGGATATAACCAAGAAAAATGTAAAATCTTTTTTACTTGGCACTAAATGAACAAATACATCTACATCCCTCCACATTATTTTCTTCATCCATGATATTGTTCCATCAACAGGATCGAAGCTAAGAATATATTGAGCATTTTTTGTTGTAGCATAAACTATGTATTTAAACTCACTTTCATCTTGACTCTTCAATTGAATGATTCGCTTAAACACCAGTGGCTCTTTATCATTTGATAAGTGATAACTTCGCTCCCATACCAATGATCCGTTGGGATTGATTTTACTGATAAGGCCATTCTTTTCGGTTGTTCCAATCGAGTAAATGAAGTTTAAGTCATTCTCAAAAAACTCTTTAGAATAATAGTAGTTGAGTTTCTCTGGTTTTGAATACCTGTTTATAAAAGAGGTAATATTAGTTCCAAAAGAACTGGCTCCGCAAACCAATTGATGCAATTCATCTTCTAATGCATCTGTGGGCAAAATGTCACCTTGCAAAATACCCAAGTTAATCAACATATTATCGTTTTCAATAACCGCTATTTGCTCACTAATGGCAGCTATTTGCTGACTTACATTACTATCAAACAATGGTTCTACTTCAACTTTTGAAACGGCTTTCCATTCTGGATGATTGTACTGAATTTGTTGATTAAGATCAGTTCCAGTTACAATAATTTCATAAGGTTCGTTAACATTTAATGCACTAGGATCAGGGTTTCCATATACAACATTAAAAAGTTCATCATTCTCGTCACTGATTATAATAGAATAGTATTTTATTTTAACACCATCTGAAAAATTACTTAATTTCAGACCTATCTGAACGGATGGATCTGGCAGTACTATTTCCATGGAATTCCAATTATCAAAAGCAAGTGATTTTGCGATATTAAATACATTACTTTCATCAGTAATATAGGCATCATCTTGTTGATTTGAGGTCAAAAGTATGAAAGCAACATCATTAGAAAGCACAGGTGTATTAGGATTCCAACAATTGTAATGAGCGTGTAATGGCTTTTGCAAAAATCCAGCACATTTGGGGCTTATTGCTTCTCCCTCACAAAACAAAGTAGATGCATTTATACCATATTGTTCAGGAACATACCAACCTGGCTGTCCTTGCTCAGTGTATGAGAGAGGAGTTGTCGCTAAAATTCTGACGGTATTGTATTGTCCATCTGTTTTTTGAAATTGCCCAATTTTTAAATTCTGTAATGTTGGATTATTAGGAAAATCCAAAGGATACATAGCTTCATACGGGTGATAATTCTGCCATGTAGTTCCATCCCAAAATTTAATCGCTATTTCATCAATGGCATACGTGTGGGCAACCTGTCGTATATTTCTCCCTCTAATTGAACTCACAGGTGGAACTAAATCAACATAATTTTTGGGTGGATTGTTAATACCTCCAATTAATCGATTCACAGAATTTTGTGGATTCTGTAAATTACCTGGTAATAATCCTTTTTCAGTCTTGATATCAATGTAGGTATCTAGCGGAATAACATGCTCCATTATTGCTCCATTTGATGCACTCAAAGGCGATTCATTTAATCCTGGCATTCCACTCAATGGTGCTAAATTGAAAAGTTCATTAGAGAGCATGTTCACTCCTTTTACCAAATAAGGTATAGAGCCAAAATTGTCTTCATTAATTAATGGATTAATTGGGGTTCTGTCAACATTTTTATTGAAATTCCATACCACTTCAAGATGTCCACTGAATTTAAATAAAGTAATTCTCCATACTTTGATGCGTATTCTGAAATAGAATTTTCCATACAACAAGAAAGGCTTAGGAACTTCAACACCAAACAATATCCCTACATCCAAACTAAGATGTACAAACAATACTTTGATACTGGCACTTACACCTGCTTCTAAATAAGCACCCAATTGTGGTCGTTCAAAACTTATGCGTCCGCCAACTTCAATGAATGCATGAGCCTTAACTTTAATTACTCCATAATTTCGGTCAAAATTAAACTCTCCTCGAGCACCGGCTTCAATTCCTTTAGCAGAAAGCATTACATAACTCTTAATAGTGAGTAACGTCAGTATTCTTGCTGTAATAGGATTTGTTTTAGTACCTATATTGACATACCATGGTTTTTGATTTTTAAAGAAAAATCCTGCTCCAACATCAGCATAAACAGTTAATATTTTTCCAGTTTTAGTTGGCATTTTAAAGTCAGCTCCAAAACCAAATTCAATAGAGTCGTCACCTAATGCAACAAAGGCAAAGAAAGGTGGATCTTTTGTATCTTCCAATCCGAGTCGGGCTGATAGTACTGATGCTCTTCCATCAATCATAAATAATGATGGAATGGAAAGTAATACCATCGCTTTAATGTTCAAAATAGTTCCGTTATCAGCTGAAGTTCCCAAAGATGCTCCTGCTCCAATAGAAAAAGGTTTGCCAGCTTGTTTAGTTTTGTCGGGACCATTGAACTTTCTAACATTAATACCTCGTTGTGGTGCTTTGTAATATTCGTACCAAGTGTTAACTCCAGACACTAACCCTATTGCTTCTTTTTCAGCTACATAACGATAACCTAACAATCCTCTAAATCCATAAATAGCAAAGGTTCCCAACGGAATCGGCGCAGGCAAGTCAATCTCTGCATCAATTATAAAAGCGGGGTATTTTGGCATAAGCTTCATATCGGCACTTCCCGATATTTTTGCTTTAGGTATTTGTATTTTGATACCTCCAGCATATTCTTTAGACACACCTGGCTCGGGTATTGACAACCATCCGTTGATAATCGCAACAGGTGATTTTGCTGGTATAGTTAAATCTAAGTACAATGTCTGTATATGTAAATAAGGATTTGGTTTGTCGGGCAACTCATCTACACAATAGTAGAATTTAACTCCATCACCACGAATTTCAACACCAAGCGGGTCAACACTTATACCTCCATCAAATCCAAAATAATTGAACTTGCGCATCACACCATCAACTTCTTTCTGATGTGAGCCATAATGAATAGCGCTTACAGTAATTTCTACTGGCCCTAATTTTAGCACAATTGGTTTTACCAACTGAACTGAACCACCTTTTAGTTCTATACTACCATCACTATAAATCCGTAATCGTTCAATTTCAATTGGCCCCAGCCCCATAGTGTCTTTCAAAAAACCTTCAAATTGGAGTGTTCCCGCCGTTCCTATGTAAAAATTTTCTTCTTCTTTACCTAATTCGACACTTTTAAGATGGTAGGTAAATACATCTTTCAACTCTATTGGAAAAGGTGGAGCTGCAGAGGCAGTAAGATTGAAATCTCCGTTATCGCTCAAATGCCCTTCAATCCCTATATTAACTATAGTTGGATATGGAATCGTATTACCATTGGCATCTTTTGCGCCTTCTGGATATACAAACTTTTTAATTTCTAGTGCTCCTCTAATGTTGGAAGATACTACTTTATTTTGTTTAAAAGTGATGTCGAATTTTTGAAAACCTACTCTAAAACCGTCTGCTCCTCCAAGTTTTTTCCATAAAATACCATCCGATAAACCAGTTAAATATAATTGATACTCACTTAGAGTTGTAAATGTTCTAGTTTGACCACCAACTCCAGGAAGTTCTACTAATGTTACAGGAAATTTAAACGAATAAATAGGCATTTGTGTTGCTGCTGGAGGAAACAACAAACTTTTTAATTCAGTTATATCTCCAACAGAAACTTCATCAATTTCTTGAGTCGTACTATTTTTTTGAAATAATATTAAAGGATAATTTAAATTAAACTTATCCTCATAATAATATGGTGTTTGACCAGGTGTGATCAATGAAACAGACTCTAATGCAATAGTTCCCGATATTCCTCCCGTTCCAACTAAAAGTTCATATCCTCCAATTCTCAACGTGGTTAAAGTACCGCCAGGAGGTGTTTCATCATTAAACCATTTTGCCGGTAAAGTAACAGAAATAGCTCGAGCATAAACACCTGTAAAATCATTAGGTCTCCCGTCTGCATCGGCCTCTGGAATATTTGTTTTTTTACTTAAGTCTAATTTTAAACTTTCAATTTGAAGTAACATCCCTGTTTTACCAATCTCACAATATGTAGGATTTAGTGTACCCGCTAATTCCAAATTATAACCGATTCCAGCTTGAGTATCTGCATAAAGTAATGCTTCAGCAAATTGAAATCTTGCAATATGAGACTCTTCTTCATCTCTTACAAGAGTGCCAGAACCATTGTCTTTCCATGGTATTAAAATAGTTCTCGGAAATTCAATGGCTGCTGATAATTTTAACGTTACTCGAGCTTTCGGTGTAATTATGTTCTTAATGTATTCATCAATGTCGTTTGGTATAAAAGAGGAAAAAAATGTATTTATTTTTTGCTTAGTCGTTTCTAAATCATTGGCCAAAACATAAAGAGCAAAAACAGTTGGGAAAACTTTTTTGTTGATTAGTTCTATCTGAATAATTAATTCTTGCAGCTGATTAGAAGCACTCGTATCAATTGAAATTGTTGATCCATGAAAATCATTAATGTCAGCAATTAATTGATCTAGTTTAGATATAGATGGATTGGAGGAAGTTACAAAAGTGTTTACAGCTAATTGCAATACTTGCTCCTCACTCACATTTAAAATTTCCAAAGCTAAATTATAAAAATCTTCGGGTGAGAATGAAAATCCATTAACATCAAAATACCTAATGTACCGCATAACCTCCCACTGCCAAAAAACAGTTACAGGAAATGAGGAAATATTTGAATCCTCGTAATCTGGATTTAACACAAAGTAGATGTTAGTGCCAGGTAACTCAAGTGCAATTTTAGTTCTACTGACTAAATCCAAGCTATAAAATGCACTACTACCCGATATACTTTTTGATACCTGATAATCTTTGTAATATATTTTATCAAAAATTGCTTGTAACCCATCTTTTATAAAACTTAAAAAATCGGGCAAATCATCCGTTTTCATTATATCTGAAAGCGCAGGATAGTATCTATATTCGGTTGGTGTTTCTGGCATGGTTATACTAATTTTAACTAGTTTTTGGTATCAATTAAATTAATTATTACTTTTTTTAGTGAATCAATAAAGTCTTAATACCAATTAATCCTTATTTTCATTATCAAGTGGAAGTGGGTTTTCTTCATCTTCAAGAATTTCTCCACTATTCCCATCAAGCTTTATATGGCGATTGACTCTCTTAATACATTCAACCTCATTTAATCTTATATATTTTCCTGATTCTAAATCTTCTTTTGAAATTTTAAAATCCTGATCGTTAAAATTTTCTATAATTGGAAACTCAATATGCCAATACTTTACGCTATTTGAAATTATTTGCTTCCATATCTTTGTTCTGAAACCTGAATACTTCTTATCCAATGGGATGTTTCTTTCTTCGCAAAATCTAAAAATTTGTTCATATGTAAAATTAAACCCTTCATCATGATTGATGGTTTTAATAATTTTTCCATCTTCATCAAAATAATACCAAAACCCTAAATTGAATCCAAACCAACAAATTATACCCTTACTTTTAATACTACCATTTGGGTAAAACTCTCTCGAAATTCCCATAACCGGATTTTGAGTATAATCTAATCCTGAATAGCTGCCATCACTTAGTTCGTTTAGATAAGCAATTCTATTTTGATTTTGATCATTTACCTCATAATTTTTTCCTCCATAATAACTCCTTGAATAATTAACGAATAGCTTTTCACTTTCATTTCCTTCATCTGTTTTTTTTGCAATAACAGTATCATTTGGTGATAAAAACACATCACTCAATTTTTCTATGTTTTTATTTAGTTTTGGTATACTCATTAGGTTCTTTTTTTGTGAATGACAACCTATTATGGTTATAATCATTAATAATTGAATTAAAAATCGCATTTTATTTTATTAAGGTTCAGGGTCTTTTTCAGCAACTTCACTCTGCCAATCCCACAATGACAATCTATCTATACTAACATGATGAGAGTAATCCATTATGTTATCGGTTTTATAGGGTTCATAAGTAAATTTAGCGTATTTACTTGCTTCAAATGCAGCAAAAGAGTGAGGTAGTTTCGTTGAATGTAAAAACTCATGTGACGCTGTTGCATCATTAGCTGTGATAAAACCAACAATATTGTTTCCACTTTGTGATCCGTTTAAATCAGCGTAAACCCCCGAGGAATTAAAACGACATCCGTCTTCTTCAAAGAAAAACATCCTATAGTAAGAATCATATTTTGCGCCAATTGGTGTGGTTGTTCCTGGAATATTGTAAACAGTTGATATTAGATTATATAAATAATCAGAGACATTACCAAATGGAGTTAAAGGTGTTTGCAGATTATACGCTAAAATTTTCTTAATTCCACCAGATGTAGTGTGAACATAAGATGAGTTAAATGTTGTATCAGAAGTCATGTCCATTTCTAAAACTTCAATAATTGGTGTTATAAAAAGTTGTCTTAAAAATTTCTTCATAAACAAAGCTTTACTATTACCTGATGGTACTTTAACTGTTCCATTGATATTTGTTTTTACTAAAACAAATAAAACTTTTTTTGATCCTCTATGAGCTTTTGAATTTGGTTTTACTCTTAAAACACCGATAGTTTTCCCAACTGAATTTAAAACCCCAGAATTGCTATAATACGCTTTTACTCTTATTAGTTGCTCAGTTCCAAAATCGGATAAAGACTTTACTTCAACATCCACACTATGACTTCCTACAGTCTTAGGTAAAATAGTTGGAGTTATACTAAATTTTGTATTATCAAAATCTAATTCCATTTTTACCGGTTCTTCAGATACCTCAATTTTTAAAGTTAATTTTGCCAATCTATTCATATCATCATTATACGGTGCAATAAAAATATTTTGTCTATCTAAATCAGGTGATGGTGACGGCGGTACCACATAAGGAGGATATAATGACAATATTGGCACATAATATTTGTCTACAACATTACTACCTGTAAATTGCATTGGATATGGCTTGTAATGAAGCTTCAATTTATTAAAAAGTTTATCAAGCTTTAAAAAATGTCCAGTATAAGTGTTTGAATTTAGTTCAACATTAGTGTGTGCGGCATCACTATATAATTTACCAACATGATTTTTGTAATCAAAATCACCCGGTGCACCTGTATCTGCTATTCTCATCCAATCAAACCCAAAATCACCAGCGTATGGTAATTTAACACGGAAATTAACTTTTGCTTTTGGATAACTTTCTGAAAATTGATGAAAAAGAGAATACTCTTTTGAAAAAAAGTACAAACCATCTAATGTATATACAAAAACATCATTTGCTGGTGATGTGGGGAATACTGTTGAAATAACACCTGAACTATCTTCATAACGTAAACCAAGTTTGTATTTTTTAACATTTTGGGTAGCAAAAGTCAACTCCTCTTCTAAGTTAAAAAAAACATTATCTGCATCAATAGGCAAAATTTGTGGTGGCAATGCTGGTGGTACAACTATTGGTACAGCCACATTATCATATACTAATTTATTGTATTCTTCATCTGTAATGCCTAAATGAAAATAACTATTCTTTTTTGTAAGCGAATTATTATGAAAAAGCGTTATCGAATTTATGGTATCAGCTCCATCAGAAAATGTTCCTTTGTAAGGAACAAAATCTTTATCATTATATAGATTTAAAGCATAATCTTCAATTGAACTCGTTTTTACCGCAAGACCTGAGGTTATGGTATCAATGTTCAAACTGTCGGATTCTGTGTCATGATTTGTATTTCTTTTTAAAGCTGCTATGTACAATCTTCTTTTTTTTGTTGGTAAATTTGGACCAACTAAAGCCTGAGTTATACCATTATCAAATACAACCTTATTTTGTATTGAAGCACCAAAACTATTCACTTCATCAAGATTAACCATCCTACTTTTATCATAGGTACACCAAGAAGTTAAATTAATTTCTCCTGAAGGTAAATAAAAATTAGAAATAATATTTACCGGCCAAAGCTCATTAAAATAATCTTTAATAGGGAATTCCTGCTTGAGATTAGCATAAATAAAAGTAAAACTTGAACATGATTTAAGTCCATTAACCGGAAACAACAATGTAACAGCAGGTGTTTTATCTATTAATATTGCAGGCACTACCGCAGGATTTTTTGGTCTACTTAGCAGAGGATACTTTGAAGTATTATTATTAGGGGCGATGATGTCAATTGAAACGTGTCTATCTAGCTCATTTATAGAAGTATCAATACTAAATTCTAACTGAATATTTTTACCTTCTTTAAAAGTTGTTGTTGCGGTGGTTAAAGTAATTTCTTCAATCGTAATTGGCCATCCATTAACTTGATTTAATTTTCCAGCAGGATCAAAACCATAAACTTTTCGTGTTGCTTCAAAATAATTGTAACTTCTATTTTTTTCACCTTGAATATAAAGGTATAATTTGTTTCTAGTCTGGTATTTACTAACTAAAAGTGTATAGATGTCATTATTTGTTTTTATACCTGTTGGATTATCAAAAAGTTTTACATTGCCAGATTCTATATGAGATCCCCAAAATGCTGCAGGATCGATAAATTGATGTATATTCTCTTTATATCTTTTTATCTTAGTGGCGGTTGAAGACAGTATAGTAGAGGTATCCAGCACATTCTCTTTTAAGCGAGCAAAAGCTAAATCTAATTTAAATAATTCCTCTTGATTAACCAATCCATAGTCACCATGATCTAGTACAATATCCAAGCCAATTTGCCCAGTAAAATTTCCCAAATGATCTCCCATTGAGCAGGTTGGGATTTGAAAAAAATTATCATTAATTTTTCTTGTAAAATAATATTCTATTGTAATTTTTGGGTCATCTGACTCACCATAACCTATTAAAAAAGCTGGGAAAGTATCAGGTGGTGTACTAATTATTCCCTGATCATAAAAAGGCTGGTTAAAAGCTATAAATTTTTCCCATAACTTTCTTAAAAAAAAAGGTTGATTGCTATCTTCATTATCTACTGGTTTCAATATATTGGCATCTATCAAATCAGATTTGTTAACACCTCGATATATAAAATATTTAATTTTCAATGGAGAATATGAAGTTGTTGGCTTTAAGATAAGGTTAACCTTGGTATTATCTCCAGTCTGAGGTTGAATCAATAATTGTCCATCACAGATAGCGAATAGTTTAACGGGATTTGTTGAAGCTGTCCTTACAATAGAAGTAGTTCTATATTTTGTTGTCTCAGAGCCAGTAACTGGCCCAAAAGCATCTGTTCCATAATTACTTGCAACTATGGCAGATAAAAGAGTTTGATCTGAAAAAAAATGTGAAGTGGGCTCATATTCTTTTTTCTTAGCTGCTGCCACAGACGCCAATATAGCGCTTTGAGCTTCTAAAGTGTTTAGATTATAGGTGAAATCAAAAATTGTTGACATAATTATTAGGCATTAACGATTTCTATTTTTACTTCTTGTTCGTCTTGATTAACTAATATAGTATGAGGAAACTTAACATTTTTGTATGCTAAATTTGATACAGCTACTTCTACAGGCGGAACAAAACTTATCCAATCAGGAGAACCATTTTCAATACTCCAAGTGGCTCCTGATTTACTATAAATGACAGTTTCAAGAGAATTATCAACTCTATTTTTTCTTGTTGCTTTAACTTTTAGATTGTTTACAATAGTTGCATCGACATTTTCCATAATTAAATCATACGATCTTTCAATTAATTGGTCTGTCACCTCAATATCCACTTTACTACCCGGTAAATATGCTGTTCTATCATTTACTCCGTTATGAGTAACTATTATCTCTTTGTAAGTAAGTTGTTTATTTTTTCTTACATTATCGATTTGAACATCTAAATCAGTCCCATCGAATGGAGCAATGTGAACTAAAATATAAGCTCTTTTTCTAGTTGTAGTTACAGGGTCTAAAGGATTATTTGTGTTCCAAAAAGGAACTATGTTTTTCCATTCAATAGCCGGTAATATTAATTCTGAAGCAGCACTTATTGTTGGTAATTCTGTAACAGATAACAACTTTACATCAGCTTGATCGAACCATTTTGATGGAAAAGGGAAAGCAGGATTAACATCATCAGTAAAAGCAATATAAACTCTTAAATCACAATCTTTGAAACTATCAGTATTACCTTGATTTCGTACTCTAACATAAATTTTTTGATCCACAGAGGTATCCATCGTATTAAGTGGTAGTGACGAAGTAGGAACTGTTGTAGATGCATCAGTAAAAGGTTTTACCCAAATATCAGGGCTATTCACTGTCTGGTCCGTATCAATAGGATCAATGCCAAATAGAACGCTACCATCAGCTTGCATTCGATCGGCTAATGCTAATTTTGGCTTAAAAACAGTTTGAGTTGGATTTACAGTATTATGCCAATCCAGAGCTAATTGAACGGCTCGTTTTGCGTTTACTCTTCCTGTACCATAAAACTTACTTCTTTCAGGAAAATTACCCTTTTTTACACTACTACCACTACTGTAGACACTAGTAACTGCTAATTGCAACACTAATCGATTGGGTGCAATTATTTTTTCAATTACACTTTTAAAATCTCCGTCAATCTGAACAGCATCATTAACGTTGTAAGAAGCAATACTACTCACAAAAATCTCATTATTTCCAATTACTGTTGGCTGTGATAATGTTGATGCAGAAGAATAGCTAATATTGTTTCCATTACTATCTTTCCATTTTCCAGTTGAATTATTCTCTTTTAAATTAATTTTATCAACAGTTGATTTTAGAATATGTTTTATTTCTAAAGAATTCAATTGAGGGTTTGCTTTATGTATTAATCCTGCAACTCCGCTGACTACAGGTGCCGCAGCTGATGTTCCACCAAAACTTGAAGTATAACTTCCATAACCAACACTCACCAATTTTACCGTAGTATAACCTGCGGTTAAATGAAACTTACCTAAAGTTATAGTCCTTGAACCAATAGTATTTATTTTGTCGATATTAGCTACCATGTCCAGGTATGTACCGTCGCCGTAGACAGCAACCATTCCACCAACAAAAAATGATTTTAATATATAATCATCACTTGGTGAAAACGTAAAGACTGTATTTTCATCAGATATATTATATGAATTTGAACTTATAACTATTTGACCTGGCACAACCTCAACTCCAGCTGTATTGTAAACCGAAGGTAAAGCAGGGTTAAATTCAAACTCAGTCGGACTATTGACTAAAGTTATATTGGCATAATGATAGGCAGTTCCGTTATATATACAGATTTCCTGTCCAACATAACCAAACCCTCGTTTATCGGTTATAGAAAACTTATTATTAGAAATAATAACAGCAGGTGTTTTCAAAATAGGAATTCTAACTATTGCTGGGGGATTAATTACAAATGGTGTTGCAGTGTAATATCGATTTGAGATGAACTCAACTTTATTAGTAGATCTATCAACATTATCAACAATCAAGACCTCATGGTTAATAGTATTAGGAATACCAACCTCTAGACAATTTCCTGGAAATATTTGATGAGTGTTATCTAGGGTAAATCTCCCATTATTAGTTTGAGATGTTATTGTTTTTATAATTACTTCATCATCATAGCCTATCTCGCCACACTTTAAATTAGTTGTAGAATAAATTCCATTCTTACGTCCATTTGAAGGTGCGCAAATATCCACTCGATCACCAAAGCAACTGTAAGGTGATTTCATTTCACTTACTTCATCAAAAACTTTTTTATCATCAATTGTAACCGCAGAAACAATTAAAGGATATGAAAGTTTGCCATAATGTTGAGTATTAATGGTATCATTGTTTGAATTTCCAGCAGCTACTACAAAAAGCACACCTCTACCTTTATTACTATAGGCTTTACACGTTTTGAAGATAACATTGAAAGTGGCAATATCAGAGTTATTATAAAACTTTAAGGTGTAACTTGCATTAATTATTAATGCTTGTTTATTTGGTGGTATGTATGAATCACTATTGAATGTGAAATTTGCAGGGAACAAATTAAAACTTGAATCAATTATTTTACCACCATCATTATTATAATATGAAAAGTTATCTAGAGTAGAAAAAATTAGATTCAAAAAATTAGTGCCAAAATTGATTAATTCTGCATCTTCAATTACTCCTCTTACAGGTAAAACGGTATTACTACTATCTTTTTCATTTGCTAAAATAATACCTGCTACACTTGTAGTATGAGAACTAGAATTTCCAATAGCTATATTTGGGGTAACATTTGAACCATTCCATCCAATAAGTGAAGACTTTTGTACTGACCCTATAATTTTAAATAGCCCTCTATTTTTTGCTTTATAATTCAATCCGAGTAATGGAGTGGATGATAAATTCTCAAATTCAATATCAGATTCACAAACAGCTATAACAGTTCTGTTACTAGCATTTATTAAAGCAAGAGCTTCATTCAATTTAATTATTCTATGATGCCAATCTCTCATAATCTTTTATATAATTTGAATACTTATTTTATTAAATTAAGACGAAAATTTCTTAAACAATTAAAGAAATAATAATTCTCCTCAAAACTTACTTTTGTTTCATTACTGCAATCAAGTGCTCCTAAACCTATACTTAAATTATCATTTTGCTTTGGTATTAAAAAAAATAACGATTTAATCAAGCCATCATCACTACTAGGCATACCTTCAAATCTTTTCGATTTTTTTCTACCATAATACATTTTATCCTCTTCTTTGGATGTCTTAAAAAAAATTTGTTCAGATTTTTCAAGTTTACCGAAATTGTAATTCTCAATGCTGACTTGCATAATATTATCAAGTACATTATGCTCATAGAAATCTTCAAATGATTGACTTCTAAACTCTGTATTGCCAAAATATTCAATTACCCTATTGGTTAAAACTGCAACAATTAGATTATGCTTTCTTAACTCAAAAATTTCTTTGCAATTAAATCTATCAAACTTTCTTTTATCCTTTTTGTGAAAAAAATAAACTCTGTAAGCATCGTCAGTACCAAAATCATTAAAGGTATAGTATTCTGAAATCTCTTCAGAAACCTCTCTTTTATAAAAATAGCCGTTAACAAATCCAAAACAATTTAACTTATAATTTTCTTCAGTACCAAACGTATATCTTGTCTGTATTAGAGACAAACTCTCAAAAAGACTTTTTAAAGTATCGTTAGTAAAAAAATCTTTCTCATTAAGTTTACTAATTATAGCAATATGGTAAGAATCTTCATTGTATAAATATTTATAGTGTTTGTTTGAAACTTTCTCTCCTTTTGCTAAAAGCTCTTCTAAACTTTCAAAATATTTATTCTTAATTGAATATTCTTTTCTAATTAACTCTAATACAGGCTTTTCAAAAGAATAATTCAAAAATCTCTTGTCTTCTAATTTAATAGTGATGCTTTTGGTTAAACCGCCAACATCTTGAAACCCTTTCTCATTATACTTTTTATGATAAACCATTACAGTATTGTATCCGTTGGGAATGTCATTAAAGAAATAAAACTTACCTTTCTTATCATATTTGCCAACTATCTCAGGGATATCAAATCCTTCTAAAGTTACTTTGGCATCTTTTATGACTTTACCATCAACAGCGTCTTCTACGAATATTCTTATAGCCGTACCACTATTTTGTCCATTAATAAATGTAGAAAAAAAGAATAGGAAAAACTTTAAAAAATTCACAGCACTCATAATTAGGAATAAAATTAAAACAACTCTTAATTCTAGTTATCAACGAATTAGAACAAACATTAGTATTCAAAAAACTAAAATTTCAAAAAAATATATGATACTAACTTAAAGGAAGAGAATTTAAAAGAAAACAGACTTTATATTGTTGAAAAATAAAACCAATTATAATTAAATCGCTGCTTATTAAGAAATAAATATCATTAAAATATAATGAACTTAGCAATCAATAAAAGTAAATTTGATTTTATCTGTAAAAAATAGAATTTACACCATTGATTTATAACAAAATAAATTTATGAAGTTATCCTACATCAAACAATCCGTGTAAACACGTAAAAATCATAAATTTTTAAAAAATTAAAATATTGATTTACAGAACCTTAATTAATTTTAACATAAATTAATACAATTCTGTTTTCAGAAATATCTTAAAAAAACAAAAAAACTGCTTATCGAAATAAATAGTTTTTATAATGATACATTTGAATGCAAAATAATTACAATATCAACTTTTTCAGTGTCTCAACGGTTTCAGTTTGTTGAGCATCCCAATAGTGAGTGTGCGAATAAACAGGAAAATACTTTTTCACAAACGATCCTTTGGGAATAAAACGTTGATTCTGTATCCCTTCACCGAAATAAAAATTCAAATCGCCCCCCACATAATCATTTGAAAAATAAATATTATTCCATCTTATAAAGGCAAACTGTGACGAATGATTGATAATACGCATCGAAAACTCATTCCCAGCTGCATCTTTAATTTCATCTTTGTACGAAATAGCATTGTCATAATCTTTGACTATCTCATTACCTTGACGTTTCACCTCAATTTTGGGTGGATTCAGCGGAATCTCTCTATAATTAGTTCTTCTGTCAAACTCTTCATAATTCTTGGCCATAATATAAGCACCATGACAAAGCGGACTTCCAACTGTTATGAAGTCACTAATTAACCAAGGATTATTTAACGACTTTAATTCGGCATACAATTCCTCTTGTAACTGATTGTATTTTTCGGTGGGAAATGACTGAACTTGACTGTTCTGATGGTAATCCGATAACAAATCACTCATTTGATTTAAAATAGGTTGCAAAACTGGTGCTTTTTCTGGGGCATAATCGTAGATATAGTCATGCCATAAATTGGTAATCAAATCATAGCCAACCACACTTCCTAAGCTATGACCTACAATGATAATCTTTGAATACAGTGGCTTGCCATTCTTATCTTTCTTTTCATGCAATTTCTTCAGCAATTGAATTCCTTTTTGTCTGATCTTGTATCTAGAATCAATATTTTGAGGCGATGAGGTTAAATATTTTACAGCATCACCTACCGTTTGGGCTACTCTCCTATTGACTGATGGCATTACCACTTTAAACACAAACAACACCGCTGCGGTAAAAGCACCTGTATTCCAAGCAGACAAACCCTTTTGATGCCAACTGGCTAAAATATCCTTAACAAATAAGTACAGAAATAAACAAGCCAATACAATAAGTAACACCCGAATGACCATAACCAAATTCTTTGCTCTTGTCGATGGGTCTTTAAAGAAGAGCAACCTTCGCAACCACAACATCAGATCAGAATTACTAGGTTCAACAACCAAATTGGCCCAATAAAACTCATAAAAATCAATGTGCTTCCCACTCAGACTCAACCGACGTGTTTCAAAAAAATTGGCCTCACGGTCTGGGCTACTGTACAAGATATCGGTGTCGTCTTTTAGGCTTTCAACTAATTCGCGAGTAGTGGCCATCGGCAACTGATTGCCTATTCCGTGAATAACGACCACAGCCTTTCGTTGTTTTTTTTGATTTTTTACATCCATAATAATATCGAGTAGATTAATGACATAGCCTCAATAGATTTTAAACCGCTTGTATCACGCTAGATTTCAAAAACCAACTTAAGGGTATATTGAACTTAAATCAATCCGTGTAAACACTTATTTTATTCAAAATAGTATAAGATTATACATTAATAAATTAACTTATAATTCATCTATAGTGAGTATACCGTTCTTCAACGCAAATAAAATCACACCGATAAAATTCTTTGAGTTGGATTTCTCCATTACGTGTTTGCGATGCGATTCAACTGTACGTATATTGATAAATAATTTTTCGGCGATTTCCTTACTCTTCATCTCGTTACAAATCATTCGTATAATTTGTAGCTCACGGTCTGAGAATAAATCTTTATGATTTACTACATCAACCGGATTATTATTTTCCCATAGCATCGCTTCTTTAATAACCGAACCCAATTCAAGTCCAAAATAAAATCCTTCTTCATGCATACTCCTAATGGCCAATTCCAATTGCTCAGGATTGGTGTTTTTGGTAAAGTAGCCGTGAGCACCCAACTCCATAATTTTGTGAATACTTTCGCGCGAAGTCAATTGCGAAACAATGAGTATCTTGACATCTGGAAATCGGTTCAACAAGAGCTTACAGGTCTCGTAACCATCCATGACAGGCATTTGTATGTCCAACAAAACAACGTCAATAGTTGTGTCTTGCAATTGATTCAAAAATTGCCTTCCGTTTTCGGCATCAATAACAACATGCATTCCATCAAACGAGTTAATAAGCAATGTCATGCTTTTTCTGAATAACAAATGATCATCAACAATACCTATTCGTAACATACTTCTATTTTTTCTCTTCCAAAACAGGGAGACTAATTAAAAAATGATTGCCCTCTACAACTTCTCTTTGTAATAAGTTGGCACCTATAACTTTCAAACGCGAACTAATATTTTTCAAGCCCAATCCTTGTGAGGTAGAAAGTTCATTATAAAAATCAAAAGTCGCTCCATCATCCACCAGCTCAATACAACCAATATCCTGAGTAACATAAACAAAAAAAGAGCATTGAGTCACACCACCATACTTCATCATGTTTGTAGTGAACTCTTGAACAACTCTATACAATTCATAACCAACTAGAGTATCGAGCTTAAAAGAATCATCTTTGGTACTCAATTCAAAACGCACTCCAGATTTTTTGTTCAATCTGTTAATATAATCATCCAAAGCTACTAAAAAACCATATTGATCCAGCAAAGGCGGCATCAATTTATACGACACTAAACGGGTATTCTCAATAGCGGTCTCAACTCCATCTTGCAAATCGGAAAAAAGTGAAATCTTTTGTTCATCGGTCTCAGTCTTTTTGATTAAAACCAAATAATTGCGTATGGCACTCAAGTCACTTGACACACTGTCGTGCAGATCTTTTGCTATACGCTGTCGTTCTTCTTTCTCACTTTCTAAAGCGGTTTTAAGCAACAACTCTGCTTCCTTTTTTTTCATTCTAAAAAAATAATTCTTGTAGAATAAAAACAAAAACAGTAACCCAAAAGCAAAAAATAGCATCACAAAAGTGCCAATCCAAAAAACCGATTTTATCTCGCTTGTCCCTTCCAAATCCCTATAATTAGTAATGTTCGTAAAACCAAGTTCAAACCAATATTCAACATCCAATAATCCTGAAAAGAGGATGATTCATGTACAAGCAATACAGTACTCATCAAAAATAAAAAAACAGTTCCCGAATAATACAACAATAACCCTGAAACAAAATAAAAAACAGGACTTTGTCCCAGTGAATCAAACTCTAAATGTATAAAAACCCTTCTAAACCATGCGATAGAAAATGTGAAAACGACTAAAGTTTGTAAGGTGTTAAAATAAGAATTAATCTCTAAATATTTTTTTATATCCCAATGGATGGAAAAGTACAATAAAAGAGCCAAAAAACAAATAGAATAAAAACAATAAACTAACCGTAGCTTTTCACCCAACAATGAAATAAAGAAATACAATATAGTTGAAAAAGCTAATAATTTGTATACTATAAACCAATATTCTGATGATATCTTAAACACCAATGTTCCCAGAAACTCATACAAACTAGCAATACACACTACCCATAAAAAAGGGTAAATAAACCGAACCTCCTTAACTGTTGTATTAGGTAACAAAAAATAAACGAGTAGAGGCACTATTCCATACAGTACGACAAAATAGACAAAATAATTATAATCACCCATAAAAGAAAAGATAACCTGCCGCAAACCGGCAGGTTGTATCTTTCAAAGATAATTATTTTTTCACAAACAATCCCTCTACTGGGCAAGTAGGTGGACAAGTAATCATATCATCATAAATTAACCCGTCGTCCAATAGCTCTTTTTCATCTTTATCGACACCAACCAACACTAAACTCATTTTTCCACTTGCAGCATTATATCCATTGTAAATTCTGATTCCAATGCAATCTTGCTGTGACAAAATACTTTTTATGTGATTGGCACCAATAAATGATGAAATAATTTCACCTTGATACCTTTGATCAAATGCAGCGATTAAATTTTCTGCTACTGTTTGGCTAATAATACTACCCGAATTTTCACTTAATGACATAACTAATAATTTTAAATTTACTTAGCTAATATAGAATACATACTACAAATCATTTATACGTGTTTATACTGATTTTGCGAAAATTAATATACGTATAAACACGTATTGTTTCTTAACGATGAAATAGCCTCTAAACAATAAAAAATATTTAAAACACTGACTATTAGGGCGTTTTAAAAATCCGATCTAAAATTCATGTAGCAATAGAAATTTAAAAAATGTAACACTAATTTACTATAAAATAAGTGTTTACACGGATTCAACAATCTAGAATTAGTCGTAATTTTGTAGTTGTTAAAAATTTACAGTGTTTTACTATACTTTCAAAATTTGACGAAACTAAATCTTTAATCCAAAAATAATTATGTATGAAGCCAAAATTCCTTTTTCTCTTTTTTGTAGTAACAATTCAATCAATGTGCAACGCACAAACTTTAAATTGGGGTGCTTATTTCTATACTAATAACAACTTCAGTGCTTCAGATGTAGCTATTGATGCTGATGGTAATACATATACTGTGGGGTTATTTGTAAGTGGTGGCGATTTTGATCCAGGACCAGGTGTATTCAATATTAATGAGCTCAGTTCAACCGTTGGAAACTATTTTTGTGTTAAGCTCAATCCCAATGGAAATTTTGTTTGGGCGATGCCAGTTGGTGGAACTAACAACGTAAATACAGTTATTGGAGGTTATGGACCTAAGATATCCATTGATAATAATTCTGGCTTTATTTATATTACAGGTGCATATTCCAGTCAAGTTGATTTTGACCCTAGCGCAGCGAGTTTCTTTATTCCACCACCTAATAGTGGAGGTCCTGAGTATAACTTTTTAGCTAAATATACACTTAATGGCAATCTTGTTTGGGCAAAATACATAGCTGAGATTGGAACTGTCATAAGTGAGATTGCAGCTGATAGCTCAGGCGGTATTAATTTAATTGGTGTCTTCAGTGGTACTTTAGATTTGGACCCTGGACCAAATGTATTCAATGTCAGTACAAGTCCTAGTGGAGATGATTTCTATATTTTAAAATACAATTTAAACGGAGAATTTCAATGGGCCAAACAATTTGGTGACCCAACCCGACTTGATGAGGTTTATGATATTACTATTGACAACCAAAATAATATAATAATAACTGGCTTATTCTCTGGTTTAGTTGACTTTGACCCGAATTCTGGGGTAACCAACCTACAATCAAACAACAATTCAAACGATGCATTTATAGCCAAATACACTAACAACGGTGAACTGATTTGGACCAAATCATTTGGCAGCACAAATACAGGTATCGAGCGCGGTAATGCAATTACAGTTGACAATCAAAATAATATTTATGCTACAGGTTCCTTTAGCGGTCTGACTGATTTTGACCCATCTGCAAATACAGTCAATCTCAGTCCAGTAGGAACTCGAAGTATTTACATTCTAAAACTCAACAGTAACGGCGACTTTGATTTTGTGAAAACCATCGGTGCTCCTGGCACAGAAGTCGTTTACGATATAGCCGTTGATAATGATGGTAGTTTGTACTTAACGGGCTATTATTTATCTAGTATGGATTGTGATCCAGATTCTGGTGTTTTCACTGTAACTGCCAATGGAGGCAATCCTGAAATTTTCCTAGTAAGCCTATCCGCTTCAAACGGGCAATTTGGATGGGCTAAATCAATTGGAGGAACAGGTAATGACGAAGGTAAACGAATGGCAATACATCATCCATCCAACCGACTTACCTTAGTAGGACATTTTCAAAACGGCTCAAGTGTAGATTTTGATCCTCCAAATGGGTATTACTTACCTTACGCACAAGCTTCTGGTAGTGCGAGTTATGTAATCAATTATTCCTATACAAGCCTTTCAAATCCGGAATTTAGCCCCGAAAACAGCATAGTCATTACTCCTAATCCAGCAAATGAGGTAATAAACATTCAATCCAATCAACCCATTGAAAACTATCAATTGATAGACCTTACAGGTAAAATAATCACATCCGAATCAAATTCAAACACCATAAATGTTTCAACCATCAATCCCGGTATTTACCTGTTGAAAATAAATTCAAACAATACCACAACAACAAAAAAAGTGGTTATCGAATAACTAAATCTTTTTTCATTTTAAAAAGCCGTAATTAATAGTTACGGCTTTTTTGTATTAACTGTTAAAATTTACGTGTTTATACGGATTGATTAGAAAATAAAGAGTAGCTATTTTTATGAAATTAAAAAATTCATTATTTGATTTTTTTGTTATGTAATAATCTATTTTAATCAAACTAAAATTATGAAAAAAAGAATAATAGGTTTCTTCTTTATATTTGTTTTGAAGTCTTTTGCACAAACTTCAAAAACTACAATTGGTTTAATGCCATTTACCAGTACGGTATCCAAAAATAAGATTTTAACTGCTGAAATACAAGACATTGTATTAGAATCCTTGAATACAAAAAATAACATTACAACGATTGATAGATCAAAAGATGATTTTCTCAACAAAGAACTAGATTTACAAATAAATGAGCGTTCAATTGCGTCTAAGAAACTAGTTGAACAAGGAAAAAAAATGGGTGCTGACCAATTGATTGTTGGCACAGTAATTAGTTTTGAATCCGTAAGAAAAAAAGGTTCTTCGGGAGTAATCGGAGGTTTAATAGACGATAAAAGTGGTTATTATTATGAATCAACCATTGTTTTTTCATTGCAAATCATAGACGTTGAAACAGGAAAAATTGTAAGTCAAAAAACGTTCAAACAAACAAATGAAGACAAGAGTATTCTAGGAAATGATGATAGCAAAGATGAATCCAAAAACAAAGCAATAGCAAGTAGTAAAGCTGCAATTGTAGTTTGGCTTAATGAGATATACGCTCCAAAAATTAAAATCCTAAAAGTTGAAGAACGAACAAAAAGCGGCAAACCAAAGACAATTTTGGTAACTGGCATAGATAACTCATTAGCTGTTGGCAAAAAATTAATCTTAGAAGAAACTGAATTAATTGAAATTGAAAAGGGTAAAGAACCACTTAAAAGAACTAAAAAAGTAGCAACGCTCACAATTACTGAAAAACAAGGTGACATAACTGTTTGTAAAGTTACGGATGGAGAAAATACCATTGAAGACAAGATAACGACCAAAAATACATTAACAATCAAAGAAAACTAATATGAATCTTTACAGAGTGATAGTATTAATTTTACTAATAGGAATCAATAACACAATAATCGGACAAGAGACCAAAAAAGTTCCTACTATCAAACCAAAAATAATGGTCATACCAAAAACCCCAGAGGGAGTTTCAATTATAGAATATTCACAAAACTTAAATATTCAATCTGCAATCACAAAAATCAACGATGTCCTACTGAGTAAAGAAGCAAATCTAATAAGTTTCAACCAATCACTAAAAGAGTTCAAACAAAATAATAACATCAATATTGAATCAGGAAATAGCAAATCAGCTACAGATTACAAATCAAAAATACTACAACAATCCAAAGCCGACATCTACATTGAATTCAAAACCGAATTGATTACCCATAAAGAAAGAAATGCTAAAAGTATCAATATTATACTAGACGCATATCAAGTAGGTACTTCCAATATAATAGCCAACAAAATTGCTTTTGGCCCAATGTTTCAGACCGAAGATGTCAATCAGTTAATTACATTAGCTATTGAAAAAGTAGCAGAAGAATTTCTGAATCAACTACAACAAAAATTTGATGATTTACTTATCAACGGACAGTCAGTTTTTGTAGAGTTTACCTGTGCTAATGAATCTAAATTCAATCTCGATAGCGAGATAAATGGAACGATGTTATCCGAATTGTTAAACGAGTGGTTTGAAAAAAACGCCTACAATGGAGTATTCAATAATCAAGGAGCAAGTACTTTACAAAATATATTTTCAGACGTTAGAATACCACTCAAAAACCCAAATAATCCCAATGCAAACTATACAGGTCAAAACCTGGCCATTGAATTATCAAAATACCTAAAGTCAATTGGTGTTCCGTTTAAAAGGGAAATATCAACTAATAACAAAATTTTAATTACAATTTTATAACTCATGATGAGAATAACAATCATTTTGATGCTGTTGATTTGCCAATTCATTTTTGGACAATCCAACAACAAACTATCGATAAATCTTGACACCGTTATAGACGAAAACATTAGCGACCTCACTACCAAACACAGTGAATACTTATACAATAAAACCACTTCCTTATTCAGTCAAGAGGGATTTGAAATAAACGATACTGGTTTTCCCACCATAATACCTAAACTTTCTAAAATATCCAATATTGAATCGGATGATATCTATGCAAAAACAATGATTGTAAGATTGTCATTAGACATTCAAGTCAAAAGCAATTCTACCACAATAGCAAGCTACAACGACGAATTAGCTGGGTCAGGAACAACAATAAATGAAGCAACGCTGAGCGCGATTGATAAGTTGGGTGGATTGAGAGGAAAAGATAAATTTGAACTTTTTATTTCTGATGTTTTAAAAAGGAATATTGAAAAACAAAACAATCAACAAAGTAATAAATTAAACAATTTTTCTGAAAAACCAGCTGTTTATTATATTCAAAATGATGGTGAAACAGTAGTGACAGATAACAAACACATAGAAAATGTGACAGTAACACCTGAAAAAGAAAATTGGTTAGAAAAATTTCTCAATAATACTAATAACCTATTTGGGATAATTGGATCAATAGTAGCTTTTTTCCTTTTTATATGGGGATTCCGAATGAGACAGAAAATAAATAATAAGACCAAAAGAAATAGACGAAAACGTAATAAACCTTAAGATGAAAAAAAACTACTTAACCTTTCTTATATTATTTTGGTTTTGTCAAATGTGGGCAAAACCAAACACTGAAAGCGACATAAAATTATTTCTTCCTACTGCTACAATCTCAAGCAATATAACTTCAGTCTGTCAAGGAGCAACATCGCCAATAATTACATTCACTGGAAATGGTGGTACTGCACCATATACTTTTACATATACTATAAACGGAAACTCACAACCAACAATTACAACAACCTCGGGAAATTCCGTTACATTAAACCTTACAACTGCATCTTCTGGTGTATTTACTTATTCGTTGGTAAGTGTAAAAGACAGTACTAATACAACTCAAAATCAAAATGGAACAGTAACAGTAACCGTAAATTCACTCCCTAACATTGATTTTACATACAATGGAGATAATTCATGCTCACCAGTAAATTTTACTGCAACACCAACTAGTGGCCCCTATACTTATACATGGAACTTCAATGACAATTCACCTATTACGTTACCACAAGCAAATAATCAAATCTCACATCTTTTCAATGCATTTGGAAATTCTGGTTCACAAACTTTTAATGTTTCTTTAACTGTTACAAACACAATCACAAACTGTACAAGTTCAGTTACTAAACCAATTACTGTTCTCAAAAGACCCGAATCAGCATTAAATATTAGCACCACAAATGGAGCAACTTTTTATGATGTTGCACAACAACTTTTTGTAAACTGTGATGCAACTCTAGCAAATCCAAACTTTACTTTTGTTGCAGTAAACGCCAGTAGTACTCAATCTTCCAACACAAACTATGAAATTAATTGGGGTGATAATTCTACTCCAGAAAGTTTCACTAGTAATTTTACATCAGCACCCCATACCTATACGTCGTTAGGAATATTTAATATAACTGTAACTACATCAAATAATTCAGGCTGTTCAAGTTCAATCACTTATACATTTTTTAATGGTAATTCACCTGCTGGAAATTTAGGTTCAATCGGGAATACAAATTCATGCGCTCCTTTTAGTATTACTTGGCCTGTACAAAATATAACTAACAATCCACCAGGAACTACTTACGATATATATGTCAGCAACGATTCATCAATACCTCACCAGTATTATACACAAGCTAATATTCCTTCATCAATTACAATTAATTTTAATGAATCATCATGCGGTTTAACAAACAATGAATTTGTGATAACTTTCCAAGTTACGAATCCTTGTGGACAAAGCTCACCCACATTGCCAGTAAAATTATCTCAAAAACCAGAAGCTTCATTTAATATAAGTTCACAGTTTATATGCGTTAATAATACAACTACTTTTACTAATACATCACAAGGAAACTATTTCAGTGGGACAAATTGTTTAAATAATTTTAATAAGACATGGACAATAACCCCTAACACAGGGTGGAATTTAACAAGCGGGAATTTGAATGGTACGGATGTAATTGGCGTTAACTTTACTAACTCTGGACAATTTGTTGTTTCATTAAGCATAATCAAACCAGGAGCTACTATTGCTGATTGTACTTACGATACTATTTCATATACAATTTGTGTTCATTCACCTCCATCTATTCCTACTTTTAATCTAAATTCATCAAGTCCACAATGTGTTCCATATACTCTTAATCCAACTATTGATTCCCCTACACTAGGTATTTGTGATGAAGTTCCAAACTATGAATGGCAAATAACTTATGTCAATGGAAATTGTGGGACAACTTCTTCATATAATTATATTAATAATACATCTTCAACTTCTATTGCACCTAATATTAATTTTTCCGAAGCTGGAACATATACTATCATTTTAAAGGCTATTAATGATTGTGGTTTTACAACTTCAATCCCTAAGACAATAATTATAACCAAACCCCCTATTGTCAACATATCCCCAATTAACAATTACTGCGGCACTTTACCCTACAACATTAATCCACAAGTAACTGTCTGTAAACCTGATCCTTACCCTATTAACACAATAGAATATATTTGGAGTGTAACACCGTCTACAGGTGTTACAATACCTTCACCAAATTCAGAAGATCCAGGCACAATATCCTTTAGTATTGCCGGAACATATACAGTTACTTTAAGTATAAATAATCATATTTGCGGTAATTCCTCCGCAAGTCAAACCTTTACCATCACCAACCCTCCAGCCTTATCATTGCCAATCGCACAACAAATTTGCTCGGGTCAAACAGTAAGTATAAATATATCAAATCCAGATAATGCAACAATTACTTGGATAGCGTCGTCAACTACAATAACAGGCTTTGATGCTACCACAAATAGTGCAAATTTAAATATAAGCAGTCCTAATCAAGCAATAATCACGCAAACCCTTTTCAATAATGGTAGTACTTCTGACACCGTTACCTACACTATTATAGCTACATTAAATGGTTGTAGTACGACACAAACCTATGTCATTACGGTGGATCCTTTACCGACCATTACTCAACCCGCTCCTATTACCACATGTATTAATGGAACTGCAACCTTATCAGTTAACGCAATTACAAATGCTAATTACCAATGGTACAGTAATACCACTAACTCTAATAGTGGAGGTTCAATTATTACAGGAGCAACAAGCGTAATATTTACCACGGCACTTTTTACAACACCAGGAATATTTTATTTCTACTGTGAAATTTCAAACTTAGCTTCATCCTCTAGTGCTTGTAATTCCATAACTACCAACGCTGTTGCTGTCACGGTAGAACCAATACCAACACTTACTATACAACCCAGCACAAGTCAAACCGTTTGTGTGGGACAAGCTATCTCACCCTTAGAGGTAATCTCTTCGGGAACAATACTCCCAAGCGGGACACCAACTTATCAATGGTATTCTAATACAACAAATTCTAATACTAACGGATCTGCAATCTCTGGAGAAAATAGTGCAACTTACTCCATAGCAACACCTTTTTCTACTGCTGGCACTTATTATTATTACGTTACTGTTGATTATTCTAATAGTCTTTGTAGTAATGCAGGTCTTTTGACTAGTGCAGTTTTTGAAATTAATGTGGTAGATGCTCCAACCATTACATCGCTACCATTTACTCCCCAAATACTTTGTCAAGGCTTGGGAGTACCAACTCAATTAGAAATTTTGCCTATAGGATTACAATACGAATGGTTTAGTAACATTTCTAATTCTATTTCAGGAGGAACATCATTAGGACCACCTAGCGCAACAAACACCTTTATGCCACCAACACCAACTGCACTAGGAAGCACATATTATTATTGTATTATATCCAATAATGCTGCTGGTTGTTTCACAGCTAGTAGTGTTGCAGAAATTACACTAGTTGCTGGTACATCAATTAATCCAACGGTCAATTTAACTCAAATTTCTTGTTATAATTCACCTCCCCAAAATAATGGTGCTATTTCCATAGTTAGTACTATTCCGGTAGGCTATACTATTAATTGGACTGACCTTGGAAGTTTTAATTCATCAGCTTCAACTATTTCTAATTTAGCTCCTGGAAATTATCAGCTAACGATAACCGATCCAAACGGATGCCCATTTATTCAAACGTATACAATCCTTCCACAACCAAGCGAAATAATCATTACTCCGACAGCCATCAATAACGTGAGTTGCTTGGGAGGAAATAATGGCAGTATAGACATCACAATAATTGGAGGAACAGCATCAACTGGAAATTATTCCTATGAATGGTCATTAAATGGTGTTTCACAACCACAATATCTAAACCAACAAGATATCAGCAACCTAACGGCTGGCATATACTTAGTTACTGTTAAAGATGATAACGGTTGTCAAAAGTCAGAAACATTTACAATCACCGAACCAACAACTAGTATTACTTTACCTGTACTAAGCTCGGTTACAAATGTAACTTGCAACGGTGAAGCTACTGGTGCCATAACAATCAATTCACCTTTAGGAGGAACACCAGGCTATAACTACAATTGGACAGGCCCAAATAATTATCAAAGTAATGCTCAAAACCTACAAGGTTTAATAGCTGGTACTTACAATTTAGAAGTTACAGATAGTTTAGGCTGTTCTCCAAATCTAGGAACTGATTTAACAGTTGTAATTTCAGAACCTCTTCCAATTTCAATAACCTATACAACAACGCCCGTAATCTGTGACGGAGATAATAATGGTTCAATAACAATAACTAACATTTCAGGTGGTGTGCCTCCGTATACTAACACATTCAATGGCATAACCACTACTAGCCTATTTTTCCCTAACCTAGCTCCTGGTAATTATACTTTTGCCGTTACCGACACTAGTAGCGCACAAGGCTGTCAACAATTGTTTTCAATTCCAATTGCTGCTCCACCAGCATTCAATATAAATCCAGTTGTGACCAACATTTCATGTAATGGAGCAAATAATGGGAGTATTGCTCTAAATCCAAATATAGCAACACCACCAATAACTGTATCTTGGACATTCACACCATTAGGTAGTACTACTCCTATCACTTTTAATAATTTTGCGTTAACATTAAATAACCTAGCTCCCGGAACCTATACTGTAACGATAGACGATGGGACAACCTGTCCAGTTATTAATCAATCATTTACCATTAATGAACCATTTCCTTTAACAGCATCCATCAGTGCAACAGATGCTCTTGATTGTTTTAATCCTAATTCAGGCTCAATTAACCTTATTGTATCAGGTGGTACTCAACCTTACACCTATAATGGTTCATTATCTTTACCCAATACAACAAATATTCCACCCGGAAATTATTCAATTGTTGTTGATGATGCAAACCATTGTGGACCAATTACAGTCTCATATACAATAGGTAGACCAAGAGAAGTAACAGTTTCGGCAACTTCAACCCTAAATATGAATTGTGAACCGCCATCTCCAATCGTTTCAAGAAGTTTTGTTGCTCAAGCCTCCGGAGGTATTCCACCCTACCAATACATTTGGTCAAGTGGCGTAGTTAGCGGTCCATACAATCAATTCATGACAACCAATCAAAATGGTTTAGTTACACTCAATGCTTTTGATAGTAGAGGATGTCCAGCGTTACAATTATTCACCGAAGATATAACCGATATCTTTAGCATAGGCGATTTTTCAATTGCCGCTGCTGTATCCATTGGAAGTACATCCTATGGAGGATATGCAATTAATGATCCTATTGAATTTACAAGTACAATAACAGGAGATTCTAGTTCCGTATCTTGGGATTTTGGTGACGGTTCTCCTCCTGTTTCTTCATTAGCCAATCAAGTAGTACAACATACCTATTTAAATGTAGGTCAATACAATGTTATACTTACGGTTACTTATGGAGAAGTTTGTACTTACCAAACAAGTCCGTATCCCGTTACAATAGGTTTAGGATATTTATTAGTGGTTCCAACAGCATTCACTCCAGAAATCAAAGATAATTATAATGATACATTCAGGCCTGTAGCCAAATATTTAACAAATCTCCAAATGGACATTTACGATACTTGGGGTCATTTAATTTATTCTGAAACAGGAGATGATTTGGTTGGATGGGATGGAAAGATTAAGGGCTATGAGGCTGAAAACGGGAATTACAATTGTAAAGTTAGTGGTGAAACCTTTTATGGTAAAAAAATAGACGAAGAAAGAACCTTTGTACTAAGCAAATAAAATAGTAATGATCATGAAAAGAAAAATAATTTCAATAATCTTCGTGTTTATTCTATCAAATAGTACAAAAGCACAAGACCCTATTTTCACGCAATCGGCCATAGTACCGCAAACTCTAAATTCAAACTTTGCAGGGTTTTTTGAAACTACTGATGCCGGAATAATTCACCGAATCCAGTGGCCCAATGAGCAAAAAGAAATAAACACCAGTTTTTTTTACGTAAGCGATCGGATATCGGAAAAATGGAGCTTAAGAGCAACTGCTTTAAATCATCATGAAACATTCACCGATTATAATTTCAGCCAAATTAATTTAGCTTCTTGTTATAAAATAATGTTGGGCAACGAAATAACAAATAAAGTACTAAGTTTTGGTGTAGAAGTGGGTTATGGTATGAAAAATTACAATTTTGGTGGACTTTTACTCGAAGACCAAATAAACACCAACAATGGTAATATAAATCCAGTTAGTAATGATCCTTTTATTCGAAACAGTAATGACAATGTAGCTTTTTTTGATTTTTCAGCAGCAGTACTATATAACAATAAAAATTATTGGTTAGGAATAACTTTAAAACACCTCAATACACCCAACATAACCTTCAATCAAAACGGTAAAGCACCCCTTGATATTTTCACATCAGTTCACGGAAAATACGTTGTTAACAAAGATATTTTTGAATTTCTACCAGACGATTCAGACCTTTTTCTTTCACTTAACTTCATGAAGCAATCTCAATACAATCGACTAGATATCGGTACCGGTTTGACATTATACAAAAGTTTTACAATAGGGCTCACTGCAGCGACTAACCCAATCAGAAAAGCCGATAACAGTCATTTTCTGACCTCAATAAACCCTTTAGCCAATTATATATTTAGTTTAGACGGTAATGGTAATAATCAATTTAGAATTGGAGCTTCGTATGACATAAATACCTCTAAATTCGGAAATAACAAAGGTGTATATGAGTTTTCAATAACCTGGATGCTAAATTGGTGCAGTGGTTGTTCAGCTAAAGATAATAATTATTGGTTGCCGTAAAACATAAATTAGTGAATTCTAAATGTTAAAATTACGTGTTTACACGGATTGACTTAAGTTAATATATTCATTTACTTCATTTTTTATAAAATTTTAAATGGAAGTAAAATTTAAGAGTAAAATTATTGGTTTAAAATCGATTACTGAAGAGTTTCTTTCTGTCTACCAATCAATCAAAAAGAAAGAGATAATAATTGACAATCTACAGATAACTATATCTGAAAATGTTGAAATAATTGATGAAATATTATACTCCTACATTGCACTTTTTAGTCTAGAATTTGAGAAGATTAAATTGGAATTAATATTTGACAATCAAAACACAAAACTTTACAATATTGCCAAAAATAAATTAAGACAAATTAAAAACTGTGTCTTTTCCTCACCCAAAAACAGCAATTTAATTGAATCCATAGAAGAAAAATCAATAACTCCAATCATTATCATTAATGAAAATACTATTAGTGAATTATTCAAAAATAATATTTTTTTAGAGGAGTCCTATAATGCTGTAAAAGAGAACAAGTCAAAATTTAATAAAGTTGTTAGTAGAAAAAATGACTTCTTTACAGTTTTCAAAGAATATAAAAAAGAGTCATTAAAATGGCAATATTATTTAGCTATTCTAGATGATTTATCTGTATTAAGAAAATTTTATTATAAAGAAAATACTAAGATAGAATTTACAGTTGATAATTACGACAAAACTTTGTCTGAATATTATGTTTCAAAAGTTTTTAATATTCTTGAAAAAAATAATTTCTTTAATTTTTCTGAGCTACAAGTATATTTATTTAGGGTATTTACAGATAAAATAAAACCTAAAAAAAATCAATATAACAGTGTTGATAAAGTAAACAAATTTGTTATTCTACTTGAAGACTATCTAATTCAAGTTAAAAGTATTGCTTCAGGTCTACAGGAATTAGCTCAAAATATTGTTGAGCACTCAGGTAAAGAGAAAAACAAAGGTTTTGGAGTAATTTCTGGAAGGGTTTTTTCAAAAGATAAATTCGAGAACATTAAATATGGTGCTAATAATTTTGAAAAATGGTTAGACATCAATTCAATCAGTGAATTTTTTCTAGATATTAATGTAATTGATTCAGGAGAAATTGATGTCAGGACCTCATACGTTGATAAAATTCAAGAACTTAATGATAAAAATTTCGATGAAGACCTAAAAGTATTGAGCAATGAAAACCTTTCTATACTTTTTAATTTTCAAGAAATCAAACTAATTCATCAAGCCAAAAGAGAAATGGCAAGAATTGGGCTTTTGATTTTTTCTAACGAAATATTATCAAACAACGGTTATATACAATTCACATCAAATGGTTTATTTTCAAACGTTAATGAAAGTATTTCACTTTTCATTGAAGAAGGTGAATTTATTGAACTTGATAATCAAATTAAAAATCCTATAGGAACTTCTTATGGTTTTATTCTTCCCATTAATAAAAGTCACAAAAAAAACAAAAACAAATCAGTTGAGAGCTTAACACCTTATTTTACTGTTGAAAACACAAATGAATTGTTTAAATATGAATACTTGACAGATTCAGTCATTGAAGAAGATAAAGTTTACTTAAAAGAAATTAATATCGATACAAACCCAAAAAATGACAAATATGATAGAATAAAAAGTTTAGCTACTAAAATTACAGAAAACTATAATAATGAGATATTAGTAATTGATACAACTAAATGTGATTTTGAGGACAGCTTAAAAACACCTAGTGATTGGATACGATTTTTGGCATATATAGATATTATTAATCCTGTCCCCATTGTCTTTTTGGGGGATAACAACTTTTTTGAAAACACTTACATTGAAATTATTAAAATAAATAAAATTTTCTCACAATCACTGAATTTTTGGACTTCAAAGAATAATCTTCTTTTTTATTTTAAAATTAATTTTAAAGAAGAAAACAAAGAAGTCTCAATTTGGTTCAATAATGTATTGTCAGGCATAACATACAAAGACTATGTCATGTTAAACAATTCAATAAGCAATTACAACTTCAACTCTATAAAAATTCAAGAAAACACTCATATAAAATCAGAAAATCATGAGGAAAATTTTAGTAATGTCGGACCATTTTTCAATAACGATAAATTAATTAGTTTAGAATTAATATTAAAATCAGATGACAATACAATACTATTTTTAGAAACCTTTGAATCCTTATTAAATCTTGAAATAACTCCTTGGAGTACTACAATAGCCACTAATAATAAGACAAAATTTTTTAGACAATTACCTGGATATAAAATCTCCAATGCACATTTCAAATTAGGCTCAAAAATACACATTAAAGATTTCTACTATGCCAAGCCAATGTTTTACAATAGCTTTTATTCAAATAGGCTTGCATTTGTTCTGTCAAAATTCATTTTAAATAACCACCTAAAAAATATACCGCCAGACGAAAGCGTAACCATAATCGGCTATGAAAATTATTCTGAACTGCTTGTTAGTCAAATTCGCAATAAATTAAATGAATATGAAAATAACAAAAGAATTAAACATGACATTGTTGTAAACGACACAATTTTAAAAAACACCGGAAACATAAATGGCAATGTAATTATTATCGTTCCTATCAGTTCAACTTTTTCCACACAAAGCAAAGTTTTCAGTATTCTTAATAGAATCAATGAAAGAGAAAAATCAAGAAATCCTGGTGTAAAAGAAGTAAAGAGTCTTTATCCTGACCTTTCTGTATTACTGGTTAGTGATAAAAACATTAAAGATGAATTTTTTGATAATGCAGATAAAAGAAATCAAATTGAGATTAACCCAAATCCAAATAATCGAAATTTTTATCAAGTATTTAGTTGGGAGTTAAATTCCGAAGCTAATATTGTAGCTAATAAAAGAGAACAATACTTTTTTGTTAATGTTTCATCAGAATGGCATCTGAATTATAAGTGTAAACTTTGCTTTCCTGACTTGAAGAAGAAAGAAAAGGAAAAATGTCTTCTGGATACAGAAATAAATAGTGTAACACCTGATTTAGTTTTTGATTTACCTGTTATTTCTGCTCCGTTTAATAATCAGAACATTTTCGAACTTTTGTACAATGACAATAGTGATAATAGTAATGAATCTGATTATTTTAATGTAATCACTAGACCCTTAAAAAGACGAAACCATAGTTATAGATTTTATATAAAAACAAGTTCATTTCTCCATAAATCCAGCACTAATAAAAAAAATGTAAAAGATTGGTTATTTGATATAAAAAATAATTTCAATAGTTCTAACAAAACAGTATTACTCAAACAATCTGAAATTTCAGTTTCTGGTTTTGCCGATATGGTCAACAAAATACTGTTTGAAGATACAGCAACAATACTACAATTTAGCCCAAAAGATGATAATATCCAAAACTTCATAAAGTTCCACAAAGATTTGTTAGAAGGCGCCACCATTATTTATATTGATGATGTTTTAGCTTATGGAAAATATTTTAGTCTCATAAACAATTACATCAAAAATTTAAATAACAAATCAAAAATTAAATATTTTATTACATTTTGTAATAAAATGAATTATCATGACGAAAAAGTTCTCATAAAAGATCTAGGAGATGACGGCCAATTGTTCGCTTACTCAAAAATAAATATTCCATCATTGCTGAACTCAGCTGAGCAAGAATTTTTTACTAAAAAAATTGAAGTGTATGATAAGTTAATGACCAAATCACTATTGGATCGATCCAGAATTTATTTCTCTGAAAAAAAATACAGGATTACTACCAAAGATTTAGACATTGATGGCGAAGAACCCAATAGTAATCCTATGGGTTTATTAAAAACTTTACTTTACCATGAAATATTTAGTTGTTTTTCAGTTTCAGCGGATAACAATCAGAAATACATTCACTCAAATATTGAATCCATTTTTAATAAAGGATATCTCAAAGTAGCGGTCCCAGAAATCATTTCAACAGTTAAACAAGCGGAAAGCATAAAATCGTTTCTAGCAAAATTTCCTTTTTATATAGAGGAACTTGACATAAACATTGTCAGAATATTATCAGAACCTCCCTTCAGTCGTTACAAAAACATAAAGGAAGCTGTTTTCAATTGGACTTATGAAAAAATAAAAAGAATTGATTTTAAAAAAGAGGATTATTTCGAATATGTCAATGAAAATTCATTGTATTGTAGATATCAGCGAGATAAATTACTAATGTCAATTGCCGTTAACTTAAATATTAATTATATTTTTTCAAAAGACTTTTTAAAAGAAATTAAATACTTAATAATAAGGCTTGATCAATTAGATGAAAATTTTAGTAGAAGAGAGTTAAAATTTGAAAATAATACTTGGATAGTTAAACGCAAAGAAGGCAAATTCAATTACGAGGGATTTATTACTTTTTATTCTAGTTTAATTCAAGAACTAATTTTTGAAGATGATGCCAAAGCAGCAGAATTAGTTCAAACAATCTCTTATATAGTTAATATAGAAAAGATAGTAGACAAGGGTGGCAATGAACTAAGACTTACAAACGATTTTCACAATCCTTTTATCTATTTACTTAAAATATTAGTTTTCGAAAATAATTTCATTTTTGAGAAATTCTTTGAAAATTTTTACCGAGAAAAACAAGATAAAATTAATACAATAGGTTTAATTAGTGAGGAGGATACATGGTCAGAAATAGAGGAATACTATTCCCAATATCGTAGTGAAGCTCTAGAAATTATGCTTGGTGATATAAAAGAGAATTTTGAGAAAGATTTATTTCTTCAAGATGCATTTTACAAAACAATTGACTTAAAGATTAGATTAAAAAACGAAAAAGACAGTAGAAATAGCATTAAATTATCCTCTAATCGAAGTTATTACAACTCTTCATCTGACAGTAAGTATCCTATAAAGCAAAAGGTTAACTATCTTTTGCAGAATTTATGTGAGATACTAAATATTAATTCTGGTGGCGCATATTTAACAATTCGATATCAAAACAAGAATGAAGAACCTAGCAAAATTAAAATTGAAGATCTATATACAATTCATCAATTTTCAAAGGGAAATGATTATAAACTAGAAATCCAATTAGAAGAGGAAGATTGCATTATGCACAAAGTTTTTAAAGGAATCAAAGATGAAAGAAGCAAAAAGCCTAAATCAACTTTTGAACTCTACAAAAATCAAGATTTTAAAAAATGGGAATATAAAGATGTGGTTGATTTTAATTTAAATATACATAATGCTAAAATAATTGATTTTAATTTATACAAGCCCATCGAGACTGATTTGGCATTTAAAGGTGGTAATTGTAAGTACAACAATTTATTTTTTCTTAGAATTTCAGAAGTTAATCCTAAACAGTCCGACAATAATGTAGAATATCAAGCTAATCCTATTGCAGTAATTACTTTTTATGCTAGCAATATTGATAAATCTGAACTAAAACAAACTAAACATTTCGACCCTAAAAACATTAGGTTCTTGTTGCTTCTTCGAGATTACATCAAAGACTTTATCAAAAGTCAAATTGACAATGACAGTATTGCAGGTTTTATTGCTGAGGAAGAAAGAAATAAATTTCAAATAACATTAAAGCATGGATTAAACATCTACAATGATACTTTTGACAGAAACCTTGATAATTTATTGAAAGCAACAAAAATAAATAATCTAGAAAAATTTAATATTGAACGGGAACGCCTTAGTGTTATAAATTTCCACTATACAAACAAAATAAATTTGATTAATATTTTTCATACTGGTGACGCTAATAAGAAAGAATATATGCTTAACGATCTCTTTAAAGAATTTGAAAAATACAAATCAATTTTTGGGTTTTATCACCCAAAAAGATTAGAAATTTCCAATACTAACTACATTGATTATAAAAACTTAACTATACCTATTCTAAATAATCATTTAATAAAACTTCCTGAGCTTTTTTACTATGACCTAATTTTTGAATTGATATATAATATTAGAAAACATACTGATATTAAGAAAATTAATGCCGGAAATAAAATAAAAATTCGGCTTAAGGTCACTGAAAAAAGTGATTCTTTTAACATTAAACTGCTTAATAATAACAGTAAAAACATACAGTACTTAAATACAAAAATAAAAAGCAAAACGAACGTTGACGGAATTGATTTGATTAATTTGATATTGAAAAAAGAAAACTCTAACAACAATATTAGAATATATAGAAAAGCAGGCATTTTTTTAATAGTCATTAAAATTTATAAATAAACATGAATAAAAGAATTTTTATAGTGGAAGATAATGAAGATGATTTTTGTTTTTTCCAAAAAATATTAGCTACAAAAGAATATGAATCAAATTCATTTGACCCTGAATTTAGAGATCATTTTCAAAAATATTGCGACAATCAAAACAATACAGTATCCGATATAAATAATGCTAAAGCATATATTATGGGAAAAATTAACGAGTTTAATCCAATTGACTTATTCGTACTTGATTTCGAACTTGAAGAGGACAGAATTTCTTCGTGTAACTCATTAAAATTTTTAGAAGACTTTATATTAAACAATGAATTGTTGAAAGAGATTCCATTTGAAATAGTTAGTGTTGATGTGAAGGAGTACCATAATATATTAGACGACAATGGTATTGATTGGTTAAAAAAAGATAATGAATGGAAAAACGATAATTATCAAGGTACCATTTGGAAAAATCTATTTTTTAAAAAGATTGAAAAAAAATTAAAGAAGCATAACTCACTAAAACTAAACCAAATAATTGAAAAAATTGAAGATTATAAACAAAAAAATGCTTCAATCGATAGTTTTTTAAATTTTAAAGATTTAGGAAAATTAAAAAAAATTGTCGAAGTAAATCCATCACTTGGGGAAACAGTATTTTCTGAAAACATTTTAGAAAAAATCATAGGAGACGATAACGATATCATTGATATCGGTAAGCTAAAAAAATTAGTAGAATGCTCAAGAAGTGTATGCAGAGTAACAAATTCTAAAAGAGAACATGGTACGGGTTTTATTGTAGAGGATGGTTATTTATTAACCAACAATCACGTCATTCCAACCAAAGAAATAGCTCAAGAATCCAAAGTGCTATTTAACTATGAAAAAGATAAAGAGGGTAAACTAATAGAACCTATTGAGTACTATCTTGAGCCTGAAACCATGATTACCATGGAGGAGTTAGATTATACTTACATAAAAATCAAGAATTTTGATAACAGCCTATCCAATTTAGGAAATTTAAAAATTGAAACATTCTATAAAATAAAAGAGAGCGAAAAAGTCACATTAATTCATCATCCAAATGGCGATACAAAGAAATACTCTACCGATAAAGTAATTAGTGTTTGGAATCATCAACTTTTTTACTATGCTGACACAGAACCTGGCTCAAGTGGAGCGCCAATTTTAAATTCTGATTTAAATGTAGTAGGGATACATAATCAGGGAGACAATGAAAAAGGATTAAAGATAAATGAGAAAGGTGAATTAGATTACTGTAATGGCGGAATACTAATTTCAGCAATTATGGAAGATCTTAATAATCAAAAAAAACAAAAAATATGAAAAGTCAAAATTGGAGTTTCGAAAAAGCTGAAGCATTCTACCATGAAATGAAAAATACGCTGAACAAAGACCCGTTCACAAGATTATCCGAACAAACAGCGCTCTTGGTAAATAATAAAAAATGTGTTTTTGATGTTCATTGCCACATATTTGACAGAAAAACACTTAAAATTGCCTATATTTTATTAAGAATGACCATTGGTAAAATCTTCGAAAATGAAAATCAAGATTTTAGATACTGGAACAAAGACATTGTAAACATTTACAATTCTTTAAATCAAATCGACGACGAAGTGAATTGGGATGAACTTGAAAAAGAGTTAGAAAAACTTGAGACAAAATTATCAAAATCTGAAACTAAAGAAAGTTTACGAGGAAAAGGATTGAAAGATGCCATTAGAGTGTTAAAGAAAGATTCAATGGAAGAGATTTTTGACTTCTACCATGATAACTTCTCACTGAAGCAAATTGACCAATACTATGACTCTCCATTCGTAACCTCTATTCTTATGATGGATCTCGAAACAGGATGGAAATACAAAGCAAAAAAAACATATCCCGAACAAGTAGATGAGCTAAATAGTTTGGCAAGAAAAAAGCCCATTTTACCTTTCTTAGCCATAGATCCTAGACGAGCTGAAATTACTGGAGAACAAAATTTATACACTATTTTTAAAAGAGCTTTTACAGAAAAAAATGCGGCTTTTTTTGGAATCAAATGTTATCCTTCTCTAGGCTATTTCCCCAGTGACAAAAGATTAGAACCTATCTTTGCGTTGTGCGAAGAATTTAACATTCCTGTGACAACTCACTGCGGCGGTGAATCAGTCTCAACTTTTGAAAAGACCATTGATTTTTTTGGTGAAAATGGTTATGAAACAATAAATCTTGAAGGAGATAGAAGAAAAAGAGCCCGCTATTTAAATGATCCAACCCATTGGATTCCAGTACTCGAAAAATTCCCAAATCTAAAACTAAATTTAGCACATTTTGGAACAGATACATTTTGGGAAAATCACATTAATACGAATGCTGACGAAAGAATTTTAAAACTAATTGAATTACTAAATGATGAATCCAAAAAGGTATTCACTGATTTTTCATATAACCTAATTGAGACAGATACTCATTCAAAATTAAAAGAGGTTTTAAACAATAATCCAAAAATTACTGACAAGATTATGTACGGAACCGATTTTTGGGTAGTATTACCTCACGGTGACTTATTAAATGACATTAAACTTTATCTTTCTGTATTTCAAAAATATTCTGAAAAAATGGTTAGTAAAAACACATGGGCCTTCTTATTTGGTTGATGTTGAAGATAATTGATTTTCAGTATTTACACGGATTGACTAACAATAAAATTATTCTTTAATTTACAATCAAATTTTAATAATCTTAAATCATATACTATGCTAAATTTAAGTCAAAACCTATATTCTGAAGATCATAATTTCAGAGAAGCTTCATTCGAAGTTCATAACAATCAAGGTGACATTTTAGGCTCTGAAGCAATTAGCGGTATAGAAATACGTTTGTCGCATGTAATCATTAAGGATAATAGAACACCTAAAATTTTTCCATTTCCTGGATTAGCCAAAGTGTATTTTGTAAATCTTGTGGTATCTGATGTCGAAAACCAAACGATAGCTTTAGACCTCAAAAGTTTTGAAAAAGTTGATGATGGTGATGCATTATCAATTGATAAAACCCTTTTTTATTGGAAACAAGAATCTGAGTCTAAAGCACCATCTCAAATTCATATTATGTCTTCGATAATAAAATCGAAACAAGGATTAAGAGATGTTGCCGAGGTTATGAGTAAAATAAACGCCGATGAAGACTATAAAAATCTTACCACAAATATTGTATCACTTCTCAAAACAGCGGGTTCAGCCGTAAATATTAGTAATACTATTTTAACGGTTTCAAGTATCCTAGGAAAATACCTTGGAAAAGTTGAAGACAAACCATTGCTTACATGGTTTCAAAGTTTTACAGACATAGATGGCGATTACGATAAGGAAGGAAAAACAATAAAACAAGCTGAAAATAGATATGCAGCTATGAACTTATCAATTACAATTAGAGATAAAGACAGACAAACAGCTTCCGAATAGTTTTAAAATCAGTATTTACACGGATTGACCCGCGTCTTATTACCATCTAACTTTACAAGTTGGGAATAATAAAAACACACCATGTCAATTGGTATTTACATTTCGGGCTTAGGACAATCTACTGCAAAAGAAACGGCAGAAAAATATGCTTCCCGCTACCTAAAAGAATTAGAATACAGCACATCCGGTTTTGAATTTTACACCAAAATTGAAAAAATCTACTACCTCGAAGAAAACAGTAGTCTGGCCATTCGAATTCTACAAAAACCAAAAGGACAATTAACCGCACCAACCGATCCCGTTCTATACACTTTTTACGACTTCCAATACAGCCAACTCCTCACCGAAAAATTCGAACAACGCAATCTAATCCTCAAAAACCTATTCCTGCTCATACTTGTTATTCGAAAAATACCTGCCTTATTTCGCAATATTTTCAATCTAAATACCTTTATCAAAACCAAACAAACTTTTTATGTGTTTGGTATTTTCTTATTGATGTCGTTTGCTGTAATATGGTTAATTCCGTCTGTTTTATCACTTTTTCAAAATGAAATAAGTAAATACTTTAACTTAGATGGTAATCTGTTCACCACATTAGTTTCAATTAGTGCCATTACAGTACCTGTAACCGCCATAATCATCCTGTTAATTCCCGAATCCTCTACCCTAGTCACCAAACTCGCTACCGAATTCACAGCGGTCGACAATTACATTCAATACGGCGAACAGTCCCAAACCATTCAAGGCAATCTCGACGCACTGGTAGAATACATCGTCGAAAACGAACCCAATCCAACCATTCAATTCCACACCTACAGTTTTGGCAGCATCGTTGCAATGGACGCACTCTTCCCTATTGGCAATGACGTAACATACAACACCAAAGAAACTATAAACCTTCTCATTACGGTAGGCGCACCTTTCGAGTTTGTTAAAGGCTTCTACCCCAATTTTTACGAAAACAGAAACACCTTCATGACCGAAAAAATCCAATGGGTCAACGTGTACTCACTCATGGATGCTTTTGCCAGCAACTTCCGTAACGACAACAAAGCCGGAAACGCCCATTTCGGCATCATCAAAAACAAAGAAAAACCCATCAACCTCAATTACGAAATCGCACGCAAAGACACCTACAACCCATTCAATTTTCTTACTCTAAAACACATCCGCATGCACCGCTGCTATTGGGACGAAACTAAAAACGGCCAATCGTGTACGCGTTTGATTTTTAATAAAATGAAGGAAATGGGGTTTTGGAAATAATATAAACAACAAATTACTATGAACACAATTACAGCCATTTGGCACTCAGCAGGAAAAGGTAAATCAAGTACAATACTTGAATTAGCAAATCTCTTAATGAAAACTTTTCCAAATTATAAATTGGTTTACTCTTCAAAAGAGGTTACTAAAATAACCATTGATTTTAGGCTAATTATTGAAGTAAATGGAAAAACAATTGCCCTAGAAAGCCAAGGTGATCCTGGAACTAAGTTAAAAGAAAGACTAGAAGGAATTATTAAAGACTATAGTCCTAATATCATTTTCTGCACATGTCGAACTAGAGGAGAAACAGTAAATGCTATTGAAAATACAGCTAACAAGTATGAATACGACACTATTTGGACATCTACTTATCAAACAACATACAATCATAGTTTAGCTAATCAGGCTAAAGCAGAGCATTTGTTGGATTTGATTAATAAGTTTGGTTTAATTTAAATGTCAATCTGTAAGAATTCAAAACGAGACAAGGATTCTTAATTTAATGATACAATAAAAATCAATTATGGCTATAAAAAAGACTAATGTATATTTCTACCAAATAGTAGCTTTAGTAGAACAAAAACAAAAGGAAAAAACAAATAAATTATTTTCGGAAGTTTTTAAATTCAAGAAAAAAAGTTTTGATAAAATCGACTTTTCAGATGGTGAAATTTTAATTTCAAACATAAAAAGTATTCATTCTGATAGATACTGCTTAGGTACTTTTATTTATAATCAAAAAAGTAATGTTCCTCCAAAATTTGATGGGATTAATACAGAACCATTAGACTTGAATGCTAATCAAGGATTGGGCTATGACTGTAGTTTTATTTTCGACTCTAAAACTAATATAATTGCAATTGAATCGAAAAGACCAGGAGTTAATTTAAATGCATTAACAGAATTTATACATAATAATTATGATGTGCCACAATTTGATTTTTCTATGGTTATAATACCGTCTGAATATCAAAAATTCTTAGATTCGCCGAGCTACTACAGAATTGAATATGATATTGCGAGACCTACAAATTCAACTGGTTTAAAAGGTAATAGTTCATCATCTTTGGATAGTACCGTTGATGCAATGGATGATATAAATGCACTAAAAGGTTCAATCGTTTATTCTGTAGGCAACTATAAAACGAGGTCACTAAACTTAAGAGAAATTAGATTATTTGTACAAGGTCTTTTAAAACTTAATAAAAAAGAAGATTTCGTAACAACCTTAAAAATAACCGGAACAGACATTGATTCAGATAAATCTAAAGTTTTTGACTTAGTTGCGAATCGATTGATTGAAAATATTGAAATTGAAAAACAAAGAATTAATAGTAAATTTTTCATAAAAGAAAAATATAGACAATTAGAAGCTATTTATTTAAGACATCAACCATTATTATTCAAACAGTATAAAATATAATGAGCTTATTTATTGAAAAATATTATCCATTTATCATTTCTCTAGCAGTAAGTGTTTTTAGCTTTATATATGGTGAAATATTGTGTCTCGATTTTGATAACTTTTACAATACCTCTTTATCCATTTTTAGTATCTTGATAGGTTTTCTTCTAACTGTTTCAACTATTATCAACACTCTTGACAATGATGCAATTGAGTTCATTAAAAAATCTGAAAAATTTTATTTGTTTATAGATTACCTCAAAAAGTCTATTTATGCTAGTCTATATTCGTTATTAATAATTGTATTTTATATTCTTCTCAAAGAATCTTTCTCTAAAATCAATAATTATATCAATACATTCCTTATATTCCAAACAACTTTATCATTGTTATACTGTTATAGATTTATAAAAATTTTTATAAAAATTATAGTCCGATAAAAATGAACTAATCTTAAATGATTCAATTAAAATGATAATTAAATTTATAGAAATCCTAAACTTTAGGAAACTTCAATCTTGTAAAATAGATTTCTCAGAAAAAGAGACAATTTTTGTAGGCGCTAACAATAGTGGTAAAACAACTGCTATGGATGCTTTGATTACGTTTCTCAAAGAAAAAAGCTTTAAAACTCAAGATTTCACCTTAAACAACTGGATAGAGTTGAATAAAATTGCAGAAAATTGGGTTAGTGGTAAAGAATTGAAAGAAGAAGAGCAATCAATTAAAATACTGGAAGACTATTTACCTACTTTAGACCTTTGGATTCAAGTCGAAGATAGTGAACTTCATTATGTCAGCCATATTATACCAACTTTGGACTGGAAAGGAGGATTACTTGGAATACGACTGCGATATGAACCAAAGGAAATGATTGATTTGGTTCAAGAATTCTCAGCGTCATACAACAAAGCAAATTCACTATTAGGTGAAAATGGCAAAAAATTTAAGTTATGGCCAAAAACATTTTGGGACTTTTGTGAAAGGAAACTAAGTTCACATTTTACAGTAAAAACATATTTACTAGACCCTGAAAAATCCTCTGAAAGACAAGAACTAACCGAGAATAATATAGCTTTAGATGGCGATGTTTTAAAGGGTCTTATAAGAATCGATATCATAAACGCTCAACGTGGATTCAGCGATGCAAACTCAGAGAGTTCAGAAAGTAAAAATGATAAAAAATTATCATCTCAATTAAGAGCATACTATGACAAACACTTAAATCCAACATTAGAACCTACAGAAAGTGATTTAGACGCTTTAGAATCCATTAATGCGGCTCAAGATGCATTTGATAAGAATTTAAAAGAAAGCTTTAAAACATCTTTGTCTGAACTTGAAGGCTTAAATTACCCAGGATTTGGAAATCCACAAATTCAACTTTCAACTCAAGTTTCTACTTCAGATGGTTTACAGCACGATTCAGCAGTTCAATATTATCTTGATGAAGAATTATCTCTGCCGGAAAAATATAATGGATTAGGTTATCAGAATTTAATATCTATAATTTTTAAGTTAATCAGATTTAGAGATGAATGGATGAGAGTAGGTAAAAACTCTGTGAGTGAAGATGAAATAATTGAACCTCTACACTTAGTCTTGATTGAAGAACCTGAAGCACATTTGCATGCCCAAGTTCAACAAGTTTTTATAAAAAAAGCTTATAGCGTTTTAAGAAATAATGTAAACTTAGAAAATAAAAAAGATTTTACGACACAGCTAGTTATAAGCACTCATTCAAGCTATCTAGCCCATCATAAATTTATTAGCTTGAGATATTTTAAGAGAAATGTCTCAAGTGCTTTATCAACTTCTGAAGTTATTAATCTATCCACAACTTTCGGAACAGAAGATGAGTCTACCAAATTCACAAAAAGATATTTAAACACCACACATAATGATATATTTTTTGCTGATGCGGTTATCTTAGTTGAAGGACCAGCAGAGAGAATGCTCATTCCCCACTTTATAAAAAACTTTCATCCATTATTAGATAATTGTTATATAACTATTTTAGAAATTGGAGGAAGTCATGCTCATAGATTGAAACCACTAATTGAGATATTAGGAATAATATGCTTAGTAATAACTGATATTGATTCAGTTGATCCAAACAATAATGGAAAGAAATGTCAACCGGAACTAGGTAAAAATTATAAAACAAATAACGATACCCTAAAAACATGGTATCCTCAAAAGGAACTTTTAGATGATTTGTTGAATTTAACTTTTGATAAAAAAGTAAAATCTGATTTACCTATTAGGGTAGCATATCAAAAAGCTGTGGAGCTTTTTAGCGGAAGTAATAATATTTCTGCAAACCCATACACCTTTGAGGATTCTTTAGTAATCGAAAATAAAGAAAGCTTTAAATCGATTAATAAGTCAACAGGTTTATTAAGAAAAATGGTTGATGCATCAAAAAAAGATGATTTGAAAGAGTTTGTTACCGAGGTATATTCAATTATCACTGACCCACAAATGAAAAAGGCTGAATTTGCATTAGATGTATTGTATTTTGAAGACCCTAAAAACATTAATACTCCAAAATACATTAAGGAAGGATTGGAGTGGATTGAAGAGCAACTTAAAAGTAACAAATTAGGATTAAACCCATAAGTATGGTTCAACATAATAATGACTTAGACAATCATGTAGATAGCGAGATTTACGAATGTATTAATCCGACTTCTCCTAAAAGCTTTTTTTTATTTGCTGGTGCAGGTTCTGGAAAGACCCGAACATTAATCAATGTGCTGTCACGTTTTAAAGAGCAACATGGAACAAATTTTAAGTTTCGAAATAAAAAAATAGCGATTATAACTTATACAAACGCAGCAGCAGATGAAATTACTCGAAGACTAGAGCATAGTAGCATCTTTAACGTAAGTACAATTCATAGTTTTTCGTGGGAACTCATTAGGAATTTTACTCCAGATATTAAAGCATGGATTAATAATAACTTGGTCGTGGAAATTGCTGAACTAGAAGAACAGCAATCTAAAAGCCGTGATTTGAATAATAAAACTTCAATTGGGAGAGCTAAGAAAATTGAATCAAAAAAAGAGCGGTTAGCTTCTCTGGGTAAAATTCAAAAATTCATTTATAATCCTAATGGAGATAATATAACTAAGGATTCTTTGAATCATAGTGAAGTTATATCAATTGCCGCAAATTTCATCAAATCGAAGACTTTGTTTAAGCAAATATTATTAAACAAATTTCCAGTTATTCTTATCGATGAAAGTCAAGATACAAAAAAAGAACTGATAGATGCGTTATTTGAGCTTCAAAATCAATATAAAGAAAAGCTATCTCTAGGATTGTTCGGAGATACAATGCAGAGAATTTATGCTGATGGTAAAGAGAATCTTGGAGTTGGATTGCCTGATGATTGGATTCAGCCTGCAAAAAAAATAAATCATCGTTCTAAGTCAAGAATAATAGACTTAATTAATAAAATAAGAAGTGAAATAGATGGTCAAGAGCAACTTCCAAGAATTGAAAATACAGGAGGTATAGTTAGATTATTCGCTGTCTCACGAACGAAAAACAAACCTGATGTAGAAAAACTCATTTGTCAAAAAATGAAAGAATTTACAAATGATGATAAATGGGAAGACTATGATACCGATGTTATGACACTAACTTTAGAACATCACATGGCAGCGAGAAGAATGGGATTTTCTACATTTTTCGACCCTCTTTATGCAGTTGACAAGATTAAAACTAGTTTATTAGATGGAACTTCAACATCTATTAATTTATTTTCTAAAATAATTCTAGCATTGTATCAAGCATACATAAATAACAATAAATTTGAGGTTGCCAATGTTATAAAAAAGCATTCAGAATTAGTAAACAAACAAACACTTTTAAAAGAAGCAAATAAGTTAAATGCTTTTCATTCAACTAATGAAAAAGTAAATGAATTAATGTCTTTGTGGAGTGATGGAAACCAACCAACTTTACTAGAAATCTTAAAAAATATTAATGAAACTAAGCTATTTAAAGTCCCATCGACATTGAAATTAGTCTTAGCAAGAACAGGAGCTAAAGTGACTGCAAGCGAGGAAGAGGAAGATTTAGATAAAGATGATGATATTTTAGGAGCATGGGAAGTTGCCTTAACTGCAAAGTTTTCAGAGATAATAGAATACAGCAAATATATAAATGAAGAATCTGCTTTTGGAACTCACCAAGGAATTAAAGGATTAGAGTTTGACCGAGTAATGGTAATTATTGATGATGAAGAATCAAAAGGATTTATGTTCAGTTATGATAAATTGTTTGGAATAAAGCCATTGACTTCAGCCGATCAAAAGAACATTGATGAAGGCAAGGAAACTGGAATTGATAGAACTTTAAGATTATTTTATGTGGCATGTAGTAGAGCTAAAGAAAGTTTAGCAATAGTTGCTTACTCAGACGATGCTAAAGTTTTAAAAAATAATGTTGTAAAGTATAAATGGTTTTCTGAAAACGAAATTATTGTTCTATAAATTAAGTTTAATGAACTTCCTATCCCTAGACGTCGAAACCGCCAATGCCGATTCCTCAAGCATCTGTCAAATTGGTATTGCCCAATTCAATAACGGAGAAATAGTAGATAAATGGTCGGTACTAATAAATCCAAAAGATTATTTTGATCCTTTTAATGTGGCCATTCATGGTATTACCGAAAAACAAGTTAAGGAGGCACCCATCTTCAAGCAAATATACCCAGAACTAAAGCAACGCATTGAAAACCAAATAACCATTCATCACATGCCCTTCGACCGCATTGCCATCAATCGGGCGTGTGATTACCACAGTTTAGAATACATACAACCCCAATGGCTCGACAGTGCCAAAATTGTCCGCCGAACATGGCACGAATTCGCACAGAGTGGCTATGGCTTAGCCAATATTGCCAAACACCTAAACATTACTTTCAATCACCACGATGCCTTAGAAGATGCCATAACGGCAGGAATCGTAGTCACAAAAGCATGCGAAATTACTAACCTCACTATCGAAGAATGGATAAAAAGAGTTGGGCAACCTATATTTCAATACAATAATGCTTCACAAATAAAACTCGAAGGCAATCCCGATGGGGAACTCTACGGCGAAAGCATCGTTTTTACTGGAGCATTATCCATTCCGCGCAGCGAAGCAGGAAGTATTGCAGCAAAAATGGGTTGCAACGTTACCAATTCCGTCACCAAAAATACCACACTACTCGTTGTAGGCTTTCAAGACACTACAAAACTAGCAGGCTACGAAAAAAGTACCAAACACCGCAAAGCAGAAGAACTCATCCAATCCGGCATAAAAATCAAAATCCTCTCCGAAAGCGATTTTGTAGAAATAGTTAGCTTATAGCCAAACAAAAAAAATCAACATGCATTTTTATTCAAAAGGCATTTTTTGTAACTGAAAATTAAGTGTTTACACGGATTGATTCTTCTATTTAATTTAATTTATTTTGTGTACGATCAAAGAGTTCTCGGCAACCCTATGGAGACCGTGCAACTTTCAACCAACAGTAAAAAAGACACAAAACAATATGACAAAATTAACCACAATCACTTTTGAAGGTATTGACGGTTCTGGTAAAGAAACTCAAAGCAAATTACTTCACGACTACTTAACAAAGAGTGGTTATAAGTCTGTTTTAATTTCTTTCCCCGACTATTCCACCGACCTCGGAAAGTTTATAAAAAACTCTTTGCAAGACAAATCTTTTGACCGCTATGCGTTACAAATGTTATTCTCCGCTGACAGATTAAGGCAAACTCCAATTATCATAAATAACAAGGACAATTTTGACTTTGCAATTCTTGATAGATATAAATGGTCTAGTATAGTTTATGGCTCTGCAAGAGGACTCAATGAAACATGGGTCAAAAATTTAGAATTCGTATTGCCTGACCCAGATTTTACATTTTACATAGACATTTCTGTGGAACTATCAATGGAGCGAACACATGCAGGCGACATTTTAGAAAGCGATAGTGAACTTTTGACAAAATGTAGAACTAAATATTTAGAAATGTCCAATGCTTTAACACATTGGCATAAATTAGACGGATCAGAAAGTAAAGAGACAATTCATGAACAAGTAATCGCTATTATCAATGACATTTCTTGACTACTTAGTTGATAACAACAAAATAATTTATTGTGCAAACAGCTTATTCTCTCCTTTAAGCAGGATTGGAGGTTATAATATTGCATCAGCAATAGAAGATTGTATTAAAAGCAAGGGTATGAAATATCGTAATTACAAATTTACGTTCTTACCTTTCAAAGACACTCAACAATCAGACATTAAAGGCGAAAATAAGGCTCATAAAATTTACGAACTTGATATTCAGAAACTACAAAATTCTGGAGCAATTATTGGACGCTTAGATGGAATTGCAAAAGATTCAGGGGTTTGCATGGAACTTGGTTATGCCTATGCTTTAGGTATTCCAATAGGCATTTTTTCAACTGATTTTATTTGGGAAGGATTCCCTTCCCACACCAATAAAGAGGATTTGGACTTTGACTCAATATTGATGTGTATTGCGACTTATAGTAAACATTTTACTCAGACACCAACGAGTAGTGAATATTATAGTGGGCAAAACCAAATGTTAGAGATTAGAATGGTTTCTGAGTTTACAGAAAGTTGTCTAAACGAGTTTGAAAAACTACAGAATTTCAAAAATGCCCCAGTATTATCGCAAAGTGGTAATACTGGGGTTTATATAGATATTCAAGGTGGTAAGTTTGAATGGTCAATGCAGGAACAGAATACAATTAGTCAGAAATTGACTTCAGTTGGCTTGGAGCCAACATGTGCCACACGATATCAAATTCACTCTACTAAAGATAAAGACATCATTGCTCAATCAAAAAATGATTTACAGAACTTACTCCAAAGTAAACTTGCAGTATTCTCTGCGGACAACATAGAAATGGATGCAGGAAGTGCCGCCTTATTTGGAATTAGTGTAGGTTTGAAAATAAAAACTGTACTTCTATATACATCACCAACAGTATTGAAAGGTGCAGGTGGGCAAGAGATGAAACTCAATTTAATGATTGAGCAAGCAGCAGATTTAGTATGTTCATCAAAGGATGAATTGTATGACAAACTTAAAACACTAATTTGAATGACACACGAAGATTATATGCTTTTTGCTTTTGACGAAGCTTTCACAGGAATGAGAAGTAATAAAGGCGGACCATTTGGGTCTGTTATAGTTTCGGACGGCATAGTCATTGGTAAAGGACACAATATGGTAACTTCAACTAATGACCCGACAGCCCATGCAGAAGTTGTTGCCATAAGAAATGCTTGTAGAGCGGCGGCAGCTTTTCATCTTCCCAATGCGGTATTATACACAAGTTGCGAACCTTGCCCTATGTGTTTAGCTGCAATTTATTGGGCAAACATTAAGACTGTTTATTATTGTGCTGACAGAATAGATGCAGCACGTATTGGTTTTGATGACAAATTTATTTATGAAGAATTGATTATATCACCAAGCAAACGAATTATGAAAGTTGAGCAATTGCACTTGCCAATTTCAAATGAACTATTTAACGAATGGACAGACAAACAGGACAAAACATCTTACTAATATGAATAATGAAATGTTGAACAATATAAAAGATAGAATTGCAAAATGCACAAAGTGCGACCTTTGCAAAACACGGAATCTTACTGTTGCAGGCGAAGGAATGCCGAACAGTAAACTTATGTTTATCGGAGAAGCTCCTGGGGAAGTCAACAATGAAGTCGGACGACCATTTGTTGGGCATGGCGGGAAAATATTCGACAAAATCTTAGAAAATCTAAATATTAAACGGAGTGAGGTTTTTATTACCAATATTTTAAAATGTTGGCCGCCAGATAATCGCAAACCTAAACCTAATGAAATTAAGGAATGTACTCCATACCTACATGAGCAAATAGAAGCGGTCAAACCACAGTTAATTATTGCATTAGGACAAACAGCCTTTACAACGCTCACAAATACAAAAATCAAAACACGAGAAGAGCATGGAAAAGTTGTTTCCGTTAACGGGATGAAAGTTTGTTGCACATATCATCCGAATGGTATTCGATATGTAAAAGGCGGTATGCAGACAATAATAAATGACATTAAAGCAGCACTTGAAGGTATTGGCGATGCTGTTACACCACCTACTAAAAATCAGTTAACTTTTTTCAATGAAGACTAGAATTGAAATTGTTGGCTTATTAGGGTCAGGGAAAACAACCCTGCTCAATAAAATTTTACTTCAAAGCCGTGATAGTGTGCAATGTGTGCATGAAGAACTATCTCCATTAAACGAAGTGTGGAATCTAATTAGAGAAACAAATCAGAATTACTATTTATTGCAGTCAGCATATTATTTAGAATCCCTTAATAAAATTCAAAAAGCAATAGACAACAAACTAATAGTTTCTGATTTCAGCTTAAGAGTTCATCATTATGTGTATTCGTTTCATCTGCTGCAAAAGAATCTAATCAATCAAGTGGAGTGGGTAGAATTAAGCAAAATGCTTGACATCTATATCGCAAACCTTCCTTTGGTTACAGGTATAATTTTAATTGATGCAACTCCTACAGAGTTGTTAGACAACTTGCACAAAAGAAATAGAAATTTGGACTCCAACACATCACTTGACTATTTAAACAATTTGGTTGAGTGCTTTCAAACCAACCAAAGTAAAATACTCGACCAAGTGCCGAACATAACTTTTAGCACCAGTGAACTCAGAGTATTTAATTACACAACCGAACAAAAACTAAAAACATTTATTAACGACTTAAAAAAAGGCAATACATAATATTTGTCAAAATAGATATGTGTGCAGACTTGAGACATTTGTGATTTACTGGGCGAGAAGGACAGCTGATAACACACGGGTTTGTCAAAAGTGGCGGTTCAGTGCTCCGCAGACACATTTGTGGTTAATAAAACATTGGTTCTCCACATCAACATTAGTGGTGAAAATCGCCACCTTCGCCAAGCCCGAAAACGTTATAAAATAACCAATGGCTGTATTTAGTAATAGTTACTAATTACAGACAAGCCTTGAACAAAATACTAAATTGAAAAGTTCTTCTTTAAAATTAAGATTATGGGAAGAATATTAGAAAAAATAAAAGACTTAAATTTCAAAATTATTTAAAGTGCAGTTATTGGAGTAATTTTTATAATCCTTTTAGTAATATTAGCTTATAATATCAATCAAAATTTTAATGAAATCATATTAACTTATTTGATTTGCCTATTTGCTTCAATTTTAGGTTGGTTAATTGGAACTTTTTCAAGCTCATATATGATGAAAAGGAACAAAGCAAATTTAATAGTTTTATAAAAATCCTAGGAACTTTTATTTCGGGTTATCTACTTAGTAAATTTGATAGTTTAATAGAGAAAACGTGTAAATCTCCTGAGTTTTTTACTACTTTAATTAATTTAAGAATTTTACTGTTTTGTTGTTTCTTTACTGTTACTTGAATTATTGTTTTTGTAGTCCGACGATATGCAAAAGCGGAATAAGTAAATCGCCCAACCAGTAAACCCTTTACACGCTATTGCTAAGTTTTTAGTGAATTGAACTTTTATTTTCTTAAATTCGTTTTTCAGTAACGAAAAAAAAATCGTTCCAAAAGTTGCAGCAGCCACTTAGCAGAGAAATGTTGTGGATTAACATATTGAATACATCAATCAATAAGCCTTAAAATAATTATTATGTTCACAATAAATATAGCATTAAGTTAAGGTTCCACTTCTTAACAACAAAAAAATACTGTAGAGGTTACAATAAAAGCACTAAACACTGCAAAGCCGAAGAACTCATCCAATCCGGCATCAAAATCAAAATCCTCTCCGAAAGTGATTTTGTAGAAATAGTTAACTTATAGTCTAACAAAAAATCAACATGCCTTTTTCTTCAAAAGGCATTTTTTGTATCTGAAAATTAAGTGTTTACACGGATTGATTAATAAATAAGTTAAGATTAACTTAGATTAATTTTATTCTTCACAATTAAATTTAATTAAAATGAAAAAAATCATATTATTTACGCTATTCTTTTTTTCAGTTCAATCGTGCTTTAGTCAAGATTTCAATGCTATGATTGAAAAAGTTGCGGATACAATTGCAAAGAAAATAATAGCTACTGGCAAAACGAAGACAGCAATAACTGACTTTATCAATAATGATCTTACAATAACACAACTTGGCTCTTTTTTAAGTGAAGAAATATCATCGGAATTAGCAAACCGAACGGATAATCAAAAGAAATTCAGGGTTTTAGAGCGCGCAAAATTGGATCAAATTTTTAAAGAAAAAAACCTTTTAAAATCTGTAGACGGTTCTAGTATGGCAAAAGAGTTAGGAAAAATAGCCGCCGCTGATATTCTGATTTTTGCAACAATTACTGATTTTGAAGGGTACTATAGAGTTGTAATAAAATTACTTGACACTAAAGAAGGAGACGCACTTAGTTCATTTAAAGTAAACTTTGTAAAAACTCCTTCTCTGGATAATCTCAACAAACAAACTATAAAAGGAAGCAATAACTCTTTAAACGAAAACAAGGATACTTCAAAAAAGCAATCTGATAACTCATCAGAAGAACTTGGCGACATTTGTTTTTCATGCAAAAGTTTTTATGAATATAATCTTTCAATTACAATTTTCAAAGTAAGAAGCGATGAGGTTGAAAAAGAAATTAATGTTAATAAAAATGAAACAACTTGTGCATATGAATTACCAGTTGGTGTTCATAAAGTAGAGTTAAAATGGCTTTTTTCTGGCGGAAATGGAAAAGAGGTACACAAAACAGAACAAAAGGAGATAAGAGTTATTAAAGGTAAAACTGAAACTATAGAATACTATAAAGGCTATTAATACCTCTATGAAAATAAAAACCACATTTTTTATAATCATGATTTCAACAACTTTTATTTCATGCGATATCAGTTTTGGCCCTGCTGAAGCGGCCTACGATAACTTTAACTATGAATCCATCACTAATGAAACAGGAACGGTAATGGTGAAATTAGGGAATGAAATGCTAACCTATGAAATGCTTTGATTGTATATTCTGAATCGGACACCTCTACTTTAGTGATAAAATCGAAAGAAGGTAAATACATCTACATTCAAGGTCCAGCAGTAGTTGAACTGGATTCAATAAAAACAAATCACTAATAATGATATGAAACAACTATTTGAAAAAGTTTGGTTTAAACATGTTGCGCTAGTAGCTGTCATAATTTTGGTATGGCAATTAGGCGCTCTTGGATTACGCAACAAAGCAAAATCCATCGGAAATGAAATTTTATTACCAATCAAACACAATAGTTGTATTCAAAAGAGAGGGATTATTACATGGTCTGAAATCGATGAAAACCAAAAGAAAAAAATCGTTAATGTATTCAATCGAATCGAAAACCTAAAAGAGAAGCATAAAAAAGGATTTCTTGAATTTTATCCTTACTATTTTGCATCATCAGCTTTGTTATTGATACTTTCTTCCATTTCATTAGTAATTATATTTCTAACATTACAAAACGGAATCAAAGAAGCCAATCAATACCTCAAGACAACCTTTTTCACAATGGCTGCGCTTACCTCCTTTTACTCCATATCGCCACTTGTCTTCAAAGTAGAAGCAAACATCACAAGCAATCTCAACAAATACATTGCTTATGACAAATTACAAGAAGAAATCTATGGTTATGCTATTACACAAAAACAGTTAAGCAATCCAAAAGACGAAATCAGTTTTAACGACTTTCAAATATACATATCTAAAAAAATGATAGAATTAAATAGTATTGATACACAATTTGATTTAGATGCAATTACAGTTAGAGATCACAAACTCAATAATTAACATGTTTAATCCGTTCAAAAACGCTTAAAAAAGTGATAACTTAATTAATTTATTAATCTATTTTTTTTATTATGAAAAAGTTTTTTTTACTACTCATGCTCATAATTTTTGAGTGTAGTTTTTCACAAGGTATCTTTAGATTGACCTACTATGTTACCCCAAATGACACTGGTAAATTGGTAAGAGAACAAAAGAATGTAGTACCTCAAACAAGAAAAGTTCCTCCTGCAGATGCAAAACAGTTTGAAGTCGATATTATTGAAACATATAACAAAATTGCTTCACTAGAAGACGCATCAGCTCCGGGAACGATTAACACAACGGTAATCCCTATTTGCAATACATTACGTGGGTTCATAAAGCTTGATAGCAATGGTAAATGTGTTTTCGAGCCATATGGCATTACTCAAAACCGTACAGAAACATTAAAGTACAACGGGTCATTACCTCCACCGCCAATTCAGTGTTTAACTTCAACTACACCACACTACAAAACTTACATTAGTTTACCAACACCCGCAACATTTGGTAGCATTTCAACCGTTCAATATCTAAAATTTACTTCTCTTAACTATGGAGTTTCTACCCTTGCAGCAAGATTTAGAGGTGATGATAATAATGGCCGAAAAGTCGTTTCGGGTGGTCTTGGAGCAGGATTAAACATTACTTTTACGAGAGGTTTTGCAGAAATTACACCAAGAAAAATCACACACTGGTATTTGAGTGCAGGGCTGTTCAGTGGATTAGCAACAACAGAACTAAACGTTTCAAATGTGGATAATTCCTTTGGATGGCCAACAACTGATAAACGAACTAATGCAACAATTAATTATGGACCATGCATTATTTTGGGACGTCAAAATTTTGGCCTTCTGTTTACCTATGGTTGGGAAAGAGCTTTAGGTGCCGATGGTGAAAAATGGATTTACAACAACAAGCCCTGGTTCGGAATCGGCGTGTCTAGTAGTCTTGGATTTTTTTGATTACACTTCTATTAGATGAAAATACACAAAAAATTAAAATTTTAGTAAATCAGTTTGTATATTTTCTCTTAACCCCGATAGCGCATTCTATGATAAAAAACAAATATAATTTTTATCATAGAATGCACTATCGTTGTTTTGACATATCGGCTTCAATTGAAATTAATTACTTTTTCCTATCTCTTTTAAAATATTCTATCAGCACTTCCAGTAGCTTTGTAATTGGAAGATTTTTAATTATAAGTACAAAGTATTTAGTTGATTTTTCTGCTCTTTGAGGAAAAGCCATATCCATAGCTTTGTACAACAATAAAAAGATTAAAATATTATTTAGATTACTCATTTTGTAGGTTTTAAATTAAACATGACCAAAGTAAATCATTGATGATTTTTAATTTAAGACATGAAGAATGCATTTTGACAAAACTAAAAACAGCAAATCAAGTAGTTATGAAATGATGTTTTTTGTTAAAATCAAGGATTGTCGTATTGACAGGACTTAACAGAGGTACAATTTGACCAAACTTTTTTTTAGACGGTATTTTTGAATTTGACAGCCACTCTTACCCAATTCTATCGATATAATTAACTATGAAAAGATTCAAAATCCGTCACCAAAAACACTACAACACTGATAGTCGGCTTCCAAGATAGTATAAAATTAGCTGGTTACGAAAAAAGCACCAAACACCGCAAAGCCGAAGAACTCATCCAATCAGGCATTAAAATCAAAACCCTCTCTGAAAGCGATCTTGTAGAAATAGTAAACCAATAAAGTTGAACTTAATAATAAAATGCCTTCCAACTCCAAAGGCATTTTTTTATAGGTGAAAATTAAGTGTTTACACGGATTGACTAGTGTCTTAAAAATCAACAATTTAGCTAAGTTGTTTTCCATCTATCAAATACAACTAAAATTAAATTTTAGAGCTAATGATATTGTTTAATTACTTAACGCTTATTAAAATGAAAAATCTTTTCTTTATTCTTTCAGCATTATTTTGCCTTCACGTGCATGGGCAATCTGTTTATGAAATAAAATTCCATGATCAACAAAATGTAGCTAATAATTATATTGCATTTTTAGTTTATTATAATGAAGGTGATGCTTATATGCGAATTGGATATTATAATAATAAAAAAGAATATAGAGTTGTAGAAGTTGACTATGAAGGGAAAAGCGGGAAATGGTCTGATGGTCGCTCGTATTTTTCTTTAACTGGAAATTCTGTAAAATACATCACAGAATCTACTAATGATGAAAAATACAATCCCGATTATTTTGTATGGATTAATGAAGGAACTCTTCCATATACAACTGATGAACCCGAAAATGGCCAAAAATCAAGAACTGTGTATCCTGTTGATTCATTCAAAAAGATAAATATTGATGAGTTAACTGAAACTTATTTACGTCAATTTTACTATGACTATGAGGAAGACTATATTTCCTTATTGCAGATGGCAACTGATGTTATATTACCAAATGTAGATAATGAAAGTATTACTATGCATTTAATTATTTTGGCAAATACTGACATTTCTGACATTGGTAGTGGCTGTAGAGTTGATTTACAACATCTTATCACAGAATTTGAAGAAATAGCAAATACATTAAATATATCTTTTGCCCCCTATGAAATAAGTTCTACTGATTTTAACAAGACTGAATTAGTTAATACACTTGATGATTTAATTGTAAATTCTAATGATATTGTTTTTTTTGTATATAGGGGTCATGGTTTTAGATGGTCAAACCAAGAAAGTAATTATCCTAGTTTAGCACTTACAAGATCACACACAGTTCCTTTATCATCCAATAATACAATTTTATTGGAGGAAGTATACGATAGTATTGTTTCTAAAGGAGGGCGTTTAAATATTGTTCTCGGAGATTGTTGTAACTCTAGCATCGGTATAAGTCAAAGTACCGCAGATAACTATCTTTATATGCAGTCAAATGCTTCAGCAAAATATAATAAACTTTATGATCTTTTTATTAACCGACAAGGTAGCTTGTTAGTTTCAGCAAGTGATGTTGGTGAAGTGTCATGGACAAACAGTCATTATGGCGGATTTTTTACATCAAGTTTTTTGCAAGCATTATCGGAAGAAATTAGCTATATGAAAGAAACCGAAAGTTCATGGATAAATATTATCAACAATACGAAATCATTTGCTTTAAATAAAGCTAGTGGTTGTAGTGTTTGCAAACCTCAACATGCGATAGCAAAAAATTTAATAACAAAAAAATGAGAACTTATATTAGTATTCTATTATTATTTATGGCTTGTGCAACTAAAAACAATTCCAGCAACAATCTAACTGTGGAGTTTGATAAAATTGCTGAAACATATATATATAAAATAAAGTATGACAACGAAGGTACTAAAGGTCAATTATTTTATGAAGGATATTCGGTTATTGATGCAAAAAAAATTGAAAAACAACAATTTAAAGAGTTTAAGGAATTATTAAACGATAGTACTAATTATTCAAATGATAATTCAAAAAATTGCCCCGCTATTCCTCAATATGGATTTAAAATTAAGCAGGATTCTTCTGAATTTATTTTTTTTATTGGTAAAAACCCGTGTGCTAAAATTATCATTCTAAATACTCAAACTAAGAATGAAGTAACTAAAGACCTTATTGATACAAACACAATAATACCTTTTTTTGAAGATAATTTCGCTAATTAACAATATCTTATAGGGTTTCAACTTTAAAAAGAAGCATATATATAACTTATTTTACTTTTGTAATTCACTTAAACCATTAGCAAAGCGGACAAAGTATTCCACGTTGATAGTGATGATGTAATTAGACACCATTATACTGAAAATGTAAAGGTTTGATTACCTATAAATACAAAACAATATGGCTTATTAATCACCTTTGTTTTATAATTTAAAATTAAAGTAAATAGAAAATTTCAATTTCTTAATATTTACTGCTATTCCTTTTTTCTTGGCTATCGTTGCCTCTCAATCCGCTCCTTTTGCAACAAATGATAATGCCTCTCCAGTACTTCAACTTCTTCCTCTAATGTCACAAATCCATGCTTTTCGTATTTTTCATAAAGTGTTTTAAGTAATAAATAACCCTCATCATTCTGAAACCGTTTGGCTACAGTAGAAAGGATCTCTTTAACAAGTTCCATTCGTACCTCTAGTGCGGTACTAGTAAAGATTTCTTCTAATTTATGATATTCATTGAAAGCTTCAGCATCAGCAATTACAAAACGGGAAGAAGCTTGGTAAATCTTTCGGTTATAACCATGCACATACTGATCCGGAACATTCATCCTGTAAATGTAATTTAGCCGTTTGCTATTGTCATGGTACAACCGTACAGCATATTTCCTGTTTAATGTCAGATAAAATTCCTGTGAACGAAGAAGGGCATTATCATACCCCGTCACATAGTCATCCGCAATCAATGGGTTGTCACTCGTCATAAACTGTGAATGATCCATAATTTTATTAACTTCTATTTTTATATCTTTATGAATGTTGCAGATTTGCTCTGTCACGGCAAGATGCTGTTCCCTAAAATATTGCTTGGCTTTTTTATAGTAATCATGCAAGATATCCTGTTCACTCCATTCCTCTAAATTATATTGGTTATCAAGGTAGGTTAATTCTCTTTCACCATTGGATATTGCTTGACGGTATTGTTTCGAAATTTCAGCAGTATGTGCAGCAACACCATTCTTCAAATGCCGCGGGTTTCTCATATAGAGTTGCAATATTCCAATAACAATTTCAATCCGTTGCCCGTCCGTAATCCGAAAAACAGCATCGTCAGTCAGTAAGGTAAAGGCTTTTAAGTATCGGGGTTCAATAAAATTGGCGTAAATTTTTTCAACGGCTAAAACATCATTATTAACTTCTCTACCATTGTCAAGGGTATATAAATCGGTTTCTGCGCAAATATTGTTGATGTTGGTCGGAATATGCTTTCCAGTTTGTTTGTCAAAACTGTTCACAAAGTACCCTTTTCCCATTCTAGAGGAAAATTGCTTCAAATAGATACGAGGAACAAAGTGCTGCTTCATAAGACAAATTTAATATTTCTCCGCAATTACATGATGATTAGCAAAGAAATCCTATACAAAACAGTTGCCACTCCTTCCTATCGCTCCAAAAAAATGGCTGTCACGGTTTTTGAAATAGCTTTAGCTATTCTTCCTTCCTTTTATCAAACAATAGAAACTTCGGGAAAATCAAAAACACCTACACTGCGTGACTTGCGCCAGCAATTCTCCTCTAAAGCTTAGTTACTTAATGTGGAGTTATTGTTCAAAAAGAAATAATGCATTTAGTAAATATGCTAACAATCACTATTTATCCACCAACCTTTTTTTAATAAAATTACTAATATTTAGAATCTAATTAATATGATTATGGGTGATTATTTTGGCTAATCAAAAGCTCCAAATCACTATCAAAATAGTTCGAACGAATACCTCTCTGCTCCACAGAAAAAAAGACTCGTAACTGCGGGTCTTTTTTTGTTTTAGAACTCAAGAATAGTCAACACAATTTATCTCGTAAAACTTTCTTTTTAAAACATTTACTAGTTAATTGAGATATGCAATATTAATTTATTTTTTGACAAATAACTAGACTTACTTATACTCTATTTTGAGTAAACTTATCAAAAAAAGCACTAAACTCCTCACCTATATTTGTATTATCATAAACATTGTGTTCAAAAACTATACTTTCTTGTTCTAATATTTTCAAATCACCTAAAACATAATTACCTTTAGTAGTATTAGACAATAAGAAAATATCTTTATTTCCCATACCACATTCATTTTCAAAATTATTAAAATAATGTAGCCTCAAATGCTTAATTTCAAATTTATTCTCAGCACAATTACTCAATTCATAAAGTTCTTTTAAGAATTCACAAAGATTCTTATAAAACTTAATCCTCTCTTTCTTTGCATTATCTTCGTTAAGTAATGAGTTTTGTTGATACCAATTATGATGAAATTTCAAAATAGGAGACTCAAATTCATTACACATGTCTGCTAATGTACCCGACTTGTTTTGTTCTATAATTTCTAAAACTGAGTTAATTTCTTTAATATCAAATTTCAATATTGCCAAAGTAAAAATGTTTTTTTTTGACTTAGCTAGCTGTATAATTTTGTTTTTAAAGTTTTCGTGGAATTTTGGCTTATGATTATAACCAATAAATGGAGTAGGTAAAATCATTTGAATTTTATTACCTTGATTGACTTGATTACCTTGAGAACTAGATTCATCTCTAGGAATATTCTCTGAGTTATCTACAAAATCTTTAAGTGTAATTGTTGTAAATTGATCAAAATTTAAACTGTTTCTATTTGTTATTTCAAAATATACTCTACTAGAAATTAAAATACCGACAATTGATAACCAAATACCCCAAAATGCGATTGCTTCAATTTTTGAATCTAAAATTGACATCTCTCCTTCAAACACATCTAAACTACCTCTGTTTAAAACTATAATTATTACTGGCAAAACCAATATAAATATTGCTATCCAAAAAGATTTTGAAAAATTATTATCTCTAAAATTTAGAAAAGGGTTAATGAATTCGTAAAGAGGCTTAGCGATATCTCCAACTAAACCCTTCCTAAATCTATAAAGCTCTAGAATTTTAAAAAGAAAAACAAAACTAAATACAACTCCTAAAAACATTAAGAAATTGAACTCAAAATAACCAAAATATAATACAAAAGAAACTAAAGCAATGAAAAAAAATAATAGTAACCAACTGTTTTTTTTTATTTTCATATTTTTTTAAATATAGAATATGTAACACCCCAATTAACCATATATAACCCGTTATTCACCTCTACACCAAGATATTTGTCAACCATCTCATATAACTTATTTTCATTGAGAAAACTTTCTTCAATTGGAGTACTTTTTCCAATAGAAAATTTTTCTTTAAAAAACCATGCAACTTCGTGTTTGGAATTAAAAACCCAAGGAGTTCTTAAATTTAATCGTGCAATTTGTTTAAACCCTTTTCTAATAATAACTTGGTCAATCTCATCGAAATTAATATAACTTGCCTTATGTCCTAACTTAGTATTTCTTGCAATATAACTGTTAAAGAAATACTTGGGAACCTCAAAAGAAACGTTTTTTTGATTAATTGAATTATTAATCAATTGCTGAAACTCTGATAGTTTAAAAATTTCTGTCTTTTTTATGTTAAGTATTTTAGATAAAAATTCAATTTTATCCTGACTAATCATGTTCTGCATTTGATTCAACGAAATACTAATATCTGTTTCAGGATCTGAATGGATAAAAACATCACTATAACTATTTGAATCAGGTATATCTGACAAGATAAAATAACCATCTTTTGATACAATAGATGACAAATTTTCTGCGATATAATTTTGCTTTAATTTTGATTCTTTTATTTTTACAACATCTTTATATATGATTGCATGGTGAAATCCCCCATGACTTATCACAATATCAAATTTGTTGTTCTTAAATTTTTTTTTCACACTATCAAAATCATCATTAGCAACAATTTTACTTACATTTTTAACATCGTCTAATTGATTAATCATCTCAAAGGAGGCATCTGCAATTGTAAAATTACAATACTTGTTATTAATGGTTTTAGCAAAATAACCTGTTCCACCAAAAGCATCAAGAATTTTAATTTTATCTTTTTTAAATTTATTGAGAAAAAAAAGATAAGGGATAACATCAAGTGTTCGAGACAATTCACATTCTTTCAACGCTAAACTATAGCGCATCGCTCTTGCATTAAAATAATCTACTGTTGAAAATTCCTTATTTTTCATTATATATTATACCATCTTTAAATTCAAAAATCACATCAAAGAATTCTAAATACTGTTCAATATTATGTGCAATTATAATTATTGATTTATTATTTTTTAATAATTCATCTTTAAGATAAAACAATATTTTTTTTGTAACAGCAAAATCCAAATGATTGAAAAGCTCGTCAAATATTATTAAATCAAATTCCATACCTAACATAGTATTGAAACCAAGCAATTGTTTTTCTCCGCCTGACAATTCATCTGGGTATTTATTGAAAAGGGGGATTAATTCTGCGAAAACAAACTTTTCTTTTAATGAATCAATTAATTGTAAATGCTCCTTTACTTTTAAGTTTTCGAAAGTAGTATTACTGGTATCTTGATTGTAATAAAAAACTTTAGAAGGTAAGTTTTTAATTGTGCCTTTAATAGGTTTAAAATCGTTAGCTAATATTTTCCCTAAAGTACTTTTACCAGAACCATTATGCCCTTTAAAAAGAACTAGTTTATGCAAAGGAATTTGCTCGTTTAAAGGACCTAGTTTAAATGAACTATCATCATATTTATAATACAAATCGGATATAATAATATTTTTCATGAGAATAGTTTCATTTTATCCCTAGGCATAGCAATTACTAAAACTAACAAGCTAATAGCATAAAAACCTCGTGTTAACTCACTAGGGAAATTTATTGTAATTATTATCTGTAATAAAAGTGAATACAATAATGACACTAGGAGTATTGCAAATAATATCTTGAATACATTTATTCTTTTACTAATAATATTAGTTAATAAGACTATAAATAAAGACATTAATAAAAAACCACCACCATAACTTATATCAGCATTTTTAATACGATATGCGTATAAAACCCCTCCCATTAAAATTATAAAATATGCAAAAAACAAACCTGCTGTACCATATTTAAATGGACTAATCGATAATCTATTAGCAAGGATTTCGTTAGAGCCAATAGATATAATTCTTAAACCAAATTTACTTTTAAATAAAAAAAACAAAAAAAATGAATATGTTATCAATAAAATTATTGAATACATCATATAATTAAATTCATTGTTGTCACTAATGTTCTTAATACTTATGCCTGATTTACCCATTAGATATAATGAAGTTGAATAATAAACATAAGTCATAATTAAACTAATAATTATTGGATTTAACTTAATCTTAAATCTTAAAAAACTACAAATTATTGACAATATTAAAGCTATTACAAATACTATAGACAGAGTTACAGTAAAGTGATTATCTGCATTACTTGAAATACCAAATACAACACCTCCTAACACAAATATTTGTTCTATTGATAAGTCAGGGTATTTTAAAACCTTTAACAAGAACCAAAGCCCAAATGCCAAAAACATGTATATTAATACATCAGCGAATAGAGTTAATATCATTATTGTATATCTGTTTCTATGTAACCATCAATCTTTTTAAGTTTTTTATAATTGGGGTCCTTTTTATTTACATAAAAGTTCCCAGTATTTACGACTAAAACAGGGGTTTCTTCAACTGTTTTTTCTTTAGTCAAAATTGGAAAAGCAACTTTAGCGGACTCTTTTCCTACAAAATTATATTCGGCTCCTAATGCAAATAAAGCCCCTTTTTCAACAGATAGTTTGGTGCAACTAAATGTCACAATATTTTTTTTCTTTGATTCATCAATAACTCTGTCAAGCATTGAATAAACTAAATTGTCAGTGGGTATAAATAAACCATCAACTTTGTTTATAGATAATGTACGTAACGATGTCTCAATCTGTGTTCCATCAGTTGATGGCAAATCAACAATCTGTATATTTTTTTTTATTGAATTCTTAATAAATGCATTTGCAACACTAACCGAATTTGGTTCAGCAGGGTTTCTTAAAACTGCTATTTTTTTCGAGTTAGGAAAAGATTCAAGAAATAAATTCAAAATTTTATCTGTTGGTGGAAAATATGTTGTTCCTGTAAAATTAGAATTGTGATTATTAAGAGAGGTAACAATATTCATTTCTATTGGATCTGGTATACCTCCAAATACAACTGGTGTTTTGACGTTTCTATCTTTTAACATTTTAGCAGCAGGAGCGCCAACAACAAAAATTAAATCAAACTTTCCGTTTTTAAAATAATTGGTGATTTGTTCTAACTGTATTTGATCACCATTTGCATTTTTTTCTTCAATCTTAATAGTTAATTTATTTTTGTTGGCCAATGCCAAAAGTTCGTCTTTGAAACCCAAATTAATTTCATCAATAACTTTATGGGATGTAAATAAAAAAATTCCTACTTTAATTTCATCAGGCTTTTTGTTTTCATTCAAGAAATACAACAATCCAAGCAAAGTTAAGCTCGCCAAAACAAGTAGTAATAAAATGTTTTTTTTCATGGTTAAAAAATATAAATAATAACAAATTTAAGTTTTTAATTTGAGTTTTTAAAAAAAATGGTAAGATATCATTTTAATAAATTACTACTATTTCTCACCATCATACTTCTTAAAATTCTCTGCCTACTCAAAAATTTCCTTATAAACTTCATACCTCTCTTCAGGGGATAATAATTATCCGCAAATAAATCATACAACTAAGCGTATTTTTAAACCCTTTTAAAATAACACTAAACTGGTCGTTCTTATAAGTCGGCTTTTTTCCAGTCAGCATCAATTTGTGCTTGGGGTATAACATCACCATTTTGAAACATTACAACGTCTAAGTTTTTGGTTGTCCATTCTTGTGTCCCAATTTTTACGGTTTCAATTTCTTGTGCGTGAATTTTGAAATGTAGGCCGATTGATGATGTTAGAATAAAAAGAATAACTAATTGAGGATTAAATCGACGTTTCATGGTTTTCTTATTTTATAATAGTAACATAAATTATTTTACTCTAATCCAAGTTTTTGAATTCTAGCTATAATCGCCCCTAAGTTTCTCCCAAAAATAGCACATAATTCATTTTTTGATTTACCCAATACATAAAGTTCTTTTAGTTTTAAATCGTCTTCACCACTCCATGTTTCATATGCATTTTTGTGTAGTAACCTCGCTTTTTCAATATGATCAGGAAGTTTCTTTTTTTCTAATTCAGTAGTTAATTTAGCACCACATTTACTACAAAAATTATCTGATTCATTTATAGACACACCACATGTACTACAAGCGAGTGTAGATGCTACATCGCTCTTTAATTCTGATTTATTAATTTGGAAAAAATGATTAGGAATTTCTTCAACAAAAGAAGATTCATTGCCCAATTCAGTTATCAAAAACAATTCGTCTTTTGCCCTCGTGATGGCAACATAAAACAATCGTCGTTCTTCTTCAAGCAAAATATCATATTTTACATCTTTAACAACTCTAAAAATGGCATCATCCAACCATATATCAGGAAATCCACCAGTTCCATCTTTTAATCCGATAATGAATACTGCTTTAGCTTCCAATCCCTTTGAGGCATGAATTGTCTTAGAGGAAACAAATAGTTTATTATCTTTTAATGCGCTTAAATAAGGATTAAACATTTTTGATCGTCTATACAAAACAAGAATATCTTCTTTCCCTAATCCGTTTTTGTATAATTTTTTTACTTCTTCTACTAAAAAATCTACTCCGTCAACTTCTAAACTTTTTGCTCTATAAATTTGAATCTTACTGGGTGACTGTTTAAAAGCTTTTATTTCTTTACTAATTTGATTTTTATTGTGTTTTATAACTTCATTACTCGCACCAACTATGGTCTGAGTACTTCTGTAATTCATATCTAATTTATATACTTCACTATTTTTGTAATGCTGTTCGAAATTTACAATATAATCCACATCTGAACCTCTAAAACCATAAATGCTCTGCCAATCGTCTCCTACACAAAACAACTGATTATCTGGCTTAAGTAATAAATCCAGTAATTTAACTTGTAAACCGTTCACATCTTGAAATTCATCTACCATTAAATAGTTGTATTTATTTTGATAGAAACTTCTAACATCGGCGTTTTCATTAAGAAGTTTAACCGTTAAAATAATTAAATCATCAAAATCGACGTAGGATTTATTAATACAGTAATTTTTATAGGATTCAATTAATGGAATGGCTAACTCATAAAAAACTCGTATTCTTTCATGTTCATTAATTGATGATTTATCTAATAAACTAATCGGATTAATGCCTTCGCCTTTAATCATAGATTGAAGTCGCATAACCGTTTTTAAAAACTCATCTACTTTATTATGATAACTCTTAAATTCCTCTTCATAATTCAAAGAAACTTCTTCAGTAATCTCCTCAGTAATTTTACCCTTTATAATTCTCTCCATTGCTAAATTAAACAACATAGAATTATTCATAATGGATTCATAAGTGATCACACAATTTTTACCACTTTGTATAAACTGTTTTTCTTTATTCTCCATAGAATAACTCTTATCAGTTACATGTTCCAAATAAAGATTGGCTTGTGGAATAAAAAAATCAGGTTTAAAATTAAAATCTTTAAAATTGGTTACTTTTTCATACACATATTTTATGTTATGGCGATACAACCAATCGGCAATATCACGTTCTGATTTTGACTTAACCGTTTCTCCTTTTAATGTAGTATACGTTCGTTGCCCTTCATTTGCATAAAACTTCATCTCTTTATCTAGAGCAACCTTGTCAACATAATAATCTAAAATATATCTTTTTAGTTTTAAAAAATAGTCTCTATCCTTACAAGCAACAATTAGCATTTTACCAATAATGTCTTTTGGTTTTTCACTTGATAAAATATCCATTGCTTTTAAATCAACTCCAACTTCTTCAACATCATTATCCGTAATTAACTTGAATTTGTTGTCAAAAACAGGATTACCATTATCCCGAAGTATTTTATAACATAATGAGTGAAATGTTCTAACAGTTAAATTTGAAATCCAAGGTTGCTCTTGAATTCTTTTTTTACGTTCAACATCTTTTTGTAAAACAGTTGTAGTTTTATTTTGAATAAAAGCCTCATAAGTATTGGTGGTATCACTAGAAACTATTAAACGATCAATCATTTCATTAGCGGCATTTTTCGTAAACGTAATGGCTAATATAGCCGATGGTTTTACATTTTTCTCAAAAATTAAATACAGTAATTTTGAGATAACTGTTTTGGTTTTTCCCGAACCTGCTCCAGCAAGCACTAAAACTCTTTTGGCTTCCGTCAGAATGGATGCTTTTTGTTTGTCGTTTAAATTAGTAATAATACTCATAATTTTTAGATTACTATTTTTTAACTATTTGACTATTTCGCTCGACTTTAACTATGTCAAAAGCGTTTCTATTAAATGTTGATTTACACGATATTTTTGTATTTTATTTTTTATAAACTATTTCGTGGTTTGTCGCTCGAATCCGAGAAACAGACAACCTATCTCCTTTAATATCAAGTTTTTTCTGAATTTCAGTAGTATTAATCTTCAATATTGATAGTGGTTCAAAATATTCATCTAATTCAACAAATAGACAATAGTCGAAATCAAATCCTCTGAATATAATCTTTGATTTTCCCTCAGGTGTTCTACGTGTCTTAATTTCTACTTTCCTATTCTCATTATCTTTCGCATCAAAGCCTTTTTCGACACTATTAAGATTTATTGTTAAATTAAAAAAATTACAACAATAATATTCCCCTAAATCTCCAACTAGGTTTTTACTCCTAATTATCTTATCATCTCTTAAACTTTTTAATGCTTCAGCAATAACTTTTAACTCCTTCCTAATAATCATAAGTTTTCTGAAATATCTTCCCCTAATAATTTGGCTTGTTCCAACATTATTTTAACTGCTTAGTTTGCAATAAGTGACACATACATTACAAATAAAATACAGACAAAGTTGTATTTTTTAAATAGTCAAGTAAACCCTTAATCAAAGTTGAAGAATTTTATGGGAACGGTTTGTAAATCTTCGCTAGCAAGCTTATACTTTTAATAAATTTGAAATAGATTCTTTTAATTTTTTTTCTCGACTTATAAAAAAGTTTTTTAGGTTGTTTAAAGGCAAATCATCAATGTTTTCAAATTCTAAAATATATCCAGATTTTATCAAATGTTGTAATCTTTTTTCAAAAGTTAGGCTATCAAATTCAACTAACTTTGATTTTGGAATTAATGTAAAACTACATAAACTTGACAATAATCTCTCTTTGAGTCCTTTTTGTAATCCATTTTTTTCTGTTTCAAAATCATCAAATTTTAAATATTGATATATCATAAATGAATCTTTTTTTCGTTGAAAATATATGTTTTCAAATTCAATATCGGAGTATTTGTTTTTAAAAAGCCTTGATAAAATATATTTTGAATTCATATCAAATCTAATATAATCCTCCTTAATAAATCTTAATCTATACTCAGCGATTTCATTTTTAAGTTTTACAATTAAATCTTCTAAATCTAGATTTCTAATTTCTTTGATTTTTAAATATATTGAATTTCTTATTGAACTATGTGTTATGGGTTCAAATAAAATCATTCTATATATGCCGAAAGCATCAAGATAATTTATTACTGTATCAATTTTATTATTAATAGTTTCTTCGTCATCAGTTTTTAATAAAGGAGCAAGAATTAGAGGATAACTTAATGAAGCAGAAACTCCTTTATAATTAATTAGTTTGAATTTATGTTCTGGTAATTCATTATCTATTTCAAAATTTATTAATTTTATGTAGATGTCACAAAAAAAACTAAAATCTGATTTTACAAAGTAATAGAAAGAGTCTGAATCTTTGATGTCTAATAATAATTTTGAATCACCCGAATCTTTAAATTTTGTATTTTCTTGTGTCCAACTACTGTATCTAGTACCTATTTTTTCAAAATCTTTATTTTCAGAATCTTTTTCAGTGGTTCTAATTGTTATAGCATATTTTGCTCTTAACCATGCTTTGAAAAAGTCTTGGTCATCATCAATAGCATTTAAAACACTTACTTTATTTTTCCAAATACCATCTAATTCTTTTATTCTTGCTTCATCACTAACATTAGAAAGTAAAAAACTTTTTAATAACTCTGTTTGTGTTAGGTTTAAGCCACGATCATTCATCGTTTCAAAAATTGTATACGCGCTTTCACTTGTTTGAGTTAAAATTTCAATGAAAACCAATTTTTCTGTTAACCAGTTGCAAAACAATGGAAATATTTTTTTATTAGTCAAACTTTCAGGAAATAATTCTATAATATCATTATATCTTTCAAGAAGTGTTTTGCAAGATTCATTTTTTAATACATTTTCATCAAATTCAGAGCCTTTATGTAGAAAATTTAAAATAATATCTCGTTCAATAATATTCATATTGTATGATTCTTTACCATAATGCTCTGAAAAAATATACCCATTGTATTTATTTTTTATATCTAATAATTCATCATATTTTTTATTTAAATAAATCATTAATAAAATAAAAGAAGTTAACCTTTGTTGTCCATCAACAATACTGAATTCTGAATTCTCAGTATATAATACTATTGGCCCCATGTAGTATTTATTGTAATTTGCTACATCTTGTTGCGTATGATTTTCTTCCAAGTTAGAATTAAAACTTCTTTCTAAATCAATAAGTAAATCTTCTATATGTGTTCTTTGCCATTTATATTCGCGTTGAAAATACCCAACTGTGTAATGTCTCTCAAAAAGAATATCTTTTAATGATTTACTTTTGGCATCTATGTTGTCAGCAGCTTTATTCATTTTAATTTAATTTTTTATTTATTAATAATAATAGATAATAAGCATTTTCATATATTTTTTTATTTGTTGAGTTTGGGGTTATTTCACCATGAAATAGCATACATCTCAAATAATACAAAACTTTAATTATACCTTTAGCGACAATTTCAGTATCTTCAATAAATTTGACTGTATTTGTTGAATTTAATACAATACAATTTTTTTTACTTGGTGAATTACTAATCAAGCTTATTGGTTTTTTGGGATTTATTTTTTCAAATAATTTATAAAGAATATCTTTTTCTTTTTTTTCTAATCTAATATAATCCGAATCTTTTGTAAGTTCTTCTAAATCATAAATTGGTTTTTTAAAATCAATTTTAACTCTCCCACCTTTTGCCTCAACATAAGCTTGAAAATATGAAGATGTTCTTTCAACTTTATAAACACTATGATTTTCATCAATTTTATTTAAGTGTTTAATAGGGTTTTCTGTTAAAGGAATTTCTTTGAAAGAAAGTCTATATCCATTGTGTTTTACACTTGTGTTATCTAATTGATAATGTAATTCAGCTAAATAGCTTTGAAATCTTGTAGAATCAGGAAGTTGATTATTTTCTAAAAAATTTTGAATAGCTATTTTTGGTTTGCTATTAATATCATCTTGCAATTCTTTAATTATCTCTTTGTCTTTCTTTTTTAAAAGAGGATATTCATTAACATACCAAGCATTAAAAGGAATCCATGCTTTTAGAAAAAACAAATAATAATCAGGTTCTGATTGCTCAAACCATAGTTTAATGTTATTCATATTTTAATTTTTATTTACTCAAACCTCACCTTCGGCAACCCCGCCACAATCTCAACAGTCTGCACACTCACATTAATCACACTCAACAACAAATCAAAAATATAACTCGGTTTTCCAACTTCTTGGCTCCAATCATTTGGGTCGTTTTTGATGCCGCTGTCTTTATGAACACTAACTTGGTAACGCTCCATAATCCATTCGATGGCTGATTTGCCGTTTACTACATACTCGTAGGCTTTGGCTGGAATGTTTTCAATAGTAAAAATACCGTTATAGATTATCGTGTCTTTTTGGTCTTTTTTAGGAAAACGCATTTTGGTTACACGATACATTTCATCGGGTGTCATTCGGTAAATAACATCGGGTTCCTTAACTGTTACGCCATCGTAAGCAGGAACTGTTTCATAATTCAAATGCAACTCGGCCAACTGACGACCAGCTTTACTAAATGCCCAAAAATCTCTAACATCTTCTACCAAAGGCAAACGCGGTAACATTTTCTTTAAATCATTAGCAAAAGTTTCACGATATTCTGGACTGTGTAAAAAGCCATATACGTAATAAAAAATATCTTCTTTGGTCACGTTTTTACCATATTGCTGTTTGGCTCTCTCTAATATAAAATCACTAACACCATCACGACGAATGTATTCACTATCACCACCTTCATCAAACAAACCTTTTTGAGCGGAGTTGTTTTCTTCGTAGTAATAGAGTGGGAAGTATTGTCCATTTTCAACAACATGTAGATTTGGGATACAATTTGCAATTAATGGAGAAAATTCTTTACTGCCTCCTGTACCAGTAATTGATATAACCAAATTATCATATTGTGGTTTTGGAAATAATATTGGACTTAATCCCGGACTCTCTATTAAAGGTTTATCAAAATAGAGCCTTTGCTTTGAAAAAGGACGATACATACCAACTTTAATTTCGTTAGGCTTAAATGAATGTAAAACTCCTTTATCAATATCTTTTTTTAAAGCTCTTGTCCAACTTATTTTTTTTGCATCTGATGTTATAAACTCTTCAACTGTTATTTGTGAGTTTTGTTTTTTAGCATCAGTAAAATCTTTTAATTGATCATTATAAAATTCAATCATAGATTTCATGTTTTTCTGCAAATCATTGGTGGAAAAATTGTATACCCATGCATCTCTATTAGTAGCAACTCCAATAGCATAAGCATTAAAAATTGTTTGAGTTTTTAAATCAAACTTTTTAAGAGGTTCCATAGGAATGAATGTGTCAAAAACATCATTTCTTTGTGAAATCCAATCACCATCTTTATTAGGGTTTAATTGTTTCCAAGGAAATGTATCACTTCCGCCAGATTTGAATTTTTTAATAATATCAAGTTTTTCAGTTTGACTTAAGTAATCCCCAATATCGTGGTAAAGGATAGTAGCTTTATCCGTTTTAACATTCGGATTTTTAACTAATAAAGTGATTGAAATTGGCGTTCGTGAACCCGAACCAAATATTTTTCCACCTTCTTTTCTACTTAATTCGCCGCTGGTACGTTGATTTCCTCTTAAATTAAAAACATAAATAGAAGAAAATTCGTTTTCTATACTTTTTCTAAAACCGTCAGTGCTATTTCCGTCTAACCATGCGCCATTGGTTACAAAAGCAATAATACCACCATTTTCATCTAATCGGTCTGAACTCCAACGAAATGCTTTGATATAAGCATCATATAACGATTTGTTTAAACCTGCTGAAGATAACTTAGCATAAGTGGATGCAATTTTTCCATCTAATACGGGGTAACTTTGGTTTTGCGCATTGTCATTAGCCGATTTTTGCCCAATAGAATAGGGAGGATTTCCAATAATTACACGTAACGGTGCTTTCTTTTGTCTTTCCACACGGTTGGAGTTTTGTGGGAACATTTCAGAGAACATTTTTTCACTAGCATCGGTTTCGCCTAATTGAAAGGTATCAGTCAATACAATACCATCAAACGGGATGTACTTTTCTTTGTCAATACCATCATCGGGGTCGAGTGTCGCATCGTGAAAGGCGTTTTCTATATTTACCGCTGCAATGTAATACGCCAATAGTACAATTTCGTTGGCGTGCAACTCGTGGCGGTATTTGCGTTCTAAATCCTTTTCAGGTATCAAACCACTTTGCAACAAACGCGTTATAAACGTTCCTGTTCCTGTAAATGGGTCGAGTACATGTATGTTTTCATCGGAAATAGAACGGTCAAATTCTTTTTTCAAAATATCATTTACCGAATGAATGATAAAATCCACTACTTCAACAGGTGTGTATACAATTCCCAATTGCTCCACCATTTTAGGGAAAGCCGTTTTAAAGAATTTGTCGTACAATTCAATGATGATGCGTTGTTTTCCTTCGGCATTATCAATACCTGAAGCACGCATTTTTACCGAATCGTAGAATTTTTGTAAGGTTTCAGCATCTTTGTCAAATGATTGGTCTTCCAACAAATCCAACATCGATTGCATCGAAACCGAAATAGCATTGTTTTTTACAAACGAGTAGCCTTCAAACAAGGCTTCAAAAACAGGTTTGGTAATAATATGTTGTGAAAGCATGTCAACTGCTTCCTGTTGCGTAATACTTGGGTTGATGTTTTTTTGTAAACCTTGTAAAAATGCAGTAAACTCTTTTTGATGTAAAGTGTCTTCTGTAACTAATCGAGTGATTCTAGCGGTTTGACGTTCGGCAATTTCGGCTACACTTTTTGCCCATTGTTCCCAATAACGACGGTCGCCCACTTTGGTAACCATACGAGCAAAAACCACATTTTGCAATTGTTCAAACTGTAAGGCAATTTGTTGGTTGATGTCTTTGGTCGCTTTATTGACTTCTCCAGGCTCATTTACTTCGTTGGGATTGCCTTCTTCATCAAAAGTATATTCGGGTCTTCCCACCAGTATTTGTGGAGGTCGGTTTTTATTGAGTTCGATTTTGTTTACAATTGCATTAAAACGGTCGTCGTGAGCACGAAGCGCATTGAGAACTGTCCACACTACTTTGTAACGTTCGTTATCGTCTAAGGCTTTATCTGCTTCCACATCACTTGGAACTACCACAGGAATGATAATATAACCATATTTTTTGCCTGGCGATTTACGCATCACACGTCCAACAGATTGTACTACATCAACTTGAGAGTTTCGAGCAGACAAAAATAATACAGCATCTAAAGAAGGTACATCTACGCCTTCGCTCAAACAACGTACATTGGTTAAAATTCTACATTCATTTTCCTCGCCATTTTCTTTTAACCAACCTAATAATTCATCCCGTTCGGGTGCCGACATTGTTCCGTCAATATGTTGAGACGAAACCGAAACCATTTTCTTTCTCTTTTTGGTAGGCAAAGAATCGATATAGGCATCAGTTGCGGTATTATAGGTTGCTGTAATTTTTTTTGAAGTAGCAATATTGGCGCAAAATGCAACCGCTTTGCGCATGGGGTCAGGGTCAGAATTTTCTAAAATACCCATTTGTCCCAAGAATTGTTTAGAAAGCGCATTGATACAACCAATTAATTTGGAAGCATCATCAGTTGTGATTTCACTTTCTTTATCAGCTATCATTTTTTGTACTGCTGGCGGAACATCCTTATCGTTGAGCGTAAGAATCAAAACTTTATAATCGGTCAATAAATCTTTTTCAACGGCTTCACCAAAACCAATTCTATAGATTTCTTGACCATACAAAGCTTCGTCGTCCATTGAGCAAAGAATGGCTTCGGCTTGTGCTGCTTTACTTTTGGTTTCAAGATCGTACAAGCGCGGTGTTGCTGTCATATAAACACGTTTCTTGGCTTTGATGAAGGTATTATCATGCACTTTTGTAAACGCTGATTCATCTTCACCAGCTAATGAAACACCTGTTGTTCTGTGAGCTTCATCGCAAATAATCAAATCAAATTCGGGGTAACCATTTTTTATCAATTCTTTTTGCGCAGCGGCAATCACTCCAATTGATTGGTAAGTAGAAAACACAACGGTCATTCCTTCACCATTATTTTTTTTAGCGTGATGATTGAATTGGTTGAGTATTTCGGCTGTATTGGTAGAAGCAGGAAGTGCTAAATCTACTGTACTAGTAGTATCGCTGTCTTCATTTTTGGTTTTGTTTTTTGATATTTCAGGGTCAGAACAAATACAAACGGCATTGATAGGTTTTTCAGAAAAAGTAGACCATTCACGCAATGTTTGTCCCAATAACGCAATAGACGGAACAAGAAACAAAACCATACCATTATTATTGGTTTGATTTTCAGCAATGCGAAGTGCAGTAAAGGTTTTACCTGTTCCACAAGCCATGATAAGTTTTCCTCTATCATTGGTTTCAAAATGGGTTGAAGTCAAATCGAGAGCCACTTTTTGATGCGGTTTTAATTCTCTCGAATCAATTCTTGCTTTTTCACCATGCACATCATTTTCAAGCTTTTCCCAATCTACTGGCGCAACCAATAAATCATATAACTTGATTCTAGAAACTGGCGGATGTTGATTTTTAATAGCTTCATTAGCATTGGCTCCCCATTTATTTGTTGTGGCAATCCAAAGACGATGTGCAAAATGAGTAGTTTTAAGTTCTTCATTTTTAAACGTTCTACTTGACGTTGATAAAAAAGAATCTACAGCAGGTTTATCAATGGTAGAACCTTCTTGAAAGCATTTGCATTGAATCGCCCAATAATCACCATCATACGTCAAAGCTACTAAATCAATTCCAGTATCAGTTCCACCTAAATCTTTTTTACCCGGAAATTCATTCCACAACCATACTTTTTTAAATTTAGAGGCATACATTTTGTCGGTTTGCAAATAACCTTGCATTAATCGTTCAAAGCGTTCCCCTTTATCTTTTTGTGAGTAAGATAATTTTCTGTATTTCTCTAGAATTTTGGTAAAGTCGTTCATTTATAAGGATATAGTATTGTAACAGTTCGTTGTTTTGTATTTCTCAAACTTATTAAAATAAAAGAAGTCTGGCAATTTTATTTGTTGCTCATTAACACAAAAAATAAATCAAGTTTATAAAAACTTGATTTATTTTTTAATCATTTTTTGTTGATAACACTTGAATCAGTCTTACTATTTGCGAACACAATAGCAATGCTTTGTACCATCAGGTTTTTTTACACATTTCAGTCTCTTATTTATACTATCACAATATTCCTTTGTAATTTGAGTAGTATCTGAAGTTATTCTTAAACCTTCCAAATTAACACCTTCTTTTTTTGCTTCTATTTCTAGAGCTGATAATAATTTCGCGAATTTCGATTGATTATTTTTGTTTGATTTTGCCATAATATTTGTTTCTAGTTTGAATATAGAATTAAAGTATCTTTTTGGGTAACACCAAGTTCGTTAGCAGAAGAAGTAATAGCATATAAAATTCCAATGTAATTATTGTTTCCCATGGCAAAATTATTTACAATTTTACCAGTAGAATCTGTTTTGTTTTTATAATTGTTAAAGATACCTATAGTATTACCTGAACTATCTTTTATGACTGTTTCTGCAATTGAATTTAATGTAACTACTCCATTATTTCGATTTAACTCGGTCGTTAATTGAATAGTGTTGAATGTGTTATGGGTAACTACTAATGAGGAAGCTATTATATTGAGTTCATCAAAATAAGCCTTTTTAAATGTTACAGATGTTTGCTTAGAAGTTTCCACTCCATTTATCGTGACTACAGCTCTAACATTTAGTAGTTCATTTTTATTATGAGTTATGAATGCTTCTGCAATTTTCTTTGAAACTCCATTTTCTTGGATTAATCGAATAGATTCAAGTTTATGTTCTTCTGTATCTTTTGAGATATAAAAGTCTACTTTACCATCATCTTCGGTAATAAAATCATTCGGAAATTCAGCAATAATTTTTATTTTATTAAAATTATCAGCATAAGCGTTATCATTTTCAACTTTTAATGTCATTACATTATTATAATCATTTAGAATTTCTTCTTGACTTTTTTCACATGAAAATAAAAAGAGACTTACAAGGGTTGTTAAAAATATAGTTTTCATATTGTTTTTGTTATAGTTTTAAAGCAGGTACTAATTGACTCAACCATTTTCGAATTTCAAAATCAATAGATAATCCAACATAAGGTTGGACTGCGAAAGATTTTGAAGCAGTTATAGGATCTAAACTTTTGTAAAATACGCCACCGATATTTATCCTAAAATTGTGATTAAATATTTTATATCCAAAACCAAGCATGGCTGAATTTTCTTTAAATAAATTTTCTCTTTTTTTGCTTTCAGATAAACTATTTATTACTATTCCAGTGTGAATTGAAAGTCTTTGCCAAATAGTTAATGTTGATATTTGCATTGGTATATCCTTGTTTACAGGAGCTAATGAAATATTTACACCAACAAAAGGGCTTCCACCAGTAAAACTATTTTCATCATTAATGTAAATTACATATCCAAAATCAGGCACAATTGTTCTTTGAAAAGCTGTTTGAAAACTCGTTGCAAAAGTTGAAAGAGATTTATACCCTTTTTGTATTTGTTCATCAATATTGATTAACAAATTTGGTAATGCATCATCTGTATAGGATTTTTTTTCTTCCTCTATTTTGTCTTTAAAAAAATTAATGTAGTTAGTGGTTATAAAAGGATAATTATTAAAATAAGATTTAAAGTACTTTTGATATAAATCATAAAAGCCAACATAATCATAGCATGAAGCTAAAATTTCTTCAAATTTGTCTAAATCAGTATCAGTAATATTGGCTACATTAACTTGATTAATAAATTTAGCATACTCTAAAGCTTCATTTGGACTTATTTCTATTTTGTTTAAGGTTAGATTTTTAAAATATGCACTTGTCAATTTAACAATTTTTCCTTTGGTTTCATCTGACACATCTGCATCTAAATTTATATTCTTAATTATTTCTTTGAAACCAATAATATCAATTTTTGTTGTTCGATAGGTTAGAATATAAGGGTCAAATTTTTCACTAATGAGTTTAAAAGTTTTCATCCAACTTTTATCTTCGGTATCCCATTTGTCAATACCTTCATCATGAAGCATTTTCATTACTGCGAATAGATTATTTTCGTCATAATATTCGTATTTGATTCTGTAAAACGCATTTGGTTTTAAAGGAGGAATAATTAATTTATACTTTTTTTCGACTACTGATGTAATGATTACGTTTCTTTCATTTATCCAATTGTTATCATTTGTTTGCATAGTAAAATAATAATCTTTGTAGTAATCATTTTTTAATTCTTCAATTACTACTTTGTTAATGAAAGAATATTTGTTACCTGTTAACTCAATTTCATCTTCAAATTGTACCCCGAAACCAACTGATTTAATCTGTCCATAAATTAAGTTTGCAACTACCATAAACAGTAATGAAATAATAAATTTTGTTCTCATATGTTTAACTTTATTTTTTTTAATCCAAAGTAGAATTTTCATTAAACTCTTTCCAATAATCTTCTTGTTTGTCATAATTCAATTTTGTGTTGATGAAATAATAAAACAATCTTTTGGTTTGGTAGAGGTAAACAATAATATTATATAAAATTATCTTGGCAAAAAGGCATATACTTAAAATTAAAGTAATTAGAAACGTCGTATCAACTTTATTTTCATGACCATGTTCTAAAATATTTGATGCCTCAAAAACATTTCCGCTTACTAATGGGAGTGACGTTTGTACTATAGCATAAATGTAGAGAAAAAGGGTAATAAAAGGATTAATCCCTAATAGTCTGCTTTCAAATCGCGCAAAAAACAGGATTAAAACAAATGAATTAATGATGCCGCAAATAAATTCAAAATAAAAACCAAAAACTTTGTAATGATTACCAACAGGAAAAGTTAGTATCAGTTCAATCATCAGAATCCCTAGTGCAATAAACCAATAAAATTTTGTTTTATCATTTAAATTACTGTCAACATTGTCCTCTTTCTCAAACGTTGGAAAATAAAGCACATAAAAACATTTTAAAACATAGATGACTCCAATATAAGATAGAAGATGTAAAAAAAAATTGAATACATATTTTATAAATTCTTGAAATTCTATTAAGTACTTACCTTGAGTTGCATTGACATAAATTAAATTTTCAATTTTAAAAACAATTAAAAATACATATAAAACAGCCGTTGAAACCAAAAAACCACCAAATTGACTAAATTGTTTTATTGAGTCATTGGCTCTACTTTGAATTTTTAATAATTTATGTTCATCTTCAATTAGTAGATCTAAATGTTTAATTTTTTTAAGATTATCAATTTTAAATTCTAATTTAAAATGATTTTTTAAGTCAAATATAAAATAGAGAAGAAAAACCAAATTAAGAGATTCTAATATGAATACGCTTCGGCTTTCTGTAGAGTGATTCATTAGGAGAAGTATTTCTAAAAACAAAACACCTACACTTATTACTTTTTCTTGCAATTGATTGGAACTTAAAAACCATGAAAAAAAGTTCTTCACTTCTTTATCGTTTTCGATATCTTCTGCCATAGTCTTAATTTTTATTATGCTTAAGTAAATCCTTAAACTCAGAGTATTTTATTTTGTTATTAATTGAGTACATTGAATCTTGTTTTGCAGGATATAATTCAAAATTAAAAGGCCCAGATTTATCAATTGATAAATCAAATTTCTTTAATTTCTCTTCAAATCGATCTGTAAGAGATATAAAAGATTCTTCTTCTAAATGCAATTCTTTGCCGACTGAACTTTCTAATATGGCATTTATTATTCGAGGATTGATTAAAAGTTTGTCTTTAAAATAATGATCGATAACTCTCAAGAATTCCTTTCTTAATCTTAAATCTTTAGAATGCTTATATTGGAAGTAAACTTGTTCATAGAACAATAAAATATCAATAATCATTTTTTGTTCTCTTAACCGATACTCTATTAGATTGACTTTTAACTGGTTGACATCAGTTATGTTTTGAAATGAAGCTACAATTTCGTTACAGGTCTTCATATAATTATCATCAGTAACGCAAAATAAATGAGATAATCTCCAATCTTTTTCACTATTTGATAATTTATTAAAAAGTTCATATAAACTTTCTATTGTATGAAAAGTTACATTTTCAACTAAAAATTTTTTATGATTGTGATAGGCAATAAAACTTATTATAGCAACTATTGTAAAAATAATTATAAAAAATAAATCTAGAAAAAAATCAAGACGCCATTTTATAATATAATAAGTTATTTCATTTATATCTAGTATCATCAATTTTTATTTAATATTAACTGAACCTAATAATATTTTTTTTGTAGCACTATTTGCAGCTTTGTGTAATTCTAAAACAAATTCTTTGATTAAATTTTGATTTGTATTTCTTCTAATAGAACTAATATATGGATTCATAAGTGTTGCCCTTAATATTAGCAGACCATTATCTAAGTAATCTTTTTTAGCACTTTTTAAATTACAATTCTCAAAAAAAGTTTTGAAAGATTCAAAGCTATAATGTGATTCATCCATTTTTGTTTTTGAAATAAAAAATGATTGAGAATAACTATGATCTTTTGCTCCTAATTCAGCTTGAATTGAAAAATTATTATAAACACTTTCTGTTAATTCATTCATTCCCTTGATAGTATCATTCATTTTACTTTTAATTGCAAAAACTAAAACATTAGTGTCAGGTACAGTTCCGAAGGTTTTAAACTCATATAATAACTTTTCATTTTCACCTGTTTCAGAGTAGATTTTTTCCCATGTTATTAACCATTCATAAAGCTCTCTTGTTGCTAGTAATGTATCTTTAATAATTAAACCATGATTTTTTCTATTTAATGGAATATTTTTGGAAGAAAACCACAAAGAAGCTGCTGCAGCTCCTGGTTTTGAACCTTCAAGCATAAAAGGAGCAAAAGCATCTATTCCTATTTTATAATCATTATATGGTAATTCGTTTTTTTCTAATTTATTAAAGTCTATTTGTTGTATATGTCTTGGAGGATTGTGTAATAAGGCATTATGGCCTGACGATGTTATATAGGGTGCTCTTTGCATTATGAAATGCCTAATTCTATCATTTTTAAAAGAAATTATTCCGCAAGGGTATTGAATATAACCAAGTTTGTGCGGGTCAACTGTTATTGAATCTGCATTTTTGAAAGCGAGAAACGAACTTACAACATGCTTAGAACTCCATTTTACTTTTTTTTCCCTTTTATAATTGTTTAAACTAAAATTAATATCATCTGAAACAAATGTTGAGGTGTCATCTGTACGATCATTAATATTTATTTCAAAATCTTCTTTGAGTAGACAATCAAACAGTTTTTTATTTTCAAATAAATAAATTGATCCTCCAAAATTGAAAACAATTTTCTTAAAATTTAAAAGGACTTCATTAGCATCTATTGATTTAATTTCAATTTCTTCTAAAAGGTTTTGCAAACTATTTTTAAAATGTTCATTAGTTTTTTTTGCCTCGCTAGTCTCATCTATTAATAACACGTTATTAATAATTTGCTGAATAATTAATTTTATAGAATGTAAATGATTTGAGTTGCTTTCCAGATTTACTCTTATTTTTCTTGATATTTTGTCTAAAATGATGTTCAATTCTTCATTTTCGTCAAGCCTAAAAATAGTTGAAACATAACCACCCCAAGCTGAATCTATATGTAACCAAAAGCTTTTATTACTTTCAATTTCAAGTTCTTCTCTATATTCAATAATTTCATGAATTGGGTCTACTGCACCTTCTTCAGTTGTTGATCCAATAGCAACTATAGCTATTGGATATTTTCCCGACTTTATTGCAGAGTTCATTTTTACTTTTAAATCCTTTACATCAAGTCTAAATAAACCATCAGTTTTTACCTTAATAACATTGGAACGACCTATACCTAATATATCCGCAGCTTTTTGGATTGAATAATGCGCAGCACCAGAAGTAAAAATAACAGGAGGAAATTCTTTAAAAACGTTACCTAAACTATTACTTAAACTATATTTTGACTTTGATAACAGATCTAAAGCTAATTCACTTGCTTTTTCAATACTCTTATATTCTTTTTTTGCGATTGCATCGATAAATTTAGAGAACAAATAAATAGATTCGTTTGGTTTAATATGTAACAAATCTTCTGGTTTCATTTTTTTTATATCTATTGGCTTTAATGTTGGGTTTGGCTGCTTAATTTCTAATTCAATATCTTTTTGTATTGCTACATCTCGAATTGCTAAAGGAAAATATTTTATTGTTCTTGCTACCCATAATGCTTCAATGTTTGCTACAGTTCCTCCTGAAGTTATATGTGCCCATCCGAATTCGTCTTTTATATTTTTTTTGTATGCCTTCCATTCTTGAACAGGTGCTTCTTTTGATGGAGGTGAAGGGGATTCTTTATAACCTAACATTTTTAATATTTCATTACATGCATCAATTTCCCACTCTACAGTAACAGGGGCTGCTTCGGGTGTAACGTTATTGGAGTTATATAACATACCAGCAAAGTATCCAAACATGGATGGCATGCTAATATCAGATAACATATGACCTATGTATCTAGGACTATAAAATGGAAAATTTCTTCTTAGTAATGACATCATTTCAATATTATTTTGATAAATTTTGTCATATTCTTCTTCATTCAATCGCTGCAGTTTTTTATTAATTAATATAGAATCACTAGGATAATAATTTCTTCGCCAATGAACATAATCTTGGATAATTGAATTTAATATTTTTATAAAAAAATCAGAATTTTCACCCTTAGACCCTAAAAACCAAGCTAAATGCTTATTGTCATTATTTTTTTCAGAATTATCCATCAAATAGTCGTTATAATATTTTGAAAATCAAACCTATATTATTTTAAAACATAGAAAAAGAGGAAAAACACCCTTTTTTTTAACAGGAAAAACACCCTTTATAAAATCTTAAATTTTAGTAAAGGTATTTGAGATAGTTTTTTTACACATCCCTACAAATGGGTATTTTTGTTCAAATGATTATAAGATGCTTCCTTAATCAGTTCATCAAGATTGGAATGGAAACACAGAAATCAGAGGGCAATTGTTACGGTAACAATAACTTGAAACTTGAAACTCTAAACAAACTCTACCACTAAGCTACTCAAAAAAAACTCCCCACCAAAGTGAAGAGCTCTTTTCAACTAAGTTTAAAAACTGAAAACTGAGACTACGACTATAGTCTTTTCGACTAATCTAAATAATCTCAACCACGTTAAGCACATTGTACCCTTCATTTTTCAACGAATACTGCTGTCCATTCACTTCTTGGTAAAACGAAAGCATTAGCATAAACAACTGCAATCCTGTCCCACTGGGTACGCTAGTGGGGGTTAAAGTGATAGTAGTCGGTGTCAAGTTAATAGGTAAATTCACTATATTACTATACGCCAACTCCGAAACTTCGGTTGCAAAATCAATGGCCAACACAGCGCTCTGCAAACTCACATGAGTGGCTCCGGCTGGAAATTGCAATTGCTCAGCTCCAATAAAATCCGTAATAGTAAACACACCTGTTGCGGTATCCAGATCAAACGGAGCAAACAGCACCCCATTCAACGGCGCATTAATATTAAAATCAAACCCTTTTAATAATTGTTTCCCTTCTGTTGTACTCAAACCAATACTAACCTTGCGTTGTCCTCTGATAGAAGTAGTATCTAAATTTTTAATCTGCGACATGGTTTGCAACATTCTACTCGCCAACTTACTGTCTTTGGCCTTAAAGACCAAACTGCCCATAGCCATACGCAGCACTTTTCCCGCCGTACCACTATGCCCAAACTCCGAGTTGTTTTCTCGTGTTCTGACATAGTTAGGGTCATTTTCAATACGTTCTTTGCTTACACCGCCTTTACGACGTACAAAGTTTTTACCGTCTTTTTTGTAAAAGGTCAAGTCTTCAACCGTTCCTTCAATTTTCAAAATTCCACTCGATTTTGCCATTTGTAACTAATTTTTAATTAAACATTCCTTATCAACCCAATAACTTCTAATAATCAAATAGAACTGACCATTGAGAAAAAGGCTAAGACAAATTTCCGCAAACAACTAAAGGCCAGAGCCTATAATTTCCGAAAGAGTATAAAATTTCCGATTTTAACTATAACTTCTTTTTTTGTAATAAAAAAAATAGATAACTTTGATTATAAACCTGCCAAAGGTGAGTTCAAAAATGCTAATGCTTCATATCAACGTCATAGATGCGTAATACATACGTCATTATCACGTTATAGAGAACCTAGCAATCTGAGAGATAAAATAAAAGCCAATCAACAACTAAATGTATAAGCCATGAAAAGAATGTGCATTTACACCCACGACATCCAGCGAATAACGGATAAAACAGAAAGACAATGCCGTAACATTTACAACGACATCAAAGTGTTCTACAAAAAACAAAAACACCAAGTAATTACCATCTACGAGTTTTGCGATTACATGGGATTAGATTACAACAAAACAATCAGTTTCTTAAAATTGGATAAGATTTCGGCGAAAAACGATGTATAATAGCGCAATAAGAAATCAAAAGAACTATTTTGCACTCTAGAAATAACAAACATAGATTAAAACATTAAAAATGAACCGCTCCGAATTCCTAAAAATACTCGGCTTTGGAAGTACGGGTTTGATTATACATAATAATACGCGCTGATGATGAGCTAGATCAGTATCGATCTGGGTTTACGTTGTGAGTTTTTTTGTTATGGGTTGTAGGTTTCGAGATAAGCGACTGATACTCTTCACTAACAAATTCGCTTTGCTTATTTTTTTGGAACGCGGACCTGCCTGCCTGCCTGCAGGCAAAACGGATTTGCTATTGCAATGCGCAGATTTTACTTCGTCAGTTCGACCTTTTGTCTCGTGTCGCTGATTTTTCTAAAAACTGTGATAGTGACTTACTATCTACCTTCTGCTACTGTGTTCTTTTTTATGGGTTTTCTCGCAAAGACACTAAGGACAAAGTTTTGGAATGCTCCATAGTTATTGAAACAATTACACTTACACTCCGTAACTTGCGCCAGTAATTTTTTCTCCAAAGCTTTTTTACATAATGTGGCATTATAGTGCTGCGTAGCCCAAGCTCCCATCTTTAACTCAATTACCAAAGAAGAACTAGCAATGCTTACCCACCCTACTTTTCTGGCACTTAATTTTAACTCTGACTAATCAATTGCCAAACACCAACAAAAAGAAAGTGAATTCAAATATTCAGCCACTAAAATTCATCCTGTTAGTGCAGCATGAAATACAAAACCTGACTTATTAATCATCATACTGCTTAGGCAAACTTTTGCACTATGTTAGATCTGAAGCTAAAAAACCAACGCCGAGTGATTAAATTTTAAAAACAATAAATCAATAGAATATCTATTGTTTAAAGCTCCTGATTACCTGAAATCAGGTAAAAACAAATACTCAATTATGTGTATTTTATGAGAATTTGATTATAATTATTTTTGAATACAGGATTTACTTAAAATCTAAAATTTAATCTTATCAAATTTATAAAACCATGAAAACAGATTCTTTATCAAAATTACTAGTTGTGTTTTTAATTTCATTTCTATCATCATGTAGTGATGATGACAGTCAAAATAATACACCAAATAGCAGAGAAGTTAAATATGAATTGACTGGAAATGCAGTTGGCACTTTCAATATTTCATATGTTACAGGATCAAATACAGGCGCAGGCGCAGTTCCAACAGCATTGCCTTGGTCAAAAGACGAAGTTGCACAACAAGGCTCATTCGTAGCTACAATGACTGCGGTAGTATATGGTGCAAATCCAGGGCAAACAATTACAGCAAAAATTTATGTTGGTGGAGTTGTAAAAAAAGAGCAAACAGAAACAGTTCAATCAAATGGATCTGCTGTTATTAGTTCATTACAATATGTATTACAATAGTAATTTTCTTTTTTTTTAATTGAGAATTCATTAAAAACAAATATTGAAACATTCACGATATACAATTTTCATCCGTTAGAATAGCAATCACTATTTAAAAAATATAGTTAATATCTGCTTAGTATTTTCTCAGTAACAAACTCGCTAAAAATAAATCCCTGTAAAGATTTTCTATAGGGATTTATTATTTGGTATACATCTTAGCAAAAGCATCTCTCGGCAAAGTTTCTTTACCAGAACTATGCTGCGCAAATGTCTCCTGACTTTGCACAACATACTTATCACTTTTAAAAATCATCGCATTTCACAACTGAACTTGACTTTACATTTACAACAGAATTTGAACAACCTCAACTCAACCTAAATTATTCCTTTTGAATCTGTGTAATTCGATGCGCTAGAATAAATATAATCTTAAGGATTAGAAACAATAACTGCTCGAGCAGGATTAAAATGAATGTAATCTATTTTTGACCAAATGAATTTTTCAGAATAAATCTCTTAAGCAATGTTACCAAATCGCCAAAATTGAAAATTCTTGTTACGACAATGACTGCGTTCAAAGTAAATATAAAGTTTCAATTAGGGTTCTAATAACATAATGAGTGCTTACAAGGCTACATAAAACTATATTAACCATATATAGCTATTTTAGAGTTTTAGCAATTCTCATAGTAATTCTTATCTATGACGAAATATTTCTAAACAAAGCTTCAACTACTTTACTTATCATATTTGTAGTTTTTACGATAACTAACTGTACACACGAAAAATCACAAAACCCTACTGTATAAGAAAGCCTCAAACTTTTAATAAATCTTTAAAAGTACAGGATAGGATTGTGCGTCAAAAATTAGAGATCCATTTTGACCAAATATTTTATCACTTGATCTTTTAACAGTATTTCCAAAGTATATTTTCATACTACCAGTTTCAACAGCTAAACCAGGTTTAGAACTCACAGAGCTAGAGGTTATTCCATCCGCCATAATACTTGCAAGATAAGTTATAGTCTTACTTCAAGGCAACTGAGTGACAACTAACGATACCGCATTACCAAATTCATTTGCATAAACTACATCTAAATGACCTTTGAAATTTACTGTAATTTCGCATTACATTTCGTAAATTACTGGATTACAGTCATTACCACCACTATTCCAAGGCATAAATAAATTGAACCATTAACCAAAAAAAAGCACTCCATAATTGGAATGCTTTCCTACTAAAAAAATTGACCAATACTTAACCAAACCACCTCTAATCGAAAAGTCAACGTTCCCATGCTTGCCGTCTGCTGCTGCTGCAAGCACTGACCAAAACAAAACTACAACATTTCTTAGAAAGATAGAATTGTAGCTACCAGATTATTTTCCACGAAGACTAAATAGCAAGCGCAAGCCCAGCAATAGCGGCAAACATGTGTTAGCGGTAGTTATTTTTTACATCGTTTATAAAAGTATAGAATTTCAATAGCATATTTTCTCTATCTTCTAATAATGGCCAGTGTCCAATAGCTTCACGTAAAGGATAAATTCTTGGTTTGGAAACTAATACTTTATATCTTTCTGCCATATGAGTTCCAGAATTTGGGTCTGCTGGACCATAAATATAACACATAGGAATAGTTGTCTTTTGCATAGCGGTAACCCAGCGATTTAGGTAATTATATTTTTCAAAAACTAACCTGCCAATTAAATAAGCTATCTTTTTTCCATCGTTGTAATTCAAAATCTCCCATTGTTTATCTAAGAAATCGTTTGATGGTTGAGTGTCTTTACCAAAAACGGATTTCACAGATTTATTAACCATATTTTTAGTCATAATGTTGCTAAGAGTTTTACCAATAAAAGTTGGTGATTTGGACAATATTTTTTGGATTAATCTTGGTTTATAAACATCAATAAATAAACTTCCATTCATAAAAGCAGTAGAATTTATCTTGAAACTGTTCTTACTTTCTTCTTGCCTTGCGATTAATTCTTGTGCAACGCTAACGCCTAAATCGTGAGCGAAAATATGGACTTGTTTAATTGCTAATTTCTCTAACAATTCATTGACAATTTCACAATATTCTTCATAACTATAGCGGTGTTTTTTTGGTTTTGAAGAAAAACCCATTCCTAACAAATCAAAAGTGGTAACTCTGAATGTTTTCGACAATTCAGCAATCGAATCTTTCCACTCAAAACTATTGTATGGATAGCCGTGAATGATTAGTAAATCTTCACCACTGCCTTCTTGCAAATAAAAAATATCAAACTCTTTGAACTTAAAAAATTCTCCTTTAGATTTCCATTTTTCGACATTAATGTCCATAATAATTTTTTCGTTTTATAGATTGTTTTTGATACAATTACCGCTAACATAGTATTAACTTACAAAACATCAATACTTTTTTTATTTTAGTTTCTCACAATAATTTTTTTAGTTTCTGACTTATTCTCTGAAGATATATTACAGAAGTAAAGACCTTCTTGAAGTAATAAAGCATCACTAATTGATAAACTATTTTCACCTACTTGATATTTCTTAGGAGTACATGAAAAAACAAGTACTCCACGTGAATCATATAACTTCAAATCAAGTTCAACCTCTTCCTCAACACAAAAGTTAATTCTATTTTGAATACACCTGAAATTTTCCCATCTACATCTGTTATTATTCTCAAAATCTTCATAGGATAAAGCAGTTGAAGAAAATATCTCAGTATTTAATAAATACCCACTATTATTATATCCTGAAGCACATATTAATTTCCATTGATTATTAGTGAATAAACTTGCACTATTTCCAGTAACCCAAGACGTTGGTTTGGATGGCTGCTGGATCCAAGTATCAGAATCAACATTATACACATAACATTCGTCTGAGTTAGTTTCAAATGAATTATCGGTACTTCCTCCAGTCATAATAATACCATTTTCCCATGTATGAGCGTCAAAAAAAGTTCTGGTTTGTCCAGGAAATGAGGTTCCAGTTGTCCATGAAATATTAGCGCGATTGGATTGGTCAATTGTACCAATTCTAACAGTATTAAAATAATTTGGAGAAAAGAAACCATCAGTTCCACATATATATATCAATTTATTACCATGAATCGTTAAAGCTCCCCATGCAATACTCTCTAGTGGTGTTGTCATAGGTGTTGCGTCTCTCCATTGATTTTTAATTGTGTTAAAAATTCTCACTCTACTATTATAACCAGCGGTTACATAAATTAAACTATCCTGATAAGCAACCGCGTCGCTGTCAACTATATTTACTGGAAAATCAGCTTTGTCAGTCCAAGTATTTTGATTAATACTATACATCCGAACTTTTTTAATAGCATTTCCAGGTGTTGTTGTTAAACCGCCAATAATATAAATACTATCTTTAACAATTGCAGTCGAAGCACCCAAAATTCCAGTTGGAGAATTAGCCATGTCTTCCCAGACATTATTTGTGATATCGTACCTTTGATTTCTTGGAGTAATGTTACCGTTTGAATCTCTTCCAGAAATTAAAAACAAATAATTATCATTAGTTAATGGATTGTTGTATGCAGCTACATTGCTAGCTCTAAAGCCTTGGGGTATATCTTCACCTATCGTCCAAGATTGAGCCATGGCCACCTGAGTAATTAAAAAAAGTAAGCGGAAAACATTTTTTTTCATAATCCAAAAAGTTTGTAATGATTAAAACTTAAATCGTTTCAAAACAACATTGAAAGTCAGTCAAAGATATTTTGGAATAATAAGGATTGAAATACCTCTTTTAGTGTAATTGTCATTACCTTAAATCAGGTAGAATGAGTTAATTTACAATCCATAAACACGTATAAATGTTTTTTTTTACTATGAAAGTATAAGCTTAAAAATTAGTCTAGTAAATTAAGTTTATTTCAACTTCATAATTCTGTAGGTCAAGATTAATTTAATTTTTTTGAGAAATATTTTGCTGAAATTTTTGTTTTAAAACCTTGAAAAGTTTTATTTTAATTGGTTACAATTACGAGTTTTCGGGCGATTGTAAAAATAATGCTTCTATTCATTTCTACATTTTCACTATTTACAAGAGTTGAGCTTTATAAAATTTTAGAGTCACTACTAAGAGTACTAATTTAATATTCATGGTTTGAGAAAACATCGTAAAAAAAATACTTTGAAACACTCACCCTCTGTCGCTGTGTAACAAATTATCAGAAATTTGTAATTTTGTGTTTAGAAAGAGGGAACATCATAACGAACTTTTGTATTTTCAATACACAAGAAAAGAAAAAGTCTATTTTTAAAACAGAAAGAACCCAAGCAGATTATTACCGTAAAGTGTTAGTTATTCTATTTCCATTTCAAATTCATTGATAATCTTATATTCTTTATTTTTAATAATTATTTTATAATTACCTTTTTCCAATACTAGATTAGTTTTGTCTTCTTCACTTAATATTTCAATTAAATCTACTGGAACTCCATTTTGCTCATATTCATCTTTTCTGTATGCGAAAACTAAAATTGGGTACTCTGAAATTTTAGATTTTGAAATAGTATAAAATTTTCTTTTTCCCTCCAGATATAACCAATTCGGTCTGTTATTAATAAAAGTAGTTATTGGATGAATTATTCTACAATCTGTTTGATCATTTGTTTCACTCCCATTGAATGTTTTGCCACTTTCATTAACCATAATAATCGAATTTTCCGAATTAACAATCAAATTATATGGACTAGCATATTTTATGTCGCCTTTTTCTGAATAAGCAACTTGGTCAATTGTAAATGGATCAATATTTGTCTTTTCCTTTAATCTCCCAGCCATAGCTTTCTCCCAACTTTTATTACGTGGCGTTCCTTCAATAACATGATCCCAACCACAATGTATCAAAAATTTAGAGTTAGGATTTTCTAAAATTAATTTAGAGATGTTTTCAGCTTGACCAATTTCCCTTTCTTTGCCATTCGCCCAATCTCTTGGTTCGTATTCAAATAATGTGAACCCAATTTTGATTGCTTCAACCAGTAGATTAGCCATCTGTGGTTCTTTGGTATAATAACCGCTTTCTGAGATTGGAAACTTTCTTTTATTTATTAAAGTATCACAAAGTGCTTCTAATCCAAAAAAGCGATACCCATTATCATACAAACCTTGCAAAAGGGAAGTTGTAAAAACTCTGTGCCTAATGTTATGATGGGCTTCGTTTATAATAATGATCTTTTCATTTTTTGAACGATTTATTATGTACTCTTTCGCATCCTGCTTCTTGAACGAATTAAAATACAAACTATCTTCTTTAGTGATTTTTTTTATTTCACTTCCATTTTTATCCCAAGTTTCTAAAGCTTTTTTATAATACTCAGACATTGAATAATCTGTCGCTCCTAATTGATATTTCCAAGGTAATGTATCATTTATTATTTTTGATTCAATATCCTTAGAGAATAAATAAGTTTCTTTATTACTTTGAGCCGAAACGTTGGTTATAAAAATCAATAAAATAATTAGACTAGGTTTTTGTATCATAATAATTATTGTTTTTTCTAGATGTAACAAAATCTCGTATTTTAACTCAAAAATTAAAATATAGTTAAAGCGAAATTGAAAGAACCGTGAATTCAAGCATTACTGATTCTTACAAAATCATTTTTAAATAAAAAGTAATAGTATCATAAATTAACCAAATTTTATATACTTCTTTTTAAGGTAATTAATTATACTTGAATATCTATTTTTTTCTAGGCACTTTATAAAAAACACTCCAATTAAATAAAACTTTACTACTAAAAAAGAATCAACCTCCATAACTAAAAATTTCTATAATTTACTTGCTCATTAGGCGTTACGTCTTCTTGTGATGGCTAAATTAAAAACGTGCCAGAATTATTTATTCTCCCAACACGTTTCACACAAATCAAACTTACTAATCTAAAATTTTATAATTTTTTTGGTCTGACTTTTATCTAGAGATGTAATTTTCACAAAATACAATCCGCTTGATAAACTAGAAACCGACAATGAATTTGATACCAGAGAATTTTCTTTTAAAATTAAATTTCCCGAAACATCAAAAACCTCAACACTGTCTATTTCACTGTCTATTTCAAAATGCAGAAAATCTGAAGTTGGATTTGGAGCCACACTAAACAATGCTACTTCATTTTCATTATCAACTGTTGAGAGAGCACCTAAACTAAAAGTAACTACTCGATTCGCCCCGGTTTCTGCTATATACAAATTGTTATTATAAACTACCATTCCATTTGGTGCATTCAAACCCGAAATTAGTAATTGCGGAGATGTTGAACCTCCATAAGGATTAATTCTATAAATTGCTCCGTCAGTGCTGTCAGAAATATACAGCATATTATTATGTAGTAATAAAGAAGATGGTTTTGTCATACCTTCTGCAATGACAACTATAGGTGCGTCAGCATCTAATATATTTGCAGCATATACATTGGTAGAAGAATTATTGACAAAATACATAGATATGCCATCATTAACAATATCACTTGCATAATCAATAACATGTGTATTTACTTGAAAAGGAGTTACACTTGTATCTATATTTTTAACACTTGTACTTCCAAAATCACCTACAAAAAGGTTAGTACCAACAACATCAAGTCCCATTGGCTGACTCAATCCATTGTTAAAATACGATTGCATTACTGGTGAAGCAATTCCTAAATTGGCTCTCGATATTTCATTGGCACCCGTTTCAGTTGCATACAAATAATTATCGATAGACCATTTTAATCGTGTAGGCTTGTTTAAACCTGTTGTAAATAATGGCGAAGCAATTGGTTGTGCATCGGTCAAAGTAGCTCGCGAAATTCTATTTCCGTCACTAATACCTGATTCAGCAATATATAATTTATTGGTTGCATCCAAAGCCAATCCAAACGGATTTGATCGCGCCGTTATAACAGGTGTTGTACCAGGTGCAACGGTATTAAATTTTGCTATATATGAGTCTCTAAAACTAGACCCACTATTATAACCTGTTAATAATGAGTCATCAAAATTAATAGAATTACCTTGCATAAATTTCCCTACTAACACTATAGACCCATAATTATCAACCTCAAAATCAGCAGTTTCTAACCTAAAGTGATTTCCTGTTTGTTTCAACCAATCAACATTGCCACTTGCAGTAATTTTTGCAACAAATGTTTTATATTCAGGATCTGATAATGAATACGAATTAGAAATAAAATCTGAATTTGGCAAAGTAAACCCACCAAAAGTAGTAGGAACAACATATTGACCCATAATATAAATGTTGTCATTTGCATCAATCTCAATTCCTTTTCCTCTCATATAAATGTTACCTGGGCTTGCTCTCATCCATAACTCATCTCCTGTCGAACTGTATTTACAAACAATCATAACATTATCTCGTCTTACGTCCATAACATAAGGAATAGTAACGGTATCTGGTCCAAATGTATAAGTATGTGTTGAAGTATCGTTCGGAAGAATCATTGCATAACCAACCGCATAAACATTTCCATTACTATCACTTGTTGTTTCAAGAAAAGCAAAAGAATTGAAATCTAACCAAACTACTTCGCCATTTGTATCCATTTTCGCTGTAAAATTATAGAATGGACCTGTGCTATAATTTGTCCCACTCACATTAACAACGCCACTACCGCTTCCACCACTAAAATAAATATTTCCATTAACATCAACATCAATTTTAGAAATACTCTCATCTTCGGCACCTTGAATTCCTTTTAGCCAAACAGGATTTCCATTGGTATCAAATTTAAAAATGCAAGCTTCGTTTCGATATTGATTAGGAGAGCCAAATACGTGATTTAAGGTAAAATTTCCTACCGAAACACTATCTACTCCAAAAAGAGCGGAAGCATACACATTACCAGCTCCATCAATTTTTAAACTTTCAAACTGAAAAACAGTATTGATAGTAGAAGTACTATTAGTCGGATAATTTAAGGTAACTGTTTGAAACCAAAGCACTGAGCCTGTTGGTGATAATTTCATAAGATAAGCATGAGCAATTCCAGGAATAACGTTAGGAACAGAGACTGAAAATAATGTAACATTATTTAAAGTACTGCTTATGGAATATGTTCCACATACATAAATATTGTTGTCAGAATCCGTAGTTACCGATTGAACATTTTCAATTTTAGTTCCTTCTGTTCTTTTGTACCATAGCAAATCTCCTGATGAATTATACTTTGCTAAATATTCATCATTATAGTAATTATTCCACTCTGGATCCATAGGAGATTGAGGAAGAATATTTCCTTGTAAGTTGAATTGTCCACCTGTAAAATAACTTTTAAAACTTCCAATTTCAATGATGTTCTGTTCATTATCTATTGCAACTCCTTTAGCCTCATCATTTGTTGCGCCATAATTTGCCTTTGCCCATGTGAAAGTAGGCGTTTGTGAATAGCTCACGGTTTTCATTCCCGTTAAAAACAAGAGTAAAAAAATAATTTTTTTCATAGTAATTTTTTTTATATTAATTTTTTTATATTAATTTTTGAATTTATGATTCCCTAATAAACAAGTTAAAATAGAATTACACCTACCCATCAAATTGATACAATAACTTACCATTACAAATCTAATTGCATGGAAATGAATAAAAAATACCTTAAAAAAGGTTTAGTAAATTACCTGAAATCAGGTATTTTTTTTTCAACCTTTAAATTGATGGCTAAGATTGCTATTTTTGAGTCATATATTAAGTAATAATGAAAAAGGTATACATTTTAATTCTATTCCTCATAGTCCATCAAAATTGTTTTGCTCAACGATTTAATTCTTTAAATGATGATCAAAAATTTATTGACAGTATTGCAAGCATTATAAAGACCACAAAAGACGATAGTATAAGATCTTTGTATAGTTTCAAACTTTCTGACTTATACCGAAGAAATAAAGAGATGCAAAAATTTGAGTATTATCTCAAAATTGGAAATGCCAATTCAAACAAATATGATTATCTAAAAGACATATCTTCTTATTACAACGCTTTGCATCACATTGCTAAAGGTGAAACTCAAATATTTGGAGATAAAATCTCAAAGACGTTAAATGACATAAAAAAATACAAGTTCAAGGCTAGCTACGAAATGCAAGCTCAAATTGCTCAAAACTTATCAATTGTTAAAAGAATCCAAGACAATGAAAAAGAGTCAATGCGATTGTTAGTTGAAGTTGGAATTCCAGCAGCATTAAAATCAAAGAATCATGAAATCATTTCTGATCTATACAAATTAGTTGGTATTGCTCTTATGAATATCGCGGATAGAACCAAAGCAAACTTCTACTTACAAAAAGCAGTTAATCATATTGAAAAAGCAAATAAATCATCACCTGTATTACTTGAAGCTAAAGTCGAATTATATATTATCACATCAGAAAATTTAATATACTTAAATAAAAATATAGAAGGAAAAAAATACCTTCAAAAAGCTCATTTAATTTTAAATGAGTACCCTAACTCTAATCTAAACGGGTTATATTATTACTCCGAAGGTTTGTACTTTCATAAACTTAACAACTATTATTCCGCACTAAAGAGTTATGAAAAAGGAATTAACAATTGCCTCCTAAATGAAGATTATCAATCGTTAAATAGGTTGAAATTTGTTAAATATCAAGCGCTATTTGAATTAAAAAAATATAAAGAAGCCAAAGAGATATTGCTAGATTTAATAAAAAGCAAACACTTATTTGCATCTGAAAGGAAAAATTATTATAAAGAAATTGCTAAAATTGGAGAAGAAACTGGCAATTACAAAGAGGCATATTTATACATAAATAAATATGCTAATGCAAGTGATAGCATATTCGAAAGTCAAAGTAAAAATAAAGTTTTGGAACTGGAGTCAAAGTTTAATAAAATTGAAAATGAAAAAAAGATTAAAGAATTAGAGAGTCAAAAACAAAAATCAGAACTAGTCTCAAAAAACAATACGTTAATTCATTTAATCTTTGGCTTAATAACATTAATATTGCTGTTAATAGTATATTTCTTATGGAAAAATTTCAATACCCAAAAATTATTATCCAATGAAAAAGAAAAAAATTACAAACAAAATTTGCAAACATTAAAAAACCAAAAAGAGCTAGAGATAATACAAGCTATGATTGATGGTGAAGAATTAGAGCGGAAAAGAATTGCAAGAGAATTACATGATGGAATTGGCAGCAAATTATCAGCGTTAAAAATAATGCTCTCGCGACTTTCTAATAATGAATCACATAGCATTGATCATATAAACCAGTTGATAGGATCATCTATAAATGAATTACGACAAATAGCTTACAATTTAGTCCCCGAATCATTATTAAAATTAGGGCTTGAAAAAGCATTAGGTGATTTATGTCATCTTTTACATTCGGAACAAGTTAAAATTGAATTTCAATCTTTTGGGATAAAACAAGAAATCCCCATTTCAAATCAAATTAATATATACAGAATAGTTCAAGAATTAATAAACAATGCATTAAAGCATTCGAGGTGCAGCGAAATATTAGTTTCCTGTAGCCAAAACGAAAACACATTCTTCATCTCTGTTGAAGATAACGGAAAAGGATATAATCCGCAAGAATCGGAATCAAAACAAGGATTAGGAATTAAAAACTTAAGAAGTAGGGTAGAAATGCTAAAAGGAGTTTATCATCTTGAAAGTAATGAGACCGGCACTTATTATAATATTGAATTAAAAATAGACTCATGAATACAAATAAAACAAAAATAGCAATTCTTGACGATCATCCTCTAATAGTTGAAGGATTGAACCTGTTGTTTTCGAAATCAACTAATTATGAGGTTATTGCTGGATTTACTACTAGTGATGAATTATTTGACTACAAAAAAATTAATGCTATTGACGTTTTACTGTTGGATGTCTTTTTAGCTGATGGCAACGGTATCGATATTTGCTTAAAAATTAAAAAAAAATATCCAAAGATTACTGTTTTAGGAATAAGTAGTCAATCTGAAAGAAGTATTGTGCTTCAAATGATTAAAAACGGGGCTAGTGGATACCTATTAAAAAGTGCAAGTTTGGACGAATTTGTATACTGTATAACAACTGCTTTAACCGGAACGGTTGCTTTCAGTAAAGAAGTCCAAAACTTGGTGAATAAAGTACAATTTACTGACTTAAAGAGCATCCCTCGCCTAACCAGAAGAGAAAAGGAAATTCTAAAATTACTTATTGAAGGTAAGTCAACACAAGAAATATCTGACCAATTATTTTTGAGTTTCTTAACTACTCAAACCCATAGGAGAAATTTGTTGAATAAATTTCAAGTTAAAAATGTGGCAGAGTTAGTAAGTTTCGCATTAAAAAATGGCCTAATTTAAAGACTTTCACATAGAATAAAGTATTTTCCAAAATAGAATATTAAGATTGATTACCTGAAATCAGGTAATTAAAATTACTATTATTTGGCTATTTCAATAGGGTTTTTCATTTGTTAACTTTGAAAAAAATAAGTGAAAATGAAAATCTTCAAGTTTAATTTCCTCATAGTTTTGATACTGATTCAATTATTAGGATGTCTTAATCATAAACATCCTTTTGTACAATTAACTGAACTCATTAGTAATACAAAAAAAGTGTCAACCATACCTTATAATGTGAATTTCAACACATATGATAATGTATCTGGTAATAACTTTATTGCCACAGCTTCAATACCATTGGAGAAATCATAAATTACAATCATCACTACAAGTATTATATCTCAAGTATTGTATCTGTGGTAACATGTGATTTTTCGTAACTCTGTACAACAATTAAAACCCATATAGTAAAAATATATTCTGACTTAGATTTAACGAGTAAATTTTTCCCCAATTACAGAATCAATTTAAAATATTGAATTACTTACTATCATAATTAGAATTATACCTAAAATCTTTATATTAATATAACGATGAAAAAAAAGAACTACTTCATTTTACTTTTTATTTGTTTCATAAAATCATATTCTCAAAATGATCTATGTTCCAATGCAATTGCATTAACTCCAGCTATCGAATGCAACTTAATTACTGGAACTTTTAGTGGTTCGGGAATATCGTCACCAGCTCCAAGTTGTGGTTCAAATTCTTCTCAAGATGTATGGTATCAATTTGTAGCTACTGATCCAACGATGAGCGTCTATATTTCTCCAGCTAATGGGGTAAATCACGGATTTCAAATTATTCAAAATAATTGCAACGGAACTATTGTTGCATGTCAAAATTCCAATACAACTTCTACAAGTGAATCATATATTGGAAACAGTTTTGTGGTAGGCGAAACCTATTTAATTCGAGTATTTAATGCTTCGGCTAACCTTACAACTGCATCTTTTAATATTTGTGTTCAAGATGCAAATCTCAATAGTAATGATTTTACAGAAGCCGTCTATAGTATTTTTCCAAATCCTGCTCAAAACGAAATTACAATTCACAGTCAAGATGACATATTGAATATCACTTGTTTCGACGTCTTAGGGAAAAAAATAAGAGTATTTCAAATCTCCGACTTAAATTCAATTAATATTTCTGATCTTGGATCGGGGTTGTATTTTTTAAAATTGACTTTTGCTAATGGTAAAACAGTAACCTCAAAGCTGATTAAAAATTAGAAAATCAGGATATTGTACTTTTTAACTATAAAATTAAAAAAGGTTTATCGGCTGAATATGATGGGTATTTTTAATTTCTACATACCTGATGACAGGTATTTATTTTCACCTCTTTTAAGTGATATTTTACTGTGATAAATCATCATACATTTGGTAGAAAGTTTTAGTTGTAATTATATTATTCAGTATTTGTTCATATAAAACAAGGGAGATTAGTGATTAAAATGAAATTTGTAATAGAGTGGTTTGGTTGAATAGAAACTTGATAATCATTTCAATCTTCCTTTTTTTATGTTCTTAAAAATTAAATAGCTATGAAAAAAACAATAATCTTGCTGACTCTATCAGCTATATTCTCCATTACTACCTCTGCAACAGCTCAAATCACAGAAGTTATTTCAGGATTGGCAGAACCGCAAGGATTGGCAGTTGACCAAGTGGGTAATTTGTATATTGCTGAATCTGCCGCTAACAAAATATCTGTTGCTTTTTTGAATGATCAAAATCCAGCCGCCTTTGATCTTTTTACAAGTAACCTTACAACGCCCACTCGTTTAAAAATTCACAACAATTATTTGTACATACTGGAGACAGGATCCGATGAGATATCTCGGTTCAATATGCTTATTGCGCCACCTCAGATGTTTAGTTACATAACAACTGGCTTATTATCGCCTAAAGGTATCGACGTTGTAAATGGAGCTGTTGCAGTATGCATTTATGGTAACTATTCGATACGGAAAATCGATACAAGCACACTTCCATTTCAAATGACCGTATTGACTTATGAATTAGCAAAAGACATCATTGTTGATGGGGATTTATTTTATTATGCAAATGCTGATTATGGCTACGTCGGTGTTAATTCATTTCTCAACCCAATTACAAATTCACAAATTTTGGTTTCGGGAATTCCACATCCGTCGTCATTATTATTAAATGAAGGAACCCTATTTATTTCTGACAACATAGAAGGTAAATTGTATAAAATAGACCCTTACGGAAGTTCTACTACGCCACAACTTATACTAACTGGACTAAATAACCCACAAAGTATGGTTGTGTTTAATAACGATTTATACATAGCAGAAACTGGAGCAAACCGAATAGTAAAGGTAAGTTTAAACTCATTGTTGAATACTGATTTCAATCATCAATTTTCAGTTGGTTTGTCGCCAAATCCTACTCAAAATTCATTAACCATTAAAGCAAATGAGGACATTAAAGAGGTCAGTATTTTTCTTTCTAATGGTCAAAAAATACTAAAGCAAAATTATGCATTTGATAACATTGATGTTAGCACTTTTCCAAGTGGATTGTATATTATTAAGGTTGTGAGTGCTTCAAATGAATCAATCGTCTCAAAATTTATTAAGGAATAATATAGTTGTAATTAATTGCAAAGATAATGACGACAATTTTTTGTCTGTAAAATCTACAAATCATTAAAATAACATGTTATGAAAAAAATTCTACTATACACGCTAATTATATGTTTGCCTTATGTTGCGTTCTCACAAAAAAAAATACCTGCAGAAATTAAAAGATATAAAGATGCTAACTTTAATTTTGAAAAACTATCAATCTTTGAAAATAGTGAAGATAAATCCGTTTTTAAAAACGAAAAAATCATTAAAGATGCATCATATGTATCTTTAAAACTTATGGAGTTTGAAAAGATAATTATAAATCAATACCAAACAATCGAATTACAAATTCAATTCAAAAGTCAACCAATTACTATTGAATTATATCGAGTAAATATATTTTCAAGCGGTTTTAACATCAAAACAGATACAAAAGAAAATATAATCTATTCAAAGGGACAGCATTATAGAGGGATAATAAAAGGGGATGAAAATTCCATTGCATCTTTTAATTTTTTTGAAAATGAAATGAACGGAATCATTTCTTCAACAGAATTAGGAAATATTAATATTGGTAAGTTAATTGATAGTCCAAAATATATTATTTACTCTGATTCAGATCTATTAGTGAATACTGAATTTACCTGTAACACAAAAGATGAAAAAACAATAACGCAAAATAGCTCTCAAAATAACAGAAATAATCAATCCAATAAATGTGTATCCACCTATTTAGAAATTGGTTATCAAGCATATTTAGCAAATGGTAGTAACCTAACAACAACAACAAATTGGATAACTTCAATTTTCAATAATTCGCAAACACTATTTAATAACGATGGTATTTCGATTAGCTTAAAAACAATCTTTATTTGGACACAAAATGATTATTATTCCTATTCAAGTAACTTCATCCTTCCTGCTTTTACAAACATTCGCCCAGATTTTGATGGAGATGTTGGGTTTATTGCTGATATTGATCCAGGACAACTTGGTGGTCAAGCCTTTGGTATTGGTAGACTTTGTACTGACAGAAAATATGCCTATGGTGACTTTGTTTTGAGCTATTCCAACATACCAACCTATTCACAACCTGTTTATGTACTCACTCATGAATTAGGACATGTTTTGGGTTCTCATCATACTCATGCCTGTGTATGGAATGGAAACAATACAGCAATTGATGGCTGCGCGCCATCATATTACGATTGTCCAACACCTTATACTCCTCCAGGAACATTAGGCACAATTATGAGCTACTGCTTTCCTAATTTTTCCTTGGGTTTTGGAGAACAACCAGCAAATGCAATCATTCAACACATAGAAAATTCTTCTTGTTTAAGTTCAAATTGTATAGATAGTTGTATCAATACAATAGGTAGAATACAAACTTTGAATGTAACACAAAATTCAACATTAATACAATGGTCTGATTCAAATACAACAACAACTCAATGGGAAATTTCTGTTGTTCCTCATGGTAGTGAACCAGTATGGAATTTAGTAAACACAAATTCATATTTTATTGATAATTTAAATTCAAATAGTTATTACGAGGTTACAGTAAGAGGAAGTTGTGCTAATAATTTGACCTATCCTAATCATTCAAAAACATTTGCTACTCAGGGAGATAATTGTGATGGAATAACTATTTATGATACTGGTGGTGCAAATAATGGATATAAGGCCACAGAACATATTATACGTACTATCGTGCCAACAGTTCCTGGAAAAAAAATCAAATTAACATTTTTAAATTTAGATCTTGTTGAGTGGGATGGTTGGCTCTTTATATATGATGGTTTAAATAACAATGGTCCTCTTTTAAATTACTTAACTTTTGGATATCCTTTTTTAGCATACGGTTTTGGTTCTGATTTTTATCCCAATCAATATATATTTGAATCACAAGACCCATCTGGAGCATTAACATTAGAATTTTTCTCGAGTCCTTTTTACTTCTATGGAGAAAGTAATAATGGTTGGGAAGCTACGGTTGAATGCATTAACACTTTAGGTAACGATGAGTATGGAGATGGGTTTATTGACTACTCCTTTGCTCCTAACCCAACAAAAGGCTTACTATCTATTAAATCTAAAGATCCAGTTGATAAAATAATGGTATACAGTACAGATGGAAAATTAGTGCTAGAGACAACACCTTTATCTAACAATTTTGAAGTTGATGTCTCAAACCTTTCAACTGGTGCGTATACGGTTAGCCTTACTATCATGTCAAAAAACACATCCTTCAAAGTAATTAAAGAATAAATCCGTTGTGTTGTAACAGTGAATTGGTTTGGTGAAAATAAAATAGGTTAATAGTTGTTTTCTGTAACTACAACGGATTTTTAAAAAAAGATTAAAATGAAAAAATTAATTGTACTTTTTTTTATTTACTCTTCATGTTTCTCTCAAAGAGAATCAAATATTTGGTACTTTGGTAACAATGCAGGAATAGACTTTAATAGTGTTACAGCTATTGATTTAAATGATGGTCTGATTAACACAAATGAAGGATGCGCTACAATTTGTAATAGTGCTGGCCAATTATTATTTTACACCGATGGTGGTAAAGCATGGACTAGAGATCATATTGTAATGCCAAATGGCGACAATTTACTTGGACATTCTTCGAGCACTCAATCTGCTATAATAGTTCCTAAACCTAATTCGAACAATATATTTTACATTTTTACTACAACTGCTCAGGGCGGGAATTCAGGCATGAGATATAGCGAGGTTGATATGAATCTAAATGGCGGTTTCGGGGATGTTACAAATAACAAAAATATTCTGTTACACACACCTGTTTGCGAAAAAATATGTGCAATAAAAAATTCTGAGGGAGACGGATATTGGGTAATGACGCATGCCTTTGGGGACAATTCCTTTTTAGCTTTTAATGTTGACTCTAATGGAGTTAATCTCTACCCCATCGCTACTTCAATCGGCACCACCATAGCAAATGAAAATGCATCAGACGCATACAGAACGCAAGGTCAATTAAAATTTTCTCCAGATGGGACTATGTTGGTTTGTGTTAATCGTTATAATGATGTACAGCTATTCAATTTTGATGCATCTACAGGAATAGTTAGCAATGAAATTACTTTAAACACTGCAGACTACATGCTATGCTACGGTGCCGAATTCTCACAATCCAGTAAAACACTATACCTTTCTGCTGGATACACATCGTATTCATTGAGTACTATTATTCAATATGACTTGACGTCAGCTGACATCCCAAATTCTGAAATCTTGATTACTGATGAATACCCGTTCTATTTTGGTTCATTACAACTGGCAACTGATGGAAAGATTTATTGTGCTGGTACATATACTAACGGAAATCACAATTATTTAAGTGTAATCAATAGCCCAGAAAATATAGGCGCTGATTGCCAATTTAACTTTAATCAAATTCCATTATCTGGAATTTGTCGCTTAGGTTTACCACAATCAATTCAATCCAATTTTGATGCAAATATTGTTTATGAAAATAATTGTGGTTCAAATGATGTTACCTTTTCTGTAAATAGTAATTTACCTATTTCTTCAATTACTTGGGATTTTGGAGATGGTAGCAATGTAGCAACAGTATTAAATCCTACTCATTCATACAACTCAGTAGGCAACTATTTAGTCTCTGCTACTTTTTCAACGACGAACGGAACATTTACAAGAACTAAAATAGTTAATTTGGTCAATCCTCCAATTGCTAATTCTATACCTCCAATCATACTATGTGATCAAATAGGTTCACAGATAGATTTAAGTGAATACAAAAATAGTATAGCAGGCAGTCAATCTCTCGATTTATATAGAATCTCATACTTTGCATCAATGACTGATGCAATTAATCATTTAAATGTCTTACCTGAAATTCAAGTTCTTACTTCAAGTGAATCAACTTTTTATGCAAAAATTTATTACTACAATAATTTTAATTGTTACAGCTTATCTACCATTGAAGTAACATTTTCCGAAAAACCAATAGTTATACCTTCTATCGATTTAAAAGGATGTGATTCATTTCCATATGATAACTCAGAAGCATTCGATTTTACTTCACTTAGCAGTCTAATTATTCTCAATGATGATCAAAGCTCTTTCAGTGCAACCTATCATTTAACTTTGTCAGAAGCGCAAAATAATAGTAATCCTCTTCCCCAAATTTACTACACCTCAAATATAGAAGAAACTTTATATGCAAGAGTTGAGAATACCATAAATACAAACTGTTATGCAATTACCACAATTGAAATTAAAGTTGCAAAACAACCTTTTACGATGCCAATTTCAAATTATATACTTTGCGAGGAAAACTCGGGTTCAACAATCTTTGATTTAACCTCAAAAAATTCTGAAATTCTGGCAGGACAATCAATTGGAGATTTCAATATAGACTATTATTTGTCATACAATGACGCAGAAAATGACATGAATATATTAAATTCAAATTATACAAACACCTCAAATCCTCAAACAATTTACATACGAATATCAAACAATGCAAATAGAAATTGCTTCATAATAACAACTATGATTTTAGAGGTTAAACAAAAACCCGAATTTGAATTAAACCAAACTTACAGCATTTGTGAAGGAAACAATACCTTACAAATCTCATTACCTACAAATTTCGCGAGTTACATCTGGTCTACAGGCGCGACAACATCATCGGTAGTTATCACAGAGCCAGGCGATTACTCTGTAACTGTAAGCCATGACAATGAAAATATATTATGTCAAACAACTAAAAGCTTTTCAGTTGAAATGTCCAATGTAGCAACTATTCAAAACATTGAAACAGAAGACTTAAGTGATAATAATAATTTCATTATAATACATTCTTTCGGTTTAGGCGATTATGAATATTCCATTGATGGAATTACATATCAAGATTCCAACGTATTTGAATATCTCGATGCTGGAGAATATACCATTTTTGTAAGAGACAAAAATGGTTGCGGCACAACACTACATGAAACTTACATTTTAACCTATCCAAAATATTTCACTCCAAACAATGACGGATATAACGATTATTGGAAGGTGAAATATTCACAATTAGAAACTAACATCAAAATAATGATTTTCGATCGTTTTGGTAAACTTCTAAAAGTATTGAATAATGACTTGAACGTTTGGGATGGAAAATTAGATGGTCAAGATTTACCTTCCGATGATTATTGGTTTGTAATTCAACGAGCTAACGGAAAGGAATACAAAGGCAATTTTACACTCAAAAGATAAAACAGATATAACTATAGTTGAACCTTATAATTAAAAAAATGAAAAATAAAATTTACTTATTTCTAAGCATTTGCAATATAATAACTTTTAGTTATTATCTGTTCTCCTTTAAAAAAATTGATAACCTAACAGAGGTCAATTTAATAGACAAAATCATTAAAGTAAGAGGAGTCGTCGTTGTTGATAGTTTAGGAATTGAACGTGCTATTATTGGTTCTCATTTACCTGAGCCAAATATAGCAAATGGACATCGAATTAAAGTTCGAAAAAAACAAGGATCTGTTTCGGGAATAATGCTTTACGATTCTGAAGGGCAAGAACGAGGCGGATACGTTACCGACGATAATTATGGAAATGCCTTTTTAACATTGGACTCCAAAACAAGTCAACAGTTTTTATTACTTGCCGAACCACAAGGTGCAACAAGTTTAATGCTGTACAGTAAAAATGGTGAAAATAAAGTTTCACTTCAAGCAAATGATGAGGATGCCTCAATAGAATTGAAAAAAAACAATAATGATATTAAATTCTATAGTAATGAAAAATAATACATTCTCTTTATTGATTATTTTCTCTGTCAATTTTTTTTATTTTTCTTGCCATTCTCAAGACATTTTTATACCAAAATTTACAAATATAAATCCAATTTCATTTACAGATGTTACTTATATAAGCAAAAAAGATACCGTGTTGGTTACAACATATAATGGCAGAATAGCTAAAATAATAAAAGACAACCCCAAAGAGATCTTTGTTGCCAAAATTGAAGATGAAATATATTCAATTTCTTATAATCCTGAAAAAAAAGTAATAGCTATAACAACATTAGAAAATGGAATTCTTATAGTTGATATAAATAGCGGAAAAATTCTAAAAAGATTACCTATTAAAAACTCCTGGTGCATTAATGCCTTCTATAATGATAATTTCAAGTATTTAATATCTCATGATCAAGATGGAAATAGATATGTTTGGGATGTAAACAAGGGTTATGAATTCGTTAATCTTTCGAAAGAAATTCCTAAGGGAGGAATCAAAAACATAAATGAAAAGGAAGTATTCACAATAATAACTTCAAATAAATTATTGTTTTGGGATTCAATAAAAAAAGAGACAATAAGCGAATTTAAAATTTCACTGCAACGTTTTGCCGATATGGATAGTTTAGGGAATTTCTTGTCGTTAGATTATAACGAATGTACGAAATCTAACATTTATAAGAACTCTAAAGAGTTTAAAATAAAGCATCCAAACATGCCTTTCAAAAATCCAAATGATAGTAATGAAATAGTCGAAATTCCGTTCCAAATGCAATTAACAGCCGCAAAATTTGCTGGTGACAAAATAGTTACAGCAAGCATCGATCGAAGCATCCGAGTATGGGAGAAAAATAGTGGAGAACTAATAGAAACTTTAACTCTTCATAATGCAACAATAAATAAAATTAAAGTTTCCAAAGACCAATCACAAGTTGTTTCCATCGATTTAAAGGGTGGAATACATTTTTGGGAAGTGAAATAAATAGAAAAATGAGATAAAACATAATAGAAAGAATAGTAAAAATAAGGATTTATAATTCTAATATATCAAAACCACAGTCTATGAAAATTAACAACTCTTCATTTATTCTCCGTTATGCAATAGCAGTAATATTTATCGCCCATAGTGCTTTTGGTATCTTTAATAATGGAATCAATGACTTTGGAAATCTTTTTTTAAATCAAATTGGTTTTGCTCCATTTGGTGTTCCGTTAGCATGGTCGATAAAACTCATTCATCTATTTGGCGCATTCTTTTTACTAATCAATAGATATGTAAAATTGGTTTGTATTTTGAATATTTTTATTCTGATTATGGGTATAATATTAGTCCATTTTAAAGAAGGTTGGTTTGTTGTTGGAGGCGGGAGAAACGGAATGGAGTTCAATTTCCTTCTTATTTTTGTTTTATTTTCATTATATGTTGGTGAAAAAAATAGATTTTACAATAGATAATAATGATTTATTTTAATGCAACCTTCAATAAAAAAATTAAATATTTGTACTTAATTAAACATGAATAATACCCTCAAATTAGTTTTTAATGATGATTTTAGTTCCAAAGAATTAAACAATAATAATTGGATTCCATTTTATTTACCACATTGGAGTTCTAAGGAGTTATCAAAACCAAATTATAAATTAAAAAAAGATGGTTTACATCTACAGATTTTAAAAAATCAGAAGCCGTGGTGTCCAGAGTTTAATGGAGATGTGAAATGTTCATCAATTCAAACTGGATTATTCTCCGGAAAATTAGGGACAAACATTGGTCAGCATAAATTTTTCAATTTAAAATGCCTCGTTCGTGAAGAACAAAATACAGAAAAGAAATTTGTACCTCAATATGGTTACTTTGAAATTAAAGCTAAATTTTTAGCATCTAAATCTAATGTAATTTCATTATGGATGATTGGATTTGAAGATACTCCCAACAAATCAGCTGAGATATGTATAATGGAAATCAAAGGATGGAACATCAATGATAATAAAGTGAAAATTGGCATGGGAATTCATAAATTCAATGATTCAAAGCTTACCGAAAATTTTTCAGAGAAAGAATATACTATTGATGTAAATGAATTCCAAATCTACGCTGTTCATTGGACTGAAAGTGAAACCAATTTTTATATCAACAATATAAAAGTTAAAGAAATACAACAATCTCCTGATTACCCAATGCAACTTATGCTAGGAATATATGAAATTCCAGGTCGTGACAACAATAACGTTAAAGAAAAATATCCAAAAGAATTCATAATTGAATATGTAAAAGGATATCAATAACGACAATAATTTTCTTGTCTTCAGTATGAAACTGATGTAATATAATATCCTTTTTAATGGGTGATAGTAATTTAAAATAGTAAAATCATGATTAAGCCATTTTTCTATATTGAATTGATAATTAAAAATAAATTGATTTAATATATTAATTTCATGAAAAGCATTACGTACTATATATTGTTGATAATTATTAAAATCAAAGGAATCAAAAAAACCTATAGTAAAAGTCCAATTGATTATTTGGCATTACGTAAAAATGATGTTTACTTTATTAGAAAAAAATTATTTTCCACATCATTTATTAAAACCTACAAAATAAAACAAACCAAGATTTCAGAAATCAAAAGTAATGAAAGTAGTAATAAACTTCTATTATGGATTCACGGAGGAGCTTTCATCTCTGGGCCATTTAAACATCATTGGGACACTATCGAAAGAATCTCCAAAGAAACTAATTACACAATTTGGTTGTGTGATTATCCTAAAGCTCCAGAAAATAAAATTAATCAAATTTCTGACAATATTGACTTAGTTTATGACTTCGCTAATAAAAAATATAATCATAATGAGATCACTCTAATTGGCGACTCTGTTGGCGGAACTTTAATTATCGCTTTAATACAACGTCTCATAATTAGAGGATGTCAACTACCCAACAGGCTTATATTAATCTCTCCTGTTTTAAATGCTTCTTTTGACAATCCATTGATTGATAAGATTGAAAAAAAAGATCCTATACTATCCAAAAAAGGAGTCTTAAGTGCAAAAAAAATGTGTGTTGGTAATGATAGTTTAGTGAATCCAAATATCTCGCCAATTAATGGAAACTTTATAAGTTTTCCTATGACACAATTATACATTGCTGAAAATGATATTACATACCCTGACCAATTGCTACTAATTGAAAATTTAAGAGATTCAAGAGTACCACATAGCATATTCTTTGGTAAAGGAATGCCCCATATTTGGCCTTTACTACCTCTAATGAAAGAAAGTAAAATTGCATTAACTGATATTATTAACTCATTAAAATAAAAATGGTCTGTAACTCACACAATATGATTAAAAATACAAATACTTACAAATATTTTTTAGTTGGCAGTAATTTTAAAAAAACACGGATGAAAAAAATAATTTATACTCTAATTTCATTTTTATTTTGTTTGCCCATTTTTAGCCAAATTAAGACTAATCAAGAGCAAAAAGATTTAGCATTTTATAACAACATTAAAAAATGGTTTTCGACTTGGGAATTAGCTGGAAAAGAGATTTATAAAATTGATATTGTCAAACCTGTTGATTTTATTTTTTTTGATGACAAATACGTATATTCAACCTCAAACATTACAGTAAAAAATGGAACTAAAGTAAATACTTTTAATCTAAAAAACTTGAAATTAAGATGGAAAAAGATATTGCAGAATGGCTTAATCAAGTTTCCAGACAACTCTGTCGTTCCTGTAAATTTAATGTCCTTTACATCTGAAATCCCTGATAGTAAGAATAAATCGTTTTTTGGGATGCCATTAACACAGGTTTTACGCTATTGCGGGTTTTAGGCTTAATTTAAAGTTTGTTTTGTATCTTAAAAGTCAGTTCAAAACCAAAAGTTTTGGCTTCCTTAATCCGCAACAGCCGTAAAGCCTGAGAACGATGCTTTTTACTAGAAATCACTAATGATTATAATCTCAGGGATATAAAACTGTAACATGTTTTGGAACATTAAGACTAAAACAACAGAATTGTCATTTTATACTATAAACCTTATATTTTAAAAACATTAATTAATCAATCAAAAAAACAATCAAATTATGGAATTAAAAATCAAGAATTTAAGCAAGACCTATTCAAACGGTGTTCATGCATTGAAAGGTATCACATTAGATATACCTCAAGGTATGTTTGGTCTTTTAGGACCTAACGGAGCGGGGAAATCATCCTTAATGAGAACACTCGCTACTTTACAACAAGCCGATTCCGGCTCGGCTATGTTAGGTGATTTAGATATTTTAAAAGATAAAGCCGAAGTTCGAAAAATTCTAGGATACCTTCCACAAGAATTTGGGGTGTATCCTAAAGTTAGTTCTTATACTATGCTTGATCATATTGCTTCCTTAAAAGGTATTTCAAATAAAGGCGAACGCAAAGAATTAGTAGAATCACTTTTAAATAAAACTAATTTATGGAATGTTCGAAATAAAAGTTTAGGAACCTATTCTGGTGGTATGAAGCAACGTTTTGGTATTGCACAAGCCTTAATTGGTGATCCAAAATTAGTTATTGTGGATGAGCCTACCGCTGGTTTAGATCCTGCTGAAAGGAATCGTTTTCATAATTTATTATGTGAAATTGGAGAAAATACGATTGTTATTTTATCGACGCATATAGTAGAAGATATTTCTAACTTATGTACTAACATGGCGATTATTTGTTTGGGCGAAGTTGTGACCAAAGGAAATCCAAATGAATTAACCGAAGGCGTTAAAGGCAGAATATGGACTAAAGCCATTGAAAAAGACGAGTTAGTAAACTATAGAAACGATTTACAGGTTATTTCTACACACTTGAAAGCTGGGAAAACCGTTATTCATGTCTTGAGCGATAACAAACCTGATACTTCTTTTGAAGCCTTTGAAGCCAATTTAGAAGATGTGTATTTTGCTGAAATCACTTCACGCTTGGATAGTACTTTAGTATAATTGTTTAATCAGAACCTATAAAATTATTCAATTATGTTAAAAGAAATATTCTTATTCGAAATCAGATATAGATTAAAAAGACCCGCTACTTGGTCCTACCTTGGTATACTAATGTTGTTTGGATTAATTATGGCTATTGGAGGAAATGGTCCAAATTCAGAAAAGGTGTTTGTGAACTCTCCTATCGCTATCGCCACTATTTTATCAACCTTTAGTATTTTTGGTATTATGCTGGCCAGTGCTATTATGGGCGTTCCCGTGTATAGAGATATTGAGCATAAAACCGAGAATTACTTTTTTTCCTATCCCATTACTGAAAAAGGCTATTTGTTAGGCCGCTTTTTTGGTTCTATGACAATACTGCTTATGGTAAGTCTAGGATTGCAATTAGGATTAATTATAGGTTTTATGATTGGTCCTTATGCGGGTTATGAGGAACCTGAACGCTTTACCAGCTTTAATCTTTGGTATTATTTGCAGCCAACTTTAATGCTGTATTGGACAAATTTTTTCTTTGCAGGATGTATTTTCTTTGCGTTGGTTAGTTTGACAAAAAGGGTGATGTTGGCCTATGCTGGTGGCGCCATTTTATTTATTACGTATATAATTACGTTAACCTTAACGCAAGATATTGAAAAAGAAAACTTAGTAAGCTTACTAGACCCTTTTGGTTTAGGAACGTATCAAAATATTATTCGATACTGGACGCCAGAAGAACAAAACTCGATGACGGTTCCGTTTCAAGGAATGCTTATTTGGAATCGTCTTATATGGGTTGGTTTGGGTGTGTCAGCTTTGCTATTTACCTTGTTCCGATTTGACTTCATAAATTTTTTAAAGAAAAATTATACTTCAAAAAAGAAAAATGATAACTTAGATGAAGCCAATGTATCTGCTGCCTTTACTAAAATTCCAAAGGTTTCAAAAGTGTTCTCCAAAAGCTTAAATATTAGATTATTGATTGATTTAGCCTTTATGGAATTCAAGAACATCATTAAAGATAACTTCTTTATAGCCATTCTAATTGCTGCTGTCTTATCACTGTTTTTTGATGCATGGTTTGCCAATCCTATATACGGAACACCTTCGTTACCAACGACCTACTATATGTTGGAGATAAAAAATGATTCGTATATGATTCTTATCTTTATCCTTATCGTATTTATAACAGGTGAAGTATTGCATCGAGAACGCAGCGTTAATTATGATCAGATATTTGGTGCGTTTCCGTTACCGAATCGCTTGGTATATGGGTCTAAGTTTTTATCCCTAATGATGATTAGTTTTGTCTTAGTTAACATTATTATGTTTAACGGCGTACTCATCCAAATTATTAAAGGGTATTTCAATTTCGAATTTGATATGTACTTCACTGATTTGTATTTAATCGAATTTCCTAAGTACATCATTTTCGTTTTATTGGCCTTTTTTGTGCATTCGTTAGTGACCAAAAAGTTTATGGGACACGTTATTGCTATTGCGATTTGGGTATTCATTTTTGGATTGAATCAATTTGCCAATATAGACAACAATTTATACTTGTATAGTTACTCACCAGACTATACGGTATCTGACATGAATGGATTTGGGCATTTTGGCGAAGCTCTGTTTTGGTTCAGAACCTATTGGTTGGCATGTGGTGGCGTTTTACTAATTATTGGATATCTATTCTGGAAACGTGGAACCGACTCAGGCAGAAAAGCACGTTGGCAAATAGCAAGAGAGCGATTGAATGTTAGAACGATTTCAGCATTCTTTATTTTACTTTGCATTTTTATGGGTTCGGGTGGCTTTATTTATTACAATACCAAAATTCTGAACAACTACAAAACAGAAAAAGAAAGAATTATTGCTTCTGCTGAATATGAAAAACAACTTAGCAAGTATGATAAAATTACGCAACCAAAAGTTATTGATGTAAAATTAAACGCCGATTTATTTCCTGAAAACAGGTCAGCCAAAATTAAGGTAACTTATAAAATGGTAAATAAATCTAATGAAGTTATCAACGCTTTACATTTGAATTGGGGTCCGGAAGGAGTACTAAAAAAAGAAGTAAATACCTTTACTATTGAAGGTAAAACTCCAAAACTTACTAAAAAGTACAAAGATTTTGGTTATGAAATTTATGCTTTCGACAAACCATTACAACCTAAGGATACCATTACAATGGTCTTAGAAGTTACTGGTTTCTATAAAGGGTTTCCTAATGAAGGTTCGGGTTCCGATATCGTGTATAACGGTACATTTTTAAACAACAACTTCATCCCTTCTTTTGGTTATGATGCCCAAAACGAGCTAACAAGTGACCAAGACAGAAAAAAATACAAGCTGCCTATTAAAGATTATCAGTTACCTTCACAAACGGATACCTGGGGATTGAATAATCTATTATTTAACGATGATGGTGATTTTATCTCTTTTGAAGGAACTGTGAGTACAGCTCCCGATCAAATTGCTATTATGCCAGGCTATTTGCAGAAAAAATGGAAAGCCAATGGCAGACAGTATTATACTTATAAAATGAATGATAAGTTAGACTTTTTCTATAACATTTCGTCAGCTGCATATGCTGTTCATAAAGAAGTTTGGAAAGGCAAAGCCGGCGAAAAAGTAAATATAGAAATATACTATCATCCAACACATACCTATAATATTGATCGTTTTGTAAAAAGCGTAAAACACTCGATGGATTATTATTCAGAGAATTATGGCCCGTACCAGTACACTCAAATGCGGATACTCGAATTCCCTCGTTATGCCAGTTTTGCACAATCCTTTCCCAATACGGTTCCTTTTGCAGAAAGTTTTGGCTGGGTAGGAGATTTTAGTGATCCAAATGATTTGGATTACGTTTATACAGTAACCGCACATGAAGTTGCCCATCAATGGTGGAGTCACCAAGTTATGCCTTCTGCAACTCGTGGCGCCAATCAAATTTCAGAATCTATGGCAGAGTATTCTTCGTTGATGGTCATGAAAAAAGAATATGGAATAGATGCCATGCAAAAATTTTTAAAAGAAGACTTGGATCAATATTTAAGAAGTAGAGCCAACGAGAGTAAGTTTGAAAAAACATTGATGGACAATGATAATCAAAGTTATGTTTGGTATCAAAAAGGTGCTTTAGTGCTGTATGGCCTTCAAGATTTAATAGGTGAAAAGAACTTAAACAACGCTTTCAAATCCTACACGGAGGCAGCACGTTTCAGACAAAAAGCGCCTTTCACTACTACATTAGAATGGTATGACTTTATTAAGGCAGCAACGCCGGCTGACTTACAGTATTACATAGAAGATAGTTTCAAAAAGATCACACTTTATTCTAATAGGGTAACAAATGCTTCTTATAAAAAAGTAGCCAACGGTAACTATGAAGTAACGCTCGAAGTCGAAAGTTCGAAAAGCTATTTTGATGGTAATGGTAAGTTATTGTCTACAGGAACTAAACCAAACTTATTAGAGATTGCAGTATTTGACAATGATACTAAAAACAAACAAGGTATGACTATAAAGACACCTTTAGTTATGAAGAAAGTTTGGGTGAAACCAGGAAAATCTACCTATACTTTTATCACAAAGAAACTGCCAATCAAAGCAGGTATCGACCCGTATAACAAAATGATAGACCGTATTCCTGATGATAACATAAAGACATTAGAGGAAATTTCAAAGTAACCATATTGAGGTACAAATTTCTTTTCTGTGATTTGTTTTGTTAGTTTTTACAGCAGCAACTGAAGTGAAGCTGGATAACGCTAGCGGTCAGCTTAAAAAACAGAAAATTTAAATCTATTTTTACTTGTAACAATTTCCCATTCTTTTCGTTAAATCAATCAATTATGAATCAATCAATCAAAAAAATCTTGTATTTTCCAATTACAAAAATAATTTTGGGAATAACTGTTTGCTTTTCTCTTTTTGTAGGAATACAAAATTTTGTATCAAAACCACTATTTTATAGTATAATCAAAGACAAAAACACTGCCGACCCTTTAATTCATCTAGTTTCTTTTTTTGTGTTACTTTCAAGCTACTATTTTTTATTTGGTTGGTATGAAAAACGAGAAATTAAAGAACTTTCAATAAAATACTTACCTAAAGAAATGTTTGGTGGATTTGCAATTG
>JAFLBS010000015.1 GCA_017303755.1 Flavobacteriales bacterium | reverse complement strand
TCTGTCAATCGTTTGCACTTGCATGTTTGACATATCCGTTACTCTGAATCGGTAACCTTGAGCTCCAGCTACTAAATTAGCAAAGATTTGTTGGTTGATGGAAGACAATGTTGAACCACATTGAGCCATTTGAACTACGGATATGATTGGTGTACAACCTTCGTCGATGGTTCCATCACAGTTATTATCAATACCATCGTAACATACTTCTGTTGCATTTGGATTAACCGCTGCGTTAGCGTCGTTGCAATCACCTGTAAGCGCGACTCCACAAGCTACTTGAACCGCAGTTCCGAAACCGTCTCCATCTCCATCGAAATATTGAATTTGATTGTCATTACAATCTGAATTATTTATAACTCCACAAGCTACTTGAGTAGTTGATCCAAATCCATCGCCATCAGTATCTAAATACTGAATTTGATTATCATCACAATCTGAATTATTTGCCACACCACAGGCTACTTGAGTAGTTGATCCAAATCCATCGCCATCGCTATCCAAATATTGAATTTGATTATCATCACAATCGGAATTATTAGCCACACCACAAGCAACTTGAGTAGTCGAACCAAATCCATCGCCATCAGCATCTAAATACTGAATTTGATTGTCATCACAATCTGAATTATTAGTTACACCACAAGCTACTTGAGTAGTTGAACCGAATCCATCGCCATCAACATCAGCGTATTGAATTTGATTGTCATCACAATCTGTATTATTTGCTACACCGCATGCCACTTGAGTGGTTGAACCGAATCCATCGCCATCAGCATCTAAATATTGAATTTGATTGTCATTGCAATCGGAATTATTGGTCACTCCACTTGGAGCCAAGGTTGTTGAACCAAACCCATCGCCATCAGTATCCAAATAGGTCAGCAAATTGTCATTAGTATCTAAATTGTTAGCTACACCGCAAGCCACTTGAGTAGTGGTTCCAAATCCGTCACCATCAACATCTAAATATTGTATTTGATTATCGTTACAATCGGAATTATCCAAAACATATCCAGCGACAGGAGTACATGACGAAGTTGTTATTGCAGGATTACCATACCCATCGCCATCTGCGTCTTGATAATAGGTATTCAATGGTTGAATGGTAACTGTAACGGGTAAGCGAGTTGTGCTTTCACAGGTTCCAATTGTTTGAGAAGCATAATAAGTAATTCCATTTACTAAAGACAATGAAGTCGATAGTGGACTTCCTAAAGAAGCGTTTGCATACCATTGAATAGCAGTTCCTGTAGCAGTTAAATTTGAAACTGTAGCTGCATTACAAAATGATTGTGAAGAACTACCTGTTGGCGCCGGAACTACACCAACTATAGAATACGATACACTTGCCCCATTATTTGATAAAACTGGATCCAATTGATTGGATTGAACTATTGATGCGTAAGCAGATAAACTACCCGAAGCATTGGCAATTCCATTTATGGTCAATGTTCTTGAACCAGATGCTGGAACTGAACCCACATTCCAATAACCCGATGTTGGATTATAAGTTCCGCCCGAAGCAGTATGAGAAGAATAAGTAAAACCTGCAGGCAAACTTGCTGTAGCAATTACACCAGAAGCCGCGGTAGCAGTTGCATTAGTGATTGTTATGGTAATTGTATTACTCGTTCCTAAACAAGCTGTTGAAATATTGGAAGTTATTCCGATACCCAAATTGGCCTGTGTTGCTGGCGCTGCACCAAAAACCAAAACACGATTCATTTCTCTACCTGCTACATACAATCGACCATATAAATCGAAAGAAGCATTATAAATACTGAACATATTATTATTAGTTGGTGATCCTGAAGGATAAAAAGCGGTAGATGAAGTAAAACTAGGCTGACCTAAAACCACATTCGCAGCTGCTCCATTCACAGTTGGTATTGAGTTGTAAATAAGCACTCTACTATTTCCAAATTCACCAATAGCAACTTTGCCTGATGGTGAAACCGTAACACCAATTGGGGCATTTAAAGTAGTTGAAGTAGTTCCCGAGCCATTGGTTCCCATTATAGGCTGACCAATTACCACATCGGCTGCGGCACCGTTTGTAGTTGGAATTGAATTCCAAATCAATACTCTATTATTGGCTGAATCAGCAACCAAAAGCTTACCATCAGGAGAAACACAAACACCCCAAGGATTAACCATACTAGTTGCTGAACTTCCTCCACCAGGAGAAGTAAAAACGGTTTGTCCAACCACTACATCGGCTGGTTTGTTATTTGTGGTTGGAATACTGTTCCAAATTAATATTCTGTGATTTCCTCTATCAGCAATTAATAGTCGTCCATCACTACTTACAAAAGCTCCCGTTGGTCCGCTCATTGCTGAAGCAGAAACACTACCAAACGAAGAAGTAAAATTAGCTTGACCCAATACCACATCGGCATTCTGACCATTTACTGTCGGGATCGTATTCCAAATCAATACTCTATTATTGCTGAAATCAGTTACGATTAATTTGTTGCCATCGGGCGAAAAAGCCACTCCATTAGAATTACTAACATTCGACTGATTGGCACCAACATTGGTACAATCAGTAAAATTAGTTTTCCCAACCACAACAGTAGCATTAGCTCCGTTTGCACTTGGCGTTGGATTCCATAACTTAACTCGACCACCGGTTTGTTCGCTCACTGCCAGAACTCCTTTAGAACTTATGGCCGTGTACGATGGCGCATACAGCCCATTTTGAGTACAACTGGCAACATTGGCCGTAAAATTCGCTTGACCGATGACCAAATTCGCAGCCTGAGAGTTAGTAAAATTAATTTGAGCGGTCAAACAAGAGCTAAAAATGAACGCAAGAAATAGCATCACTCTCATTATCAATGAACCGCTATTCATGGTAAAACCACTTCCAGATTGTGTTCTTCCAACCAAACAAATACTAGTTGGACTACCACTTTTAACGATACTCGATCGAAAAAAAGGAGAGCTAAAGTTGTGGACGCACCACTTCAAAAAGTTAAAATTCTTCATAATTAAGAGGGTTTAAATTGAATTACAAAATTGGGTACTATTAAAAAGGCATAAATCCCTACAAATGGGTATTTTCAAATTATTTAACTAATTTTCAATACAGTAGAAATATCCGACTAAAGTATAAGCTCCATTTTCTCATTTCAATTACATTCCCTTTCATCAGTCAATAAATACGATTAAACTCACAATTTCTTCTGATTTTTTGAAAGTTAAAATCAAAATCCATGTTCAAAGTCATCTTAATTTCGTCATAACCATTCAAATCAAATATTTTTAAAAGCTTATATTTGCACCACAAACAATCTAATCAATGAAAGATTTATTAAAAAAATTTGAAAATAAACAACCCGAAATCGTATTCAATTGGAAAGACAGTGAAACCGAAGCAGAAGGTTGGACAGTTATCAACTCACTCCGTGGCGGTGCTGCCGGTGGTGGAACTCGTATGAGAAAAGGTCTCGACATGAACGAAGTTTTATCATTAGCCAAAACTATGGAAGTAAAATTCTCGGTTTCCGGACCAGCCATTGGTGGAGCCAAATCAGGAATCAACTTCGACCCTAACGATCCAAGAAAAAAAGGGGTTTTACAACGTTGGTACAAAGCGGTTTCTCCGTTGTTAAAAAGCTATTACGGAACAGGTGGCGATTTGAATGTGGATGAAATTCACGAAGTAATTCCGTTTACTGAGGAATGTGGTGTTTGGCATCCGCAAGAAGGAGTTTTCAACGGTCATTTCAAACCTACTGAAGCAGACAAAATCAACCGAATTGGTCAATTGCGACAAGGTGTAATCAAGGTTATTGAAAACCCCAAATTCTCTCCTGATGTACTCCGAAAATATACTGTAGCCGATATGATTACTGGTTATGGCGTTGCCGAAGCGGTTCGCCATTACTACAACACTTATGGCGGTAATTTTGAAGACAAGAAAGCGATTGTTCAAGGATTTGGGAATGTAGGTTCTGCTGCGGCTTTTTATTTGGCAGAAATGGGTGTGAAAGTCATCGGAATTATTGATCGTGATGGTGGTGTGATTAATGAAAATGGATTCACTTTTGAAGAAATCAGACGTTTATTCTTAAACAAAGATGGCAATAAATTAGTAGTCGAAAACATGATTCCGTTTACCGAAATCAATGAAAAAATATGGACCATTGGTGCTGACATTTTTGCACCATGTGCTGCCTCTCGATTGGTAACTAAAGAGCAATTGAATAACATGATTAACTCAGGTTTGGAAGTAATTTCGTGTGGTGCGAATGTTCCGTTTGCCGATAAAGAGATTTTCTTCGGACCGATTATGGAAGAAACCGATAGCAAAATTAGTTTAATTCCTGATTTCATTTCGAATTGCGGAATGGCACGCGTTTTTGCTTATTTTATGGAAAAGAAAGTTCAAATGACCGACGAGGCTATTTTTTACGACACGTCTGAAACCATCAAAAAAGCCATCGAAAATGCGCATAATTTGAATGCTAACAAAAAAAACATCAGTGCAACAGCTTTTGAAATTGCACTCAAACAATTAGTATAAAATGACAGCAATAATCATAGCACTATTTGTAATTGGCTATTTAGCTATTACTTTGGAACATCCTTTAAAAATTGACAAAACTGTTCCTGCCTTACTAATGGCTTCTCTTATTTGGGCATTTCTTGCCGTTGGATTTAATATGGGATGGTTTTCTGTAATTGATGGTAAAGAAAATGTGTATTCAATTCTTTCTGCTGATTTGAACGCTCAAAACGAAGGTTTTCATGGCGTCCTAACCCATCATTTTGCAGCAACTGCAGAAATTTTAATCTTCCTAATCGGGGCAATGACAATTGTCGAATTGATTGATTTACACAAAGGATTCGATGTTATTAAAAGTGCAATAAAAACTAAAAGTAAAGTCAGACTACTATGGATTTTAGGAATAATAGGTTTTTTCCTTTCTGCAATTATTGACAACTTAACAGCTACAATAGTTTTAATTACTGTTTTGAGAAAACTAATTCATAATAAAGAAGAACGTATTTGGTATGCTTCACTAATAATTATCGCAACAAATGCAGGTGGAGCTTGGTCTCCTATTGGAGATGTAACTACAACCATGCTATGGATTGCTAATAAAACAACGGCGTTAGGACTAATAGAATATGTTGTTATGCCATCAATCATTTGTTTTGTTGTACCATTTGCACTTGCTTCACGACTAAAAACATTTAGTGGAAAAATATCCATAGAGGAAACACATATTAGCAAAGAACAAGAACACTTATTGAGTAGTACAAAAATGCTTTACTTTGGTTTGGCTGCCATCATATTTGTGCCTGTTTTCAAAACCATTACACATTTACCTCCTTATTTGGGAATGATCTTTAGTTTAGGTGCGGTTTGGTTATTTTCTGAATACATTCACCCAGAAGAAGATTTTGACAAATCAACCAATTCAAAATATTCTGTTCATACTGCTTTGTCACGAATAGAATTTTCAAGTATCTTATTCTTTTTGGGAATTTTAATGGCAGTAGCCGGACTCGAATCAATGGTTTATGGCACTTTAGACGGGAATGAAGTTGGAACTTTACGCTTTGCTGCTCAGAGTTTATCCAACGCAATACCAAATATGGATATTGTAGTAATTTTGCTGGGAATACTCTCTTCAATTATAGATAATGTCCCATTAGTTGCAGCTACTATGGGAATGTATACTTATGAAATAGATAGCCCTGTTTGGCATTTTATAGCTTATTGTTCAGGTACTGGTGGAAGTATGCTTGTTATCGGTTCTGCTGCTGGTGTTGCTGCAATGGGAATGGAAAAAATTGATTTTATTTGGTATTTAAAAAAAATAACTTGGCTCGCTTTTAGCGGATTTATTGCTGGCGCACTTGTTTTTCTCTTCATAGAACATTACATTCGATAACAATTTTTAGTACTTTTAAACGTTTTATTCAAACAATCAAAAACATTAAAAAAAATTATGATTCACTTTCTTCAAATCGATTCAACTGCAGTTGCTGGTCAAGTAGCCGAAAAAGCCGCAGAAGTAAAAGAAAAATTAACTGTATTCGAGCTGGTTTTCAGTGGCGGATTGATTGGACAGATTATAATGTCTGTTATTTTTATTCTTTTATTTTTTGCAATCTATCTTTATGTAGAACGTCTTTTAGCAATAAATGCCGCTTCAAAAATAGATACGAACTTTATGAATAACATTAAATTGAACTTACTGAATGGCAAGATAAGCGAGGCTAAAATGCTTTGTGCACAAACCAATTCTCCAGTTGCACGACTGATTGAAAAAGGCATATCTCGTATTGGAAAACCTCTTGATGATATCAATACGGCTATTGAAAACACTGGGAAATTAGAGATTTATAAATTAGAAAAAAACGTTAGCATGCTAGCGACTATTTCAGGTGCTGGTCCTATGACTGGATTTTTAGGTACTGTTGTAGGAATGGTAATTTCTTTTCAAAAAATGGCGGAAAGCGGTAGCAGTAAAATCGAAATGAGCACACTTTCTGAGGGAATTTATACCGCAATGATGACTACAGTTGTAGGGCTAATTGTTGGTATTACCGCTTATGTTGGATACAATCACTTAGTTACCAAAACGGACAAAGTCGTTAATCAAATGGAAGCAAATGTTGTCGAATTTTTAGATTTATTAAACGAACCGACCTAATGAATATAAGAGGAAGAAATAAAGTATCTGCAGAATTTAATATGTCGTCAATGACTGACATTGTTTTTCTATTGCTCATCTTTTTCATGATCGCATCCACCACTATTGTATCTACTAATGCGTTAGATTTAGTGTTACCCAAGTCTTCAGGTAGTTCTGATGAGGTAAAAAACATCTCCATCAGTGTAAATAAAAATCAAGAATACTTCATAGATACCAAAAAAGTGGAAGAATCCAGCATAGAAAGTGAATTAAAGACTTTACTAACTGGTCAAAAGGAACCTGCAATAATGCTTCACGTAGAAAAAGGTGTGCCAATTGAACATGCAGTTAATGTGATGGATATTGCTTATCGAAACAACTTTAAAGTAGTGCTGGCAGTGGACCCAAAATAAAATTTTATGGCTGTATTTGAAACCGAACACGAAAAAAAATCATTTAGCATAACAACAGTATTTTTCTTATTACTGTTTCTATTTATGCTTTTTTTTGTCATATATCCTTTACCAGGTGACGAACTGATTGAAGAAGGTGGCGGTGGTGGTGGAGAAATTGCCATCAACTTTGGCAATAGTGATACCGGATCAGGTGATAATATCAAATCAACCGATTTAAATGTTGCTGCAGCCAAATCAAATTCAGCTAAAGAAACACCACAAGTTAAAGAAATATTGACTCAAACAACAGCGAATGCACCAACCGTATCAACTGTAAAAAACCCAACTAAAACCTCAACTCCCAAAGTAACCGAACCCGTAAAACCTAAACCTTCTAAATCATCAACAGACGCCTTGTCAAATCTTTTGAATGGAAACAACAAAGGAGATGGAAACGACAAATCTGGTGGTAATAAAGGGAACACCAACGGAGATGTTAACTCTAACAGTTATGATGGAAATGGCAAACTCGATGGTAATGGCATTGGTAAAGGTAGAAAATACGGAAATAGCACTTACGGAGATGGCACGGGAATAGGAACGGGAAAAGGAAATAGTTGGGGATTAAAAGGACGGAAATTAGCTTCTGCAAGCCAAAAAGTTCAAGACTGTAATGAATACGGAGTAGTCGTTGTAAAAATCTATGTTAACAAACAAGGAAATGTAGTAAGAGCTGAAAGAGCTCAAGGAACAACAAACACTGACCCATGTCTTGTAAATCCTGCTATTGCAACTGCTAAAACATTCAAATGGCAAGCAGACAGTGATGCTCCAGATACACAAATCGGATTCATAGTAGTCAATTTTAAAGTAGGAGAATAGACGAAGTCATGAACTATCAACAGACCATTCAATGGTTGTTTAAACAATTACCCATGTACCAAACTCAAGGTGCATCAGCCTACAAAAAAGATTTAACGAATACCATCCTATTAGCCAAGCATTTAAAAAACCCTGAAGTCGATTTAAAATGCATTCATGTAGCGGGAACTAACGGAAAAGGCTCTACTTCTCATCTATTAGCTTCGGTGTTTCAGGAAGCGGGATACAAAGTAGGTTTGTACACTTCGCCCCATTTGAAAGATTTTAGGGAGCGAATTAAAATTAATGGAGAAGAAATTTCAGAACAATTCATAGTTGATTTTGTAGCAAAGAATAAACTTTTTTTTGAGGAACATCAACTGAGTTTTTTTGAAATGACTGTTGGTTTGGCTTTTGATTACTTCAGAAAAGAAAAAACTGACATCAACATTATTGAAGTTGGGATGGGCGGACGATTGGATTCGACGAACATCATCACACCCGAAGTTTCCGTTATCACCAATATTGGTTTGGATCACACCCTGTTTTTAGGAACTACTTTAGAAGCAATAGCTTTTGAAAAAGCAGGAATTATTAAACCGAAAGTTCCAGTGGTAATTGGCGAATATACGTCTGAAACCCGAAAAGTATTCGAAAATAAAGTTCAAGAAACTAATTCAGAAATTTATTTCGCTTCTGATTTAATTGCTGAAACACCTAAAACAGTTTTATTAGGCGATTATCAACAACAGAATAAAAAGACAGTTCTTCAAACTTTAAAAGTGATTCAATCTCAAAAGAAGTATGCCGTTTCGGATGAAAATATTGAGGATGGATTTTTAAATGTAATCAAAAACACAGGTTTACTCGGAAGATGGCAGCAAATTAATGACAAACCTAAAGCCATTTGCGACACAGCACACAACTCTCATGGATTGAAAATTGTACTGAATCAAATTCAAAAAGAAAAGTTTGATGATTTACACATTGTTTTAGGAGTTGTAAACGATAAAGATTTGGATGAAATTTTACCATTATTTCCAAAAAACGCAAAATATTACTTTTGTAAACCTGAAATTCCTCGAGGTTTAGATGCTGTAATTTTAAAAGAAACTGCTTTAAAATTTGAACTTAAAGGAAAAGTATATGATTCTGTTTCAAATGCTTATCAAGCATCGTTGGGAAAAGCATCTCCAAACGACTTTATTTACGTAGGCGGAAGCACTTTTGTTGTTGCAGAAATTTTGTAATTTTTTTTAATTTATGTTTGCAGATATAAAAAAGAGTTCTATATTTGCACTCGCAATCAAGCACTAATCGGGCGATTAGCTCAGCTGGTTCAGAGCACCTCGTTTACACCGAGGGGGTCGGGGGTTCGAACCCCTCATCGCCCACAAAAAACTCCAACAGAAATGTTGGAGTTTTTTTATTTTACAACGACTTCCTCAAAATCAATCGATTTTCATTCTCAATTTGTTCTTTTTTGTTTTCCAAAATCATTTCTGCAAGAATAATTCCCATGGCTTTGAAATCAGTAGAAATAGTAGTAATGCCATTTTCAACCACTTTTTTTAATGGCGTTTCGTTATACGATATGATTCCGAAGTCGACACCCAATTGCAATGATTGCTCTTTCGATTGTTCAATAACTTTTACCAAATCACGATCATCCGGAATAACATAAACCTCGCCTTGCTGTATTTCTCGATCAGAAAACTCAGTGATAATTTCAAACGGAATTACAAAATCAACACAAAACTTCTCAAACCCAATTTTCATTCCCAATGGCTCGCGAAAACCCGGAAAAATGAGTACTGTTTTTTGATACTTTTCTAACAGTGGTTTTGCTTCAACTAACGCATTGTACATGTCTTTTATAAAATTTTGATGCACCGAAGGATACTCTTTTAAATCGGAATTCGTTTGATCCAAAACATACACATCTTGCTTGGGTAATGTCTTGATAACAGCTGCTGCTTCCGCTAAATTAGTAGACATAATAATGTACTTCGAATAATTCCCATTGCTTTCGTTAATCAACTTTTTAAACATATCAATATTAAAGTGATGAAAGAAAATATCAATTTGCGCTTTGTTGTTCATCGCCTCCAAAAATGACATATAAATATCTTCTTTGAAACTGTTCAACTCATCAAAAAGCAGAAAAAATCGCTGTTCAAAACTAAATTCAACGCTTTTTACATAATAACCTTTTCCGAGAATAGCATATATGATTCCGCGTTTTTTCAACTCGTCGTACGCCAGTAAAACCGTATCTCTTGATATGGAAAACTCCAAACTAACCTTATTCACCGACGGTAATTTATCACCGCGTTTCAACCGTTGTTCTGCTATAGCAACCTCAACCGAAAGCACAATTTGTTTGTATTTAGGCAATGCCGAATTAGAGTCGATACTTACCGTTTTCATCAGATTTGAATTAACTGGTGGCAAGATACAATAAAACTGGTAGGTACTGGTATGGTTTGAAAAACTATTTTTATACTTTTGGTGTTAGATTGATAAAAATCGTATGCAAAATATTCATTTTTCACATTTAAAAGAGAGTAAAACTATCAAATCATTCGGATTACTTCCAGATGGAAACGAGGCGTTTTGCTTTACATTAACCAATTCTAACGGAATCGAACTCAGTGTTTTGAATTACGGTGCCACCATTCAATCATTGAAAATTCCAATTTCAAATACAACCAAAATAGATGTTGTTCTCGGATTTGAAACTGCAGAAGAGTATGCCAATTCATTTCACTTACCCAGCGCTCCTTACCTTGGTGCAATTGTCGGCCGATATGCTGGGCGAATCAACAATGCAACATTTGTTCTAAATAAAAAGGAAATTCATCTAACCAAAAACCATAATCAACATCATTTACACGGAGGAAACTCTGGTTTTAGCTCAGCACTTTGGGAAGTAAAACTAATTACAAAAAATTCAATTACGCTTCAATACATCAGTAATGAAAATGAAGAAAATTACCCTGGAAAATTAACCACGCAAGTTTGCTACTCTCTTTCCGAAAATAATGAACTGAAAGTAGAAATGCTAGCAACATCAACTCAAGACACAATAATTAACCTGACTCAACACAGCTATTTTAATTTAGACGGACAATCAGAAAATGTCCTACAACAACAACTATCCATTGCATCATCTGAAATTTTAGAAACCACTTCAGAAAATATTCCAACTGGAAATTTACTATCTTTAAACCAACATGAATTTGATTTTTCATCTTCAAAACCCTGTCCAAATAGCATTGACACTACATTCGTTGTAAACCCAAATTCAAAGCCAAACGCAACATTAATCAGCCGAAAAAACAATCTAAAAATGTCAGTCTATACCAATCAGCCTTCCATTCATGTGTATGTTGGTGGAAATTGTTTCAATACAATAAAAGGAAAAGAAGGTGCCAACTATCACACCATAAGCGGAATTTGTTTTGAAACACAAAATTTTCCTGACGCTCCTAATCACAAACATTTCCCTAATTCAATTTTGAAGAAAGGAAAAGAATACAATCATAAAACCACTTTTGCATTTGAACTTTTATAATCAAAAACATGAAAAAAATTGCTTTTATCCTAGTATCAACTTTGATCATTTCGTGTTCGTCTGACAATAGTTCAGAGACTCAACAACCTACTCCTGAAGATGAATTCATTCGCGGTGCAGACATGTCGTATTTGCCATTGATTGAAAGCGAAGGAACCATATACAAGCACAACGGAACTGCTCAAGATCCAATAATTACATTAAAAAATGCAGGTTGTAATGCCATTCGAATGCGTCTCTGGCAAAATCCAATCGGTGGACATTGCGGACTTACTGAAGTAAAAGCATTTGCGCTTCGTGTAAAACAAGCCGGACTCAAAGTATGGCTGACTGTTCATTACTCTGATACTTGGGCTGATCCAGGAACGCAAACCAAACCAGTTGCTTGGCAAAGCATGGATTTTACTACTTTGAAAAACACTGTTTCGAGTTATACCTCGCAAATCATGACCGAAATTCAGCCCGATATTTTCCAAATTGGAAATGAAACTAACGATGGAATGTTGTGGCCTGAAGGTAAATTATCTGTAAATGAAAGTCAGTATTTACAATTAGTTGCAAGCGCAAGTTCTGCTATCAGAAGTCAATCCAACACCACTAAAATCATGCTGCATCACGCAGGCTTGACTGGAGCCGACTACTATTTCAACAAAGTACAAAACATCGATTATGATTACATCGGACTTTCCTATTACCCAATTTGGCACGGAAAAAGTCTTTCCACGCTTCAAAACACAATGAATACTTTAGGTCAAACACACAATAAAAAAGTAATCATTGCAGAAACTGCCTATCCATTTACTTTCGGATATAACGACTATACTAATAACATTATTGGTCTTCCTGAGCAATTAATTCCTGCTTTTGGGGCGACTAATTCAGGGCAAACCGGATTTTTATCAGCCATTAAAAATGGAGTAGCACAAAGCACTCACGGCATCGGATTTTGCTATTGGGGTTCAGAATGGGTTGCTTTTAGAGGTCCAACTGCAACTAACGGTTCACCATGGGAAAATCAAGCGCTTTGGGACTTTAACAACAATTCACTTCCTGTGTTAAGTGTATTTAATTCGAATTAGCCATGAGAAAACTAAATTTTTACACTTTTCTTTTTTTGAGTTTATTGATGTTAAACTTTTCATTATCATTCGCTCAAAAAAAACAAAAAGAAGTTCCTTTTACAAAAGGTGCTGATGTGGGTTGGTTACCGCAAATGGAAGCCACAGGTTATAAATTTTACGATTCTGATGGCAACGAAAAAGACTGTTTGCAATTGCTCAAAGACCGCGGAATGAACAGTATTCGCTTACGCGTTTTTGTCCATCCAAACGATGATAAAGCAAGCGGTCACTGTAGCAAAGAAGAAACCATAACCATGGCATTACGTGCTCAAAAAATGGGAATGCGTGTGATGATTAATTTTCACTACAGCGATTCGTGGGCCGATCCAGCCAAACAAAATAAACCTGCTGCTTGGGCAAATCATACGTTTCCTGAATTATTAAAAGACGTATACAACCACACTTTTGACGTAATCAACAGCCTAAAAAAAGCAGGCGTAACTCCAGAATGGGTACAAATTGGCAATGAAATTCCGGGTGGAATGCTTTGGCCTGATGGAAGCACCAACAACTGGGTTCAACTCGGTCAACTTTTGAATAAAGGTTATGATGCCGTGAAAAAAGTAGATCAAAAAATTAAAGTGATTGTACATGTAGACGAAGGCAACAACAACTCCAAATTCCGCACTTTCTTTGACAATGCAACTGCTCAGAAAGTACGCTATGATGTAATCGGACTTTCGTATTATCCGTATTGGATTAAAAAAGATTACTCTGAAACCATCGCCGATTTGCAATTCAACCTCAATGATATGGCATCACGGTACGGAAAAGAAGTGATGATTGTAGAAGTGGGTGGCGAAGATGACAAAATTCAAAATACCTACGAACTACTTGCAGCTACTATCAAAGCGGTAAAAAACGTCCCAAACAATAAAGGTATTGGCGTTTTGTATTGGGAACCGCAAGGTGCTAGAAGCTGGAGTCATTACGCACTAAGTGCTTGGTTACCCGATGGAAAACCTTCTCCCGCTTTGGATGCTTTTAAAGAATAATTTTATAAAATCATGAATAAAAACTACATATCACTACTATTTCTGATTTCAACTTTCTTTTGGAACATTGTTACTACGAATGCTCAAGAAAAAATAAGCCTTGATGAAGATTGGAAATTTCATTTCGGTCATGCGGCTGATGCTGAAAAAGATTTTGACTACAGTAAAATTTCGTTGTTTCACAAATCGAATGTTTTTGCCACAACTGTTGTCAACCCGAAATTTGTTGATACTACTTGGACAAACGTAAATATACCACACGATTGGGCCGTTGAACTTCCGTTTCAAAATTCACCTTTATTTGAATTGGAAGCTCATGGCTACAAAACTGTTGGCGGATTGTATCCTGAAACCAGCATTGGTTGGTACCGAAAACATTTCACAGTTGACAAAAAAAACGATGGTAAACGCTTCGAAATCCAATTTGATGGAATCTACAGAAATGCTACCATTTGGGTAAACGGTTTTTATGTAGGCACTAATTTCAGTGGTTATGTTGGAAAATCGTACGACATTACTGATTACATGAATTTTGAAGGCGAAAATGTAGTGGTTGTTCGTGTGGACGCCACTCAAAACGAAGGTTGGTTTTATGAAGGTGCCGGAATTTACCGACATGTTTGGCTCAACATAACCAATAAAGTATTCATTCCTGAAGACGGTATTTTTGTTCATTCAAATGTAAACGGCAAAAACGCAACTGTAACTATTGAAACCACAGTACAAAACAACAATCTCAAAAACAGTAATTGTTCGACGTATTCCTACATCACCGACAGAAATGGAAAAGTGCTAGCCAAAACTTCTGAACAAAAACTTTCATTAGGCATCAACAAAAACACAACAGTTAAGCACAAATTAAACCTGAACAATGTTCGCCTTTGGTCGTTGGATGATCCGTATTTGTATCGAGTAGTTTCAGTTGTAAAATCCGGAAATGAAATTGTTCACCAAACCAAAACCCGCTTTGGAGTTCGAACCATTCGATTTGATGCTCAAGAAGGATTTTTTCTTAACGGAAAACACCTCAAAATTCAAGGAACCAACAACCATCAAGACCATGCAGGTTTAGGAAGCGCACTACCCGATTATATGCAATACTATCGCATAAAATTACTCAAAAAAATGGGCTCCAATTCCTACCGAGCCAGTCACAATGCTCCGACTCCCGAACTTTTAGAAGCCTGTGATAGTTTGGGAATGCTCGTTTTGGATGAGCAACGATTATTAAACAGTAGCCCCGAATATACCGACCAATTCAAGCGTTTAATTGTACGCGACCGCAATCATCCTTCGGTGTTTTTATGGTCGATTGGCAACGAAGAGCAAAACATTCAAGGTAATGAATACGGAAAACGAATCGCGCAATCACTGCTTGCCATTCAAAATGATTTAGACCCAAGTCGAACCAGTACGTATGCTGCTGATATGGGCAATGATTTTAAAGGTGTAAATGAAGTGATTCCGATTCGCGGATTCAATTACCGACAATTTGCTGTAGCTGATTACCATCGCGATCATCCGAATCAACCTTTATTGGGAACCGAAATGGGAAGCACAGTCACTACGCGCGGCATTTACGAAAAAGACGAAATCAGAGCGTACGTTCCCGATCAAGATATTTCGCATCCGTGGTGGGCAAGTAAAGCCGAAGATTGGTGGAAATTAGCCGCCGAAAACAAGTATTGGCTCGGCGGATTTGTATGGACCGGATTTGATTACCGCGGTGAACCAACTCCGTATAAATGGCCAAATATCAGTTCGCATTTCGGAATTCTAGACGTTTGCGGTTTCCCAAAAAACATTTACTATTACTATCAAAGTTGGTGGACCGACGAAGACGTACTGCACATTTCTCCGCATTGGAATTGGCCTGAAAAAATTGGAAAACCCATTGATGTTTGGGTGAATTCAAATGCCGATGAAGTAGAACTTTTCTTAAACGGAAAAAGTCAAGGTAAAAAAACGATGCCACGCAACAGTCATTTGCAATGGAATGTGAATTACGAACCCGGAACTTTAGAAGCCATTGGCTACAAAAAAGGACGAAAAATCAACTCAAAAATAGAAACAACCGGACGCGCTTTCAATGTGGAAATGATCCCCGACAAGACCACATTGACCGCCGACGGAAAAGATGCCACTGTCATAAATATTTCCATTACCGATGAACAAGGACGCGAAGTTCCTGTAGCGGATAACATGGTCAAATTTTACATTTCGGGAGATGCGAAAATAATTGGCGTTGGCAATGGCGATCCAAGTTCTCACGAACCTGATAAATGTAGAGATGGTGCATGGGAACGCAGTGCTTTCAATGGAAAATGTCAAGTGATCATTCAAGCTGGAAAAACTTCTGGTTCTGTGAAATTTGAGGCAAAAGCCAATGGACTCAATTCAGCTTCAGTAATTTTAAATTTAAATTAATATGAGTAAGTTATTTTGGGCGTTACCGCAAGGGTCGGGCTTTCCGTTGCAATCTTTTTTGATGCAAAAAAAGCATCAAAAAAGGATTTCCACTGCAATCCCTAACGCAATAACAAGAAAATAGAACACTCAGTTTATACTACATAATGTATTCAAATGAAGAAAAAATTAATTCGCGATACCAAAACTCATTTTGAACAATTGTTTCAAAAAGAACCCGAATACATTTTCCTATCACCCGGAAGAATCAATATTATTGGTGAACATGTCGATTACAACGATGGTTTTGTATTGCCAGCCGCCATCAACAAATACATCTGTTTTGCCATTTCGCCAAGCAAAAACTCAGAATGTGCTATAATTGCCAAAGATTTAAGTGAAGTAGCCAAATTTGATTTGAACGACACCATCAAACCCGTTGAGACCATGTGGTTGAATTATATTTTGGGAGTTATCAGTCAATTAAAAGACAAAAAACTTCCCTTAAAAGGATTTAATTTAGTGTTCAGTAGTTCGATTCCGATGGGTTCGGGTTTATCATCTTCTGCGGCTTTAGAATGCGGAATGGCGTATGCACTCAATAAAATGTATCATTTGGATTTGACTAAAGAGGAAATTGCGTTAATCGGTCAAAAATCAGAACATACTTTTGTAGGCGTAAATTGTGGCATCATGGATCAATTTGCATCCGTTTTTGGCAAAAAAGACAAAGTAATACAATTGGATTGCAACACTTTGGAACACAAATACTACCGCGCTAATTTTAAAAATTATTCCTTACTTTTATTGGATAGCAATGTCAAACACACGCATTTAACTTCGGGCTATAACGACCGCCGACAAGAAGTAGAATTGGGTTTATCGATCATCAAAAAGCATTTTCCAGAAGTAAAAACCTTCAGAGATTGCACCGAAGAAATGGTGGTTCAACTGAAGGAACAATTGGGCGAAACAGTATACAAACGGTGCCATTTTGTGGTGAATGAAATTCAGCGGGTTCACAGTGCCGTTGCTGCTTTGCAAGATTCAAATTTCAAGCAATTGGGAAAATTAATGTCGCTTACCCATAAAGGTTTGTCTGAAGAATATGAAGTAAGCTGTGAAGAAATTGACTTTTTGATACATACCGTTCAGTTTGAAAAATCAGTTTTGGGAGCACGCATGATGGGCGGCGGATTTGGCGGTTGCTCTATTAATTTAGTTGAAAAAGGAAGCGAAAAAGAGCTCATCGAACGCATATCACGATTGTACAAAAACAAATTCAACATTGAATTAAAAGCCTACAAAGTAAAAATTTCAAAAGGTACCTCACAGTATAAAAATCACCATGCACGAATTCAATAACAACGAACATCCGCATCGCCGCTACAATCCGTTGCTCGACGAATGGATTTTGGTTTCGCCTCATCGCGCCAAACGTCCTTGGCAAGGTCAAAACGAAAAAGCAGCCGATGATAACCGTCCCGAACACGATACCGAATGCTATTTGTGTGCTGGTAATGTTCGTGCTAACGGAATCCAAAATGATAATTACACCGATTGTTATGTGTTTGAAAATGATTTTTCTGCCTTATTGAAGGACGATGTTTTCTACGAAAGTGACCAAAATAAACTGTTTCAACTCAAACCTGAACGCGGAATTAATAAAGTGATTTGTTTTTCTCCTAAACACAACCTGACGTTACCCGAAATGGAAACTTCAGAAATTGAAAAAGTGGTACAAACTTGGGCTGAACAATACATCGAATTGGGTAATCACGATTTCATCAACTACGTTCAGATTTTTGAAAACAAAGGAAGCGTTATGGGTTGCAGTAATCCGCATCCACACGGACAAATTTGGGCGCAATCATCACTGCCAACTCAAATCGAGCGAACGCAGAAAAACCTTCGCTTCTACTATGAAAAAAATAAAACGAGTTTACTAAAAGACTATCTAGAACAAGAGTTAGAACTTCAAGAACGCATTGTTTTAGAAAACGAACATTTTGCTGTTGTCGTTCCGTTTTGGGCAACTTGGCCGTATGAAACAATGATCATTAGCAAACGTCATTTTGGAAATATTATCGCAATGACTTCGGAAGAAACCAAAGCGTTTGCCGATGCCATAAAGCGAATTACAACTAAATACGACAACTTATTTGAAACGTCATTTCCGTATTCATCGGGAATTCATCAAACACCAACCGATCGGATTGCGCATCCTGAATGGCATTTTCACATGCATTTTTATCCACCATTGTTGCGCAGCGCTACGGTCAAAAAATTTATGGTAGGTTACGAAATGCTGGGTGAAGCCCAACGCGACTTATCGCCTGAACAAGCAGCCAAAATCCTCAGAGAACTATCTGAGATTCATTATAAAACAAAAAACTAACCTTATGCAAACATTAGCCATCAACGATTACATTGTGTTCCTTTTGTATTTTATCATCATTGTAGGATACGGATTTTGGATTTACAACCGTAAAAAGAAAGCCGAAACCAACAGTAATGATTATTTCCTAGCCGAAGGTTCGCTGACTTGGTGGGCTATTGGAGCATCATTGATTGCTAGTAACATCAGTGCCGAACAATTCATCGGAATGAGTGGCAGCGGATTCAAAATGGGATTAGCAATTGCTACTTACGAATGGATGGCGGCAGCGACTTTAGTGATTGTTGCTGTATTTTTCATGCCTGTGTATCTAAAGAATAAAATCTTTACTATGCCACAATACCTGAATAAACGATACAACAGTAATGTGGCAATGATTATGGCTGTTTTTTGGTTGTTGTTGTATGTGTTAGTAAACTTAACTTCGATATTGTATTTGGGCGCTTTGGCCATCAGTAGTATTTCGGGATTGAACATTACGTTATGCATGATTTTCCTTGCGTTTTTTGCGGTGATGATTACGTTGGGCGGAATGAAAGTAATTGGTTACACCGATGTAATTCAGGTGTTCTTTTTGATTTTAGGAGGATTGGTGACAACCTATTTAGCCTTGAATTTAGTAGCGACCGAATTTGGTCAAGAAGGAGTTCTCAACGGATTTAATTTGATGCGAGAGAAAGCAGATGATCATTTCCATATGATTTTCAATAAATCAAATCCGAATTATATGGATTTACCCGGACTTTCGGTGTTGATTGGCGGAATGTTGATTATCAATTTGAATTATTGGGGTTGTAATCAGTATATTACTCAAAGAGCATTGGGAGCCGATTTAAAGACAGCTCGAAGCGGAATCTTATTCGCCGCTTTCTTAAAATTATTAATGCCTGTAATTGTTGTTTTACCCGGAATTGCCGCTTTTGTACTGTATCAAAACGGGCATTTTCAAACCGAAATGTTACAAGACGGAAGTGTAAATCCAGATCGTGCCTATCCTATTCTATTGAATTTATTACCTGTAGGTTTAAAAGGATTATCGTTTGCTGCGCTGACTGCGGCAATTGTGGCTTCTTTGGCAGGAAAAGCCAATAGTATTGCAACGATTTTCACCTTAGATGTTTACAAAACCAAATTGAATGTAGATGCTGATGAGAAAAAATTAGTTCGAATTGGAAAACTTACTATCATCACCGCGATGATTATTGCCGTAGCCGTTGCGCCATTCTTGGGCATCGATAAAAAAGGCGGATTTCAATACATCCAAGAATACACTGGATTTGTGAGTCCTGGAGTATTTGCCATGTTCTTATTGGGTTTCTTCTGGAAAAAAACCACTTCCAATGCCGCATTGTTTGCAACGATTGGCGGTTTTATTTTATCCATTATCTTCAAGTTCATGCCCGCGTTTGTCAATTTAGAATTCCTTAATTCAATAGGATTTTCGATTCCGAATGCCGATGGTGTTTACGAAATTCCGTTTATTGACCGCATGGGATTTGTATTCCTAATTTGTGTCATTGGAATGTACTTTATCAGTATGTATGAAACCAAAAAAGGAGTTCAAACCAACGGATTGGAAGTAGACAAAACGATGTTTAAAATGTCGCCAAGTTTTATTGTTGGAATGCTAGTGATTGTTTCTATTTTGGCGGCGTTGTACACTGTGTTTTGGTAAACGATTGGAATTAGGAATCCTCTTCGTCATACGCATTCATAATACCAATTAAAGAAACTAAATTATCGATGTTCAATTTATCGTAGATTCGTTTCTTAAAGGTGCTAATGGTTGTTTTTTGAAGTTGTTTCATACTAGAAATTTCCAAATTACCATAACCTTGCACCATCAATCGTGCGACTTCAATTTCTCTATTTGACAATTGATCTAATGGGTTTATAGACTTATTAGACATATAATTATCTAAAATTTTGTCTTTTATTTTCGGGCTAATGTATTTCCCTTCCTCCAAAAAAGTAAGAATAGCATTTCTTATTTCTTTTTCGGAACACAATTTATTCAAATAACCATTAGCACCACTGTTAATGTAACGCAAGGCATACACATCTTCATCCATACCTGAAAAAATAAGTATTTTGATGTTTTTGTTCAAGCTCTTAATTTGACTGATGATTGCCGAACTATTTCCATCGGGGAAACCTATATCCAGAATCAGAAAATCAATATTGGTTTTATGCAATACCGCAAGTGTTTCTTTAAATGTTGAGGAATGAAAAATGTTAACTTCGTGGATGATCTCTTTAATCATCAAAACCAAACCGTGTCGTACTATACTGTGATCGTCAGCTAGTAAAACCGAGATTCTTTCTTCTTTATACATACTTTTAATTCATTAATAAAACATAATTTTCGTATATTTTATTCCCCATTTAATTATCTAATTTAAGCATAAATGAAACTGTGGTTCCTTTTCCTTTCTCGCTTTGAATCGAAATTTCACCATCAAACAATTCCACTATTTCTTTACACAATTTCAATCCTAAACCAATTCCCATCGTAGTCAATCCGTTAGCGCCTTGAAAATAATCATCAAAAACATGCTTCAAATCTTCTTCTGAGATTCCGGAACCCGTGTCACTTACCGTTACGTAAAATTGTGTTCTTGAATCTATTTTTTCCGCTTTTGTATCAATTGTAATGGAACCGTTTTTGGTAAATTTTAATGCATTTCCAACTAAATTATAAAACAGTTGATTGATTTTAACAACATCTGAATTTACATCTCCATCTTCAACAGAATTGTTCCATTGAAATTGGTTTTCATTCTCAATACATAATTTTTTAAGAGGTTCTACTATATTGGATAACTCTTGTTTGAGATTGAATTTAGTTTTATTCAACGTCATTTTTCTGTTTTCATTCTTAGAATATTCTAGAATTTGATTGGTAAGCAATAGCAAAGTTGATGTTGTATTTTGAATGGAATTGAACACTTCTTTAATCTCAGCATCTTTTACTTTTGAGACAATCATTTTACAATAAAGAGAAATAATACTTAATGGCGAGCGTACTTCATGGCTGACCATTCCCATGATTTTGTTTTTATAATCCAAACTTTTTAGAATTTGTTCTTGTGAGGCAACCAATTTCTTTTCCAATTCATAAGTATAAAGAGTATATCGGAATAAGATTATAGAAAATAGGAGCATCAAAAGTGTAAGAGCAAATATTAGATAATTTCGATTCTTACTATTACTTTGAGTTGTTGCTTTAAATTTGTCGTTGGCATCATTTTTTAAAGGCTGAATAATATTGTTATAGTTGTCAACTAAATCAGATGTTGAATTGAGCAAACTATCATTAATAGTGTGCAATTTAGAGTTATAACCATTTGAGGCACCAAACGATTCTTTAACTGCGTTGATTTGGCTTTTATAATAAGCATCCGAATCTTTTAAAATTTTTTCAATTTGCGATTTAAGCTCGCCTGAGTTGACTTTATTTTGGTATTTATAACTTGCGATGATTTCTATTTTCTCTTTTTGGATGCTGTACTTGCCTGAAATGGCATCCAACATTCTAGAAAAAAATCCTTTTTTGGCAATGCTGTCTCGAGTTACAATAGAATCAAAGGTTACGCTATTGAGAATTTCTTTATAATCAAATTTCTTTATTACTGATTCGTCAATTTTATTGTTTTCAAGATAAGAGGTTTGCTTAATTATAGTATCCAACTTAGATTTCAATTTGACAATTTTTATAGAATCTTGCAATTTGAAGTTCGAATTCAATTCTGAATTCAGATTTACAATTGAACCATTAATTCCTTTTACTGTTTCGAAATAATCAGTCAAAGCTTTTTCGCTTTTATCATAAAGATATTCACGGTAAAGAATTTGTGATTTAATTAATAATGCTTTGGATTGATCAGAATACGTTTGAGCTTTATCTAAATGACTTATATCGTTAGTTATTTTGGCTATTTTTTCATCATTTTCGGATTCCAAATACCAAAACAAAAGCACAAGACATTGCAATAAAATAATGAATACTATTAACGAAATGTGGAAAAACCTTCTTCTATTTATATTACTTAACATCTCTAATATTAAAATTATTAGTTTAAAAATAGGTTGCGTAGGTTTTGGGGCAGATTATCAAAAAAAAACTGTAGTTATAAGTAAAATAACTTAGTTCAAATTGACTCATCAAATTTAGTGCAGTAAACACTTTATTTGTGTAGTACAAACTTAAGATTAGTGTAGAATTTATACTACGGATAAATAATCTTAAAAAAAACACGCACTACTACCTTAAGGTAGAAGCATTTACAACAAACACCTATAAATCATTAGATTAACTCAAGCGTGCGTTCTAAAGCCATTCCTCTTGAACCTTTAATTAAAATCATTTGGTTGGAAAAAGTGTTTTGCTTTAAGTGATTTGAGAATGATTCGAAACTTTCATAAAAGTGAAAATTGCGTTTTTCAAGCTGATTAGCAAAGAAATCTTTTCCTACAAAATGACATTCAATCTGAGTTTCGTTTAGCAGTTGATTTACAATTGCTTTATGTTCGATTAGACTATCATCACCTAATTCAAACATATCGCCAATTATAATCATTTTATTGAGCTTATCTAATTGGATGAAGTTTTCCAATGCCACTTTCATACTACTTGGATTAGCATTGTACGCATCCAATATAATTTCATTACTTCCCTTTGTGATGAGTTGCGAACGGTTATTCTCAGGAATATAAGCTTCTATAGCATCTTTGATGGCTTCATCTGAAACACCAAAATACTTTCCAATGGTTATGGCAGCATTGATATTATTAGAATTGTACAATCCAATTAAATGCGAGTGAATCTCCGTTTCATTGAATCGTATTGCAACCAAAGGATTAGCCTCTACCTGAGAGATATAAACAGTCGCACTTGTATTTTTCTGGCTGAAAGAGATGCGCTGCTCTATGGATTGCGTTTTTTCTACTTGGATAGCATCGTCTAAATTGATAAAAACTTTTTTATTGTTGGAAGACAAATAAGCATACATCTCACTTTTACCTTTGATGACACCTTCTACTCCTCCAAAACCTTCTAAATGTGCTTTTCCGAAATTGGTGATGTAACCATAATCAGGTTGTGCTATTTCGCATAAAAACTCAATTTCCTTTTGGTGATTGGCGCCCATTTCGACAATTCCTATTTCTGTTGCAGTTGTAAAAGAAAGCAATGTAAGCGGAACACCTATATGATTATTTAAATTTCCAAGAGTTGCTTTAGTATTAAATTTTTTAGAAAGCACAACATTGATTAACTCTTTGGTTGTGGTTTTACCATTACTTCCTGTTAAAGCGATAATGGGTAATTTTAAATAATTTCTATGAAATTGGGCCAACTCTTGTAAGGCAGTCAAACTATCGTTGACTAAAATAGTTCTGTTATCTATGTAATAGCTTTCGTTATCAATAACTACATACGATGCTCCTTTTTCGAGTGCTTCTTTTGCAAAAGTATTGGCATCAAAACGTTCTCCTTTTATGGCAACAAAAAGCGAGTTAGGATTAATTTTTCGGGTATCAATCGAAACCGAATCACAAGTTAAAAAAAGTGAATGTAAATCTTGTATGGACATTTGAAATGATATTAAAAAACAAAAGCCCTAATGAAAGGGCTTTTAAATATTTGTTCAACAAAAATTATCTTTTGTTTCTTGGGCTTTTCTTTTTGTCAGATTTTGGACCAACTCTAGACATTGCACATCTGAATCCAATGTAATCAGTTGCCATATCTTGTGGGAAATATCTTCTTTGAGCTGGATCTAACCAATACGCTCTATCTCTCCAAGAACCACCTTTGTATACTCTAACATCGTCATTAACTAAAGTTGTTCTTTTATCCGATTTATCGTAGGCTCTAACCATGTTTCCTAAACTATCTGCAGAAACATTGTGTTTTGGAGAATCGTACATTCTTTGTTCGTCTTTCAACTTATCACCTTCTTCTGAATCAGAACTTCCAAAATCAAAATAACGTGTAGATTGTTTATCACCATCACGGTAGTTTCTGTGATCACTTTTATCAAAGTTTTGTCTTAAGTACGTTTCATTTTCATCAACTGGAATACGAGCAATTTCACCAGGGAAATTTCTTGCAACGATTTTACCATTTGGCAATGTATCAAATTGTTGAGTATCCGATTGAACCAATTCTACTTTACCGTCTTCACCAATTTTGTTTTTCATGTAAACGTTACCTCTGTAGTAGTTGAAGTCATTTGCTTCATCATCAACAATTGGTCTGTAAACATCGGCAACCCATTCTGCAACGTTACCAGCCATATCATACAAACCGAAATCGTTTGGTGGATATGATTTTACTTTATTAGTGATATCAGCACCATCATCTGACCAACCAGCGATTCCACCGTAATCTCCTTTTCCTTGTTTAAAGTTGGCCAATTGGTCACCTTTAATTTGTCTTTTACTTGAACGAGTATAACCGCCAGACCAAGGATATTTCTTTTGACCTTTGTATATGTTGTATTCTCTTTGTCCTACATCAGCAGCAGCAGCATATTCCCACTCTGCTTCAGTTGGAAGTCTGTACTCAGGCAAGATAAGACCTGATGTTCTTTGAGCATAAACATTTTTAGCCTCTTGAACTTCACCTTTAGCGTTTTTAGTTCCGCCTTTACCTTTTCCTTTAGCGCCTCTTCTTCCTTTTAAAACAATCTCTTCATTTCCACCCATAGTTTGCGATGGAGCAGCAAGATAAGTTTCAGTACTAAAAGTAGCATCTGCTTTTACGTCAGTTACTTTAGCATCTTTCTTTAAATATCCTTCTCTTTCAAGAACAGACTCATTTACTCTATCGGTTCTCCATTTAGCAAATTCAGTAGCTTGAATCCAATTAACTCCAACTACTGGATATTCTGCATAAGCAGGATGTCTCAGATAATTGTTCGTCATCGTTTCATTGTAACCTAAACGATTTCTCCAAACTAATGTATCGGGTGAAGCACCTTCGTAAATGTTTTTGTAGTTTTCTTCATCGGGTGGAAACACTTTTTTCAACCAATCTAAGTACTCCATGTACATTAAATTTGTTACTTCTGTTTCATCCATGTAAAACGACTGAACGTGTTGCTGGTTTGGGGTATTGTTCCAATCGTGCATTGGATCATCAGCTACTTTTCCCATCGTAAAAGTTCCTCCTTCCACAAGCACTAAACCTGGTCCAGTTTCTTGTTTCTTGAAGTTTGAAGCGTATTGAAACCCTCCTTTTTTGTCATTAATTTTCCATCCTGTAGCCTTAGAAGAATTCTTGTTGCTTGACTTCTTACTACAACTAGAAACACCAACCATTAATGCTAACACTAGCATTAATTTAATCGACATAATTTTGTTTACTTTCATACTGTTAGTAGGTAATAAATTTGTGGCGAATATAGTAATTTCATATTAATCCACAAGAATTTTATAAAAAATATTAATCCAATGAGAGAATAACGGGCACATTAACTTTTTATTGTATAGTGTTTATACAAATTTTTTCTTTATTTTGTAATATTTGCATCTTATGTACGTTTGTATTTCAATGAAAAAAATTGCTATCCTATTGTTGTTCTTTTCGAACGTTTTATTATTCGCTCAAAAAAGCGGAACCATTTCTATTGAATGGACTGAAAATAAAGACATTTCATATGGTGATTATTCAGTAAGCGTACCTTTCTTTAATGGGAAAAACTTTGTTTACAATGATTTTTCTAGAGAACTATCTTATGTTATAAAATTTGAAGAAAGTGGTTTGATTGATGAAAATTCCCTTCAGATTACCAACATTTCTTACCAAAATATCGAGGAAAGTAAACTCAACGCTATCGATAAAGATAAATTACCTTCTTCAATTAATGTTACAATCAAAAACAGCATTGCTAGAGATAAATTTTATTCTGTATTGACTGTTTCACCTATTATAAAAGATGGATCAATCTACAAAAAAGTGGTTTCGTTTGATTATTCATTCACCAGAAGCAACTCTTTACGCAACAACAATCAGAATAACATTACAGCTATTACTAACTCTGTCTTAAGTTCTGGAAACTGGTATCGCTTTTATGTAGAAAAATCGGGAGCCTACAGAATTACACGAAGTTTTTTATCCGAATTAGGAATTAGACCTGAAAATGTAAATCCAAAAAAAATTAAGATATACGGAAGCGGCGGAAGAATGGCGCCTTTGAATAACAGTGATTTTTATCCGATGGATTTAGAAGAAAATGCCATTTTGGTTGTAGGCGAAGATGATGGTGTTTTCGATAATGAAGATTCGGTTCTGTTTTATGCCGAAGGAATGGACAATTGGAGTGCAGAGAACGAAACTCACATTAACCTATACGCTGACCGATCGTATTACTATATAAACGTTGAAGGCGAAGACGGAAAACGAATGCAAACCATTATTGAACCAACTGGAACAAGCACAACTACTTTAACCACTTTTGACGATTATCAATTTCACGAAGTAGATTTAACCAATATTGGTCGTTTAGGAAGAGTATGGTTTGGAGAATCATTCAGCATTGAGGACGAACAAGAATTTACTTTTAATTTTCCTAATGCAACTGCTTCAACACAAGCAACTGTAGGAATTCGAGTTGGAGGAAATTCATTTGTTGCCACAAAATTCACTCCTACTATTAACGGCACAGCGTTCCCAACATTAAATTTAAGTTCAATCGGACTGAACTCATCCACTATCGTTTCAATAGCTGCCAATAATTATTTGGTTCCTGCAAATCAGAACTTTACCGTTAAATTAAATTTTGACAATGGCGGAGTACCCACTTCCAAAGGTCATCTCGATTATATATATGTCAGTACAAAAAGCAACTTAACTGGATATGGTAAGCAATTTCGCTTTCAATATAATGCTGCTGCCTCTTCAAGCGGAATAGTTGAATATCAAATCTCAAACGCAAGTGGAATCAATCAAGTTTGGGACATTACTGACATTTACAACGTTTCAAAAAAAGAAAATAGCAACCAATCTAATCTGAACCTAAAAGCCAACTTAGGGAGTTTAAAAAAATACATCTCTGTTGATTTTAACGACTTATACACTCCTCTTAAAGAACAACAAGTTCGTGTTACCAACCAAGATCTGAAAGGAACCATTTTTATAAATAGTCAAGGAGGATTTCAAGATGTTGATTATTTAATTATCGCACCCTCTTCACTCAACAATCAAGCCGAAAAGCTAGCCAATTTTCACAGAAATTATTCGGGATTGAATGTAAAAGTTGTAAACTTAGAAACTATTTATCAGGAATTTTCATCGGGCAAACAAGACATTGGAGCCATTCGCAATTTTATAAAATACGTATACCAAAACGCATCAACTCCCAACAACCGAGTTAAATTTGTAAATTTATTTGGCGATGCTTCTTTTGATTTTAAAAATCGAATTTCGGGCAACACCAATATTGTCCCAATATACCACGCTCTTAATAGTTTAACATCTGGCGTTAGTTCATTTGCCTCTGATGATTTCTTTTGTTATATGGATGCCGGAGAAGGAAACATAGTTGCCAATTCACCTTATGCGTCTGACATTGCAGTTGGCAGAATGATTGTTTCATCTGCTCAACAAGCTGAAGAAATGGTCAATAAAATAATTGAGTACCACGATTTAAAATCCTATGGTAGTTGGAGAAATAATTTTGTTACTATTGCAGATGATGCTGACAAAGCTGGAGATGGCTCTTTACAAGCCAACCAAAACAGCTTAACAGATCAAATTGCAACCGAAAACCCGAATGTAAATACCAAAAAAATATTTTTGGATTCCTACCAACAAGAAACAACTGCTGGAGGTGAACGTTATCCGAAAGCAAAAGAAGACATACAAAACGCCTTCGAAAAAGGAGCTTTAGTATTCAATTATCTTGGACATGGTGGTGAAGACGGCTTAACTGGAGAACGCATTTGGGACAAATTTGATGGTTTGAACTTTTTCAATCAATACCGTTATCCGCTGTTTATAACCATAACCTGTGATTTTTCTCGTTTTGATAATCCGCTTAGACCGACTGCTGGCGAATACACTTATTGGAATCCAATTGGTGGAGCAATTGCAATGATTACTACAACTCGTTCCATAGGATACGCCTTTACATTTAACAATGATATAACCAAAAATTTATACACGTACGCCAATCAACCAAACAAATCAATTGCAGAGGTACTTCGCCTTTCTAAAATTGACAGCAATAATTACTCTGACACCAAAGTAGCTTTATTTATTGGCGATCCTGCTTTAATGTTATCTGTACCAAAACCTCAAATAGTATTAACAAAGGTAAATGATGTGCCCATCACTCAGCCCATAGATGACTTTCAAGCTTTGGCATTTGTAAAATTAACTGGTGAAGTTCAAGATGAAGTGGGCAATCTTTTAAACAATTACAATGGCGAATTGTCAGTAAATATTTTTGACAAAATGTTCAATAGAACCACTTTTAATAACGACAATTTCAGTCCGTCGATGACATTTTCTAATTTGGGAGAAACTATTTTCAGAGGAAATGCTTCCATCAACAATGGTCAATTTGAATTTGGATTTGTGGTTCCGAAAGACATTCGAATTCCGGTTGACAATGGCAGAATTAGCTTCTATTCAAAGAGAAATCAAATACTTTTAGACAAAACCGGACACAACACTGATATTAAAATTGGAGGAATTGACACAAATGCAGTAGCCGACACAACTCCGCCAAGAGTACGATTATACATGAACGACGAATCATTTGTAAATGGAGGAATCACCAATGAATCACCTTTCTTTTTGGCTTTTCTTGAAGACGAACACGGAATCAATACAGCTAGTGGAATTGGACATGATATTGTAGCCATTTTAGATGGCGATGAATCGAATCCTTACATATTAAACGATTACTACGAAACAGAATTAGACGATTACACTAAAGGTAAAATTAGATTTCCTTTCCGAAATTTAGCACTCGGACTACACACCATCACTTTCAAAGCTTGGGATGTATACAATAATTTTATTTCTGCTGAAATTCAGTTTGTCGTAGTCAGTGGCGAAACTATAACACTATCCAATGTTTTGAATTACCCAAATCCGTTTGTCAACTACACTCAATTTTGGTTTTCTCATAACAAACCTTACGAACCATTAGACGTTCAAGTTCAGATTTTTACCATTACTGGAAAAGTTGTCAAAACAATCAACCAAAACATTGCAACCGAAGGGTTTTTATCCAGAGAAATAACTTGGGATGGGAAAGATGATTTTGGCGATGCAATTGGAAAAGGTGTTTACGTTTACAAGCTGACCGTAAAATCATCAATCACGGGTGAAAAATCAGAAAAAATAGAAAAACTTGTTATCCTATAATAAAATACTATATTTGTTAAATTATTTAAAGAATTTATGAAAAAGATTTTTGCATTATTATCACTAATTATTACATTTCAAACCGTACAATCACAAGAAGTAGATCGAGTTATAACCACAGGAGTTCCTTTTTTATTGGTTGCTGCTGATGCTCGTGCTGCTGGTTTAGCTGACCAAGGTGTTGGAACATCTGCAGATGCATTTTCACAACAATGGAATCCTGCAAAATATGCCTTCATAACAGACAAACAAGGATTTACAGTTAATTATACTCCTTATTTAACTCAGTTAGTAAATGATATTTCATTAGGTCAAGTAAATTATTACAATCGTTTTAATGAAAGAAGCGCTTTTGCAGTAAGTTTACGTTATTTTGGCTTAGGAGAAATTGAGCTACGTCAAAATTTTGATGATCCTGCAAATATTGTAAAACCAAACGAATTGGCTTTAGATGGTTCGTATGCGTTACAACTAAGCGAAACTTTTTCGATGGCAGTAGCGGGTCGTTACATTCGTTCGAATTTAAAAATCGCAGACACCAATACCGACGCAAAACCTGCCAGCTCATTTGCAGTAGATATTGCTGGTTTCTTTCAATCAGAAGAAAAAGCATTCAACGATTTTAATGGTAGATACCGTTTAGGATTCAACTTCCAAAACCTAGGACCAAAAATCAGTTACGACAACGATCAGAATGATGTTAACTCCAACTTTTTACCTGCAAACTTGCGTTTGGGTGGAGGATTTGACTTCATCTTAGACGAATACAACAAAGTTTCAACTAGCGTTGAATTTGCTAAATTATTAGTTCCAACACCACAAGATCCTGATTTAAATGGTGACGGAACAATTACAGATGCTGAACGAGCAGAAAACAATGATAATTACAGAAAAATCAACTGGGTTTCGGGTATCTTCCAATCGTTCAACGATGCACCTGATGGTTTTGCTGAAGAATTAAAAGAATTTACGTATTCGGTTGGAGCTGAATACTCATATCAAGATTCATTTGCACTTCGTTTGGGCTATTTCAATGAAAGTCCAGTTAAAGGTGCTCGACGCTTCTTCTCTTTAGGAGCAGGATTCAAATACAATGTAGTTAAGATTGATGTTTCGTATTTATTCTCAGCCTCTAAAGTTAAAAACCCATTAGAAAATACATTACGTTTCTCGCTAAGCTTTGCATTCGGCGACAAATACGATGAATATTAAAAAAATTAAAAGCAAATAACAATCCAAATTTCTAATTGAAATTTGGATTTTTTTTCCTCTATACCTAATGAAAGAAATCAACATTACAACCACAATTACTGTTTACAATGGAATTTCAGATTTGTCAAATGAAATTCAATCGTTAATGAATCAAGCAATTGAAATTAGAAAAAAAGCATATGCGCCCTATTCAAAATTCAGAGTTGGTGCTGCCATTTTATTAGATAATGGCAAAATTGTTTTAGGATCCAATCAAGAAAATGCTGCCTATCCATCGGGTCTTTGTGCAGAACGCGTGGCCATTTTTCAGGCTGGAGCTATTTATCCCGAAGCTAAAATTGTAAAACTTGCCATTACTGCTGCATCAGACACTAACCCAACACTATCACCTATTCCGCCTTGTGGCGCTTGCAGACAATCGATTGCTGAATACGAATTCAAACAAGACACTCCAATTGAAATCTATTTCATGGGAGAATCTGGTGAAATATACAAATCAAATTCCATCAACAACTTATTACCTTTATCATTCGACAAAACATCGTTGTAAACTAAAACGTTATAGTTGATATTTTTGATTAAACAATTGGTAAAAAACGGCATTTTCATTAGCATAAATTTTTACTTCTACAATCAATATCATACTTTTGCAATTCGCAATTTTGTTGAATAACATTTTGCCTAAAATTAAAGAATCATTACAAATCATAGTAATTCATCAACAATGAAAGAAATTACCAAAGAAGTTTACCTACAATGGTATGAAGACATGCAGTTTTGGAGAAAATTTGAAGACAAATTAGCTGCTGTTTATATACAACAAAAAGTGAGAGGTTTTTTACACTTATACAACGGTCAAGAAGCAGTTTTGGCTGGAGCAATTCATGCAATGGATTTATCCAAAGACAAAATGATTACTGCCTACCGTAACCACGTTCAACCTATTGCTATGGGTGTAGATCCGAAAAAAGTAATGGCTGAATTGTATGGTAAAGTAACCGGAACTTCAAAAGGAATGGGCGGTTCAATGCACATTTTCTCTAAAGAACACGGATTTTATGGTGGTCACGGAATTGTTGGTGCTCAAATTCCAGTGGGTGCTGGTATGGCTTTCGCCGATAAATACTTTGAAACTGGCGGAGTTACTTTGACTTATTTTGGAGATGGAGCAGCGCGTCAAGGTTCATTACACGAAGCATTTAACATGGCAATGAATTGGAAACTTCCTGTAGTGTTCATCTGTGAAAACAATGGATATGCCATGGGAACTTCGGTTGAACGAACTGCCAATCATACTGACATTTGGAAATTAGGCTTAGGATATGAAATGCCTTGCGGACCAGTAGACGGAATGAATCCAGTAAAAGTGGCCGAGGCAATGCAAGAAGCTATCGACAGAGCGCGTAGAGGCGATGGTCCTACATTTTTAGAAATGAAAACGTACCGTTATAGAGGTCACTCTATGTCGGATGCCCAATTATACAGAACCAAAGAAGAAGTCGAAGAATACAAAAAAATCGATCCAATTACTCAGGTTTTAGATATTATCAAAGAAAACAAATACGCTACTGATGCAGAAATTGAAGCGATTGATGAAAGAGTGAAAAATTTAGTAGACGAATGTGAAAAATTTGCTGAAGAATCACCTTTCCCTGAAGTGCAGCAATTATATGATGTAGTATACGAACAAGAAAATTATCCTTTTATTCCTCATAGATTATAATTATGGCAACAATAATAACAATGCCTCGTTTGAGCGATACTATGACAGAAGGAACTGTTGCAACTTGGCTTAAAAAAGTAGGTGACACTATAAAAGAAGGTGATATTTTGGCTGAAATCGAAACTGATAAAGCAACGATGGAATTTGAATCATTCAATTCTGGAACGTTGTTACACATTGGTATTGAAGCGGGAAAAACCGCACCAGTTGATTCGCTTTTGGCAATCATTGGTAAAGAAGGTGAAGACATCTCTGCTTTATTAAGTGGTGCTTCTCCATCTCCAAAAACAGAAGAGAAAACAACTGAAGCTCCAAAAGAAAACAAAGTAGCTTCTGTTGATATTCCAGCTGGCGTAAAAGTAATTACTATGCCTCGTTTAAGCGATACTATGACTACAGGAACTGTAGCAACATGGTTGAAAAAAGTGGGTGACGCAGTCAAAGAAGGTGATATGTTAGCTGAAATCGAAACTGATAAAGCTACGATGGAATTCGAATCGTTCAACGCTGGAACGTTGTTGTACATCGGAATTCAAGAAGGAGAATCTGCTCCAGTTGATAGCGTATTGGCTATTATCGGACCTGCAGGAACTGACATCACAGGAATAGCAGAAAATTATTCTAAAGGTGGTGAAGCCAAAGCAGAAGTAAAAACTGAAGCTACAACTTCAGCAGCTCCAATCCAAACCAGTCAAGAAATATCCAACTCAGATAACTCAAGAATTTTTGCTTCGCCTTTAGCGCGTCAAATAGCTAAAGACAAAGGAATTAATCTTGCTCAAGTAAAAGGTTCAGGAGAAAACGGTAGAATTGTAAAAAGTGATGTGGAGAACTTTACTGCTTCAAGTTCAGTTGCTCCAACTCAACCAGCAACTTCTCAACCAGAAGTAGCAGCTGCTGCAACTGTAAAACCATTTGTTCCAGCAGGCGAAATGTATTCAGAGACGATTCCAAACTCTACTATGCGTAAAGTAATCGCAAAACGTCTTTCGGAATCGATTTTTACTGCTCCACATTTCTACTTAACTATTGAAGTAGCAATGGACGAAGCAATGAAATCACGTGCTACTATCAACACTGTTCCTGACACTAAAGTTTCATTCAACGATATGGTCATCAAAGCATGTGCAATGGCATTGAAGAAACATCCAAAAGTAAATTCACAATGGGCAGACGATGCGATTACTATTCACCATCATGTAAACATTGGTGTAGCAGTAGCGGTTGAAGATGGCTTGGTTGTTCCTGTATTGAAATTTGCAGATCAAATGAGTTTATCTCAAATTGGCAATAATGTAAAAGATGTAGCAGGAAGAGCAAAAGTTAAAAAACTACAACCTGCCGAAATGGAAGGAAGCACGTTTACAGTTTCTAACTTAGGAATGTTCGGAATTACTGAATTTACCTCAATCATTAATCAACCAAATTCTGCTATTCTATCAGTGGGAGCCATCGTTGAAAAACCAGTGGTAAGAAACGGTCAAATCGTAGTTGGAAACACTATGAAAGTAACTTTAGCATGCGATCACAGAACAGTTGACGGCGCTACTGGAGCACAATTTCTACAAACGTTACGAACGTATTTGGAGAATCCAGTTACTATGTTAGCTTAAAAAAATAAAAGTTAAAAATAAATGAACCCGTTCAATCTGAGCGGGTTTTTTATTGGGAGCAAAAGGCTTGGGCTTTCTTCCTCGATAGCTATCGGGGCATGTACCCGTTTTTTGTCATGCTCGGCATTTCCTCCACACGAACGTAGCAAACTGACGAAGTAATCGGGGCTATTTAAACAATCTATTTGTCACAAAATCACAATTTCTTATTCTTCTCCTCTATCCATTTACTCATGTATTTGGTACTTGAAAGGGTGTGGTGTTGCAATAAAGATCCAATGAAATTTTGGTTACGATGCTCTTTTAAATTATTTAACAGAGTATTAATTCGTTCTAAAAAAGCAGCATCAAAGCTCGATTTCTTATATCGTTCACTAAGAATATTGAAACCATTTTTTTTACACTTTTCCCATACAATTTGATTCGAATACAATACAACTGCATTATGGGCAAATTCAATTGGGTCATCGGTTATAAATCCGTTCCAGTCCAATTCACCTTTCATTGATTCTGCGCCAATAGAAGTAGTCACACTCGGAGTTCCACTTTGCATTGCTTCTAATAATTTACCTTTAATTCCTGCGCCAAAACGCAATGGTGCTAAAACTACTTTAGCTTCTTGAATTACTGTCAAAGCATCCTCTGCTCTACCTTTCACAAAAAAATTGCTTTTAGGCTTATTCAATTCTAAGACTTTTTGAGTTGGATAAGCACCGTAAACTAACATTTTAGCCAATGGCGATTTAGTATGAATCGTTGGCCAAATCTCCTTATATAAAAATTGAACAGCGTCCCAATTGGGTTCATGCATAAAATTGCCTATGAAAACAAAATTTTCCCTTTCATCGAAAGACCGTATTTTGGCAAGAGGTTCTGCAAAAAGAGGCAAATAAAGCAACAAATCATTTGAAATCTTAAATTGATTTTGAAGCACATCCATTTCGAACTCTGAAATCATCAAAGATAAATCGCAACGTAAAATACTAGCTATTTCTCTTTTTGCAACATCCGAAAACAAGTCGTCTGACACCAATTCTCTATTCTCTTTTAGAGCAAACTGACGTGCATTTCGCAATAAATGCAAATCAATTGTATCCACAATTTTAAGAGCATCAGGGCAACTTTCACTTACTCGCCAACCAAATTGTTCCTCTACCATAAATCGATCAAACACAACAACTGTGGGGTTTAATTCTGCAACAAAATCATCAAAAGTAGAAGAGTTCAGTTGGATTCCTTTGGTTGCTATACCAATTGTGTTCAAATCCTCTGAAAATTCTAAATTTTGTGCTGTACTGGCAAATGTAACTTCATAATCGGCCGTCTGAAACAGCTCAATCAACTGCATCATTCTAGTTCCCGCAGCCGAGGATTTAGGTTCAGGCCAAACAAAACCAATAATAAGTAAACGCTTTGAATTTTTCATAATTTGAATTACAAATACAAAGAAAAGATATAATTTTACATCCTAATTAATTTCCTTTAAAATGTTAGGATTAAAATTGAAAACGGATCCAAGATGGGCCAATATAGCCGAATCAAACCTTGAAGAAATACTTTCGGATCATTGTTGGTGCGAACAAAAAGCAGCAGCTAATGCCATGTACATCATCATCAATAATGCCGAAAAAGAAGACTTAGTAACCGAAATGGCCAAGATTTGTATTGAAGAGATGGAGCATTTCCAAATGGTGCATAATATTATTAAAGCCCGCGGTTACGAATTTGGTAGAGAACGTAAAGATGATTATGTAAACGAACTGGTAAAGTTCACCAAAAAAGGTGGCACTCGAAATGATGCTTTAATCGAGCGTTTATTGTTTGCTGCTATAATAGAGGCCAGAAGTTGTGAGCGGTTTAAAGTGCTCTCAGAAAACATTAAAGACAAAGAACTAGCCAATTTTTATAGAGATTTGATGATTAGTGAAGCAAACCATTATACCACTTTTTTAAATTTTGCTCGTAAGTACAAAGAAAAAATTGATATTGAAAAGCGTTGGAAAGAATGGCTCGAATTTGAAGGCGAACTCATCTCTAACTACGGTAAAAAAGAAACCGTCCATGGATAAACTTAAAACCTGTTAGCGCTAGTTAGCAGGTTTTTTATTTGGGCGTGCCCCAATTGAACAGAGTATTTGTAGTAAATAGAAACTTAGTTAAGTTCAATTGGGTCGGGCTATTCATTTCAATCTTTTACTCGTAC
>JAFLBS010000014.1 GCA_017303755.1 Flavobacteriales bacterium | reverse complement strand
TAGGGTATACGGTAACCAATGCGTTTTCGGATAACCAAATCATTACAGTAACTACAGAAGGATACGGAACCTACCAATACAGTTTGGATGATGGACCACGACAAGACTCACCTGTGTTTGAAAACGTGAGTTTAGGAGAGCACTTTATTACGGTTTGGGATACAGAAGGCGGACTAGAGAACAGTTGTAATCCACTGATATTGGTTAATGTTCAAACCATCGATTATCCGTTGTACTTCACTCCAAATGGAGACGGTATCCATGATAGTTGGAATATAGTTGGTTTATCAGGACAACCAGGAGCAAGAATTTATATCTTTGACCGTCATGGTAAACTGATCAAACAACTGAGCTCACAGAGTGAGGGTTGGAACGGAACCTACAACGGTCAACAGATGCCAGCCACGGATTACTGGTTTACGGTAGACTATTCAGAACAGAATGCAGAGAAACAATTTAGAGCCCATTTTTCATTAAAACGATAGTTTAGAAAAATGATGTAAATAAAAAAGCTTCCTAATTTTAGGAAGCTTTTTTATTTTATAAATGATAAAATTAATTAATCTCAGCATATGTTTCTAAGGCTTCTTTTAATATCTGAACCGATTTAATAAGATCTTCTTTCTTCAAAACATAAGCAATTCTAACTTCATCTAAACCAACATTTGGAGAAGAATAAAATCCAGCAGCAGGAGCAACCATTACTGTTTCGCCATTAAAATCATACGATTCTAAAAGCCATTGAGCAAAATCATCTGCATTTTTAACGGGTAATCGAGCTATACAATAGAATGCTCCTTTTGGAGTAGCAACTTTAACCCCATCAATTTTATTAAGTTCTAAAATAAGTGTATCTCTTCTGTCTTTGTATTCATCAATAACTTCATCAAAATAACTTTGCGGAGTATCTAAAGCAGCTTCACTGGCAATTTGAGCAAAAGTTGGAGGACTTAAACGAGCTTGAGCAAACTTCATAGCAGTAGCCATTACTTCTTTATTTTTAGAAACAATACAACCAATTCGTGCTCCACACATGCTATATCGTTTAGATACGGAATCAATCATTATTGCATGCTCTTCAAGTCCAGGAACATTCATTACCGAAAAGTGTTTGTCGTTTTCATCATAAACAAACTCTCTATATACTTCATCAGCAATCAAAAATAAATCATGTTTTTTAACAATTTCGGCTAATTGAAGGATTTCAGATTCAGAATACAAATAACCAGTTGGATTTCCTGGGTTACAAATCAAAATTGCTTTAGTTTTAGGAGTAATCAATTTTTCAAAAGCTGAAATTGGAGGTAAAGCAAATCCTTCGTCAATTGTTGATATCACAGGAACCACTTTTACTCCAGAAGCTATAGAAAACCCATTGTAATTGGCATAAAAAGGTTCAGGGATAATAATTTCATCACCCGAGTCCATTGTACTTCCCATAGCAAAAAGCAAAGCTTCGGAACCGCCAGTTGTTATTATTATATCGGCTGTTTCGATTGGCAATCCATGATTTTTATAATAATTTGATAACTTTACTCTGTAGCTTTCAAATCCTGCAGAATGACTGTACTCCAATACTTTGATGTCTACGTTTTTTACTGCATTTAAAGCTACTTCTGGAGTTTTAATATCGGGTTGCCCAATATTTAAATGATATACTTTAACACCTTTTTTCTTTGCTTTTTCAGCATAAGGAACTAATTTTCGTATAGGTGATTCCGGCATTTGTTTGCCTTTGTTTGAAATTGATGGCATATGAATAAAGTTTAGTTGTGCAAATTTGCGATTTTTATTTTGATTTCGATTTTATTTTGTTTTATAAATTGTTAAAATCAATAGTGATGATTTTTTTTTTGATAATTTTATGAAAAAATACTCTAATGCTTAACAAAGTAATTCAACTATTTTTGTTGTTCTTTTTATCATTTGCTTGGTCGCAAAAAGGCTTTGAAATTGTAAATAAGAAAACTAAAGTTGCCATACCATTTAAGTTCATTAATAACCTAATTATTATTCCAGTCGAAGTAAACGGTGCAAAACTTAATTTTTTATTGGATACAGGTGTTAGTGAAACACTTCTATTCAGTTTGGATGAAACCGATCAAGTAAAGTTTGAAAATATTGAAAAAATTTTATTTACTGGTTTCGGTAATAAAGAACCATTTGAAGGCTTCAAATCTTCAAATAATAAGTTAGTTATTAAAGATTATGTCGATAATAATCATACAATCTACATTGTTTTAGATCAAGAAATCAACATCTCCTCTCAAGTTGGGTTCCCTATTAATGGCATAATTGGAAGTCATTTTTTTATGAACAATCCAATTGAAATTAAATACAAGAAAAACAAAATTTTTGTTTATGATACTATACAGAATGCCTTTAAAAAAAGGAAAAATAACTATTCAAAACTCCCAATTTCAATTGAAGAAAGCAAACCTTATATTCATGCTAAAGTAGTTTTTGAGAATAAAAGTGAAGCGCTAATTGCTAAGTTGTTGATAGATACGGGCAATAGTGATGCGATTTGGTTGTTTAAAGAAAAAAATACCTCAATTACTATCCCTGAGAAAAATTATTTGGATTTTTTAGGTAAAGGATTTAGCGGAAATATTTATGGCAAAAGAGCAAGGTTAGAATTATTTGAATTAGGAGAATTTAAGTTTAAAAGACCATTGATGTCCTTCCCCGATTCTATTGCTTTCGCAGGTATTCAGATGGTTGAAAAAAGAGTTGGTTCTATTGGTTCTGAGGTTATGAAACGATTTAATGTTATTTATGACTATCCGAATAGTACAATTTTCCTTCAAAAAAACAGTAATTTTATTATGCCGTTTAATTTTAATATGAGCGGTTTAGATATTCAGCATGAAGGTTTACAGTGGGTTAAAGAGGAATATGAAGAGAACGCATCAAGTGCCCAAGTATCTTTTGAATCAGGTGGAGGAAATACTGTGACACGTAATCTTAAATATAGATTCGAATTAAAGCCAAGTTATTCGATTCTAAGTGTTAGAAAAGATTCGCCCGCTGATTTAGCAGGATTAAAAGAAGGAGATGTTATTGTAAAAATAAACTCTAATTTTGCTCATAATTATACCTTACAAGGAATTAAAGACATACTCAGGTCTGAGGAAGGAAAAACCGTTACTATTGAGGTCAATCGAAAGGGAGTAACTATCAAAACAAAGTTTCAACTCAAAAGCATCATATAAAAAAAGCCCTGAATTTCAGGGCTTTTCAATTATTGCATCGGGCTGGTTTTCTTTTTTTCAAGTGGATTTACCTCTTTCGGTACTATCACTTCTCCTTTTATTTTTAATGAAATTCGTCCGCCTTCATAATTACTAGCATTACTTTCAACCGTAATGGTTTTTCTAATTGGTCCCGGATTCATGTTGTATTTTACTTCAATTTTACCCGTTTTACCCGGCATTATTGGTTCAGTAGGTTTAGTTGGTACCGTACAACCACAAGTGGATTGAACGTTTTTAATTACTAAGGGCTCGTTACCAGTGTTGGTAAACTCAAAAGTTCTCACTCCACTATCCGTATCTTTCGAAACAGTTCCGTAATCAATAGTATTGTCAGTGGCTTTAAACTCAATTTTCGCTTGAGAAAAACCTACCGCACTCATCAAAACAGCTGTAAAAAGTATTATTTTTTTCATTTCTTTTAAATTTGGTTAGCGTAAAAATAGCTACTTTAAATTAATACACAAAAATTTAATTCTTAATTTTTTATAAAAGCAGTTATTACTTACTTTTGCAACAGGTAGTGCAAAAAACATACCAATTTTTTGGTTTTGCGAGTTTCAAAGCAATCAGAAGCGAATGGCTTGATTTGTGTCACCCCGATAGCTATTGGGAGATACCGGCTTAATCAGGGCTAAATGAGAAACTATTGGATTTTTTGTAACCCAGTTCGTAACAACTTTAAACTAAATTAAACCATAAACAATTTAAGCAATATAATGATTCCAGCTCAATTCAACGCAAAAGAAGTAGAACAAAAATGGTACGACTACTGGATGAAAAACGATTATTTTTCTTCTAAACCCGACCATAGAACGCCGTATACCATCGTAATTCCACCACCTAATGTCACAGGAGTGTTGCACATGGGACACATGCTCAACAATACGATTCAAGACGTATTGATTCGACGTGCGCGTTTAAAAGGCTTCAATGCTTGTTGGGTTCCAGGAACCGATCACGCTTCAATTGCTACTGAAGCTAAAGTGGTTGCTAAATTGAAAAGTGAAGGAATCAATAAAAACGATTTGACTCGTGAAGAATTTCTAAAACACGCTTGGGATTGGACCAACAAATACGGTGGAACAATTCTAGAACAACTTAAACAATTGGGTTGCTCATGCGATTGGAATCGTACAAAATTCACTATGGATGACGATATGTCAGCGTCTGTAATTCATTCATTTGTTGATTTGTACAACAAAGGATTGATTTACCGCGGGTACCGTATGGTGAATTGGGATCCAGAAGCCAAAACGACCTTGTCTGATGAAGAAGTAAATTTTGAAGAACGTCAAGGGAAGTTATATTACATAAAATATAAAATTGAAGGTTCAGAAGAATTCTTAACCGTTGCAACAACACGGCCAGAAACGATTTTTGGGGATACTGCTATTTGCATCAACCCTAATGATGAGCGATTCACTCATTTGAAAGGCAAAAAAGCCATTATCCCAATTTCCGGCAGAGTTATTCCTATCATTGAGGATGATTATGTTGATGTTGAATTCGGAACGGGTTGTCTTAAAGTAACTCCAGCTCACGATGTTAACGATAAAACCTTAGGCGATAAGCACAATCTGGAAATCATTGATATTTTCAACGACGATGCTTCGTTAAACTCGTATGGTTTGCATTATCAAGGAAAAGATCGTTTTGTGGTTCGTACCGAAATTGAAGCCGAGTTGCAACAAATTGGAGCATTACTGAAAACAGAAAATTACACCAATAATGTTGGAACTTCAGAAAGAACCAAAGCGGTAATCGAACCCCGTTTGTCTGATCAATGGTTTTTGAAAATGGACGACTTGGTAAAACCTGCCATTAAAGCAGTTTTAGAAACCGACGAAGTGAAGTTATATCCTTCGCGTTTCAACAATACGTACCGTCATTGGTTGGAAAACATTCGCGATTGGAACATTTCGCGTCAATTGTGGTGGGGACAACAAATTCCAGCCTACTATTACGGCGACGGAAAAGAAGATTTTGTAGTTGCTGAGAATAAAGAAAAAGCGCTCGAATTGGCAAAAGCTAAAACGGGAGACACAGCACTAACCGCGAATCATTTAACTCAAGATGCCGATGCACTCGATACTTGGTTCTCATCATGGTTATGGCCAATAGCCGTTTTTGGCGGAATTTTAGATCCTGAAAATGAAGATTATAAGTATTATTATCCGACCAACGATTTAGTAACTGGTCCCGATATTTTATTCTTCTGGGTAGCGCGTATGATCATTGCAGGTTATGAATATGCTAATGAAAAACCATTTACTAATGTGTATTTGACAGGCTTAGTTCGTGATAATCAAGGGCGTAAAATGTCTAAGCAACTTGGTAATTCTCCAGATCCGCTTGGGTTGATTCATAAATATGGAGCCGATGGTGTTCGTGTTGGATTGCTCTTGAGTGCTTCGGCAGGAAATGATATTTTATTTGACGAAGAATTGTGCAACCAAGGTAAATCGTTCAGTACCAAAATATGGAATGCTTTCAAACTCATTAAAGGTTGGGAAGTAGCTGATATTGCTCAACCCGAATCGTCTAAAGTAGCTATCGAATGGTACGAAGCGAAGTTGCAACAAACTTTAATTGAAATTGAAGATAGTTTTGATAAATACCGTATTTCAGATGCATTGATGTCAATTTACAAATTGGTTTGGGATGATTTCTGCTCGTGGTTCTTAGAAATGATTAAACCCGCTTATCAACAACCCATCGATAAAGCTACATTTGAAAGAGCAATCGAAATGTTGGAAAACAACTTGAAATTGTTGCATCCATTCATGCCTTTCTTAACCGAAGAGATTTGGCAACGAATTACAGAACGAACTCCAGAGCAAGCATTAATCATTGGTGAATGGCCAAAATCAAAAGCATTTGATGTAAAATTAATTGCTGATTTTGATTTTGCAACTGAAGTAATTTCTGGAATCAGAACGATTCGCAAAGACAAAAACATTCCAAATAAAGATACCATCGAACTGAAAGTAGTAAATGCTGAAAAAGCCTCTACTTATTTTGATAGTGCAATAGCTAAGTTAGGTAATATTTCTTCTTTGGATTATGTTTCTGATAAAGTGAATGGCGCGTTATCCTATCGTGTGAAATCCAACGAATATTTTATTCCAATTACGGGTAATATTGATGTAGAAGCTGAAATTGCAAAATTGACCGAAGAGTTGAAGTACATCAAAGGATTTTTACAATCGGTTCAAGTGAAGTTATCCAATGAGAAGTTTGTAGCGAATGCTAAAGCGGAAATTATTGAAAATGAACGCAAAAAAGAAGCCGATGCATTAGCTAAAATTGCTACGATTGAGCAAAGTTTGGCTGGTTTGAAATAGAATTTACAATCAAATTATACTATAAAATCCCGAGTTTTGCTCGGGATTTTTTTTAAAAGGCATTGTCTAATTCCCTTTTTAATCTTTTTATTTCTTTATCAGTAAATCCGACTTCTTTGGCAGAATTTAGTACTTTTTGACGGTTTACTTTTTTTAAAGCTGAAAAAAACAAATAGTTGTTAGAACCAAAAATTAAATCAGATGTACTAGCGATTTTCTTAGCAAACTCAAGTTGAATTACCTTAAGTATTTCTTTTGTTCCTTTTTCTTCATCAAATTCAATGACTTGTTCGGGAATATTGGGCGGAATCAATGTAGAAGGCATGGATGTTATTTGATTCATGATACTGACCAACAATTCCCACGAACTTTCATCTTTTATTGTCGCCATTATTTGTGCCAAATTAGTCATTGTACAAGTTGAAATATTGGTTTGAATTAGTTTGTGAGTATTGTATAATGATGGTTTACCTATTTTCTCGAGTATTTTTGTAGCTTCCTCTTCAATACCATTTCCGTGGTTAGCATGCATTTTTAAGATACTCAAACATAAATCAATAACGTAGTTTTGGCTTTCAGTTGATTTTAATTGATTCAAACGAGCCGATTTCTTAGATTTACTATTCTCATTTGATTCGAAAAAAGTAATTACTTCGTAGTTTTTATCATTGTATTCAAAATCGGCAGAGTAAAGTGATAAACTGTAGAAAACACTTTTTTTACGGTATTCTTCTTTTTTTTCAAGATTACCAGTTAACTCGTATAATTCAGATAATTTATTCAGTATTTGTGAATTGTCAGGATGCATTGCGGTCAATGCAAATAATCGTTTTTCGGCATTAGCATAATCTTTAATTTGGATGCAGTTTTCAGCGATGTTATACAAACTATTGTCTCTGAATTCATCATATGGAATCAATTGTTCAAATCCAACTGTCGATTGTTCGAAGTTGCCTAATGCTTGATGTATTTTTGCAAGAGTAAAGATTTCTTCATAGTGATCAGGAAACTTACTAGTTAAATATTCTAAGTCCAAAAGAGCCGATTTTAGATTTTCTTGTTTGAATTGTTCTTCATCATATGGCAATTGGTTTACTCCAGATACAAAAACGGTATTTCCATCAATATTTCTTTGACTCACGCCAACCGAATACAGCTCTATACTAAGTTCACTTCTGCGTCTAATCAATTCTGGGACACTTCCAAATCTTTCAATGGCATCATCAATAATTGAAATTCCTTCGAGTAATTTTCCGTTACGAAATAAGCATAATCCAAAAATTTCATGACTTGCAGGACAATCTATGTTTTTTTCAAATGTCTTTTTTGATGATATAACTGCAGCATCACTATTATTTTGTTGTAAAAAAACTAGTGAATTGTTCAGCTCATTCATTGTAGCATCGTCACATTTTGGTGACTCTTTTTCCATTTGATTGTAGTTGAAAACTTTTCGAGAGTAATTTTGAGAATGAACAAGCGTTGTAAAAGCGACAAGTAGAAAGGCAGAGTAAAAGACTTTTTTCATAAATTTTTAAATGAATGGTTGCTTACCGAGTTTGTTGATTCAAAAATAATGTAAATTTCAATAGAAAGTGAGTCAAATTATTATTCTTCTTGTAATCAAGGTGATTTCAAATTAGCAAAAAGGGATTGCATAAAAGGATAGTACTTATTTGATTAATAGCCATGAGGTTGTTCTTTTCGGAAATTATGATAATAGCAATTCATAAAATTCTAATAAAGATGATGTAGTTCTTTTTTTTAAAAAATACCTTAGAATTAATTTTGAATTTATAACTTTAAAAGGCTAGATTTTTTATTCTAATATAATTCTTAAAAAGGAGTAGAGTTTATCTAATTTTTTGTAAATTTAAGTAATGTTTTAATAGTTGTAAACTACATTCTAATGCGATATTCAGTTTTTATTATTTCAGTAATTTTACTCATTACAACTTCATGCTCCAAAAAAGAAGTTGATAAGATTCAACCTAAAAAAGGCACTATTACCGAAAGTGTTTATGCTTCAGGAGTAGTCAAAGCCGAAAACCAATACACTGTTTTCTCGACTGTAAATGGTGTACTTCAAAAAATCAACGTTACTGTTGGGCAATCCATAACTCAAGGTCAGTCGTTGTTTCAAATTGAAAGCGAGAAAGCGGCTCTTACTACCGAAAATGCTCGATTAGCGTATCAACTTAGTCAAGAAAGCAATCGTTACATTCAAGATAAAATTTCGGAAATGGAAACCAAAGTGCAAATGGCTAAAGATCGATTGGCATTGGATCAATCAGTATACAATCGAAATAAAAACATCAAAGAATACAAAGTCATTTCTGAAGTCGAATACGAGCGCGTTGAATTGGCGTATAAAAACTCCAAATCCAACTACGAATCAGCTTTAAAACAATTATCGCAATTGCGTTCGCAACTCAAGAACGAGCAAAGCCGCAACAACATCAATCTTAAAATCAGTGAAAAATCGCAAAGTGATTTCACTATTAAAAGTGCTTTTTCGGGCGAATTATTTGATGTTTTAGTAAAAGAAGGAACGTTGGTTACCTCACAAACTCCATTGGCTATCATTGGTAAGAAAAATGCTTATGTACTCGAGTTGGATGTAGATGAAAACGATATGGTGCGCGTTGCCGTTGGACAAAAGTTAGTCGTAACCCTAGACAGTTACAAAGGTAAAGTGTTTGACGCAACAGTCGGTAAAATTTATCCCATAATGGACGAACGCTCACGTACGTTTAAAATTGAAGCTCATTTTGATGTTTCGCCTACCAAATTGTATCCGAATCTTACGGCTGAAGCGAATATCATCATTACTACTAAAAAAAATGTAGTGACCATTCCTAAAAGTTTTTTGATAGACGATGAATACGTTTTGGTCAATGAAGACGAGAAGCGAAAAGTAAAAATTGGGTTGAGCGATTACCAAAATGTAGAAATCATAGAAGGATTATCGGCTACCGAAACCATTTACAAACCAAAGTAATGAATTTTAAACTCATCTTAAATATTGCAATTCATTTGCTTCGTGCACGACTCAAACAAACCGTTGTTGCTGCAGTTGGAGTTACTTTTGGTATTGCAATGTTCATTTCACTGGTGAGTTTTATGAACGGGTTAAACGATTTACTCGATGGATTGATGCTCAACAGAACAGCTCACGTTCGATTGTACAACGAAATCAAACCTTCCGAAAATCAACCTATCAATTTATCTGAGAAATATAAAAATGATGTCAATTTTGTCAATTCTGTTAAGCCGAAAGATAGAGGAAAAGCCATTTACAACAGCAAAGCCATTATTTATAATTTAAAGAATGACAAACGCATCATTGATGTGGCGCCCAAAATAACAACGCCTGTTTTTTTTAATTCGGGAACTATCGAAATATCAGGTGTGGTAAACGGAATTGACGTACAAGCCGAAGAAAAACTGTTTGCACTAAGTGATTACATTATTGAAGGTAAAATAGCCGATTTGGAACAAAACAATAGTATAATTATCGGAAAAGGTTTGGCCGATAAAATGCTACTAGCCAAAGGCGATATTATTAAAATTACTACTGCCAAAGGCAATTTGTCTTCGATGAAAGTAGTTGGAATTTCGCAAATTGGTATCGCCGAATTAGACGATACTATGAGTTATACATCGCTTGACATGGCTCAGAAATTATTAGGAGAATCTACCAATTACATTACCGATATTCAAGTGAAATTGTATGATATTACTACTGCGCCTCAAGTCGCAAAAGAGTTTAAGACAAAATTCGATTTGGATACCATTGATTACCAAACTTCCAACTCACAGTTTGAAACTGGAAGTTCAGTGCGAAGTATTATTTCGTATGCAGTTGGGATTGTGCTACTAATAGTCGCTGGATTCGGAATTTACAACATCTTGAACATGATGATTTTTGAAAAAATGGACAGCATCGCTATACTCAAAGCCACCGGATTTTCTGGTAATGATGTAAAATGGATTTTTATTTCACTGTCGATGATTATTGGTTTTACGGGTGGAATTTTTGGGTTGTTGTTTGGATTTATTTTTACCAACATCATTGATAATATCCCGTTTAATACAGCTGCTTTACCAACGGTAACCACGTATCCAATTAATTTTAATCCGATGTTTTATGTCATCGGAATTACGTTTGCATTAATCACAACATTGATTGCAGGATTGTTTCCAGCGGTAAAAGCGAGTAAAATAGATCCGGTAGAAATTATTAGAGGAAAATAATAATGAGTAATAAAGTATTAGAAACCAAAAAGTTAACCAAATATTTCTACGACCCGATTAAGTTTCAGGTATTGAAAGAAATTGATATGAGCATCGACCATGGCGAGTTCGTTTCTATCGTTGGGAAATCGGGTTGCGGAAAATCGACCTTGTTGTATTTGCTTTCTAATATGGATACTGATTATGAAGGCGAGTTGTACATTCACGAAGAATTGATTACTGGGAAACCCGATAAGGCTTTGGCACAAATTAGAAATGAAAATATTGGCTTTGTATTTCAGTTTCATTATTTGCTTTCAGAATACAATGTCTTAAAAAACGTAATGTTGCCCGGAATGAAACTTGGAGCACTTTCAGAGCAAGAAATCGAACACAATGCAATGGAACATTTACGCACATTAGACATGCAAGAACAAGCGTTAAAAATGCCCAATCAATTGAGTGGTGGACAAAAACAGCGGGTTGCTATTGCACGAGCCTTAATCAATAATCCTTTGATCATTATGGGCGATGAACCTACAGGAAACTTAGATAAAAAAAACAGTGATTTAGTGTTTGATATTTTTCAAAAATTAACATTAGAAAAAAAGCAAACCTTGTTAATTGTAACTCATGATCCTGATTTTGCGGCTCGTACCAATCGAATCATTACTATGGAAGATGGACGAATTGTGTAAATTAACTAACTGCATCTACTATATAAAAAATAATAATAAGTTACTGATGACTAATAGTTAGCAGTAATTTTATGCCGACCAAGAACTTAAATCTATTTAAATATTAAATATGTTTCCAATAGACTCTGAATTTTTAATGTTGTATTTATTATACATTTCAGTATTTGGATATTTTTTTGTTCACTATTTCAGAACTAAAAAAAGAGTTTACAAAATTAACCTCATAATATTTATTTCTTACTTCATTATAATGGTTTATGTTTTTGCAGACAAAGAGAATTTTAAATATGGAAATTCATTAGCTGTACTATTTTATGGAATACTATTTTTAATAACACACGTTATTTTATATGGAATTATAAACTTCATTAAATATTGTTTTCAAAAAAGAACTTAAACGAATTATGAACGGTCAAATGAAATGGTTATTAATTGTTGTCTTCGCGATTGTTGCGTTAATTCTAAATTTCACAATTATTGACGAAATAATAATGCCTGATCCTTGCTATTATCATACAAAAGAAATGAACTTCGTTTTACGATTGTTTTATAGTTCTTCATCAGCTTCTGGTGGTCATCCAGAAATAAATTTATTCAATGTAATATTCACTCTAGTAGTTGGAGGATTAATTGGAAATAAAATTCATCATTTTCTAGAAAAGAAAAACTGCTACTAACACATGTTTGACGCTATTGCTGGGCTTGCGCTTGCTGTTTAGTCTTAGTAGAAAATAATCTGGCAGCTACAATTCTGTCTTTTTAAGAAATGTTGTAGTTTTGTTTTAGTCAGTGCTTGCAGCTGCAGTTGGCAAGCATGGGAACGTTGGCAGTAATGCTATGAAACCGTAAAACAATGACAAGATGGAAACAATACTATTTATTTGTGGACTTTATAATATAGCATTCGCACTTTTTCACTTTGGGTTCTGGAAAATGTTTCATTGGGATAGTGAATTGAAAAAATTAAGTTTTGCAAATAGAGGAATAATGCAAATTTTAAATCTTCAAATCAGCTACTATTTTATATTGACTGCCATTATTTGTTTCGTTTTTCCGAAAGAACTTGTAGCAACTGAATTTGGAAATTGGTTTTTAGTTGGAACCTCCATTTTTTGGCTAATTCGGACAATACAACAGTTCATTTTTTTAAGAGCAAATCATTATAAAATACATATTTTAACTTTTATTTTTTTGATAGGTACTATTTTATTTTTATTACCAACTTTATTAAGATGTTAAAATGATTATTGTAAAGAAGGCAGAATTGTCAAATACATTTACAAATAAATGATATAGTTTAAATTTGTTGATCTGCGATGAACATTCGAATAAATCAAATATTTAAAATAGTAAATTCGATGATTACTTCGTCTGTTCGCTATGCTCGAATCGTGGCTAAAAACAATTTTTACATCAAACTCTACTAAAATATAATTAGACTACAAATCTTCTCGATTCAATTTGTCCAAGTTATTTGTGTCATCGGTTTTACTGAGAAATTCTTCATATTCTTTCTCGTCTTTACGATTTCGTTTAATTAGAAAGTAGACCAGAATTAAGCAGCAAATCACTACAATTCCAATGATAATCCAATTTATATCCATGGTTTCAGTTTTATTTTAAAGTTACAAAAAATAAGCAATAATTCTTTTTTTGTAGTGTTATCAAATGATTATCAAAAGATTAAAACGGGAAGAGATTTTTTATTCGATTAAAAAGTTAAAATAGATTTCTTCAATAATTTTATTGAAACTATTCATTTAAAAAAAGAAAAAAGAAGTCCTTAATTCGTACTTTTGAAACACTAAAAATAAGTTATGAAGATTGTAATTTCTCCCGCCAAGTCGTTGAATTTTGAAAAAGAGTTGCCTACTCAACGGTTTTCAGAACCGCAATTTTTAAAACAAGCTGAAACTATTCAGAAGACATTGAAAAAGAAAAAACCAAAAGTTTTAGCACAATTAATGGATATTTCTGATAAGTTGGCCGAACTCAATTGGCAACGCAATCAAGATTGGCACACTCCGTTTACAGTTGAAAATGCACGTCCAGCAGTATATGCTTTTGATGGTGATGTCTATATTGGTTTGGATGTATATAGCTTGCCAGAAGAAAAATTAGACGTTTTACAAAACAAACTCCGTATTTTATCAGGATTGTATGGCTTGTTACAACCACTCGATTTAATGCAGCCGTATCGTTTGGAAATGGGAACTTCAATAGCTATTGGTAAAAATAAAAACTTGTACGAGTTTTGGAAGAAAACCATCACCAAAACATTGAATAGCGAATTGCAGAAAGGAGAACTGTTTGTCAATTTGGCAAGCAATGAATACTTCAGCTCTGTTGATGCCAAAACATTAAAAGTTCCTGTCATTACTCCCGAATTTAAAGATTACAAAGACGGTCAACTCAAAATGATTAGTTTTTTTGCTAAAAAGGCAAGAGGAATGATGGTACGTTATATTTTAGATACTAATGCCGAAACCATAGACGACTTGAAAGGCTTCAATTTCGAAGGTTACGCCTTTGATGCCAATTTGAGTAGCGGAAATAAATTGGTGTTTACGCGTTAAACATACAAATACTCTTGGTATTCTCTTAGTGTTTCCCGTGTGGCTTTGCGTTGGTCACGTGATAGTTCACGCATGGCTTCTACGCCTTTTTTGGCACAGCGTTTTACCTTGGTTAGTTTGGATGTAAATTCTTCTAGTTTAGAAGCATCTTCTGGGTCGAGTTTGGATTTGATTTCGTCAACAAAATCATTAAACTCTTTTACCACTTTTCGGTTTTCATCGTAGTCTGATTTTAATTCATCTAACAACTCATCAATTTCATTAGAGATGTCTTTGCTGATGTCTTCACTTTTTTTGCGAAGATCTTCGATGATTTTTTTCTCGGTGTTTCCAAAAAGTCCCATAATTGAAAGTTTTAAATTTGTAATTTATTCACAGTCAATCAAATATAATGAATTAGTTTTTTAGTTGTTTACTTTTGTTCATAAGTCACGTTTTTAGTTGAAAACTGCAATAGAAGAAATCTATACTGAAAGTGTAATTTGTTTTTAACCAGTTGTTTAAATGAGTTTATTTGAACGATAGTTTTATTTCAGAAAATAGAGAATAGATTTCTTAAATAAACAACTTGAAACTTGAAACTTGAAACTTGAAACTTGAAACTTGAAACTCGAAACTCGAAACTCGAAACCTGACCCGGGACGCAACCGAAAGTATGGAGCGCAGCGGAATAAAACTCAAAAACTAACACAACTACTCCTTCAACCAATTTTTTAAAATTTCCTTTCCCAAAGGTGTTAAAATACTTTCGGGGTGAAATTGTACGGCGCACACATCATACGTTTGGTGTTGTAATGCCATAATTTGGTTGTCTTGGTCGATGGCAGTGACAATGAGGCTTTCGGGTAAATCAGTTGGATTAACTACCCACGAATGGTAGCGGCCGACTTCAATTTTTGCTGGGAAATGAGTGAATAAGCCCTTGGAGTTGTCTAAAATTGTGATTGTAGAAGCGACGCCGTGGTGTACCGTTTCTAAATTGATTAAACTTCCACCAAAGACTTCGGCGATGGCTTGTTGACCGAGGCAAACTCCGAGTATCGATTTGGTTGGGGCAAATTCTTTGATGATTTCGTTTAGGATTCCGGCGTCTTTGGGTAAACCTGGTCCGGGAGAAAGAACAATTTTATGAAACGGTCGTACATCGTCGAGTTCGATTTCGTCGTTGCGGAAAACGGTTACTTTACAATTTAAATCTTCAAAGTAGTGAACTAAATTATAAGTAAAACTGTCGTAATTGTCGATGATTAAAACGTTGGTCATAGTGCAAATATAGTTCTATTTACTACAGAATTGCAAAAAGGATGGAAGTGGAAAGCCCACAGCGACGTAGGAGCGAGGACTTGGAACGTACAGCCTGACCCGAAGTGGCGAGGCACGAAGCAAACGAAGGGATTTGCCCTGATTCAATAGCAATAGCAAAATTCAATGTCAAATTCAAAAACAAGAACTTGAAACTTGAAACCAGAAAAAAACAAAAAAACCTCAGAATTTCTTCCAAGGTTTGATTTTCATAACAATTGTGTGAGTGAATTAGAACACTAAGTTTACTGTTAATTCGAATTCGTCGCTGATGGCTTTATCACCTAAACCGTCGAAGAAACTACCTGAACCGTATTTGATTCCGTATTTTGTACGATCTACTTTTAAAGTAGCTGTTGCAGTAGATCTGCTAGTTGATTTTAATGTAAAAGTTACAGGATTTGTTTGATCTTTGATGGTTAAATTAGCACTAACATTGAAAGTACCATCGCCATTATCAGAGATTAATTTGATTTCTAATTTAGCTGTTGGGTATTTGTCTACACCAAAGAAATCGTCTGCTTTTAAGTGACCGTCTAATTTTTCTTTTCCTTTACCTGCTTCTAAATCGGTTGTGTTAATAGATGTCATATCTACAACAAATGAACCACCTCTGATTGATTTTCCGTTGATGGCGATTGTTCCGTCAGAGAAATTAATAGTTCCACTGTGTTGACCTGTTACTTTTTTTCCAACCCAAGTAATGCTACTTTTTTTAGTATCAATTTTCTTGTTGGTTTGTGCTGTAGTTGTGAATGATCCTAAAGCTACGATTACTGCTAATGCGATTGTTTTTAAATTTTTCATTGTTTTGAATTTTAATTATTGATTATAGATTGATAAATAATTCTTCTGTTGATTTGCGCACTTTAGCGTAGTGTTGAGTAGCGTCTTCGTCGTGACGGTAACCAATAGTTGCTACTACTGAAGCGTTTAAGCCTTTTTCGGTTAATCCTAAAATTTCGTTGTATTTGTCGGCTTCAAAACCTTCCATTGGAGTAACGTCAATTTTTAATTCGGCCGCCGCATTCAATAAATTACCTAAAGCTAGATAGGTTTGTTTGGCTGTCCAGTTCGATTTAGCCTCAGCCGAAAGAGCATTGATTTTTGATTTCATGAAATCTTTATAGCCTTGAACAGCCTCAATCGAAATTCCTCTAGTAGAAGTCATGTTATCAAAATAAGCATTGATCTCGTCATCACCAAATTCAGTCATATTAGCAAATACAATCACTTGAGAGGCATCCACAATTTGTGTTTGTCCCCAAGATGCAGGTTGCAATTGAGCTCTGATTTCAGGATTTTCAATGATGAATACTTTGTAAGGTTGTAAACCATACGATGAAGCTGATAAACGGATGGCTTCTTTTAGAGTAGCTAAATCTTCGGCAGTTACTTTTTTGGAGGCGTCGAATTTTTTGGTTGCATAGCGCCAATTGGCGTCTTTTATGAATTGAGTCATAGTATAAATTAATTTAAGTTTCTATATTTTTCTAATAATGTATTGAGTTGTACTAATTCTTCTGGGCTGAGATTGTTGGCAAATAATTTTTCGTTATCCAATACTTTGGGATCGAGTTCGGTTAGTAAATCAAGTCCTTTTTGAGTAATGAGCACTTCGATTTTTCTTCGGTTTTCTGGACACACTTCGCGAGTTACTAAATCTTTTAATAATAGTTTATCAATTAATCGAGTAGTGTTGCTGTTTTTGGCAATCATACGCTCTTGAATCACACACATATTGGCTGGATTTCCTTTTTGACCTCGTAAAATGCGTAATACATTGTATTGTTCACCTGATAAGTCATACGGCTTTAATACATCGTTGAATTTCTCTGCAATAACATTTTGAGTATACATGATGTTGAGTACAACTTTCTTTGCATCGTCGATACTAACTGTTGATTTTATTATTTCTTCAATTCTCATGTTTGTAATTACATAATTTGTAGATACAAATGTAAAGTTATTTTTATTTGTATATACAAATGTTGTGTTATTTTTTTGTTAATGTTTTTTTAACCGCAAAGAGCGCAAAAGATGTCGCAATGGTCGCAAAGGTTTTGCCCTTCGACTGCGCTCAGGGTGACAGTTTGAAATTGACCTTTTGATTTTATTTGATATTTGGAATTTTTGCAACACAGATTTAAGAAATTTGAATAATTTTAAAAATCTTTATTTGAAATTTGGAATTTGATATTTGGGATTTCAATACTCTATTTATTACTTTTGAAAAAAAAATATAAGATGGATTTATCTCAAAACGATTGGGCAGCACAACTAGAAAATGATAGTAATGCAGTGATTTTAGATGTTCGTACAGAAGATGAGTGGAGTGAAGGAATAATTCCGGGAGCTTTGATGAACGACATATACAAAGGTCAGGCGTTCATTTATAAACTAGATGAATTGGATAAAAACAAAAACTACTACGTATACTGCAAAGCGGGCGGAAGAAGCGCGCAAGCATGCAACATCATGAACCAAATGGGATTCAAAAACACTTACAACTTATTGGGTGGTTTTATGAATTGGCAAGGTGAAGTGAGTCAGCCTGATTTGGACTAATTTTTTTTCTTAGAAGTTTTCTTAACGATTTTATAATAAAACTCCTTAATGCTATTTCGATCGGCTTGAGAAGCTTTTAATTTGTGTACTTTTTGGTTTTTCTCTTTAATGATCATGGTATAATTATAGAACTTAAGATAAAACGAGTACAAAAGTGTAGAAGCTCCTAAAACGAAGAGCAGGGAAGCAATTAGCGATTGTTTGTGATAAAAATGATAGGTCAGATAAAAACTAATACAACTCCCGATTACCAATAATAAATTAAAATAAAACACACGTTGTTTTATTAATTTTACATTATTAACTGATTGTAAATCAATTTTTTCGTGCTGATCTTTTTTATAAATGATGACTTGGTTATTGGTAATTAAACCCAATTTTTTATCGAAATAGTCAATTTCGAGGTTATTTTTTGTCGATTCCATAGCTAATATTTCCACAATATACGAATAACGGAATATTTTTGGTTTTATTTCAACAAAAAAACTATTTTTTTTAGTTATACAAGCAGTGCTAAATCTCATCATTATCACCAAACTCGTTGCGTTTCTTTTTTATAGTTTGCTTTGAATTGGTTGATTTGGTTTTAGAGTTAGCTGCTTCCATTTTTTTCTTACCATCGCTTTTTTTAGGAGCAAAAGTGTGTATTTTTTTGATTGCCATGAGTTTATAGAAGTAGAATTAAAAGTAGAACAATTATAATAATGGCGCCAACTGAAAGATACAATCCATTGCCTGATGCTCTTAATCCTTTTTTGATTCCTTTCACTTCTTCACGGAGTTCTTTTTTCTCCACTCGAGTTAAGTTGGATTTATCTAGATTTTTGATTTCTTCTAAACGTTCAATCATTTTATCGGCTATGATTTTGTCCATTTGGATTTTGGTCGAACTAGGAATTGTGTCATTGGCTGCACTCAATATATTGGGTGAAATCAGTGCCATAGTAAATACTAATAAAGCGGTTTGTAATCGTGTAGAGAGTTTCATAATTATAAAATTTAAGATTTGTTTTTACTTATTTATAGGAGTTAAATTTCGGTTTATTTAGTTGAAAATGAGTTGCATAAAAATTCAAATAAGTTGCATAATTCATAGGTTGAAATTGGATGTATTTTTGATGGAATACATAGGATTATAAAAGAGTAGAGCTGCCATTAAAAATGACAGCTCATAACCAGAACCAAAACAAAACTAACCTAATATTTTAATACATAGTTTTTAATTCTACTCTTCTATTTTTTGCTCTTCCTAATGAAGTGGTATTGGTTGCAACTGGTTTGCTTTCTCCCATGCCAACTCCTGTTAATCGTGAACTTGATATTCCTTTTTCAATTAAATAGGCTCTCACCGATTCAGTACGTTTTTGCGATAATACGGTATTGAACTCGTCGCTACCATTACTATCAGTATGACCTTCAATTACCAAATTAGCTCCTTCGTATTTGTTCAATATTTTAGTCAATTCATCCAATTGAGACAACGAAGCTACTTTTAGTTTGTCGCTGTTGTTTTCAAAAAACAATTTGCTTCCAATGTAAGTGATACGTACCGCATCTTGTTTTGAAATTTCGGGACAACCTTTATTAGCAATATTTCCTTTTAAATTTGGACAACGGTCATCAATATCAGCAACACCATCGCCATCGGTATCAGGACAACCTTTTAGGCTTTCTGTTCCAGCCAATGTTGGGCAACGATCCACATCATCCATTACGCCATCGCCATCGCCATCAAGTACACAACCATTTGCATCTACTTTACTGCCTGATTTGGTATTTGGACATTTGTCATCACCATCTCTAACACCATCATTATCGCTATCAGGACAACCATTTAAATTCGTTTTTCCAGCTACATCAGGGCAATTGTCGTTTAAATCGGCAACACCATCATTGTCTCTGTCGGGACAACCGTTCAATAAAGCAGTTCCTGCTACGTCTGGACAACCGTCTAAATAATCGGCAATTCCGTCATTGTCTTTATCAACAGGGCAACCCATTTTGTCTACAGCCACACCCGATGGAGTATCAGGACATTTATCTTTTGCATCTGAAACACCATCTAAATCAGCATCTTTTTTAGTGCCGAAGTTGAACGTTAAACCTGCAGTATGGTACAGAAAATCGTCGTTTTTACCTTGTGTAACACCATCTCTAGTATCGCCATCAGTAAAATTGAAAGTTTCTTGAATGTTAAATACTAAAACTGGAGTCAATCTAAAGTTCAAACCAGCACCAGCAGTTGGTAAAGCATAATCAATTTTTTCGTCGTGAAAATTCAACTGATTGTCAAAAAGCAACGCACCAACACCACCAAAAACATAAGGTCTGACGATGTATTCTGGACCCATAAAGTTGAAGCGCAAGTTGAACGAAGCCGAACTAAAGTCGCTTTTGAAACCCGCAGTTTCTCCGTTGTTGTAACCCAATGTTCCTCTGGCGAAGAAGAAGTTAGCATCAAGGTATTTTCCTAAATATTTAGAGATCGATAATCCACCCAAACCATACACGGTATTGTTGGTTTCATAAAAATCATGACCTAAATCGCCGTGGTATTGTACTACACCACCATGAACACCAATGTTCCATTTTTTATCTTCTGTTTGTGCATTAGTAACTAATACAGTTAAAAAGAAGCTACATAAGAATAATAATTTTTTCATTTGTTTTTATATTTAATTATTGATACAAAGGTGGTTCAATAGTGAAAGGAATGTGTTACACAACTCTTAGTATAGTTTGTGATATTCATAGTTAAGAGATCATTAGTACTGATGAATTTCTAATTAATTGAGGGTTGCGTGAGGGATAGGAGTGGAAAGCCCGCATCCCGATTCCATCGGGAGCGGACTTGTAACGGATAGCCCGACGCCACAAAAAAAGTTAAGTTTGCAAAACTTGATTTTTTTGTGGGGACACGCCCAAAAACAATTGAATTACATTCGTTCCATGTACCAACTGAGTTCTTTTTTCATTCGTTTGTAAAGAAAGATGGTTGTCAGTATTTTTCTGAGACGTACAAAAGCCGTTTCACTTTTAACCACATAATCAAAAGCATCGTGGTGAATGCACTGAATAGCAATATCGATTTGGTCTTGAGACGACAGCATGATGATGGGAATAGAAGGATCTATTTTTTTAATTTGATCTAAAGTGCTTAAGCCGTTCATAGCACTTTTATCAATTCCATCTAAGTGATAATCGAGTATAATGACATCGGGTTTTTTATTTAGATTTTCGATGCACAATTCTCCAGTCGGATAGGTTTCAACATCAAAATCGCCTTCGTATAAAAATTCGATTTCCAATGCTTTTAGAAAAACAGCGTCGTCATCAACCAGGAATAGTTTTACTTTATTTTCTTTTTTCATGATTCCTTATTTAGTTGGTTGAGTTCATTTTTTAATTCGACGTACGATTGCGAACACACCTTTTCAAGTTTAGAAACCAATTCGTTCAACTCATCTGAATGTTCTAAGGTTTTGGCAAACTGTTGTACGCGTTTGGCAATTTCTATCACTTCAGGGCTGATGCCCATAATGGAAAAAGAAGGTATGATTTTGTGTATGGTTGCGTCGAGTAAACTCCAGTTTTTTTCACTCAAGCTTTGCTTCATGACCGTAATGAGTGGCGGAGTTTGCTTAAGGTACACATTGATCATTTGCTCAATCATTTTCGGATTGGATTTGGTCAAATTGAAGAGGTATTGCATGTTAACGAATTTCATTTTTTCGGACGTAATTCCTTCTTTGTCTTTTTCGATGATGAGTATGGGTTTCTGAATGTAAGCGATTAATTTGCTGTACAAAAGGCGTTCGTCAATCGGTTTTGAAATGTAATCGTTCATGCCCACTTCTTTGCATTTGGCCACATCAACGGTAGTCACATCGGCTGTAAGAGCGATAATTGGTAGAGATAAATTCATGACTTTTCGAATGTACTTCGTGGCATCAAAACCATTCATTTCGGGCATTTGTAAATCCATTAAAATAATATCGTACGATTTGTCTTTTAGTTTGTCAATGGCAATTTTTCCATTCGAAGCAATTTCGCATTCAAAACCAAAATCATCCAACAAGGTTTTCATCAGCAATTGGTTCAGTTCCATGTCTTCGACCACCAAAACTTTAGTGTTTTTGATGTCTGAATTCAACTCCATTATCTCGGGTTCGTGCACTTTTTTAGTTGTTTTTTCAAAATCAAGTATAAAACTAAAAGTCGAACCCACATTGGGAGTACTTTTTACGGCAATCGAACCTTTTTGAGCTTCAACCAATTGTTTTACAATGGCCAAACCCAAACCTGTTCCGCCAAAAATTCGCGATGTTCCGCTGGTAGCTTGTTGAAAATTTTCGAATATTTTTTCTATTTTCTCTTTTTTGATTCCGATTCCGGTGTCGGATATGGCAAACGAAACCGTTACTTTTTCTTCATCAGATGCTACCAAATGTATGTTGACACTAATGCTGCCTTCGTTGGTAAACTTTACTGAATTGCTGACCAAGTTGAGTATGATTTGATGTAGCCGAACAGGATCGCCTAGTAATACTTCCGGAATTTCCGAATCGTAATGTGTAATTAGTTTTAAGTTTTTCTCTTGTATTTTCGATTCAAACAGATGCAACATTGCGTCGATGGATAAGTTGAGTTTGAACGGAACTTTTTCAAACGACATTTTTCCGGCATCTACTTTGGCCAAATCAAGTATGTCGTTGATGAGCACAATGAGCGAATCGCCACTGATTTTTATCGCGGTCAAGTATTCTCTTTGCTTGGCTGATAAATCGGTTTTTAAAATCACTTTGGTAAACCCAATGATGGCGTTCATTGGAGTTCTGATTTCGTGACTCATATTCGATAGAAACTGCTGTTTTGATTTTACTGCGTCTTCGGCTTTTTTGCTGGACGTTTCTGCAACAATTCTAGCGTCTTCAGAAAGTGATCTGGCTTGTTCAGCAACTATCCGAGCTTCAATCAATTCGGTTTCAATTTTCTTTTGTTCGGTGATGTCACGCGCCACTACAACCGCACCAATTATTTTTTCTTCTTCGTCTTTGTACACCGAACCATTAAAAAGCACGTCGGTCAGTGTATGATCTTTGATTGTCAGCGGATAATCGACTACAAATCCTTTCGAAAAAACTTCTTCATATCCTTTTTTAGCTTTTTCGGGTTCGGTAAAATACGTTATAAAATCCGATCCAATTAAGTTCTCTTTGGACACATCGGTTACTCTAACCGAAGCCTGATTGGTATCGGTGATTTTGCCTTCTGCACTTATGGTAAATAGCGGATCGCGACTGGCTTCAATCAAACTAAGTGAATACTGAGAGGCCAATTTCAGCGAGTTGCTGTATTCTTCTAATTCTTTGTTTTTGATTTCGCGTTTTTCGTTTTCTTCATCCTGAAAAGCCAATTCCAGTATGCTGTTGTCACTAGTAGTTTTACACGATGAAATCATCAGTATGGGAACAACAGTTGCAGTATAAATAGTCAAAATTAGCGCCAATCCCATCCAATCAAAAGACAATGAAGTTGTGTTCAATACAAAATACAAAACAAACGATGACATTCCCATTCCGATGATGATGAGAGCAATGATTTGAGATTTATTTTGTTTAGGATTCATCTTTTGTAGTGCGTACCAAACTGATTCCGGTTGCAAAAAACAGTAAGCCTAATACTCCATAGGTAATCAGCATTTTTGTATTCTGATTGCCACCAGAAGAGGTAGTTAAAAATAAATTGGCAGTATAAAATAAAGCTGCGATTCCGAGTACAGTAAGTACAGCGCCGAAAATTCGTTTAATGTTCATAATGATTTGATTTAGAGTTCTTCAATAGCATTTCTTCTTTTGACTTTGAGTTGGCGAAAGTGCGATGGAGAAAGCCCTGTTACTTTTTTAAATTGACTGGATAAATGAGCGACACTGCTGTAATTCATTTTCCATGCGATTTCGGTAATGTTCAATTCATCGTAAATCATCAGTTCTTTGATGCGTTCAATTTTATGAGAAATGATGAATTGCTCGATGGTTGAGCCCTGAACTTCCGAAAACAAATTAGCGAGGTAGGTGTAATTATGGTTTAGTTTTTCACTTAAAAAGTCGGAGAAATTGATTTTGATTACTTCTTCCGAGTGGTGAATCATTTCGATGATGATGGTTTTGATTTTTTCAATCAGGATGGCTTTTTTGTCTTCCATGAGTTCTAAACCCGATGAGAGTAGACCAATTTTAAGGAGTTCTCTTTTTTCGTGCGTAATGTCTTCCATGATTTCAACTTCACCCAAGTCGACCACAATAAAATGCAACCCAAGTTTTTTTAGCTCATCTCGAACAGCTATTTTACAACGATTACTGACCATGTACTTTATGAAAAGTTTCAATACAATGTAGTTTAATGAGTTGGGTCAAAGGTCAGTTCTATTCTTGTTGAACCGTTGTAGTATGTTTGGAAAGGTTTACATAATTCTTTGATTTGAATGAAGGTTTGGCAGAAAGCAGAAGTTAGAATACAGAACACAGAATGCAGAGTTCTTTGTAAGAAACTTGAAACCTGAAACTTGAAACAAAAAGAAAGCAGAAGGCAGTTTGAACTCACAACTTACAATCCAATAATGCCTAAGCCGAGTATTTTGAGGAAATTGCTGGCATTTTTTCAATACATATCTCGACTTTTTCTGATTTATATTGTGATATCCAATTTCTAATTATTTTTTCTGACCTGATTTTGTAAGCTATTTTAGGATAAGACACGTTTGGTTTTCTAAAAATTACAAATAAAAAACCCTTTACTGTATAATAATAAAGGGTTCATTCGAATTTCAGGAACTATAAATTCTAAAATCTTTATTTCAGACATTTAATTAACTACTGTCTCCACTTGCAAGGTTTCGCTATCAGAAATCTTAGGAACCAAAGCGTGATAAGTCAGGTTTGGCGCCATTAATGTTTCATCTTGGTTAAAAGTAACTCTAAGCACCAATGTTTGACAGTCGTCTGTAAAGTATTCGTATTCAATATTTTGATTGCCGCTGTTTAGACTTTTCTTTCCAATGATTAAATCATAATTAGTTAAATCTAGATTTATTGGGCAATCCTCAGAAATAGTGACTAATTGATCAAATTGCGCTTGATTTCGGATAATAGTATAGGTATTGTTTAGATCAATATCCATACTATATTTAGTGTTTGGACAACCAAAATAAGTTTCAATACTCGTAAAAGGGAGTGAGGATGGTGTGCAATTGTCTACATTGTTTTCTCTTGAACAAGTCAACAAAAAAGAATTACTAAAGAGCATTATTACTGATAATAGAGAGATTAATTTCATAGCTATTACAATTTAGAGTTAAACATTTTTTTAAACTAAAGATAAGGATATTTAATAGTGCTTTTTCTACCCTTTTGGGTAGAAAAATTAGGCTGAAATTATCATCAGCCTAATTTTAATCAACCTACTTAAAAAAACACACTTTTTAACCAATTTTTGTGATTCTTATTTTTAATATGAATGTATCATGATTTGAGTCTTATAACAGATGGGTTGTCTTTTAAGTAAACAACAAGAACTGTATCTTCTATTTTATATTTTTTGTATTGGTCATAACTTGTTAGAGGAATTGTTTTTGTTTGATAAATACCCAAAGGTTCTCTGAGTGAGGCGGTTTGTTTGGCGAGAACGGCTACTACTTGATCACTTTTTGTTGAATTAGGGTTGCTTTTAGTGTTATTTTCAGGGGCTGTTTTTGCTAAAGAATCAGTGAAAAAAGCTACTTCCATATAATAATTTGGATGTGAACGTTTGCTTGATTTAGTTTCATAAAGATCAACTATTGTAGCTTTTGTTGTACAACCATTTTCAGCTAACATTTCTTCTTCTTTTGATTCTTTAAACCAAAGGAAAAAGAACACACCGCCAATGGTTAATGCAATGGTTAACATTCCGTAATAGAAGTATTTTACTGGAATTACTTTTTTGTTGGACATGAGTTTTATTTTAAATTTTCACAGGGTACTATAATGGCATCTATTGGTAAATACATGACTGAAGAACCATAATTTCCACCACCAGAATATTCTTCTATAATATTTGCACCAGCGATTCCACATTCTCCTTTGTGGTTTTTTACTGCGATACTCACACTAACTTTTCGGTTCAATGGTATACCAAATTCATTTTTTTCAATGCGCCATGCACTATCAGTAATGTTTACTTTGGTTACTGTAAAATCTTTTGCAAAAGCCTCATACTCTTTTTTCACTAAAGCTTCTATTTTTAGATTTTTTTGTCCAGCAGGTAATAGTTTTAAATTTTTGGCATATTCCTTTTTGTTTTCTTCCATTTTGCCAAGATATTTATCGGTTGAACCATATTTTTGAATGGCTTCATTTGCCATTTGTAGATGATCTTTTATGATTTGACTTTCAGGGAATACCTTTATTTGCGCCTCTAAGTATCCTTGAAATAAGTAAATTTTTTGCAAATAATAAACTCCACCCAAAGAGTTGCCGCCTTTGAACTCATTATCAGCTAATTTTATTGCACTAACAAGCCCTTTTGACTTTGCTTCTGATGTTTTGAGTTTGTTGCTATAAATTGATTCAGCTGGATTACCTTTTAAAAATTGGTCAATTGCCGTTTTATATTCTTCTATAACTGAATTGCTTTTTTTTATTGCTTCTACAAAAGCTTCTTTTTTATCTGCATCATCTCCACCAACTTGCAATTCTCCTTTAGTGAAAATAAATGGCTTGGTAAACAATTCTTCTACATCGTTCCAAGATTTTGTACTTTCATCTCTTGATTGTCTCTCTGGATTTGTTGATTGTTTTGCATCGTCTTGTTTGCTTAATCTGTCTTTTACTTTGTCTATTAATTTTCTCTCATTAGTTCTTTGGGCAAAACCCAATTGACAAAGAAGAACAAAACAAATTATTATCGATTCTTTTTTCATTGTTTCTTTTTTAAGATTATGGAATTTTTTCACAAAATAAATTTACTTATTCTACAGGCCAAGTAGGCTACCCAATTGGGTAGAAAAAATAAGGCTGAATGTTTTATTCAGCCTCACTTCAAACTACTTTTATAAAAACTCTAACTATTACTCTATTACAAGTTTGGTTTTGGCTACTCCATTTTCGGTAGTTGCTTCAATGATATACGTTCCTGATGATAATTCGTCAATTGTATATTGTGTTGAAGGTTGGGTAAAGGATTTTACTTTTTGACCTAATAAATTATAAATATCAATTTTTTCAATTTGATTTTCTCCTTCAATCACAAAGTAATCTTGGGCTGGATTTGGAAAAAGAGTGAGGCCTAATTTTGAAAATTCATCGGTTGCCAAAACATTTACTTGTGTACAAGCAGAAGTAACTTCACATCCGCTTAGCGTAATTTTCACGGCATAGTTTCCTGAAATAATTGGTGTAAATGATTGTGATGTGGCACCAGCAATGTTGGCATTCCCGTTTCCGCAATCAATCCATTGGTAAGTTGCACCAGTTTGAGTAGCGGTTAGGGTTGAGTTAGATAAAGTTGTTGTATCCAATGGCGACGAATTTACAGTGATTGTTTTTACTAATGAACAAGTGCCATCTGCTACACATCCGCCTTGACCAATAACATAATAGTTTGTGGTTGCGTTAGGCGAAACAATTAGGCTTCCACCAGACCCAAGATAAGTACCATTGCAAGAGTCGGAATACCAATTCCATTGCTCATTACTGTTGATTGCACCAGCTAATGTTAATGTTGCTTCATTTCCAGCACAAATTGATGTTGGTCCCGCTATAGTAGCAGTTGCAGCTGAGTTGACGCAAAATGAGCTACGTTGTAAAAAAGAATTGGTTCCGCCAGTATTGTAAACTAGATTATTGGTGACAGCTGGGTCAATATTGAAGTCGGTAGTCCCCGAGAATTCTCCTGCGTAGTACACATTGCTCCCTAAAAATTGGACTGATACGGGGTTAACAGTTCCAGTTGCAACTGATGGAGTGTAGTTTCCTGAATAGGAGGTAATAGTATTATTTTGACGATTTCTCGATCCCACAAATCCTTCCGAACCTCCAGAAGTATTACCATACTTTCCACAAAAATAGATTAATCCATCTAAATCATTAATGCTCAAGTCGGTCACCTCATCATCAAAAGTACTACCAAACTTATTATTTCCAGTGGTTGAAAAATTACTGTTACTATTAACATAATTGTAAGCGGCAATAAAGCCATCTTTACCACCATTTGAAGTAATATTGGTAGTAGCACCACTTACATTAAAATTTGCAGTTCCATTAAAATACCCACCAATAATGACATTATGGTAATTGACACCCGAAAAATCCACAATTGTTAGTATTTCGTCATCTCCAGTACCTCCAACAATCTTTGTAAAATTACCCGAAATAGGAACCAAAGTACTTGCATTATAACGAAAGAAGAAGCCGTCTTTTCCTCCCGAGGATACTCTTGTAAAAGTACCGAAATTGGCTGTGTCTGAAAAACTTCCACCCATATAATCATCGTAAATACAGTTGACAATATCTTCTCCAGTACCACCATAAGAGAGGGCATTGCCAATGATATATCCTGTGCTTGTACTTGTCGCACGAATACTAAAGCCATCAGACAGACCTGCACTAGTTAGTACAATTGTATCTAAAGTAAAAACTCCGGTATACCCACCAACAATAATTCCTTGAGAATTCATTTCTTTAATGTTGATTGTTCCAGTGCTGCTATACACAGGTGATGATGCCAATACATTTCCATTGGCGCGATTAACACGATCAATGCGCATCGAATTAGTTCCAATTTTTACTACTGAACTTAAGGAATATGCAACGGTATTATAAAATGAAATTGCTGCAATTTCTTCATCTCCTGATGCATTTGTAGTGTATACCCAATTTAAAACGCCATTTGATGTGTAACCCGCTATAAATCCATCTTGACTAATTGATGTTTTATTATTAACGCCATTAGAAGTGTCAAAATCAACCGTTCCTGTAAAACTACCTGAAATATAAATATCGCCATTTCCTGATGCAATCATTTCAGTTACATTGATATTAAACGAAGGTACCAATGTACTTGATCCTGAGATTCTTTTTGCCCATTGGTAGGTTTGAGCATTTACCATAAAATTAAATAGCCCTAAGACTACTAGTAAAGTAATTTTCTTCATAAGTTAAGTATTTAAGATTTTCTCAAAAATACCTTGCTTTGTGGGCATGCTGTACTACCCAAAGGGGTAGAAAAAAGAAGCCGTTTCAAGATGAATTATGAAACGACTTCTGTTAAGTTCACTAAGAAAATAGGTTACATATTATGACGTAACTTTAATTATTGTTTCACTACACGCAAGGTTCTCGTTTCATTACCTTGAGTTACAACTACGTTGTATATACCCGATGGATAACGATCTCCAAATTGGTAGTTGGTAATGTCTTGAGCTTTTATTTCTCTCACTTCTAATAACCTTCCAGTCATGTCGAATGCCGTTACGTTTACTGTTTCAATGGTAGAAGTTATCATATCAATGGCAAAACTTGCAGTAAAAGGGTTTGGATATGCTATCGCTTTGAATGCATTTAGAGTATCCTGATTGGTTCTTGTAACTTTGTCAGTTTTAGCAACTCCACCAGGAGTGATGATGCTACATGATTTACCATAAGATCCCCAAACACCGTTTAAGCGGATAGCCACTAGTACAGTATACGCTTCGCTGGGTTGTAATCCTGTGAAGTTATTTAAGTTAACTGTACGTAGAGCTTTATCAACGGATTGGCTGTATCCTAGCCCTGCATTTTCTAACAAGAAACGGTATTGTTCTGCGTCAGGATATGTTTCAGCGAATAACAATTCTGTATTAGAACTCACTAAATACGCATCACATTGATCATTTATCAATCCAACGATAGGGAACATAGGTGTAGTAATGTTACAAACGGGTCCAAATGATAAATGGCTACCGTCTGTATTTCTAATAGCTACTTCAATGTTGTAAGTTGTGTTAAACTCAACTGACGCTAAATTACTCATTCTGAATTCTCTAAGTGGACGATCAATGGTTTGAACATCGATTGGGTTTAATGTATTGGTTACTCTAAATCTGTATCCAGTTGCAAACGGAACATTATCTGCAAAAATAGGATTGTTGATATTGGTCAATGTTGAATTACATTGAGATGCTTGAATTTGCGTGGTAGTTCCTGGCGTAGAAACGTTACATGGTGTGCCGTAGAATGGTTGCCAAACGTTATTGATTCGTACAGATACTTCAACGGCGTATTCTGTTGCAAAAGCATAATTTGTTAATTGTGTAAATCGGAAAACACGTAAAGCTCTGTCAATGGTTTGCACCTCATTTGTTGATAAATTGGTTATTCTAAAACGGTATCCTTGGGCTCCTGCAACAAGATTAGCATACACATAACTGTCAATTTTAGGTAATATTACTCCACATTGAGCTGGTTGAACAACCGATACAATTGGTGTACATCCATTGTCGATTATTCCATCACAATTGTTGTCTAAACCATCATAGCAGATTTCAGCTGCACCAGGATAAACAGTGTTGTTGGTATCGTTGCAGTCACCACCTACTGTTACAAAGCCATTAGGTTGAAGACATGTTAGTGTAGTTACCGAATCATTCCCAAAACCGTCACCATCGATATCTTGATAAAAAATGGCATCCTCTTTAATTCTTACTTCTGCTAAACCAGAGTACCCAGAACCAATGCATGAGTTAGAACTTGTTACAGAAACAATTGAATAGTCTGTATTTGAATTTGGAGAAACTGGAATTGAAGTGCCGCTAATGTAATTATTTATAGTAAAATTGTTAGTGCCATCATTCAAAATCAAAACATAGGGAGATGTACCACCTGTAATATCTACCGTTAGATTTGTTGTCTCTCCTTGGCAAATAGCGTTTGAACCTGAAATAACTGCTGAGGTAGAAGGCTCAAGAGTGTAAGAATAATTTGATCCCGAGTTGTCATCAAAATTTATAGCAGACATTGACCGATAAGTTGGATCTGAAAATACCAGTATATTTGTAAGTGTACGTGTACTTGTAAAAACATAATAATATATGGTATCACCACAATTTTGTTGAGGAATTGTAGCTACCCAATTTGTTCCTGAACCAACAGCTTGAACCACATTTGAACCTGTTGTTGAAAAGTCATTAACATTTCTATATCTCACGTAAATATTTTCATTTTGTGATGGTGCAACATTAGTATTTATCGATATTAAAGCTTTACCTAATGAAAAATTCTGAGCTGATCTGCTTACAGTAACAGGTTGATTTTGCGTATATGCTACCCAATATTTTGAATTGGATGTAGTGTATCCAACATCATTAAAAATAAAAGTATAAAACCCAGGAAAACTCATGTTTAATCCCATATCTTCACCGCTATTAAAAGCACTTATGTTATTAATATTTGAGCCAATTACCCCTGAACCAATATTTGCAAATGCCCATTTGTTTTGGAAACGATTATTTGCAGGTCCAGAAATAAATAAAAATCCATTATTACTACCTCCTGACATAGTAATAGGATTTATATCACCTCCAGAAGCATTTACATTTATCGTTGTAGCCCATTGACCTCTTCCATCAGTAGGAAATCCATTAGTTGTTGATATTCTTCTGTAGGACATAGTTCTGTAATCAGAAGCATAAGGAGAGGGAGAATAATTATTGAAAGGACCGACAATTTGAACGGGTTCACCACTGAACACATTTTGTGCCACAGCGTTCATAGCAACAAACAATAGTAGTAACAGCGCCAAGTTTAATTTTACAGTATATTTCATTTTTATTTATTTAAAATTTTATTGTAAAATAAAAGAATTTAAACAGCAGTAAAACTACCATATTGGGTAGTTATGCTTTAAATCTTACTCAATTTGGAATCTTCATCTAGTAACGGCATCACAAGACATCCTCAATGGTTGTTTAATCAAATCTAGCACTATAAAAGAAAAAGAATAGTTCAAATGGATAGTGTAAAACTAAAAGGCCGAAATGAAAAATCAAGAAAACATTTAGTCTGTCGATTTCTTTAGAATACATAGTTTAGTTGATTATTTTCCCACTAGCACTACTACCGTCAGTAAATTTTACTTTTACAATTAGTACTTGTTTTGGTATTTCAGAAAGTTCTTTTCTTAGATATAATTTGTTGATGTTGCTCTCTGATGTAAGTAATCTTCCTGTTAAATCATACACTTTATAGCTTTCAATCTCTTTTGTTGAACGAATATGTAAAAACGGATAGGAATAGTAAATAGAAGTAGTTGAATCATTGTTTTCAGCTAAACCCAAACTAGTGTTTATAAACTTGATTTTGAATCGATTATTAAATACGCCTGCTTCGGTTGAAAATGTATATGGACTTTCTTTTAAATTATGAGTTGTAGTATTCAACATATCTTCAACATACAGTTCTAGTTCTTGATCGAAAGAAAAAAGTCCAGTAAGCGATTTAATCGATAGGGTATAATCACCCGCATATTGGGTTTTGAACCCTAGCGGCACTTCATCTGCAACATCAAAAGGTAATCCGCGTCCTTGAATGGTGAACTCTTCTCCATTAATAAGTGAGGTCAAAGCATTCTGACTATCATTGATGTAGCGACCTTCCACAAAAGGATCAATTCCAGTAGTAGCGCCGTTGAGATAACCAATCAGTATATTGGATGAAAACTCGGCATTATTGGTCAAATGCAAATAGATTTTGTGGGTATCGCTATTTTCAAGATCATTGTTGGTAGTTCTTAAAAAAGGAACGTTGTTGTTGGTTACTCGAATTCCATTCTTAAAAACGATGGTATTTTTCCAATCTGTTTTTACAATAAATCCTTGGCCAGGGTTGATGTAACGAGTTGGAACAATTTGATTCGGATCACCTGCATTTGCAATACCTCCCAGATAAGGAGTATACGTTGAATACGAACTCGACTGAGAATTGTTTTCTTTTCGCCAAAAATAAATAGGTTCATAGTACAATTCGTTTTCTATCATCAACGGAAAACAGTCAATTGCTGAAGGATAGGGATTGCCAATAGCCACATAGCTATAGGTGGGAACAGTAATCGTAATATCACCATTGTTAGGAACACCATTAAATTCACCTAACCAACTAGTTGGAGTAGTGGGATGATTGTTGGGCATTCGTATTAGATATCCTTTTCCAGCTTCAAAATTATTGGCTGATGGATTTACACTATTGTATAAATTAGTAGTGGAGTTATAAGTGTAGAATCTATTCGTCAATGTTTGAGGCGAAAAGGCTAATAGATTTTGATTGCTAACAGGCGAACCCCACAATACATAATCCAATCGCTTCAAAGGAGCAGTTGTTCTTTGTATTTTAACATTGCCCACATTGATAGCACTTTTTTGTTGCATGATAGCACAATCAGTGAGCAATTTTAATGTCGCGGTTGGTGCTACAGTAATACTTCCGTCAATAAGTAAATTTGTACCTTCATTGATAGTTACCACAGCATTTCCGGTAACGTCCAATTTACAGGCAGTGAAACCATCTCCAGTATAATTTGCATTCATAATGGCATGTAAGTAAGTATTTGGCATTCCATTTGACCAATTAGTACCGTCCCAAATAGTTTGTCCAGTGCAAGTTGCTTCTTTAATAACTACGGTATAATCTTCCACTTCACCATGAGTGAAATCTACATCACAAGGACCAGGAATACTAGATGCTCTCATTGAAACCCGCATGCGTGTACTACCAACTAATGCATTTGCTGGTACTATAAAACTGCCATCTATTGAAGTTGAGGTAGTAGGAGTTTGGGAAAATACTAGTTCACCAACATCAGTAAAATTTCCATTTCGGTTGTAGTCAATCCAAACAGCATATCCTCGTGATGAAGTATTCCAAATAGAGGGTTTAATATTGATTTCAGTGGTTTCTCCTTTGACTAAAGTAGCTGAATAATCAGTATAATCTTTATAACCGAGTTCATCAGCACCTTCCTGAAAATTATATAGATTATTTATAGCAATACTCGATATTTCACCGTACGATACTCCTGTTGAGTTAGAGTTACAGTATGCCCCAGAAGTTGTAAAAAAAGCCGAACTTGAAAAATTAGAAGCACCACCACCGGGGCAAAAACTATTGATTTGGACTTCATAATTGGTCAAAGGAAGTAAGCCTGTAATTTTAATTTCTTTTTCAGATGAATGAAGCGTTGTCCAAGTAGTAGCGCCTTCAATTCGGTAGAGTAGTGTATAAAAATTATCGACAGTATTTTTCCATTTTAAAACAACACTGTTAGGCTTGATTTCTGATGAGGTTATTTCGAAAGGCACCGATGTGATGCAATTGGTAGAAATACCCGTTACAATCAAGCTGAAATTTTGACTTCCAGTTGACAAACTTCCTTTATGGGTTACAGTTATAGTGTAGTCTCCAGAAGCATTGTCTACTTCAATTCGTTCGAATGGATCTACCGTATTATCACCAAAACCGTTGGTAGTGTAAGAAGTTAGTTTGTACGGATAATAGGTTGTGGCATTTTTTGTAATTCGAATATCTAAATCATTAACCAAACGCGACAATGGTGAGTTGTAATCGGTAGTTGTAATACCTGGTGCATCTGTCCAAGAAATGGAAGCCATTAATTTAGTAATGCCATCCGCTGTCACATTTAAGGTATAACTTTGACCTTGCGACAGTGTTAATTCATTGACAATGGATTTTGTATTATTTCGGGAAATGACTTGTGCGGCAGATTTTGCGTTCAACAAACCCCAACCCGAATGCGCATCGGGACCAACTGGACCTACATTATCGGCTGTATGCAAAGCTAAACCTTTTAAAGTGGCCGCTTTCATAAAATTACCATTCAAATTATTGTAATGTTGTTGCAATAATAATAGTGATCCTGTAATATTGGGTGCAGCCCACGATGTACCACCCGGATTGTAATTACTCGAAGTGTCATTTGTAAAATAGGTTCCGCTGACCGAAACACCATTCCCAGAAATATCGGGTTTAATTCGTAACTCATCGGTTGGACCAGTACTGCTTGTTGAATATACTGTTGTGGCGACCAAGTTTCCAAAAGAGTCAATTACAGCATCAGTAACATTGGCAACAGTTAAATTATTTTTGCACAATTGTCTTCCTGTTAATAAATCATAGGTGAGACCTGAATTTCCATCATTACCTGCAGAAGTTACCATTAAGTAGTGAGGCGCATTGTACAATAGATTATCCCAGTCGGCAGTTTCAGTATTATAGCTTCCAAACAAATAAGAAGGCAGTCCAGCGGTATCCCATCCATACGAATGATTGGATAATAGCATACCATTTGCCGCGGCGGCTGTTGCTTCTGCTAAGTGATTATTCCATTTGTAGTTTTTGGTTCTACAATAAGGAGCCATACCTTTGGCATTAGGTTCAATTAAACCAGCCGAAGCAATCATGCCAGTGACCATAGCAGAATGCCAAAATAAATTTATACCACCTTCTGAAGCTGCATCTTCTATGTTAACTCTATCTTGTGCATAAGGGCCATCATATTCAAAATGAGTAATTCTTGGATGACCACCATCCCAAATATAAGCAGTCATATTTTGTCCCATTAAATTCAGACCTAATTTACCTTCTTCGTAGAGATAGTCTAATCGAGTTGATAGTGCGGCATCATTGCCAAAAGCATGTGATTCAAAATAAATTGGAGTTCCATCAGGTTCAATTCTTTGCAATTCAAGAAATGAACTGTCTTTTGTTTTTCTATTGACAGGGATTTTATTTTTTGAGGCGAATTGTAGTGCTTCATTTTTCTCTCTATTGTATTGCTCAGAAAATTGATGTTCTAGTTGTTTCAACTTCAGCAAATCATAGGAGGAAGTGATCTTTTGAATTTCATCTTTGGTTTGAGCCTGTATTTTAATAGTTGTAAATAATAAAAGCGCGAATCCGCAAATGGTGAAAAGTAATGATTTTTTCATAAGCTTAGAGTTGACTATAATTTCGGGTGAAATTAGATTCTACGCTTATACGCTGTACTACCTATTTGGGTAGATGTTAGATGGATTAAATCAGGTTCTCTTTGTTTGCTTTTTGAATGGCTTCAATGTTGGAATGCACTTGAAGTTTGATGTAAATGTTTTTCAAATGAAATTTAATTGTATTTCTACTGATGAATAATTTTTCACCAATTATATCATAACTATTGCCCTCAGAAAGTAAAGTGAGCACTTCTTTTTCGCGCTGTGAAAGTACAATTGAGCTTTGTTTTTTTTGAAATGAATTAACTACCATTTTAGCAATGTGAATACTCATGGGTGCTCCACCTGACATGGCTTCTTCCAAAGCACCAATCAAGTCGTCGGGTTTTAAATTTTTGGTTAGATAACCTGTAGCTCCAGCGCAAAGAGCATCAAAAACCATTTCGGAGTTTTCATACACCGTTATCATGATGATGTTGGTTTTGGGTAGTTTTTGTTTAATTTTTTTGGTGCCTTCCACACCATTCATACCAGGTAAATCAATATCCATTAATATGATATTGGGCGCATCCGATTTTAAATTGTCGATGGCTTCTTCACAATTGGAATAATGATCTACAACCATAAAATTAGTTGTGCTATTGATAATATCTTCAAATGCTTGACCTAAAGGAATATTGTCTTCTACAATGACCACTTTATTTTTCATAGTGCAAAATTAATCATTTGAAGTTGAAGTAAGGCTACCTTTTGAGGTAGTTTGATGGCTGAATTTTACTCAATTTTATTGTTTGATAAATTTGAAGGTCTTGCTCAATCCGTTTTGATTCAACTCCATAAAATAGAGTCCTTGAGGTAGCCACGCACAATCAATAGTACTGATGCTGTTTTTTTCGATGCAGATTTGCCCCAAATAATTGTATATCATAACGCTAAAATCCTGCTGAGTATCGATGTGATTAATCGTCACAAATTGATGAACAGGATTCGGACTTACGGTTATTTCATCTAAATTGTAATTTGTAGTTTTCAAAGCGCAAATAGTGTTAGTGAATAAATTCTGAAAGTAATAAAAAACATCAGGAACAGGCGTGTTAGGCAAAACATAATAACAGCCTGGAGTGTTGTTATGGCAATTTCCAACATTGGTTGTCATGATGTTTTGTTGATTTAAATAAGGAGGAGGAATTTGAACCATATAAGCTTTAAAGCCATCTCCTTCTAATCCATGAATGTACAAATCATCTCCACAAGCGTATATTTGATAATAATGACTCCAAAAACATTCAAACCAATGTGTCCAAGTTTGGCCAAAATCGTCGGAATAGAATACTCTCGACTGGTAATATCGATCAAATAAATAGATTCGTCCATTTAAAAATTGAACTTGATTAATGTTGTTTGCTGTTCCATCATAGTTGATTGGTACCGTAAAAGATTGTGGAGTTATTAGATTCCAATTCTGTCCAGCATCGGTTGTCTTGTATAATTCGGTTTCATTTCCTATGTACCGACTTCCAACCAAGACATACCAATTTGAGGCATCAATAAAATCAAAATCACGAATATAGTCTTCCGGAATTTGACTATTGTTACTATCAAAATCATGTAATAAAGTCAAATTGTTATCAATGTTTCGATATACTTTGTGTCGCCCAACTGTTATTGTGATGTCTTCATAACTGTAGTGTGTAGAATCATTAATGGCATACCAACGTTGGGCTAGCATTGGAAAACTACACATCATAACAATTATAAAAAGCAACTTTTTCATCACAGAATAAAAGTATAAAAGTAAAAAATGAAAAGAGCATCATAACTACCTAATTAGGTAGTTTTCCCATTAAAAATAATAGATGTCCAGCCGTTTTCATCTGATTGAATAGTAATTTGACCACCAATTTTTGCAGCTCTTTTTTTCATGTTGTTTAATCCGCCAGTCGATTTTAAAAGTAGTTCTTCTGCTATTCCTTTTCCATCATCCTTACATTTAATAGTGAGTGTTTTTTTATGATAATGACAAAAAAACAATACTGTAGAACAATCAGCGTGTTTGTATACATTTGTTAGCGCTTCCTTAAAAATAAAAATCAGTTGTTTGCTCCAGTAATGCGGTAATTTAATGTTTTCGTCTATTGATTTTTCAACAACAAACTTACTATTGGTATTAACAAACAAATCTTCCCCAAAATCAGATAAGTAGGTAACCAATTCTTCCAAATAATTACTGTTGTCTTTGAGCGAAAAAATAAAATCTTTGGTCCCTTTGTATAAATAATTGGCATCGTTTTGTATTTGCTCAATTTTGGATTTAAGTTTCTCATTTTCTGATGATACTTCAGTAATAGCCATGTTCGAAATCACCGAAATACGAGCCAACTTGTTGCCTAAATCATCGTGAAAATCTTGAGCAATGTTGGTGCGTACTTCGGTAAGTTCCTCCTCTAATTGCTTTTGTCGGAGCAGCGATTCTTTTAAGTCGTTATTGCGTTTTTTTACTTTTTGCAGTTGATTTAAAATAAAGAAAATAATGACAGCTGAAATCAACAAAATCAACAGTGCGATGTACTTTATTTCTTTGTACCAAGGAATTGAAATTGAAAAGCTATAAACTGGACTGTAACCCCAAACACCATCTTGTTTTTTGGCTCTGAATTGAACGGTGTAGTTTCCTTTTTTTTCCTTTCCAAAATCAAGTATTCCTTTGGGAGAATTCAGTGAAGTCCAACCCAAATTATTTAGTTTATATTCTGTATTGAGCGAGTTGGAGCGATTATAGGAAATAACAGCATAATTGAAAAGGGTATTCTTTTGTTGGCAAAAAATGGCAGGAGCTTTCTCTAATTGAAGAGGAACATTATTGTTGATAATGGTTATGCCTTTATCGGAACCGACTAAAATTTCATTTTTAGAATTTTCAAATAATGTATTTACAAAGGGCGACAATAATCCTCTACTGGTAGTGATATTGATAAAGTTTTTACCATCAAAAATCGATATTCCACGGTTAGTTCCCAACCATATTTTGCCATTATGGTCTACAATCATGCAATTGATTTGGTTGCTAATCAATCCTTTTTTTTGGGTAAAATATTCCACAGTGTTACCTTTGATGGCATTAAGTCCTTTGTTGGTTGCTATCCACAGCTTCTGATTGTGGAAAGTTAGTTTACGCGCGTGTTCACTCAGTAGTTTTTTACCATTGATTCTTTTTTTTATTATTTTTTCTAATTTATTATCATAATAAAATGTGCCAATATTACTACCAAACCATAGCGTATCGTGATAAATAATTGCATCGTATATTATTCCTTTATTTTTAAGTATTTTTTTATTAAGGTATTCAATATAGATGCTATCTGTAATGTAAATTTTCTTTTTGTCCTTGAGAGTGATTAAGTTATAGCCGCTAATCTCTTTGATCTTGTTTTTTCGAATGCCTTTTTTGGATAGTAATGAATGGATAAGCAGTGTATCATTTTCAAGAACAGTTATCTTTTTTCCAATACCATTAATTTTTATTTTTTCAAATGAAAAATCATTGTGATAGGAAAGAAGGTAGTTGGGAGTAAGGAAGTAGTTTGTTTTATCAATCTCGTCGATGTCCAATACTAAAGATTCAGGTAGTTGCTCGCGAGTGATGTTTTTAAATTTAGCTAAGTTTTTATTGTAGCAATAAACACCTTCGCCATTGGTGGTAATCCAAATGTTGTTCTCATGGTCAATTAAAAAATCAGAAACGGTCGATTGTATTTTGAGTAACTCGCTCAGATCTGTTTTTTGAGTAAAATTTTGATTGTACAAATAGGCCTTTTTATAGCCTTTAGTGTTGCTTACTAAAACAATAAATTGATTGGTGTTGTACGGTTTAATTTTGCAAACAATGTTATGATCAGTATTGAGATTCAAATTGATACTCTTTTCAATACGGTTGTTGTGCAAAAAAAACAGATTGTCATTTATGCTAACTACATACTGATTCTTTCCAATAGATGCGATACTATTGATTAGTTTATTGGTGAAAAAGGGATGTACAGTATGAGGTTTTGTCTCGTTTAATCGATACAGACCCGATTTGTCGATAATGATGTTTTGGTAAAACGTTTTAATATCATTGAGAAGAAAAGGGATATTATCCAAAACGGTTAGGTAATAATAGGTCTCTGTTTCTCGGTTAAAACGTTCTTTTATAAGAGTATTATTTTTAAGATTTAGTATTTTTTTGGTATAACCATGAGCGTTTTTTTCGTACAACACATTTCCAATAGACTGTTTTACAAGAATGTTGTCATTCCAAATTTGGAGGTTGTTTATTTTTTCACTTTCGTCATCTGGAATTACAGTAGGAATAATTTTATCGTTTCTGATTATATGCAGTCCACCGCCCCAAGTGCCCACTACTATGTCGCCATTGCGAGCTTGGTTAATTGCAATGACAAAATTACTGCGCAAGCCTTCATCAGTTGAGAAAAGTTTAAAATCTTGGCCGTCGTATTTTACCAAACCATCGTCAGTGCCAATCCAAATAAAACCGTCTTTGTCTTGAAAAATACCGTAGGTAATATCATGAGGTAATCCATTTGTAGTATTAAAATGAATGCTATTTTCTTGCGCATATAACATCAAATACGCACAAAACATAAAATATAATAACAGCAGTTTCTTCATTTTAAAATAGGACTGCTTAAATATACAAATTTGATCCAATAGACAGCTACCCAATTGGGTAGGTTTTTAGTAAATTTCAAAAGATAGAATTCAGAAGTCGCAGTCGCTTATCTCGAAAATTACAACCCAGAACCAAAAAAAACTCACAATTTAAACCCAGCGCGGTATTGGTCTAGTTCATCATCGGCACGTTTGTCTAATAAATCGGTTGGGATGGCTGTTGGATTCTCGATGACGATTCTAGGGTATTTTTTATCAATATTTTTGTTCGTCAATTGATTTTGTAATTTGAGATTTAACTTTTCCAGTATGTTCTGTTGTTTTTGATTCAATTAGCATAATTAAGCATTCTTCTTTAGATGAAACTCTGTGATTGATTCCTTTTTTTACAACATAAAAATCCCCTTTTTGCATAACGAAATTTTCCTGATTTTCAATTTCCATTAACAAAGAACCTTCAACAATATAAAATAATTCGTCTTCACTTTCGTGATTATGCCAAGGAATTTCTTGCCCTTTTATTTTGGCTACTTTAATAAATTGGTCGTTTACTTCTCCAATTATTCTGGGTGAGAAATATTTATCAACTTTTAAAAACTCATTTTTTAAATTCATAATTTAATTTTTTTTCTTTTAATTATTTTACCTTCTTTATTAGAACGATGATATAAAAAAACACCTATTGAAAATAAAATAAATACAGTTATAATAGAATCTTCAATTCCAATTCCTCCGCCTGTAAACAAAACTGGCCCTTCAAATT
>JAFLBS010000013.1 GCA_017303755.1 Flavobacteriales bacterium | reverse complement strand
ACGGAACACCTTGTAACATTACTACACCAAGTTTCCCAACTACACAGTTGCAATTGGCACAGTGTGATGTTATTTTAACCAATCCAAATACAGTTATTTATGCTGATTCTTATGCAGGAGCAACTACATACCGATTCAGATTTACAAACACAGGTTTAGGCTATACGTATCAATTTGATCGTTCGCTTCGTACATTCGAATTGAACACTGTTCCAGGATTAGTACCAGGAGAAACGTATTCAGTACAAGTAAGTATCGAAATTGGTGGCGTGTTTGGTCCATTCGGAAAAGTATGTACACTTACTACTCCAGGATCAGCGAGAGCAACCGAAACAACAAAACCTGCATTATCATTCAACGCTATTGTATCGCCAAACCCATTTGGAGAAAGCTTCGGATTGGAAGTAAGTACTTCAACAGAAGAAACCATCCAAGTGAAAGTATACGATATGTTAGGTAAATTAGTAGAAAGCAGAGAAGTGGATTCAACTACTATTTCTGAACTACAAATCGGAGCTACTTATCCATCTGGAGTATACAACGTGATTGTGTCTCAAGGTGAAGAAGTGAAAACACTTAGAGTGATTAAAAGATAAACTTAATTAAATAGTAAGTTTAAAAGCCTCCTCAAGAAATTGGGGAGGTTTTTTTTATCAAAAAATACGTAAAATGTCGTATGGTGTAAAAAGAGGCTATAAAGTATTTTTGAAGTTAAATTAGTTATTGGTCTGCTTGCCCTAAATCTGAGATTGATAATTAATTGTTTTTCAAACCTCTAAATTATTTAATTATGAAACACATTTTACAAAATTTCAAAGAAATGATTGTTTTGATACTGCTGATGTTTTCTTCAGTGTTATCGTATGGGCAAGCAGGTTTTAATACTACTTATATAGTATTAGACAACAACAATTCAGGTAATGTCTATTATGACTTACAAGCAAGTACCGCTAATCCTGATTTTGATAATTCAAATTTAGGCGTGCACTGTGAAGGTTCGGCTACACTGATTTTTAAAGGAGCCGAACACAATAATTATAAATGCGGCGCATGTGATATTACGTCAACCTCTTTACTGTATCGAATCTATCCAACAGGATCACCTTCTGGAGGGTTTGTTAGTAATTCAATTGGATACTCATCAGGATTTTCAAACGGATGTGGAGGAGAAGATCAACAATGGAGTAGTCTAGCATATAATACGAATCTTTTAAACGGATTATCAGCTGGAAATTATACTATTGAAGTGTATTCTGAACAATCCACAACTTGTTTAGGAACCGTTTATGCTAGTAACGGTGGAAACAATTTTAAAGCAACGTTCACAGTAAGTGCAAATGTAACCTATTATCTTGATGCTGACAATGATGGTTTTGGAACCAATTCAGTGTCACAAGTAAGTTGCACTGGAGCACCAATCGGATATGTTACTAATAATTTAGATTGTAACGACAATCAACTACAATATTTAGATACCGATGGTGATGGTTTTGGTTCAATGACATTGGTTGGATGTGGAGTTGACAATAATTCCGATTGCAACGATAATCAAATACAATATTTAGATGCTGATGGTGATGGATTTGGAGCTAACATTCCTGTGGCTTGCGGAGTAACCAACAACGGCGATTGCAATGACAATCAATTACAATATTATGATGCTGATGGCGATGGTTTTGGTTCATCAACATTAATTGGATGTGGAGTTGCCAATAATTCCGATTGCAATGATAATCAAATACAATATTTAGATGCCGATGGTGACGGATTTGGAGCTAACATAGCCGTAGCTTGTGGAGTATTGAATAACGGCGATTGCAACGATAATCAATTACAGTATTACGATGCTGATGGCGATGGATTTGGTTCGTCAACATTAGTTGGATGCGGAGTTTTCAATAATTCCGATTGTAATGATAACCAAATACAATTTTTAGATGCTGATGGTGATGGATTTGGATCAAATATTTTGGTGGCATGTGGAGTAACCAATAACGGCGATTGCAACGACAATCAATTGCAGTATTACGATGCTGATGGCGATGGATTTGGTTCGATGACATTGGTTGGGTGTGGTGTTTTCAATAATATTGATTCTGATGATAATTTAATCACGTTTGTAGATAATGACAACGATGGTTTTGGTCAAAACACCTTTGCACCATCAGGGCCAACCAATAACTATGATTGTAACGATAATCAACTGCAATATCAAGATGCAGATGGAGACGGTTTCGGTCATCCAACTGTTTTAGTAGCATGTGGATTGGCAAACAACAACGATTCTAATGATAGTTTAATTACGTATGTAGATAATGACAATGATGGTTTTGGTCAAAACACCTTTGCACCATCAGGGCCAACCAATAACTATGATTGTAATGATAATCAATTGCAATATCAAGATGCAGATGGCGATGGGTTAGGCTCAACGACTTTAGTTGCTTGTAGCGGAGTTACTAATAACAACGATTGTAATGATAATGATTTCTTAAACCTTACAGGAATTACCTATTACCAAGATGCTGATGGTGACGGTTATGGAAATCCAAATGCTACAACTTCTGCCTGTTCACCACCAGTTGGCTATGTTTTGGATAATTCGGATTGTGATGATAATAACGCTTCTGTTCATCCCGGAGCAGTTGATGTTTGCTACGACGGAATCGACAACGATTGTAATGGAATAATCGACAACGCGTGTACACCAATCATATCTGTTGTTCAAACGGCACAATGTGGTGCTACATTGTCAACCATCAATCAAAATATTTATGCTAATTTAGTTGCTGGCGCACAAGGTTATCGTTTCAGAGTTACTGATGTGACAACCAATCAAGTTCAAACCATCGACAGAGTTTTACGTGTTTTTCAATTAACACAATTAACAAATTACGCATTCAATAGAACCTATCAGATAGAAGTTTCTATACGATACAACAATGTTTGGCAGCCATTTTACGGATTACCTTGCACAGTTACAACTCCTTCAGCAACCACACAAATTCAAGCAGCTCAATGTGGAGGAACGCTAACTACAATGAATGATATAATTTATGCTAATAATGTTCCTTTTGCAACAGGATATAAATTTAGAATTACTAATCTATTGACTTCGGAACAAGTAGAGGTCGAACGTCCGCTTAGAGAAATTAAAATGACACAATCATCAATTGCAGAATACAATACAACATTCTCTGTAGAAGTTGCTGTTAAAAATACAAATGGACTTTATTTGCCATACGGAACACCATGTAACATCACAACACCAATTTTCCCAACTACTCAGTTGCAGTTGTCACAATGTGATGTTGCTATTGTCAATATTGCTACAACCATCTATGCTGATTCGTATGTTGGAGCAACTACTTACAGATTTAGATTTACAAATACCAATTTAGGGTATACTTATCAATTTGATCGTTCTTTGCGTTCATTCGTCTTGAGTTCAGTTCCAGGATTGGTTCCAGGTGAAACGTATTCAGTTCAAGTAAGTGTCGAAATTAACGGAATGTTTGGACCTTTCGGAAAAGTATGTACAATTACAACTCCAGGAAATACAAGGGTAAACGTTGATAATTCGAAACCAGAGCTTGAATTTCAAGTGAATGCGGCGCCAAATCCGTTTGGAGATTATTTTAGTTTGAATGTAACTTCTTCGTCCGAAGAAATGATTCAAATAAAAGTATATGATTTATTAGGTAAACTTATTGAAGATAAATCAATCAGTAGTGAAGATATTGAAGAACTTCAATTAGGAACTGATTTTCCGTCTGGTGTATACAATGTAATTGTTTCTCAGGGTAATGAGCTAAAATCACTCAGATTAATAAAACGATAATCAAATAATAGCAAATAAAAAACCTCACTAATCTAGTGAGGTTTTTTTTATTTAATAGTTAAAAATACTAACTAATTTGTTTTCTTCTACTTTTATAAGTGTAGTAGGCAAATACTATTCCCACTATAGCAAGGTATAGTAATTTTGAGTTAATTGGAGCTGCTGGTGTATCGTCACCTTCCAAATCACCATTATCATCCTCATCGCCTTGAGCAAAAAGTCTAAAATCATGCAAAAGGAAAAAAGCAACTAATGCAATATTAAATATTTTTTTCATTCTAATTTCTAGTTTTAAAGTGGCAAATATAAAATATTTTTTTTGAATAAAATAAGCTAATGTGTTATAAATAAAAAGTTTGTTGAAATTTTTTTTCGAAAACGTGATAGTTTTTATCAATTATTCAAATTCAGAGGTAAAAAATAATTTAACTGTAGGATATTTACTCTGTGTCATTTGAATGGTAAAATCAGAATCGGCTAAAAAAACCAACTGATTGTACTTATCATGTGCTAAAAATTTTTGTTTTACTCTTTTGAATTCTCTGAATTCTTCACTTTTCGGATCTTCGGGCTTAACCCAACACGCTTTGTGTACAGGGAAATTTTCATACGTACATTTTGCACCATATTCGTGCTCCAATCGGTACTGAATTACCTCATACTGTAAGGCTCCAACCGTTCCAATTACTTTTCGATTATTCATTTCTAATGTAAACAACTGCGCAACTCCTTCATCCATCAACTGATCGACACCTTTTTCCAATTGTTTTGCTTTCAGCGGATCAGCATTATTGATGTATCTGAAATGTTCGGGAGAAAAACTCGGAATTCCTTTAAAACTCATCATTTCTCCTTCAGTCAATGAATCGCCAATTTTAAAGTTTCCTGTATCGTGTAAACCGACAATATCACCAGGATAGGAAATGTCAACAATTTCTTTCTTTTCAGCAAAAAAAGCATTCGGACTTGAGAATTTCAAACTCTTATTCAAACGAACGTGTGTGTACGGTTTGTTGCGCTCAAATGTTCCTGATACAATTTTTACAAAAGCCAGTCTGTCTCTGTGCTTCGGATCCATGTTGGCGTGAATTTTAAACACAAATCCAGTCATTTTTTCTTCCTCAGGATTCACCAAACGAGTTTCTGATTCTTTTGGTTTCGGAGTAGGAGCAATCTCGATAAAACAGTCCAATAATTCTCTTACACCAAAATTATTCAACGCCGAACCAAAAAACACAGGCTGTAGATTTCCTGCTAAATAAGCTTCACGGTCAAATTTTGGATACACTTCGTCAATCAATTCTAATTCTTCACGCAATTTAGTTGCAGGTTTGTCGCCAACTATTTTCTCTAAATCCGGACTATTAATATCTGAAATTGCAATGGTATCTTCGATGTTCTTTTTGCTGTCACCACTAAACAAATTGATGTTTTGTTCCCAAATATTATAAATTCCTTGAAAATCATATCCCATTCCAATCGGGAAACTCAATGGCGTAACCGTCAGATTCAGTTTCTTTTCTACTTCATCCATCAAATCAAACGCATCTTTTCCTTCACGGTCCAATTTGTTGATGAACACAATAATCGGAATTTTACGCATTCTACAAACTGCAACTAATTTCTCGGTTTGTTCCTCAACACCTTTAGCAACGTCAATCACAACAATCACACTGTCTACAGCCGTTAAGGTTCTGAATGTGTCTTCAGCAAAATCCTTGTGACCCGGAGTATCTAAAATGTTGATTTTTTTGTCTTTATAATTGAAAGCCAAAACCGATGTCGCCACAGAAATTCCTCTCTGACGCTCAATTTCCATAAAGTCACTCGTAGCGCCTTTTTTGATTTTATTGTTCTTAACCGCACCAGCTTCTTGTATTGCTCCACCAAAAAGAAGTAATTTTTCAGTTAATGTTGTCTTACCTGCATCGGGATGCGATATAATCCCAAAGGTTCTTCTGCGTTGTATTTCTTTTAAAAAACTCATATTTTGTAAAATAGTCTGCAAAAGTAGTATTTATTCACCAAATATTAGGTTTCTCTTTTTTTAAAATTGATGTTAATAAAATTTTGTTAATAGTATTTTATATGCTTGTATACTATCGGCTAATTGTTACTTTTGTTGATTGTAATTTAATATAATAGATTAAAAATATGAAAAAAGTGTTTTTAGGGTTTTTGCTATTAGCAAACTTAATTGTATCAGCTCAAAATAAACCAAAAGAAGTGTTGTTTACCATTGATGATAAACCTTATTATACAGATGAATTCGAAAGAGTTTACAAAAAAAACCTAGACTTAGTTAAAGACGAATCTCAAAAAGACCTCAATCAGTATTTAGAATTATTTGTTGGCTATAAATTAAAAGTAAATAAAGCCAATAAGTTGGGCTTGCAAAACAACGATAAATACAAAAATGAGTTGAAAAGCTATCGAACTCAACTTTCTAAAAATTATACTTCCGATTCAAAAGTAACCGCCGAATTAGTAAACGAAGGTTACGAACGAATGAAAAAAGAAATCAAAGCATCACATATTCTAATTTTGGCTGATGAAAATGCTTCTCCAGAAGACACTCTAAAAGCCTACAACAAAATTGTAGACATCCGTAAGAGAATTATGGCGGGAGAAGATTTTGAAAAATTAGCTTCTGAGTTATCTGAAGATCCTTCAGCTAAAGAAAACAAAGGTAATTTGGGCTATTTTACTAGTTTCAGAATGGTATATGCTTTCGAAACTGCCGCTTACAATACTCCAAAAGGTCAAGTTTCTAAACCAGTAAGAACACGTTTTGGTTATCACTTGATCAAAGTGAATGATGTGAGAGATAATCGTGGTGAAATTTCAGTTTCTCACATTATGATCATGAATCCGAAAGAAGGCGAAGACGCTTCAAGAGCCGAAAATACAATCAAAGACATCTACAAAAAAATTCAACAAGGTGAAAGTTTCGAAGAATTAGCGAAACAATTTTCTGAAGACAAATCATCATCAACCAAAGGTGGTTTGTTGAATAAATTTGGTTCAGGACAATTGAGTTCTGAAATTTTTGAAAACATGGCGTTTTCATTGTCAAAAGAGAATCCAATTTCTCAGCCAATTCAATCAGAATACGGTTGGCACATTATCAAATTCAACGAAAAATTTCCGCTTAAAACATTAGACGAATCAAAAAAAGAATTGGAAACAAAAATTGGGCGTGATGATCGTTCAAGAATAATTACCAATACGTTGACTGAAAAGTTGAGAAAAAAATATACTGTAAAAAGAAATGAAAAAGTGTATGCCACTATTTCTAAATTAGTGACTAACGATTTCTATGATAGCAAGTGGGAGTTTACAGAAGACGATAAAACTAAGGCAACATTGTTGACTTTAGACAAAAAAGACATCAGCGGAACAGCTTTCTTAACTTACGTAAAATCACAACAAAAAGCAGGAATGACACTAAAACCTGTAAATAAATTAGTTGATTTATTGTATTCTAAATTTGTTGATGATCAATTGAATACGTATTACAATGATAATCTAGAAACAGAATTCCCAGAATTTTCTAATGTAATGGACGAATACCGTGATGGTTTATTGTTGTTCGATTTGATGGAAAAAGAAATTTGGGATCGTTCTAAAACAGATACTCTTGGATTGAAAGCGTTCTACGAAACACAAAAAGACAAGCACAAATGGAAAACAAGATTGAACATCTTGGTCGCTTCGTCTACAAATGCTGACATGATTAAGAAAGCTCAAGGAATGCTTAAAAAAGGAAAAAGTATTCAGGAAATAAAAGATAAATTGAATACCAAAGAGGTAATCAATATTATGTTTTCTGAAAATACTCTGGAAGTTGGAGATGCTAACATTCCAAAAGACACTAAACCTGAAGTTGGTCTGTCAGATGTCACTCAAAAAGGAGAATACTATTATGTAACTAGAGTCAATAAAGTGATTCCAGAAACCAACAAAACATTTGAGGAATGCAAAGGAAAAATTGTCAATGAATACCAACAATATTTAGAACAGAATTGGGTTACAGAATTAAAAAAAGAATTCAAAGTCGCTGTTGATCAAGCGGTGTTTGAGCGATTAAAAACAACCATAAATAAATAGTAATTACAACACGAAATGATTAATAAAACGAAGATGATAGTACCAAAAAAAATAATTACTATTCTATTACTTACTTTTTCATCACTAATTTCAAATGCACAAGAGATTATTGTCGATTCTGTAAAGGTAAAACCAACACCAAAATCAAATTCAAACAAAATTAAAATCGACGGAATCATTGCAACCGTTGGTGATTATGTGGTTTTGGATTCAGATATTGACAAAGCTTTCTTAGAAATACAAGGGCAAGGTGGTTCTGTAAAAGATATTACACGTTGTCAAATGCTATCAAGTCTTCTAAAAGAAAAATTATTTGCGCACCAAGCCATTCAAGATTCGGTAATTGTAAGCGATGCTGAAATTAAGGAAAAAATGGATCAGCAATTGGAGTATATGTTAGAGCAATTGGGTTCGATGGATAAAGTACTTCAATACTTCAAAAAATCGAACGAAGATGATTTTAGAACTGATTTTCTTGAAATTTTAAAACAGCAGCGTTTGGCTTCAGAAATGCAACAAAAAATCATTGGTGAAATTGAAATCACACCTGAAGAAACCCGTAATTTTTTCAAAAAAATTCCAGAAAATGAATTGCCTCAATTTGGAGCCGAACTCGAAATTGCCCAAATTGTAATTAAACCCAAGATTTCGGAAGAAGAAAAACAGCGGATCATTAATAAGCTCAAAGAAATAAAAAAAGAAGTCCAAGAAGGCGCGAGTTTTAAAACCAGAGCTGTAATTTATACAGACGATAGAGCTTCTGCAGCAACAGGTGGTTTTTACAAAATCAATAAGAAAACACCTTTTGTAAAAGAATTTAAAGACGTTGCTTTCTCGTTACAAGAAGGTGAAATTTCGGAACCATTTGAAACCATGTTTGGTTATCATATTATCTATTTAGAAAAAATCAAAGGTTTAGAATTGGAGTTGCGTCATATCTTAATGATGCCAAAAGTTTCACCTGAATCTTTAAAAGAAGCAAAAGAAAAAGCAGATTTAATCAAAAAACGTATTGAAGACAAGGAGATTACATTTGCTGAAGCTGCTAGAACTCTATCAGATGAAAAAGAAACCAGAGCCAATGGTGGAACTTTAATTAATCCAAAAACTCAAGATACTCGTTTCGAATTAACCAAAATGGATCCTGAATTGTATGGTCAAGTTTCAAATCTAAAAGATAATGAAATTTCAATTCCCTATTTAATGGAAGATCCAAAAGAAGGTAAAATGTATAAAATTCTTATGGTAACCAATCGTATTGATCAACATACAGCTGATTACAGCAAGGATTATACAAAAATTAGAGAATTGGCTCTAAAAGAAAAACAAATCAACGCCATTGCAAAATGGACTGAAGAAAAAATTAAAGAAACCTACATCAGAATTAATGCTGATTACCAAGGTTGTGACTTTGAAAGCAATTGGCTAAAAAAATAATTTCAACATTATAGTAAACTTAAAGACAATGTCAGACGTAGAAGCAGTTAAAAATCTAGTACAAAAAAGAGAAAACCTTAAAAAAGAAATCTCCAAAATTATTGTAGGTCAAGACGCTGTTGTTGATCAAATACTATTGAGTATTTTTTCGGGCGGACACGCATTGTTGGTTGGTGTGCCAGGTTTGGCTAAAACATTAATGGTTAACACTATTTCTCAAGCATTAGGGCTGGATTTTAAACGCATTCAGTTTACTCCCGATTTAATGCCTTCGGATATTTTGGGAAGTGAAATTTTAGATGAAAATCGTCAGTTTAAATTCATAAAAGGACCCATTTTTGCCAATATCATTCTTGCTGATGAGATCAACAGAACTCCGCCAAAAACGCAAGCTGCATTGTTAGAAGCCATGCAAGAGCGTTCGGTTACTATCGCTGGACAAAATTATAAATTAGCATTGCCTTATTTTGTTTTGGCAACTCAAAACCCAATTGAGCAAGAAGGAACATATCCTTTGCCAGAAGCACAATTAGACCGTTTTATGTTTGCTATTAAATTGGATTATCCTTCGTTTTCTGAAGAAGTTCAAGTAGTGAAAAGCACGACTTCTGACGAAAAACCAATCATTAATCCGTTGTTTACTGCCGAAGAAATCATCGAATTCCAACATTTAATTCGCCGCGTTCCTGTTGCTGATAATGTAATTGAATACGCTGTAACTTTAGTAAGTAAAACACGTCCGAATAATGCTCTTTCTAACGATTATGTTAAGAATTATTTGGATTGGGGCGCAGGTCCGAGAGCTTCTCAAAATTTGATTTTAGCAGCCAAAGCCAATGCGGTGTTCAACGGTAAATTTTCTCCTGATATTGAAGATGTGAAAGCTGTTGCAACCGGAATTCTTCGTCATAGAATTATTAAGAACTACAAAGCAGACGCAGAAGGAATCACCGAAGAAATGATTATCGAAAAACTAATGTAATTGCGCCTATGATGAATTTTTTCAAAAAGCTCAAGTGGCTTAAAAAGCAAATCCGTTGGAACTATAAATACAAAAAAGGGAAATGGGATTACATGGGCAAAGAAAATCTTCGTTACCAAGCGATTGTAAATCAAATTCGTGAAACCAATCTCAATCAGCCCAAAATACTAGATTTAGGTTGTGGTTACGGTGCATTGAATGATTATTTATCTAAAGAAGATTATGGTCTTTTTTTAGGTGTTGATTTTTCTTCCAACGCCATTCAAAGAGCCAACGACGCCAATTATCCCAACGCTGTATTTGAAGTTGTTGATATTCATCAATTCATCCCAAATGAAACTTTTGACATCATTATTTTTAATGAAGTATTGTACTATTTAGAAGATCAAATGGCCATTGTCAATCGATTTTCTACTTACTTTAATGCAAAGGGATTTTTTATTTTTTCGTTCTACGGCGGAAGAGAAGACTTAGTGCATCAATTGGAAGAGAAGTTTCAATTGATCCATAAAGAAGCGGTGCAGTCTGATGCAGCGCATTGGAATGTGTGTTTGTATCAGGCTAGATAAAGCTACTTCAATTTGCCATCCAATTCTTCATCGTAAAAAAACAAAAACATACTTCCCATCATGTCTTGTTGGATGTTAGAAGTGTTGTTAACATCCATAGTTAAAATGTACTCGTGATTCTCGTACATCCAAATGCCTTCTTCAGAGGATAATGCATCAATTTTGGTCAAACCAATTGAATTTTTATGATTGATGACGTTACTTTTAAAAACAACTTTATTGGCAGTAACATCAAATAAGGTTATCGAAGTAGTAAACGGATGAACATGAACCGCAGCCGCATGCAAGCGCAAACTGTCTTTGATGTGAAGTTGCTTGTCAACACTACTCTGATAGGTTTTTTTGCCTTTTGGGATTACCCAATGTCCGGATAACATATTGCCGTTTCCATCGGGATAACTATGGTTTTTAGTTTCCACTGGAATGCATTGATTACTTGCTGGATCTAAAGGTTCTTTGAACGGATCTTTTTTGTCGTAAGGCAATTGAATGTAAATCGTGCGACTCATCAATGGTTTAATGTTTTTTTCTTTTGAATACGAAATGGAAACTTCGTGTTTTATCGTGCGATTTTCATCCGGAAGATTGTGATTCAACGATTGGGTCGTCACAAATAAAAAGTCGTTTCCTTTCATCGGAATACCATAACCTTTGGGTAAATCAAATTTTTCCAAACCGTGCGAAAGTGAGGTCATTCTTGGATATTGAGTTCCAATTCGGTCTTTTAATCCTAAATTTGTATAATAATTCACGTCGTTAAAGTCAACGTTCATGTGACAAATAAAGTCGTTCGAAATGTGTTGTTTGGTTTTTGAATCCAATGCTTTTACTTCAAAAGATGTTATCCAAACCAAAGTTGAATCGGTTGTAAGCTGAACGTAATTAGTAGCTTTCGGGCCTTCCATTGATTTATAAATACCATCAATGTAAAAAGAAGGAGAAATCATTTTATAAGTGTTGGTTTTGCTTTCAATAACCCAATCACCATCGGTAATTCCAGTAGCGTGCAATAAATAGGTTTTGACAATCGCCTTGTGACGGTTGCTCAGTTGCGCGTAATAAATTCCGCCACCAATGCCAACCAAAAGCACAATTACTCCTAAAATTTTATATATCTTTGATTTTCTCATCCTTACAAAAGTACAATTATTATGGTTGAAAATGCGCAAAGCGAACGAATTTTTGGTCTCGATGTGATGCGGGCAATGGCCATAATTATGGTGCTGAGTTCGCATATTTTGTGGATTTACCCTCAGAACAGTTCGATGATTTCACAGTTTTTTCAACTGTTCGGTTTTTTGGGAGTTGAAGCTTTTTTTGTACTGAGCGGATTTCTTATAGGAGGTATTTTTTATAAACTCTATCTTAAAGACGATTTTAGTTTTAAAAGCACCGTTTATTTTCTGAAAAGACGTTGGTTTAGAACCTTGCCTAATTACTATTTGTTTTTAATTTTAAATGTTTTGGTCACTTTCATCATAGGCTATACTATTGATGATTTGTGGAAATACCTTTTCTTTTTGCAGAATTTCTGTTCAACGATGTTGCCTTTTTATACCGAATCGTGGAGTTTGTCTGTGGAGGAATTCACGTATTTGTTATTGCCGATTTCGATTCTTCTAGGTTCATTCCTCTTTAAGAATAAAAACAAAAAGCAGACTTACATTTCTATTGTAATTTCAATGATAATTCTATTGATTCTGAATAAATTCATCTACAATCAAATCACTTCAAACACTAGTTTGACGCAATGGAATGTGTCGCTAAAGGCAGTAGTTATTTACCGAATGGATTCGATTTTAATTGGAGTTGTTTTCAGTTGGATTGCACTCAATTATCAACAGTTTTGGCAAAAACAAAAAATCAGTTTGGCTTTAGTTGGAGCTATTCTTTTACTGATGATGTACGTTGGCGTTGGTTTCTTTCAATTAACCATAGAAAATTATCCGCTGTTTTGGAACGTGCTTTATTTGCCAATTACATCACTTACATTAGCGCTTTTTCTTCCGATTTTGTCCCAATGGAAAACCTCAAAGTTGCCTTTCCAAAAAGCAATTGTAATGGTGAGTTTGATATCGTATTCGTGTTATTTGATTCACTACGGAATTGTATTGCAACTCATGAAACACTTCGTTAAAACGGATGATTTACCCATGTACCAATTGCATATTTATACTATGGCATTCCTGTTCATCACATTTGTTTTATCGTATCTGAATTACAAATATTTTGAAAAACCAATCATGGATTTGCGTGATAAAAATCAGTCTTAATTCACAGCAATCGTTTCATTGATTAGCCGAATGTCTTTATTGCATACCAGTCGGATGAACATTACTTCAATATACGAAGTGTATTTTTTGTCGCCACTTTCGTACCACCAATACGAATAATATACTTGATTGTTTTTTATCATTTTATTGAACCATATTTTGTCTCCATTGCGAATTATTTCTTTGGTTTCGGTAATTTTATAACCATCACCTGTCCAACAAATCAGAGGTTTGTGTAACGGTGTTTTAATGTAAATCAACCGATTGGGTAATTCTATTTTAAAAACATCTTCGTTGACCCATTTCCCTTTTGATAGTGGATATTCTGGTGATAAATGAGTAAGCAAATCATTGTTTTTTTTGTTCTTCATCTCCAAACTAGTACTAAAAACGACTACTAGACTGATGAGAATGATGAGGTAATTGGGTTTGGTTTTTTCAATCGTCACCTCTTGAATTTTTGGTTTGAAATACCGTATCAGAAATAACATTGGCGCCACTTGATACAATCCAAAGCAAACCAACCCAATAGTGTGATGCAACCAATTTTCTTCGGTACATTGAAATAATATCAAACTGACAATTCTAAAATAATTTGAAATAATATTCAAAATAATTACTACGCAACAAAACAGTATAATCTGAAAAATGGAATAGTATAATTTGTGCTTTTTCTCTTCCAAAGTTAACAACACGGACGCTGTCAATAATCCGCTTTTAAACATCGATAATCCCATGCAAGCGGTATCAACCGTTATTTTTGTTTGTTTGATGAAAAAAGTAATGCCTTCGATTTTGTCAATTTCGATGACATTTCTAAGCGTAACAAAAGCAGAATAACAGAGTGATTGTTTGATTTCGGCAGATAAATGTTCGAATAACTTGTTGAAAATCGTCGAAAATAGTAACAAGCAAATAAACGCGATGTATGAAAATCGTTTTGTGAATCCGTAATAAACAATACACAACAAAAAAGCAATCGACAAAAAGTGCAGTGATTGAATGTGCAGACGATAACATATAAATTCAAAGAGCAAGAGAAGTAGTAGTAAAAGATAATTTACTTTTTGTTTCGTTACTCTTCCTCCAAAAACAAATAATGCCAATGAAACCACAATTCCAATCGCATCATTGTTGAGTGCAAATTGAATCACAGGTAAGTTCATTCCGAGAATCACAATCAGAATAAGTCCAAAAATGGCAGCTTCTTTGTTTAATTGGGTTGGAAACATTGATTAGCGTTTTCTGTAGAAATACAATAAAGCCATCAAACTGATGATGATCATCGCCCATTCATGTGGTTCCGGAACCGAACCATCGTTGTTTATTGATGCATTTCCGAGTGTATTTACATTTTTCTCGATACCATTGTTTTTGTAATCTTCATCGGTTTCTAACACAATTAATGAAGAAATCGGCGTAACTATATTGGCATCTTTGGCCAAATCAACATAACGGTTGAGTTGTAGCGAATCCTCTTGATGATCAACGTGTTCTTTTAGTACTTTCCCAAAAGCATACATACGGTAAATGTGATCTGGACCATTGCTTTTGGTTAACGAACCTTCAGCCGTTTCTACTATGGATACTTTTGCAGGATCAATGTTTACAGCATTTTCGCTTTCTTTAAATGAAATGTATTTGTTTTCTTTGATGAGTTGAAGACAGTTTTGTAAGTCAGTATCATAATAGTCTACAAAATTTTGCTCTTTGAGTGTTTGCCAAAACGGATTGATTTCTTCGGATAGGTTAATCGCTTTTAATCCTTTTTGTCTAACTTGAGCTTTGATTTTTTGCAAATAATCAGACGTGGCTAATTCTTCAAAATTGGCGGAAAAATTACCGTTTTTAGTGATAATTAAACTATTTTCTTTCAGCAAATAGAGTGGAAGTAAAGAGTAGTGAAGTGTTTTGTATTCTTTCACTATTGTTTTAAAATTATCTAAAGTAATTTCTTTTTTTTGATAGTTTTTTACCACTACATATTTTCTGTCTTTTACTTTTAAAATGGATTCTATTTCTTCTGATGTCCAATTTTGAGTTAAATCCAATACAACTTCGCTAGGAACAAAGATCTCAGTTTCTTTTTCGATGGCACTTACTTCGTAGGTTTTGTCTTTCCATTTGAATGAGGTTTGTTGTGTCGGAACCAGAGTTAATTCTGCGTTCCATTCGTCTAACCCAGTTGAAGAATTGATGTAGTAATTATCGGTTAGTTCAAAATCTTTCGACGATTCAAATGGTTTTTGGCCTTCCACTTGAATTCGGGAAAGCATTGCTGCTTGTGAGATATTCGGACCTTTTATCTTCAAACTTTCGTAGTTCATTTTGTCACCAACTACTTTTAATGGCGTTGTGAATCCGCATTTGAATGTTCGCGGTAAATCAAACTGAATAGGGAAAACGCGAACTACTACTTTATTGCCTTCGCGCCATTGCATCAACGATGGGTCGCGTTGTTCCACTCCAACAATTTTAGTATAAGCGGCTTGTGCTTTTTCTTTTGTAGTTAAAACTCCTTTTCGTTCTATTCCGTTTACCCAAAGTGAAAGCGATGTAGCCACCGAACCTTCGGGCAATTGAAACGAGTAAATGGCTTCTTGCGGATTCCAGGTTTGTTCTTTGCAGGCAATGTCAATAGTGATTTCGGAATAGGCCAAACGACTATTTGGATATATTTTGACGTCTTCTTTGATGTTTTTGGTGAATAATTCAGTTCCGCTCCACAATTGTTCTTCGGTTTCTAAACGTTTATCAAAATTGGATTTTAATATATTAATTTGATCGTCAACACTCAATTCTAAATCAGGTGTGAATAAAAAAGCCAAATTATAGAAAGGGTTGTGTGTTTTTCGCTCGTTGTATTGTTTGGTGCCAAATGAATTAAAATTTCTGAATTCAAAGAAATTATCTTTAGTAACATAAACGATGTCTTTCTTTAGTAGTATTTCATTGAAGAAATTGGGCGACAAATTTTGAGAAGTTCTAATATAAGTAGGCAAATCATCTTTTTCATTGTCAAATACTTTTGTGATTGAATTTTGATTTATTCTTGAAGTTTCTCTGTTGAGTTGGATGGTAAAAATCACGAAACTAATCAACACAATTCCGATTCCTGAACCAAATGCCAACTTATTGATTTTGCTTCCACTCAATCGATTCATCAATGTATAGGTATGACTGATAACTACAATTATCGGAACTAATCCATAAAAACCCAATCCCAAACCAAGAATTCCAATAAAAGAAATGGGCATAATCGGAATCAAATAAACGGTATAATAAAAAATAAGTAAAAAAGAAAAACCATTGATGAAATAAAATAAAGGAGTGATGTATTTGTCTTGAAACCTTCCATAAATGAAGAAATTGGAAACACAAAATAGAAAGGTTACTACATACACCCAAATCGGTAAGTTTTCAAAAATATTGATGAAAACATTGGTGCAAAAACAACCGATAAACCAATTCAGAAACAAAAAAGCGGTAAGATGGATGTATTCTTCTTTCTTCTTTAAAATAAGAAAAGTGACAGTGACTCCATAGAAGAATCCAGCTATAAGACTTAAAAAACTCAAGCCTTCCATTGTTTTGTTTTCTATTTTTATTCCTACAAGAGAAATAATAAGCATGAAAATGGCAAACAATGATGCAATGATGCTAATTTTCACCCCTTTTAAATTGAGGTATTCTTTTAAGAGTTCAGCTGGTTTTTTCATTTTAAAACTATTTAAATTAAAAGTACTTTGAAATACAAAGTTAAATATTATTTTAACTTAAACAATTTTTTTTTCAATTTATTGCAAAATGGATTTTTAAATCGATTAAAATTTAAGTTAGAAAGTTAAGAATTTTTAGAATTTGCGACTAAAATTGCTTATTTGATAAAAATTATAGGGGTAAATTTCTGTTTTCGTAATTATTTCAAAACAAATAAGATATTTCATTTAATTATTTTTAATGATACAACGTTTTCGTAAATTTGCACTGCAAACAAATTAACCTGTATTTATTATGGCTTTTGATATTGAAATGATTAAAAAAGTGTACGCAACTATGTCGGAACGAGTAGACAAAGCACGCGAATTAGTGGGTCGTCCATTAACACTTTCTGAAAAGATTTTATACTCACATTTATGGGAAGGAAATCCTTCTCAATCTTTTGTTAGAGGTAAAGATTATGTTGATTTTGCTCCTGATAGAGTAGCATGTCAAGATGCAACAGCGCAAATGGCGTTATTGCAATTCATGCACGCTGGAAAGAAGACTGTGGCTGTTCCAACAACAGTGCATTGTGATCACTTAATCCAAGCAAAAGTAGGCGCAACAACTGATTTAGCTGTAGCCAATTCACAATCAAAAGAAGTTTTTGATTTCCTTTCTTCGGTTTCTAACAAATACGGAATCGGGTTTTGGAAACCAGGTTCAGGAATCATACATCAAATTGTATTAGAAAATTATGCTTTCCCAGGTGGAATGATGATTGGTACTGATTCACATACGGTAAATGCGGGTGGATTGGGAATGTTAGCGATTGGTGTTGGTGGTGCTGATGCTGTAGACGTTATGTCGGGAATGTCATGGGAATTAAAATTTCCAAAATTAATAGGAGTGAAGTTAACGGGTAAATTAAACGGTTGGACAGCTCCAAAAGACGTGATTTTAAAAGTAGCTGATATTCTTACTGTAAAAGGTGGAACTGGAGCTATTGTAGAATATTTTGGAGAAGGTGCAACGAATATGTCGTGTACTGGAAAAGGAACCATTTGTAATATGGGTGCTGAAATTGGAGCAACCACATCCACTTTCGGTTATGATGATTCAATGAGAAGATACTTAGCTTCAACAGGTCGTCAAGATGTTGTGGATGCAGCAGATCAAGTAGCTTCGTATTTAACAGGTGACGCTGAAGTATACGCTAATCCAAATGAGTATTTTGACCAAGTAATTGAAATCAATTTATCACAATTAGAACCACACATCAACGGACCATTTACTCCAGATAGAGGAACTCCAGTTTCTAAAATGAAAGAAGAAGCTGCCAAAAATGATTGGCCGTTAAAAGTAGAATGGGGATTAATCGGTTCGTGTACCAATTCGTCTTACGAAGATATGGCTCGTGCTGCATCCATTGTAGAACAAGCGGTTGCACACGGAATTACTCCAAAGGCAGAATTCGGAATCAACCCAGGTTCAGAGCAAATTCGTTATACTATCGAAAGAGACGGAATTATAGCTACGTTTGAAAAAATGGGAACCAAAGTATTTACTAATGCCTGCGGACCATGTATCGGACAATGGGATAGAGAAGGTGCTGACAAAGGTGAAAAAAACACTATTGTTCACTCGTTCAACCGAAACTTTTCTAAACGTGCAGATGGAAACCCAAACACTCACGCTTTTGTGACTTCTCCAGAAATGGTAGCTGCTTTGGCAATTGCTGGTGATTTATCGTTCAATCCAATTACGGATACATTATTAAATGATAACGGTGAAGCGGTAAAATTGAATCCGCCAACAGGTGATGAACTTCCAAAAAGAGGTTTTGATGTAGAAGACGCAGGTTTTCAAGCTCCAGCAGCGGATGGAAGTGGAGTACAAGTTGTTGTTTCTCCAACTTCAGAGCGTTTACAATTGTTAGCGCCATTTGATGCTTGGGATGGAAATAACATCACAGGCGCAAAATTGTTGATCAAAGCATTTGGAAAATGTACAACGGATCATATTTCTATGGCTGGACCATGGTTACGTTTCCGTGGACATTTGGATAATATTTCAAATAATATGTTGATTGGAGCTGTAAATGCTTTTAATCAAGAAGCCAATAAGGTGAAAAACCAATTGACAGGAGAATACGCAGGTGTTCCTGCTGTGGCTAGAGCATACAAAGCAGCAGGTGTTCCAAGTATAGTGGTGGGTGATCAAAATTATGGTGAAGGTTCATCTCGTGAACATGCAGCTATGGAGCCACGTTTCTTGGGTGTAAAAGCAGTTTTAGTAAAATCGTTTGCACGTATTCACGAAACTAATTTGAAAAAACAAGGTATGTTAGCATTGACTTTTGCCAACGAAGCTGATTACGATAAAATTAAAGAAGACGATACTTTCAACTTTGTTGACTTGACGAGTTTTGCTCCAGGAAAACCATTGACAATCGAAATTAATCATGCTGATGGTTCTAAAGAAAACATCTTGGTAAATCATACTTATAATGATAGCCAAATAGGGTGGTTTAAAGCAGGTTCGGCATTGAACTTAATTGCTGCTGCAGGCAAAGCCTAAGGTTAGTAATACATTTTTTGCAAAATGAAAACTCTCAAGACAACTTGAGAGTTTTTTAATTAAAAGAGTTTTTCAATACTTCTTTTATTTATGCTTCATAAAAGAATATTTGTGGAATTGGTCCACTATCACTCCAAGCATTTTCTCCATTGTGTAAACGAGCTCTTGCATACAAGTTAAGAGCATAAGTACATCTTGTCATATCATTTGGAGGATTGTTTAACTGAATACTAGAATTAGCATTTCCATCGATTAATGGATTAGTATTGTTTGCTAATGTTAAAAATCCGTCTCCAGTTATATCTCTGTTTACACTATAACTATTGTTGTTAAGGTGTAATGATGAAGATGCTAAATGAGGATGATAAACGGTGTATTTTGCATGTAAAGTTCCGCTTATAGGATTACATAATCCAGCTTCTAATTCTGTAATTGATAATTTCATGAAAACTGGGTTGTTATTCATGATAACAGAGTTTAAAGTCTTTCCATTTCCTGGTACAACATTGAAGATATTATTTACTTTATCTACAACTTCGCGTATTTCAAAACGCAGTGCAAATTTCTCAATTGGAATTTTATTGGCTGCTGCAATTGGTACTCCAGGCGCGCTATTAGGAACGTTTGGAGCTGATGTCAAGGCTGCTGTGTTCATTGAAATTAAAGTGTCTTCATCAATAATCCAAAAGAGGTTCAAATCACTAATTGTAAATCCAGCATTTAAAAGTGTTCTTTCGATTGCATTATTTACATCAAACCATCCATCAGCATCAAAATCAGTTTGATCGCTGTAAACAAATAAGTCATCATTTGTACCTGTTGGTACTTTCTTTGTAAGTTTAGAAACTACACTTGATGCAAATAAGTTTGAAGTTACTCCAACTATTTTTGTAAAGTTTCCAATCGCAGGACTTGGTGTACCATTATTGGTTGTAACATCACTAACTCTGAAACGATATTCAATTCTATTGCCTGAACTGCTTTTGAGTGCGGCTTGACCAGTTAATCTAACTGTACCAGAAAGAGCATACTTGCCACTACCAGCATAACCATCAACATCAAAATCGTAAGAGTTAGGTCCAAAAGAGGAACTAAATGCATTTCCTATTCCAGTCCATGAACTTGGAAATGGCTCAGTTGGATCTCCACCATCAGACACATTTATTTTAGAACAAAGATTTACACAAAGACAGTACCCAACATTTTTGCGACTGTTAGTTTTGTTTTCATCAATTAGAGTCACACCGCCAAGTTCAGCTTTAAAGTAAACGTCAGGTCCACTTTGAAAATTTAATCCAGGTCCAGGATCAGTTTCTGCATTAATCCATGGTGATAAAAATGTTTTTTTGAATGTAGATGAATTGTAATCAATTCTAAAATGTCCAAAACTATCAGTTGTAGCACTTCCTAAGTTGTCATCGGTTAAAAAGTCAGCATCCCAAGCAGTAACAATCGCATTGTCAATTGGTTTTCCAGTATCACAATTTCTCAAGTGTCCACAAATGACCCAAGCATCAAAATAGTGGCCTCTAATATAACACCACCATTTATTCGCTATGCAATGGCGCCAATCATAAACGAATTTATTTAGTTCGTTATATTCGGGCATAACAGTTGAGAGATGAATTTGCAATGGTTCTCTTAGGCTTTCTTTTTTCGGACCTTTTGGAACGTTACCGCAATAAAAGTCAATATCAAAAGCGGTATTTTGGTATTTTTCATCAATTAAAAATTCAAAATTTCCATTTTCATCTGTGAAAGTTCTGTCAATAAGTAAATCTTTTCTCTCGTTTCCTTCTTTTTTAGAGACAATTCGAAAAGTGTCTTTAGCATTAGTCGCAGCATTTTCTGCAACCATTTCTCTTTTCCATGGTAAGTATAACAATACTTCCATACCGTAAAGTGGTTCTGTGCAATCTTCGCAAAGATGACCACATAAAGTTCCTTTAAATTTGAATTCCATGATTCTTTTGTTTAAGCACCTACTCTTTAATTGTTGGATTTTCGGTTTACTCCTTTTTGCATTACATTTTCCAAATAATAATTAACATCAATACATTAATTGAAAATCAATGTGTTTGAGGCAAATGTATTTTGCTTTTTTGGATAAAGAGTAAGTGAAAACGCCCATTTTTTTTGAAGAAAACCTCCATTTTTTAGAAGAAAATCCCCTTGCTTTCTGGTAGGAAAACACCTTTTTTTGACTTAAAAGAAATAAAAAAGAGCCTAATGAAATTTCATTAAGCTCTTGTATGTTTTAGGATTTTGTGTGCGCTATACTTTTTTATAAATTTCGGTCAGACCATCATTCCATTCTACTTTTTCATAGTAAAAATTTACGGCTCTTAATTTCCCTTTTTTACTGATGTAGCATTTTCCTGTTACTTTGGCATTGTTTCCAACAATCACAATAGTGTCGCCAGTAGTAAAATTACCTTCCTTTACTTGATTGTACACATTGGCAGCAATCTCGTCTTTAATTTGATGTTTGGAGTTGAAAGTACTTACAATTGTAGTTTCATTAGAGGTGATGACAACGTATTCCATTCCGTTGTATCCGTAGTTGTACGTAGAAGTTTTCTTACTTTCTTGACTAAAAGCAAAACTTCCCACTAACAGCATTGTTAGGAAAAATAGTTTTTTCATTAGTGTAGATTCTAGGGTTAATCTAATCGTTTGCTAAAATAGAAAAAAATCACAAAGAAAAAAATATATTGCAACTATCTTCTATACTTTCTGTTAACAAAACAAGTAAGTCAATTAAAACCCTACCTATTTTTATGAACATCTTTAAATTTTAACATTTCAAGTAGTTGTTGTTCTTTTTCATTGTCAAAACCACACGTTGTTTTAAACTCTTTTGGATTTTCATAGGTTCCAAAAAGCATGTCCCACCAAACAATGTCTCCGTAATTATTAGTATGCTTTTCATACTCATGATGAATTCGATGCATCTCAGGTCGTTGAAAAATGTAACCAACCCATTGTGGCGTTTTAACGTTGGTATGATAAAAGAACTCGCCAAGTGCTGTGAATAAGGTATAGATTGCTCCTGCTTCAATACTCAATCCCAGAAAAGAATAAACCAATAAACTTCCAATAATTGAATTTACAGTCATCTCTAATGGATGTTTGTAAAACGATGTGATTACTTCAATTCGTTGCGGACTGTGATGTATTTGATGAAAATGTAGCCATAAAAAATCTACTGTATGACGAAAACGATGCCACCAATAGAAAATAAAAGTAGCAATAAAATAAGCAATAAATCCCCCAAGATATGGGTTTACATGTTCGGATAAATGAAAGACTGAGAATTCTGAAAGCCACTTTTCCCAGGTAAATCCTGCCAGTGTAACTATTCCTAATTGAACAAAATTTATTGCTAAAACACGTATTGTCCATGTTGGAACATTGGGAAGTTTCCATCCCGGGATGAGTCGTTCCAAAAGGAAGCAAAACCCAAAAACGATAAAAATAATGGTTAACATAACTGATTGTTTTTTGATGATTGATTATTGAATAGGTTGAATTAAAAATCGATATGTTACTATTTGTATCGTTAGTATTTTGTTAAAAAAAATCCGCTACTTTTTTCTAGTAACGGATTTTTCAACAGAATTAATAATTGATTTCTATTAATAATACGTATAACGTCTCACTTTAGAAATGTATTTTGCCAGTCGAATTACCTGATGACTGTAACCGTACTCATTATCATACCAAACGTACAAAACAATATTTTTTCCATCGCCAGAAACAATAGTAGCATTACTATCATAAATCGATGGTGCCGAAGTTCCTACAATATCAGAAGAAACCAATTCGTTGTTCAATGAATACTTGATTTGCTCTACCAATTCGCCTTCTAAAGCGTATTGCTTCATGATGCCGTTTACTTCTTCTACCGAAGTGTTTTTGCCCACTTCTAAATTCAATACTACTAATGAACCATTCGGAACAGGAACTCGAATCGCATTGGAAGTTAATTTTCCAGCTAAACTTGGCAACGCTTTAGCAACGGCACTTCCGGCGCCGGTTTCTGTAATTACCATGTTTAATGCAGCTGCTCTTCCACGACGGTATTTTTTGTGCATATTGTCAACCAAATTCTGGTCGTTCGTATACGCATGAATCGTTTCTAAATGTCCTTTTACAACTCCTAGTGTATCTTCTACCGCTTTCAAAATAGGAGTGATGGCATTGGTTGTACACGATGCAGCGGAATAGATATTCACTTCATCTGGGTTGTAATCTTCGTGATTTACACCGTAAACAATATTCGGAACACCTTTTCCAGGCGCAGTCAATAATACTTTGTCAACGCCTTTTGAAGTTAAATGTCTTTTTAATGCTTCCTCTGTAGTAAACGCACCCGTGTTGTCGATTACTAACGCATTTTCAATTCCGTATTGAGTGTAATCAATGTCTTCTGGACCATTCGCAGTAATGATGTGAACCGTAGTTCCGTTGATGATCAAAGCATTATTTTCAGCATCAGCAGAAACCGATCCTTCAAAATCGCCGTGAACCGAATCATAACGCAATAACGAAGCTCTTTTTTCTAACGATTGTGCATCGTTTCTATCACGCGTAACAATGGCTCTTAATCGAAGTTGTTGTCCTTTACCAATTTTACTCATCATTTCACGAGCCAACAAACGACCAATACGCCCAAATCCGTAAAGAACTACATCTTTTGGTTTGATTTCTTGTGAGTTTCTGGCATTTCGCAATTTGTCAATCACAAAAGCCTTAGCATCATGGTATTTGTTGTCTTCCAAATGATATTCGTACGTCAATTTTCCAATGTCGATGCGCGATGGCGGTAAATCTAAGTTTTCAATCGCTCGTGCAATTTCTACCGAATCAAAAATATTGATGGGTTTTTGTACAAATTCACCCGCATATTCATGAAGGTTGATGATGTCGCTCACGTTTCGGTCAATTAATTGGTTTCTAAAAAGTACCAATTCAATCGATTTGTCGTACCATAAATCGCTTACAATTTTGATGAATTCTACGCCCGCTTTTCTTCGGTCAGCTTGAAACGAAAGCTCTTTTTCGTAAATGGTGTTGTTGTTCATAAAGTAAAAAAGATAAAAGTGTGTTGTTTAGATTTATTTTGGCGCAAAAATAGGATTTTGTATTGTTTTACGAAAACGATTTCGTAATTTTTTATAAAAAAACCGCCGAATGTAATTATCCGACGGTTTCCCACAAAAACTCTAAAAGAATTTTAAATTATAATGCGCATTATCTGCTTGTTTTTTAGTAATAATTGTACGCTTGTTCCTTGATCTTCTTCTTTGTTGCTCATTAATCGTGACACAGTTTCAACATCGACAGCTTTTGCTCCATCAATATTTAAAATGATGCTTCCCACTAATTCATCTTCGTAAGCTTTCAATCGTTCGTTATTAACTTCTTTGATTTTAACTCCGTACTCAATTTTGAAGTTTTTCTTGTCGGATACTGATAAATTCTCCAATTCCAATCCTTTTAATTCGGTAATAATGATATCATTTTTGACTAAAGTCACTGGAATTGTTTTGGTTACGCCATCGCGTACAAAAGTTACCTGAACTTTATCGTTGGGTCTTTTGGTATTGATGTAGCCTGATAATTCAGCATACGTACTTATTTTTTGATTGTCTAATTTTTTGATGATGTCGCCTTCTTTGATTCCGGCTTTTTCGGCACCCGAATTTTTGTTGACTTTGCTCACATAAAAACCTTCGGTGTCGCTAATTCCAATTTCTTTAGATACTTTGTTGGTCAATTCGCCTCCTTCAATACCTAAAATTCCGCGTTGTACATTACCAAACTCCATTAAATCTTCAATGATTTTTCGGGTAATATTCGATGGAACTGCAAATGAATAACCAGCATAACTTCCAGTTGGAGACGAAATCATCGTGTTGATTCCGATTAATTCTCCACGCGTATTTACCAAAGCACCACCCGAATTTCCTGGGTTTACAGCAGCGTCAGTTTGAATGAACGATTGAATTCCTTTGGTGTCTAGATTTCTAGCTTTCGCCGAAACAATACCAGCTGTTACCGTCGAATTTAAATTATACGGATTCCCAACTGCCAAAACCCATTCGCCGACTTTTACATTATCCGAATCAGCAAAAGTAGTGTACGGTAATTTTTCATCAGTATCAATTTTCAACAACGCAATGTCCATTTTTTGATCCGTTCCAATCAATTTGGCTTTGTAGGCTTTTTTGTTGTTCAACGTGATTTCCAATTCAGAAGCATCTTGAATAACGTGATTGTTAGTAACGATGTATCCATCTTCTGAAATAATCACACCCGAACCCGTTCCGATTTGTTCTTGCTGGATTCCTCCACCTCGCGAACCATAGAAAAACTCTCGTATTGGATCATACACCGTTCGAACGGAAACGTTTTTTACGTGAACTACACTATGTACTGCTTTGTCGGCTGCAACCGTAAAATCAATGTTTTCAGCTCCCATTCCGACTGTTTTTCCGAAATAAGCGGGAGCATCAGTTACGATTGAATTTCTGCCTTCTTTTTCAAAAAATAATTTATAAGCGCCTAAGGTTACAGCGCCACTCATTAATGAAACTAAAAATAAACTCGATATTCTTTTCATGATTAAATGGTTTTAAACACTAACATCAAAATTATAATAAAATTGTTTTTAACTATTTGGTTTAACTAACGATTAACACTCTTTAACTTCTCATTAATATTTGTAACTTTGCCTTTAATGAGCAACCTACTTTTTATATAATGCTACTACAATTTTATAAATACCACGGAACAGGAAATGACTTTGTCATGGTGGATAATCGTCTGAATAATTTCCCCAAAAATAATACCAAACTAATCGAACAATTATGCCATAGACGTTTCGGAATAGGAGCTGACGGATTATTGTTGTTAGAAAATGACAATTTGACGGATTTTAGAATGGTTTACTACAATTCGGATGGAAATGAAAGTTCGATGTGTGGAAATGGTGGTCGTTGTATTGTAGCTTTTGCAAAAAGACTCGGGATTATTTCAGATGAAACTACTTTTATCGCTACCGATGGATTACATCATGCAACTCTTTTGGAAAACGATAATGTAGCGCTTCAAATGAAAGACGTAGATGAGGTCAAAATCAATCCCGATTACATTTTTTTAAATACAGGTTCACCGCATCACGTAACCATTGTTCATGATTTGCAAAATTATGATGTGAAAGAAAAAGGCGCTAAAATTCGATACAGTGATTTATACGGAAAGGCTGGAAGTAATGTCAATTTTGTCAGTGCCAAAAGTGCGAATCATTTTGTGCTTAGAACTTATGAACGCGGAGTAGAAGACGAAACGCTGTCGTGTGGAACTGGAGCAACTGCCACTGCAATCGCTATGCATGCCATCGGGAAAACCAAATCCAATCAAGTTGATTTAGATGTACAAGGCGGAAAATTAAAAGTCTCTTTTGAGAAAAACGGCGAAACCTATCAAAATGTGGTACTAACTGGACCAGCGACTTTTGTCTTTAAAGGAGAAGTTGAAATTTAAATTATAATCGATAATTTTTGACTCTAACAATCTAAGAAGTCTAACAATCTAAGAAGTCTAACAATCTAAGAAGTCTACATGATAACCCTCAAAGGAACATCGATTTATTTAAGAGCGCTCGAGCCAGAAGACTTAGAGTTCATCTACCATATAGAAAACGATGAAACCATTTGGGAAGTCAGCAATACACAAACTCCATACAGCAAATTTCTGATTCGGCAATACCTAGAAAATGCTCATCAAGACATTTACGAAGCCAAACAACTTCGATTGGCGATTTGTGAAAATGATTCGAACAAAGCGATGGGTTTGATTGATTTATTCGATTTCGATCCTAAAAATAAAAGAGCCGGAATCGGAATCGTTATTCAAAACCAGGCCAATAGAGGCAAAGGTTACGGAAAAGAAGCCTTGAGTTTACTTATTGATTACTCATTTGTACATCTGCAATTGCATCAATTATTCGCAAATATTGGTGTTGAAAATGAAGCCAGTTCGCACCTTTTTTCTACATTTGGATTTGAAAAAATCGGAGTGAAAAAAGACTGGATTTATAGTAATAATCAATTTCAAGACGAAGCAATATACCAATTAATTAACACCAAAAAAGAATAGTTTTGAGTTCAAAATTGAAAAAAATAATAGGAATCGGAGCCGTCCTGTTTCTAGTAGTAGCTGTTTTTGGCTATTTGAAATTAGTAAAAAGCAATACTGCATTTGAAGAAAATGAAGTATACGTGTATATTCCGTCTAACTCTACTTATGATGATGCCAAAAAAATCATCGCACCTTATGTAGAAAACATGGATGGTTTTGAGTGGTTGAATAGTTTGCGAGGTTATGATCAAAAAGTAAAATCAGGTAAATTCCTGCTCAAAAAAGGAATGGGAAATTTCAAATTGGTCAGTGCTTTACGAAAAAACATTCCCGTTACTATTTCCTATAACAACCAAGAGCGCTTGGAAAATTTGGTGCAACGCATTGCAAAAAAAATAGAAGCAGACAGCACACAATTGATGCAATCGTTTACTAATGAAGATTTTTTGACTAAAAACGGCTTCACCAAAGAAAATGTATTTACGCTTTTCCTACCGAATACCTATGAGTTTTATTGGAATACTTCTGCCAATGAATTTCGTGATAAAATGCTCAAAGAATACAAAAAATTCTGGACCGATGAGCGTTTGAAGAAAGCCCAAAACCTAAATATGACTCCAATGCAAGTGACCACATTGGCATCGATTGTTCATAAAGAAACTGTAAAAGCGGATGAACGTCCAAGAGTAGCAAAAGTCTATTTGAATCGTTTGGATTTGGGAATGCCATTACAAGCGGATCCTACTATAATTTATTCCAAAAAATTAATATCGAACGATTTTGATCAAGTCATCAAACGCGTGTATTACGGTGATTTCAATATCGATTCGCCTTACAATACGTATATGTACCAAGGTTTGCCACCAGGTCCAATCGCTATGCCCGACATCAATGCAATTGACGCTGTTTTGAATCCTGAAAACCACGACTATATTTATTTTTGTGCTAGTGTTGAACGTTTTGGTTACCACGAATTTGCTTCAACCTTATCGCAACACAACGTCAATGCAGCCAAATACGCGCAATGGCTCAACGAACAAGGAACAAAATAATCCTATGAAAAAGAATCTACTTTTGCTATTGATGATTTTGAATGTGAGTTTTTCATATTCACAATCAACTGTAGATTCATTTTTAACACCTTCCGATACTTTAAATAAGTCAAGAAGAAACGCGGTAATTATTTCTGAAGCGGCTTTGGCTGGCGTAGCATTAGTAGGTTTAAATCAGTTGTGGTATGCTGATTATCCTAAATCGGATTTTCACATCATTAACGACAATGCCGAGTGGAACCAAATGGATAAAGTAGGTCACGTTTTTTCTTCCTATCATTTAGGACGATTGAGTGCAGATGCTTTGCAATGGAGTGGTGTAAGCAAAAAAAATCAACTGATTTACGGTGCAACTTCGGGATTTGTTTTCCTGACTGCTGTTGAGGTTTTTGATGGTTATTCATCGCAATGGGGATTTTCTTATGGCGATTTAGCGGCCAATGCAGGTGGAACTTTATTGTATGTTTCTCAAGAATTGGCTTGGAAAGAACAACGCATTGTTCCGAAGTTTTCGTTTCACACTACCGAATATGCTTCGGCGCGACCGAATGTATTAGGAAGCACATTTTCAGAACAAATTCTCAAAGATTACAACGGTCAAACCTATTGGTTGTCGGCTAATTTGCATTCGTTTTTTAAACAAAGTAAAATTCCGAAATGGCTCAATGTTGCCGTAGGTTACGGAGCAGAGGCAATGGTAACTGGCGAAGACGATTTAGTCAACACGATTTTCTTTCCGCAACGTGAACGAACCCGTCAATTCTATTTAAGTTTTGATGCCGATTTAACCAAAATCAAAACCAAATCTCACTTGCTAAAAACGGTATTTTCGTTAGTCAATACCATAAAAATTCCAGCGCCAGCTTTCGAAATCAAATCGGCTGGAGGAAGTAAATTTCATTTCTTGTACTTCTAATAGTATTAGTTTTTGTGCATTTTTCGCCACTGATTCACTGATTTCTTCTGTCTTTTTGCTAAAATTCTATTAAAAAGCAATTAATTTGATTTTCAATTCTAGCTGAAAAGAATCTGTTAAAATTTTTTAAAAAAAATCAGCGAATCAGCGGCAAAAAAACTTCTAAAAAGTCTTATGAATAATAAAAATTGCCGGACGGTTGTGTAAATCGATGTTGGTTTTTTTCCAATCGGCCACACGAAGGGTTTTAATGTGTTCTGTAGGTAATGTTAAATCGCAAGCAATACAAAGTAACGTATTGGGCTGTAAAGTCTGTAAAACGTCTTCCAGAAGTTTGTTGTTGCGGTAAGGTGTTTCTATAAATAACTGCGATTGATTTTTGGAAAACGATAGTTGTTCAAAGTTTTTCAGAGCTACTTTTTTCTCACCTTTGTCAATCGGCAAGTAGCCATTAAAAGCAAAACTTTGTCCATTCATTCCGCTTCCCATCATGGCTAATAAAATCGAACTCGGACCAACCAACGGAACAACTTGAATTCCTTTTTCATGAGCGATTTTGACAATAGCAGCGCCAGGATCGGCAACACCAGGACAACCTGCATCACTCATCAATCCTACGTTTTTTCCTTCTAAACAAGGTTGAAGCATTTGATTGTGTTCGGAAACTTGGGTGTGTTTGTTTAATGCCGAAAGATGTAAACTGGCTTGTACTTTTTCAGGAAGTATACTTTTGATGAAACGACGAGCGTTTTTTTCGTTTTCAACGATATAATAATCAATGAATTCAATAGTGCGTTTTACTGTTTCGGGTAGTACATCCAACGGATTACTCTGTTTGGCCAATTCGCTTGAAGTAGTATCGGCCAGCGTAACTGGAATCAAATAGAGTTTTCCAGTGGCTTTCATGAGTGTTTTTCAATTAGTTTCTTAGCAAGCAAATCAGTGGCTTCATCCAACATTTCATACACCATATCAAAGCCATTTTGTAAACCATAATACGGATCGGGTACATCAACATTATCTCCCGGAAATAACTCGTTCAAAATCAATTCCACTTTTTGTTTGTTCTCTTCCGTTTTGGCCAAAAAAGTCACATCATCATAATTGGAGTTGTCCATTACGAAGATGTAATCAAAATCTTCAAAATCTTTTGTTGTAAATTTTCGGGCTTTTTGATGTGAAATATCCAAACCGTTTTTCTTGGCTGTTGCAATCGAACGATGATCGGGTTCGCGACCAATATGATAACCGCCAGTTCCAGCAGAATCAACAGTAAATTTGTTTTTTGGAAGTTTGGAAGCGAGTAAACCTTCTGCCAAAGGTGATCGACAGATATTTCCCAAACAAACCATCAAGATTTTAACAGACATATTCAATTATAACAGTAGGACAATCTATAGCGATAGTTTTTTATTAATATCTTCTACAAACTTTTTGAATTGTTTGTCAGTAGACACTAAGTTGTCAACAGTTTTACAAGCATGTAAAACAGTGGCGTGATCTCTATCGCCAATTTGGGAACCAATATTAGCTAACGAAGCTTTAGTGAATTTTTTGGCAAAAAACATAGCCAATTGACGCGCTTGAACCACGTGACGTTTTCTCGTTTTCGATTGTAACGTGTCTAAGTCCAATTGGAAATAATCGGAAACTACTTTTTGAATGTAATCTATTGAAATTTCGCGTTTTACATTTTTTACAAATTTCTCAACGATGTTTTTCGCTAAGTCTAAAGTAACTTCTTTTTTATTGAAAGACGACTGAGCAATCAACGAAATAATCGCGCCTTCTAACTCACGCACATTCGATTTGATGTTTCTAGCAACGTATTCTAAAATTTCATCTGGCATTTCAACACCATCACGGTACAAAATGTTTTTTAAGATGGAAATTCGAGTTTCGTAATCGGGTTGATGTAATTCGGCAGACAATCCCCATTTGAAACGCGACAGTAAGCGTTGCTCAATGTCTTGCATGTCAACTGGAGCTTTATCAGAAGTCAGAATTACTTGTTTACCATTTTGGTGTAAGTAATTGAAGATGTGGAAAAATACGTCTTGCGTTCCTGATTTTCCTGAAAGGAATTGAACGTCGTCAATAATCAACACGTCAATCAATTGATAAAAATGGATGAAATCGTTACGTGTGTTTTTCTTTACCGAATCGATGTATTGCTGAGTGAATACTTCGGCTGAAATATACAACACGGTTTTCTCTGGATATTTATCTTTAATTTCAACACCAATAGCATGAGCCAAATGGGTTTTCCCTAATCCAACACCACCAAAAATCAATAATGGGTTGAACGATGTTCCTCCGGGTTTATTGGCTACAGCCATACCAGCTGAACGCGCTAAACGATTGGAATCGCCTTCAAGGAAATTGTCAAAACTATAATTCGGATTTAATTGGGATTCAATTTTTAAATTGCGAATACCTGGAATTACAAACGGATTTTTAAGCTCTGGATTTAAGTTTTTAAAAGGAGCGTCAATCTCTTGCGATTTTATTGGACTGCGGTGCGCACTCGGCAATTGTTCCGTAAACGGTTGTTTGTTGCCATAAGTGTTTTCCATTTTGATTTTATAGAGTAACTTTGCATTTTTTCCTAGTTCTTTGGTTAAAGCCACTTTTAGTAATTTTACATAGTGTTCTTCCAACCATTCATAGAAAAATTTACTAGGAACTTGAATGTACAATGCATTATCGGTTAGTTCAACTGACTTAATTGGTTCAAACCAAGTTTTATAAGCTTGCTCTTGAATATTATCTTTTATAAAAGAGAGACAGTTTTCCCATACTGATTGCGCAGTTCTATTCATATTTTGTTAAAAAAAGTGTTTAATATAAAGGTTATCTTACAAAAGAAATAGGTGACTTTCTTGTTGTTTTTTGGGATAACAAATATGTGAACAATTTTTCTTAAAAAAAAATTTTATTGAGGTTGATTTTTTAAAAATATTGTTGTATTGAAATTTTAAAGTTTAGATTAAAAGCAAAAAAAACAGATGAAAGAGCACGAAATAAAAATAAGAGTACGCTACTCAGAAACAGACCAAATGGGAGTGGTTTATCACGGAAATTATGCTCAATATTTTGAGATGGGACGTGTGGAGTGGCTGAGAAATATGGGTATTTCTTACAAATGGATGGAAGACAACGGAATCATGCTTCCAGTTGTTTCATTAACAATGAATTACAAAAAACCGGCTCGTTATGACGACCTTTTGACCATCAAAACGAAGATGTTAAAATTATCGTCGGTGAAGATAGAATTCGACTATGAAATCACCAATGAAAATAATGAGTTATTAACAACTGGGTATTCAGTATTGGTTTTTGTGGACATGAAAACAGGTCGGCCAACTGCTCCTCCAAAATACATTTTGGATTTGATGTTAGAGTAAAAATTACTCTTTTAATTGGATGTCAATTTCAAACATAGAATTAAAAATGTCGAATACCATTTCGGCATTTTTTTTTCGGGTGGCAATTTCAATTTGGCAACTCTCATTCATTTGTTGTGATACCATTTCAAGATTTTTCTCTTTGATGACGCGCATCACTTTATTCATGTTTTTGTAGTCAAACGATATTATATAATGTAGGTCGATTGTTTTTTCTATAATTTCAGAAACCTCCAATGCCATTTGAGCCGAAGTTCTGTAAGCCGAAATCAATCCGCCTACACCTAATTTCACGCCGCCAAAAAAGCGAACAACAACAACTAAAATGTTGGTGAGTCCAAAGGATTGGATTTGCCCGTAAATAGGAGCTCCAGCCGAATTACTTGGTTCGCCATCGTCATTAGCACGAAACTGAATTTTGTCGGTTCCCATTTGAAACGCATAGCAAAAATGAACTGCACCGTGGTGTTGTTTGCGTAAGTTTTCTAAATGATTTTTGATTTCCTCTTCAGTAGTAACTGGAAAAGCATAGCCAAAAAACTTACTGTTTTTTTCTTTGAATAAAATTTCTTCGGAAGGGAAAGCTATGGTTTTGTAGGTATCAGTCATTATAAAAGATCAATTGCAATCTCAAAAATCAATTGCAAATTTTATAAATTGATTTTTAAATTAAAAAGTTGTGCTCTTTTAAATAAGTATCAATATTTTTTGATGTTTGTAATTGTTATTGAAATTGAATTTTGGAATTTATAAAGGAAGTTCTTTCTTCTGAAATAAATCCACCACATCTTCTTCGCCCACTTGTAAGTTCCAAACGTGAATTCCTAAACTCGCAGCCGCATCAGTGTTGACTTTTTTGTCGTCTACAAACAAAGTGCGTTTGGGTGATAAATCGTGTTTGTTTAAAATGTAGCTGAAAATGGCTGGATCGGGTTTTCGCATTCCCATTTCATACGAATAATAGACTTTTTCAAAGCATTGGTAGAAGTCGCTGAAAAAGGAAATACCAACATTATGTTCAAATCTACTGATGTGAATTTCGTCGGTATTGGTCAGTAAAATCAGTTTGTATTTGTGTGAAAGCAATTGTAAAAATTCGAGACGATACAGTGGAAATTCACCAATAATAGTGTTCCATGCTTCTCTAATTTGTTCGATACTCGCGTTGGGAATGAATTTAGTAAATGTTTCTAAAAACTGTAATTCAGTAAGCTGTCCTTTTTCAAACTGATCGTTGGCTTCAATAAGTTCTTGATTCGGACCATCTAATCCTAATTTTTTGAAAGCCTCAATTTGAGCTTCTTTTTCTAAATTGATAAAAATATCACCAAAATCAAAAATAATAGTACTAATCATGATTCGTTACAATTAGAAGTTCGTCGTCCAATATCGTCTTTTTTTGAGCATTTTTCAGTTCAATTTTTGGAGCAGAAATGCCTTCGTTTAGATTTACTTTCGACTTAAAAATTCGGGCTTCATCCCACAAATCAGCATCGATAAATGTTTCTAAAGTACGTTTTCCACCTTCAATAATGACCGATTGAATGTTATGCTGATGCAAAATGTCAACAATTTGAAAAACCAACCGATTATCAAAGATAGCATTTTCAAAAATACGTTGGTCGATGGATTGTTTTTTTTCTTCAGTAATGATTATGGTTTTGGAATCACTGGTGTAAATGTGAAAATCTTCAGTTATTTTTCCACTTTTATCCAAAGCAATACGAATGGGGTTTTGACCTTTCCAATCGCGTACATCCAATTTTGGATTATCGTCTAAAATCGTTTGTGTTCCCACTAAAATAGCCTGTTCTTCGCTGCGCCATTTGTGAACTAATTGACGCGAATAGGTGTTGGAAATCCAGACAGGTTGTTTAATTTCTTTATGCTTTGGAGCGATAAATCCATCAGCGCTTTCTGCCCATTTTAAGATAATATACGGACGTTTTTTGGTGTGAAAAGTAAAAAAACGTTGATTCAATTCGGAGCATTGGTTTTCTAAAACTCCAACGGTAACATTTCGTCCCGCTTCTTTTAATTTTTGAATTCCGTTGCCCGAAACTTTGGCAAATGGATCGATGGTTCCAATCACTATATTGGGAATATTTTTTTCGATAATTAAGTCGGAACAAGGCGGCGTTTTTCCAAAATGACTACACGGTTCCAAACTCACATAAATAGTCGATTGGGAAAGTAAAGATGAATCTCTTACTGAATTTATGGCGTTAACTTCGGCGTGAGCTTCGCCTGCTTTTTGGTGCCAACCTTCGCCTATTATTTCATCATTATATACGATTACGCTTCCAACTAGCGGATTGGGATAAGTAGTTCCTAATCCGTTTTTGGCCAGTTCGATACAGCGTTGCATGTATTTTTCATGATGACTCATACTGCAAAAATAGAGTTTTTATTTATTGTATGTTGTATGCAGTATATCGTAAATTGTTTGTCATGAGGTGATTTTAGCATTATACAGTTTACTATCATACATTATACGATGCTTTCAAACATTTGATGTATTTTTGTGATGTTACTATTAGATGATGATAATAAGAGAAATTCAAAAAGAGGATAATCCGCAAATTGCTCAAGTGATTCGACAGGTTTTTATTGATGATAATTATCCAAAAATTGGGACTGCATTTGCAGACACTCAACTGGATTTTATGTTTGAAGCCTACGATAAAGAAAGAGCCATTTATTTTGTAATTGAAAATAACGGAAAAATTGTGGGTGGAGCAGGAGTGAGTCAACTCGAAAATTCAAATGAAAATACATGCGAACTCCAAAAAATGTATTTTTTACACGAAGCACGTGGCAAAGGTTTCGGATTACAAATGATTGAAAAATGTTTAGAAAAAGCTACTGATTTTGGATATGAAAAATGCTATTTAGAAACGCTGCCTGAAATGCTAGTTGCTCAAAAACTTTATCAAAAACTCGGTTTCGAATACCTTTGTGAGCCAATGGGAGCCACAGGTCATTCGAGTTGCCCGGTGTGGATGATTAAGGGTTTAGGGTAGTTTAATTTTGTTTAAAATTGTTTAATATAGTTTAATGTTGTTTAAAGAGTATAGATCTGTATTTGTAGAACAACTTTCTCCTTTATATGATGAAAAAGAGGTGGAGAGTTTCTTTTATATTGTATTAGAATGTTTTCACCAATTGAAACGCATTGATTTGGCTTTGAATCCTGATTTGGAAATGGATTCACTTCAATTGCTTCGCTGGGAAAGTGTGGTTATTGAACTTAAAAAACAAAAACCAATTCAATATATTTTGGGCGAAACTGAGTTTTACGGTTTGTCTTTTTTGGTGAATGAAAATACCTTAATTCCACGACCTGAAACGGAAGAGTTAGTTGATTTAATTATCAAAGAAAATCAAAATCAGTCTTCTGAAATTAAAATTATAGATATTGGAACAGGTAGTGGATGCATCGCTATTTCATTAGCCAAAAATCTTCCAAATGCTAGAGTTTCTGCGATAGACGTTTCTGAAAAAGCATTACTAACCGCAACCAAAAATGCAGAAATCAATCAAGTAAAAGTAAATTTTATTCTAAAAAACATACTTGAAACGGATGATTTAGCGGAGCAATTTGATGTCATCGTTTCGAATCCGCCCTACGTTAGAATGTTAGAAAAAGCCGAAATTAAGGCGAATGTTTTAGAGTATGAACCGCATTTAGCTTTGTTTGTGGATGATAATGACGCCTTGCTTTTTTACCGAAAAATTGCTCAACTAGCACAAAAAAATCTTACTCAAAAAGGAAAACTATACTTTGAAATTAATCAATACTTAGGCAAAGAAACAGTTGGATTGTTGGAGAATTTAGGCTTCAAAAACGTTCGGCTGATTCAAGATGTTTATGGGAATGATCGTATGATTTCGTGTGAACTGAACACTGAGACTGAACACTAATTACTCATACCTAAGCGCTTCAATAGGGTCTAATTTAGACGCTTTTAAGGCAGGATACGAACCAGAAACTACGGCTACTATAAAAGTTGTAACTACTGCAGCCATCATTGCGCCCCAAGGAATAACAAAGGCAAAATCGAGTGCCAAAGCGATGAAATATCCAGTAGTAATTCCTAATATGATTCCCAATAAACCGCCCAATTGACCTATAATCAAGGTTTCAACAAAGAATTGCCATGCTATGGTTGATTTTTTGGCTCCCAATGATTTTCGTACACCAATTTCCCGAGTTCGTTCAGTAACCGAAACAATCATGATGTTCATTAATGCGATGGACGAACCAAGTATCGTTATGATTCCGATTACCCAAGCTGAAACACTCAAAAAGCTAGTCATTTCTGCAATTCGTTGTACCAAATCATCACTTCTTGAAATTCCAAAATTGGCTTCTTCAACCGGATTTAATTTTCGGATTTGACGCATCGTAATCATCGCTTCTTCAACCGCTTGGTCCAAAATTTCTTTCTTCTCAACCATAGTGCTGATAGAGTAGTTGATTCCGGGTTGGCTGAACAATGAACGCGCTACTTGAATCGGAATTAATACACGTAAATCCTGACTATTTCCGAAAGTAGAACCTTGTTCTTTAAGTACACCAATCACTTTAAATTTGGCGCCACGAACCGAAATTATTTTATCAATTGGATTAACATCTTTGAGTATGCCTTTGGTGGCAAAATCACTTCCAATAACACAAACGTAGGTGTTGTTTGAGATGTCAAAAGAAGTAAAATTTCTACCATTGATAACTTCTAAACCATTGTTGTTAGTAAAATGTTCGTCAACGCCCAAAACCTGTATTTCGGGATCGGTTTTTTTATTGTCGTATTTCACTTCGGCAGTAGCTGTTGCAGTAAACGAAAGAGAAGTGTAAGTTAAAGGATAGTTGTATTTTTCTTTATACTCTTTGGCTTCTGGATAGGATATAATTGGGTTGATTTTTTCAACTTCTCCGCCACCACGTCTTCGTGATGTAAACTCATATTGGTTGATATTGAAGGTGTTGGAACCCATAGTAGCAAACTTGGAATTGAGTGTGTTATCCAAGGCAGAAACCACGGTTAGAATTCCAACTAAAGCCCAAATTCCGATGGCAATAATAAAAACCGTCAGTATCGTCCGCAACAATTGAGTGCGAATGGAACTGAAGGCGATTTTTACGTTTTCTTTGAATAATCCAACCATAGTACTTAGTTTGACACGAAATTACGGTTTTTGTTACAAGTTTATGATAGAAGAAGTATAAAATAATTTTAAAAAGTTTGATATTTGCAAAGTCAATTGATAATTAACAATTGACAATTCACAATTGATAATTCATAATTAAAAGATGGCTCAAAAACCCAGTATTCCAAAAGGAACAAGAGATTTTTCACCTGTAGAGGTTTCGAAACGCAACTATATTATTTCGATCATGCGCAATCATTTCGAAAAGTATGGTTATCAGCCTATTGAAACACCTTCGTTTGAGAATTCGGATACGTTGATGGGAAAATACGGTGAAGAAGGTGATCGATTGATTTTTAAGATATTGAATTCGGGAAATTATTTTTACAATAAGAATAAAATTGAATTACCAACCAATATTGAATCTCTTCAATTAAAAGATGCTGATTCTATTAGTTTTGACGAACGAATTGAATTAAATCGCTTTACTAATTTGGTTTCCGAAAAAGCACTTCGTTACGATTTAACTGTTCCTTTTGCGCGTTATGTAGTGCAACACCAAGGCGAGATTGAGTTTCCGTTTAAACGCTATCAAATTCAACCCGTTTGGCGTGCTGATCGTCCGCAGAAAGGTCGTTTTAGAGAGTTTTACCAATGCGATGCTGATGTGGTGGGTTCAACCTCATTATGGCAAGAAGTAGAGTTGGTGCAATTGTACGACAGTGTTTTTGCCGAATTGGGTTTAGAAGGAGTAACGATTAAAATCAACAATCGTAAAATTTTATCGGGAATTGCTGAGGTCATTGGTGCTTCGGATAAATTGATTGATTTTACTGTGGCTTTGGATAAGCTCGATAAAATAGGAGAGGAAGGCGTTAAAAAAGAAATGTTGGAAAAAGGCATTTCAGAAGCTGCTTTGCAAAAAGTACAGCCGTTATTTAGTTTTACGGGAACGATTCAAGAGAAAATCAATCAACTTTCGGATTTGCTTTCGACTTCAGAAGAAGGAAAAAAAGGAATTGAAGAATTGCGTTTCATTTGCGATAATGTAACGAAGCTTGGGTTGCAGAAAGCAGAATTGGACTTAGATGTGACTTTAGCGCGAGGTTTGAATTACTATACTGGAGCCATTTTTGAAGTTACAGCTCCAAAAGGAGTTGAAATGGGCTCGATTGGCGGCGGCGGAAGATACGATGACTTGACAGGAATTTTCGGGTTGAAAAACATGAGTGGAGTAGGGATTTCATTTGGTTTGGACCGAATTTATTTGGTGTTAGAACAACTGAATTTATTTCCGGAAACGGTGATTACATCCACGAAAGTGTTGTTTTTAAATTTTGGAGAAAGTCAGGCATTTGAAGCCATGAAAGCCATTCAACAACTTCGTGCTCAAAATATAAAAGTAGAATTGTACCCAGATACGGCTAAAATTGACAAACAGTTCAAACACGCTGAGCGAAGAGCGATTCCGTTTGTAGTAAAAGAAATTAGTGAAGGAAAGTTTACGTTGAAAAATCTACAATCAGGAGAACAAATTATGGTAAGTTTGGACGAATTAGTTGCTCACCTTCAATAAAAAAATAACGTTACTTATTAAAAATAGAAAAGCCCCGAATTACTCGGGGCTTTTCCGTTGTCAAATCAATTATTTAAACCCTAATTAATAATGATTTTTCTGCTAGTATCGCCTTTTGTAGTTTTAATTTTTACAATGTAAGTGGCAGTACTTATATTTTTGATAGGCAATTGGATGTTGTTTTGAGCTTGGTCTTTAACGCTCCAAGTTCCGATTGCTTGTCCTAACATGTTGTATAATTCTACTTTTTCAACGCTTGCATCAATCAAATTGTTTTTGATGTTCAACATATCGTTTGAACTAGTGTAGGCAATTTGTATGGCATTGCTGTTTTCAAGATCAGTAATTCCTAATGCTTGCTCTGCAGTAATGAAACGCATAGAGAAACGATCGTTTACAACACCTAATGGCAATTCAACTGTGTAATCTTCTGTTGTGATATCATGATAGATATCAGTAGTATTGTCATGGATGTAAACATTTACGTCATTATTTTGGAAATTCTCTAATCCATCCAAGCTAAAGGTTACATTTCCTACACCATCTGTTTTTATTCCTAATGGATAAATACTGTTGATGTCAAAAGCACCTTCACCCGAAATGTTCAAGTTAGCACCACCATTGTAGAAATACATATCACTTGGTTGGTTGTCTAAAAGGAAAGCATCGTATCCTGTGTCAATTCCGCTTGTTGCTTTTTCATCCATGAATCCCATCAATATTTGTCTGTGGTATCCATTTCTGTCACTGAAACCTAAACGTATCTTTTTGTATTCGTTTTCAGTAGCAGCATCATCTTCATTGTTGTTGAAGTGATCTACAACTAGCATACTATTGTTAGATGCATTTCTGAACATTACATTAGAGTTTACGTTATCTTCTTTTACAAATGCTCTTTGAGCATTGTTAAAGTTGATTGTTCCACCTGTAGCCGAACCGTATACGAAGAAACCTTGTCCAACTGGAATGAATCTACCAGGTATTCTTGAACTTGTACCCAATCCACTAATTTCTGGAGGTGATACTGGAGGCGTTCCACCTACTAAGTTACGTGCTGCATATCCACCTTGGTACTGTTGTAGTATGTGAGTGTTATTGGTTGCATAATGCTCCCAGAAATAAACGGCACCAGTTGTACTACCTGAGTTGTCAGTTAAGAATGCATTTGCATCGATAGCAGACGAGTAAGGATTACCACTTAGGTTCAAGTTGTTCGCTGAGATAGGAGAACTAATCGGACCATTGTTTGGTTTACCAACGTAGGTGTAGTTTTGGCTTGTTGCCGCACCACTTCCTTTTAAAGTATAACCTTGACCTGGGTTTAATGAACCATTTTGTCCAACTGAAGCCCAGTTTGCGTAGGCAGGAGTAAGGTTTTGGAATTTGAATATCCAATAGCTACTCAATGTAATCGGACTTGTTGGGCTACCATTAATACCTGATGTCCAAGTAATGTTTTGTGGTGTAGATGTTGTACCATCTTTCATCACACCATTTACTGTATAGGCATTATTATTAGTTGTAGCATTAATTGCGCCTACTGGAGATGACCAATAGTTGTAATTGTAAATGTTATTTTGACCTTGTTGATCTCTTTGAAGCGAACCAGAACTTGTTGGGTCTAAATCACTATTCACTGTTTGAACTAATTGAGATCTTCCTTCTAAATCAAGTACACCATCAATTTTCAAATAATGTGATACTTCTAATTTGGAATTGTTATCGGCACTTAATGTATTGGCATCAACAAATAATCCTAAAAGGTTTTTGTTTCCTGTTGAACTAACATTGTGGTCAGTACGAACGATGTTCCAATCAATAGGAGTTACACCATCAACAATAGATAAACTGTAAGGTAAATCTTGAGTTGAACCATTCAACCAAGTAGCAGTGTTTGACCACAATCCGTTAGCTGTACTTTCGTATGGCATTGGAGCTGTTTGTTGGTTAATAGAAATCTTATCAGGAATTACTAAACTACCTCTATTAATGTTAACCGAGTCGTCATCTAAGTGAGTTCCGATATAAGAGTTCATAGAGTAGTACGCGAATAAGTTATTCCAAAGCAATGCATTAATGTCGTTTTTAGTTACAGTAGTTGGAATAATTGTTCCAGTTGTACCTGTTCCTGTTTGTAAGATTTCTTGGTTTAATATGAAACGGATTTCAGTTGGTGAAAGCGAGCGATTCCACATTCTTAATTCATCTATATCACCTTTGAATAAGTTTACAATATTAGTTTTTGTTATGTATTGAGCACCAATACTAAAGTTAGATGTTGTGGCAACTGGAGCAGTAGCTAGAGCAACTGTACGATCTAACACACCATCAATATACATATTTAACGTTCCTGCATTGTAAGTAACAGCAATGTTATGCCATTTTGCATCTGGAAAAGGAGTATTTGTAATAGCACTCATTGTAGTTCCACCCACAGTCCATTCCATTCTCACTCTATTGTTGTTTTGAAGTACTAATCTATATCCACTAATAGCATTAGGCTTTTTAGCAAGAATTGTTCTTTCATTACTTAACGCGTTCATTCCGTTTGGTTTAATCCAAGTCATTATCGTGAAAGCAGCACCAATTTCATTTGCATCACCAATTCTAACAAAGTCGTCAGAACCGTCTAATGTTATATGTAAAGGATCAACCGCTCTGTGTGCTATACCAAAAGTGATGAATTTAGTTGCGTCAAAATCATAAAGACAAGTTTGATCTGAACCAGAAGTACTCATGAAAACAGTTTCAACACCTGTAGTAAACACAGAGTTTGTAGCTACTACCATTACATAAGCATCATTTGGACCAAGAGCTGGTAAACCACTAATGAACGAAGCTGTAGGCACATTTACTCTTGTAGTACCAACATCACCACCAGTTTCTACTACTTTCCATCTTCTATTAACCACTTCAGTGATTGTAGTAATGGTAGTTGGACCTAGGTCAACGTTGATAGGCACACCAGAATTAGCCATATTTCCACCATTTGCACCCCAAACTAAATAACTTTTGTTTGTAGGAAATGTGTTTGTATTATCAGTATTTGTTGCAAGAATATCTCCAAGACCAATAGTCATTACTTCAGTAGGATTAATACTTCTTGATTGTTTTTGTGTTAATCTTGAGATATCGTCTCTACCAATACCAGCGATATCATAATTGAATCCTGAATTAGCAGCTACATCCCAGATAATATTTCCATCTGAATTAGTATAATTCATAGATGTACCATTTATACCTAATGTGATACCGTATTTAATTGCTAAATAACTTTGAATATTACTTCTTTCGATGTCAGTAGCTCTATTGCTTAATGTGATGATTTCGCCAATTCTACCGTCCCAGCTACCGTCCCAACCTTCACTACGTCCCATCCAGAATTGACTGTTGTTTACGTTAGCAAAATCAGGTAAGTCATTGGTTGCATTAACTACATTATTAGCGTTGAAAGTTAAATTCATTCCGTTAATAGAAGTATTATTACTTGCATTTATTATACCAGCAGCGTTATAATTTACTGTTCCTGTACCATCAACATGAGCAACACCATAACCTGTTGGAGGTGCACCGCTAGTGGTACCTAAACAGTAAGTAAGTACTTCATTGGTAAAACGGTTAGTATATCTACCATAACCAATACCAGTTCCATCTGTTTGGTTAGTTGCAGGAACTCTATCTCCACAGAAAATATCTAAACTTGCTGTAGCTGAGGTAACATTGATGTCTGGAATCACTACTGCAAAAATATCTTGAGAATAGAATCCGTTTGGACCTTCTAAATATTGTCTTGCTGGGTCTAAATCAGTGTAGTTTTGAGGTGATGTTACAGGGTTATTTGTAAAGTCAACAACAGAGTTAAAGTTGATGTTATGAGTAGCATTGTTTCTGTAAATAGGAGCACCTACTGATCCAGGTCTGCTTGCATTTGAGCCTCGACCTTGAGTATTCCAAACGTTTACAGCTGAACCATCAGCAACAGATGTAGTTCCGTTTAATCGGTCAGAGCGGAACCATAATTGCAAATTACCTCTTACACCACCTGGGCCGTAAGTCAAAGCAGCAAAACCAGTTCCTTGTATGCTAAAGTTATAAGGATTTTCATCAGCATCATTGTTAGCAATTGACATCGTTGCATTTCTTACACCTATAGCACCTGGAGTGAATTGTACTTCAAAAGTTGTAAATCCGCTCACAGCCACTGTTGCACTTGGAGGCACAATCACGCTGAAATCACCAGCATTAGCACCGCCAAAAGTGATAGCTCCAATTACTAATACTCCTGTTCCTGTATTTCTGATAGTGAAAGTTCTTGAAGTTGGAGCACCAACACCTGAACCTGCAAAATCAGTCCAGTCTAATGTAGAAGGCGTATTGTCTCCATCAACGATAGAAATTGCACTACCTTGAACATCCATTTCAGATGGCGAAGCAGCACCGTTTCCTTGGATTCTAAAACGGTAAGGGTTTTCGTCACTGTCATTATTAGTAAACGAAATATTGGCTACAGCTGCACCTAAACCTGATGGAGTGTACGTAATATCAAAAGTTGTACTTCCGCCCGGAGCAACAGTTGCACTTGGAGCCGTTGTCAATACAAATTGACCACCACCACCAGTGATAGTAATGGCTCCAACATTTAAGGTAGAAGAACCTGTATTTAAGATTGTGAAAGTACGTGTAACACCAATTCCAACGCTAGTTGTACCAAAGTCGGTCCAGTCTGCAAGAGAAGGAGTGTTGTCATTATCCACAATAGAAACTAAGTTACCTTGAACGTCAATTTCTTGTTCTGTTCCCGTACCTTGAATAGCAAAGTTGTATGGATTTTCGTTACTGTCGTTATTAACAAAGGATAAATTGGCCGTTCTTAAACCAACAGCACTTGGGTTGAATGTAACAGTAAAGTTAGACGAGTTACCCGGTAAAATATTAGGATTTGGAGGAGTTGTTAGAGTAAAATCTCCAGCATTAGCTCCTGAAAATGTAAATGCACCAATAGTCAGAGTCAATGTACCCGTATTACGGATAGTAAATGTGCGTGTAATTGTACCCGCTACGGCATCAGTTGAACCAAAATCAGTCCAATCTGCTAAAGAAGGAGTTGCATCTCCATCTACTATTAGAGTAGCGTTACCTTGAACTTCAATTTCTTGCTCAGTAGCAGTACCTTGAATAGAATAATTGTATGGATTTTCATTTGCATCACCGTTAACTATAGAGATTGTAGCTACTCTTACACCAGCTGCAGAAGGATTAAATCGTACCACAAAAGTTGTATTTCCGCCTGCTGCAACAACCGCTGCAGGAGGAGTGATTACTGTAAAATCACCAGCGTTTAAACCAGAGAATGTAATAGCTCCTATTGTTAAAGGTAGAGTTCCGTTGTTATATATGGTATAAGGTCTATTAATACCTACACCAACAGAAGTTGTCCCGAAATCGGTCCAATCTGCAGTAGTTGGAGTTACATCACCATCAACAATGGATACAGCGTTACCTTGAATATCAATTTCAGGACCAGCACCAGTTCCAGTTAAAGCAAAGTTATATGGATCTTCATCTATGTCACTATTTACGATTGAGATTGTTGCGTTTCTTACTCCAGCAGAAGATGCGGTAAAGGTTACAACAAAAGTTGTACTTCCACTAGCAGGAACTGGACTTGTAGGAGGAGTAGTTATTGCATAATCTCCAGCAGCAGCACCTGAAAAAGTAATAGCGCCTAATGTTAATGAGGCAGATGCACTCGTGTTTTGAATGGTGAACGATTGAGTAACACCTACACCAATTATTTGAGGACCAAAATCAGTTCCGTCTAATAATGAAGGAGTAGCATCGTTATCAGCAATTGGTAAAGCATTCCCTGTTATATTAATTTCAGGAATAGGGTAGGTTATAATGATTTGACCATTGGCACCGTTTCCTCCAGAAGGAGAACCAGATGTTCTAAGTGCGCCACCACCACCACCACCAGGTGTGTTACCTGGAGATCCATTTCCAGAAAAACCTGTACGTCCGGCACCACCGTTTCCTCCGCCGTTGATAGCAATACCACCTACAGAAAGTAATCCGTTAGCACCAGCATTAGCTGTTCCTGCAGAAGCACCACCACCACCACCATTTACACCAGCAGTACCATTGGCACCACTACCTCCGTCATAGGCAACATCGCCAATACATGAACCAGCGGCTCCACCAGTTGCACCAGTTGCAGTATTGTTTGGCACAGAGTTTCCTCCTTTGGCTCTAACTACTACCACACTAGATGGGTTGATTAATTCTGAATCTACACCTGCAGCGGTTGAGTTGGCTCCCGTTCCTACAGCAACTGTATAAACTTGGCCAGGTGTTACTGCTACTACTCTTCGTGAGTAAGCACCACCACCACCACCACCGTAGCCGCCACTTCCAGATGTTCTGGAACCACCACGACCACCACCGCCCCATGCTTCTACTGTAATAGAAGTCACTCCTGCAGGCACTGTGAAAGTATTTGAGGAGTTGTAGGTTTGGGAAACTGTTTGAGCATTACCAACTATTGCAGTTAGCAAAAGAAGTGTAAAGCAGAACAGGTTTTTTAAATGCGTAAAATTTTTCATAACTTATAGGGTTTAGTTTATGATACATTTTTGTTTGAATCAATATAAATATCAATTCTGATTTTTTGACATTACAAATATAAGAGGTAATTTTGATAATACCGATGAAATGCAATAAAAAATCGATGAAATGCATATAATCGATGAAATGCACGGTAATAATCTTACAAATGTTATTTTCAAGAAGCCTTTTTTTATGCTTTTTGGCATTTTGTAAGAAAAAAAACCATCAAAAATTAATTTGATGGTTTTATAAAAGAATTTGATTTGGGGCAGTAAAATTATCTTTTTACAATTCTTATATTTTTGATTTCATCCCCAATGGATATAATAAGAGTATAAACACCAGTCGGATAATCATTTCCTAAAGTAATTGACTCCAATTCACCTTTATTTAATGTTTTGTTTTCAATTGATCTTCCCATTAAATCATAAACTGCTATGTTGATTTTATCTGTATTGCTATTTTCTAATTTTAATGAGAAAGCATCTGTGAATGGGTTAGGAGCAACCGTTGCAGAAATTTCTTTGTTGTCTGTAGCATCATTAATCTTGGCAGAATTACTTGCAGTAGTTACATTACATACTACTCCGAAAGGCAGGTAAGTTCCGTCGTGATTTTTAACAGCTACTTCAATAGAATATGTTTTATCTAATTCAATATTGTTTAACATGTTTAATTTCATGCTTCTGATAGGACTGTCGTAAATTTGTACATTACTTGAATTTTCTGTATCAATAATTCTGAAACGATAACCATCGATGTAAGTAACATTGTCAGCGTAAAGGAATGTATTCAAATCAGATATCGTTATTCCGCATTGTGTTGCCTGTATCTTTGTTGTTGCCATTGGTGTGATAATTGCACAAGCAGGAATACGTGTAAAGCTAGAGTACTCATTATTAATTTTAACAGCTACTTCTACATAAAAAGTAGTGTTATAGGCGTAATTACTTAATTGAGCTAAATTAAATGTTCTTAGGTTTCTGTCAATTGTTCTTACTTCATTTGTTGTTAAGTTAGTAACTCTGAATCGGTAACCTTGCGCGCCAACAACATTTGGAGCAGACAATGTTTGATTCATTTTTGTAACTAAAATTGGACGAACATTTGGATTAGCATCATCACAATCGCTGTTGTAAATTGATCCTCCACAAGCAACCATAGTTGTTGTCCCGAAGCCATCTCCATCAGTATCCATGTAAAGAATTTGATTGTCATTACAATCAGTATTGTTAGTTATACCACAAGCAACTAAAGTGGTTGAACCAAAGCCATCATTATCGTTGTCGGCATAAGTTAATGAATTGTCATCACAATCGTCTGAATTTGTTGCGCCACAAGCTACCATAGTAGTGGTTCCGAATCCATCATTGTCAGCATCCATGTATTGAATTTGATTGTCATTACAATCGGAATTGTCAGCAACACCGCAAGCTGCAAGAGTTGTCGAACCGAAACCGTCGTTATCATTATCTGCATAGGTCAATAAGCTATCATCGCAATCGGTATTGTCGGATACACCACAAGCAGTTAGAGTTGTAGAGCCAAATCCGTCATTATCATTATCAACATACGTTAACAAATTATCATCGCAATCAGTATTATTGGCTACACCACAAGCTGCAAGAGTTGTCGAACCGAAACCGTCGTTATCATTATCAGCATAGGTCAATAAGTTATCATCGCAATCAGTGTTATTACTTACACCACAAGCAGTTAGAGTTGTAGAGCCAAAT
>JAFLBS010000012.1 GCA_017303755.1 Flavobacteriales bacterium | reverse complement strand
TGATTTACTTCGATTTAGACAAATCAAATATTCGTCCAGATGCAGCAGCAGAATTGGCTAAAATCTTAGACGTATTAGAGCAAAACCCAACCATGGAATTGGATATTCGTTCGCACACCGACTGTCGCCAAACAGCTAAATACAACGCTGCTTTATCCGACAGAAGAGCCAAATCAACTATGGCGTGGTTAGTATCAAAAGGAATTGCTAAATCAAGATTGACAGCTAAAGGTTATGGTGAATCTCAATTAGTAAACGATTGTGGTTGTGAACCAACTAACGAATCTTCTTGTACTGAAGAACAACATCAAGCCAACAGAAGATCTGAATTTATTATTACGAAATTGTAATCAATACATTTATAAATAAAAAAAGAGACTTAGCGATAAGTCTCTTTTTTTTATGTTTTATTATTTATTTAATTTAAAAGTATATAACCCGAAAATTTACTAGTTGAATCCGTAGCTTCATCGGTAATCTCAACAAAATAGAAGTAAGTGCCATCAGGTAATTTTTCCTTGTCTTTATAAGTTGCTCTCGCATCCGAAAAACCTTTGAACACATTTCCAACTGAATTGTATGCTGTGGTTTCAAATACTTTTACGCCCCAACGATTGTAGATTTCTACTCGGTTATTTGGACATTCTTCAATTCCGTCAATAGTGAAAACATCGTTGAAAGTATCATCATTTGCAGAAACTAAATTGTGTACTACAACACCATTTCCGTTACAAGGCAATAGGATTCGCACACGAGCTAAAGTAAAAACGCCATAATCGGTCAACGGATTAATCACGGTTGTCACTTCTTTGGTAGAAGCATCTGCAATTCCGCCTTCGTCTACCCATTTATTCAAAGTAACATCCCAACGAACAATATGTATTTCTTCATAAGGCGTGGTGTAAATAGCGGTTGGAGTAGTGTCTTCATCCCAAGTCAAGGTCAAAAATACATTGCTGTTTCCTGCGGTTTTTTCAATTGTCCAGTATTCGGCATTATCAATCAAAGTAATGTTTGAATCCACATTTGTGTGCGGATACAACACATTGGAATCTTCAAAAAAGTATTTTCCAGTAAAAGCATCAGTAGTTGTATTCGGCTCTGAAATCGAAGCATAACGATACTGACTTCCATCACCAATAGGAAATCGGAACACTTCGTCGCCATTTTTTCGTACAAAACCATCCACAAAACTATCGTCGTCAACATTAAAATGATTGGCTCCGTTTTCAAAAACCATCAATCCACCAAAGTTGTCGTTGTCTACAATTCCTTGAAAAAAATCGGCCGTACCCGAAACACTCACTTCATTCGACAAATGAAAAGCAGGTTGAACTAAATTGTTGTCAAATTCACAATCAAACCATTGCATCGCATTCGAACCTGAAATGTTTTGACTTCCTAACAAACCTCTCATTCGCGTCATTCCGGTTGTGGTTCCAGTTGTAAATGTCACTACACCATCATTATTATAATGATTATAAACGTACAAATCGCCATCATTAGTCAGAGTTCCAGATGCCAAATTATTGATTTCAGCCACCGAACCCGAAACACCAATGTTGGTGAAAACACCTTGATTGACGGTTTGTCCAATACTATTCAAAGAAAAAAACAGCAAGGTTCCCAAAAATCGTATATATATTTTTTTGTTTTTCATTTCAATGCAATTAATAACGAACCATTAAAACTCCAGTTGCAGTTCGGTACAAACCGCCAACAGGAACGCCAGCAGCAGTTGCAGCAGCATTATCTGCATATACTTGACAGCCTTCAATAATCGCTGGAGTCAAATCGGTACTAGTTTTTAAAATATGAATAGTAGCTTGTGGCGCATTCATGTTGCCAAAACCACTTCTACCGTTTTTCAAAACTGTGATAATGTTCGAACGGTTGATCGGACTCGTTCCATTTGATAACTGAAAAAATGGATCGTCAGGCACTAAAAAGTCGGTTGGATTTCCACCTGTCAACACATTGTAACGTCCAAAAACCATACTTCCCATTGCGCCTGAAATGTTTCCAACGCCCAAAGTGTATGAAAAATCAGCTAATGTTTCATTATTTGCACCGTGAGCCACAGCATTTTCACCACTCACAATATTTTCTCTTCCCATGGCAGATGCGTACAATCCAGCAACGACATTTCCTTCACCAACAACAAAACTTTTTTCGGCATTCACCACATTGTCAATTCCGATTGCCATGGCATTGTTGGCATTCACCGTATTATTGTTTCCAATCGCACCCGAAACATTTCCAAACACATCATTATTGATTCCGGTTGCTGATGAGTTGCTTCCTGAAGCTGTATTGTTGGTTCCGAATGCTGCAGAATTGGCTCCAACAGTTCCCGAATTGGCAATTCCACCTCTAATGGCACCTCGAACATCCAAAGCTGTCCCGGTCAACATATCGTTGGTTCCGATACCCACATTTCCCAACTGGTAAATGTTTTGAGTATTAACCGAGGCTTGAGTTGTAGTTTGTTCCACTTGCCAAGGTTCAATTTTTAGTGAACTCAGGTCAATTAGCGGATTATTCCCGTCTTCATTATCATAATCTAAAATATTGGTTGTAGTGTCGAATGCCAATTGCGTTGATGTTTCGTTTACTTCTGACGAAGGAGCAATGCGTTCCCATTTGTTTACGTACCAATAGTAAAAACCTGGCGTTACATCTGCTTGAGTGGCTTCGTTATAGACCAACAAACTGTTTACGTTTCCGCTGTTGATGGTTGTAGCATCAGTGGTGCTGAGTAAGTTGAGTCTCGGAATCAGCATTCCTCTTTTGTTGCCATTCAAATCGGTTGATGTTACATCTAGATTGGCTGCTGTATTTGGAGTTGGCGCACCAATACTGACTTGTGAATGCATAGTTAAGGATAAAAATAATCCAGTAATGAGTACTAACGTTCTTTTCATGGTTTTAAGCGTTTATGTTAGTTTATTATTTTTTTAATGGTTACTATTCCGTCGGTGGTTTTAATTTCCACTAACAGTACTTGATCGCTTGTGCTGCAATCGGAAATGATTAATTGATTGGAATTAATTTTTGAATTCCAATAAAGCAATCGACCGCTAATGTCGTGAATTTTAACTTCTTCTAAGGCGAATCGACTTGAATTAATTTCAATCTTTTTGTCAAAAGAAAGTAAATCGATAGTATTTTCAATCAAATTTTCAGGTAAACTCAATTGATTGTTGGTGTAAATTAATTTGAATCGAGTGTTGTTGTAACCGCTGTTCGTTTGGAATTGATACGGTGCTGTTTTTAAATTGTGAGTGATGTTCAATAGTTCGTCTTTGATGTAGATAGTCTGCGATTCAAATAATCCGTCAACAGCAGCAATAGCAAAATTAAGGTTGCCCGAATTGGGAGCAAAATACCCAATTGGAACTTCATCATTCACATCAAAAGGCAACATTCTTCCTTGCGTTTTAGTCGCTGTAGTATTGGTTAATGAATATACAGAAATAGCATTTTTATTAGTGTTGGGAACATCAAAGAAGTTGTCAAAATTATTAGTCGCACCATCAATATAACCAATTAATGTTCTGTCGGAATGATTGTCTTCATTAACTATATCCAACCAAATTCGATGGCGTTCTAAATTGCTGTAACCCGAATTTTCGGCAGAATTTCTATAGAAAATAGTGTTGTCATGTGGAACATTACTCAAATCCCTGCGCATAGTATTGTTGAAATTGACTGTTCCCGATGCTGCACTTCCTTCGATCATTTGAACAAAGAAACCTTGTCCAGCGCCAATTTTATAATCACCAACGGCTGGGCAACAACTAGCGCCTACTAAATTGTACGTCAGATAATCGTTCATATCGTAATTGTAAACGTACGAACCGTAAAACGGATTGGTAACTCCGGTTTGAATGTCAATTCCGTGACGCCAAATATTGATGAATCCGGCTAAAACTCCACCATTTGCTTGTCGGTTTTCATATAAAAAATGATTGGCACTAATTGCCGATGGATACGGATTTCCGATTAAATTTAAATTGTCATCAAACTCGGTAAACGGCGTACCATTGGCACTCGTATAACTTCCCAAAGTAGCTGAAGTCATGGCGCCTCTTGAAACGGTATAGGAAATGTCTCCGTTATTCGGAACGCCAATAAACGTACTCAAAAAAGGAGTGAGAACGGTGTCGCTGTAAGTAACCGGACTTCGAGCAATATAACCTCTTCCGATGTCCATCGTGTTGCCTTGAGCATTGATCCAATTGCCTAAACCTCCATTGGTGTTGGGTGTTGTGGGTTCCCACTTGTATTTTGGACCAGTTGGCAAAGAACTATTTAAATCATCTAAGTTGAAATTATTTACAGGAGATGACCAATACACATAATCGTATCTTTTAACCATGGCAATTCGTTTGTAGTTGATGTCGCCCGAATTACTAACATTGGCTATTTGTATCAGTTGCGAATTGTTTTCAAAAATCAGTGTTCCACCCGGTTCCACCGTAACTTCATTTTGTACCAATAAAGTGTGAGCAGAATTGAAAACGACTGTTCTTCCAGCTTTGACCAATACCGAACACGCTTCAATAGAAGTAGTCGAACTAAAATTATCATCAAAAATAACGGCTTTGGAAATAGTTGGAGTAGAAGACCAAGCGCCAAGTGCATAAATAGCAGTACTTCCGCCCATAGTAATCGTGGTTGGATTGGTCGGATGAGTAGTTACATTATTTACGTTGCAAGCTACTAATCCCAAACTCGGGTTGGAAGTCAATTGCGTCAATCGATCTTGAGCAATCACATAATAACTAATCGTTCCAGCTGATAATCCAGTTAGGGTGAAATTCCAATAGCCATCAGTTCCTGTTCCCGATACTAAAGTTCCAGCTACGCTAGTATACGCGCCCGAATTGACTTTGTAATACAATCGTGGCACTAAAGTTCCAATTGTGGGAACTCCAGCCAAATCTACAATATGAACGTTGGTTAACGTTAACGTACTGACCACAGCACCACAACTTCCAGGAATTGAAATTGGGCCGTAACTGATGTCGGGAACTGTTGCAATCGTTCCAGAAAACTGTAGTGCGCCTATGTCGGGTGAACTACCGCGACTGATGTTTTTACTATCCAAATCGTATTCAGAGGATAAAACTTGCGCACCCAATTCGGCATAGGTTTCACCCGATGGTGTCCAATAACCTTCGTCAACTCCACTTCCTTCTGTTAGAGTTACATTGTCGTAATAACTATCGGCGTCAGTGCCAAAATTACTTGCGCCACCATTCATTAATGTTTTGTATAAGCTGGTGCATCCAGTAAATGGAGCAACATTGATGTTCGGATCGTTGATTGCGGCAGTGTTGTGGTCGATGTTGAATCGGTTGTATTCAGAACCAAATCCGTTACCTTCGCAATAAAAATAAGAGCGACGATTGTGAACCGATGGTGCGTAAAATAAGTTATTGTTAGATGAAGTATGATAATTAGGAGGACGAATTCCAGTTTGCCCCGGATTGGTAAAAGCGGTTGCCAAATCTACATCATGGTTTTTGATGGCCGCCAAAGCAGATACATAACCCGAACCTTTTGGCATTACATTCACATATAAAATATTGTTCCGTAAATCGGTTAAACCTGTTCCAACTCTGTTGATATAACCAACAGCAGCCGCTCCAAAATTGGTCAAGATGTTGCTCGTAACAATGTTAGAATTATCGCCAATAACAATCGTATTATTATATACCAAATGATTGACTTCTCTTGAAGATAAAGCCATTCCGAATATTCCACCTAATGTTGAAGCACTCGGATTGTACAATTTTGAAATGTGATTGTTGTAAATTTTATAATCGTTGATAACGGTGTTGAACGACATTCGCACCCAAATTCCATTGGTATTGGCAGGAATAGGTTGACCCGTTGCAAATCCCGGTCCAGGATGCGTTCCCGTCACATTATTGTTGAGTGAAATGTTGAAAATTCGATTGTTTTTTATGGTTGGATTGTACGAACCAGTCAAGGCGTAAATTCCGCTGAGATAAGTACGATTGTCGCAAGTTCCATTCGATGAAACATTACTAATCACATTATTCGAAATCATATTGTTTTCGGCAGTGTCCAACAGAATTCCCGCAATTTCAAAAATAGTGGTTCCTCTTCCCATCGAACCATACACTTTTACAATTCTATTGTTATCAATGGTTGAATTGTTGCCATAACTTCGAATACCATAAATCATCGCAAACCACGTTACAGCTACTTGATTTCCGTTGGAAACAGCTGTATGATCAATAGTGTTGCCTGATATGATTGAATTTGAATTGTTACTATTGATTCCATATGCTACGACATCACCAGACGAAGTGTAAAAATCAGTTGTAATAGTATTATTCGAAACTGTACTATTGGCATCTGATTGGATTCCGGCCGAAACTGTTATTGCAGTTTGTGAATCGGAATTTACAGTTAGTGTATTTCCGTCGATTAAGCCTATTGAATATATTCCAAAACTTGAGCTAGTTGTTCCCGCGTTGGCGTTGGCAACCAAATTCAGATTTCCTATTATTGTTGATGCTACAGTTGAATTAATAATTCGAGTGGATGTACTATTAGTTGTCGAACTACAGTTTAGTGAAAAATTTGAATTATTGGTAAAAGATGAAGCAAGAGCGGTATTGTTGATTCCATATATTCTGGCAGTTCCAATATTAGAATTTAAAGTTGCCTGTAGATTCAGATTATTTGAAAAAGTTGAATCTGAACCTGTGTTGTTGATCCCATTGACGATTCCGTTACCATTGGAAATTGTCAGTAGAATAGAAAGATTATTGTTGTTCTGAACGGTTGTATTGATGCCAGAATTAGCTATTCCTTGAACCGTTGTTGTTGTATTCGAATTTAGGGCTATTGTAATGTTGTTGTTGTTTGATATTGTTGACGAAGCTCCACTGTTGTTAATTCCGTTGGTAGTTGTTGCTCCAGAAAGTGTGTTGGATGAAATTGATATGCTATTATTGTTTGAAATTATAGTATTGGCGCCTGAGTTAAATATTCCTGTTGAAGACAAATTTACTACTGTTGTAGGTTCGGTAGAAGAAGGTGAAATTTCAATTTTAATATTGTCAGAGATACTACCGTTAGGAACGTTATTTGCAATCCCAAAGAGTGAAATATTGGTGTTTGCAATGGGTGTAATAGTAGGAGCAAGAGTTATTGAGTTTTGGTTGCATGTAAGTGTTCCTTCCACATTGCTTATTCCTCTAATAGTAGAAGACGCGAGCATGCCTACAGGAGCAACTGTAATCGTGTTCAATGACAAAATATTAGTCGTACAAGCCGTTGTTAATAAAACGCCATAAATGTCTGTAGAAAAATTAGAAATGGTAATTGTGTTAGCAGTACAGTTTACAATTCCACTTTTACCCACTGTTATACCTATTGAACTTCCTCCATAATTATTACCATTAATGATAATGGAATTATTTGAAATTATTTTGTTGGTCAAAGCTGTTCCATCATTAGTGAAAATTCCCGAAACAGCAGTTGTTCCATTTGATGATGAGGAATTCAATAGGGTGATGTTATTCTCTAAAATGTCATAACTAGTGGTCAAAGAGTTAGAACCGTTACTATAAATTCCTGAAAAGATAGAATTAGAACTCACATTTCCTTTATCAATAACAATAGTGTTTCTTTGGATGCTCAAAACGCCATTGGTTGTGCCTGAGTGAGAAATACCCATGACAATTCCTGATGTACGCAGCGTTTTTCCTAATGGAGTTTGAAGTACATTGTCGTTGGCTTCTCTGTTGTTTGCAATTGCAACATCCGCTTGAATAAAATAAACAGCGTGTGTATGATCTGAATTATCATAACTCAGAGTAATGTTATTGTTAGATGTTATTAATTCACCAATAGCAACATCTTGAAAAATACCTCGCATAGTTTTACTTACAACAGCTAATGATGAAGTATTAGAAAGAGTAATAGTGTTGTTGTTGATGGTTTTACTTGAAGTAGAAGTTCCTGTACGTGACCAAATACCAAAAGTAGTTTCCGATAAGCCATTGGTAATGGTTATGGTGTTGAAATTACAAGTTGAAGTATTAGTTAATGGTTGAACTATAGTTCCGTTCCAACCATTTGTAATTCCAATGAGAGCAATACTAGTAGTGGCTGTTCCTGTTGTACTCGTAATCGAATTGTACGATGTGTTGTGGCCAGCTATTTGGTTGACCATTATGCCTTGAACGACAGTTCCTAACTTTAAATAAGCTGATGCAGCAGTACCGTTTCCAATCCCAAAATTAGAAATGGTATTTCCTGTTGTTGAAGAATTTCCACCAATGTCCCAGCCCGAATCCATCGCCACTGCCGAATTAGAGCCGATTACTACAATTCCGAAATTGGCATTATTTATGGTGTTTCCGTAGATTTTATTATACGAGTTGGAACCCGCAAAATTAGTAATCGAAGCAGCGGTTATGCCGTTTCTATAGGTTGTGGCTGTGGTTGAGAATATTCCAAAAGTATTCGGGTAATTGGTGCTTCCTGTGTTTAAGGTAATTGTGCAATTTAGAATTTGATTGTTTTGCGAACCGTTTGCCGTTGCAATTGCGTTAGCATAAAAGAAACCATAACCAAATTCAGTCATGTTATTACTTGCAATCGTTGTTGCAGTGTTTAAAGGGTTTTCTTGAACGTCTATTCCGTCGAAAGTAATATAGTCGGTGCCGATAATTTTGATGATGCCATCCATGATTCCGCCCGCAAAATGATTCGCGCCTGCCGTAACTAATGGATTGGCGCCAGAACCACTTTTCTGAAAAATTATGGTGCTTGTTGCACTTGTTCCAGTCACAACACCAAATACAATTCCGCCTGGGACAGTTGCCGAACTTCCTGATGGAGCCGTTTCGGTGTGATTGGCTGCGACGTTAAAAATGACAGAACCTGAAATTCCATTAGTATTCAAACTCAAAGCAGCATCATTTATGGTAGCAAAATCACCCGGAATAGCATAGGTTCCTGATAATGGAACGAGAGCCAATACACCATTCTTTCGTTCTGGAGTAGAAGAAAAAACAACGTTAGCGAGTAGTAACGTAATTAGAACACTATAAAATGAAATCAATTTCATTTGTACTATGGTTTGCTTCTTGTTTTTGTTGTAAAAATGAGAAGCTAATCTTCTGATTGCAAAGTAAATATACACTTTTTACTATTAGAATTGAAAGTTTTGATTTTCTTTTTAGCTAAAATCATTCCTAAAATTCATTGAAATAAAAAAATATAGTAATTGTCTTGTAATCAATGCTTCAACGAGGCAAAGATACAATCAAAATAATAGTAATGGTGTAGAATTTATTCGGCAGCGACTAATTTACTAGCGCTGCGGTACAAGAATTGGTTGTAAATATGACGGCGCGCAAAACGGCTAGGCGATTCGGCGTTGATCATTTTGATGTAGGTTTGTTTAGGAACACCAAAATATTCAAACGAATTTCCGTCTAAAAAGTGCACGTACAATACGCCATTTTCCAAATAGAAATCGGCAATATTAGAAGTAGTAGTTGTATTGGTATATTCAGCTTTTGTTTTCTCCAAAGTTTCAGGAGCAATACTTACTAAGAAATGATACGCTTCAATGATAGCAATACTCTTTTGTTCGGCTTCCAAACGTTCGTTTTCATCTGCAATCAAATCAGGATGAATGTCTTTCATGCTGTTGCGGTAGATGGTTTTCAACTCTTTTAAAGTGGCCGTTTTAGTAACGTCGAGTAATGCTCTGTACTCAACAATTTTTTTCATGTTCATAGTAAGGAAATAAGAAGCTCATTTACAGGGCTTTATTTTTGAAGCGGCAAAAGTAAGCTTAATAATTTGATTTTTCTAATGGAATGAAGTATTTCTGGTTTTGAGGTTTAATTAATTATAAATCATTTTGGTTCGAATAACCGCTAAAACCCAGTAGATTAAAGAATACTTTTTTATTTTTTAACTTTTTTCTTGACTTGTAAGATATTCGTTGTATATTTGCACTCGAAACAGCGCGGGATAGAGCAGTAGGCAGCTCGTCGGGCTCATAACCCGAAGGTCACAGGTTCGAGTCCTGTTCCCGCTACTAGGCCAAAACCTTTGAAATGAACGGATTGTGTACGCAATCCGTTTTTTTTATGTCAAAAATTGTATTACTTTTACAGACAGTACACGAAATCGTACACGATTTTGCTATGAAAATGAATTTTTCTGAGCCTAAAATCTATACAGGAGGCGTTCTTTTATCACAATGGTCGAGACTTTCTAAAGCAGAACAAAGCAAAGCTTTAGATAAGGATTGGTATGTTTATTATTCTTTTCGCGATCCTAAATCCAACAAATTAACCCGTCAACCCAACATCAAAGGCGGAGTCAATAAGTTCAAAACCAAAAATGAACGTATTGAAATTTTAAAACGATACCAGAAAAACTTACTTCTCTTGTTGGAAAGAGGTTTCAATCCTTATGATAGAAATATCGAAAATTATTCAGAGCTAACATCCCAACCTAATAGCAATAGGATAGATAGTATTTCAAACGAAACCAATACTCAATCCACTATATTGCAGAATGAAGTTGTTGATTCAAATTTCAAAACAACAAACCTAGTAACTATCCGAGAAGCTTTTGATTTGGTTCTGAAGCTGAAGAAAAATGTATTGAGTACAACTTCTTTTCCCAACTTTAATAGCAATGTTACTCGATTTGAAAAATGGTTGAATGAGCACGGACACGAAAACAAATCCATTGAAACCGTTACCAAGAAAATCACCATTGAGTATTTGAATGAAGTACAGATTAAAACAAGTCCGAGAACAAGAAACAATACGCGAATTGATTTGAGTTCGCTTTTTCAAACTTTAGAAGACAATGAAATCATAAAAGAAAATTTCATCAAAAAGATCAATGTTTTAAAATCAACTCCAGAGCGCAATAAAACCTACACCACCACTTTGCAGAGTGATATTTATTCGTATATGGAAGAAAATGATCCAACACTCTTATTGTTTGTAAAGTTCATTTCGTACAATTATTTACGCCCGATAGAAGTTTGTCGCTTGCGTTTTGAAGACATTGACTTAGTAGATCGAAAACTGTATGTAAAAGCCAAAAACAGTCCCGTAAAAACTAAAATCATTCCTGAAATACTGATTAATGATTTACCTGATCTTTCAAAAGGTAGCAAAAAAGATTTTCTTTTTACGCCGAGTGGAATTGGTGGCGAATGGGAAACTTCGGAAACCGACAAAAGAGATTATTTCTCAAAACGATTTAAAAAAGTAAAAGACCACTTCGGATTAGGTAAAGAATATGGATTGTACAGTTTCAGACATACCTTCATTACAAAACTCTACAATGAATTTGCTAAAAACATGACTCCGTTTGAAGCCAAAAGTAAATTAATGCTCATAACTGGTCACAACACTATGGATGCTTTGGATAAATATTTGAGAGATATTGACGCGGTATTGCCAGAGGATTATTCAGGGTATTTGAAATAGTAACTAGTCTTCCCAACCACAAAGTGTCAACCCTAAACCCTTGGCTTCTTTTAAGGATTTTTTTACTACTTCGTGTTTGCAGGCATTCAGTCCGCGACAGTTTTCAGTATAGTGGTATTTTGATGATCCTTTTGGGCCACAAATGTAAACGTTTTCACTGATTTTGGTAAATGAAGTGAACGACAGTATAACAAGTACGACAAGTAATTTTTTCATATTTTTTATTTAGAGCATCAATGCGCTATTTGTAATTCATATTCGTTTCCTTCTTCATCAACGGCTCTTAAAATTCCGTGACCGCTCCATTCTACTTCTACGGGAATTTCTTCATCGGTGCTGTTGGTGATAAAACCAGTGCCTGATTTTCCTTCTACGTCAACTTGACCAGTAACTTCATTGCCATTTTCGTCGGTGCCAACTACTTCATAGGTGTATTCATAATTACCTGACGTGCCAGTGCGTTTTTCGTATTCGTATGAAGTATCAATGTGAACTATTTTTTCCTTTTCAATTTGTTCTGTTTCTTGACTTGGACTGTAAGCGGGTTGAATTTCACTTTTCTTGCAAGCCATTACTAACAATACTATAAATATAATACAATATGCCTTCATGATTCTATTTTTAAACAAAACTAGTTGGTTGAAAAATGGAATCCTTACGGGAAACCGTAAATGAGTGACTGAGTAGCTGAGAAACTAAGTCTCTAAAAAATCAATTTTGGTTGTTTGAGAGTGATTGAGCTTCAGAAATTTCCTTTCTCTCTTTGTACAAATAGTATTTTCTTAAAATTAATTTTCTTGATTCGCTTAAAAACCACCACAAAAAAAGAGCAAAATTATATAGAATTACAATCGAATAATACAAAACGAAACCAGCTATTATAATTCCCAAAATGATTAAGGCTGTGGCTCCTTTGTCCTTTCCTCTGCCGAAACCACTTCTGAAAGTTAAACCAGGAATTCCCGTTCTGATAGAGAAACCACGAGAGCTAACAGTGCCATATCTTGTTCTGTAACTTGTTGAGACACCTGAATTACTTAGATTGAATCCCAATCCTCTATTGCCTCCAATTCTTCTTTGATAACGTAAGCCCATAATGCATAAGTTATTTGTTTTTCAAACTTGATTTTATCTACTATTTCGATTCTCTTTTACTACTAATGATTAAAGTCATTTATAACAACTTCAGTTCAACTGCTATTGGAATATGATCTGAAATTTCACGTGCTTCTTGTAAGGTTGCGAATGACTCGTAAAAGTAGAGTGCTTTGGCATTGGTGGCTGAAATTGTTTTGGAATTGTACCAAATATTATCAAATTCGGATGCTAAGCAATTGTTGTTTACGCATTCTTTTTTGAGTGAGGTTTTTTGGTTTTGAAACACACTTTTGTAGCCCATTTTTTGAAGTGGAATGAATACGGTATGGGATTGTGGGCAATTGAAATCACCTGCAAAAACCAGATTTAGTTTTGGGTATTGCTCGGGCAGCAATTTAAAGTATTTGATTTCGGTTTCGGGTTGTTTGCTTTTGGTGATGGCGTGGAAATTGGCAATCGTAACTTGTTTGTTTTGGTATTGAAAAGTACAGTAATATGGTTCGCGGTCAATTTGGAGGTGGTATTTTTTTTCGAGCCAAGCATCACCAATTTTCTTGATTTTGTTAGTTTTCCATAAAAAGGCATAGCGTTCGGTTTTGTATGCACTGCTGCTGGTTGGGTCACTTATTGTGTAATCCCATTTTGAACCTTTGCGATTGAGTTCGTCTGCTAATTGTGCAACGGCTTGCGCACCTCCATCGCCTGCCACAATTTCTTGTAAGGCTACAATATCATAACTTTTAACCGTATTGGCAATGAACTCAATATTCTCCTCTGATTTACTACTGCCTAAATTTTCAACGTTCCAAGAAAGGAGTTTGACTTGGGAGAAGGTTGTTGTGGTCAGGACAAGAAAAACAAAAAGCACTATTTTATTCATACAAGAAATTTTTATAAAAGTAATCGATTTACTTTCTACCATGAATACGGTTTCCCGTAAAGATGTTCTTTTTTATGGAATTACTTTAGTTAAAAATAAACAACACCATGCTAAAGAAAACTATTTTACTGGAAAACAAAGCATCGCTTTCTACCAAGAACTTACAACTTGTGATAAAAACTGACTCAAAAGAAGCGACAGTTCCAATTGAAGATATTGGCTTTTTGGTTATTGATAACTCTGAAATTTATTTGAGTATTCCGGCTATTAATTTGTTGATTGAGAATAATAGCTGTGTGATTGTTTGCAATTCCAATCATCTGCCAAATGGAATGTTTATGAATTTGAATAGCCATCATATACAGCAAGAGATTTTCAAAAATCAGATTGATGCTAGTATTCCGCTGAAGAAGCAGTTGTGGCAACAAACCATAGTTGAGAAAATCACTAATCAAGGTATACTTTTAGAAAAAATAACAGGAAATAAGAACTCATTTGACTTTTTGGCCAGTAAAGTATTGAGTGGTGACAGCACTAATATGGAAGGCGTTGCCGCTAGTCAGTTCTGGAAATCGTATTATGAAAAAGGGTTTAAGCGCGAACGTTTTGGAGATTATCCGAATAATTTTTTGAATTATGGATATGCAATTTTACGAGCTGCAACTGCCAGAGCATTGTCGGGAAGTGGACTGCTTAATACTTTGGGTATTCATCATAAAAGCAAGTACAATGCTTTTGCCTTAGCGGATGATATTATGGAACCGTTTCGACCTATAGTTGATGAAAAGGTTTATGAACTCATGCAAAATTATGATGAACAAGAATTGAATACTTTATTGAAATCGGAGTTGTTACAAATTTTAACTCGAACGGTTTATTTTAAAGATGAGAAAAGTCCGTTGATGGTTGCTTTGCAAAAGACTGCTAGTTCGTTGCAGCAATGTTACACTGGTGAACGGAAGAAAATAAAATATCCAAAATTATGGAGCTAAACGGATACCGAATTATGTGGCTATTTGTATTTTTTGACTTACCAACCGAAACCAAAAAAGACAGGAAAAATGCTTCTGGTTTTCGAAACAATCTTTTAAAAGATGGTTTCAGCATGATGCAATATTCGGTTTATGTACGTCATTGTGCCAGTAGCGAAAGTGCCGATGTTCATGAAAAGCGTATTTACAAGCTTTTACCACCTATGGGAAAAGTAAGTGTACTTCGAATTACCGATAAGCAATTTGGCAATATTTTGAATTTTTGGGGTAAAGCCGAAGTGCCCAAAGAACCTCAACCTACCCAATTGGAATTGTTTTGAAATAAAAAAATGCTTCAATCTTGCCTTATCACTGCAAAAAAGAAGCATTTTTTATCACGATATAACACTTTATTCTCTTGATTATTAGAGTGTAACAAGCCAACTAATATCGTGCTTTCTAATCTTTAATCAAACCACAACAGCGATACATTAAAGACTTTGGAATGCAAAAATATCGTGCTTTCTAATCTTTAATCAAACCACAACTACCCATCAAAGTAAAATACAGCCTATGGAATATCGTGCTTTCTAATCTTTAATCAAACCACAACAGTTTGAGAAAGCAAATTCTCAAGTCATTTAATATCGTGCTTTCTAATCTTTAATCAAACCACAACTTCTTAATGGTTATAGAAAAAAGCAAAGCAATATCGTGCTTTCTAATCTTTAATCAAACCACAACACAACGCCTACCTAGACAATAAGTCTACAGAATATCGTGCTTTCTAATCTTTAATCAAACCACAACTGATGTGGAAGGTGTACCAACTTTTAGCCAAATATCGTGCTTTCTAATCTTTAATCAAACCACAACAAGTATAGAAGTAACCCGGAAATTTTAAATAATATCGTGCTTTCTAATCTTTAATCAAACCACAACAAGAAGTGCAGCTTCATCAGCAACAACAAAATATCGTGCTTTCTAATCTTTAATCAAACCACAACGATGTTAGAGTTGAAACTCCAGTTTTAGGTAATATCGTGCTTTCTAATCTTTAATCAAACCACAACTGTGTTTTCATAGTTTATGCTATTTAAGTTAATATCGTGCTTTCTAATCTTTAATCAAACCACAACATTGTGTAAAAATGGTTGCACATGGCGAAAATATCGTGCTTTCTAATCTTTAATCAAACCACAACGCAATACCTTATCTGAACAATCATTATCTTAATATCGTGCTTTCTAATCTTTAATCAAACCACAACAGTTACCAAAACGGTGCAAAACAGAATCCAATATCGTGCTTTCTAATCTTTAATCAAACCACAACATGCTTGGTATGTACCAAAACGCATCCTTTAATATCGTGCTTTCTAATCTTTAATCAAACCACAACAAATTTGTCGAATAAACACCAGTGTCTATCAATATCGTGCTTTCTAATCTTTAATCAAACCACAACGTATAATTCGTATTTCATAAATTAAAAAATAATATCGTGCTTTCTAATCTTTAATCAAACCACAACGAAGAGGTTGGCGCAGTTGAAGCGTATCGAATATCGTGCTTTCTAATCTTTAATCAAACCACAACCTTACATAAAACAGTTTGAAAACACGCCAAAATATCGTGCTTTCTAATCTTTAATCAAACCACAACACTTTGTGTTATCAAAAAACATTTACAAAAAATATCGTGCTTTCTAATCTTTAATCAAACCACAACTTCAAGACTATTGAAATCAACGAGGAGTGAATATCGTGCTTTCTAATCTTTAATCAAACCACAACAGTTTCGATGATGTGCATTTTTCTCCCATAATATCGTGCTTTCTAATCTTTAATCAAACCACAACTGGTTTATCATTTAGGCTCTAACTTTAAAAAATATCGTGCTTTCTAATCTTTAATCAAACCACAACGGAGTTGTTGCAGCTTATTTATATCAAACAAATATCGTGCTTTCTAATCTTTAATCAAACCACAACCACGCAGAGAGCGAATGGAATATTAACAACAATATCGTGCTTTCTAATCTTTAATCAAACCACAACATTATGCGCTTAGTATTTTTAAAACATCAAAATATCGTGCTTTCTAATCTTTAATCAAACCACAACAGATTGTTATGGGAAAAAATAAATACATAGAATATCGTGCTTTCTAATCTTTAATCAAACCACAACGGTTAACGGTAGGTTGTGTTTGGTTAGGTCAATATCGTGCTTTCTAATCTTTAATCAAACCACAACACGCTTACTATCGTTGCTATGTATAATATAAATATCGTGCTTTCTAATCTTTAATCAAACCACAACTTAGATAGCAAAGTAAACTATGATTGAAGTAATATCGTGCTTTCTAATCTTTAATCAAACCACAACACGTAATGCCGATTCAAACTGTGGACTATCAATATCGTGCTTTCTAATCTTTAATCAAACCACAACCAATTGTTGGTCATGCTGCTGCAGGTAGCAATATCGTGCTTTCTAATCTTTAATCAAACCACAACGTATTTTTGGTTGCGTTCTATTAACCAATCAATATCGTGCTTTCTAATCTTTAATCAAACCACAACGTTGTTTAGGTTATGGATTCACAACTGCAAAATATCGTGCTTTCTAATCTTTAATCAAACCACAACGAATGGTAAAATGCGGACCAGAACCAAAAGAATATCGTGCTTTCTAATCTTTAATCAAACCACAACGAGTTGTTTGAGCATATTAATATAGGCTCTAATATCGTGCTTTCTAATCTTTAATCAAACCACAACGACAGCTGGCCAAGTTTGCGTGATGATTGAATATCGTGCTTTCTAATCTTTAATCAAACCACAACATCCGCTAGCGCTATTAATTTTGGACGCAAAATATCGTGCTTTCTAATCTTTAATCAAACCACAACGCTTAAATTTTGCTCAGTTCCTCCATCATCAATATCGTGCTTTCTAATCTTTAATCAAACCACAACAATGCTTGTGTGCTATCAATAATTGTTTCTAATATCGTGCTTTCTAATCTTTAATCAAACCACAACGGAGAATATTGATAGTTGTCATTAACAGCAAATATCGTGCTTTCTAATCTTTAATCAAACCACAACGAGTATGGTTGGGTTAAAATTTAAATAATTAATATCGTGCTTTCTAATCTTTAATCAAACCACAACGGCGATCAAGCATTGGTTACAAAACTGTTTAATCAATATCGTGTTTTCTAATCTTTAATCAAACCACAACTTTATAAAAATATTTAATAATAATATAGAAAATATCGTGTTTTCTAATCTTTAATCAAACCACAACAGAGTGACTGCGTGGAAACTCCTTTGTGATTTGGTCATTTAAGATTAGATCTTTTATGTCAAAGAACTTTTCTTTTTTATTGTCATTTTTGAAGAACTAGAAATCACATAATTTATGCTTTGTATCATGTGATTCTCCCAATGGTCGAAATGACGAATTAAAACTTTTGAATTTTTCCTGAAACTGAAATCTTAACTTTTATGGGGTTAAGTTTTTTCCATCCTGTTTTTCCATCTCCAAAACTTTGAATTCTTTTAAAAATATTAGAATTTGTGTCTTTGTTTTGCGTTGTATCTGAACTTAAACGAAATTCATAAAACATTTCAGAAATTGTTTGAACTTTAAACAAATGCTTTTTCAAAACATCGTAATCAGAGTTTTCCCAATTGATTTCATCTTCGTTTAATCCCAAAATAAACATATCATTTCTTTCTAATGTAGTAATGATTTCTTTGCCATCAATTGGTAATTTATAAATTGACTCACCTGTTCGTCTACGTTCAACCACAGTCCAAAATGTTTCTGTTTTTTCTCTTAAATTTCCTTTTTCATCCTTATATATTAAAACGTGATGGTTGTTTCTTGGATTTACCCATTGATTCACTTTTTCTTTTAGTTTTTCAGCTCCTCCAATATTTTCTTTTACCCTTACTTTTAAAATTGGAACTGGTGCGCCATTTTTGTTTGGCAAGAAAATTTGTGGTTGTTTGATTCCGTTTTCATCAACAATGAAAAAAGTATTGACTGGCACTTTATCTTTTACAAAACCACCCAATTCGTTAACTCTTTTTAAAATTAATAATTTTGTTGATTCATCTACAACTTTATCAATTTGTTTTGCCGTTTCTAAACTTTCAATCGACTTTCTAACATGAAATGCTTCTTCTCCATTAAATATTCGCTTGCCATAAACAGTTTCTTTATGCAATTGTCCACGTGCTGAAATGCCGACATTCTTATGTTTTTTGCCGTTTTTTTCAGTAATGTGTGTTCTTACTGTAATATCGTTTGAAACTTTTTTGTGAGAAATCAATATTTTTTCTACAGCCTTCTCTGCATCGTAATTAAAGGTTTCCCACGGCAATGGAAAGTTTTTCATTTCATGCGTTTTTTTGTATTGATTCCATTTTGATAATTCTTGAACATACGAAAGTTTGGTACAAGCCATTACTAAAGCATCAATAGCATGATGACGATGGTCTTCTCTTGTTTTGGAATTTTCATCATTTAATATATGGTTTAAACCCCACTTATGTCTCAAATTTGAAGTAGCTTGCCCAGGAGAAACCATTACGTTTTTACAGACTTTAGACAAATAATTTTTAGCTTCTTTACTGATGTAACGGGTATCATTTAATTGACGTGTAGAAAAATCGTCATCAAATTTTTGTTGCACAAAACGTTTAAATTTTTGATAGGCATTTGGATATTCTTTGGTGTCAGAAAATAATTTCAACGCTCTTTCTTTTATGGCTGACCAATTAGCTTCGTCATTTCCATAAAATTCATAAGGAGTTTTATTTCCTTTTCTTCGATTTTCATCAGCATAACAAAGTGTTTTGTTAGAAAAACTATCATTTAACGAGCGACTCCAGGGATGAATGTGTTCAATTTGAACTTCTCCAGAAAACAATTGAGTTACTGAAATAGGATTTCCTGTATAAGGACAAGTCTTTTTACATTCTTCCCATAATTTATACAACAAAATGTTATCGTGTGTAATTCTGATGTTGTTTTCAAACAATCTGTCTTTTACTCGATCATTCTCACGCTCTAATCTGTTTTGTTCTTTTCTAATTTTATTACGTTGCGATTTTGAAATTTTTAAATCGCGAGCCATTTCTACTTTTATTTCATCAATTTTGCCGTGATCATCAATTAGTTCGTTCACTAATTTTCGCAATTCAAATAAGGCGGTGATTACAATAGGATTTCGAATAGCTTGAATTTCTTTATCAGCTTCTTTTCCTAATGGCAATTTTTCTAATAATTCCTTAACATCAATAGTTGCGGAATGATGGTATAATTTTCGAAGTTGATTATTTGAAATGTTGTAATCATTTCGTAGGATGTCTTTAATAACATCTATAAAACCACCTTTAGTTTTAGAACGCACAATTCCTTCGACATTATCAATTAAAAAACTTATTTTTTCACGCGATAATTTTTCCCAGTCATTACCAAAAACGTTTTTTATTCCGCCAAGTACAACGGCAACATCATAAGTGAAACCTAATTTTAAAAACGGCAAGATATTAGAGATCGCTTTACGGCTTATACTTGAATATCCGTCTTTAACATTGAACTTTGAAATAGATTCAGCTTGCTCTTCTGTAAAGTTCCAATTCTTACTAGCATATTCTTTTAAGTTGGATTTACTATCAAAAAAATACAATACATGCCAAACATCTTCTTGCTCTTTTTCTGAAAATTCAAACCATTTTTTCCCAAAATACTTTTTATTGGATAAATTAGAAATGGTGTGAGTTCCAACAATTTTGTCCTCATCTTTGTAATTGAATTTGAATTCAGCACTTTCTTTTCCAATGGCTTTTCTAATTTTCTTGAATTCAGGCTTTTCATTGGCATAAAGAAACTCTACAATCTTTTCTTTTTCTTCTTGTGTGATTTTCTTCCCATTGTATTCAATTGTGTTTACCCATTGCCAAACTCTGAATTGTTCAAATGGGATAGCACTAATCGGACATTTAGTTTTGGTTGGTTCAAAAGAACAATTTCCTACTAAATGCTTTTGAGAACGTAAAGGACGTTGATGAAATAAAATTCCGTCTTCTTTGTAACCATCTAATTTTCTTCCTCCAAATAAAGTTTTTAACCCTTCATTCAGATTAGAATGAAATTGCGATTGCTTTTGCCATATCAATTCAAACTCGTCCACATACATTTTTCGAGTAGTATATCTATTACGAATTCGTTCTAAACCATTTTGAAAAGGCTGATTTTCTTTGGGATAAATTTCAAATAAGTAAGAACCTAACGTTTTATCTTGAATACTTTCTTGTGTTTCTGTAATGCCAATTTTTCCTTCTTTTGGATTCCCTTTGAAAATAGCTCCGTCATCAGTTCCTCCTTTTCTACTATTACTTAGAAATCCTCTTCTTTGAATTAAGTGGTAAAAAATTCTTCCAATTTCTTCTAGAGATAATTTTTCATTTAATGCTTTTTGACGTAAATTATAAGGATTTAAGGCAAACCAACTGGATAATTTTTCAGAAGGAAATTGTTTTGCTTTTTTCCAATCTTCAAAATCATTGGCTGTCATTGGACACATTTTGTTTTCAGAAAGTGCTTTTAATAAAATTTTCTTTCTTAATCGTCTTCTAAAAAATTGTCTTCTGACTCCGCGCGCACCTGTACGACCAGCATTTTTAGACATTTCTCTTCCTTCTCCTTCACCCAAATTCTCAACTCCCATTGGGAAAATTCTGCTTCCAATTCCTAAAATTTTGTTTTGAACATCATCAATTAATGCCCAACCTATGCTATTTGTTCCTAAATCTAATCCTAAAATCTTTGCCATAACTAACTGTTGTTTAATCAATTTTTAAAGATAAATAAAAAATAATTCTACTTTTTACGGTTTTCCTCATTGTAAGCAAACTATTTTTTGATTAGGTTTGTAATAGATTAAAATTTCTAATCTTTAATCTTATCACAATAAGGCTATATGCCGTAGATGAAAATCTTTAGTCCTGCTTCGGTGGGACTTTTTTGTATAAAAAAACACTCCTAAGAGTGTTTGATTAATAACTATTATTGGTATTCTATTTAAGTACTAAGATTTTTTATCAATACTTTGACCAATCCATTTTTTTAAATCCGCTTTCTTTTGCCCATTTTCGCCAAACTGCTTCAAGAATTTCATTGTCTCTTTGACCAGTAAGATGTTTATAATTTTGTTGAATCAAATTTTTATCTCGTTCATGTGTTTCCATAATATGAAGAGTAATCAACTTATTTTGATCACTTCTATATGGCGGTAGTCCTAGTTTATTATTTATTTCCAAAGCTTTGTTTGCTGTAACGCCATTTTTGATGCAAAATTGACGAACTTTTTCAATTTCTTTTGTGCCAAAATAAAACTGGCTATTTGACTCTTTATTCATGTATTCGAGATAACCATCTGTAAATATGTAGATATGATTATCAAATTTAATGAATGTAGTATCTATACCATTAGTTAAGTGTTTGTCTTGCTTAACTGTAGATTCATTTTCAATCTTCTCAATTAACAGGCTAATTAAGTCTAGTCCTTTGTTTCTTTTTGTTTTGTAAAGATTTCCAACAGTTTCTTTAAGCTCTTTTAGTTTTTGTTCTAATCCATTGTTACAGTACTTTCCAGTTGAGTTGATAAACTGTTGTTTTTCTCCGAGATTTTTGATTTTATCAATGTCTATTGATGCAGCATTTTTTTCGGAAAAAACAGAAAAAGTTATACATGATTTATCTCCGATTTTTTCGCCAGGCTTAACGCATTCGGTTTTAAATCGATCAATAATTTTGAAAATTTCATCAGTGTCTTTTTGAGGTCTATTATCAAGGCGACTAGATAAATCTGAAAGAATAATGATATTTTGATAAATTAAATTTTTGTTTTGTGATTCACCACCACATGAATAAATCAAAGATGTAGCAAAACAAATTAATAGTACTGTTTTCATGAAATATTATTTATTAAGTTGTAATGATTTGCTCAATTTCTTTAACACGGTTTGCAACTTCTTCAGTTGCATAATATTCAGGAAGATATTCAATAAAGCCAAGTTTGTAGCTAGAGATGACATTATCTAGAATAACATCTGTGAATATTTTTCCACTAATAATTTTAGAATTAAAATCATCAAATATAGATTTGATTTGTTTCTGTAATCCATCAAACAAACTTTCTATTCTTCTTTGTTCATCATTAGTGTCAAGCTCTAGCTTTTGTATTTTCTCATTATTTACTTTTATTAGCGCTTCTTTTTCTTGTATTGAATTATTTATTTTTTCCTTTTCATAGTTAAGCTCAATCATTTGTTCATCCAAAACTTGTAGCGATTTATTCTTTTCCGCATCAACTAGCTCTCTTTTTGAATTGGAGTAGGTATGAACAATGTTTTCAATTAGATAATGAGTAATAATTAAAGGAAACATTCCGAAAACAAAGATTAACCAAAACTCACCTTTGCCAAAAACTTCCCAAATTTGGAGCTGTGAATTTTCACCATTTAAAAGGCTTTTAATTTCACTAGTATTTAAAGCGACCATTATTGAGACAACTACATCAAAAACCATTAGTCCAACCCAAAACATCAGTTTATTAACGAATTTGTTTTTACTCCCTAATAATTTTAAGTTGGATAGCATTAATGGGATTAAGAAAAATAATAATGCAATGATACCAAATAGTGAACCCTGTTTTCTGAAAATTTTTATTGCGGCATTAGCATCAACTAATTGAGGAAGTCCGGGGTTAATGCCCGCTTCCAAAGAGTTACGAATTTCGTTACTTTCAAAAAAAACTTTGTAAACAGCTGATGCGAAAAATATGGATAAATAGAATGTGAATATGCATAACCCTATTAACGCAAGAATAGTTCCAGCAGTCCAAAACTTTTTTACAATTAATGATTGTTCAATTGATTTTTTTTCAAGTTGAATCTTTTCGATTTCTCTATTAATCTGTAATAATCCTTTTTCGCCAGAATTTTGATTGCCAGATTCTAGTAATGATTTTTCTCGATTTATATCTGATATTTTATCATCTAGCTGTCGCTTAATAATTTCGTTGTCTTCTTTTAAATTATTAAGTTGTGTTTGTTTATCAGTTTCAAGATTTATTTTGGCACTTTCAAAGGCATTAGTAATGTTAGATGTAATAATGGTTTTTTTATAGCTTAAATTTTCATCTGTAGCATAAGCCTTAATCTCTTCTTTGATATTCTCATATTCCATTTTAAAAATATCAATACTACCACGCCTATCTTTTGATGCGTGATAGCCTTTGCTTTTGTACTCCTCAGCATTAATTTGCGCAGATGAATAAACAAGGTTGTGTAGCTGTTGATAAAATGTGTCTATCATATTAACTTTTGGTGGCTCTAAAGGTGCTGTTTTTTGTGTTTGAAGTGAAGAGTTAATATCAAGTTCATGATCGATATTGTATTTTAATCTTTCAAATTCTGTAAAAAGTTGGCGATAAACTTCCAATGAATCTGATACATGAATGTTTTCAACATTGTTATTACTTGCATTATACGAATAATTATAGGAACCATTTATTGAGATTTTCTCATCAATAAGGCAAAATTTATGGTGCATCATTCCTCTTTCATCTCCTGTATTAAATGCATGAACAGAAATGTAAGCCTCTTTAAACATTAGTTTTACCGTTTCATTCTGAGCATTTGATGAGAGAATAATATCAACAGTTATATTTCTTTTTTTTGCCTCAATAATTTCGTTTGCAATATCCCTATCTGTAAAAAAAGCCATTGCTAAATAAACGGATTTCTGTGCTTTATTTATCTCGCTAAGAATTCTTTGCTTTATCTCAGTGCCATTGGTTAAAATCTCATTCATATGTTATTATTCTAAAGTTTATAAATTAATCCACATCATACAATTCCACCGTCTCCAATAACTGCTTTTCAAATGAATAAATATCATCGACTGAGTTAATGGCTTGACGCACTTCGGTTTTGTTGTCGTTGAACAAACCAATGTATTTTTTTCCGCCATTAAGATGTAAACGGCAGAGTGGTTTTCGGTTGTTGTCATCGAGTAGGATTCCGAAATAGGATTGAGTGTCGCGGTATACAATTCGGCTCGTAGGTAATTTTCTTCGCAGTATAGCCACCACAATTCTGAACCCTTCTAGTTCCTCTTCGGTCGTGTTGATTTTACTTTCATCGTCAATGGTTTCAGGTAGGTCTTCAAGTTGTTTTTGTGCTTCTTTGTTGATGGCTGCATTTAGGCGGTCGTTGATTTTTTCACCAATTAATTGTCCAAAAGCTTTTTGAACCAACTCTGTAAATTCTTCCATTACTTTTTCGGTCAATCTGCCATTGTAGACTTTGTTGGCAAACAATTTTACAAATTCTGGTGATGGAGTGTTAATTTCTGCATCAATGAGTTTTCTAATTTCTTTGATGAACTTTAAGGAGCTTGCGTTATCAAGAATTTTGTTTACATCGAAGTTGGATTTGTGAAACTTAGTGATTTCATGAATTGCATTGTCTTTTAAATTGGTGATGTCAAATTCTAAAAATGGCTTTTGATCCATTTTGTTTTTTTCATCTAAATCGGTGAAGAATTGATAAGTGATACCGTTAGTCAATAAAGCAAATCGGGTTTTGGAAACGTGAAAGTAACGGAACAGTTGTGAACCATGGACCGAAAGACTTTCTTTCCAATTTTTGCATTCGATTATCAGTATTGGCTCGTCATTTTGAATGATGGCATAATCTACTTTTTCACCTTTTTTAAGTCCTAAGTCGGCAGTAAATTCAGGCACCACTTCAGTAGGATTGAACGTATCGTAACCTAAAATATTGATAAACGGAAGTACAAAAGCATGTTTTGTAGATTCTTCGGTTTCGATTTTGTCTCTGAGCTGATTGATTTTGTCAGCTAGTGACTTGAGTTGGTTTGCGAGCTCCATAAAGATGTATTTTATTATTTAAATTAGAACACTAATTGTGGTCTAAATTTTTTGTTTATTTTTATGAACATATGCTATATCAATTTCTACAATCAATCATAATTGTCCCAGCTTTGCAGATGTATACATCATTAACTTTTGAATTACCTTCATAATGGTCTTTTAAATCCTGATTAAGTTCTTCATATTCGTCATTTTCAACCGCTTTTTGAATTTTAACATTAATCAATCTTCCTATTGGTGTGATTGAATATAATCCATCACTTGTTGTCTTTGTATATTCTGAGCCGCCGAGAATTCCATAACTTTTATAAGTCGTCTGTAATGATTCTACAAAAAAGTCTGTTTCTCTAAACAATTCACTTTTACTGGGAGAACAACTGATTATTAAAAGCAAGCAAATGGAAAAGATTAGTGTTTTATTCATCATATTTTCATTTAGATTATTAAAAAGATTGACTTTTATTTTTTATGACAAGAATTACAGCAATAATAGCAACCATCTACTTTTGTGTAGGTTTTCTTTGCTTCTTTTACAGCATCATCACAGTTGTTGAATTCGCCTAGGTATTTTCTGTCACTTGGTAAAAAGCCACAATTAGCTGTATGAACTTCGTGCTCTCCGGTTAATTGCGCTTTGTTGTTTACATAATACTTCATAATTTCTTTATTTAATGATTAATAGTATTCAAACCTAACAACAACTTTTTTCTATTCCTTACGGTTTCCCGTAATGGGTGTAAAAAAGTTTATTGTATTGATTTTCTTTCCATTTTAGTAGGTTGATTTTGCTCTTGATAGTTGCAGCACAATTCGCAACAGTAGACTTTTGAGTAACTTTTTAAGGCTTTGTGTAGCGCGTATTTGGGGTGAGTGAAGAGTCCAATGTAATGTCGGTTGTATGGCATGGGTGTAAAATAGCAGTTACCTGTGTGGAGTTCGTAGGCTTCTGGGTCGAACGGTTGGGTGTTGATGAAATAGAAATCCATGTTGCTTTGGTTTGGTGGTTCAAACGTAAGGAGATGGAGTTGGATTATTTTACGGGAAACCGTAATTGGGCTTTTTTTACCACGAAGACACGAAGGCATTTCATTTTGGCACTAAGGAAACGAAGGTTTTGTTAGGAAGGCGCTAAGATTCTTCGCTTTGCTCAGAGGTTGGGACGCGGATTGGGCGGATGCTTTGCATCGCGGATGGGGACGGATTTTTTAACCACGAAGACACGAAGGCATTTCATTTTGGCACTAAGGACACGAAGTTTTTGTGAGGAAGGCGCAAACATTCTTTGCTTTGCTCAGAGGTTGGGACTCGAATTTTTAAACCATATAAGGCATGTAAGGGATTTAAGATTTTAACACTTCTTCGCTTTGCTCATCAGGGTTGGGACGCGGATGTTACGGATGCTTTGCGTCACGGATGGTGCGGATTTTTGAAACACAAAAGTCACAAAAGGGTTTTGGAATTGTTTAGTCTTTTTCTTTGAAGCCTTGGATGAGGAATAGAGCAGCAGTTAGAATATCGAGTGGCATCCAAAGGTATTTTTTGTAGAGGTAAATGGGTAGAATTGGGTTGAATACAATGAGTACAACGATGAAGAGTATTCCAGTTAGGTTAACGTCGCGTTTCATTTCGTTGACGAGTACGACTATTGCTCCGATTGAGGTGAAAATTCTAAGAAAAGTGTAGTATTCAATTGGTAGTGGGAAAAGTGCCAATAGTAATGCCGTGGCACAAAGTGTGCAAAATAGTTTCATAGTTTTAATTTTTCTTCAAACTTAAAAAAGGGAAATGGGAATGGGTTACGGGAAACCGTAAAGAAGTTTGTTTTTTTAACACAGATAAAGAAATTAGTGAAATTTTAAAATCTCTTTCTTTATGCAATTCCTAAATCTTTAGCTATGGCGACCAAATGTATGGTGTTGTTGGCTTTGAAGTAGTCTTTGAGTTTGCTAATGCGTTTTTCGATTGTACTTTTACTGTTGGGAGAAATACCGAGTTCTTTGAACTTAACATCCATTTTTTCTTGTGGAATTCCAAATGCCAATTGTTTGATCAATTGAATATCGTACTCGTCAATCTCGTTGATGGATTTGTCACGTAGCGTGTGTTCTAAATCGGGTGAAATGAAACTTTCTCCTTTGGATAACTTTTCTATTGCGGTTTTGAGTTCGGGTAAGGTTTTACGGCTTTTGTGTACAAACGCATTGATTTTGTAATGTTCGAATAACGATTTTACGCGATAGTTTTTGTCTTCTATTGAACACACCAAAATAGGCACATCGGGTTGCAATAAACGAATGTTTTTGATGAGGTCTTCACCTGATTTTAGAGTGACTTCTCGATGATCGGCTTCGAAGGATAAATCGGTAACCACTAAATCAAACGGTTGTTTATCTAGGTTGGCTTTTTTTAGTTTTAGCAATGCATCGTCACAGTATTTGGTGTGGTGTACTTCGGCACCCGTTTCTTCTAACACCATACGCATGGCAATGTTAATCATATCAATGTCTTCGGCAAATAAAATTTTTTTAAACATGGCTTTCATTATTTAGGGATTATTATACTCGCTTTGAATCCTTTATCGGTTTCAAAATCAAAAGTAATAGTTCCTTTTATGGCATTAATACGGTTTTCCGCATTTTGCAAGCCTTTTTTCGAATTTAACATTTTCGCTCCTTTTCCGTTGTCAGAATAATTGATCTCAATATGGGATTTTTGATTGTTGAATTTCAGAATTACAAACGTGCATTCACTGTGTTTTTTCATGTTGACCATGAGTTCTTGCAGTACACGATAAATAGCAATTTTCGGTTCTTTTTTAATTTCATCCCAATTGATGTTAGAAAAATCCTGAATAATTACTCTTACCGTGTCGTTTTGATATTGTAGAAGTAAATCAGTGAGTTGTTGACCAAATTGACTATCAGTTTGAATTTCACTGTTTTCACGGGAGATGTTGCGAGTGCGATTGTAAATGGTATCGAGGTTATCGAGTAAAGCTTCTTTTTTGTTGGGATCGCTGAGGTTTTGCGATTCAGCGAAAGTAAGTGCATTGAAAACATCGTTTGCCAGTTCGTCGTGAATTTTCTTGGCAATACGGGTTTCCGTTTCGTAAGAGATGGTTTTGATTTTCTCTCGGTTTCTTTTTCGAATTGTCACTATAATAAAAGATGCTAATCCGCTAAATAATACTAACAAAACTAAATAAAGATAGCTTTGGGTCTTTTGGAGTTGATAGTCTTTAAGAGCTTTATCAGAGTTGTATCTTAAATTTGCAAATTGATTCTTTGCCGATTGTCTTACATTACTAATGCTATCATTTAATGACGAATGAATTTGATAGTAATTTTTGAACTCATTCCCAGATGCATTTTTTATTAAAAAGTCTAAGGCTTCCAGACGGTCGTCGGGATTATTTACCCTTGTAGCTGCTTGGTAGGCTTTGAGTGCATATTGAATTGATAATTTTGGTTGTTGGTTTAGATAGTATTCTGACAAATGCATTAGTGAAGCCGTTATGTCAAAATCATTATTTTCACTCATTCTTATTTGATACGATTCTGCAAGGTCTTTTAGAGCTGAAGATTCATTCAACTTAAATTTTGCATAACCTAAATTATCTAAAGCACGTGCATATTCAACTTTGTCAGCTTTAAGAGAATCGTGTTTAATTATGGACTGTAAAATTTCCACTGCCTTAGCATTATTGCCTTTTTCAAGGTATACGACGGCGATGTTGTTTTTTACTTTAAGTTGATCAATGCTATGCGATGAATTGATTAGTGCCTTATTGTAAAATAAAAGGGCATTTTTATAGTCCTTCAGTTGTAGATAATTAATTCCAAGACAATTATAGAGTGCATTGATGTACACTTGTTCTTTACATTTTTCAAAATACTTGAATGCCTCTGTTGCAGTGCTTTCACATTCAGAATAATCTCCAGTTTTGTTAAGTATATCAGCCAGTCTGAAATAGGCATATACTATTTTGTCGGCTTGGTCTTCTTTGCAGAGCGACTTTATTTTGAAATACTCGATATAGGCATTATTATAATCACCACTGTAATAATATTTTTCAGCTTTTTCAATTACAACTCTATACTCTTCATCAGAACTAGATACAGTCTTCTTTTGGCAAGAACAAAAAAGTGAAATTACCAGCATCGTAGAAAATAAAATCGGGAAATGTTTTCTGTTGAAAATCATTCCCCGAAGTTATCAAATTTAATTCAACTCAAAAAGAGTTTTCGTCAAATTATGGTTTTGGTGGTGGCGGATTTAGTTGACCACTTTGTCCTCCAGTATCTTCTTGTACTGTTTGAGGGATTGTAGTGTCATTTACACTGTCTTCGCTACACGATGTCATTGCAACACTTGCAATAAGGATTACTGAAAATAAAACTATTTTTTTCATTTTTTTACGATTTTAAAAATTAACAATACATGAGCTGTTCGGGATTTTCCCGAAGGCAACGGACTTGCTTATTTTAGCTGTCCAAAAGGGTAAACACGTGTTTGTTTTTTTGGGAAGTGAAGTGGGTGAGTACAGAACGTTGTGATTCTACTTCCCGAAGAAAAATTCGGTTCTGTACCGCTCCACTTTTTGAACTAGTTTTGTACATTTGTTCTTATCGCGAAACAGAACAAGAACTAATTCTGAGACAAAGGAATGGGGTTTTTGTTTGAGTGTTTATAGGGAATTCCTGAAATTCCTACTAATCCTAAGAAATCCAAAAAATTCCTGTAATGATGACAGAACAAAACAAATTGGAAGCTTATAAAAAGGCAATACAATCGCAATTTGATACTGAAAAAAGTAAGTACTATTCTAATTTTTTGATGAGTCCTTCTCGAGCTAATCTGAGAAAATTATGTTCTGAACGAATGAAGGATAATAAGAGTGAAGATGACTTGAAAAGTTTTACACTTTTTCTTGGATTTGAATTCAGTTTATCGAATGCCAATAAGCTAAAGAAGCAAAATGATAAATTCAGACCAATTGAGACTTTTTTTAAGCGGGAAACCGATTTAAGTGAGTTAGAGGCAGTGAATATGGCAGCTATTTTAGTTGATTTTCAACCTAGACCGTTTCGAAAATTTTCTGAGTTATTTAATGGGGAAGAAATAGAAAGTGAAATTGATAAAGTAACTGATAAGATTAAAAGTTCTAAAGGAGAATCTTTAGGTGTAACTTCTTCAAAGGATAAAGCTACACTGGTGTTTGAACCCAAAAACAATTTAAAAAAGAAATTAGGATATGGAGTTATTGGTGCTTTAGGCCTTTTTACTGTAGGTTATACAACTAAAGATTTATTGTTTCCCGAAAAGCAGTGTATGAAATGGATGGAAGATCATTATGAATTAGTAGATTGTATAAAAGAAACACAAGACATAGGAAGTTATGAAATTATAAAGCCTTATGATAAAATTGAATTTGAAAGAAAAGAATTAACCGTTTGCGATACCACTGAATTTTTTGTTGGAGACAAAGCAAAAGTTTGGTATAGTAAAAAAAATAATGTTGTCCAGTTTTTTAATATGTATGGAGAAAATCCTGAGAATAAAGTTTCTTTAAAACCCATTACTCAACATATGATTGATAATTATGTTGTACCATGTAAGTAATCTGATTTTTACTCGACGTGGATTTTATTTCGCGGTCTACCTTTTTTCATCATCTTCAATCAAATTTGCACGTGAAACACGTGAAACGTGCGTGAATTACGCGTGAAACCAACGCCACGTGCTACGTGAAACGTGCGTGGCGTTCTGCGTGAATGTCGCGCCACGTTCTGCGTGAAACGTGCGTGGCGTTCCGCGTGAAAGTGCGCCACGCATTGCGTGAAAATCATACGAACTTTACTTTTAATGGTTTGAAATAAAAATCTTACAAAAACCCATTGAAATCCGACGAAATCCGACGGAATCCTACCTAAATCCTCGGGAATCCTACCCGAATCCTCCGAAATCCTATTTTTGATATTGTGAGATGAATAAACTTTGCAAGTACACTTTTTAAAAGAAGAATATGCTTGCCGAAGACATTTTTACAATCGCATCACACCTTTCCCGAGAGGAACAGGAGCGCTTGTATTGTATGCTAGGTGAGAAGTTAAATAAAATCAAAATCCATAAGAAGAGAAAGAAACCACTCATTACCGATGAAGAAGCTATTGAGTATTTGTATAGGACGGTTTTTTGTAGGGTGAAATAGATGAGCTATTGCGATTTTTTCAGTTTATTAAGCATAAAAATGTTCGGAAATGTTACCCGAATGCTCGGAAATGTTCGGAAATCTTACCTGAATGTTCGGGAATCTTACCCTAATGTTCGGAAATCCTATTTTTGATATTGTGAGATGTATAAACTTTGCAAGTGCATTTTTAAAAAAGATTATGCTTGCCGAAGACATTTTTACAATTGCATCACACCTTTCCTCCGAGGAACAGGAGCGCTTGTATTGTATGCTAGGTGAGAAGTTAAATAAAATCAAAATCCCTAAGAAGAGAAAGAAACCACTCATTACCGATGAAGAAGCTATTGAGTATTTGTATAGGACGGTTTTTTGTAGGGTGAAATAAATGGTATATTATATGTTTTTCAGTTTATTAATCCATAAAAAAAACTATCTTCAATGTTAGTAGAATGTTTAACGATGTTGGCAAAATGTGAGCAAATGTTATACGAATGTGAGCAAAAGTGAGCAAAAGCGGGCAAACGTTAGCGAATCTTAAATTCGCTATTTAAATAATCCCAAACTTTACAGGTATACCTTACTAATAGTTATGCTTGCCGAAGATATTTTTACAATTGCATCACACCTTTCCCGAGAGGAACAGGAGCGCTTGTATTGTATGCTAGGTGAGAAACTAAATAAAATTAAATTTCCAAAGAAGAAAAAGAAACCGCTTATTACTGATGAAGAAGCAATTGAATATTTGTATAAAACTGTGTTTTGTAGGGTGAAATAAAAAAACTAAATTTGATATGAAATAGTTTTCTCCAACTTATAAGTCTTAATTGTGAATTAATAGGAAAGGCAACAATTTGGTCACCTTTCCTATTATAAACTGATTTTATTTTATATCGAAAAAAATGTGTTGGGTTTTATTTAAAAAAAACGTTTGATACACTCTTCCTAAATACTTCCTAATCCCATCTATCCCAGACCGTATCAATCTTAATTAAGTTAAATGATTTATTATTAATTCTATACCAATATTTAGGGGGATGTCCATCATAAATTTTTGAGCTATAACCTTCATAAAAATCACCATTATTTTTATTTATTTTTTTAAAAATAAACTTGTCTCCAAAATGATCGTTGTCATAAATAAATGTTGGCTTCAATTCACTATCCTGATATAATCCATATCCTTTATACAATTTCAAAATACCATAAGTTCGAGAAAGAAGCAATAGAGTATCATTATTGTGTTTTAAAAAAAATGCTGAGTAAACATAGTTACGTTTTCTTTTTTTTATTGGGATTGGGTACTCATTTTGATATTCAATAAGAAGTTTTTTCAAACCCTCATCAAGATGTTTTTCTTCAACTACTTGAGTTTTGACTTTTCCTTCAGAATCTTTATTAGTTTTATCGTTACATGAAAGAAATAAAAAAACAGTAAAAAAATAAATTATATTTTTCATTAATTTTTAACTTTAAAATCATTTGAATTATTTACATTCTTAATTAACTCAACGCCATAAGCTGTTACACTATACAATCTCTTTGAAAGCGGATAGTAGACATAATTGTGCTCCCAAGCTACCGCGCGAATCCCTTCGCGTGGTCTTACAATTTAAAATATTGAAAAACACAAACACCATCTAACATTCCTTTTTCACCTGCATAGTCAGGAGCACTGCTGTATTTGTAATCTTCAGGTCTAAACACAATACCTTCTTCAACTGGATTGTTATGTATATAATCTATTTTTTGCTGAATGACTTCATTACTCCACAACTCGATTGGCTTGTTGTCATGTCGCCAAAATTGAAAATTAGTAGTATTTGAACTTTTTGCAGCTTCTTTATTAAAATAGTCCTGATGGCGCGGATTTGCAATCCGTGCTAAAACAAATACAACAAAATAACTTCTAAATCATTTTGCAAACCAGCATAGTTATGCGTATAAATTAATACTCAAATATAAAAAAAAACTACACCGATTTTGATGTGTTTTTTTATTCTTTGTGGGCACGGAATGCAATTCCGCGCTATCAGGTTTTTTAGCTTTTAATCATTAGAGGAAGTAATTTTTCTAGCTTCATAATAGAAATAAACAAATAAAATCAGATGGATGAAATTAATACCTAATAAAAACATCCTTTCTCCAGGAGAATAATCAGCGAAAAAATAAATATTAAAGAATTTTATTGAGAATTCTACAATTTTATCACTTGAACTCATGAAATACATTGAAGCATCGGGGCCAATAAGTAACTTAAATGTACAACCAAGAGCAACTATTGTAAATGATTGCATGATGTTTGCAACACATAAAAAAACAAGTGATTTTTTTATGAATTTCTTGGAGAAAATGAAATAAATACTGACAATACATAATCCACAAAATAAAGTAAAAAATGTATTTTTAAAATCAAACCTTAAAAATAGATTTATGAAATGTAAGATAAAACAAATACTATATATAACTAAGTTGTAAATTAAAATTGATTTTTTCATATTACTTGGTTGGAATTTTATTCTCGCTTGTATTATTACCGTTAAAATACTCCTGATGGCACGGATTGCAAATCCGCGCTAAAACAAATACAACAAAATAACTTCTAAATCATTTTGCAAACCAGCATAGTTACGAGCAGAACTAAAGTAATAGTCTTCTGGAAATTGCACAATTTTATCTTTGACGGGATTGTTGTGAATGTAATTTACTTTTTGCTTAATAAACCAATTCGTCTCAACTATTTCTGCATGATAACCGTCTTGCCAAACCTTAAATTGTTGCTCTCTTTTTAAATGTTTACAGGCTTTTTGAAAATAATCCAATAACCATTCTCTTCGGCTTTCTGGTTCATTAATGATCGCTTTAATAATGTTCTTTGAAGTAAATTTTTTAAAATCCCGCATTACATCCGATAAGACATAACCATTAGTTGCTTTACATAACAAATGAATATGGCTGCTCATCAAACAATAGGCATAAATTTCTAAACCTTTATTTTGTTGGCAGTAATTGAGAGCCTTAATTATGATTTCTTTTTGGTTCAATCGAGTGAAAACATCAATCCATCCAACGGTAGTAATAGTTATAAAATAGGCTTCCTCTGTATTAGTGGCTTTGTACTTGGTTGACATTGGCGTATAATTTATATTCAAATATAAAAAAAACTACACTGTAATAAATGTAGTTTTTGTTTTATTCTCTTTGTGGGCACGGATTGCAAATCCGCGCTATCAATAGTTGGAACATATCCGCGCTATCGGGTTGCAAATCCGCGCTATCGGGATATCCGCGCCATCGGGATCAATAGCATAACTTACTCCTATATTACCTAAATGGTCAGTGCCTTATTCGATACTATATTTTAAAATTCTAAAATTATTTTTGTTTTTCTCCAAAACAAAAGATTCATTAGCTTTTTTATAGGTATAATTAACTTTGTACTTTAGTACTACCTGACTAATAGAGTTTGTTGAAACAGTTATGTCGAATGATTCTAATTCCTTTCCTTTAAATGAACCAAGCATACTCTTCTTAGCTTCTAAAAACTCTTTGAATTTAAAGAAAGGAGTAGTCATATAAAATCGTGTGGACATTAACTTATCAATAGATTTATAGTCACTTACTTTTTCAAAGGAATAAAATGCATCGACCGTTTTCTTAGCTAAATCTATCTCCTCTTGATTTTCACTACAACTAAATAATAGGGGTAAAATTAAAGCAATTAAAATTAAGGTTTTAACTTTCATCTTTTCATTTTTAATGTTTCAATATATTCTTTCAAATCTATTACTATTATTCTATCTTTTTTAAAAACATATAATTTAGTCGAATTCTTTTTCTTTGATAGACTATCATTTAAGTTTATTTGACTATATTGTTCACCGTATAAAGTAATACTTCTATTTGTAGATAAAATTAAAGTCGGATTATTATGATTTTTTTTATCATAATATTTATCAATTACTATGCCTTCATAAGAGTCTAACTTAATGGTTTTTAAAACCAAATCAAATCCTTTTTTATAATCTATAGTTAGTAAATAGAAAAAGCCAAAAAAAATAACTACTATACCGAAAACTTTGCAAATTTTACAATCATTCCTCATATTTTTTTGATTAAAAATCCCAAACCCATGTTTGAGAACCGGTAAATTGAGCGCCTACGCTTACTTTAGGTTCTGTTTGCGAAGTACCTGTAACGTGACTACAAGATGTATACCCTCTCTTATTTTGTCCAAAACCTAAAGGATTCATTCTACTTACCCCTGCGTCTTTACTTCCATCAGAACCTCCATATTCACCACCAAAAGGACCGAGGCTTGCACTATATGAACTGCCATATCCTGCAAAATCACTCACCGCAAAGGGATTATTGCCTGTTGGTTCTATTGCTCCTCCTTTAAATCCTACGTCTGCTCCAATGCCAAAATTACCGCCAAAAGAAAAATAGGCAGCAAAATTACCTGTCGCATCTAATACAATACCTATTTCTATAGATATTCCTCCAACTAATGCACCACCAACTCCAATACCTGTATTAATTCCTTTTTTAGAATCTGGACTTATGATAGTGCTTCCTCCTGGTGTTTTTATATCTTGTGAAGTGTCAACTGTTGCTCCATTGCAATCAGTTACTGTGCCATTAGAATTGTTTAATTTGTATTCGTATGAGCCGTCTCTCGCAACAATCTTTGTTCCGTCATTTAAGTGATTTGCCTCGCTTCCATAAACTTCTGTCGCGTCTTTTTGGTTATTAATTGTTGGGTCAAAGAAGTATTCTTTTCCTCTTTGTATCCAATCTGTTCCCTCCATCCCGTCAGGGTCAGTAAAACGCAATGGATTATTGTAACAATAAGTAAATGGACTCCATCTTCTTGAAGTTTCTGCTTTTGGATCAACATTCATCCAACGCCCTAAAGCAGGGTCATAATTCCTTGCTCCGTAGTCATACATATTAAGCCCTAACTCGTCTTGGTACTCTTTTCCATTGTACTTATACTTATACGCCTTTTTGAAACCACGCCAATGTAAGAACGTCCACTCAGCATTATTCACTTAACTACGAAAGTAGTTAAAAAATTGTGTTAAGTAAAATTATTGTTGGTTTTGTTTAGAATTTTAAAAACGGAAACAAAAAAGCTCTCAAATTTGAGAGCCTTAAATCTTATCTAGTAAGCGTATATGTCGTCTAGGTCTTTAATTACAAACTCAGGTTTATGTGCTTTATCAATTGGGCGATCAAATAATAAAAACGCAGGTATATTTAATGAATTTACACACTCTATTTCAACAGATTTTTTAACGTAACTTTCTCTAATTTCCATTAGTAGTCTACCTAAAGCGTTTTTACCTTTCAATAAATCTTTACTAATAGGAATCGCACCCCAAACATTATCCTTCATAGAAAACTCAACAATCGGAGTATCATCGGTACTTAAAAGTAAATTCGAAAATTTATCAAAATTTTGAAGAAGTTTGACTTGCAAACACCATCTCATTATGTCGAATTTAACTATATCCCAATCTTGTCTTGAATACTGAATATATTTTCTACTAATCTCTTTGGCTTCCATAGGGTTTGATTGAGATATTATCTCCTCTTGAATTTTAGGAAACAAAGGGAATCTACAGGCTTGATATAGTATTTCTGTATTGGCTATGTTGGTTTCATTTATGAACAAAGAATAGCCTGAAGCCATATTAGAAAGACCTCCAAATTCAGCAGTAGTTTTACTAAAAGTAATAACTTGATTCTTGTGATATGTTCTCTCACTAATTTTCATAATATACAAATTAAAACAATTTTTTAATATTATCCACGATTTGCAACAGGAAAAAGTGGTTGCCAATCATGGCCTTGCACTTCCCACCAAAATACTAACGGACTATTATTAGGAATATTACGCCAAGTAAAAAAATGTGTTCCAAGTCCAAAAGTCTTATAAGAAGGATTAATTAACCCCAGTGGTCGTAGGTTTGGTCTAACTTCTCCTTTAATCATTTCAATTATTGAAATTCCTTTTTGGAGTAAAATATTTTCATAAATAATTCTACTTTCAGGCGATGTAAAAAAGCCTTCATTAGCAGGAGTTCCAACCTTTCTGTATGCGTAATCTTCATATTTTTCAGCGGTTAGATTTGCTAAATAAGATTTTACATTCGCTGGTTGTTCATCAGTTGGAAAAGCAATATTCAATGATTGATTATTCCACTTGGCATGATTCTGAATTTGTAAATTCCAAAACCATAAAATCCTTTTATCAATTTTATCTTCAAATGTTTTTATCAACCTATATTTTTGAAAAGAATGCCCCCAAGTATGACAACAAAACAAATTTACTGATAATCTATAATTTCCATTGAGCACATTATCAATGTTTTTTATTCCGTCATTATTTTCAAGATTTAACCATTTTACTAAATGGTTTCCTATCGTACTACCCGAAGCTAGAATATCATCAAAATACACAAAGTTAACTTTTGGATATGTTTTGTATTTTAGATAAGATTCTCCGTATTTTTCGTTCAATAAACTTTCAAGAATATTTAAAATAGCTGGTTGGCTTTTATATGATTCCTGCATATCTAAGAACTCCGAATTAATTAGCAAATCGGTAATATTAGAATAACCGAATTCTCTTTTTAATGCTTGTATATGTTGGTCAATATACTCTTTTGCTGTTTCTTTAGAGATATAAACTTGCGGTAATATGTGACTGATTTCATTAAGCATAAACTCGGCATCATCTCCAAATTGATTTGCCCAGTTTAGGATGTGGTCAGAATCCAAAAAAAGACCATCATCATTTCTGTAGTCCTTGATTGTTTCTAATATTTTATCTGCGATTTCTCTCATTAGATTGAATTAATTCGTCAAAAGTAGTAAATTATAAAGTAGGAAAAAATCGGTTTATCAATTCCCTTTGTTGTTCACTATTGGCTTTTATGTATTTTTCAGTCGTACTCGGCCACTTATGTCCAGCCAATTCCTGAACGTGTTCTAGCGGATATTTTTTTTCATTAAGCCAATTGCAGATGACACTCATGCGAATAGTTTGCGGACACAACTTTTTATCAGGGAATAAATCCTTGAGAGGTTCAACTATCGACTTGATACTGCTTACATCGGCTATTGGTTTGCCGAGTTTACTTAAGACAAGTTTATCAGAATCCCATCGTAAAAGTTTAGGTCTTGCCTCATTGATATACTTTGAAAACACTATCATTTGTCTGTTTACCAGTTCAAGAGTTCTACGATTGAGATTGGTAGAAGATTTTACATACACCGTTCCGTTATCCAAATCAATATCCCTTACTTTAAGACTAATAATCTCTTCACTTGTTAACCCTTGATAAATAAGAAGCGACAGCACCACAGCGTTTCGGGTATCAATATACTGATAGCGGTTTTCTCTTTTGAGAAGCAAGAGTAATTCTTCACTAGAAAATAAATCCTGCACCTGAATTGGCTCATTGTGTTTGACTTTGATATTTAAAAGTTTGCACGGATGGTCATTTCTGTAACCCGTGATAACCAAATAATCATAATACTTTTTAATTGCAGATAGAATAACCACTCGATACTTCGGATTGGATTGTTGTTTACTAATCTCTTGCATATAGCCTACAATGTTTTGATACTTGTAACGTTTGGCTTTTGGATTGAGTTTTAGAAAATGATTGATATTAAACAAATATGTTTTAACGGTTTGAGATGAATACTGCTGTAATAGAAACTGCTCGATGGTTTGCTTTTTCATAACCTGTTATTAAAATGATGTTATTATTTTGCGTCTTTTGTTTTTGATAGCGTAGATGTAAGCGGTATTGATTTCCGCATGACCTAAAAAGCGTCTTATAAAATCTATCCCTGCGTTATTCTCAGCGAGATGATTGGCAATACTATGTCGAAGGCAATGCAGGGTTATTTCTTTTTGAACAAGTTCATAGCTTCCTGTTTGTTCAATCATTTTTTTAAGGGTATCGTTTAGATATTCTCCCGTCATTCGTTTGCCTTTTGGATTGATAAAAAAAGCATCTTCGATATGGTTGCCTTTCATTAATCTTTCGTGACGTTCGCTATGAACATATTTTCTAATGGATTCCACAACCGAGTCACTCATTGGGACAACTCTACGCTTTGAACCTTTCCCTTCACGAACAATAAGTTCTCCAGCCGATAACTGAACATCACGCAAATTCAGTTGTACGAGTTCCGTTCTACGAAGTCCACAGCCATAAGCTACAGAGAGCAAAGCACTCTCTAAATCATTTTCACAATGAGCATAAACGAGTTTAATTTCTTCTACACTTAACGTGTTCCGACTTTTGGAAGCTCCCGTACCACCGTACGATGGAATATAAAAAGCATTATCAATAATTTTATTCTCAAGAAGATTTTGCATAAACAAACCAATAGCATATAAATGCAATTTGATTGTTTTCTCAGCCAGTGTTCCTTCTCTTCTTTGGTTGGGTCTAATAATTAAATGCTCAAAGTATCCAAGCACTTCTTTGCTTGTTACTTCTTTAATTTTGGTAACCCCATGCTCTTCGAGCCAAATCAAAAACTCACTCACCGAAGTTTTGTGCATATTTGATCTGCCCAATTTGTAATTACGCACCTTGATAAAACTATCAAAGTCGCTTAGTAGCGACTCGTAGACAGGGGTTTGGATTGTTTTTTTCATCATTATATACTAGTTTAATTTACTGTTTTATCCTTAAGCGGAGTATCAAAAACGCCGAACACCAACGGCGTATGCTTTGATTTTAGGGGGCTGTGGCGTTTTTTTGGTGTTTTACAATCCCGCAAGTTGCTCCTTTAAATCGCTCCGAATTTTAGTTCGTATTTTTTCAATATCGTCCCAATGGACAATCATGTACTTGAAACCCCTATTTGGAGAACCCTCCACAGCTTGTATATATTCCAATTCAAGTAGAGAATTGAAATATTTAAAGTTGGTGGATTTGCTGATATTAACCTCTTGACGGATTTCTCTTGCGGTAAAACGGTGGGTTGTTCCCTTGGGTTGCTTTTTGACATACTGTTTCATTTTTTCAAAAAACTGACGAGTGCTACCATCGAGTTCATCGACTTTTATCATGATGGCACTAAAGAAAATATCAACGGCAAGTTCAATATCATCTTTCGTAGCGATAAGTCTTCCTTTACTATCTGTTTTACGTTGATACTGATGTAGGATAGTGATTTGTGAAACGAAGTTTTGAAATTGACTGTTGAGTCTACGAAGCATCTTGGCTTCGAGTGGGAGCATAATTTTATCGGCATAAGGATTTATAACCACATACGATTTTAAAACCCGAATGGAATTTCGAAGCAGTTCCTTTGCTTGTTGTTCTTTTTCAGAATCAATAAGTCCTGCAATTTTTTTATTTTGCTCTTGAACAATACGAAGTGTTTGTTCAATGGATTCATCTACACCAATTACAACTGAGCGAGACATATTATCATAATATACCTCCGCTTTGGTGGTAGCAGTTAAACTAGCGAAGTGACAATTGACTTGTTTGAGTTTACCTCTTACGTTTCCAAATTGATCTTTGGTTATGGTTGAAGAGGTTAAAAACTTTGCCGATTGCATTTCTCTAAAAGCGAATTGTGCCTCATCATCCAATCCATCGAAGTCTTGGATTAAAACCAATTTATTTGTGAGTTCCTTATCTTGATAATGGTATAATGATTTTTTAGTAATACGGGTAGTGTTCATGACATCCTCCTGTGGCATACACCCAGCGATGGAATTTAGAAGATGACTTTTACCTTCTCCCGAAGTTCCTTGCACCAGTGCGTGTAATAAGTACGGCATTTTATATCCCGAGGCAATCACAAAGAGCATCATGCGGTTGTCTTCTTCTCCAATAATTCCGCTTTGCTCAAGCAAAGCATCAATATTTTTTATAAGGTTTGGTTTGGATAAAAATTCCATTGCCTTCTGCGATGCCTTGGGAGTTAATTCTTTTGCAGAATATTGCTCGGCAATAGGATTAATTTCTTTTTCAAACAATTCCTCACGATAGACTTCGAGTAAGTCCGTTAAGCGAATTAAATCCGTTTCAAGAGTATTATAATCCAAGTTTTGTTTTTCCGATAACTCCTTGCATTGGAATTGAACGTGGGAAAATTCAAAAAGGTCAATTTTTAGTCGGTGCTTTCTTTGAGTTGTTCGCTCCACAATTTGCAAAGCCACTTTTAAATTTTGCATTTCCATTGATAGCTTACCAATCACATAGTATGTTCCTGCTTCGCCTTCAAAAGAAATTTTATACGCATTGATAATATTAAGTTTCTCTTTTGGTGGTTCGACAGGCGAACTACTTTTAATTAGTTCAGCCACTCCCTCAGTTCCATACTTCAGCCAAGTCTCATTTATGGTATCTCCATCGGGAAGTGAAACCACACTAATGTGAACTTTTGAATGTAGCTTTTGAATTTCTTGTTGTAGTATTTCCATTTTGATTAGCGTTTTATAATGATGATTTGTTCTAAATGTTCCAACTGACTTATAGCTTCTCTATGTTGGTCAAGAAATTTTCCATCATGCAGTGCCAAAACCGCTTCTTTATTCTCCAAGGCTTTGCTTTGCAAAAGACTTGCTCCATCAAGAACCGTTGGTACTATATATAGTGTTTTGGTACTCGGGTGAGGATAAGATGGATACAATCCTTTATCATTGAGATACTCTTCAATTGGAGACGCCATCTTAAATCGTATAGCAAAATAATTTACCACTTGATTGTGTTTGTCCATCAGCGGAAAAATAACTCCGTAGCGTCCAAAAACGGTGTACGCCATGAGTCCTTCTTGATTAACTCCTGCTTCACTTTTGGTTAGCATCCCCAAGGATTCAAAATGGTCTTTGAACTCTTGAGGTTGTCTGTGATGAAACTGACCTGAATTAAAACCGATACGAAGCTCGGTATAATTTAGTCCGATGCTTTCCAAGTAGCGTTTAGGGTCAACTGCTTTTGAAGAGCGGATGCCCGTTTCAAAGGATAAGTACAAACTGTGTAAATCTTTCATAATCGCCCATTTTTAAGGGTTGGTAAATCGGTTTTTTTTGGCTTTTCGCTCGAGGCTATGCAATGCACATTTTTTGTGTCAAATCCAAGCATTTTACTGTTATTTTAAGGTTATTTCTCAATCTAAAACACTGGCTTTCAGTGTCATGCAATACTAAGCAAACCTTTCCATACTTCCGAGTGAAACCTCTTGTATTTGAAGGGGTTACGGAGGTTTTTCGGGATTATTTTTCGGCTTGAAAAATGCCGTTTTGAAACCTCCAAAAAACCAAAACAAGGAGAAGAAAAAATCAACATTTTTTTGATAGTGCATCCAAAAAATAGAATGGAAAAACATTTTTTCAAACCTCAATTTCCATTGGTTGAACAATAAATTCTCTCACTTCGACTACTGTGTGCAGGATTGCATTATGACGGTCTGAACGACCTTGCAAATGTAACCTGTTTAGGGAATACTTCCCTAAAAACCCTTAGCTCGTCCTTGTGCTAATCATCTTAAAATTTGGAATTTTGGTTTCGTTGTTGCTCATTTTCTTTTACTTTTTGGAGCAGTTCTAATCGTCTATGAAGCGTTAGATTTTGTTCTAGCGATTGTAAGATTTCAGAAGTGTACCCAAGCACCTTAAATCTGAATTTTCGTTTGCCTTGTATCCCAGTAATTTTTTCATTTCTTGTATAAAGTTTTACTCCTTTTTCCTCTAACTTTTGATAAAAGTCTTGCTCTGATTTTGCTGTTTTGAAAATCTCTTCGAGTATCTTCAGAAGTTGTTGTTTTTCTGATAGCTCGCCTTTAGCCTCAAGTATCTTTTCATTATCCTTTTTGAGTTCTTTATTTATTGAAAATGATTTTTCATGTCGTATTTTAGAGAGTGTTAACTCAGGGAAAACATCCTGTTGGAATTTCTCCATCGGAAGTTTTACTTTTTGCTTGAAGTCATCCTTTGAAATCCGAATGGACTTTCCTGATTTATACTCGATTCCCGAGAAACAAACGTGAAGATGAGTATGGTTCTTCTCATTACGATGGACAGTAGCAACGGCTAGTGACTTTGGAGCTCTTAGTGATAAATACTTTAAAGTTATCTGATACAGTTTTTCGTTGCCCAGTCGCTTTGCATCCTCGGGATGAAACGAGAGTATATCCATATACAGAACGACATTATTTTTTCGCCTGTTTATTCTGAGTGCTTCATTGGTTAGAAACTGCTGATGCAACTCCTCAGTTGAAAGATCTTTGCCTTTGATAAATTTAGTGAGCATAAAAGACTGGTCTTTCTCATTCTCACGAAAGATATAACCAAGTACCGTAGTAAAACTTCGAATGTTCTTATATGATTTACTTTTGATTATCATTTTTTTAAAATTTATCTTCTAATAATTTTTGCAACTTATACAGCAGTTGTTCAAGTGTTGCGATACTGTTGTTATCAATATGCCGTCTTTGATATACTAAACCTTCCAAATAATCACATACAACAAAAAGTTGTTGTTCAATTTGGCTTGTATCTTGTACGATGGTATTTGTTACTATTGGGCTGTTACTTATATGATGAGTAAGCCATTCTTTAATATAGTCGTGTATAGATTGATTTGTACTTCGTCTTTGCAAAAGCGCTTCCCATTCTTTTTTATCTAAAGCAATAGTTATCTCTTTTCGCTTTTTTCTTTGATGTTGTTTGAGTCGGGTATTGTAAGCTTTCCAATAGGACTTTTTAGCTTGGATGATATCATTTTCACTAGGTGTTACACCTTTGAAAATACTATCCAGATATTCATGAAGGCTTTTATAGGGGAAGTCGTGAGCCATTAGCGTTCTAAATCATTATCTTGGGATTTAGATAGTGTCTTATCTCTTTGATGCTGTTTATTACATTCAGAAATGAATTTCTCTGCATCAGGAAGTTTATCCAAAGAGAAACTTTTGACAATCTTAATAGGCTTGTAGCGATTCTTTTTATCGTAGAGATTATAAAATCTATCTTTGGGAGTAATCGCAGATTGATTAAATCCCTTGTACACTTCTAGCGTATTTTTATCCAAGTCCACTACATACGCCCATTCACAGAACAAACTATCCAAGGCAAAATCCTCAGAATTAACCAGTACAATTTCTTTTTGGTTTGCATACTCTAACATCTTACTTAAAATTTCTCCTCCCAGATTACGGGTAAGAAGTGGATATCGCTTGTGGAATTGATCAGCCTGTTCCATATTCATCCACCCATCTTCCGCACCCATTGATTTAAAAAACTCGGATTTCTGCTTCATGTCCTGTTTATTCTCAAAGCGTACTTTAGGAAGTATTTGTTTAAGTTTTTCAATATTGGTTTTCTCCTCTAAAAAAGAAAGAATGGTAAGTCCTTGACCTTCGGGATAGCCATCCCATTGTCCATATTGGGCTACTTTAGTCTGTTGGTCTTGAATGACCATAGTTAAATTTCGTGTTCCCATGTTTAGTTATTTTAAAATGATGCAATAGTGTTTAGCGTTCCAAGTCTTGTTCTTTTATTATTTCTTTAAAGCGGGTTTCTTTAAAATAAATATCCCGTTCAATGCCCAATCCAAATGGTAGTTTAATAGACTCCAACTCTTCAATTGAAAATGTTCCCCATTCGTCAAAAGCCATTCCTGTAACATAACCAAAACAAATTTTATTTTCTTTATCGTACTCAGTAGCATACCATGTAGCAGAACCACAGGGATTAAAAAACTTGGCAACGATAATTGGGTCTGTAGTTTGCGACTGGTCACCGATTTTCTCAAATCGCTCTTCTAATGCTATTGTTATCAGTTTCATTGTACTAAAGGTTATACGGTTCTTGAAAATGGTTCTTATCTGTAAATGGAAAGGTCTAAATAACTGACGTTGTACTGCACAGGATGTGGTTTACTTTTTGGTCGAGTACATAGTTTTGTTACCAGTAGTTTCTGTTTGTAGGCAGGAGTGATGGGAATTTTTAATGGTTTTTCTCCCGATGGGATAACTAGTACTTCATCCTTCATCTCACGGATTTCAGAGGCAGTCATCAGAGGTCGTTGTCTAATGCCTCCCGATTTATCATCCTTGTACTCAAAACTCCCTAAGACTCTTTCCAAATCGTAGGCTTCCTGACCCAAACCTCCATAATAACATTTGACGTTACAATTGTTTAAAATATTTTTTGCCTTATCGCCATACTTACTCAGTAGAGCTTCAGATTGTAAAATGAGTTGCTGTGGGATTTTAAATTTTCTCGCATTGGAAATAATTTCAGAGTATCCCTGAATGGCAGTTAGGGTGTCGAACTCGTCAAGTACCATCATAATATCGAGTTCTCTATCACTTGGTAGATACGAAAAAGCAAAACGGTAGAACTCTTGAAAAAACAGCGAAACCATTGGAGCATAATATCGTACATCACCCACAGGCACATGAACAAACAAGGCACTTGGTCGTGTTCTAAAATCCTCAAAACGGATAGTGGTTCGAGAGGTAATATCACACAGGGTTGGGTCTTCTCCAATAAAGGACAAAGCAGTTAAGGCACTTGCTACAATTGATTTTCGGGTGTTCTCAGAAGCTCCTGCCAAGGCTCTAAATTTTCTGAATACCTCTTCAGAACCTTTATTTGCTACAAGGTTTTCAATCAGATGTGGGCTGGCTTGGTACTCAAGAATAAGTCTATATACATTGGCTAGATTTCTAAACTGCATAGGTTCTGATTCCATGAGCAACTGAATGAACAACACCAAACAGTCTTCTGCTGATATGCTAAAAAAATCTTCAGTTTCTTTGGTGGTGGCAGTCAGCAATGTTTTAGCAACTTTTCTCATTTGAGTAAGATTATGATTTACACATCCATCGAGAGGATTGAAATACACACCAGTTTTCTTTCCGAAATCTAGGATATGACATTTATAACCGACTGATTCCAGAAATGGTATAGTAGCACTTAACTCACCACTTGGGTCATTAACAATAAGGGAGTGTTTGCTTTTGGCGTTCAATATGAATGGGAATACTGAGACCTGACTTTTACCTTTTCCAGATGGGGCTACGACTAAATAATTTGACCTACTTTGTACTAATGACAAAAAACGTATTCCATCAATACAGAACCCATCATTAGCAGTTGAGATCAAATTGGTAGCCTTTCCGAACTCTGCTTTAAGGGTATGGTCTTTGCCCCATATCGTTTCCACAACTTGTTTGGCAGTTGGAGAACTCGCTTTAATTTGATTAAGGATGAATTTTTTTATCATGGCTTTAGTTTGTTTAGCATTTCATCAAAGGCACTTATTAAAAATTGACAGATAGCACTCAGCAGTTTGGTTAATCCATAAAAACAAGCTAAAATGAATCTGAGAATGGCGATACATAAACTGCCTATAGCAGAAAAAAATAGTTTGACTGTAGCGTTCATTGTGTTACGGATTTGAGTTATTTACAGCGTGATGAAGATTTCCTTTGCAGTCAGGACAATCATAATCGTAACCGTGTATTTTGAGCTCCGCTTCTGCGTTTTGCCAGTGACTTACAAAATTGTGGGCATTCATTCTTAAATGTGAATAGGCTTTGTCAAATAACTTATTACCACCCACCGGATGTGCCTTGAACTGAAAGAAATTAAATGGTGTTGAGCCGTCTTTTGACACAAGAGAATCCCAAAACAACTCGTACTCATTCATTACTTTAATATCCGTTTTATTTGTGTTTCGATGCAAAATGGCTAGAGCCATCATACCAATAAGCGAATCGAGTAATTGTGAATGAAAAATGGTATTACAATTAGATGTAATTTTTACTTCTTCTTGCTCATTAGCTTTATATCGTGAAGAGGCTGCACAACGAAAACAAGCGGTGGTATATTGGGGAACTTGAAAAAATAATTCTGCGGTACGGCTTTGTGTGTACCACCCAGCCCAAATGGCAGGCGTATTATATTTTAAAGCAATGAGATTTCCAAAGGCTTGTGCTTTAAATGAATCGGTAAGAAATAATAATAAATCGGCTTGTTTGAATATCGCATCCAGTTCCTTGTCGTTCATTTCTAAAAAGTTCTTGGTAATCCCTTTGTAGTTTACTTCGGGATTGATACTCGCTACTTCGTTACCGAGCGCATCAACTTTATATCTTCCAATATCAGAAATTTTATATCCTTGACGAACGATGTTGGTTTGTTCTACGGTGTCAAAGTCGAGTACTGTTAATGTGCCAACACCACATCTTGCAAGTGAAGTAATTAAGGAGTATGAGCCACCTGCACCAACTATTACGATATGGGAATTTTTGATGATTCCCATATCTACACTGTCTTGTATTCTTGAGTAGTCCATGATTATAGATTTTTAATGATGTGGATAAGAGTGAATGGTACAATGGCTGTAGCTAATCCAAGTAAGAAGAAATACAGGTTAGAAAATAAGATTATCATAGATAATGGCTCAAATTCCAACTGACGTTCTTTTTCAGGTGCAGAAGCGTGTGTTTCCTGTTTGATTACAATTAGTAACTCCTGTCTTACAATGATAGTTTGATGGTTTGGCTCTTGGATTTCTTCTTGCAAGTACTCTCTGTAATTGTTGGGCAAGACTTCAAGTTCTGCTTTTTCAACAGTTCCATCTTTATAAAACACATAAGGAAAGAACTCAAATTCATTTTGTTTGGCAGAGAATACAATCGGTGTGTACATAAAATCCAAACTGGGGAAATTTTTAAATTGACTTAAAAAATATTCTCTATCAGGATACGAAAGCTCGGAGCATCCATAAGGGTGGGAATGAATAATTCCCATAAGTTGTTTGCCTTGTTTTTTGTGTTCCTTGATTATTGGATTGAGGTAGGCAACATCAAGGGAGTAAGTAGAACCTGTAGTGTGAGCGTTTTTATCAAAAATAAAATCAGTTATAATTCCATCGATTCCCATCAAAATACCTCCTTTTTCAGGAACACCTGAGCCGATTTTCTTAACGATGCTTTGATAAGCATTAGTTGTTATTTGTAGTTTCATAATTGTAGTATTTAATATTTAGTTTCTTCGAAGAAGTTGTTCGTCTATTGTCATACCTGTAAGGATGTAAGTCCAAGTAAGCTCGGCGTATTGCATGGAGATTTTTTTGGCTTTTTCCAAACTATCAGGTTCTTTACCTTGAGTGAAACAGACTTTTCTGCCTATGGGAGAAATATCACAGTTAAGCCAATGGGCTACAGAGGGAAATTCGTCTCGACCATTGTAGCTTGGATGGTCATGGATAATGATGTCGTAGAATCCCATTTCCTGCTCGTAGGAGAATGTAAACACGGCTCTACCATCTCTTGTTTTGTAGCGATAAGTCTGCTGGCTATATAACGTGCCTGAAGTCAGAGAGTTTAATTTTTTCATTTTTATAAATTTTATTGATTTGTAACTGTTTTTAAAATGGAGCAGGAAATGTTCCTGCTCCAAGACTACAGGGAGAGTTACTCTACTTCACTCACTTCCCAAAGTGCGGACTAAGCATGTAAAGTGCCTGGCTCTAATTCATCCACACCTTTTCTGTTGGAATTTCTCATCGCTTTAATGATTAAGATTAAACTTTTGTGTCTCCTTTTGCGGTTAAGGAAGTAAACCTGTTAGTTTGATTTAACAAGGCAAAGGAACAACTACAGGCAATGTCACTATCGGGAAATCAAGTACGAAAGAAACATGGATTTTATAAAGGATAAAAAGAGAAAAAAGCTCTATAATACTGATTTACTTGAGTGTTTTTAATTATTAAGATTTTTATTTTATTTTTTAAACATTTTTTATTTTGTAATTTTCGGTCAACATTTTCAAACTTTATGGATAAAAACCCTTTACTCGATGTTGTAAAAACTTACATAGCTAATGAAGAATTAAGTATTGGTTATGCTCTTTCGAAATCCACTAGAAATCAATGGATTATTGATAGTGTTAGAGATGAATTAAAAGCCATTAACAATGATTACCGCATTATTGATAATGATGACCTAGATGCAAAAAGAATTTTCAGAAATAAATCAATAGATATTTTTGAAACTGATAATTTTAAAAAATACTTGAAAAACAAATCAGACATTAATAGTTTACATTATAATAAACTTCTAAAATCATGCGTCATTAGTGCTGATACAATAGAAGATTTTTTCATGGCTAACCGAGTTTCCAATCCCAAAACGATTGATTTTTTTAATGCATTTTGCAGAACGCAGGAACGTGAATATGGGAAAACCTTATTAAGTTCTATAGTTAGATCAAACAAAAAGTCAACTAACCCGTCTGTAAAACCATCGAAGCTATATATTAATGGAGCGACAATTATTAATGCAGAATTTATAGCTACCGTAAAGTCAGGTAAAGAATTTACGATGTCAGAATTTTATGGAGCTAAGCAAAATAACAACTGCCAATGGTATGGAATAATAAATGACTTTGACGTTCTAAGAAGTGGTTATGATCTCTTAAAAAAAACTGTTCTTGATAGTTTTATAGAAGAAAAAGACGGTAAGGTTTCTGCCATTGTATATGGAACAGGCGGAAGTGGTAAGTCGACAATACTTAGAAGACTTGCTATAGATTTTCATGCCGAATCATTTGTTGTAGTCTGGTTGGATAAAGGAGAAACAGATGAGTTTGCAGAAAAAGGTCTTACCATCATTAAAAATGAAATTGAGAGAAATGTAGACAGAAAGTTTTTAATTATTATTGAAGATTGGGATGGAATGTTCAATGATATAACGGGAGCTAAGTTGGGCAATAAAATCCTTAATCAAACCTATAGTATCAACAACACAAGAATTATTATTGGAGATAGGAATAATAATAGTTCATATAAAAAATATAGAAATAATGATTTTGAATTGTTAGTATCTTCAAAAGACAATCAAGAAATCATTGAAAAGATTATTGAAAAAAATCCTAATTGGGAATTGGACACTAAAAAGTTATATGGTAAAACAAAAAATTACCAACCTTCATTATTTCTATTACTTTTCATTATTTCTCGTTTTAATCAAGAAAAAAATAATAAAAATATATTTGGAACATTTGAAGCTCAACAAGTATTTCAAAACATTATTGAAAGTGATTTGAAATTTATTTATAATAGATATCCTGGTTTAGCTAAAGCTTTATATTATTGGGGATGTTTGTACTCAAATAATAAGGTTTTCATTTCTTATGAAACATTTTTAAATATTGCTGATTATTATAATGATACGGGTAAAAATGAGATAAGTAATTGGTTTTGTAGGTGGGAGGCAAAGGATGATGATGTTCTTGATAGATTAAAAATTTATATTAATAAAACATCCTTTAATAGAAATAAAAATTATTTAAATTTTATTTTTTTTAATCATGATATATTGGTTAACTCAGGATTAGGTAAGTTAGATTTGGAAGAATTCGAAAAATTTGGAGATAGAATTAAGTTTCAATTGTTAGAGATTATAATTGATACAGGAGATGATTATTCCACATCTCAGTTTCTCAGTTCTATGTTGACCCGTGAAAAACAGATATTTAAAAATCAAGAGGAAGAGCTGTTTTTTATTGAAAAACTAATAAAAAATAATAATAAAGAAGATTATCACTTGTATGCACTCACTCAATTAAAATTAGATGATGAAACATTCATAAAATTTGCCAAGTTAATATGGGAAAAGAAAATCGATTGTCCAACATTTTGGGACAGCTATTTTAATAGATTTAAGAGTACTAAAATTATTTATCCTTTAGTTAATGAAATATTAAATATTGATTATTATCACAATTACGACCCCGCTTTTGTCAAATTAATAATGACACTTACACGGAATACAAAAAATAAAAAAAAATTTATTTCTGATGTTATATCAAAAGGAAATCATAAGATAATTGATAGTCAAATATTAGTCGAAGCTTTTGATTTTGCAGTTCATCAAGACAAACTAAATTTTATTGAGGGAGTTTTAGAAGATAAAGATTGGATTGAATCATGTCATACTTTTGAATGTTTTAATCCTATTGAAAGTGATAAAGTTGAGCTATTTTTTAAATGTGTTGAATATTTTGACCCAATTAAGGCTAAAGAAATGCGCGATTCATATAACTTTTTAGTATTATTGTTTCAAAGTGCATTCGATTAAGTAAGGCTTCAAACTTAAACTTGACTTTTAGTTGACAAACTCAAATAAATCTGTACAATCTATCATACTTTTAAGTTGTAAAGATATAATAATGCCATCTAAAAACTTTCTTAATAAGATTAACTATGATGATGAAATTAAAACCTGCGGTATCACTAAACCACTTGAAGCACTAAAAAGTGATTTTTCAAAGAAGATTCTTAATCACATCTCTTCCAAAGGGAAATTGGCAAAATGGTTTGTTCGTAATATCATGTGTAAATTAGAAGATGAATCCATAAAACTAACACATGATGAAGCAACGGATTTCCTTAATTTAATTGATGTAAATCAGGAAACTTTCGACCTAATTGTAAAAAGATACCAGTGACAATTCCCTGCATGGGTTCAAAGCAAGATAACAGATAATAGTATGGATATGAAACAGGAAGATCATATTTTATATGAGAACGGAAAGTACATATCCTTAGAGAAAATTAAAAAATACGTGAAGTCCCGTGTCCATGATTTTAAAAATAATTCCGATCAAACAAATCAATGAATACTTTCTCCGCTATGGGAGAAAATAGAAGAATTTGCCAAAGTTGATGATAATGCACTGCAAGGAGTTGAACTTTTGAAATTAAAAAACATGAATTACAATGAGTCAGTAAACAACAAAGGTATTACTATCAGCAATCTAAATGGTTTAAAGTTTTCCTCTGTAATCACAGACAAGACACCCTACGGTAGTTTTAATATTAAAGACTTGATGGAAGAAGAAAACAATCCCAAAACAAAGAGTATTCTTTATCTGCAATTTAACCAAAAATTTAATGAACTTGTAAAAGATTCTGATGCAAAAGTATATATGTCAATGAAAGAATGTGTCGATTTTCATTTCAAGCTAATGCAGAAGGTTGCAGATGGATTATGATTGGATGTAAAAATAGATATGGATTTTGTAGAAAATGAGAGAAATGATGAAACGATTGAGACTATCGCATCTGGACTCTATACATTAACGAGAAAAAACATGTTGATCCCTTGTAAAATTACTAAAGGTGGTATTGTTACCCTGATTATTTGTACTGTGGATGATAGATGCGTTTGTGATGAAGATAATTTTGATTGAGGAAAATTGGCTTTCTTCTTGCCAGTTGATTCCAAATCTAATAAATAACTAAAAATGGTTTTTGATAAATTATGATAAAAAAAGTAAATAACTTTTTTAATAATTTTTATTTCTAATGTTCTCAATTTCAGAAAATTTTGTACGTTTGTGAAACGTGGCTCTTCTATGAACAAATAAAAAATGTATCATAGATGTAGTTGTTTTTGTTTTGTAACTAAATCATTTTTATTGAAAGCATCGGATATTTTAAGCAACCTAATGACTTTATGTTTTGGATTAGTCTCTTTTTTTGGAGTCACAAACAGTAATATAGATGTCTTTTCTAAAATCTTAACTGTTCTTTGTTGTTTAATAGGAATATATGCGTTATCTCTTTATAGAAAGAAAGAAAAATACAAAAGATATTATGATTCTTTTCCAAAATTAAATGAAGCCTTTGATATTATACATTCAATTACCAATCCTGATATAGATGACAATGATTATAATGATGATTTAATTCTTTTACGAAAATTTTGTGTCTTAATTAAAGAAGTTTTCGAAAAGTTAGGTAATGGAAAAGTTAGGGTATGTATTAAGATTTTAGTTATTGATAACGAAAAGAATAAATATTATTTGCAACCACTAGTAAGAGATGAGCCTGAAGAAATGAAGAATGATATTGAGAAATTAAAAGCAAGAAAATTTACTTGGCTTAGTGAAAATACCTGCTTTACAGATATTTTTATTGAGGAAAAAATGGAAATCCAAAACGATTTTTACTTTAATAATAATATTCCATCAACAAAGAATTACATTAACACTAGAATTGTGGAATTAAAAAGAGAAAATAAATATCCTCCAAAGTTTTTGATAAAATGGCTTTCTATTGATTCTCATTTAATAGGCAATTATTTATCTATCTTGTTTTGGAAATTTTACAAAAGTACAATAGTTACGCCAGTATTCCCGTTAAAAACAGAAGAGTATGGCACAAAATCGATAGGTTCATCTAAGTTTGACGAAAAAAGAGAATCTAACTTGCATTTGGAAGGATTTTTGTGTATAGATAGCATGAAATATAAAAGATTTAATAAACGTGATGTAGATATTCTAAGAGGTCTCTCAGCAGGTATCTACAATGCCCTTCGCTCAATAAGAGAAAAAGAACAGTTAAAACAATAATATTTATATAATTATTAAAAATCATGAATAGACAAGAATCAACATTTGGGGTCATTATTGAAGGTAATCAGACCTTTGTAGCCGTAGAAGGTAACCCAACACTCAAAAAAATCCCTGTCGCAGCTTATACAGAAAAGCAACTTGAACACATTATAGAATTGCAAAAAGCAATGATAGATTCTTCGGGAGAAGTAATAGTAAAGAAGAAAGAAGATAATGAATTTATTAGGGTTCTTAAAAATTTATTCAATATTTGATAAATTCCAAAACCTTATAACTTACAAAAGAAGATTTTCAGACAGTACCAGCAGTCATACTGCTAATATGTTAATAGATTAAATTCACAATAAACACCTGCTTTCAATTTTTAAGGCGGGCTTTTTTTTGCTTAAAGATTTTTATTGTCCTTTTTTTACTTCACATATTGCAATAAAAAGTTACATTCTTAACAATTCAATTCATTTTTTCAATCATCAATTCGTTTTCCCAAAACAGATACAATCAACATCAGCATTAACTTGCAGGTCAGTCCATAAGTTTGGTCATTTACTCAACCCTCTAACGATATCGGAAGATAAAAAATAGCATTCCAAATTCTGAAGTAGCACATATAAAAGTGTCAAAACTTATACTGTAAGTTTTCATGATTTTATAATTCAAGGTGCATTATAAAAAGAATAATTTACACGTATGTCGTATCTAAAGCTCGCATAAATTAAACACAAACAGGCTGGAAAAGGATTTTTTGTGTTGATTTTTCTGCTATCCTGCTTTAGATGTATCGACCGTGTATTATTCTTTATTTTTTAATATAATGCACATGACTTACTTCGAAAAATCAATTGAAAACTTCCTTGAGCAACTAGAATTTGACACTGACTTCTATGATGTGCTTACCAATTCAGAATTATTGGAATTTGCCAAAGATTTTCTATCATCTTATGACATCGAAATTACCGAAGGTTGCGATTACCGAAATGACCAAAATAAAGACGGACACTACTATTGCGACCTTGCAAGCGAATGGGCTGATTCACAAGTTGATATTTATAATTCCGATTTATGGGAAAAAGCACCAAAGTTCCAATGGTGGGTTGAAGATGCCTTAAATGAATTTTGATTTGATAAATCAAGAGGAATGATAGGTTTATTCCAAATGGGACAGTATTTATTTTACTCAAGATTAGCAGGACATGTTTTAAATAACCTTTCGGATTATGCTTCGGTATAATCCTTTTTTATTACATTTCAAAATTCAAAACTTCAATCATAATCATATTCAAGTGAACTAAGTTGATATGTTGGATTATAAGGTTTTTTGTTTTTTGTTACATGACCTGTCTCTGATATAAGATGTAATTCACGTTTAGCTCTTGAACAAATTACATACAATAATTTCTCAGTTGCTCCATGTCCTGTTTCATTCCAATTGGGTAATTTTCCGTGTAATAAACCAAATGCAATTACTGTATCAAATTCTTCGCCTTTAATTCCATGACAGGTATTAACGACAACTCCTTCTTCATGCTTAAACATTTTTCTAAAACTTTCAATATCTTTTGCTAAATCAAAATCAGGATTTTCAAGTCTTGATTTTGCACCATCAAAAAATGCTGTCCAGTGTAATTTAAGAATTTCATTTGAAGATATTGATATTTCTAACTTCTCAACTAACTCAGTAAAGCACTCTTCCAAGTATTTTAATCCATCGGTCTCTTCGGATGATATGGAGTTTATTAACTTCAATAATGCTTTTGATTTAAATTCTTTGTTCTCAAAGATTACAACACCTAAACTTTCTAATTCGTTGATTAATTCTGTTGCCCAACGTTTTCTTGTTAAAAAAGACTTTGGAGAAGGAGATACAAGAAATAATCTAGCTACTTTAAACCAAGTGTTTTCTCTATTTTTTTGTAGAGGAGATAAGCCGACTGCATCAAACTTTACATTGGGTAAAAGTGATTTTAATTTTCTGCCCATAGGAATCACAAGATACCAAGTTGGAGCGAGAATACATATCTCATGTTCTGGAATCCCTTCTGATATCTTTTGTTTTATTATTTCGGAAATATAAACCGTCAAATCATCCTTATGAACTGTCCTGTTATAGGTTATTACAGCAATATCATCTGCATTTGACCCTAATGCCTTTATATCAATATCAGTAGTTTGAAAGTTTTTGTAATAATCAATAATTTGTTGGTTAGACCTATAATTTCCAGATAGCTCTTTATTTGTGAACGTTGTTCCAAACTCAGTTTGGATTTCTTCGAGGTTCTTCGCAACACCGCCTAATGAACCATAAATAGCCTGATCAGAGTCTCCAACAAAAAACATTTTGCAATTCCCAGAGGCTCCTTTCATTATTTTTGACAAAATTGCATATTGTAATTGTTGTGTGTCTTGGTACTCATCTACGCAAATCAAATGAAACATATTTTTAAGGATTTCAGATATTTTTGGATAAGATAAAATCAATTTATTTGCATAATAAAGTATTTGGTCAAAATCAATAAGTTTTTTACTAGCTAAAATCTCGTGGTATTCATCTAATAATTCCCTGTAAACAATCTCTTCTTTCTCTCCATTTGGTAGATATTTAGTGGATACTGAGTCCCAATAACCCAGACCGTAAATTGGTTTCAACTCACTAATCAAATTTTCAGAATTATATTCGTCAGAGATTGAAAAACCATTTTTGAGTTCATCTAAATAGCACATATAAGGTCTTAGAATCCACTCCAAACAAAAGGAATGAATCGTTCCTGCCCACAAATTAGTGTCGTCTGCATTTAATTCACGTATTCTCTTTTTTATTTCATCAGCTGCTCTATTGGTAAAGGTAACCGCTATAATGATTTTTTTTGAATTAGTTAAACGTTCCAACTCGTATGCTATTTTATAAGTTAGCGCACGAGTTTTACCACTGCCTGGGCAAGCAGTTAAAAGAACGTTTCCTTCTTCAATTACTGCTTCAATTTGTTGCGGGTTTAAACCTTTAAGCATTTAGTTTGTTAATTAATTTAGATAATACATCATCAGAAAGTTCTGTCTTGAAGAATTCTAATGCCTCTTCTGTATCTTCAATTAAGCTTATTTTCTCAAGAAGTGATTTATAATCTGTTTCATCTTCTGTATAATGGTTGTCTTTTAATTTATTGAGCCTATATTTTGCAATAGTAAGTAATATACTTTGATTAAGAGTTGGACACGCAAATACTATGGCGTCCAAAATGTAATCGGGGATATATGTAATGTTGCTAATCTGTTCGGAAACCATAATAGCAAACCAACCTTTTCCAAATTTTTCAGCTAATCTTAAAACTTCCTTTCCTGAAATAGAAACATCATCATCCTCAAGCAATTTTGTAATTTGGTCAATGTCGTTTTGTCTTTTATATGTTTTTTTAATTGTCTCAATAACTTCGTGTGAATTTCCTTCAAGTAAAAAATCAACTTCAAAAGTATGTTTGGCATAGAATGGTTTCACAAAATCATTATCCTTACAAAAAAGTTCTAGTTTTTCTTTTCTATCTACCCCTGATATTTGAGAATTACGACAATCTCTTTCGTATTGACTGTCATCTTTTGGGTCATCGGGCAACTCAACAATAGAAAGGTCGTTATCTGTCAGAATACTACAATTTCTACGAACTCTATCGTTATGGAATAATTGGGCAACATTGTCAAATCCCGTACTTCCAATATTAATGATTGAAACTCCAAGTTCATCTAAAGAAACACCAAATGCTTTTTTTATAATTTCAGGGATTAATATGTGTTCAGCATCTCCTTCGACAAGAATTACGCCTTTCGCAAACAATAAATTAGTCCTATTGGCATCTAAATATCTTTCTAGTTTTGTTATTTTGTCTGGTTCAAGATTATTTGAAGGTGCATATACATGAGCCTTTTTCTTTCCTCTTCCCAAAATATTCATAGAACTTATTTCACATACTGATGAAATATGAGTAGAATGTGTAGAAATAAAAACTTGTGTTTTTTCTTTATCTAATTTTTGAAACAGCGTTTTTTGAATATGAGTGTGTATATGCGCTTCAGGTTCTTCAATTAAAATAAAATTTGCAATTTTATTTTCTTTCTTAACTTTTTCAAATTCTAGTAATTTAAGTGAAAGATAAATAAGATTTGCTCCTCCGAGGCTCAATTCCCATAATCTACCTTCGTGTCCTTCTTCGTCAGGGTCTCCAACCCATAATTTTAAAGATTGAAGTATTTTTTCCATTTCTGAAGGCAACTCAGATTTAATATTTACGTTGGGTGCGTATGTCTCTCCAACTGCTTCTTTTATGGTTTGAGTAATCCCTTTTGAAACACCTTTAACTTCTTCTAAACCTGAAATATTTTTATTTAATTTATCGACCTGTTCTTCAATTTCGTTTTTCTTATCAATTGAAATATTTTTCTCTTTATCTCTCAATAAATTCAGTAACGGGTTATCTCTATATGAGCGTAAATCAGATTCAACATCTCTAAGAGCTTTTGCAAAAGTAAAGGCAAATTCATTGGGAATAGAAATACCATACATTTTTATACCATACACATCCGTTTGCTCTTGGTCAGGGTCAGGAAATGTTATTTCATCAAAATCACCAACATATTCAGAATATGTCTCATCATCTGAAAAATCAACATTTCCTCTTCCAGTAAAAACAGATTCATAGTCGTTTAATGATATTTCGTTTAACAGTTTATCTAACTCTTCGACTGTCTTATCATCACTCTGAGAAAGTTTATAAAGATTACGTCTTACTTCAATGCGAGGGCGGAAGAACATATTATAAGTTCCTATAGTACTATCAATATCATCTACAGTACCAATTTTGTGCATTGCGATAGATTGTGCTTCCTCACTAGAATCAAGTTCTTGAAATTCGATTTGAATTATTATCCAATGTCCAGCCCATTTTCCAAGTGAACGATTAAAATCGTTTTCATATAATCGCACGCCTCTTGGCATACTTTCATCAATTAGTAACCTAATTGCATGAAAGAGATTCGTTTTTCCAGAACCATTTTCTCCGATAATTGTATTTACCCCTTTATTAAATTTCAGTGAAACATTTCTGAAATTTCTAAAGTTTCTAATTGATAATTTTGATATAAACATAGGGTCTAGATTTGTTGAGTATAAATTTTAAGTATCTTTTGTTATTTTTTGTACACATTTTCTTCCTGTTATCAATAGTTAAATCTTAACTCTGATTCCTTATGAAGTGGATTGTATTTATCTTTCTTTGTTACTTAAGTATATATAATCAATAAATGCTTGTCAACTATACATGATAAATAAAAATATGACCTAAATGTTTTTCAAAAATAGTTAAAATGCTAGAAATATTTTCTTGCAATTTTTGTTATTTCTGAAATTATATAAGTTTTCATCATATTTAAAACAATGTTCTTACTGTCCCATCAAACAACTCCCATCCCTCAAACACATTTTCTTTCAGTCCATCGAGTGTTTTAAAAAGAAAATATTCTTTGGCAAAAGCAAAACGCTCATCATCAAAAATTCTTTTGATGATTTGAGTTTTACAGGCTTCCAATCCAAAAACGCTCAGCACCCTTGAGCCGTACTCAAGTCCAAATTGTTTGCTTGGCTGACCTTCTTTTAAAGCCATTAGATGTTGTAGTAATGAATTATGTACACGTTGCACATTCATACCATTAAATACTTCGATGGCGTAGAGTTCTTTTCTGATTGGAGTTTGAAGCATACAAATAGCATCAGCAATCAAATACTCATTATCTGAAAATGAGATGTAGGTTTCTGCTCTGAATCCTTTTGTTTTACCAGTGGTGGCTTTATCCAAATACGTTAGAAAAAGTGATAACTCAATAGACTCACTTGATGCCCATTCTTGTAAAGCGATATGAACATCAATGGTGTGGATTCTATGGTAATAATCCTGTCCAAACAGCACGGTGTTAGCCTTTGGAAACCTTATAATCATACTCGAAGATAAACGCTCTTCGATAAGTTTAGCTCCATGCGAAGTCAGATGGTGGATACTTTCCAATTTTCAAAACTTTGGATGCACACCAAAGGTTGCAGAACCCACCAGTGGGTTTTTCCAATATCTGAGTTCAAGGATTTGTTTGTTTAAATTGGCTCTATCGGACATAATTCCCAAACGAAGCATCTGTCCTGTGGTTAGAAATTTATAACGAGCCAAACTCAGCAGGATTTTTTCTTGTGATGGCGAGAGCGTTTTGAAAAATAATCTTTTGGTTAACATTTCGATTTTTATAAAAAAATAAAAAGGCTGACTGCCTTGCTTTTTTTTATAACAACAATCGCTACAGTTGGAATTTGGGTTTGAAATTATTGCTGGACTCTGTGGAGTTTTGCGATCAGATAGCAGACAAATCGCTATCAAGATTTTTAGTGCTTCTGTAAATTGAATTTTGAGAAAGGATTTGAGCTTTTAATTTGGCTTGTTCTTTTTTGGATAAGAAATACCTTTTAGAGTGTTTTAAAAGAAAGTCCGGACTTTTTATCCTTCTTGCAACGTAGTGGTCTTGTTTAATGTAGAAATAAAATGGAGGAAGTGTTTTTAAAATAGTAAAGGGAACACCCAAATCTCCTGCTTGAGATTTTAAAGCAGTAAGTCCATTAATTCCAACAAGTTTAATAGCGGTGTTATTGATGACCATATCCCTAAGTGATACAGGGAGTTGATTGACACTTTGTGTTCCCACTATCAGATGCAATTTGTATTTTCTTGCTTCAGAGAATATCGTCTCCATACTACTGCCACCCGAAGCAAGATTGTGAAATTCATCTACAAACAGATAACAAGCCTTTCTATACTGTTCTTGTTCAAATGCACGTTGCAACGCTATGCTTAATAACGTAGCCGATACAAACTTCCCAAGTGCCTTGCTTGTGTCCTCACCCAATTTTCCTTTGGAGAGATTAAATAAAATTACCTTTCCCTTTTGCATTTCTTTTTTCAAATCAAAATCACTTTCCCCGTTCATCATCCTATAAAAACTATAATTGTTTTGTAGGTGTTGAAGTCTTGTATATACCGCAAGTTTGGTCGCACTGTATTTTTTATTCTCAAAGGCAGAAGTAAAGAAACTCCTGTAGACTGGATGCGTTGCTTTTTTTCAAAGTTCAATCCGTTTTTGGTTGGTAGCGTCATTCATAAAATCCTGCAAATCCGATAAGCCACATCCTCCATGAGAGAACAGAACCGCCAAGCATGGTTTTAAAAGCGTTTCCATTTGCAAGGACATCCCTGCTTCGGGAATGAGTTCTGCAAATGTTTTGGCTCGTTGCTGAGATAGTAAATCCACCATCATAGGATTACTCACTTTCTTTCGAAAGGGATTAATACACGGGATGTAGTCTTTCTCTCGGGACGAGTCAATATAAATAATACGCTGTGGCTTGAGAGCGTTTAAATGAAATGCCAATATACGCTCCGCCAAATCCCCATGTGGGTCTAATAGTACCAGTGCATATTGCTGTCTTTTATGCGATAGATATTGGAGTTTGTAAAAAAGCGACTGCAAGAATACCGATTTGCCTGAACCCGTCCTTCATGTAATAATCAGATGTCTTTTTAGTGCATGAAGGTACACAGGAACAGGCTTGGGTCTAAAAAATACAGACGAATGGTTCAGGCGATAAAATCAAAAAAGCGTTTATGTACTGTCATTTTGTGTCGAGCTAGAAAATAAAGCGGAAGGTGGTACATATCTGTTTTACTTAAAAATGCAAGTCCTTTATCTACAAAGACCAAAAAGCACACCTATTGGCGTGTACCTTTTTAACTACCTTTTTGCCTACCTTTTTGGAAACCTCTAAAGGAGATGAAAAACCGCACATAATCCCAAGCAATATCTCCATTTTTTCAAGAAAGAACCCCATAGAAATACACTTTTTTTTCTTCTGTTTTTTGCATTGACAAATTTTGAAAATGTAAAGTTCAAGTGAAGCTGATTCCCTTGCGAAATGAAAAAAAATCCATACAAGCACCACCGCCAGAGAACATACCAAATCACTTAAAACAAAAATGTAAAGTGTTGGAGCGGAAGTAAAAAATAGGGATTCTAAATCCTAAGTTCTGGTTATTGGATACTTCCTGCAAAAACTATTTAGCAACTAAAAAACAAAACGATGCAAAACAAAATTGGAAAAACAGTCGACCTCGAACTTGTCGGGGTTGATGGGAATGCGTATGCCATTATGGGAGTGTTCTCAAGACAAGCAAGACGTGAGGGTTGGACGCAAGATGAAATCGACCAAGTGCTTGAAGAGGCACAAAGTGGCGATTACAACCACTTGCTTTCAACCATTATGACCTACTGCGAACCTCAAGACAAGCAAGAGGATGAAGAAGAACAAGACTAAATCACTTTTAATTCAAAAACAAAACTCATGAAACAAAATGCTATGGAGTTCTACTCTGACCTAAACAATGCAATAGACAGAGCGGTTTGGTTGCAATTTAAGTACAGAAATGCCAAGAGGTATTTTGTGGTCTATGACGGACCCGAAGACAACTTTGTAGTTTCTGATTTACAGACGGCACAAGAGATGGAAATGGACAACCATTTTTATCCGCTTACCGATAGCTACAAAAATCTTTCTTATGAAAGATTGCAAGCCATCGCTCAACAAACCAATATGCTAGAACATTGGGAAGACTTACTAGGTAAGTTTTCTGTAATGGAAGCAGAACTTCTACGCTTTGTCCTTTTATATGAAATTCCACTAGAGAAACTTATCCGTCATGAACTTGCCAATCGTGGTTTTGACCACAATGGTCAGTGGATAGGATTTGAAGCCTCAAAAGAATTTTGGCAAAAGGATAAGCTCAAAGATGAACAACCGTAAAACAAAAATTTAATTTAATGAAAGAAATGCTTAGAAAAACAAAAGCACGTTTGGTTATACAGTACTTCCTTAGAAGATTGCAACAAACTATGCAAAATGAAAAGGTCTCTACCATAGACAATGTTTTCCTTTCGATCTACTCCAAAGATGAACTAATGGATATTATCAAATGGTTGTATGTTCCTACTGTACCCCAGTGGATAAATTACGACCAAATGGACAAAGAAGAACTGTTGCAAGCCATTGGAGATGACTTCTATATTCTTTCTTATGAGATAGACCAAGCGAGAATGGAACTATATGAAACCACCAAAGTTACTCCACAAAGAGTACGAGCTACCCTTGCTCAGTTGGGATTGGAGACGCATTATTTGATGGAAAAACCCGTAACGGATTGGGACGAATATGATTGTGCCAATTTCAGGGCTTTATCACATAAGGCTGGAAATCCAACTCCTGTATTTGGTATTTATGATAGTTCAGTTAGCGAAGAGGACAAGTACATTGTAACTACGCCACCTCCTAAGTTCTATGATACTGAAGAGGAGGCAAACGAAGCACTACTTAAGATGATTGAGGATGGACAACTCAAAGAAGGAGAAGCTAAAATAATGATGCTGTAAAATAAAATGGAAAACAAAAGATACGTAAAACAAGTGATAATTCTAAATAAAGAAATGCATCAAGAGTACTTGGATGATTTCTTGGAAGAACCTATGGACTTTGAAGGCTTTGTAAATTTTATGCTAGGCTCACTCTATGATGAAGACCGATTTGTAGAAGAAATTATTCCAAATGAAGACTTCTCCAAAGTGTTTATAATCTATAAAATAATAATGTAAATCAATTTAAAATGAGACAAGTGTTTGTGGTGTTATTGGCAGATATGCAAGGCAATTTTGAATGGGTTTACACCCATCCCAAACCTTACTATTTGAGTAAAGAAGAAGCCCAAAAAGTCCGAGAGGAACTTATCGAAAAAGAAGAAACAGTAACGGAGCAAAACTCCAAAGTACAACTGATGTATAAACTTGATAATTAATTTAAAACAAAAGCCATTATGGAAAAACAAAAATGGGCACTTATGAAATTATTTTCATTGGTGCTAAAAAACAGAGCAAAGGATGAGAAAGAAACCAAACAAATCTCAGCTGATTTGTTAAAGTACTTCTCTAGGAAAGAACTCATCGAAATCATCAATCATATTTATGATGGGGTTATCCCTGAAGAGTATGAACTTGTTGATATGGAAAACGAAGAGTTACTTAAAGTCATAGGAGATGATTTTAGCATCATTTCCTATGTGACCAACAAATGGAGTAAAGAGGTATCCTCAGCACCAGTTGAAATTATCCCATTAGGGAACAACAAACCAACTCTTGTTAACAAAGATAAAAATGAGAAGGACAAGAAAGTTGTGACTGAAGAAGATAAAAAGTAGACAGTTTTCACAGTAATTAGTAATGGCTTGTTTTAGCAAGCCATTTTCATTTGGTTATCTAGTATAATAGATATTTTATCCTCTGTAAAACAAAATGACAACAAATCCCAAAAACAGACCTAAAGTGATTTTAAAAACACCTATTTCCTACTACGGTTGAAAGCAGAATATGTTAAAGGACATTTTGCCTTTGATTCCCAAACACAATATTTACATTGAACCTTACTTTGGCGGATGAAGTGTCTACCGAGCCAAAGAACCTGCCAAGTGTGAAGTCATCAATGATGTGAACATGAACGTGATTAACTTTTACAAGGTTTTAAAAAACAAATGAGCGGAACTTGAGCAAAAAATTAAAGACACGCTCCACAGCAGAGAAACCTACAGAAAAGCATTGTTTATTTATGATTGCCCACGATTGTTCGCAGACGAAACTGTTATCAGAGCTTGGGCATTCTATGTAGTGACCAATCAAGGATTTTTAAACAAAATTGGTAGCCGATGATACGACAGAGAAAGAAGGTCGTCAGTTGTCTTTAAAAATAAAATTGATATGTTTGGTTCGGATTTAATGGACAGACTTCGCCATACCCAAATCGAACAAAACGATGCCTACAAAGTTATCGAAAGTAGAGACAGAGTAGATGCTTTTATTTATGCAGACCCACCCTATATTGGAACGAACCAAGGACACTACGGTGGTTATGAGAAAGAACATTTTATTCGTGATTTGGAAGTACTGGCAAACATTAAATGAAAATTTCTATTATCAAACTATCCTTCTGAAATACTAAACGAGTTTATTAAAAAACATAACCGATATGTAAAAACTTTTGACAAGCCACTATCAGCGAGTCACAACAGGAACAGTTGACCTATCAAAAGAAAAAAAGAAGTGTTAGTGGCAAATTATCCGATTTAGTTTTTGCTTTTATCTAGTAAAACAAAAATGATATGAAAAAAAGCAATGATAATGTAGCGTGGAAAATTCAAGAAAAGGGAATTGCAGAAAGGCGTAAAAAATTTGTCATAAAATGATTTAGATTGGAATTTGATAAAAAAGCTAAACCTGTCTCAGAAGGACAAGTCCTATCTGAATTATTACGAATCATTGAACAAATAAAGAAAGAAAAAGAAAACAGAACTATCTCAAAAGCGAGATAGTTTTTTTGTAGTTAATTTGTTCGATTATTATTTGCTTTTTTATCTCAAATCGCTATACTTTTTTCTATTGCAATCGAACATTTTATTTTAGAAATATCATAAATATATGCTTAAGAACAAAAAAACACCTAAGAAAAACCCTGTCCTAGATAGAAGTCAGATTAAATATGTCATCTATTGTAGGAAATCAAGAGAGGAGAGCGGTGACTGACAAAAGCAAAGTTTATTAGACCAATTGAGAACTTGTTTGGACTATGCAAAACAAAGAGATATTAATGTCGAGCACCATAATGATTTAACCGATACTTTCTTTCGTGATGAAAGTTATCATAGATGGATAAATGAATGTAAAGGCACTTATGAACAAGTTGTACTTGAAAGAGCTAATGGACTATTCTATATTGTAGAACAAAAGTCAGCAAAGACACCAAATAACAGACCTCTTCGAAGTAAACTAATTAGTTTGGTTAAGAAATGAAAAATTCAATGAATACTTAGTTATGCACCTGACAGGCACGCAAGAAATCTTGTTGAAAGTGGAGAATTAGTTCAGCTAATAGACCAAAACTACTTAGATGTGCAATACACCAATTTCACTTTTGAGAACAATGAAAATGGTAGAATGATTTTGTGAATTAATTTTGTAATTTCATACAATTACTCAGATGTACTAAGTAAAAATGTTGGTCGTTGAAAGATGGGAGTTATTGAAAGAGGACAGGCAGATGGAAAACATAAATATGGATACATTATCAATCAAGAGAAATACCACCAACCCGACCCAGAATATTTTGAAATATGGAAAGAAGCTTTCAGAAGAAAGGTATATGAAAATCAAACTGATGAAACAATTGGAAAGTTTATTATATCAAGTTGATTTAAAAGAAAATACAAAAATAAGGAAGCAAAGCTAAATACGAAACTATTGTATAGGATACGGCTAGACCCATTCTATTATGGAGTGCTTATAAGTTGAAACAATGAGGTAGATTTGCGTGATGGAGCAAGTCCATACTACCAGCCACTTATAACTGAAGAAGAACATAAAATCTTACTCGACAGGCATCTACAAGCAAATCCAACTTCTTTAAGAGCATATAAAACTAAGGATGAATATGATGAGTTAAAACTCATACCCAATAAGTTTTTACGTTTTGAAGGAGAGCATGGGATGATTTTTGAACTTCCAAATCCTAAAAGACATCGCAGTGCGTTGGCTAATTTAAAAGTTAGTAACCCTAACGCATCATTAAAGGATATTGTTAAGCCACATCAATTCAATTACAAACTAACAGGAATGAAAGTAAATGATAAACAATTCTCAATTAGTGGAGAAGAACTTATCATTTTGATTTCTGATTTTTTCAAAAAACATTTTCAAATTAATGAAAATAACTACGAAAAATACAGAGAGTTTCAAATTAACGAATACGATAAGACCATTAAAAATATTAATGAGAAAAGAAGAAAGCTACAGCTTCAGATGAATCATATAAGTTCATTGATGGAAAACTATGCAAGAAATTTTAACAGACAAAACAACCCTGATGAATTACAAAAGAATGTATTTCAAGCAGACATAAAAAAATATCAAGATCAAATTGATTACTTACAAAAGGAAATCGGAAAACTTGCTGTTAGTCATAGAAATGCTATACTAGAACTTGATTGATTTATTTGGGGACTTGTAAAAATAAATGAGATATATGATGATGCTGTTTATGTTCGAAAAAGAAAAATTACATCATTATTCTTTTCGAACATAACAATAACCTCCGAAAAGCTACTTGTATTCAATACTAAACCTTGATTAAGCGAGGTGTTTATCCAAGATAATCAGGGTGTTCGGGAGAGTTTCGAACATGTCAATAGGATAATCCAAGAGATAGATTTCGTAGTTATAAAGCCAATTATTCAATTTTCGTATAGATTCAATAAGGACTTATTTGACAAAAATCACAAACTAACACAACAACAAGAAGTCTTATATTGATTAGATGCCGAAAGTCAAATTGATTTTTAATAAATTCAATTTGCTAAAGCAGAGTAGTTATTACCCAATAGTAAAACAAATAAAATGGGAGTCTCTGAATTACCCACAACAACAATTTAAAAATGGGAAAGAAAAGTTACTTGGAAAGATTAGAGTTTAATCAAAATTAAAATAGAAGTAAGCAATTAATGACCATGAGATAAAACTATATTCTGTAAAAGCAAATAGAAAATTTCTAGTGTTCAAAGAAGAGGTAAACCAAAAAAAGGAACTAAGAAAAAATGAGAATGCTTCAGAGAAAAATGATAGAAAAATGAAATGCAAAATCCAATAAGAAAATGAAAAAGAGAAAACTAAAATCTGCCGATAAGAGAACAAACTTTAAAGATTCAAAAATGATGCTGTGGGGAGTTGCAAGTTAGCAAATTACCCCGTAACCGTGTTAATTTGCTCCTTGCAAGGGGAAACCCCTTTGAACCCCGAAATCAAAAATTCACAAACTGATTCTTTCAGAATGCTTTCAGCAATTATACAAGCCATTTTCTGTAGTTTATACCAAAATTTAACTCGTTTAGAAAGTTAATCCAAATTAACTAATCTTTCACTTTGTTCACCTTTTTTATGTACTTATTTTCGATGATGTTTGTCCTTTAAACACATCATTATGAATTACAGTTACATCATTATAGAAGACCAAAAAGAGTGCTTGGAACACCTCCAAAATGAACTCAAACAATATCCCGAATTTATTTGTTTAGGAATTGCATCTTCGGTTAATGATGGCATTGTTTTGACCCTTACCCAAATGCCTAATATCATCTTTTTAGATGTTGAATTAGATGATGGAACTGGCTTTGAAATCTTAAAAGAAACAAACGCCTTTTTTAATGAACACCCTTTTGTGATTGTGCTTTCTGATGTAGATAGGTTTGCAAAAAAAGCAATAAACTATGACGACATTCTGTTTTATTTGGATAAGCCTGTGAACTCTGTAAAACTTGCTATTGCTATCAATAAGTTCAAGAAAAGATTTTCCGAACTTAAGAACCATATCAGTATAAAAGACAAAACGGCTCACTGGTTAGTAAAGCATGATAGTATTTTGTATATCCAATCCGATGGTTCCTATTGTAATATTCATCGTTTAAACGATAAAAAGATTACCGTTACAAAGCCCTTGAAAGAAATTGAAAATTTACTTCCAAAAACTTTTCTTCGATGTCATAAATCATATATCGTAAACATCAATTACATAGAGAAAATGAATACTACTTTAAAGTTTATTATTCTTCGAGCTAAAACAGGAGTTTTTGAAATCTCCGAGAAAAGTAAAATACGATTGGACGAGATATTTACTTTAAAAGACACAATTGTCGAAATTCCAATCGGAGATGTTTTTCTTGAAAGAGTAAAACATACCCTTTTGACATCAAAAAACCTGTAATTACATTTTTTCTTACTTTCTATTTTATAGGGTTCATGCTCTAATATGACCCGTTAAGTAAATAACTCCTGTAAGCCTATTTTATGGGCTTTTTTTATTTTAAAATTGTTCTATAATCATTAAAAATTTACTCATGAAAAAAAATTATTTACTTATTATTTTAATAGCAATAACTCTCAACTCTTGTGGTGTTTCCTTAGAGAAACTAGTTGAGAATAATTCACAAAAAGATAATGCCACAGGTCGGTACTCTGTTCAAAATGTCTATTTTGCTCAAGACGTAAGAAGAACAAGACTTTATCACACCTCTAAGAGTGAAGCTGAAATTAGAAAATGGTTCAATGAAAACAAACCTAACTACACTTTTATGGGAGTTAGCGGTTCGAGGTCAGGTGCTGTAGACTACTTTTATTTTGTAAAAAATGAAGATATGATTGATTACTACAAGAAGTTAGATGAAAAAGCTTGCAGGGACGCTATTGTTGATGCTCACAGAGGAATGCCAAGTCCGAATTTATCTCGTAAAAATATAGAAAGAGCAATATCACTTTGTAAACAATGTTGTAAAGATGAATTAGAGGCAAGTTTTTATAAAGATGTTCCTTACTTGAAAAGAGAGGTGTTTTTGGAATATTTCCCTGATAGTAAATATGCTTCAAAAGTAAAACAAGATATAGCTGACCTTAAAAGTGGGAAGAAAAAAGAAGTAGGAATGCTTGAGGCATTAGGACAAGCGTATGATAATTCCGCAGTTGGTCAATCCGTTAAAGAAATAGGCAAGGCTTTGCCATCTACAAGTTCACAAACAAGCAATACACAAAGTACATCTAATTATGAAGTTATCCAACAGATTAGTGTAAAACGATTTGAATTTACCAAAGAAGATGGACAGACAAATTATTCATCTTTCAATTTGAGCGTCGGATGCAATGATTACTCTCATAAGTATGATGAAGAGACAAGCAAATTTACTGTTCAATATATCTCGGGAGATACAAACTACACAACACATACTGATATAGCCTCTTTTAATGATGAGATTAGTACAAAATATTTTAGTCAGTCAGATGGTGCTTATGTTACTATAACTTTTTATGACAAGGATAATGACTTAGTTGTTCTAAAACTTAAATTTAAAAATGGTGGATACTATAGAATGGAAATTTATCCTAATTAATCGGAGAAAAAAGTATTTTAAATAACCAAGATTTAAGACTTATTTAATTCTGAATTCACTTCAGAATGAATGAGTCTTTTTTTGTTACGAGAAAAAAAGAGAATGAATACAAATAATTAACTTTACGGCAAGTTAATTTAGAATCTCATGAAAAATTACAGCCTAGACAATATTAATCTTCCCAAAGTAAATCTTAATGAAGATTTAGAAACCATTTCTAATAATATCTTTAGACCTCTCTTTGATGTAAATAAGTTTGAAATACGTTCTGAAACAGTAAGAGATAAAGGTATTGATTTCCATATTGAGATAAAAAAAGAGCAATCAACGGGAGAGTCTGTATATACTAATTTTAGGTTTGCTGTGCAGTTAAAGGCAACAGACTCTATTGAAGCAAATATTGATGGTAGTTTTAGCTTACAGATTTATTCATCCAATATAAATTATCTTCTGAATAATGGCATGCCAGCTTTTTATGTTTTTTATCATAAGCCGACAAATTCGTTTTATTATGAAAGTGTTAATAATTTTTTTGTAGAACTTCAAAAGAAAAATGTCAATTGGGACAAACAAGAAAAACATACTTTGAGATTTTCGAAGTTATTTGATAATGATGCTTTATTAGAAATTTATCAAGAAACATTTAATAATGGATTGTTATTTAGACAACTCAATCAACACTTAAAATTTGTTATATCCGATAGTAAATCTTCAGGCATAGTTATCGACAAAGACAAAGAAATTTATAGCATTGCTGAAAATATTGCTTACATTGATCAATTTGGTCAAGAACTCATAAATGGTCATCATTTTAATTTTATTATTGAAATCGAGCAAAGGTCTCATCCAAGAACTGAAGCAACACCTCGATTCAATCTTATCTGTGGAATAGCATACTTTCAGCATGGTAATTTGTATAAAGCAATGGAATTGTTAAAACTTGCTCAGCAAAAGTCCGATAACTTTGAATTAAATGTACAAGCGATGCTCACATATACTTTGCTTAATGCAAAATTTCTGTTAGGAATTATGAGTAAAGATGAATTCGAGCAAGAAATGTCGAAAATTACTGAAAATGAAAATTCAGGGGCATTCTTCGAAATTGAAAAAGCTTATAACGAAATCTCTAGTAATAAAGTTAAGCCGAGCGAAGGCTTAAAAATTTTGTATGCTACGATATCGGATATAATTAAAAAAAATGAGCAAAATATATCGACCCGTATTGTAGCATATTCCAAAATTTTAGAAGCTGAGGCTGTTATTTTATTTCATGACCTAGAGTTGAATTTCTCTTATTTTATGGGACGGGTAAATGAGCCTCTTAAAACTAAAGTTTATTTGGAATGGTTAGAAATCGAAAAAGCATACTTGAAGCGTATGGATGCACTTATTGAATTTGCACTTAAAAATAAAGATTTCTTGGGGGTAACCAACCTTACTTCTGCTAAAATTTCATGGAACTACAAAAAGATTTTTCACAGTCATATATTGAAGAATTGGGGAAAAGATGGCTTTGATGTCAATAGTGTTCTCAGCTGTGAAGATTTAGATATTTTGACTCAAGATTGTGATAAACTTGATAAACTTGCCAGTACCTATGAAATGCTTGAGCATCGAGAAAATATGATTTCCTGTCTTAATAATAAATATGAAATATTAATTTTTATTGAGCAAAAAGAAGAAGCAGAAATAACTAAAGGGAAGATACTGGGGATTATTGAAACTAATGATTTTGTTGGGCTAAAAGCAAGACACAACGATATGGTTAATGGAAAGAATCCTCATGATAAATTTCTTAAGAATTATACTTCCCGAATTAACGGCATAAAAGACCTTGCAATAAAATGCGGAGTAGATTTTTATAGCGACTTCTCAGAAGATTTATTACTTGATAGAAAAGCAGAATGGTCGATTGATAACTTTTTGGAATTCAAATTTCCTAAAAAAATTGACAGCATTAAAGGTTAAATTCTTTTACACCAATTACCAACCACTTGACCTTATAGATTCAGCATTTCTTTGAACTTCTTTATCAGTAGCTATTTCATCGCCTTTAATAATCCCTGACTTTACTATGGTCGGCAAAGTAAGTCCTGAAAATAGAGACATTTCTAATTTCGTCTCACGAGCAATAATAAATTCCGCAAGTTGTGTTTCTATGGCTGGAGATATGTATTTATCATTAAAAACTTCTTTGATTTCCTTTTGAACACTCCATTTGTCAGCTTCATAGGCAATATACCATAGTTGTTTGAAACAAATCAATCTAGCTTCTTCGTCATTAATTGTTTTAATAATTTTTATTAGTACAGTCCCAAAAGTGCTTAAAGCAGTAAATGGCCAGCGCACAGTTTGGTAGCATTCTTCTAATCTTTCGGCGTAGGTTTTTACAAAGTCTTTGATTGCATTTCCAACACCTGAATAGTATTGCTGTAAATTATCTTTTTTCAATATCAATTCATTTACAGGAGATATGTAATCACTATAAACATGGTCAATATAGTTTCCCTTAACTAATATCTCATGTAGTTTTATCCAGTTTATTTCGCCTGTAGATTTTAAAATCTCTTCAAGAGTTAAATGTTGAATATCGATTTTTTGATTAAGTTGAAGTTCTCTCAAGGAAGCAAAATGCATCTCAAATTCTTCGATAGTTGAAAACCTGTCTGCGGGATTATCTTCTACACACTTTGCTACTAGTGATGATAATTCAAACTGCTTTAAATTATCGGGGTCTTTGCCTGTAAATATGAAATATACTAATTTGCCTAATGAGTAAATGTCACTTTGTACAGATGAATCTTTTAATCTTATGCGTTGTTCAGGAGAAACGTAAAGTATTTGACCATAGCCAGAAGCACTTGACCCTGAATAGAATGATAGAGATTCTGTATCTTTACCAAGACCAAAATCAGACACTTTTAAGATTATTTTACTGTCTTTTTCAAAAACCAAAACATTATTAGGGGATATATCCCTGTGTAAAATGTTTTTTTGATGAGCAAATTTTATAGCATTTATAATCTGTTGAACTAAATCGTATCTCAACTCTTTGGACATATCGGCATTTTTTCTTTTGACATAGTCATATAAGTTCTGCTTTGCAAAAGGCATGAGATACCATAATTTTTCATTTGGTATATCCTGACCCGAATCGAGAAGTTCTATGATATTTTCACAACCTTGTAAATCACGAAGAAGGCTTATTTCGCGGTTTAGTCTATACCTATAATCATCATTAGGAAAATGCTCTTTTTTTAATTCCTTTAAAGCAAATTCATTTCCCAAATCATCAGCATATTGTTTAACGGTGCAAAAATAACCTTGCCCTCTTAGTGCTATGTGTTTTAATTTATCCATAAGTTGCTTCAATTAAAAAGTAATTTAACAATACAAAAGTAATGTTAAATTACAAATAGACTTTTAAAATTTTGTTTTGTTATTTTTCATCATATCTCCAAATAACTTGAACATCATACATATAACAGATTGATTTTATATCATATATTTTTTCTTAAATTAGCTAAAAAACAATATGGCTGATTTCAAAATTATAGGATTAAGTGCACCTGCTGGATTTTCAATCAATGATTATCTTAGACACAACCCTGCAAATAAAGATGTAGTTTCGAAAATAGAGAAACAAATTATAAAGCACATAAAAAGTTGTTATAAAAAAGGCGATGAGCCAATTTATAGCGAATGGTATGCAGGAATGACTGACAAGACACATCATAGATATAATGCTCATAAGAAACAAAGAAAGATAGATGAATTACCTTACTACAAGAAATTCTATCTATACACCATGAGCAATGCGAGAAGCCTTGAATTAAAGCTCTTTGAAAAACACCAAATGGGCAACAGTTCTATTAAAGGAGGCATCTATATAACCTCAAAATACGTGTATGTGTTTCATGAACCAACTGCTAGGTTGAATGGAGTTATTTAAAAAAACGCTTCAAATTTGAAGCGTTTTTTTAAATATGAAAAAATAACAAGAAGCTACTTAATCCATTTGTTGCTTATAGTATCTATTGCATACAAGTCTAACTTCGAATTTTTAACTTTATATGTATATACTGGTGGATAATCTACATATTGTTTTTTTGTTTTGGGTATTATAAACTCATTAATGTTCTGATTTTTCTTTTTCTCATTAATAAAATGACCTGATATCTTATAATCATCATACATGATTACAGGATAGTTATTAACAAAAAATACTCCAAAGCAATCTGAATTTTCTACTACACCAGATGGACGTCTAACAATTTGAATTAAAGTATCATTTTTAGATTTCGTAAAATTAACTTCATATAAAAATACATAGCCCTCTTTTTTATTAGATTTTGGGAAAGGCACTTTTGTCTGGTAATCAACTATTGCATTTTCTAATTCTAAATTTATTTCCTTTTTATTTGTACAATTTATAAATAGCAACAAGAAAAAAATATATATACGTTTCATGATTTTATAAGTCTTTAGGAGATTTTACTTTTTTAATAAGCTGAGTTCCTTGTGGTGTTACCTTATATAAATTAGAGGTATTTGGAAAATATACTCTGTTTGGATAGAGTCTATTGTCAGCTTTTGCGTTTCTATAATCTCCGCCCATACTATAATTTTCAGAGGCGGGTTCTGTTCTTATATCAGGATGACTATGGGTATGACTCTTGACATTAACATTTGGATTTTCTATTCCAAGTTGAAATGGTGAAGGACTAGACGCAGAATCTTGAAAAGTACTTATTTGAACAAAATCTTTACCTTTATGACTAAACGATGTTAATGAAAACTCAGCCGATGTATTATCTGCTACAAATTTGAAAACTTTTTTAAAGTCTGATTGAGCTTGTGGTGTATCAGCTGATATTGCACTGAAATATCCACCTTCAACATTGTCTTCAGAACCACTCCTTTTAGCTGTTAATTGATTTAGCGTTCCTTTACTTACTTCAACAGAATCAGAGCTACTAACAGAGCCACTATTATCAACATCTTTTTTATTTCCGTTATTGTCAACAGCATATAAATGGTCGGTCTTATCATTAGTCTTTTTTATTAAAGTCACTTTACCATTGTCATCCACACCATAATCATCCTCAAGCATTCCATCAGGGTCGATAAAACGTAAAGGGTTATCATAAGCATATCTGTATGGTGTCCACCGTCTATCTGCTTCCGCTAGTGGGTCAATATTCATCCATCTACCAATCGCAGGGTCATAATTTCTCGCTCCATAGTCGTAGAAGTTAAGCCCCAACTCGTCTTGGAACTCCTTGCCGTTGTACTTATACTTATACGCCGTAGTAAAATACGAAGGCACATTTTTAATTTTTAACAACTCTTCTTCTTCCACCTTAAATTCTCTTGCAGTTCCATTATAATTGGTGTGCTTGAGTCCAAAAGGATAATAATGGTTTTCTTCTAGTATTTTCAATTCACTAGTATCAGGATCAATAGCATAACTTACTCTAATATTACCTAAATGATCAGTGTAATTGTATACATAACTGATTTTGTACTGATCACTCAATTGGCAATTCTCACAATACGTTGCATTTACATAACCTTCTGCCGTTGGGAAGAACTGTAATATTTGGTTTTTATATTGAAATCCATTCATGTAATACGTTTTGTCTTGCGAACCTAAATTGACATCGTCAACTTGTTTTTTAACTTTTCTGCCAGTTGCATCGTAAAGATAGGAAATTGTTCCTGTAGTTCCAAAATCTAATGTTACTGGTAAATTCAAATGATTGTAGGTGATTAGTCCAATTCCTTTATTAGCATCACTTATCATATTCCCATTGGCATCATAATTATAATCAGTTCCTGTTGTTGGGCTGTCTATGAATCCCATAGGATCTCCTGAATCGTCTCGTACTTCTTTCAATATATTGGTATTAGGAAAATAACTATATCCCAACTCATCAATTTGAATGAACATACTTTGATCGTCTAAATTTCCGTTTCGATCCAATCGTGTGATGTTGCCGTTTTTGTCGTATTTAATGTATTCATCATAGCTATTGGTTACAATAATTGGAAACTCATCTTTTTGGTAAATGGCATCCTTTAATCGGTTTAAATCATCATAAGCATAGCCGTATTTTCGTACCGCATTGTCACTATTGGTGCGCCAAAAAGTTTCAGAAATGTTTCCATTGAATAATGGTTGTACTGTTCCATTAACACTACGCTCAGGAGAATCATAACTAATTCGGAAAGCAAATAAATCTTCGGGATCAGTTCCAATAGTCAAATCTCTGATATTGTTTATATCGGTCAACCAACCTCTAATGTTGTAGCGGTAATCTACTTTTTGCAAACCAACAAAAGTAGTTACATCTTCTCCACCCACTTGTTTGGTAATCAATTGTCCTAATTCATCGTATTCATTATGAGTCAACAATTGTGTTCCATAATTACCAACGGTATGATAATGATTGAGTAATCGACCTTGAGGTGAGTATTCAAATTCTTCTAAGACAGTTGCCAAATAACCTCCATTTTCTCTTAGGTGATTCGTGAGTGTTTTCAACACTTGACCTTCAAAATTGTATTTGGTTTTTACTTGAGTATAGCCACCCAAATAGTTGAACGTTTTAGTCAAAATAGGACGGTACTTTTTGTTGTCGTAAAACGTATGAGTAATCTCAAATGCCACATTACTGGGGTTTACTAAAATTCGCACCCAAGAACCAGTCGGCAATCCTTTTACATCGCTAGTTGCCGTTTTACCATATATAGTTGCAGTAGGCACTGCCATAGCATTGGGATAGTTGTAATTATCATAGTAATTGATAGTGAGCAATTTTAAATCTGTCGTTGGGTATACTACATTGGAGTATCCTGTATCGATACTTTCTATACTGGCGTTTGATTTGTATTCATTGACATCGGTTGCTCCTGCATAATCCATTTGAACACTTTTTCTCAAGACATTAGTAATATTAGCTTGTGGTTTCCATGCAGTATAAACAGGTCGGTTAAAAGCATCATATTTGGTAATCATCCATCCTGTATCGGTTCCACCAAAAGGGTTAAAAACTGGTCCAGTTGCCACCACACGATCAATCTTATCATACACAATATACTCTTTTTGTTTTCCAGGTAGTTTCTTTTCTACCAATCGGTTACGGTAGTCGTACTTGTATTGATAGCACAATCCATCTAAAACAGCAGGTGTTGTATTGCCTTCGGCTAAAGGAGGAAGTACATAAGTAAGATTACCGAATTGGTCGTAGACATAATAGGTATCGTGTGCATCATCATTATTGTAAGTGCGTTTCAATACCACTTTTCCTTCTTTGTCTTTGAACTCGATTGTGGTATTATTGTTACCATCTGTTGATACCCAATTTTCATCTTTGGTGATGGTTTTGTACAGTTGGTTTTCTGGATAATAAGAGGTTCCGCTTTCAGAAAATCCAGTTGTATATAATCCTTCAGCATCACTCCACGTAGCAATTGCTTTGAATAATCTTACCTCGAGCGAATCATTGGTTTGGTATTCAAACTTAATGGTATGATCGTTATTCGAATTGGGATCAACTGCCCATGAATTGCCAGGAGCTCCTTGTTTTAAAACTCGGTTGAGTGGTGAAGCCTCAAACACTTTTTGACTGTACGAAACCTGATTAGCATAAGGTGTATACTGTTCTTGTGCTGCAATAGCATTCGGAATAAAATCGAGGCTATTAGTTTGAGTAGTGAAAGGCAAGTATTCTTTATCTTGTCTTCCCAGAGCATCATAAGACATTGGGGTTACAATATTTTTACCCGTTGCCGATTGTGCATTAGCAATTTGCTGAATTGGTCTTCCAAGTCCATCAAAGTAAGTAATGGTAATTGCACTATTTTGTGCTAAAGAATCTTTATAGGTGACTGACTTAATATAATTTTCGGTAGTAGTTTGACCAATAACTAGAATTGGTAACAAAACGATAAGGTATAATAATTTCTTCATGGCTATTAGTTTTGGGTTCTATAATGGTAATCGTTTTCAGCAAGCTTATAACCTTCTTTATCATAAACGGCCTTGAGCCTATTGAATTCGTCGTATTCATAGGTAATAGTATCACCTTTAGGGTCGGTTATGGTATGCACACCCACCAAAGGAATATAAGTATAGGTAGTAATCATTGCATTGGGCAAAGCAGTTCTCATAGCGTTTAAGGCACTAATTAAGCCTGTCTCATTAGTTCCGTTAGAGAGCGTTTGCAAGTTTGAAACATAGGAACTTACTTGAGCATACGTTGCATTTTCAATTTTTGCAATAGGTTGTGTTTTATTGTAACCCCAGATGTACGATATGACAGTTCCTCCTTCTTGTTTGAGTTGGAGTGGGTTGCTATTCTCATCATATAACTCATAAATAATCCTGTTTTCAGGAGTAGCATTGCTTTTTGCAGCTACAATACTTTGTGGTAAAAATGAAGCATTACTTGACCAGTTGTTAGAATAGTTAATTTGACTTGATGAGAGTAGTTCGGTTCCTCTGTAGGTTTCAATCTTTTCAATTTCAGAAATACGGTTTTGAGAATAAGTAGAATTACCTGTATGATAAAAATACTTTGTTTTCAATACTTCGCCATGACTGTTAGTTACAGTTGATTCTGAGATTTGTTTGTTTATTGGGTTGTATGAATAGGTTTCATTAGTTTGAACAACTTTTTGATTGTTGTTTGAATCATAAAAATAGTTTTTATTGGTTTTTGAAATTAATTTTGCCCAACCATAAGCTTCTTTTATAAATATATAAGAAATAAACTCTTCAGGATTACCAAAATAACAAAAACAATCACTGCAATTATCCGTTAATAACAATTCATTGCATAAACCATTATATTCAGGATTCAGATTGCAAGATATCAGATAGCTTTTGTAATCGGTGTAATATTTATGTTTATAAATATTTATAAAATCATACTGAGGATAAAATGTTCTAAAACCAGTAGTCTCCAAATAATTTTCATAATCGTAAGTTAGCTCTTCTTTACTTATTATTTTATCACTCTGATTAAAAACAGTTTGAGTTTTTAGTAATCCTCTTTTGTAATCGTAATTTTCCGTAGGCATAAAAGGTTGGGATAAATTATAAATACCAATCTGTTCAGGAACATCAATTGGGGAGGAATATTCATATTCAATTCTGCCATTATCGCTTTCAAAAACTTTGACATTTTTGTAACCAACATCAGCTCCTTGTGTTTTGACAGGATTCAAATTATTAAAAGTTGTACTAACATCATATTCCCAAAACACCTCGTCGCTTTTCCATGTCACATCAACGACATTAGTTACAGCACTATATACGGGAGTGTTCTCACAATGGGGACACTCTTTTTTAGTTCTTTCATAATCAAACTTAGGGACATGATATGTGAGAGAGCCACTACTTTTTGCTGCTCCAAATATACTATAATCATATTTTTTTTCTTTAGCAGGTAGTTTTGGATAAGCATTGTAGTCACCAATATTCTCATAATGTGAAATCTTTGAAATTCTGTTACCTCCTCCATAAAGAAATTGATAATTATTTTCATTCCTAGTCTTGTAGTAGGCATAAATTTGTGCATGATCAAAAATATGAGGTGGAGGAATATTTGTGGTAAAAATGGAAACTTTATAAGTTCCAGGAAGTAAGTCTTTTAATTCAAATGCTTGATATTGTATTGCATCTGTACCATCGCCTTCTGCGTGGTGAGAACCCACTAATACGTCAGAATTTTCAGTAACGCGATAAAATCTAAGCCAATACTCACCTGAGTTAGTCGTATCGAAAATACTTGAAGAAAAAATAACATCTTGCTCTTCTGTGATACTAAACAATACTTGTCTATGATTGGGATCATCGCTCAAATAATCAACAGTGTTAAATGTAACGCCATCTGTATGTGCATCCCAATTATTAGGATTAGCATCAAAATCAGTAAGTTCGGTGCTACCAATGTAAGAATAAGTGTTGGGTTCAAAATCAAAAATTACAAAACCTCCAGTAGGAAGTGACATTTTTTGCAGTAAATCTGAAGTACAAAAATTAGGATTAACCTCTCTATACGACTCATATGAATTACCTATATAAGGAGAGGGTAAATAATTAAAATAACCCCAATAGTCTTTACCTATATAAGTACTAGCAGAATAAGGATTGTAATTAACTCTGTACTCTAATGAATATTTTTCAACTTTAGAATTAACAAAGTTTTTGAAAGAAACCTCTTTTAAAATCATTCTCTTAGACTTTACAGTGGAGTAATCGTGAGTTAAACTTACTTCCTTAATATTGTTTCCAATCCAATCTTTAACAACAATTCCTTTAAATGCTGACCAATTCTCAGGATTTAAAACGTTATCATCTAATCTTCCAGTTTCAAAAGAAAAATCAATTTTTGCAATACCATTAACTTTTATTTGTTGGAGTTTTTTTACATTGGTATCTGTTTGATTAGAAGAAAGACTGTAAATAGGGTAAGGTCCAAAATCGTTAACGCCTGCTTGACATAAATTAATGTACTCTGGATCGATATTTTGATTTACACCTAGATAAAAATCTCTTAATGAAGGTTTGTTGGGAGGTCGGTTTCGGTAGTCCTCCTGAAAATAGGTTGTAGAGCCTCGTAAAACTTTTTCTTTAAATGTAGAATCATAAAGAAATTCAACAACTAAGTTTCCTTGATTATCATTTATTGTACTCAAATGGAAAGAACTATTGTAAAATGTAGAAGGACTTGGTATTGGACCACTGTCTTCATAGGTTGTTGATGATATAGATAATGAGAAGCTATGTTGTGTAGTGGTTTCAATTACATCAAAGGTGTATTTATATCCTTTTTCATCGAATATAACAAATGAAGTAGGTAAGTATTGATTGGATGTATTGCCATAGTAATTAATTATTTTTAACCTATAATCATCAAGAGGAGTAACTTCTAATTGATTGTTTAAATTTTTCTTAATGTAAAATCGACCTGATTTACCCATAAAATTAAATTGCCACAAATCGTGCTCAGAATCCATTTCCCCTCTTACTTTAGCATCCCAAAGACACTTTCTCAAAGTATCCCATGTTATATCATAGTTGCCCGTTGCTCCTAGATATTCAGTTAAAGCGTCAAATGCTTCATAATAGTAATTGTTGTTATGAATATTTGTTGAAGAGTTTTGATATAATCCAAATTTATTATCACCCATAGAATTAATTTCATCAGGCAATCCTCTAACAGTTCTTGAAATAGTTCCCCCAGCAAATAGGCTCCATCCCAAGCCGACGTCGCTGGCTCTTTCCTCAACAGCCACTCCAGATGGATGATACTTTAAAGAAACCTCTAAATTTATATCTTTAGATAAGGTAGATGTAGTAAATAAAGGAATGCTAATATCGGGAATTCCTGTATAATTGCTAACAGGGACTTCCTCAAATTTCATTAGTGACGCAACTGTTGGTGAAGGTGGAATTATAGTTGGTAAATCCGTTTTAATTTCTGGGGATTGCGCTAATGTTACACAACCTATAGAAAGTAATAAAATTAAAATATATTTTCTCATGGCTTTCCTTTATTTTTTTGTTACTGTTTTCATCACTTTTACTCCATCACTTTGAACATCCGTTTTGATGTTAATGATATAAATTCCTTCTGGAAGTCCTGATAAGTCAACAGGAACGGTTCGTGAGGTAATTTCAAATTGCTGGAGTTGTCTTCCTGCTAAATCTACCACAGTAGCGGTTCCACTCTTGAAATCATAACCTACGATAATGTTGGTGTATTCCGTTGTAGGATTAGGATAAGCTTCAATAGTTGCAACAACTTCTGTAGGCTTGTCTTTGTCTCTTAGTTTGACTACCCAAAAATCATGACTTCCAAAATTGGTGTTTTTATCACGGGAAGCAGGTAGTTTTTTTGGCGTTGAATTTCCATTTCCTGCCAAGCCATTTCCACCTGAACTTGGATTGAGTCCTAAAGATGAAGTCATGGGGTTTTCTCCAAGTTTTAAAGGAGAATCTTCTCCTAAAGTTTGTTTTATCTTGTCAGCACCTTGATTGTAGGTGTCGTTTACTTTGTTGTTTACAGCATCCGTTTGTTCTTTAACAGCATTACTAGCATCAGCAACTGCTGAGTTTACCGCCTCATTATTTCCGTTTCCAATCAATGATTTTGGATTGTTCGAGTCATTATTAGCTCTTGATTGTTGCAATGAAGTAGGTGAACCAGTTCCTGCAAAGAGATAACCACCATCTCTTGTTTCCACTACTTTGCGCAGTACATCTTCACCATCACTTCCTACGGACTCTGTCCATAGTTCTTCGCCTTTTTCATTAATCTTTAAAGCGATGTAATCATCAGTTCCTTTTTGCGCTTTTACTTTTCCTGTTATTTTAGAAGTTGAAAATTCTCCTTTAGCAAAACCACCAATGAGTAAACTATGGTCTTTGTTTTCTACAATTGAAGTAAGGACATCGTATTTTCCATAGTTATAGGTTTCTTGCCATTTAATCTCTCCTTTATCGTCGAGTTTAACCACCCAAAAATCAGTTCCTTCCGAATTGCTTTTGGTCTTGAATTCACTACTTTCAGAATTGGAATTTCCACCTAATACATATCCTTTGTCGTACGTTTGTTTTACAACATACAATTGATCGTCACCAGTTCCACCGATTGTTTTTTGCCATTGGATGGTTCCTTTGTTGTCCAATTTCAACACCCAATAGTCACCTGTTCCAATGTTGTCGTTATTTTTATTTCCAGACGCAGGCGAATTAGAATAACCACCTAAAATGTAACCTCCATCAAAAGTGGTGTCAATGCTTCTAAGTTCGTCGCTATATCGACCACCAAACGTTTTTTGCCATTCAATTTTTCCTTTGTTATCCAGTTTAACCACCCAATAATCTAAATTTCCAAAACTATCTTCATCCTTTTCAGACGACTTATCAGAACTTGACGTTCCTCCCAAAATATAGCCACCATCATTAGTAACTTTAATTGAATGTAATTTCTCTTGTGAATCACCACCAATCGTTACTTGCCATTCTTCACCTCCTTTAGCATTGAGTTTAATTAACCAAAAATCATCCTGACCACGTGAATCTTCTTTTTTATCCAATCCTTTATTAGAAGAAGATACTCCTGCCAAAATGAATCCGCCATCGTTAGTCAGGGCAATACTTTGCAACAAATCACTACTCGAACCACCAAAGCTTTTTTGCCAGTCCAAATCACCATTTTCATTCATTTTCCAAACCCAATAATCCAAATCACCTTTGTTATTGTCGGATTTGTTTCCTGTTTTGTTTGAGAGTGAACTTCCAGCGAGTATAAAGCCGTAATCGGCTGTGGGAAGCGCATCCATTAAATAATCGGCGTGCAATCCGCCATAGCTTTTTTCCCAAAGAATTTCTTGAGAAAATAGAAAACTAGTTGCAAGAAATCCAGCAACTAGCATAATTGGTTTTAGGTTCAATGACATGCAAAGTAATTTTGATTAATAAAGGGTTGTTTTTATTGTAACTTAAGATTAACTTAATTATTATATAGGATGTTAAAATGATCCAAAAGGTTGGGTTTTATATTGCATTTTTATTAAATCTCAGTTAAGCAACAATTTTAAGCAAATACGTAAGAATGTAAAAGAGGAAAAACACCCTTTTTTGTAGAGGAAAAACACCTTTTTTAGTTTTGAATAGAAAAAAATACTTTCTCGAAAAAAAACAGTTTAAAACAAAAAAAGACTAAATTTGCACTGTAAATCACAGTACACGATTTCGTACACACTTTTATAAGGTTTTTGCAATTTTGCGGGGTAAAGGGAGTTGAAAAATCCAACTCATAACCCGAAGGTCACAGGTTCGAGTCCTGTTCCCGCTACTAAAATCAATTAAAAACCGAAAACACTACTTGCGTTTTCGGTTTTTTTATTCTCAATCAAAATGGAACACAAAGCCGGTTTTGTCAACATCATAGGAAATCCTAACGTAGGTAAATCAACACTTATGAACGCTTTTATAGGCGAACGTTTGTCGATTATTACTTCTAAAGCACAAACGACTCGTCATAGAATTCTCGGAATTGTTAATGGCGACGATTTTCAAGTGGTGATTTCGGATACACCTGGAATCATCAAACCTGCTTACGAAATGCAGAAATCAATGATGGATTTTGTAAAATCTGCTTTTGAAGATGCCGATGTATTGATTTATATGGTTGAAATTGGTGAAAAAGAACTCAAAGACGAAGCATTTTTCAATAAAATCATCCATGCTAAAATTCCAGTGTTGTTGTTGTTGAATAAAATCGACAAATCCAATCAAGAACAACTCGAAGAGCAAATTGATTTGTGGAAAGAAAAAGTACCGAATGCCGAAATTTACCCGATTTCTGCTTTGGAAAACTTCAATGTAAAAGAGGTTTTTGCTCGCATTTTAGAATTGCTTCCCGTTTCTCCTCCTTATTATCCTAAAGATGCTTTGACCGATAAACCCGAACGTTTTTTTGTCAACGAAACCATTCGCGAGAAAATCCTATTGAACTACGATAAAGAAATTCCGTACGCAGTAGAAATCGAAACAGAAGAATTCTTAGAAGACGAGAAGATCATCCGAATTCGTTCGGTAATTATGGTGGAACGCGATACACAAAAAGGAATCATCATCGGACACAAAGGCGCAGCACTCAAAAGAGTCGGCATGCAGGCTCGTGAAGATCTTGAGAAGTTTTTCGGAAAGCAAATTCACATCGAAATGTTCGTTAAAGTCAACAAAGACTGGCGTAACAGTGCGTATCAGTTGAAACGATTTGGCTACAATCAAAAGTAATTATCCAATTATTTTCTGACATTCTTTTTCTAATTCTTCCATCTGACCATAACCATTAACTCTGGTTTGTCGAGCAATTACATACAATAAAATCCAACAAATAATCATTGATATCATGATGATAACATCATTCACTATCGATTGTTTCAGTGCGTAATCCGAAAAGGCAAACATCAAAAAAGTGAGAAATATTCCGGCAATAATAAAATGTAGGAAAATAAAAAACGTCCACATGGTTTGTGCGGGTCCAAATAATCCTCGAATGTGAGTCGCATTTTTTTCGTTTCCTTCTTTCTCTTCTAATTCGACCGACAAATAGGGCGACCAATAGCGTTGTTTTTCGCCTCTAATGGTAAATTGTATGTGATTGTTTCTGATTTTCATCAAAAAATCGGGTGAAATGACTTTGGAATAGTCCACAAATTTTTGTCGAACTACTTCAATGTTTTCGTCAATGTCTTTGTAAAAACGCAGACGTAAACGGATGGAATTCTCAGTGTTCATGCTTTAAAGTTGGTTTGGTTTGTTACCTCTAAATTAAAAAATATCATTTTACTTCCCGCATCCACAAGCAACTTTATTACCTTTGCACCTTATTTTAAAATCATTATGAATAACATTGTAGCCATTGTAGGAAGACCAAATGTAGGGAAATCCACTTTTTTTAACCGATTAATCCAACGCAGAGAGGCGATTGTCGACTCGGTAAGCGGAGTAACGCGTGACCGTAATTACGGAAAAAGTGAATGGAATGGAAAAGAATTCTCCGTAATCGATACGGGTGGATACATCAAAGGATCTGACGATATTTTTGAAGCCGAAATCCGCAAACAAGTTGAACTGGCCATAGACGAAGCCGATGCGATTATCTTTTTAGTGGATGTGGAAGAAGGCATTACGCCAATGGATTCGGAAGTAGCCAAATTACTACGAAAAGTAACCAAACCTGTTTTGCTTGCTGTAAATAAAGTAGATAATTCGATGCGTGAAAAAGACGCGGTTGAATTTTACAATTTAGGTTTAGGGGAATATTTTACTATTGCCGGAATGAGTGGTAGTGGAACAGGCGAATTGCTTGACGAATTAGTAAAAGTATTACCCGATTTACCTGAAACTTCTGAAGAGGAAGAAGCACTTCCGCGTTTTTGTGTGGTGGGACGACCTAATGCCGGAAAATCATCGTTCATCAATGCTTTAATTGGTGAAGATCGATACATAGTTACTGATATCGCTGGAACTACTCGTGACGCCATCGATACTCGTTACAACCGTTTTGGTTTCGAATTCAACTTAGTAGATACAGCCGGAATTCGTAGAAAAGCCAAAGTAAAAGAAGATTTAGAGTTTTATTCTGTAATGCGTTCAGTGCGTGCAATCGAACACAGTGATGTGATTATATTAATCATTGATGCGACACGCGGATTCGAAAGTCAGGATCAAAACATCTTTTGGTTGGCTGAGAAAAACCGAAAAGGCGTGGTGATTTTAGTAAACAAATGGGATTTGGTTGAAAAAGATACGATGTCAACCCGCGATTACGAAAATAAAATTCGTAAAGAATTAGAACCGTTTACCGATGTGCCGATTATATTCATTTCAGCATTAACTAAACAACGTTTGCTAAAAGCGTTGGAAGAAACGGTAAAAGTACACGAGAACAGAAAACAACGTATTTCAACTTCGAAGTTCAACGACCATATGTTGAAACTCATTGAAAGTATGCCACCACCAGCGTTAAAAGGTAAATACGTAAAAATAAAATACTGTATGCAGTTGCCAACACCAACACCTCAGTTTGTGTTTTTTGCCAATTTGCCACAGTACGTAAAAGAACCGTACAAACGTTTCCTCGAAAATAAAATCCGTGAAAACTGGGACTTCTCAGGTGTGCCGATTGATATTTACATTCGTGAGAAATAAAATTACAAAATAGGTTTTTAAGGTTTCCCCTCCCTTGGAGGGGTGCCTGAAAGGCGGGGTGGTTTTTCTAATCTATGAAAGACATCAATTTACTTAAAAACTTATTAAAATATCTTAGTGACTTAGCGCCTTCGTGGCCTCAAAAAATATGCTGAATAAACAAATACAACTCGCCGTAGAAAAAGGAGAAATGCTTCCGTTAATGGAAGAATTTTACACCATTCAAGGCGAAGGATTTCATACCGGAACTGCTGCTTATTTCATCCGAATTGGTGGATGCGATGTAGGTTGTCATTGGTGCGATGTCAAAGAAAGCTGGAATGCCGAACTGCATCCGCCAACTCAAACCGATTTGATTGTGGCCAATGCCAAACAATACGCCGATACTGTTGTGGTAACTGGAGGCGAACCTTTGACTTGGGACATGACTTTATTGACGCAAAAATTAAAAGAGCAAAACCTAAAAGTACACATCGAAACTTCAGGTTGTTATCCAGTTACGGGTTCATGGGATTGGTTTTGTCTTTCACCCAAAAAAAATAAATTACCAGTTGATGATGCCTATGCGATTGCCAACGAATTAAAAGTGATTATTTACAACAAACATGATTTTATTTTTGCCGAAGAACAAGCAGCAAAAGTAAATGGCAACGCTATCTTATTTCTTCAACCCGAATGGAGTAAGAAAGAAGAAATGACGCCACTCATTGTTGATTATGTAATGAACAATCCTAAATGGCGCGTCTCGTTACAAACGCATAAATATTTGAACATTCCTTAACATACTCTATCATGAAAAAGATACTAATTTTAGTGTTAATGCCATGGTTTGCTTTTTCTCAAATGAAAAAGGAAAATCTGCCCCTTTTTAAATCAAAAAGTATTGAAACTTTTTATTCTTTTTTGACTTCAAATGCTAAATTTCCTAAAAGTGAGTATTCGTACAGCTTTTTAGTAAACGCTGTAATAACTGAAAAAGGAGTAATGAAAGATATTGTCTTGGACCAAAATGAGGATCCAAATGATGAGTTAATCAATAAAACCGGAGCAGAACTACTTCGAGTATTTAAACTATCAGCAAAAAACCTATGGAAGCCTTCTTATAAAAAAGGTAAGCCAACTTTGGTGTATGTTTATTTCCAAATGCATGTTTACAAAGGTACAGTGACTGGAGATGAATTGTATACTTGGGAAAAAAACAATACAAATGCTGGCTATATGCAGAGAACTTCTGGTATTGTTGAAAAACGCATTGGTACCATTGATGTAAAGGAATATCATGCTGATCCAGATTTAGTTATTGAACCGCGCAATGATTATAACGATGCCAAACAAACAGATGAAGAGGATAATTCACTTTACAATTCGGCTGGTGTAGAAGTTAAACCCGAGTATCCTGGAGGAATCGAAAAATTTTACAAGTACTTTCAAAGTAATTTCAAAAGTCCAACAACACCCGATTTCCCAGGTGGAAAGATATTTATTATGTTCATTATTGAGAAAGATGGTTCATTAACTAACATTAAAGTAAAAGACATTGGTTTTGGAACTAAAGAGGAAACTTTAAGGGTTATGTCGCTTATACCCAAATGGCTTCCTGGAGAATATGGTGGTAGAAAGGTTCGATGTTCTTATATGTTACCAATAACTTTGAAAGCCAACTAATATGAAAAAGATAGTTGTAATAGTATTTCTATTAATTTTCCAATTTGGTTTTTCACAAACAACCACTTCAAAACAACCCGTTGAAGACGTCGATTATGGTTTGTTATACAGCACAGGTACAGTTGATGTAAAACCAGAATTCCCTGGTGGAATACAAGAATTTTACAAATATATCAGTAGAAATTTTTTTGCTCCAACTGATAAAAATTTTAAAGGAGGTAAAATATTTGTCAGTTTCGTTGTTGAAAGAGATGGTTCTATAACCGATATTTATATAAAAAAAGATATTGGTTTTGGTACAAAAGAAGAAACCATTCGAGTTTTGAAAGAATGCATCAAATGGAAACCTGCTGAACAAAATGGAAAGACGGTACGATGTTCCTATATGCTCCCAATAGTATTGTCAAGCAATTAACATAAAATCCCATTCAAATCGAATGGGATTTTTTATTTTTACAAAAAATTACTTCCATGAAATCACAATTTCTTCTCGACGATTCAATTACCTTTTTAAATCACGGTTCGTTTGGCGCTTGCCTAAAATCGGTTTTTGCCGAATTTCAACGCTTTCAATTGGAATTGGAAACGGAACCCGTTAATTTTATTCAAAAGAAATTACCCGTTTATTTGAAAGAAGCCAAACTACCTTTGGCCGAATTTTTAGGTTGTGAAGCTGATGATTTCTTTTTTACGCCCAATCCGACGTTTGCAGTTAATACGATTATGCGCAGTTTGAATTTGCAAGCGGGCGATGAAATTTTAACAACCAATCACGAATACGGTGCGATGGATCGAACGTGGAATTTTTACTGCAAAAAAACTAAAGCCAAATACATTCGGCAGGAAATTACATTGCCAATAACTTCCAAAGAGCAAATTATAGAAGAGTTTTGGAAAGGCTATTCGTCTAAAACAAAAGTGGTGTTTTTGAATCATATTTCGAGTTCTACCGCATTGATTTTTCCAGTGAAAGAGATATGTGATAAAGCACAGCAATTGGGTTTGATTACCATTGTGGATGGAGCTCATGTTCCAGGTCATATTGATTTGAATATAACCGAACTGAACCCAGATTATTACACAGGAACATTACACAAATGGATGTTAGCACCCAAAGGAAGTTCGTTTTTGTATGTAAAAAAGGAATTTCAGAACGATTTGGATCCGCTAGTAGTGAGTTGGGGTTACGAGAGTTTGTTCCCAAGTCACAGTCAGTTTTTGGATTACCACGAATACCAAGGAACTAACGACCATTCGGCGTATTTGTGCACGCCCAAAGTGATTGAATTTTTGAAAGAAAACAATTGGAAAGAAAAGTACAAAGCGTGTAGAAAATTGGTTTTTGATAATTACCAGCGTTTTTGTGATTTGCTCAAAACCCAACCGATTTGCCCAATTACTGAAGAGTTTCTAGGTCAAATGGCGAGCATCCCAGTTCAGACTGAAAAACCAATGGAATTGAAAGAGTTGTTGTATACCAAATACAAAATTCAGGTTCCAGTGATGCCGTTGAACGGGAAAGTGTATTTGCGGTATTCAATGAATATGTACAATTCGCAAAGTGACTTGGATAAATTGTATGCTGCTTTGGAGGATATTTTGAATACTACCGATTTGATATTGTAACCGCAAAGGCGCAAAGTTGGTCGCAAGGAACGCAAAGTTTTTGACTTAAATTCTCTTTGAAGCTTTTAGGAACACAGATTGGAGAAATTGAAGTAATTTGGAAAATCTATTTTCTATGCTCTTTTTTCTAACTTTTGCTTTCTGCTTTCTGCTGACTGACTTAGCCCAGATAGAAGTGAAAAGCGTAGTGCAGTTGAAGACCAATTTTTGTTTTTGTAAAATAGCGACCAACGGAAGCTGTTTTACAAATTACAAAAATGGTTTGAAACCAACTACCTTGAAACGGATAGCTGGATTGGCTTCAGATTGCTTCGTCGTTTCTCCTCGCAATGACTATAAAGAAAGTTGTGCTAAATAATCAAAATGTTCGCCTTCGGTAATTAATTCGCAGTTTAAACCATTGGCGTGAGCGGCGTTTTGCAAGGTATTGTAATCCAAATACAACCACGGAAACGGCTCTTCGGTTTGGTTTTTATAGGAAACGGTAAAGGTGAGTTCGCCATAGTAACCATCGACGGGAATCCATTTGCTTCCGTCTTCTTCTTCGTCGAACATATAAATAATATCGGAACTGTCAATCAGAATTTGGCCATTGGGATTGAGCAAACTTTTGAGTTTTTGGAGGTAAATGGATGTTTGTGCTAACGTTTCAAAAATTCCGGTGCCATTCATCAAAAGCAAAATAGTGTCGAAAGTTTCGTTGTGAATGTCGAGTAGATTTTGCACTCGTGCCTTTTTCAATCCGCGCAATTGACAGGCTTGAATGGCGTTTTCAGAAATGTCAATCGAAGTCACATCAAACCCTTTTTCTTGCAAATACAAACTATGACTTCCAGCTCCGCAGCCCACATCAAGAATTTTTCCTTTGGATAACTGAAGCGCTTTTTGTTCTAATTTGGGCATTTCCTTCAAAGAGCGAAATAAATAAGCAACACTCATTTCATCGGCTTCCGAAATGTTGGTTTCGGTGATGAGGTCTTGAGGCTCATTATTAGTTTGGTAGTCGAGGATGGCGCGGCCGAAAAGATCTTTCATTTTTAAAGTTTAAAATTGTTTAAAGGTTTAAAAGTTTAAAAGTTTAAATTTGTTGTTCGAAAGGTTAAACCACATAAAACAAAGTTAAACCATTTTAAACAATGTTAAACAATCTTAAACAACTTCAGAAGCTAGCCAAAGATAAGCATAACGAAAACAAAAAGTATTTCGATAAGCTGAAAAAGAAAACGCCCAAGAATTTGGATTATGTGATGGAAGCATTGCACGAAGCCGAGTTCAAACGGACTGATTGTTTGCAATGTGCTAATTGTTGTAAAACTACTGGGCCGCTTTTTACTTCGGCCGATATTGAACGAATTTCAAAGCACTTCAGGCAAAAACCACAGCAATTCATTGATCAGTATTTGCGTATTGATGAGGATAATGATTATGTGTTGCAAAGTGTGCCGTGTACGTTTTTGGATGCCGAAAACTACTGTATGATTTACGATGTGCGTCCGAAAGCGTGTAGAGAATTTCCGCACACCGACCGCAAGAAGTTCCAGCAAATTTCAGATTTGACGTTGAAGAATGTGGCTATTTGTCCGGCTGCATATAATATTGTAGAAGAAATGAAGAAAAAAATGCCGTTGTAATACTAAGTAAATATCTTTTCCGTTATTGTAAAAAAAACTGCTACAATGAAAAGACACTACTACGTATTAGTGGGAATTTACATTCTCTCGCTAGTATTCTCCATTTTCGGATTCATAGTCGATTCCGATCCAAACACCAACTCCATTTTGATGAATATTTTTGAAATTGCAATGCTTTCCTTTGTGATTTTCGGAATGATATCGGGTGTAATTTATGGCTTGTACTTAATGTATTATCTAATAGTAAAAAAACTACTCAAACAAAAATTAGTAGATTAGGTACTTTTGACGCATTAGTTTAAAATCTTCCAATCCTTTTTTCCAAGTGTCTCTGATTTTTTCTTCAGGAAAACCTGCTTCGATTTGTTGCTGTAATTTTTTGGTTCCAGCCAATTTAGGGAAGAAGTCGTTAAAAAACTTGGTTTTGTCAGAAGTTGATTTGTACGCTTTAATGAGCCATTGTAATTCAAGTCGATTTACTTTTTTTATGGTTGATAAGTCTTCTCCATAACACAAAACGCCTTTGTGAACAGGTTCTTTGGCTCCCAAGTTGGGCATCGGAGTAAAACTGAATGTGCTTTTCTTAGGTAAATAAGGCGAACCATAAATTTGAAATTGTTTTTCAGTACCACGACCCAAACTAACATTGGTTCCTTCAAACAAACACAAACTTGCGTAAAGATTAATAGCTTGATCGTTAGGTAAGTTGGGCGATGGTTTTACAGGTAAGCTGTAAGGCATTTCGCGTTTGTAGTTCAAGCATCGTATGACTTTCAATTCGCATTGAACTCCGTCTTTCAGCCACTTTTCGCCGTTAATCATTTGAGCGTATTCACCTATGGTCATTCCGTGTAACAGCGGAATTGGATGCATGCCTACAAAACTGGTGAACTCTTTCTCCAAAACCGGACCGTCAACAATACTTCCATTGGGATTAGGTCGGTCTAATACTATTAATGTGATTTTGTTCTCTGCACACGCTTCCATTATATAATGTAATGTAGAAATATAGGTGTAAAAACGCGCTCCTACATCTTGCAAGTCAAAAACCATGACATCAATGCCTTTGAGTTGCTCTGGTTTTGGTTTTTTGTTGTTGCCGTAAAGCGAAATGATAGTCAATCCTGTTTTGGTGTCTTTTCCGTCTTTAATTAATTCGCCAGCGTCAGCTGTTCCTCGAAAACCGTGTTCAGGCGCATATATTTTCTTTAAATCAATTTTTCGAGCCAATAAAAAGTCAACCAAATGAGTTTTGTCGGATAAAATCCCCGATTGATTGGTTACGATTCCCACTTTTTTGTCCTGAAGTATGGGGAAATAGGCTTCGATATTTTCAGCACCTGTTAAAATTCCCTTTGTAAAATCAGGGTTTGAGATAACCATAACTTCACTTTTTGAAGTAATTGGTGTTCCTGCTTTACACGAAATGGAAAAAAAACTATTAACCAATACGAACGAATAGGTGATGAGGTATTTCATAAACTTTTACTATTTACACTTTTAAACTTTGTCTGTTTCTCTATCTTTGCAACAAAACAACGCGTATTGAAACTAGAATATTTCATTGCAAAACGACTTTTTAACTCTAAAGAGCATAAAAGTAGTATTTCTGCACCAATAATAAAAATTGCAATCGCTGCAGTTGCCATCGGGATAATCATGATGATTGTTTCAATAGCGACAGGTATTGGACTACAGCAAAAAATACGCCAAAAAGTAGCTGCGTTTAATGGTCATATTATAATTTCAAGCTATACCGGAAATCAATCGGACGTAAGTACTGATCCTATTTCAATCAATCAAAAATTTTATCCTGTCTTCAAAACGGTCAAAGGCATTAAGCACGTTCAGGCGGTAGCAAGTAAAGCAGGTATGATTCGTACAGAAACTGCTTTTGAAGGAATTGTATATAAAGGTGTAGGTAAAGATTACGATTGGAGTAATATAAAAGAGTATTTAGTTGAAGGTCGAATTCCGAATCTTAAAGGCAATCTCAATACAGAAATAGTCATTTCTCAGTTTTTAGCCAATCGTTTGGATTTAAAGTTGGGCGATTCATTCAATACGTTCTTTATGAAAGAAGACACGAATAAGATGCCTAAGTCAAGACGGTTTAAGATTGTTGGTGTTTTTAATTCGGGTTTTCAAGAATTTGATTCGTCGTTTATTCTAGGTGATATTCGGCACATTCAAATGATTAACCGTTGGAAATCCGATGAAGTAGGCTCGTTTGAAGTTTTTGTGGATGAATTTTCCATGATAAAAGAAAAAACTAACGAAGTGTACGATGAAATTCCCTCTACATTAAATGCGCAACCCATAACCGAAAAGTTTTATTACATTTTTGAATGGTTGGAGTTGTTCGATTTTAATATTATAGTCATTTTGGTCATCATGATCATTGTGGCAACTATAAATATGATAGTAGCCTTATTAGTCCTTATTCTCGAAAGAACACAGATGATTGGAATTTTAAAATCCATGGGAACTACTAATTGGTCCATTCGCAAGATATTTTTATACAATGCCTTCTACCTTATTCTAAGAGGTTTGTTTTGGGGGAATTTAATCGGAATTGGATTGTTAGTGCTGCAGAAACAATTCGAGATCATAAAACTCAATCCCGAAAGTTATTACGTAACAGTAGCTCCAGTAGACATTAACTTGTTTTATATCTTGCTGCTTAATCTAGGTACAATAGCAGTTTGTCTTTTTGTTTTATTAGTGCCTTCTTATATAATTACCAAAATTTCTCCAGCAAAAACCATTCGTTTCGAGTAGGTTTGAGTCGCTTTATTTTTTTATTAGAAGCTAATCCGGCTATTCGTTCCAATCTGTCATTGCGAGGAACGAAGCGATAAAATCACCGATTGTTTGCGCAATGCCAGGATTTCCACTGCTATCCGGGCTAGGGCAGTTGTAGT
>JAFLBS010000011.1 GCA_017303755.1 Flavobacteriales bacterium | reverse complement strand
CTCAATGAACTCCCTATTGCGGGGTGCAAATATAGAAAACTTTTTCAACCCTTTCCAAATCTTTTTTAACCTTTTTTAAACCTTTTTCTTAACAACCTGATAAACACTTTTTTGAAGACAGAATTTTCTTCTTTCTACCTTCTATTTGGTTACAAGTATGCTTATAGATTCTATAAGTAGCCCCGATTGAAATGAAAATCCCGGCTGAAAAGTCGGGATTGTAGTGGAAAGCGGGAAAATGGATTGCTAAAAAAGCCCAAACCTTTTGCTCCTAATCCTTTTTATTTTTAATTAATTCGTTTGATTTATCTACCCAATGAACATTCAAGTCATCGATATCAACAGGGTTTGCTGCTTTTTGTTCGGATAATCTACCATTATAAAATGCTCTGTACAAAATGGTTTCAATCAAATAGTCTTCATTAACTTGGTAAGGATCATAACCAGTTTTGAGGTTTATATCGAAAAGTCGAGCCGTATTATTAGACCAAAACGCTTTCCATCCACTTTTGTGCTCTTTAATTAAATCGTAGGTAGTGACTCCAGTTTGTCTGTATATAAGTTTAACTAAAATCTGTCCTTGTTTTCTGGAGAGCTTTTTTAATTGTGCTTTAAATTCATTCTCCATATAGTCTTCTACAATTTTAGAATACTTCTTTTTCTCTTTACTCGATTTTAGCTTCTTCATATTATTATTCAAAGCAACTAATCGCTCAGATGCAATTTTAGCGTAAGGATATACCTTATAAACTCTATTTTGCAACAATAAAAACTGTTTTCTCTCTTCGGCACTTAGTTTATTCCTATATATAATGACTTCCTTCAAAAGAATTGAATCAATTATAGTAGTATCACTTTCCTCAACATCTAAATCCTTTTTTGTCTCAACTTGAGCAAAAAGGGAAGTTGACGTTATCAATAAAAGTCCAAAGATTATTTTTCTGAAAAACATCATTATAAATTAAAGTGTAAAAATATAGAATATGATTAACAAGTGTAATGCCAAATTTATATTTTAGCAAAAAAAATATTTATGGCAACAAAATCAATACTAAACAAAGCTTCCTTAACCTTTTTAGAAAAATATTTAAACAATGCGTCACCAACTGGTTATGAATCAGAAGGGCAAAAAATATGGATGGACTACTTGAAACCTTATGTAGATACATTTATAACTGATTCTTATGGAACAGCAGTAGGAATCATCAATCCAGATGCGAAATACAAAGTGGTAATTGAAGGTCACAGTGACGAAATTTCGTGGTATGTAAACTACATTACTTCTGATGGTTTGATTTATGTTATTCGAAATGGTGGCTCAGATCATCAAATTGCCCCTTCTAAAAGAGTGAACATTCATACTAAAAACGGTATCATAAAAGGTGTATTTGGTTGGCCTGCCATTCACACCCGTGGACGTGGAAAAGAAGAACCTGCAAGTTTAAGCAACATTTTTATTGATTGTGGTTGTTCTACCAAAGAAGAAGTTGAAAAATTAGGAATCCACGTTGGATGCGTCATTACCTATCCAGATGAATTTATGGTGCTGAATAAAAACAAATTTGTTTGTAGAGCGATAGACAACCGTATGGGCGGATTTATGATTGCTGAAGTTGCTCGATTATTAAAAGAAAACAAAAAGAAATTACCTTTCGGACTTTATATTGTAAATTCTGTTCAAGAAGAAATTGGATTGCGCGGTGCTGAGATGATCACGCAAACCATCAAACCCAATGTTGCCATTGTTACTGATGTTTGTCACGACACAACTACGCCGATGATTGACAAAAAAATTGAAGGCGAATTGCAAATAGGTAAAGGTCCAGTTATTGCCTACGCACCAGCCACTCAAAACGTATTACGTGAACTAATCGTTTCTACCGCTGAAGAGAAAAAGATTCCCTTTCAACGTCACGCTAGCTCCAGAGTGACTGGAACTGACACTGATGCTTTTGCTTACAGTAACGGCGGAGTTCCATCGGCATTGATTTCATTGGCATTACGTTACATGCACACAACAGTAGAAATGGTGCATCGTGATGATGTTGAAAATGTTATTCAATTGATTTATGAAAGTCTATTGAAATTAGAGAACAATCACAATTTCTCTTATTTTAAATAAACTCGAAATATTTATATAAAAAAAGTCCCAAGGTCAATTCTTGGGACTTTTTTATTCAGTTTGTTCTAAAACTTACGATTTTAAAGCTTCATTACTTTTGATGATAAATCCTTCTCTATTTTCGCCTGAATAGTTGTTGATTAATTCTAGATTAAGCGGAAATGATTCATCTGTTCTATCGCTTTCAATAATCATTTCGTTTTCTAACATGATTTCGTCAATGCTTCTACCAAAATAACTATCAAAATCAAATTCTTCTTTACTTTCAATGATTTGCTCATTTTCTTTGATGGTTTCAATCATTGGTTTTACATAATCAGTGGTAATTACAGCTATTGTTTCTGTTAATTCTGATTCCGATTCGATTACAATTTCTGGTTTAGTCAAAGTGGTCGAATTTAAATTTGCAACTACACTTAAAGTGTTAACCGTTAACTCCTCACTGTTTTGTTGATCTGCAGCATTTTTGCCAAATGACGATGTGATGAATAGCACCGAAAGAATTCCAAAATAGATAACTGATTTTCTTGTTCTGTTCACTAAAGTACTTTTTTCTTGTGTTTGATTTGTTGTTTTCATGATGATTTGTTTTTTTAAATAATTGATGATTGATGATGATTTTTGTTATTGTTGTATTCTAATATCCTAAAACTAATACCTTGTATTGCATAGTAGATATTTAAAGTTCTTCAAAATTTTATATTTTCATGATGTTTAACTAATTACGATTATACAAGTAAGACGACAAGCTATATTTTTTGTTACATAAAAAGTGCAAAAAAAAATAAAGCCACGAAAAAACGCAGCTCTACTTTATAAAAGTTATTGATAAAATCACTTCAAAAACTCAAGTACATTCTTTTCAATGCGCTCATTTATATTACTGATGTCCGCTTTCACAAACGATTCACCTAAAATATTTTCATATAATTCAATATAACGTTCAGATACTGTTTCAATATACTCGTCGGTCATAGTTGGAATTTGTTGACCTTCTTTCCCTTGAAAACCATTTTCAATCAACCAACGTCTTACAAATTCTTTAGACAATTGCTTTTGCTCTTCTCCTCTATCTTGACGTTCTTGGTATCCATCAGCATAAAAATAACGAGATGAATCAGGTGTATGAATTTCGTCTATCAAAACAATTTTTCCTTCTTTAGTTTTTCCGAATTCGTATTTAGTATCCACTAAAATCAATCCACGTGAAGCCGCAATCTCAGTTCCGCGTTTGTACAATGCTCTCGTATATTTTTCTAAAACTAAATAATCGTCTTCTGAGACAATTCCGTTCGACAAAATAGCTTCTCGAGAAATGTCTTCGTCATGAGAACCATTATCAGCTTTGGTAGTTGGAGTAATTATTGGTGTAGGAAATTGATCATTTTCTTTCAAACCTTCTGGCATTGTTACTCCACAAAGTAGTCTTCTTCCAGCAGCATATTCGCGTGCAGCATGACCTGAAAGATAACCTCGAATGACCATTTCTACTTTAAAAGGTTCACACAAATGTCCGACAGCCACATTAGGATCGGGAGTTGCAATGAGCCAATTCGGAACAATATCTTCAGTCAAACTCATGAATTTTGTAGCAATCTGATTCAGGATTTGTCCTTTGTACGGAATTCCGCGTGGCATTACTACATCAAAAGCCGAAAGTCGATCAGTGGCAATCATTACTAATAATTCGTCATTAATGTTATAAACTTCGCGTACTTTTCCGCGGTAAACGGATTTTTGATTGGGAAAATGAAAATCGGTAGTAGTTAGTGTGTTCATCGTATTTTTGTTGTTCTGAAAGGTTTCAGATTTTTTTAGTTGTGTGCGACAAAAATAGTGTGTTTTGAACAGAAATACAATTATTTTATTTGGCAAAAACTTTTCTTCGAATGACAATATTAAACAAGCGATATCCTAAAAATCGGCGGAAATAACGCATAAAATTCGCATCAAAACCAATCGTGTATTTTCGAAAGCATTTACTTGGATGTTCAGCAATATCAAAAATTTTCTCTACTATATCTTGCGTTAGTGTTGCATTTTTAGTAGATTTATTTTGAAGAATTTCAGATATTTTCTCCATCATACAATTGTACGACTGAATATCTGATTTCTGGCATTTAACTACATTTTTTTGGAAATTAGTTGGAGCATTCCCAAATTGAACTGTGCAAACACTTATGTTGAATTCCATTAGTTCATACGACATACATTCTGAAAAACTCTCTACTGCTTGTTTGGTCGAATGATAAAAACTACCCAAAGGCAAATTGACCAAACCAGCAATCGAAGAAATATTGATGAACTGACCTTTTCGTTGTTCTCTGAAATGTGGAATAAAAGCGCGGCACATTTTCACCACTCCCAACCAATTGATATTCACAATTGAATCGATTTCGGCATCAACTGATAATTCTACGAAACTTCTGTAACCTACACCCGCATTATTGACAATAGCATCAATTGAATCGTGTTCAGCTAGAATTTGATTCTTTGCGTTCTCAATACTTTCTTGTGAAGTGACATCCAATTGATAACAATAAATATTGGAATAACCATCAAAAACTTTTCGATCTTGATCTGAAACTAATGTAGCAATTACCTTCCAACCATTTGTAGAAAAATGATGAGCAATTGCAGAACCTAGCCCGCCTGAAGCACCAGTAATGAGTATTGTTTTAATCGTTTCTGAATTTTAAGCGTCCAAAACTATACTATTTTAAATACATAAACAAAGATTATAAGTTATATCAATAATTTAGAGTGAGTTTAGATAATGTTTTGAATGAAAAAACCTTTGTCAAATTTGAACTTTAACAAAGGTTTACTGTATAAACTATTTTATTAGAATATTAATCGTGATTCTCAATACTCTTGTACGCATCAATCACTTTTTTCACTAATCGGTGACGTACAATGTCTTTATCATCCAAATAAATAATTCCAATGCCTTCAACATCTTTTAAAATAAGAAGTGCTTCTTTCAAACCCGAAATGGTTCGTCTTGGTAAATCAACCTGACCTGGATCACCAGTAATAATGAACTTTGCATTTTTCCCCATACGCGTCAAAAACATTTTCATCTGCGAATGAGTGGTGTTTTGTGCTTCATCTAAAATCACAAAAGCATTATCCAATGTACGTCCACGCATAAAAGCTAATGGCGCAATTTGTATGATTCCTTTTAAAATATAATCTTCTAAAGTTTGTGGTGGCAACATATCGCGTAAAGCATCGTACAAAGGTTGCATATACGGATCTAATTTTTCCTTCATGTCACCCGGCAAAAACCCTAAATTTTCTCCTGCTTCTACTGCTGGACGCGTTAGAATGATTCGTTTTACTTGCTTTTCTTTTAAGGCTTTTACAGCTAAAGCAACTCCAGTGTATGTTTTTCCTGTTCCCGCAGGACCAACCGCAAAAACCATATCGTTTTTGTGAACATAATCCACTAGTTTCTGCTGATTCGGAGTCATTGCTTTAATCAACTTTCCTCCTATTCCGTGTACCAAAATCTTATCGTGATCAGGCATACGTTGCTCTTCGTGGGAATTGCTCTGAATAACACGATCAATTACATTGCTATCAATATTATTGTAACGTGTAAAGTGAAGCATTAATCGACTGAACCTATTTTCAAACTCATCAAGCTCTTCTTTTTCTCCAAATGCCTTCAAAGTGGTGCCTCGAGCGACAATTTTCAGTTTGGGATAGTATTTTTTTATCGTTTCAAGATGAGCATCTTGCGCGCCCCAAAATTCTTTCGGAGCGATGTCGTGTAATTCAATGATACGTTCGTTCAAATGGATGAGTTTTTTAATTAATTTTTTGCTAATTATTCTTAGCTTTGCAATCATTTCAAATTTAAGAAATACACTAATACGTTTCTCATTTAGTTATAAACAATTTTATGTCAATAATTACCCTTACTACTGATTACGGCTTGAAAGACCACTTTGTTGGCGCCATAAAAGGGAAAATTATCAGCGAATATTCTGAATGCCAAATCATTGACATTTCACACCACATTGATCCGTTTAACATCTCAGAAGCCAGTTACTTACTTTCGGCTGCATATTCAAGTTTTCCAAAAGGAACCGTTCACATTGTAGGTGTTGATATTGAACGTAATAAAGAGAACCAACATATTGCTCTACAGTGGGACGATCACTTCTTTATTTGTGCCGATAACGGAATTCTAAGTATGTTGATTCAGAAGATTGTTCCGCAAAAAATTGTAGCAATAAATATTCACGACCGATTGCTTCCTGATGCAACAGACATGGATGTTTTCATTAAAGTTGCGTGTCATATTGCCAAAGGTGGTTTACTCAATGTAATTGGAAAAGAAATTAAAGAAATCAAAACCATAACCGAACTTCAAGCTATAATTGAAACCGATTCCATCAAAGGAAATGTAATATATATTGATAGTTTCGGAAATGCAGTGACCAACATTTCGAAGAAAATGTTTTTGGATGCTGCGAAAAATCGTCAATACGAAATCCGAATCAAAAACAAAACTTTTAAAACCATTTTGCCTCGTTATTCTGATATTGCCATTTCTGAAAAATACCCTATCAAATACTATGAAGGTGAAAAGTTGGCTGTTTTCAACGAAGCTGGTTTTCTTGAAATTGCCATTTTTCGAAGCAACCCTGCAACAGTCGGAACCGCAGCTACGTTATTAGGAATCGGATACCGAGACATTATAACCATCAATTTTAGTTAATTATGCTCATCAGAATAGTCAAATTATCCTTTCACGAAGAAAACATTCCGGCATTTATGGAAAACTTCGAATTAATGAAAGAACACATACGAAATTCAGCCGGAAACCGTTTATTAGAACTTTATCAAGATAAAAACAATCCTTGTATTTTCTTTACTTACAGTTACTGGGAAACCGAAGCTGACCTAGAGAATTATCGAAAATCAGCTCTGTTTGATGAAGTATGGACGTTCACCAAAAAATTATTCAACGACAAACCCGAAGCATGGAGCGTAAATCAATTAGTTAGTTTGAAATAGTTTAAAATTATTTAATTGAGTTTAAGATGGTTCGATTTACTGTAAGTATGAATATTCGTTTTAAACAACATTAAACCTTTAAACAATTTTAAACAACCTTAAACAATTTTAAACAACTCTTAAACCTTGAAATCACTAACCCGAAAAATTTTCTATTCCTTACCTGTTTCGCTCAGATATTGGGTGCGAAAAATCATCTACTTGCCACACGATTTGCTTTCCAAACGCAATCCGTTGGTTCCGCCTAAAGGGAAGATTTTTATTGGAAGTGGCGATTTTCTTCGAATAGGAAATCAGTTTTTTCAGTATTTCAATAAATTCGGAAACATCACTCCCGATAGTTCAGTTTTGGATATTGGTTGCGGAATTGGTAGAATGGCCGTTCCGTTTACGAGTTTTCTTTCTTCCAATGGAAAATACGAAGGTTTTGATATTGTAAAATCGGGAATTGATTGGTGCACTAAAAACATCACTTCACGCTATCCAAATTTTCACTTCAAACTGATTCCGCTTCAAAATGATTTGTACATCGATGGTAAGTTGGAAAAAGCAGCACATTTGAAATTTCCGTACGACAATAAAAGCTTCGATTTTGTGTTTCTAACTTCAGTTTTTACTCACATGTTAGAAGACGATGTGATGAATTACATCAGCGAAATTCATCGAGTTTTGAAAGACGATTCGATTTGTTTAGCTACCTTTTTTATTTTGGATGAAGAAAGCGAAAGTGCCATGAAGACTAATGGTGTAAAGCAATTTAACTTTCATTATGAGCATTATTCATTAATGGACAACCGAGTAAAAGAAGCGAATGTTGCCTATCGAAAAGATTTTTTATTTGAAAACCTGAAAAAGTATAACTTTGAGGTCTTGAATTTCATTCGTGGAAACTGGTCGGGATTAACCACTGGAGAACTCAATGAACACCAAGACATACTGATATTAAAAAAATTGTAAATGAAATCAATATTAATTAGAGAAATTAAATCCTTTTTTGGTTCGCCCATAGGTTATTTAGTCATCGCTATTTTTCTGCTACTTAACGGATTGTTTTTGTGGGTTTTTGAAGGCGATTTTAATATTATGAAAAGTGGATTTGCCGATTTGAGTCCGTTTTTTACCATCGCACCGTGGATACTTATCTTCTTAATCCCAGCCGTAACCATGCGCAGTTTTTCAGACGAAAAAAAGCAAGGAACCATCGAATTACTGATGACCAAACCATTATCGATTTGGCAAATTGTAAACGGTAAATTCTTAGGTTCATTTTTATTGATTGTAATTGCCATCATTCCAACATTCATCTACGTTTACGTAATTTCTACTTTGGGTTTGCCCGAGGGAAATATTGATATGGGAAGTACATTAGGTTCGTATTTCGGACTCTTATTTTTAATCGGAGGTTATACTGCCATCGGAATTTTTACTTCTACACTATCCGAAAATCAAATCATCGCGTTCATCACTTCAGTGTTTTTGTGTTTTGTATTTTACTTCGGATTTGAAGGAATTGCAACCTTCATCAAAAGTTTTGAAGACATCATTGCTTCCATCGGAATGGATTATCATTTCAAAAGTATGGGTCGCGGTGTGATTGACTCTCGCGATGTAATTTACTTTGTAAGTATTACGCTTTTATTTTTATCATTGACGGTTTACAAATTAAAATCCCTTAAATCATAATGAAAAGTATGAAAGCAAACTTGAAAAATCTGCTTACAATCATTGGGATTTTGGTTGTAATTAACATCATAAGTCATTTCTTTTTCAAACGAATCGACTTAACTGCCGATCAACGGTATACCTTATCAGAAACTTCGTTAAACATCATCAAAGAAGTGAAAGAACCTTTGTATGTGGATGTTTTTTTGGAAGGAAATTTTCCGGGTGAATTCAAAAAACTGCAAACCGAAACGCGTCAATTATTAGAAGAATTCAAAGCGTATAATTCGAACATCGTTTTTGATTTTGTAAATCCACTGGAAGACGGGAACGAAACCGAAACCATGCAACAATTCATCGACAGAGGTTTGACTCCAATCAATGTAACTCTCGACGACAAAGGCAAGCAAACTCAAGAAGTCGTTTTTCCGTGGGCTGTTGTAACGTACGGAAATAAAAGCACAAAAGTGCCATTGTTAAAAAACATGATGGGCGCATCAACTGCCGAAAAAGTGGTGAGTTCTGTGCAACATTTAGAATACGCTTTCGCGAATGGTTTTAATACAGTTGCCAAATCAAAAGAGAAAAAAGTGGCGATTATCAAAGGCAATGGCGAAATGCACGAATTGCTCATTGCCGATTTTCTAAAATCAGTTCGCGAGAATTACTACATTGGCCCGTTTACTTTAGATTCGGTTGCTACTAGTCCGCAAAACACTATAAAAGCACTTAAAAAATACGATTTGGCCATCATCGCCAAACCAACTGAAACCTTTACTGATGAAGAAAAACAAGTATTAGATCAATTTGTCATCAACGGTGGAAAAACATTGTGGTTGATTGATCAAGTGACTATGGAAATGGACAGTTTGTACACCGAAACAGGTTCGAATTTGGCTTATCCACGCGACTTGAACTTGAACGATATGTTCTTCAAATACGGAATTCGCATCAAACCCGATTTAATTAAAGATTTGCAAGCTTCTCCAATAGCATTAGCAACAGGAAAACAAGGTTCGGCCACTCAATACACGCAATTTCCTTGGTTGTATTCGCCTGCGATTTTCCCCGAAATTCAAAACCCAATTGTAAGCAATTTGGACATGATTAAATTCGAATTTGCCAACCCGATTGAATTACTCAAAAACGACATTAAAAAAACAGTTCTTTTAACTTCATCTAAATATTCAAAAGCAGTTGGAACGCCAATTGAAGTGAGTTTGGATATGGTAGGCGAACAACCCGATCCAAAAGAGTTTGCTCAAAATACAGGCTACATTCCAACAGCCGTTTTATTGGAAGGAAAATTCAATTCGGTCTATCAAAATCGTGTGCTGCCTTTTGAAGACAACACCTTTTCTGCGACCGGAAAATCAACCAAAATGATTGTTATTTCGGATGGTGATGTGGTGAAAAATCAATTGGACAAAAACTATCAGCCATTGGAATTGGGTTACGACAAGTGGACGAATAAAATGTACGCCAACAAAGAATTTATGATGAATTGTGTCAATTATTTGCTGGATGATAACGGACTTATCAACATCCGAAGTAAAGAAGTAGATTTACCTTTATTGGATCAAGAAAAAGTATACGAAAATTACACACAGTCTCAAATCATAACTGTCGGACTGCCAATAGTAATTTTGAGTCTTTTTGGTATCGCCTTTACATTTTTAAGAAAGAGAAAGTACGGAAAGTAATGTTAATAAAAATCTTTTTGAAATCGAGTTCTTTACGATATATTTGTAAAAAATAAAAAAAATGAAGTTTATAGTTTCAAGCTCGTATTTATTAAAACAACTACAAGTATTAGGTAGCGTTATTAACAGTAGCAATACCTTGCCTATTTTAGATAACTTTTTATTTGAATTGAATAAAAAATCGTTGACGGTTTCGGCTTCCGATTTAGAAACGACCATGTCGGCTACTTTAGAAATCGAATCTACAGACAAAGGAAGTGTTGCCGTTCCAGCCAAATTATTGTTGGATATTTTAAAAACATTTCCAGAGCAACCCTTAACGTTCACCGTTGAAGAAAACAGCACTATTGAAATCAGTTCAAACTCAGGAAAATATGCGATTGCTTATGCTCCTGGTGAAGAATTTCCAAAATCAGTACAATTAGAAGATCCGTCTTCCACTATTGTTCCTGCTGAAGTTTTGGCAACTGCAATCAGCAAAACTATTTTTGCAGCTGGAAACGATGATTTGCGCCCGGTAATGTCGGGAGTTTTCTTCCAATTTTCTCCAGAAGGTTTGATTTTTGTAGCTACTGATGCTCATAAATTAGTAAAATACGCTCGTACTGATGTAAAAGCTTCGCAAGTTGCCGATTTCATCATGCCAAAAAAACCATTGAATATTTTAAAAGGAATTTTAGGTGCTTCGGATGCCGAAGTGAAAATCGAATACAACGATTCAAATGCGACTTTCTCGTTTGAAAATTACATTTTGACGTGTCGTTTAATCGATGGAAAATATCCAAATTACGAAGCCGTTATTCCAAAGGAAAATCCGAATAAATTATTAATCGACCGAACTCAATTCTTTAATTCTGTTCGTCGTGTGGCGATTTTCTCAAACAAAACTACGCACCAAATTCGTTTGAAAATTGCAGGAGCTGAATTGAATATTTCTGCAGAAGATATTGATTATTCAAACAAAGCAGAAGAGCGTTTGACTTGTGATTATCAAGGTGATGATATGCAAATCGGATTCAACTCACGCTTTTTGTTGGAGATGTTAACCAACTTACAATCAGACGATATTCAGTTGGAAATGTCGATGCCAAATCGCGCTGGAATCTTAACTCCAGTTGATGGATTAGACGAAGGTGAAACCATTACAATGTTAGTAATGCCTGTAATGTTGAACAACTAAATTAACTAACCTATATAACCTGAAGCCGTTTTATTTTTAAATGAAACGGCTTTTTTTTATGCAATAAATTCAAGTGCATACTATTTCTTTTTGAAATGTGTTTTTTCTTACAGTAATGCCAAAAGTTTTTAACAATAGTAATCAGTCATCACAAAAATTATTAAATTTAATTTTTCTTAAAATAAAGAAAGGAGTAACCGAAAATCCTTAAGAGTAGGCAAACCAAAATAAACAAAAACATGAAAAAAACATTACTTGCAATTGTGTTGTGTGTAGGAACATTATCAATTGCTACTGCTCAAAAATTAGACAAATTTGGAGCTGATTTAGCCAAAAAATCAGTTATGGGAAAAGAAATTAGAGTTCCTTATACTGATTTAACCAGTTATTATGGCTACATCAAACCAGGTTCAACTCCAGATGAAGTTAAAAACGGAAAAAAAATGTACTATGTATACGTTTGGATTCCAATGGCTGCACCTGAAATCGGAATCAGAATGATTTCTCCAGTGCCAGATAGCGCTAAACCATCAGGAACAGATTATGTTTCTCCAGAGTACACTGCCAATGCATCGGATACAAAAAGTTTCTTTGATACTTGGGTAACTTTTGAAAGAGCAGAAGGAATTTTACGCTTGGAAGATGTTTCCAAAGCTAAAACAGCAAAATGGGTAACTATCGAATCCAATGATGATTCAGGTGAAATGCCAGCTCAACCATCGGGAAGCAAATACAATTCGTTAATGAGAATCACTAGCGATACTTCAAATCCAACTAAATCATTAGTTATGGGATTGTACCGCATCGGATTTACCACTTATAAAACAGGAGAAGTTCAAGGTAGTTTCTTAGCACAATTAGGAGCGCCAATCAAATTGCCTGGAGTTTTGGTTGCCGTAAAACCAGAAGATTTAGTTAAAAAATAATCATTCATTTTTAACCTCTTTATAATGAAAAACCGCCCAGACATTGTCGAGGCGGTTTTTTTTATTCGTGTAAAACCAAAACCGGAATCTCACTTTTGTAACTCATTTTTTCAGCCAAACTGGTTTCAAATAAGTTCACAAAGAAATTGCGTTTGTGTCGCACCATAGCTAAAACATCAATTTCTTGATTGATGATAAAATCAAGAATAGTTGTGGTTACTTCGTCATTTGGAATCACAAAAAACTGAATCGGGTCATTTTTAAATTCTTCTTTCCAATAGGTAATTTTATCATCAACTACGTCAGAAGAATCGGTTTGAACGTACAAACATTTAACTTTAGAATGCGTCAGTTTAGCAATTTCAATGGTTTTAGTCAATGCTACTTTGTCTTTTTCGCGGAAACGAGTCGTAAATCCAATATTTTTTATGTAATTAAAATCGGCCACAGCAGGAATGCACAACACAGGAACATTCACTGAAGAAATTACTTCGCCAGTATTCGTGCCGATAAAAACCTCTTTCCAACCCGTTGCGCCTGAAGTTCCCATTACAACCATATAAATTCCTTCTTTGGCAATACATTCTTTGATGTTGTACACCAAATCGCCATCCATAATAATGTGTGAGAATTTAATATGTTGTAGTTTTCGATCTTCTGCAATTTCGTGTAATTTCGGAACTAATTCTTTGAATTTCTCAAATTGCGCCATTTCCAACGAATCAAAAATAGTCTGATAATTCTCTGGAAAAAACTGATTATCAACGATGGGCAATTCGTAGGTGTGCAACAGTAACAGTTCGGCATCAACTTTACTTGCCAATTCCAAAGCATGAACAAACGCATTGTTGGCTACTTCAGAAAAATCAGTGGGAACTAAAATTTTTTTCATGTTGTTAATGATTTAATTTATTATTTTAAAGGTAGCTTATAATTATTCAAAAAAACATGATAACTGTCATAATAACAGTATTTTAACATCCTGTTAATGCTTTGACAATCAAAATTTTGTGAGCACATTAATTTCAATCGCAAACGAATTTAAAATTGGTATCTTTGCAATCTAAATTTTTAACCGATTATGATCTATAACGATACCATTGTAGCTTTGGCAACTCCTTCTGGCGCTGGCGCAGTTGCCATTATCAGAATGTCTGGAAAAGACGCTATTACAATTGCTTCACAAGTATTTCAATCGGTTTCTGGAAAAGACATTACCCAACAAAAAACACATACTATTCACCTCGGAACTTTGGTAGACGGAACTAAAGTATTTGATCAAGTATTGCTTTCCATTTTTAAAAATCCGAATTCCTATACAGGCGAAGATGTGATTGAAATTTCGTGTCACGGTTCGACGTTCATACAACAACAAATCATACAATTGTTACTGCGAAAAGGATGTCGAATGGCGCAAGCGGGCGAATTCACTTTACGAGCATTTTTAAATGGTAAACTCGATTTATCTCAAGCCGAAGCCGTAGCCGATTTGATTGCTTCGGATAATGAGGCGTCACATCAAATTGCAATGCAACAAATGCGTGGTGGTTTTAGTAATGAAATTGCCAAATTACGAGAAGAACTGTTGAATTTTGCTTCTTTAATTGAATTGGAATTGGACTTTGCAGAAGAAGATGTAGAATTTGCAGATCGCACCCAATTCAACGATTTATTGAACCGAATTGAGTTTGTATTAAAACGATTGATCGATTCGTTTGCGGTGGGAAATGTAATCAAAAATGGAATTCCAGTAGCCATTGTTGGTGAACCAAATGTAGGGAAATCAACGCTTTTAAACGCACTACTCAACGAAGAACGTGCCATTGTTTCGGATATTGCCGGAACCACTCGTGATACTATTGAAGATGAACTAGTAATTAATGGCATCGGGTTTCGATTCATTGATACGGCTGGAATTCGAGACACCAAAGACGTAGTAGAAAGTATCGGAATCAAGAAAACATTCGAAAAAATAGAGCAAGCGCAAGTAGTGATTTATTTGTTTGAAAGTTTCAAGTTTCAGGTTTCTGGTTCGGAATACATCAAAGAAATAGAGAAAGTTAAAAACAAATATCCGTTAAAACCATTAATTGTAGTTGTCAATAAAATGGATTTAGTTTCGCAAAATGAAGTTGTAAAAATACGTGAACAACTTGAAACGTTAAACGTCAAACAAATTCTAATGAGTGCCAAAGAAAAACAAGGCATCGATGATCTCAAAAATTTGCTTTTATCCTTTGTAAATACGGGCGCGTTGCGCAACAACGAAACCATCGTAACCAACACACGTCATTACGATTCGTTACTCAAAGCTTTAGAAGAAATTCAGAAAGTAAAATTTGGCCTTACCTCTGGCCTATCGTCTGATTTAATGGCCATCGACATCAAACAAGCACTGTACTATTTTGGCGAAATCACGGGTGAAGTTACTAATGATGAGTTATTGGGAAATATTTTTGCTAATTTTTGTATTGGGAAATAACCTCACTCTTCCTCATCAGAATCATCTAAATCCATATCTTCAAAAAAGTCTTTTGGATCAAATGGAATGTCATCATCAGGATCTTTATCGTGAGCAGAAACTCCAGGTGGATTAAACAAACCCCAACGGTCAATGACATAATTCCATGGGTCAAAAGAAGCTACCCAATCTATGAAAAGTAATCGGAATTCTTCTATTTCAGTACGAAGTAATTCAATGTATTCTTTGTCTTTAATTTCATCTTCAAATCGCAAGCTTCCTGCTCTAACATACAATTCTCTGGCACATTTTCTAATAATAGCGGCGTTTTCCATTTTTAAATCATACAAATCAACAGCTTCAGCACCAGAAATTTTTGCAGAAATCATCATTGCATCTTCCATCATAAATCGGACACAGGTTTCTTGTAAAAACTCATTATCCTGGGGAATTATTTGAATTAATGCATGTGTTAATTTAAAAATCTGTTCTGATTTTTTATATAATGGCGATTCTCTTTTGCTTTCAAAACCTTCCATAAACAACTACTTCACCACCACTTTCTTATTCACTACTTTTCCTTCATTGGTAATTTTTGCAAAATAAATTCCAGAAGCAACATTCAAATGAATGGGTTGAGCATTTTCAAACTCAGAAGTAAAAACACTGATTCCTAAGTTGTTATACAATTCAATCGTACCTTTTGATGTAAGTCCGGAAATACTGATATAATCCGAAGTTGGATTAGGATAAACCGCTATGTTTACTTCATTAAAAGTAGTTGCACTCAAGGTAGAAAACCATTGTTGTCCGGCGTTTGCTCCCCAAATATAATCAGCCAGATTAGGATAATCAATAAACGGGTTTCGGTTGACTTGCCACGTGTAAATATAGTTGTTACGGTTCATTTCAAAATCATCTCGCGGATCAAGTGAATTCCATGCTAACAAACTTGCCAGATCACCCAATTGTCCTACTGTAGTATCAGGAATATCACCATTAACAACGCTTAATGCACTGTAACGTACCGCCATGTAAAAAACCGCACGTGCTACATCTCCTTTCCATGAATTTTGATTTCCAGCCGGACCGTTATAACCCGTCAAACCATAGTCTTTATTTCCACGCAAACTATTTTCAGGTCCATCTTCAGCTCGAATATGATGCGCATCAGCATGACCAGCCGTAATATCGGAAGCGCTTGTAGGCAACCACACATTGATTCCGTCACCCACTTCAGAAGTTGCATCGGCAAAACCACCACGCGATTGCGGATAAATATGTTCGCGATTCCATTTTCCAGTACTATTACTCGACGTTTGAAATTCAAATTTAGCACGAGGCGTTTCTTTGTACATCAACCACACTTGGTTACTGTTGAGCGGATTTTGATCGGCGGTTTTTAAAATATCAGTAATATCTCCGTAATTATGAGCGCGCACAACCGCAGGATTGGCAATAATATCCTGAATAGCTTGTTTTAAAGCAGCACCAGATAATCCTTCTAAAGACGAATAATAATTGGCTGGAGCTGTACTTGTAATATTTCCGAAGGTTGGATTTAATGGAGTTCCAAATGGTAACGTATAAAAATCATTATCTATAATTCGGATTTCAAAGTTATCATTCAAACGATTATAAGCAGAAGGTAATGTTCCAAATCGGATGTTTGCCAATTCATCACCTTCATCCAAAGCATCATCAACCAATTGAATTGTAGTGTTGAAAGTTGAACTTCCAGCTGGAATAAAAACGGTGGTGTTTCCTGTAAAATCAGCTGAATTGAACGAGAAATTATTCAGCGAAAAAGTAAATGTTAAATCGGAAGTAACACTAGTTTGTGTTGCAAAATTTATAATAAACGAATTCCCTTCATTGTATTGATTGGCAGCCACAGAAATGGATAATCCGTTAAAAATAAAGCCGCTTCCGTCATTATTGGCGCCAGGTGTAGGCGTTTTTACTTCAAAAGTGCCATCGTTTTTGCGTTGAATCGATTGAGTGGTTGCAGCACTATTTATATTTTCATCCAACTGATTGACAATGCCAAAAATCGACATCAGACCAGTTGCATTCGGATCACTTGTGCCGTACACCATTGCATCAACTAAATTGGTTGTTGTTGCTAAAGTATTATTTGGGAAATCAGAAGAATTACCTTGGTAAAGAGCAACACCATCGGGACCATTTTGAAAAATACTTTCGGGGAGAAATTTATTTGGGACAGGTGATACCGTTTGGTTTCCTAGAACAAATATTCCGTTTACATCAGTAGAATATCCATCCAAATCAACCACATAATAACTCATATTGGCTTGAGTGCCAGTTCCGTTAAAAAGAACCAAAACATAACCGTTCAATGAAAAATTGGGTGTAGTAGATTTTAATTCGATGAATTCTTTATCATCAGTACTTGGCGTATCACAATCTAGTTCGTTAATAACCAACTGACTGTAAGCAAACAAGACATTGAAAAGTGTCAGAATAAGGGCAAATTTTTTTAGCATTTTAATAAAAATAGTACCCGCAAATTTAGATAAAATAAGTTATCAATCAGTGATTTGTAACAATTTAATAACACATTAGTTAACATATTACCAAAGTAAATTGGTAGTCTCAAAATTTTAAATACTTTTGCAAAAAAATAATTATAAATTATAAGTAATGAGAAAAATTGTAAGTGTACTAATTCTTAGTTTAGTTTTATTTTCATGTAGTAAAGTTAAAAAAGGAGAGTTTTTAATTAGTGGAACAGCAAAAGGAATAGAAAACGGAAAATCAGTTGTTTTGCAAACTCAAGATGATAGCGGAATGATGATGATGCCTGTTGATACCGTTAAAGTAAAAGACGGAAAGTTTGAGTTCAAAGGAAAAATTAAAGAACCAAAAATGTATTCAATTGTATTTCCTGAATTAAGAAATGGATTTTCGCTAATCGTTGAGAATGATGAAGTAAAAGTTGAAGTATACAAAGACAGTATTCAATCTTCAAAAATATCAGGCACTTATTATAACGATGAATTTTACAAGTTCAATGTTGACATGAGAAAGTTAGGAAAAACTGTAGAGAAAAAAATGCAAGATTTTCAAACTAAAAACCTAGCTGCATACCAACAAGCAAGTACACAACAAGATACTGTAACAATGAACAAAATCATGAAGGAAGCCAACAAAATTCAATCGGCTTACACTGATACTATGCTTGATTATGCAAAAGAAAACCCAAAATCATTCATCTCTTTATTAATTGTTGAAAACATGTTCAGAATGCCAAATGGTGATCCGAAAAAAATCAAGGAAATGTACGACTCACTTGATGATGATTTGAAGCAATTAAAAGGTGGTAAAAAAATAAAAGATCAATTGGCAGCAATTGAGAAAGCAAAAAAAAACCCAGCACCACAACCAACTCCAGCACCAGCAGCAGCTCCAGCGCAATAATTGGTAAAATTGCACCTGATTTTTCTGCTAAAACACCTGCTGGTGAAGTAATTTCACTTAAAGAATCATTAGGCAAAGCTACTATTATAGATTTTTGGGCATCGTGGTGTGGACCGTGTAGAGCGGAAAATCCGAGAGTTGTAGCTTTATACAATCGATACCACTCTAAAGGATTAAATATCATTGGAGTTTCATTGGATGACAATGCAGAACAATGGAAAAAAGCAATTGCTAGTGATAAGTTAACTTGGACACACGTATCCAATTTAAAAAGATGGAAAGAGCCAATTGCATTGTTGTATGAAGTTGAACAAATACCTTGTACATTTTTACTCGACAGTTCAGGTAAAGTTGTGGGAAAAGATTTAATGGGTGAACAACTTGAAGAACGAATTCAATTGCTTTTAGAAGCAAAATAATATGAAAATGAAATAAATAAAAAAGTCTCTTCTGTAAAGAGACTTTTTTATTTGTCTCAACCCCAAAGAATTAAAATTTATTCGAAAATATTGTTGCATTTTTGTTTGGAAAGCCTAAAGTGTTTTTTATATTTGCAATCGCGTTAGCAATGGGGAGATACTCAAGCGGCCAACGAGGGCGGACTGTAAATCCGCTGATTACATCTTCGCAGGTTCGAATCCTGCTCTCCCCACGAATAAATACAACAAAAGAAAAAAAGCACCAAGTTTTACTTGAGTGCTTTTTTTCTTTTGTTGTATTTTCAAAGCGTAGCTTTGCAGGATGGACGAAGTCAATCCTGATTCGTGTTGTCTTCCTTAAAAACAAGTTTTACTTGAGTGCTTTTTTTCTTTTGTGGTATTATCAAAGCGTAGCTTTACAGGATGGACGAAGTCAATCCTGATTCGTGTTGTCTTCCTTAAAACAAACTCATACTTGAGCCTATTTTCTTTTATTCTATTTTCATCCGATAGCCTTCGGGAAAGGATGGACGAAGTCAATCCTGATTCGTGTAGTCTTTTAAAACCAAGTTGTACTTGAGCGCATTTTTTGTATCTATTTCATCCAGATAGCCTTAGAGAAAAGGATGGATGAAGTCAATCTAAATTTGTCAATTAATTGTATCTTTATAGAGGTTAAACTATCTAAAAGCAAACTAGAATGAAGAAAATTGCCTTCATAACTGATGTTCATTTGGGTGAACAATTCCCTATAGAAAATAACGTAGACCCAAAAGAAAATTTTGAAAAAGTACTTGCTGATATATCAAAACGAGGAATAAATGAACTAATTTTTGGAGGTGATATTGGAGACGCAAGTGCTCACGATTTCTTTTTTGAAAGTGTAAAACCTTTTACAGTTGATTTCATAATTGGAAATCACGACAAATTCAATGAAGTAAAGAAACACCTCAATAAAGAGATCAATGTTGAAGAGCTATATTATACAAAAGAAGACAATGACTATAAATACATCTTCCTTGACACTTCATCAGAAGAAATAAGCAAAGCTCAATTGGAATGGCTGGAAGTTGAAATTATTTCTACTAAAAAAATAGTGTTTTTTATACACCATCCTATCATCAAAATTGAAACTCCAGTTGATCAATTATATCCTTTAAAAAATAGAGATGAACTTAAGTCAATACTCATTAAATCGAAAAAAGAATGCAGCGTCTTTTGTGGTCATTATCACATGAACGATGAAACCAAATTTAAAAACATTAACCAAACCATAACTCAATCTTTATCATTCCAAATAGTTAAAAACGCTGAAGAAATTGAAATTGACAATTCTAATTTTGGGTATCGAATTTTAGTTTTTCATAATGACCGAATTGAAACCGAAATTATTCGATTTGAAATTCCGTAACAACAAAAAAGCCCAATCTTCCGACTGAGCTTCTTCTTTATCATTTTTTGAAAATTACTCTAATACAAACGAAACTTGTACTGTTGCCGTAATATCAATTTCTCCAATGGCTAAAGTTTCTCTAGGCATTCCTCCGCCTTCAGCATCCATTGACATCATTGCTCCTTTGAACATTGGCATGGGTGGATTGACAAAAGTAGCATCCGAAATCAACAATGCTTTACCCACTTTTTGATTCAACACAGAAACATAATCTTCGGCTTTTTTCTTCGCATTAACCATCGCACTTTTTCGAGCATCACTTTCGTATTCTGCTAATTTAGAAGATTTGAATTCAACCCCATGAATAGTAGTTACGCCTGTATCCGAAATCCCCATAATGAACTCATTGTACTTTTTCAAATCTTTCAAAGTGATAGTAATCGTTTGATTGGCTACAAAATTGTATTTCTTTTTCTCGTAATCGTAATTTTTATACAAACTCACATTAGTAGTTTGAAAATCAGTAGCTGGAATACCATTTTTCTTGATGAACTTGATGACTTTCTCAACAATTTCGTCGTTCAGTTTTTTTACTTCAGCCGCGTCTTTTCCTGTATTTTCTACTCCGAGTGAAATTACACCCATATCGGGAATTACTTTAATTTTTCCTTCTCCTGTAACTGAAATTTGCGGAATCTGAGTTCCTTTTTGCTCTTGAGCTTCCATTAATGTACTCATTAAAATGGTTAATATTAAAATTGTCTTTTTCATAATGTATGTTTTGTTATGCTTATTCAAAAGTTGTGCCATTATAGTTTTCCTGATTTGGTAAGAAAATATAAAATTACAATTGGAATAGCCAGCACTACAACCAAAAATAAATGCTCTGTTAAAATGATAGGCTCTTTCAGTAATGTAATCAAATAACCTCCAATAGCGCCACCAAAATGTGCTGTGTGACCAATATTATCGTTTTGCGCTTTCATTCCGTAAATGGAATACAACAGATAACCCACTCCAAAAACATAACCCGGAATATCAATTGGAATGAACATAAAATTGATATTCAGATTTGGATCTAACAGAATAGCTGAATAAATGATTCCGGTTACCGCGCCAGAAGCACCAATAGCTCTGTAGCTATAATCGTTTTTATGCATCATCAAAGTGAGTAAACTTCCAAAAATTAAGCTGCCAAAATAAATCAACAGAAAGGAAAAACTACTCAAATAAGCACATACAATAGGCGCAAAAAAGTAAAGCGTTATCATATTAAAAGCCAAATGCGGAATATCGCCGTGCAAAAACCCCGATGATACCATTCGGATTTGATCTCCTGAACGAATACTTCCTATGTGGAACTCGTACTTTCTGAAAAAATAAACGTCTGAAAAACCTTTGTAACTAATAATGATGTTGGCTACAATAATGGCAAGTATGAAAATATTTAAATCCATAAAAATTATTTCTGTAAATTTAATAATACTTCTTTAGGATTTGTTAAATGCTAAAAATAAAATTGGTATTTCTTGTATCTTTGCCAAAAATAAAGTCAATGCAGCTCCTTTTTTTCGTAGTACTCTACCCTATTTTTTGGTTCATTTCGATTCTTCCTTTTCGATTGTTGTACATTTTATCGGATGGTATTTATTTGCTCATTTACTATGTTTTGGGTTATCGCAAAAAAACAGTACGCAACAACTTGGCTTTAGCCTTACCCCATTTATCAGAGAAAGAACGCTTAGTTATCGAGAAAAAATCATTTCAACATTTGTGTGATATGTTTTTGGAAATGATCAAAACCATGTCGATTTCCAAAAAAGAGATAGAAAAACGATTCGTATTTACCAATATGGATCTTTACCATAACGAGGAAAAAAAAGGGAAAAGTATTGCCTTAATGATTGCTCACTACGCCAGTTATGAATGGGTAATTTCAATGAATCATTACATTACTTTTGGCGGATATGCCATCTACAAGCGAATAAAAAATAAGCATTTTGACAAATTGGTAAAAGACATTCGTTCCAAATTCAAAGCCTATTTGATTACCACTAAAGAAACCAAACATGTCATTGAAAACAATGAAAAGAAAGGAGTTCTAGGCATTTACGGATTTGCAAGCGATCAATCGCCGCGACCAACCGAAAATATGTATTGGTATCAGTTTATGGGGATAGAAACTCCAATTCACATTGGTGCCGAATTACTGGCCAAACGCTATGATATGAATGTACTTTTTTTAAAAGTGAAAAAAGTAAAACGAGGCTATTATGAAGGAACCTTTGAAGTTTTAACCAACGATGTACGATCAATTCCTGATTTCAAATTATCAGAGCAATTCATGGACAAAGTAGAACAACAAATACTCGAAGCACCCGAATTTTATTTGTGGACGCACAAGCGCTGGAAACACAAAAGGAAAGACTAAACTCTGCCTTTCAACGAGCTAAAAACCCAAGCATTAGCCAAAAAACCTACTCCAGTCGCACCAAAACCCCAACCTGCCGTTTCATCGTAGCGAAATGCTCCCAATGCGATTAATGTTAATCCCATGATGATCATTATTAAAGTAGCCCAACCGAAAACGGTGTTTTTATTCATTCCCATGATTTTGTTTTTTTTAGTTTTTGAGGACAACAAATATCGAGATTATTGATGAAATTTTATAATGAATCGGTAAAAATAAAACAGCGTATAGTTAAAACCTTCAATCAACCTACATCCAAAAAGCCATTAAAGTACATATATTACCTTGACAACCAGTTAAAAATTATTTCTTACATTCGCTTTTAAACTATTTTTAAGTTTAGACGTCTAATATGTATTCTAACATTAAATTATGAAATTTAAATTTTTGTGGCTATTTCTTTTAAATGCAATTCCACTTTTGTCACAAGAAAACACTCATTTTTGTGCTACAGAATTACCTTCTGAGCAATGGGAAATTGAATTTCAAAGGCTAATTCAAAACCAAAACAACCATAGAAATCCAACTACCGTTTTTGTAATTCCTGTAATTTTTCACGTCCTACATAGCGGAGAAAATGTAGGTACATATCCTAATATTTCGTCAGAACAAATCGACTCGCAGATTTTAGTATTGAATCAAGATTATTCTGCAAACGGATTGAATGTAGCAGATTATCCAGAAAACGCTTTTGTAAATTGGGCAATAAACCAATCAATTCCTTTAACTAATTTAGATAGTTTTGGCCGAATTAAAATTGCAAATAGCGAAATTCAATTTTGCTCTGCTCTTACTGATGCTCAAGGAAATCCACTTTCTGAACCCGGAATTAACCGTATTAATTATAGTGAGTACGGTTGGCAAAACCCAACTAGCTTCATCACAAACCAAGAATTAAGAAACTATATTGATAATGTAGTAAAACCTGAAACCATTTGGGACACTACTAAATATTTGAATATTTGGATTACCGACAAAAATGACGCCATCAACTTTAAAGGATTTGCAACTCCACCGCCATTGAGCGGACTTGCAGGAATTCCGAATACTACAACCAACCTAAACGATGGAGTTTGGAGCTATACTAAATCAGTAGGTTCATCCGATATTTATCCAAATGGCATTTACTTCAGCACAGAAGTCAAAGGCAGATTATTGACACACGAAATTGGTCATTGGCTTGGACTCCGACACATTTGGGGTGATGGCAATTGTCTAACCGATTATTGCAATGATACTCCATCGCAATCCAATCCAAATGCAGGAAACCCAACTTATCCTCAAAGTGTGGGTTCGTGCAGCAATCCGAGTAATTTTCCAGATGGCGAAATGTACATGAATTTTATGGATTACACTGCTAACCAAAGCATGTACATGTTCACAAGTGACCAAGTTACACGAATGCAAACCGCCATGACCAACAGTCCGAATAGAAACCAATTAGGAACACATAATGTATGTAACCCAAGCTTATCGTTAACCAATAACCATTCATTAAACAGCATCAAAGTATATCCAAATCCCACTTCTGATACTGTTACTATTGAAGACAATGATTCCTTAATTTCTGAAATTGAAGTTTTCTCTATTATAGGACAACAAATAGCTAAAATAACCGAAAATTCATTTTCATTGAAACACCTTGAATCGGGCGTATACTTACTGAAAATACATTTAAAAAACGGTGAAATTAAAGTTATTCGAATACTAAAAGAGTAAATTATTTTTTCAATTTATACTCAATTGAACCAATTAAAAACAGTACTGATCCAATTGCATTAATCATAATGTCTTTTAAGTTGTTTTGATCTAAAGTGAATACTTCAATCTGTCTGAAATAATTCTGAGCGTATTCATTCACTACTCCAATACAATTAAAAACAATCAACACAAGAACTAAGTTTCGAAAGGAATTCTCTTTTAAAATTCTAAATAACTGCATATAAACTGTAACTAAAATGCAAATGGTTATAGCAAAAAGCAGATGTTCAATGGTGTTTAAATGATATTCAACTGACTCTGAAAACGCATACGTTCGCGTTCGCACCCAAACAATAAAAGCTAGAAAAAGCACAAAAATCCAATTGTAGTAATTGTGTTTTTTGAGCGTTAGATAATTGTTATTCTGATTCAGATATTCAAATGATATATAAAACACACCCGAATACATCAATAAGGAATAGTGTTTACCAAAAATAATTACTGAAATTAGAACCCAGAATACACCTCGTTGAATATTTTTTATTGAAACTAATAACATCAATTAAAAATCTTCACCAGCATTTCCTTCAGCAAATCGTGGGTGGAAAGCGAATTGGCTCCGATTCCTTTGCTTTTATTATCAACATCGCGTAACGTAGCAACAATACTACTGACTTTCTTCATTGGGTAATTGCGCAAGGCGACATCGTAATCTTTGAGGAAAAACGGACTAACACCGAGTACAGAAGCGACATTTTTAGGGTTTTTATCTTTCAATCCGTGGTACTTCAAAAGCTTGACAAAAAAGCTAAATATCAAACTTGTCGTCACTACCATTGGGTTGTCTTTGGGATTATCGGCAAAATACTGTGCGATTTGGTAGGCTTTAACTTGGTTTTTGGAACCCAAGGCATTTTGCAATTCGAATACATTAAAATCTTTACTGAAACCAATGTTCACTTCAATGTCTTTGGCTGTAATTGTGCTTCCTTTGGGCAAAATGATTTGCAGTTTGTCCAATTCATTACTTATGCGACTCAAATCGTTGCCCAAAAACTCTACCAACATCGCATTGGCTTTGGGTTCGATGGTCAAACCTCGACCTTGTAAAACACGTGTAATCCAAGTTCCAACTTGATTGTCGTACATTTTTTTACTCTCAAAAAGCACGCCGCTTTTCTCAATCAACTTGGGCAATTTTTTGCGTTTATCGAGTGTTTTGTATTTGTAGGCAAAAACCAAAACCGTTGTTGTTTGTGGGTTTTCGACATAACTTTCGAGTTTATCAATGGATTTAGAAAGTTCTTGCGCTTCACGAACCACAACCACTTGTCTGTCGGCCATCATCGGATAGCGTTTGGCATTGGAAATCACATCGTCAATAGTAGTATCGCGACCGTAAATCACCATTTGATTGAAGCCTTTTTCGTCTTCCGAAAGAATGTTGTTTTCTATGTATTCGGTCAATTTGTCAATATAATACGGTTCGTCACCCATAAAAAAGTAAATGGGTTTGATGTTTCCGGCTTTGATGTCGTTGATGATTTTGACTACTTCATCCATTCATTATTTGTTTCATGTTTTATTTCGCTTCGCTACATACAGTTTAGCTACGCCTCGGGTCACGTTTCAAGTTATGCTTCAAAGACTTGAAACTTTAAACTTGAAACTTGAAACTAATTTATATTTTTGTGTTATGCAAAAACTCAATTTTCCTTCGTATTCGTTTCGCTTCAAAAATAGTGAAAATAAAGTTGCTATCTTTGATGAAATAAGGAAAAAATTCATCATTCTCACACCCGAAGAATGGGTTCGACAACATGTAGTTTCGTTTTTATTAAATGAAAAAAACTACCCAAAATCGTACATCAATGTAGAGAAATTGATTAAAGTAAATGATTTAAATAAACGTTACGATGTTGTTGTTTTTCAGCCAAATGGAAGTTTATTTTTACTAGTTGAATGTAAAGCTCCCGAAGTAAAAATCACTCAAAACACTTTTGATCAAATTGCGCGTTACAATCTCACTTTAAAAGCCGAATTCTTGATGGTAACTAACGGACTAAATCATTACTTTTGCCAAATGGATTTTGAAAATGAGAAGTATCATTTCTTAAAAGAGTTACCTGATTTTACTACTAAATAATTCAAATTGAAAAAAATAGCGGTTGTCATACTGAATTGGAACGGAGCAAAATTGTTAGAGCAATTTTTGCCCTCGGTAGTTGCATTTTCTGATGAAGCAACGGTTTACGTTGCCGACAATGCTTCAACTGATGCGTCCATTAAAGTAATTAAAGAACAATTCCCAACAGTAAAAATCATTCAAAATGATGCCAATTACGGATTTGCAAAAGGATACAATGTTGCCTTAGAGCATGTAGAAGAAGAATATTATGCCTTAGTGAACTCAGATATTGAAGTAACTGAAAATTGGCTCGCTCCTATTCTATCCATTTTTGATGCTGAATTAGAAATCGGAATCATTCAGCCCAAAATTTTAGACTACAAAAACAAAGAATACTTTGAATACGCTGGAGCTGCAGGAGGTTTTATTGACCAATTTGGTTATCCATTTTGCAGAGGTCGCATTTTTGAAACCATAGAAAAAGACAACCATCAATACGATGACGAACGTGAAATTTTCTGGGCTTCGGGTGCGTGTTTTTTCATTCGGAAAGAAATTTACCGCCGATTAAAAGGTTTTGACGATGATTTTTTTGCACATCAAGAAGAAATTGACTTGTGTTGGCGTGCTTTTAACTTGGGTTATAAAGCAAAATACACATCTAAATCAATCGTGTATCATGTTGGCGGTGCAACTTTAAACGAAGGCAATCCGAGAAAGACGTTTTTGAATTTTCGCAATTCATTATTAATGTTAGTGAAAAACATTCCTGATAATCAATTGGTTGTAATCATATTTATAAGATTACTATTAGATGGTTTGGCTGGCGTTCAATTTTTAATCAAAGGAAAGTTCAACCATTTTCTTGCTATAATCAAAGCCCATTTTTCTTTTTATACTTTAATCCGTAAAAATTACGCTAAAAGAGGTTCTTCTCAAAAGAACAATTATTACCACACAAAAAGTATTGTTTATCGCTATTTCATCAAGAATGGTAGGGTTTTTGAGTAACCATTTAACAATACTTTACATCACTTAAACATTTTTTTACAATTTTAAATTGTAATTTTGCAAAACCTAATTAATATATACGATGAAAAAAATTGTTTTATTACTTTCAGTTGCTGCATTGACTTTAACGTCGTGTGGAACAAAAAAGAAAATAGCTGAATTAGAGCTAAAAAATAAAGAATGTCAAGATTTATTGAATTCGACTACAGTAAAATTAAATTTATGTTTGTCTGAAAAAGATGCTTTGTCACAACAAAACGACTTTTTAAAGAAAAACAACACGGATTTGATCAACAATATGGGTAACATGACTACGTTAACCCAACAAGGTGCCGCTAATATTGAAAAAGCGTTAGAATCCATCAAAGAAAAAGACTTAAAAATTTCAAGATTACAAGATGCGTTGACCAAAAAAGATTCGGTTACATTGGCATTGGTGACTAGTATTAAAAGTTCAGTTGGTGTTTCTGATCCAGATATTGAAGTAAATGTTGAAAAAGGAGTTGTTTTTATTTCGATTGCTGATAAATTATTATTCAAAAGCGGAAGCTATGTTGTAACTGATAAAGCAAAAGAAGTATTAGCTAAAGTAGCCAAAATCATCAATGACAAACCAACATTCGAATGTATGGTAGAAGGTCACACTGATAATGTTCCGTTTACAGGAAATGCAGTTTTGATTGACAACTGGGATTTGAGTGTAAAAAGAGCCACAGCCATTACTCGAGTTTTGACGCGTGATTTGAGTGTAAATCCGAAACAAATCATTGCCGCTGGACGTGGAGAATTCATCCCGTTAGTAGAAAACAACACGGTTGAAAATCGTTCAAAAAACAGAAGAACTCGCATCGTGATTTTACCAAAAATTGATGAGTTCTACGAAATGATCGAAAAAGAAATGAAGAATTTATCGAAAGGTTAATATCCGAATTCTATAAAATATAAAACGCCTTAATTAGTTAAGGCGTTTTTTTTTTTGTTTAAATCTGCATTCTGCCACTGCATTCTGCATTCTAAATAATATCAACATCACCTTTCCCTTCACGAACGACCTCTGGCTCATAACCTGATAAATCAATAATGGTCGACGGAATGTTATCGCCATAACCACCATCAATAACCAAATCAACCACATTCTGCCATTTTTCAAAAATCAATTCAGGGTCAGTTGAATATTCCAATACTTCATCTTCATCGTATATGGATGTAGAAACAATTGGGTTTCCAAGCATTTTAACAATATCAATTACAATTCGATTATCAGGAACACGAATTCCAACGGTTTTTTTCTTTCTGAATTCTTTTGGTAAATCGTTATTTCCGGGTAAGATAAACGTATACGGACCAGGAAGTGCTCTTTTTAAAATTTTAAAGGTCGAAGTGTCTATTTGCTTTACATAATCGGAAAGATTACTCAAATCACTACAAATGAACGAGAAATTGGCTTTTTCCAACTTGATTCCTTTGATTTTAGCAATACGCTCTAAGGCTCGAGTATTGGTAATATCACAACCCAAACCATAAACGGTATCCGTTGGGTAAATAATTAAACCGCCATCACGTAAGACTTCAACGACTTTTTTTATCGCTGCCTCGTTGGGATTGTCTTCGTATATTTTTATGAATTGAGCCATTTTTTTTAAGGTTTAAGGTTGTTTAAATTGTTTAATAGTTTAAGGTTATTATTCCAAGGTTTAAACAATATTAAACCATTTTAAACGATATTAAACTTTTAAACTAACCAATAACATCTAGTTTCGCAAAACGTAATAATAATTTCTTTATTCCACCTACATCAAACTTAATTTCTGCTTTTCTATCGCCACCAACGCCTTCAAGATTAAGTATTTCGCCTTTTCCGAAGCGTTCGTGCATCACTATATTACCAATAGTCAATTTAGTATCAAATAAATTCGTACTCGAAGGCGGATTACTGGATACAGGTTTCAATTTACGAATATTTGCTGAAGAAACGGGTTCGTCACCGTATTTCTTTGGTGGAGTTCCAGTTACCGGTTTTGATAAACGCAATTTTGATTTATCAATATCACCAAAAATATCCAAATCGATGGTCGGTTTGTAACGATAACCATTGTCCATCGGATTGATGTATTCTAAATAGTCGTCTTTAATTTCTTCTATAAAGCGCGAAGGTTCACTGTCCATCAATTTTCCCCAACGGTAACGCGATTGCGCATAGGTCAAATACGCTTGATGTTCGGCTCTCGTAAGTGCAACGTAAAACAAACGGCGTTCTTCTTCGAGTTCGCTACGTGTATTCATACTCATTGCACTTGGAAATAAATCTTCTTCCATTCCGACCACAAAAACATAGGGAAATTCCAATCCTTTGGCTAAGTGAATGGTCATCAAAGCTACTCGATCATCGTCTCCAGTATCTTTGTCCAAATCGGTTGCCAAAGCTACATCTTCTAAAAATTCAGATAAAGCTCCGCGTGCGCCATCAATTTCTTTTTGACCTTCTATAAAATCTTTGATACCATTGAGTAATTCTTCGATATTTTCAATTCGAGCAATACCTTCTGGAGTTCCGTCTTTCTTCAATTCTTGAACCAAACCTGTTTTTTTGGTCACATGTTCGGCAAGATAAAATGCATCGTGAGTTTCATTTAAAACCTGAAAACTCTTAATCATCATTACAAAATCATTGAGTTTATTTTTGGTTCCCGAGTTGAGTTTCAAGTCAATTTTATCAATATGTTGCATCACTTCAAAAATGGAACGCTTGTAGTGATTGGCTGCAACAGTTAGTTTTTCAACAGTAGAATCACCAATTCCTCTTGCAGGATAATTGATTACTCGAATTAAAGCTTCTTCGTCTTTTGGATTAATAATTAAGCGTAAATAGCACAATACATCTTTGATTTCCTTGCGTTGGTAGAACGACAATCCACCATAAATTCGATACGGAATATCGCGTTTACGAAGCGCATCTTCCATAGCACGAGATTGCGCATTGGTACGGTACAAAATGGCAAACTGACCATTGTGCAATTGATTGCGCATTTTTTGCTCGAAGATTTCACTTGCCACAAAACGACCTTCTTCACCATCAGTTACACTGCGGTGGACTTTTATTTTGGGTCCGAAATCATTGGCAGTCCAAACGACTTTATCCAATTTAGTTTTATTTTTATCAATGATGGAATTTGCAGCTTCGACTATATTTTTAGTAGAACGGTAATTTTGTTCGAGTCGGTAGGTTTTTACATTTTCGTAATCCTTTTGAAAATTCAGAATATTATTGATGTTGGCACCACGAAATGCATAAATACTCTGTGCATCATCGCCAACAACACAAATATTTTGGAAACGATCGGATAAAGCACGAACAATCAAATACTGCGAGTGATTGGTATCTTGGTACTCATCGACCATAATGTAGCGAAAACGGTCCTGATATTTGGCTAATACATCCGGAAAACGATTTAACAATTCGTTGGTTTTCAATAACAAATCATCAAAATCCATTGCTCCTGCTTTGAAACAACGATCAACATAATTGGCATAGACTTCGCCGGTACGAGGTTTTTTGCTCATCGCATCCGCCTCTTGTAATTCTGGATTATTCAAATACGCTTTTACAGTGATGAGTGAATTTTTATACGACGAAATTCTGCTCAACAACTGTTTGGGTTTGTAAATATCTTTGTCTAACTGCATTTCTTTGACAATGGCAGAAATTAAACGAACAGAATCTTGTGAGTCGTATATGGTAAAATTGGAAGGATAACCCAATTTGTCTGCTTCACTTCTAAGAATTCGAGCAAAAACTGAGTGAAATGTTCCCATCCATAGATTTTTAGCTTCATTAGACCCAACAATATCCGCAATACGTTTCTTCATTTCACGTGCCGCTTTATTGGTAAATGTTAATGCTAAAATATTAAATGCATCTACACCCAAGCTCATCAAATAGGCAATTCGCATGGTCAATACACGCGTTTTTCCTGAACCAGCACCAGCGATAATAATCATTGGTCCGTCTTTTTGATAAACAGGTGCTTGTTGAGCTTCGTTGAGTTGGCTGATATAATGCTGCATAAAAAAAGTAACTTATTTTACAAAAATAGGTTTAGTTCAGTTGAAATACAATATAATTAGAATGGAATTATCAACTATTTTATTGTTTCCAACTTTTAAATTGTTTTACTTTGTATGTACTAAAATCAACAAAACATGAAAACACGCTATTTCTTTTTATTTTCTTTGATTGTTATTTTCTTTGGATGTTCAAGTCCAGCAAAAAATCTAAAAACAACTTACAATGCTGAAGCCAATGAAGGCATGATTGTAGGTACTATTTGCATCGAAAAAAAATTGTACAATATCTTTACTTTTAATTATTGTAATGATGTACCAGCCATTAATAATTATCCCAATTCAAAAGATTCTTTTACCTATAAAAATTCAATTGGAGATTTTAATGAAAATGGGAATGTCTATTATTTATTTTCGATTGTAAAACCAGCTGGAAAATATAAATTTTTCGAGATAAAAATTTACAATAACATGAGAAATGATCCATCAACAATTAAAATTCCCATTGATATGAAGTTTGTTGTTGAAAAAGGGAAAACAACCTATTTTGGTGAGTTGAAAGTGAATACTCAAAAGAAATCCTATACTGTAGAAAATCAATTAGAAAGAGATAAAAAATGGTTTGCTGAAAAAGCGCCACAAATCCAATTTTAATACTTTATGAATACTGACAAAATCATCGAATTAGCCTTTTATTCTATTCCAGCCTTAATAACAGGTGGAGTTGCTTTTTACTCGTTTCAAACATTTACTAAGGGTGAAGAAAAAAGAAGACAATTTCAATTACTAAAAGAGAATCAAAAACAAGCTTTACCATTACGATTACAAGCCTACGAACGTTTAGCTTTATTTTTAGAACGAATTAATCCGACAAAATTATTAATTAGAGTTGCTCCGCTTGGAACCGACAAGATGGATTATCAAAACTTATTGGTTCATCATATCGAACAAGAATACGAACACAATCTAACCCAACAAATTTACATAACAGATGAGTGTTGGACAATGATACTAACCGCTAAAAACACCATCATCCAAAACATTAGAAAAACTGCCTTAGACACTAGTATTGCTGATGCAGATAAACTAAGAGAAAAGGTTTTAAGTAATCTTTTTGAAACCGAATCGGCAAGTAGTGTTGCTTTAAGTTATTTGAAGAATGAGGTGAAAAGTTTCTTGTAAAACTAAAAACATTATTTCAAAAAGGCCTTTCTTAAACGAAAGGCTTTTTTTTATTTCAATACTAACAACAACTTTACTAATAATTATTTTGGCAACTCAAACATTCATAAATTAATCAAGATTAGAAAACCTTATAATTGAAAAAACCGTCTAAAATAAATTTAGACGGTTTCAGTATTAATCGGGTTTAATGTAAAATTATTTTCTGATGTTTGGATTAGCCAATCGATCGATTGTTGGGATAATCACTGTAACATAACGTTGTAAATCTGGTGAAGCTGGTAATACTTGTTGGTTGATTAAAATACCTTGTGCATTGTAAGCTCTGAAGATTAACACTTCATTTCTTGGAACACCAGCACTTAAGGTACCATTAGCACCTGTAGTACCTAAATCCATCAACACATCTCCTGTACTTCCTGCTTGTCTTGTAATTGTAACTCTTACGCCATTTACTGGAGTTTCGTCAGAATTTTTAACAGTTACATATAAAGTAGCAACTACATAAGCATCGTCATTATTCCACCATGTGAAGTGAGCAACTTCTCCGTAGTATTTGTTACCTACTTTTCTAGAGAAACCTTCTTCTTTCCATAATCCTGTATTTTCATCAAATGACCATAATGGAATTGTAGCTGGAGCCGTATCTAATTGATTTTCTGCAATTGGGAAAACGATTTCAGCTTTGTGACCTGTTGCAATTTGTAATTTTTCGTTGTTATCACCTTTTAATTCAAGGTTAATCATACCGTAAGTTTCCATACCTGAAATTGAACCATCAGTTCTTTCTCCGATTAGATTACCTGGCATTTTAATGAATACATCTGGATCAGTAGAAGTCAAAACGTGAGCCACTACATTAACATTTCCTGTATAAGCAGCACCATTCTCAGTCATAAAAGCACCATCGAAAGCTACTTTTACATTGTTAGGTAACATTACATTTTTTGGAGTACCAGCGGCAAATGTATCAACAACATTTTCAGGTAATAACATGATAACCATATCATTTTCACCATCATGAGGCATTGTAGCTCTAGAACCTTTCATGAAACCTGCTTTTTCTGCAGTTAAATAAGCAAAACGCTCTAAAACTGGAACATTAGCTAAAGTAAACTCTCCGTTAGAATCAGTTAAAGTTGTTAAACTTCCCATTTTAATTGTTGCGTTTGCAACTGGGTTGTGGTTGTCATCAACGATTTTTCCTTTGAAGTTTCTAGTTACAGCATTTCCAAAATTGAATTCGTAAGATAATTCTTTTTCATCTCTAGAATCACAACTTGAAAATAGAATTCCTACAAGAGCAAATGCTAAAATAAAAAGTTTGTTAATTTTCATAATTTCTTAAAATTTAATTAGATGTATAATTAATAAATTTGGGTTCATAATTTCACAAGGCAAATAACACAACAAGTTTTTTAACATAAAAAATTATTCGTTATACAACTGTAAAACTCGATGAAATGCATAAAATTTTCATTATTAACAAACGATTGTTAAAAAACATTATGAATTTTATAAAATTAAGTAGTACTTATTCGACATCAATGATTTAGCAGTCTCTCGACTCTATTCTTCTCGACATCGCTTACCGTTGGAAGTAAATTTTGAATGATTTCTTTTGTCTCTTTGTCTTTTGATAAAGTTGTAATTTTATCTTTGGCATAACCCGAGAAACGCCATTTGAAGTGAGAAGTAGCGTTAATTAAATTTTTAAGAACTGTTTCATCTTTTGGATTCAATTGTAAAACAGCTTCGAAAGCATTTTGCCGAATGGAACTTTCGTAACGAGACGATGTATAGTTTTGCAATTCCAAATAAAGCTGTTGTTTATCAACTCCTTCAATTGATTGGTCAAATAACTGAATATAAAGCAAATAGAGTATTCTCGATGATTTTTCATTATTTCCAATCCAGTTCTTTGCCTTATCCAAATACACTTTTCTATCATCTGGAAAACTATTCCATAAATTTACAAAGGCAATTTCTCTGGTATCATAGGAATTGTCATCCAACAACATTTCAAATTTACTCTTCAAATAATCTGGAACTTTTGAAAATGAATTGGCTACTGCTTGTCGTACTCTAAAATCGTCTGATTGCAATGCCGATTCGATTAAATCTTTATTCGATTTATAATTGAGATTCCGAATCTGATATACAATTTCCTGCTTAATGGGATAATATACATTCGATTGAAGCAGGGTTCGGTAATCATCAATATACGATACAAAATTAGTATTGTTCAATTCTTTTTGCTTCTTAATTTCAATGTACTGAGCAATGAATGAGTTATTTTTAGTCAATACTTTAATCGCTTCCTGATATTCAAATCCGGGTTTTTCCAACCACACTTTTTTGAAATTATCAGTGTCAAAATCAGACACTTTATTGACCTCTTTCAAAAAATCATCAGTTTCAACATTTTTGAATTTATATTTTTTCAAATAATTCTTCACTGCCTTTTGAAATGCTTTCTCTCCAATCGACTCTTTTAATACATGCAAAGCCCAAGCTCCTTTTTGATAAAACGTAAGCGAACTTGCCTTTTCGTTCAGCACTGGAATCGTATCATTTTTGGCTGCAATTCTAAGTTGATTGGCTGTTTTGTATAATTCATAATGAAAATAATCATTCCCAAAAACCTCTCGCTCAGCCATTAGAGCATAATACGTAGCAAATCCTTCTTGCAACCAATGATGCTTACCCGATTTAGCCGTAATCAAATCGCCAAACCACTGATGAGCCAACTCGTGCGCATTGACATTAACATAATTCCGATCGTTGAAACCAATTTCATCTACTACATAATCTTGAGCAAAAATGGTAGAAGTTGTGTTTTCCATTCCGGCATACAAAAAGTCGCGTACGGGAACCTGACGGTAGATTTTCCAAGGATAGTTCACTCCTATTTCTCTCTCAAAAAAGTCGAAAATTTGTTTTGAATAGCGGTAGGTTGGTTCGTATTTGGAAACATCATTTTTATCTAAATAAAGTTCCAGTGGAATTCCTGATTTTGCAACTTCTATATTTTTAGTAAAATTCCCTATGGCCAACATCACTAAATACGATGCCATGGGTTTGTTCATTTTATAGTTATAGGTAATAAAATCTACTCCTTGTGACCACGATTTTCGAGTCACAACTTCCTTTAAAATGCCATTACACAATACCGTTTTTTGGGTTATTTTTTCATCTTCAAAATCATATACATCAGTAATACTCAAATTAAAAATCACCTTCTCATTAACATCGTCAAAACTAGGCAACCAATGACTGGTATAGCGACCTTGTCCTTGCGTCCAAATCTGTAAATCATCACCTTCTCCAATAAAATAAAGTGTTTGTTTAGGAGTAGCCGAATAATTGAACGTTAGTGTGTTTTTCCCTTTTTTAAAACCTTCAAAAAGCAATAAATGTGAACTTGTCTTTTTAAACGTAACTTCTTTTCCATTGATTCTCAAATCAGTAAAAATCATATTTTTAGCATCAATTCGGATCGTATCAATAGCTGATTTTACTTTGAATGTATACTGAATGCTTCCTCCTATTGACTTTGTAGCTACATTTGGAGATAAAATAGCATCCAACACAAAAAAATCAACTTTCTCAGTTTGTTGAGCGAAAGAAAATGAAGCAATTAATATAAAAAGGAAGTAGCGCATCGTAATGGTAATTTGCACAAATATAATTATTCGTAAAGAATTGTGTTTTTTTGTGTAGAATATTAACTATTTTTATGATTCAATTTTTATCAAAATATGTCAGAAGTAAATTCAACTACAGAATTACATAAAATTTTAGCTTTTTTAAACGAAATTGGCATCAATATCATCGAAAAACAACTAGATGAGTCCACTTTTTTGCCTGGATTGGCCTTGGGTCCGAATTGTGTTTACATTGATTATGAAAAGTTAAGCTATCCTGGCGATATTTTACATGAAGCCGGACACATAGCAGTAACTTCACCAACAGATCGAGCTCGAATCGGAACCGAAACTATGGCAAAAGATTGGCCGAGTCAAGGAGAAGAAATTGCTACTATGTTATGGTCGTTTGCAGCCTGTAAACATCTCAATTTACCTTTGGATTATGTTTTTCATGCTGGCGGATATAAAGGAAGTTCAAATTGGTTGATGGATAATTTTGACACAGGCAATTACATAGGTTTACCATTTTTCGAATGGACTCAGATGGCGTACAGTGAACAAAAAGCATTAGAAATGAATTTACCTGCTTTTCCGAAAATGGTAAAATGGGTGCGTGAAAAAGAATAAACCATGGATGAATTAGTACGACATATACAATTTCCTCTTTATTTCGATAGTAATCGTCTAAAAGAAGATGTACAAAAAGTGATGAACACCAATTGGGTTGATCATTACAATAAAAATGATTACGATGGAAAATGGACATCCATCGCCTTAATGTCGGCCAATGGAAAGTCGGATAATATTTATGCATTTAATTTCGATTCCCAAGAAATTACAGCCACTGAAGCTCTTCAATCTTGTGAGTACTTCAGAGAAATTCTAGACTCTTTTCAATTTGAAAAAGCAGCAGTACGATTACTGAATTTATCAGCTGGCGCCCAAATAAAACCACACAGTGACCATTGTTTAGGTTATGAAGATGGTTTTTTCAGATTGCACATACCAATCGTCACTAATCCTGATGTGATTTTTATTTTAGATGATAAGCGATTGGTTATGAATGAAGGTGAATGCTGGTACATCAACGCCAATTTCACTCATTCTGTTGCTAACAATGGTTCTGAAGATCGCATTCATCTGGTTATTGATGGCATTCGAAACGACTGGAGCGATCGACTTTTCTTTGAAAATCATACCGAAAATCAGTTTCAAAAACCAATCCCAGAAATGGACGAGAAAACCAAACAATTAGTAATTGAACAACTAAAATTGATGAATACAGATGTTGCTAATGAAATGATTGAGAAGTTAAGTAAATGATATTTATTATCTTCGTGATTCAATTTCAATTATAAGCCAAAATGAAAATCCTTCTCGACACACCTATTGAATACTTAAAAGGCGTTGGTCCTCAGCGTGGCGATTTGTTGCGCAAAGAACTCAACATTCACAAATACGGTGATTTAATTAATCTTTACCCCAATCGCTACATTGACAGAACGCGGTACTACAAAATCAATCAATTGACGAATAACAATGCCGAAGTTCAAGTTATTGGTAAAATCATACATTTAAAAACCGTCGATCAAGGAAAAGCCAAAACCCGTTTGGTAGCGACTTTTGTAGACGAAACGGGCGAAATGGAATTGGTTTGGTTTCAAGGTCATAAATGGATTCGTGAGAGTTTGAAAATTAACGTTCCGTATGTCGTATTCGGAAAAGTAGCGCAATTCGGAGCCACGTTCAACATGGCACATCCCGAAATGGAATTGCTCGACGAGCACAAAGCAAGTCTTCGAAGTGCGATGCAACCCGTTTATCCTAGTACAGAAAAGCTGGCTAATAAAGGAATTTCGAATAAAGTCATCAACAAGATGATGCAACAATTGTTTGTTGAAACACAAGCTAATTTCTCTGAAACTTTACCCACTTATTTATTGGAGGAATTAAAATTGATTCCGAAAAACGCAGCACTATTCAACATTCATTTTCCTAAAAGTGCCGATTTATTAGCAAAAGCACAGTTTCGTCTGAAATTTGAAGAATTGTTCTTCATTCAATTACAATTAATTACCAAAAACCTAGTTCGAAAACACAAAATCAAAGGTCATCCTTTTGAAAAAGTAGGTGAAAATTTCAATAATTTCTATCAAAACCATTTGCCTTTTGAATTGACTAATGCACAAAAAAGAGTATTAAAAGAAATCAGAAATGATCTCGGAAGTAACGCTCAAATGAATCGTTTACTGCAAGGTGATGTTGGCTCAGGGAAAACTATTGTTGCTCTAATGTGTATGCTTTTGGCGAAAGACAATGGCTTTCAAAGTTGCTTAATGGCTCCAACCGAAATCTTAGCTACTCAACATTATAACGGTTTAACCGAATTAGCTAAAGAATTAAATATCAGTATAAAACTACTCACTGGTTCAACCAAAACTGCAGATCGAAAAATCATTCACGAAGCATTAGAAAATGGTAGTTTGGATATTTTGATCGGAACGCACGCTTTACTCGAAGACAAAGTACAATTTCAAAATTTAGGCTTGGCCGTAATTGATGAGCAACATCGTTTTGGTGTGGAACAACGATCGAAATTATGGAAGAAAAACGAAATTCCGCCTCACGTTTTAGTCATGACCGCCACTCCAATTCCGCGTACTTTAGCCATGAGTTTGTATGGCGATTTGGATATTTCGGTCATCGATGAATTACCGCCAGGCAGAAAACCCATCCAAACCGTTCATCGCTACGACAGCAACCGTCTGAAAGTATGGAAATTTCTAAAAGATGAAATCGCAAAAGGAAGACAAATCTATATTGTTTATCCATTAATTCAAGAAAGTGAAAAAATGGATTTCAAAGATTTAATGGATGGTTACGAAAGTATTTCAAGAGATTTTCCATTGCCACAGTACAGTATTTCTATCGTTCATGGAAAAATGAAACCTGCCGAAAAAGAAGCGGAAATGAAACGCTTTTCTGAAGGCAAAACGAATATTATGGTGGCAACAACCGTAATTGAAGTTGGCGTAAACGTTCCCAATGCCAGTGTAATGGTCATCGAAAGCGCTGAACGTTTTGGATTATCGCAATTGCATCAGTTACGCGGTCGTGTGGGTCGTGGTGCCGAACAAAGTTATTGCATACTCATGACGAGTTTCAAACTCAACAACGACACCAAAACGCGTTTAGACACTATGGTTCGTACCAACGATGGCTTCGAAATAGCTGAAGTGGATTTGAAACTTCGTGGTCCAGGCGACATCATGGGAACACAGCAAAGCGGCGTTTTAAACTTACAAATTGCTGATTTGGTCAAAGATCGTGATATTTTACAACTAGCTCGAAACTACGCTTTGCGTTTGCTCAAAGACGATCCATCCATGACTAAACCTGAACATCTTACACTTAGAAATGTATTTATAGAATTGAGCAAAAAGAAAAACATTTGGAACTACATTAGTTAATTTTTCAACGGCAAACGTTTATTAAATTTATGGTAAGTTATGTTAATTAAAAACTAACAGTACCCATAAATCCATCTACAACTTCTAATTTTGCTTTCTGTCAAATTTTAACTACAATCCATGAAACTAAAGCATATTTTCCTGACGATTTTAGCATTGGGCTTAGTCAGTTTAATCGTTTATCGAATCACAAAAAACAACAGTCAAGAAGAAAAAGGAAAAGGTAAAGGCGATAAAAAACCACCCATTTCTGTCAATGCAATTATCGCTAAAAGCGAAGATTTCTCCAATGCATTGACTCTGTCTGGTTCAATTGAAGCCAATGAGCAAATTGAAGTACGCAGCGAAGTTTCGGGAATTGTAGAGAAAATAGCTTTCAACGAAGGGAGTTTTGTAAGCAAAGGACAATTGCTTTTTAAAGTAAATGATGTTGAACTCAGAGCACAATTAGCCCAAGCCAACACACGACAAAATTTGGCTTCCGAAAACGAGCGTCGCGCCAAACTTTTACTCCAAAAAGAAGCCATCAGTCAAGAAGAATACGATATTGCCAGTGCCGATTTCAGAACTGCTCAAGCACAAACACAACTCATTCGCGCTCAAATTGCCAAAACATCGGTTCGCGCACCTTTTTCAGGAAAAATCGGATTGCGTTCGATTTCGCCAGGAACCTACATCACTCCTACTACTATGGTAGCCAAATTAGTAAGTACCAATCCCTTAAAAATATCGTTTTCGATTCCAGAAAAATACGCTGCAGATATCAAAGTGAATTCGCAAATCAATTTTACTGTAAATGGCTTAGAAGAAAAATATTCAGCCAAATTATACGCTATCGAACCTGAAATTGAAACTACAACTCGAACATTAAAAATCAGAGCTATTGCACAAAATAACAATGGCAAACTATTACCCGGAACTTTCGCTAATGTAGAATTACCATTAACTACAATTAAAGATGCGATTGTCGTTCCAACCGAAGCTATTATCCCAGTCCAAGGCGGTAAAAAAGTCTTTATCGCCAATAATGGAAAAGCCAAAGAAGTAATGGTAGAAACATTAACCCGAACCGAAAAAGATGTTGTGATTACATCGGGTTTAACTGTTGGAGATACCATTTTAATCACTGGAGTGATGTCATTGAAAGATGAAGCCGACATCAAAGTAAAACTAAAATAATAGTAGTATTTCAATTTAATGAAGTTCTAAACCCAAATTGCTATGAGTTTATCCACTTTAAGTATAAAACGCCCCGTTTTTACCATTGTAATCAATTTGACCATTATTCTTTTTGGTATTATTGGTTATACGTATTTGGGCGTGCGCGAATTTCCTTCGATTGATCCAGCTCAGATTTCGGTGCGAACCAATTACACTGGAGCCAATTCTGATATTATTGAGTCACAAATCACCGAGCCTTTAGAAAAAGCAATCAATTCGATTGACGGTATTCGAAACATAACTTCTTCAAGTAACCAAGGTTCTAGTAATATTACTATCGAATTCAAACTCGAAAAAAACCTAGAAGAAGCCGCCAATGATGTTCGTGACAAAGTTTCTCAGGCTGTTCGTAGTTTACCACAAGATATTGATGCTCCGCCAGTAGTTTCAAAGGCTGATGCCGATTCCGATCCAATCATCACCATGACCGTTCAAAGTGATACCAAAAATACTTTAGAATTGAGCGATTATGCTGAAAATGTAATTGCCGAACGTTTGCAAACCATTCCGGGCGTGAGTAGTGTTCAAATTTGGGGACAAAAAAGATATTCCATGCGGATTTGGATTGATCCAATCAAATTGAATTCGTATGGACTGACCGTTTCCGACGTTCGTTCTGCTTTAGACAAACAAAATGTTGAGCTTCCATCTGGGAAACTAACTGGAAAAAACACTGAACTTACCGTAAAAACACTCGGAAATTTAGCTACAGCAAAAGAATTCAACGATGTAATTATTGTAGCAACTAATGACAATATCGTCCGTTTGAGCGATGTGGGTTACGCAGCATTAGAACCCGAAAACCTTGAAACTAAATTAACCGAATCAGGTAAACCAATGGTGGGTTTGGCCGTAATTCCGCAACCCGGAACCAATTATTTGGATATTGCCAACGAATTTTACGAGCAATTCGATCAACTCAAAAAAGATCTTCCATCTGATATTAAACTCGATATTGCACTTGACAATACACTTTTCATCAAAAAATCGGTAGTAGAAGTAGCCGAAACCTTGTTGATTTCCATCATTTTAGTAATTCTAATCATCTTTTTGTTTTTTAGAGATTGGTCGATTGCTTTTCGACCGTTAATTGATATTCCGGTTTCGTTAATAGCTACCTTTTTCATCATGTATTTATGCGGATTTTCGGTAAACGTTTTAACGCTACTTGCCATTGTTCTTGCAACCGGATTAGTAGTTGACGACGGAATTGTAGTCACCGAAAACATCTTCAAAAAAGTCGAAGAAGGAATGTCACCCATTGAAGCAGCAATCAAAGGCTCGAATGAAATCTTTTTTGCTGTCATTTCCATTTCTATTACGTTAGCAGCGGTGTTCTTACCTATTATTTTCTTGGAAGGATTTGTCGGACGACTGTTCCGTGAATTTGGTGTCGTAATTGGTGCTGCTGTTTTGATTTCGGCATTTGTATCGCTAACATTAACACCAATGTTGAATGCGTATTTAATGAAAGGCGGCGAACAAAAGAAAACGAAGTTCTACGAATTTACCGAACCGTATTTTGTGAATTTGAACAAAGGTTATGCGCAATCGCTGACCAATTTTATGAAACGAAAATGGTTGAGTTTTCCTATCGTTGTAATTTGTATCGGATTGATTGCTTTGTTTTTCAATATTCTTCCAAAGGAAACTGCGCCCTATGATGATCGAAATTTAGGAATTGTAAGTGTTACCACACCCGAAGGTTCTACTTTTGAATATACTGATCGCTTCATGCAAGAATTATCGCAATTGATTACCGATTCGATTCCGGAGAAAAAAGTAGCATTGGTGATTACTTCACCCGGATTTTTATCATCCTCTGTCAATGCAGGAAGAGTGCGTTTGGCTTTGAAAAACCCAGATGAAAGAGAACGTTCCCAAAAAGAAATTGTAGATGATTTGAACAAATGGACCAAAAAATACCCTGATGCTAAAGTGAATGTTTCAGAACAACCAACAATATCGGTAAATCGCCGTGGTGGTTTGCCTGTTCAATACATAATTCAAGCTCAGAATTTTGAGAAATTAAGAGAAAAGATTCCGTTGTTTATGGAAGAAGCCAATAAAAACGAAACTTTTTCCAATGTAGATGTGAACTTGAAATTCAATAAACCCGAAATCAACGTAACCATCAATCGTGAAAAAGCCGAAAGTTTAGGTATTTCCGTTTTGGATGTGGCTCAAACATTACAATTATCATTAAGCGGACAACGATTTGGTTATTTTATGATGAACGGAAAACAATACCAAGTCATCGGTCAATTTGATGAAAAAGACAGAGATGCTCCCTTAGATTTAACATCGATGTTTGTTAAAAACAATCAAGGTCAATTGATTCAATTGGATAATGTAGTCGAAGTGGACGAACAAAGTAATCCACCGCAATTATTTCACAACAACCGCTACATGTCGGCCACTATTTCGGCTGGTTTAGCCGATGGAAAAAGTATGGGTGATGCGATTGAAGCGATGGACGAAATCAAAGAAAAAGTCTTAGACGATTCGTTTACAACCGATTTAGGTGGAGAATCACGTGATTTTGTGGAAAGTAGTTCGAATACACTTTTTGCTTTTGGATTGGCTTTGCTATTGATTTACCTCATCCTGGCAGCTCAATTTGAAAGTTTTATTGATCCTTTCATTATTATTTTGACCGTTCCGATGGCGGTTGCTGGAGCGCTATTTTCACTCTGGTTATTTGGTCAAACGTGGAACATCTTCAGTCAAATTGGAACCGTAATGTTAATCGGACTGGTCACTAAGAACGGAATCCTAATTGTCGAATTTGCCAATCAATTACGAGAACAAGGCAAATCCAAATACGATGCAATTATTGAAGCTTCAGAAGCCCGTTTACGCCCGATTTTAATGACGAGTTTAGCGATTGCACTTGGAGCGTTACCTATTGCACTTTCCATTGGTTCGGCTTCGGCTAGTAGAATCGGAATGGGAGTTGTAATTGTAGGCGGAACCCTATTTTCATTGGTTCTGACCTTATTTGTAATTCCGGCTTTCTATTTAATGTGGTCAAGAGCCAAAAAACACCGACCTGAATTTGATAACATAGAAGCATTAGAAAAATAAGATTATGTTTTTAAGAAAATTATATATACCACTTTTCATAGTACTCTTTGGACTTCAATCTCAAGCCCAAGAAGTACTGACGTTGGAAGATGCCGTAAAAATCGCGTTAGAAAACAATTACGAAATCAAAATAGCCAAAAATGATTTGAAAATTGACGAAACCAATTCGACTGCGGGAAATGCTGGAATGTTACCCACAGTAACTGCATCTGTAGTAAACAACAATAGCATTTTAAACACTACTCAAACTCAAGCCAGTGGAGAAGAACGAACGTTAGACAATGCTCGAAATTTAAGTTTAACTTATGGTGTTGGTTTGGATTGGACTGTTTTTGATGGAATGCGAATGTTTGCAAGACGTGAGCAATTAAAAGTATTGCAACAACAAGGAGAAGCCGAATTGAAATTGGCCATCGTTACCAAAATAAGTGATGTGTATGCAACGTACTACGATTTGGTTCAGCAGCAACAGCAATTGAAAGCATTGGACACGGCAATCGTAATTTCCAACCAACGATTGACTACGGCTCAAAATCGTTTTTCAATTGGAAAAGCATCCAAATTAGAAATGTTGAATGCTCAAGTGGATTTGAATACCGACACAAGTTCGCGCTTAAAACAACTCGAATTGTATCGAAATGCCAAAATTAAACTGAATGAAATTCTGGCACGAGACACATCGTTGGAATTTAAAGTTACCGATGAAATTGAAATTGACAATACATTAGCATTCATAGACTTAAAATCATTAGCTGAAAAACAAAATCCGCAATTACAAGCACAAGTTTTAGCCAAAAATAGTGCCGAGTTACAATTGAAGCAAGTCAAAGCTGGACGCTATCCTGTTGTTCGAATTAATTCAGGTTACAACTTTACTCGATCCGAAGCTTCGTTGGGATTTGTGACACAATCGTCTGGAAGAGGTTTTGTATACGGAATCAATGCTTCCGTTCCGATATTTGATGGTTTCAATCAAAGTCGAAACGAAAAAGTAGCCAAACTACAAATTGACACTGCCGATTTGGTCATCAATCAACAAAAAATAATGCTCGAATCACAATTGGCGACTGCTTTTCAAAGTTATCAAACCAATATGGAATTGAGTAAAGTTGAAGAAAAAAACGTAGAAATTGCTAGACAAAACTTAGACATAACATTGGCAAAATTCAAAATAGGAACCATCACTCCCATTGAATACCGAACAGCACAATTGAATTACGTTGAAGCATTGGTACGATTGAGTAATGCGCAATTTCAAACCAAATTGTACGAAATCAGTTTAAAAGAATTAAGTGGAAGTTTAAAATTAGAATAGTTTCATGTATATCAAGTAAGCAAATTTTAGTAATTGCTAAGATGAAGTTATATTCTTTTTACTTATCTTAGTCTTTTAAATTTGCTGAATGTCAATTAAATCACTACTTCACACGCCTGCGCTCACACACGAGAAATCGTTAAAAACTTTGGTCGAAAATCGCACTATTTTTTCATTGAATAATTGCGAATTAAACATTTTTGAAACCTATCAAGAGTCGGCTTTAGTTCCGCTAAAATTCAATGATTTGGTTGTGACAAGCATGTTGCGCGGTAAAAAAGTAATGCATTTGTTTGATGAACCTGGTTTTGATTATCTTCCAGGTGAAACCGTAGTGATTCCGTCGAATGTGGAAATGAAGATTGATTTCCCTGAAGCTTCAAATCAAAATCCTACGCAATGTTTGGCATTAGCTATTGATCAAACTAAGATTTCAGAAACGCTGAATTTCTTAAACGAACGCTATCCTAAAGAAGGAACTGACAATTTTTGGCAATTGAACTATCAAAATTATTTCTTTTACAACAATGTTGATTTGGCTTCTACCATCAACAAACTCATAAAAGAATGCATGAGTACATCGATTACTAAAGATGTATTAGCCGATCTGACTTTACAAGAATTACTCATTCGAATCATTCAAACACAAACGGTTAAATCGATTGATCAAGGCGATTTCAGCAATCAAAATAATGCGATGGCTCAAGTGATTGATTACATCCGTAAAAATCTGAAAGAAGACATTAATTTAAAGCATTTGAGCGATAAAGCATGTATGAGTACTACTTCCTTTTATCGTTTTTTCAAACGCGAATTAGGCATGAGTCCGATTGAATTTGTATTAAGTGAAAAGATAAAACACGCCAAGAAGTTACTTAAAAATCAATCGATCCAAATTAATGAGGTGTGTTATTTGTCGGGTTTTGACGATGCTAATTATTTCATCCGATTGTTCAAAAAACATGAAGGTGTGACTCCAAAACAATACCAATTGATGAATTTCACGAACTAGTTTAGTCATTAAGACGAACTTCTTCCAAACTACTACTTTCTTCTTCTGAAAAAATTCGGTAGTGAACTATAAACGTTTTTCCGTAAGGTGTTTCCAATGAAAAGCCGCCTGCTCCTATTCCGTCAGTAACATCCAAAGTAAAATGAGCGTGTTTCCAATATTCGTATAAATCTTTATCCAACCAAAATTCAAATCCTTTGATGGTTCCGATGCAAACGTCACCCAATCTGAGGTAAAATCCGCCTTTTTCAAAACACTGCGGTTGTGTTCCTTCACAGCAACCTCCGGCTTGATAAAACATTAAATCGCCAAACTTCTCGCTCAACATATCAATTAATGCTAAAGCTTTTTCGGTAGCATCCAGTCGTTTTATTTTTTCCATAATTTAAAAGTAGTAAAAAAATCCACGAACAGAATATTCAAATTGAATTCAAATTCGTGGACTTTTAGTTAGAGGCAAAAAAGTATCGATTAAAAGAAACCTAATTTGTTTTTGTTGTACGAAATCAACATATTTTTAGTTTGACGGTAATGGTCGAGCATCATTTTGTGGTTTTCTCTACCAATTCCCGATTGTTTATAACCTCCAAATGGCGCGCCAGCTGGATAAGCATGATATTGATTCACCCAAACTCGTCCGGCTTGAATGGCTCTTGGCACACGGTATAATTCGTGAGCATCACGTGTCCAAACTCCAGCTCCTAATCCATACAAAGTATCGTTGGCAATTTCAATCGCTTCTTCAGTAGTTTTAAAAGTGGTAACCGCCAAAACTGGTCCGAAAATTTCTTCTTGAAAGATTCTCATTTTGTTATGGCCTTTGAAAAGTGTAGGCTGAATGTAGTAACCACCATCCAAATCATCACCAAAATGATTCACATCGCCACCGCATAATACTTCCGCTCCTTCTTCTTTACCTAATTTGATGTACGATAAAATTTTGTCTTTTTGAATTTGTGATGCTTGTGCTCCCATCATTACAGTTGGATCCAATGGGTTTCCGACTTTAATGGCTTTGACGCGTTGCAGTACTCTTTCGATGAATGTATCGTAAATCGATTCATGGATCAACAAACGAGAAGGACACGTACACACTTCACCTTGATTTAAGGCAAAAAGTACTGCACCTTCGATGGCTTTATCTAAAAATTCGTCGTCTTCATCCATAACCGATGGAAAGAAAATATTTGGTGATTTTCCACCTAATTCTAAGGTAACCGGAATAATATTCTCGGTTGCGTATTGCATTACCATTCTACCTGTTGCTGTTGAACCTGTGAATGCTGCTTTTGCCACTTTCGGATTAGTAACCAAAGTTCTACCTAATTCAGCGCCAAAACCGTTGACAATATTCACAACTCCAGCCGGAATCAAATCTTCGATCAATTCCATTAATACCATAATGGATATTGGCGTACTTTCTGCTGGTTTTAAAACCACACAGTTTCCAGCAGCCAAAGCTGGAGCCAATTTCCATGTAGCCATTAAAATTGGGAAATTCCACGGAATGATTTGCGCAATAACTCCAAGTGGTTCGTTTACAATAATAGAAACAGTATCTTTATCTAATTCGGTTATTGTTCCTTCTTCAGCACGAATGACGCTAGCAAAGTAACGGAAGTGATCAATTGCAAGCGGAATATCAGCGGCCATAGTTTCGCGTACTGCTTTTCCGTTATCCAACGTTTCAACAGCAGCAATGTACTCTAAATTAGCTTCAATTCGATCGGCAATTTTGTTTAACATAATACTTCGTTCTGTTGCTGATGTTTCGCTCCATGATTTGAACGCATTGTGTGCAGCATCAACTGCCATTTCAATGTCTAATTTGGCCGAATGTGCCGCTTTTGCCATTGGTTTTCCATCAACTGGAGAAACAACTTCAAAATACTGTCCTGTTGAAGGTGCTGTCCATTTTCCGTTAATGTAATTATCATACTTCTCTTTTAATTGTGGTCTTTGTATTGTACTCATAATTATTAAATTTTAGTTCAATCCAAAAGTAATTTCAAATCCAAAAAAAGAATAGCACAAAATTGACAATTAATAGCACAAAATTGTTAAGTTGAAAATTTTAGCGTTATTTAATTATACATATCAAAAAAATAACGCTAAATTTTAATGATATTGACAATTGAATCAGAATCGATTTATATTTTCTACCGAATTTAAGAATTGAGTATATTTGCGCGTTAATTTTTTACAACAATATGGTACAATACAACCCAAAAGACTGGATTACTTTTATATTTCGTTTTCACAAATCAGATACATTCCGACAATTATTACCAATGATGATTTTCATCGGATTGTACTCGGGAATAATTGGTTATTTAGAAATTGAGTATTGGAAACTATCCGAACAAAGTCATGTGAAAAATATTACCATGATGCATGGAATGTTAGGTTTTGTGATTTCCTTATTATTAGCTTACAGAACCAACACAGCTTATGATCGTTGGTGGGAAGGACGTAAACTTTGGGGTTCATTGGTAAACAACAGTCGTAATTTGGCCATCAAGCTTTCTGCAATTTTAAAAGACGAAAATGATCGTCATTATTTTAGAAAAATCATCCCAAGTTATGCTTCGATTTTAGCCAAACATTTGCGCAATGAAGAAACGAGTAAAATGTTATTTGAAGGATTGGATTTGGAAATTGACCATCATAAACACCGTCCAAATCAAGTAGCACAAATGATTTTTCATAAGATAAATGATTTGCATCAATCAGGAAAAATTTCGGGTGACCAATTGATTATTTTGAATACAGAATTACAATCATTTACTGATGTTTGTGGTGCTTGTGAGCGAATCAAAAACACTCCTATTCCCTATTCCTATAGTGCATTCATCAAAAAATTCATCTTTTTTTATGTGATGACATTGCCTTTTGGATACGTTTTTAGTTTGGGATATTATACCATTCCGGTAGTGATTTTTATTTTTTATGTATTGGCTAGTTTGGAACTCATTGCAGAAGAAATCGAAGATCCATTCGGAACTGACGCTAATGATTTACCAACAGGAAAAATTGCAAGCAATATTAAAAAGCACGTAGAAGAATTAATATAAGTTGTAATTCGCTTTGTAAATTCCAATCTTAATTCTATTTTTGAATTAGAATAACATCAAATAAAACCTAATGGAACTCATCAGTAAGTATAAAAAATACATCATCATTTCCCTTCTTGTTTTGATTGCTTTTTTTGTTGCTTACAAATTCATCAAAAAGGAATCCATTTTAGAAACTTTTACTACTTCGGCTAAAGAAGATGATTTTGATTATTCTGATGGAAATACCAAAACCGACACTTTAGAAAAATATGGTTTTCATGCTGTTGAAAACTATGTAGTTAAAGAAGTGGGTGAAGTGAGAAGAACTCCCAACTTTGCGCCTTACAACACCATTCATAAATTACGTTTTGGAACCAAAATTTACACTAAAGAAGTCGACTCAACCAGCAACATTGAAATTGATCCTACTTTAGTTGCTCGTGAAATTAGAAACGATTATGTTGCCGTTTATGCCAGCAAACCCATTATGTTTTCGGATATGCCCGTTGGTTACATGGCAAAAGGTGATTTTGTTCGAAAATCAGAATTCAAAAACTTCAAACCCGAACCCATTAAACCCGAAAAAATCGAATTTGATGCTGGTGTAAAAGCAACGATAGAAGAAAGTTTCATCAATAGTAATGACGATTTTCGCTTACCAGAAGATTTTAGACGCTACAACAAATCAGTAGTTTATGGTGATTTTAATAATGATGGTCAAAGTGATTTCTCTGTTTTGCTCGATAATGCAGATGGAACACGCTCAGCAGTATTAATTTACTTCTTTAACGCTGAAAAAAATGTATACGATTTAATGCTGAAGAAAGCGTATGATGGTTTACTCAACATTAAAAGTATAAAAAAAGCGACTTCAATAGTAGTAAATTCTGAAAGTACAACTTTTCCTCTCGACGGAGTTTTGATTACAAATTCTTCCAATTCTGGCTATTTTCATGTATTTAATCCTGATAATAAATCGTTCATGATCTTACCACATTAATGTTCGTTTGAATTAAAAAATAAAACCCTTTTTAAAGATACAAATCCTTCAAAACAAAAATAGTGTAAGCCCAATGACAGAGACATTAGAAACATTAGAACCAATTCAGAAAACCTGTCCCAACTGTACTGCTATAATAGTAGATAATTTTTGCAGTTCATGCGGACAAAAGAAATATAAAAGAATTGATAGAAAATATGTAATCGATGAGTTACAGTACACACTTTTACACACCAACAAAGGGCTTTTCTATTCGATAAAAAAAATCCTTCAAAATCCAGGAAAAACAGCACGAGAATTCATTGAAGGTAATCGTGTAAACCATTACAAACCCGTTTTACTTGTTTTTATTCTTAGCGGAATTTCCACTTTTATTTCGTACAAAATTTTAGGGATTACTGAGGTAATGACTGCCTATTACAATAGTGAAAATATGGATCTTAATGCCAAATTAAATGCCGATATAATGTCGTTTTTGGCAAGTTATAACTCAATTTTTATGCTATTATTGGTTCCTTTGTTTGCTATAACTACGAAAATAGCATTTAGAAAATGGGGACAAAATTACTACGAACACATTGTCATGAATTGTTATATTGTATCTTGTTATACTTTATCGAGCATGATCTTGGTTTTCCCGATTCTATTTTTCACAAGAGACAATCCTCAAGTGTTCTTTAAAATAACTCAGATTTCTTTACTACTCATTCCCATAATACTCTTTTGGTTTTTTAAAGGATTTTACGCCAATCATTCAACAAAAAGAATTATTTTACGAGTATTGGCAATTATAGGCTTAACGCTTTTAGGATATATTTTAGTGATTATTTTAACTGCAATTGGTTTTGGAATTTACGTAGCATTAGCAAATCCTGAAGCATTAAAAGATTTTGCTCCAAAAAAATAATAATTAGTAACTATTTTACCCAAAATTTACTTTTAAATCTGTAAATTACTGCAGAAACAGTATTTAAAAAAACGATAAAACACATTTGCAATGCAATTGTAGTTTGTCGAATTATCGCTATCTTTGCACTCTCAAAAAAACAATTATTATGCGCATTTCATACAACTGGTTAAAACAATTTTTAAAAATAGAATTACCTTCAGAAGAAACTTCTGCTATGCTTACCGACTTAGGTTTGGAAGTAGAAATAGTTGAACCTTTTCAATCAGTTAAAGGTGGATTACTCGGAATTGTAGTTGGTGAAGTAATGACGTGCGAAAAACATCCTGATGCCGATCGTTTGAAAGTTACTACAGTTAATTTAGGCGATGGAACTCCAGTTCAAATTGTATGTGGCGCGCCGAATGTTGCTGTGGGACAAAAAGTGCCTGTTGCTACTATTGGTACAAAACTATACGATAAAGACGGAAACGAATTCGAAATCAAAAAAGGTAAAATTCGCGGTCAAGAAAGTCACGGAATGATTTGTGCTGAAGACGAATTAGGTTTGGGTGACAGTCACGACGGAATTATGGTCTTAGACAAAAAAATCAAACCTGGAACTACTTTAGCCGAAGTATTAAAAATTGAAAACGACGAAGTATTCGAAATTGGTCTTACTCCGAATCGTGCTGATGCCATGTCGCATTATGGTGTAGCGCGCGATTTAAGAGCGAGCTTATTATTAAAAAATAAAAATGTTGAATTAATCACACCTTCAGTTTCTGCATTTCGTGTAGACAAAAGAACTTTGAAAATTGATGTTGATGTGGTGGATTCTAAATTAGCTCCACGTTATTGCGGAGTAACTATTTCGGGTGTAAAAGTAAAACCTTCCCCTGAATGGCTGCAAAACCGTTTAAAATCGATTGGATTGACTCCGAAAAACAACATTGTTGATGTTACCAATTACGTACTTCACGACTTTGGCCAACCTTTACACGCTTTTGATGCTTCCAAAATCAATGGAAAAGTAATTATAAAAACTGTTGCTGCTGGAACTAAATTTGTGACTTTAGACGATATAGAGCGTACACTTCACGAAGAAGATTTAATGATTTGCGACGAAAATGGCCCAATGTGTATTGCAGGTGTTTTTGGTGGAAAAAATTCAGGTGTTTCTGATTCGACTACTTCCATCTTTTTGGAAAGTGCGTATTTCAATCCGATTAGCATCAGAAAAACCGCTAAACGCCATGGTCTAAGTACTGATGCATCGTTCCGTTTTGAAAGAGGAATTGATATCAATCTAACGGATTACGCTTTAAAACGTGCCGCAATGTTGATTCAAGAAGTAGCTGGTGGTGAAATTACGTCTGATCCTGTTGATTTTTATCCAAAGAAAATAGAAGATTTTGCTGTGTTTTTGAATTTTGATAAAGCACGAAAAATCATAGGTCAAGATTTGCCAAAAGAAACCATCAAAAAAATACTCGCTTCTCTTGATATTAAAGTGAACAGTGTTACTGATGCTGGATTGGGATTAATCATTCCTTCCTATCGAGTTGATGTTCAACGGGAAATTGATGTCATTGAAGAAATTCTTCGCGTTTATGGTTACAACAACATTGAATTCTCAAAAAAATTAAATGCAACTGTTGCCAATTCGCCTCGCAACGAAGATTATAAAATTCAGAACATTGTAGCAAGTCAGTTGAATTCTAATGGTTTCCACGAAATGATGGCGAATTCTTTGACAACTCCTGATTACATCAAGTTATCGGCAATGTTGAAAGAAGATTACAATGTCAACATCTTAAATCCATTGAGCAATGATTTATCGGTAATGCGTCAATCGCTTTTATTCTCTGGATTGGAAGCTATTTCATACAACATCAACCGTAGAAATTCGGATTTAAAATTGTTTGAATTTGGTAAATCGTACCATAAATTATTATCCGGAAATACAGAGAAGAAACACTTAACCTTATTCCTTTCTGGAAACAGAAGTGGTGAATCATGGACCAATACCGCTGTAAAACCAACCGATTTCTTCTTGTTTAAAGGATACATCAATGCGATTTTAACTCGTTTAGGATTGACCAAAACCGTTTCTAAACCAGTAGAATCTGATATTTTTGCTGAGGGAATTGCGATTGCTTCTGGAAACGATACTTTGGTTGAATTTGGTATCATCAAAAAATCAATCTTAAAAGAATTTGACATTAAGCAAGAGGTTTTGTTTGCCGATTTCAATTGGGATTTAGTATTAAAATTAATTTCATTAAAAATCAAGTTTCAAGACATTTCAAAATACCCAGAAGTTCGTAGAGATTTAGCTTTATTGGTAGATGAAAAAGTAAGTTTTGAGTCGATTTACAACATTGCCAATCAAACGGAAAAATCACTATTAAAAGAAGTGAATTTATTCGATGTGTATCAAGGTAAAAATTTACCCGAGGGTAAAAAATCATACGCGGTTAGTTTTGTTATTCAAGATGCTACGAAAACTCTGACTGATGCACAAATTGATAAAACCATCGGTAAAATCAAACAAAATTTAGAAACCGAATTAGGCGCAAGCTTACGATAAATACAACAATTTGAATACAGCAATCACTGATAAAACCTATAAAAAACTAGTCATTCAAGTTTCATTGAATGGCTTTAGTTTTTGTATAGTTGACACTTTATCGGAGAAACCGATTGCTTTGAAAAACATTCACTTTGATGCGTTTCAACGAAGTGCCAACATCAACGATTTGTATTCTTTGGTTTTTAGTGAGAATCCGGAGTTGTTGAATAAATACGACGAAATCTCAGTCATTCACAGTAATAATTTATCAACCTTTGTTCCAACAGCTCTTTTCGATGCTGATTATTTGGGAAGCTATTTACAGTACAATACCAAAGTGTTCGATACTGATTTTTTTACGTTTGATAAAGTAGGAAGTTACGACATGAACAATGTGTACATTCCGTACGTCAACATGAACAACTTCTTTATTGATAAATTTGGTTCGTTTGATTACAAACACGCCAACACTATATTGGTTTCGAAATTGTTGGATATTTCCAAAAATAATGATGAACGCAAGATGTTTGTTCACAAAAGTGAAAGTCATTTTGAAATTATCGTGATTCAAAACCAAAAACTATTGTTCTTTAACTCGTTCGATTACAAAACTCCTGAAGATTTCATCTATTACATTCTTTTTACTGCTGAGCAATTGCAATTAAATCCAGAGAATTTCAAACTGGAAATCATTGGCGACTGTACTTCAGAAGACGAGTATTTCTCTATCGCATACAAATACATACGAAACGTTCAATTGTATGATGTGTCGTCGATTCAGAATCAATTTTCCGACAGAGAGAAACGCGAACACTTTATACTTTTACACTCGTGAGAATCATATCTGGTAAATACAAAGGCCGACGCATTAGTCCACCACGCAATCTTCCCGTTCGCCCTACAACCGATATGAGTAAAGAAGCGTTGTTTAATGTACTCAACAATCATTTCAATTTTTCTGAATTAAAAATATTGGATTTATTCTCAGGAACTGGAAACATCAGTTACGAATTTGCATCACGTGGTGCCACTCCAATTGTATGTGTGGATGGCGATTTTGGTTGCATCAAATTCATCAAACAAACAGCAACCGAGTTTGATTTTGACATTACCGCAATCAGAAGTGATGTGTTTTCTTTTCTGGAAAAACACAAAGCTTCTTACGATATTATTTTTGCAGATCCGCCCTACGGAATGGAGCAAAAAAACTTTGAAAAACTGATACTGAAGGTTTTTGAAAACGAACTATTAGACGAGGAAGGAATGTTGATTGTTGAACATTCAAAACACACCAAACTCAATCATTTAGACCATTTTTCGTTTGACAGAAATTATGGTGGTTCGGTCTTTTCGTTTTATGAATTGGGAACTGAAGAAACTTAGACTTCATAGATTATTAGAATTTTAGACCATTAGATTTTTTTAGGAAAAATAACAAGTTCTGTCTAATTATCTATGCATCTAATTATCTAATTTGTATAAAAAAAAAGCAGACCTATAAGCCGGATTCTGTCACTTTCTTACGAAAATGCCTTATCATTTATCTAGTTCCGAAATTACTCTCGGAATCCATCTTTCTACCCTTCGACAACGGACGAGTAACCCTTAAATGTCGATATACTTGAAATTTCACCGCATAGAGTTTACCTGGTTTCACTACAGCTTAACCTGTACATACTTTCTGTTGCACTTGTCCTCGCCTTTCAACGGTTGGGCGTTACCCAATATGCTACTCTTTGGTGTCCGGACTTTCCTCTCTTCATTACTGAACAGCGATAAGGCGGTCTGCGGTGCAAAGGTAAGCAATGGCAATGACAATGGCAATATCAATCGCAATGACAATGGCAATGACAATATCAATGGCAATAATAAAAAGTAGTAGTCACAAACATTTCGGATTCAATTTTTAAACCTTATTTTGAAAACATTTTTTCAATTTGTTATTGACATTTACATTGAAATTGAAATTGAAAATTATATATTTGTAATCCAATAATTTCTATGGAACAATTTGTAGTATCAGCTCGTAAATACCGTCCGCAAACATTTAAAGATGTTGTCGGACAACAAGCTATTACCAACACTTTGTTGAATGCCATAGAAACCAATCACTTGGCTTCTGCTCTATTGTTTACTGGTCCGCGTGGCGTTGGGAAAACCACTTGTGCTCGAATTCTAGCACGAAAAATTAATCAACCAGGTTATGATGATCCGAACGAAGATTTTGCTTTTAATGTCTTCGAATTGGATGCTGCTTCGAATAACTCAGTAGATGATATTCGAAATCTGATTGACCAAGTCCGAATTCCACCACAGACGGGTCAATACAAAGTGTACATCATTGATGAGGTTCACATGTTATCGTCTGCAGCTTTCAATGCGTTTTTGAAAACCTTAGAAGAACCGCCTAAGCACGCCATTTTTATATTGGCTACGACCGAAAAACACAAAATCATTCCGACCATATTATCGCGTTGTCAAATCTTTGATTTCAAACGAATTACCGTTAAAGACGCTAAAGATCATTTGGCAGAAGTAGCTCAAAGTCAAGGAATTCAATTTGAAGACGATGCCTTACACATCATTGCTCAAAAAGCCGATGGTGCGATGCGCGACGCTTTGTCTATTTTTGACCGTGTGGTTTCGTACTGTGGAACCAATTTGACACGACAAGCCGTAACCGAAAATTTGAATGTGTTGGATTACGAAACCTATGTAAACGTAACCGATTTGATTTTGGAGAACAACATTCCTGAGATTTTGGTGGCTTACAATGATATTTTATCAAAAGGTTTTGATGGACATCATTTTATTGCTGGTTTGGCGAGTCATTTCAGAGATTTATTAGTGTGTAAAAATCCCGCAACACTGACTTTATTGGAAGCGGGCGAACAAGCACAACTGCTTTATGGTCAACAAGCGCAAAAATGCAATCCCGACTTTTTATTAAAAGCCATTGAAATTGCCAACGATTGTGATTTGAAATTTAAGGTTTCACAAAACCAACGATTGTTAGTCGAATTAACACTCATGCAATTGTGCTCTATCAACTTTGATGGAGAAAAAAAAAAGCTGACTTTATAATTCCGCCAACCTATTTCAGACGAAATGATTTTTCGATTAAAGAAGTAGTTACTCAACAACCACAGACTGAGAGTTCCAATCCACCAGAAGTTACTATTCCTGAGGTTGAAGTTAAAGAAGAACCAAAAGTAATTCCGGAAGTTCAATTAGCAACACCAGTTGAAAATACTCCAACTTCAAAACCATTAGATTCCAACGAACCCAAAGTTTCGGCTTTATCATTGGCGAGTATTCGCGCGAAAAAAGAATTATTAGAACAACAAAAAGGTGTTGTAAAGCAAGATGTTCAATTGCCGGCTGAGCAATTTTCTGAAACGGATATGCTCCAATTTTGGTTCAAATACGCCGATCGATTAGGCGATAAAGGCCATAAAATAATGGAATCGTTGTTGCGCATGAACGAACCCAAATTGGAAGGTTTTAAAATTGTATATGAGTTACCCAACGAAGGTTCTAAAATTGATTTTGAAAAAGAAAAACCTGAACTTTTAGGTTATTTACGCGGTCATTTACACAATCATGAAATTACAATAGATGTAATTGTTAATGAAGGAATCAAAAGTAAAATAGCTTTTACGAGCCAAGACAAATACAATCGTTTGAATGAAATCAATCCGAATGTTGAGTTACTCAAAAAGACGTTTGATTTGGATTTTTAGAGAAATGATAAGTAGAAACTAACGGTTACATAAGTTCATATAAATCAAACTAACAAATAGTAAACTTAAATTAAATTCTATGAACAAGTCAACAGCCTATCTAATTTTAGTTGTATCAATCGTTGTTACTCTGCCCTTATTTTTTATCACAATTCCGGTATTAATTTCAATTTATAATGGATTGGTTAGAAAAAGAAATCAAATTGAATATGCTTTTAGTGGTGTTGATGTGGCGCTTCAAAAAAGAGGTGAACTCATTCCAAACCTAGTTGAAAGCGTTAAAAAATATATGTCTTTTGAACAAAATACTTTAGCCGAAATTGTAGAATTGAGAAACAAAATTTCAAATGTAAATCCAAATTCTTCTGAACGATTCGACTTAGAAAATAGTATGACAGGATTATTAAAAAATCTAATGGTAACTGTTGAAAATTACCCCGATTTAAAATCGAGTGATAACATGTTGCAATTGCAACGAACTTTAAACGAAACGGAAGAACAGATAAGTGCATCAAGAAGAGCTTATAATGCTTCAGTGAATAAATTAAATAACTCGATTCAAACTTTTCCTTCTAATGTAATAGCTAGTATTAATGATTTTCATCTGAGTCCTTATTTTATAGCAGATGAAACAGCCAAAGCAACACCAGATCTTAAGCAATTGTTCAATTAAATTCTTTACGATTTATGGATGATCAATTGAAGTCTTTTCTAAATGAAAAGGCAGAGTATTTAGAAAAAGAAAGAATAAAGGCTGTTAAGAAAAACTATTTCTATAAAATTGTAAAACCTTTGAGTAAAATTCTGAAGGTAGTTATAATCATATTATTAGTTATTAATATCATTATTCCTGTACTTGTTCCTATTACTATCGCTCTTGGTGTCATTTATTTTTTATTTTACTTCATAAATGATCCAAAAGAAGTTTTTGAAGCAACACTAAAAGAGGATATTTTACCCAAAATATTCAGTTATATTAATACTACATATAAATATTCATCTCTAGGTTACAATAAAAAAACACTAGCTGACAGCGAAATTATATCAAAAGGTTTCTTTGCTAATACTGTAATTATTGAAGGAGAAGATTATGTAAAAGGTCAAATTGATAACATTGATGTTGAATTTGTCGAAATCAAATTTTATAGAAATGAAACCAATTACACAAAAACAGCTGGAGGTTGTTTACTCTCATTAATTCTACTTCCTGTAGAAATCTTTAAAAATATTTTTCATGGTGATACACAATCCGATGATATTTTTCCTGGAGTGGTACAAGATACGAATGTGTTCTTTTCAGGATTGTTTATGCATGCAGACTTTCACAAAGATTTTAGTGGCAAAGTAGTAATGCTTCCCAAAAAAAATGATCGAAAAATAGATCAACTTTACGAAATTTTGGACCCAAAAAACCTAACGAAAATCAACATTGAAAATCCACATATAAATGATAACTATAATATTTATACGTCCGATATTCAAACTGGATATTATGTTCTATCACAAAACTTAATTGACAGGATACGTATAATTTCTGAAAAAGAAAATGCTCTTCCTATAGTATCATTCATAAATGGAAAAATGTATTTCATAATCCCTTGGAACAAAAACTTTTTCCGATTTAATCTGAACACTAAAATTGAAAACGAAAGTTTTTTTCTACCCTACATCAACGAAATAAACTATTTCGAAAAAATTGTAAAAGAATTAAATTTAGACACACGAATTTGGACTAAGGTATAAAATTCAAAATACAACAATCGTTTCGATTAGTTTAAAAAACTACTTAATCTTTCTGCGTTCGCGTTCGGTTTTTAATAAATTCAATTCTCTGCTCGTTTGTCCAGCAACTGAAGTATTTTCTTCGGCACGTCTAATCAAATACGGCATCACATCGCGTACTGGTCCAAAAGGCAAATACTTGGCCACATTATAACCGTGAGCTGCTAAATTGTAACTGATGTTATCGCTCATTCCATACAATTGTCCGAACCACAAACGTTGATCATTTTTTGCAATTCCGTTAGCATTCATCATTTCCATCAACTTATACGAACTTTCCTCATTGTGCGTTCCAGCAAAAATCGCCATTCGATCAATGTGTTTCATCATATAATCAACAGCAACATTATAATTGTCGTCAGTTGCTTGTTTGGAAGCGCAAATTGGTGTTGGATAACCATTCTCTTCGGCACGTTTGTGTTCTTTTTCCATGTAAGCGCCACGAACCAATTTCATTCCGATGTAAAAACCATCTGCTTTGGCTCTTTCTTGTAAACTTTTTAAGTAATCCATTCGATCCCAACGGTACATTTGCAACGTATTGAACACAATTACTTTTTCTTTGTTGTAGCGACGCATCATTTCTTCTACCAAATCATCAGCTGCATCTTGCATCCAACTTTCTTCGGCATCAATCAGTAATGCCACGTTTTTTTGGTGTGCTGTTTTACAGATTACATCAAAGCGCTCTTTTACTTTATTCCATTCGGCTTGTTCATCATCAGAAAGTGTTTGCTTCGCTCCTACTTTTTCATATAAATCCAAACGCCCTAAACCAGTTGGTTTGAACACCGCAAAAGGAATTGCCTGACGCTCTTTTGCAAATTCAACTGTTTTCAATGTCATTTCCAAAGCAGCGTCAAATTGCGCTTCTTCTTCTTTTCCTTCCACCGAATAATCCAAAACCGACGAAACGCCTTTGGTAAACATTTTATCTACAACAGTCAAACAGTCGTTTTCATTTACACCTCCACAAAAATGATCAAAAACCGTTGCTCGAATTAATCCGTCAACGGGTAAATGTGCTTTTAAAGCAAAGTTGGTAACAGCTGTTCCGATTCGAACTAAAGGTTCGCTGGCAATCATTTTGAAAAGAAAATACGCTCTATCGAGTTCGGTGTCGCTTTTTAAAGAGAAAGCAACTTGAGTGTTGTTGAAGATTTTATCCATTGGATTATAAGTAATGTAACTAATTATCAGTTAAAACATTAAAATAGCAAGTATATATAATGTTTGCACAAATATAATTAGAATTTGATAATTTTTATTTAGAATTGGCTATTCTTTTTATCATTCCGTTAAAAATAAAAAAGTGAAAAGGCAACATGCTGTACCAATACAATCGACCGAAAATTCCCTTTGGACGAAACGTAGCAATTTGGTGTAAATAATGCTCTTCGTCGATTCTGAATTCGAGCCATGCTTCACCTGGAACTCGCATTTCGGCAAATAATAATAATCGTTTGTTTTCTTTATCGGCCAACAAAACACGCCAAAAATCGAGTGAATCGCCATTGTCTAAGTGCGTCGGACTTGTTCTTCCTCTTCGTAATCCTACTCCACCAAACAATTTATCAATAAAACCACGTAATTGCCACATCCAACTGCCGTAATACCAACCTTTGTCACCACCAATCGACCAAATATTATCAAGCACTTGATTGACATCGTCAATCTTCATTTTTTTACTGTCTTTCAAACAGCCGTAATTCGGAATTTGAATGTAATTGGATAAATTATGAGTCAAACGACTGCTGGTTAAACTGTCTTTCCAACTCGAAATCACTAAATTTTGTTCGATTTTTTGAAAGGCCAATTTGATGGCATCCACATACGAAATCGGTTTGATATTGAGCATTTTTTGAAGTCGGTTGTCCTTACAAATAACTTCGACTTTCATACTATCGACTAAATTCATAGCTAATTTATAGGATGTTGAAGTCACAAAATACAACCAATAGGATGACAATTTGGGTGTCATTATCGGAACAGTGATGATGGCCAATTTAATTCGGCGTGTTTTGGCGTACAATTGCATCATTTGTTTGTAGGTGATAATGTTCGGTCCTCCAATATCAAACGATTGGTTGAAACAATCTTCGCGATTTTGAACACCAATTAAATAGTTCATTACATCACGAATTGCAATCGGTTGCGTTTTGGTCAACACCCATTTTGGAGTAATCATAACGGGCAATTTTTCACATAAATCGCGAATGATTTCAAACGATGAACTTCCCGAACCTACAATGATTCCGGCTTTTAAAACCGTTAAATTATGTTGACCTTCCGATAAAATCTTTTCTACATTATTTCGCGAAAGCATGTGTTTGGATAATAGTGGATCGTTGACAATTCCGCTCAAATAAATCACTTGCTTCACATTCATGAATTGGGAATACTGATTGAAATTGTAGGCGGTTTTCGCTTCCATTTCATCGAAATTGACCGTTGAACTCGACATCGAATGAATCAAAAAGTAGGCAATATCGATGTTCTCAGGACAATTTTCAAAGTGGACTTCATCTAAAAAATCAACTTCCCAAATCGTAATTAATTGTAACGTATTCGCATCCAAACCCAAACGCATCGCATCGCGAACAGCACAGATTACTTCATGACCTTGCGAGAGTAATTCGGGCAACAAACGTCGACCTACATAACCATTCGAACCTGTTAATAATACTCTCATACGCTAGTCGTTTACTGCAACCACAAATTGCGAAATACTTTCGATTTATCGTAATCGTTGGCTTGTTTTTCGATATTAAAATAGCGGTTGGTTCGTGGATCATTTCCAACTCCAGCCAAATACGCCCAATTGCCCCAATTGCTCGAGACGTCGTAGTCAATCAGTTGTTCTTCAAAATACGCTGCGCCCAAACGCCAATCGAGTTGTAAATCGTTGATAAGGTAACTCGCTACATTTTGTCGACCGCGGTTGCTCATAAATCCGGTCAATTTCAATTCAATCATATTGGCATCAATGAAATCATTTTTGGTTTTCCCATTGATCCACATGTCGAGTACTTTTTGATTGGTGTTGGCCAATTTAGGTTCGCCAACAATTCCGCTCGGTTGAAATAATTTCGTTTGGTGTTTCTTGAACATGAATCGAAAGAAATCACGCCATAACAATTCGAATTCCAACCAATACGTCGAATCGTTAGAACCAAATTGTTTTTCGTATTTCTTAATTTCACCGTGAATGAATCGCGCCGAAATACAACCCATGGCTAACCAGGCTGAAAATTTTGATGAATAATTGGAACCTACCATTTCGTTGCGGGTTTCCTTGTATTTCGACAAACATTTGGTTTCGTAAAAATAGTGATTCAGACGTTTAATTGCTTCCGATTCACCACCTTTGAATTGTATGGCTGCTCTTTCATCGATAGCTATTTCTTCTAAATCCAACTCCGTTAGAGTTGGTAATTCTAATGCTGGAATTTCGGGTGTAGAAATGGCTGTTGGTGCATCAAAAATGGGTCTAATAACGGATTCTTTTTCCGTCTTTTTTCTGAAATTGGTAAATACATCAGGAATGTCTTTGATGGAAAAAGGCAAATCTTCGGCGTGGTACAACGTACTTGTGCTCAAGGTTTCAAATTGACAACCTAGCTTAAACAATTCTTTTTGAACCAAAGCTTCAGTTTGTTTTTCTTCAAAAGCAACTTCTCTTTTTGCATATACTTTTTTTACATTGAATTGTTGTGCAATTTTTGGTAATTCTAGCTCGGGTTTACCTTTGACCAAAAGCAATCCAGAACCCAATTTTCGTAGGTTTTTATCCAAATCGGCTAACGATTCTAATAAAAATTGTGCTCTAAAACTACCCGTTTTTTTAAATCCGAATGAAGTAGTCGTAAAATGATCTTCATCCAAACAATACAAAGGAAGTACTTGATCGTTTTGAGCTATGGCTTTTACTAATGTTTCATTGTCGGTCAATCGCAAATCGGTTTTGAACCAAATTAATGCAGTTTTCATAATTCATTTATCTTTTTTAAATACGTGTCTGCTTGTTCTAATAAAGCAATTTTATCTTCTGATTTCATTTTGTTCCACACATTGTACATCATCCCAATACGCGGATTTTTACTCAATTTATCTTGATGACGGTCGTAGAAATTCCAATACAAACTATTGAACGGACAGGCTTTTTCTCCCGTTTTTATCGATTTCTTGTAAAAACACGAACCACAATAATGACTCATTTTATCAATATAAGAAGCCGAACTCACATACGGTTTTGTGCCAACGATTCCACCATCGGCAAACTGACTCATGCCTCGAGTATTGGTGATTTCCACCCATTCGATAGCATCAATATAGATTCCGAGATACCATTGGTCTACTTCGTCGGGATGAATTCCGGCCAACAGCGCAAAATTCCCAGTAATCATTAACCGCTGAATGTGATGTGCATAAGCGTAATCAAGCGATTGTTTGATGGAATGTTTGAGGCAATTCATTTTGGTGTTACCTGTCCAAAACCAATCGGGTAATTTATTTTGATGATTGAAATAATTCAACTGACTGTAATCGGGCATTTGATTCCAATAAATTCCGCGCATGTACTCGCGCCAACCGATGATTTGTCGGACAAAACCTTCCAATTGATTGTACTGAATTTCATCAGGTCGACGTTGCCATTCTTCAATCGCGCGATTGATTACTTCTTTGGGAGAAATCATTTTGACATTCATTGAAAATGATATTCTTGAATGATAAATTGACCATTCACTGGGAGTCATCGCATCTTGAAACGTTCCGAAAAAAGGCAAACATTCGGTAACAAAAAAGTCGAGTAATTCTAACGATTGTTTTCTGTTTACTGGCCACAAAAACGCTTTTGGATTGATAGTTCCAATGGTTTTACAATTAGCTTTTTCAATCATAGAAACGATTTCTGAGACATCTAAATTGAAAATCAATGGATCTATCGGCTTGTGTTGTACAGGTAATTTTTTACGGTTTTCTTCGTCGTAATTCCACTTGCCTGTCAACGGTTGATTGCCTTCCATTAACACATCGTGTTTTTTGCGCATGTAGCGGTAAAAACTCTCCATTAGAAATGTTTTTTTTCCTGAGAAGAAATCGCCTAATTCATTTCGTGTTGCTAAAAAATGTTCGGAATCGTATGCTTTGAATGTAATGGTCAACGACTGACACAATTGCTGCAAAATTTGATCCAATCGGTATTCATCGGGTAATTGGTATTCGAAATGAGTGAAATTATGTTTTTCAATTAAATACTGAATATTTTCAGCAAACGATTGTTTGTTCAAAACATCATCCAAAGCAATATATATGACGTTGTGCTGTACTTTTAATTCGTCTGCAAAAGTCCGCATCGCTTTAAAAAAACCCACTACTTTTTGAATGTGATGCACTACATAATCGGTTTCGGAACGTACTTCCATTAAGACGTAAGTAACCGAATCATCTACAGAATCGAACCATGAATGCTTGCTATTGAGTTGATCACCGAGAATTAAACGTAAGGTTTTTGACATTTCTAATTACTATTCACTTTTACTATTTACTAATCACTTTTTCGATCTACATTTATCACTACAATACTTGACTTCATCCCATACTTTTTCCCACTTTTTGCGCCATGAAAAAGGACGATTGCACGTCAAACACATTTTACTAGGTAAGTTTTGTTTTTTTACTCCGCGCATTGGATTTTGAATTAGGGTTGGATACATGTTTCTTCAGAATTCGTTTACCTTCTTCTTTTACTTCATCGGTTTTTCGGAAACTCCAAACGATGTCGCTAGCGTATTTTCGAGTTTCTTCTACGTCTACAATTGGAAACGGATAATCTTTTCCGATTTCACATTCGTACAACTGCTGATCCATTATACTCAATTTCCATGGTTCGTGGATTAAGTGAGGCGGAATTTTCTCCAATTCGGGCAACCATTTTTTAATAAATAAACCTTCTGGATCGTGGTCTTCTGAATTTTTAATCGGGTTATAAATTCGGATGGTATTGATTCCGGTTACACCTGCTTGCATTTGAATTTGCGGATAATGGATTCCAGGTTCGTAATCTAAAAACTGACGTGCCAAGAAATGCAACTCACGCCAATCTTGCCATAAGTTGAATACAAAAAACGATACGACCATGGCACGCATTCGAAAATTGATGTAACCTGTTTGTACTAGACAACGCATACAAGCATCTACAATCGGAATTCCTGTTGCACCGTTTTGCCACGCTTGGATGTAAGCTTCATTTTTAGGTTTTACCAAAATATCATAGGCTTTGTTAACATTTTCGAATTCCATTCGGCATTCGTCTTCAAATTTTTGCATGAAATGACAATGCCAATGCAAACGCGAAACGAAATTGGACAACGCTCGTTTATTAGGTGAAAGATCGTAATGTTGCATGGTATATTGATACACCATTCGCATACTAATGTTTCCGTATGTCAAATACGGCGATAATCGACTGCAACCGGTTCGGCTCAATAAGGGTTTGGAAATGTGTTTGCTATAATTGATGTGTCTTTCTTTGATGAAATTGTCCAAATAGCGCCACGCCCAATATTCGCCACCTTGCTGGAAATTTTTATTACGTTGTGTAATTGATTCATCAAGTGAATCTCCTTTAATTTCGTTATAAAATTCATCGTCTAAATGAAGAAAATTCCACTGCGATTCATTAATGATTTTTGGAACAGCCGTCATCTGTTGTGTCCATCTTTTATCCCAATCTTTTCTTGATTTTAATTTCCGAATGACGCCGTGCAATTGGTATTCCTTCCATATAATAGAATGCTTTTGAAAGAAACCTTGCATGTGAAGATCGCGATCAAAAGTGAGTTTATTTCCCACTTCTTGATGTGAAAAAACAGAGTGAATATCAAATGTTGAAGCTAATTTTGAAAATACATTTTCAACTTCATTATGACAATAATACAACTGAAATTGTTTCGGAGTGAGTCGTTTTTGAATATCCTGAATCGATTCAAAAACAAAACGCCAATGACGTTCATCCGAGTCATCGTAAGCCATTACAGAAGGTTCAAAAATATAAAGGAGTAAAACTAGCAATGGTTGTTGTAAGGCATGAAAAAGAGGTTCGTGGTCAATCAGACGCAAATCTCTTTTAAACCAAACAATATTTATCGCTGTTTTATTCAATGTAATGAATTGGAATTGAGGTTAATTCTTTATCAGGTTTGGCATAACTCAACCGATCTAAGCGAATGGTTTTGTGGTAACTATCCAAGCCTGAACAGGTAATTGTATTCGCTTTTTCAATGTCTAAATAGCCATCTTTCGACTGACAATCGGCAGGAAAATAGACTTGTTTGATTTCGGCAATAACTAAAATGGTGTTATTAATTTCAAGGTCGATGCGCTGTTTGAACTGCATTCCGAGTTGTATCTTACTTTCTTTTACAAAAGGAGCAAAAAACTCATTTTTATATTCTGGAGTTAATCCAGATTCATCAAATTCAGAAATGGTTCTATCGTATCGAGCCGAAGTTTGATGCGCTGGTTTAAAAATAGCTTCGTTCAAATGATTGATGGTGAAGAATTCCGTTTCGATAATATTTTCTAACGTGTGACGTTCTACAACTCCAGGTCGAAAAATAATTCCCATCAACGGCGGATTCGCTCCGATGTGCATAATGGAGCTGAAAACAGCCAAATTCAATTGTTCGTTTTTATTTTTGGTTCCGATGAGGCAAACGCTTTTGAATCCGCCCAAACTATTAACTAAATTGACTCTTTCTTGCTTTTCCATTTCCATCAACTGATGGTAATCAATGTAATTTTGCATGTTAATTATTCATTTATTGATTGAGAAAAACCCATTTCTTATCACTATTCAGTTGAAAAGTGCCGATGTGCTCTTTGTTCCATTCTTGAGGTGCTATTAGCGATAAAAAATTAATGCCTTTATCATCTCTATACAAATGATAGATTTCACCAACTACAGGCTCAAAACTAATTCTGGCATTATACACCAATTCGTTCCATTCGTATTCTTTCATTAAATTTTCATATTGAATTTTGAGTTCGTTGAACTTACTCTCAAACTCTTTATTCACATTGTTAATTCCACGTCTTTTCCAAGTCACTACATCGTCCATTTGAATCATTGGAGCACCAACGTTGGTTGAATACGAAAGCAAACTAGCATTGTATCCTTCATTTTCTGAGTAAACTACATTATCGGGTTTTTTATCTTCCATCAATTAGCGTTTTGAAATTTTATTATTTGAAATGGCACGTTGTAAATTGCATTTGAAACGATCAATTCCTGCCACTCTTTTGGAACTGTGCTTCGTTTTGCAATTCTCTACTCTTTCGCGCCAGAGTTTGTAACTACTGAACTTTAATTCTTTTTTCATCAATGCTTTTACATCAGCTTCTGACAAACCAAATTGAAATTTAATAGCATCAAATGGAGTTCGATCTTCCCAAGCCATTTCAATAATTCGATCAATTTGAATATCGTTTAACTGATGGTTTTCGATTGCTGCAATTATCGGCTTCATAAAACTGTTTAACTTTTGTTGTTTTTTATTAAACAAAAGTAAACAAATAATATTCGCTTTATCATAAAAAAAACCAAAAAAAGCGTTTATTTTGCTGGCACATTTAAACTGAAACATGCAATCAATTTCTGCCAACGGTTATTCCATACATTTCAATGAAAAAGGATATTCAATTTTGAATGATTTTTTACAGAAAGAAAAATATTCTTCTTTATTCATCTTAGCAGACAGTCATACTAATGAATTATGTCTACCTATATTTTTACCTTATTTAACCACTGAAATTCCAATTGAAATTATTGAAATTGAAGCTGGCGAAAATTTAAAAAATATTGAAACTTGCACTCAAATTTGGACTGTTTTAACTGAATTAGGTGCTGACCGTAAAAGCGTAATCATCAATGTTGGCGGTGGTGTGATTACCGATATTGGTGGATTTGTAGCCTCAACATACAAAAGAGGAATTGATTTTATCAACGTTCCAACCACATTATTAGGTATGGTTGATGCTTCGGTTGGAGGAAAAAATGGTGTGGATTTAGGTCATTTAAAAAACCAAATTGGTACTATTACTGTTCCAAAATTACTATTGATTGACACTCAATTTTTGGAGACTTTACCGCAAAATGAAATGCGTTCGGGTTTAGCAGAAATGTTGAAACACGGACTCATTCACGATAAAATCTATTGGGAGCAATTTTTAGATTTAACTACCTTAAATTTCAATGATTTAGATGTGTTGATTTACCGTTCCATTGAAATTAAAAATGAGATTGTCAAACAAGATCCAACCGAAAATGGCATTCGTAAAGCATTGAACTTCGGTCATACATTGGGTCATGCCATTGAAAGCCATTTTTTAGATACTGAAAAACAACTGTTACACGGTGAAGCCATTGCGATTGGGATGATTTTGGAAAGTCATATTTCAAAAGAAAAAAATCTACTTTCTGACGAAGAGTACCAGCAAATAAAACAAACCATAATTGGTATATTTGAAATGGTTGAATTCGGTGAAAACGACATCGTAAATATTCAAAATTTACTCATCCACGACAAAAAAAATGAGTACGGAAAAGTACAATTTGCTCTTTTGGATGGAATCGGAAAATGCATAATCAATCAGTCTGTTGATAAAGAATTGATTATCAAGTCATTTGAAGATTACAAAATATAACAATTTTTTAAAAAAATACTTGCAAAAGGCTTATTTTATTTTTTACATTTGCCCTAATGATTAAAAACAGCAACACCATAAACTATAGCACTTCAAAGCTCAAAACAAATACTGGTTTTCAAGTATTGTGTGTTACTTTTTTGACTTCAATCCGAACCATTTTAGGATTGTTTTTAGAAATCATTAAAACTGAAACTACTAAACTCCCTATTATTTACGCTAACATTAGAGTTTGAATCGCAGATTAATTCCGTTTTTTATTAATCTAACATCCTTTTCTTACACTAATGAATACTAAATATTTCGACTTAATTAATCAAACTTATTATTTTCCACAAGAAGAATTCACTTTAAATAAAGAAAGTGCACTCCAATTTCACAATATTGATTTAATGAAATTGGTAGAGCAATACGGAACTCCATTAAAATTTACTTATTTGCCACAAATTTCCAACAACATTAAAAAAGCCAAAAATTGGTTCCGAAATGCAATGGAAAAAAACAAGTACGAGGGTAAATATTACTATTGCTATTGCACCAAAAGCTCTCATTTTGAATACATTATGAATGAAGCTTTTAAGAATAACATTCACATTGAAACATCATCTGCCTTTGACATTAACATTGTTGAGAATTTACTAGAGAATGGTAAAATCAATAAAAGCACCTATATTATATGTAATGGTTTTAAAAGAGATCAATACATCACCAATATTGCACGACTGATTAATAACGGTCATAAAAATGCCATTCCAATCATTGACAATTATGAGGAATTAGATTTACTTCAAGCAGAAATAAAAGGTAAATTTAAAATCGGAATACGAATTGCCGCTGAGGAAGAACCAAAATTTGAGTTTTATACTTCGCGTTTGGGAATTGGATACAAAAACATCGTACAATTCTACAAAAAACAAATTCAGGAGAATGACAATTTAGAGTTGAAAATGCTCCACTTTTTCATCAATACTGGAATAAACGATACAGCGTATTATTGGAACGAGTTAGTAAAATGTATTAAAGTATACATTGCTCTAAAAAAAGAGTGTCCATCACTCGACGGATTGAATATTGGTGGCGGATTTCCGATTAAAAATTCATTAGCATTCGAATACGATTATCAGTACATGATTGACGAAATCATCAATCAAATTAAAATTGCATGTGAAGAAGCAGAAGTAGATGTTCCGAATATTTTTACTGAATTTGGATCGTTTACTGTAGGAGAATCTGGTGGAGCCATTTATCAAGTGTTGTATCAAAAACAGCAAAATGACAGAGAAGCTTGGAATATGATTGATTCATCGTTCATTACCACTTTACCTGATACTTGGGCGATCAACAAACGTTTCATCATGTTGGCCATCAACCGTTGGAACGACACTTATGAACGTGTTTTACTTGGCGGAATGACCTGTGATAGTGATGATTATTACAATTCTGAACAAAACATGAATGCCATTTATTTGCCAAAATACAATAAAGAAAAACCGTTATACATTGGTTTCTTCAATACTGGTGCGTACCAAGAAACCATTGGTGGTTATGGCGGATTACACCACTGTTTGATTCCGCAACCGAAACACATCCTAATTGATCGTGATGAAAACGGAATATTAGCTACAGAAGTCTTTTCAGAACAACAAACATCCGATGATGTAATGAAAATTTTGGGATATTCTAAAAAGTAAAAAAATGAGAAAATTAGTCCTAATTTTATTTATTTTTCTTAACACAACAGTTTTTGCCCAAGCACCAGAAATTGTGTGGGAAAACACATACCAAAAAAATGAGCTTTGTGGAGCAAAAATTCGTGATATCGCTCCAACATCCGATGGAGGTTCTGTAGGAGTTGGAGATTCTTGTAGCGATTATTACATAGTAAAAATTGACTCAAATGGAAATAAAGAATGGGATACTACTTTTGGCGGATCTGGTACCGAAATAGCGGAAAGTATTAATCAAACTCAAGATGGAGGATACATAATTAATGGCCGAACACATAGCCCAAATGATGGAAATGTTCAAGGTAATCACGGCGGTATTGATTTTTGGGTTGTAAAATTGAGTTCAACTGGTTCTTTTCAATGGGGTAAGTGTTTTGGAAGTTTATATGATGACTTTGGTTATGATATAATTCAAACTGATGATGGAAATTATCTTGCATTAGGTTATTTGTATCCTACATCTCTAACCATAAATGGTTTTGGCGGAGCAGATTATTGGATTTTAAAACTAAGCCCTAATGGTACTATTATATGGCAATATACTTATGGTGGTAATGGAGATGATAAGCCAGTTAGTTTTTCTCAGACTAGTGATGGTGGTTTTGTTGTCTCAGGATTGACGTTATCAAGCTCAGGACAAGTAACTGGTAATAATGGCGGATTAGATGCATGGATAATTAAAATTGACCAAAATGGAACGCTTCAATGGCAGAAAAATATTGGAGGATCAAATAATGACTTAATTAATATGATAAAAGAAACCTCTGACGGAAACTACATTTTAGTTGGAGCGACACGTTCAAACGATGGAGACGTTAGTGGAAACCACGGAGATAATGATATTTGGGTTGTTAAAATGAATTCACTTGGGGATATTCTTTGGCAAAAATGCTATGGTGGTAGCTTGCATGATTATTCAACAAGCGTGATTGAAACATCGGACGGAAATTTTATTGTTAATGGTTATACCAATTCTACTGATGGAGACATAACAAGCAGTTTTGGTTCATACGACGCATGGATAATCAAATTTAACGATAACGGAGATATAATTTGGAGTAAAACTCTTGGGAGTATTGAATCGGATTACAGTCGAGCAATTCATACTACTTCAGATAATGGATTAATAGTAGCTGGTGATAGATATATAGATTCATCATTTGGATCTGTGGGATTAGTTTACAAGTTGTCTAGTGATAATCTGTCAATAAGTGAGCTAAATAATAATTTAATTTCAATATATCCAAATCCATCATTTGATGAACTAAATATAAAATTTAATACTAATAATTACTTTATAAACTCAATAACAATAGTTGATGCTTTGGGCAAAATAGTTTTCAAATCATCCGATAGTTCATCAAAAATTGATATTAGTAATTTTAGTGATGGTATATATTACATCACTATAACTACTGAAAGTGAAACTTTTCAAACTAAATTCATAAAAGTTTAATCTTTTAAGTTTAAATTATTAAAAATATTGACAGTTAAGCTATTACAAAAAGCAACGCAAAGTTTATCGAAAATAACAAAAAACAGTTTGAAGTTTTAAAAAAATAGTTTTTCTTTGAAGCACAAACTACAAATCACAAACACAATAAAAAAAATGAGCAAAGGTCCAATAAGTCAATTCATTGAGAAGAATTATCTTCATTTCAATTCTGCGGCTTTAGTAGATGCAGCTAAAGGTTACGAGCAACATCTACTGGAAAATGGTAAAATGATGATTACTTTGGCGGGTGCAATGAGTACAGCCGAGTTAGGAAAATCGTTAGCAGAAATGATTCGTCAAGATAAAGTACATATCATTTCGTGTACTGGCGCAAATTTAGAAGAAGACATTATGAACTTAGTAGCTCATAATTCATACAAAAGAGTTCCTAACTACCGCGATTTAAGTCCGCAAGAGGAATGGGATTTGTTAGAAAATCACTATAATAGAGTTACCGATACTTGTATTCCTGAAGAAGAAGCCTTCCGAAGATTACAGTCTCATTTATATAATATTTGGAATAATGCTGATTCTAAAGGTGAGCGTTATTTTCCGCATGAGTTCATGTACCAAATGATTAATTCAGGTGTATTACAACAATACTATGAAATTGACCCGAAAGATTCATGGATGGTTGCTGCAGCTGAAAAGAATTTACCAATTGTAGTTCCAGGTTGGGAAGACAGTACGATGGGGAATATTTTTGCTTCCTATTGTATCAAAGGTGAATTTAAACCTACCACTATGAAAAGCGGAATCGAATACATGATGTGGTTGGCTGATTGGTATCCAAAAAATTCGGGTGGAAAAGGAGTTGGTTTCTTTCAAATTGGTGGTGGAATTGCAGGAGATTTTCCAATTTGTGTGGTTCCGATGTTGTACCAAGATATGGAAATGCACGATATTCCGTTTTGGAGTTATTTTTGTCAGATTTCGGACTCAACAACTAGTTACGGTTCGTATTCTGGAGCAGTTCCAAACGAGAAAATTACTTGGGGTAAATTAGACATTCATACTCCAAAGTTCATTATTGAATCGGATGCAACAATTGTTGCTCCATTAATTTTTGCTTATTTATTAGATTTATAATCCCTTTATATGAGAAGAATTATTGTTGATTACGCAAAACTAACTGGCGATATTTTAAACTTATTAGTTGAAAGATTTCCTGAAGGATATGATGATACAGACATCATTCGTTTTAGAAATGCTCAAAATGAATTAATTGAAGCGGTAGAAGTTAGAACCGAAGACACTATTTATTTAGTGAAAGTAAGTACTAAACTGGCTAGCCGTATGGAAAAATTTGAAGAAGAAGATGATGATTTGGATGCAGTAATCGAACCAATCACGCCTGAAAAAGGCTTGGACTTAGACGACGATGATATGCCAAGCGATGACGATGATGAAGAAGAAGACTTGTTAAAAGACAAAGGAGGTTCAGACGATGGTGACGACGATGACGACGATGACGATTTCGAAACTTCTGATAACTTTGACGACGACGATGACGAAGAATAAAAGTTAAAATAACAAATCCCAAATTCCAAAAATCAATTATTGGAATTTGGGATTTTCTTTTTGAATCTATAACAAATAGCGTTCTTCAAAAATTCGCTGATGGTGATTTTGATGACCAATAATTACAAATCCCAAAGCTCGTACAGACATCGAATTATTCGAAGCAATACCAATTCGCATCAATTGTTCTTCTGTAAATGTTTTAAAAAGATAAATAGTCGAATGACGAACTGCCGATAATTCGGTTAGTAATTCCATAATGGATCTTTTATTCGCATTGGCATCAATGGCATAATCATCTTCTTCAAAGCCAGGCAATTCAGTTTTGTCATTTCGTGCAAAACGCAACGCTCTGTAAGAAAAAACCCTTTCGCAATCAATTAAATGTTGAATAATGTCTTTTATGGTCCATTTTCCTTCCGCATAGCGATAGTCGAATTTGTCCATCGGAATATCTTGCACAAACTTAATCAATCGATGCAAGGAGATTTCCAATTCTTCAATTAATGTATATTCGTCAGTAATGGTTGAAATGAAAGTTGCATAATACGGAGCGTATTCGTTGCGCTGAAGTTGAGTCGGTTTCATTTATTTATTTTTTAGTCCACTTTTGATTAAATCTTAAATCTGATATCTTTTGATAAAGCAATTTCAAACCATATGTTCCTACTTGACCATAATCACCTATTGTTTTAACTTTTCCATTATTATACGTTATTTTAAGCATACAACCTGATTGACAAGTAGCTGTAACGTGGTATTCATCTTTTAACTTTGAAAAATCAATATAATTAAGAATATTAATTAATTCGTTGTATTTTTCATCCTCAATTTTTCCATTAAAAAACCCTTCATCATTATCATTATATTCGTCAGAAAAATTATATTCTTTTGCTAACAAAACAGCATTTTTTTTATTATCAATTGTTAACGTATACACTGGACAAGTTCCAAAGCAAGGTGATGTTGAATATTCTATTTTTTCAATATTTGCTTGCTTGTGATTATTTGCTAATTCTATAAAAGTATCAAATTTATAAGTTAATGTGTCTATTCGTTCTTTTTCATATACATGACCTCTATATTCAGACTTTGGATTGTAAATAACTAAAACTACATTGTTATTTATGTACTCTATTTTTGGCACAAAAGAATAATTAAAAGATGTTCTTTCAACATTTGAAATTTTATAATTTCCTCCTTTAAAATTCATTAGAACAAGAGAATTAAAATCACATGATTTATTTTCAAAACCGTAATAACACTTTTTATTATCTCCAATAACCAACAAATCTGTTAATCCATTGTTATCAAAATCTGCTTTAAAAAAAGAAGAATTGACTTTCAATTTTTTCGCTAACAATTTTGTTAGACTATCTCTTTCATAGTCTCTATCTAATTCTTCAATTCTTTTAAGTTCAAACTTTTTATAATTTATATCACAATTACGAATTAGATTCTCGACTTCAAAACGAGATTTTAAACTATCTATTTTAGAAGGAATCAATTTGGTTTTACTAAAAGTATCTTCACTTTTTATATTTTGACAAGAAACTATAATACAACCTAAAAATAATATTAAAAATTTCATAAACTATATATTAAGCCGAATTTCTACTTGCATTGGTGTTTCCAAATAACGAACGCGTTACCAACTTTTCATACACTGAAAGTAATTCAGCATCGCTTCTACCCTTTTTGATTTCGTTTATTTTCATTAAGGCGTATTGTTGAATCGTCAATAAAGGCAACACTATATTTTCTCTCATTACTATTGAAGCTTTCCCATCAGGATAGTTTTCCATCAATTCGGTATGACCTGCAATTTTCAAAAGTAATCGTTTGGTTTCTAAAAATTCATCGTAAATAATCTGCCAGAAATCACCAAACTCTTCGTCGTTTTTCATGTAATACGTCAACGGAAAAAATGATTTGGCTAATGACATCATACTGTTTTCCAATAAAGTTCTGAAAAACAAAGACGAATCAAATAAGGCTTGCACTTGATTCCAACGCTGGGTTTCTTCAAAATGTTTTAAGGCCGAACCTACGCCAAAAAATCCGGGAACGTTTTGCTTCATCTGACTCCACGAACCTACAAACGGAATCGCACGTAAATCGGCAAAATCCAAATTCTCAGCTGCTTTTCGTTTGGATGGTCTACTTCCGATATTCGTTTTAGAATAATAATTGAGTGTACTCATTTGCTCTAAATACGGAATGAACTTCGGATGATTTTTAAAACTTAAATATTTTTGGAAACCGATAGATGACAATTCATCAATTATATTTTTATCAGCATCCGAAAGATTAATTTCATTTTTATTGAACACCTGATTGGCAATTCCGGCGCTCAATAAATTTTCTAAATTATAACGACACGAATCGGTTGTACCAAAATTAGAACTGATGGTTTGACCTTGAACTGTCAATTGAATTTCTTGATTTTCGATGGTCGAACCCAACGACGCATAAAACTTATGTGTTTTTCCTCCGCCACGCGCTGGTGGTCCACCACGACCATCAAAGAAAACAACTTTAATTCCGTATTTTCTAGAAATAGCCGTAATCGTTTCTTTGGCTTTGTATATTCCCCAATTCGCCATTAAATAACCACCATCTTTGGTTCCGTCAGAAAAACCCAGCATGATGGTTTGCTTGTTTCCTCTATTTTTCAAATGTTGTCCATAAAATGAGTTGGTATACAATTGCTCCATTATCACATCCGCTCGATGCAAATCGTCAATCGATTCAAAAAGTGGAACAATATCAACTGTTGGATTTTCCCAATTACAAATTCTGAATAAAGCCAATGTTTCGATTACATTGAGTGCATTTTCGTTATTCGAAATGATGTAGCGATTAGCTCCTAACTCACCATTATTTTCCTGAATTTTCTTCATTGCACGAATTGAATCTAAGGTTTGTTGCGTTAACTCATCTTCGTGAACAACTTCAGGTAAATTGTGTGAAATTATTGAAATGAACTCCATTTTCTTTTCTTCAGAAAGTGAAAAATAATCTACTGAATTGTTGGGTACATTCTGAATGATATTTTGAATGACTTGATTGTGAATTTTACTGTTCTGCCGAATGTCTAACGATGCAAAATGCAAACCAAAAACATTAACTTTATTAATCAAATCATTGATTTCATCTAAGTAAAGTGATTGATGTTTCTCGATGCAAATACGTTGTATTTCTAGCAATTTGGATTTCAATTCGGGCAATGTGATATAAATTTCACCTGTCGAATAGAAAACCGAACGATAGACTTTATATTCCAATTCCGAAAGAATAGTATCGATTCCGGAAAAGGTCAATTTGCGTTTGAGTTTTCGAATATCGCTGTAATAACATTTTAAGATGGAAGTTCGCAAACGATCGGCTACTTTTAGTGTAATTTCGGTTGTCACAAACGGATTTCCATCGCGATCGCCACCAGGCCAAAACCCTAGATTGATAATCGGATTGGAAATCGGCTGATTTTTAAAAATATTCTTTTGAATGTACTGAAGCATTTCTCCAGTAGTTTGGTAAAACACATTTTCAAGATACCAAATCAAACTTACGGCTTCATCATAAGGTGTTGGTTTTTCTTTTTTGATGAATGGCGTTTTTCCGAGTTGAGCCAGAAGTTGTTTGATTTTGGTTAGGTCGTTTTCACGAACAGCATCAGTCAAATCAGTTATGATTCCGAGTACTGAACCCGGATAAAATTGCGTTGGATGCGCAGTCAAAACTGTCCGTACATTGAACTCATTGAGAAAAGCAATCATTTCTTGTTTGAGTTCTTTGGTGTCAGCACGTTCTCGACTATCACGCAGTGAACCTTTTCCTTCCATATTATTCACCACAGGAAAAGCGGCATCTTCAATAGCATCAAAAAGCACAATTTGGCGCTCCACATATTGAATAAATCGGAACAATAAATTGATTTTTTCTTCTTCGGAAGCATTGTCCAAATATTTAGTGGCAAATGAATTTACAATTTCAATTGGAGTTAAATTATTTTTAAATCCGTTGTCACATACTTCACTGAAAAGTGGTAATAAAACTCCGGTGTTATCAATCGCATCAAAAGGCAAAGTGATGAATACACTATTGTAAATGTGGTATTTTGACAATACATTCTGATTGAAACGTTCTATTTTAGGAAGAGTATACATAATTATTTTTTGTCTTTAGTGATAGCAATCATAACACCGAAATTACCGTCGGTTTGTAACCATTTTTCGCTTGGACAATAGGCACGAGAAACGAAACCGTCGAGGTATAATGCGTTTTTACAACCTTTATTTTTAAAAAATTCGGCAAACTCATACAAATTGACTTCTTTCTTTGATAGTGCAAAAAGCACTTTATTGTTGGGCAAAATACCAACACCATTTCGAATATTGAGATTGGTTGAATTTTTGTTAAAAGCATTGTGAATTTTCCCATCAATCAGTAACATTGGTCCTGATTGAGTAGCAAATTCAATATCTTTCGAGCTTTTAAAATCTTCTGTTTTCACAACAAACGCTTCTTTTGAAGCAGTAAGATAAAAAACTCCGTTAGGTTTCAAATAAAAATTCCCATTAGCATTTGAAGTATCTAATGGCGATTTTGTAATTGCATTTTGAATGAAAAGTCCTTGAGGCGATTGGTCTTTTTTATACATTCCGCCATTCATAATAAAAAGAACTTCTTTATTATTGTTTATCAAATAGTGATTCAAATTCTGAATACTTCCAAAAAGTTTTTGAGTGTTATCTTTCCAATACAACTGAAGAGATTGTGTTTTCGGATTGGAAGTGAAAGTAATAAAGTCGTCTTCATTATTCTTTGAAAATTGAAAGAATAAAAACGAGCCAATTACTAAAACTAACAGAATTCCTTTTTTAAGCATTTTTTGAAATGAATTATAAGTGGCATTAAGATACAAAAAAACCTCAAGCGAAAACTTGAGGTTTTAAAATATTTACATTTCTGAATCAGAAAATTAAATGTCTTTGAAAATAGTGTGCATCAAACGTTTTTTGTCGTTAATGCTTTCCTCAAGTGAAATCATGGTTTCAGTACGGTAAACGCCTTCGATATCGTCAATCATAAAAATTACATCTTTAGCGTGTTTGGTATCTTTGGCACGAATCTTACAGAAAATATTAAATTTCCCTGTAGTTACATGAGCAACTGTTACGAAAGGAATTTCATTAATTCGTTCTAAAACAAATTTAGTTTGAGAAGTGTTATTCAAGAAAACTCCAACATAAGCGATAAACGAATAGCCTAATTTTTCATAGTCTAAGGTTAATGACGAACCCATAATGATTCCGGCATCTTCCATTTTTTTAACTCTCACGTGAACAGTTCCAGCTGAAATTAATAATTTTTTAGCGATATCGGTAAATGGAACTCTTGTGTTGTCAATCAACATGTCAAGGATTTGGTGATCTACTTCATCTAAACGAAACTTACTCATAACTACTTTATTTTATTAATTATACTTATGGAATACAAATTATACATTTTATTTAATAAAAAACAAGAAAAGATGTTACTTTTTTAAACCATTAACAATTTTAATGTCATTTCCTAAACAAAAATCAGCTTTTTGATCAATTTTCGGAATTGAGTCGTTATCATCTGAATACATCATTTTATGTGCATTGTACTGATAATGACCAAATTTCCCTTTTAAATCTCCAATTTCTGCTATGTAAGCATTAAATTGAATGGTTCCATCAATCAATTCTTCTTTGTATTGTGCAGCAAAATTCGTAATTATTTTTTTACCATCATAATTTATTTTGACATTTTTATAAATAAAATCATAAAAAACCGTATTATTTTGAGGAATTAGCAAATAAATTTCATTTTTGTTATTAACTATATCGTTTTCGTAAATATGTTTCAAACCCGAAATAAGTGCTATGAAAATCATTTTTCGAGTGAATTCGCGGTGGTAATCATTTTCAAAATGTCCGGCTTCAAACAAAATTGTAGGGACATTAAAATAAGTAAAACTATCGCCAACACAATTTAGGTTGAATCCATCGTCAAAACGACCTACTTGATTCGGAATGTGCTTTTGTAGTTCTTCATTCATTGCCACAATAACGTTCATTGCTTTTGAACGAACCTCATTGATTTCGCGTTGTTCATTATAAGAAGGCGCTAAAAAAGAAACCGTTGCGACATTTCCGTTATCACCCGCTCCATAAATAGTGCGTTGATCATGAAGGTTGTAACAAAAATCGGGTTGGAAATCGTTAAATGTTTGACGAAGTAATTGACTTTCGGGTTGTGACAAATTGACTGAATCACGATTTAAATCGATTTTATTAGCATTTTCACGCGTGTATAATTCGGCGCCATCAGGATTCACCATTGGTAGAAAGCAAAAAGTAAATTCAGACAGTATCTTCACTCCTAGTTCATCATCCGAATGAATTAGATTAAAAAAGTCGAACAGCGCTTTGGTAGTAGTACTTTCGTTTCCGTGCATTTGTGACCACATAAAAATGCGTCGTTTTCCAGTTCCAACTGTATACTTATATATTGGTTTACCCAAAACAGACTCACCAATAATTTGGGTTGACAAATTGGCCAACAAAGGTTCAACATCATTGAGAGTGATATAACGTCCAAAAAGAGAATTTGCCTTGTAACGTTTGTGTAATTCGAAGTAATCCATAGCATAAGTTTATACAAATGTAATCAACTTGAATTATTTTGAACCAAAAAAAATGCCTTCAATAACAAATAAGTCATTGAAGGCAAAACAAAACAAAAAACAATAAAACTCTATCTTCTCACTAGGAATACACTTGCGATTCCTGCTTCTGCTCTTGCTTCTATTGGAGTGGCATCACCATTGGATGTTGGTAAAGTGAACGTTAATAAACGTCCGCCCGCATTCAATCGTTCTGCTACGTAGATACGTTCAGTTACATCATCGTAGGCAACATCAACTGGATTTCCCATTGTTGAATTCGGACCATATACTCGTACTTGATTGGATAATGACAACGTTCCGCCATTAGCAACCGAATTATAAACTGACGCAAAATTGTTGATTACAATTAAACCACCATCACTATCGGAAGTAGCACTTCCTACGTCGGTTAAAACCATTCTATTATCTGCTGCTGAATGAACGATTCCGTGAGTTCTTACTAAACCTTCTATAGTCACTCTTTTGGTTGGAGTTATTGCTCCACTCGCATTGGCAAAAAAGTTATTGAATGAAACCAAATCACCTGTTAAATCAGCTACGGCATACAATGTAGTTCCATCTAAAAAGATTCCCCAAGTTTTAAAATTGACAGTGTACGAATTCAATAAAGTAAAACCTGTTGATGTTTTTTGATACACAACTAATTTATTGGTATTTCCATTGGCTGCATTTTGATCTTGAGTAACCACAACTTTATCACCCATAACTGCAATTTCTCTTGGATTATTGAAATCAGAAGTACTTGAAAATGCTGGAACAATTGAAGTTACATCGGTTGCAATCACACTTTTGATTCCATTATAAAACTCCAATTTATTATTGGTGCGTGAAGCTAAAATTAAACCGTCGTTGGATGGATCATAAAAAATTCCATCTGCATCAAAAGAAAAATGAGTTAATCCTTCTACAGTTGGTGAGCTTTGAGATAAATCGGTATACGATATTCTGCCCGAAGTATTACTGGCAGTTACAATTGAAAATTCGGATGCTACTGGTGTTGGCATCATTTCGTCGTCGTCATTACATGATACTAATGACAAACTACACATTGCGATAAATAAAAGATTGCTTTTCATAAATACTAAAATTTTAAAGTTTTATAGCATTTACGAGAAAAGAAAGAATATGGTTTTAATTTACTGTAAAACTTCTTTCAGGTACTTTTCCAATGGCATCTTTATAATGTGGCAGAAAGGTTTTCATGTCGTCTTCAAAATTACCAGTTACATAGAAAGGAGCACCAATTCGGACTTCCTTTTTACTGTAATCAAAAGCGACTGGAATGATAGGAACATTGGCTTTGAGTGCGATATAGTAAAAGCCTGTACGTAATTCAGTTACTTTTTTACGCGTGCCTTCTGGAGCAATTCCGAGTCGGAATACTTCACGACTATTGAAAATATCAACGATTGAATCGACTAAATTTTTACCACCAGTTCGGTCTAAAGGTGCGCCACCAATTGATTTGAAATAATAACCAAACGGAAAAACGAACAATTCTTTTTTTCCAACAAAATTCATTTCTTGATTGGCAATTCCGCGAACGAACAAACCGATGAAGAAATCAAAATTACTGGTATGCGGCATGACTGCCAAAATTGATTTTTTGATTTTTTCGTCAAAACTTCCGATAATTTTCCAACCCATTAGTCGAAAAAAAATAAATTCATACAGTCGCTTTTTCATCTGAAATATTTTGTGTAAATTTAGCATTAATCTATCATTTTGAGAAAATAAATTTATGCTCGCCAAATTCTTCAGTTACTTCATTCCGATAAACGTTGTCAAGAAAAACTCCTCAATAAGTTCTACTTTAGAAGTGACGTGGAATAATGGCGAATTGGTTCTGGATTCCAAAAACACCAATTATTCGTATGGCAGTTTACAACGTATTTTAAGAAAAGGATTGAAATACATTGGCTATGATCGGATTCGGAAGTTTGAAAACGTTTTGATATTGGGTGTTGCTGGCGGAAGTGTGATTAAAACTTTGGTGGATGAAATCAAGTTTAAAGGTAAAATTACGGGTGTTGAAATTGACAAAGAGGTTGTTGATATTGCTAATAAATACTTTCGTTTGAATGAAATAAAAAATTTAGAAATCATAATTGATGATGCCTTTGAATTTGTTTTGAAGACAAAAGACAAGTACGACTTGATTATTATTGATATTTTTCAAGATACTAAAATGCCCAATTTTTTGTTTGAGGATTTTTTCATCAATCGAGTTAATTTTTTATTGAACACTGAAGGATTCATTTTATTCAATACCATGGTGATTAGTCAGAAAGACCGCATTCGAAATTTAGATTATAAAAAGAAGTTTGATGGAAATTATTCGTTACGAATGTATCCAAAAGTAGAAGAACACAACGAACTGTTTACGATAAAAAAACTCAACTGATGAAACCCATTCTCAGAAAATTATTAATCGGAAAAGTTTCAACAACTTACAAACCCAAGTACAATCCGATACAGAAAAGAATTCTCAACATCCGGTCCATTTGGAACAACGATCATCAAGACGATAACGGAATTGAAAAAATTGTACGATTGATTTTATCTTCTTCACAACTTCTTTTCCCTGGAATTTACATTAAATATTTGGCTTGCAAAATGGGTCACGAATACCAAGATTTGGCTTTGGATTTCTATGTTTTGGCTAAAGTACTTTTTCCATTTCTGATTTTAATCAATGGTTGGCAAGATCATTCTGTCATCATTGTAATTATGATCTATGTACTAATCGAAACCGTTTTGTACATACCTACTTTGATTTTTGCCTCTGATTTATTTTCACGACCGCGTTCGTACAAACGTTCGATGCTGTTGTTGTTTTTCAATTACATAGAAATTGTGGTAGCATTTGGTGTTTTGTATACCTTAGGTAATAATATGAACAAACCGTTTGAACATTGGTTTGACTCAGTGTATTTTAGTTTGGTAAGCTCCAATTCAATTGGATTTGGCGATTATTATCCAGTGACTACATTCGGAAAAGTATTGGTAAGTATTCAGGCGATATTCTTCTTATCGTTTGTGATTTTGTTCTTGAATTTCTTTTCTACCAAAGTCAAAAGCAAAGGGTATTTTGATAATGAGGAAGTAGAGTGAAACGACTTTTGCTACTTGTCATTTCGACGAAGGAGAAATCTCATAATCTGAAAAGTATGTGTGATTTCTCCTTCGTCGAAATGACAAAACAACTTATATCATTTTACGTGCTTTCTCCAAATCTTCGGCTGTATCAATTCCGATTCCAACATGAGTAGTTTCAACCATTTTGATGCGTTTACCAAATTCTAAATAGCGCAATTGTTCTAGTTTTTCAGAAGCTTCAAGTGATTTCATGGGTAAAGAATAGAAATCTAAAAGTGCTTGCTTGCGAAAAGCGTAAATTCCGATGTGTTGAAAATAGCGAACACCTACATTTTTTTCTCGTGGATACGGAATCACAGAACGTGAGAAGTACAATGCAAATCCGTTTTGATCCACCACAACTTTTACATTGTTCGGATTGTTGATTTCGTCTTCATTGGAAATTTCACGCATTAATGAAGCCAAATCTACTTTCTTGTCGATATCATTTTTGAAAACTTCAATCACTTTTGCCAAAGGTTCAGCATTGATGAATGGTTCGTCACCTTGCACATTCACAACAATATCAACGTCTAAATTTTGCACCGCTTCGGCTATTCGATCGCTACCACTTTCATGCTCTTTGATTGACATGATGGCTTTTCCTCCATGGGAAACTATTTCGTTAAAAATCAAATCCGAATCGGTTACGACAAACACATCGTCAAACAATTGGGTGTTTTTTGCTGCTTCATACGTTCTGAGAATGACGGTTTTTCCGCCTAAATCTTGCATGAGTTTGGCTGGAAAACGGGTGGATGCGTAGCGAGCGGGAATAACGGCGATGGTTTTCATTTTCTTTGAGTTGCTGAGTGACTTAGAAACTGAGTGACTGAGTTTTATTTTCTAATTTTTTTATAAATCCAGTAGATTAGTGCAAAGATAATAACTACTAAAATAACGGCTACTATTGGAAGAAATATTGCGAATGAACTCAACGTAATGGCAGTTCCAGTTTCTGCGGTTGACAAGATTGGATTTCCGACACCAGCTGTTTTTACTGATGAAGCCAAACGTGTCGTTGTAGTTAAACTTTGAGTAGCTAAAGCAGTTCCGCCACCAGCAATTATAGCTAAAATAGTAGTTATTGTTGGGTCGACATCTACTAAAGTGGAAGCCATGACTACAAATCCGGCTATAGTTGCTAATGGAATCGCGATTGTGTCTAGTAAATTATCCACAAACGGAATGTAATACGCTCCAATTTCAAAAATCATAGCGGCTCCAAAACTGATGAGTGCAGGCAAACCACCAATCCACGACCAACTTTCGTTGAGTGGAATGACTCCAAAATACGATGCCAAACTCAGAGCAAAAACGGGAAGAAATACTCTAAACCCAGAAGCTGAAGCGAGTCCGATGCCAAGGCAGATTGATAAAATGGTTTCGAAGTTCATTAATTACTTTTTCAAGATGATTTCAAAAGTTGGGCCGTTTTAGTAAAATAAAAAAATAGATTTAATTTTCTATTTAGAATTCAAATCATAATCTATCATCCATTCAATACCATATTTATCTCTAAACATACCAAAATAAGAACCCCAAGGACTATCCTGAATAGGAAATTCAACAGTTCCGCCAGCAGAAAGTCCGTTGAATAATTTGTCAGCTTCTTCTCTACTTTCTGCAGAGATTGCTATTTTAGATCTGTTTTCGTTTTCATTGACTGTTCCCATACTTTCTGGAACATCGTTTGCCATTAATGTATTGTTACCAATTGGTAAAGCAATGTGCATTATTTTATTGGCATCTTTTTGATCAATAGGAAATTCAGGACTTTCTAAATCTTTTAAACGAACTAGTTTTGAAAATTCACCGCCAAAAACGGATTTGTAAAAAGTAAATGCTTCTTCGGCATTTCCGTTGTAGTTTATGTGTGGATTGATTAGTGCCATGTTATATTGTTTATGCTAAAATATAAAAAAATCTGCAAAGTCTGGCGGTATGAGCGAAGCATTTTTCTTTATGAATATTTGATGGGCTAAGTCCGATGCTGAGGCAGATTGATATAAATGATTTACTCTTCAAAACTCTCGTCTTTAAAACCAATTAAATACAATTTGTCTTTGGCTCTGGTCATTGCGGTGTATAACCAGCGAATGTAATCACGGTCAATTCCATCAGGTAAATACGGTTGTTCGATGAAAACAGTATTCCATTGTCCGCCTTGACTTTTGTGACACGTAATTGCGTAAGAAAATTTTACTTGCAAACCGTTGAAGAATTCGTTTTCTTTTACTTTTTGAAATTTAGCGTATTTGGAAGTCAGATGTTCGTAATCTTTCATCACTTCTTCGTACAATTGATTGGATTGTTCGTAGGTTAATGATGGAGCTTCGCTTTTAATCGTATCCAAAATTAGAACTGTTTCAAACGGGATTTGGTTGGGATAATCGACCATTCTGATTTTTACTTTGGCAAAATTGAATCCGTATAATTCTTTGAAAGAAAAGATTTCCAATACTTCGATGATGTCGCCATTAGCAATAAAACCTGCTTCGTCTTTTTCTTTAAGCCAAAAATAATTATTCTTAACAACCATAAGAAAATCGCCCGTTGACAAATCGCTTTCTTTATCCAGAATTTTCATCCGAATTTGTTCATTGTACTGATTGGCGCGTTTGTTGGAACGCACAATAAAGGCAGTATCTTCAATCGAATAATTACTGTACGCTTGGTTGATCGCATCTTGAATGTCGTAACCATCGGTGAGGCGAATGATGTCTTTAAAACCTCTGAGTTTGAATTGAAAATCGGTGATGAAGTTTTCTTTTAAAAGTTCGCGTAACTCAGTGGCATTGTATAGTATTCCCGAATTTAATTCCTGACGCATAACTTCATCGAGTTCGATCCAATCAATTTTTTTATCGTAGTTAAGTTCGAGTGTTTCGGTGTTTAATGCTGGCGAAATATCAAGGTTTACGGGCGGTAATTGAGCTGTATCACCTAGTAAAATCATTTTGCAATTTTCACCACTATATATATAGGAGATTAAATCGTCGAGAAGTGAACCGTTTTCGTACATCTTACTTTCTGCAGCAACATCCGAAATCATGGAAGCTTCATCGACTATGAAAATGGTGTTTTTGTGCTTGTTTTGTTGCATGGTAAATGCCACTCCACCACCACTCGATTTTTTGGGAAAGTAGATTTTTTTATGAATGGTGAATGCGGGTTTATTGGAATAATTAGCAATTACTTTGGCGGCACGACCTGTTGGTGCCAGTAAAACGTATTTTTTATTGATGTCGATGAGATGATTGACAATAGTTGAAATGACTGTGGTTTTTCCGGTTCCGGCGTAGCCTTTTAGTACGAAAATAGCATCGTTGTTGGTATTGGTAATGAAGGCGGCAATTTTCTGAAAAAAAGCATCCTGTTTAATCGTAGGATTAAATGGGAAGTTTTTAGAAAGTATGGAATAGAAATTTTTAGAAGACACGATGTATATTTAACCGCAAAGTACGATTTTTTTTTAACCACAAAGACACAAAGAGGGCACAAAGTTCATAAAGAAAAATGGCAATTACAATATCAATGGCAATGGCAATGTCAATGGCAATCTAAAAATCTAAGAAGTCTAAGCAAGTCTTACAATCAAACAATCCAAAACTAAATCGTTCCATTATACATTGCTTTAACAATACCATCTGAAAGTCCGATTTTTGGAACGAAAATTTTAGTTGCGCGACTCCATTTCATGGCATTTAAGTAGATTTTTGTGGCTGGAATGATTACGTCGGCGCGGTCAGTGTTTAATCCGAGTTCGGCGATGCGTTGCTCATAAGTGAGAGAATTGAGGTATTGGAATTGCGAATTCAAGTACAAATACGACAGCGGTTTGTCTTGTTGTTTGCCTGATAATTTGAATAATTTATTGATGTTTCCACCTGAACCAATAAGGATAATATCGTCGTAACCTTCGGTAGTGGTTTTGATCCATTTTTCGATTTCTTCCCACACGACGTCGTTGACCATATTATTAAGTAAACGAACGGTTCCGTTTTTGAAGGATTTGGCGGCAACCATTTTTCCGTCGGAGAACAAGGAGAATTCGGTGCTTCCACCGCCAACGTCAACATACAAATAGTTTTTATCACTATTAATAAAGGAATGTAAATCGGAAGATGCGATGATGGCTGCTTCGTTTTTACCGTCGATGATTTCGATGTCGATTTCTGATCTTTCGCGGATTATTTCGGTAACTTCTTTACCGTTGTAGGCTTCACGCATGGCTGAAGTGGCGCAGGCTTTGTATTTTTCTACTTTGTAGACCTTCATTAAAAGTTGGAAAGCTCGCATGGCGTCGACCATTCTGTCGATGTTTTCATCTGAGATTTCGCCGACTGTAAACGCATCTTGACCGAGACGAATTGGCACACGAATCAGAGCACTTTTGTTGAACTGTGTTTCTTTATCTTTTTGTTCGACTATATTGGTAATGAGCAATCGCATGGCATTGGATCCGATGTCGATGGCTGCGTATTTTTTGATTGTAATCATTTTTTTTAGTGGCTGAGTTACTGAGTAGCTGAGTTACTGAGTGACTGAGTTTCTTTTTAATTGTTTTATTATTAGACTTCTTAGATTGTAAGATTGTAAGACTGTAAGATTATATGATTATTTATTATGTTATATGTTCTGTACTTTCTGCCTTCTGCCTTCTGTCTTCTGCCTTCTGCTTTCTGGATTCTGCCCCAGATTGTAGTGGAAATCCTTTTGGGAAGAAAGTGTGTTTTTGTTAGGGCAAAAAAGCGACTGGAAGAAGCTCTTTTTGGCCTTTACAAAAACCACTTTGTGACTAAAAGATTGGAACGAAAAGCTGGATTAGGCACATAAAAGTTTTACTCATTTTCATCATTCAAACTGTTTTTATAGAAATTATAGGTTTCGAGTTGAGCTCTGAAAATAGGTTCATTTTCTTTACGAACTCGGTATTTGTTGTCTAATTTTTCGGAGTGATAGCGCGCTTTTACGTTACCTTTCCAACCCACATTGAAATTATCAATTAGGTGTTGTTTGATTTCTTCATCATAAATTGGACAGGTTACTTCTACTCGACCATCGAGATTGCGTGTCATGAAATCGGCTGACGAAATATAAACATCGGGATCATCGTTATTGCAGAAGATGAAAATACGCGAATGTTCGAGAAAATTATCGACGATACTAATAGCTTCGATGTTTTCGCTCATGCCTTTTACACCTGGAATAAGAGAGCAAATTCCGCGTACTTGCAATTTGATTTTCACTCCGGCGTTACTCGCATCATACAGTTTATCGATCATATCAAAATCAGATAAACTATTCATTTTCAGGTTAATGTAAGCATTATTTCCCACTTGAGCATTTAGAATTTCGCGGTCAATGAGTTTATACATTTTAGAACGTGTATAATGAGGCGAAACAATTAGGTGTTTGTAACGGTGAAGACGATAGTTTACATCGAAAAACTCAAAGATTTTATTAATGTCTTTGAGAATTTGTTGGTGACTGGTAAATAACGTAACATCCGTATAAATTTTGGCTGTTGATTCGTTGAAATTTCCAGTAGATATGAATCCGTAGCGCTTGATTTTATCGTTTTCAGTTCTTTCAATAACGCAAATTTTACTGTGTACTTTTAGTCCTTTGATTCCGAAAATAAGTTCAATTCCTTCCTGTTGCATTTGTTCGGCATAGGAAATGTTGCTGGCTTCGTCAAAACGCGCTTGGAGTTCGATTTGCACGATAACTCGTTTCCCATTTTTGGCTGCATTGATGAGCGAACTGATGATTTGTGAGTTTTTGGCCAAACGATACAAAGTAATTTTTATAGAAGTCACTTTTGGATCTAAAGCGGCTTCACGAAGGAACTTTATTAAGTAGGAAAACGTTTGATATGGAGCCGAAATTAGGTAATCTTTTTGAGCAATTTTGTTGAGAATACTGCCTTCGAGCGAAAGACCTTTTACGGGCAAGGGTTGCTTTTGTTGATATAATAAATCAAATCGGCCGAGGTTTGGGAAATTCATATAATCGCGACGGTTGTGGTAACGTCCGCCAGGAATGATACTATCGGTTTTGTCGATATGCATACGATCTAGGAAGAACGTGAGCGTGTCTTTCTCCATTTTTTTATCGTAAACGAATCGAACGGGTTCACCTATTCTTCTGTCTTTTACAGAGGTTGCAATTTTCTGGAGCATACTTTTGCTCATGTCGCTATCGATGTCGAGCTGCGCATCACGGGTGATTTTAATCATGTGAGCCGAAATACTTTCGTAATCAAAAATATTGAAGATGCTGCTTAAGTTATACCGAATCACATCGTCAAGTAACATGATGTATTGTTTCCAGTCTTTATTGGGAAGTTCAACAATACGATTGATGTTTTTGGGCATTTCGATGAGTGCGTAGCGGATTTCTTTTTTGGGTTTTACCAAGCCCAGAACTTTAGATTTTTCTTGTGGTTTCATGACCAGTTTGATGGCGAGATAACCCGAAGTGTCTTTTAAAAGAGGAAATTCGGCCAAGTCATTTAAGATAATGGTAACCAATTCTGGACTTACTTTTTGGATGAAAAAATCCTTTACAAATTGCTCGTGCTCTGGGTCGAGTTCGGATTCATTTACAATAATGATGTCTTTTTCTCGAAGTTTACTTTCAATAATTTCAAGCACACGTAAACTTTCTGATTGTTGTTTGATTACGATTTCAGTAATGTCTTTCAGGAGTTGTTCGGCTGAAATTCCGCCCAATTGTTTTTCACCTGATTCACCACTAAGACTCAAACGACGAATGGCAGCGAAACGCACTCGAAAAAACTCATCTAAATTGTTAGAAAAAATTCCTAAAAAGCGCAAACGATCAAGTAAAGGCACGGTTTCATCGGCGGCTTCTTGGAGTACACGAGCGTTAAATGCTAACCAACTTTTCTCTCTATCAATGTAACGGTATTTTGGATCTGAACTCATAGTTATATCTCTCTTGGCACTAAAATTTTGTTGGTTTTACCTTTGGTTATTGACGACCAACTGTTGGTTTCAAAAATAATCGAAACAAATCCTGAAGTGGGTACGTTATCAATAAAAATATCTCCAAATTTATTAACAAAATCTGTAATAGCATTGTTATGTCCAAAAAGAATTAGGCTTTCACACTCATTTGGGCAAGATTTAACAATTTGTTCAAGTTGGTGACTATTGAAAGTATACAAATCCTTTTTTACAATTATTGATGAAAGTGGCAATTTCCAGTTGTCAACTATAAGGCAAGCGGTTTGAAAAGCGCGTTGAGCAGAACTACTCCAGATTGTACTTTTTGAATCGATAAACTGCATGGATTCTATCGCTATTTTGATGGAGTTTTCGATACCTTTTTTCGTCAATTGACGATCATGATCGATAACGGGTAAATCCCAAGATGATTTCCCATGACGGATTAAAACAATTTTCTTCATATTTCTTTAACAAATTTTAGAAATGATAATTTTTGTAAGATTTTATATATATAAATAACAAAAAAAGCGTTTAAACCACTATTTTTTGCATTTTATCGATAATTTATTTTGGTCATGTCAAAAAGGTTTATAGTTTTGGTGAAGATTTATTAACAAAAAATTGTGGATAAAGTTTGACAAAATCGAAATTTTTGAGGCAAAATACCTCGATAAACGACATTAAAGATACACTTTATCGAGTTTAAATGCGGTTTTGTAGAAAAAATAATGTTTATGGATTATGCCAATATAAATTTGCCAGTTGTTATCCAAAATGGATACAACTCACTAACATAAGAAAAAATAAAACGATTGTTAAAATAATTACAGCTTATGAAAACTATAAACAAGTACTCGTTTATCATTTCAATTTTAACATTATTAGTAAGTAGTCTCACTTATGCGGAAGGAACACCGTCGTTATCGCCTAACTCGGCAAACATAACGGCTGTCTTGGTTGCTCCAGATATCTTGAGTGGTTCTTACAGTAACTGTCCGGAAGACAACCGAATTTACTTCAACATTGCAAACAATGCAACGGAGCGAATTTACTTTGGTTTTGACTGGAGAGGGTATTCTGTTGGTTCGCCATTGAGAGTTACTAACATGTATTATCGCATTAAAAATCCAGCTGGAACTGTTGTTGCTTCAGGTAAATGGAATGAAACGCCAGGAACTGCAGGTAGTATTGACACATACGCTCAAGCTATAGCTGGTCCTAATATTTCGGGTTCTACACCAGGTGGATATTTGCCATTAAACTATGATCCTGTAGTAAATGGTGAGCACTGGATTGAGTTTTACCGTAGTGACGATAATGGTGTTACTGCTAATTCTCAAAGAGGAGTTGCTCCTTATTTCGACTTGACAGTATCAACTGTTGGCGGAGTTAGAAGAAACGGTCGTGTACACTCTGACAAATGGGGATTTGTAGCTGTAGATTCAAACTTTGGTAACTTTATTACTGCCAATTCAGAACCATCATTTTATGCGTATACTAATGACCAAGTAGTTTTGTATATTGACTTCCAGCCTGGTTACCAACCTATCGCTTATAATTTAGCTGTAAATAGCTATGGTGTAACTCCAACTGGTCCTTTCAATATTACTAGACGATCGGTTAATTCCACTTTAGCTCCTTCTTTACCGAATGGGTTCAAAGTTTTCTTGAATAATCCCGATTCAACCGTATATCCAGTAGCTGCAATTCCTGCGGCTCCTACTTTTTTAAACCCAGCCATAACAGGTTGTGGTACTGCTTATCAAATTCGCTACAATATTACAAGTCCAGGTGACGTTCGATTACTTTTGGATTTGAATGGTGTTTCAGGTTATCAACCCAATACTGCCGATCGCTTGATTGAGGTATTCAACGTTGGTGTTGGAAATAATGTAATCAACTGGAATGGTTTAGACGGACAAGGTAACTTGGTTCCAGACGGAACAAGTATGAGTTTAACTCTATACTTCTTAGCGGGTCGTTTCAATTTACCAATCTATGACGCCGAATTAAATAAAAATGGATTTAATGTACAATCTGTTGCTCCAATAGCAATTCCAAATTCTCAAATGTATTGGGATGATACACAATTAACCAATGTTGGGTCTTCTTGTGCTATGGATGGTTCAACACAAGAAAACAACTTAACTGGTGCAGGTTGGGATAATTCATTAAATGGAACTCCTAGTCCTACAAGAGCATGGAGTGCTAATGGAAACCCAACAAATGCTATTCCTGCTCCTGCTTCAGGCGCAAATGAGACCGATGGAATTACTTGTAATGACTTTGGTAACGTCCGTGTTTTGAACACTTGGGGTTGGGGATTAACTAATCAATCAACAGCAACAACTGTATTTAAAGGATGTTCCGATTTAAGAGTTGTAAAAACAGTAAGTAATGCTTCACCAACAATTGGAAGCAACGTTACATTTACAATTACTGCTACTAACTTAGGAGTAAGTAATGATACTAATGTTGTACTTAATGATTTACTACCTGCGGGTTACACTCTTGTAAGTGCAACTCCATCAACTGGTAGTTACAGTAGTGCAACTGGAGTATGGACAATAGGTAACTTCAACAATTTAGCTAATGCGACTTTAACAATTGTAGCAACAGTAAATGTATCTGGAAGTTATACTAATACAGCTACCATTACTGGAACTAATTTTGATCCAAATTTAACAAACAATACATCAAGTGTAACGCCAGTTCCTGTTAATTCAGTAATCAATGCTGTGAATGACAGTGGATCATCAATCAATGGATTTGTCGGAGGTACTTCTTTCACAAACATATTGGTGAATGACACACTAAATGGTGTTGCTGTAGTTCCTTCACAAGTGAATACTACATTTGTTTCATCAACTAATCCAGGTGTAACATTATCTGGAACCAATGTTGTAGTTGCTCCTGGTACACCAGCTGGTAACTATGTATTAATCTATCAGATTTGCGAAATTGTAAATCCAACTAATTGTGATACAGCTTTTGTAACCGTACCTGTAACTGCACCAGCAATTGATGCCGTTAATGATGCGGGAACTCCTGTAAATGGTTATAATGGTGGTACAGCATTTACCAATGTATTATTCAATGATACATTAAATGGTGTGGCAGTCGTACCTTCACAAGTGAATACAACCTTTGTATCTTCAACTCATCCGGGTATAACATTATCAGGTACTAATGTTGTTGTTGCCCCTGGTACGCCAGCAGGTAATTATACATTAACTTACCAAATATGTCAAATAACAAATCCAACCAATTGTGATACGGCAACTGTAACTGTTCCAGTAACAGCTGCTGCTATTGAAGCAAAAGATGATACTGGTAATCCAGTTAATGGTTTTGTTGGTGGCACTTCATTTACTAATGTTTTAGTTAATGATACATTAAATGGTGTAGCTATCATTCCATCACAAGTTACTACTAGCTTTGTTTCTTCGACAAACCCTGGTGTGACTTTATCAGGTACAAATGTTGTAGTGGCCGCTGGTACTCCTGCTGGAAACTATACCTTAACTTACCAAATATGTGAAGTATTAAACCCAACCAATTGCGATACTGCTGTTGTAACTGTTCCTGTAACTGCTCCAGCTATTGACGCTGTTAATGATTCAGGTGCTTCAATAAATGGTCTAACTGGAGGTACATCGTTTACTAATGTTTTATCAAATGATACTTTAAATGGTTCTCCTGTAGTACCATCACAAGTAACAACTACTTTTGTTTCTTCAACTCACCCAGGTGTTACATTATCAGGAACTAATGTTGTAGTTGCAGCTGGAACTCCTGCTGGAAACTATACGTTAACTTATCAAATTTGTCAAAATCTTAATCCAACCAATTGTGATACTGCTGTTGTAACTGTTCCTGTAACTGCTGCTTCAATAGAAGCAAAAGATGATACTGGTACTACAGTTAATGGATATGTTGGTGGTACATCTTTCACCAATGTTTTGGTTAATGATACATTAAATGGCGTTGCGGTACTTCCATCACAAGTGGCAACTAGTTTTGTTTCTTCAACTCATCCTGGTATAACTTTATCAGGAACAAATGTTGTAGTTGCAGCTGGAACTCCTGCAGGAAATTATACTTTAACTTATCAAATTTGTGAAATTTTAAATCCTACAAACTGTGATACTGCTGTTGTAACTGTTCCTGTAACTGCTGCTTCAATTGAGGCTAAAGATGATACTGGAAATGCTGTTAATGGTTATGTTGGAGGCACTTCTTTTACTAATGTTTTGGTTAATGATACTTTAAATGGTGTTGCTGTTGTTCCATCACAAGTAATAACGACTTTTGTTTCTTCAACCAATCCAGGTGTAACTTTATCTGGAACTAACGTTGTTGTTGCAGCTGGAACTCCTGCTGGAAACTATACATTAACGTATCAAATTTGTGAAGTATTAAACCCAACGAATTGTGATACTGCTGTTGTAACTGTTCCTGTAACTGCTGCTGCTATTAATGCAGTTAATGACACAGGCGCTTCTGTAAACGGATTTACTGGTGGTACATCATTTTCAAACGTTTTAGGAAATGATACATTAAATGGTGTTGCTGTAGTTCCTTCTCAAGTAACAACCACTTTTGTTTCATCAACCAATCCTGGTGTAACTTTATCTGGAACCAATGTTGTAGTAGCTCCAGGTACTCCAGTAGGAAATTATACATTAACCTACCAAATTTGTGAAATTTTAAATCCATCCAATTGTGATACCGCAGTTGTAACTGTTCCAGTTAATGCCGCTTCTATTGATGCTGTTAATGATGCTGGAAGTTCAATCAACGGTTATGTTGGTGGTACATCATTCACCAATATATTGGTTAACGATACTTTAAATGGAAATCCTGTTATTGCTTCACAAGTAACAACAAGTTTTATATCTTCAACTCATCCAGGTGTAACTTTATCTGGAACTAATGTTGTAGTTGCGGCTGGTACTCCTGCTGGAAATTACACTTCAACCTATCAAATTTGTGAAAACTTAAACCCAAGTAACTGTGATACAGCTACTGTAACTGTTCCTGTAACGGCTCCTGTAATTGATGCAGTTAACGATGCTGGTAATCCTGTAAATGGATTTACTGGTGGTACATCATTCACAAATGTTTTAATCAATGATACTTTAAATGGTGCGCCAGTAGTTCCTTCTCAAGTAACCACTACTTTTGTATCTTCTACAAATCCGGGTGTTACATTGTCTGGAACTAACGTTGTAGTTGCCGCTGGTACTCCAGCAGGAAACTACACTTTAACGTATCAAATATGTCAAAATTTAAATCCAACCAACTGTGATACTGCTGTAGTAACAGTTACGGTTTCTGCACCAGTTATTGATGCAGTAAACGATGCTGGAACTCCTATAAATAGTTATGTAGGTGGTACTGCTCTTACAAACGTTTTAGCAAATGATACTTTGAATGGCGCTCCTGTAGTACCATCACAAGTAACAACTACTTTTGTTTCTTCAACTAATCCTGGTGTTACATTATCAGGAACTAACGTTGTAGTTGCAGCTGGTACACCTGCTGGTAATTATACATTAACCTATCAAATTTGTCAGGTTACTAACCCAACCAATTGTGATACTGCTATTGTAACTGTTCCAGTAACAGCTCCAGCAATTGTTGCTAATAATGATAATGGTTCAACAATCAACGGTTATGTGGGTGGAACTTCATTTACAAATGTTTTGGTTAACGATACTTTGAATGGTGCTCCAGTCATTGCATCACAAGTAACTACTACATTCATTTCTTCAACTAACCCAGGTGTAACTTTATCAGGTACTAACGTAGTTGTTGCTGCTGGAACTCCTGCTGGAAATTATACTTTAACCTACCAAATTTGTGAAATAGTTAACCCAACAAATTGTGATACTGCAATTGTAACTGTTCCTGTAACAGCTGCTGCAATTGATGCAGTAAACGATAATGGTTCTCCTATAAATGGATATACTGGTGGTACAGCTTTAACCAATGTTTTATCAAATGATACATTAAACGGTGTTGCAGTTATTCCATCACAAGTAAACACTACTTTTGTTTCTTCAACTAATCCTGGTATTACATTATCGGGTACAAATGTTGTAGTTGCTCCAGGTACTCCAGCGGGTAACTACACATTAATCTATCAAATTTGTGAAATTTTAAATCCAACAAACTGTGATACTGCAACGGTAACTGTTCCTGTAAATGCTGCTACTATTGTTGCTAATGATGATACTGGTTCTACTATAAACGGATATACTGGTGGAACCTCTTTCACAAATGTATTAGTTAACGATACTTTGAATGGTGCTCCAGTTGTTGCATCGCAAGTGAATACAACTTTTGTTTCTTCTACAAATCCAGGTGTAACTTTATCTGGAACTAATGTTGTAGTTGCAGCTGGAACTCCTGCTGGTAATTATACTTTAGTATATCAAATCTGTGAAATTTTAAACCCAACCAACTGTGATACTGCTGTTGTAACTGTTCCTGTAACAGCTGCTACAATTGATGCTGTTAACGACGCTGGAACTCCAGTAAATGGTTATGTTGGTGGTACAGCTTTAACCAATGTTTTAGCTAATGATACATTAAACGGTGTTGCAGTGATTCCATCACAAGTAACTACTACTTTTGTTTCTTCAACTAATCCTGGTATTACATTATCGGGTACAAATGTTGTAGTTGCTCCTGGAACTCCAGCTGGAAACTATACATTAACCTACCAAATTTGTGAGGTATTAAATCCGAGTAATTGTGACACTGCAACTGTAACAGTTCCTGTGACTGCTGCTCCAATTGTTGCTAATGACGATGCTGGTGCTCCAACAAATGGATATACTGGTGGTACAGCTTTTACAAACGTATTAATTAATGACACTTTAAATGGTGTTGCTGTAATTCCTTCACAAGTAACCACAACCTTTGTTTCTTCAACTAATCCTGGTATCATTTTATCAGGAACTAATGTAGTTGTTGCTCCTGGCACTCCTGCTGGAAACTATACCTTGACTTACCAAATTTGTGAGGTACTAAATCCAACAAATTGTGATACTGCTGTTGTAACTGTTCCTGTTAATGCTGCTCCAATTGTAGCTAATGATGATACGGGTGCTTCTGTAAACGGATTCACAGGTGGTTCATCATTTACAAATGTTTTAGGTAATGATACACTTAATGGTGTAGCAGTATTACCTTCTCAAGTAACAACCACTTTTGTATCTTCTACTAATCCAGGTGTAACTTTATCTGGAACAAACGTAGTAGTTGCTCCTGGAACTCCAGTTGGAAACTACACCTTAACCTATCAAATTTGTGAAATTTTAAACCCAACTAACTGTGATACTGCTATAGTAACTGTACCAGTTAACGCTGCTTCAATTGATGCAGTTAATGACTTTGGTACTCCAGTGAATGGATATGTTGGCGGAACATCGTTCACTAACATTTTAGGAAATGACACTCTAAATGGTTCACCTGTTGATCCATCTCAAATAACAACCACTTTTGTTTCATCAACAAATCCTGGTGTAACTCTATCTGGAACTAATGTTGTAGTTGCAGCGGGTACACCTTCAGGCAACTATACCTTAACATACCAGATTTGTGAGATTTTAAATCCAACAAACTGTGATACTGCTACTGTAACTGTTCCTGTAACAGCTGCTACCATAGTTGCTAATGACGACGCTGGTTCATCAATCAACGGTTTGGTTGGTGGTACTTCATTTACTAATATTTTAGCGAATGATACTCTAAATGGTAACCCAGTTATTCCTTCACAAGTAACAACAACTTTCGTTTCTTCTACGAATTCAGGTGTAACTTTATCTGGAACTAACGTAGTAGTTGCTCCTGGAACTCCAGCAGGTAACTATATTTTAACGTACCAAATTTGCGAAGTATTGAACCCAGCAAATTGTGATACAGCTATTGTGACTGTGCCAGTTACTGCTGCTGCTATCGATGCAGTTAATGATACTATTGCTTCAACTAACGGAACTAATGGTAATCCTAATGCTGGTAATGTATTAACTTCAAATGGTAACGGTCCGGATACTTTAAACGGTGTTCCTGTGACAATTTCTCAAGTTACTATTTCTGTGGTTACTCCTGCAACTCCTGCTACTACTGGTGCTCCAGTTCCAACTGTTGATCCTGTAACGGGTCAGATTTCTATTCCTGCTAACACTCCTGCTGGAAACTATACTATTACATATCAAATTTGTGAGATTTTAAATCCAACTAATTGTGATACTGCTGTAGTTACGGTTCCTGTTTCTGCTGCGACTATCGTTGCTAATGATGACACTATGCCTTCTACAATTGGTATGGTTGGAAATGCTAACCTTGGAAATGTATTACCTAATAATGGAAATGGTCCTGATACTTTAAACGGAACTCCATTAGCAAACCTTGCTCTTGTAACTATGACGGTTACTACTCCTGCTACACCAATTAATGGCGGATTAGTTCCTACTCTTAATACAACTACTGGTGTAGTTTCTGTTCCTGTTGGTACTCCTGCTGGAACGTATACTATCACCTACCAAATTTGTCAAAACTTAAATCCAACTAATTGTGATACAGCTATTGTGACTATTCCTGTTTCTGCTGCAACAATTATTGCTAACGATGATGCTGGTTCACAAATCAACAGTCAAACTGGTGGTACTGCGTTTACTAACGTACTTGTAAATGATACTTTAAACGGTGTTGCTGTTGTTCCTTCTCAAGTTATAACCACATTTGTTTCATCAACAAATTCTGGTATAACATTATCTGGTACTGATGTAGTTGTTGCTGTTGGAACTCCTGCTGGTAACTATACATTAACTTACCAAATTTGTGAAGTATTAAATCCAACTAATTGTGATACTGCAATCGTTACTGTTCCTGTTTACACCCCAAGTATTCAATTACTTAAAAACGGTACATATTCTGACAGTTCTTTACCAAGTGGTGCAAATGTTGGTGATACTATTATTTACAACTTTACAGTAATAAATACTGGTAGCGCACCTTTAACAAATGTGACTGTAACTGATCCACTTGTTACTGTAGTTGGAGGTCCAATTCCAACACTTGCAATCGGAGCTTCTGATTCAACTACATTTACAGCAACCTATACTATTACTCAGGCTGATATTGATGCTGGGCAAGTTAATAACTTAGCTCTTGTAACAGGTACTCCTCCTTCAGGACCTTCAGTTACTGATAACTCATCTGATCCAACACCGTGTGACACTTGTACTCCTGTAACTAACTGCCCAGACTGTACATTAACTCCGCTACCAACTCAACCTGGTATTGAATTATTAAAAGACGGAACTTATGCTGATTCTTCATTACCTACTGGTGTTTCCGTAGGTGATACAATAACCTATGCGTTCACTGTTTCAAATATTGGGAATGTAACATTAACTAATGTTACTGTAACCGATCCAAATGTAACTGTATTAGGTGGTCCAATACCAACCCTTGTAGTTGGACAAGTTGATACAACAACTTTTACAGCTGTTTATACAATTACTCAAGCCGATATCGATGCTGGTCAAGTAGATAACTTAGCTACAGCTACAGGAACTCCTCCATCTGGTCCTCCTGTAACGGATACTTCATCTGATCCAACGCCTTGTCAAGGTTGTACACCTTTAGATCCTTCTTGTACTACGTGTACTATTACTGACTTACCTCAAGCGCCTAGCATTGACGTAACTAAAGATGGTACTTATGTAGATACTAATGCTGATGGAATTGTTAATGTAGGAGATACTGTTACTTACGCTTTCGTGGTAACAAATACTGGTAATGTGACTTTAACTAATATCACTATTACTGATAATAATGCTGTTGTTACTGGTGGACCTTTAGCTTCTTTAGCGCCTGGTGCTTCTGATAACTTAACTTTCACAGCTGTTCACGTTATCACTCAAGCTGATGTGGATGCTGGACAAGTTGACAACTTAGCTACTGTAACTGGTGAAGACCCTAATGGTGATCCTGTTACTGATACTTCTACGGACCCAACTCCTTGTTGTACTCCGTTAGATCCTTCTTGTACTACTTGTACTATTACTGACTTACCTCAAGCGCCTAGCATTGATGTGACTAAAGATGGTACTTATGTGGACAACAATGGTGACGGAATAACAAATATCGGTGATACAATAACATATGTATTTGTTGTAACTAACACGGGTAATGTGACTTTAACTAATATCACTATTACTGATAATAATGCTGTTGTTACTGGTGGACCTTTAGCTTCTTTAGCGCCTGGTGCTTCTGATAACTCTACTTTCACAGCTGTACATGTAATTACTCAAGCGGATATTGATGCTGGCAATGTTTACAACTTAGCTACGGCTTGTGGTACACAACCTAATAACTCAACTGTTTGTGATGATTCAACTGATCCAACACCATGTGCATCTTGTCCATCAGATCCAAACTGTCCAACTTGTACAATCACTCCATTAATCAATGCTGTGGATGATACTTTCAATAGTATTTCATGTGATGTAAACACACTAGTTGGAAATGTATTGACAAACGATACTGTTGGTAATATTCCAGTAAACACTGTATCTCCTCTAACAGATGTGAATTTCACTTTATTAAGTGGTACATATCCAAACATCTCAATTGATGCAAATGGAAACATTAATGTTTTAAGTGGAATAACTGTAGGACAATATTTATTTACTTACTCAATTTGTAGTGCATCAACGCCAAATATGTGTGACCAAGCAACAGTAACTGTAAACATTATTGATGATGTTGACCCATTCTGGACTTCAACTTTACCAGGAGACGAAACTGTGAGCTGTGACAACGTGCCTCAAGCACCAACATTAACTGCTCAAGACATCTGTAGTGTTGCAACAGTTGACTACAGTCAAACTATTCAAAATGGTAACTGTCAAGGTAATTATGTAATTATCAGAACATGGACTGCAACTGATGCTTCAGGAAACTCAATTGTTCATACACAAACTATTACGGTTCAGGATTTAACTAACCCAACGTTTGTTGAAGCATTACCTGCTGATGTAACAGTTGAATGTTCTGCTGTTCCTCAACCAGAAGTGTTAACGGCTACTGACAACTGTGGAACTGCAACTGTTGTTTACAATCAAGTAATCACACAAGGTTCTTGCGAAGGTAACTATACTATCGTTCGTACATGGACAGCAACCGATTTATGTAATAATCAAACTGTTCATACACAAACAATAACAGTTCAAGATACAACTGATCCAACATTTGATCAAACGCTTCCAGCTGATTTAACTATTGAATGTTCTGCAGTACCAACTGCTCCAACATTAACAGCGACTGATAACTGTGGCTTGGCAAATGTTAACTTCTTTGAATCAACTGCTGCTGGTACATGTGCTGGAGCTTACACTATAACTAGAACTTGGATTGCTATTGATCCTTGTGGAAATACAAACATCCACACTCAAACAATTACTGTTCAAGATACAACTGCTCCAACATTTGTGGAAACATTACCAGCAAATGTAACTGTTGAATGTTCTGCTGTTCCAGAGCCAGAAGTATTAACTGCAATTGATAACTGTGGAACTGCTACTGTGGCATTCGTTGAATCAACTACTCCAGGAAGTTGTTCAGGTTCATACACTATAACTAGAACATGGACTGCAACTGACTTATGTAATAATCAAACAGTTCATACTCAAACTATAACTGTTCAAGATACAACTGATCCAACATTCATTGGAGATCTACCAGCGGATGTAACTGTTGAATGTTCATTAGTTCCTGCTCCAGCTACACTAACAGCAACTGATAACTGTGGAACTGCTACAGTAACATTCAACCAAACAAATACTCCAGGTAACTGTGCTGGTGCTTACACTATCACTCGTACTTGGACAGCGACTGACTCTTGTGGAAATGATACTGTTTATACACAATTAATAACAGTTCAAGACACAACTGATCCAACATTTGTTGAAGGTTTACCTCAGGATGCAACTGTAGAATGTTCTGCTGTTCCTGCTCCTGTTACACTAACAGCTATTGACAACTGTGGAACTGCATCAGTGGTATTTAACCAAACAAATACTCCAGGTAACTGTGCAGGAAATTACACTATTACTCGTACTTGGACAGCAACTGACTTGTGTGGAAACCAATTAGTTCACACTCAAACAATAACAGTTCAAGATACAACTGACCCAACATTTGTTGAAGGCTTACCAGGTGATATTACTGTTGAATGTTCAGCGGTTCCTGCTCCTGTAACATTAACTGCAGTTGATAACTGTGGAACTGCTGCTGTGACTTACACTGAATCAACAACTCCAGGAAACTGTGCGGGTAACTATGTTATCACTCGCACTTGGACAGCAACAGACTTGTGTAACAACCAATTAGTTCACACTCAAACGGTAACAGTTCAAGACACTACGGCTCCGACATTTGTTGAAACATTACCAGATGCTAATATTACTGTTGAATGTTCAACTGTTCCTGCTGCCGTAACTCTTACTGCAACGGATAACTGTGGAACTGCTACTGTAGCATTTACAGAAACAACAACTCCTGGTTCTTGTGCTGGTGCTTACATCATTACTCGTACATGGACAGCAACTGACTTGTGTAATAACCCAACGACGTTTGTTCAAACTGTTACGGTTCAAGATACAACACAACCAACATTTGTTGAAGCTTTACCAGCCAATGCTACTGTTGAATGTTCTGCTGTACCTGCTGCTGCAACTCTAACAGCTATTGACAACTGTGGAACTGCTACTGTTGCATTTACTGAAACAACGGCTGCTGGAACATGTGCAGGTAACTATACAATTACTCGTACTTGGACTGCAACTGACTTGTGTAATAACCAATTTACGCATACTCAAATAATCACAGTTCAAGACACAACTGATCCAACTTTAGTGGGTACATTAGTTCCAGTAATCGAAGCTACTTGTTCTGCTATTCCAGATGCTCCAGTATTAACATTTACTGACAACTGTTCAAGCACAAGTGAAATAACTGTTGTAAGCACTAGTGAAACTTCTGAAGTTACTGAAGATGGAACTTACACAATAGTTAGAACATGGACTGTAACTGACGCCTGTGGAAACGATGCTGTATTTACACAAACTGTAAACGTTACAATACCTAACTATCAATTAGATGAAAGTATTGAAACTGTTTGTAACATTGATATTGATTTAACTATTGATTTAGCAAGTGTATTGCAAATCTTATTACCTGGTACACCAACTGATGGAACTTGGGTAGATACTGATAATACAGGTGCTTTAGATGGAGCCATATTTACTCCATACCACATTGAAGATGGATCGTACGTATTTACTTATTTAATTACAAGTGAAGATTGTCCAAGATCAATTCGTATTACGGTACCAGTTAATGGAGATGTTTGTACAGTTGAAAACTGTGTAACTATAACTGTTCATAATGCAATGACTCCAAACAATGATGCTCTTAACGAAATATTCTTTATAGAAAACATCAACATCACTGAATGTTATCCTGAAAACACCGTTGAAATCTATAACAGATGGGGTGTAAAAGTATACGATGCTGAAAACTATGATAATACAACAAGAGTATTTACTGGTGTATCTGAAGGAAGAACAACGGTGAAACAATCAGCTGAATTACCAACTGGAACATATTTCTACATATTGAAATACAAAACTTTAGAAGGTAATTATGTGACTAAAAATGGTTATTTATATTTAAGTAGATAATAAAAACAGATTTTAAATTAACACCAAAATAAATGAGAACAAAAATTTTATATTTCGCTTTGATGTTAATTGGATTAGTGAGTTATGCCCAACAAGATGCTCAGTATACCCAATACATGTACAACACGATAAATGTGAATCCTGCG
>JAFLBS010000010.1 GCA_017303755.1 Flavobacteriales bacterium | reverse complement strand
TATTAGTAGTAACCAAGAGTATTTATTCACAAGAAGTATTGCCGGTTTATACGGATTATTTATCAGACAATTATTATTTACTACATCCATCGATGGCAGGAGCGGCGAGTTGTGCCAAGGTTCGTTTATCGGCCAGACAACAATGGGCGGGTCAAGAGGATGCACCAGCACTACAGACGTTGAGTTTTAACGGACGAGTAGGAGAGCGCTCAGGAGCAGGAATTATCGTAATGAACGATAAGAACGGTTACCATTCACAAAAGGGAATGCGATTGACTTATGCACACCATTTGTTGTTTTCTAGAGATGAAGTAGATTTGAATCAGTTGTCATTTGGGATGAATGTTGGATTTGCACAGAGTGTTTTGGATGAGACAGAGTTTTATGTGGGCAATCCTGATTATGATCCTTCGATTTTTGGAGGCGTGGAGCAAAAGGCGATGTACTTTAATGTAGATATTGGGGCATCGTACAATTATTTGGATTTTTATGTACATGCAACGGTAAAGAATGCACTGGCGAGTGATCGTAAATTATACAGCGATAGAGAACCAGTGAACTTAAAGCGAGTGGTGCTTAATATGGGATATACATTTGGAGATTCAGACAGAGTACTCTTTGAGCCATCGATGTTGTTTCAGTACATCAGTCAGACAAAGGAATCGATGGTTGATTTGAATATTAAGGCATATAAGAATTTGGAGTTTGGAAGAGTATGGGGAGGATTTTCGTATAGAAGAAGTTTGGATGGTGCTCAGTATGTAGAAGGTAATGCAGTACAAACACAGAAATTACAATATTTTTCACCAATCTTAGGCTTGAACTACAATCAGTTTATGTTGGCTTACACCTACTCTCATTTGGGAGGCAATGTGAAGTTTGATAACGGAGGATTCCACAACATCACATTAGGAATCAACTTATTCTGCAAACCAGAGAAATACCACTGTAACTGTCCAGCAGTGAATTAATTATAAATAGTCAAAATAAAAAAGTCCCGATAATTTCGGGACTTTTTTATTTAACCGTGATACACACGTGATGCTATGATTTTGTTTTCTTTTATTTCTAAAACTTCGGCAACTAACATATCACTTTCCCCAGTTACCATTCGAATGTATTCCATAAAAACACGATCGGGATTGGAGGTTAACGAAGTTACTTTATAATGCAATGATGGAATTGTATCAAAAGCTTCTTGCCACCATGTTCGTAGAGCTTCTTTACCAGAAACGTAACCGTTAGTTTCAGGATGTTTGATTTTTAGTTTTGGACTAAAATGCATCGCTTCGTCATCATATAATGACAATAGTTTTTCTAAATTGTGCGAATTAAAAGCCTCAAACCAAGCATGAGCAATAGATAAATTTTTCTCCGGACTCATACTCAATTAAATATTTTTCATGTTGATGATTTCTTGCTCGGTCAAGAACCTCCAGTTACCACGAGGTAGGTTTTTCTTGGTTAAACCTGCAAAAGCCACTCGGTCAATTTTCAGCACATTGTAGTTGAAACTTTCAAAAATTGCGCGAACTACTTTTACGTTGGGAGTTCTTAGTTTCAATCCAATTTCGGTTTTAGGCTGGTCTTCGATGTAACTGATTTCATCTATATACAAACGATGTCCATCCAAAGTTACTCCACCAGAAATTTTCTCTAAATCTTCAAATTTTAAGTTTCTGTCTAACGATACTTGGTAGATTTTTGGTGACTTCTGATTGGGTAAACTGAACTTACGAATCATATCGGTATCATTCGTAAACACCAATAAACCGGTAGTGTTTTTATCCATTCGTCCAATCGGTTGAATGTTGGATTTAGTAGCACCACGAACTAATTCTAAAACGTTCTTATGATCGATTTCATCTTCAGAAGTGGTGAAATTTTTAGGTTTGTTCAATAAAATGTATTCTTTCTTTTCTGGAATTAATGTTTTACCATCAAAGTTGACTACATCGCCGGGTTTCACTTTGTAACCCATTTCGGTGATGACTTCGCCGTTGACTTTTACATTACCTGATTGGATGTAAATATCAGCATCGCGACGCGAACAAACTCCCGAATTGGAAATGTATTTATTCAAACGAATATCGTCTGACTTAATCGGTTTGGATACGTTTTGAGTCGGTTTGGTAGCCGATTTTGGTCGCGGTTTTTGCGAACGTTTTTGCATTGGAGGTTTTGAACTAGTTGTACTTTTCTTTTTATCTCCGCTGGGTTTGCTGTTTTTTTTACTACGATTGTCGTTACTCATTACTCAAAAATTTCTGCAAAGATACTGATTTTAATGGTAGGAATGGAAACCGATTTGGATCATGGTCGGACAACAATAGTGATTAGTAGCAAAAGAGTTATTTTTTAGCCCCGATTGAGGCGGTATCCTTTTTTAATTATTTGGGGTTTAAACTCCAAATAATTAAAAAAGATAAAGCCGAAAGCGGGACAATCGTTCAAATGAAACCTAGTTGTCTGCTTCTAATTGTCATTCATTTTAAAAAAATTGAAATTGATTTTTGAAATTGCCATTGCCATTGCATTTGCTATCTTTGTAGAAAAGAATTTGTATGTTGACACTCGATCCAAAAGAACTGACGCCGATGAAGTTACAGGCGTATTTGCAAAGTGCTATTGCACCGCGTCCGATTGCGTTTGCGAGCACGATGGATGCTAATGGTAAACCCAATTTATCGCCGTTTAGTTTCTTTAATATTTTCAGTTCGAATCCGCCGATTTTGGTTTTTTCGCCTGCGCGAAGAGTTCGAAATAACACTATAAAACACACGTTGATTAACTGCGAAGCGACTCGTGAAGTAGTGATTAATGTGGTGAATTTTGACATTGTTCAGCAAATGTCATTGTCGAGTACCGAATATCCCGATGGTGTGAATGAATTTGCCAAATCAGGGTTAACTCCGATTCCATCCGAAAAAGTAAAACCGTATCGTGTATCTGAAAGTCCGGTGCAATTTGAATGCAAAGTCAACCAAATTATTCCACTCGGAACTGAAGGCGGTGCTGGCAACATGATTATTTGCGAAGTGGTTAAAATGCACATCAACGAAGCTGTTTTGGACGCTGAAGGTCATATTGATCCTGTAAAAATTGATTTGGTGTCGCGTTTGGGAGGCAATTGGTATTCGCGTTCCAATCAAGGCCTTTTTGAGGTCGAAAAACCGTTAGCAACTTTGGGAATTGGAGTGGATGCGATTCCGAGTTTTGTCAAAGAAAGTACTGTTTTTAATGGGAATGATTTGGGTAAATTAGGAAATGTTGAAGCCTTGCCAACCGAAGAAGAAATTACTATATTTGTCAAACAGAATTTTGAAGTGAAAGGTGTTTTAAGTGCTGATGATGAACTCAAAAAGCACCAATTAGCCAAAGAATATTTAGATAAAAATGAGGTGCTAACCGCGTGGAAAGTACTATTAGCCAAAAAATAAATTAGTTAGATTATGGAAGTTTCAGGAAAAGTAAAAGTGATTAATGCAGAGCAACAAGTGAGTGCTTCATTTAAAAAAAGAGAATTAGTAGTAACTACTGATGAGCAATATCCGCAACACATTATGATTGAGTTTACTCAGGACAAATGTGATTTGTTGAACAATTATAACGTGGGCGAAGCGGTAAAAGTATCCATCAATTTGAGAGGTAGAGAATGGGTGAATCCGCAAGGAGAAACCAAATATTTCAACTCAATTCAAGGTTGGAGAATTGAAAAACTGCAAGCAGAAGCTCCAGCAGCACAACAAATGCCTCCAATGCCAGCAGCAGAAGCATTCGCTCCAGCGACTGATTTTAAAGAAGAAGAACACGACGATTTACCTTTTTAAAAGTTAGAAGTCAGAAGTTAGAAGTCAGAAGTTTAAGTGTTTACTTGAATTTCTGACTTTTTCATTGAAATTGTTATTGATTTTTGAAATTGCAATTGAAAAATGTATTTTTTAACCAAAGAACTTTATTTTCCACCCGTTGAAGATGCTTCCTACGAAGGCGTTTTGGCCGTAGGTGGTGATTTGTCTATTGAGCGATTGTTGTTGGCTTATGATAACGGAATTTTTCCTTGGTACGATGCTGATGAACCCATTTTGTGGTGGGCGCCGCCGTATCGAATGGTAGTAAATCCGCACGATTACAAACCCGCTAAGAGTTTGCGCAACATCATTAATAGAAACATCTTTGAAGTTACCATCAACAACGATTTTGAAGCCGTAATACGCAATTGTCAAACGGTTGAAAGAAGGAACCAAGATGGCACTTGGATTTCAGAAGACATCATCAAAGCGTACACCGAATTGCATCGTTTAGGAAAAGCCAAATCGTTTGAAGTATGGCAAAACGGTGAATTAGTGGGCGGTTTGTACGGCACTGATTTAGGTCATATTTTCTGTGGAGAAAGTATGTTTGCCAAAGTGCCTAATGCGAGTAAAGTAGCCTTTGTAAAATTAGTGGAATATTTAAGAGATAACAACTACAAACTCCTCGATTGCCAAGTGCATAACGACCATTTAGAAAGCCTAGGCGCTTTTGAAATTCCGCGTGAACTATTCATGCAAATTCTTAAAAGTTAGTCTCAGTTTTCCGTCTCAGTTTTCAGTTTTATCCGCAGATAAATTTGAAATCCTGCTTTTTTAAAGCTAAAAGTTTTGTTAACTGTGACTGCGACTGCAAACTAACCCCTAGTCCAACAATCCACCACATGATCGTTTACCATTCCGGTCGCTTGCATGTGAGCATAGACTACCGTAGTTCCCACAAATTTAAATCCACGTTTCTTTAAATCTTTACTAATGGCATCCGAAAGTGGAGTAGAAGACGGGATATCTCTTAACGTTTTTGGTTGATTGTCGATGGGTTTGCCGTCGGTGAATTTCCATATATAATTGGAGAAACTGCCAAATTCTTTTTGTATTTCCATAAAAGCAATGGCGTTCGAAACCGCGGCTCTAATTTTAAGTTGATTTCTAATGATTCCGGCATCTAACATCAATTCCTGAATTTTACTTTCATTGTATTGTGCCACTTTTTTATAGTCAAATTGTGCAAATGCGGCTCTAAAATTGTTTCTCTTGGCCAAAATCGTATACCAACTCAATCCCGCTTGGAACGTTTCTAAAATCAAAAATTCAAATAATAATTGATCGTCGTAAACGGGTTTTCCCCATTCGGTATCGTGATAATCGCGGTATAAATCGTCTTTTTCGCACCAAGCGCAGCGGTTTTTAGTTTCCATCTTTTGCAATGTATTTTTCTATTAAATAATGACCTAAGTAAATCATGGGTGTCATTACAACGGCAATGATTAATTTTACGGTATAACCAGTAAGTCCAGATATAATAAAAGTTTTAGTGTCCATGATGCCCGGCAAATAGAAAGCGATTCCCAAAACGATAAAACTATCAAAAAACTGAGAAATTACTGTAGAACCTGTACTTCGCAACCAAATCATTTTATTTCCAGTGCGTTTTTTTACAAAATGAAAAATAGTGACATCAATCAACTGCGAAGCCAAAAAAGCCGCAATACTTCCCACAATAATTAACTGACTTTGTCCAAAAACAGCGCTGAATTGTTCGGTAGTGACAGAGCTTATTCTAGTCGACGGAATTTTCATCGCAAAAAACAATACAAAAAACGTGTAGGCAATCAATCCTGCGGTAATCAGTGAAAGTTTTTTTACTCCTTTTTCACCAAAATATTCGTTGATTAAATCGGTAGTGATAAACACTATGGGCCACGGTAAAATACCAATACTCATCACGGCCGAACCCACATCAATGAGTTTTCCGCCAATGAGTTCAGCAACTATCGCGTTGGTAATAAAAATTCCGGCTAGAATAACGTATACGGTGTCTTTTCTCGATGTGAACATTTGCTTATACCTAATGATTCAAAGTTAGTATTTTATTTTTAGAAGCGAAAGGCTCGGGCTTTTTTTGTAATCGTCTTTCCCGCTTTCGGCTTTAGTCGTATCCCGAAAAAAAATCGGGATACGAGCTATCACCTCAATCGGGGCTAAAGAACAAACGTCTTTTGTGAAAACAATTAGAAATGTACACTTTTAGTGTACTTTAGGGACATCAGTATAGTTTAATTTTACTGTATTGCAACGAGATAAAATTCTATACCATTTGCATTTTGTGTTGAAAATGGTTAAAACAACTCTTCGTAATAACGATTGATAACACTTTACAATTCATTATGAGAGTTAATGCATTGAAGAGGTTTTATTAAAAGTTCATTAATTGCAATGCAATAGTAATAAATGAGACCTAGTCTTTCATTTATAATTTAAAAAGTCATTTATCCGCCAAATAGTTTGTTTTACTTTACTAGTATGGAAAAGTAAAATCATATTCTTTTTAAAGGCTTCAAAATTTGTAAAGTTAAATTAGAGTAGTAGTTAGTTCAGGAGAAATTAAAATAACATTCATTTAAGCTAAAGGATTGATGTTGTTTACTCTCTTTTTTCTCTTTTTCTCTTTTCTTAGTTTAACGACAAGCAAATTTTAAGTTTTAACTAATTTATAAACCATCAAAATTTTAAATTATGAAAACAGTATTTAGTAAAGTTTTATTACTTTTAATTGTTAGTTTGTTCATCACTTCTATTTTAGGATGTGAAGCAGAGAGGGAAATTGTTAATGACTCACCAAGTAAAGGTGTAAATATTAAAAGAGTTACAAATAAAGAAATCCAAAGAAATCCCAGATTAATGCAAGTTATGAATCGGTTTAAAGCTTTTCAATCAGATGAGTCCATTTCAAGGATAGTCTACGATTCTATTTCTGGATTCTATTTTGATGACGAAAAAGGACTTTATATTTCAAATGAGAGCAAGCATTCTTACACTTTTCCTATAATTAAACTGGATCCGAATCAAAAAGTTGAAAACATTTGTTTTAATTTAAATGAAAACGGCGATTACGATGTTTATTTAGTGAAATATGATTTTACAAAAACAGAATATCAAAATTTAACTGAAGAACAATTGCGTTTAAGTGAAAGTGATTTTGTTCCATTGTTAAAAGATGGGAATGTTGTTCAAACTTTGGTTTATGCTTGTGTTGACACTTATGGATGGGTGGTTACAGAACCTGTGCCACTAGATCAAGGAGAATTAACGGGTAATTTTGGATATCAAAGTGGTACCAATGCTTGGGTAATAATTGCAACCAACTGTTACTTTGTCAACACAGATTACAATGATCCTGAGGCGCCGAGTGGAGGCACAAGTGGCACTTTTAATGGTTCAGATGTAGGAGGGAATAATTCTGGAACTGGAATATTAACAGGAGGTTTAATTGACGATACTGAAGTTGTTCAATCGGATCTTCCTGTAGTATATCTGTTAGGGTTGTATATCCAAACATTGAGTGATTCTCAAGAGCAAGTATACAATAGCCATCCTCAAATGAAAGATTATTTATTATTGACAAACTGTTCACAAAACAGTATGAATTTTATAACTCAATTAATAGACGATATAATTCAAGCTCCAAATCAGGTGTCAGTTTTGTCGAGATTAGAGTTGTTAAATACTATTGTAGAAAATGATTTAGAGGTCGATTTTGATTATGAAGGTGAAAGTTATCAAACATTCAATAGTGTTGATGAGTTAGAAAATTATATTGAGTCAGTTTACATAGATTATGATGACAACACTGTTGGTCAAGGTACTATTTTAGATCAAAATCAGTTATTTGGAACCAAAACTATTCAACTTTCATCAATAATAAGTCTGACAATTGAGGTTGTTGCAGATACACAGCCAGTTTTTTCACTCAATGCTGATGGATGTAAAAGTTACATTTCCAATGTTGTAATAGGCAATGATTGGGTTCAAAATTCAATGAGTCTAACCAATTTAAATTACAGCGAAACACATGCTCAAATTACCTTGTCTGGGTATGTCAATATTGGTGTTAATTTGCCTGAGATAGGAATGCAATTTGGAATAAAACAAAGAAGAATAATTACTTTTTTAATAAATAAATCTACCGGAGAACTTTGTTGTTCAAGGGTAACTAAACCTTAAGACGTTATGGAAACAACCTTTGAAGTATTCGTGCAATTATTTCCTACTTTTTTGTTGATTTTATTATTATTTGCTTTGTTTTTTGTTTATCAGAAAACCATTAAATATCTTCAACTTAAAACTAAGTACTATACGGAAAAATTAAAGGAAATCGAAAGTAGAAAAAGAGAATAGTTTATGGATATTAAAAAGGATTACTTGTTAGAAAATCAATCTTTATTTTAAAGTTAATGATTTTCAATAAAGATGCTTTAAAGATAAATCTTTTAACTATTTGAGGTTATTCCTCGTATTCAATAATTTTAATAAAAAAACCTCGTTTCAAACGAAACGAGGTTTTTACAATATAAGTTTGTACTTCGTATTTCGAATTATCCTAAAGCAACTCTTTTGAATCCAGTTACTGTCAAACCAGCATCAACCGATTTAATGTAAGCTGAAACACTCATTGAGCTATCTTTAATGTAATCTTGATTTACTAAAGTGTTGTCTTTAAAGAAACGGTTTAGTTTTCCTTTAGAGATGTTTTCCAACATAGCTTCTGGTTTTCCTTCAGCTCTAAGTTGGTCTTTAGCAATTTCAATTTCTTTAGCGATAATATCTGCATCAACACCGTGTTCGTCTAAAGCGATTGGAGACATTGCAGCTGCTTGCATTGCAACGTTTCTTGAAGCTTCTTCAGCACCAGCAACATTTGCAGATAAAGATACTAATGTAGCAATTTTGTTACCAGCGTGGATGTATGAACCCACGAAAGCACCTGATAATCTTTCGAAAGAACCGATTTCGATTTTTTCTCCGATTACACCTGTTTGCTCGATTAATTTCTCAGCAACAGTGATTCCGTTGAAATCTGAAGCTAATAATTCTTCTTTTGTAGCATAGTTTAACGCTTGATTAGCGAAATCAGTTGCTAACTTTACGAAACCTTCGTTTTTACCAACGAAATCAGTTTCACAGTTCAATGTAATTACTACACCTTCTGTTTTGTCAGCATTGATAACAGCGATAGCAGCACCTTCAGTAGATTCTCTGTCTGAACGATTAGCAGCCACTTTTTGACCTTTTTTTCTAAGGTTTTCAATTGCTAAATCGAAATCACCGTCTGATTCTACTAATGCTTTTTTGCAGTCCATCATTCCTGCACCTGTGATGGTTCTTAATTTATTTACGTCTGCAGCAGTAATTGTTGCCATTTTGTTTTCCTTTTTTAAAGTTTAAAATTGTTTTAAAAAGTAAATTCCAAATTTCAAAAACCAAATTTCAAATAATTCCCAATTTTTAAAATTTCAAAAACCAAACTGGCTAATAAAAATGTAGAATTGGCTTCTATTTGTTATTTGTAATTTGAATTTTGGAATTTACTTATGTTTTACTCTTCAGTTTTTTCTTCTGTAGCTTCCACTTCTGGAGCAGCAGTTTCAGCAACTGGAGCTTCTACAGTTTCTACTACATCTTCTACTTCCACTTCAGGAGCATCCTCTTCTTTGTCAGAAGTTCTGTTGGCTAATCCGTCTTTTACAGCGTCTGTAACTAAAGATAAAATTTTCTCAATTGATTTTGAAGCATCATCATTGGCTGGGATAACGTAATCTACTTCACGTGGATCAGAGTTAGTATCAACCATTGCGAAAACTGGAATGTTTAATTTTTGTGCTTCTTTTACTGCGATGTGTTCAGCTTTAATATCTACTACGAATAAAGCAGCAGGTATTCTAGACATATCAGCGATAGAACCTAAGTTCTTCTCTAATTTTGCACGAAGACGATCAACTTGTAATCTTTCTTTTTTAGAAAGCGTCATGAATGTTCCGTCTTTTTTCATTCTATCAATAGAAGCCATTTTTTTAACCGCTTTTCTGATAGTAACGAAATTGGTTAACATACCACCTGGCCATCTTTCAGTGATGTAAGGCATGTTGCATGCTGCAGCTTTTTCAGCTACGATGTCTTTTGCTTGTTTTTTGGTAGCTACGAAAAGTATTTTTCTACCAGATGCTGCAATTTTTTTCATGGCTTCATTAGCCTCTTCAATTTTTGCAGCCGTTTTATATAGGTTAATGATATGAATACCATTACGCTCCATATAAATGTAAGGAGCCATGTTTGGATCCCATTTACGAGTCATGTGTCCGAAATGAACACCAGCTTCTAATAACTCTTTAACTTCAATTTTGTTTGCCATTGTGTAATAGTTTACGTTCCGTGTTATAGCAATTCTCAAGTAGTTACTTGCGTTCGTCTTGAAAATTTAGATGCTAAACTAATTCCCTTTTTACAAGGAATATCGACAACTTTGTTTTAAATTCTATTTTAATTGTAAAAATGGTTTTGAAAAAAATATTCTGAAATGAATCGAATATTAACGTTTCGAGAATTGGAATCTCTTACGTGCTTTTTTCTGACCGAATTTTTTACGTTCTACCATTCTTGGATCTCTTGTTAGTAATCCTTCTGGTTTAAGGATAGCTCTGTTTTCAGCTTCCACTTCACACATTGCTCTAGCAATAGCCATTCTCACAGCTTCTGCTTGACCTGTTGAACCACCACCATATACATTTACTTTTACGTCAAAGTTAGATGCGTTTTCTGTCATAGACAAAGGTTGCATTACTTTGTACTGTAAAGTAGCTGTTGGAAAGTAGTTGTTAAATTCTCTTTTGTTTACAGTGATTTTTCCTGTACCTTCAGTAACGTACACACGTGCAACTGCACATTTTCTTCTACCGATTTTGTGAATAACTCCCATTACTTTAAGTCGTTAAGGTTAACGGTTTTTGGTTGTTGAGCGCCATGTTTGTGCTCAGAACCAACATTTACATTCAAATTGCGGAATAATTCAGCACCTAATTTGTTTTTAGGTAACATTCCTTTTACAGCCTTTTCTACTAATAATGCAGGGTTTTTTTGTTGCATTACTTTAGCAGTCAAGCTTCTTTGTCCTCCTGGATAACCTGTGTGTCTGATGTACGTTTTGTCATCTAACTTGTTACCAGTTAGGTTGATTTTTTCTGCGTTGATAACAATTACGTTATCTCCACAATCAACGTGCGGTGTATAACTTGGTTTGTATTTACCTCTTAAAAGCATCGCAACTTTTGAAGCAAAACGACCTAAGTTATGACCTTCAGCATCTACAACAATCCACTGCTTATCTACGGTGGCTTTGTTAGCTGAAACTGTCTTGTAGCTTAATGTGTTCACAATAATTTATTTTAATTAAACATTCCATTCCCAATTACGGGAGTGCAAAAGTACAAATAAATATTATATATGCAAACTGCATTTTTGATTTATTTTTCTGAATGCTATTATTTTGGTAGATAGTACAATAGAATTCTTTTGTTAGCAGCCTAAAGTTTATTCTTTAGCCCTGATGCAAGGGAAAAACCTTTTATTGTTTACAAATCTGTTTTTAGTAAGCATTTAACTTGATGAACAATAAAAGTTTTGGAAAGGCAGCAGGAAAATGGAAAACAAAAATGCCCTAGCCTTTCGCTCCTAAAAATAAATTCTATAAATTTACACCTTATATATATAGTTATGAAATCGAAAGCCACGTTAAAACAAATTGCCAAAGAACTCGGAGTTTCCGTTTCTACTGTTTCGAAAGCTTTGAACGACAGTCCGGAAATCAGCGAACCGACCAAAATTAAGATTCAGGAATACGCGAAACTGAAAAATTACAAGCCCAACAGTATTGGTTTGAATTTGAAGAATCGTTCTACGCGCACTATTGGTGTGATTATTCCGAATATTTTGAATTCGTTTTTTGCGAAAGTATTTACCGGAATTGAAAAAGTGGCCGACGAGAAAGGTTACAAAGTCATTACGTGTATTTCTAACGAATCATTGGAAAAGGAAATCAACATGCTGGAAATGTTGAGCAATGGTACTATTGACGGATTTATTTTGTCGATTTCGGAAGAAGCACAGAAGTTGCAACAGTTCGGTCATTTTAAATCGATCATTAATGATGGAACACCGATTGTAATGTTTGATCGTATTGCCGATGAAATTAATTGTGATAAAGTAATTGTTGACGATTTGGATTCGGCCGTAAATGCTACTGAACATTTATTGAAAACAGGTTGTAAAAAAATAGCTTTATTATCTTCTATTGATAATTTGAGTGTAGGAAAATTAAGAGCTCAAGGTTTTTACGAAGCCATGAAAAAACACAATGTAAAAGTGGACGATTCATTGGTGATTTTAACCGAAAACTCAGAAGATTTTAATGATAAAATTGGTGGTTTTTTCATCAAAAATAAACCTGATGGTGTTTTTGCTCTCGATGAACACGCTTCGGTTACAGCCATGAAACTCGGAATACAGAATGGATATAAAATTCCGCAAGAACTTTCTCTAATCGGTTTTGCTGATGGAGTTTGGTCGCGCCGAATGACTCCAAGTTTGTCTACGGTAAGTCAACACGGACCCGAAATTGGCGAAGTAGCGACCAAAATGCTGATCGAAAAATTAGAGAGCAAAGAAGAAGTATACACTCACAGAACAACCGTAATCAAAACAGAATTGCGTCAGCGTGATTCTACAAAGAAGTTATTGTAAAAATGTAGTTTTTTTCACCGACTACTTTTTTCTCCACTACCAAAGTAAAAGCGATGTCACTTTTTGAGGCAATCGCTTTTATTTTTTCCAATTCACAATCTTCTGAAAGAATCATGAACGTTTCGTTTGACGGAATAAGGTAATTTTTTAATTGCGGAAATAAAGTTTCAAAATACTCAAAGTTTTCGCCACAGAACCACGCTTGCTCTTTGGTGTTTTTGGGTTGTTTGGGATAGTACGGCGGATTGATAACAATGCAATTAAAGTTTCTATTAGGTAACGATTGAAATAAATCGGATTCGATAATCTCTAATTCGAAGTGGTTCTTTTTAGCATTTTCAGATAAAAATTCTAAAGCAGTTGAATTGATGTCGGTTGCGGTAACTTTCGCTCCTTTCTTGGCAGCGAATAGTGAAATGATTCCACTTCCACAACCTAATTCTAAAAACGATTCATTTTCCAATTCTTTTTCGCTAAGAAAATCCAGAAGAATTTTGGTGCTGATGGTTAAATTTGGTGGGAAAACATCGGGATGTACTTTAATACAAATACCATCATAACAAAATGTTCTCGGTTTATGATAGTAGATTTCATATCCGAGTTTGAGGAAAGGATGTGTTATTTTTTTGATAAAGTTTCTCATTTTACCCTACTGCCGCTTTTATAATTTATAAGGTTCATCAGGAAAGTTAGTGAAATCATACTAAAGTTAATTCGTGATAATTCGTGTCTAATCATTCCGAATAAAACCCTTCGATTTCGGGTTGTCTGTATTTCCACAATTTGTGTAACGCTTTGATTTCGTAAGGAAAATGATAGAAACCCGTTTTGTATCGAATTCCCGATGTCAATCGCAGCAACTGTTTTTTATAGCCTTTAATTCTAAAATCGGAAACCGTTGGATAATAACCGTTCAGTACCGTTTCAAAGTTTTTAATCGTGTCAATCATGTACGGTTTTAACCAAGGCGTCAGCGGATTTTTGCGAAGATCAAAATTCTCCCAACTCGGCGAAATCCAATCTTCTAATTGAGTTGGAAATGAAAATCCAGCATCGAGAATTTGTTGGTACAACTCCGAACCTTCGGTGGGAACAGGACTGAACAAATAAATGATGATTTCAGCATCAGGATTGATTTCTTTGATTTCTTTGATGAAATTAATATCCCACACAATCTGATCGTATACTTCTTTCTCTGTTGGCGCAGGCATTCCTAATACAAACGAAAGTTCCGGAATAATATCTACGTTTTTCATTCGCAGTACAAAATCCTTAATCATTTGTCCGGTTTGGGTTCCGCCTTTGTTCATTTGTTTCAACACGGCATCATTACCCGTTTCAGCACCAAGAAATATCATTTTGCAACCCGCTTTTCGCATCAATTTGAGTTCATCGTCCGAATACAAATTAATCGTGTCAATTCGGCCTTCACCCCAATAACTGATGTTATCGTTTAGAATTAATTCAGAAAACTCTAAGACTCTTTTTTTAGAAGTAAAGAAATTATTGTCGTGAAATTCAACCGCGTCAATGTTGTACTTTTCTTTGAAATACTTTACATCTTCATAAATTCGACTGGCCGACATGCCTTTCCATTTGGCGTTGTAAATCGGAACTACGGCACAAAACGAACACGAAAATGGGCAACCCATGCTCGAATGGTACGACAAAGTTTTGTTTCCCATGAAGGTTTTAACCAAATAGTTTTGTACAGGATAAAACGAATTCAAATACTCGTAAGGGAATTTAGGCAATGCATCTTGATCCAATAAAGCTTCAACAGCCGTTTTTACCATTTCGCCTTTTTCATTTTTATAAATCAGATTTTTGATGGAAGGTAAATGGTCGAGATTGTTATCTTCTAAAGTTTTAATTAATTGAGGAAACGTGTTGTCGCCTGGACCATTAATTACATAATCCACATAACCCGAATTCAATGAAACTTTATACTGATTGGAAGCAAAATAACCGCCCCAAATGGTAGTGATTTGAGGAAATTGCTCTTTGATTTTTTTAGTAAATGGAATAGCCTGACGCAATTGTGGTCCGGGCATTACGGTACAACCAAAATACTTGAATTCACCTGATTTTAAATAGTTTTCAATGATGTTCCACGGATTTTCTTCCAAATTTCCATCAACAAAAACATAGTCAAATTGGTCGTGAATCGAAGCGCCGACTTGCAGAATCGAGTTCGGAATTCGGTGTTTGCCATTAGCACTACGCGGATTGAAAAGGATGATTTTGTTCATTAAAAAGTTATAGAGTATTTAAGCGCTCGATATGAATAAGTAAAACTACCAGGATTATTACTAAAACTAATGTCTAAGACAATGTTACCGCTACTGTTAATTTCGGTGATGTCTGATTTGTTGGCATTGCTTTGAGAGGTTATATTTCCGCCCCAACCGATAAAATAATTACCGTTACTTAATTTTTGAGCCGAACCCATAATGTCGAAATACCTTCCAGCATCGTTGTATTCAAATACCAAATTGGCTGTCGTGTTGGTTTCGTCCAATTCAAATTCGGCAATTCGGCTTTGTTTAGGTGTTTTGGTTACTCCATTGTCAAAAAGAAGCAAATTTCCATTGGGTAAAATAGTTGCATGATGCGGATGTGATATTATTTGGTTACCGACCAAATTGAAATCATCATTACTTCCACCAAATCGCCACATAATGGCACCTGTAGTCCGGTTTATTTTATAAATTTGATTGGTATGTCGAGCCGAAACGACAAAATTTTGATCATTTGGATCGATAGCAATTGAATTAAAATGAAAGTAATCTACTTTAGTGGCTGTGGCATACTGACTGTAATAAATTGGATCGGTGGCGCTCAATAGTTCAGGATGATCGGCAGTATTCCATTCAAAAACAACTTGATTGTTAATTATTTCTTGGAATACAAATTCAACTAAATCAACCGAAGCACTTCCACCGTACGCTGTCATGTTCACATCTTCACGAACCACATATGAGGGCAAAATATAGTGATTGTCACTCAGATAAATAAGGTCGTGGTTGTCAGTGGGATAATTTCCGTGACCGTTGTGCGGAAGTAGATTTAACTGTTTTATTTCTTCAAAATGTTCATTCATGACAATGATTTTACCTATTTCGTTGACATTGTAACTGTACCTTTTTTGCCCATCTTCCGTTACAAAACACATAAAATTAATGACCGCTTGATAGGGTAACTTTTTGTAAAAAACAGGAAATGCATCATTGTCCAAAATAGCGATGTAACTATAGTTGCGTGTTCCTTGACTGGATAACTCAAATAAATTGATGAATGTGTATCCTTCTGTAGGATTGTTTTTGGAAATTAGATTTGTTTTTGGAAGGTCGTTGGGTAAATAGTGAATCGTGTAAGTGGTTGAGTTTTCAGAGTTTGAACCCGATCTAATTACAATATCTTGTCCATTATTAAGCTTGATACTAGTTGTTTTAGTGTTGATTTTAGTGTTATTGATGTAAATGTTTTTTGAAGTGTCAAAATCATCAATAGTAACCTCTATGTTTTGCAAAGTATTCAGCGAAGTTATATAGTAATCTTTGATTTCAGGATTGAATTCAGGATAGATATCACCTGTTGAAATTTCAATAGAATGCAATGCAGTATCTTCAATTGCATCATCATCGTTACACGAATTGAGAACAGTTAACAAAAAGGAGTAAACCAGTACAATCCAAGTTTTTTGGAGAGGAAATTTATGTTTTATTTGAAAAAACAGAGTCATTTAGTTTTTTTGTTTCTCGATTAATTAAAAACAAATATAGCCATTGTACGATTAAGATGGAGAGTAAAACACCCAAAACATCTAGAGATTGGATTAAAAGCAGGGTAATTAAACTCTGAATCCCAATTGTGAAAAAGCCAATCAAAGCCATTTTTTTTTCTTTATTATTTCGATACAATTGAAATGCAGTAACGGAATAAAAAAATGAGGCCAAACAGGCACATGCCGCTAATAGGTAATACAACACTGGATATCCTATTGAATAATATTTTTCTAAAACCATCCAAATTAGTAAAGTAGCTAATCCAACCAAAGGCAAAGCCAGCAATCGTAGGTTTCGATTTATTTTGTCAATTACAAAGTGAGGCAAACGATACAGGTGTTTGTAAAACGGAATTAAAGCCAATCCTGATAATGATTGAACCATTAAAAAACAAGAGATGAATAATTGGTAATCAGCAAGTTTGCCTTTTGAAAAATAATAACTTACTATATAAAGATCAATTTTAGTTGACAACCAGCCACTAAATCCAATCAAAAAAAACGGTACTGTAATGTATAGATTCCCAAAATTTATTTGAAGCTTTGTTTTTGGAAGTCGTACAACAAATATGGCTATTAGTATTCGAACAAAATACGATAGAGAAAAAGCGTAAATTACGAGTTCTAGTTTAAATCCCTTGATAGAATGAAGACCCAATAAGAGTGTCAAAAAACCGATAATTTCAATGACGTTTTGCAATTTAAATTTTTGAAAATAAACCATCAAATTCTCTAAACTGTTGTAGATAAAAATGAGAAGCACCAATACTGTAGAAGCAAGTGCAACGCTCCATGAAGTAAAAATAAAAAGCAAAAGAGTAAGTGATAATATAATACTTCTTTCTATTAAATTAGAGAAGAAAATAGAGTATAGCTTTGAAGGATTTTGACTCATTTCTTTAACAATATGATTTTGACCAGCCCATTTGGCTAAAAAGGCTACCAAAAAAACCCAAATGCTTATATTGATGTAGGTACCCCAATTTTCTTTTCCAAACAAGTGTATGCCAATGGTGAGCGTTAGCACATTGAACAAGGGAATCGAAAACATTCGAGCCAAAAAATATAGTATTTGTATCGCTCTATTCATGGTATATTTTTAAATAATGCTCAAGAGTAGTCTCTATGCGCAAAGGACTCACCTCGGGTTCAATAAACGATGAGTTGAGGAAGTTCATTACACCTTCAATTAATTGAGATGTATCGCTGCCAATGAACCAATTAGGAGTGTTGTATGCCACACCTACATTTTTTGAAACAATCGTTGTTTTACAATGCAAAGCTTCAGCGAAAATCATCCCAAAGCTTTCGAAATTACTCGTATGAATCAGAATTTTAGATTGAGCAATGTACATTAGCGTTTCTGAATTGGAACACAAACCTTTTAACTCAATAGTGCTTTCCAAACCTAATAACTCAATTTTATTTTGAAGACGCTTTCGTTCTTCGCCTTCGCCAATAATCAATGCTTTTACAGATCTAATTTTGTTAATTTCGGCAATAATTTCGATAAACTCTTCTTGGTTTTTAATTTTATTGAGCGAACCTACATTAATGCAATCAATAGTTTTCGATTGTATTTCTGGAATATCAGCAGAGTTGATTCCCCACGGAATAACTTCGGATTTTGTTTTATAATTTTCCTCAAAAAGTTTTTGTTGATGTACAGATACGGAAATAAATCTCATTTTGTGTAATGGCAGTATTTTTCCAAAAAAATTTCTTTTCAAAACATCTTGACCCATTAAAGTGGTTAGGTGTTTGATTTGGTTTCCTTTGGAAAACGTATAGCCGATAAAAGCACATTCTCCCAGCCAAAAGCTATGAATGAAGTGAATAGGTAACTTTTTGTGAAGTTGGGAAAGGAGCTTTAACGAAGTACGATAAAGTAAAGGTCTTTTAACGTGCTTGTTTTTACCATTTAACGGAATCACATCACAACCAAACCAAGTGTAAGGCAGAGAAACAAAGGGATATTGAAAACTAATAATTGTAATTTTTATTTCAGGATTATTGGCTTTTAATGCTTTGATGTAAATTTGAATTGCAGGAATAGTAGTCGAGTCTTGCTCGTTTTGAGCAAAACCAGGAGTTAAAAAAACGATATGTTTGCCGTTAAAGTTCAAAATTATTTCTGCTATTTTTTATTGGTAATTATTTAAGTCCTTAATAAATTGTGTATTGATTTTTTAATTTTACTTTTTAAAAAAGATACTTTTAGTATGTGTGTTTCCACAGCAAACTTATTGGGTTTCAATTTGATACAACGTCCAATCCAAATTTAACTTTTTAATAGTTTTTAATCGATAGTGCTCTTTCAATCGAAGCCAATTCATCATTGGATTGCGGCTTTTCCACTGTTGTTTTACATTAGCTTCATTGATTAATACATATCCTTTATTTTCAAAAGAAGTATATTCTTTGAGGTATAAATTTTGGTAGTTAAAATCCAGTTTTCGTCCTTGAATGGCAACGTCCATATCCAATGAGTAAAGCGTATTGCCTTGGTATTCTGAAATTTCGTTGCAAATCTTTTTTTCTAATTGATTTCTAAAATAGTAATTCTTCCCAAAGTAAAAACAAAATCCGATTTGTATAATTATCAACAAAGCATACATGATTCTTTTTCTAATAAAAACGATCATGAACTGTTTTATAATTGGGTAAAGAAATAAAATTACAAACGGCATTGTAGCTATTAGATACCGTTTGTTTTGATAATGAATTCCACCCAAAAACAGCGCGAAAACAACAATAGTTGTAAGTAGTACTCTTTTGTATTTATAACGTGATGGCTCTACTTTTACCACATAAAAAGCAATCAAAAATAGACCGAATGGAAGAAAAACGGGATGAATGAATTGATAGCAACAGTAAATCAAATTGATGAAATGATTATTAATTTCACCTTCGTGAGTGGTAAATTTGCTTTGGAATAAATGTAAAAAATTCCATGTAGTTAACCAATCATGAGATAAAAATCCAATGCTGTTTTTGGAACGAATAATTAAATGAGGAATAATTATGAATGACGCAATTAAAATAGAGGCTAATAAAATCGACCATTTTCGATTCTTGAAAATTGCAATCGCGACCAAAATGCCAACAGGTAATAGAACTAAAAACGACACGTATCGGGTCATTACGGCCAATGTTCCAATAGCAATGCCTATGAGAAATGAGCTGTTCTTTTGGGTTTCTAAATAGCTCAATAAGTAATAAAAAGAAACAAAAATAAGACAACAAGCGAGCATATCAGACATTGCTAAAAAGCTATGGATGAATACAAAAGGAGATAGTGTGAAAAATAGAAACGGAATATTTTTAACATCACTTTCCTTATGAACTACTAGGATGGTCTTTTCTAAATAAATAGTTGTTATTACAAGTGAAATAGTGGATAGCAACTGTAAGGCAAGCGAAAAATCAGGAATAATAAAACTTAAAAGGCTTCCTAAAAAAGGATAGTAGATTCCCCAAAAGTAGTCGCCTGGAGCTTCACCAGTAATGAAAAATGTTTTTAATGCTTCAGTATACCGCAAATATTCGTAAGCATCTTGACCGTACAGTCCATCAAAACCCAAAAAAAAGCGAATCACACAAAAAATGAGCACAGAGAGAAGTACTAACGATGAGGTAGATTTTAAATGTAACATTCTGTATTCTGAATTGTATACTACTAAATTTATTCGAAAAATGGACTCTGAAACTCCGTAAATATAAGGATTCCGATTCTGAACTACAATTTTATTGACTTCAAAACAGGTTGATTTGAGGTAAACATAACACACAGACTGTATTACTTTGCTATATTTGTTTTGTAAACAAATTGCCTTGAAAAAAACAATACTTCTCTACAATCCCAAAGCCGTGTTTTTTGACATGCCTTTAGCTTTGTTGGCTATTGGTTCTGTGCTGGATTCTGAGCGTTATGAGGTCATAATTGTGGATGGTCGAATCGATGAACATCCGCTAGAAACTTTAAAAAAGCATCTTGAAAATGCCATTTGTTTGGGAGTAACTGCTTTAACGGGAAGTCCGATTAAAGACGCACTTTTCATTTCTTCGGAAGTGAAAAAAATCAATAAAAATCTGCCGATAATTTGGGGCGGATGGCATACTTCACTTTTCCCAGAGCAAACCCTCCACGACGAAATCAATATTGATGTTACGGTTCAAGGTCAAGGAGAAGAAACCTTCAAAGAATTGGTTGATGCTTTTGCGAATAACAATTCAATACAAGACATAAAAGGGATTTGCTATCGAAATGGAAGTGGTCAAGTAGTCAAAAATCCTCCACGAACCATTCAAGCAATGGATACTTTTTCGGATGTGAATTACGATTTGATTGATGTAGAAAAGTATTTTGAGAAAAAAGGACGACGTCAATTGGATTACATTTCATCTACAGGTTGTCATTTTCGCTGTACGTTTTGTGCCGATCCGTTTGTATACGAACGAAAATGGACCGCCATTTCTCCCGAAATTATGGTGAATAAGCTCGAAGAATTGCATCAAAAATACCATTTTACCGATGTCAATTTGCAAGATGAAACCTATTTTACGTTCCGAAATAGAGTAGTAGAAATTGCCGAAAAAATCATTGAACGCAATTTGAAATTTACTTGGGCAGCTACGATGCGCGCTGATCAAGGTGCGCGTTTGAGCGAAGAAGATTTTGAAACTTGCGCCAAATCTGGTTTGCGTCGTTTGTTGATTGGAGTAGAAAGTGGTTCGCAAGAAATGATGGATTGGCTCAAAAAAGACATCAAAATGGAACAAGTCTATTTGTGTGCCGAGCGATGCAAGCGCCACGGAATAGCGGTGATTTTTCCTTTTATTGTTGGGTTTCCAGATGAAACTGAACAAAGCGTTCAGTCTACTGTCAACATGGTAAAAGAACTCAATGAAATGCATCCCGAATTTTCAACACCTATTTTTTATTTCAAACCGTATCCGGGTTCAACCATTACCGATGAGGTGATTAAAAAAGGATACGTTTTACCAAAATCCATTCATGAATGGTCCGATTTTGATTACATTGGGTCGTCCGGACCTTGGGTAAGCGATGAAAAATATGCTTTTTTTGAGAAGTTTAAATTTTATTTGAAACTAGCGTATTCCAATCAGAAATCGATTTATAAACCGTTGCAAATGATAGCCAAATGGCGTTGTGATCAGCTGTTTTTTGGATTACCATTCGAGAAAAAGTTATTCGATTGGTTTTTTTCGAAACAACAATTATCCTAGTTTTTATTTCGAAATTTTCATCATTCCGCCCGCCAAAATCGATTTGGTTTTGTGTTTCAAACGTTGAAAAATGGATTTATTTTTTCGGCTGAATTCAACCTCATTGACCACTTTTGAAACCGCGTAATTATAGTATTTTCTCGAATAATTTCGCTTGAAATCAATTTGTCTATCAGTTGAAGTTTCCCAATTCGGGTGAACCGTTATGTCGTTTTCAATTTCGTTGTAAAGCGAAGTTCCTTTGATAGGATAAGCAATCGTAATTGTATAGTGTGTCGGATTGGCTTCTTTCAAATACTCAATCGTTTCATAAATATCGTTTTCATCTTCTCCGGGATAACCGAGCATGATGAACGTTCCCGTTTCAATTCCGATTGCATTGGTGTTTTGAATCATTTTTTTTACATGATTGACATCGACTCTTCGATCCATGGCATCAATGATTTTTTGCGAACCGCTTTCGGCGCCAATCCATATTCTGAAACAACCTGCTTCTTTCAAAAGGCGTAAAATTTCGTCGTTCAAACGTTCGGCTCTTGTAATGCATTCAAACCGAATTTGAGCATTTTGTTTGACTACTTCTTCGTGAAAAGCCGTCAACCATTTGTGACTAATCGTAAACACATCGTCTACAAACCAAATCGCATCAGGATTGTATTTGTCTTTGAGCATTTTCATTTCTTGAGCGACCAAATGTGCGGGTCTTCTGCGGTAACTTTGACCATAAACCGCTGTGCTGCACCATTTGCACGTATAAGGACAACCGCGTTGGGTAGAAATCGTCATCGAACTTTCGCCGTGGTTGCGTTTCCACGTTTCGAGGTATTTTTCATTCGGAATGGCATCGCGATTCGGCAACGGCAATTCGTCTAATTCTCTGAATTTGGTTCGTGAAGGTGTTTGAATTACCGTTCCATTCTCAATGTAAGCAATTCCATTTACTTTCGAGAAATCGCCATCATTCACAATGGTTTGGTACAATTCAAAAGTTGTTTCTTCGCCTTCTCCAATTACTATAAAATCAGCACCCGAATTCAAGTAATTTTCAATGTTGTACGTTACATCGGGTCCGCCCAACACAATTTTTGGAAAATCAAATTCAGCTGTTTTTAGTTTTTTCATCAACTGAATGACTTCTATTTTGGTCATCAAATTGGTATAAATACAAACTATTTTGGGTTGTTTCTCTCGGATGAATTGCAGTTGTTCTTCTTTCGAATAAAAAGTGGAATCAAATACATCATTAGCAATATTTTTACTCCATAAATAGGCAGAAACATACAGCAAACCTAATGGTGGATAAGGTTTCATTATCTTTTGTTCCTTTGGATCATCCGATAAATAGTAGCCATGTGTCAATAAAATGCTCATTTTTTTTGCAGATGAATGATGTAATGATCAGCGTATTGTGATAAAAAACTAAAAGTAGTAATTCTTTTTTCCAAACGATTCAAAAAGTCAATCAATCGTGGTTTTGAGCTGAAAAACGGTTCCAAATACGATGGCGGAATGAAAAATCCGACTGGAAATTTTGTCGCAATAGTATATCCAGTTGATGCCAATCGCTCAATATCACTTGGATTATAATAATACGTTGTTACTTTTTCTCCATCAACATTGGCTGTAGCATATTCTTTTTTTCTCCGAAAAGCTTCTGAAAATTTGCCTTTAATAATGAAGTACAATTGTTCCCAAAGCGTATTTTTTGGCATAATTATCAGAACCAATTCACCTTTTGGAGTAAGAATTTGATTTGTATTTTCAAAGAATAATTTTAATTCATTGGGCGACAAACAATTCAATCCACCAAAATTTGAAAACACCAAATCAATTGAATTAGCATCGTATTTTTCGTTAATTTTAGTGCAATCCAATACATCAAAAGTCAAATTATCAAATTGGTTTTTACTTTTGGCAACTTCAATCATTTTTTCAGAAATATCCGTCGCAGTTACTTGAAAATGCTGCTGTGCCAACCAAATCGCATCTTCTCCTGTTCCGCAATTGATTTCTAAAATAGTTTTGGGTTGTTTTTTTTGTAAAATTTTTGAAAAATGATGATACACCAATTCGCGTTGCGCTTTGCCTATCACTGTGTTGGTGAAGGTTGTGTCGTAGTTATTGGCCGCTTTGTCAAAACTAGCGTTCATGTTGCAATCGCTTTAACATCAATGAATCTATAAATGAACTCGGAACATAATAACCCAATTTGGCAATCGATTTTACTTTGTACAAACTCAGTTGTTTCGGATTTCTAAGTACTTGTTGTAAGTTGAAAAACCCTTGACTTTTTCGGTATTCTTTGTGTACAAAACGTTGCAATTTTCGGTAGTAATCTGAGTGATACGTTCCGTTGAACATCATGTCCAAATCATCCGAATCGTTCCAATTGGCTTTGAGTTGTAAATCGTCTTTTACTTTTTCATAAAATTTGGTTCCCGGCAACGGATACGAAACCGAAATACCAATATTATCAGGCAATAATTCTTTCACCATGGCAATGGTTTTTTGAATATCGTCTTGGTTTTCATCAAGGTAACCAAATTGTAAAAAGAAGGCTACTCGTATTTTTTTTTCTTTTAAAAGGCGAGTTGCTTGGTAAATTTCTTCCACTTTTGTGCCTTTGTCCATTGCATCGAGAATTTTTTGTGACGCACTTTCGGCACCTACCCAAACTTCTTCTAAACCCGAATTAGCCAAGGCATCAATCGTGTCTTCTTTCAAAAGTAAATCAACACGACTTTGAATGTAATAGCGAATTTTTAAACTTCTTTTTTGCAATTCGATGTTGAATTCCTGAACCCAATTCGGCTTTAAGCCAAAAATATCATCGCACATCCAAAAGCGATTGACGTTGAACTTTTTGGAAAGAAATTCTAGGTGATTGGCAATGTATTCAGGCGAATGTGAATTGTAGCGATTGCCGTAAATGGGTTTGGCGCACCAGTTGCATTTGTACGGACAACCACGAGTTGTCGCGATATTTAAAGTGAATTGTTGACCACTTTGTTTCCAAATGGTTTTGTAGGATTCCATATCAACTAAATCCCAAGCGGGTAAAGGCAAATCGTCGAGTTGTACTAAAACGGAGCGTTTGGAATTGACTTGGATTTCGTCATTGTTTTTAAAAGCAATTCCAGAAATGGCATCAATTGGAAGTTGATTTTCTAAGGAATTAACCAATTCTAACAAAGTCAATTCGCCTTCACCTTGAATGATAAAATCAGCTCCTTTTTCAAGATATTCAGTATAATGATCGGTCGCATCCGAACTTGAAATGATTACTGTACAACTATTTTTTTTACCAAGTTGTATCATTTCAAAACACGCTTCTCGCATTTTGGTGAGGCACATTTTGGTCAGATAGTTAAAACCATCGTCGTAAATGACTAAATACTTAGGTTTTTGTTGTTCTATAATGGGAAGAATGGCTTTCGGACTGTCTAATAAATTGGTATCAAAAAGATCAACATTGTAATTATTTTTTCGCAGTAAAGCAGCCGCATACAAAGTTCCCAAAGGCGGAAATGGTGTTTTGTTTTTCCATTGCTTTGGGTCGAGTTGGTAATAATACGAATGCGAAAAAAGTAGGTTAGACATATTCTTTCGGAACGACAATATTATAATTTCGTTGAACTTCTTCTAGTTTGTCATTCAAAGATAAGATAACTTTTTTTTGAAAATTGGATGGATGGTGTTTTGAGATGTTTTTTGTTGATTTTAGGGCAATTTTAAAGTCTTCTTCATTCAAAAAATTAAATTTAGCTCTCCATTTTCTAAGTGTAATTGATTTGAATGCATAATCGATGGCGTTTCCGAAACCATTGTCAAAAAAGAATTCGATGGTTTTGGTTAATGCTGTTTTTTTAATTTCTGGAACCGATTCTAAGTGGATTTCAAATTTTGAAAAATAATCTTTTACCCAAGTATTTCTGCTGTAAAATTTCTCAAATACTTGTTTTCCTTGCATCGGAATTAATGTTTTTAATTCGGTTGCAGTAAAACGGTTTTTCTCTTCGATTTCCAATTGTTGGTCGGAAATAAAATAGTTGACACAGAAGTATTTTCGTGAATTGAACAGAACTATTTTTTTATACAACATTAATAAAGTTCTGCATACCCACAATTTGTTGTGTTTGGTAATCACAAAAAAATCAATGTCACTTTCGTTGTCATAATATCCTTTTGAAAGTGAACCCGAAACACCAACACTTTCCACAAAAGGGAATTTAGATATGAATAAAGCGCGTTCTTGAGCTTTTGCCATTATTTTTTTGGCGTTCATGTTGCCACGAAGGCGTTTGATGACGCTATCTAAATCACTTCCGTAGACATAAAAATCATCTACTTTGGTCAGGATTTTTTGGTCTATTAAATGGAGCAATTCATTTTCAGTATCGCAAAAATTTGAATTATTGGTATAACTATGAATTTCCTCTAACGTAAGAGGATATCTAAAGATGGAGAAGTACAATATGGTTTTGATTGTTTCCACGATTCATAGCTTGTTTCAAGTGCTAAAAGTAGTAAAACTTTTTGAGTAAAAAAGCGAAAAACAGCCATGTTTACTTGATGTTTACTTATTTGGTTTACAATAATAGATGAATTGTATTTGAAAAGGTTGCGTGATTATCTTTCTACTACTGATTTTGTGAGATTGTCATTTCAAGTACTGTAAATAATCATATTGATAGGTGGATTTTTACAGTATAAAACATTCATTTAATGATTTCAAATTTAGAAATTATCACAATTGCGGCCATTAGTAACAGTGTTAAAGATTAAAAAAAGTGTAACATTTAAAGTTAAACAATGTCTATTGTAGTATCATCAATCAATCAAAACAATGAAAATCAATCAAAAAATTATTTTTTTAGTACTAATTGGCTTTTCTTTTTCTTCAAGGGCTCAATTAAAAGAAACCATAACAAAGAGAAGTTATACCACTAAGAGTATAGAATCTTCAGAATCACCAATTATTGACGGAGTTTTAAACGATAAAAGTTGGGATGTAGTTGAATGGACTGGCGATTTTATTGAGCATGAACCTGATCAAAATACAGAACCATCAGAGCAGACAAAGTTTAAAATAATTTATGATAAAAACTTTATTTATTTTGCTTTTAGATGTTACGACAAGGATCCCAAAAAAATTGTAAAACGACTATCAAGAAGAGATGGTTTTGAAGGTGATTGGATCGAAGTAAATATCGACAGTTATAACGATAAACGAACAGGTTTTTCGTTTACATCTTCGGTTTCTGGTGTAAAAGGCGATGAGTTTATTTCGAATAATGGTAATAATTGGGACGGTAGTTGGAACCCAATTTGGTATTTAAAAACCAATATTGATGAAGAAGGTTGGACAGCGGAAGTTAAAATTCCCTTGAGTCAATTAAAATTTGGAAATAATCCCGAACAGATTTGGGGTTTACAAGTGCAACGACGATTTTTTCGGGCTGAAGAACGCTCTACGTGGCAGCGAATTCCTCAAGATGCTCCAGGCTGGGTTAGTGAATTTGGTGAACTAAAAGGATTAGTAAACATTGAACCTCAAAAACAAATGGAAATCCAACCCTTTTTTGCATCTCAATTGAACACGTTTCCCAAAGAAGAAGGAAATCCGTTTCGTGATGGAAGCAATGCAAAAATAAATGGTGGATTAGACGCTAAAATGGGTATTACAAATGATCTAACTTTAGATTTAACAATTAATCCCGATTTTGGCCAAGTTGATGCAGATCCAGCTGCAATAGCATTAGATGGTTTTCAGATTTTTTTCGAAGAAAGACGCCCATTTTTTGTTGAGAATAAAAACATTTTCGATTATCGTTTTGCGGATAATCCAGATAATCTTTTTTATTCCAGACGTATTGGTAGAAGTCCACAAGGCAGAGTTAATGCTTCTAGTAACGAATATGTTGATCGACCTACTAATACAACTATTCTAGGTGCTGCAAAGTTCAGCGGAAAAACAAAAAACGGTTGGTCACTCGGAGTTCTCGAGAGTTTAACCGACAACGAATATGCAACTATTGACAACAATGGAGTTCAAAGGCAAGAGTTAGTTGAACCTTTAACCAATTATTTTGTAGGTCGAGCTCAAAAAGATTTTAATAATAGAAATAGTTTTATTGGCGGTATTTTCACGGCAACCAATAGAAATTTGCAAGGTGAAGAATTGAATTTTTTAAGAAAATCGGCCTATTCAGCAGGGTTGGATTTTCAACACAATTGGAAAAAAAGAAAGTATTTTTTCTCAGGAAATATTGTGGCTAGTCGAGTTGAAGGAAGCAAAGAATCAATTACAGCAACCCAATATAATTTAACGCACTTGTTTCAAAGAGTAGATGCAAGCCATGTTGATATTGATCCCAATCGAACTTCATTGACTGGAACAGGCGGTCGATTTGAAATAGGAAAATCAAGTGTGGGTCACTGGCGTTACAGAGGAATTTTGATTTGGCGTTCACCAGAATTAGAGTTGAACGATGTTGGGTTTTTAAGACAAGCTGACGAAATAAGACAATATGCCTTTCTTTCGTATCAAACCTTGAAGCCTTTTGGAAAATTCAGAAAAATTAATACCGAATTCACTCAATTTTCAAGTTATGATTTTGAAGGTAATTTCAATCGCATGCAATATGAAATAGGTTCATATGCCAATTTTAAAAATAATTGGGGAATTAATGGAGGTTTGGTTTATAAACCAACGATATATTCAAATACTATTTTGCAAGGCGGACCGCGTTTTAGGTTTTCAGAAGAGTTTCTAAAAAATATTTTTATTAATTCTGATTCAAGAAAAAAAATAAGTTTTAGAGGTGGAATTGTTCATTCTCAAGGTAATGAAGATTCGTATTCCTATCTTGAATACGATTTTGGAGTGCAATACCAACCTATAAATTCATTTACCATTTCGGTAAACCCAAATTATTCAATCAATAAAAATAAAACACAATACGTAACCGAAGCGGTTTTTGGTACAGATGCCCGATACATTACTGCCGATTTAGCTCAGAAAACATTAAGTGCCACAGTGCGATTGGATTATACCATCAATCCAAATTTGACGATTCAATATTATGGGCAACCTTTTATTTCAAACGGTAATTATTCTTCATTCAATAGAGTTATTAATCCAACTGCAGATAATTACAGCGATAGAGTAGCTCTGTATACTTCCAATCAAATTGGTTTTAATTCAATGGATGATGGCTACGATATTGACGAAAATGTTGATGGTTCAGTAGATTATAGCATCGGGAATCCAAATTTTTCTCAGGTTTCTTTCAATTCTAATCTTGTTGTTCGTTGGGAGTACATTCCGGGTTCTGAAATTTTTCTGGTTTGGTCGCAAGGAATTTTTGGACAAGGCAACTCAAAAGATGATTTGTTTACCGGAATTAATGATCAAATTTTTGGAAGAAAACCAGAAAATATTTTCTTAATTAAAGCTACGTATCGATTTGTATTGTAAACAATTTTAGAACTATTTCAAACTTCCTTTTTTCTTGTCGTCGTTCCAAGTGATGTAACCGATGATGGCATTGAAGAAATAAAAAGTATATTTAGCAGTATTGGCTATGTTGAACAACATTAGGTTTTGAATGATTTTGGTCAAATTGTACAATTGCCAGATAAACCAATTATCAGGATACATTCGTGCGGTGTTGAAAGTGCCACCAAAGGTAATTCCGGCAGGAATAGCTACGGCAAAAAACAATTTCCAATCGATGGCTTTATCTGAAAAAGTAGTAAACGCAATGTAGTTCAACACTAATGAAAAGAACAAACCTAAGACAATATTTCTGTAAAAAATAAAATCGATGGCACGTAAAACCCGACTTTTACGCCATGCCTTAAACACCAAAAAGTTGGCAATAAAAGAGATTGGATACGTTAAGATTGCGCCTTTATTTCCGAGCAAATAATCGATTGAACCACTTAAAAAAGTATTGCATGTCGTGATTAGGTTTCCGATGTTGTTTTTCTTTGTAACCAATCGATTTCCCATCATAGAAAACCCCGTGTTTAGTATCGAAACATAGCCTAAAAAGAAAATATAGTTTTTTCCTAGAAACGAAAATTTATATTCGGTGTTGTGGTAACCCAACGAAAAAGAAGCCGTAAGTACAATAATCAATCCTATAACATCCAAATAATTACTATTGGTTATCGATTTGATTCGTTGCAGGTTTTTTTCGGATAGGGAAAGTATCGCCATAGAGCAAAAGTAGGGAAAATATTTAATTACAGTTTGTTATTTCAACTAATGCAAACTGAACACTGCGACTGAACACTGTACACTAAATTAGTGCGCTTCCAACCAATCTTTTCCAAAACCTAATTCTACCTCTAATGGAACGGCGAGTTGAATGGCGTTTTCCATTTCGTGTTTGATCATGGGTTGTATTTTTTCCATTTCCGAATTGTGAACGTCAAACACTAGCTCATCATGCACTTGCAATAACATTTTTGATTTCCAGTTTTCAGAAGTGAGTTTTTTATGAATGTTGATCATTGCAATTTTGATAATATCGGCCGCCGAACCTTGAATCGGAGCATTGACCGCATTTCTTTCTGCCGCGCCACGAACAACTGCGTTAGCCGAATTGATGTCTTTTAAGTAACGTCTTCTTCCTAAAACCGTTTGTACGTAACCGTTGTGTCGAGCAAAATCAACTTGTTCTGACATGTACGATTTTAGTTTTGGATAGGTTTTGTAGTACGCATCAATCAAAGCCGCACTTTCGCTGCGTGATAAGGATGTTTGGTTGCTCAATCCGAAGGCAGAAACACCATAAATGATTCCGAAGTTGACAGTTTTGGCATTGCTACGTTGTTCTTTGGTTACTTCGTCTAGACCAACATTGAACACTTTGGCTGCAGTACTTCTGTGGATGTCTTCGTGGTTTTGAAACGCCTTAATCATGTTTTCTTCACCTGATAAAGCTGCAATAATTCTGAGTTCAATTTGCGAATAATCGGCAGACAATAACGTGTAATTTTCATCACGCGCAATAAATGCTTTTCGAATCAATCGTCCGCGTTCGGTACGAATCGGAATGTTCTGTAAGTTTGGATTATTTGAACTCAAACGACCTGTTGCAGCAACGGTTTGCATGTAATCGGTGTGAACACGATGTGTTTTTTTATCGACTTGATTTGGTAATGCTTCAATATAAGTGCTTTGTAATTTCACCATCTGACGCCATTCCAAAATGTCTTTTACAATTTGGTGTTCATTCGCCAAATAACTCAACACTTCTTCGCCGGTAGCGTACTGACCCGTTTTGGTTTTCTTTTGTTTGGCACCACCAATTTTGAGTTTGTCAAATAGAATATCGCCCAATTGTTTTGGAGAAGCCAAGTTGAATTTCTCACCCGCGGTTTCGTAGATTTTCTGTTCAAAATCGTTGATTTCCTTTTGCATTTCGGTCGACATTGATTTCAGGAAATTCACATCCAAATTGATGCCTTCTGATTCCATTGCTGCCAAAACGGGAACGAGTGGAATTTCGATTTCTTCAAAGAGTTTTTTGGTTTCGGCTTTGTCTAAAATCGGACTGAATACTTCTTTTAATTGTAAAGTAATATCGGCGTCTTCGGCAGCGTATTCTTTGATGTCTTCCAAAGGAACATCGCGCATCGACAGTTGATTTTTCCCTTTTTTACCAATTAAAGTTTCTATGGATTTTGGGGAATATTTTAAATACGTTTCTGATAACACGTCCATATTGTGACGCATATCAGGATTGATTAAATAGTGCGCAATCATGGTGTCAAAGAGTTTGCCTTTGACCGTGATGTTATAATTCGCCAAAATTTTCAAATCGTATTTCATGTTTTGACCGATTTTTTCAATCGCTTCGTTTTCGAAAAACGGTTGGAATTTATCGGCTAAAACTTGTGCTTCTTCTTGATTTTCGGGAAACGGAACGTAAAATGCTTTTCCTTTTTCCCAAGCAAATGACATTCCGACCAATTCAGCATTCAACGCATCAATTCCGGTAGTTTCGGTGTCAAAACACACAGAAGTTTGCTGCATTAGATTTTGCAGAAACAGTTTGGTGCCCAATTCACCTTGAATAATAGTATAATTATGATTGGTATTTTCTAAAGTAGCGTAATAGGAATGCGGTTTAGGTTCATCAGAATCATCATCCGAAAATCCGAACAAATCAAACTGGTCTTCGTTGGTTTTTTTAGTTGGTTTTTTTTGAATTTGACTTTTGCCATTGCCATTGCCATTGCCATTGTCATTGCTGTCGATTTCGTCGTATTCTTTTCCAGTGCCGAAAAGTTTATCGAATTGGGTTTTCATTTGGCGGAATTCCAATTCTTGAAACAAAGCATCGGTTTTTTCGATATCGGGTTTGGACAATTCGAAATCTTCAGCATTGAATTCGACTGGACAATCGAGTAGGATAGTAGCTAACTTTTTGGATAATAATCCCAATTCGGCATTGGCTTCGATTTTATCTTTGATGGCGCCTTTGAGCTCGTGAGTATTGGCCAAAAGGTTTTCTAACGAACCGTATTCTTTTAGAAATTTCTTGGCTGTTTTTTCGCCCACGCCAGGTAAACCCGGAATATTATCGGCTGCGTCGCCCATCATTCCGAGGAAATCGATGACTTGCAATGGATTTTCAATTTCGAATTTTTCCAACACTTCTGGAATTCCCCAAATTTCAATGTCGTTGCCCATTCGAGCCGGTTTGTACATAAAAATATTTTCGGAAACCAATTGCGCAAAATCTTTATCGGGAGTTACCATAAATACTTGGTAACCTTCTTTTTCAGCTTGTTTGGCCAAGGTTCCAATCAAATCGTCGGCTTCAAAGCCTGCTTTTTCCATAATCGGAATGTGCATAGCTTGTAGTAATTGCTGAATGTACGGAACGGCAATTTTAATCGCTTCGGGTGTTTCGTCGCGGTGAGCTTTGTATTCTTGGTACATTTCGTAGCGGTAATCGCTTCCGCCTTTGTCAAAAGCAACGGCCAAATGATCGGGTTTTTCGCGTTTGATAACATCCATTAATGAATTCATAAAACCCATAATGGCTGAAGTATCCATTCCTTTGGAGTTGATGCGTGGGTTTTTGATGAAAGCATAATAACCACGGAAAATTAAAGCGTATGCATCGAGCAGAAAAAGGCGTTTTTGTGACATTGATTTGATATTACAATTGGAATGTAAAAATAATCAAATGCTTCAAACAATCGGAATTTTTATGACCACTTTTGTGCCATTGACTTCGTTTTCATTGGAAACCAAATCACTGTAGGCAATTAAATCGGGTAATTGCAGTTTTTCATTGAGCAATTCCAAGCGTTGTTCAATGGCTTGAGTGGAAAACGAATTATGAGTAGAATGGTTTTTGGCTTTGATTTCGGCCGATTTTTCGCGACCAATTCCGTTGTCAACAACCGTACAAATCAAATGCGTTTCTTCTTCATCAATATCAAAATGAACAGTCACTTTTTTATCGCCTTTTTGGTGTAATAAGCCGTGTTTGATACTGTTTTCTACAATCGGTTGAATCAGCATTGGCGGAATTTTGTGGTAATCTTCATCGATGGTATTGGAAACGGTTACAGAAAAAGTAAAATCCTTTTTGAAACGCAATTGCTCAAGTTGTAAGTACTTGGTCAGAATTTCAACTTCATCCGAAATAGTAATGCTTTTTTTACCTGAAACTTCAAGAATTTGACGTGTTAAGTAAGTAAAATTATTGAGTTGTTCGTTGGCCGTGAGTTTGTCGCCGTACATGAATTGCATTTGAATACTGTTCAAGGCATTGAAGATGAAATGCGGATTCATCTGGCTTTTGAGTGCTTTGAGTTCGCTTTCGGTAACTTTTTTCTCGGCAGCCAAAAGTTTTTCGGTTTCGGCAAGTTGGTTTTGAAGGATTTCGTTTTTCTTTTTTTCCTTGTAACGAGAAAATAAAACGTAACCAGTAGTAGCGATTCCAGTGAAAAATAATATCACTAAATATAAAGTTGTTGTCTTTTTTTTTGACTCGAGTTCGGCAATTTTATTTTTTTGATTGAGCGCTTTAATGGCAGCTTCTTTCTTTTCAGTTTCGTACTGGTACGTGGCTTTTAAGGCGATGTCTTTGCTTTCGTCAAAGTAAATTTCCTCGCTAATATCAGAAGCAATGGATTTATATTTGTAGGCGTTTTGGAAGTCTTTTTCTTTGGAAAAAATCTGACTCAAAATTTCAGCAGCGTTTTTTTGATCGGATGGGAAATTGGTTTTTTGAGCCAATTCATAGGCTTTTAATCCATATTCTTTGGCTTTCGAAAGTTGATTTTGATGGAATAAAATGGTTGCTAACTTAATTTGTACTTTCGATAGATGTATGCTACTATTTATTTTTTTAAATAATTGTTCGGCTTTTAAATAATTCGATTTTGCCTTCTCATTTTCCTTTCTCTTAAAATAAATATCTCCATAGTTTTTGTGAGCCGTGGCAATAAAATCTTCATTGTTCATTTCGGTTGCCAACTGAAAAGCTTCGTTGTTGAATTGCAGTGCTTTGTCTATTAAATTTAGATTGGTGTTGGTTGCTGCTAGGCTGTTTAAAATTAAACCTAAACGCTCTTTATTATTGGTTTTTCGATCGATTTCCAAGCATTTTAAATAATACAAACAGCTTGTTTTATAATCGTTTTGATTGTCGAAAATCCGTCCGAGAGCAAAATTGGTGCGTTCCAAACCTTCCAAATCGTTCAGTTTTTCAAACAAGGGCAACGCTTCTAAATTGTATTTTATGGCTAAATTGTTGTTGCCTAAATTGTTGTAGACGTAACCCAAATCGGTCAATACATAGGCAATAGATGATTTGTTTTTGGAACGTAAAGCAAATTGATGCGCTTTTTTCATGTACACCAACGTACTGTCAATTTTGCCTAAATAATCAAACGCAGTTCCGATGTTTTGTAGCGAAAGAGAACTCACGATGTGATGCTGAATGGAGTTGGCCGTTTGCAGTGATTTTTTGTACAATAGAATGGCTTTATCGTATTTCTCATTGTACAATTCATACGCACCATCGTTGTTGTATGAAATGGATAAGTATTTGATGTACGTATTTTTTAGCGTTTTGTTGTTCTTTTTTTTACTATTATCTAAAGCTATTTTTTGAAGCTCTTGATTGTACTTAATCCAGATGTTGTGATCGTTTTCGGCTTCAATCACTTTGTTGAGTAAAAAGCAACGCGTAGTGTCTTTTTGAGGATGATTTTGAAGTTGGATGAGTTCGGGATTGGTGTTTTGAGCCAACAGAAGTTGACTGAAAAATAGTCCAATAAAAACCAACCAATGCTTCATTATAAAATGTTGTTGAGTTGCATGAATTCTTCAAATTCTTCCTTTTTTTCACGCGAAATGGGAAGTAAGGTTCGATCGTCATAAGTGACTGATAAACCGTCTTTTTTGCTGTATTTTTTGATGAGCGAAACATTGATCAAATACGAGCGATGAATGCGGAAAAATCGTTTGTCATTAGCTAACAAATCTTCAAAATGTTTGATCTTTTTTACTGTCAAGTCAGTGCCGTTTTTGTGGTGAATGGTCGTGTACGAACCTTCGGCTTCAAAATAGAGAATGTCGTTCAAATCCATAAAAACAATGCCGTCGCCAATGAGAATGCCGATTTTTTTGATTTCTTTTTCGACTAAATTTTCTTTTAAAGCAGAGATATTATCAGAATTAGATATTTTATTGGCCAGTTTATTTTCTACTTTTTCGATGGCTTCTTTAAGTTTAATTAATCCGATTGGTTTTAGTAAATAATCGGTAGCTGAAACTTCAAAAGCTTTGATGGCATATTCGGAATACGCGGTACAAAAAATGGTTTCGAAAGTAGGTTTGTTGAAGTAATCAAAAAGCGCAAAACCGTTTTCGTTGGGCATTTCTATGTCGAGAAACACCAAATCAACTTGGTTTTTATTGATGAGTTTTACGGCCGATTTTACGTCTTCAGCTTCGTCGATGATTTCAACAGAAGGACAGTATTCGGCAATAAAATTTTTGATGATTAAACGTGCGTTTTCTTCGTCGTCTACTACAATGGCTTTGATGGTTTTCATGGTTGTTGAATAGGGAAACAAGATAGTATTTTTTTCAAAACGAAAAACCCGCCCAAGGAGAAATGAATTCAGTTGAGCGGAATTTTCTTTAAAAAACTACTACTTTACTTTTATATTTTACTTAATAGTTGGACTTTTCCGTGCATTGCTGCGGTTGCTGTTAAGATTAAAGCGCCTTTTTTGCCTTTTTCGTAATAGTGCAATTTGTCGCCTTCTTCCATTTTAATGGTTGTGGTTGCGTTTTTAGTCAATCGGTAACTTCCGCCGCTTCCGGCATTGATTACGCTGACTTCATCGTCTAAATCATTTTTAATTTTGATGTCGAATTTTTCGGCAACGGTAATTTCAGTTAATAAACCAAAACGGTGTTTTTTGGCGGGTGCATTCATAGACATTAAACCTAATGCTAAGAAAAAGAGGATAATGGTTTTTTTCATGATTATTTAACAATTAATTTTTGAGTTGAAATAGCATTATTTTCATCTTCTATACGAACCAAATACATTCCTTTTGATAAGTTAGAAACGTTAATATCATTTGAAGTCGAAGTCAACATTTTTTGTCCTTGAATCGAAAAGATTTCTACTGATTTAACTTCGTTTTCCATTTCGATGGTGAAAGTATTAGAAGTTGGATTTGGGTAGATTGTAGCTTTAAGGTTTTGCGAGTTGAAATTTTCAGTTGTTAGTGTATTGTTGGTGTATAAACTTGTAGCATCAGTATCTGAAACGGCATAATTGTAGATTTTCAGATCGTCGATAACTCCATTAAAATAGTTTTGAGCTCCTTGTTCGGTTAAACCTAAAGTAAAAATGTTGTTGTTGTTTTGAGTGTTGACAGTCAAAGCAGCTGAACTAAGCAATACTCCGTTTTTGTAGATTTTAGATTGAGTTCCATTGTATACAAATACAAAGTGAGTCCAGTCAGTTGAATTGGTTACCGCAAAAGCATGACTGTTTCCTATAGCAAAATGATACAAATTATTTGGGTTAAAATATGCACCATTATAGTTGGTAGCCGTTCCGTAGCAATAAATAAAGTTAAAATTGGCATTGAACGTGTTCATTTTTACCCAAAGCGATACCGTTCGCGCAGATGATGCGTAGGGAAGATTTGTTATAGTTGCGCTACTTCCTGTATTAGTGATATTCAAAGCACTATTTGGATTTCCGTTACGATCTGTAGCAAATGAAACTCCATTGGTTGTGCTAAAAGGATTACTTCCGTTAGTGTTTTGCATCGTATTGTTGAAATTGTATTCCGCCACTAAACTATTTGGAGTGCTGTTTGTTGTAGTAAATGATCCTACAGGAGAAACTGTTGTACCAATTGAATTAGTAGCTTCAATTTGGTAATAATAGGTAGTATTTGGTGTCAATCCAGTTAAATAACCTGTTGCAGGAGTGTTGGTAGAACCTGTAGCAGAACCGCCTGTTACTTGACTTGTAAGTGAAGTATCAGTAAGTCCATATTTCACAATTGAGGTTGCTGAATCGCTGTTGGCAATGAGTGAATAATTGATATTGGCACTAGTGTTGTTAGCATCGATAGTGATGTTCTGAATAGTTGGAGGAAGACTTGCTGGTAAAGTTGTGAACGATTGCGTTGGTGAATACACAACAGTTGGATTGCAATTCGTTCCTAAATTGCCATAATACCTCCAATAGTAAGTAGTGCCTGGAGTCAATCCTGAAATGTTGATTGTTCTTGGGTACGATACGAACGCTGATCCACCAGGAGCATTGGTGTTGGGAGTAAAAGACGCATTGGTTGAAAATTGCGCATGAAAGTTTCCACCATTGGCACAATTAATTGTCACATAAGCATTCAAACTTGCCGATGTACTGGTAATGTTTGAAGTTGAAATACTCGAAAATGCAATTTGTGCAAACGTTAAGGTTGTGTTTACTAGTAAAAATAGAGAGAGTAATAGTTTCTTCATGTGATATAGTTTTAAAAATTTCAGCAAAAGTCTAGTGTTGAAGTGGAATAAAATTGAAGTTTTCATGAAACGACAATTTTCTTTCACGAAATGCATTTGGGTTTTTATAAAGGATTTTTGTAAAAAAGAAAACCGCTGAATTTCAGTTGAAAAACAGCGGTTAATGAACCATCAACAAACGGTATTTAAAAACTAAAAACTACTTAAGATAAGCATGAAAAGTAGACAATAAAGTAACGCAAGTGTTATTTCTAGTTTGAATTGTCTGAGTCTTTTCATGGCATGGTTTTTTTATTCTATGATTAATTTTTGAGTGGCCACAGCATGGTTTTGATCTTCAATTCGAATTAAGTAAATGCCACTTGATAAATCAGAAACATTGATGCTTTTTGAAGCAGAAGCCATTACTTTTTGTCCTTGAAGCGAGTATATTTCTACTGATTGTACTTCATTTTCCATCTCAATTGTAAAATAATCGGTAGCTGGATTTGGGTATAAAATAAAATTAAGTTTTTGCTCATGATCTGAATTACTTAAAACAGAGGTTGTGAAACTGCCTAAAATTCGATTTCCAGTCAGTGTAGGTGAGTAGGATCCAACACTGTAGTAATAAGTAGTATTTGGAGTGAGCTCTACAAAATTGAAGCTAAAAGGTGTTGGCATAGTAGTAAATGTATTCGCTACCCAATTGTAAGAGTAAAAAAAAGTGGGACTCAATCCATAATCTACAACAATTGAACTTTGGATGCCGAATGTGTTTACCTCAAAGTCAATTTTTGCAGAAGTTGATGTAATGTTTGAAACAACCGCATTTGTTGTACTCGGGACCGTTCCGCCAGTAGTGAAAGTTCCACTGACAGTTACTGCAGCTTGGCTCGATGCATCGTAGGCATCAATAGCATAATAGTATAAAGTATTTGGAATTAAATTAGTAACGTCTTGAAACGAAGCAACTGGAGTGGTTCCATTGAAAGGTCCATTTGGTGGATAACTTCCAGACATCGTTGGAGTTGTGTTTATCTGAACAAAAGCATAGGTTGTGCTATTCTGTGCGTTGACAGAAAAGTTGATTCGGGCTGAGGTAGGCGTGATGTTAGAAACCGACACAGCTGAAATTACTGGAGTTGAAAATGCTTGAACGCAAAAGAGTAAGGTAATTGTAATCAAAAGAGAGTGTAAATTTTTTTTCATAAAAAGATGTTTTAAATTAAAGTGCAAATCACATTAATTCAAATCACTTAAAACGAAGCTTTTCACGAAACAGCAGTTATCTTCTATGAACTGTGCGAACCATTTTATAAAAAAAAGGAGCTCCAAAACGGAAACTCCTTTTTTAAGAAAACGAACTCTACTTACTACTTTATTTTTGCTCCAGCGCTTTGATGCGTTCTTCTAGCATTTTGTATTTTTCTAATTCTGATTTTAGTTGTTCCAACTCGGATTTTTGAGTTTCGATGATTACTTGTTGCTCTTGAACCGCTTTTACAATAGGCATGATGAACTGGCTGTAAGCAATACCATAATTATCTGTCGGATTAGAGGCATCTGGAACGTGTAATCCGTCAAAATTGTAGCCTAAATCAGTACAGATTTTTTCTACATCTTGTGCTAAAAATCCGGTTCGAATTACAGCTGTTGATTTAGAGAAATCTTCTGTTGCAACTTCGTCTCTATTGCGGTTTTTATTCAAATGTTCATCGAATTTTTTAGTATCGAAATTGTAAGTGACTGGTTTTAATTTTTTAATGAAATCCAATCCAGGAACATTTTCTTGTACGTTGAATTTGAAACGTGCATCCGATGGGTTTGTATACGGAACTTGACCTTCGACTACAGTAACGGTGGCGCTTCCCAAACGCACTTTATCCGAAACCGAAACCGTAGCGTTAAATCCAACTGCTGTGGCGTTACTTAATCCTGATGTTGCAACATCGGCCAATCGACCAACACCAGTATTGTTACTTCCTGTTGTATTGGTTAGAAGCGAGCTTTTTCCTAAACCAGAGTTTCCAACTCCAGAGATATTTGCATTTAAAGACGCATGACCAATACCAGTATTTAAATTTCCTGTTGTGGTAAATTGTCCGCTAGTAGAGCCAACAAAAGTATTTTGGTTGTTGGTTAAATCGTCAACATCACCCGCGTTGATTCCCACAAAAACAGAACCTCCAGCATTGACAAACGACAATTGTCCTTGTTGAGTAAGACGAATTTTAACCACATTATTTACACGAAAATCCAAATCTTGAGCATCAGTAGTTCCGAGGAAATTGGTTCCCGAAACAGTTCCAGCGTTGCCAGTAAGCTTCCAGTCGTTAGCTAAGGTTGATAAATCGACAGTTTGAGTAGCCACTCCATCATTTTGAAGCGACAAATTCAGCGTATTTCCAGTCAAACTAAAAACGTCTGTGCCTTGATTGTCGATGGCGCTAAGATTTAATGTTTGTGTGGCTACAGCATCGTCTTGAAGCGAAATGTTTAATGTATCGCCTGTCAAAGACAAAACATCTATTTGTTGGTTATCTGTATCTGTAAAAGTGGTTGGATTTACCCAAGAAACATTTCCTACACCATCGGTTTGCATGATTTGTCCGTTGGTTCCTCTTGATGGAGGTAGAATATAAGTATTAGCAATTGTATTTCCTACAGCTACTCTTCCTAAGAAATAACCCGCATAACTATTGGATTTAGTCACATCTGCATAAACACCAAAATGCAAACCACCACTCGTGTTGTCAATCTCAATTTTTTCTCCGTATTTTAAACCTGTTCCAAAGCTAGAAATGAAAGTGTTAGTTCCGATATGCTCCCCATTACTACTTCCAGAAAAACTGTTGTTAGTTCCGATTATATCACCTGAACCACTTCCACCAATAGTATTTAATAACCCTGTTCTAGTAGTGTTGCTGGTGATTAAATGTGTATTTTGAAAACCAGTAAAAATACCTGTTGATGCTCCTATTACACTGTTTTGATATCCAATTATGGAGCCTGAATTAGCAGATGATGGAAAAATTGAATTACTATGACCTATAAAATTAACATTACCTGTTGATGTATAATCAGTGTTGTAGCCTATTTCTGTTATGGAGCCAACAAGATTATTTGTTGTAAAGTTATTGGTAACGCCAAATTTAAAAGGAGCATTCCCCGATATTTTATTTATTAAACCAGCTGAAAAAACATTGTTTGCGTTGAGTATGAGATTGTTATCAATTCCATATTTAATACTAGTAGTCGCATTGTTGTTATCCAAAACTAATGTCGTCGTCTTGTTGTCTGCTTCAATATCTACTTTACCCGTTGCAGCAGTAGCTTTACCTATTGATACATCGCCACTGGTGTAAATGTTATCCAAAATAGAATTAGCAGGAGTTATTCCACCTACTTCATACCAATCGGCATCTGAAGTAGTATTATTCACCCAAGTTACATTTCCAGCGCCATCGGTTTGCATGATTTGGCCGTTGGTTCCGCGTGATGTGGGTAAAATGTAATTGTTTGTTGTAGTTGTCCCCACTGATACATTTCCTAAGAAATAGCCAGCAAAACTATTGGCTTTTAATACATCAGAATAAATTCCGTAATGCGTTCCGCCCGAAATATTGCTAATTAGTATTCGTTCTCCGTATTTGTCGCCTGTTCCTGATGCTAATATTTCAGTATCAATTCCGGTTACGTCATTTGTTGAAGTGCCAGTAAGAATATTGATAACAGCTTTTCGAGGACCAGAGCCACTACCACCCAATGAATTATTAATTCCACAAACAACATTATTGGTTGCGTGCCCGACAATATTGTTGACACCGATAAAACCACCCGTATGATTAGGAACACTGACTTGATTGTACATGCCGTAATAAAAGCCTGAATGCAAAGTAGAAGGATTAAAAGCGTTGAATATACCAAAACTATCAACCGCTCCACCGCTCAAATGACTATTTACTATTCCGTATTCAATTGCACTTCCAGTAACGTTTCCAGCCAGTGAGTTCAGGATACCGTATTTAAAATTGGCATTCCCAGATATCGAATTTGAAATACCATAGGAGAAATTATTGTTTGTATCGACTATAACATTGTTTTGAATTCCCCATTTTGAACCCGTTGTAGTATTGTTATTTGTAAAAGAAGTTGTAACGTTTTTAAGTGCAGCGTCAACATCCAATTTTCCACTAGCAGCCGTTATTTTACCTATTGAGATATCACCTAATGTGAACTTGTTGTCGGTAATAGCATCAGGTGAATTGGTTCCGCCTACTTCGTACCAATCGGCGTCTTTGAGTGAAGATAAATCGACAGTTTGTGTAGCTACACCATCATTTTGTAATGAAAGATTTAAGGTGGTTCCCGTTAAACTGAACACGTCGGTAGTTTGGTCATCTGTATCGGTTGGATTTACCCAAGTTACATTTCCTGAAGCATCCGTTTGCATGGTTTGACCGTTGGTTCCTCGTGAAGCTGGTAAAATGTAATTGTTTATTGCAGTTGTTCCAATACTCACATTCCCTAAGAAATAGCCAGCATAACTTCCTGCTTTTAGAACATTTGAATAAATACCGTAGTGTGTACCTCCGGCCGTTGAAAGAATGTTATTATAAACCCCATATTTTGCACCTGTTCCGGTACTACTCAAATAATTATAAACACCATAGTTCACACCGTTTCCTGTTCCATAAAACGAGTTGCTAATTCCATAACGATTTCCATTTGATGTTGAAAAATCAATATTTGCTGTTCCAATCATGTCTCCAACAAAATTATCTGCACTGAATGCATTTCTTACTCCTGTATAATCTACGGAAGTGTTATTAGATTCACCTGCAAATCCTTGATACAACCCAACACGATTAAAATCTCCAACAGAAGTATCTATTGTCTTTAACATACTGCTTATTCCTCCAAAACCAGTTGTAGTTCCGCTATGTAACACGTTAACTCCTGTTTTATTAGACGAAGTGGAATTAATATCGATGTTGATTCCTGTTGGATTCACTGCATAGGTATTTGTAACGTCAATACTTGTCAATTTGGTTGAATTATCAACATCTAAAACTCCAGTTGCAGCTGTAGATGTTCCTATGGTTATACTTCCTTGAGTGTATTTGTTATCAGTGATAGAATTTGGTGGTAAAGTTCCTCCAACTTCATACCAATCTGCATCTTTTAATGATGATAAATCCACAGTTTGTGTTGCTACACCATCATTTTGTAAGGAAAGATTTAAGGTGTTTCCAGTTAAACTGAAAACATCGGTTGTTTGGTCATCAGTATCTGTTGGTGGATTTACCCAAGTTACATTTCCTAATCCATCGGTTTGCATGATTTGACCATTGGTTCCACGTGATGGAGGAAGAATGTAAGTATTGGTAGTGGTGGTTCCGATAGAAACGGCGCCTTGAAAATAACCTGCAAAGCTTCCTGGTTTTAACACATTTGAATAAAGGCCATAATGATTTCCACCTGCAGTAGTTGCAATAAAATTGTACAGTCCATATTTATCGCCAGTTCCTGTTCCGTTAAGAAAGTTGTTTACACCATAATGTATTCCATTTCCTGTTCCAGAGAAACTATTGTCAACACCTGTTACGGAGCCATTATAGTTGTTTGATGAATTCGAAAGACCTGTTGCACTACCTGTACTGGTTCCGTTAAAGGCATTTACTACACCAAAGGAAGGTGTTGATCCACCGTTAGTAAAAGAATTTACCATTCCGTAGCCCCAAGCATTGGTTGTTGAAGCAAATGAATTGCTAACGCCGTACAAAATGGCATAATAGTTTGAAGTGCTTTTGAAGTCGTTTTTTAAACCTGTAATTGAAGTGGAAATGCTTGATGAAGTTCCGCTAAAATCGTTGTTGATAGCAGTTCGGCTAGTATTCCCCACCATATTATCGGTGTTTTGAATAAACGAATTCGTTCCTGTTGCAGCTGTACCGTTGAATTGGGTTTTAATTCCAGTTTTTCCAGCTGCATTGGAAGTTAAATTTAAATCGATACCAATTGGATTGGTTGCAAAAGTGTTATTGATGTCTACACTTGATGCTTTAGTTGCATTGTCAACATCCAAAACCCCAGTAGCAGCGGTGTTGGTTCCGATGGTTAAACTTCCTTGAGTATATTTATTGTCTGTGATGGCATCGGGAGCAGTGGTTCCTCCTACTTCATAAATATCATGATCTGATGAAGATGCGGGAGTTACCCAACTTACATTTCCACTACCATTAGTTTGCATTACTTGTCCGTTGGTTCCGTCGGTTGTAGGCAGTGTATACGCATCATTAATATTCATTCGTCCGTCTTTGTAAATCGTCAAAGCATTGCTGAGGTTGGTTGCGTTGGTTCCGTTTCCGATGACAAACAAACGATCTGCAGTGTTGAATCCACCCACACTAACAGGCGTATAATCGGTGTTATAAATACCAAAAACGGATTCGTATCCTGATTTTGAAGTAAGATTATTTCCAAAAGCAATTGAATTTAAACCAGAAGCAATGGAAAAATTACCTAAAGCAAATGAACTATTTCCACTTGCAACAGAATTGTTACCAAAGACCATCGCATTATCATTAGTTGCAGTTGATAATAAACCCAAAACAGTTGATTGAAATCCTGATGCTGTAGAATTTTGACCCATTGAAAAGGAATAAGCACCTGAAGCTGTATTGGCCCAACCCAAAGCAGTGGAGTAACTCCCAGACGCTGTAGATCCAATTCCTATGGCGACATCATAGTCATTTAAAGCCGTATTTGATCTACCTAAAGCTATCGAATAATTTCCAACATTACTGTTGTTCCATTCTGTTGCGTCGGCTTGTCCTGCTCTAAAAGCGGCTTTTCTTGGGTTGAAAAACATTCGAGTTCCTGCTCCAGTTATTTCGGTATCAATGGTATTTCCCGTTCCGAAAGTTCCGGTAACCAGAAAACCATCGTCTCCATTAATCCGAACCGATCCATCTGTGGCATTAATGTTTTTTCCAACTCCTGCGCCGCCTTGGTCGTACGATTGGTCGAGTGTGTTTCCTGCAACGGCTTGAGTAAGAGGAATCCATAGCGCGCCATTAAAAAAGTAAAAACCAACGCCATTTCCGCCTGTTGTTGTCGCATTGGTATTCCAAATTAACAACCCAGTTGCGGCGGTGTTCGTTCCGTCGAGCATGGTTGTGGTCACGTTAGGCAAAGAAACACGCGGCACCAAAACTCCTTTATTGGTTGCCGATATATCCAACATAGAAGATGGATCAGGATTAGTGGTGTTGACACCTACTTGAGTAAACCCAAAAGTTGTTGTGAGTAAAAATAGAAGTAGTAGAATTCGTTTCATTGGATGGTTTTTTTAAAACGGTTGGTTAATGAGTATCGGAATTAACGTTACATTGTATAAGTGTTTCGAAAATCCTTTTAGTATTATTTTCTTGTTTTTGGAACTGATGCAGTCGGTAAAAATAGTTTTGTTATCTTTGGAGGTGATGATAATTTCAAACACACCTTCCGAAGCGGTAGAGACAACAATTCTGTTATTTGGTTGCTTTATAAACATAAGTCTATTTTTAAGTAAAGCTATTGAAATCAACAGTTTGAATATTGGTTTTATGGTGAACAAGGTTAAAAAATTAGTGAAAGAGTCGTTTTTTAAAGTGAATGAAAAGTAAAAAAAAGGAGATCTATAAAACAGAAACTCCTTTTCAAACCAACTTCTACTTTGCTTACTATTGGCCTAATTCTTTTAACTTTTTTTCTATTAGTTCAAGTCTACTCAATTGTGTTTCTAATTCTTTAACGCGCTCTTCCAGCTGATCATTTTTTTCTTTCAATTCTTGAATGGCTTTAACTGTAACTGGAATTAAATCAGAATAATATACTCCGAGTTTGTTGCTGGGTACTTTGATTTTAGAATTGGTGGCTTCGTCGGTCACCACCACATCATAATCGCGCACTACTTCGGGGATAATGGATTTTAAATTTTGAGCTGAGAAACCAATTTTTGTGTCTTCAAAGGCAGAATTCTTCCATTGATAGGTAATGGTTTCAATATCCATAAGGTCTTTTAAACCATAGTTGAGTGGTTTGATATTTTTTTTGAGAGATACATCACTGGTATTGATTGTGCCATCAACAGCCCAAACAGCAGTCCAACGGTAATCACTACTTCCGAGTGCGTCATCATTATCATTGAAAGGCGTTAAGTTTGAATCCATCATGATGATTTGGTTTCCGCCGTCTGTCATGAATTCGGCAGAACCAATTCCGATGGTAGAACCGCTTCCACCATCACTAAATTTTGCAATGTAATCAACAGTTACATTCAATGCGTTGACTAATTTTACAGTGCCGTCTTGAGGTGTTCCACCTAATGTATTGGCTATCCGAACCAAATTTTCACTAGCATCTACATAAAACATATCAGCTCTAGTGTCGCTTTCAATAGCAAAATCAAGATTTAATCCTTGATTGTTAAAACGTGTGTTTCCGTTTCCGTTGATGGTGTGATTCATGATGCCATTTGCATGTACTTCAAACAATCCCGATCCAGCATTTGGAATAAACCTACCTAAAATTGCGTCTGTAGTCGCTGTGCTTCCGTTTCTCCAATACGTTCCGCCACCAAACACGCCATCGCCGAAGGTATTCATTTCAAATTTGTCTATACCAGCGTCTTGTACTTTGAAGGTTCCCGTATTGTTTACATCAAAAATCATGTTGAAAGCACCATTGGTAATAGTGGTATTTTCGGTTAGTGGTCCGCCCAACTGAATTGCATCTGCAATGGCGTCAACATTTAAACCATTATTGGCTGCAGCAGTTAGCGTTAAAGCACCAGTAATTCCTCCGCCAGTTAATCCTGCTCCAGCGGTTACCCCAGTAACATCACCACCCGTATCCAATACCGATAAATCAACGGTTTGTGAAGTTCCGTTTTCAATTCCCACTGTTAGAATATTGGTTGTTGTATTAAAAGCTAAGTTTTGGATGTTTTGGTCGTCGGTATCTGTAAATACGGCAGTTGGATTTACCCATGACACATTTCCAGTTCCATCGGTTTGCATAATTTGAGTATTTGTTCCTCGTGATGGAGGAAGATTATACGTATTTGCAGGAGTAGTGCCTATTGCAACATTTCCTAAAAAATAACCTGCCCAAACATTGCCTGTTGTTCTTAAAGCTTCGGAATAAATGCCATAAAGATTTCCTGCTGAAGTTGTTGGGATAATATTATAGGTTCCGAATTTGTTGCCCGTACCTGCACCGCTGACGCTATTGTACGAACCATATCTAGAGCCTGTTCCTGTTGAGGTAATGTTGTTAAAAATACCATAATGTGAAATATCTGATGGAGATGAGACCCCATTTATTTCGTTGTAAACGGCATATCTCATATTTGATCCAGTGGTGCCTTCCAGAATATTTCTTATTCCATAACTTCCTCCACCACCTTGGTTGCTAACATAATTATCTATCGCAAAATGGGGAACAGCAAAATTCCCTGATTTTTCAATATCAATACCGCTAGCCATTTCATTAGCATCAATCGTCAATTTACCCGTTCCAGCTGTTAATGTTCCTATAGTTACTTCTTCGGTAATTCCATCAGCAGGATGGATGCTAGCGCCGACATCTGTCCACTCTTTCAATGGGGTGAGATTCACAGTTTGTGAAGTTCCGTTTTCAATGCCAACGGTTAAAACATTTGTAGTAGCATTTAACGCTAAATTTTGAATGTTTTGGTCGTCAGTTCCTGTTCCGTCTTGAAGCGGAGCTAAATCAATAGAAGTTCCTGTTCCGTTTTCTATGTTTAAATTCAATGTTGTTCCTACTAAAGTTGGTGTAACTAAATTTTGATCATCAGTTCCCACCAATGAAGCTAAATTGACGGTTTGAGTAGGCACTCCATCGTTCTGTAAGGATAAATTTAAGGTAGTTCCTGTCAAACTAAAAACGTCCGTTGCTTGATTATCAATTGCTGCTAAGTTTAGCGTTTGAGTAGCTACACCATCGTCTTGAAGTGAAATATTTAAAGTGTCCCCAGTCAACGTTAAAACATCGATTTGTTGATTGTCTACTGCTGATTGATTTACCCAAGTTACATTTCCTGTACCATCCGTTTGCATGATTTGACCATTTGTTCCTCTTGCACTAGGAAGAATATAATTATTAGTAGTAGTCGTTCCGATAGAGACATTACCTAAAAAGTAACCGGCATAGCTACCCGCTTTGGTAACATTAGAGTATAGTCCATAGTGAGTTCCTCCCGATAGTGAAGGAATAAAAGTATAGGAACCGTATTTATCATAAGTGCTGCTGTTAACTAAGTCAAAGTTATTATACAAACCATAAATAGTCCCACCAATAGTATCTCCAAATTGATTGTAAAAACCATATTTGTTGCCTGTATCGATGCTTAAATTGTTTGAGCTGAATGTGTTGATAGCTCCATAGGTTCTTTGACTTGTAGGTTGTTGAAAAAGTGAAGAATAACCAGTTTGTAGCGCAGAACTAGGTGAACCGCTATCAAAAATTTGAATGTGTGAACCAGTATTAGTTCCAGTTCCAGTGACTCTACCTTGAAAAGCACTGTTGGTTCCACTACCATTTTGAACCCATGAGGAAATTCCATACTTTAATGGTGCATTTGCATTATTGTGGGATACAAGAATACCCCATTCACTTGCTGCTGTAGTTGAGTTCATATTTAGATTAATACCTTGATGTAGACCTGTTCCAGTGCTAAGGTCTGTAACTTTGAGTGTAGTCAAGGCGGGAGTACTGTTTTCAATGTCTAATTTAGGATTACTAATGTCTAATGTATTTTTTCCAATCACAACATTCCCATTATGAAACATATTGTCTGTGATGGCATTAGGTGCAACTGTTGTTCCTACTTCATACCAATCATGATCTGAACTTGCTGTTTGCATCACGGGAACCCAAATCGTTCCATTGAAATAGTAATAACCCACACCGTTGCCTCCAACAGTAGCAGCATTGGTATTCCAGATTAATAAGCCAGTAGCAGCCGTGTTTACGCCATCCAATTGCGTTACATTAATGTTGGATAGACTCACTCTCGGGAACAGAACTCCTTTGTTTGTTGCCGAAACATCGAGCATAGACGAAGGATTCGGTGTAGTGGTGTTTACCCCAACTTGAGCAAAAAGTTGGAAGGATACGAAAAAAACAACAATGAGTAATTTTGTTTTCATGACAATATGATTTTAATGCAAATGAATTTTCACAACTAATGATGTTGTAAAATTCTGCTTTTCTACTTTTTTTTAAATCATACTTTTGAGGTATTTTTATGATTATTTGTTTTCATACTTTTGTCAAGTTCAGCTACATAAACTCCTCGATTTAATGAATCAAAAAAACCTTTTCTTGTTGTTTCTTCTTTTTTGTGCTCTTTACAGTAGTGCACAAGATGCGCCGATTGATTCCTATCAAGACAGTTTGCAAACAGTTATTGGCAAAACCAAATCGAAAGCAGTTAAGAAAGAATCTTTATTTCTATTGGGAGAATATTTAGTTCAAAGAGATCCACCTAAGGCAGAAAAAATTGCCAATGATTTGAAACGTAATTACATCAATACAAATAGTTACCAAGAAGTTATTCGTAATCAATTTATTTTTGGAGCCAGTCATCGATGGCAAGGCGATTATAAAACAGCATTGACGTATTACAATCAAATTCATACCGCTTCTATTAAAAATAAAGATTCGATAACTACTGCCAAAAGTGCTCAATTTATGGGAAGTATCAATATGTTTATGGGCAACAATGTAGCGGCGCAAAACTATCTTATTGAGGCTTCAAGAATATATGATAAAATAGGAACTACTGAGCAAAAGGCGTCTGTCTTAAACTCATTAGCAGGATTTTATTTGAACATCGATCAAATTGAAAACGGTAAAAAAAGCTATCTCAAAGCATTGGAACAGTTTAAAGTTTTAAATGATAGCGCTGGTATTGCTAGTGCAACGGCCAATTTGGGTTTTATTTATACCGAATTGAATGATTTTAAAAAAGCCGAATACTATTTGATGGAGCAAAAAAAGCATTTGAAAGTATTTCCGACCTTGAGAGAATTGGGTTTTCATCACGATTTTTTGGGTTTGCTTAGACAAAAGCAAGGACGACTTCAAGACGCGTACCAAGAACATTTGAAAGCACTTCAAATACGAGAAAAATTGAGTAGTACTTATAATTTGTGCGAGTCTAAATTGAATATGGGTGAAATTTTAATCAAACTCAATAGAAACCAAGAAGCAATCAAGCATTTAGAAGAGGTGTTTAATTTTAAAGAGCATGAATCCTTAAATCAACAGCAATGGGCTTATGAATTATTGGCAAAGGCGTATGAAAATTTGGGTGATTATAAAGCCAGTCTTACAAACTTTAAAAAATATAAAGTAGTAAACGATTCTATTTATTCTGAAAAATCACTTGAAATTATTGCTGAAAAAGAAGCGCAATACAATCAACAAAAAAAAGACAATGAAATTCAGCTTTTGAATAAAGAGAAAGAGATTTCCAAACAAAAACTTAACTATTCCAAAAGCATTTTGATTTTTATCGTGATTAGCTTAGGTGTTATTTTAATCATTTTATATGTAGTAAATGCATTGTACAAAAAAGTAAAATCTAAAAATATACAGATTGAGAATGCACTAAAAGACCGAGAATTATTAGTTCAAGAAACGCACCATCGAGTAAAGAATAATCTGCAAATGATTTCGAGTTTACTCAATTTACAGTCGAAATATGTAGAAGATACAAAAGCATTCGAGGCACTTCAAAACGGAAGAAATAGAGTAGAGTCGATTGCTATTTTGCACAAGCATCTGTATGCGGGCGAAAATTTGAATCTGGTTAATGTGCAGGATTATTTTGAAAACTTAACCGAAAGCATCATCAATTCCTACACCAAAAACACGTCGCAAATTCAATTAGATATTCAGGCTAAAAATATTCTGTTGGATATAGAATCGCTTATTCCTATTGGTTTTATTGTAAATGAATTAGTTACGAATTCGCTCAAACATGCGGTGCTTGAAGCGACTACTGAAAAGTTAGAGATTGGAATCAACTTAACAAAAAAGACCAATCAGCATGTGTTGTTGGTGACCGACAACGGCAAAGGATATTGTGTTGATGTTACCGAAGACAACAAAGAAATAACGTTTGGAACACGATTGATTCAATCGTTTGTTCAAAAATTAAACGCCACGTTTAAAACAAATTGTGAGAATGGTACTTCGGTAGAAATTATAATTCCGATACTAACAGATACAAATTAATGGAAAATTTTGTTCAATAAAGCGATGGTTTCTGAACGGGTATGTGTGTTTAATTTTTCAAAAATATTTTTTATGTGCGTTTTTACGGTGTGCACACTTATGAAATTACTTTCCGCCAATTGCAGATTGTTTTTGCCTTCGTAAATTCCGATTAGAATCTCAAATTCTTTTTGTGTGATTTGATTTTCTACTAATTTATTAAAGTTTTCTTTGTTCCATTCAATTGAAATTTGAAATCGTGAAAAATTATACAAAGCAATTTCAATAGTCGAATACAGTTCTCTTTCGTTAAACGGTTTTACAATGTATCCCATAGGCAAAGTCGTTTTTGCTTTGTCAATTATTTCTTGACTCGAATACGAAGTCAGATACACAAACGGGATTTTTTTTGTTTCATTGATGAAAGTGGCAATTTCAAGCCCTTCGAAATGTCCATTTAAATTTATATCAAGCAAAACCAAATCGGCATTTTTAGTTTTAATTAAGTCCAATGCTGCATTTTTAGTATACGCAATACCAATAATTGAATAATTGATGTTAGACAACATTTCTTTGATATCTTCCGCAATAATCGGATCATCTTCCACTATAATCACTTGAATGTTTGGCATAAATGTCGTTATTAGGGTTGTGCTTTTTTAGTAAATCTATTCAAATCAATAGCTTACTAAAAAATGTTTTTGGCGAATATCCCGAAAAATTTAGTGAATGAAGTGTTTTCTAGGGTGAATGAAATTTACAATAAATTGATGTGTTTCATAAGTTCGTCTTTGTTAGAAGCGCTCATAGGGACTTTATTTTTCTCGATGAAAATGTAACCGTCTTGTAGCGATTTAATTTTGGAAACATTAATGACGTACGAACGATGTACGCGTATGAATCGGTGTTGAGGTAGTTTTTCTTCCACACTTTTCAACGTGTGACTAATGAGGTGTTTTTGTGAAGATGTATAAAGGTTACAATAGTTGTCAAACGCTTCCAAATATAAAATGTCGTCCAATTCAATTTTAATGAGTTCGCCTTTGTTTTTTACAAAAAAGGAGTTTATTTCCTCGTTAGATGAAACGGATTGTTTCTGAACTTTGTTTTTGTACAAGGCAATTTCAATGTTGGATTGTAACGTTTTTTCGTTGAATGGTTTTACAATAAATCCGGCTGGATCGGTTTGTTTGACGCGTTCCAAGGTGTTGTCGTCTGAATGTGAAGTCAAGAAAATAAAAGGCACATCCGATTTCTTTTTGAGGTGTTCTACCATTTCAATTCCATCCATTTTGCCTTCTAAAGTAATGTCGACCAAAATTAAATCGGGTTGTAGCTCTTCAATATCAAATAAGGCTTCTTTGCCATTATCGGTCATTCCCACAATAGTGTAACCTACTTTTTCCAAAGCGGTTTTGATGGTTTCGGCAATCAAAGGTTCGTCTTCGATAATGTAAATTTTGGTGCTCATTGACTTAATTCATTTGTTCAAATTTAAGAATTTCCATCACAAAATGAGTTCCGTTGTTATTTTCGAATGAAATTTTCCCTTTTAATTTTTTGGCTAACGCGTTGATGAGTTTGATTCCGAATGAGTTTTCGCTGATTTCATTGGTGAATCCGATTCCGTTATCACTTACTTTCAAAATGTAAATTTCGCCTTGTTTTTTAAATTCCAATTCAATTTTTGGTTTTTCTACAGTAGAAGGAAACGCGTGTTTGATGCAATTGGTAATCAATTCGTTGATGATTAATCCCAAAGGCGTAATCGAATCGATAGAAAAAACAGCGCTTTCAACAGTAACGTTGGTGGACAAATTCGGAATCGTATCCGTTTGATTTTCGATGATGTCGTTGACCAAATCTTCGATGTATTCTTTGGTTTCAATTCCGATTAATTGGTCTTTACTGTACAATTTTTGATGAATCAACACCATCGATTTGACACGATTTTGCGCTTCTTTTACAGCCAGTGCAGCTTCTTTGTCTTTCATGTTTTCCGATTGCAAATAGAGTAAGCTAGATACAATTTGGAAGCTGTTTTTCACTCGATGATGGGTTTCTTTGAGTAGAATGTTTTTTTCATCAACAGCTGTTTCGAGAAGCTGAGTTTGTTTTTTTAACCTGTTTCGTTGTTTGAAAAATTGATAAACTAAAAAGCTCAATAATGCAATGGTGAAGCACGCAATGATAAAAAATAGGCGCAGTTTGTTTTTCTCTTTTTGTTGTTTGGTAATTTCTTCTTCTTTCTTTTGTGTTTGAAATTTAGTTTCCATTTCATATACTACTTCATCACGCTGTAGTACTTTCAAACTGTCGTAGGCCTGAATGTATTCGTCTTTAAAAATAGTGGCATTTTTATAATCACCTATGGCTTTGTAAATGTCACCAACCGATTTTAATAAGATGGTTTTATCTCTTAAATCCATTTTGGTTTTGCTCAATGCCACACATTTGGGCATTAAAGTATCCAAACCCGAAAAATCTTTGGCTTCTTTTTTGGCATCCAACAGAAAGGATACATCAATTGGGTCGTTAACAAAAGCATTTGGGTCTATTTTCACAGCTTCATTAATAAAAACTAAAGCTTCCTTGAATTTTTTTTCTCGAATTTTCAAGTTTCCCAAATTGGCATAAGTCGCCCTTTTAATAGGGTTTGAACTCGGGAATTGTAAACTTTCTTTAAATAATTTCTCTGCTTTGGCATAATTTTTTTGCGATGAATTAATCGAGCCTAAATTGACCAAACTTCTGACTATTAAAGTAGTATCTTTTTCTTTTGTTGCTAATTCATACACTTTGTCATAATACACTTTTGCCTTTTCATAATTATCGGTTACATGGAATAATACACCTAACGAATGGTAGATGTCTTTCGAATAGTTTAGTTTGTTAATTTCACATTGTCGGATAGCTTCCAAAAAAAGTTCAGTCGCTTTGTCGTAATTACTTTTTACAAATCCGTAGTAGTTTCCTTCCGTTTCCAATGTTCGAATCGAAGTCATTGGTGTTTTACTCTTTAGAGCTAGTGTTTTGGCTTTTTTTATATAAATCAAAGCGCTATCACTATCATTACCTATGTGTTCTTCAGCTATTTCAAGCTGTTTGAATATTTGATCATCAATTGAATTTGTCTTTTTCTGCTGAGAAAATCCTGTAGTAATCAATAAAATTGAAAACAATAATTGGAGTATTATTTTTTTCATGTTTTAAATATGTTAAAATATTCCTTAAAACTACAAAAAAATATATACCGTGATGTACTTTTGCGTATAATTAAAACACACTATGTCACCTCGTTGGATCATTCTTTTCATTATAATAGCTGTTATTGAACTCTATGCTTTTCAAGCAGTTAAAACGGTAACCAAAGTCAAATGGATACAAATTGCATACATTTTAGTGTCGGTTTCAGCCGTGGTTTTTATCTTTTATCAGTTTTCAAAATTTGATAGAACTGTAGGCCAAACACCTATGTTTATGTTGACTATTGGAGTTTTGCTTCTGGTTTTACTTCCGAAACTGTTAATTACTTTTTTCATGTTGGTGGAAGACGTACTTCGAATATTAGTCGGAACCAAAAATTACATTGCCGATTACGACAAGCAAGCTGCTTTTTTGCCCGAAAGAAGACAATTTGTGAGCAGAGTTGCACTCGGAATCGCTGCTATTCCGTTTCTGTCGTTAATTTACGGAATGACCGTTGGGAAATACAATTTTAAAGTCATCAAACAAACACTGTTTTTTCCTGATTTACCTGATGATTTTGATGGATTTACAATCACTCAAATTTCGGATGTGCACAGTGGAAGTTTTGATAACCCCGAGAAAATCAGTTATGCTATTGATTTAATTAACCAACAAAATTCTGATTTGTTATTGTTCACAGGCGATATTGTGAATACTCATGCCAAAGAAATGCATCCATGGTTGGAAACGTTTAATAAAATTCAGAAACATGAATTTGGGAAGTACTCAATATTAGGCAATCATGATTATGGTGAATATGTTGATTGGTCGTCTGAAAAAGATAAAGAAGAAAACTTTGAAGCCATAAAAGATTTACACCAACAAATTGATTTTAAATTGTTGTTGAACGAAAACATCAAAATCAAAAGAGGAAAAGATGAAATCGCCATCGTTGGAGTAGAAAATTGGGGCGTAAAATTCAAAAAAGTAGGCGATTTGAAAAAGGCTTCAGAAGGACTAAGTAAAGAAGACTTTAAAATACTAATGAGCCACGATCCGAGTCATTGGGAAATGGAAGTAAAGAATCACCCAGATCATTATCATTTGACTTTATCAGGACATACTCACGGCTTCCAATTTGGAATAGAAATCCCAGGTGTTTTCAAATGGAGTCCAGTTGAATATGTGTATAAACAATGGGCTGGATTATATGAAAATGTGGGTCGCTATATTTATGTAAATCGCGGTTTTGGTTTTCATGCGTATCCAGGAAGAGTTGGAATTATGCCTGAAATTACCGTAATTGAACTAAAAAAAGGTCAAAACATAGTGTAATTAGTTAAAAATAGTATATTTGTATTGCAAATTGCTTTCAAATTCTTAAAGAAAGCTATAAATATTTTGGTTTTATGTCAAAATTTGGAGAACTTATCAATGCCCAAGTTCCTGTTTTAATCGACTTCTACACCGAGTGGAATGAGTCGTCAGTATCGATGCATCCTGTAATCAGAGATGTCGCTGCAGCATTAGGAGACAAAGCAAAAGTGATTAAAATTGATGTGGATAAAAATCAAGAATTAGCCGAAGCACTTCGTATAAAAGGGTTGCCAACATTGATGATTTATAAAGAAGGTCAAATGGTGTGGAGGCAATCGGGCGAGTTGGATGCTAATACTATTATTGGTTTAGTTCAAGAGCAGGTTTAGTCATTGCGAGAAAGTGATTTCTTTCTACAACTTATCACAAACAAATCCATTTTCTTTTAAAAATTGTAATGTTCTTGGTAAAACAAATTCCAAGTTCTGGAACGCTTTTTTGCTGTCATGAAAAACGATTATACTTCCCGATTGTACATTTTTCAATACATTTTCTAAACACTTTTCAGGAGGAATTGTGGCGTCAAAATCATAGCTAATCACATCCCACATGATGATTTTATAGCCTTGTTTTCGTAAAATTTTGGATTGTGAAGGTTTGATTTTTCCGTACGGTGGTCGAAAGAGCTCAGTCTGCAGATTATCTTTTATGGTGGTAATACTGCTTTCTGCCTTCTGCCTTTTGCTTTCTACCATCACTTGATTGCATAATTCTACATTTTTAATATAAACTTCCTTTTCAGTATTCCATCCGTTTAAATGATTAAAAGTATGGTTTCCGATGGAATGACCATCATTGGTTACTTTCTGAAAGATTTCTGGAAATTTTCTAACATTATCACCAATGCAAAAAAAAGTAGCTTTAGCATCAAAAGATTTTAGTTGTGTTAACATCCATTCGGTGATTTCTGGAGTTGGTCCATCATCAAATGTTAGGTATACTTTATTCTCATGATTGGGAATGTCCCAAACATAATTAGAAAATAGTTTTTTAATCAGCCAATTTGTTTTTACCCAAGAGAAGTTCATGAATCAAAAATAAATAAAAAGTGCCAATAGAAATTCCATTGGCACTAAATAGTATAAATTAATTAATATGATTTATTCTTTTTCCATATCAAAACGACTGTACATAGCTACATAAGTATTGAATGTTGGTTTGTTCTGATTGTAAAATGATAAATCGTTATTGTCTTTCATAATGGTCAACAAATTACGGTAACGCTCAATATCGGTATAAATATCAGACAGCATAAAGTTTTGATCAGCAGCGTTGAAGTTTTTGTAATATTTCAGATTCTCTTGGTATTTAACCATTAGTTTTTTTAATAATTCACGTGCTTTTTCTTTTTCGCCAATTTTGTAATATCCGTCAGCAAATGGATCAACCGCAGTGTAATAGCCGTAATAGTCTATTGGCATTTTGGTCAACGACATTTCAATAATCGCTTTTGCTTTGTCATTTTTGCCTTCTTTAATTAATTGGAACATTAATCGAGATAAATTATTTCGAGAGGATATGCTGTTTTTACGCGTTTCAGGATCATGATAAATAGTGGTTTTTTCGCCGTTACCCCACGTCCATTTTTGAACTAAATTGTACATTACATCAGTATCAATTTGTCCTAAATCAAATGGATTTTCTTTGTCTACTATGGTTTTTAACGGAACCAATTTATACACCATACCATCCAATTGCAAATAATCTTTCATCCATAAATAATCTTCATTGCCAAAACTTCCTCCAGTAAAATAGGTTGGTCGCTTCCAATTATTATTATTCAAAATGTCTAGCATTATCAAGCGATTTTTATACATCGCACCACCATCAATGTCAATATCAATGTAAGGAACAATAGAATCATTAAATCTAGGGCTTACCACTTTGTTTTTGATTACAGCATTTTTATCAACTGGAATTCGAACTTTATTAGTTGGGAAGAAATTCGCCATTTGTCCGCTGCCCAATTCTATTTTTGTACGTGGATTTTCACTTTTTGCAAAATCCAAGAAGTCTTTTAGATTCCATCTGTTTTCACTTTGACCGCTGAATAAAATGTAATCTCTAGTTCCATCTACGTATTGATTGTGATTAAATGAAATTGGCAATCCATTAGAGTTGTACGTTTTCATTTTCATTTGATCAATGTACCAATCGGTCATTAATAAACTCGTACAACACACTTTCACGTCAGTTCTGTAGCCTTCAATTTCTTGAGCATACCATAAAGGGAACGTGTCATTATCACCAATTGTGTACAAAATCGCATTGGGTTCACACGAATCCAAATACGCTTTTGCCATAGCCAATGCAGTATATTTATCAGAACGATCGTGATCGTCCCAGTTTTGAGTAGCCATTAATACAGGTGAAGCTATTAAACAAGCTGCGATAGTAATTGGCGCTGCAATTTTTGAAGCTAACTTGTCTTTTATGATTTCATATAATGCATAAACTCCAAAACCAACCCACATGGCAAATACATAAAACGAGCCAACTAATGCATAGTCTCTTTCTCTAGGTTCGAAAGGACGTTCGTTCAAATAAATCTTCAAGGCTAAACCAGTAAATAAGAATAGCGTCAATAACACGTAGAACGATTTTCTGTCGCGTTGAATGTGGTACATAAAACCAATTAGTCCTAACAAGAAAGGTAAGAAGAAATAGGTGTTACGTCCTTTGTTGTTAGCCAAGTCTTGAGGTAAATCCTTTTGCGGACCTAAATGAATTTCGTCTAAAGGTGTAATTCCGCTCAACCAGTTTCCATCTAAATTGTCGTATTTTCCTTGGTTGTCGTTTTGTCTTCCAACAAAGTTCCACAACAAATAGCGACCGTACATATAACCAAATTGGTACTCAACCATGAAACTGATGTTGTCCCAGGTAGAAGGTTTTTCAACGATTAAGTATTTGCTGTATCTTTTCAAAAAACTTACATAATCTCCGTTGTCAACTTGCTTTTGAGCGTAAGCAGTTTTAAATTCGCTGATGGTTTTTTGAATTTCATCTTTAAGTTGAGCAACAGCTTGAAATAATTCTTCTTCACTTAACGTGTTGATGTCAACTCCATATTGCTCCAAATCTTCTTCGTAAGGATAATTGTGATCCAATTCAAATTTTGGAACACTAGTAAAAGTAATGTAGTTTTCTATGTGTTCTGTACTCCATAAGCGCGGTAAAATAGCTTTGTGATTGTCGTCTGAATTTTGCTCCGCATTTTTATAATGATTTACAATCTCGTATTTACCGGTTTGATAATTTCTCTCGTAGTTGGGAGCTTTGTCTAAATACGGTTGATCTTCGTCTAATCCAGCAAAAGTATCAGTGTATTGCGGACCGTAAAAAAGTGGATTAACACCATATTGCTCACGATTGTAATAGGCTAAAACTTCGGCGGCATCCGATGGTTTGTTTTCGTTAATTGGAGTGTTCGCATTGGCACGAATTGGTAACATCAACCAAGTTGAAAATCCGATTAAAACAAACAAAACACACAACAAAATTGTATTGTAAAAAGCTTGATTTTTTTGTTTAGTATAGCGTAATCCGAAGTAGAAAAACCCGATGATTAACGCAAACATGATGATGGTTCCAGAGTCAAAAGGAAGTCCAAGGCTGTTTACAAAAAAGATCTCACTTTTACCAAAAAATCCCAAAGTATACGGTAGAAGCAACTTAAAGATGAACAACAAAACAGCAACAATTACGATGTTGGCAATGATGAAATTTTTAACGGTTACTTTTTCGTAATTTTTAAAGAAATATAAAAATCCGATTGAAGGAATAGTCAGTAATGCCATAAAGTGTACACCAAAAGACAAACCAATGATTAGAGATATTAGTAGTAACCATCGGTTTCCACGTGGTGTATTCATGTCTTGTTCCCAACGTAAACCAAGCCATAACAATAAGGCAATGAATAAAGTCGCCATTGCATATACTTCAGCTTCTACAGCATTGTACCAAAAACTATCAGAGAAAGTAAACGTTAATGCTCCGACGAATGAACTTCCTAAAATGGCAACTGAATTGTCTTTGGTTAACTCGGTATAACTTGATACCACTTTTTTAAGAATGATATTTGATGACCAAAACATAAATAAAATGGTAAATGCACTTGAAAAAACCGACATCATGTTCACCATCAAAGCAATGTTTTCTTTGCCCATAGCAAAGGTCGAGAAAAATGCTCCAAGCATTTGATATAATGGCGCACCTGGTGGATGTCCGACTTCTAATTTTGCTGATGTAGCAATGTATTCACCACAATCCCAAAAACTCATTGTTGGTTCAACGGTTAATGTGTACGTTACCAATGCGATAGCAAAAGCGACCCAACCTAGTAGTGTATTCCACTTTTTAAAGCTTTCTGTTGTCATATATAGTGTGTGAAGATTTGATTTTAATTAAGTGCAAAGAAACTATTTTTTTAGCGAAACCCATAAATTGAACGTTATAAAATTTTCTATTACTACAGGATTCGGCGTTATTGTTTTTAAATGAGTGTTGTTTATGTTGTTAGTTTGAATTCAATTCCGATGAATCGAGTGCTTTCAATACTTATTCTGGTGTCTTCTTGAAGGTATTTGCGAATTTTACTAATGTAAACATCCATGCTTCTTCCCGAGAAAAAATCATCGGTCTTCCAAATGGCTTTTAAAATTTGTTCCCGTTTTACCAATTGGTTTTTATGATGATAAAAATAATGAATCAAAGCGGCTTCTTTTTCGGTTAATTGCTGGGTTTTTCCATTCAGTTCCAAGCACATTCTTTGAGTATCAAAAAGATAATTTCCCAACTGAATTTTTTGTTTTTCATGGTTTCGATTGAAATTTGATTCACTTCGTTTTAAGATGTTATTCAGTCGCAAAATAAGTTCTTCTGCCTCAAAAGGTTTGACAATATAATCGTCGGCGCCCAATTGAAGACCTTTAATTTTATCTTCCATTAATTGCTTCGCTGTCAAAAATACAAATGGTGTTTCTGGGTTGATCTCGATGGTTTTCTCAGCCAGCGTAAATCCATCCATTTCAGGCATCATTACATCAAAAACACAAATATCATACGTGTTTCTTAAGAGTAAATCCAATGCTTTCCTTCCGTTTTCAACTACCGTCACATCAAAATGGTTCAACTGTAAATACTGCTGTAAGACAATCGAAAAATCAACATCATCTTCAACTAAAAGAATTTTCTTCATGTTTTATTATATTGAAGTAGGAATAAGTAATGTCAGTTTGGTGCCTTTACCAAAATCACTCACCAATTTAACACTTCCTTTGTGCGCTTTAATGATTTGATCTACATAATAAAGGCCTAATCCTAGTCCTTTTGTTGTATGAACATTGCCTTGTTCGACGCGATAAAATTTGTCAAAAAGCAGATTTTGTTTGTTCTTTTCTATTCCAATTCCGTTGTCTTCTATGCTAATGGAGAACACGTTATTTTGAAGTTGTGTTGAAATAACTATCGAAGTGCTTCCGTATTTCACGGCATTTTCTAATACATTCAAAATGGCTGTTGTTAAATGAAAAGTATCCAATTTTAATTTGGTTTCTTCGGAATGAAAAGAGGTTTGGATTTGAGTGCTTGTATGTGCTATTTTAAAATCATTGATGATCGAATTTAAAAAAGAATGTACCTCAATTTTTTGCTTCTGAAGTTCGATTTCTTCATGACCTAGTGAATTATTCATTACTTGGTCTATCAGATGTTGTAAACGCTCGTTTTGTCGATTGATGGTGTTGAGTAATTGATTGTACAATTGTTCGTTTTCTTTGATGTCATTGCGTTCCAATATTTTGGTTGAAACCGATAAAGTAGTCAGTGGAGTTTTCAGTTCGTGAGTGATATTGTTAATGAAATCCGTTTTGATATCGCTGATTTTTTTCTGCTTGATTAAGGCTTTAATAGTGACAACAAAAATGCTGATTAAGATAATTATCGAAAGAAAGGAAAAGATTAAAATTGACGACATTCTTTTTAATACAATCAGCTCCCAATTTTTTACTGAAACATACAGTGCGTCTTCTGTCAGTAGTTTGTAAGTTGATTGAGCCGAGTTAGAACTTGTGGTGCCGACATAATTCCGAATCAAAAAAGCATCGTCTAACGAAGCCAAATTCCCGCACATTTTATTTTCTATCAATGGTTTTTCGGCAAAAAGTGTATCGGCTTGTTTGTGGTTGTTGAACATAACAAACTTGTTCAAAACAATGGCAAAATCGATGGAGTGATCAGGAAATTCTTTTTCAAATTCTTGTTGTAGTTTTAATGTCAATTGTTTTCTAAACTGATTTTCAAGTAATTGCTGTTTGATTTCTTCACCAGTAGTTTTGTTGGCTAGATAGTTGGATGCCAATTGTTGGTATAAAAAGTCTTTTTTATTAAAAATAGTACTGTCAATATCGCTGTAATCGTTAGTGATTTTACTCAACCGATCTTTAATTTCCAATCGAAATTGTGCTACTTTGTATCGATAAGCTGTTTTTACTAAATACAATTGTACAAAGCACAGCGCAAGTAATACGATAGTTGAAATAGTAATTAATATATTGATTTTTCTTTTCATTTGCATGTAATTCGAATTCAAAAATAAGAGGATTTATTGTAAAACGAATTTTTTTAGCTGTCTTTAACCTACGATTAACTTTCAGAAGGCCATTGCCAGAAGATTTTTATTTCATGAAAATATTTTAAGATGAAATAGTTAACATGATTAAAGGCTAAACTCAAAGTTTTTTTGAATAAAAAGCATTGAAATATTTGCTTAAAATAAAATTTGTATTAAATTTGCACCCGCATTCATGCATTATTGGTCTATGGTGTAATGGTAACACAACTGTTTTTGGTGCAGTCTTTCAAGGTTCGAGTCCTTGTAGACCAACAAAATAATCCCAACTTCACGGTTGGGATTTTTTGTTTTATAAAAGGTGAATAAATAAAAAACCTCTCAATTACTCGAGAGGTTTTTTAGTTGTTGTTTAGGTTGGTTGTTATATTTTGAAAGTCACCACTGGACGAGTAGCGTGATTTACCAAGTCTTCGCTAATGCTTCCGTTAAAGAAGTGAGATAAACCTTTTCTTCCATGAGTACACATTCCAATTAAATCAGCGTTGATGCTATTCGAGAAATTTAAAATTCCTTTCTCAACATTCGTTTCATTATAGATGTGTGTTTGATGCTTATTTACTTTGAAGTTAGAAATAAAATTATTCATAATCTCCTCAGAAGTAGAAGTTGATTTAAAATCGTTTGGAGTGTTAATCATAGCTAAGTGAAGTGTAGCATCAAATTTATTGGCAAACTCAACTACTTTTTCAAATGGTTTTTTTACTTCATCACTAAAATCAGAAGCAAAAACAAAATCATTAACTTGGAAGTTGTCTTGCTCTTTTTTAATGATTAAAACAGGAACTTCAGAGTTTCTAACTACTTTTTCAGCATTAGATCCAATGAACATTTCTTTATATCCGCTTGCTCCGTGTGAACCCATCACAACTAAATCAACATTATTTTTTTGACTTATTTTTAATATTCCGTCAAATGCTAATTCAAACTGAACCACTTCAGAAACTTTGATTCCGTCAAGGTAATCCTCGTCCATCAAATCTTCTAATTTTTTGATTGCAGCATTTTTGAAAAACATTATTTCAGGGATATCTTTTCCAGCGCCAATGGCATCACCAGCTTGATGAGGCAACTCGAGCATGTGTAATAAAATAATTTCACCATCGTTTTTTTTGGCAATTTGAGCAGCTACTTTCAAAGCATACTCAGCGTGCTTAGAAAAGTCTGTAGGTATTAAAATTTTTTTCATGATTAGATATAAATTACTGGTTTTATTTAGTTTATTTTTTCTTTGATAAAGGTAAGGATTTTTTTTAAGATTGGTAAATGATATTTGTCATTAAAAAAAAATTGTATATTTGCACCGTTATTTATTATCAAAACTAAATAATGAGGGAAGCATTGCTTCCCTCTTTTTATAAAAATATGACATTTAAAGAACAAGTATTTGAATTATTGAATCAAGCATTACAAGAAAAGCCAAGTCTTTTTTTAATTGATTTGAGTATTGATAATTCTAACAAAATATCCATAACTTTGGATGGAGATAATGGAGTAATACTTCAGGATTGTATCGATATCAGCAGAGTTGTTGAGAATAATTTGGATCGAGAAGAACAAGATTTTTCTTTAGAAGTGGCTTCGGCAGGTGTTTCTTCGCCATTAAAATTGGTACGACAGTATAAAAAAAATATTGGAAGAACACTAAAAGTTAAAACCAAATCTGAAACAATTGAAGCAGAGTTGGAACATGCAGACGAAGATAAAATAACCTTAGTTTGGTCGGCCAGAGAGCCAAAGAAGATAGGTAAAGGAAAAGAAACAGTGATTAAAAAAGCTGAAATTCCTTACAATGAAATAATAGAAGCAATTGTTACAATAAATTTTAATTAATAAGAATAATGGAAAATATTGCATTAATCGAATCATTTTCAGAGTTTAAAGACGATAAACTTATTGATCGAGTAACGCTCATGGCGATTTTAGAAGACGTTTTTAGAAATGCTTTAAAAAAGAAATACGGTTCGGATGATAATTTTGATATTATCATAAATCCTGATAAAGGAGATATGGAGATATGGAGAAACAGGGTTGTTGTTGCAGATGGTGAAGTTGAAGACGAAAATCAAGAAATTGCACTTTCAGAAGCACGAAGAATTGAGCCTGATTTTGAAGTAGGTGAAGACGTATCTGAAGAAGTAAAATTAATCGACTTAGGAAGAAGAGCCATTTTAGCTTTACGCCAGAATCTTATTTCTAAAATTCATGAACACGATAATACAAATCTTTATAAGCAATTTAAAGATTTAATTGGCGATATTTACACAGCAGAAGTTCACCATGTAAGACCTAGAGTCGTTATTTTGGTAGATGATGACGGTAATGAAATTGTGCTTCCAAAAGAAAAACAAATTCCATCTGATTTCTTCAGAAAAGGTGATAACGTAAAAGGAATTATTGAAAGTGTTGAGTTAAAAGGAAATAAGCCTCAAATTATTATGTCTAGAACTGCTCCGGCTTTCTTAGAAAAATTATTTGAGCAAGAAATTCCAGAAGTATTCGATGGTTTAATCACTATTAAAAATGTGGTTAGAATTCCGGGTGAAAAAGCAAAAGTAGCCGTTGATTCGTATGATGATAGGATTGATCCAGTTGGAGCTTGTGTAGGAATGAAAGGTTCTAGAATTCACGGAATTGTTCGTGAACTTGGAAATGAGAATATTGACGTGATTAATTACACATCAAATATTCAATTGTACATCACAAGAGCATTAAGTCCAGCAAAAGTTTCTTCTATCAAAATTGATGAAGAAAATAAAAGAGCTGAAGTGTATTTGAAATTAGAAGAAGTTTCAAAAGCAATTGGTCGTGGCGGTCACAACATTAAATTAGCAGGTCAACTAACAGGTTATGAATTAGACGTAATTAGAGAAGGAAGCACTGCCGAAGAAGACGACGTTGAATTAACAGAGTTCTCAGATGAAATCGATGGATGGGTAATCGATGAATTTGCTAAAATTGGTTTGGATACTGCGCGTAGTATTTTAAAACAAAATGTGGCTGATTTAGTGAGAAGAACTGACTTAGAAGAAGAAACGATTCAAGAGGTTATCAGAATATTAAAAGAAGAATTTGAGGATTAATTCTCACCAAATAGTATAAAAAATTAATTAGATTTTATGTCTGAAGGAAATATTAGAATAAACAAAGTTTTAAGGGAATTAAATATTTCTTTAGAAAGAGCTGTGGATTATCTAAAAGATAAGGGAATTGCTATTGAAGCAAGTCCAAACACAAAAATTTCTGATGATGTATATAATATTCTTTGTGGCCAATTTGCAGGCGACAAAGGAAACAAAGAAGCTTCTAAAGGAGTTAGTGAGGAAATTAGAAAAGAAAAAGAAGCGCTTCGAATTGAAAGAGAAAAGGAAATTGAGGAAAAGAGAAAACAAGAAGAAGAACGTCAACGTCTTGAAGTAATCAAGGCTAAGGCAGTTGTTTCCGGTCCAAAACAAGTAGGTAAAATTGAATTAGATCCTGTAAAAGTGGCTCCAGTTCAAGAAGTAAAACCAGAGCCAGTTGTTGAAAAAATAGTTCCCAAAGAAGTTGAAACACCAAAGGTTGAAGAGAAAAAAGTGACTCCAGTTGTAGAGGAAACTCCAACAGAAGAAACTCACGAAACTCAATATCAAAGTTTAACAGGTCCGAAAATAACAGGTCAAAAAATTGATTTAGCTCAATTCGAAAAACCTAAAAAGAAAAAAGAAGACCCAAAAATTACTCCAAACAAACCAGGTGATCCAAAACCAGGTGAGAACAAAAATAAACGCAAAAGAATTCCACCAAAACCAGGTGAAAACAGACCAGGAGCTCCAGGAGCAAACGGTGGTGCAAATAAACCAGGTGGAAATAAATTTGGAGCCAATAAACCTGGCGGAGGTTTCCAAAAAGGAAATCGCCCAGCCATTGTTCAAAAAGTGGAGCCAACAGAAGAAGAGGTTAAAAACCAAATCAAAGAAACCTTAGAGCGTTTACAAGGAAAAGGTTCAAAATCAAAAGCTGCAAAATACAGAAGAGATAAAAGAGATTCTCACCGTCAACGTACGGATGAGGAACAAAAAGCAATCGAAGAAGGAAGTAAAACAATAAAAGTAACTGAGTTTGTTACTGTAGGTGAAGTTGCAACCATGATGGATGTGCCGATTACCAAAGTAATTGGAACGTGTATGACATTGGGAATCATGGTTACCATGAACCAACGTTTAGATGCTGAAACCTTGTCTATTGTTGCTGACGAATTTGGATATGAAGTTGAATTCATCACTACTGATATTGAAGAAGCTATTGAAGTAGTTGAAGATAGAGAGGAAGATTTAGTATCTCGTGCTCCAATTGTAACGGTTATGGGACACGTTGATCACGGAAAAACATCCTTATTGGATTACATCCGTAAGGAAAATGTTATCGCTGGTGAGTCGGGTGGAATTACCCAACACATTGGTGCGTATGCCGTAACTTTGGATAATGGTCAAAAAATTACATTCCTTGATACTCCAGGTCACGAAGCCTTTACCGCTATGCGTGCTCGTGGTGCTCAAGTAACCGATATTGCGATTATTGTGGCTGCTGCCGATGATGATATCATGCCACAAACCAAAGAAGCCATCAGTCACGCTCAAGCGGCTGGAGTTCCAATGATTTTTGCCATCAATAAAATTGATAAACCTGCTGCCAATCCAGAAAAGATTAAAGAGCAGTTGGCAGGAATGAATTTGTTGGTTGAAGATTGGGGTGGGAAATACCAATCACACGATATCTCAGCAAAAATTGGTACTGGTGTGAAAGAATTGCTTGAAAAAGTACTTCTTGAAGCTGAAATTTTAGATTTAAAATCAAACCCAAATAAACCTGCTGTCGGAACTGTTGTGGAAGCTCAGTTAGACAAAGGAAGAGGTTATGTAACTACTATATTGGTACAAGCCGGAACTTTAAAAGTAGGTGATTACGTTTTAGCGGGTAAGAATCATGGTAAAATTAAAGCCATGCACGACGAAAGAGGGAATTCGGTTAAAGAAGCCGGACCTTCAACTCCAATTTCGATTTTAGGTTTGGATGGTGCGCCAACTGCGGGTGATAAATTCAACGTATTTGAAGATGAAAGAGAAGCAAAACAAATTGCAGCCAAACGTACTCAATTGATGCGTGAACAATCGGTTCGTACACAAAAACACATTACATTGGCAGAAATTGGTCGTCGTATTGCACTTGGACAATTTAAAGAGTTAAACATTATCCTTAAAGGAGATGTGGATGGTTCTGTAGAAGCATTATCTGATTCGTTCTCTAAATTATCTACGGAAGAAATTCAAATCAATATCATTCACAAAGGTGTTGGAGCGATTACCGAATCAGATGTTATGTTAGCATCTGCTTCTGATGCTATCATTATCGGATTTAATGTTCGTCCAGCAGGAAATGCTAAACAATTGGCTGATAAAGAAGAAATCGATATCCGTAACTATTCAATTATTTACGATGCTATTGATGACTTAAAAGATGCGATGGAAGGAATGCTTTCTCCTGAAATGAAAGAAGAAATTACAGGAACTGCTGAGATACGAGAAATTTTCAAAGTATCTAAAGTCGGAACAATTGCGGGTTGTATGGTTACTGATGGTAAAATCTTTAGAAACTCTAAAATTCGTTTAATCCGTGAAGGAGTTGTGATTTACACAGGTGAATTAGCCACTTTAAAACGTTTTAAAGACGATGTAAAAGAAGTAGCAAAAGGATATGATTGTGGTATGCAGGTTAAAAATTATAACGACATACAGCAATACGATATAATCGAAGCTTTCCAAGAAGTGGAAGTAAAGAAAAAGTTGAAATAATAAAAAATCCCCGCTGAGAAGTGGGGATTTTTTTATTGATATTATTTAAGTATAAACTATAATTTACTTGGTTTTATGATGAATGCATTTGGGTATTTTTTTACAAGTAATTTTAGGTTTCTTTCTGCCTCAATTCGGGTTTTGTAGTTTCCTACCCAAACTTTATATGAAGGAGTGTTAAAGACAATAGTTGCATCAAAGTCTTTAAATTCCTTTTTAAAGTCTACAAAAGCTTTTTTAGACAACTCATTATTTCCTGTAAACACCTGAATTTTATAGCGATTATTGATCGTGATGCCCGAGTTAATTTTTCTCTTTTCTTTTAATAACTGTTCAAATTTAGGATCTTGATTTACCGCTGTGTTTTGGCTTAAAGCCAAATTATTTTTGCTAAAAAACACATTTAAAATAAAGAAAAAAAGAACTTTTTTATAGGTTAAAATATTCATAATATATTGATTTTAATGCAAATGTAACACATAGATAACTAAAGGAAAACAAAAATATTATTTAGAATTGATATAAATTAAGAATTAAGATATATTTAAGGTTTTGAGAATAATTGATAAGTCGTATTTTTGTGCAGGTTTTTTAAAAAGGGTGTTGCCTATTTCTGATAATTATCATTAAAAAGCATGCCAAAAATTGTAAATTATCATTTGACATATAAATACAGGAATACACTATTGTAGGAATGTATTTTATATGATTTGAAAAAATTATACTAACACATGAAAAAAATGGGTAACCATAATTCGATTTCAAGGACTATAATTTTCTGTTTAGCTTTTGTGCTAACATTCTCCTTAACTTCTTTTTCTCAAGAAACTGCCGCTCCAGCACCAGCTGCCGATGCTGCAACTACAACAGCTGTTGCGCCTGCAACATCTGGTGGTGATCCTGTGGCGGGAAAAGCTTTGTTTAATACCAATTGTGCTGCTTGTCACAAATTAGATGCTAAATCTACAGGTCCTGCGCTTAGAGGTGTTGCGAACAAGTACGATATGGCTTGGCTGTACAAGTGGATTAACAATAGTTCTGCTTTGATTGCTTCAGGTGATGCTAAAGCAGTAAAAGTTTTCGAAGAGAACAATAAATCAGTAATGACCGCATTCCCGCAATTGACTACAACTGATATTGATAACATCATCGCGTACACTTCTGAGAAAAAAGCTGAAGTTGCTGCAACAGGAGTTGTTGATCCAACAAAGAAGGGTCAAGATGAAGGAGGAATTTCAAACAATGTAATTTTAGGAGCTCTTTCATTAGTGATGTTAATGTTGGTGGTTATGTTGTTCTTAGTGAATAATGTTTTAACCAAAATTGCAAAATCAAACGGAATTGAAGGTGCTGATAGAAAACTTGATTTCTTAGCGTTGCCAAAGGCATTTGTAAAAAATCAATTCTTAGTTTTTGTTTCGGCGGTTTTCCTATTATTAGCTAGTGGTTATTTTGTTTACGGATATTTAAGTCAAATTGGTGTTGATCAAGATTATGCTCCAATTCAGCCAATTCACTATTCGCACAGAATTCACGCAGGAAGTAACGGAATCGATTGTAAATACTGTCACTCTTCGGCAAGAACAAGTAAAAATGCTGGTATTCCTTCGTTGAATGTGTGTATGAATTGTCACAAAAATATTTCTGAAGTAGCTGATACAACTGCTACAGCAGAATACTCAAAAGCATTTTATGATGCTCAAATCCAAAAGCTATACGATGCAGTAGGTTGGGATAAATCAATGCAAAAATATACTGGAAAAACTCAACCAGTAAAATGGGTGCGTATTCATAAACTTCCTGATTTTGCCTATTTCAATCACTCTCAACACGTAACGGTTGGTGGAATCGAATGTCAAAAATGTCACGGTCCGGTTCAAGAGTACGAAATTCAAAAACAATTTGCTCCATTAACTATGGGTTGGTGTATTGATTGTCACCGACAAACTAATGTTAAAATGGAAGGCAATGCTTACTATGATAAAATTCACGCAGAACTTTCTAAGAAATACGGTAAAGACAAACTTACTGTAAGCGATATGGGAGGTTTAGAATGTGGTAAGTGTCACTATTAATTAATTATTAAGAAGCTAAAATATTTATATACGATGTCATCAAACAAAAAATACTGGAAAAGTGTTGAAGAGCTAAACGAAAACAGCTCTATTGTTGAGACGCTTAAAAACAATGAATTTGTTGAAGAAATTCCAACAGATGAATTTTTAGGAGACGCAGCGTCTTTGTCATCATCATCAACTACTCGTCGTGATTTTTTAAAGTACGTAGGATTCAGTACAGCAGCAGCTACTTTAGCAGCCTGTGAAGGTCCAGTAAATAAATCAATCCCATACGTTGTTCAACCAGAAGAAATTATTCCTGGAATAGCAGATTATTATGCTACAACTATGTTTGACGGTTTTGATTTTGCCAACCTTTTAGTAAAAACTCGTGAAGGAAGACCAATTAAAATTGATAACAATACTATAGCGGGTGCTAAATTTACTGCTAATGCAAGAGTACATGCTTCAGTATTGTCATTGTATGATAGTAAAAGACTTCAAAAATCTAAAATTTCTGGTAAGGATGCTGAATGGTCTGATGTAGAAAAAGCAATCAAAGCTGGTTTAGCAGAAGCGAAAACTTCAGGCAAACAAGTTGTTTTGCTTACAAATACTTTAGCAAGTCCTTCTACAGAAAAATTAATAGCTGACTTTTTAGCGAAAAACCCAAATTCAAAACATGTAATCTATGATGCTGTTTCAGAATCAGCTGCATTAGATGCTGCAGAAGTGGTTTATGGCGAAAGAGTTTTAGTGGATTACGATTTTTCTAAAGCAGATGTTATTGTTTCTGTTGGTGCTGATTTCTTAGGAGATTGGCAAGGTGGCGGATACGATACAGGTTATGCTAAAGGGAGAATTCCACAAAACGGTAGAATGTCGAAACACATTCAATTCGAATCCAATATGACATTATCAGGTGCTGCTGCTGATAAAAGAGTTGCCATGACGGTAGCGAATCAAAAGCAAGCGCTTGTTAAATTATACAATGCAATTACAGGTTCTTCTGTTGGAACAAGTTTAAGTAAAGACTTGGATGCTGAAGTAACAAAAGCGGCACAACAATTATTATCTGCAAAAGGTAAAGGTGTTGTTGTTTCTGGTATTCAGGATAAAAACGCTCAATTATTGGTAATTGCAATTAATCAAGTGTTAACTAGTCAAGCGTTCAATGCTTCTAGTGCGCGATTGATTAGAAAAGGTTCAAATCAACAAATGACTCAGTTGATGACCGATTTAAAAGCAGGTAACATTCATACACTTATTATGAGTGGTGTGAATCCAGTTTATACTTTAGCAGATGGCGCTTCTTTCGCGAATGATTTGAAAAAAGCAAAACTTTCAGTTGCATTTTCTTTACGAGAAGATGAAACGGCTTCAGTGACTACAATCGCTGCTGCTGCTCCACACTATTTAGAATCATGGAACGATCATAGTTTGACTAAAGGATCTTATTCTTTAACTCAACCTACTATCCGTCCACTTTTCAATACAAAACAATTTCAAGATGTTTTATTGTCGTTGAATGGTACTCCAGGAAGCTACTATGACTACATCAAAGCAAATTCAGCTTCTTATACTTCAGGTGCAACTTGGAATAAAGTACTTCACGATGGAGTTGCTGCTTCTACAGAATCTACTTTAGCTGGTGGAACGGCTGATTATGGTGCTGCTGCAGCTGCTTTAGCGCAATCAAAATCATCCGGAATGGAATTAGTATTGTATACTAAAACTGGAATGGGTGATGGTCAACAAGCTAATAATCCATGGTTACAAGAGTTTCCTGATCCAATCACAAGAGTTTCGTGGGATAATTATTTAACTGTTTCTCAAGCTGATGCTAAAGAGTTAAAGTTAATGAATGAAATCGTTGCCAACGGTGGATTGAACGGTAGTTATGCTAACATAACTGTTGGAAAAGTAAAAATGACAGTGCCTGTAATTGTTCAACCAGGACAAGCAAAAGGAACTGTTGGTTTAGCTTTAGGTTACGGTAGAAAAGCAGCTATGCAAGAAGAAATGCAAGTAGGTGTTAATGCTTACTCATTCTATACTAATTTTAACAATGTTCAGTCAGTAACTGTTGAAAGTACTGGTGATGTTCATGAGTTTGCTTGTGTTCAATCACAAAAAACTTTAATGGGTAGAGGAGACATCGTTAAAGAAACAACTTTAGAAGTTTTTAGAACTAAATATGATACTCCACAAGAATGGAATCCAGTTCCAATGGTATCGTTAGATCACAAAGAAGTTCCTGCTACATCAGTAGATTTATGGGAGTCTTTTGATCGTTCTGTAGGACATCATTTTAATTTATCAATCGACTTGAATGCTTGTACTGGTTGTGGTGCTTGTGTTATCGCTTGTCACGCCGAAAATAACGTTCCAGTTGTTGGTAAAGATGAAGTTAGAAGAAGTCGCGATATGCATTGGTTGCGTATTGATAGATATTATTCTTCTGAAGATACTTTTGCTGGAGATAATAAACGTAAAGATGAATTTGACGGATTAACAGGTGAAAAAGGGTCATTAAGTGGATTTGGAGAAATGGAATCACCTGCGGATAATCCTCAAGTGGTTTTCCAACCAGTAATGTGTCAACACTGTAATCACGCACCATGTGAAACAGTTTGTCCAGTTGCTGCTACTTCTCACTCACGTCAAGGTCAAAACCATATGGCTTACAACCGTTGTGTAGGTACAAGATATTGTGCTAACAACTGTCCTTATAAAGTACGTCGTTTCAACTGGTTCTTGTATGCTAACAACGATGAATTCAATTATCATTTCAATGATGATTTAGGTAGAATGGTTGTTAACCCAGATGTAAATGTAAGATCTCGTGGAGTTATGGAGAAATGTTCAATGTGTATTCAAATGACACAAAAAACAATTCTTGATGCTAAACGAGATGGAAGAGAGGTTAAAGTAGATGAATTCCAAACAGCATGTTCAAATGCATGTACAACTGGAGCAATGATGTTTGGTGATGTGAATAACCCAGAATCAGAGATAACTCGATTAGCCGCAGATAAAAGATCATACCACTTGTTAGAGAGTGTTGGAACTAAGCCAAATGTGGTTTATCAAGTTAAAGTTAGAAATATTTAGTAATTAATAAGAAACAATATATAGAATTATGTCGTCTCATTACGAAGCACCCATTAGAAAACCTTTAGTTATAGGTGATAAAAATTATCACGATGTAACTGTAGATGTAGCTGCACCTGTTGAAGGAAGAGCCAATAAACAGTGGTGGACTGTATTTTCTATCGCATTAGCAGCTTTCCTTTGGGGAATAGGATGTATCATATACACCATTTCTACAGGTATCGGTTCTTGGGGATTAAATAAAACTGTTGGTTGGGCTTGGGATATCACTAATTTCGTTTGGTGGGTAGGTATCGGTCACGCAGGAACACTTATCTCGGCGGTATTATTATTATTCCGTCAACGATGGAGAATGGCCATCAACCGTTCTGCAGAAGCAATGACCATTTTCTCGGTAATCCAAGCAGGTTTATTCCCAATTATTCACATGGGTCGTCCTTGGTTAGCGTATTGGGTTGTGCCAATTCCAAATCAATTTGGGTCATTATGGGTTAACTTTAATTCACCTTTACTTTGGGACGTATTTGCGATATCAACTTATCTTTCTGTATCATTAGTATTCTGGTGGACTGGTTTATTGCCTGACTTCGCAATGATTCGTGACAGAGCAGTAACACCATTTAATAAAAAAATATATTCTATCCTAAGTTTTGGATGGAGCGGAAGAGCGAAAGACTGGCAACGTTTTGAAGAGGTTTCTCTTGTATTGGCCGGTTTAGCAACTCCACTTGTACTTTCGGTACACACTATTGTATCCTTTGACTTCGCAACTTCGGTTATTCCAGGCTGGCATACCACCATTTTCCCACCATACTTCGTTGCAGGTGCGGTATTCTCAGGATTTGCAATGGTTAATACTTTACTTATTATCATGAGAAAAGTATCTAATCTTGAAGCGTATATCACCATTCAACATATTGAATTAATGAATATTGTAATTATGATTACGGGTTCTATTGTTGGTGTTGCTTATATCACTGAGTTATTTGTTGCATGGTATTCAGGTGTTGAATACGAGCAATATGCGTTCTTAAACAGAGCAACTGGTCCTTACTGGTGGGCATATTGGTCAATGATGACTTGTAACGTATTTTCTCCACAATTCATGTGGTTCAAGAAATTAAGAACAAGTATCATGTTCTCTTTCGTTATCTCAATTGTAGTAAATATTGGTATGTGGTTTGAACGTTTCGTAATCATCGTTACTTCATTGCACAGAGATTATCTTCCATCATCTTGGACAATGTTCTCTCCAACTTATATTGATATTGGAATTTTCATTGGTACAATCGGTTTCTTCTTTGTATTATTCCTTTTGTATGCTAGAACATTCCCAGTAATCGCTCAGGCAGAGGTTAAAACTATCTTGAAATCTTCTGGAGAAAATTACAAAAGAGAAAGAGAAAAAGCAGGTCATAATTCAGATAAACATTAATAATTATTATGAGTAGTAATAAAGTTATACACGCTATATATAATGATGATGACATCTTAATGGATGCTGTAAAGCAAACCAGAAAGGCACATCACCATATTGAAGAAGTTTATACTCCTTTTCCAGTTCACGGATTAGACAAGGCAATGGGACTTGCTCCTACTAGATTAGCCATTTGTGCTTTCATATACGGTTGTATTGGTCTTACGGTTGCAACTGTTATGATGAACTATATTATGATTACTGATTGGCCACAAGATATCGGTGGAAAACCAAGTTTCAGTTACATTCAAAATATGCCAGCTTTTGTGCCAGTAATGTTTGAGTTGACTGTATTTCACGCAGCTCACTTAATGGTAATCACTTTTTATATGAGAAGTAAATTATGGCCATTCAAAAAAGCTGAAAATCCAGACGTAAGAACTACTGATGATCATTTTTTAATGGAAGTATCAGTTAAAGATAACGAAGAGGAATTGTCTACTTTCCTTAAAAATACTGGAGCAGTAGAAGTTAAAGTAATAGAAAAGCATTAATAGATTATGAAAAGTTTACTTAAATCAGTTGCACTATTAATAGTTACAGTTTCATTAGTTTCATGTAAAAACGATTTGAAGCCTAATTATCAGTATATGCCTAATATGTACGAATCAGTTGCTTATGAAACGTATTCTGAATCGAATGCTTTTAAAGGTGGAAGAGTAAGTCAAGTGCCACCAGCTGGGACAATTAAAAGAGGTTTTACTCCTTATGATTTGCCTAATACCACTGAAGGGTATAACGCTTCTAAATTAATTACAACTTCACCGCTTGATTCAACTACTGTTGATATGAAAAAAGCAGAAGAATTGTTTACTGTTTATTGTGCGATTTGTCATGGTGCAGCGGGAGATGGTAAAGGTAAATTGGTTCAACAAGAAAAATTCTTAGGTGTTCCTAGTTATAAAGACAGACAAGTGACAAAAGGAAGCATTTTCCACGTGATTACTTACGGATTAAACTCAATGGGTTCACACGCTAATCAACTTAGTGCAGACGAAAGATGGTTAGTAACAGAATACGTTTTAAAATTAAAAAGCGAATTATAATTGTAGAATAAACAGACTCTTATAGATATGTATACATTTCCAAATAAATTAAGAAACATTGCTTTTGCCCTTATGATTTTAGGGTTAATAGGTATTGTATATGGTTTCTTATCTGCTCCCAAAACTGTTCAAGATGTTCAAAAAATAATTGATAGTGAGCATGGTGGACATCATTCTGGAGCTAAGCATGAATCACACTCTGAAACTACACATGTTGTAGGTGCAGAAACTACTCATGATGCACATGCTACAGAAGATAAAACTAAAGCTGAGCAACATGAGGAAACAACCAAACCAGTTGATTCGTTGCAAGAAGTTGTAGCAGCTAATCATGAAGTTGTTGAAGATTCCACTGTAGCTGAAGAATCAAATCTTGATGTAGCAGCTGCAACAGCTCATGATACTAAAGAAGTTAAAGCTGAAGCAACTGTTGATCACGCTGATCATGAAGCTGAACATGCTGAACACATGCTTCATCAATTGCAAAACAAACCTTGGGCAGCACTTTACGTTGCTTGTATTTTCTTCTTGTTATTAACAATGGGAGTTTTAGCGTTCTATGCTATTCAGCAAGTGGCTCAAGCAGGTTGGTCTCCAGTACTATTCAGAGTAATGCAAGGAATTACGGCATACTTACCTGTAGCATCTATTATTTTCTTTATATTGTTATTATTATCTGGTTTCCATGTTAATCACTTGTTTGTTTGGATGAACGATGGAGTGACGGATCCAAACAGTCCTAATTATGATGCGTTGATTGCTGGTAAATCTGGATATTTGAATTTTGCATTCTGGATTTCAAGAGCAGCTATCTTTTTATTAGGTTGGAATGTATATCGTTATTTATCTAGAAAAAACTGTTTAGCTCAAGATGAAGCTAACGACAATTCATTCTACAAAAAGAATTTCAAAATGTCAGCAGCTTTCTTAGTGTTCTTTATTGTTTCTGAATCTATTATGGCTTGGGATTGGATCATGTCTGTTGACCCACACTGGTTCAGTACATTATTTGGATGGTACGTTTTTGCTAGCTTCTTCGTAAGTGGTATTACTACAATTTCAATGGTGACATTATATTTAAAATCAAAAGGATATTTAGAAAATGTAAATTCAAGTCACATTCACGATTTATCAAAATTCATGTTTGGTATTAGTGTGTTCTGGACGTATTTATGGTTCTCTCAATTCATGTTGATTTGGTACTCTAATATACCAGAAGAGGTAACTTATTTCAAAACTAGAATTGAACAATTTAACTTGCCATTCTTTGGTGCAGTTGTCATGAACTTCGTTTTCCCATTCTTAGTGTTAATTAACACTGATTTCAAACGAATTGCTCCAATCGTAGTAGGTGCTGGTGTTGTGATTTTATTCGGACATTATATTGATTTCTTTAATATGATTATGCCTGCAACTGTTGGAGATCAGTGGTTTATTGGTGTTTCAGAAATCGCATCATTGTTATTCTTCCTTGGATTGTTCATTTTTGTAGTATTTACAGCTTTAACCAAAGCACCACTTACTCCAAAACGTAATCCTTTCATTGAAGAAAGTAAACATTTTCATTATTAATATTTAAATAAACATCAAATGACAAGTTTATTGGTACTCATAATTTTAGTATTATTATCAATTGCTTTATGGCAATTAACTAAAATTTTTGATTTAACTCAAATTGGACAAAAATCTGAAAATTCTCAAATCGCTAACGATGATGATAATAATGTTCAGGGATATTTAATGTTTGGATTTTTAGGGTTTATCTACTTAACTACAATTGTTTGTTTAGTTAAATACGGTAATTTACCTTTATTAGATAATTCAGCTTCTGAACACGGACCAATGGTTGATAACCTTATGGTAATTTCATTAGTGTTGATTTTTATAGTACAAACTATTACTCAAGCTTTATTGCATTATTTTGCCTTTAAATACAGAGGTAAAGAAGGGCAAAAGGCATTCTATTACGCAGACAACAACAAATTAGAATTCATCTGGAGTTCTATTCCAGCAATTGTTTTAGCAGGATTAATTTTCTACGGATTGTACGCTTGGAATGATATTATGTTCGTTGATAAAGAAGATGAAGATAATGCGATTGTTATCGAATTATATGCAAAACAATTCGGTTGGGAAGCACGATATGCAGGTAAAGATAATGCATTAGGAAAAGCAAATGTAAGATACATTGAAGGTGTAAATACTTTGGGTGTTGATTTAGAAGATCCAAATGCACAAGATGATATCGTAGTTAACGAATTGCATTTACCAAAAGGAAAAAGAGTAATCTTTAAAATCCGTTCTCAAGATGTATTGCACTCTGCGTATATGCCACACTTTAGAGCACAAATGAACTGTGTTCCTGGTATGGTGACTAATTTTTCTTTCATTCCTACTAAAACTACTGAGGAAATGAGAGGAACTGAAGCAATGATCGCAAAAGTGAATCACATCAACCAACTTAGAGAAAAGAAAAATAAACAATTAGTAGCAGAAGGTAAAACACCTCTTGATCCTTACACATTTGATTACTTGTTATTATGTAATAAGATTTGTGGTGCTTCACACTACAACATGCAAATGAAAATAGTTGTTGATTCTCCTGAAGATTTCAAAACTTGGTTAAAAGACAAACCAACAATTGTTCAAGCAGTTAAAACAGCTGCAGATGCAGAAAAAAAATCTGAAGAAGCACCAGCAACAACAAAAGATTCAACTACAACTATTGCAGCCGATTCAACTGCGGTTGCCATGAAATAATAAAATAATTTAATAATTATATGTCAGCAATGAGTCACGAACACGATCACCACGAACACGATCACCACGAAGAACATCATCATAAAGAAACGTTCATTACTAAATATATTTTTAGTATTGATCATAAAATGATTGCTAAACAATACCTTTTAACAGGTGTTATTATGGGTGTGATTGGTGTAGGTATGTCTATGCTTTTCAGAATGCAATTAGCTTGGCCTGAAGAATCATTCAAAATTTTCAGCTTCTTCTTGGGTGAGAAAATGGCACCAGAAGGTGTGATGACCAATGAAGCTTATCTTGCTTTGATAACTATACACGGAACCATAATGGTATTCTTTGTATTGACAGCTGCTTTGAGTGGAACATTCAGTAACCTGCTTATTCCTTTACAATGTGGAGCACGCGATATGGCATCTGGTTTATTGAACATGATTTCGTATTGGTTGTTCTTTACATCAAGTGTGATTATGGTAATTTCGCTTTTTGTTGAGTCTGGACCAGCTTCTGCAGGATGGACAATTTATCCTCCTTTGAGTGCTTTACCTCAAGCGATTTCAGGTTCTGGATTAGGTATGACTTTATGGTTAACTTCAATGGCAATCTTTATTGCTTCCTCATTATTGGGATCATTGAATTACATTGTTACTGTTATCAACTTAAGAACAAAAGGAATGTCTTTCACAAGACTTCCACTTACAATTTGGGCTTTTTTCGTAACCGCAGTTATTGGTGTGATTTCGTTCCCAGTGTTATTGTCAGCAGCGTTAATGTTATTGATGGATAGAAGTTTTGGTACTTCATTCTTCTTGTCTGATATTTACATTGCTGGTGAAGTATTAAATTATCAAGGTGGTTCTCCAGTATTATTTGAGCACTTATTTTGGTTTTTAGGTCACCCTGAAGTTTATATCGTATTATTACCTGCTTTAGGTATCACCTCAGAAGTTATTGCAACTAACTCACGTAAACCAATTTTTGGTTACAGAGCGATGATTATGTCAATTTTAGCAATTGCATTCTTATCTACTATTGTTTGGGGTCACCATATGTTCATCTCTGGTATGAATCCATTCTTAGGGTCTGTGTTTACATTCACAACCTTACTTATTGCGATTCCATCTGCTGTAAAAGCATTCAACTATATCACTACACTTTGGAAAGGTAACCTACAAATGAATCCAGCTATGTTGTTTTCAATTGGATTGGTTTCTACTTTCATTACAGGTGGTTTAACTGGAATCATTCTTGGTGATAGTACTTTAGATATTAACGTTCACGATACATATTTCGTTGTAGCTCACTTCCACTTGGTAATGGGTATTTCTGCTCTTTACGGAATGTTCGCAGGTATCTACCATTGGTATCCTAGAATGTACGGAAGAATGTTAAATAAAAACTTGGGGTATGTTCACTTTTGGGTAACTGCAGTTTGTGCTTACGGAGTTTTCTTCCCAATGCACTTCATAGGTATGGCAGGTTTACCAAGACGTTACTACACTAATACCAACTTCCCATTGTTCGATGATTTACAAGATGTAAACGTTATCATAACTGTGTTTGCCCTTGTTGGAGGTGTTTTCCAATTGGTATTCTTATTCAATTTCTTCTACAGTATGTTCTACGGTAAGAAAGCAGAACAAAATCCATGGAGATCAAATACTTTAGAATGGACTGCTCCTGTTGAGCACATACACGGTAACTGGCCAGGAGAAATTCCAGAAGTGCACCGTTGGGCTTATGATTATAGCAAACCAGGTCACGACGAAGATTTCGTTCCGCAAAATGTTCCGATGAAACCAGGTGAAGAAGTCCTACATCATTAAAATTTTGCCTTAAATTATAAAGAATGCCTTTCCTAATCGAAAGGCATTCTTATTTACTTACAACTTTGCTATATTTGTAGTATGAACGAAAATTTAGATCCAACCAATATTAACTATAATCCCGAAGAACTCGACTTAGAAAAAAAGTTGCGTCCGCTCTCATTTGATGACTTTGCCGGACAAGAACAAGTACTTGATAATTTAAAAGTATTTGTTGAAGCTGCAAACCTTAGAAGTGAAGCACTAGACCATACTCTTTTTCACGGTCCACCAGGATTAGGAAAAACTACTTTGGCTAATATTTTGGCTAATGAATTAGGAGTTGGAATTAAAATTACCTCTGGACCCGTTTTAGACAAGCCTGGAGATCTAGCAGGATTGCTTACCAATTTAGAAGAGCGTGATGTGCTTTTCATTGACGAGATTCATCGTTTAAGTCCAATTATTGAAGAATACCTCTACTCAGCAATGGAAGACTTTAAAATCGATATTATGATTGAATCCGGACCTAATGCACGTACGGTTCAAATCAATCTGAATCCTTTTACATTAGTCGGAGCAACCACTCGTTCAGGTTTGCTGACTGCTCCAATGCGTGCTCGTTTCGGAATCCAAAGTCGTCTGCAATATTACAACACCGAATTGCTCACTACTATCGTTCAACGTAGTTCTGCCATTCTCAAAATGCCCATAACAATGGAAGCGGCTATCGAAATTGCAGGTAGAAGTCGTGGAACACCTCGTATCGCCAACGCACTTTTACGTCGTGTCCGTGATTTTGCACAAATCAAAGGGAATGGTAAAATTGACATTGAAATTGCCAAGTTTTCACTAAAAGCACTCAACGTTGATGCGCATGGATTAGATGAAATGGACAATAAAATTCTCAACACCATCATCGATAAATTTAAAGGTGGCCCAGTGGGTTTATCAACACTTGCAACTGCTGTTTCAGAAAGTGGAGAAACCATCGAAGAAGTATACGAGCCTTTTTTAATTCAAGAAGGATTCATCATGCGTACACCTCGTGGAAGAGAAGTGACTGAAAAAGCCTATAAACATTTAGGTAAAATCCGAACGAATATTCAAGGCGGATTGTTTTAGGTTTCTATTTCAATGGAGTTGAAATTTTTAGTAAAGTTCCGTTACAATTGGTTATTGTCACTTCGCCATTAATTTCTATGATTCTTTTGTTTATGTTTTTTATTCCGTTGCCGTTAGGGTTGGTGTTGTTAATTCCAATTCCGTTATCGCTAATTTCTATTAATAAAATTTCACTCGCAACTTCAATTTTGATTTCCGCATTTGTTGCCGATGAATGTTTTAGGATGTTAGTTAGTGATTCCTTAATAACCAAAAAGACATTTTTCCTAAAAAATCCGTTTATAAAAGAATCTTCAAAAGGCAAGTTGGTTGTAAACTTCAATTCAATAGGAGAGAACTGAAACAAATCAAAAGCAAAATGTTTGATGTATTCAATCAGGTTGATCAAACTGTCTTTTTCTGCATCCAAACTCCAAACCACTGTTTTGATTTGATGGGAAATGTTCTTAGATGTTGAAGCAATTTTTGTTACACATTCATACATTTTTTCCTCGGGTAAGTTGCGTTCAAGTATAACATCACTTATCAATCGAATACTATTTAAGCTTCCTCCAATATCATCGTGCATGTCTTTAATGATACGTTCTCGTTCTTGATTGATGCTAATTTGTTTTTCCAATTCCTCTTGAATTTTTCTTTTTCTAAACTGAAAAACAAAATAAAGTATTCCTATCAAAAGGGTACTAATGATTAAGAAGGATAAAATCAAAAAAATATTTATTTGGGTTTTGTCCATAAAATTCCAAAAGAAAAAATGAGATACATTACAATATTTAAAACCAACATTACAATATAATAAAATCGGAATTCGATGGGATAATTTTCTAGAAAATAATTATACAGGCCAAAAAAAGGAAACGTACACAAATAGAAAATCAACAATCCCAAACAAATCCAAAACTCTAATTCAGTAGTAAAGTTAAGTATTCTTTTAGAATGGATTAAATTTTTGAAATAAAGCAATACTAATATCAGTAGAATAAAGTTTCCTAAAGTATAGGATAATGAAATGAAAATTGCTTTTGAGTTATAGAAAAAAAAACAATCTATAACAAACCCAAACAAAAGAATAACGATTCCTGTTTTTGCAATTATTCTATCTTTTTTGGAGTTGAAATGCCTCAGTAAAAACCAATAAAAAAAGAAGAATTCAACTGGAATAACTATAAAATTGTACCAGTATTTTGTAATGTTGAATAAATCTTTCGATACCAAAAACGCTCCAATTTGTTCAGAAATTATAATGAAAAAAAAATAGAAGGTAAGTTTTTTGTACTCATTGATATGGGTTGTCAGCAATTTATACAGTGCTGAAAGAAAAGTAATTCCTTCAGCACAATATAAAATGATCTTTAAAAACTCTACACTTGTCATTGTCCTGTGTTTTCCAAATAATCTGCACCATCAATGCGTTCTGGAGGAGCTAACCCACCATGGTTCTTGTTAATTCCTATCAGTAATATTTTTTCACTGATTGGTTTGCTACTTGAGTAATCAGAAAGTCTGAAATCTTGATGGTATTTTTCTCCATTTCCATCTATGCATTCAAATGTAGGTACAAAGAAAAGACAGTGCTTACCACTGTAATCAATCTTAGCTTCCATATTTTTAGATTTTTTAATATTAATTGAGTCTAATCTTTCAGGAATGTCTTTTAAGTCAGACGATTTTCGCATATCAACTTCTGACGGATATTTTCCAAAGTAAACTCTAATCCCAAAAGTAGTCGATTTTGTTTTGAGCGAATCGGGCAAATTTTGGTATTCATTTTCTAAAATACATAAATATTTTTTTATTTCTTCATAACTAAACCAAGCACTTTTGCTGTAAATTTCTTCAGAATTTCTATTATTTGATAACTCCATAAACCTATTCATCTCAATTTCATAGTTTTTGGCTAATACTTTGGAAATGGAGTCAGAGATCAGACCAACACCTTCTGTATTGCAACTATTCATTGGTTTTGGGCACATTGAACAACATGATGAAAAGAGCATCAATACACTAATTGTGCAAACTATAATTATTAAATTATTTTTCATTATTGTAATTTGTTAAAGGGTTAATAAGGTTAAAGTTAATAAATAACAAGTGTTTTCAAATAGAAAACACTTGTTATATTGTGATCAATTAAGATATTCTTTTAATACTAACTGTCACATGGCCAGAGTTATCACCATAAAAAATTAATCCATCATTAGCATGACAAACTAAAAACCCAGTCAGCGAAACATCCCAAAGTTTCGATGTGCCAATTCCAAAATGAACTCCTGCATAGGTCAAAGAATTCATGTTTTGATGAAAAATCTCTCCCACTAATTGCATCATTTTATAACTCGGTTGTCTTGGTGCATCAAAAATACCTTTGGTATACCCTTTGGCATTTGTTTCATTAATGTTGTTTTTCCATTTGTCATTCAAAGCCACTTTAAATTCATATCGCTCTCCAGCAACCAAAAATAAACTAGTAAAATTATATGGATTACTCGCGTAAATGTTACGTTTAACAGATTCTCCCACTGTTAATCGCACTCCTTCAAATTTAGTGTTTAATCCTTTTATTCTCAATTTAGATTCTCTTCGTTGACTGTCAGACAACCCAAGAGCAGTCCAAATAAGGTTTGAAGCATTGAAACTTCTTGTGTTGGCATCAAAAGAAGTGTAGTTCTTTTTTACAAAATCATCAAAGAAATAAGTGATTTGCGGCTCTGGCATATAATTTACACCATCACATCCCAAAGCTGTTTTAGCACCAATACTTAGCCAAGAATCCAATAATGTTCCCGAAAAACAATTGCACATATAAACTAATCGCAAATTGAAATTCATTCCAGCATGTTGTTGTCGGGCTTGAACTAATAAATTTTGAATATCAACATCGGTCATGGTTTCTGAACCGTGTAAATACAATGTTTTTGGGCCTCCATGTCCGAGGATGAGTAAGTCAAAAACATTTCCTGCTCGAGTTTGACGAATCATCTCAGCTAAAAGATTAGCTTTGGTACATCTTCTGTCAGTTAGGTTAATGATTTGATCATAATAACCATGAAGTTGAATTGAAGCTCTGGTCGATTCAAAGGTTTCAGCTAATCCATCAATTCCATGTTGAACTAAATTTCTCAGACTAACATCTGAAATGGAATTCAAAAAAGAAACTCTTCCTGTGTTTTCTTGTAATAAAATTAAATTTTTCATTTGATTAAATTTTTGTGTTATTAATTGATTTTGAAATACTTGTTAAGGATTTCGATGTAAAATTCTATCAATTGAACAAGAGCCACAATACTGAAAAAGTAGAGTTTTTAGAGCTTCCCAATGATTCAATGTTTTTGTTTTAATACCAAGAAAATAAGAGTATGTATTCATTAGTGGATTTTTTTTGCAGATTTTAAGACAAAAAAAATACGCCGTTTGGCGTAGATGAGTTTTTTGATGAAAAAAGAAAAACTGAAAATGTTACCTCTTAAAATATTTATTTACAGCTTCTACTCGTGTATTTACGTGAAGTTTTTCATAGATGTTTTGAACGTGTTTTTTTACCGTTCCAGTGCTGATGTTTAATTCATTAGCAACTTCTTTATTTAATAGTCCTTTGGATAGTAAGTTTAAGATTTCAATTTCTCTTATGGTTAAAGATTGTGTGTTTTCATTGGAAGCGTTTATTTTGGAGAAACTCGCGACAACTTTCCTAGCGATACTTCCTGTCATCGGACTTCCACCATCAAATAAATCTTTTAAAGCTTCTATAATTTTACCTGGACCTTCTGATTTTAAAATATAACCATTGGCACCCGCTTCCAAACTGCTGAAAATTTTATCATCGTCATCATAGGAAGTACACATTAAAAACATTACATCTGGAAATTTTTGCTTCAAGTGTAAAACCATTTCTATTCCGCTGCTTTCAGGTAAGTTAATATCTACTAATACAGCATCGGGTAGTTCTACCGGAATTTTTTGAATTGCAATTTCTGCATTTTCATAACAATTCATCAATTCAAATCCTTCTGTAAACTGAATCATCAGTGATAGCGCTTCTCTCAAGTCAGCATTATCCTCAACTATACTTATTCTTTTTTGTGTCAACATATTTTAAAGAAAAATGAAATTGGTATCAATTCTTGGTTTATTTTTGACTAAAACAACAAGACATTTTTGGAAAACAATCATAAATATACAAATTTAATCAAACAAGAAGCCCAACGCCTCGGATTTATGGCGTGCGGAATTTCCAAAGCTGGTTTTCTAGAAGAAGAAGCACCACGATTAGAGCAGTGGCTCAATAGTCAAAAACACGGTCAAATGAGTTTTATGGAAGATCATTTTGACAAACGACTCAATCCAATTTTGCTAATGGATGGAGCCAAAAGTGTGGTTTCACTTTTAATCAATTATTATCCGCCAGAAACTCAGGTGGAAGGCAGTTATAAAATTTCAAAATACGCCTATGGTAAAGATTACCACAACGTAATTCTAAAAAAACTAAGAAAGTTACTTCGCTCCATTAAAACTGAAATCGGAGAAGTTTCAGGTCGCGCTTTTATCGATATTGCTCCAATAATGGACAAAGCTTGGGCTGCCAAAAGTGGTTTGGGTTGGATCGGAAAAAACAGCAATCTCATCACGCAAAAGGTAGGTTCGTTTTATTTTATAGCAGAACTCATCCTCGATTTAGAATTAGAATACGACAACCCAACGACTGATCATTGTGGTAGTTGTACTGCTTGCATTGACGCGTGTCCTACACAAGCCATTATTGCTCAGTATGTTGTTGATGGTAGTAAATGCATCTCGTACTTCACCATCGAACTCAAAGATAATCTTCCCACAGAAATGAAAGGAAAGTTTGAAGATTGGGCTTTTGGCTGCGATATTTGCCAAGATGTGTGTCCGTGGAACCGGTTTTCAAAACCACACAATGAACCACTTTTCAATCCGTATCCCGAATTATTATCCTATTCAAAAAAAGAATGGGAAGAAATTACAGACGATGTTTTTAATGAAGTTTTTAAGAATTCACCTCTAAAGCGAGCTAAACTTGACGGGTTAAAACGAAATATTGATTTTTTAAAGATGTAGTTTTTAAAATCACAAACTGGATTCTCTCTCAATAATACTTGTATCCAATTCAACAATACGTGGAGCAACTACTTTTCCTTCTTTTCTCATTTGTAATTCGTCAAATAATACTCTAAATGCTTGAACTCCCATTTCGTAACTCGGTTGGTCAACTGTGCTTAATTTGGGTGTGATTACTTGCGACATGAACCAATTGCTGAATCCAATCACTTTAATTTGGCTTGGAACAGAAATGTTATTTTCGTTGAAATACGAAAGTACACCTACAGCAACCAAATCAGTAATCACAAAAATTCCATCTACGTCAGGATGATCTTTTATGATTTGCTCAGCAAAAACTCGACCTTCATCAAAAGTCACATTGTGGCAAGCGTACACCAGCTTTGGATCAAAAGTGATGTTGTTCTTTTCCAATGCTTTTTTATATCCCAAAAATCGATCAATAGAATTTTGGGGATTCAGTGGTCCGCGAATATGAGCAATTTTTTTACATCCTTTTTTGATAAGGTGTTCTACAGCATTGAAAGCGGCTTTTTGGTCGTCAATAATGATTTTTGAACTCGGAATCAACTTCGAAATTTTATCAAATTGTACCAATGGAATGTCGCGACGAAGGATTTCTTTTAAATGTGCATCGTTGTTGGATTCATTGGAAAGCGAAATGATAATGCCGTCCACTCTCTTATTGATTAATAAATCTACTTGTTTTTTTTCGAGTGCAATGGATTCACCTGACTGCAGAATGATGACCAAATATCCATTCTTTTCGGCTTCGTCAATGATACCATTAATTACTCCAGAGAAAAAATGATGAACTACTTCGGGGATAATTAATCCAATAGTTTTAGATTCGTTGGTTCGTAAGTAGACAGCGTAACTATTGGGTGTGAAATTCAATTCCTCTGCCAAATCTAAAACCGCTTTTTTGGTTTTCGGGCTTACATCAGGATAATCTTTTAACGCCTTAGAAACGGTCGTTATAGAAATTCCTAATTTTTCGGCAATTTGTTTAAGAGTAATGTCTTTCATTTAACAAATATCTTAAAAATAATAAGATTTCCAAACCGAAAACGTTTTCGGTACTTTCGAAAACGTTTTCGGTATCGATTTCGTAATTTTTGGAGCTTAAATCAATAATTTCGGAAATAAATAATAACTAATTTATTAACCAAACAAATTCTAAAAAATGAAAAAAAGTACTTTATTTTTGAAAAGACTGTTGTTTATTATGGCTTTAATGCTATTCAATATGGCTTTTTCACAAAATGAGAATGAAACTTCGAATGATTCCATCAAAGGAGAAAAATTAGAAGAAGTAGTTGTTACTGGGGTTTTGAATCCTCGTTCTAAAGTGAAATCGAGTGTTTCTATTAGCTCGGTGTCTGCTGCTCAAATCGAGCAAGGTGCTCCGCGCTCAACTGCCGAGTTATTTCGATTGTTACCAGGTATCAAATCAGAATCAACAGGTGGAGAAGGAAACGCAAATATCACTGTTCGTGGTATTCCAATTGCATCGGGTGGAGCAAAATTTTTACAATTACACGAAGACGGTATGCCTGTGATGCAATTTGGAGACGTTGCTTTTGGTAATGCCGATATTTTCGTAAGAAACGATCAAACCATCAACCGAGTGGAAGCCATTCGTGGAGGTTCTGCTTCTACATTGGCAAGTAATTCGCCTGCAGGTATCATCAACTTTATCAGTAAAGATGGTAAAAAAGAAGGTGGTTCATTAATGCATTCTATTGGTTTAGACTTCGGAAGTAACAGAACTGACTTTGAATATGGTACTCCTATTTCTGAAACCTTACGTTTTCATGTTGGAGGTTTCTTCCGTCAAGGGGAAGGTCCAAGAAATGCGGGTTATACAGCTAATTTAGGAGGTCAATTCAAAGCCAATATGACCAAAGAATTTGAAAAAGGCTATGTTCGTTTGTATTTCAAATACTTAAACGATCGTTCGATAGGTTATTTACCAATGCCGGTAAAAGTATCAGGAACAAATGCTAATCCAACGTGGAGTTCATTACCTAATTTTGATATCTTACACGATACACCTCACAGCCCTTATTTCTTAGATAATCTAACCATTGGTGCTGATGGTGAACGAAGAAGAAGTAATCTTTCGGATGGTATGCGACCTGTAGCAACTTCTTTCGGAGGTGAAATGAAATTTGATTTAGGTAACGATTGGAAGGTAGAAGAGCGTTTCAGACAAAATTACCACAACGGAAGATTCGTATCTGCTTTCCCAGCCGAAGTAGCAACTGCAAGTGTAATCGCAGCTAGCTTTGGAGAAACTAGCTTAACGTATGCCAACGGACCATCTGCTGGACAAACGTATAACAACAATGATTTAGTGATGCGTATTCATACTTTTGATACTGAGATCAATAATTTCAACAATTTCACTAACGATATGAAACTTACTAAATCGTTTGGAAAATTTGATTTGACATTAGGATATTACAAAGCTTTCCAAAACATCAATATGTCGTGGTTGTGGAATTCGTATCTATTGGAAGTAAAAGGAGAAAATGCAGCGTTATTAAATGCTGGAGCAAATTCTGTTAACGGATTATATGCTTACGGTGTTCCTGCTTGGGGTAACTGTTGTCAAAGAAATTACGATGCTAACTACGATATTTCTGCTCCTTATGTGGCAGGTCAGTTGAAAGTAAATGATAAAATCAATATTGATGCGAGTGTGCGTTTCGATTCAGGAAAAGCACGTGGTTCATACGCTGGTTCTACACAAGCTTTAAACCTAGATGTAGATAATAACGGTACAATTGAAGGTCCAGAATTGAGTGTTTCTGTGGTAGACAATGCCAACAGAAAACCAATTAACTACGATTATGATTATGTGTCGTATTCTGTTGGTGCTAATTATTTATTAAGCAACAATCAATCGATTTTTGGGCGTTACAGCCGCGGTGGAAGAGCTAACGCCGACCGTTTATTGTTTGGTCCAAACGTATTGAATTCAGGTGAAGCTGCTCCCGGTTTGAGCGCTGATATGGTAAATCAAGCTGAGTTTGGTTACAAAAGAAAAGGAACTAATCATACATTCTATGCAACCGCTTTCTTTGCAAATGTAGCTGAACAAAACTGGGATTTTGGTGGCGCAGGTGGAGGAATCAGACAAATTCAAAGAAAATACAATTCGGCTGGTTTAGAGTTGGAAGGAAGTTACAAAGTAAAAGATTTCTCAATCAACGGAAGTGTAACTTATACCAAAGCTGAAATTAAAGACGATGTAATTACTCCTGCATTGAACGGAAACAAACCAAGACGTCAAGCCGATTTCATTTATAGTTTTGTTCCTGCTTACAAATTTGGCGGAAACAAACAGCACAATGTTGGTTTCTCAGCTATCGGAACATCAAAAGCATACGCTCAAGATGACAATCAATTGGTAATGCCAGGTTACGTGTACTTCAATCCGTTCATCAATTTTGAATTGACTAAAGGTTTATCAGCGTCGTTAAATGTAAACAACGTTTTTGATACTATCGGAATCACAGAAGTAGAAGAAGGCAGTATTGTTGAAAATCAAGACAATATCTTAAGAGCTCGATCAATCAACGGAAGAACAACTTCGTTAACTCTTTCGTACCGTTTCTAAGAAAAGTTTCATGTTTATTTTGTACAATTCCTGTATCAGCAATGTTGATATGGGAATTGTTTTTAAAAATAAATGTATCTTTATTTCAAAGTTTAATGACTTAAAAAGCAATAAAATGAACAAATTACTAGGCTTACTCATTCTTTTTTTGGCAGTTTTTACTACTGATTTAGTGGCACAAGAAGTTCAAAAAGAAACTCCAAAAGCTAAAGTCATGATTGTTTATGGTAGCGACGATTGTCATCATTGCACCGACACCAAAGCTTTTTTAAAAGAGAATCACATTGATTTTGTTTTTTATGACATTGATAAAAATCAGGAAGCACTCAAAGAAATGTTGACCAAATTGCGCAACGCCAACATTAGCACTTCCAACCTCGGAATACCTGTAATTGATAAACAAGGAATCATTTTCACCAACAATGGAGTTTTTGAAGATTTTTTGAAAAAATTAAAATAAAATGACACAAAAAATCAAACTTACTTTTGGGCAAATCATCAATATGAATATTGGATTTTTCGGAATTCAATACAGTTTCGGTTTGCAACAAAGTGCTGTAAACCCTATTTATGATTTTCTTGGTGCGAGTCCAGATGAATTACCTTTACTCAATTTAGCTGGTCCATTAACAGGATTACTAATTCAACCCATAATCGGAGCCTTAAGTGACAAAACATGGTCGCCGCGTTTAGGAGGAAGAAGAAAGCCGTATTTTTTTATTGGAGCGTTAATTTGTAGCATCGCTTTATTTTTGTTCCCATTCAGTAGTTCACTATGGATGGCAGCAGGATTATTGTGGATTTTAGATGCTGGAAATAACACGGCAATGGAACCGTATCGTGCTTTTATTGCAGATAAATTAGATGAATCCCAACAAGCTACAGGTTTTCAAGCGCAGAGTTTTTTTACGGGTTTTGGTCAAACCTTAGCCAATGTTTCGCTGTTTATTTTCCCCATGATTTTCATAGGAACTACCGGAAAATTGCCCACTTGGGTTTTTGCTTCCTTCTTTTTAGGAGCAGTATGTTCAGTAGCGTCAGTGTGGTGGAGTTCTTACACAACCAAAGAAATTCCTCCAACTGAGGAAGAAATTCAAAAAATACAATCAGAAAAAATTAGTTTATTCACACCATTCATTGATATTGCCAAAGCGGTAAAAGATATGCCCAAAGTAATGTGGCAATTGGCTTTGGTTTATTTATTTCAGTGGTACGCTTTGTTTTGTTATTGGCAAAATTCATCCAAAAGTATCGCTCTTTCGGTGTGGAATACCACGCCTGAAAAAGACATGAATTTATACGGTGAGGCGGTGAGTTGGACAGGTTTGGTCAATGGTTGGTATAATATTGTTACTTTTCTTTGTGCTTTCAGTTTGGTGTATTTTGCCAAAAAATATTCCCCTAAATGGGTACATTTTGGATGTTTGTTACTCGCTGCAATTGGGTTTTTAGTTTTTCCACACATTCACAACAAATATTTATTATTTCCTGCAATTACAGGTTTTGGAATCGGTTGGGCAAGTATGATGGGAATTCCGTATTTGATGGTAGTCAATAACATTCCCAAAGAACGCTACGGTGTGTATATGGGAATTATCAATATGATGATTGTAATTCCGATGTTCATTCAAACCGTTACTTTTGGTTACATTATGAAGCATTTCCTAAACAATGATCCGCGATCAGCTATCAGTTTTGCAGGTGTTTTATTGATTCTCGGAGCTATTTTTACCTTATTTATAAAATCGACAAAAGCAAATGTTAAGCAATAGTGATTACCATAAATCAATCGAGTTTTTAAAGCAATGTTCTTCTCCTGAAGGATTTTTGGCTAGTGCTCAAAACGTTTCAAATTACCAAAGAGTTTGGGCACGAGATGGTGTTATTTGTGGTTTAGCCGCTCTGGCTTCGGGTGATGAACAATTGATTGAAACTTTTAGAAAAACATTAAAAATCCTAGCCAATAATCAGCATCAAAACGGAACAATTCCCTCCAATGTTAGTGTTAACCAAGAAGAAATCGGAGTTAGTTATGGTGGATTAGCGGGCAGAGTTGATGCTGTGACTTGGTTTGTTATTGGGGTTTGTCAGTATGCCTATTATAAAAAAGACATTACTTTTGTAGCCAAATACCATAAGGAAATTAAAAAGTGCCTCAAATTGTTGGACGCATGGGAATTCAACAATCGCCATCTAATGTATGTGCCACTTTCAGGAAATTGGGCCGATGAGTATATTACTGATGGTTATGTTTTATACGATCAATTATTACGAATTTGGGCATTGAAAAGCTACAATCATTTTGCTAACGACAATTCCATTTCAAAGAAAATAGAGGCAATTATGAGCCAAGTTGTAATCAATTTTACACCTAATTCAATTGGAGAGAAATACCACGAACGAGCTTATAATGAAACTACTATTCAAAATTTCATGCCGTGTTCTTTTTCACCCGCAGGTTATAAATCGCAGTTTGATGCCTTTGCAAACTCATTGGCGGTTATTTTAAATGTGGGTTCGGATGAATTTCAAAATGCCATCATCAATTATTCAGAAACAATTAAAAATACTACCCAATTGAAATTGGTTCCTGCTTTTTGGCCACCAATTCAAAATACAGATGAGGATTGGAATTTATTGAAAAATAATTGTAAATACGAATTTAGGAATTATCCCAACGAGTTTCACAACGGCGGAAGTTGGCCAATGGTAAATGGTTTTTACGGCTTGGCTCTTTTGAAACTCGGAAAAAATGAAGAAGCTCATCAAATCTTAGAATCCATCAACAAAGCAAATGCTATTGAAGATTACGGGTTCTATGAAAATTTCAATACTCAAACAGCTCAACCCAACGGAGTCAAATTTTGTGCTTGGAGTGGAGCAGCAGCAATTTTATTACATCAAAGTAGTACAACAAATTTTAAATTTTTAGTTTAAATTGGAAAAAACTATCGACATACTATGCATAGGTGAAGTCTTAATCGACTTTATCGGACACGAAGTCAATACATCTATTAATCGCACCAAAGATTACCATCGATTTTTAGGTGGTTCGCCTACTAATGTGGCTGTGAATGCTTCTCGATTAGGACTCAATTCGGTTTTAGTTGCAACCTGCGGACAGGATGGTTTGGGTGATTACATTGTAAGAAAATTAAAGGCAAATAACGTCAATACGGCACACATCAGAAAGTCAGATTCGATTCCGACTTCAGTAATTTTTGTATCGAAATCAACTGAAACACCTGATTTTATTCCGTACCGCGAAGCCGATTGCCACATCATTCAAACTCAATTATCGGATGAAGTGATTCAGCAGGCCAAGATTTTCCATACTACTTGCTTTGCGTTGAGTAAAAATCCAGCACGAGATACTATTTTAAATCGTGCGGAAAAAGCCAAAGAATTAGGCCTTCAACTGAGTATTGATATTAATTTCTCTGAACGAATTTGGCCCGATCGCGAAGAGGCAAAGCAAGTCATAAAAGATTATTTAAAAAACGATCCTTTAGTAAAATTAAGTGAAGACGATTGCTATCGTTTGTTTGCCGAGCTAAAATCGGAGGATTATATCTTTGACTATTTCCACAATTTAGGTGCTTCTACCATTTGCTTGACCAAAGGTAAAAAAGGCGTTGTGCTTTCAGATGTTACCAAAGGCCTGTTTTTTCAAGAAGCTATTCCGATTAGTGAAATCAAAGATGCAACAGGCGCAGGCGATGCTTTTTGGACAGGTTTTTTGTATGCTCAGCTTAAAAACAAAGAGTTGGAAGAAAGCATTTCAATTGCTCAAAAACTGGCTTCAATCAAATTGCAAAATGTAGGAAGATTACCCGACGGAATTAATTTTGAAGACTATTTAATAGCTAAATAAAAAGCTCTTTTTTAAGAACAATATATTGTTTAGATGAACAAAACACTGCTCAAATTAGCACTTTACTTGAATTATTTTGTATTCGCTATTTTGTTGTGTAGTATGGGCATCGTTATTTTGCAAGTACAGAGAAATTTTGATATTACTAGTTCAAATGCATCAGTAGTTGAGGCTTTTAAAGATCTTCCGATAGCTATCACTTCTTTTATAGTCGCTTCATTTCTTCCCAAAATTGGCTTAAAGAAATCCATGCTCATCGGATCGGCTTTAGTAACCATTGCTTGCTTTTTATTGCCTTTCTCTTGGGCGTTCTGGAATTTTAAACTATTTTTTTTAATTGCTGGAGCTTCGTTTGCTTTGGTTAAAATTTCGGTTTTTGCCGTCATCGGAATTATTACTAAAAACGAAAAAGAACACAGTAGTTTTATGAGTACACTCGAAGCTGTTTTTATGGCTGGAGTATTATTCGGTAATTTTTTAATCAGTCAATTTGTCGACGATCGTCAGCCCACATCTACCCAATGGCTCAACGGTTATTGGGTAGTTGGTGCTCTTTCTATAATTGGTTTTCTGTTACTTTTTTTTAGTCAATTGGACGAAAGTCAGTCAAAATTGGAGAATCGCTCTTTAGCGAATGATTTTAAAGAAATGCTTCAGTTAATCGTAAAACCATTGACAATAGTTTTTATAATTTCGGTGTTTTTTTATGTGCTTTTAGAACAAAGTTTTACTTCTTGGTTTCCCACTTTTTATAAAGAGATTTTAAATGCTCCATCCAGTTTGGCCATACAAGCGGGAGCCATTTTAGCGGGCGCAACATTCATTGGGCGATTGATATCGGGTTACATCTTGCTCAAAGTAAAATGGATTCATTTACTTTCTTTTTGTTTGCTGGCAGTAGGGATAATTGTTTTAGTTGCTTTGCCAATGGCCAAAAACACTCAGATTTCTATTGCAACCATTTCGTGGTTCAATGCACCATTAGTAGTCTATTTAATGCCAATGATGGGATTGTTTTTAGCTCCCATTTACCCAACTTTAAATTCTACTATTTTATCAGCAATGCCCAAACATACACACAGTTCGATGTCGGGATTGATTGTTGTATTCTCTGCCCTTGGAGGAACAACAGGTTCAATAATAACAGGTCACGTTTTTCATTCGTTCAATGGCACAACCGCTTTTTATCTTTCATTAATTCCGATAACTGTGATCTTTGTTGCTCTATTACTATTAAATAGGATGGTCACTAAAAATAAATGGAGTTGATTGCTAATCATAAAAATAAGCATCAAAACTGGTGACTGAGAAAATAGTATCTGCCTATCTTTTTTGCCTTTATTTTCTCTGCTTTTTCAAATTAGGACATTTTAAAAAAGTATTGTTTAAAAAATTTCCTTTTTCCGTTGATACTTCTACCTTTGTAAGTCAGAAAAACAAACTACAATGCACAAAGATAGTAAACGCAGAGAAGCACTTTTATACCACGCCAAACCGACTCCAGGAAAAATAAAAGTGGTTCCAACCAAGAAATACGCCACTCAAAGAGACTTATCCTTAGCGTATTCACCAGGTGTTGCCGAACCGTGTTTGGAAATAGCCAAAGACATCAATAATGTATATAAATACACTGCCAAAGGAAATTTAGTAGCCGTAATTTCAAACGGAACAGCAGTTTTAGGTTTAGGAGATATTGGTCCGGAAGCTTCAAAACCCGTAATGGAAGGTAAAGGGTTGTTGTTCAAAATATTTGCTGATATTGATGTTTTTGATATCGAAGTGGATACCAAAGATGTTGAAGCCTTTATTGCAACAGTCAAAAATATAGCACCTACATTTGGTGGAATCAATTTGGAAGACATCAAAGCGCCTGAATCTTTCGAAATAGAGCGTCGTCTAGTCGAAGAATTGAACATTCCTGTAATGCACGATGATCAGCACGGAACTGCAATTATTTCTTCTGCAGCTTTGTTGAACGCCGTTGAATTGGCAGGCAAGAAAATGGAAGAAGTGAAAATGGTCATTTCTGGCGCAGGTTCAGCCGCTATTGCTTGTGCGAATTTGTATGTTTCTTTTGGTGTAAAAGAAGAAAATGTTGTGATGTTTAATAGCAAAGGTGCGCTCAGAAAAGATGATCCTGCTATTTCTGACAATCAAAGACGCTACGCAACCGATAAAAATTATGATTCGTTAGGCGATGCAATGGTAGGTGCCGATGTTTTTGTCGGGCTTTCAACTGGCGATATTGTAACTCCAGAAATGCTGGTAAGTATGGCTGAAAATCCGATTGTTTTTGCAATGGCAAATCCCAATCCGGAGATAAAATACGATATTGCGATTAAGACTAGAAAAGACATTATCATGGCAACGGGTCGTTCTGACCATCCTAACCAAGTGAATAATGTTCTCGGTTTCCCTTATATTTTCCGTGGTGCTTTAGATGTTAGAGCGACCAAGATTAATGAAGAAATGAAAAAAGCAGCTGTTGTTGCTTTAGCTGAATTAGCCAAAGAATCGGTTCCTGAGCAAGTGAACATTGCTTATGGTGAAACCAAATTGAATTTCGGTACTGATTACATCATTCCAAAACCATTTGATCCACGATTGATAGCCAAAGTTCCGCCAGCCGTTGCTAGAGCGGCAATGGAATCAGGTGTTGCATTAAATCCGATTACCGACTGGGAAAAATACGAAGAAGAATTGTTAGAACGAATGGGTTCTGACAACAAAATGGTGCGTTTACTCACCAATAGAGCCAAGACTGATCCAAAACGCATTGTTTTTGCCGAAGCCGATCAGTTGGATGTGTTAAAAGCAGCTCAAATTGTTTACGAAGAAGGCATTGGTCATCCTATTTTATTGGGAAGAAAAGAAGATATTTTAGAATTAAAAGAAGAAATAGGTTTTGATGCCGAAGTGCCGATTTTTGATCCAAAAACAAAAGAAGAAGATCAACGTCGAATGGAATATGCCGAAATTTACTGGAAAGGAAGACAACGCAGAGGAATTTCGTTGCTCGATGCCCAAAAATGGATGCGCGAACGTAATTATTTCGCCGCCATGATGGTCAATCAAGGTGATGCCGATGCTATGGTTTCGGGTTATTCACGCAGTTATCCATCGGTAGTAAAACCATTGATGCAATTGGTAGGGAAAGCACCTGGAATTTCATTAATTGCTTCTACGAATATGATGATGACCAATCGTGGACCCATGTTCTTATCTGATACTGCGATTAATCCAAATCCATCAGCAGATGATTTAGCAAAAATTGCATTAATGACTGAGAAAACCGTTCGTATGTTTGGTATGGAACCTGTGATTGCAATGGTTTCCTTCTCTAATTTTGGTTCTTCCAATTATGAAAGTGCCAATAAAGTAAGAGAAGCAGTTGCCTATTTGCACAGTTATTATCCGAACTTGATTGTGGATGGTGAAATTCAAACCGATTTTGCATTGAATCCCGAAATGCTTCAAAAGAAATTCCCGTTTTCAAAATTAGCTGGGAAGAAAGTAAACACACTTATTTTCCCTAATTTAGAAGCGGCTAATATCACCTATAAATTGCTTAAAGAATTGTATAAAGTGGATTCAATCGGACCAATAGTAATGGGAATGGACAAGCCAGTTCACATATTCCAATTGGGTGCGAGTGTCGAGGAAATGGTCAATATGTCGGCTGTTGCTGTAGTTGATGCACAAGAAAAAAGTAAGAGATTGAAGAATTTTGACGTTAAATTAGAGTAGAAAGTAGCGAATAGTTAACCCAGTTAAAGTTTTTTGTTATATTTGGAATGACTTTATAAACAGTATGATAGCACATATTCAAGGAAAATTAGTAGAAAAAACACCTACAGAAGTCGTAATCGATTGTAATGGTGTTGGTTATCATATTAATATTTCGTTGCACACCTACTCATTGTTGCCCAATACTGATTTTATAAAACTCTTTACGCACCTTATTATCAAGGAAGATTCACATTCTTTATTCGGATTTGTTGAAAAATCAGAAAAAGAAATTTTCAAAATGCTATTAACGGTTTCAGGAATAGGAGCGGGAATAGCGCGAACCATGCTTTCGTCGTTAGAACCAAAGCAAATTATTCAAGCATTAGCCAGTGGTGACGTGGGAACCATTCAATCCATTAAAGGAATTGGTGGGAAAACGGCTCAACGAGCCATCCTTGATTTGAAGGATAAAGTGTTAAAAATATATGATTTGGATGAAGTTTCTGTTGTCCAAAACAATACAAATAGAGATGAAGCGTTATCTGCTTTGGAGGTTTTAGGTTTTGTTAGAAAAGCATCCGAAAAAGTGGTGGATAAAGTAGTAAAAGAAAACCCAGATGCCTCTGTAGAATTGATTATCAAACAAGCATTAAAAAATTTATAGTTCTTGGAAACACAAAATTACAAAAGTATACTTGCTCATATAAAAAACGGGATTTTGTTTCTGTTTTTATTTTTCGGAATACACTCTTACTCTCAAGAGGAAGAACCGCAAGACAGCGTTAAAACTGGAGTTGATTTAGGAGCCATTCAATTGGCAAATCCTGTAAGTATTGTTGATGCTTACACCTATGATCCGAAGACTGATCGATACATTTACACCAGTACATTTGATGGGTTTAACATCAATTATCCAATTGTTCTTACTCCACAAGAATACCAAGCATTGATTCTTCGTGAAAACATGCGCGAATACTTCCAAAAGAAAACAAAAGCAATTGAAGGAAAAGGAACTGAAGAAGATAAAAAAGATTTACTACCGCGTTATTACGTTAATTCAGGTTTTTTTGAAACTCTTTTTGGTTCTAATACCATTGATGTGAAACCAACAGGTTCGGTAGAAATGGATTTAGGTGTTCGCTACACCAAACAAGATAATCCCTCTTTTTCTCCTAGAAATAGAAGTACAACCACATTCGATTTCGATCAACGTATCAGTATGAGTTTAACCGGAAAAGTGGGAACGCGTTTGAATGTGAATGCCAATTACGATACTGAATCAACTTTTGCGTTTCAAAATTTAATCAAATTAGATTATAGCCCAACAGAAGACGATATCATCCAAAAAATTGAAGTCGGAAACGTAAGTATGCCACTCAATAGTTCATTGATTCGCGGTGCACAAAGTTTATTTGGGGTTAAAGCGCAGTTGCAATTTGGTAAAACTACAGTAACTGGAGTCTTTTCTGAACAAAAATCACAAACCCGAAGTGTTACTGCGCAAGGAGGCGGAACCATTCAAGATTTCGAATTATTTGCATTAGATTACGATTCAGATCGTCACTTTTTCCTGTCACAATTCTTTAGAAACAAATACGATCAAGCCTTAAAAAACTACCCTTTAATTAACAGTAGAGTTCAAATTACTCGTATTGATGTTTGGGTAACCAATCGACAAAATAGAGTTAGTACTACTGGAAACAATCTAAGAAACATTATTGCTCTTCAGGATTTAGGAGAATCCCAACTTACGGGTTTGACTGATGATCAAGTAGTAGCTATTGATCCATTGAATCCAGGAACATTCTTTATTCCAGATCCATTAACAGGTTTAACTATTGATCAACCATCAGATAATAAAAGAAACCTATATGATCCAGCATTAATTGGTGGTAGCGGTTTGTTAAACTCAAACATTCGTGAAATTGTAACCTCAAGTTCAGGTTTCAATAATACCGTTTCTGAAGGTTTGGATTATTCAAAACTTGAAAATGCCCGAAAATTAACTGCTAGTGAGTTTACTTATCATCCACAATTAGGATATATTTCATTGCAACAACGTTTAGCCAACGATGAAGTTTTGGCAGTTGCATACGAATATACTATTGGAGATCAAGTATATCAAGTAGGTGAATTCGGAACCGATGGTGCTGAAGCAACAGTAATTAATAACGGAATTCCAGAAACACAAACTCTAATTCTGAAATTATTAAAAAGTAATTTAACTAGTGTTGAAAAACCAATTTGGAACTTAATGATGAAAAACATCTATCAAATTCCAGGTGGTTTCCAGCTGCAACAAGAAGATTTCAGATTTAATATTTTATACACAGATCCATCGCCGATAAATTATATTGATTCGGTGCCAACTTCTACTTTCCCAAACCCAACACCAGGTTATACTACTGATCAAATTACTAACACTCCGTTATTAAAAGTATTCAATGTTGATCAATTGAATTACAACAACGATCCGCAAGATGGTGGTGATGGTTTCTTCGATTTTATTCCAGGATTAACTGTAGATCAACAAAACGGGAGATTGATTTTTACCAATGTAGAGCCTTTTGGTAAGATGTTATTCGAAAAATTGCGTTTAAATCCAAGTGAAGATTATTATGGAGATGAATCGACTTTAGATTATAACGACAATCAAAAAAAGTATGTATATTCTAGTATGTACCGAAGCACTCAGGCTTTTGCGTTACAACAAAGTGAGAAAAATAAATTCCAGTTACGAGGTAAATACAAATCATCGGGTGGAGACGGAATTCCGATTGGAGCCTACAACGTTCCAAGAGGTTCAGTTGTTGTAACTGCCGGAGGAAGAGTATTGGTTGAAGGTGTTGATTATAGCGTAAACTACCAAGCAGGAAGAGTTCAAATTTTAGATCCTTCGTTACAAGCTTCCAACACGCCAATTGAAGTGTCGGTTGAAAACAACTCCGTTTTTGGTCAGCAAACACGTCGTTTCTTTGGGGTAAATGTGGAACATAAATTTAGCGATAAGTTTTTGGTTGGAGCTACTTTCTTAAAAATGACCGAACGTCCGTTTACTCAAAAATCAAACTACGGACAAGAATCAGTAAACAACTCTATTTTTGGTTTCAATGTAAATTATTCTGCCGAAGTGCCTTTCCTAACTCGTTTAGTAAACAAACTTCCTAATATGGATACGGATGTACCTTCGAATTTCTCGTTCAGAGGTGAAATGGCGTATTTAAAACCCGATACCCCAAAAGCAGATCAGTTTGAAGGTGAGTCAACTATTTATATTGATGATTTTGAAGGATCACAAAGTAACGTAGATATGCGTTCGCCTTTGTCTTGGAATCTTTCGTCAACACCAGTTTTACCCACTACAGGAAATGCTCCTGCCTATAATGATTTTGGAGGCGATAATAATGATTTATCGTATGGTTATAAAAGAGCAAAATTATCATGGTATACTATTGACCCAACGTTTTATACCGAAGATCAAGGTGGTATTTCTCAAGAAGATTTAGAATTAAATAAAACTAGAAGAATTTTTAACGCCGAATTATTTCCAAATTTAGAATTGGCTCAAGGGCAATCTACTGTTGTGAATACGTTTGACTTAACGTATTATCCAGAAGAACGCGGACCTTATAATTTTAATCCAACGGCTGCGAGTACTAATTTACTACTTAATCCAGATCAAAATTTCGGTGGAATTACTCGTGCTTTGAATTCAACTAATTTTGAACAAGCCAATGTGGAGTACATTCAATTTTGGATGTTGAATCCGTATTTTTATCCGGAAGATAACGATGAAGGTACTCAAGAGCACGACCCAAGTAACACAGGAAGAATCTATTTCAATTTAGGAGAAATATCTGAAGATGTATTAAAAGACGGAAGAAAACAATACGAAAATGGTTTGCCAGATGCAACAGCTACTCAACCAGCAGTTCCAAGTATTTGGGGGAAAGTTCCAGCATCACAATCGTTAATTTATGCTTTTGATGCTGATGCTACTAATAGAAGTTTACAAGATATTGGTTTTGATGGTTTGAATGATGCTGAAGAAGCCGCTTTATTCCCGCAATTTGCAGGACAACCCGATCCATCAGGAGATAACTATCAGTACTTTTTACAAGCTGGAGGCAATGATGTGGTAAATCGTTATAGAAATTACAACAATACTCAAGGTAACTCACCAACTGATGTTACCGATGATAACAGAGGTTCGACCACAACTCCCGATGTAGAAGATATCAACAGAGACAATACAATGAATACTATTAATGCATATTATGAATATAGTATTGCAGTTGATAAAGCTTCGCTAGATGAAGCGAATGTGGGTAATAACTTTATTACAGATGTTAGAAAGACAGAGGTTGAATTACCGTCTGGAGAAAAAGTAACAGCAAGATGGGTTCAGTTTAAAATTCCAATTACTAATCCGCAAAATACTATTGGAGGAATATCCGACTTTAGATCGATTCGTTTCTTGCGTATGTTCATGACGGGTTTTACAGAACCTATAACTGTTCGTTTTGGTTCACTTGATTTAGTGCGTGGTGAATGGAGAAGATATACTAGTTCATTAGAGTTTCCAGCCGATAACCCAGAAGATGATGGAACCAATTTTGACGTATTAACCGTAAATCTTCAAGACAATAACTCTAGAGTGCCAATTCCTTATGTAACGCCTCCAGGAGTTGTTCGTGAGCAATACAATACAAACAATACTGTTGTTGATCAAAACGAGCAATCATTATCGTTAAGAGCATCTGGAACAAATGGTTTAAGACCAGGAGATTCTCGTGCTGTGTTTAAAAATGTAAGTGTGGATATGCGTCAGTTTAAAAAACTGAAAATGTTTTTACACGCCGAAGCATTAGCTGACGAACCAAGTTCAATTGTTGATGACGAAATGGTAGGTTTCATTCGTTTTGGAAATGACTTTACCAACAACTATTATCAAGTTGAAATTCCATTGAAAGTATCGGCTCAAACCGCTCGTTCTCAAGAAGAGATTTGGCCAGAAGCTAATGAAATGGAATTGTCTCTCGATTTGTTGACGCAATTAAAAATCAAAGCCATGAGCGAGACTTCAACTTCTCCAGATGGCGTTCTGTATTACAATGAAGATGAATTAGATCCTTCTTTAGCTAATAAACCCAATAAATTAAGATTAGGAGTAAAAGGAAATCCAAATTTTGGTTTAGTGCGAACCTTAATGGTAGGTATTAAAAATCAAACCGATATTCTAGATACTTCTTTGCATCCATTAAATCCAAGAGATATTGGCGGTGAAGTTTGGTTCAACGAGTTACGAATTGCCGACATGGATAACAAAGGTGGTTATGCTGCAGTGGCTAATATCGATACTAATTTAGCCGATTTTGCAACTGTTTCTGCAACAGGTAAAAAGAGTACTATTGGTTTTGGTGGTTTAGAAGAAGGTCCAAACGAAAGAAGTAGAGAAGATTTGCTTCAATACAACATTGTTACTAATTTAAGTTTAGGAAAATTACTTCCAAAAAAATGGAACATCAATTTGCCTTTCAACTATTCAGTTGGTGAAGAAACCATTACTCCAGAATACGACCCATACAACCAAGATATTCGTTTGGATTTATTATTAGATAACACTACTGATGAAGCCGAAAGAAGCAATATCAAAAACAGAGCAGTTGATTATACCAAAAGAAAAAGCATTAACTTCATTGGTGTTAAAAAAGAACGTGGAGAAAAACAAAAACAACATTTCTACGATCCTGAAAACTTAACGTTATCGTATTCGTATAACGAAGTTGAAAAACATAATTACGAAGTAGAAAGTTACACCGATCAATTAGTAAACACTGCTGTTGATTATACCTATGCATTCAAAACAAAACCAGTTGAACCTTTCGGGAAAACAAAAGCGTTTTCTAAAAGTGAGTATTGGAAACTATTAAAGGATTTCAACTTCAATTATTTGCCATCAAATGTTTCTTTCAGTTCTAATATCAATAGACAGTTTAACAAACAACAATTCAGATTAGTAGATGTAGAAGGAATTGGTTTAGGAGAATTGTACCGTAGAAACTTTTTATTCAATTACCAATATGGTTTCAATTACAATTTGACTAAATCGTTAAAATTAAACTTTACCGCTGCGTCAAATAATATCGTTCGAAATTACATCAACGAAGATAATGTACCTGATAACTCGTACACAATTTGGACAGATTATTGGAACATTGGTTCACCAAATCAACACAACCAACAGTTAACAGTGAATTACGATTTACCAATTAATAAAATTCCATTTTTGAGTTTTGTGAAATCAGCTTATACCTATACGGGTGATTATAGTTGGCAACGTGCTTCTTTGGCATTGTCTGAGGTTGAAGCTACAAACGGAACTACATATAACCTTGGAAACACTATTCAAAATGCAGGTTCACATCGTTTGAACACTACGTTTAATATGGATACTTTCTATAAGTATGTTGGATTAACTAAGAAAACAAAGAAAACCACATCCAAACCTGCAGCGGCTCCAAAACCTGGTGAAAAAGTAGTGGCTAAGGCTCAAGTACAAGAGGATGAAAATAAATTAGTAAAAACCTTGAAAGGAATATTAACTAGCTTGAAAACGTTCCAAGTTGATTATACTGAAAATCGCGGGATGGTATTACCAGGTTATTTACCATCTATTGGTTTCTTTGGTTCGGCAAAACCTTCACTCGGATTTGCATTTGGTAGTCAAGATGACGTGCGTTTTGAAGCAGCACAAAGAGGTTGGTTGACCAATTATCCTGAATTCAATCAAAGTTTTACTCAAGTAACCAATAGAAAATTAAATTTCACAGCCAACTTAGAGCCAATTCCTGATTTAAAAATTGATTTAAACGGAAACCGTTTGTATGCCGATAATTACTCTGAGCAATATTCAGCTGTTAATGGAGAATATGAATCGTTATCTCCATTCAATACAGGTAATTTTGCCATTTCAACCGTAATGCTTAAAACGTCATTCAAACGAAGTGATGAAATTGAATCTTCTGCTTTTGATCAGTTCAGAAATAACCGATTCATCATTGCCGATCGTTTAGCTCAAGAATACTACGGAACAACAAACTATCCACTTGGACCAGATGGTTATCCTGCTGGATTTGGCAAAAACAGTCAAGTCGTTTTAATTCCTTCCTTATTGGCAGCGTATACTGGATTTGGTTTGGTTGATCACAAAGATGGTGAAGCAGCTAAGAAAATTTCATTCAGTGCTTTCCGCGATATTCCACTTCCAAACTGGAACATTAAATATACAGGATTGATGAAGTTGAAATTCTTTAAAGACAAGTTCAAACGATTCTCAATTCAACACAGTTATAAAGCATCATACACCATAAACTCGTTTAGATCTAATTTTCAATACAATCAAGATCCAAATGGAGTTGATACTGGAGGAAATTTCAATCCTAAAACATTAATTGGGAATATTAATTTAGTTGAACAATTCAGTCCGTTAGCACGTGTCGATTTTGAAACTAAAAATGCCTTCAAAATACTAGCAGAAATGAAGCGTGATCGTTCGTTATCACTAAGTTTTGATAATAATTTATTGACAGAAGTAAAAGGAATTGAATACGTTCTTGGTTTTGGTTACCGAATTAAAGATGTGATTTTCTCATCCAAATTGGCCGATTCTCCAACCGGAATTATCAAAAGTGATTTGAATTTTAAAGTAGATTTCTCTTATCGAAACAATAAAACAATTGTTCGTTATTTGGACTATGAAAACAACCAAATTGCTGGTGGTCAAAATATTTGGTCAGCAAAATTAACGACCGATTATTCGTTTAGTAAAAATCTAACTGCGATTTTCTTCTACGATCATCAGTTTTCTAAAGCGGTTATTTCAACGTCATTCCCATTGACCAATATCCGAAGCGGAATCACATTGAGATATAATTTTGGAAACTAAAAAATGTTGATAAAAATCATTTGGATAATTAAGAAGAAGTAATACTTTTGAGGAAAATTAAACATCAATAAATAAATAGAAAAAATGAATATTCCAGCACATTTAAAATATACCAAAGATCACGAATGGGTTTCAGTTGATGGTGACATCGCCACAGTAGGAATTACTGATTTTGCTCAAAAAGAATTAGGCGATATCGTTTATGTTGAAGTTGAAACTTTAGATCAAACATTAGATAAAGACGAAGTTTTTGGTACTGTTGAAGCTGTAAAAACAGTTTCTGATTTGTTTTTACCAGTTTCAGGTGAAATCATCGAGTTTAACGATAGCCTTGAGCGTACTCCAGAAAGTGTTAATGCTGATCCTTATGGCGATGGTTGGATGATTAAAGTGAAAATTGCTGACGCTTCTCAATTGGATGAATTGTTGGATAGCGAAGCCTATAAAAACTTAATTGGTGCATAAAAAAGCCTCTTTATTTCTTGCAATAACTTGGACCACTTTAATAACTTTTTTAAGTCTGGTCAATGTAGGAAGTCTAGGAAATACCATAAAAATACCTTACAAAGACAAAATGGTTCATTTTGTCTTTTATTTTTTATTTTATGTTTTGTGGTTTAGCTTTTTTAAGTTGAAAACAACAGCCAACAAAATAAAATACACTATTCTTTTTGCGGCTATTGGATACGGAATTCTAATGGAAGTATTACAAGCTATTATGGCTAATCATCGCTCGTCAGATTTTGTAGATGTTGTAGCTAATTCAGTAGGTGCTTTTTGTGGTTTATTTGCGGTCACTTACTTTCTTTCAAATAAAAAAGATAATTGAATCTCACATTGGTGGGATTTTTTTATTTTTACATAAATTATTACTAAAAATGAACATTAAGCAATACCTCGATTCTACGTATTTGAAAACTCCAGATCAGGCTGGGCTTTCCATCGAAGAAAATGCCAACGTAGTTAAAGAATGTATACAAGAAGCCATTGATGAAGGATTTAAACTGATTATGATTCGTCCGGATATGGTTTCGCTAGCTAAAAAAATGATTACTACGGCTAATTCAAAAGTGACTATCGGAACAGTTATTGGTTTTCATGAAGGAACGTATTCGCTTGAAAGCAAATTGGCAGAAGCTCAAAAAGCAATTGAGGATGGAGCCGATGATTTGGATTATGTGTGCAATTACGAAGCCTTTAAAAAAGGTGAAATTGATTTGGTGAAGAGAGAAATTCTTGAAGGAACAAAGCTGGGTTTAAATCATCATAAAATTGTAAAATGGATTATTGAAGTTGCTGCTTTAAACGATACTCAAATTATTCAATTATCAACCTTGATTAAAAATGTAGTAATTGCTAATTTTAAAGAAGATTATTATCACAATGTTTTTGTAAAATCGTCAACAGGATTCTATAAAACTGAAGGAGGAAAGCCAAATGGAGCTACTGTTCCAACTATTATTTTAATGTTGGAAAATAGTTCTCCATTGCCAGTAAAAGCTGCTGGTGGTGTTAGAACGTACGAGGAAGCTGTCGAAATGATTACTCTCGGTGTAAAACGAATCGGAACTTCTTCCGCTAAAGCAATTGCCAGTGGACAAACTTCAAAAAGTGATTATTAAAACCCAAAAGGAAGCATGTTAAAAAAAATAATTGTAGTACTTTCTCTGTCTTTTTCAATCTTTGGAATGGCTCAAGCCAATAGCGAAAAGTTTCCTGTTTTTCCAAATTGTGAAGGAAAGCAATCGGCCGAATTGCAATCGTGTTTTTACTTTGAAGTACAAAATTTCGTATACAACAATTTTAAAGTTCCAGCCAACGCTCAAGAGTTAAAAACAGCAGTTAATGTTCTTTTTGAAGTTGATCAAGAAGGGAATTTTAAAGTGCAATATGTTGACGCGGTAAATGAAGAACTAACAACCGAAAGTAAACGAGTTTTTGCTATGTTGCCCAAAGTGCAGCCTTCAACCTACAACGGAAAACCAACGTATTCGAAATATTCAATACGAATACCAATTCCGTTGCAAAATCCTTCTGAAGTTCCAGTTGAAACAACCACTGTTGCTCAAAACAACACCTCAAAACCGAAAGAGACTGACAAATATAATTCCTATGATATTCGTAAAGAAAATCCAGAATTTGACGCCATAAAATACCAGAAATTCAGCAATCCACAATTTAAAAGTCATCTGAGTATTCCTCTTTCTCATAGTTATTATGCGCAGTTTGACGACGAGATGAACCAACTCGGAACTAACAGTCATACTTCTTCAAAACCATTTACGTATGCTGAGGTTTCTAAGTATTCGGATTTGTCAGCAAACAATGATAAATTGATTAAAAACAAAACGTCGTGGTGGGGAAGAAAAGTGTGGAACGAAAATACAGTTGCCATTCAAGGTGATGATTATTGGTTTACTTTGAATCCAATTTTAGATTTACAGTTAGGAAAAAGCGATCCAAGCACAACCGATTTTACCTATGTAAATACACGCGGAGTTCAAATTCGTGGCGGATTAGGAAGTCAGCTTAATTTTAGCGCAACGATTTATGAAAGTCAAGGTCGATTTGCTGATTATTTCAATCGATACGCAGTTTCTATTCGTCCATCAGGAGGAAATCCAGCGGTTATTCCAGCTATTGGTATTGCCAAAGATTTCAAAACAGATGCTTTTGATTTTCCTTCGGCAGAAGCTAATATCACCTATGCTCCAAGCAAACATTTCGATTTGCAATTAGGTCATGGTAGAAATTTTATTGGCGACGGTTACCGTTCGTTGTTGTTGAGTGATGGTTCTAGTTCGTATCCGTATTTCAAAATCAACACTCAATTTTGGAAAATCAAATACACCAATATTTATACTTGGATGAAAGACATACGCGATGCGGTAACTGTTGATCGTACCTATGCAACCAAATATTCAGCAGCGCATTTTTTAAGTTGGAACGTCAATAAAAAACTGAATTTAGGTTTCTTTGAATCAGTGGTTTGGTCCAATCAAAATGAGCGTGGATTTGATGCTAGTTTTATCAATCCAATCATATTTTACAGAGCAGTTGAGTTTTCTTCTTCATCAAGAAGTGGAAATGCATTGTTGGGTTTAACGGCAAAGTACAAATGGAACAATCAGTTTAATTTTTACGGACAGTTTTTGCTCGATGAATTTTCTTTGGGCGATGTAAAAGCAGGTGATCGTAGCTGGAAAAATAAATTTGCCTATCAAGTGGGAGCCAAATATTATCACGCATTTAACATCAAAAATTTATTACTTCAATTAGAATACAATCATGTTCGTCCGTACGTGTATGCTCACAGTGAAGTGTTGACCAATTACGGTCACAACAACCAAAGTTTAGGTCATCAATGGGGTGGAAATTTAAGAGAATTAATTGCTATTGCTCGTTATAATAAAGGTAGATATTTCGCCGATGCTAAACTTACGGTTGGAAAACGTGGTTTGGATTTTGCTGATTCAGGAATCAATTCCAATTATGGTAGTAATATTTATAGAGATTATGATGAAGAGCGATATGCCGAAATTGGTGTAGTAGTTGGTCAAGGAAACAAAGCCAATATTTTTATTGCAGATCTTCAAGCAGGATATTTAATCAATCCACAAACCAATTTAAAGCTTTTCGGAAGTTTAATTTACAGAAATTTCAAAATAGAAGAAGATACTTTGACCAATTTCAAAGAAAATACCACTTGGTTTTCGGTAGGATTGAGATGTGATATTTTTAATTGGTATTTGGATTATTAAAAACAAGAAACTTTTATAAAATGTTTTTTGTCAAATCCTTTTTGATGAACTACTTTTGCAAAAAATTAAGGTAAATCAATTCACCATTGACAACAACACTTTCGATTCAAGGTATTTTTAAAGATTTTAAAGAAATCACAAAAGCAGGATTGGCGATTAGTGTTTTGTTTTCATCTATTGCTGGATATTTATTGGGTTTTGATTCGGAATTTCCTTTTTCTTGGTCCACTTTGATTATGCTTTCTATCGGTGGATATTGTATGGTTGGTGCTTCTAATGCGTTCAATCAAGTCATCGAGAAAGATTTGGATGCGTTGATGGACAGAACCAAAAATCGTCCTGTTCCATCCGGAAGAATGTCGGTTAATACTGCCTTAACTATCGCTTCTTTACTCACTTTAGTTGGTTTGGTCTTGCTGTACTTAATCAATCCTAAAACAGCTATGTTTGGAGCGATTTCGATTTTTTTATACACTTCTGTTTATACACCGTTAAAAACCAAAACGCCTTTATCTGTTTTTGTTGGAGCTTTCCCTGGAGCAATTCCGTTTATGTTGGGTTGGGTTGCGGCAACTGGCAATTTCGGAATAGAAGCGGGAACCTTGTTTTTAATTCAGTTTTTCTGGCAATTTCCGCATTTTTGGTCCATCGGTTGGTTTTTGTATGAAGACTATGAAAAAGCAGGTTTTTTTATGCTTCCAACGGGAAAAAAAGATAAGTCGACAGCCGTTCAAACCATCATGTACACAGGTTGGTTGATAGTGGCTTCACTTTTACCTTGTTTGGGATATACTGGCCAATTATTTATTTCGCCAATTGCAGCAATTATTGTATTTTTGCTTGGCCTTTGGATGCTGTATTTTGCTTTTAAAATGTACAAAGAGCGTTCAGCTAAAGCGGCCAAAGCGTTAATGCTTGCGAGTGTTTCCTATATTACATTGCTACAGATAACCTATATTGTAGATAAATTTTTAAGATAATGACAAAAACTATAAGTCCAGAGATTGCTCAACAAAACAGATCGTATAAACTATTGCTTATAGTAGCTATGGTGAGTATGACGATGATGTTTGCTGGTATAACCAGTGCATTCTTTGTGAGTAAGTCACGTGTAGATTGGATGAAAGATTTCGTAATGCCTACGCCATTTTTTATCAGCACTATTTGTATAGTTTTGGTTAGTGTTTGTTTTTTTCTGGCTAAAAAAGCGATAAAAAAAGACAATCAAAAATCAACTTCTATATTCTTGTTAGGCGCTTTAATTTTAGGAATCGCCTTTGTGATTTTTCAATTTAAGGGTTTTGAGGTGATGATGTCTCAAGGAAATTATGTCACTGGGCCACAAAGTAATATCACTTCAACATTCCTTTATCTTGTTGTTGTGACCCATTTGGCACACGTTGTAGGTGGATTTATTTCACTGTTAATTATAATTTATAATCATTTTAAACAAAAGTACAATTCGAGCCAATTCATTGGAATAGAGCTAGGTGCAATGTATTGGCACTTCCTTGATTTTCTATGGATTTACTTGTTTTTGTTTTTATATTTCTTTAAATAAGAAAAAAGCGTAAATTTGGGAACTTTTTAACGAATAATTTTTATGGGATCGACAGTTACAACTGCAAATACTGTAGGAAAAACTTGGGATGGCGGAAATGAGCCATTAGGAGCAAGTTATGGTAAATTAATGATGTGGTTTTTCATCGTTTCAGATGCATTGACCTTCACCGGATTTTTAGCAGCTTACGGTTTTTCAAGATTTAAATTTATAGAAACTTGGCCAATTGCCGATGAAGTGTTTACACACTTCCCTTTTATACATGGGCAACCTTTGCCATTGTATTATGTTGCTTTAATGACCTTTATTCTGATTTTTTCATCGGTTACGATGGTATTAGCAGTTGATGCTGGTCACAGAATGCAACAAGGTAAAGTAGCTTTCTACATGTTTTTAACCATTATCGGAGGTTTAATTTTCGTTGGTTCTCAAGCTTGGGAATGGAAAAATTTCATCACTGGTGAATTTGGTGCTGTTGAAACTAAAGGAGGAAGTATTTTACAATTCGTAAATTCAAAAGGAGAACGAGTAAAATTAGCAGACTTTGCGGTTTCGTTACCTGCAGAACGAATTGAAGACACTAAAAGTAATTCAATTTGGTTCGACGATAGTTCTGATTTACCGTCGGTGTCTCTAGCTGAAGTTCAAGCTGGTTTTGCCGCAAATAAAGATATTTTAGTACGTACTGAATTAATTCATCAAGGTAAAGCTGAAGGATTGAATAAGCCAAAACATAAAACCATTTTAAGCAGAGAAGAATCTGAAAAAATGTTGGCTAAAGGTGCTTTAGTTGTTGAAGGTGCTAATTTACACCGCAACGAATATGGAAGTAAATTATTCGCTGATTTCTTCTTCTTTATTACTGGTTTCCACGGTTTCCACGTATTTTCTGGAGTTGTGATTAATGTTATTATTTTTATTAATATCTTAATCGGTACTTATGAAAGAAGAAAATCGTACGAAATGGTCGAAAAAGTTGGACTTTATTGGCACTTTGTAGATTTAGTTTGGGTATTCGTATTTACCTTCTTCTATTTAGTTTAATTTATTTAATTGTAAGAAATCATGGCACACGCACACGAGTCTAATACAAAAAGAATTTGGTTTGTTTTCGGTTTATTATCGATAGTAACTATTGTTGAGGTTGCTTTAGGTATGGCAAAACCAGCCGCTCTATATATGAACAATTTTTTGGGAATGAACCTATTGAATTGGATTTTCATTATTTTAACATTATTTAAAGCATACTATATTGTTTGGGCTTTCATGCACATGGAAGGCGAAGTTAAAGCGTTAAGAAGAGCCGTTGTTTGGACAGTTATTTTCCTTGCTTTGTACTTAGTGTTTATCTTGTTAGTCGAAGCCAATTATGTATTTGAGGTTTATAAAAATTCTACCATAAAATGGAATTTTTAACACAATATTAATTCATAAAAAAGTCCCGTCTTATCGGGACTTTTTTTATTTTTGTATTCCAATAAAATCTCTTTGTATATGAAAAAGAATTTAGTTCTTTTCGTCTTGTTTATCCTCCCAATTGTTGCGTATCTCTTTTTTGCTTCTGGTGTCAATGGTTTCATTAAATTGCCTGTGCTTACCCCGAAAGTAGCCGAATTCAATATGGGTAAAACAATTGATAATAAAAAAGTTCAACTGACTTCTAAAATCACAATAGTTGGTTTTCCTGGAGCCAATGTTGAATCTAGAAAAGGGAATTTCTTCAACCTAAACCAAAAGATTTTTAAAAAGTACCGCGAGTTTAAAGATTTTCAAATTATTATGTTTGTGCCTTTTGGTTCGGAATCTCAAGTAAAAGAAATGACTACGAAATTAGCTGGTTTGAATGATATTAGTAATTGGTATTTCGTTTTCGCATCTAATGAAGAAATTCAGAAATTTTACAACAACATGAAACTTATTGATAAGGTAAACACTGAAGTCGGAACCACTAATGTGTTCATCATCGATAAAGAACGCAACGTTAGAGGTAGAAAAGGACACATTGATAAAGACGACGATGAGTACAGAGAAGGCTACAATACTTCAATGGTTTCGGAATTGCACAACGAATTGAATGACGATGTGAAAATTGTTCTTGCCGAATACCGATTGGCTTTAAAGAAAAATAATGCAGACAGAAAAAAATACGGACTATAATCATGAAAAATAAATCGTACATCGGAATCGCTTTTGTTATTTTAGTTTTCGGAATCATCTTTGTTCCTAGAATTGTAAATCGAATTAAAGACGGTAAAACCGTTCAAAACGATCGATTGAGTGTTTCTAGTGGTGAAAATACGGATGAAACCTTATTTAAAATTGGTCCAGCACCACAATTTGAACTTACGAATCAAGAAGGTAAAAAAATAACCAATAAAGATTATGAAGGGAAAGTATATGTGTTAGAGTTTTTCTTCTCAACTTGTCCTACCATTTGTCCTCGAATGAATCAGAATATGTTGAACATTCAAAACAAGTTCATCAAAGAGTCTAATTTCGGAATCGCATCCATTACCATCAACCCAGAAAATGACACTCCGCAAGTGTTAAAAGAACATGCTCAAAAATTAGGCGTAACCTCAAAAAACTGGTATTTCCTTACGGGAAAAAAAGAATACATTATGAATTTAGCCAACAAAGGATTCAATATTTATGCAGGCGAAAATTCAAAAGTTAATGGTGGATTCGAACATTCAGGTTTGTTTGCTTTGATTGATAAAAAAGGAAATATTCGTTGTCGTAAAGACGAATACAACAATCCAATCATGTATTACGATGGTTTGGAAGCCAAAGGTGTAAATGCCATCAAAGAAGATATTCAATTATTATTAGAAGAATAGTTATGGAAAATACTACTGATACAAAATACAACAAATTAATCATTGCAGTTTCAATTGTAATTCCGATTGTTGTGGCACTGCTTTTTAGTTTTAAATTAAAGGATTTTGGTTTTGATGTTGAACCGCTTTCTTTTTTACCGCCAATTTATGCTACGATTAATGGCATTACAGCGATAGTCTTAATTACAGCAGTTTGGGCTATAAAAAACGGTAATCGTACTTTACACGAACGTCTAATGAAGTTTGCTATTCTGTGTTCTCTTGCTTTTTTAGTGATGTATGTGGCGTATCACTTGACTTCGGTTTCGACTAAATATGGTGACAGTAATGCAGATGGAATTTTAGATGCGACCGAATTAGCTTCGGTGGGTTCCATGCGATTGATTTATTTTGTCATCTTGATTACTCATATTTTACTTTCAATTGTAATCATTCCGCTGGTTCTTTTTACCTATGTAAGAGCTCTGGCACAACGTTTTGATAAACACAAAAAATTAGCTAAAATCACGTTTCCTATTTGGTTGTATGTTGCCGTTACTGGTGTTGTAGTGTATTTAATGATTTCTCCTTATTATGCTCAATAAAGAAAATAGAACAAAGAAAATAGAAAATAGACACAACAAAGTGAATCTAAAAATCATCTTTGCTTTGTTCTCTATTTTGTATTCTCTTTCCACATCAGCGCAATGCGCCATGTGTAGAGCATCATTAGAAAGTGAAGGCAATGTTGCTAAAAATGAAGCGCTCAACGATGGAATCGTTTACCTAATGGCGATTCCCTATATTTTAGTAGCCGCGATTGGTTTTGTAGTGTATCGAATGTTTGCTAAGAAAAAGTCAAACGAGTCTTAATCCATCCCATCAATACTCACATTCATTTTTCCTGATGCTTTGATAAAGGCGATGATGGCTTGATTATTCAATTCTACTTTTTCAAATTCAAAATCATCCAAAGTTCCGTTGACAAAAACGCCTTTCATAGGTGAGAAATTGCTCAAATAAGGCAACATATTCTTTTTGGCATCGTCTAGATTTTCTTTAATTGAATAACGACAGTTTTCCTGAATTTTCTTCAGAATGACACCTTGCAACAACCAATTGGCCGTTTTGGTGAGTAAGCCTTTGGTGTTTAAAACATAATCCAAATTCTCAAAATAAATTTCTTTGGTGATTGGATTGTAATTCGGAATTCCGCTCAAATAAATTGTTCCGTCAATGCTTCCCGTCATACTCAAAGCAATAATCATTTTGCCTTCTTTGTGCCATAAATCTACTTTCTGAACTACAATTTTGCGACTTCCATTTGCGAATTCTTTTCCCTGAAAATTCTTCGTCATAATGCGCGATGCACTCTCGTAAGTTGAAACGGCTGCAATTGTTGCTGTAGTTTTGTTGGGCATTTTAGCCACAGGTTTGAAAGCAATATTTTCTCGGTTGTAACCTGTTTTTGGCATCTGACCTACTAAGGTTTGCATATTGCATTTCAATCCTAAATCCAATGCCACTTTTCCGTTTTTGAGCACCGCATCAGTATTGTACATTTCAATCGGAACCATTTTAAACCACGTTTCGTATTGTTCGCTGGTTTGAATGGGTTTGCTGATGGTTTCCAAAACATCCAAAACATAGGGTTTGAAATCGCAGGTTTTATCAATCGCTTCGTCAATTTTTTTAGAAACTTTCGATTTAAAAATGGACAAAGTCGGAGTTAAGATGTAAGTAATCGGCACTTTTTTTCCTGCTACTAAAATCGTCGGACTTTCTGTCCACGCAAAGTCTTCAATAACCGATTCGGTTGTCATTTTAAAATTAGACAATGAAACATTGCTGAGTAACGTAATTGTTCCATTAGCTTCAATTTCACGCGTATCGTTCAAACCCATGAATTCGGTTCCGTATTTGAATTTCGCCCAAATTTTTAATGGCAAAACAGATTGTATTTTGCCGTTTTTTTCAACTAATTTGATGTTGGCTGTCTTCCAAATTTTCATCACGGTTTTATCATCGTCCATATTGGCATCTTCATAGATCAAACCAACCAACGACTTGTTCAATTGATGTTCTACTTCTTTCAAAGTCACTTCCATTGGCATATTGACAAACGAAGTAGTAGTGTTGTAAACTACAGGAGTATTTAAAGAAGGTTCGGGTTTTAAAGCGTCAATTTTTTTTGTGGTAGAACAACCAAATAAGAATGATAACATAAGTACGTATAGCAGTTTCTTCATTATAATTTGCGGAATAAAAATTAGTAGTTGAATGCAAATTTATAAAACTGATTTATTACTTCCAGCTTCAAATTTCTGACTTCAAACTTTTTTAAGGTGTGAATGTAACAAAAATTTCAATTTCACGTCTGATAGGGAAAGTTAATTTAATTTTTTTACGATTAATTAAGTTAAATTTGCACTACTCATTGGTTTCGATGTAACATTCGTTTTTATGAAGAAAATACTTGCAATTCTATTTTTTATTTCACTTTTAAGTGGAGTTTCTATGGCGCAATCCAAAAAATGGACGCTTGAAGAATGTGTTGATTATGCAATGAAAAACAATATTTCCATCAAGCAAACCGAATTGGAACTTCGTACCGCCGATGTAGATAAAAAAGCTGCTTTTGGAAGTTTTTTGCCCAGTGTAAATGCTAGCGCATCGCACTCGTGGAATATTGGTTTGAATCAAAACATCACAACAGGTTTATTAGAAAATCAGACTACACAATTTACATCAGCTGGAATCAATTCGAGTGTTGATATTTACAACGGTTTGCAAAACCAAAATCGCCTTAGAAGAGCTAATTTGTCTAAAGTAGCTGCTCAATATCAATTGGATAAAATGAAAGACGATGTTTCGTTGAATATTGCCAATGCCTATTTGCAGATATTATTTAATAAAGAAAACATCAAAGTTCAGAAAGAGCAATTGTCTAACAATGAAAAGCAAGAAATCAGAACCACCGAATTGGTAAATGCGGGCGTGGTTGCTAGAGGTGATTTATTAGACATAAAAGCGACTGTTGCAGCAGATAAACAGCGATTAGTAGCTGCGGAAAACGCATTGTTTTTGTCAAAATTAAGTATGGTTCAGTTGCTGCAATTAGATGATTACAAAGATTTTGATATTGCGGAAGAAAATGTAGCTGTTCCTTTAAGTACGGTAATGGCTCAAAAACCAGAAGATATTATCGAGAAAGCCAAACAAAGCCGTGTTGAATTAAAAATAGCCAATACCAATTTAGAGCTTGCCGAAAAAGACATTACTATTGCTAAAGGTGCTTATCAACCTAGTTTAGCAGGGTTTTATAGTTTTGATACTAGAGCTAGTGATTCGCAAAGTTTTATTGGCTTGGATGAAAATGGAAATCCAATGTTAGGAACTCTTCCTTTATTTGATCAATTTAGTAATAACAAAGGTCATAGTTTTGGAGTGAGATTGTCGATTCCTATACTTAATGGATTTGTGACGAAAAATAATGTAGAGCGATCGAAAATTGCTCTTGACCGAGTTAAGATTGCGAAACAGCAAGCTGAATTAGACTTGGATCGTAATGTTTACAATGCTATAACCGACGCAAAAGGAGCTTTGAACAGCTACGAATCGGCACAAGTTGCTCTAGAAGCTAGAACAGAAGCGTTCAATTATGCAAAAGAAAAATACGCAGTTGGGATGATGAATTCATTCGATTTTAATCAAGCACAAACCTTGTATTTGAACGCTCAATCGGAAGTGTTACGAACCAAATACGATTATATTTTTAAATTGAAATTAGTTGAATTTTACTTTGGTATTCCAATAAAACAAAATAATTAGAATCATGTCAAGAAAGAAAATTTTTATACTATTAGGAGTTGTAGCAGTGATTGTTATTTTACTTGTTACCTTGTCTAAATCGGGTAAAATCGGAAATAGAGACAAAGGAAAAGAGGTTGAAGTAGCCAAGGTAGACGAAATTACGATTATCGAAACAGTTTCTGCTACGGGTAAAATTCAGCCTGAAGTTGAAGTTAAAATATCATCTGAAGTTTCGGGTGAAATCATTGCATTGCCTGTTAAAGAAGGTCAAGTGGTTAAAAAAGGGGATTTATTAGTACGAATCAATCCCGATTTGTATACTTCGGGTTACAACCGAACAGTTTCTAATTTATCTGGAACAAAAGCTGCTTTGAATCAGGCAGATGCTAGTTTTAAAGAAGCAAAAGCCAGTTATGATAGAAGTAAAACATTGTACGATAAAGGAATTATTTCGCGATCAGAGTGGGATAAAGCTATAGCTTCTTATGAAGTAGCAGTTGCGAATAAACAATCGGCGTATCATCAGGTTCAAAGTGCTAATGCTACGGTGAAAGAAGCAAAAGATAACCTGGGAAGAACTACTATTTATGCGCCAGCTGATGGAACTATTTCAATGCTAAATGTTGAATTAGGAGAGCGTGTTTTGGGAACACAACAAATGACTGGAACCGAAATTTTGCGTGTGGCCAACTTGAATAATATGGAAGTGGAAGTGGATGTGAATGAGAATGACATCGTAAAAATTAACGTTGGAGACTCAGCAAATGTAGAAGTAGATGCGTATTTGAAAAAAGAGTTCAAGGGAATTGTAACGAGTATTTCGAATTCGGCTAGTACAACTACAACAGCAGATCAGGTTACGAATTTTAAAGTTAAAGTTCGAATTGTGAAAGAATCATATCTCGATTTGTTAGAAGGTAAACCCGATACGTATTCGCCTTTCCGTCCAGGAATGACTGCGACAGTTGATATTATTACTAAAAGAAAAGAAAAAGTAGTTGCTGTGCCAATTAGTTCTGTTGTAATGAAATCGGACACTGCTGCAACTAAGAGTTATGAAGTAAAAGAGGAGAATGAAGAAGGAGTTGTGAAAGCACAAAATGATAAAAAATTTGAATGTGTTTTTGTGAAAGTAGGAGATAAAGCCAAAATCCGAATTGTAAAAACCGGAATTCAAGATGATTCCAATATCGAGGTAATTTCAGGTTTGAAAAAAGGCGATGTTGTAATTGTTGGGCCTTATAATACAGTAACTAAAGATTTGAATTCGGGTGATAAAGTGGTACTTGCCACTAAAAAGGAAGAAGAGAAATCGAAGTAAATTTATAGCGAATGTTCATTCTTAATATAGAAACATCTACAAAAAACTGTTCGGTCTCTTTGGCCAAAAATGGAATCACTGTTTTATGTAAAGAAATTGCCGAACAAGGCTATTCTCATGCCGAAAAATTACATGTTTTTATCGAAGAAATTCTTAACGAAAGCAACATTGCTTTTGATGATTTAAATGCAATTGCGGTAAGTAAAGGTCCGGGTTCTTATACAGGATTGCGAATTGGAGTTTCTGCTGCGAAAGGATTGTGTTATGCATTAAATATTCCATTGATTTCGATTGATACACTCGAGTTATTGGCGCGTCAACTTAGAGTTGAAAAAGGACACATTGTTCCGATGATTGATGCCAGAAGAATGGAAGTGTACTCTGCAGTTTTTGATTCAAATCATAAAAAAGTACGTGAAGTAGAAGCAGAGATTTTAACTTCTGATAGTTTTTCAAATTTCGAAGGAACAATTCATTTTGTTGGTGATAGTGCTGAAAAAGCAAAAACCGTTTTGACTGATTCGCGTTTTGTTTTCCACGAAAAAATCATCTTTCCTTCTTCTAATGAAATGAGTGTTTTGTCTTTTGAAAAATATCAAAATAATGATTTTGAAGATGTGGCTTATTTTGAGCCATATTATCTAAAAGATTTCATGCTGACTAAATAAATTTTAGTTCGAATTTCCTCTGGCGTAGGGTTGAATTGTTATTCCCGCTTCATCAAATGCAGCTTTGCAATTCTCGATGACATCGGAAGAAACTTGTCCGAAATCTTCATTTTTTGCCCATGGGCGAATGGCTAATTGGATAGCATTGTCTGTCAAGCTTTTTATAGTAACGGTTGGCTCCGGCTCTTTTAGAATTTTTGGATGAGAATCCATGACTTGACTAATCATTTCCTTTACCTTTTTTATATCAGTGTCGTAGGATATTGCCAAATGTAAATCGGCTCTTCGAATGCCTTCAACAGAATAATTTGTGATGATTCCGTTAGACAAAATGCTGTTAGGAATAAAAATGGTTTGATTATTTCCTGAGACTAATTTGGTTGTGAATATCTGAATATCAGTCACTGTGCCAATTACACCTTGCGCTTCTATAGTGTCTCCAACTCTGAAAGGTTTGAAAAGAATAATCAAAACGCCTCCAGCAAAATTAGAAAGCGAACCTTGAAGCGATAAACCAACAGCTAATCCAGCAGCACCCAATATCGCTACAAAAGAGGATGTCTCTATGCCTAATTTAGAGATGAAGGTTACAAAAAGCAGTACTCGTAATGCCCACAATAAAATATCGGATAAAAACTCAGACAATGTTGGGTCGAGTTCGCGTTTTACCATAATTTTTTTTACCACACGATTAACAATTCGAATGGCGTATAACCCAACAAATAATATAATAAATGCTGATATCAATTTAGGGGAATATTCAACTAGTACTCTAAAGAATTCTTTTGTGTATTCGCCCATTGTTGCAATTTCAGATGTCTTTTTCATAACTTAAATAAAAAAATCACGCTAAGAAAGCGTGATTTGAATTTTTACAAAGGTATACAATTCTTATTTAATCAGCATTTTCATCAGCTGGTTTTTCAGGATTGTCGCTAGTAAAATCATTTACTTTTTCTTTTACAGTTTCAACAGCATTGCTTGCAATTTCTTCAGCTTTATCAGCAATCTCGCTAACTTTTTCTTTTACAGTTTCAACTGCATTTTCAATTGCTTCTCCAGCTTGTGGTGCAAACTCGCTTACTTTATCTTTTGCTGCTTCAGCAAAATCTTCTACTTTATCTACAATTGGAGCCGCAACTTCTCTTGCTTTGTCAATTGCGTCGCTTGCGAAATCTTCTGCTTTATCTACAAAAGTATCAACATTGGTATTGGCTTTGCCAAATAAATTCTTAAAAAAACTTCCTATTCCCATTTTTTATGATTTAAAAATTATGGTGCAATTTACACAAATAAAGATAAAAGACTAATATAAAAATATTATTCTATTTCAAAAGTCAACTTAAGATTAACACGGTATTCAGTCACTTTTCCGTCTTTAACTTGTGCGCTTTGCTCTTGAACGTAAACGGAACGAATGTGTTTTAATGATTTTGCTGCTTGAGCAACCGCTTTTTGAGTAGCATCTTCCCAACTAGTTTCTGAACTAGAAAGTACTTCGATGACTTTTAATACTGCCATGATAAAATGATTTTTAAGGTTTGTATAAAATTACAAAAAAAATCTTTTGGTTGTTGCTGAAATCTCTTTTTTAGTGAGAGAATAAAATTAATATTTTATCGTTTTTTTCTATGAGATTTTGTTTATAAATAGTAATTTGGCGCCCTAATTATTTTTTAAGAATGAAACAAATTTATTGTAAGTATACTGCGTTTATTTTGATGCTGTTAATGACGCTGATAACAATTAATGTTAAAGGACAAAATTTACTGACTAACGGTGGCTTTGAAAGCGGAGGAAATGGTGTTGGATTCAATTTAAATGGAGCAGGATATAATTTAATAACTGCGCCGTTTTCTGGAACAACATCGGCAGGAGATTACGCTTTTACCAATAACCCTTTCCCAATGAATACGGCTAATTTTATAGCTGGCGGAGATCATACAAGCGGTACGGGCTTGATGATGGTAATTGATGGGAATAACACAGGAGGAAATCAACGTTTTTGGCGTGCTGGAAATAGCGGTGGCGGCGTATGTGGTTTAACTATTGGAACAACCTACACATTCAGTTATTGGATAAAATCAGTTTCCACTACTGTTGTGGATGCTGCAACTAGCGCTAATATTGGTGTTCAGTTCAATAATTCAAGTACTTCGGCATTGGTTTCGGGAACTACGCAAGCACCATTACCAGCGAGCGGATGGCAACAAGTTGTTTATACTTTTGTAGCTTCAAATACTTGTGTGAATATTGAATTGTGGAATACCAATACAAGTTTTGTAGGAAATGATTTTGCGGTAGATGATTTTAGTGTAACTGCACCATGTATTAACCCAACTTCTCCTCCAATATTATTTTGTGATGTTCCAAATCCAGCGATTACACCACCACCAGCATCATTTGATTTCAATAATGTTGGACAAACTAGTTTTACTTACACCTATACAATTGAAGGAGGCGCACCTGTAACCGGAACTTTTGTTGCTCCTTCTCATTATGATGTTACGGGTGTGTCACAAGGACAGGCTGTTACTTTTACACTAACTTGGGACGGAATTTGTACGCCAAGTCAAACGATAACTTGCTATCCGCCTTGTGTGACTCCAGTTACGCCAACTTTTACTCAAGTTTCAGCAATTTGTTCTGGACAAGCATTGGCCGCTTTGCCAACTACTTCATTAAATGGTGTGCAAGGAACTTGGTCGCCAGCTCTTAATAATTTAGCTACAACTACTTACACCTTTACTCCGATTGCTGCTGGTGAATGTGGAACAACAACACAGATGACTATTACAGTTAATCCAATTGTTACTCCAACTTTTACGCAAGTTGCCTCAATTTGTTCGGGTGCAACATTGAGTGCTTTACCAACAACTTCCAATAATGGCATCAGTGGAACATGGTCACCCGCTTTGAATAATACTGCAACTACAACTTATACTTTTACGCCTAACGCTGGACAGTGTGCAACAACTGCACAAATGACCATAACTGTTAATCCTAACGTTACACCAACGTTTACACAAGTTGCTCCAATTTGTTCAGGTGCAATATTGAGCCCGCTACCAACAACATCCAACAATGGAATTACAGGAAGCTGGTCGCCCGCTTTGAATAATACAGCAACTACTACTTATACTTTTACTCCAACAACAGGTCAATGTGCTACAACTGTTCAAATGACAATAAATGTGAGTTCTAATATTACTCCAACATTTACCGTTGTTGCGCCAATTTGTTCAGGCGGAATTCTGGCTCCATTGCCCATTACTTCAAATAACGGAATTAATGGAACGTGGTCGCCTGCTATGAATAATACTGCGACTACAACGTATACTTTTACACCAAATGTGGGTCAGTGTGCTACGACAACTCAATTGACTGTAACGGTAAATCCGAATGTTACTCCAACCTTTACTCAAAGAGCGCCAATTTGTTCAGGAGGAATTTTAACTCCTTTACCAACTACTTCTAATAATGGGATTAGCGGTACATGGTCGCCAGCACTGAATAATACAGCGACTACAACGTATACTTTTACACCTAATGTTGGCCAATGCGCAACAAGTGCTACAATGCAGATTGTGGTTTATCCTACATCTGCACCAACTTTGATTATTCAGCAGTCATGTGCTTCAAATACAGTAACAATCACTGATCCAGTTGGACCTAATTATGAGTATTCATTGGATGGACAACCGTATCAACCCAATATAACGTATTCTAATCTTACTACAGGTAATCATACTATTGTAGCTCATCAAATTACAGCGAATTGTTTTACAAGCGCAGCTAACTTTGCCATTGTTAATGTTGTCAACGATGTTGTGGTATTCAATCCAGCTCCGTTGCAAATTTGTGATACAGAGGAAAATGATGGGATTCAGATCTTTGACTTAACTCAAGTAGAGAGTTTTGTCACTGGTGGGAATACTTATGATATTTCGTATCACGAGACAATTACTGATGCTCAAGTTGATGCCACATTCATTCCGAATCCATCTGCTTATACAAATATTTATCCTTCGAATCAAACTATTTATATCAGAGTGCAATCGACAACTTCTACTTGTTTTGAAGTGGTTCCGTTGCAACTAATCGTTCATCCAAAACCTACGGCAGTAGAGCCAACGGATTTGCATGAGTGCGACAATGGCGATGCCCTTTTAGGGTTTACGGTGTTTAATTTAACGGATAAAGCATCAGAGATATTAGGTCC
>JAFLBS010000001.1 GCA_017303755.1 Flavobacteriales bacterium | reverse complement strand
TTAGCGGTGAAACCATTCAATTCTACAGGTAATACATTACATCCACCCAGTACGTTTGTTAGTACAATGGAATAATTACAAGCATCTCCGGCAAATCCATCTACAGCCATGTAAGCACATTGGCCCGCAGCTACATTAAAGTTAGAAGAAGTAACCGAACAGCCATTTGGTACCTGACCATTTCCTAATCCTCCACAAGAAGGAGTACTTTGCCATACTTGTGTTAGTGCGGTTGTTGTTCCTGTAAACACTGCAATTTGAGCACCATTATTCGGAGCAGCTAACACACAATTACTCACTGAGAATTGTACATTCCATGTGCCTGCCGAAGAGGCGCAGAATGTGTACCATGAAATGTTATTAATAACAAAATTTACATCATCACCGGGAGTTACACATGAAGGACAAGTGGTACCGGCATTATTATCTAACTGACCAAATCCTCCACCGTTTTCTGCACCGTTATTATAATATCCACCATTAGTTGTACCTGTGAAAGTAACGCCACAAGCGTTAATAGCAGAAGCAGTAGGTGGGCTGGAATTCGCCGCAGGAGTGGCTACACTTATACAAAAGTTAGGTAAAGTAGCACCACATCCACCACCACTAGCACTTTGAATTCGGATTAAATAAACGCCCCCAACAGTTAAGCCTGTTAAGAGTGGATGGTTTCCCGAATCACCATTCGATAATAAATAAAAAGAAGTTTCAGCCCCTTGATAATTATTATTGGTAGTCCAATTATATGCCGGGGCTCCACCGCAAGGAGCACCAAAAACCCCTGCTGTTGAACATCCTCCTGCAACGCTTGCAAATGGCCCAAATACGGAAATAATTGGGTAACATCCCGGAGTATTTGTAAGTAGAAAATTTAGAACCATGGAAGTTTGACTTGCCGTAAAACTATACCAAACTGATGCACCGGATGTACCGCCTCCATAACTTACTGTACACTCGCTAGCCTGCAGATTAGAAGAGGCCATGTTTTGCGCGCATAAAAGAGATCCGTTTACCGTTAAATTCGTAGCGCTGGCACAGTTATTATTTGCAGGTTGCGCAATAATTCTGAAAGATGAAAGGATAATTAAATAAGTTAATAGTCTTTTCATTTTAATGAGGTTTGGAAGAATTTTTATCTGAAGAAGATGATTTTTTATCTGTTGTTTCGTTGGATGGATTGTACATAATCACTTGCAAAGAATCCGGATTAATTGGATTAGGTTTAGTTCCTGTATACTCTTCTTTCAATGAAGGCTTCACTTTTTCTTCTGTTTCGGATTTAAGAGGCTTCTTTGAAATTTCTTTAACGTTATTATCTATATTCTGACTAAAGCAAATAGTTGAAGAAAATAGACTAAAAGTTATAAAAGCATATTTTGCCATTTTAAATTTCTTTCTTATGTATATACAAAAATAACAAATTATACTGTATGTCAAGTATTTATTGAGAGGAATCGTTAACAATAACTTATTGATTATTGAAATCTAAAATTTTGCTGAGTAAAGCAAAAAAATAAATGAGCGGAACGTTTATCTAAACGTTTAGATGAAGATGTGGGTTATATCTTTTACTTAGAGCTTTATGATTAAGTTAGGGTTAAATACAACCGCTAATTAGCCAAATAGTAATCTGTCACCCTTCTGACTTTCATCAAATTTTCCGTTATCGTAAACCAGGTTTCCATTTACAAAAGTTTTCTCAACCACCGAATTAAAAGTAGTACCTTCTAATGGACTCCAACCACATTTATATAAAATGTTTGATTTATCAACGGTTTGGGATTTGTTAAGATTCACCAAAGCCAAATCGGCATAATAACCTTCACGTATATAACCGCGATTTTTGATTTTAAATAAATCGGCTACGTTATGACACATCTTCTCAGCGATTTTCTCCAGGCTAATTTTTCCTTGCTTATGAAATTGAATCATAGCCTGCAAACTGTGTTGTACTAATGGTCCGCCACTTGGTGCTTGCAAATATGGTAAACTTTTTTCTTCGATGGTATGAGGCGCATGATCGGTTGCTACAACATCAATGGTGCCATCCAGCATCGCGGCAAATAATTTATCGCGGTCGTAAGCTGTTTTTACTGAAGGATTCCATTTGATGAAATTACCTTTGGTTTTATAATCTTCATCACTGAACCATAAATGATGAATGCAAACCTCAGCCGTAATTTGTTTTTCTTCTAACGGAATAGTGTTGGTGAACAGTTCCATTTCTTTGGCTGTAGACAAGTGAAAAACATGCAAACGCGCTCCTGTTTTTTTGGCTAATGCAATTGCTTTGGAAGACGACAAATAGCATGCTTCTTCGCTTCGAATTAAATGATGCACTGTTACGGGAACATCGTCGCCAAATTCGGCTTTATACTTTTCGGTATTGGCTTTGATGGTTGCTTCGTCTTCGCAATGCACAGCAATGAGCATTTTAGTAGAAGAAAATATTTTTTCCAACACTTCTTCATTATCCACCAACATATTTCCGGTTGACGAACCCAAGAAGAGTTTGATTCCGGCTACATTTTTCGGATTGGTTTTGAGAACTTCCTCTAAATTATCATTAGTTCCGCCCATCATAAACGAATAATTCGCATACGATGATTGGGAAGCAATTTGGTATTTTTCTTCTAATAATTCTTGAGTAACCGCATTAGGAACTGTGTTGGGCTGTTCGATGAATGAAGTAATTCCACCGGCAATGGCAGCACGCGATTCGCTTTCAATATCACCTTTGTGAGTCAAACCTGGTTCACGAAAATGCACTTGATCATCGATAGCGCCTGGAATTAAGTAATTCCCTTCGGCATCGATAATTTTGAAATCGGGTGATTTTGGACTGATGCTTTCTGAAACAGCGGTTATGAATTCGCCTTCAATGAGAACATCGCCTTCAAAAATCTGACCTTCATTTACAATCTTAGCATTTTTTATTAATACGGTGTTCATATTATAATCGATTAAAAAACTTTTTGATTCGCAGAGATAGTACTCCAAAAACCGCTTCTTTAATGATAGCACCACTCATTTTCGACTGACCTTTGGTTCGATCAGTAAAAATAACTGGAATTTCTTTAATGACAAATCCTTTGGCAAAAGTGCGGTATTTCATTTCGATTTGAAATGCATAACCAATGAATTTAATTTTATCTAAATTGATGCTTTCTAACACTTGTCTTCTATAACAGATGAATCCAGCAGTGGCATCCATGATTTTCATTCCGGTTACCATTCGCACATATACCGAAGCAAAATACGATAATAACACACGACTCAACGGCCAATTTACAACATTTACTCCAGTTACGTATCGCGAACCAATAGCTAAATCGGCGGTTTCAAAATGACAGGCTTCGTACAATCGCTCTAAATCGTTAGGATTGTGAGAGAAATCGGCATCCATTTCGTAAATGTACTCATAATTGCGTTGCAAAGCCCATTTAAATCCGTGAACATACGCAGTTCCGAGTCCCGATTTTTTAGCTCTTTGTTCTAAAAATAATTTATCGGGGAATTCGTCTTGAAGTTGTTTTACTTTTTCGGCGGTTTTATCAGGAGAATTGTCGTCTATAATTAATAAGTGGAAAGATTTATGCAAAGAAAATACGGCTCTTATTATACTTTCTATATTCTCTATTTCGTTATAAGTAGGGATAATTACAATACCACAATTCATGATTAACTCTTAAAATAATTGCTACAAAAATACTCATTTTATAACTCGATAATCTTAATAATATTATAATACTAAGTGAGAAGTATTTTTTAGTAATTTTGCGCCGATGATTGCACTCGAATTACATCCTCGAATAATTGAAAATAAAGACTGGGCAACGGCACTTTTTATGGTGTCTTTTGGATTAATTGTGATAACACGCAATCTTTTTGAAAACCGATTTCACGATTTCATTCGATTATTATTTTCTGATAAGTATTTAAAGATTTACAAAGAAAGTTCGCATCTGATGGGTGGATTTAATGTATTGTTGTTTGTTACCAACCTGATTTCGCTTTCTTTTTTTATTCAGTTAGTCTTTCATCATTTGGGTTATGGAGCCAAAACCGATTGGGTTTTATTTGTACAGATTTTTACTTTTCTGACGGTTTTCATACTGTCTAAATTTTTAATCGAAAAGATTATTGCCACTACTTTTGGCATCGAGGAACTAATTGAAGAGTTTAATTTGCAGAAAGTTAGCTTCCGAACCTACATCGGATTGCTATTACTGCCCGTGACTTTAATATTGTTTTATAACAATATTCTATCAAATTCTTTAATTTATAGCATAATTGGTATATTATTGGTAATAAATTTATTGACTTATCTTTTTTCTTTGAAAATTTATCAAAATTTAATTATAAGTCAGTTGTTTTATTTTATTTTATATCTTTGCGCACTCGAAATAGCACCGTACTATTTCCTATATTATTTGATTACAAAATTTAGAGCATAAGAATGTCAAATTTGAAAGTTAAAACGATTTTAGTATCGCAACCTGAACCTAAAGTTGAGAACTCACCTTACCACGATATTCAACAGAAGTATAAGGTAAAAATAGATTTTCGCTCTTTTATTCACGTTGAAGGCGTAAACGCAAAAGATGTTAGGGCTCAAAAAATTGATTTAAATAATTTTACAGCTATAATATTGACCAGCAAGAACTCTGTAGATCACTTTTTCAGAGTTGCCGAGGAAATGAGGTATAAAGTTCCTGAAGACTTAAAGTATTTTTGTCAGTCGGAAGCGATTGCTTACTATTTACAAAAATATGTAGTCTATAGAAAACGTAAAATTTATGTTGGCCAAAAGGATTTTGTTGACATGTCGGCCTTATTCAAAAAATACAAAGAAGAGAAATACTTACTTCCTTCTTCGGATCAATTGAATGCAGATATTCCGCAAACATTAAATAACTTAAAAGTAAACTGGACGCCAAGTACATTTTACAAAACGGTTATGAGTGATTTGTCTGATTTAGCGGACGTATATTACGATGTATTAGCGTTTTTTAGCCCAACTGGAATTAAATCATTGTTCAAAAACTTTCCTGATTTTAAACAAAACGACACGCGTATTGCTGTATTCGGAAGCACTACTCAAAAAGAAGCTTTAGAACACGGTTTACGCATTGATATTATGGCACCAACGCCAGAAACCCCATCGATGACTATGGCTTTAGAAAAGTACATAGCCGAAGCCAACAAAGGAAAATAATTCCCAATCATATAACAAAAAAAGTCTCACCATTACAGTGAGACTTTTTTGTATTTAATTTAGATTGAAAATTATAATTGCGGACCCGCTTTTACTAGGTTTTGTCCTTCAGTATTATCGGTATACTGAGTAAAATTCTTAATGAATCTCGCCGCTAAATCAGTTGCTTTAGTTTGCCATTCAGATGCATCTGCATACGTATCTCTTGGATCTAAAATCGCAGGATTTACGTCGTGTAATGAGGTTGGCACTTCAAAATTGAAAACTGGAATTACTTTCGTACCTGCATTTTCAATAGAACCATCTAAAATAGCATCAATAATAGCACGAGTATCTTTAATCGAAATACGTTTTCCTGTTCCATTCCAACCCGTATTTACCATATAAGCAGTAGCATTGTGTTGCTCCATTTTCTTTACTAATTCTTCACCGTATTTGGTTGGATGCAATGATAAAAATGCTTTTCCAAAACACGCTGAGAACGTTGGTTCTGGCTGTGTAACTCCACGCTCAGTTCCTGCTAATTTTGCAGTAAACCCGGAAAGGAAATAATATTTAGTTTGCTCTGGAGTTAACTTAGAAACGGGAGGCATTACTCCAAAAGCATCCGCTGTTAAGAAGATTACTTTTGTCGCATGACCTGCTTTTGAAACTGGTTTTACAATATTGTGAATATGATTGATTGGATACGAAACACGAGTATTTTGTGTAACTGAACCATCTTTAAAATCAATTTTCCCGTTAGCATCAACCGTTACATTTTCTAACAATGCATCTCTTTTGATAGCACCGTAAATATCAGGTTCGTTTTCAGCACTTAAATCGATGGTTTTAGCATAACATCCACCTTCAAAATTAAACACACCATCGTTGTCCCAACCGTGTTCGTCATCACCTATTAATTCGCGTTTTGGATCTGTAGAAAGAGTTGTTTTTCCAGTTCCTGATAATCCAAAGAAAACAGCTACATCGCCATCTTTCCCTTTGTTGGCAGAACAGTGCATCGATGCAATTCCTTGTAATGGTAAATAGTAGTTCATCATCGAGAACAATCCTTTTTTCATTTCACCACCGTACCAAGTTCCACCAATAATCTGCACTTTTTCAGTTAAATTGAACGCCACATATACTTCCGAATTCAAACCGTGAGCAGCATACTCCTTAAACGATGTTTTAGAACCATTCATTACGATAAAATCAGGTTCACCAAAGTTTTCCAATTCTTCTTCCGTTGGCCGAATGAACATGTTTTTCACAAAATGCGCTTGCCATGCTACTTCCATGATGAATCGCACTTTTAAACGCGTGTTTTCATTTGCGCCACAAAAAGCATCGACCACAAATAATCGTTTACCCGAAAGTTGATTAACTGTAGTTTGTTTTAACGCATTCCAAGTATCTTGAGAAATCGGTTTGTTATCGTTGGCAGCTTTGTCTGAGTTCCACCAAATAGTGCTTTCAGTGATGCTGTCTTTTACAATGTATTTGTCTTTTGGAGATCGGCCAGTGAATTCGCCTGTCATTACATTTACAGCTCCAAGTTCGGTCAGTTGACCTTTTTCGTAGCCTTGTAAGTTTGGATTCAACTCTTCATCATATAAAAATTCAAAGGATGGATTGTATATAATTTCTTGAGTGTTAGTTATTCCGTACTGTTCTAACGAAATCGATTTCGTTAATTGGGCATAATTATCCATAAAATTTTAGTTTGTTGCTATTATAAATAGAGTGCAAAGGTAAAAATTAATTATTATAACGCTGAGTTTTAATAAAAAATTATGCCTTTTTCTTGAAAAAATGAATCATTAAAACACTCCACGCCACAATTAAAAGCAAGCCACCAATTGGCGTTATAAAACCAATAGATTTAAAATTTACGTTGGTTATCGCTGTAGTCGAAAGCAAATAAATGGAACCCGAAAAACAAACTATCCCGTTTACAACTAAAATAAAAATGGTCTTCTTAGTTTTGTGTGAAATTTGATTACTCAATCCTAAAAAAAGCAAAAACAAAGCGTGATACATTTGGTATTTCACGCCCGTTTCGAAACTCGTCAACTGATCAATAGTCAAGAGTTTTTTCAAAGCATGAGCACCAAAAGCACCCAAAATAATGGCCGACATTCCGAAAAAACCTGCTGCAGAAATAATTTTTTTATCCATTGGATTGAATTGTTATAATTTTTTACAAATTTATCAGTTATCCATAGAATTAAAAAGGACTTTTAGGTTTTCTTTTAGACGATAACAATTTTAAAATTTTATATTTGCACCATAATTTTTACCCATGAAAAAGATTCTATTTACAGCAGTTAGTCTATTGATTTTATGCTCTTTTACACCCGAAGATGAAGTGGTAGTTCCATCTGGTGAAAAGTTGGTTTATGCTGGCTCGTATAACATGAGCGGATTGATGACGCAATTGGCACAAGTCACCATGTCGACCGAAATGGTAACGACTTCTAAAAACTCGTATTTGCATTTGAATTGTGAGTTATCTACTTTCAGCAAGTGGGATAAATTTTTCAAAATGAGAGACATTTACGAATCGTATGTCAATCCAACTACATTAAAACCTAGTCTTTACAAAAGAAGCATTGATGAAGGCGGTTATACTAAAAAAGAAAAATACGCTTTTAAAGGAAATTCGGTTACCAGTACGGCCAAAAGACGCAACAAACCTGAAACCGTTCGAACCTTTAATATTGGAAGCTCTACTCAAGATGCAATTTCACTATTATATAAAGTACGAACATTGGATTTTTCTAAAATGAAAGCCGGGCAAACCAAATCGTTTGTAATTGTTTTTGACGAAAAAGAAATTCCAGTTACTTTAAAATACTTAGGAACTGAAACCGTAAAAGCAGGAAATTTAGGCGATAAATCGTGTTATAAATTATCCATAGGAGCCAAAACAGATGCTTTAAAAGGAAAAGACAAAAACTTAATTTGGTTGACTGCCGATGCCAAAAAAGTTCCCGCTTTAATGAAATTCAGCATTCCTGTTGGAACCGGACAATTAACGTTAACTTCTGCAACCGGAATCTAAGTCATGAGAAAAACATTCTTAATTCTATCCTATATTTTCACTGCGTTAAGCATCGTCTTTACCGCATTACCATTCGATACCTTGGCCTTTATTCCGATTGGATTAGCCACCATTTGCTTGGTGATTACTTTTATAAAATCGGATGTAAATCTGCGCGTTTGGCCCAAACGATTGTTCATCATTACCTATTTATGTACTGCAGTGGTAGTGGTGAAAACCGCGTTTTTTAAAGACGAAGTTGCCGTAGACCAACAATTCGAACAGCAAAAAATCGAGACCAAACAAGAAGCCAAACAAGAATTAGAAGAATTGGAAGGTTTGGAATAACTGGGTAAATTCCAAAAGGCAAAAAACAAATTCCAAATCCTTTGTGAACCTCGCGCCTACTTCGTGACTTCGTGGTTAAAAACAATATTGAATTAGAATCTGATATTTTTTGTCTAATTTTGTCCTCTATTACAAACTAAAATGAGAAACATACTGATCATTGGCGCTGGTCGTTCGGCTTCGTCCTTAATTCAATACCTTTTAAACAAGTCTAACGAACAAAATCTACACCTTACTATAGGCGATTTATCGTTAGAGTTAGCCCAACGAAAAACCAACAATCATCCCAACGCAACTGCGATTCAACTCGACATCAATAACGAATCACAACGTCATGCCGAAATCCAAAAAGCAGACATTGTTATTTCGATGTTGCCAGCTCACATGCACATTGAAGTGGCCAAAGATTGCATCACCTTCAAAAAACATATGGTGACTGCTTCTTACGTTTCTGACGCCATGCAAAATTTGGATGCTGCCGCCAAAGAAAACAACCTGATTTTCATGAACGAAATTGGTCTCGATCCTGGAATCGACCACATGAGTGCCATGAAAGTCATCGACGAAATCAGAGAAAAAGGCGGAAAAATGCTGCTGTTCGAATCGTTTTGTGGTGGATTGGTCGCACCCGAATCCGACAACAATTTGTGGAACTACAAATTCACTTGGGCACCGCGAAATGTGGTGTTAGCCGGACAAGGTGGCGCTGCCAAATTCATACAAGAAGGAAAATACAAATATATTCCGTACCACAAATTATTCCGCAGAACTGAGTTTTTACTCGTTGAAGGCTATGGAAAATTTGAAGGTTACGCCAACCGCGATTCGCTAAAATACCGCAGTGTGTATGGTTTAGACGATGTATTAACATTGTACCGCGGAACCATTCGCCGCGTTGGATATTCAAAGGCATGGAACATGTTTGTGCAACTCGGAATGACCGACGATACCTACGTAATGGAAAACTCTGAAAATATGAGTTTCCGCGAATACACCAACTCTTTTTTACCTTATCATCCAACGGATTCAGTTGAAATCAAAACCCGTTTGGCGCTCAACATTGAGCAAGACGATATCATGTGGGACAAATTATTGGAATTGGATTTATTCAATGCAAATAAGAAAGTCGGACTCAAAAATGCGACTCCAGCGCAGATTTTAGAACGCATTCTCAACGATTCTTGGACATTGCAACCCAACGACAAAGACATGATTGTGATGTACCACAAATTTGGGTACGAACTCAACGGTTACGAACAACAAATCGACTCGAAAATGGTCTGCATTGGCGACGATCAAACCTATACAGCTATGGCCAAAACAGTGGGTTTACCGGTTGCAATGGCGACGCTTCAAATCCTCAACGGAAACATCAAAACGCCTGGAGTACAATTGCCCATTCGCAAAGAAGTTTACGAACCCATTCTTAAAGAACTCGAAGAATACGGCGTAATTTTCAAAGAAACCGTCATGCCGTACATTGGTTACAATCCTGATAAATTAACAGTTGAAGTGTAATTTTAGGAGCAGATAATTTGGATCCATAAGACCAATTGTCCCGCTTTTCGCAGTATCTTTTTTGCAGAAAACGAGTGCTATTTTCAACTCTGTCATCCCGAGCGCAGTCGAGGGAAACTTGAAAAGCAAAAAAGGATACTTGCTTCAATCGGGGCTAGAATAGAAAATCGTTGTGAACTTCGCGCCTTCTTTGTGTCTTTGTGGTTAAAAAACTTTCAATTTAAAACAGAATTTCTATTTTTGCTTTAAATTCATAAGCTATGAAAATAAATCAGCTTCAAATAGAGATTGACGGTATCGACAAAGAAATCCTGCGCGATTTAATGGAAGACGCCCGAAAACCCATTCTTCAAATTGCCAATAAAATCGGAATTTCAGGCGCGGCAATTCATCAACGATTGAAAAAACTAGAAGAAGCTGGAGTCATTTCGGGTTCGAAATTCATCGTAAACAACAAAGTCTTAGGTTACAAAACCATGGCGTTCATCGGAATTTATTTGGAAAAAGCCGCCAGTAATTCGGAAGCCGTTCGTGAACTCAAAAAAATACCTGAAGTCCTCGAATGTCATTACACAACCGGAAATTGGAGTATACTGATTAAAATCATCTGCCGCGATAACGAACATCTGATGCAATTATTGAACAAAAAAATCCAACCGATTGATGGCGTTTCAAGAACGGAAACCTTCATTTCATTGGAGCAACAATTGGAACGACAAATTCAACTGTAAACAACAAAATTCTAAAAGAGAAAATCTTAAAAACAACATAACAATTTCAGTTATTTTGTCATTTCGACGGAGGAGAAATCACATAATAAAATTACTTGATGAGATTTCTCCTTCGTCGAAATGACAAGTTTGAAAATAATACTTTGCCTTAAATTATAACAATTAAATTAATGATTAATTTTAAACCATGAACCTCAACCAATACAGTAAAGAAACAATTACGTTAGCCTTTTACATTATTTATATTTCATTAGCCTATATTTTATATTTACTTTTTCCAGGCAATGATAAAAGCCCAAATTCAGGAATCCTTTTTATGTTTTTGTTAATTCCTATCAGTTTGATTTATGCGAGTGTTCAAGCGTACAAACATTTCAACTCGGATAAAAGTTACATCAAATGCATTTTCATTCATGCTGTAGCGTGGTTTTCAATTATTACCTTTTTGACAAATTTGAAGAAATAAAAAATCCGTTTCGCACTACACAAAACGGATTCCAATTTAATTTTTATTTCTATTATCTGTTTCTTCCACCCATATAAATAGAGATGTAATACAATAAAGTTCCTATCGAACCAATCGCTGCAACAACATAGGTTCGTGCTGCCCATTTTAATGAGTCTTCTGCGCCATTGTATTCAGCTTGATTCAACATGTGTTTGTTTTTTAACCAAGCCAAAGCTCTATTACTGGCATCGTATTCAACGGGTAATGTAATAATCGTGAACAGAGTTGTAGCGGCAAAAATTACAATTCCCACTAACAAAAGTGCTGGAAATACTTTAATCATCAAAATTCCAGCCAACAAAATCCATTGTACAAAATTGGATGCTACTGAAACAATCGGAACCAATTGCGAACGCAACGTCAACCATTGATAGGCTTGTGCGTGTTGTACTGCGTGACCACATTCGTGTGCCGCAACAGCAGCCGCAGCGGCATTTCGCTGATTGTAAACTGCTTCGCTTAAATTAACCGTTTTATTTGTTGGATTGTAGTGATCGGTCAATTGTCCTGGTGTAGAAATCACACGCACATCTCTAATTCCGTGATCGGCCAACATCTTTTCGGCGATTTCCGCACCGCTCATTCCGTTTTGCAAATGCAATTTGGAATAAAACTCAAATTTACTCTTTAGTCGGCTACTCACCAACCAACTCATTAGCATGATGATACCTGCTAACAACATATAACTCATTCCCATACTATTTAATTTTAGTTAAAGTTACGTAATTACAATCAAATTACACGCCATTTTTAAAAAATGACAAGTTGGCATTTATTGGCAAAGCGTAATAAAAGCAATCAACTCAGCTGATTCATAATAGGTAAACGAAATATTGACAACCTCAAAGCCTTCATTGACTTTTTGATCTAAAAATTGCTCCACTTCTTTAGTTAATTCTTCTTTCATACTAGTAAAACCAGCCTTTTTACTCAGTATGTGAATTTCGTGTTTCTTCATGGTTTTTGTTTTTGTAATTAGTCGAAAGAATCGCTTTTGGGTTACAGAGGACTAGAATTATTATCATTTACCCAATCCGAACCGTTTCACAAAGTATCAAACAAACCAATAAAAGAAACTCCAACGCCAATAAAATAACCAGAGAAATCCTGACTTTTACCAAACTCTGGGCTTCCAAATGCTTTTCGGTATTTGGCCTGAGTGGTCAAGAAAATATTAGGTGTGTTTTTGGTTTTTACCAATCGGAACGATGCTGTAAGTCCGGGTTCAACTACATAAAAAAAGCTTCTGGCGCGACTCACTGGCACTTCAGATGGACCGAATTCATCCCAAACCACTTCGGTTTCCGAACGATCTCTAAGGTTGACAATAGCCAAACCATTATTCAAATTAAAACCTACTCGAGCGCTTTCGCTTTGAACAACATCCCATTGATTGAGCCAACCAATTCCAATATACGAAAGATCGGGTTCAGCAGAACCAACACCATAATCGGTGCTGATTTTTTTGTTTGCAATGGAAAAACTAAATCCGGTTCCCCAATTGGGTGCTACATAGTATTTTGCATCGGCGGCAAAACCAACAAAGTTTCGGTTCAAAATAGGCGAATGAAAGATCATCAAATCAACAGCTAACTCTTTGTCGCTCGAAAACGACTGTGAATTTTGTTGTGCATTAACCGAGAAAAAAGATAAAAAAAGAATACTGAAAAAAAAGTAATGTGGTTTCATAGGCGAGGTTTTTTGTTGTAAAAAACCAAAATCAAAGAGTTTGCCATTACTACGGTTTTAGAAAAACTTTAACGCTTGTTAAAATAAATAGCCACAGATTTACAGATTTTGAGTAATCTGCGAATCTGTGGCTAGTACTATTGAGTATAACTATCCTACTAAATTGATAATTTTACCTGGAACGATAATTATGTTTTTCGGCGTATTACCTGCTAACTGCGCGATGGTTCTTTCATCAGCCATTACGATTTCCTGAATTTGTTCTTTGGTTAAATCCAAAGGTAATTTGATGGTAAAACGCATTTTTCCGTTGAACGAAACGGGGTACTCTTTTTCGCTTTCGACTAAATATTTCTCTTCAAAAACTGGAAAATCAACGGTAGAAATCGAACCTTCGTGACCCAATTGACTCCACAATTCTTCTGCAATATGCGGCGCATAAGGCGAAACAATAATGGCCAATGGTTCAAGAATTTTTCGGTGGTTGCATTTCATTTGCGCCAATTCGTTTACACAAATCATGAATTGCGAAACCGATGTATTGAACGAGAAATTTTCGATGTCTTCCGTGACTTTTTTGATGGTTTTGTGCAGTGATTTGTACATTTCCGCTGATGGTTCAGCATCAGTGACAATTAAACCATTATCGTCAAAGTATAAACGCCATAGTTTTTTTAAGAAACCAGAAACTCCTGTAATTCCGGCGGTATTCCATGGTTTTGCTTGCTCCAACGGACCCAAAAACATCTCGTACAAACGCAAGGTATCGGCACCGTAATCGTTACAAATATCATCGGGATTTACCACGTTATATTTCGATTTGGACATTTTTTCGACTTCGCGACTACATATATAAGTTTCTTCTTCATTTAAAAGAATAACATCTTTTAGGTCATTATATCTATTATCTAATCTAAATGCATCAATGTTTAACTCATCTGTTATCCCTAACAACAGAGAAACATCAACATGTCTCTTAATTACATCGTTAGAAGAACAAATCAAATCAAAATTTCTTTCTATTTTATTTCCATACTTTTTGCTTATCCAATTTTCAACTTCATCTGGAGTTTCTCCTTTTATAATTTGATCATAAGATTCTTTAGACACAAAAAACAATTCTCTTTTTGGATGATCGATAGCAATATTTCCTTTATTAAATTCATCTTTTATCCTTGTATTTAAAAGATAAACATGAACAAAAGCACTCATCCCCAAAATCATTCCTTGATTGATCAATTTTTTGAAGGGTTCTTCGGTAGGTGCGTAACCTCTGTCTTTTAGAAATTTATTCCAAAAACGAGAGTACAATAAATGTCCGGTAGCGTGTTCGCTTCCGCCAATATACAAATCTACATTTTCCCAATATTTTAGTGCATCGGCCGAAGCAAATTCGCCTTCATTGTGCGCATCCATATAACGCATCCAATACCACGAACTTCCCGCCCAACCTGGCATGGTGTTTAATTCTAAAGGATAAACTCCGTTTGAAGATTGCCCTTCGACTGCGCTCAGGGTGACAAATTCATTAGACACAATTTTGTTGTTGATAGAATCCCAAGCCCAATTTGTAGCGTTTCCTAACGGCGGTTGACCGTCTTCAGTTGGCAAGTATTTTTCTACTTCAGGAAGAACAATCGGTAAATGTTTGGCGTCGATCATTTGAGGTAATCCGTTCACATAATATACTGGAAACGGTTCGCCCCAATAACGTTGACGAGAGAACACTGCGTCGCGCAAACGGTAATTGGTTTTGCCTTTACCTTGCCCGATTTTTTCTAGTTCTTCGATAACTTTTTTGGTTCCGTCTTTGTACCCTAATCCGTTAAGAAAATCAGAGTTTACCAATTCAAAACCGCCTTTTTCTCCGTACGCCGCTTCAGAAATATCTTGATTGAAAATATTTTTAATTTCGGGCATTCCGTTCTGACCTTTGAAGAAATTCGCAAAGGCATAATCGCGCTCGTCGCCACACGGAACGGCCATTACAGCTCCAGTTCCGTAACCTGCCAACACGTAATCGCCAATCCATACCGGAATTGGTTCTTTGGTAAACGGATGTTCAGCAAAAGCACCTGTAAACACTCCAGAAATGGTTTTTACATCGGCCATTCGCTCTCTTTCGGAACGTTTTGCAGTTGCTTCCACATACGCATCAACAGCCGCTTTTTGTTCGGGAGTTGTGATTTGTGACACTAATTCGTGTTCGGGAGCCAAAGTCATAAAGGTTACTCCGAAAATAGTATCAGGACGCGTTGTAAACACCGAAATGCTGCCTTCTGCATTCTGCAGTCTGAAATCTACTGAAGCACCAACCGATTTTCCAATCCAATTGCGTTGTGATTCTTTCAAGCTTTCGGTCCAATCGATGGTGTCTAAACCTTGAAGCAAACGTTCGGCATAGGCTGAAATGCGCATCGACCATTGGGTCATTTTTTTGCGAATGACTGGATGACCGCCACGTTCGGAAACACCGTTTACAATTTCGTCGTTAGCCAAAACTGTACCCAAAGCAGGACACCAGTTGACTTCGGTTTCTGCTAAATAGGTCAATCGGTATTTCAGCAATATTTTTTGTTGTTCTTCGCTAGAAAATGAATTCCATTGTGAAGCCGTAAAAATTTCAACATTATCATCACAAACGGCATCAACCATCTCATTTCCCTCAGTTTCAAAAACTTTAATTAATTCTGAAATATCAAATGCTTGGTCAGAATGCTTACAATAATACGAATTGAACAATTGTATGAAAATCCACTGCGTATGTTTGTAATAATCGGGATTGGATGTACGTACTTCTCTACTCCAATCGAATGAAAAACCGATTTTGTCTAATTGTTCACGGTAGCGAGCAATGTTTTCACGAGTGGTTTTTTCGGGATGTTGCCCCGTTTGAATCGCGTATTGTTCGGCAGGCAAACCAAAAGAATCATAACCTTGTGGATGTAATACATTAAAACCTTTGTGACGTTTGTAACGCGCTACTATATCGGAAGCGATGTAACCTAGTGGATGACCAACGTGTAATCCGGCGCCCGAAGGATACGGAAACATGTCTAATACATAATATTTTGGCTTATCAGAATTGTTGGATGCGGCGAAGGTTTGATTTTCTGCCCAATACTGTTGCCATTTGGCTTCGATTTTTTCGTGAAAGTATTTCATTCGTCTTTTCTATTTTTTTTATGGTCTCATGCTGTCGCCCTTTGGGCTCGAGTCATTTTTTTAGTGACTGAGTAACTGAGTGACTGAGTAATTGAATGGCTCTGAAATAAGTTACTGAGTTTTTATTTTTTAATTAATACTAAATCGTTCAAAATTATCGTTTTAAAAACACAAAACTTGTAAGAATTTACTTTGATAAAAATTTTCATTTTTGGGTCGAAAGTTAATCGAAAGTTAATGTCATGGATAATCGTCGGCAAATTTACGTTTATTGTACTAAACTCAAAACTTTAAACGTTATAAACATTTGAATAAACAAATTCTTTATTATTTTTACCGCATAAAATACACTATATGTCATCATCATTTGAAAAATTCCAAAAGCGCAGAGTAATTACGTCGTATGTATCAGTAGTTTTGAGTGTTTTTCTGGTATTATTTTTACTAGGATTACTCGGATTATTTGTGATTAATTCGAAACGTTTGTCGGATAATTTCAAGGAAGACATTGTAATGACGGTTTTCTTTGATAACAACGCAAACGACAGTGTTTTCAAGGCATTTGACGCCGAATTAAAAGCGTCAAAATTTGCTAAAGATTTCAAATACGTGAGTAAAGAAGAAGCGGCCAAAGCGCACGAAAAAACCTTGGGCGAAAACTTTGTAGAATACTTAGGTGCCAATCCGCTATACAATTCATTTGACATTCATTTGAAAGCCGATTACGTAACTAACCCAGGTTTTTCAAAAGCAGAAAATCAAATTCGTTCCAATCCTATGGTGATTGATGTGGTATACGACAAACAATTAATTACACTAGTAAACGACAACATCCGAAAAGTGAGTTTTTGGGTATTATTCATAAGTGCAGTTTTTGCTATCATTTCATTTTTATTGATCAACAGTTCACTTCGTTTGTCCATATATGCTAATCGTTTCATCATTAAAACCATGCAAATGGTAGGCGCAACCAAAGCCTTCATCCGCAAACCTTTTATCAATCGAAGCATCATTCTGGGTGTGATTGGTTCGGTCTTAGCAGTTTTGGTATTAGTTGGAGTTTTGTTTTACATTCATGTAAATTATCCTGCTTTGGATATTTTTAAAGACATTGAACTGACCATTGCTGTTCTTTTTGGTGTATTAGCTTTGGGCGTTTTAATCACTTGGATCAGCACGTATTTTGCCACTCAACGTTTCTTAAATTTAAGAACAGACGATTTATATTAATTGTTTAAAACATGAAAAAGTATTTCGTATTCCTTTTCATTTTTTGTTTGCCTTTATTTTCTGTTGGACAAGATATGGTAAACGTTCACAAACACATTATCAAAGCCAAGAACCCAACTTTTGATGACGAATTTGAATTGGGTTTACAAATGGCAACCCAATACATTTTAGACAATCATCATCTGATTGGAACAAGAGATTACAGAGCATCGGTACAAATTGTAGAATACTGGATGAATAAAGAAACGTGGTTTGGTATTCCAATCGGAACTGCTTTTCACAATTCATTAAAAACTGATAAAAATTTGACTTTTTTAAATGTTGTGGCATCGATTAATTATATTTTGAATCAGAAATTGCAACATCAACGGTTTTTAAAATGCATTCCAATTAAAGGAAAAAAATATGCTAAACAAGAAGACTGTAAAGAAGTGCAACTCAACGCAGCCAAAATAGTGTTGAACTACTGCGTTAACAACAAAGTAACAGTTCCAACAGAAGCACAAAAATACCTTGAAGCCTTCAATAGCAACAAATTAGACAAGGTGTTTTTTAAGAAATAAAAAGGCAAAAAGCCACATAATTACAGATAAACAAAATACTATTATGAAAGAAAATGAAAACAAAAACGGCTTTTTATTTGAAGCCATCAACTACAAAATTCTTTTAATCGGATTGGTAGTGATAGCACTTGGATTTATCTTAATGAGCGGTGGTGGAAGCGAAGATCCAAACGTTTTTAAAGAAAATGAATTGTTCAGTTTCAGACGAATTCGTTTGGCTCCAACTGTGGTTTTAGCAGGTTTTGGAGTAGTGATTTTTTCGATTTTTAAAACCCAAAGTCAAAAATTAAAGAAGTAAATGGATCTATTACAAGCCATTCTCATTGCCATAGTTGAAGGATTGACCGAATACTTACCTGTTTCTTCAACGGCGCACATGATTTTCACTAGTTCTTTTTTCGGAATTCAAAACGACGATTTTGTAAAATTATTTCAAGTAGCGATTCAATTCGGAGCCATATTAGCGGTGGTCGTTTTGTATTGGAAGAAATTTTTCGACTTTACCAAAATCAATTTTTACATCAAATTGGCTTGTGCGGTTCTTCCTGCTTTGGTTTTAGGGAAATTATTCGATGATAAAATCGAAGCTGTTTTGGGAAATCCCATTCCGATTGCGATTGTTTTAATCGTTGGCGGCATTGTTTTACTCTTTATTGACAGTCGTTTCAATCATCCAACTGTTGCTAAAGAAGAAGACATCACCATTAAAAAAGCAGTGACCATTGGTTTTTGGCAATGTTTGGCCATGATGCCCGGAACCAGTCGTTCTGCAGCGTCAATCATTGGCGGAATGCAACAAGGATTGACTAGAGAAACCGCTGCCGAGTTTTCTTTTTTCTTGGCAGTTCCAACCATGTTAGCGGTTACCACTTACTCATTATTTTTAAAAACCTACGAAGCGTCACAATTAAAAGGCTATGAATTGGTCACTCAATCGAGTGAAAATATTAAGTTATTTTTGATTGGAAATGTGGTAGCCTTTGTTGTAGCAGTTATTGCCATAAAATTCTTCATCGGAATCATTAAAAAATACGGTTTCAAACCTTGGGGTTACTACCGAATTGTGGCTGGAATTGTGCTTTTAATTTACTTTTCTTTAAATAAATAATCGTTTGAAAACAGCTGATGATTTTTTGGAAGGTCAAGTGCTATTGATTGACAAACCGCTGACTTGGAGTTCGTTTCAAGCGGTCAATAAGTTGAAATATTTACTCAAACGACACTACAATCTTCCGAAAAAATTCAAAATCGGCCACGCCGGAACTTTAGATCCTTTGGCTTCGGGATTACTGATTGTTTGTACTGGGAAATTTACTAAAAAAATTACCGAAATTCAGGCGCAAACCAAAGAATATACAGGAACAATAACCGTTGGCTCTACTACTCCATCATACGATTTAGAAACCGAAATTGACGCTACTTTTCCGATTGAACACATTTCAGAAGAATTAATTACAGCAACCACACAACAATTTTTAGGCGAAATTGATCAAAAACCACCTGTTTTTTCTGCCATTAAAAAAGATGGAAAACGATTGTACGAACACGCTCGTGCTGGTGAGGAAGTAGAAATTGTATCCCGAAAAACCACTATTTACGAATTTGAAATCACTCGCATCGCATTACCTGAAATTGACTTTAGAGTGCAATGCAGCAAAGGAACGTACATTCGTTCATTGGCTTATGATTTTGGAAAAGCGTTACAGTCGGGCGGACATTTAACCGCTTTACGCCGTACTAAAATTGGTGATTATGATGTGAAAAATGCAGTTACACCTGAAATTTTTGAAAGACAAGTCACTGCACCAAATTCTTAATTTTTTACCCTATAAGACATAAGGTATAAAAGAACTTTTAAAACCAATCTTTCTGTCCTTATGTGCCTTAAATGGTTCAAATTACATCAACTCCATAATTTCATTCTGAGTCGAAACGCCTTTATCATGCAAATACCATTTTTGCAATTCGATTTTAGCTGTTTCGTCAACCACGCCGTGTTCCGCTTTATAATCTAAAATAAGTTGTTTTGCCTCTTGTGGTCGCGGTCCGAAATGATTAATGACTTCGCCCGATTCTTTGTCAATAATGATTAATTTCGGAATCGATTTTGTGCCATTCGTTAAGAACATATTCATGACTTCTTCATTGTCATCGCGCAAAATAATTCGCAATTCAACTTTATCGGAAACCAAAGCCATTTTATTGATAATAGGCAAAATTTGAGCCGCATCGCCACACCAACCTTCAGTGATTACCAACCAAAGATATTCTTTAGTTAATTGCTCCAACTTCAGTTGTACTTCGTCAGTAACTTGCATGGTTTTATCCAATCGATGTAAACGCGCTTCGTTCAATTCGGCGTAATGAATCATAGCTTCCGACTGGTCATTACCAGTAGTTTTGCCTACTTTTAGTAAATTAGTAAGTAAATTTCGGTACTCTTCGTACGAAAAACTGCGTTCTAAACTTTCTTTAATAATTGAGTTCATTTGTTTGTTTTATAGAGCAAAATTAGTTTTATTTTTACAAATGATTTGTAACAACTATTACAGTTAGATTAATTTCAGAAAGAAACTATGGATGTACGCTCAAAATCAATTGGATATGCTTTATCGGGCGGAGGAACCAAAGGAATCGCTCATGCTGGCGCAATCCAATTCTTAGAAGAACAAGGTATTAAACCTTCGCACATTGCAGGCTCGAGTGCTGGAGCCATTGTTGGTGCTTTGTACGCTTGGGGAAAAACTCCAGAAGAAATCCTAGCCTTCTTTAAATCAATTTACTTTTTTCATTGGAAGCATTTTACGTTGAAAAAAGCAGGAATTATTGATTCGGAGTCGTTCATTGTGTATTTCAAGCAAGTTTTTGGCGATGCAAAAATGAACGAATTATCCATTCCTCTCTACATAACTGCTACCGATATGGTAAAAGGAAAACTCAAAATTTTCGACAATAACACTAAAATTGTGGATGCTGTTTTGGCTTCATCGGCAGTTCCAGGTGTAATTTCACCCTATCAAATCGATTCAAAAATTTACAGTGATGGTGGAATTTTAAATCATTTTCCTTCTGATATTTTACAAGGTCGATGCGATCACATCATTGGGATTTATGTTAGTCCGGTACAGAAAATTGAAGCCAAAGACCTTAAATCAATTAAAGCCGTAACCACAAGAGCCTTTGAATTATTGGCTGCCAATTCGAATCTGCAAAAGTTCAACAATTGCGATTTAGTGATCGAACCCGAAGAATTATCGAGTTTTAACACTTTTGAAACCAACAAAAATAAAATGGATCAGATTTTTGAAATCGGCTATCAAACGGCCAAAAAATCATTTGAATCTTTCGGTGTATAAATTTTAATTTGCTATTTCACAAAATCATATTATAACTATATTTGCATCACAAAATAGAACACAAACACAACTATGAAATACAAAAGAATTCTTCTAAAATTAAGTGGCGAAGCATTAATGGGTGAACGTCAATACGGAATTGACCCAAAAATCCTAGCTGAATACGCTGACGAAATCAAACAAATTCATGACAAAGGCGTTGAAATTGCCATTGTAATTGGAGGCGGAAATATTTTTAGAGGAGTAGCTGGAGCGAGCAACGGAATGGATCGCGTACAAGGTGATTATATGGGAATGTTGGCAACAGTAATCAACGGAATGGCATTGCAAGGCGCTTTAGAAGACAAAGGAATGTTAACGCGTTTGCAAACGGCTTTAAAAATTGAAGCGATTGCTGAACCGTACATCAAAAGAAGAGCGGTTCGTCATTTGGAAAAAGGTAGAATTGTTATTTTTGGTGCTGGAACAGGAAATCCGTATTTTACTACTGATACAGCTGCGGTTTTACGCGGAGTTGAAGTACATGCTGATGTGATTTTAAAAGGAACTCGCGTTGATGGAGTGTACACTGCTGATCCAGAAAAAGATAAATCAGCAATAAAATTCGATTACATTTCGTTTGAAGATGTATTGAAAAAAGGATTGAATGTAATGGACACCACTGCTTTTACATTGAGTCAGGAAAATAAATTACCTATTGTTGTTTTTGACATGAACAAAAGAGGTAATTTACTTAAAATTTGCGAAGGCGAAAACGTAGGAACAATTGTTAATATATAGTAAACAGTCGCAGTATACAGTCACAGAATTTCAGACTGTAAACTGTGACTGAGACTGAGACTGAAAACTTAAAAACATGGAAGAAATCGAATTTATTATTGATGAAACTAAAGAGGCAATGACGGCTTCTGTAGCTCACTTAGAAAAATCTTTTTTAAATATTCGTGCCGGAAAAGCATCGCCTCAAATGTTGGGAAGTGTTTTTGTAGATTATTATGGATCACAAACTCCGTTGTCACAAATCGCCAACATTAATGTGCCAGATGCGCGAACCATTACGATTCAACCGTATGAAAAAAGCATGTTGCAACCGATTGAAAAAGCAATTATGGTTGCCAATCTTGGGTTCAATCCTATGAATAATGGTGATGTGATTATCATCAGTGTTCCGCCACTAACGGAAGAGCGCAGAAGAGATTTGGTAAAACAAGCCAAACACGAAGCAGAAGAAGCCAAAATTGGTATTCGTAACCACCGAAAAGATGCTAATACTGATATTAAAAAATTAGAAAAAGAAGGTGCTTCTGAAGATTTGTGCAAAAAAGCGGAAGAAGATGTTCAGAAATTAACCGATAATTTCATCAAAAAAATTGAAGAGCATTTGGTAGTTAAAGAAGCTGAGATTATGAAAGTGTAACTTCTTTAGAGTTAAAACTATAGTATAATCCATCTGTGACACGCGGATGGATTTTTTTATTTTATCACCTAATTGCTTATATTTGCGTAAATTATGAAATAATGAAAAAACTATACATCGTTTTATTTCTGTTTACAACAGTCTTTACCAGAGCCCAAATCGTAAACATTCCAGATGCCAATTTTAAAGCAAAATTGTTACAAGCTAGTTCAAGTAATCAGATAGCATCTTCGGAAACGCCTTCTGGCAGTGCGATGACTGTTTCATCATACAACGCTGTAGACACCAATGGTGATGGTCAAATTCAGGTTACAGAAGCTCAAGCTATAAAATGGTTAAAAATTTTCTTACCAACGGCAACAAACACATCATTAGTAGGAATTGAAGCGTTTACAAATTTAGAGTATTTAGATTGTAGTGCTAGTCATATTACTACATCGTCAAATTTGCCTCCTACTAATTTTCCTATTTCAAATTTAACTAATTTGAGATATTTAAATTACGGTGCTAACGCTATTGTAAACGCACCATTATCCAATCTAACTAATTTGAAACATTTATTGTGTGCAAGTAATTATATCGTAACTTTACCTATAGGGAATCTAACTAATTTAGAAACTTTGTATTGTGGTGCCAACCAAATTACTAGTTTACCTCTTACAAACCTAACTAATTTAATGGTACTGTCTTGTGGAGTAAATTCAATTTCTACTCTAGACGTTTCAAATTTGAGTAATTTAAGAACACTAGAATGTCAATATAGTGTGAGTAGTTTGAATTTAACTCAAAATACTTTGCTTACCAGATTAATTTGTAATAATAATAATATTACTTCTTTAAATTTATCGCAGAATTTAGCTCTTACCGAGTTAAATTGTAGCAGTTGTCCCTTAACAAGTTTAGATGTTTCTCAAAATACAGCTCTTACAAAATTAAACTGTAGTAACATCCCTTTAAACACATTAAATGTTTCTCAAAATACAGCTCTTACCGAATTAAATTGTTCTTCTAATCTACTGTCAAGTCTCAATATTTCACAAAATACAGCTTTACAAACCTTTTTTTGCAGCAATAATTATTTTACAACTTTGGATCTTTCCCTCCAAAACAGCTTATATACTCTAGTTTGTGACAACAATCAATTAGCATCTATCAATATTAAAAACAATACAGCGATTGGTACACTTGATTTTTCTAACAATCCTACTATCGAATACATCTGCGCGGATAATACAGAACTTTATTTGGTACAACAATTAATTGACCAATATGGTTATACTGATACTTGTACAGTAAGTAGTTATTGCAGTTTTACTCCTTCAGGAACTTTTTACACCCTTCAAGGGAAAACGCAATTTGACGGTGACAACAATGGTTGCAATGCTGGAGATTTACCTTATCCAAATATGAAATTTAACATCAGCAATGGTTCTACACTCGGGAGAATAATAAGTGATATAACTGGAAATTATATAATCCCTGTTTTAGCTGGCACATATACGTACACACCAATAATAGAGAACCCTGCTTATTTTAACATTTCACCACCAAATGCTGTCGTCACTTTTCCGACAACTTCAAGCCCATTTACACAAGATTTTTGTTTAACTCCAAACGGTATTCACCACGATTTAGAAGTCAAAATTATTCCGCTTAATGTATCCCGCCCAGGATTTGATACTTACTATAAAATTTTCTACAAAAACAAAGGAAATCAAACGGAAAATACTACACTTAACTTTACTTATGATGATACCGTAATAGACCTTCTCAATGCTTCTGAGTCTCCATCAAGTCAAAGCTCTGGAATGCTTTCCTGGAATTTGGGAACTATTTTACCCTTACTTTCAGGTGAAATAGTATTAAGATTCAATTTAAACACACCTATGGAAACACCAGCATTAAACGCCGGTGATACTTTAACTTATACAGCATCATTCAATGGTTTATTAACGGATGATACTCCTACCGATAATACAGTAGTCTACAATGATCCGATTGTAAACTCTTATGATCCCAACGACAAAACCTGTTTGGAAGGTAGTACTATTGACCCTAGTCAGATTGGCCAATATGTAAACTATATGATTCGTTTTGAAAACACCGGAACATATCCGGCACAAAATATTGTGGTTAAAGATTTTATCAATACTACCAAATTTGATATCAATACTTTGCAAATGGTCAATACAAGTCATTCGTGCTACACACGCGTCAATGGAAATATGGTTGAGTTTATTTTTGAAAACATTAATCTACCTTTTGACGACGCAAGTAATGATGGTTATGTGGTTTTCAAGATCAAAACAAGATCAAGTTTAACCGTTGGTTCTACTATTTCAAACAATGCGAGTATCTATTTTGATTATAATTTTCCAATAATAACAAATACAGCAACATCAACTTTTACAGCGTTAAATAACTCCGATTTTGATTTTGAAGATGAGTTTACTTTATATCCGATTCCAGCAGAAAACCAGTTGTTGATTGCTGCAAAAAACAATCTTGAAATCAACTCGGTTGCCATTTACAATCTGTTAGGACAGTTGATTTATGTAGAGACCGATCCAACTGACGCAATAGATGTATCAAATTTAAAATCAGGAAATTACCTTATTAAAACTGCAACAAACAAAGGAATGTGTTCCAGAATATTTGTTAAAAAATAAGGAAGTATTGTTAAGGCTTTCTAAATTAATCCATCTGTCACTCACAGATGGATTTTTTATTGCTATTTTTGTCTAGCAATCAACAAAACAATATGAACTATTTTTGGGCTATTTGCTTTTTTATACTCTCTCATTTTGCCTATTCTCAACAAAAATTACAAGGTCAAGTAATTGATTTTGATTCGACTGTTCCTATTGCTTTCGCCAAAATAACCCACGAAAACAAAACCATTACTGCCGATTGGGAAGGACGATTTACCATTGTCATCACCAATGAAAAAAAACCAATTTTATTCTCCTATAAAGGATATTACACCAACAATTATTACTTAACCAAAGACGCTACTTTTTTACTCATCAAAATGATTTCTGATAATACTCAGAAAGACATTGAAATTTATTCGGAGAATTTAGTCAATGGTTTGGTTAAAACGATGATTGAAAAGAAAAACCAAAACAATCCTGAAAAAGCGTTAGAATCTTTTGAATATAAAAACTACGAGAGAGTTTTGGTTTCGGCACATCCGAATCAAATCAGCAGTAAAATCGATACGATTGTAAAAAAGAATATTTTCGGCACTAAAAAAATCAAATTGGATTCGTCCAATTACAAGTTCAAAAAACTTGCCGAAAAGCAGCATTTGTATCAAGCCGAAAAGGTGAATTTCATTCAACACAACAAAAAAGGAAACAAAGAAACCGTTGTCGCTGCTCGAATGGCGGGTTTCAAACAACCGTTGTACGAATATTTGGGATTGAAATTAGTGTCGTATTCCATTTACGAAACTCCTTTTGAAATTATCGAAATTCCAGTATTAAATCCGATTTCGAATTTTGGTCGACGAATGTACACTTTCAAATTGATCGACACTTTAAAAATTCAGAATCGCAGTGTGTATCGTGTCTATTTTCAGCCAAAGAACTTAAAATCGAGCAGTTTGCGCGGTTTAATATACATCGATGCCGAAACCTTTGGTGTTGCTAAAGCCTTTTACCGAATTTACGGAACGGTCAACATCAATGCCACGTATACGTTCAATTACATGAAAGAATACGGTTTGTGGTTTCCCGAAAAAAGAAAATTTGAAGTCATCAAAGGCAACAACAACGAAGACTTAAAGATTTTAGGCGGAACGATAAAATTCAATTCGACTTCCAAACTTCGGGCGCAAAACGACGCTTCCGATCAGGCGTATTTATTGATTGAATCCAAACCATTCGACATCAAAATCAACCAACCTACCACAATCATTCAACCGAAAATAAAAATTGACGTTCCCAAATCGAGTCTTAAAGTAGAAGATAAATACTGGAATACATTCAGCAAAGACACGTTAGACAAACGAAAAATCTACACATACATCGCTTTAGATAGTTTGTCGGATGCGGAAAAAATTGAAAAGAAATTACTCTTCGGGAAAAAAGTCATCAATGGTTATGTTCCGGTTTCCATTTTAGATATTGATTTGAGAAGTATTCTAAAATACAACAATTACGAAGGCTTCAGAGTAGGTTTTGGAGCCGTAACCAATACCAAATTATCGGAACGTTACAAATTGGCTTTTTATGGTGCATACGGATTTAAAGACGATGGTTTCAAATACGGAGTTACGCCTTCCTATCAACTGGACAAACCTACAAATACTTGGTTGAATGCGAGTTATTCGGATGATTTGAGCGAGATTGGACAAATTCAGTTTGCGACACAAAACCGTCGTTTTCGAATTTACGATCCGCGACCGATTAACGTCTCTACTTTCTATGAAAACAAAACATTTTCGGCTTTTGTAGAAAGTAAATTCATTCCGAAAACCAATACGTATTTCTCGATTACACGTTCGGAAATCAGACCTTTATTTGAATACAACTTCATCTCCAACGATGAAATTTATACCAATTATAAAATTTCAACTGCGCTTTTTGCCATTCAATGGAATCCGTTTAGTGGTTATATGCAAACGCCAACAGGTCGATTGGAAATCGAAAAAAGGTTTCCGAAATTCTCGTTACAAATCACCAAATCGATTCCGGGAATGTTCGACAATAATTTTGATTTCACCAAATTCGATTTCAAAATTGAACATGAAATTCCGTTTTTATCCGGACAAAAAACAGCTTTCGTTTTTCAAACAGGTATTAGTAATGGCGAAATTCCGTTGACGCATTTGTACAGTATTGCTCCGAATAATTTGGATCGAAACACCTTACTCAAACGAGTTACTTTAGCGGGCAAAAACAGTTTTGAAACCATGTACTACAACGAGTTTTTCTCGAGCAATTATTTTATGCTTCAAGCGCGTCATACTTTCAATAAAATAAAATTGGGTTATAAAATAAATCCAGAGATTTCAGTAGTCACCCGAACTGCTTTTGGAACCTTGAAAAATCCTGAGCAACATGATAAATTCGTTTTCAAAACGTTAGAAAAGGGATTTTTAGAAAGCGGCGCCGAAGTCAACAAAATATTTAAAGGTTTTGGATTGAACTTCTTCATTCGTTACGGACCCAATGCGTTACCCAAATTTGAAGACAATTTATCGTTGAAAATTTCCTATCATTTGGATTTAGGAATATAAAAACTATGGTTTAATAATCAACGTTGAAGGAACATTGCTCAACCAAATTGACTGTGATTCGACCAGCGTTTTCCAGCTTTCTAAACTAATCATCATTAAATCTTGATTGATGAAAAAGCCAGCATTTAATTGTTTGTCTTTTAAAACTTCAACATTTGAAGGATAATGTTCGGTCAAACCTTCGACTGCTTTTTCAAGCACAAAATTAGATTTCAATTGATCATTAATATCGACCAAAGTAATTTTAGAATTGTTGTTGTGAATGAGTTTCTGCGCGTATTCAACCAAAAATGTATCATCCGAATTGTAGATTGGAACAAACACTTCATTGACTTGATTCAATTCTTTATCAATTAAAATTCCGAGTGGATTTTTACTTTTAGAAATAATTTGTCGTGTTCGATCATCGAAAGGAGAATTTTCAAACAATCCTTCTTTTCCTGTGAACTTATCCAAAAGACGATCTGGATTAATGATTCGAGAGGTAAATCCGAGTATTTTCCCCAAAAAAGAACCTTCAAAAATGGATTTTCCTAAACCGACCAAAACCAAATCAAAATCGCCTTTTGCAGCAATATCAATAATATCATTTTCTACATCAACAGTGGCTTTAAAAATGGTATCAATTTCTTGATTCAACGCCTTAGATTCATTGACAATTGGCGCAAAAGTCTCTTTTTCGTATTCTTCTAAATTGTACGCGTGTACTTCATCGCTCAATGTTAAATGCATGGCAGTAACATTGGTGTTTTCCTTTTGATTTTTAACAAAGCTATTGGCCAAACGAAGCAATGATTTTCCTTTCTCTTGATTTCCAAAAGAAATTAAAATTTTAAACTTATCATTCAATACATCTTTCGGAATAAAAGCGGCTTTTGATTTAAAAATAAGATTGATTACATCCAATGCTGGTCCGGTCATCACCGTAGTAACCAATGCCATAATGACCATCATGGTGAAAATTTTCGGTGACAAAACTCCTAATTCGTACCCGATGTTCAACACTACCAACTCCATTAATCCACGTGTGTTCATCAGTGCGCCAATGGTCAAACTATCTTTCCAATTTTGACCTACAAATCGAGCTGCCAAAGCGCTTCCGAAGAACTTCCCAACAACAGCTACCAGTACAATTAATCCAGTTATTTTCCACAAATACGGATCGTTTATCAATCCGATTTCGGTGCGTAATCCTGTAAAAACAAAAAATAATGGAAGTAATAAAATCACTGCTACGTCTTCCACTTTTTCGATGAAAATATTTCTGAACTTGGTAATATCAGGCATGATGGCTCCAGTCATAAAAGCTCCGAATAAGGCGTGAATACCTATGATTTCGGTTAAATATGACGAAATAATTAAAGTCAATAAGAAAATTCCAACTACCGATTTGCTCAGATTGTCTTTATTTCCGTATAAATCACCCACTTTTTTAAGAAAGGGTTTTACCAAAAATAACATCACAATTACATATACAGCGGCCATTAAAATAATGTACAACGAACTGGCAAAAGTTCCCGCTTTTACAATGGCAATTACGGCAGCTAATAAACACCAAGCGGTAATATCATCGGCAGCAGCACATGTGATTACGATGGTTCCGAGTTTGGTTTTGTGTATGCCTCGTTCTTGAACAATTCGAGCTAAAACAGGAAAAGCAGTAATACTCATAGCAATTCCCATGAATAAACTAAAACCTAAAAACCCTTTGTTGATTGGGGCAAATTGATGGTATAAGAAATAAGATAATCCAATTCCCAATGCAAACGGAATTACGATACTTGCGTGACTGATAACAACCGCTTCATTGGCTTTGTTTTTCAGTACTTTCAAATCTAGTTCCATTCCAATCACAAACATAAAAAGAATCAATCCAATCTGACTCAAATACTGTAAATTACCTAAAGTATCTTGATTAAACAATAGGGCTGAATATTCTGGAAAATACAATCCTACTAATGATGGTCCGAGGAAAATTCCGGCCACAATTTCACCAATTACAGTAGGTTGACCAATTTTTCTGAATACCCAACCGAAAAATCGCGCAACAATAATAATGGTAATTATCTGAAGTAAAAGTATCGCTAAAGGATGTTGTAAATTGTGGTATAACGAAACCAAAAACTGATTGAACAAAGTGTCTTTAGAAGTGGGTGAAATAATATTTCTCCCTATTTCTAATGCTTTTCCTTTGGAAACAATCCAATACATCAAAGCGGTAAAACCACCTGTAACAGCGATGTAAAAAATAGCATTTTTGAGATTCTTCATACTTTATTCTAAGGCACTACAAATATGAGAAAAGTTCAGCATCTTTAGTGCAAATTAATATAAAAATAATATCAAATCTTCTATTCGTTATTTAGTAAAACTTTTACATACTCCGACTTTGATTTTGAGAGGTTTTCACTACCTTTGCACCCGTTTTAAGTCAGTATGAAAAAGATGTTAGGAATAGGATTTTGGGAATTAATCGCTCGAATCATCCTTAGAAATAGAATTATTATTTTAAGTGGAGTCGTTTTACTAACGATTTTCATGGTATTTCAATGGAAGAATATCAAATTCACTCATACCGAAGCCAATCTAATTCCTGCAGATGACAAAGTAAATGTTGACTACGATAAATTCCTAAAAAACTTTGGTGAAGAAGGAAATCTGATTGTCATCGCTACCAAAGACAAAAAATTATTTACCCCAAAAGTATACCAAGCGTGGAGTGACTTGATGACCACCATCAAATCACACAAAGAAGTTTCGTTGGTGATTTCGGTAGATAATTTGCAAACGCTTGTCAAAAACGATTCACTACAAACTTTCCAATTAAAGCCATTTGTCAATCAAAGTAAGATTCAAGACGAAAATTACCTGAAAACGATAAAGGCCGATTTATTCACCCAACTTCCGTTTTACGAAGGTTTGTTGTTCAATAAAAAATCGGGTGCGATTCGTTCTGCCATCTATTTAGACAAAAAAATAGTCAACACTATTGCCCGAAAAGAATATGTGTTGAATGATTTAATTCCGAAAATTGAGAAATTTGAAAAGGAAACTGGAGTTGATTTACGCACTTCGGGAATGCCGTACATTCGAACGTTAAACGCCAAAACCATCATTGACGAAATTGGCTTATTTATTGGTGCTGCGTTGTTGATTACGTCATTAATTTTCTTCTTTTTCTTCCGATCATTTAGAGCTACATTAATCTCACTTGTGGTTGTGATTATTGGTGTAATGTGGTCGTTTGGAACTTTAGCAATGCTGGGTTACGAAATCACCGTTCTTACAGCTTTAGTTCCGACTTTGGTAATTGTAATCGGAATTCCGAATTGCATTTTCTTCATCAACAAATACCATCAAGAATACCAAAAACACGCTAATAAAGCCAAATCGTTACAACGCGTAATCACCAAAACAGGAACCGCAACGTTGATGACCAACTTGACCACTGCTTTTGGTTTTGCGACTTTTATTGCTACGAATAATACTTTATTAGTTGAATTTGGAGTCGTAACTTCCATCAACATTATTGCCATTTATTTGTTGTGTTTGTTGATTATTCCGATCTTTTTCAGTTACATTCCGCCACCAATTCCAAGACACTTAGGCCATTTAGAACGCGAATATTTAACGTCATTTATGGGTTGGATTGTACGCACTGTAAAATACAACCGCGTTGGTGTTTACGTTACCGCGGTAATATTATTGGTTTTTGGAATCATCGGAATTTACGAAATCAAAATCTCTGGTAGTTTGATTGAAGACATGCCAAAGAAAACTGATTTTTTTGAAGACATTCGCTTCTTCGAAAAAGAATTTGATGGTGTGATGCCTTTGGAAATAATGATTGACACCAAAAAGAAAAACGGTGCGATGCGATTGACCAATTTACGTCGTATTGAAGATTTGGAAGAAACGATTACCGATATTCCTGAACTTTCAAAACCCATTTCGATTGTTTCGATAGCCAAAAGTTTCAAACAAGCCTATTACAACGGAAATCCAGAGTTTTACGAATTACCAACGTCGCAAGAAGAGTCGTTTATTCTTCCTTACATTAAAAATTCGCTTGATAGCACCAAAGACAACCAACTAAAAAGTTACGTTACTGCAGATGGAAGTGTAGCTCGAATCACGACGTTCATTAAAGATGAAAACGGTGAAAAAATGGAAGACATCGAAGCCCAACTGAGCAATAAAATCAACAAAATATTTCCTTCACCGCGTTACGAAGTGATTATGACTGGAAAAGCATCAGTGTTTCAAAAAGGAACCAAATATTTGTTGGACAACTTATTGTCATCGCTTCTTTTTGCCTTTTTAATCACTGCGGGTTTAGTAGCCATTATGTTCCGTTCATTTAAAATGGTATTGGTTTCTATCATTCCGAATTTACTTCCGTTATTGATGACGGCTGGATTGATGGGCTTTTTGGGGATTCCGTTAAAACCATCTACTATTTTGGTGTTTGGAATTGCCTTCGGAATGTCAGTCGATGATACGTTGCGTTTCTTAGCACAATACCGTCTCGAACTTTCACGAAACGAATGGAAAATTAAAAAATCAGTATTTGCTACATTTGACGATGCTGGAATCAGTATGTTCTATACCTCAATTGTATTGTTCTTCGGATTCTCGGTTTTCATGTTGTCGAGTTTTGGCGGAACCATTGCTTTGGGTGGATTGGTAGCATTGACGTTGTTCTTCGGAATGTTGTCCAATTTGGTGTTGCTTCCATCATTAGTATTAACATTGAACAAAGCATTGGCCAACGAGCAAGAATTCATCGAACCTATCATCGATATTTTGGAACATACTGATGAAGAATTGGACGAGTTAGAAAAGAAAAATAATTAATTTATATTTGCACTACTAATTAGATTTATAATGAAACATACAAAAGTAAAAGACTTGTTAAACAGCACAACGACGATTGCAGAAGTGAATGTAAAAGGCTGGGTTAGAACTTTTAGAAACAATCAATTCATTGCGTTGAACGACGGTTCGACTATTAATAATATTCAGTGTGTAGTTGATTTTGAAAACACACCAGAAGAAACGCTAAAACGTATTACAACTGGAGCCGCTGTTTCGGTTACGGGTGCTTTGGTAGAAAGCCAAGGCGCGGGACAAAAATACGAGGTACAAGCTTCAAAATTAGAAATCTTAGGTGATTCGGATGCAGAGAAATTCCCAATGCAACCTAAAAAGCACTCTTTAGAATTTTTACGTGAAAACGCTCATTTACGTGTGCGCACCAACGCATTCGGAGCAATTATGCGCGTTCGTTCGGTTTTGGCTCATGCGGTTCACACCTACTTTCAAGAAAAAGGATTTGTATACGTAAACACACCAATCATCACTGGTTCGGATGCAGAAGGCGCAGGAGAAATGTTTAAAGTTACGGCTTTGCCTTTTGACAACACACCAAGAACAGAAGACGGAAAAGTAAATTACAAAGAAGATTTCTTCGGAAAAGAAACCAACTTAACTGTATCAGGTCAATTAGAAGGTGAAACCTTTGCAATGGCTTTGGGTCAGATTTACACATTCGGACCAACATTCAGAGCTGAAAATTCAAATACTTCTCGTCACTTGGCTGAATTTTGGATGATCGAACCTGAAGTGGCGTTTAATGATTTGAACGACAACATGGATTTGGCAGAAGACTTCATTCAGTTTGTCATCAAATATACGATGGACAAATGTCAAGACGATTTGAGATTTTTAGAAAGTCGTTTATTAGACGAAGAAAAATCAAAACCACAAGCTGAACGTAGCGAAATGGCGTTGTTAGAGAAATTGAACTTCGTGTTAGAAAACAATTTCAAACGCGTTTCCTATACAGAAGCAATAGACATTTTAAGAGAATCCACTCCAAATAAAAAGAAAAAATTCAATTATATTATTAACGAATGGGGCGCTGATTTACAATCGGAACACGAGCGTTATTTAGTAGAAAAACACTTTAAATGTCCGGTGATTCTGTTTGATTATCCAGCCAACATCAAAGCATTTTATATGCGTTTGAACGAAGATGGAAAAACCGTTCGTGCCATGGATATTTTATTCCCAGGCATTGGCGAAATCGTTGGTGGTTCACAACGTGAAGAACGCTACGATGTGTTAGTTGAAAAAATGAAAGTCTTAGGCATCGACGAAGAAGAATTATGGTGGTATTTGGATACACGCCGATTCGGAAGTGCAGTTCACTCTGGCTTCGGATTAGGATTTGAACGTTTGGTGCTTTTCGTAACGGGAATGACCAACATCAGAGACGTAATTCCGTTTCCGAGAACGCCACAGAATGCCGAGTTTTAAAAAAGTTTAATGTTGTTTAAATTGTTTAAAGTTGTTTAACCATAACAAATTTAAACCCTTAAACTCTTAAACCTTTAAACTAAAAATACAATGTTAAAACAAAACCTACAGTTCAAACTCTCTCAAAAATTATCTCCTCAACAAATTCAGTTGATGAAGTTGATTCAATTGCCGACGCAAGCATTTGAGCAACGTCTGAAAGAAGAATTAGTTGAAAATCCAGCATTGGAAGGTGGACAAGACGAGGAAGAACTGTATGAAAAAGATGAATTCGACAACAACGATGAATACGATGATTATGAAGGAAGCGACAACATCGAAGCCGAAGACATCAACATTGACGAATATTTAAGCGACGACGAAACACCCGATTATAAATTACAATCCAATAATTATTCTGACGACGATGAAGAACGCGATACGCCTTATGCTGCGCAAACGAGTTTTCATCAGGATTTAATCAACCAATTGAATACGTTTATTCTTACGGATGAACAAAGAGAAATTGCAGAATTTTTAGTCGGAAGTATTGATGATGATGGTTATTTACGTCGTTCGATTCAAGACATTGTAGACGACATGGCGTTTACTCAAGGTATTTATACCGATGAGAAAACGGTGGAGAAAATCTTGCATGTGGTGCACGAACTTGAACCTTCTGGAGTTGGAGCGCGCGATTTACAAGAGTGTTTATTATTGCAATTAAAACACAAAACTCCAACTGAATCTGTGGAATTGGCGATTGATATTATTGAAAATCAATTCGATGCTTTTACCAAAAAACACTACGATAAATTACTACAGAAATACGGTATTTCGCAAGATCAATTGAAGAAAACCATTCACGAAATTGAGAAACTGAATCCAAAACCAGGCGGTTCTTTTGCCGGAAACAGTCGCGTTACCGAAAATATTGTTCCCGATTTTGCCATTCGAATTATTGATGGCGAATTAGAGTTGACGTTGAACGGAAGAAACGCACCTAGTTTACACGTTTCTAAAGATTACCAAGATATGTTGCGAACGTATAAAGATTCGCGCGATAAATCCCATCAACAGAAAGATGCGGTGCAATTCATCAAACAAAAATTAGACTCGGCCAAATGGTTTATCGATGCGATTCGACAACGCCAAGAAACACTTTTTGTTACCATGAATGCGATTATGCATTTTCAACAAGAATACTTTTTGGATGGCGAAGAAACCAGCTTAAAACCTATGATTTTGAAAGACATTGCCGACATGGTTGGTTTGGATATTTCTACGGTTTCTCGTGTGGCCAATAGTAAATACGTTGACACTCCATACGGAACCAAACTGATCAAAGAATTCTTTTCTGAAGCGATGAAAAACGACCAAGGTGAAGATGTTTCGACTTTGGAAATCAAAAAAATATTACAAAATGTCATCGAAGACGAAGACAAAAGCAAACCACTTCCCGACGATCAATTGGCTGATATTTTGAAAGAAAAAGGCTATCCGATTGCACGAAGAACTATTGCTAAATACCGCGAGCAGTTGGATATTCCAGTGGCGCGAATGCGTAAAAAGATTTAATTTTTTACAAATCAATCCTTGTTTTTCTGCTTGAAACCAATACTTTTTCTGGGTTCTGCGTTTTCTTTTTTATCCATTAATTCATCCAAATAACTAAACACAAGTTCGATGTTTTGATTTTGGTTGGAGAGTTTCTTTTTGATTTCCTCTATTTCCAATTTCATACTCATGGTGTCCGTTAACACTTGTCTGATTTTTGTAAAAACCCTGATGATTTGAATGTTGACTTTGATTGCGGTTGAACTGTTCAAAACACTAGAAAGCATGGCAATACCTTGTTCTGTAAATGCCATAGGAACATGTCTAGTTCCACCCCAACTTGAGGTGCCAAATTGGCTCCTCAAGATTTCAAATTCAACTTGGGCTAATTCAAACATAAAATCTTCGGGAAAACGTTCGATATTTCTGCGAACTTGACGTTTGAGTTGTTTAGTTTCGACAGCGTAGAGTGAGGCTAAATCACTATCTAACATCACTTTTTGGTCTCTAATGAAGTAAATTTTACTGCTGATAACCTCTTCGGGCAAATAATTTTCATTCATGGCGTATACAATTATAAGGTTGATAGGAAAACAAAACTAATCAATTTGAGTTATAAATTTGCATTGATTATTTATCTTTGAAATCAAATCATCACCCTTGAAAAAAATACTGCCTTTTTTTTCGTACCTCTTCCATCCTATTTTCATTCCGCTTTTGGGAACGGTTTTGTATATTCTTTTTCAAGAAAATTACTTTACTATTCCGCAAGTGTATTTATTGGTTTTTCAGGTGATAATTATTACCATTTTTCTTCCGATGTCGTTCTTTTATTTACTAAAAACCTTCGGAAAAGTAGACACTATAATGCTTTCAGATGTGAATCAGCGTAAAATTCCGCTACTCTTACAAATGGCATTGACTGTAGTTTTAATCAAACAAAGCATTACGATTGATCGATTTCCAGAGTTGTATTTTTTCTTTTTGGCGGGATTAATAACCACGTTTATTGCATTTGTATTGCTCTTCTTCAAAATCAAATCTAGTATACACATGATTGGAGTTAGTGCGCTGACATTTTTTGTAATCGGATTGAGTCTACACAACCAAATCAACATTATTTACGTCATAGCATCATTGTTTTTGTTTACCGGAATTATTGCGTCTTCTCGCTTGTACATGAAAGCACACACGATGACCGAATTAGTAATTGGATATGCAATTGGCATGATTCCGCAGCTTTTACTGTGGTATGCTTGGTTATAAAATGTAAAACATCAAGCCAATGTTGAATGTATTCATTTTAATTTTCTCTCCATCAATAGAAGCATTTTTGAAAATGGGATTGAAGCCGTAATAAACATAAGCATTCCAAGTATTCCAACCCGAAGTAATGTAAGCACCGTATTGTAATTTTTCTACATCGGAATTTCCGGTTTGCTTCACACTCACACCTGAACCATCAAATTTGTACTGATTGTGAATGAGGTAACTCAATTTGAATCCGGTGTAAATACGCCAAAAACGGTGACTTTCTGGAGTTGATGTACGCCAGCGCAATTCTATAGGAAGTTCTAAATAATGCAATGATAATTTGTTTTTATCAAATTCAGAGCTTATGATGGCATACGAATCTGAGTTTCCATTTTCTGGAATTCCTAAGTTTTGATTCATAATGCTCAAGCGATAACCCAAACCGGGCGCAATGGCCCAAGTTCTACTCTTGTTGATTGGAAAATCACGAAGAAAACCAAATACAATATTGGGAGAAATTTTTACCTGATCAAATCCTTGTGGTGCATTTTGAAGATTACTATAAGATGCTCCAATATAAAATTGGTCTTCACGGTAGAGCGAATCGGGCGAATCAAAATCGATTTCTTTCTCTTGTCCGTAGAAAAAAGTACTTATAAATAGTAATCCTATGGAAGTGATTTTACGCATCGATTGTAAAATAATAAATTTGTTTTATTGAACTGTAAATATAATTAAACTTCTTTTGAAAACTAATCCTCTACACTAATAAAAAAAACACTTATAATGACTAAAACATTAGAATTTCACTTGTTCTGGCTATATATTAGTTATTTTAATTAATGATGATTCAATACCTCAAAAAAATTAAGTGCTTATGATAATTATCAACCTTATAGTAGACAAGACTTCGTTTGATTATTACTATTTTAAAAATTGTCTGGAACATTTAAAAAATTATACTAATTATCTATTTTACGTTTCTCTTTGAAATGAAGTCTCTTGTGTATAAAACTATTAAAAATTACTATCCTGAAGCCATATAAACCAATTACTAAATAATTCCACTAGCTTTCGCTTATTACAATACTTTGAATAAGACTGGTATTTAAATACTGGTGAGATTAAATTATGCTAAGTAAACAATGGAGTGAATATAATTGTTAACCGAAAGCAGTCATTGAACCTGTTCAAATCTAATTCTAACACTTTAAATGATCCATTATAAACACCAGCACAATTATGTAATGTTTAGCTAGCATGTCTTGGAGAAAATTTTACTAATGTAAATCATGATGTGTACTTGTTTTAGCACAAAACTGTGACACTAATTTCTCAAAAGTCTAGGGCTACAAGTTGTTATATGTAGGTGTTTGGTTACAGTCAAAATTTCTATTTAAACTATAGTTATAATTAAGATTCTTTCTTAGTTCGGAAGTGTATTTTATTGATTTTGTCTTTTTCTTTAATTTTTTAACAATAATTAAACGCTTTTTTTAACAAATTATGAGTAGTTTTTTAACAAATAATATGAGAATATATTTATTTTTTTATTTGATTTGATTTGTTTAATGCGTTTTTCAAATTAATTCATTTTAAGCAAAAAAAATAAGTCTCTTGATTTTTTTCTTACAAAAAAAAACATAACTTTGGATGTGCTGCTTTTGATGGTGTTGTTCAAACTTAAACAAACAGGAATCTATGACACTGAAAATCAACAAACCATACACAATAATTACAGCAGTCATTATCCTTATTCTTGTATCAATCTTCTACATTATATATAATCAACATAGTAAGTTGGTTTTTGTTGACAATTCTAAACTCTTTAACGAGTTTAAAATGACTAAAGATTTGGTAAAAGTTGGCGAAAAACAGGTTGCGCTAATGAACAGAAATTTAGACTCTCTTTCATTTATATTAAAGAGTTCAAACAATACTGAAATACAAAAGGAGCTAACCCTAAAAATAATTGAACAACGCAGACAAATAAATGAGTTTCAAAATAATTTCACCAATACTAACTCAGAAAATATTTGGAAGCGAATTAATGAATATGTTAAAGATTTCTCCGTAAAAAATAATTATGATTTAGTTGTAGGATCACAAGTAAACGGGGTTTTTTATGGAAAGCCTGAACTTGACACAACCGATGAATTATTAGAATACATTAACAAGAAATATGAAGGATTTGAATAAGTTTTTATTTTCAGTTTTTGTGTGTCTGCTTTTTTCTTGTGGTAAGGAAAAAGAAGGGTTCAAAGATGATTCTGAAATACGATTCAGATACTATAATTTAGAAAACACGGGATGGAAATCGCGAATGCATACTCAACATGTTGATAATATAAGTTTTACAGCAACTGAAGTACCTATTCAGTACTATCTTTTAAAAGACCAAGGAAATACCGATTTGATTAAAGTTGATTCTATCTATCAAGAAAATAAAAAAGAAAGAGTAATCGAATTTACTTTTCAAGAAGATAATGAAGAAGATTTGTTGAGTGAAAAATTCACACAATTGGATTATGAGAGTTCAGTAAAGTATATGTCGTTTACTATTCAAAATGATTTTGTTGCTGTAACTTCAAAAAAAGATACGGTTAAGTGCTCTGGAGCGTTATTTGAAAGAAACTTCAAAGTAGCTCCATTTAATAAAGTAATGCTCTTTTTCTCAAATATTGATCCTAATGAAAAGATACAATTGGTGTATCGCGACAATTTATTTAAAAAGGGCATATTGAAATTTAGATTTAAAGATCCAATATTAAACCTATAAGTTATGTTTAAAACCATCCGAACCAGTAAAGTTACCAAGTTTATTATTTATTACTTGTGTATAATGCTTTTTTTACAAATTACTCAGCCAATGAGTGCATATGCATTAACTGAAGGGCCATCACAACCTGAATTTAACTCTTTCACACCTATTGGCACATCCGATATGGTAAATTTGGCAAATGGTGATTTCAATTATAATATCCCAATTATGGATGTTGGTGGATATCCCATAAATTTATCGTATGACTCGGGAGTTACTATGGATCAGGAAGCATCATGGGTGGGTTTAGGCTGGAATTTAAACATTGGACAAATCAACAGAAATATCAGAGGTATTCCAGATGATTTTAAAGGAGATGAGATGGTTACAGAAAACAATATGAAAAAAAATGTTACTGTATCTGTTTTCCCTTACATTAACTTACAAGCCTTCGGTACTGGAGATAATACAGCAAGTGGTGCTAACACAAGTCTTAGTGTTGGAGGAGGTATTGAGATTAAACACAACAACTACACAGGGTTATCAGCTAATCCCTCTATTAGTGCAGGTTTAAACCTAGGAAAAAACGTCTCTATTGGCCTTGCATTATCTTCTTCTGATGATCTCGGCGCCTCAATAACTCCAACTGTATCTTTATCAACCAATAAATCAAAAGTGGATCAATTTGGGAATCAATTTAGTGGTAAGTTTACAGGAGGTATAACTTACAATAGTAGACAAGGTTTGCAAAATTTTAATTTATCATCTAGTCTAAATCATACTAATTCATTAGGTGATAAGCGCAAAGAAAACACAAATAATGAGACGCAAAGCGCTTCATGGGGCTCAGGCGGAAGTATCTCTTTTGCGAATACAACTTTTACTCCAACAAAAAGGGTTGAGATGATTAATGAACAAATAATGTTTTCTTTTTCTTTGGGAGGCAGTGTTCAAGGAATACAGGGTGAAGGAAGCATCTCAGCTTCAGCTTCAGCACAAGAAATAAAAGACAAAGTAAAAACTGAAAAAGCATACGGCTATGAAAATACTCACTTTGCTTCTGGGATGGATGTTTTAGATTTTAATAGAGAGAACGAAAGTAGTGTTGTCTCTCAAAACACAAATGTTCTTCCAGTTACCAATTATACCTATGACATTTTATCCATACAAAGTCAATCGGTTAATGGAATGATTAGACCTTTTAGAGGTCAAACAGGTTTTGTTTATGATCCAATAGCCATAGACCAATCTGTGAGCACAAGTGTATCTGCAGAAATTGAATTGGGCTGGGGTGCGCACTATGGAGCAAGTATTAAACATACGTCGACCAAAAATTTTACGTCTTTATGGAATACAACAGCTACTCCTTATTTTTTAGATTCTAATTCAAATACCATTGATTATGAAAGAGTTTATTTTAAAAATGTTGGAGAAAGTACAGTTGATGAAGAATTCGGAATCTTAAAAAATAATTTAGGCGCCGAAAAACCCATTGCTTTAAAAATTTCCGGAACTAATGCAATGAATACTTTCTTCAAAAAATCACAAACTAGTACTTACAACACTGATTTTACCGCTTTAAGTCCGTTTACAACTTCTAACTTAAAACGAAATAATAGAGAATTAAGAAATTCTGAAATTCAAAAAATTACAAAATCCCAAGCTATAGAATATTCGATGAATGACACATTCATCAAAATAAATGACAACGCCAAAAACCATCATACAGCAGCTTACTTAATAACCGACACAAATGGAACACGCCATATATTTGGGGAAACCGTATATAACACTGAAAAAAATGAGGTTACCTTTTCAACTGAAAGTCCCAATATAAATTGTGAAAGAAGAACAGTTACTTACAACCCTGGTGAAAATACTAGGGACAATAGGTCTGGTATTGATCATTATTTTAACAAAATCAAAACCGGTCCTTATGCACATACCTATTTAATTTCTTCTGTTTTATCTTCTGATTATCAAGATTTAACTCACAATGGTCCTACCGATGACGATTTGGGAAGCTATACTAAGTTTGAATACACAAAACCAGGAGAAATAGGATACAGTAACAATTACAACTGGAGAGTACCCTATAAAGCCAATGAAGCTTCTTACAATGAAGGATTTAAAACAGACAGTAGAGATCAAAAAGCCAGTTACTTACACGGTGTAAAGGAAGTCAAGTACATTAAAAGAATTGAAACAAAAACTCATGTTGCTTTATTTGACTTAGAGGAAAGAAGAGATGGATATGGCGCAAACGGAGAAAATGGTGGGTTATCAACATCTACACCAAACAAATCCTACCGATTAAAATCAATTCGTTTGTATGCGAAAAAAATTGGAAACACAGCCAATTTTCCCACTGCAACTGACAAACCAATAAAAACAGCACATTTTGAATACGATTATTCATTATGTGGCAATGTTGATAACAATAGTGGAATTCCTCAAGCAGGCTCTGATAATACTAATAAAGGTAAGTTAACCCTTACTAAAGTCTACTTTACATATCAAGATTCAAACATGGGTAAATACACCCCTTATACTTTTACTTACAATGCTGAAAACAATTACGCCACATACAACCCCAAAAGTTATGATATATGGGGTAATTTCAAAGAAAACACGTGCAGTAATTATGATGGACTAAGCCCTCAAGACTTTCCGTTTGTAGACCAGAGCAGTCGCGAAGAGCAAGACAAAAGAGCAACAGCTTGGACTTTGAAAGAAATTAAACTACCATCGGGCGGAAAAATTTCTTTAAAAATGGAAAGCGACGATTATCAGTTTGTTCAAAACAAAAAAGCCATGATGATGTACAAATTGGTTGGAGTAACAGACAAAGATCAATATGGTGATTTTAATACCCCACAAAATCATTTATATGGAAGTGGTTACGATGCTACTCATGCTGTTGTTAAAGTCTTAACTTCCTCTTTCTCTTTCCCTTCTAACGCTACCGAAACTCAAAAAGAAACTGAAATATTAAGAAGATGTACCGAAGGATTGGCAGGTCAACCCATTTATTATGATTTTCTACTCAACATGACACCCAATAAATACGATCATGTAACGGGTTACTTTGAAATGGATGGTCAAGCTGAAATTGGTAATGGTAGTAATAGTGGCGAGAAGTACCTCTATATACCCATGAGAGAAGTGCAAAGAGAAGGTGAAAATAGTTCCTCAGAGTTGACTAACCCGATATCTGTTGCTGGTTGGTTTTTTGGAAGAAATAATTTGTACAGACAGGTATATGATTTGGGTGAGCCTCAAGATGGTTTTCCTGATATTGTTGGTTTAGGAAGAAGTCTGGTTAATAATCTTCAACAAATGCTAGATATTTTTACTGGCGTAAATTTCAGATTGAAAAACACCCATGGTTGTGCAAAAGAATTTAAACCTGAACAGTCTTGGATACGACTCAATGAACCAACTGGTTATAAATTAGGTGGTGGCTCAAGGGTAAAATCTATTGTGATGTATGATGCATGGGAAAAAATGATGGTGGGAAACATTACAAGTGATGATCAGCGCTATGAAAAGAAGTACGGTCAAGAATATGATTACAAAGGAGAAATTGGATCAAGTGGAGTTGCTACTTACGAACCCAATATGTCTAAAGAAAACCCATTTGTTGTTCCTTTTTATCATGAAGCCGATAGACTTTCAGGTCAAAAATACGAAGAAAAACCCTTTGGAGCTTCGTTTTTTCCAAATCCAACTGTTACTTACAGTAAAGTAACCGTAAAAAACATAACTGCTGCAGATGATGATCATATTAATGACCCTTTGATTCAACAAGAAGTTAGGAAAACTCGTTCAGGAAAAGTAGTTACACACCATTACACTAGCTATGATTTTCCGACTAAAACCGATTTTACAGATTTAATCGACAACAAGACAAAATCATATTTTAGTAACGATGAGGCAGCTATTCCTAATATATTTTTAGGAATGTTTGGATTGGGAATTGGCATCAAAAATGAATTGACTCTCTCTCAAGGTTTTTATATTGAAACTAATGACATGAATGGAAAGGTAAAAAAACAAGAGGTTTTTGACAATAATGACAACTTAATATCCTATGTTGAAAACATTTACAGTGTAAAAGAAGATGACCCAGCTACACCATCAGTAAACGAAGCCGATGCATCATCATTGGATAACGAGGTTTATGTGGTTGATAAAAAGGGTAAAATTTCAAAAAAGACAATTGGAGTTGATTATGATGTAGTTAATGATTTCCGAATGAATTATAACTACTCTAATACTTCTGGAGGCAATGCAAACCTTGATCTCTTGATTGTACTTCCTTTACCTGGTATAGTTCCTATACCAACAGTGTTTAGAGACAATGAGTCTACTACTCAAATCTTGCGTACTGCGGCAACTACAAAAGTCGTCAACAAAACAGGGATTTTAAAAGAAAAAATAGCTTATGATTTGGGTTCCAAAGTTTCTACTAAAAACCTAGCTTGGGATGCTCAAACAGGTCAAGTTTTGGTTACCCAAACATTTAATGAATACGATGACTCCTACTATACCCTTAACCATCCTGCCTATTGGTTTTATCAAGGAATGGATATGGGCAGTAAAAACATTGATATAGTAGGAACACTTAACCATCCTACTGGTGGTAATCAACTTAACCCTAATCCCTTTTTTAAGATACAAGGTGTTGCTGATGCTTCGAGTGTTTTTACTCTTGGAGATGAATTATGGATTCATGATCCGGTAGATGATACTTGGCAAAATGTCTGGGTTTTTGGATTTAAGCAAGATGAGGATGCTAATGGTGTGGGTGTCTTATTAATTGATCGAAATGGTAATTATATTGACGAATGTGGTACTGCTGACGTAAATTACACTTTCAGAATCATACGTTCTGGATACCGAAATCATCAAATGGCTGGAATGTCCAGCTTGACTTTAATGAGGAATCCGCTGGATTTAGTTCAAGGTCAACTCAGGATAAATGAGTATACTGGTACGGGTGAAAATCCAAAAATAATTAATGCTAGTGCCATTGAGTATACTGATTTTTGGGCACCTCAAGATGAAAATGGTCTGCCGTTATATCCAAACGACAATAATTTCACAAATCAACAAGACATCACTTTCCCAACAAAACTAGAATTTAATCCTTACACCAAAAACTACAAAGGGAATTGGAGACCTGTTAAATCTTACGCGTTTTTGACATCCCGAAAATCGGGTGTTCAAGGTGTCTCAAACAGTAATACCAGACATAACGGATTCTTCACAAACTATAGCTCATTTTATCAATTTGATACTCAAAGAGAAAGATGGACTAAAGAAATTAATGGTTGGACTTTTGCAAGTGAAGTCACTCAATACAGTCCGTATGGAAATGAACTTGAAAATAGAGATGCTTTAAACCGATTTAGTAGTGCACAATACGGGTATCAAAATACATTACCCGTAGCCGTTGCAAGTAATTCTAAATATACACAAATGGGATTTGATGGCTTTGAAGATTATGGAATTCCCAACATGGGAGTTAAGCACTTTGACTTTGAAACAGATCATGATGATAAGAAAATAACACAAACCACTAGTCATACAGGAAGAAAAAGTATTCAGTTGAATCCTAATACAAAGACAAAATTGATTCGGCCGCTTTTTACTCCTTTGAAAAATCCGTTGCTGGTGGATTGTATCACTGCTATAAAATGTCCAAATATTGTTCAAAACATTGGCAGTCAGGGTCAAATAAGTGTATGTTACAATCAACAAGGGGCGTTTACTCTTGATTTAATTGTAACAGAACAAATTGACACATTCCCAGACAACACTGTCGTTCAGATAAATTCCTTTAGTGAATTTGCTTTGGGACAAGATGTTTTAAATCTAAATCCAATAAATCCAATTATTGATTCAAACTCTAACGATAGTGTTTTTCATCTATGCTATTCTACAAGTACATTATACCAAACTGGAACTTACTATTACAAATTCAAAATAAATTATAACCAAGGCTTTTTTCACGTCGTTACTTTAACCCTCGATGTAAGCCAGCAAAATGATCAGTATGGTTATCCACATAATGTTGTATCAATAGACTCTATTCATATTACTCCAACATGTAATCAAAATTAAATTGTTATGAAAAAAATAGCACTACTACTTACCATACTCATCAGTCAGTGTATGGTTGCTCAAAATCAAAATTTGAGTAATCCTGATGATTATACCAACTCATCTCTGATGCCCGAAGTGGGGCAATATTTAATTAATGGTTGGGTTAAGGAAGCCGTTTCAAGTCAACAAATCTCATACAATGAGTCTAGAATTTCGGTCTATTTGTATAATGATACTGGAGTATTGGTAGATCAATATCACTTCAGCCCAAGTGGTAAAATTATTGATCAATGGCAAAAAATTGAAGGTATAATCATGGTTCAATCTCACCATAAATACATTTCTATTGAACTTGAAAACTTAAGTAATAACAAGCAAGTTTTTTTTGATGATATCCGTATGTTTCCTGTAAGTGGAAACATGAAAAGCTTTGTTTACGATCAAGAAACCTTAAAGTTAATGGCCGAATTGGATGAAAATAATTATGCTACTTTTTATGAGTACGACCAAGAAGGTGGATTAATTCGTGTGAAAAAAGAAACAGAAAAAGGAGTTTTTACCATTCAAGAAACCCGTTCGAGCAACGTAAAACAATAATTGTATATGAAGTCTTTCTCCTTTATGATGTTTTTCTTGTTGACAATACCAACTTTCGGCCAAGAAACTGATAAGTCTAAGATAATTAATTTATTAAAAAAATCGCAACAGGTTTTTGAGGGTTTGAAATCGTACTATTTCGAATCCGATTATAAATTGTACGTGAATCAAACTTCAAATGAGGTTAAGGAAAGTTATACCGGAATTACTGTAAAAAAAGACCATTTAGCCTACAGCAAAATAGCTACTACAGAATTTGTTATTTTGAAAGATCTTAATTTAAAAATTGATAATAACACTAAGAGAATTCAAATTTCAACGGAGAAAAATCAAGAGAATTTAACTCCAAATTTTGATATAAAAAAATACCTAAACTATTTTGTGAGTTACAAAATAACTGAAGTTAATAATCAATATAAATGTGAGCTAAAAACGGATAAGGTTACAATGATTCCGTACAGCAAAGTGGTCATTTACATTGATAAGAAAACCAGTCGAATGCTCAAACAAGAGCTCTATTTTTTAACTAAACACAAAACCAAAATTGTAAAAGGGAAACCCCATTATGATTATCCACGACTTGAGATAGTGTTTTCCAATTTTAAAACTGAAGACATTGACAGTGATGTCCTTTTTAAAAAAGAAAACTATGTCATCGTTAATAAAGGAAAATACATACCTACCAAAAAATATAAAGAGTATTTAATAGTTGACTAAAAATATCTATTATGAAAAAAATAAATTTAACATCCGTAAGAACCACATTATTATTGGTTTTACTTTTATCATTTAGTAATTTATTTTCTAAAGATTTTTATCGAGAAACTATTTTTTCCTCTTCTAGTATTGTACTAACGGGTTCAAACTATGCAGGCGCTTTGATTGTAGAAGATACCGAATTAAGTCTGTCAAATTATAGAACAATAAACAATACAACCTTTGTTGAACTTCTCATTGATGATTATACAGGTCCTTTTTTTTGGTATACAGCTACACTTACTCTAAATATTGAACCAAGATTAGATACAGGTGGATATGGACCTGCTTATCCCATTCAGTTGACCGTTGAAAATAACCGATATGGAGGATTCGGAAACTTCATAGACTTACACAAACATCAAGTTGTAGGAAGTTCAACAAGAGGAGCAAGAATCTCGATAACACAAATTTCAATAATTAATAACGAGTCGGGGCAACCAGTTACAACTGTTCCGGGAAACCTAGAGCTCAAAGCTTCATTTGAATCGGAGCGTTATTACAGTCTGACGACTTCAAATACACCTCAATTAAATGTTGTTCAAAATACTACCAACAACACTATTGATTTTTCATGGAATTCAATTCAAGGAGCTGAAGAATATGAATTAGAGTGGACTTGGGTTGATAATTACAGCACTGATAATTTGAACACTGTATTGTCTAGCAATGAAATTAATTTTGACTTTTATGATTTCACAAATAACAATAGCAGGATTAGAACTAAAGAACTGAATTATTCGATATCGAACATTTACGATCGTGGTTTTTTACTTTACAGAATAAGAACAATTGGTAAATTTACGGACCCAACTTATTCCGATGAAGAAGTAATCTCTAACTCTCTCTATGGAAATTGGAGTGCAATGAATACTCCTCCTACTCCTCCAACTACAACAACAGTATCAAATTGGCCACATATTCAATTAGCGGGTCATCAAAACAAACTAAACTGGCAATTTCAATCTTCTTTTGCTGAAAATGGCAAGAAAAAAGAAGTTGTATCTTATTTTGATGGATCACTACGAAACAGACAAACAGTAACCAAAATAAACACCAATGAAAAAGCAATTGTTGGAGAAGTAATTTATGATAACGAGGGAAGACCAGCAATTGAAGTACTACCATCACCAATAAACAGCAATGCCATACGGTTTTACCCTAATTTAAACAAAAATGAACAGGGTGATGTCTATTCGTATCAGGATTTTGTTCCTTTAGTTGATGAAAACTGCACTTTTGCTACTCTTGGAATGTCAAACGTATCGGGAGCAAGTCACTATTACTCTGAAGCTTCTGCTAGTCAAGATAATCTACACGATTTTGTACCCAAAGCAAACTTATTCCCATTCTCACAAATCATCTATTCAAATGATAACACTGGAAGAGTAAAAAGCAAAGGTGGTGTAGGTTTGACTCATCAAATTGGATCGGGTCACGAAATGAAGTACTTCTATTCAGTTCCTGCACAAGAAGAACTTAACCGACTTTTTGGATACTATGTTGGGAATGCTCTACACTACAAAAAAAACACTGTGATTGACCCCAATGGCCAGTTGAGTGTTAGTTACCTCGACCCACAAGGCAGAACTATAGCTACCGCTTTGGCAGGAAAAAATACGGACTCTACTGTTGACTTGAACGATCCGCATGCAGAAAGAGAAAACTTTTTTGAAGATTTACTCAATAAATTGAATTCTAATGATTTTGATACAGAATCAGATAATAATACAAAGTTTAAAACGGGTAATTTTGGAAATCTTTTTGATGGATTGAGATATGATGCTCAAAAAGTATTTACATTTGAAGGAACAATATACGACTTTAATTACTCATTGACCAATACCTCAATGTTCACTTTTGGTTGTGAATCAACAGGGACTAGTTCAAATGAGCTTTCATATCCATTTGTTTATAAATTGGATATTGATATTATTAATGATTGTGGTCTAAGTCAATTACCAGAAACAATAAGTCATCATTTTTCAAGTCAACAAAACGAATTGATTACAAACTCTGTCACAATTGGCACTATTAATGAAAATATTCCGTTATCCCTAGCGATAGGGAACTATGGAATTTCTAAAAAACTAGTAGTTGATGACGTTGCATTAGAGGTTTTTGCTAATGACTTTATTGAAAATGCAAAAGACAATGGTTGTATTTTTGCTTTTCAACCACCAAATGTAAGTACCATTGGCTGTTTTCAAAGTTGTGAAGAATGTGCCAGCTATTATAATACTCTAAGCTACACATCAAACGGAGTAACACATCTAGGTGCTGCCGCTTACCGTCAAGAATTATTAGATGCTAATAGTGAATTGAGCTTGCTAACTCCAGGATCTTCACAGTACGATGATTTACTAAGTATACTTACTGAACGTTACGATACCGAATTTGCACTCATATTAGAAGGATGTATGCAGCCTTGCACAGGTTCTGGAATTGTTTCAGGGAGTGAAACACCACCTACAGGTTCAATTGCCTGTACAGGTTTGTTTATGGAAATAACATCTGATGTTTCTCCTGGCGGTCAATATGCCAACGAACATGACCCAGAAGCAACCGTTCAAGCAAGTATTGATGAACTACCATTATCTGTTTTTAACGATTCGACTACTAATACAATTACGGCTACTGTTGCAGGTTTAACTAACAATTCTAATATTCCTGGCTCAACCGTTAATAATTGGAGACATCCTAACTACTATGACAAGAATGGTCTCAACATCAGCGATCTTAATCATTACTACGATGAAACAGGTCAAATATCGTACATAACCGTTCTTGATCAAGGTGATGGAACTTATAACCCCGAAATAGCTCAAGGCGCAGTTGTTGTAAATGGCAAAATTGAACCTCAGTATCTTAAAAATGTTGACGATTTTATCTCCTTTTTTCAGACGCAGCAAAGTTGGGCTTTATCGTTAATCAAATACCATCCTGAGTTTCATTATCTCGATTATCAACTGCAATATTGTGATGATGAATACATCAAAACGATTTCTTTTAATTTGATTCAATCAGACAGTGCTACTGAAGATTATACTGTTAACTCAGACGGTTTTGATTCTTTTTTAAGCCAGGTAGCAACTTTTAATCAAGCTTCAGCTGCTGGGTTTTTCCAATCTGCCACTGTTTTGCTACAAAACGATCCCTTTTTTCAAGAACCACATCCTTTAGATGGTGCCACAACAACACTAACTAGCGGAAACTATGTTCAAACACTTGCTTCCAATACAATAAGAGAAAACTACAGAAATGTAAAAATATCGATGATGGAGCAAGCTTTGGCACTAAATAATACAACGACTTTTTTTAGTGGTAATACCAATAAAGGCTACGCACCAGGAATCGGCGGAACTGACGTAAGCATAGCAAAATTTGCTTATGAGTTGGTTCGATGCTCAGGATATGGTAGCAATTGCGATTCTAATACACTGACCACTTTTGGTGCTATAATTCAAAAAGTTCAAAGTGAATTCGAACCCGACGAACAAGATCGCTTTTGGAAAACATATTTAGCCAGTTATGTAAGTCATAAACAAAGAATAAAAGATGTTTTCATCAATTTATATGCCGCTCGTAATGGCGCTTATAATGACTGTATAGGAAATGCTAACGAAGCAAACATTGGTCTAATTACTAGCGGCATTGCGGAACGATACGCTTCCCAAAAAGCATTTGTTGACACAGAATTGGTATTGGCTCCTGCTACAAACATTTGCTCTGCCAATAGCGTTCAATTGGCCACTAAAGTTAAACGCTTTATGATGCAAGAAAATATGGCTACCAATGGTGGCGGTGTTTCTACTGCACAATCAAACAGTAGCTTTTATGCTCAAACTGGTATTTGCCCAATGGTGCGTGATTTGGAAATACTGTTGGACCAATCGGCCAAAAGAGAAGCTTTCGCTCCAATGTATAGAGGACTACCGCTTGCTGCCAATCATCCTAACATAAGCTTTATTACTCCTGCTTTACTCACCGAAATGAATGGCTCTCCTGTGGCATATACCAATCCTTTCAGTGGTAATGGTACGGTTTCATCAGGCGGAAAAACAGTAACCTTACAGTATACCCAACAAGGTTATACTTTAAAAACCATAGAACTCACTATCCCAAATACGTCCAACAACAGTAATTTGAATTGGAACAACTACTTTACTTCTGGCAATTGGAAAATTGTTAAGATGTCGAATGTTGTTTTTACTACTTACGATAACCTCAATGGTGGCATATACAATTTCAAAGTATTGGCCAAAATTACTATTAACGGTACTGATTATTTTGAAAGGGTTTTAGACGGAAAAACTACCATCCGATTGAGTTGTAATACGGGTGGTTCAAATGATGTATCACAGGGTAATCCTATTGTATTAGAACCATTAGATGACCCAGACTGCGATAAAAAGGAAATTTTTGCGCAAGGTTTAAAATCCTTAATGCAAGGATTAATTGCTACAAATCAAATATTCTCTAATTCACAAACACCTCCGTTTACTTTACCACCGAGCTTAAGTACATATTTTGGCGCAACAACTGCTCGTTGGCAAGCTTCAGTTTTTACAGCTGGTAATCCTCAGAGATTTGAACTTAAGGTAACAAATGGTTCAAGCACTGTCAATACAGGAATTATAATTTACAGAGACACACAAAGTACACCTTATGCAACACCAACCTCACCTATAAATTCAGTTACTATTGGGAATACAGATGATATTGAAAATGTTCATACCATTACTATCAATTGGGGTGGAAACTTATTTAATGGTTTTATCCATAGAGTAACTACAAACAATCCAATAAAAACTAAATTATATTTTACTTGTTGTTCACCGTGTGGTGAATATGATTTTGATGCAGATGGAATTGGTGATAATGGTGTTTTTGGATCAACAAGTTGTGATAGATGTGATAGTAGAATTAATCCTAATTGTACTACAAATAATATTGCATTACCAGATACAGATGGTGATGGAATTCCTAATGTAAATGACAATTGCCCAAATGTTCCTAATCCTGGCCAAGAAAACAGTCCAGACGGAGATGGAATTGCTGATGCTTGTGATAATTGCCCAACTATTAATAACTTAAATCAATTGAATTCTGATAATGATTCAAGAGGAAACGCTTGTGATAATTGCCCATATACTAATAGTGAAAACCAAAATGATACAGATAATGACGGTTTAGGTGATGTTTGCGATTGTTTTATAGGTCAAGACAAAGAAAATTTTGAACTTCATTTTAAAAATTTATTAAATGAAATTGTTCAAATTAATAATGATCCACAAAATGTAGAAATAATTGGAAATAATTTATCATTTTATGGAGCGTTTAGAGATAATTATTTAATGTTAAATAATCCAGATTTAAATAGAATTAAACATTTTCTTGATGCTAAAACAGATCAGTGTTATGGTTCTAATAGCCCTAATTATAGTACATCAACTCAAAATACTTTTACATATTATAAGAATAATAAATTTCCATATAAGTTTAGATGGAAAAACAGTGTTAATAATAATTTTGATCCAGCAGTCGAATTTTATTTGTCAGGCGGCTCTGGTACATCACAAAACATTACCGAGGTTCTAGAAGTAAAATTATTTCCAAATCCATCTCCTTTAAATTGGGATATTATGCGAATAAGATACTTGTGGACAGACACAGTAACTAATACAACAAATGAAGCTACTCATGATTTTAGTTTTAATATTTCGACTTTAATTAAAAATGCAGGTTATAATTATATAACTTGTACAAATTCTGGAAACGGAAAAATTTGTTACTTCCGAACTGAGGCTTACGGTAATGATTTTGCAAGAATACCAACCAACTATGTATACGCTACTAACAGTTCAAATTCCATTCAAAACACCTGTCCTTGTATTCCACGTCCACCCGTTCCTGTAGCCTGTGATGAGGCTTATGAAACTTATATGACCTTTATGTCAACTACATTTGGCTCGACCAATTATGAAGCTCAATATTATGCAAATAGAAAAGACTATTTCTGCGGGAACAATCTACAGTATTTAGTAGATGGGTATATAGATTACATTGAACAACTACAAATTTCCTCAACAAATCACGCACAATATATAACAATTGCAGAATTTGGTGCTACAGGATTGAACTTTGGCTTTGATGGTTATACAACGGGTGGTGACGGTTATCTTTCTGCGATTTTAGCTTATAAAGATTATTTAACTACCACAACTGACACAGAGATTAAAAACTGGAAAGCGTTTATTATTACTTATTTGATTGCTCATCCTGAAATTTGTCCACCCACCCCAATGATTCCTTCTGTATCATTTAATGTGGGTTTACCAGAGGACTCACCTTGCGAACAGTTTAATGCAGCAGTAGCAGACGTATATAATTCGGCAAACTATGCAGCTTATTTAGAATCTAAAAAAGCTGAGTTCAAACGACGTTATCTAGAAGAAGCATTAGCCACTGCGATTGAAAATTTTAATTTATCTTATGCTGATAGAGAATATCAATATACTTTATATTATTATGACCAAGCGGGTAATTTGATTCAAACTGTTGCCCCAAAAGGAGTGGCGACCTTACCGTCATCAACAAATAACTTGATTGATCAGCTTAGAATTGAAACTCCAAATTCTGAAAACAACGCTCTGATTCCTGAGCATAATTTTAAAACGCAATACCGATACAACTCATTGAATCAATTGGTTTGGCAATTAACCCCAGATGGCGGAGAAACCCGATTTGCCTATGACAAATTAGGAAGAATCGTAGCATCACAAAACGATAAGCAAAAAAATTCTGTGGTTGAATTGAATCCAAGTTTGTCGCTACAAACAGCATTGTCTACAGAAGAAACTTACGTTTATAAAGCGAGCAGCGCGTATTCATGGAAGTATTCAGGTGGAACTAGTTTGTCAAGCCTTTCAACCAACTCAAGTGTTGAGCATACCATCCGAATTGATGAAAATCATCCTTTATCGAGTACTCAGCATGTCATATTTGGTATGTCGTATGCTGCTGGTGATAATAATTCGGTTGACTATGGTTTTTCCTATGACGTAAATGGTCAATTCAGATTACGACAAGGTATTCAAGACTTTGGCCCGATTCATACCGTTATAAACGGTGATAAAATGAAGATAACCCGAAATAATGGTGTTATCAAATTTTATAAAAATGGTTCATTATTAGATCAAGTAAACGAGCCCGTAGCCCAAAATTCAGACCCGATGTATGCCGATTTTGGAATCTATGACCCAGGTTCCAGAATATGCGAAATTAAAATTGCAAATAATACTTCGTCTGATTTTAGTTATACTCGTTATGATCCTTTGGGAAGAATAATTGAAGCTGGTGAATTTGAACTACTACCTAATATGGTTGCAGAAATTAATGATAATGGGAGACTCATAAATGTAACTTTGGGAACTGAAATTGGTGTAGATTCTACTCATTTTCCATATGAGATATCCTCAAATCAAACAGAAGTTACCAAAACATTGTACGATTCTTATGACCCGTTCAATGCAGATGATTTTCTAACACCACAACAAATTAGGAATACTCGAAATAGAGTTACTGCTATTTTAACTTTTGATTCACATTTTGAAGGGAAAGAATTAGCCGAAAATGATACTGCTATATTCTATAATTATGACATCCATGGAAATGTAGATGAAATGGCCCAAAGAATAGGACCAAATATAGTAAACGATGAAAACAACCCTGATGGAATAATAAAAAGAGTTCATTATGAGTACGACTTAATTAGCGGAAATGTAAATAAAGTCCATTTTCAAAAAGGGTCAAAAGAGGATCAGTTCATACATCGATACACTTACGATGCAGACAACCGAATAACATCAGTAGAGACATCTAGAGATGGTGTTATTTGGGAAAATGATGCCACTTATTTGTATTATGAACACGGTCCGTTAGCCAAAGTCATTACTGGTGACAAAAAAGTGCAAGGTACTGACTATGCTTATACTTTACAAGGTTGGTTGAAAACAGTTAATTCAGAGAATTTAGCTGCCAACAATAAAGACATGGGAAGAGATGGTAACTACATTTCAAGAGATGCTTTTGGTTTTTCGTTATCCTACTTTGATGGCGATTATGAAGCTAGACAACCCGGAACAGTTTACCCTTATTCTGTCTCACCTACTAACACCAATTTTTCTGGCACCAATCTATTTAACGGAAACATTAAACGGATGATTACCTCGGTTAGAGGATTGAATGAAGAAATACTGCCTACTCAAGTAAACTTGTATAGTTATGACCAGTTGAATAGAATATTTGGCATGGACTCTTACAAAGCGACTGAAGTTGGCGGATTAGTCACATCAACACCAAGTTACGAAAGTGATTATACTTATGATAAAAATGGAAATCTCTTAACCTTACACAGAGATGCCCCAAAGATTTTAGCAGGTAATACACAAGAGTCAATAGTTAAAATGGATCGCTTTGAGTACAATTACATCCCGTATACCAACAAACTAAAATCTATTAATGATGATGTCACAATAAGTGACAATTTCACCGAAGACATTGACCATCAAACGGACAACGATAATTATGTTTATGATGAAATTGGCCAACTGATTCAAGATAAAGCCGAAAATATTGACAAGATTATCTGGAGAGTTGATGGAAAAGTAAAAAGTGTACAAAAAGGTAATGGCCGTCAAACAATTAATTTCTTTTATGATGGTTTAGGTAATCGAATAGCCAAACAAGATGTTGGACGAAGAGAAGGTACAACCACGACCTATTACTCTAGAGATGCACAAGGAAATGTGTTAGGAGTATACCAACAATACATTTCTTTGTATACTGCCGAAGAGGTTATCAACAATAAGCTAATTGAACACCACATTTATGGAAGCAGTAGATTAGGAATACAAAATTATGGCGACTATAGATACCCCGAATATTACTATCGTTTAGTAGGTGATAAAAGTTACGAATTGTCCAATCATTTAGGAAATGTCTTAAATGTAATTAGTGATCGAAAATTAATAAACACAAATACTCGAAGTGTTTTTATAGATACATTTGACAGAGAAACAAACTGGACTAGTTTAAACGAAGCTGTTTTAGACTATACCAAATACGGAGATCTGATTACCACGACCAAACCCGATGCTGCTAACACCGGGATACAATTACCCTTACGTTTAGAGGAAGATCAAACCGTCATGTTTAACGTAAAAGTAAAAAAACTAGATAATTTTCCTTCATCAGTTCCTTTGTCTTTAGAGGTTAGGGATAAACTTGATAAAACAGTTTTATGGAGTACTCTGATCAATGACGATGTTGTATCTGGTTCATTTACTCCAACTGTTTCTGACGACTATTATGTTACAATAACAGCCAATTGTGAGAACTCGACTGCGGTGCGTTTTAGTGTTGATGATTTTTATGCCTATGCCGTAGATCCATCAAATGTAGATTATGTTTCGTTATTTAAACCTGATGTTTTAGCCTATAATGATTACTATCCTTTTGGAAGTTTAGTACCCAACCGTCACGCCACCGATGGTAGCTACCGTTATGGCTTCCAAGGCCAGGAAAAAGACGACGAAATTAAAGGTGAAGGGAATTCATTAAACTACACCTTTAGAATGCATGACCCTAGAGTGGGTAGGTTTTTTGCAGTGGATCCGTTGGAAAAATCATATCCATGGTATTCGCCATACAGTTTTGGAGGTAATAAAGTGATTAGATTTGTAGAGCTTGAAGGATTAGAAGAAAAAGACCCAAGTTTTTTCACTAAGGCATTGAATGCTATAACAGGTCAATATCATCTTAATAGACTAAATGCTTATATCACTAAATATAATATCCCTGATGAAAATATAATTTCATTAGAGAATGATACATACTTAGTTATAAGAATTTTAGAGAATCATGAAAAAAGATATTCCATTTTTAGATTGTCTAAAAATGATGGCAAACTTATTCATTTTACAACAAGTTCTGATAATGATGACATTGAACTAACTTCGGATCAATATCATAAGACTGAGGTTTTAGGTAATCGTGTTCTTCCAGCTCCTGGGATTGGCGGAGGAGGTAAGTTAGTTAATGGACTAAGGTATGCGGGCGCTTCAAACAAGTTTTCTTTACTCAATAGAACAATAACTGAAGTTAGAAGTTTAATTACTGAAACTAAAATTGTTGGTAAATTACAATATGGTAAATGTAAGGAATTTGCAAAGGATTTTAAAAAAATATTTGGCGGTACTAAATATGAAATAAAAGCTCCAAATGGTGCGGGTATGAGTGTGCTTGTTAATGGGAGAGATGTGCCTTTATCCACAACAGGAATACATCAATTTGTACAAAAAACTATAAAAGGGGTTGAATATATTTTTGATAATATGAACCCAAATGGAATATTGAAGTCTGATTTTGTTAAAGGACTTGAAGCTTTTGATCCTAAAACATCAAAAATTATTAGCGGGGCAGAAATAATGAAGACTGCAAAAGAAATTAAATAAATATTAATGAGTTTTTTTCAGATTATGGAAAATAATGATTTTAAAATAGAAAATATAAATTTAATTTTATATGTATTAGAGAGGCCTTCACTTTTTTCAATTCAAAAGGTGGAAGATTTTTACATATTCTTTAAAGGTTATATTATAGCAAAAGAAGATTCAATTGTAAGAGACTTTTTTGATAATTTTTATTTTTTTGTAAAAAGTAATTATGCTGAAAAATGTATAAAAAAATATGACTGTGAAAGAATTATTAGACTTTATAGTTCTGACGATTTTCATTCGTTAGAATTATTAAATTTATGGATTCATGAATTTATAAGAAAACAACCTGATAGCGATGATTTGTAATCATACAATAAACAAAAAAGCAACTAATCTTCAGCTCCGAAAGGTCAGGAGACTTTGCGGAATGATAAAACAGTCTTGATTTTAATAATTCCAATAGCACACATTTACAATCCATACCCACAAAGCAATAAAAAAGCAACTTTAACCGAGTTGCTTTTTCATTCATAAAAAGCAAAAACTCAAAGCATCAATAATCTTTAAAAAACGCTTCAAATTCTTATTATATATTCCATCAAAAAGCAATACTCATAATTCTATTTTTGTTATTCAATTTAGTCTTAACTTTTCAAAAAACAATCATTTTTCACCTACTAATAATGAACAAAATTTAACTCCAAAAACTACATTATTTGATGTGATTTTTTCCTATATTTACCTCACGTTCTTATACAAAAAAGTACATATCCTTTTGGAAGTTTAGTACCTAACCGTCACGCCACTGATGGTAGCTACCGTTATGGCTTTAATGGGATGGAAAAAGATGATGAAGTTAAAGGCGAAGGGAATAGCTATGATTTCGGGGCTAGGATGTTGGATCCAAGAGTTGGTAGATGGTTTTCACCTGATTCTCATGAGACAGAATTTCCAGATTCTTCAACATATAGTTATGCTGATAATAATCCATTATATAATTCAGATATTAATGGTGATTATCCCAACCCGCGAATATATGCAGCAGTTATAAAATATGCTCCTTTAGCACCTTTGTATGACAAAAGTGTTTTTTTATATTTTGAAAATTATGTAAGGTTAAGAAAAATTAAAAATAGAACACCACAACAAGAAAAACAATTAATTTCTTATCATGGTAATTTAAAAGGAGCTATCGGAGAGACGATAGGGGCTTCAAGTTTCACAATAGGATTGTTGCCTTTTTTTAGAGCAGTTGCTAAACCAAGCTCACCAGGTAAAAAATATGATGCTGTAATAACTGTAAATCCAATTAAATCAATGATTGATAAAGCTAAGAAAGGAGTGAAATTTATTGGTCCAGATGGTGGTTATATAAGAATTTATCAAGATGATTTGGGAATAGAATTAAACGATATTAATGGAAAAGAATATTTAAAAAAGATTAGTTTAACTAGTGAAACAAAGATTTATGCAGAAATTAAAACCGTTGGATCAGGTAGAAGTGCTAAAGACAAGATATTAAAAGGTCTTGATCAAGCAATTGAAACTGCTAAAGAACGAAAGTCTAATAATGAAATTACTGTTTTAGTCACTGATAAGGATACTTTTCTAGAGATTACAAAAAACAGTAATACGAAATCCGCTATAGATGAGAAATTAAGAATATTACAGAGTTTAGGTGGAGGATTAATCCTAAGGGATAATCAAAATGAGAATACAGAAGCTATTATAGACAATATGACTGAACAATATGAAAAGAGTGGTAAATAAAGTCTTATTTTTTATTCTAATTTTATTTAATTTTTCCTGTAACGATAAGAAAATGAATATGGAAGATAATGTTGAAATTGCTTTGTATAATAAAAATGGGTATAATAAAGCGTTACAAAAAATTAATTACATAGAAAAAAATAATGATAAAGAATTTGTTATTGCAAATGCTAAATTTTTACTTAATGAATTAAGAAAAAATTATGAATCATTAACTAAAAACAAGTTTTTCCTAACTAATTTTAAAGGTAATATTAAAAATGAATATGAATTTACTAACGAAGTTTTAAATTCAATAATTAATGATGGTATTGAGTTTAAAGGAAATTCTATAAATTATATTAACTATGATACATGGAAAGAATATTATGTAAAATACAACTCATATATCTTTTTCAACGATTGGTTCATAACATATAAACCAATTAAATGGGAAATAAATAAACTACTTTTTAAGTATGACTATTTTTTTGAGCCTACAAGAAATAATTATTTATATAACCCACAAATCTCAGATAGTTATTTAATTTCAAAATATTACTATCAAATTAATTCATTAAAATTTAATGATGAAATAGAAAGAATAACTGAAATAGAGAATTATTTAATCGAGAATAAAAACTCTGAACAAATTCTAATTTTTTGGTCATTTGATGAATAAGTTTCACAGCCCTCACAAGAATCCCTTAGCGTGAATGTAATACATAAAAAAAGCAACTCACACGAGTTGCTTTTATTTTAAATTGAATTAACAACCTTAATTCTGCCCTACCACAAGTTTTTTGGTAATGGTTGCTCCTGCAGAATAAAAAGTAACTAAGTAAACCCCTGAGTTAGGAAGGTAAATCTCAATGTGATCTTTTCCTTGGGCATTTTCAGATAAAACGATTTGGCCCAATAAATCGTATACTTTTATTTCATCAACTAGTTCAGGAAAGTAGACAGTCGTATATCCATTTGCTGAAGGATTGGGCGCTAATGCAACATCACCTTCGCTTATTGTGAAATCCTCATTGCCCAAAACATTGGTAACTTTTCGAATTCTATAATTAAAATTATCACTGATGTACATACTACCATCAAGGGCAAACAACAAATCGGATGGTGTGTTGAGCATAGCAGATAAAGCAGAACCACCATCTCCTGTATAACCTTGTAATCCCATACCGGCTATGGTAGTAATTACTCCATTGGTATTTATCTTTCTAATTCTATTGTTATAGGAATCAGCAAAATAAAGATTTCCCTGAGCGTCTATTCTTATTCCTGTTGGTCTATTGATTTGAGCGGTATTTGCTTGAATGTTATTACCATTAAAACCGGCAATTCCTGTACCAGCTACAGTTGAAATAATACCATTTGTATCTATTTTACGAATCCGTTGTCCAAAATGTTCTGAAAAAAAAATATTTCCTTGTGGATCAACAACCACTCCACCAGGTTGACTAATTTGAGCATTAGTAGCTAATATTCCATCTCCATTATAACCAGCAATGCCAGTACCTGCAATTGTAGTAATAATCCCAGATGTGTCAATTTTGCGTACTTTATGAGTTACAGATTCACAGATATAGATGTTGCCTCCTGAATCTATAGAAATAGATTGGGGATAACGTATTCTAGCCTGAACCGCCAAGCCAAAATCACCTGATGAAACACATTCCCCATTACCAGCTATGGTCGTGATGATTCCATTAGTGTCAATTTTTCTGACACGACAATTTCCTAATTCGCTAAAAAAGATATTTCCAAAGCCGTCTACCACAACAGCGTTTGGAGTGTATAAATCGGCATTAATTGCCAATATATTTTCGCCGTTATATCCCGAGCTTTGAGTCCCTGCGATTGTAGTAATAACTCCATTAGTGTGAACTTTTCGTATTAAATTTTTTGAACTGTCCGGGAATAGTAACTCTCCATTATTGTTGAAAGTCATAATTCCAACATTCCCTAAATTGGTGGCAGTAGCAGACAACCCATCTCCATTGTAAGTAGAAAGACCTGTACCAGCAATAGTAGTTATGGTTTGAGAAAATAATAGAGATGGAATCACTGTAAAAAGGGCTAATACATAATTTTTCATAGGCTAATTTTTAGTATATTGTAAAAATAATGCATTTTAGATTAATAGTAATATCATTTTTAAAAATAGTAAATAAATACTAAATTCATAATATTCACTTCCATTCAAATCCTTTTTATAGATATTAAAATAGGGTAAAAAAAACTCTCCAAATCAAATTATCCTTTAAAAGCATCACATATATTTCCATCAAAAAGTAATATTCATATTATATTTGTTATTAAATTAAGTTACAGTTTTTCGAAAAAACAATCATTTTTTCCTTATTAAAATGACAAAAATTTAACTCCAAAAAACGCATTTTTAATATGGTTTTTTCCTATATTTACCTCACGTTCTTATACAAAAAAGTACATATCCTTTTGGAAGTTTAGTACCCAACCGTCACGCCACCGATGGTAGCTACCGTTATGGCTTCCAAGGCCAGGAAAAAGATGATGAAATTAAAGGCGAAGGGAATTCATTAAACTACACCTTTAGAATGCACGACCCTAGAGTGGGTAGGTTTTTTGCGGTGGATCCGCTTGAGAGTAAATATCCATGGTATACTCCTTATCAATTTAGTGGAAACAGACCAATTGATTCAATAGAACTTGAGGGTTTAGAAGAATTTAAAATTAATAAGATTAACGGAGAATCGGGAAGTATATATGGCCCATACGTAAATGCTGAAGAGGCACAATTAGCCTATAATTCTACTATAGATGTATCAAAGATTAAGCCTAAAGATGATTATGAAAAAGCAATTCTTGAAGGAAGAATTTTTTTTGCAAAAAACTATGGATGGGTTGATAAAACCCATGCATTTACAGAAACAACCAGAAAAGATCCTCACATAGGCGTTCAAAACTTATGGAGACAAATTATGAACGAGCCTTCTAAAGAAAAACTGCATATGGGTTGCTACAGTGTTACTTACAAACAAGATATACTTAAGGGAGGAATGTCGATTGGTGTCGAAAGACAGTATGCCATATCTGCTGGATTATCATTAGAGGAGAAAAAGTCTGTTGCATTAACTATTTTCCAAGATGTAAGTTTTCAATTTGAAAAACTACAATCTTTACATCCTACATCTTCATCATCTTTTGAACCAGCAGACTTACCATCCAATATGTTGAATTTTTATAGAATAGTTCAATCAGGTATGAATACTACAAAAATAAAAAACTTAATACAGCCATTAGATGCAATCACTTCATTGATAATTTATAGGAGTTATCCGGGCACTTTTACTGATAAAAAGTTTAAAAATCTTAGCTTCACTCCCTTGTTTTTTAAAACAAATTTTACGCTTAATAATTTTAGTATTCCAAAAGAGTTAAAAAGCATAAAACCAGCTGAAAAAGGAAAAAATTTGTTTTTAGTAGATGAAGACATTATAAGAAGACAATAATCATGAAAAAATTACTTTTTTTATTATCACTAATTGTTTTAACATCTTGTTTTAATGATAAATATGTATTTCTTGGAGAAAAAAAAATTTACGAAATGGGTATACTTAAAGTAAGGTTTTATCAAAAAAATGAATTTGAAATGACTAATCCATTATTTTATGAACTTTTAAATAAAAATGATTCAACCATAATTGGCATGAGATTCTTGACAGGAACACATGATATTCATGGAGATGCTGAAGATTTTTATCCTAGTATTCATGATAGTATTTTATATATCTGTTATCCTAATCATCATAATGTCTGTATAATAGAAGATTTAAAAAAGAATCGATTAATCAGTGAAGATAGTTTATTTGCTATATTAAAAGAGAATAATAAAACGCTAATTTTAGAATAGGAAAGCTTGATGACATAACTTAACCCAACGCTGCGGTTGAATCCTTTCACATAACGGATAGCACATTCTATTGATAAAAAACAAATATAATTGCTAAATTTATGTTTCAAATTTATAAGTATTTATAAATGGAGTCTATCTGTTAAACCAATAGCACAAATTTACAAATCACACCCACATAACAATATAAAGCAACTCACCCGAGTTGCTTTTTATTTTAAATTGTATTAACAACCTCAATTCTGCCCTACCAGCAATTTTTTGGTAATGGTTGCTCCTGCAGAATAAAAAGTAACTAAGTAAACCCCTGAGTTAGGAAGGTAAATCTCAATGTGATCTTTTCCTTGGGCATTTTCAGATAAAACGATTTGACCCAATAAATCAAACACTTTTATTTCATCAACTAGTTCAGGGAAGTAAACAGTCGTAAATCCATTTGCTGAAGGATTGGGCGCTAATGCAACATCACCTTCGCTTATGGTGAAATCGTCATTACCCAAAACATTGGTTACCTTTCGAATTCTGTAATTAAAATTATCACTGATGTACATATTGCCATTAGTGTCAAATAACATATCATATGGTCTATCAAGCATAGCAGATAAAGCAGAACCGCCATCTCCTGTATAACCTTGTAATCCCATACCGGCTATGGTAGTAATTACTCCATTGGTATTTATCTTTCTAATTCTATTGTTATAGGAATCTGCAAAATAAAGATTTCCTTGAGTGTCTATTTTCATGCCTTGCGGTCTATTAATTTGAGCGGTATTTGCTTGTATGTTATTACCATTAAAACCTGCAATTCCCGTTCCTGCTATTGTTGAAATGATGCCATTAGTATCTATTTTACGAATCCGATGTCCAAAATGCTCAGCAATGAAAACATTACCTTGAGAATCTACAGCGATTCCAACAGGGAAATTAATCTGAGCATTAGTAGCTAATATTCCATCTCCGTTATAACCCGCAATACCCGTTCCTGCAATTGTAGTAATAATTCCCGATGTATCTATTTTGCGTACTTTATGAAATCCTGATTCACTAAAATAAATGTTTCCTTGCATATCTATGCTAATATATTGAGGATATCTTATTCTTGCTTGTACAGCCAAACCAAAATCACCCGAAGAAACACAATCTCCATTACCTGCTATGGTTGTGATGATCCCATTAGTGTCAATTTTTCTGATACGACAATTTCCAAAATCAGAAATTAAAATATTTCCAAAACCATCTATCGCAATAGAGTTAGGATTGTATAAAGTGGCATTACTAGCTAGTATATTATCCCCATTATATCCTTGACTTTCAGGAATACCCGCAACTATTGTAATAATTCCATTACTATCTAGTTTTCTTATTAAATGTTGCAGACTAGTAGGAAATATTAATTCATTGTTGCTGTTTAAGGCTAGAGTTCCAATATTTCCTAAATTGGTAGCAGTTGCAGACAATCCTTCTCCATTGTAAGTACTGAGGCCAGTACCAGCAATAGTAGTTATGGTTTGTGAGAACAATAGGGCTGGAATCACAGTAAAAAGGGCTAATACATAATTTTTCATATGGCTAATTTTTAGTGTATTGTAAAAATAATGCATTTCAGATTAATAGTAATATACTTTTAAAGATTATTATGCATTTAAAAAAGTAACTCTCAGAAATTTTTATTCAACGAAAAATCGGAAACTTTAAAAAAAATACTATTTTAGTAGAATAAAACCATTTGCCTTGAAAACCAAAGTATCCTTTTTGTTTTTTGCAGTTCTGTTGGCATTGAGCTTGCAATCGTTTGGTGATCCGTATTTTAGAAAACGCATTACCGACAAACAGTTCAAATACGAATTTTATACCACAGATAAGAAAGTTCGTCCCAAATCCAATATCATCTACTATTGGTTTAAAGGTGGCGCCATTCATACCTCTGAAGAAGGAATTGCGGGCGAACTACTCAATGATGAATTTGATAAATTTTACCTCAATAATCAATTGGCTGAAAGCGGAAAATTCAAAAACGGGAAAAAAATAGGCTTGTGGAAAACTTGGCATCCAAATGGTATGTTGGCAACCGAGCAAGAATGGGCTGGCGGACAAAAAAACGGTAATTTTAAAAGCTATAATGATAAAGGCGAATTGATTTTAAAAGGCATTTTTAGAGCCGACAAAAAACAAGGGAAATGGTATAATTTAGAGGCGAAAGACACGCTAAACTATCGAAATGACGTTGTGGTAATTAAGAAAATAAAAAAACCAAAAGAACAATCAGAAAAAGAGTCAAAAGAATCCAAGAAAGCTAAAGATTCTAAAGAAACCGATAAAAAAGAATCCAAGTCAAAGCAAACCAAACCTAAAAACGATTCGACTAACAAAGCAAAAAAAACAACTGAGCCTGAAAAAAAAGACGGATTTTTCAAGCGATTGTTTTCTAAAAAAGATAAAACTAAAAAAGCCAATGCTAAAGGCTCATAGTCTTTTATATTCGGTATATGTATGCCTTATTGTTGCCATTCTTTGTGGCGCATTGCTTTATTTTGCAACACTCTATAATCAATTGAATTTATTTTACAACACCAATGAGCAACTCTACATTCAGAATCAATCGGCGGTTAATTTTGCATTGGGAAACAATCTCAAAGAAGAAAGCGTTTTCATAACGGACACTTCCAATGTGAAATCGGAAATCAAAACTAAACCGCATGGCTTGATTAACTTGTTATTGGTTTCAAGTTATATCAAATCAGATACTGTCACTTCTTCTCATTTCGTTGGGAGCTTTCCTAAAGAAAAAATTTGTCTTTATCTAAGCGGTGTTAGCAAACCTATTTCGTACTCAGGTAAGGTTAAGTTGATAGGTGACAAACAATTACCATCGCCAGAAATTAGGCAATTTTACGCGAGCAGCACTCAAAATCAATTAACATCTTTGGGAACGATTGCACTTTCTAAGCCTTTTTTACCTGAAATTAGCAATAGATACAAAACCATGAGTTTGTCTTTACCTGCAAAGCTCAGAAGTTTTCAAAATGTTGAGCGAAATGTCGATTCAGTATACTACAATTCGTTTCAAAACGAAACCATTGAAATCCAATTGGCAAATCCTATTTTGGATAATATTGTCATCAAAGGAAATTTTATTATTTACGCGAAAGATTCCATTCAGGTACAAAGTACCGCACTATTGGAAGACGTGATTCTGAAATCACCCAAAATTTCATTTAAAGAGAATTTTCAGGGTGCAATTCAGGCATTTTCCTCTGAAAAAATTCATCTTGAAAAAAATGTAAACCTACACTATCCGTCTGTACTTTGCGTTTACAATTCTTCTGAAAATGAAAGCAAAATTACCATTTCTGAGGATTGTAAAATCATGGGAGCTGTTGTACTTTTTGGGAATCAAATCAAAACAATAGATTTGAATACAATTGTTTTTCACAAAAAAACATTGCTAGTTGGAGATGTGTATAGCTCGGGAAAACTGATGATGGAAGGAAAAATTTATGGTTCTGTTTATACTAATAGGTTGTTTCACAAAGCAGCATCATCTTCTTATGAAAATTGCATAATGAACTGTGAAATTGACGTGACTAAAAAACCAAGTTACTTTGTGTCTGTACCCATTTTAGAAGATCAAAACACCAACTATGGCGTGTATAAAAAAGTGTTATAAAATCCAAGCCAATTCGCTACTCGAATCGGTCATTGCACTCAGCATCATCTCGGTCTGTTTGTACATAGCTGTTTTGGTGTATTCTTCGGTTTTTTCTCCCAAAACTTCTCCCAAATTTTACGGAACCAGCAATCAACTCGATGAATTGTTTTTTTTAATGCAGGTTCAGAGTGATTCGCTTAATTCCATCGATAAACCGAATTTGATTATTGAAGAAGAATATGAAAATGCCAACTTAAAGCAAGTCATCATCAAATACAAGGACAGTACTAATTCTACTTTTGAAAAAGAGTATTACGTGCAAACGAATCATGAATAAGAACCATTACATTGCCGCTTTTTCGGTTTTGGAAGCCGTAGTAAGCATGGTCGTTTCGGCTATTGTTATTGGGTTGATATTTGTTATATTTACGATATTGTCAGAAAGGATGCTCGATTTTAAAGAACAGAATCAATATGTGGCCGATTTAAATCGAATGACGTATTCGTTCAATAAAGACATTTTTGAATCGGAAAAGATGGTGTTTTCGGAAAATCAGATTACTTTTTCTTCCTATTCAGGTGAAATAGTTAAATACCAACTCTATCCAGAGTATTTTTTGAGAAGTAAAAACGAATTTGTAGATACCTTTGCCATTCCGATTCGGCAATTTAAAATGGATACGATTCAGAACGGAAGTCGGAAAACCATTTTTCAACGACTGACTTTGAATGTTGATGTAAATAAAGAACCAATGCGTCTTACGTTTTTTAAAAGAGTGTATTCTAATGAAATCCTAAAAAAAGAGTTCAAAAAAGATGAGTTTTGATTTAAATACATTCAAACAGGAGAAAGCAAAATCAGCCGATTTTAAACTAGAAACTCCTGCGTTTTCTTTTTCTAAAAAACTGTCCGACAAAAAGAAAGAGGTTTTTTACAGAGAATTGGGTATGCTTTTGAAATCGGGAGTTGATTTTAAAAAAGCCTTAGAAATTATGGGCAATCAAGCCAATTCAAAACTCGAACAATCCATTATTTTTGATATTAAAGACAAAGTCATCCATGGCAAAAGCATCTACGAATCGATGATGTCAACAGGTCAGTTTTCGCCTTACGAATACTATAGCATTCAAATTGGTGAAGAAACCCGAAGATTGGAGGCTGTTTTACTCGAATTACAGAAGTTTTTCAATCGAAAAATTCAAATGCGCCGACAAATCATTTCGGTATTAACCTATCCGTCAATTGTGATGTTAGTGACGATTTCGGTACTTTATTTTATGCTCAATAAAGTGGTTCCGATGTTCAGTTCGGTTTTCAAACAATTTGGAAGCGAATTGCCCAAAAGCACTCAGATTATCTTGAAAATATCCAATCATTCGGGAACTCTATTCCTGGTGTTTTTTGGATTAATTGTTGGTTTGGTAGTGATGCATCAAGTACTTAAAACCAATAATAAGTATAGAAATTTCACTTCTAAAATGGTGTTGAAAATTCCGTATTTCGGAAAACTCATCCGAAAAATATACATCTCGCGTTTTTGTCAATCGATGAATTTACTGATTGGTTCTAAGACCACCTTGCTAACTTCGTTGTCGCTGACTTCAAAAATGATTGGATTTTACCCGATTGAGCAATCTATAGAAGAAATAAAGGAAGATATCACTCGGGGTGTGTATTTGAGTGATAGTCTGAAAAAACATTCAGTATACGAGCGGAAAATGGTTTCTATGGTTGAAGTCGCCGAACAAGTAAACGAACTTGACAGTATGTTTGAACGATTGACTGATCAGTACAACGAAGAAATCAATCATCAAACCAAAATGATTGGAGTGGTTTTAGAACCAATGATTATTATTTTTATCGGAATAATTGTGGGCGTAATTATGATTTCGATGTATGCGCCGATGTTCGACTTGAGTAAGATTATTAAACGATAACGGAGTAATTGTATGAAAAAGTCAAAACCCTTACTACCGTTGTTCAAGCAATTCATGCGGGATTCTGAAACCGGAAAACGACTCAAAAAGAATGGTGAAAAAATAACGGCTTCTACTTTGGCCAATTACAAATATGTGTATAATAATTTAGTGAAATTTTCAGAGGAAACTAAGTTTGAATTACAGGTTACCGATATCACTAAACTCACGAAACGGGAACTCACTGTTGAGAAAAACTACTGGAAAAAGTTTTATAAAAACTTCACTGAGTTCATGTATAAAAAGGGTTGTTACGACAATTACGTTGGGTTTACTATCAAAAATATTCGGGTATTTTTTACCTATTTGAAATACGAAAAAGACATTTTTACGGGAGATTACCACAAGTTGTTTTACGTTCGAAAAGAAGAAATTGACATTTTAGTGTTATCGCCCGATCAATTGAAGTTTCTGATTCACGATAGTACTTTCGAAGAAAAACTAACGATAAGTTTGCGAAAAGTAAAAGATATTTTTGTCTTTGGATGTACTACTGGTTTGAGGTATTCTGATATTATGTTGCTGACCAATAAAAATTTTGAAAAAACGGGTAGCGATTGGTATGTGAAAATCAAATCGAAGAAAACCAAAACGTACAGCTTCATCAAATTACCCTCGTATGCGGTGACGATTTATAAAAAATACGAGCAAAAAAACAGCCGAATTCCACTTTTTGGAAAGATGACGCTGTTCAACTTCAATAAGAACTTAAAACGCATGGGCGAACTGGCCGAGTTTACGTCTGCCATCGAAATCTCCCGCGAAAAGCAAGGGAAAGCCAAAAAAATAGCACCCAAAAAAGACACCAAAGACCGCTTTTGCGACAAAATGAGTTCGCACATGATGCGCAGAACCGCCATCACGACCTTACTCATTCTTGGCATGCCCGAGCATTTAGTACGAAAAGTAAGCGGCCACAGTCACGGCAGTAGCTCGTTTAACCGCTATGTCCACTACGCACAATCGTATATTGACATTGAAATGGATAAAGTGCATGATAAGTTGGGGGTGTATTAGTGGTTTTGAAGTGTAAAAAAAGCAACTCGGAGGTGAGTTGCTTTTTTTACTATTTTGGCACAGATTGTAAATGTGTGCTGTCGGTTATTATTGACCTTTCTGCATATCAGAGCTATCGGAATCCATCACATTGTTGTCCATTGTTAATACGTTATACTTTCCACAATTATCACATGTAAAATATCTATCAATTTTTTTATTGTTATCAAAATAAACATCAACAATCTTAATTACTCCTACTTTACACTCTGGACAAAATAGTTTAGAGTGCTTTTCTCTTGAATACAATTTGGCCATGTCAATCCATAACTTTGTTTTTTTTAACATATATAGCTTTATTTTCTTATAACATTCTTAGCATTTTGTTCAGCAAACTCGAAAGCTGCGTTGGTTTCAGAAGTAGCCTGTCCTCCACTTAACCCTTTCTCTGGTACTTTGCTGTTTTTTAATCTAAATAACTCTTGCAAAAGTGTTTTTGATAATTCTGCTTCTGTCTTGAAAGCTTGAGGCCCAAGAACAAATCCATTTTCTTCCATCAATGTAAAACCAGATGCGGGTAGGTCGGGCTCATAGATAATTGTTCTTCCTCCAATCTTAACCTCTGCTGCTATTCCATTCTGATAAGCTTCCTCTAATTTTGTCATACCAGAAGAGTTAATAATGTTGTTAGCTTCCTTAACAATTGTATTCCTTCTGAAGTTTGAAACAAACATACCACCACCACCATTTGCCTTATTCTCATTATGACAATTCATGGCTCCAACTTTAGCATAAAACATCAATCTTTCATTACCATCAACACCATTTTTTCTGTTCTTAGCGTCTTCAAGAGATTTGTACTTAGTGCTTATATGATAAATAACTTTCTTTTGCCCATTTAACCCACCATCAACGCCATCAATCCATCCAACTTCTTCATGTTCATTTATAACAATATATTCTTGTTTTCTATTTTTAATGGTTTTATAGATAGGAATTGGGCCATCATTCCCTGCACTAGTTGAGTTTCGATATCCACTAATAACGGTTTCTACAATATCTTCTTTTTTGACTAATAGTAGGCTTTCTTTGCCATTTTTGTCAAAAACCCTCATATAAGAGTATCTCTCTCTTCCATCTAAATCAATGTGATAGATGGGACTATTACCTGCAAATTGATAAGGGCTATAATGCGGAAATGACTTTGTTAAAGGATCAAGAGATAAAAATCTTCCTACCCTTGTGTCTTGCATACGAGCTTCATAGTTTATGCTATTGCCATTACCTTTCAACTCATCATCTTTTTCCATCCCATTAAACCCATAACGATAGCTACCATCGGTGGCGTGACGGTTAGGTACTAAACTTCCAAAAGGATAGTAATCTATTTACTGCTGATGTCACTATTTATAAGAACTTACATTAGATTGAAATTTGCAATAATTAGCACTTTAATGCGTTTTTTACTGTTTTTTTACCTCAAAAAAGAGACTAAATTTCATTGTTCTAAAATACAAAAAAAAGAGTTCTCTTGTTTATTTACTATTTCTTTTTTTGACTCAAAATTTTAACGTAAAAAAACAAGCTGAAATATACGATAATAAAAAAAAAATTAGTTAATTAGTGGTTCAGTTGTCTTAGACTTTTACTAAGTGTTACACAAAATTTACTCTAATTGAAATTGATATGATAAAAACAAAATTGTTTCCGTTTTATAGACAATTCAAAAAATGGACCGTCAAAGCCTATTCGATGACCGAAATTTTGATTGTTTTATGCATCATCGGAATTATCTTATTGATGGTGTTACCCAACCAAACTTCGGTAATCAGTCAAGCCAAAGCCATTGAAGCTCAGGCTATGCTCAATCAGGTGTACGGTTTGGAGAAAAGTTATTTTTACCGTCATTCAAAATACTCTAGTAATTTGGAAGAAATAGGTTTTGAACAAGAACTGACTGTGGAAGAAGGCGGACAAGCCGTTTACAAAATTGAAATTGTCGATGCTTCTACTGATTCGTTTTTGGCACGTGCCACTTCTGTTTCTGATTTAGATAGTGATGGTGCATTCAACACTTGGGAAATCGACAGCAAAAAAATCCTAACCGAAGTAACCAAAGAATAATTTGAATCTAGCAGTACTATTTTTATTGATTGGTTTATTGTTTGTTTTTTTTCAAGATTTGAAATACAGACACATTCATATAGTGCTTCCTATTCTCATTTTTGCTCTTTGCTTTTATATTTTCAAAAATAACATCCTTTTTCAAACTATGATTTTGATGTACAATATTTTTTTTGTGGTTCTGACTCTTGCTCTTTTGGTGTTCTATATGAGTATCAAAAACAAGGCTTTTATGAATCCTTTTCAAAATTATTTTGGCTTAGGCGACTTATTATTCTTTTTGGCAATTACACCTTTATTCCTTACAGAAAATTACATTTTGTTTTTTGTTTTTTCGATGATTTTTTCGGTACTAATGCAGTTGATTTTTCAGAGAATAATGAAAACTCAAACTGTTCCATTAGCTGGGTTTTCAGCAGTTTTTTTGGCATTTATAATTATAAAAGACTTATTTTTTGAATTCAATAAACTAACAATCCTCTGAGATGGAAGAAATTGCTGTTACACAAGACAACCAACATCTAATCTCTAGTGATTTAGCCAATCATTATAAGGTAGTGCCCAAAAGCGGAAACGATGCGCTTTTGGAACTGTTTATTGACGATAATCAAAACCAAGACGTAATTAAAGATGAATTGGAATTGTTGCTAGGAAAAGAGGTTTCCTTTTTTTCGTGTTCCAATATGGCCATAGAAAAAGCACTCTCATTATACTATAGAAAAGACAGAGAAAGTGTCAATTCAAAATCGTTAAACATCGATAAAAATGATTTTCTAGAGAATTTACTCTACGAAGCAAAATCATTAAAAAGCAGCGATATTCATTTTGAAATCTATGAAAATTCAGCGCGCATCCGATTTCGTATCGATGGTCAACTCATAGAGCGCTACAAAGTAGAGAAAGACAATTACCTTGAATTGGTGAACAAGGTGAAAATCAAATCCAAATTAAACATCACCGAAAAACGCTTACCGCAAGACGGAAGAATCACCAACGAGTCCTTCGACATTAGGGTTTCGGTGCTTCCTACACTTTATGGCGAAAAAATAGTAATGCGTTTATTGGGTCAAGATGCGTCTAACATTGATTTATCCACTTTAGGATTGAAAAGTGAAGAGCTGGAAATGTACTTAGAAGCGGTGAGAAAACCCAACGGAATCATCCTAATTAGCGGACCAACAGGTTCGGGAAAAACAACTACTTTGTATGCCACTTTACGGTTGTTAAACGACAATCACCGAAATATAGTAACGGTTGAAGATCCAATTGAATATACACTAAAAGGAATCAACCAAGTTCAATTGAAAGAAGACATCGGATTGACCTTTGCCTCTGCCCTACGCTCTTTTTTACGCCAAGATCCAGACATCATAATGCTTGGAGAAATTCGTGATCCAGAAACTGCAATGATGGCCATACGTGCGTCATTGACCGGACATTTGGTATTGTCAACTATACATACTAATTCAGCCGTAGGGACAATTTCGAGAATCATTGACATGGGAATTCCTTCGTATTTGATTGCGGAAACGCTTAATCTTTCTGTTGCCCAACGGTTGGTGAGAAAGTTATGCGAAGATTGTAAAAAAGAAACACCTGTCAACATTGATGACTTTCCGTTGAATTTTAACTTTCCGTATACGATAGACAAATGCTACAAACCTTCGGGCTGTAACAAATGTTATCACACTGGTTATAGAGGAAGAACAGCCATTTACGAAGTGCTTAACATAGATAACAAAACCGCAAGTGCTATTAAAAATAACGCTGTCGTTGAACTTTTTGAAAATAACAAAGAATATAAAACACTTTCAGATAAAGCTTTTGATATATTTGCTAAAGGCGAAACTTCTCTGGAAGAAATCTATTCCATACTAATAAACTTATAGGCCAATGTCAAACAAAATTGCAGCAACCATCATTGGTTTTTTTCTTTTTAACTTGTGTTTTGCACAACAAGACATCAATGAACTCAATCGTAAATTGGATGAGTTTTCTAAAGTTAAAAAAGGATTAAACGAAACCATAAAAACCGATGTTTCGGGCTTAACTCTATACGATTTCATTACTTCTATTGCTCAGGAGCACCAACTCAACGTGAGTGTAGACAACGACTTAACTCAAAGTGTAGTCAGCAACTTCTTTGATGTTACTGTGAAAGATGTCTTTGTGTTTTTAACTCAAAAATACGATCTTCAGGTAGATATCATGAGTAACATCATTATTTTCAAGAAAAGAAAAGAAATTAAAATAATAGAAAAAAAACTTCCCAAAGTTATCGATGTCAGTTACAACAATCAGAATGATTTTTTATCGGTAAAATTAGAGAATGATTCCATTCCGAGCGTGACCCAAGCCATCATAGATAAATCAGGCAAAAACATTGTGCTCTCTCCTGATATCAAAACTCAAAAAGTTTCAGCTTACATTCTCAATCGTCCTTTTGATCAGGTTATGGAAATGATGGCAAAATCGAATAATTTGCAAGTTACTAAAGATGAAAATGGTTTCTACTTTTTAGAGAAAAACACTCAACCTATAACAGCATCAGCATCAAATGACAAAAACAATAATTCTAAAAACAAAACTACTAAAGCAGCAAGTGGCACTCCGGGTTATTATGAAGTGGACACAAGTAAATCAGGGTTTTTAAATGTAAAAGCTAATATGGCAGATGCAACTGAATTAATAACTGAAGCTGCTGAAAAACTACACGTAAACTACTTTTTTTACAATAAACCTGAAAATGAAAAAACTTCATTATTAGCTGAAGAAATAACATTTGACGACCTCTTAGAACATGTATTTAAAGGCAAAAAATACACTTTCAAAAAACAAAACGATTTATACATTATTGGTGAGCAAGCTACAGAAGGTTTAAGAGCGACTGAAATCATTCAACTTGAAAACCGTTCAATCGAGTCAGTTTTAGCTTCATTACCTAGAGTGTTTTCAGAAAAATTAGAAATTAAGGAGTTTGTTGAACTCAATGGACTCATTGTTTCGGGTGCGAAAACTATTGTAGAAGAGTTAAAAATTTACATCAAACAAATTGATAAAGTCGTGCCATTGGTACAAATTGAAGTCATTATTGTTCAATACAATAAATCGTATGATATTCAAACTGGTTTAAAAGCCGGAATTGATAAAAGCACAAAAAAAGAAACCAGCGGTGTATTATTTCCTAGTGCAGATGTTAATTTGAACAGCACATCTGTTAACAGTCTTATTGATGCTTTTAATGGTTTAGGTTTTATTAAACTAGGAAAAGTAACTGAAGCTTTTTACCTCAACTTACAAGCATTAGAGAACAACTCAATCATTAAAATTGAATCAACACCTAAAATTGCCACCATTAGTGGTCATGAAGCAAAACTCTCAATTGGTGAAACCAGTTATTATTTTGAGCAAAGCAATCAACTTATCAACAACGGAATCAATAATAACATTCTGCAATCTGGAACATGGAAGTCTACAGATGCAAATTTAAGCGTTTCAATAAAGCCATTTGTTTCAACTGATGAAAATGTAACTTTAAATATATCGGTTGAAAAGAGTTCCTTCTTAGGAAGAGCTGGAGAAAATGCTCCTCCTGGAAAAGCTTCACAAAAATTTGAATCTTTAGTAAGAGTCAAAAACAACGAAATGGTATTATTAGGAGGATTAGACGAACTCGAAAGAGAAAACTCAGGCTCTGGAGTTCCGTTAATCTCTAGAATCCCAATCATTAAATGGTTTTTTAGTAGTAGAAAAAAAGCGAAAAGCACTTCTAAATTGCATATTTTTATTAAACCAACCGTAGTTTATTAATGATAAAATTTTTAGACAAAATAGTACAATTCAACACCATCAATGTGGTTGGCATCTTTCGGAAGGAAGATAATGAGGAATATTATGCTCTAAAAATTAGCAAGAAAAAATCAAGTCTAAACATTGTTTCCATAGACTATTTTTCTGAATTTGATCATATAAAAAACAAGATAGACGCTAAAATTCCTGTACTGCTTCTAATTGATGGCAAAGGAATAGTAAATAAAAAAATAGAATTAAAAAATGAAGTTGATGTGGATTGGGTGAAAAAATTAGACTATAATTCCATTCATTTTTTAAGTTACAGTTCAAATGAAAATCAGTTTTTTAGTATTTGCAGACAATCCGTTACTGATGAAATAATTGAACGGTTTCAAAAAACTGAATACCAAATAATAGATGTTTATATTGGTTCAATAGTAGCTTCTTTATTAAATTCTACTCTTCAAAAAAGCAAACTGTTTTCTAACACTTCCATTTTGAATTTTGAAGGAGAGTCTTTGACAGATGTGCTTAAAGACGAACAACAAGTTGATGAAAATGTTAATTATCAATTTGGCGAAACACTTTTATCCAAATTTCATCTGCCATTATATGGCGCTGCGGTTCACTTTTTTACTCAACATCCATCCATTGCTAAAAACGAAAGTAAAGTAATAAACAAAGAAGAAGTATTCTACAAAAAAGCATTCAATACCTTGGGATTATTTATGTTGATTGGTTTTTTTGTGATGCTTTTGTCAAGCTATATTTTGATTCAGTACTACAATTCTAAAAACACCGAATTAAATCTTAAAAGCGTATACTCTAATCAATCTTTTGAATTGGTTCAAAAGTTAGAAAAACAAAAAGAAAAGAAGCTCGAAATTGTAAAAAAAACAGGCATTTCATCTCCCAAATTTAATTCTTTTTACAATTATGAAATAGTTAGAATGGTTCCGTCTGAAATTAGCTTAAATGCATTGGAAACTTTCCCTGTAATTGAGGATATTAAAAACAATAAAGAAATTGTATTTGATTCTAAAATAATAATGGTGAAAGGTGAAACAAGAAATGAAACTGTTTTTAACAATTGGATTGGATTATTAAGGAATCAAAATTGGGTTAAAAACCTTGAAATAAATTCAATAAAAAAAGATAAAAAGAACACCACTTTTTTTGAAATCACTTTATTTTTAAAAAATGTTTAATCAATATTCCTATAAAGTCAAGTTTAAAGTCTTGATAGTATTATTTTTTATGCTATCAATAGCTGCTTACAGAAGGTCTTTTAGCTCTTTGATTGATGCTGTAAAGGAAAATAGAATTTTAAGAAATAAGGTTGAATCTTTCAGTAAAAAGGCAAACAGTATTGGACATCTAAAATCTGAAATCAACAGCTTGGATCGAATGATTGGACGGGAAGGAGTTAATAAAGAAAAAACACAGCAAGAGCTAGTTAATTTCTTATTAGAGAACAGTAACAATGTATCCATCCATAACATGCAGCCTATTCATGAATACACTGAAAACAATTATAAAGTATATAGTTATGTAATTGATTTAACTGGAGGCATTACTAATTTGTTAAATGTTGCTTATAATTTTGAAAAAAACTTTGAATACAGCAAGATAGTGAGCACTAAATACTATACCGAAAAAAAGAATAATAAATTTGAAACTTTGCATTTAAAAATAATATTCCAAAAATATGAGAACTATTAAACCCTTACTTTTATTGCTATTTGTTATCTTTCTTTACTCATGTGAAGACATTATAGAAGAAGACATCACTGACGATATTGTTCAAGTTGTATATCCTCAAAACAACCAGAATATTTACAGTAATGTGGTTAACTTTCAGTGGAATAGTCTGAACGGTGCAGATGACTATAGAGTTCAGGTTTTTGATGAAAACTCAAGCATTGTGCTTGATTCATTGGTGAACCAAAACAGCTTAAGTTTTCCTCTAAGCCAAGGTGAATACCAATGGCGAGTTAGAGGAGAAAACTTCGCATATGTTTCATCGTATTCCACAAACCACACCTTCACCATTTTTGAAACTGATGATCTCACAAATCAACAAGTTGTTTTATCTAGTCCTGCTGATGGCTTTTACACTAACAATCCGTCATTAGTGTTAACTTGGCAAAACTTAAATGCTGCAGATAATTATTCGTTTGAATTAGTTAGAGTTACTAACGGAGATGTGGTCATTAATCAACAGTCTAATTTAACCGCTACTTCGCTTAACTTAAACAGCACTATTTTGAATCAGAATGCTGAATACCGATGGAAAATTAAAGGAGTAAATTCAACTTCAGAAACCAATTACTCGGCACGTAAATTCTATTTAGATACTGTTCTGCCCAATCAGCCTGTGAATACTTTACCTGCAAATAATTCAACACAAACCATCAATCAAACGGTTAGTTTTAGTTGGAGTATTCCGTCTGATTCTGGTGTTATTATGTCGCCTATAAGTTATACTATTGAATTTTCTAATTCGATTTCGTTTGCTACTATTATTCAATCGTCAAATGTCAATGTCAATACTTTTCAACAGACCTTCACATCAGCTGGCGATTATTATTGGCGAATTATTGCTAAAGACTTAGCAGGAAATACTGGTGTTAGCAGTACTCCTTTTAAATTTACTATTAATTAATGAAAAAGAAAATCAATATTGTACTCTTAATAGTCGTTTTGGGATTATGGGGAACTGTTTTGTACAAATACATCAGTCCTTATTTTTCTAACAACACAACTATTTTAGAGAATGAGAATGATGTGAATTTTATTACTTCAACAATAAAAAGTAAAGACACTTTTGAACTGAAACCGCTATCTAGAGATCCTTTTTTAGGGAAAACCTATTCTGAAAAAACTCAAGTCACAAGAACCACTTTTAAAAGAACTATTGTTAATCAACCTGTCTCCAAGGCTTTGAAACCAATTTCAAAACAACCATTCCCAGCAGTAAACTATTATGGTTATATAAAAAATGAAACTGGTGGAAGTGAACTTGTTTTATTAAAAATGAATGGACAACTTTTGAAGCTGAAGAACAATGAAACGAAAGAAGGATTAAAAGTGATTAAAATCTTCAAAGACTCAATTAAAGTTTCATATAATGGGGAAGTAAAAGTTGTAAAAAAATAACACTCATTTAGTCATAATTTTTTGAAAACTTTTTGCAGAGAGGATGGGAACGAAATGCCTTAATGTACTATATTCATAAACAATCACACCAAAATGAAAAAGCCTTGTAAATTAATGTTTTATAGGGCTTTTGCAATAAAAAGAAATTAAAAATAATTAATATAAATTATAACTAATTAACTTTTCGTCGGACAAAAGCTGGACAAATATTTTTTTTATTGATTCTACTTTTTATATTTGTTGTAAGAAAAAAATTATGGCAACAATTAAATTCTCAACAAGAGGAAACAATAACCCAACAAAAATATATGTTCGTTTTGTTGCAAATAGAGAAACAGACATTAAGCTCGCTACTCCATTAGTTATTAATCCAATTTATTTCAACAATTCAAGTGGCAAAGTCCGCAAAGTTTCTCAATTCCTAGAACGTGATACTTTACAAAATCAACTAGACACTTTAGAATATTTCATTATTAGCAAATATAACGAAAATAACGTTAATGGTGATATAATAAATAAAGATTGGCTAAACGATTGCTTAAACTCTCATTTTAATAAAGGTGAAAAAACAGACAATAATTTCATCGTTAATTATTGCGACCTGTATATAGAAAAACTTGAATTAAAGACCAATGATAGAACAGGCGAACTAGGAACATCAAAAGCAACTATAACAAAATACAAAACTATTAAATTAAAAATTATAGGCTTTCAGGAGTTCAAACGGCACAAATACAAGTTATCTGAAATTGATTTAAAATACAGAAATGATTTTCTAAAATATTTACTTGAAGTAGAAAAACTAGGAAGAAATACTGCAGGCCGTTACATTAAATTTTTAAAAACAATTTGTTTAGATGCTCAAAAATCTGGCTATATAGTCAGCCCCCAACTTCAACAAATTAAAGGCTTTAGCGTTCAAATTGATAAAATTTACCTCAATTGGGATGAATTAACTAAACTTGAGGAAGTGAATTTGAAGGAAAAATATTTGGAAGATGCAAGAGATTGGTTGTTAATTGGATGTTATATCGGGCAACGTGTTGGTGATTTATTGCAATTAACCAGTCAAAACATTAAGCAAATTGGAAAATTAGACTTTATTGAACTCATTCAGCAAAAGACAAAAAAAAGAGTTTCTATACTAGTCCATGATAAAGTAAAAGCAATTTTAGATAAAAGGAATGGAGAGTTCCCACCTATTTATAGTAAAAACATAGAGAGTTCAAAGGCAAAGTTCAATTTATACATAAAAGATATTTGCAAAGAGGCTAAAATTTCCGAAATAATTTCTGGAGCTAGAATAAACCCTGAAACTTCTAGAAAAGAAAACGGTGAATTTCCAAAGTGGGAACTTGTCACTTCACATATTTGCAGACGCTCATTTGCCACAAACTACTATGGTGAAATTCCAACAGGCTTACTTTTGAATGTAACGGGTCATAGCACCGAAAAAGAATTCTTAAACTACATTGGGAAAACCCCTATTGACTATGCTCAACAAATGGCTGTTTACTGGAACATTCAAAGTCAAAAACAGGAAAAGGAAAGTATTCTTAGAGTTGCTAAATAAATTATTTTAAGACATTCTAAACTTTTGCAAACTAAAAAGAGAAAAAGCGCTAAGTGCTTTTCCTCTTTATTATCTAACATTCTTTCAAATGTTTTCAGAAACACAAGCTTCGTCAAATTGAAAGAACTCTCTTTTTTATACTATTTTGTAGTTTCATTGTAAAAATTAAATATTCTTTTGAATTTATTTCTTTCTGCTAAACGAATCACAACTAACCCTATTAATCCAAAATCTTTAATAATATAACCTAAGCGCATTTTAAGTATACTTTTAATAAGCTATTTCATCAACCAAATTCAGTGCTAAATCAATCATTTATGTACAGTTAGAGTAAGCTAACTTTAAATGAATTATTAAATATTTAATATTTTTTTGCACCCATTTTAAAACAAAGAAAAGCCTAAATTTCTCTAGGCTTTTCATAAGAATTAAAAACAAGTAAACTTCACTTCATAAAAAGAAGAATTTACATCTATCTACCTTTTCTTCAAAATAAGACCTCTAACATTTCCCGTAATAGCTCCAAAATTCCTATCCTCATCATATTCCAATCTCATTGTTGAAGCGGTTAATGAAGTTACTCTAGCATCATCAAACTCAGGAAAACAATTTCTTATTCTATTTCCTTCAAAAAAATAATTATTGCAATTCCACTGAGTTGTTGCACAATCTTGATAATAATAATGTGACGTTATTGTAGTATTCAAAACTATATGCGAATAATCCTTACTGGTAGAACATCTATGAGGATATTGTTCCTCAGCTCCATTAGATCTAATAATTGAAGTATACTCCCAATCCCCAACAAAATTTTCATGGTTAGGGGTTAATTGTCTCTCAGAGTTATCATCATCTTTGTTACAAGATGTTATTGAAATAAAAACCAAAAAAAACAGTATTTTTTTCATAATAATAAGTGTTTAAATTTTTAATATAGTTGGAAAAATTTAATTAAATAAGAGACAGAAAATATCAGATTAATTATTAAAGACACAACAATAATTAAATATAACCACTTTTCATTTTTAAAATAAACAAATGGAATTGAAATTAATGCAAGTCCAATGAAATATTGAGTTGTTATCATATTGAGGTCGACTCCAAAAAAATCTATATCTTGAAAGAAAAATCTTTTACAAATCCTCAAAATTATTAAAATAACAAAAGAGGCAATGTAATATGGTTTCATTCTATTTATTCTATCTTGTAGTTTCATACTGTCCTAATAATGTTTTTGTGTAATTATCATAAATCTTATAATAGGTCGATATTTTTCCCATTCCTCCAGAATATGATGCTGCAGGATATACATAAGTTTCTATTTCTATTGTAACTCCTTTTAGAGATGATGCATCCTTTGCATGCAAATTTAAGTACTTTTCTCTAATATTATACAAGCTTTTGAAGGCCTTATCCATAGTCTTCGACTCTACAGAAAGTTGAGTTCCGAACAAAGCATAAGGAGAATAAGTTAATGATTTAGAAAGAAGGTCTTTTACAACACCTATTGGAGCATAATCGCCAGTCCAATCTATAACACTATCAATTAAGTCTTTAATCTCCTCATATGATTCAAACTCTTTCTTAAAGAACTCAAGAGCATCTTCATGACTTAATACTTTCTTCTCTTTAGTAGGTTCTTGTTCTTGAGAATCAAAAGAATCATGTAAGGAATGATTTAATCCAGAAACAATGAGACCCGTTACAGCTCCTCTCCAAAAATTACCTCCTGTAAGTGATGCACCAGCACCACCCATAACTGAGCCAAAAATAATCATTCCTGTCTTGGAACTACCAGAACACCCCCCTAATCCATGCCAGCCTGCATTATCTGGGCCAACACCAACATACAAACTAGAAGCTATACTTGATAAAGAACCACTTGCAAAGCCAGCCCAAAAACCACCTCCTTGAATTCCGCTGAGAGTCCCTTGGAACAAACCATGTGCTAATGCTTGAGTTGTAGTCTTCATCGCAAATGTGCTAATTGTGTTTGTCCACTCACCAATACCAAATGTAACAGCTCCACTCAAAGCTCCAACAAAAGTAGCTGTTAATGCACCTTTTAAAGTTATAGGTTGGTCATTAATGAAATTTGCTGTAAAATAAGCAAACAAACCAACACCCGCTCCTATTAAGACAGCTTCAATTACCTCTCCACTTGGGTCAGTATATTTAAACGGGTTGTTTAAACAGTATCCATATCTATTGTAATTTTGGGTATTGTACGTATCTTGAACAAAATTATCAGGTTGTAAAAATCGATGTAATTTTGGGTCGTAAATACGACCATTCATATTTATTAACCCAACACTTTCTAAATGTTCATGACCCGTATAACCCCTATCAAAGAACGTTAATTTGGTTAAAATATTTCCACTTCCATCTTGCACTTTTTTGATGGCTCCCCAAGGGTCAAATAGTCTCTTTTCAACAACTACTCCATTTGAACTGGTTACCGCAAGTATACTACCTTGGTAATCTCTATGAAGATAGAAATATTTTTGCGTTGTACCATTACTTTTTAATACTATTGGGGCCGTATAAGCATCACCTCCAATATACATAATAAAGTCTACACTTGCAGGTGTCGATGTATTACCAGCGTTGAAAGTTACTTTTACTTCAAAGTTACCATTCTGACTATAGTACTTTCTATATGGTCTATCTAGTTTATTACTATTCGTGTTTCCATAGTACATAATCGAACGCTTATGAAAAGCGTTATATCCAAAACTTAAAACATCTACACCTTGTTCCTCAATGTTTATTGGTGCTTTAAAAGCATTGTAGGAAATATTTTGAAGTGGTCTCGTTTGATAATAAGATGTTGCTAAATCTGTTGTGTTTACAGAAGTATTTTGGTAAGGTTTATCATTGTTTTCGTACTGATACAAACCAAGCTCATTTTGAGTTATTCTACCTCTAACATCATAATTTTGCTCATAAATATCATTCTTTTTTACAATAAAATTATCTACGGTAAATATTGACGTAGGTATAACTGTTCCACCTTCTCCTGGGTCAACTATAATTCCTCCATCTTCTAATTCAGCAACATAATATGCAATTTCAAGTTTCGGATAGTATTGTGTTGTATAATTCGTTTGAAACATTCCATTGGTTAAGGTTCCTAATAGCTCTTCATAATACTCACCTGTCACAGGGTCACTTTCAATAAGTTTAGCATGAACTATTCCATTTGTAGGATCTCTATTGTAATCAAAACTAATTGTAAATTCTGTGCCAACTGATGAGTTATTTGTAATCTCTCGTTTTACTCCACTATCGTAATTGTAGGCATTAACTTTTAATTTACCTTGGTAATTTGCAAAACTTCCCGAACCATTTAACGTAACAAATCCTTCTACACCTGAATTAAATTGTAAATTTAAAATTGTTGTTCCATCTGACTTCCACTTGTTCAACCTATCCAATTCATCATACTCAAATGTCTCAGATAAATTAAACAAACTTGAGTAACGACTCTCAAGATTTCCCAAAACGGGTTCAAAAGTAGTGTTTAAGGTCATTATATTGGTTGCTCCCAAATCGTGTTTGATTTGTTGATGGTAACCATAATTGTCGTAGGCATTGTTTACAGCAATCCCGTTTCCTAAGGAGGCTCCTGTTAGTTGACCTCTTACCGATGTCGAGTTAACTTGCCAAAGAATTGTAGTTCCATCTTTTATTTGCCAATTCAATCCATTTTTATAAGTATGTGTTACTGTTTTAGAGCTTGTTTTTCCGTGTGAAACCGCAGTATTTGTCTCGTTAGAAACTCTTCCAAACAAATCGAACGTAACTTGTTTTGTAAATGTAGCGTAAGCTGTTATGTAACCAACCGGATAGAGTGTTTCAATTGTTTTATTGAGTTGCTTTGTAACTGTATCATAAGTGTAAGCATAATTACTATTTCCATCATTAGGATTTATCACAGCAATGTTGGTTAGCCATTTATTTGTTGGGTCATACGTATAAGTACTTGTTATTGAAGTCCCATCACCTGAAACAACTTTTGTTAGCACTTTACCAACTGCATTTAGTGTATAATTGGTTGTTCCTTTTGGTGTAGTTTCCAGTAAGATCTCCCCGAAAGCATTATACTTGTATGTATAAGTTCCCGCAGAACTTTCTACCAACTGTGTTTTTCTCCCCCAATTATCATATTGGGCTGTTGTTTCAACTCCATCATAATTTGAGGCTACGAGATTCCCGTTTGCATCATATTTATAATTTATTGTACCTCCTGGGAAGTCTGTAGCACTTATCACAACTCCATTAGCATTCAATGTTTTGGATTTTGACATCACACTATCAAATGATGAAACAATGAGTCCATCATATGTAGTCGTAATAATTTTCCCCGTATGTTTAGTTGTTTTAGTAGGTCGTGAAAAATCATCATACTCAAAAGTTGTCCATTGATTTGGGGAAGCGGAGCCGAAATAAGGCTCACTCTCCTTTATTTTTCTACCCAAATAATCAAACTCAGTACTAATATAAACCCAATTTCCATTTATGTCCTTTGCTCCCTTTTTAACCTCACGCGCAAGTGCATCACTCTCAACCATACTGTTAGCATCATCATCACCTACTTGAAGAGTTGTATAATTCCCATTAATTTTGGAGTAAGTGTAATTAATGTTTTTATTTAAAAAATCTGTAACTTTAGTTCTCTTACCCCAATTATCATAAATATTTTTGGTTGATTGATTAAATGAATTCTTAACTTCTAAAGGCAATCCATATACAGGATGATAGGAAACATAAGTAGTAACTCTACCTTCAGCATTAGTCTCTGTTTTGATAAAACGATTAGTTGAGTCATAAGTATACGAAACAGTTCTTGGAGAAACAGCATTCTCACTTGTTGTGCCAGTTGCACTCATAGTTTTATTTTTTAGTAAACCTGTAGAAAAATAATTCATTACTTCAACTAAAGTGACTGTATCGTTATTTGCTTTCTTCTCAATTCTAGTTAAATTACCATTAGTGTATTCATACTTTTCATTAGTTACTTTAACATCTGGTGAACCAGTAACTGTATCTACATAGACAGTTTTTGTAGTTGTTACTTCTTTTGGACGACCAATATGATAATTAACCCCGATTCCTGTTGTACTACTAGGCCAGTAATCGTTAATTACTGTAGCACTACCGTGCAAAATAGTTCCAATATAATTATTTGTTGTTTCGCTTAAAGGCAATAAATTATCATTAGAATACGAATTGTAATTTTTTTGGGTAACTACTCCAGTTAGGGTATTTGTTGTTCTTTGAGTAGCCAGCAAAATGGTATATCTTTTCGTAACAGGGTCTATTGATTCTGAGTAACTATTCTCATTCAATGTGATATAACCACTTGGAATACTTTCAAAACTAAACAAATTACTTGATGGTTCTTTTACATATCCACAAATTAAAGCTGCTCTTTTATGAAGGTCGTTTTCAGAAACATTCCAAGTCTTTTTGTCATTCTCACTAACATACCAACCTGAACGTGCTGTTTTCTTAAACCCTACAAACCCCAATCCATTCATATTAATCCCTAAACCATGATAAATAAAATCCTGACTTTTTTGAACCCCAGCAGATGTGTTACTAATTTTTTTGACTAAATAATTTGTTGGCATTTGCTTTATTTCTACAAATGGGTAATATAATGACTCTGTAGAAGAGTAAAAATCAAAAAGATTTCCAAAGCCGTTATTTGATTCACTTGAAACCATAGTTTCATAATAAACTCTATCAACAATCCCTCCCTCAGATTGAGTAACTTTCTCCAAGAGATTTTCTTGATTAAAGTCTTTTTTGAAGTCAATATATGTGACTGTCTTTTCAAAAGAGTTGTTCCCGTGGTAACGCAAAACAAGAAGTTCACAATCCAGTCCTTTGTATTTAAAATTGCTTGCCAAACTAAATGGTCTTGAATTATCATCATTTGCATGATTTGTCGGGGATTGATAATAGTAAGAAAATCCACCGTTTAGTCCAACATTATTCAAATACACCTCAACAAACCATTGAGAATTGATGTTTTGGGGGTCCCAAAAAGGATCAGGCTGATAAAGTTTAGTCCAAACTCTTACCAAATCTGACTTACCATCTTTGTTAACATCCATTGCATAATAATTGCTTGTATGCCATTGTGACTCGTATTCATTACCAGTATATGCCCAGTACTCGGCTGCATTGTGAGTTTCTTTTGTAAAGAAAACACCTCCAGCTATTTGTGGATTACTATAATAAATATGCCACTGAACACAACCCGAACAACCTTGTGCTGTTCCATTAGGCATCATTACGTCTAACTTACCATCACCATTATAATCACCAAATAGAAGTTGCTTGTCTTTTATATAATCTTCCATTACCCCTTGACCAATAACCTCTAATTCTACCCAAGGAGCATTTGCCATCTGTTTGAAGTTAATTACTCGGTAGTTTTTGTTTTCTTCAATAACTAATATGTCTGATTTTCCATCTGCATTAAAATCCATTACATATCTTTCACCACTTTGTAACAACTGTAATTGAGCCCCTAAAAGCGCAAAATTCCCATAAGAATTATCTTCTATTGGGCTTGAAGGATTTAAATCTACAATTCTTGCTCCCGATATATGTATAGTTGTATTTTGAACAAGTTCACAATTTGAAGGACCTGGTTCTTCACTCCTTTGAACAGAATTTTGAATTGGTTGATACACCTTTGATTGATAATAACTCAAAACTAATACCTCTGAAATTCCGTCACCATTAAAGTCACCTTCAATATACTTATTGGAGTTTTTGATAAATGTATCACTGCTACACAGAGAAACTGGATGCCCTGGGCCAGTTAAAATATGCCCTTCTTCATCATAGTCAAAAACAGTACAATTGTCATAACAATACCCCATATTATCCAATGGGATTATTTTATTGTAGCTCTGAACAAAACTATTGCCTTCTTGATTGTACACCCTAAAATCAACACTTTCGAGATTCTCCTTAGCATAAACAAGAGACTGTTTTTGATTGAGTTTATTATTTGTTAGTGTGGTTGCAGTAAATTTTTGTCTGGCAGTTCCTATAAAAGGCAATGTGTATACATTTCCGCCCTCTTGAAAAAGTTTTGTATAGAGTTTAGCTCCTGATACGAAATCTAATTTTCCATCTCCATCAAAATCCCCTGACAAATCTGGACTAGTTGACAAATCAAGTGCATCATTGTAAGATGATTGTACTTCGCTTACGCTACTTGGAGTTTCTCTATACTCAAATTCAACAGGATTTGCTGGCTCAGATGCACTGTTAAATTCCTGAATTTTTGTTACTCTTTGATAGCCCTCAGTATCATCTGAATGTGTTAAAACATAACTTTTAAAAAGTAAGCTATTAGTGAAAACTTCGATTTTATCTAAAAGCTCTGCTTTTTCAATTTTACTCCCTTTTATATAGGCATACTCTTTTCTAATTGCAGTTTTATAAGTAAACACAATTTTGTTAAGTGGTGTTGGGTTTGTTACTGTGTTGGCACTAAAACGAATTTCAGTAACACAAATACTTTTATTTAGTGGTTTGGCATAATGATAAGTAATAAAATTACGATGCATATCTTCATAACGAACTACATAGTATGCCGTCGCATCTGTGGCGTTCATACCGCCATAGTTTCCATACCAAGTCCTTGAACCATCAGGAGATGTAACAATAAAATACATTGTTGTCCCACTTCCAATAAGCTCAATTTTTTGATTGCTTTGAACTTCTGTCTCATAAGTTGAGCCATCTGCCCAATAAGCACCAGATTTGAGTAACAAACGCTGACCATCTAAAGCTAATTTATCATTGTTATCAAAGTCAACTCCGTCTCTAAAACCGTCAATATCAGGTCGAGTTGAAATTCTGTTGATGGTTGAAATGGTACTTATATTCCATCCTTGCCCAGCAATTCCACCGTTTTGTCCAGACGAATAAATAAGGTTAATAATTGGTCCTACATCTTTTATACTTGGGGGCATTGCAACAGGCAAAGTATAAACAGACTGACCATTGTTTGAAATCTCCAACTTACCCTGCGTATCGTGGAAATTTTGACCATTAATATAACTGCTAAACAGCAGTAAAAAAAGTAGTAGTTTAAGTTTCATAATTAAGGCTTTTACTGTTTAATTACTTTGATTGTCTTTGTATTCCCGCTGCTGTCCAAAATATGTAACACATAAGTCCCTACTGGGTAACCTGAAAAATTGATCGATTGTGTAGAAACTCCATTTAACTCGGTTAAACTTTTTAATAGAGAACCGTTTAAATTATATAATTCGATAGAACTTATTAAAACGTCTTTTATCTCCCATTTGAGATATAACTCCTCTTTTACAGGATTGGGATAATAAGAAAAATTATCCTCAGGAGAAAATTTCTGAAAATCATCTGTGGTTACTTGTTCAAAGTTCTTGATGTTTTGATTAGTTCTCGACAAACAGGATAAACAAAGTTGCCTAGTTATCTGGTTTCCCGCTGTGTCGTAGTTGAATTGGATTTTATTGGTCTGCGAAAATGCATTTAAACCAATAACCAATAACAAAGTGGTTAAGTGTTTAATCATATAAATTGGTTTTAAAAATTACATAAACATCTGAAAAGTGATCGTTTTCTTGCTTCTCTTTTTAAGGGGCAAAGAAATTAAATAGTTTTCTAAAAAAAGTGAGCAAAAAGTGTACATTTTGTTAAAAAAAAGTTTGTTAATTCATCTAAAGTCTCAAATTAGCACCAATAAGCTATGAAAACAAATAAACAAAGCCCGAGTTTAGCGCAGGCAAAATCTATTCTTGTGTTCATTTTTGAAAATTACCAGTTTCCTATAGACAATAATAAAAAAATGCTGTATATTTAAGAGCAAATAATGACCATAAACTAATTACAACTTATAAAGACGACTTTTTTGCTTCGTTGAAACATTGACACAAATATTATTTTTTTTCGCTAACTGCATACAGGAAAAACACCCTAATTCCGAAAAAAAATGAAATTAATATCACTTTTTAACATGTCAGGTCACTTTTTTAATATCAGGTCACTTTTTTAATATCAAAAATCTGAATAAACGATTTAAATATTGTTTTATTATGTATGCAATACACATTAAAAAACAATTGCATTGAAATCTTTTAAACTTAAAAAATATTAACTGCAATTTTGTTATCAAATTTAGATGCGAAAAAAAAGAGGGGATTGCCTCACTTTAATAATTAAAATTAGGTTTAAATACTTTTTGGGCCTTTATTTTAGGCATTCATTGTGTTATAATAAACGTCCTACTTCATATCTTGTTTTACTGGAATTGTTTAGCGATATTTGACAAGTCAAATTTTGTACTATGTCAAATCAGTTTGGAAATAAAGTAAGAGAACTTCGTTTAAAAAATAATTTATTTCAGAAGCATTTAGCTAATGCTCTAAATATTGACACTCCCTTATATAGCAAAATTGAAAGAGGAGAACGAAAAGCAAAAAAAGAACAAATCCCCATTCTTGCTAAAGTCTTAAAAACTAGTATTGATGATTTAACAACAGTTTGGTTAGCCGATCAGGTACTAAATTTGGTAAAAGATCAAGCGAATATAGAAAAGGTTTTAAAATCAATTTCAAATACAATAAAGAAAAAATAAAATGACATTAGAGCTTCAAATAAATGGCAATAAAATATTTGCTCCTTTAAAAGGAAAAGAACTGATTAAAACTCCTGAGGAAGAAATAAGACAAAAGTATATAATTAAGTTAGTGAATACTTATGGCTATGAATTGGAACAAATGGCACAAGAAGTAAAATTAACTGGAGCCAAAAGAGGTACAGGTCGAGCAAGTGCTGATATTGTAGTATGGAGAAGTAAAGCCGATAAAAAGAATAGTAAAAATCCAATAATAGTTGTTGAATGTAAAGCAGAATATATAGATATTAAGAGCGAAGATTATTATCAAGGTCAAAACTACGCTCGTTTTGCTAATGCTCCTTTCTTCGTCACTACTAATGAAAAAGAAACAAAAATTTTTAAAGTAAATCTTGATGTAACGCCAAAAACTTTAAGTGAAGAAATTTTAGATATCCCCTTTGCAAAAGATGCTAATAATGATGATAAAATTAAAAAATTATTAGACCAAACTAAAGCTTTTGAAAGAGATGAATTTTCAAAATTGCTTTTTCAATGTCATAATGTAATTAGAAATAATGATAAACTTTCGCCAGAAGCTGCTTTTGATGAGATTAGTAAAATTCTATTTATGAAAATTAGGTACGAAAGAAATCCTGATGAAGAAAATATTTTTACGTTAAAGCAATTTGAAAAACAAGAAGCTAATTACGAAAAAAATATTAGACCTGTTAATATTAAACGAAATGGACCAAAAGATGATATTCCATATATGGACTACTGGTTCGAATTAACAAAAGATGAATTTGAAGAAGATGAACTTTTCGATAAAAATGAAAAAATAAAAATTAAGGAAGCATCCTTTAAGGAAATTGTAAAGAAATTACAGAAATACAATTTATCAACTACCAGTGATGATGTAAAAGGTATAGCTTTTGAACAGTTCTTAGGCGGGACTTTTAGAGGCGAATTAGGACAATTTTTTACACCCAGAACTATTGTCGATTTTATAGTTGGTATATTAGACCCACAAGAGGACGAAATTATTTGCGACCCCTGTTGTGGTTCAGGTGGATTTTTAATAAAAGCATTTGAATATGTAAGAGATAAAATAGAACAGGACATAAAAAAAGAAAAAGAAAGAGTAAATAGAGCTTTTGACGAATTAGCTGAGAAAGCAATGGAAAAAGATCAGGAAAAATTAAAAGAAGTTTCAAACGAGATCATTCATAAGTTAGGTTACGAAACTCAAATTCGTAAAAGTTTAGAACAAGAAAAGGCAAGAGAAAAAAACAAATTCATTTCACGTCTTGAAAAACTATCTGCCACTTGTATTTTTGGTACTGATGCTAATCCTCGTATGGCAAGAACTGCCAAAATGAATATGATTATGCACGGTGATGGGCACGGTGGAGTTCATCATAGAGATGGCTTGCTAAACATCAACGGTATTTTTGAAAATCGTTTTGATGTGATTCTTACTAACCCACCTTTTGGAGCAAGAGTTGAAAAGTCTTTGTTAATAACAAAAGCTGACCAAATTACGGATGCATATCGTATAGCTAAATATAAAAAAATGTATGGCGATGATATATATGCTCGGGCTATGCAACAATTAGAATTTGACGAAGAATCTTCTAAAGGCAAACCTGTGTTAGATACTCTGCACATCGGCAGAGAAGGCATGAGCGGCTTAACGGAAGTGCTTTTTATAGAAAGATGTATAAACCTATTAAAGCCAGGTGGAAGATTAGGAATTGTATTACCTGAAGGTGTGTTAAATACACAAAACTTAGGCAAGGTAAGACAGTACTTAGAAGGCACAGCCAAAATTATTCTTATCACTTCTATACCTCAAGAGGTATTTATGAAAAGCGGAGCTACAGTAAAATCAAGTCTAGTGTTTCTTAAAAAATTCACTGTTGATGAAGCTAACCAATGGGAAAAAATCACAAAGGAAACTACAAAAAAAGTAAAAAATAAATATCAGAGTGAACTTGATCTAATAGTAAGTAAATTATCATCAAAAGGTAACGATGCACCAGATGCAGAAACAAAAAAAATGCTCCGAACTAAAAAGAAAAAAATAGAAGATGGCATAGAGGTTGAGATTCGAACAATGGTAAAAGAAAAATTTGATTATGACATACCTATTGCTACCGTAGAAAAAGCAGGTATAAGTAGCACAGGAGCAGTTACCGATAATGAATTGACAGATATACATAAACAATACACACCTTACAGAACAACTCACCAGCTTTGGAAAGATGTGAAGCCTGTATTTGAATATAAATGGAGTAGTAAATCAGGCAAGGTAGAACGTATTAAAAACCAAAACGAAATATCAACAATTGAATGGTAATGACATCTACAATACCAAATATTGAATTTGTGAAATTCTCCAAATTATATAATTGGAGTGTACAATATTTATTAGAAGATACTTTTTCTTACAACCAAGAATTTCCTTTAGTTGAAATAGGTAGTTTTTTGAAAAGAAGTAGAAGAACAATTAACGTTCAAAATGGCATTTCGTATAAAAGAGTCAAAATAAAAATAAATAATGGAGGCGTATTTTTAAGAGATATTGAAGTTGGTGAAAACATTGGGACAAAAAAGCAATTTGAGGTAAGAAAAAAACAGTTTATTTTTTCAAGAATTGATGCTAGAAATGGTGCTATGGGTTTTGTTCCAGATGAATTGGATGGAGCAATTGTAACAAATGATTTTCCAGTATTTGATGTAGATAATTCAATAATAAATACGGAATATCTAGTATTGATAACTACAACTAAAAAATTTATTGAATTTGCTCAATCAAGTAGTAGCGGCACTACAAACAGACAACGACTTGATGTTGATGCTTTTCTTTCTGTTCAAATTCCTTTACCACCATTAGACGATGAGGATGCAAAAAATAAAAATTTACCTAATTCTATGACCCAAAAAAGATTTGTGGCTGCATATAATCAAAAAATAGAAGATGCAAAAGCAGCCAACCAAAGAGCAATTGAACAAGCTAGAAAAATGCAATTGTATATTAAAAAGTCATTAGGAATTTCAAATGAAAATACAAAAGAGTATAACTTGGGTTTAAATTTTGTTAGGTTTAAAGAGTTAGATTTTTGGAGTTTAGACACAATCAAGTACAATTCAAGTAACTTTTACCCTCAAAAAAAGATTGGGCATATTTGTGAAATAAGTAGTGGAGGAACTCCATCTCGTTCAAGACAAGATTACTTTAATGGTAATATTCCTTGGATTAAAACAGGTGAACTAAAAGATAATATTATTTATGAGACTGAAGAAAAAATTACAGAGAAAGGATTAAATAATAGTAGTGCAAAATTATATAGTAAAGGTAGTATTGTTGTTGCAATGTATGGTGCTACTATAGGTAAAACTGCAAAATTAGGCATTCAGGCAACAACAAATCAAGCGTGTGCAGTATTGTTTAACTTTAATGAAGAAGTTTTAGCGGATTATGTTTGGATCTACTTACAATCTCAAACTGAAACTTTAAAATCCAAAGCTTATGGTAGTGCTCAGCCTAATATTAATGCAAGAATGATTTATGATACCGAAATCCCAATACCACCAAAGTCTATTCAAATTAATCTTATTGAAAAAATTAACCAAATAAAGATTGAAATTAGCAATTTTTCTAAAAAATGTAGTGAATTAAAAAGAAATGCATTACTTGATTTTGAACATCAAATTTTTAACAGAATTAATGAAAATACTTAGTTTACAAATACAGGGTTATAAAAACCTTAAAGATAGTACTAAAGCCTGTTTTGATTTTTCAAAATGCACTAATTACGTGGCACTTATTGGCTTAAATGGAAGTGGTAAAAGCAATATTTTGGAGGCTATAAGTATCATATTTTCTAACCTATACCAAAAAACATCTACCCCATTTCAGTATGAAATAGTTTATGAATTGAGCGGAGATACCATTAAGGTAGAAAATGATGTAATGACAGTAAAAAAAAGAATAAAAAGAGATAATCATTTTCAGTATCTACCAGCAAATGTTATTACATCTTATAGCGGCGAGGAATTAAGGATGTGGGAGGAGATTTATTTTACTTCATATTCAGCATTTTTCAGAGATATTAAATCTTCTACAGAATCTGCCCCCGAAATGCTTTATATTAATAAATATGTTTGGGATTATGCACTAATAGCACTTTTGTCTTCTGACAAACCACAAGTAAAAGTATTCATAAAAGAAGTATTAAAAATTGACTCAGATAAAGTAACTATTTCATTTAATTTTAAGGATGACAATATAAAAACATATCCTAAAAATAAAGCAATCTTATTTGTTGAAGCATTAATAAAACTTCAAGCAGATTCGAAAGGAAAATTAGTTTTAAATCAAATAAGCTCAATCAATCCAGACGCTTTAGATAATAAAGCTTTAGTAAGACGTTTATTTTACAATCTATTTATTACAGGAATGCCTGTGAAAAATGAAAAAGCTAAAATTAATACAGATAAAATTATTCTTAAATCTAATGTTAGTTTTAATGGTATTGATGTTGCAAAATTAAGTGAAGGTGAAAAAAAATTAATACTGATAAACTGTATTTTACATTTATTAGCAGATGAGCAAACATTAATTCTTTTAGATGAACCAGATTCACATGTACATATTGAACGAAAAAAAGAAATAGTTGAAATTATAAATCAGCCAAATCATTTTACAATTTTTACAACTCATTCTCCCAAAATATTGCATAGTACTAAAGATGAAAATGTACGAATAATAAAAACCACTGAAAACAAAGGTTTAGAAGCTATTTATTTAGCTAAAATGGAAGCATTAGAAAACCTAACAAATGGTGAGTTTACTTTAATGTCAGCAACTATAGCAATAAGCTCTAAAAAACCGCTCTTATTAGTTGAAGGTAAGGGAGATGTTGCCTATATAAAAAGGGCAATTGATGCCCTAACAAAAAAAAACGAATTGGATATTGATGTATTACCTTTCGGAGGAGCAGGTAATGCAAAAGAATTTATTGACGAAATATTAAAATGTGTCCCTGATGACAAGAAAGTTATCGTTCTATTTGATAGAGATGAAGCAGGTTTAGGTTCTGAAAAAGGTGGTATGAAATCGTGCGTACATTTTACAAAAGGAGGTAGAAATAATATTAATACATACAAAAAAAATAATTGTATGTTTCTTATGTTACCAAAAACAGCTGGACATAATGAAACAGATTTTGTTATTGAAGATTATTTTTCAGTAGATAAAAAAAGTGAAGTTGCCAAAAAATGTATTAATAATGCCAGTGGTACTTTTAATAGTTTCCCAAAGGATTTGAGACAAAATATAAAAGACGAATTAGGAAAAAATTTAGATTCATTTACAAACATAGAGTTAATAGGTTTTCAAGTTTTAATTGATAAACTTAAAGATATAATTAATGATAAAGAAGTTTTTTATGATGAGGAGAAAGTCACTAGAAATAATGGTAAACAAAAATGATTTTAAAATAAATAATGAATAGAGATGATACCTAAAGATAAAATAAAACAAATCCAAACCATCTGGGATAATTATATAGAAAACAACCGCACGGTTTTAGATACAAAAGGTAATGAATTAGTTAATATTGATGATGCAAGACGTTCAGCTATTGTAGAACTCAAAAAATTTATCGAGGATTTTCAAAATGGTAATTCTAATATTTATGAGTTCAAAACTAATGTAGATAGCTATAATAAAAGAAATAATCTTTGGGGTTTTACAGCTACAAAAGGACAAATGTTTTTTAATCAGTTAGTGAAAAATAATGAAGCTAGTATTGAAAAATTAACCCAGTTGCTAAAACAGTCCATTTTTATACCTAACTCTTTAGATGAAGCACTAGCTAAAATTGGAAATTTAGAAAAACATTGTCAAACGATTTTCAATAACGCCAAAGACAAAAGAAAAGTTCCAAATCCTGGCTCAGTGTCTTATTTCCTCTCTTATTTTTGGCAAATACAAGATGAAAGTAAATACCCAATTCTATACACTTCTTTGATTAATGCTTTTACAGAATTAGGACTTTGGAAAGAAACTGAAAACCAAGTTGAAGGCTACCGTTATTTCTATGCTTTAAATGAAGAAATAAAAAATATTTTAAAAGCACACACAGGTAAAGAAAAATCAAATTGGGATGCGGAACACGCTTTTTGGAATTTTAAAGGAAACCCAAATAAACCAATTATTACACCAACTAAGAAGGAAAATAAACCTATTGTTGAGGTAGATGTAGAAAAAGAAAAAATAATCGCTGTAAATGCCTCTTTTGAGTTGTCAGATTATTTAATACCAAAAGTAGCTAAACTAGTTGAGTTAGGAAGTGAAACCGATAAATCAGCATCTTCAAAAGGAAGTGCTTACGAAAAACTAGTTGCTGAAATATTTAAACAATTAGATTTTGAAGTAGAATCTTTAGGACAAGGAAGTGGTAGAAATCCTGATGCAATTTTAAGACACAGAGAAGAAAACACTGCTTTTCTTGTAGATGCTAAAGCCTACTCCAATGGTTACAGCCTAGGAATTGATGACAGAGCTATAAAAGAATATATTAACCATTATTGTCCAAAACTACAAAAAGAGGGTTATAAAAAAATCGGATTTATAATAGTAAGCAATTCATTCAAATCAAACTTTGATAGTTTTATTAATGAAATAACTTGGAACACGGACATTAAAAGATTTATTCTTTTATCATCAGAAGCTTTATTGTATTTATTAGCTTTCAAAACAAAAGATAGAATTCCACCAGCAACAATTATTGAAACTTTAGTAAGCCTAGGAAATCCAATAGAAGCTAAAAATATAATTGAAGAATTTGATGATGTATAATTAAAGTAAAACTTGATTTGTCAAGTTTATGATGCTATGTTATAAGCCGAATTATTGGTTTATGATTATTTAAAACAAATACGTGTATCTTGGATTTATGATCAACAAGTATTCTTATCTGTTAATGCAAATAGACCTAGAATTTTCGCACCTGATTTTTATTAACCTGAATTAGGCATTTATATCGTAGTTATGAGAAATCCTCATTTACCAGATTACGAAAGAAGAAGTTTGATTTATCAAAAAAATAATATCCCTATTATTTTTATAGCTCCATTCTGCGATAGAAATTGGCAAATGAATATTTTTAATTTTATAGAAAATATCCATCAAGAGCGATACGAAAAAGTAAAAAGAATCAGTGCAAAGATTTCTTAATTATAATAGATATTTATCACCAATCTTTTCACATTTTAAAAAAGCACAATTTTAATTGCAATTATTCTTGGAGTTAACAATAATTTAGTTGCTCTAAAAAAATAATGATCTATTTTCATCCTATTCGCCACGTTAGTTTCACGTTTTGCGTCACGTAGTCGTCACGCTTAACGCCACGTCCGCTTCACGTAATACGTCACGTAGTCGTCACGCACAACGTCACGACAGTTCACGTCGAACGCCACGTATCGTTTCACGCACGTTTCACGTACTTTTCACGCATTTCACGTACAAAATCAATTAAAAAAGCTTTAAATCATGTACCCTTAATTTTATTTTCACGACGGAAAGAAAATCATTTTCTCCAGTAAGAAAAAAGAATTTAGGTTATCATTCCCAAGACAGATTTATTTGCTTAGAAATGGATTTAGATAAAAAAATGAAAATGGTAAATTCATCCAAAAAAATAAATTTCGAGGATAGATTTTTTAGGTAATATGTTATATTGGAATTAACACTTTTGTTGTGTTTTTAAAAAACAAGGTTATCAATTTTTCGCTTGACACAATAATTGCAATTACAGAGCAATGATATTGCAAATGTATTGCAAATGTATTGCAACTTAATATAATTAAACGCCTTTTTCAGGACGATACAACATCTATAGCATTAAAATATCATTGCAATGGTATTGCAATACCATTGCAATTATCAATATTTAGGTCGATTATTAGACAATACATAAAAATCCTCTGTTACAAGGATTTCTTTTTACTAACCTATCAAATATGAAACTATGAGAGTTCAATACTTTTAAAGCAAAAAAAGGATATCGCATATAATTTTTTTTCTTAGAATCTAGTTTAGGATTAATGGTCAATCCATCCTGCAATCCTCATCAATACATAACAAGGCCATTAAAGTTTATTCATTTTGCATTGGAAATATGCAGAAAGTAAAAATTATTTATTTTCTTGAAAATGTGCCTACATTACCTACAAAACATACACTTTCCTTTATTCATAGAACTTAACACATTTTATCACCCTTACATTATCATACATTTTTTTAATTCAACCTACACTAGTTTTTTCAATGTAGGATGATGTAGGTTACTGTAGGCTTGCCAAATCAAAAATCATTCTCTAATGGCATATATTTTCTAGCTTTATGTAAGTAATGTAGTCAGTGTAGGCAAGTATTTAACATTTTAAATTCTATGATTTTACGCTAAAAAAAGTGTTACATTTCTGTAACACTCAGTTTTGAATTCTCTAATTTTTAAGCAATACTCAAATCTTTTTTTTTACTGCATAAACATTGCCTTTTGAATTTCTGACATTGACAAACTTTAAACTCTTTAGTGCTTTCCCTAAAGCGTTAGAGTGAAGAGGTACGTTATAGGCTAATTCTTGCAAATATTTTTGAATTTCTGTTGCATACATGTATTCTGTCTCTTCAACATTTTGTGGAATCTCCAAATATTTATTAATTAAATCTTTTTCAGGCGATGAAATTTGAAATTTAGTATTTCGGATTTCATTGAGTTGCATATCCTCAGATGTAATTGTTTCATCAAAAGAACCATCTTTTGACAAATAGTAGGCCTGTGACCATAGGTTATTAATATCAAACTCTTTTTTGTAATCAAAACATATTTTATCAACTACAAAACAAAGCCATCTCACGGAACCTGTTTCATCTTGTAAAAAAGTACTCATATTAGTTGAACCAATAAAACTACCCACCCGTCTAACAATAGTGTCCTTTTTGTCGTAGGGAAAACGAACTTTTATCTTATCAGCACTAAAGAGTGATTTTAAAGTATTTATTTCTTGTTTGGTCAGCGAGGCTAATTCATCTAAATTAATTAAGAAGTTTTGAGTTAACAGTATTTTAGCATCCTTTTCATCCTTTGGCATATTCTCAACAATATAATCTGAGAGAATATCTGGACATAAGTACCTTATCCAAGTTGTTTTACCAATATTTTGCCCTTTTCCATCGTCCGACAACACAAAAGCATTTTTATTGAAATAACCATCAATTGTTGCACATTTAACAGCCCTTACGCACCATTTTTTGAAATGATACTCGAATTGTTGTCTGTCTTCATCTTTTGCCAAAGTGATGTAATGTGTGTATTGCTTTATGTAGTCAATTTTAGCATCCCAAAGAGGCAAACTGTCAAAATAATTGATAAGAGGATTGAATTTAGCAACAAAATTACTTTTTAGAATCTTCTCAAGTGTTGAAGCTGGTACTTTGATATTTTTTTTCTGCATTTCAATCCAAAGTGTATTCTCATTGCAAGGCGACCACTGATTTTCATCTTTTGGGCTTACCTCAATTTCATTAGCAATTATATTATGTCTAATATCATAGTTTTGATTCAGGTAGTTTTCAGTTATATGAATTATTGTTGTTACCTGACTTTCATTTGGAGTAGGAACAACATTTTTATTTTTAAGAGCTAAATCGATTATTTTTTGAAAGTCATTTGATGTATGGTCTTGAAAATAATCCGTAATATCATATCCTTTTACTTTCTCTTTTAAAGGGAGTCGTAATGGTATGATTTTAGAAAATCTTTTTACTAAATTATCTCTTCCGTTTTCACCTGTTTTATCATTGTCATAGCAAACAAATAGATTAACACATCGAAGTTGGAGTTGTTTTATTAGCTCCTCTTTTGGGTGAATCGCTTCACTTCCAAAAGTCACAGCATTAAACCCTCTTGAACTGGCCACTATAGTGTCTTTTTCTCCTGCGCAAATAATTAAATTTTCTAATTTTTCTGATCCCAATTGTTTAAGTCCGAAAATTCCATTTGGAAAGGGTGGTAAAACATTCTTTTTAATTCCGATTTGAGGTTGATTCGGAATATAAAGTTTGAAATTTCCATTCAATTCAAATGCAAAAGAAACACTTTGACCTTTAGTATAAATAGGTTTTTTATCAGTCCAGCAATAACTCGAAATTGAGTGTAATTTGTATTTTTCTAATAGTGATTTATCAACGCCTAATTTGCTCCAATAGGATAAATCTAACTCCGTAAATTCTCTAATTGTTACCGTTAATTTTGATGGTGTTTTTTCTTCTTCAAGATGCTTGTTATTTTCACTTAATTTATTATTTAGAACTCTAACCATTGCTGAACTTTTGGGTGTAGTAGTGTTTTGATAGACAGCAAAAGGAAGGTGATAGTTTTGCACAGCAATATTCATTTGATGCGCAATTATTTCTAATACTTCTTTAAAATTTGTTTTGCAATCAAGATTGTTTAAATAAGCTACAAATTGCCATACATCGCCTTGCTTTCCTGTACTATTGCATTTAAAAGTCCCATTGTTTTGATAGACTTTAAAACTAGGTCTTTTATCGGTTGAAAATGGACTAGATATATTTCCTTTTGGAAAATCGCTAAGTCCTAGAAATTTTAAATAAATATCGTTGCAAGTTGTATGCTTCAATATTACATCTTTGCTTATTGAATTGATGTTCATAGCACGAAATTTTAAAACCATTGCAATTATGTAGAAAGTTATTGCAATGGTTTTTTTGTTAATGATTTTTTAGAATAGGATTAAGCAGGAAACTTATTCATTTGACGCAGTGCGGTTATGACTTCCGCCTTTTTATAGCGTACTTTATTACCTATTCTATAAGCAGGAATAATATCAGACTTGGTCCATGACCATAAAGTCACAAGTGATACAGAGAGCATTTTAGCTGTTTCTTCTCTTGTTAAAAGTTGGTCATTGTCAGGATTCTGCAAAGAAGAAGCATATCCTTTAAGAACTTCAGTAACGTCTTTTACGATTTCGTTTTTAAAATCAGTAGCGTTTGTGTTTTCAAGTTGTAAGATTTCTTTCACCATAATTATGTTTTTTTTTAATTATGGCACAAACTTAATTCTGTCAAATGTAGTTAAAGCTATTGGGGTAACTCTAAAGGTCACCCTAATAGTTTTTTAATTGTTTCTTCGGCTTTCTTTCTATCACTTAATAGTTTATCAGAATTTAGAGAAATTTTCTTCCCAATTTCAATATAAACCTTTTTCAAATTGTCTTTGTTCTTACCTAACAAGCAACTTAAAATTACACCCTTTTTTGTAGCACTTAAATCATCCCAGTTATCTATCCTAAGAATTTCTTCAATTAAAAAAACTTGATACGAAGAATCGATCGTCTCAGGTTTGTAACTATTGCCTTGAATTATGTTAAGTTGTTCCTTGCAAAAATCAATTTGAGTTTTTATTACATAATATCTTTTCCATATCTCAAAAACAGGTTGAAAAATATCTTTTTTTTCAAAATCTGTGGTCAAATATTTAATTATTAATTCACTATCACAGTAAAGATTATCGTAAATGTACTCTTCCCAATTATTATAACCGTTGAATTCTTTAATTCCACAATAAACAAGAAATTCTGGTTCGTTATTAACTAGTGAATATAAATCTTTATGTTTTTTATGTAAATACTTAATCTTATCAGTTTTTTCAATTCTACCTTCTAGATTAGCTGAAATTTTACTTAAATCTAAAGTTGTATCAGTATCTGCACATTCAACGAAAAAACGTATGGATGTATATATTTCTTTTTGAATGATTTCGTTCAAATGATAATCCTTAGAATTCAGATGAATATAAGCTCCTATTTCTGTTGAATCTTCATCTTTAAACACGCCTTCACTTTTAAAAGGAATTTGATATTTGGATGGTTGTTCTTCTATGTATATTCCTTTTAAAACAAGATTGTCAATATTTGAAAGGTCTAATTCTTCAATTTTTAATGATTGAACAAATTTTCTATTTTGAATATCTTCGTAATTAAAATACATAATCGTTTTTTTATCTGATTCAGAACTTTTATAACTAAAGTAGATAAAGTTTAGTATAAAAGATTAACCAAATTAATAAAACTTATTTAGGAAAAAGATATTTTAAAAAAACAAAGCTGGAACAAATGTTGGACAAGGTGAAAACAAAAAAACTGCAAACTATTTATTTACAAATGTTTACAGTTTTTATTCGCAGAGAGGATGGGATTCGAACCCACGATACAGTTACCCATATACAAACTTTCCAGGCTTGCTCCTTCAACCACTCGGACACCTCTCTATTGGTACAAAGAACCGATTTTTTTTGCAAATAAAAAAGTATTATTCCATTTCGCCGCGCAGTGGGGTTTCAAAAATGGTTTTGAACACTTTAGGAGCTACATTCTGACCTAATAAATACATCATTTTGGTAATGGCTGCCTCAGTCGTAATGTCTTTTCCTGAAATAATCCCGATTTTTTTGAGCTGAGTACTCGTTTCGTATTGTCCCATATTGACACTTCCACCCGAACATTGGGTGACATTCACGATAAACAATCCATTTTTTATGGCATTTTTCAAAATCTGAAGGAACCAATCGTGAGTTGGTGCATTACCCGAACCGTAGGTTTCTAAAACCACTCCTTTTAAATTGGGAATGGAGAAAATGGCCGACAAAACCGATTCGTTAATTCCCGGAAACATCTTGATAATTGCCACATTATCGTTGAGTTCTTTTCGAACCACTAACTTCTTAGAACTTTTTGAAGTAAGTAAATTGTTATTCACATTTAAATGCACACCCGATTCGGCCAATGGCGGATAATTAGGTGATGTGAATGCATTAAAGTGCTCGGCATTGATTTTAGTTGTCCGATTTCCTCGGTACAATTTGTATTCAAAATACAAACACACTTCGTTAATGACCGGTTTTCCTTTTTGCTGTAAGGATGCTATTTGAATCGCCGTAATTAAATTTTCTTTGGCATCGGTTCGTAAATCTCCTATCGGCAATTGCGAACCTGTAAATACAACTGGTTTATTCAGATTTTCGAGCATAAAACTCAATGCCGATGCCGAATACGACATGGTATCTGAACCGTGAAGTACGATGAAACCGTCAAATGCTACGTAATTTTCTTCAATTATAGTCGCAATTTGAACCCATTTTTGGGGATTCATATTGGATGAATCAATGGGTTTTTCAAATGAAATCGTTTCAATCACACAATCCAATTGTTTGATTTCCGGAATTTTTTGAAGTAATTTTTTAAAATTGAATGCCTTTAAAGCGCCTGTTTCAAAGTCTTTCATCATACCAATGGTTCCACCAGTATAAATCAATAATATAGAAGGTTTAGACTGCATTCTGATACTTGGATTTATTCACAACTGGATTGGCATACATGGCCAAAAAGCCTTCCACCATTTGCTCGTTGGTAGTGTCAATTTTTAATTCGTAGCGACGCTCAAAAAGTGATTTTTCGTCGTCAGTATAATGGCTTTTGTATTTATCCGTTTTCTGCAATAAATCGTAAGCAATATAATTGGTTGGCCATAATTTATACGATTGCAAAATCGAATCGTCGATGGCTTGGGCTAATGCCTGAATTTGTTTGTTGCTGTTGTCGTTTTCAGCCACAATCGCATCAATTTCTTCATTTAAAACCTTACCTACGTGAATGTGGATGCGTTTTTTCTGACCAATCACTCCACTCAACAATGTGATGAAATCCTCATTTTTTTCTTTCTTGTAAATTTCGTCGTTGGCTTCGGCCATTAATTGTGGCATTTTTAAAGCATCCGTTGGATCATATTCGTAGGAAATAGAAACTGGAACAATCTTAATTCTCTTAAAATAATTCATCACGTTCTTCTCATCCGAACCCATGGCTAGCATTTTTAAAACACCCGAATGAGTGGCATCATTACCGTCTTTGGTACGGCCTTCGCGTTGTGCAATCCAAACCGAACGATTTTCACGAAGCAGCAATTGTGCAATGTATTCTGACATCAATTTAGAACTTTCGAGCAATTCTCTTGGCGGTAAACCGCGTTGAACCACAAAATTTCTATTGAGTTTGGATAAGGTTTTTAAGAAATCTTTCTTTACTAAATTATCTCCAATGGCCGATGCAGTCATAACCAATCGATGTTCATGCAAACAAACATTCAAAAGAGAAGTATCCAAAATAATGTCGCGGTGATTGGAAATAAAAAGATACGATGTATTGGGTTCCAATTGTTCAAATCCCGAAGTGGTCAATCCTTCCGAACTTCTTTCAAGAACTTTTTTTACCGCTTTATAAGCAAAATTGATTTGAAAATCACGAATCGAATGAGTTCGTTTGAGTTGTTCTTTCCATACCTCATCATCCACATTAGGATAAGCAAAATTCATTAGTGCTTTCATCATCGGATGATTCAATGCTGAAAGAATTGCTTCGTTTACTTCAGCATCGTAATACGGACGAATGGCGTCAAATTTCTGCATTTTGGTTTTTATTTTAAGAAGAACAAAAGAACAAAAAAAATATGACTTTTTAATTAAAACAAGGTTAAGAATAGAGCGATTTAGTAAGAAGTACAGCCTTTAGTATACTTTCCACAAAATCGCTCCACTTAAATCTCACACAACAACTATTGCTTAATCAGTTGGTGAGTTATACTACCTGTTGGTGTTTTAATTTTCAGAAGATAAACACCAGTATTCAACGTTTCTAAATCAATTATTTCAGAATTTTGGTTGACATTCGTTTTTTGCCAAATTCTTTTTCCAACCATATCATAGACAGTCAGTTCGGTCATTTGCTCGCTACTTATAATCTGAATCGTATTGGTAAAAGGATTAGGAAAAACTTGATACGTTGTCGCATTATTGGTTGGCACAGATAAATTATACACTACACCTTTTAATGTGATGTTATCGAATCTGTTGTTCCCATTTGCAGCAGTGGTATTGCCTTCAAAAGTTATTTTCACTTTAAAATTTGGGTTGTTATCGACCGCAGTAATCGAACTAAAATCAACTTCTACCAAGCTAAAATCAGTTCCAACATTAAATGAGGTCTGACTCAAATTGGCCTGAGTATAATTCACTCCGTCTGTACTGTATGAAATATGATTAATCAATTGACCTTGATTGGTACGTTGTACGGCATAGGCAAATTTGATGTCTTTATATCCAATAGTAGACAAGTCAAGTACAAGTGATCGACCATCTGAAGGGTTTCTGACTCTTGCTGATTTTCCAGAAGCTTGATTGAAATGTAAATTGAGATCTGAACCAGTATCATTTACATCGATATCTCTAACACCTGTTCCTGTATAAGTCAGCAAAGGTTGGGCACTTGGAATAAGGCTAAAATCAGCTGGAATGGTTGTAACATCATTTGGTGTTACCAACGTATTGAAATGCCAGTAATAAATGGATTCTTCTCCACCAGTCACAATTTGAGTAAAATAGGCAGTAACCGTTGTAGCCTGAGAAATTTGAAGTATAATGTCCAGATTTGTTGGATCGGGCTGGATGACAGCTCCATCTACTACCCAATGACTAAATTCATAACCTATATTAGCCTCTGCTTTCAACATAGTCTGGATATTACCAAATACTTGAGCAGTAAATGGATAATTGGCTAACCACTCCGAATTCATTTTTATTTTTCCAGTATTGGCTGGTTCAACCTGAAAAGTGGTAGCAAATGGTCCGGTAACTTGGTAACAACCTACAAGTCCGGTACTAATGGTTTGTGAACAGCGACTGAGTAAAAAATTTCGGGCAGCTAGCACATTCGCCTGCCAAGTAGCCATACTTCCACCCCAACGTTGAATTTGTCGAGGCATTTCAGGTGTAATAACAGCTACAATACTGTCAAATACTTGAGTAACTCGTTCGCAAGAAAGATGAGTATTGAGCAAATCGGCATATCGGGTGATGTATTTCTGTCTCACTATCGGACTTTCGTCAACCAATTTTTTTATGGTTTGAGCATGACCGACACCTACGGTTAAATCTTCCACCTGACAAGGCTCAGCATTTGATGAAGGATCAGGAATTCCGGTATAATTGGTATAGTGACCTAATACACCGTCCATATCCCAAAGTGCATAACGCCATTTTAAAGCGCCACCAGCAGGATTAGTTCCACGCCACCACGAGGTATTCCAATTGAGCCAATCTCTGTTTACCATATAGGAGTTAAGCACAAAATAATCCACCAAACTATCAATATTGAGTTGACTTTCTACATAGTTGTAATTGGCTTCCACAGCCATATCATTATTCTGTACATAATCCAATAAACTTTGCCAAGCATCTTCAGCAGGCTGGTTACCAAATTCTGGGTAAGTATCGCCCCATGTTTTTATGTATTGTATGTACTGATCACTGTCTCTATAAATGTAATCTTGTCCATAATAATAATCAGTATATTGATTGTCGTCAACTTTTTCTCTCATGTCATAAATTCCCCAATATTGACCATTGACAAAAAGAGAAACATAGGTACTTCTTCTCTCATCCAATTCTAAATCGGATAATTCAGAAACTTTTTGTACAAATACATCTCTAAAATGAGCTCCACCTGTTTGATGTGGATAATTATCACTTCCAGCAGCTTTTAGTATCAATCTTCTAAAATTTCCGCGATTGGTTGTGTTAAAAAACTGATGTTCTAAACGACGTTTATAACCATGATCATCACGAGAAATAAAATCAATTCCTCGTTGATTATAAGCCCATGAATCATTACCGTGCTTATCAAAATCACCCATATTTTCATCGATAAAAGTACCATCGCTTTCAAAATATTCGAGGTATCCTGTAGGTTCGTTTTGAGTACCATTAAGCAGTTGCAACAAATCCGCATCACCTGATAAAGAAATCACAGGTAAAGAGGAATTTTCATTGATGAAGTAAGTGTTAGTTTCTATAAATCCTGGAATTTTTCCAGCTACCGTGCTAAACGATCTGGCGCGTACAACAGCAGACTGTGAGATAGTTATCGGACCTGTGTAAAGCGTTGATGTAGCCGTTGGAGTAGCACCATTCAATGTGTATCGGATTTGTTCATTAGTACCTGTTGAAGATAATTGTACGGTTACAGGACTAGTATATTTTCCGGGTGGCACGCTGAATAATGGTTTAGTCGTGTAATTAGAAAAACCACCAGTATTAGAAGTTCCCGGAGTAGGTGTACTAAAAACACTCCAAGTTGCTGCTCCATCTGATGTTCTTCCAGCTGAATGATTGGTTTGAGTAATAAACATTGCATGAGACTCTAAAACTGTACCGCTCGGATCTGACAAAACAACTTCATCTGCATCGGTTTGAGTAAGATCAAAATTAGCATGTAAAACGGTTCCTGATGAAATGTCTCTGTTAGAACAAAAGATTAAAACTCGGCTGTTAGGTGGGATAACACCGTTTTGAATCTGCCACTTGGTTGGATTGTTTGAGTTATTGCTCAAATAGTAACCTGCTAAATTAAAATAAGTATCTGGGCTCGAGTTGAATAATTCAATCCAGTCTTCATTTCTATTAAAACCATCATTAAAATTTCGGTTGGAAGCACAATATTCATTTATCAATAACGGTCCATTTCCAAATTCTATCGAACCATAGGTTACAGCAACCTGACGTCTGTTCACCAAATTATAAGTAGCATTACATCCTGTTCCTCCCCAATTTCTAGAAAAATTGAACGTATAATCAATCAGACCTGTTGACACTACATTACCAATAGGACTATCTGTAATCGTGTAAGTGTACAAACCTTCTGCGTTACCAACACCATTAATTACTGGTGTTTGCCCATTTGGTCCTGACACAAAACTTCGTTGATCAGCCATCCAAGCACCTGAACCATTAACAGCAACAAAATCATAACTGATAGAAGAAGACAAAACTGATTGACCGTCTGGAACAGCAACTTGTAATATTGCCTGTTGATAAGCTGGGAAAAAACAAGAATTAACAACATCTGTATTAGTAACTGTTACTACTGGATCGATGTTGATTGGAAATACTCTATCTGTTGATTGTAACCACGAACCATCTACTTCAATTTGAATTTTATAATGAGTTTCTGTCAGTTGTACCAATTGGTATTTTGCTTCATAAGGTTGCATACGAATACCTCGAACAGCCACTTTACTATCTGAAATAACAGGTAGTTGAAACACTAACGCAGTTTCTCCTCTTTGATTGGCTATAACTATTTGATTGTTTTCCTCTCGAATAGAAAATCCTTTGGGCAATTCAATCATTTCCTCCACCAATAGTTTATTAAATTGATTGGGGAAAAAATTTGATTGATTGATTAGATAGCTGTACTTCATTGCCTCACCATACATTGCAATGCTTTTGTCAAGGCCAGTTGCTGTGTTTTTAAACTCTATTTCATTATCCGACTTGACGATAGCTTTTTGCTGATTGGAGGTAATTGTTGTCACAATTTTGTCGTTTTCATCTAGAAAAACAAAATTACTCTGACCTTCAAATTTAATTTGCTGATTGTCAATTTTTAATGATGTTTGACCATTATTCATCTCAAAAAAAGGATGCTGTTTGGGATATGTAATTGTATTCCCATTTTGCGACCAAGCATAATCAATTGAATGCCAAAAACCATCATCTGCTAGATAATGCAAAGGTGTTGACGATTGAACTGTGGTTTTTGTTTTGTTAGTATTGAGAAACGTTCGAGAATACTTTGTTCTTTCATGTACCAATTCATAATCAACCTCATGAAGAGATACGTTGTGAGTAGTTTTTCCCAACTCAGGGTGAGACTGATGATTCAGCGGAATTAAAGAATACTGTTGGGTTGTGTTCTTGGTTTGCGAATAGCCAAAAAAACAAAGCAGCAATAAGCAACTTTTTAGGTAAAATTTCATCATAGCAAAAGGGTTTATGTTTTTATTTTGACAGCGGAATGTGAATTCCTAGCGCCTAAAGTAAGAAATATTTTGCTCATGTTGAACCTTTTACGAAAAAAATCAAGAACATTTTTCATCCTATTTCAAGAAAATATCAGTTACAGACTTGAAAAAAGAAAAAACTGAAAAAAATTAAACCCCAAAAATAGCTTTGGAATTTTCAGTTGTGATTTGGGCAATTTCTTCTATGGAAACTCCGTAAATTTCGGCTAATTTCTGAGCAACCAAAACCGTATAACTGCTTTCGTTTCGCTTGCCGCGATGTGGAACTGGAGCCAAATAAGGTGAATCGGTTTCGAGTACGATGTGTTGCAAATCAATTTGATTCAAAAACTGATCTATTTTGCCGTTTTTGAAAGTAGCAACACCGCCAATTCCGAGTTTCATATTCAAATCGATGGCGTGTTGTGCTTGATCGTAATCTCCTGTAAAACAATGGAAAATTCCAAACAAGTCATCACTACGCTCACTTTCCAACACTTCAAAAATTTCATCAAAGGCATCGCGACAGTGAATGTTAATTCCCAGCTGATGCTTTTTTGCCAATTGAATTTGCTGCTTGAACGCTATTTTCTGAATATCTAATGTTGTTTTATCCCAATACAAATCAATTCCGATTTCACCTACCGCATAGAAATTGCGTCGCGCCAATTCGGTTTCGACATGTTGCAATTCAGCTTCAACTGTTTCGGGCTTTACATAACACGGATGCAATCCCATCATTAAAAAAACATTTTCTGGAAATTGACCCTCCAAATCGTACATTTTTGAAGTATAAGTCGAATCAATAGACGGAACAAACAATCGTGAGACACCTGAATTGATGGCGCGTTGCATCATTTCGTTTCGGTCGTTTTGGAATTCTTCGGAGTATAAATGAGTGTGTGTATCGGTGAGAATCATTTTGATTTTTTTGAACAACAAAAGTAACGAAAGATTTCAATTTAACTGTTATTGTTCCTGAGTGTTTTGTCATTCCGACGAAGGAGGAATCTCATAATCAAAGACTGTTTTGAGGAGATTCCTCCTTCGTCGGAATGACAAGTTTGTGTTGAAAAACTTTTATTATAATTTGTTCAGTAATTCCTGTGCTTTTTCAAAATCCTCAGCATCAGTTGGAATTTCTTTTAAAGTGGATTTACACTCTTCTTTTTTGTCTTGTTTCAAATACGACAACGCCAAATACCAAGTAGCTTTGTGTTTGTAGACTGAATGTCCTTGGCGTAATTGATCTAAAAACAATTGAGCTTTAGTATAATTATTGGTTTCGATTAACGAAATCGCATAGAACAATTGCAATTCTGGATCTCTAAAATCGGTTATTTTGTCAAAAGCAGTTACGGCTTTTTTGTAGTCTTTGGTATTGAATGCTTCTTGCGCCTCTTTTAGGTTGTTGTCACCAACGCTGCGTTCCATAAACAAAGCGGTATCGTGTTGATTGTAATCGCTGTAATTAGGATCGTTTTGCATCATAAACCACATTCCCATAAACACAACAACAGAAGCAGCAACGGCGTAATACCAAGGCTTGAAAGCAATGACTTTACCTTTTTTCTGTGTTTTTGACGATGAAAGAGTTTCAAAATGTTGATTGGAAATGGCCTTTAAATTCTCTTTAAAATCAAGGGTTTCATTAGAAAATTTATGCTCCAAAAACTGTGTGGTTTCTTTATAAAGAGAAAAACTTTCGTTGAATTGAGCGTCGTTTTGCAGTTGTTCTTCAAAGAGTGTTTTTTCTTCGGAAGATAGTTCGTTGGCGAGGTAATTCTCAAAGCGGATGTAGGTTTCTTCATTCATGGCTTTAGCTTTTTAATGATTGGTATCTATTAGATTGCTGAATCATTTCTGTTAATTGACCGGTGCAGAGTGATTTTTTCTTTCTCACATAAGCATAAGTCACGTTCAATTTGGCCGCTACTTCTTCCATCGTTTTAGTTATAAAACTCAGTTTGAGTACTTCCTGACATTTTTCGCCTAATTTTTGAAACATCTCATCAAATAATGATTGTTTTTCATCAAAAACTTCGGTTTGGAATGTCATTTCTTGAACGGATTCATCTATAGATACATTTTCATCTTGTAATGTTACCTCTTTATTGGATGTTTTTTTTAATTCGTTGAGCCATCGGCGTTTACACAGTAAAAAAAAGTAAGCATCAAACGGACACGATAGTTGTAGACCTTTGGTTTTGGCTTGATTATATATAGTGATTAATACTTCCTGGATGACATCTTGTGCTTCATCGTCATCACCGCTATTCATACGAATGTAGTTTTTGACTTTCGGGACAAATTTTTTGTAGATGGTTTGAATGACAGTCGAATTGTTTTGAACCAATCCGTCAATATAGAGTTGATCGGGATGAAGATTTTTTTCGGCCATAATTCATTGATTAGATGGCTAATTTAAAAAAAATTAACAATAAAGGGTAACAAAATTCTAAATCAATTGATATAGAGATGTAACGTTCTTCAATTAGTGAAATGCCTTTCGAATAAAAATTCAATTCAATGGTAACAAATTAAAAAGCTAATTGATATAACAGTATAAATCAAACACTAACAATTTAAAATTTAGAAATCATGAAAAAAGTAATCACAACATTAGCCATCATAGCAGTATCATTTTCTAACAGCTATGCAACAGAAGTACAATTCACTTCAAACACTATCGAAACAACTACTCTTACAAGAGATCAAATTACAGAAGTATTCGATTGGAATGTAACCACCAACCAAGGCAATTATTCAGGAACTGCCAATTCATTAGAAGAAGCACAAAAAATGATCGCCATTGTATCGACTGGAGAAATCATCTTATCCAAAAAAGTAGAAAGTTTCTATCAAGAAAAATCAACTGTAGCTTCCAACACTTTACGATTGTTCTTTTGGGAAGTAACTACCGATTCTGGAACCGCAAAAGGATTTTCATCCTCAGAAAGTCAGGCTAAAAAAATGATCGAATTAGTCAGTACTGGCGCCATTTTGAGCTATAAAATCATCCAAAGCGCTGATTTTGAAAAATAATTTAAAAAATGGGGTAACAATTTAAAAACTCAGTTGATATAGTAATAGAAATCAACCTTAAAATTTAGAAATCATGAAGACATTATTTAAAAACATCGGAATCTTAATCATAATCGGATTAACCATCGCAAGTTGCTCAACAGGAACATCACCAGTACCAGTGCCGCCTTGCAGCTCTACTAACACTATTTTCAATCAACTTTACGGAAATGTTGTAGCGTTACCTGGACATCAAAACACCAACACGTTTGATACAGAAATTCACGAATACACATTCACCCTTTCCCAAACCAAAACCATTTGTAGTATTGGTTATCAAAGTCAGCCAGCCATCGCTGCAACTCCATACTTAATGGAAATTGTAGACAACAACACTAATACTGTAATTTATTCTGGAAACCATGTGTTTTCCTCTGCAAACACGAGTTACGTTTCGATTACACCAACGTTAATTGTAGCCAATCAATCGTACACCATCAGAAGAACAATATTGATGGTCAATGCCGGAAATCAATTTGCTAATATTATTGGACGCGTAGTCAATCAACCTGGAGCTTTGGTAAGTTTCCCACAATCCTTCGGAATTATGACGATAACTGGAGCTAATTTTTACCAAAATGGCGGACCGTTAGTGAACATGGGAATACCTTACATGGACTTTGCTTACTATTAATAATCACTTTTTTAAAAATAATTCAAAAAATGGGGTAACAAATAAAAACCTCAGTTGATATAACTATAGAAATCAAAACTATTTAAAACATTAAAAAATCAGAAATCATGAAAAATCAATTTAAAAACATCGGCCTTTTACTTTTAGCCTCATTAGCTTTTACCAGTTGTTCAGACGACGACAAAGCAGCAGACACCATCTACAGACCTAGTACAGGCGAATGGTTGGCCTTACGAAATGATGCTTTAAACAACATTACTCAAAATTTTACTTTCAACGCAGAAGATGGTCCAGCCACTTTTACAACCGCAAAAGGAGTTCAATTGACCATCAACGGAAATTGTTTAACCAAAAACGGAAATCCAGTGACTGGAGCAGTACAATTGGAATACGCAGAAGTATTTGACCCAGGAACAATGCTAGTAACAGATAAAACAACTATGGGAAGATTACCCAATGGTGATATGGCTTTGATCATTTCGGGTGGCGAATTTTACATCAACGCTACTCAAGGCGGCGTTCAATTAGACATCACTTGCCCAATGCAATTGCTTATTCCTTCTACTTTAACGGGTGGCGCTGATCCTGGAATGTCACTTTGGGATGGAACTATAGATGAAAACGGTAACTTAGATTGGGATGAACAAGAACCCGGAACTGCTGGCCCACAAGGTGGTGTTTTCACAGAAGGTCAAGGTGCTAATGCTCCGTACTACTCTTTCTTGAATGATTTTGGATGGACGAATGTGGATCGTTTTTACAGTAATCCTGGACCAAAAACTACCATTTTAGCTGAAGTTCCTGATGGTTATAATTTTCAAAACAGTGCAGTGTATTTACATTATGATGGAGAAGGAAGTGCATTAGCCAAATTAGATACGTTCAATTCAGGAACCAATCAATTCTCAGAACATTACGGTCAAGTGCCAATTGGATTGCAAATGCACGTGATTTTTGTAACCGAAGATAATGGAAATTACCGTTACGCGATAAAAGCTGTAACCGTTGGCGCTGGAGATGTATATGTGTTCACTGATGCTGAAACTACACTCGGAACCGAAGCTCAATTAGTAGCTGCCATCAACGCTTTACCTTAAAAGTAATAGTTAGGTTAATTTAGTTTTTTGTGGAAAGTGGTGACTAGTTCACCACTTTTTGTTACTTTTATAAATGCTAACCAAACCCTTGATTATGAAAAAAATAGTTGTTCTACTCGTTTTTCTGTTTGGAATTTCCTCCTCTTTTTCACAAACAAAGGTAAAAGATACCATCACTCGACGAGCGAATGTGGTGTACGACCAAAAAGGAAATGTTGTTGCTTTTAAAGCTGAAACTCCGCCTTTGATTCAGATTGCTGGCGCACCCAAAGCCAATTACACGTTTTTCTGGGAATACGGCGACGGAACCTACAGCAAAACTGCTGAACCCAAGAAAGTATACAAAAAACCTGGTGAATACAAAGTCAATGTTAGCGTAACGAATAATTACGACAACGGAAAGCCACCCAAAACACGTCCGAAAACAGTAGCTGTTACTGAAGTTATTGATACCAATTTTGACGATGTGGCGACATTGGCTGATTCGACTTCTATTCATCTTTTTGCCAACCGCGAACCCATGCCCGAAGAAGAAATGGTTGTAGTGTTGAGTTATCAAAATCTGTTAGATTATGTTGCCAATGGTAAATTGTATTTGTTTTACAACGATAAAGAATTCAAGAACGATAATTTCGAATTAGTTGAAACCCGCACGCATTATGGTGAACGCGAAATTTCTGAGAACGGAATTGCCTTTGTAGAAGACGAGAACAATTCCTACTCTTCTATCGCTTCCGCAGATGAGAATGCGGCGTTTCAAATTCCGTTTTGGAATGAAAATGAAGATTTAGAACTCACATTGGCCGAAAGCAAATCGCAATTCAGAAACTACAAAACGTTTGAGTTTGACGGAATGAATTCGAAAGAAACCCGCAATGTTTTCTTTACGTTCAAAACCACTCCCGAAATGATTAAAGACACAAGCGCGACCGTCAGAATGCGCGGAGTTTATGTTCCAGATCGAAGTTACAAAAACCACAAAAAGAAAACCTTGGAAATGGAGATTGTAACCTCGCACGACCCAAATAAAATGTCAAGTAATGCGATGTTTATGAATTACCGAACCGTGCGATTGAAAACCGTCAATTTCAAAACGCGTTTTCAAAACGATGGTGAAGGTCCGGCGCGCATGATTCGTTTGGAAACAGATATTCCGGATATGTTCGATAAAAAAACCTTAAAAATTGTCGATTCCTATCCGAAATGCCCAATTTGTCCCAAAGACGAAGAAGTCAATTACAGTTGTTTGGACACCATCATCAAACAAAAACAAATTCATTTTACCTTTAAAAACATTTACATACCAGGAAGCCAACAAAAGAATGTAACCGAACGCGATTCGACTAAAGGTTTTGTGAAATACACCATGAAATTTGCCAAAGATTTTCACAAAGAAAAAACACTGAGCCGAACTGCTATCATTTTTGATAAAAACGAACCTGTGATTACCAATTATGCGGTAACTCGGTTTTTACCCGGAGTTTCGATTGGTGTTCGAACAGGTTATAATCTTTACACTGATCAAGAAAATCCGAAAAGTTACTTTTTAGGAGCGACGATTTCACCTTACAAATCGTATCGTTTTTATTGGCAATCGGAATTGTATTATAATTATTTTGAAAGTGGTTCATCAAGTGAATCGGGGTTACAGCAAGTGCAATTTAATCCGCCCATAATTTTGAGTACAGGTGTTGTTTATGACACTGGATTTACCCAAACCTCATCGAGTACCAAAACCGTACGAAATTTGGCCGAAGTAGTTCCGATTTCGTTACGTTACAACATCAACAATTACATTGGTGTTGGCGTCGGACCGCAGTTTTCGGTATTGTTGAATGAAACTACAGAAGTGAATCGAAGTCGAAAAGTATTTGCACCCGATTTCAATACCGATCCGCCTTCTGCTGGCGAAGAAATTGAATCAATGAGTATGACCGATTCGCAAGAAACGTCAACCAAAGCCTTTGAAAAAATGAACGCAAGTGTATTTGCTGATGCTACTTTTGGTTTTGCACGTATTGGCCCGAGTGTTGGAATTCGGTATTATTTGAATTTTGAAAAAGATTTTAATTATTGGCAATTTTATGCGATTTGGAAGTTTTAGTGTTTAACCGCAAAGGAGCAAAGTTTTTTCTGAACCATATAAGGCATGTAAGAAATTTAAGTTTTTGCTTATCTGACCTTATGTGTCTTATATGGTTTAAAAAAATACGTTTTTGTTTTTTATATCATGAACAAACAAATTTTAAATTTCAATGTTTAACCGCAAAGGCGCAATGTTTTTCGCAATGCTCGCAAAGTTTTTTCTGAACCCTATAAGGCATATAAGAAATTTAAGTTTTTGCTTATCTGACCTTATATGCCTTACATGGTGGAAAAAAATCACACTTCTATTTTTCATTTCGCAAATGGCTTTTTCACAAAGTCGGGCTATTTCTTTAGAAGATAAAATCTACAATGCTGTTGATGCTTTTGTCGCGCAACCGAATGCTGAGAATTTAAAAAAGTTAGAAAAAACCGAAGTTACTTTTTCACCTAAAACAAAACCCGAGTTACTAGCGTTTGTAATTTTAAAATGCAATAAAGCCTACTACGAAAATCAGTTGGGTTTTACTCAGAAAGCCATCAAAAGTTATGAAAAAGCATGGCAATTGTATCAGAAAAACAAATTATCCAGCTACGATATTACCGAATCGTGTTTGAAACCTTTGGGCAATTTGTATGCTATAATTGGAGATTATGACAGTGCTGAAAACACCATCAAACAGTATTATTACATTGCTAATTTGGAGCAAAATCAGGAGCAAAAATACGCAGCAATTTTGAATTTATCGAATGTATATCAAAACACTGGACGTATTATTGAAGCGATTGATTTATTGGAAAAAACCTTAAAAACCGAGAGGTTAACCACTATTCAAAAAGGAAACTTATGGAATAATTTAGGAACCAATTATCTTTTAAGTACAGAAAAATTATTTGCAATTAAAAGCAATCCATTTATTAAAGGCGAAGAAGCTTTCAAAAAGACAATTTCATTGTTACAATCGGAAAAAAATCAGTCACAAGCATTATCGAATGCCTATAGGAATTTAGCCAAGATTGAAGCCCGAGAAAATCATTTTGAAAAGGCTAAAGAATGGATGGAAAAGTCTCGAGATTTGTTTTTTGAAAATCCAAATAGCGAACCCAGAAAGCAAGCACAATTGTATTACGACATTGCATTATTAGACTTTCAAAGCGCTGCATTCGACGAAAGTCAAATCAATTTAAAAGCTGTTTTTAATGTTTTAATTCCGAATTATTCTGCAACACAATCAGTACTTCCAAAAAAAAATGATTTGTATGCCGAAACCGTTTTACTAGATGCTTTGGATTTACAAGCCGAGTTGTTTTTAACTCAAAACCAACCTAAAAAAGCACTAGAAAGTTACAATTTGGCGTTTCACATTGAAGAACTGTTTCAATCGATGTTGGTATACGAAAATTCGAAAATCATCAATCAAGTTCGGAACCGAAATCGCACGGAAAAATGTCTAGAAATCTATTTTTCATTGTACAAAAAGGAGCAAAAAATAAGCTATATCGAAGCAGCATTTTTATTGGCAGAAAAAACCAAATCGGCTGTTTTGAGGCAATCGCTTTTGGATTCGAAACACCAATCGAGAGAGGAAAAACTAATGGTAGAGCAATTACAAAACTGGAACACTACTATTCTGAAAGAACAACAGAAATTAGATGATGCTGACATTTCAAAAATCAATGAAGCGATACAAAAACAAAATGAATTGATGTTGTTATTGAAATCAAAATTCTCTAAAAAAGACAAGGAATCTTATGAACTGAATCTTGCTGATTTGTATTCAAAACTGAAAAAAAATCAGGCAATGATGATTGAATATTTTGTTGGTTTTGAAAGAATGTATTTTTTCACAATTGAAAATAATAAAATCCAGTTGAATAGACTTAAAACAGAAGGAAGAGCAATTCTCAATTTTATATCTTATTTCAACGATTCAGATTCCATCTCCAAAAACCCTGCACAATTTAATTCCCATGCACACAATGCATATTCTACATTAAAAATCCCAAAGGCTTGGGGTTACAAAAAACTTATTATTATTCCGGATGGCATTTTGACGCTATTGCCTTTTGAAGCCTTAGTTACAGAAGAATCATCCACAACCAATTTTGCGAAAATGAAATTTCTATTGTACGAATATGCTATAGGTTACAGCAATTCGGCCGATTTTTATCTGAATTCAATTCCGTTTAAACGTCAAAAAGAAAGTGTTTTAGGTATTTTCCCAGTTTTTGAAAAAACGAATTTAGAATTGGCTTTTTCCAAAAAAGAGAAGCAAAAAATTCAATCCTATTTTGACGGAATGTATTTTGAAAACGGAAAGGCTACTCTTCAGAATTTTAAGAAGAATGCAGCCAATTATTCGATTATTCACTTATCGACGCATGCTTCTTCGGGTGATTTGGTCACGCCCGCAAGTATTAAATTTTACGATCAAGAAGTGCTGTATTCTGAGTTGTATCATTTGGAAATGAATCCCGATTTGGTGGTGTTGAGTGCGTGTGAAACTGGAATTGGAAAGTTATACAAAGCGGAAGGCGCAATGAGTGTGGCTCGTGGATTTCAGTTTGCTGGAGTACAAAATATTTTATTTTCACTGTGGAAAGTCAACGATTATACCACCTCGGTTTTGATGGATAAATTTTATTCTAATATGAAAAATGGCAAGTCCTATTTTGAATCGACAAACCAAGCCAAACTCGATTATTTGGCTGATGAAAGCATTCCGAATGCCAAAAAATCTCCGTATTATTGGAGTTCGTTTGTATATTACGGAACGTTGGATAAAAAAGAATCGGGTAATTATTGGATTTGGGTTTCAATTGTTGGAGCTTTATCTATTTTGATGATAATTTGGCTATTTTTGTCATTTCGACGAAGGAGAAATCTCATCAAATAATCTGGATCATGTGATTTCTCCTTCGTCGAAATGACAAATTCAACAACTATGAAAGCCATTCAAGAACTTCTTCGGAAAGAAAAATACAAAAAAATCAATTTTAAAGTCTCCAAAACCCAGCATTTGCTCATCAAAGCAAGCATTAATGGTGTAAAAGGAAATTTTATTTTAGATACAGGCGCGAGCAATAGTTGTGTTGGTTTTGAAAGCATTGAAAAGTTTCAGTTGCAATCGGAACATTCCAAAACAAAAGCAGCTGGTGCAGGCGCAACCGGAATGTACACTCAACTTTCTAAAAACAATTTTTTGCAATTAGGAAGATGGAAAGATACTGAATGCCATTTGGTGATTTTCGATTTAACCCATGTGAATACTGCACTGACACAATACAAGGCCAAACCCGTTGATGGCATTATTGGGGCTGATATTTTGTTACAAGGAAAAGCCATTATAGACTACTACAATCACTGTTTTTATTTACAATAGCTTCAAATTCTCGATGAGAACCATCAAATTCTCATTCGGAACATCGTTTTATAAGTAATTTTCTTATTTTTGGTTTGTTAAAATATTGATTATGAGAAAAATTTACACTTTCGTAGTATTGTTTATTGGAATTTTAGGATTTGGGCAGATTGTAGCTAACGATGATATTATGCCTGTTACCAACGGATTTATAGGAAATAGTAACGTTGGAAACATCTTTACCAATGATACGTTCAACGGGAATGCAATTAACCTATCATTAATTTCGGTAAGTGTAAATAACATAATACCACCACCAGCTGTCAATGTCCCGTCTGTTGACGAAAATACTGGTGCAGTAGTAGTTGGTCCCAATACTCCAGCAGGAACTTATACTGTAAGTTACACGATTTGCGAAATTGCCAACCCAACTAATTGTGACTCGGCAGTTGTAACCATTTATGTCTCGGCTGGATGGATTGATGCTGTGAATGATAACTTTACCATCAATGGAAATGGAGTTTTAACTCCCAGCGTACTACTAAATGACACGTTCAATGGCACCCCTGTAAATCTAAATTTTGTTACAACTACACCCATATTTGTACCAGTTGGATTTACATTTAATCCTGATGGTACATTAACGGTAAGTTCAAATACACCTTCTGGAACCTACAATATTATCTATCAAATCTGTGAAATTTTAAACCCTACGAATTGTGATACAGCTAACGCTACCATTACAGTTAATGCGAATCAATTAGCAGTAAATTTTGAAGGCATCTATGTCGATTTTAACAATGATGGTTTCGTTAATGTAGGCGATGTCATTAACTATCAAATTACATTAACCAACATTGGAAGCACTGAAATTACCAACATAGTATCGTGTCAAAATCAATTAATAGTTGATGGTGGAAGTATTGTTAGTTTACCTGCTGGAAGTTCAAATTCGACTACTTTTACGGCAACTCATGTACTGACGCAAGCCAACATCAACGCTGCAAGTGTGTTTCATTACCTTTGTTTTTGCGCCGACAATGGTGTTCAAAATTGTTTGGATGGCGTAACCACAACGTTACCCATTTCAGATGGAATAAAACTCCAAGCTTTTGTTGACACTAATACCAATGGAATTAAGGACAGTAATGAAAGTTTTTATACTGGTGGTCATTTCAGTTACTCTTTGAATGGCGGAACAGCTACTTATTTATATTCAGGTTCTGGGATTGTTTATTTGTATGAAAACAATCCTACAAATACATATAATTTAAGTTATGTTACGCCCAATACAAATGTGATTTGTACTACTTCTTTTTCTAATATTACTGTAGCTAATGGTTCTGGAATAACTACTTATAATTTTCCCATATCAATAATTCAAAACACAGATTTGAGTGTTTATTTGGGTAATTACTCAGCTCCTCCAAGACCGGGCTTTACGTATCAGAACATCATTCAAATTTATAACCCAGGTAATCAACCGATTTCTTCTGGAACACTAACTTTTACTAATGGTAACAACGTTAATTTACTATCATGTAATAATCCGAATGCAGTAGTAACACCAACTGGTTTGACTTACACTTTCTCAAATTTAGCGCCTAACGCATACATCCATCTGTTAGTTACTATGCAAGTACCTACAATTCCAACTGTAAATTTAGGTGATTTAGTAACCAATACAGCATCGGTTACCATCCCAAACAACGATATCAATCCGAATAATAACACTTCTAATTTGACCCAAGTCATTGTAGGTTCGTACGACCCTAACGATAAGCAAGAACACCACGGCGGTCAAATTGAATTTGCTGATTTCGCTACTGACGATTATTTAACCTACACCATTCGATTTGAAAACACAGGAACAGCCGAAGCCATAAATGTAAGTGTGGAAGATGTTTTAGATAATCAATTGGATGAAACCACGATTAGAATGGTTGCTGCCTCGCATGATTATGTTTTACAAAGAATCGGAAGTGCTTTAACTTGGAAGTTTGACGGAATTAATTTACCGCCATCGGTTCCTGATACACAAATTGGTCATGGTTACATTACGTTTCAAGTCAAACCAAAAGCGGGTTATGCCATTGGTGATATCATTCCGAATACAGCTGAGATTTACTTTGATTTTAATCCTGCTATTGTTACCAATACGTGTACAACAGAGTTTGTTGAAACATTAAGCAATCCTAATTTTGTATTTTCGAATTTGAATTTCTTTCCAAATCCAGTGAAAAATAATTTGACAATTTCAAATACTTTCTTAATTGATTCGATTAAAATAACCTCAATTTTAGGCCAAAACATACTGTCGCAAAATGTAAACAGCTTACAAACTGAAATTGACATGAGCGAACTTTCAAAAGGAATTTATTTTGTAAAAATAATCTCTGAAGGACAGGAAAAAACAGTGAAAATTGTAAAAGAATAAGCTATGAAAAAATGTCTCACAATTATTTTTTGGGTGATGACGCATTTTGTGTCTTTCGCCAATCCAACCGATACCGAACCGCCAGTTTGGACTACTTCAACTCCAGCTCCTTCCATTGTTGAATGTGGAAACGGTCCCAACTTTATACAAATGACGGCCACTGACAATTCGGGAACAGTAACTGTAACGTTTGTGGATGAAACAATTCAAGGTATATGCCCAGGAAATTTTCAGGTTAATAGAGTTTGGACAGCAACTGATCCTTCTGGAAATAGCATTACTGCAACTCAAACCATTACGGTTCAAGACACAACAGCGCCATTTTTAATTGGGAACTTTCCTGGAGATATAACCGTAAATTGCGATGCAATACCTAACCCTAGTTTTGTACAATTTTTGGATAATTGTGGTGTACCCAATGTTACTTTTTCTGAAGAAACTTTGTATACACCCGAAAATTCAGGATACAAAACAATGATTAGAACATGGATTGCAATCGATGCTTGTGGAAATTCAACAGTTCATAACCAAACCATCACTGTAATTATACCTGAAACTCCAACCATAGTATCAATTGCACAACCTACTTGTTCTAATCCTAGTGGAACGGTGACCATAGGGAATTTACCAGAAACCACTTGGACATTATTAATTTTTACCAATAGTTCCGATTTAATTACTTTGGCAGGAAATACATCTACTGTAACCGTGAATCTGGCTCCTGAAATTTATAGTGCTGTTGTAATGACGAGTCAAAATTGCATTTCCAATGTACTACCTATTTTAGTTGAAGGATACGATCTTATTGATTATGCTATGCAAGGAACGTATCAAGATTACAACAATGATGGTTATGTAAACGTAGGCGATATCATTCACTATGAATTTAGCATCACAAATAATGCTTGTATACCCATTTCAAATGTGATAGTAACGAGCGCTACATTAGACATTAATGGACAACTTGAATCATTACAAGGACAAACAACAGACAGTACTACATTTAGTGCCAACCATGTTTTGACTCAAGCCGATATTAATTCAGGTTCAATCACTCATTCTTCTGCTGTTCAAGTTACACATCCTATATTTAATACACCTATTTTCGATTATTCAACCTCAACAATTCAATTAAATACGAGCGATGGATTATTACTAAACGCTTTCTTAGACACTAATAATAACGGAGTTCAAGACAATGGTGAACTCACTGTGAATTATGGTAATTTCACTTATCAAATAAACAATGGTAGTACAGTATCAACTGCTTCATCAACAGGCTTAATGTATTTGTTTGAAAGCAATCCGACAAGTAGTTACTCTATAAATTATGAAATCAATGATTACTACTCGAATTGTTTTTCAACATCGGGTCTTACTTATTCCAACATCACTGTTCCAAACGGATCAGGAATAACAACCTATAACTTTCCTATCACCGCAACTCCATGTACTAATGTAAGTGTTCAATTTAGTAACTTTGATTCCCCAAGACCTGGATTTCAGTATTTTAATACTATTTTGATAAAAAACAATGGAACTCAAATTATCCCATCAGGTACTTTGACTTTCAATTCAGATCAAGTACTTACAATAACCTCGATTTCTGTTTCTGGAACCACATCTATTCCGAATGGATTTACTTATGATTATACTAATTTAATGCCTGGACAAATAATTTCAATAATTGTTTCAATGCAGGTGCCAACATTACCTAATGTAAGTTTAGGACAAACCCTTACCAATACGGTTTCAATCACTACACCAATTGGAGACTCGTTTGTATTGGACAATTCTGCAACTTTAACTAGAGCAATTGCTGCTGCTTATGATCCAAATGACAAACAAGAACACCACGGCGGACAGATTGAATTCGCCAGTTTTACTGCAGATGATTACCTAACCTATACCATTCGTTTTGAAAACACAGGAAATGCCAATGCTATAAATGTAAGTGTAGATGATGTATTGGACGCACAATTAGATGAAAGTTCCATCCGAATGATAGATGCATCCCATGATTATATTTTAGAAAGAATCGAGAGAAATTTGACTTGGAGATTTGACGGAATTAATTTACCACCATCAGTACCTAATTCTCAAATTGGTAAAGGTTTTATTACCTTTCAAATCAAACCTAAAGCAGGCTTTGCCATTGGTGATATCATTCCGAATACGGCTGAGATTTATTTTGACTTTAATCCCGCAATCATCACAAATACGTGTACAACTGAATTTGTTGAAACTTTAGGCAACCCAAATTTTGCTTTTACGAATTTGAATTTCTTCCCAAATCCAGTGAAAAACAGCTTGACGATTTCCAATGAAAGTTTGATTCATTCAATAGAAATTACTTCAATTTTAGGGCAAAATATACTTTCACAAAAAGTGAATAGTCTACAAACTGAAGTTGATTTGAGTACACTATCTAGTGGTATTTATTTTGTAAAAGTGACTTCAGGAGGACAGGAAAAAACTATTAAATTCGTAAAAGAATAAACTATGAAAAAAATTTACACATTTCTTTTAATTATTGCATCTGCAGTTGTTTCTGCACAAATCATTGCCAATGATGATTATATTACCGCAGGCGGTTGTTCTGGTGGTGGATTCGGAAATATTTTTTATGACAATAACTATGGCGAGGACACATTAAATGGCAATCCGGCTACAATTGAAAATGTTAGCATTACCGTTATAGCTAATCAGTATCCTTGGATTTATCTTGATACAACATCTGGAAATATTAATGTTTACGATGGTTCGCCAGCAGGATTTTATACCGTAACTTATCAAATATGTGAAATTGCCAATCCAACCAATTGCGATATTGCCTATGCGTCAGTTTTTGTTTATGCTGGAGTTATTGATGCCGTAGGTGATGATTTTAGCCCAACTCCTATAGATTCAGATATTGGAGGGTCAACTTCGAGTGTTTTAGCTAATGATACTTTTTGTGGTATTCCTGTAGGAAGTTTTAGTGTTACGTTAACTTCTTACAATATTCCTTCTGGCCTTACCTTAAATATGGATGGTACCATTACAGTTGCGCAAGGCACAGTTCCAGGCACTTATATAGTACAATACCAAATTTGTGAAATTTTAAACCCCACAAATTGTGATACTGCTAATGCGTTTGTTCAAGTGAACGGAAACTCAACGCTTGTTGCAAATTACGATGATTTTAGTGCTCCCAATTATCCAAATACTACGACAGCAAGTATTTTAAACAATGATACATTAAATGGTAACGCAGTTTCATCTTCTCAAGTAATTATAACTACTTTATATACTTATCCAGGATTTACAATTAATACTAATGGAACAATTACGATTGCAAATGTACCTGAAGGAACATATTTCATTGGTTATCAAATTTGTGAAGCTGGAAACACTAGTAACTGTTCAGTAAATTATGCCTATGTTGTAGTTTTGAAAAATAGAATTTTAGGAAAAGTAAAATTTGACAATGAAAATGATGGCTGTGATACAAATGATAGTTATCTCAATTCTATACATGTAACAAACGTAAATGGTTCAGACACGTACACCAGTTATACCGCCAATTATTTTAATAATCAATATTATTTAATTGGTGATTCGGGTACAAATACAGTTTCTGTACAATTACCAAATTATTTTACTGTAACACCAGCAAATCAAGTGTTCAATTTATCTACACCAGGAACAATTACTGCATCCGATTTTTGCGTCACTTCAAATGCTAGTGTAGATGATTTAGAAATTGTTTTAATCCCAACAAGAAATGTAATACCTGGATTACCTGTTTTATATGATATTTGGTATAAAAATAATGGAAGTACAACATTAAGTGGTCAAATCACGATGCAATATGACAACACAAAAATGACGTTTTTGTCAAGTAATGTCTCTCCAAATTCAACAACATCAAACACATTAACTTTTAATTATTCTACTCTTGCTCCTTTTGAAAGCAGAATGATTCGTGCGGTTAAATTTCAAGTTATGACACCGCCAACAGTTGATATTGGTACTAATGCAACATTTACTGGAAATATACTTCCTAATGCAACCGATGCTACTCCAACGAATAATACAAGTTCAATTACTCAAATTGCAGTTAACTCACAAGATCCAAATGATATAGTGGTGCATGAAGGCTCAGATATTTCGTTGGCTCAGGCACAAAATGAGTATTTACATTACACCATTCGATTTCAAAATATTGGAACATCAGAAGCAATAAACGTTAAAGTAGTAAACGAATTATACAATAAACTAGATGGAAACACTTTCGAATTAATTTCAGCTAGCCATAATTGCAGAGTAAAAAACAAAAACAATAATCTAGAATTCTTATTTGAAAATATAAATTTGCCTGGGTCAAATAATGAACCTTTAAGTCACGGCTACATCACTTATAAAATTAAACCTATTTCCACTATTGCCCTCTTAGATGCAATATTTAATGAGGCTAACATCTTTTTCGATTATAATTTACCAATACTTACCAATTATGTTGTTACTACTGTTTCATCATTGTCAAACCAAGAAAATAAGTTCATACATTTGAATTATTTCCCAAATCCGGTAAAAAACAGTTTGACCATTTCAAATGAAAGTTCAATTGATTCAGTTGAAATAACCTCTCTTTTAGGGCAAACTATGCTTTTACAAAAAGTAAATAGTTTGCAAACTGAAATTGATTTGAGCGAATTATCAACTGGAATTTATTTCGTTAAAGTAATTTCGGAAGGACAAGAAAAAACAGTAAAAATTGTAAAAGAATAAAAGGTTAAATTCCAAAAAACAAATCCCAAATTCCAAAGTATAACATCTGGAATTTGGGATTTATCTTTTAGAAATGCAATTCTATTTTTTTCGTAAAGTATAATAGGCAATCAGTGTACTGACCAACATCAAAAACGCACCCAAAACAAAATGCGCTCCCGCAAATTGAAACGGTGCTTCTTTATGAGTGAAATAATAAAAAACCGTCGACATCATTGGTGGTCCAACAATTGCCGAAGCACTCATCAAACTTGATAATGTTCCTTGAATTTCGCCTTGTTCATTGGGTGGCACTTGCCCAGAAATTAAGGATTGCATCGCCGGCCCAGCAATTCCGCCCAAACAATACGGAATCAAAAACACAAACAACATCCAACTTTCAGTCGCTAAAGCAAATAATAACATACCAAAAGTGTACAATGCCATTCCAACGTACACACTTTTCTCGTTGCCTAATTTGGGGTTCACCCAACGAATTAAAACTCCTTGTACCAAACCTACTAACAATCCAATTGCTCCCAACGAAAGTCCAATCATCCTCTCATCCCAATTGAATTTGTAAATCGTGTAATAACCCCAATTGCTATGAACCGCATGCGATGCCGTATACAACAAAAATATCGAAATCACTAAACCTATCAACTGCGGGTACTTTCTCAAATTCATAAACGCTCCTATCGGATTGGCACGTTTCAAACTGAATTCTCTTCGGTTGTGCTCAGGCAACGATTCGGGTAAAATAAAGTAACCGTATAAAAAGTTCAATAAACACAATACAGCTGCCGCATAAAACGGAACTCTAGAACCAAATTGACCTAATAATCCGCCAATAACCGGACCAATAATAAAGCCCAAACCAAACGCTGCGCCTATCATCCCGAAGTTTTTCGCACGGTTTTCAGGCGTACTCACATCAGCAATATAAGCCGAAGCTGTCGTGATACTCGCACCCGAAATTCCGGCTATAATTCGACCAATAAACAACCACGTAATATTAGGCGCCAAAGCCAACAAAATATAATCCAAACCAAAGGCAAAAAGCGAAATTAAAATAATCGGTCGTCGCCCGAATTTATCACTCAAATTCCCAATAATCGGAGCAAAAATAAATTGGGTAATCGCATACGCAAACGCAATCCAACCGCCAATTTTAGCGGCTTCACTTACATCGTCGTGAATCAATTCCTGAATCAGTTTGGGTATCACCGGAATGATAATTCCCCAACCCGTGATGTCAATCAACATCGTGATGAAAATGAATCCTATTGCTGCCGACTTTTTGTTTGATGACATAGTTTTAGTTTTTTGGGCGTACCGCTTCGTCGTTCCTCCTTGCGTCGGGCTATCCGCAGTGCGCGGCACTTTGCTCCTATCCCTTACGCAGAAGCGCTAGATAGACACCTACTGCAAATAAACAAAAAATCCCAAACTCTTAGCGAATTTGGGATTGGTATTTTGAATTTAAAAGTACTATTGTTTGATTACTTTTACCGTTTTAACTGTATCACCAGCATTCACCTTCACTAAGTAAGTTCCTACTGGCAATTGTGAAACGTCAATTGAAGTTTCATTTGCATTGATTGATTTGGTAATTACTTCTTGCCCAAGTAAATTATACAGTGCCACAGTAGTCATTTCTTGTTCAAATGAAAGGTTTAATACATCATTTACAGGATTTGGATACACTTTCAATTCATTTGATGCGCCTACATAGTCATTATTTGCCAAAGTAGTTGTCGGACAATTAATAGCGGTTGGCACACTGCGTTGCGTGTAGGTTCCATCACCAAGTTGACCTAAATTATTGCGTCCCCAAACGTACATCGTCCCATTGGTCTTAATAGCTGAAGTTGTTGAAACTCCAGCATCAATAGTTAACCAATCAGCAGCTGACCCAATTTGTACTGGAACGGAAGCACTTACTGTAGTACCATTACCTAATTGAGAATAAGTGTTCAAACCCCAAGCCCAAATAGTGCCGTTATTTTTTTTACCCACTGCATGTGCACCACCTACACCAATGTGTTGCCAATCAGTCGCAGTACCGATTTGCACTGGTGCGGTTCTATTTGTGGTGGTTCCATCACCTAATTGACTGTATTGGTTGTCACCCCAAGCCCAAAGAGTTCCGTTCGTTTTAATGGCATATGAACTCCCGTTACCTGCACATACCTTTGACCAATTGGTAGCAGTGCCTATTTGAACTGGCGCATTACTATTACTCAAATTACCAGTACCTAACTGTCCTTTATTATTGTATCCCCAAGCCCAAAGAGTACCGTTTGATTTAACTCCTAATGTGTAATCATAACCCGCAGAAATAGAAATCCAGAAGTCAGTTCCTACTTGCGTTGGTTCGAAGAAATTAATGCTAGATGATACTCCGAGTTGTCCATATCCATTCGATCCCCAAGCCCAAAGCGTTCCATTGGTTTTTAGTGCCATGGTATGACCTGTACCCGCTGAGACCGATTGCCAATTATTTTCTGTTCCTATACGAATAGGCGACAAAACAGCACTTCCGGAAGTATAATTGATATTTCCAGTATTTTGTCCCCAAGCCCAAAGCGAGCCATCATTTTTAATGGCCATACCCGTAAAAGCAGTTTCAGAAACACTTTGCCAAAGATTGGCATTGCCAATTTGTACTGGATAATTTCGGCTAGTATTGGTTCCATCACCTATAGAACCGTTGACACTTGAACCCCAAGCCCATAATGAGCCATCCGATTTGATAGCTGTAGCTCCCAAAGCTGCACAGCTAAGTTGGGTAAAACAAGTTTCAGCTGCCGTTCCGAAAAAACCTCCATACACCCATTCCGTTTGTGTGTTACCACAAACTGAAGCAACCCACCAATAATAATCTGCATTAGGTAATAATCCAGTTAAATTAGCTGAAGTAGAAGTGGTGCTTCCGTCAATACCGTCTATAGTTGGTGATGTATTATACAAATACAAATAGTTTGTGGGAGTGGGTGATGCCGCTGTCCAATTTAAAGTAGCTGTTGTAGAAGTGACATTGGTAGATGAAAAATTCGTTGGAGGATTACAAATGGTTGAACTTGGCGTCATTTTTACTAAACCCAATTGTAATGTTCCTGCCCAAATGATTCCTGACGCTTGTGTTCTGAGTGCACTAAAGTAATTATCGGGTAAACCAGAATTAGTGTTATTGTAAGTAACACAATTGGTAAAGTTTTGTATACCATTCCCGTTGAATCCTATCCAAACTTTATTGTTACTATCTACATCTAACGCATTCAATTGATAACCGGCTAGACACGAATTACTTTGGTAATAGTTACTAAAAAAAGTTCCCGAAATGGTGTAAGTCAAAAAGCTGTCAAAACCCGCAACATAAATCAAATCACCATCCGCCTTTAACAATTTATCAGTTCCTTGGTCAATGAAGTTAAAATCAGTTCCGTTGAACTTGTACAATACTCCACTGTTGGTAACCCAAACACCGTTAGCAACATCAATTTCAATTGAGTTGATGTTGGTCAGCGAATTGTAAGTAGTCCAAGTAGTTCCGTTGAAACGAGTAAGGCCTGAAGTGGTGGCTACCCACAAATTGTTGTTACTATCAACATCAATACAGGTGGTTGCATTATTAGGAAGTCCTGAATTGGAAGTAGTATAGTTCGTCCAAGTAGTTCCATTGAACAAAATGATTCCGTTGTTTTGAGAAGCCATCCATTTTCTTCCTAAACCATCAATTTCGATTTCGAGAATAGCATTAGAAGCGATTCCAGAATTTCCAGTATTGTATTTGGTAAAAGTGGTTCCGTTAAAAGTGGATACTCCACTGAAAGACGAAATCCACAACAAGCCATTAGCATCCGTTTTAATATCACTCACATAATTACTTCCAATTCCTGAATTAGAAGTGTTATAAATGGTGTAATTGTAGGATTGTCCGAAGGAGATGAAACTCAACAGAAGCCATCCGAGTAAGCACAATTTTTTCATGTAATTTTTAATTAATTTTTTCTTTTTCAAATTGATTTATCCCTAAAATAATCAGAGGCAATACAATAAAACACATCGTCAAACCTGATGTAAAAAGGGTGTAAACATATAATTTTTATTCCTTTAAAACGATGACAAAAGTGACTGTTTTTGGAAAGTTATCAAGACATTTGCCAACAAAAAAGTAGACTTTTCTGATTTTAAAATTATTTTTCTAATTTCAACCAAAAATAGTCGTTCCATCCTTCGATTAATCGTGTTGGATCTGTATTTTTAGTTCTGTCTTGTTCTGCGATTTGAACTATCTTTTTGTCTTTTACTGTGAAATTATAGATTCTAGGTTTGCTTTCCCCTTCTATGGTAAGTTCCACTTTGTAAGCTCCATCAGTCAGGTCGGCATATTTAAATTCGCCTGTTTTATTCACTAATTTAAAAGCACACTGAACCTCGTTCCATTTGGCTTGTTCTACTTGAGCTGTATTCGGACCACTACCATAATGTTGTGCGAACAATTTGTTGTCTTTATACATATTCGCAGACCATTTCACACTTTTATTCGTTTTTCTACTATTAGAAGGATTAGGCATAAACTCCTCATGTGTGATGTAGAAACCGAAAAGCAAATTCCCCGTATCAGCGTGATTTAGATACGCAAAATTATTCCACGGACCACGAACCACATACATTTCATTCATGGCAGCATAAGGATCATTGTTAGTTAGTTTTACCAATTCGAAATCGAAAGAATAAAACATTTTGTCGCCTGCATAAAAATCCAATCTATAATTTCCTGGACCCCATTGTGTAATGAATGATTCTGAATGTCCTACCCATTCACCATCACGTTGGTAACGGCTATCTGGCTCATTGAATTTTGTTTTTTTACCATCATCAAAGACTTGATCACCCGAATATTCAAAATAATTCATGTATTGGTTGTCTTTGAAAACCTTAATTCTCAAATACTCCGACTGATTCTCAAAATGATGAACTGTTTTTCCATCAACCGTTTTGTTCGGAATAAAAGTAGCCGTATAACTGTTAATTAATCCCGGACTAGAGCCTGTTCCGTAAAGAAGTGAGTTAAATGTAATGGCTGGTGTTTGTTTGAACATTGTCCAATCTAATTTTAAACCCGTTGGAAAACCACCTGCCTTTTTCTTTTTACCGCCTTTGGTTGTTTCATTTACTTTTTCTACAACCTCTGAAGCTTGCGAGGTTTGATCTTTTGCTTTTTTTAATTTGTTTAATAATTGAGCATTAGTAGTCCCAAAAGAAAACAATACTAATCCCAAAAGGAGAACATTTTTTTTCATCTTATTTAATTTCCAAAATTTTAATTTTGATTTGTTTTTCGGCCAAAACTATAAGGAAAGAACCGCCGGAACAATATATGTATCGGACTATTTATAAATAATCGGTAGCTTAAATAAGTTGTATCGTTTTGATTTTAAAACACTTAGTTGGTGTTTTTTAATTGTTCAATGTAATAATTAGGAGAAAGTCCGGTTTGCTTTTTAAATACACGAACTAGCGTATTAGCATCTTTATAACCTACTTCTTCAGCAATGGCTTGCAATGTGTATTTTCGAAAATACGGTGCGTCAACCAATTTTTGAAGTACATAATGGATGCGTAATTCTTGGGTATATTCTGAAAAGGTTTTTTGCATGACCTGATTGAAGTATTGGGATAAATAAGCTGTATTGGTATTTAATTTTTTAGCCACAAAAGCCAACTTGAAATTTGGGTCTAAGAACGTTTCTTTCTGCTCTAATTTTTTTAACCCTAATGCCAATTTCTCAATAAGTTCATCATCTAAAACTTGTTTGGGTTGGGCTTCAATTGCTATAGTATTGATTTCTGTTGTATGAGTCTCTGTTACTTTAGATTCTTTCAAATCTTGTATGATGTGTAAAAACCGATTATGCTTTTCTTTTTGTTTCTTATAATAATAGAAAAAACTAAAAACTACGATACCTAAAACGAACAAAATACCAATAATAACGATTTTAAAATAATTTTTTGAAGCGATAATTTTATTGGATTCTTCTTTAATAATAGTTAAGTCATAGTTGTGCAGAAAGTTTAATGATTTATTCTTTATGCCTTCTATGGATTGAATCAATTCTAAACTTTTTTGAGCATAGCGATACGCATTCTTAGTATCATTTTTGGCGCTATAACATTGGGTCATGATGTTGTAGGCCATCAATAAATTTTCTTTGGAAACTTTAGTAATTTGATAACTCTTTATGTATTTTTTACAATAAAAAAATGCTGAATCTACTTGTTTCATATGGTGGAAACAATCGGCCATTCCTAAATCAAACAACTGTACTGTTCGCACATGATCATTAATCACCTTATATTTTTTACCTTTTCTGTACAAAGACAGTGATTGGGCGTAATCTCCGGCTAAAGCGGCACTTTTTGCCTCGCGCATGTACAGCAATGCTTTAGTGTACTCAGGATAGAAATTATCTTGTATCAACATCGTAGCGGCAACCGTAAAGTGGTAATTTGCAGAATCCAGGAAAACTGGTTTTTTTGACTGGATGTAATACATTTGATACGCTTCGCCTATAATATTGTGCTTATCGGCAAATAGCTTTTTATTCATTACTTTTTTTTCGCCTACTCCCAATTTCAAGTGTGTTGAAGTCATTAACTCTCTCTTCAACAAAGCAATTCCATTGACATAATCACCCATTGCCACTTTGATCAAACCGTATTGCTCATTAAAACGATTGTTGGGTAATCGCTTTTTATATTTATCAAGATACAACAAGGCCAAGTCGTATTCCCCTAAATTTTTGTGGATGTAGAAAAGTTTGTTGACACAAATGCCCATCAAATCTTGATACACTTTACTTGATTTGGGAACATCACTGTTTTCAATTTCTTCTATAAGTGCATTTATAAGTTTCTTGGAATGCGTAAAATCGGATTTATTATAAAAGTAATTGGCAACATAATATTTGCCAAAAAAACGAAACAATTCGTCTTTGTCATTACTCATTTCCAAAGCCTCGGCATACGCTTTTTCGGGATTGGCAATAAGTTGTTCTTGTATGCTACGGGTTTTTTTAATTTGAAGTTCATTCAACTCCTGAGCAGATACAGAAGAAAAAGACACTAGTAGTATGAATTGTAGGATGATTCTATGCATGGAAAAAGGAACAAAAGCTGCTGCAAAAATGTAAGTCGCAAAAATAACTAATAACTCATGGTTTTTTCAAGAATAATCTTCAAGAATAACGTTAAATTTTTACTTCTCTTTTATGAAGTTTGAACCCAACATAGTGCTTTAAAAAATCCCGTCTCGTTGACAACAAGACGGGATTTACGTATATAGGCGCCCGAACAAGCAGGCGGAAAAAACTATAATTCTAGCGCTTTCTTCGCATTTCCACCCATTAAATGTTCAACTGGGTTCTCTAACGCTTCTTTTACGGCTACTAAGAAACCTACTGATTCTCTACCGTCAATGATTCGGTGATCGTACGATAAAGCAACATACATTACTGGTGCAATCACGATTTGTCCGTTTCTAACAATTGGGCGTTCTACCACATTGTGCATTCCTAAAATTCCCGATTGTGGCGGATTGATGATTGGTGTAGACAACATACTTCCAAAAACACCTCCGTTTGATATAGTGAATGTTCCACCGGTCATTTCATCAACTGTGATTTGTCCGTCGCGAGCACGCAAAGCCAAACGTTTGATTTCAGCTTCAACTCCACGGAACGATAACGTCTCAGCATTTCTCATTACCGGAACCATCAAACCTTTCGGGCCAGAAACCGCTACTGAAATATCACAAAAATCGTAGGAAATTTTCTCTTGACCGTCAATCATTGAATTTACATCTGGGAACAATTGCAACGCTCTTGTTACTGCTTTAGTAAAAAACGACATGAATCCTAAACCTAAACCGTGTTTTTCTTTGAACGCATCTTTGAATTCAGCTCTTAAATCATAAATCGCTGTCATATCTACTTCATTGAACGTAGTCAACATCGCAGTTTCGTTTTTCGCAGACACCAATCGTTCGGCTACTTTACGACGCAACATTGATAATTTGGTACGTTCCGAACCACGAGTTCCACCTGTTGGTGTTCCCATAGAAGGAACAGCATTTACAGCATCATCTTTAGTGATTCTACCACCTTTTCCTGTTCCTACAATATCAGTTGGTTGGATGTTTTTCTCATCCAATATTTTACGAGCTGCTGGCGATGGCGCTTGAGTTGCGTACGTTTTTTCTGCCACTGGAGCAGCTTTTGGAGCTTCTGCCTTTTTTTCTTCTACTTTTGGAGCTTCAACAGCTGGCTTTGCTTCTGCTGCTGGAGCGCTTCCACTTGGTTTTGCAGCACTAGTGTCGATCAAACAAACCACGGCACCAACGGCAACTGCATCACCTTCTTCGGCTTTAAGCGTAATGATTCCACTCGCTTCTGCAGGCAATTCAAGTGTCGCTTTATCAGAATCTACCTCAGCAATTGCTTGGTCTTTTTCTACATAATCACCGTCTTTTACTAACCAAGTTGCAATTTCAACTTCTTTTATTGATTCGCCTGGAGAAGGCACTTTCATTTCTAAAATCATATTCTTTTAGTTTATTGTTCGTAGTTTATTGTTTATTGTTTGCGGCTAACTATGAACCACAAACCATAAACTTTTTTATCTAAATAAATTTTTATCAAAAACCATTCGTATTGCATCGGCATGACGTCTTCTGTCGCGTGTGTGACTTCCGGCTGCTGGTGCTGCGTAGGCTTTTAACGAAGCTAAACGCCATGGCACCAAATCGAAATTCATCAACATATATCCGTAAGCACCCATGTTTTTCGGCTCTTCTTGTGCCCAAACAAAATCGTCTGCATTTGGATAGCTTTTGATGATGGCTTTCAATTGCTCTACTGGCAACGGAAATAATTGTTCAATACGTACCAAAGCTACATCATTTCTGCCTAAATTTTCTCTTTCGGCCAAAATATCGTAGTAGAATTTTCCGGTAACAAAAACTACAGTTTTTACTTTTTTCTTGTCTACTGAAGTATCATCAATGGTTTCTTGGAATTGCCCTTTGGCTAATTCATCAACTGTAGAAACACACAATGGGTGACGCAACAAACTTTTGGGTGAAAACACTACCAATGGTTTACGGAATTTGGTTTTCATCTGTCTTCTCAACAAGTGGAAGAAATTGGCTGGCGTTGTACAATCAGCAACGTACATATTGTGACGTGCACACAATTGCAAGTAACGTTCCATGCGCGCCGACGAGTGTTCCGCACCTTGACCTTCGTAACCGTGAGGCAATAACAATACGATTCCGTTTTGGTTGTTCCATTTGTCTTCACCACACGAAATGTATTGGTCAATCATGATTTGCGCACCGTTAGAAAAATCTCCAAATTGGGCTTCCCAAATCGTTAAAGCGTTTGGATTGGCTAATGCATAACCGTAGTCAAATCCGAGTACGCCGTATTCTGAAAGGAACGAGTTAAAAATATTGAACTTCCCTTTTTTATCTTTTAATGCATCGAGTAACACTACTTCTTCTTCGCTGTCTTCTACTTTTACAACCGCATGACGGTGCGAAAACGTTCCTCTTTCCACATCTTGACCTGATACACGAACGTCATAACCTTCAGTCAAAAGTGAACCATACGCTAAGGTTTCGGCTGTTCCCCAATCGATGGCGTTGTTGTCGTACATCGTTTTTCTGTCCGAAACAATTTTCGAAATTTTGCTGATGAATTTTTTATCCGAAGGCAAAGTCGAAACCGTTTCAATAATTTGATCTAATTTTTTACGATCAAATTTAGTATCAACTTTTTTCAACATCACATCATCTGAAACTTGCTCAAAACCTTCCCATTCATCTTGCATGAACGGTTTGATGATGGTCAAATCTTTCTTACGAGAAGCTTGTAGATTTTCGTCGAGTTTGTCTTTGTACTCGTTTTCTATTTTGGTAATGTATGCCGCATCAACGATTCCATCAGTGATTAGCTTTTCTGCATAAATATCTCTTGGATTGCGATGTTTTGCAATGATTTTATATAAAACCGGTTGTGTAAAACGAGGTTCGTCTCCTTCGTTATGACCGTATTTTCTGTATCCTAACAAATCGATGAACACGTCGCGTCCGAATTCCATACGGAAATCCAAGGCAAACAACATCGCATGAACCACTGCTTCAGCATCGTCTGCATTTACGTGTAATACTGGTGACAAAGTTACTTTGGCTACATCGGTACAATAAACTGACGAACGTGCATCTTGGTAATTGGTAGTAAATCCGACTTGGTTGTTGATAACAATGTGAATGGTTCCTCCTGTTTTGTAACCGTCTAATTGCGCCATTTGAACAATTTCGTATACGATTCCTTGTCCAGCAACTGCGGCATCACCGTGAACAGCAATAGGCAATACTTTAGAAAAATCGTCTGGGAAATATTTGTCTTGTTTCGCACGTGTAATTCCTTCAATAACGGCACCAACTGTTTCTAAATGCGAAGGATTGGGCGCTAAATTGATGTTGATTTTTTTACCTGAAGATGTTTTTCGTTCCGAAGTCAAACCCAAGTGGTATTTTACGTCTCCATCGAAATATTCTTTATCGTAGTCTTTTCCGTCAAATTCGGAGAAAATATCTTGTGTTGCTTTTCCGAAGATGTTGGCTAACACATTTAAACGTCCGCGGTGCGCCATTCCCATTACGAAATGCTCTACACCTTTTTCGGCTGCCGATTCGATTACAGCATCTAGAGCTGGAATCAAACTTTCGCCACCTTCAAGCGAGAAGCGTTTTTGACCAACGTATTTGGTATGAAGAAAGTTTTCAAAAGAAACCGCTTCGTTTAATTTTCCGAGTATGTGTTTTTTTCGATCAGCATCAAAGTTCGGAAGGTTATCATTGACATTGATTCGGTCTTGAATCCACTGAATCACCTCTGGTTTTCTCATGTACATGTACTCGATACCAATGTGTTGGCAGTACACGTTTTTAAGATGAGCAATGATTTCTTTTAAGGTTTTAGGTTGATGGCCTAATACTTTGGCAGCATCAAAAACCAACTCTAAATCAGCACTAGTCAAACCAAAGTTTTCTATGTCTAAATTGGGTGTGTAAACACGACGATCTCGAACTGGATTAGTTTCAGTAAACAAGTGGCCACGTGTACGATACGCATCAATTAATTTTAAAACATTAAATTCTTTCTGAAGTTTTTCTGAAACTTGAGAGTTATCTGAGGAAGCATACGTTACAATTTGTTCCCCTAAATTTTCTTCGTTATAGGTAGCCATTCCGAAGTCAAACCCTTGAAAAAAGGCTCTCCAACTAGGTTCTACGCTATCCGGATTTGAGGTATATTGTTCGTATAAATCGGCAAAAAATTGAGTGTGTGCTGCGTTTAAAAAGGAAAACCTATCCATATTTTTTATATAAGTACAGTTGTAGTTGAAAAATTTTATGCAAAAGTAAAATATTTATAACAATCTTTCAATGTTTTTGCTACTTTTATATCGCTAATTAACTATACATAGAGCCATGAAAACGAAAGTATTACCTGTTTTTATAAAAAGATTAACATTTCTATTTTTACTACTGATGAATTGTGTCAATTTTGCACAGCAAACTCCTGTTACTGAAACAAAAAATGATTTTTGGAGCGATGTGCAATTTGGTGGCGGATTAGGCTTGGCAATTGGCTCTGGATTTACTAATATTTCGGTATCTCCAACTGCGATTTATAACTTCAACGAATACGTTTCGGCTGGTGCTGGTTTGCAATACAGTTATTTAAAAGACCGTGATTTTTATTCTTCGAGCATGTACGGTGGAAGCATTATTGGATTGATTAATCCTATTGAAGAGTTTCAATTGTCGGTTGAATTAGAGCAACTTCGAGTGAATTTGAAAGCAGACAATTCTACTTTTACAGATGATTTTTGGAATACTGGTTTGTTTCTTGGAGCTGGTTATCGCATGGATAATGTAACTATTGGCGCACGTTACAACGTTTTATTTGTTGAAGACAAAGGCGTTTATGGTGATGCTTTTATGCCTTTTGTTAGGGTGTTTTTTTAGGATGTTAGACTACAAGACTGTAAGATTATAGGACTATAAGACTTTGAGAATGTAAATTTTAAGAAAAGCAGTTAGTACCGATTTCTAAACCATACCTTCATCCATTCTCTTTTTAAAATCAAAAAAGCCACTTGTTCGGAAAGTTCTAACACATCCGAACCATCGAGTTTTTTTACCTGATCTTCTGGAACATCAATGATGTAGAGCAAGTTTAGGTATTCGGCAAATTTGTATTGAATCAAACGGTAGATTTTTTCATGCAATTGTATTTTCAACTCATTGGGAGTCGTCGAATGGTGAAAATCTATTGGTTCGTTGGCCAAATTGAAATCCTTGTTGATTTGTTCGATTAATTTTGGATACAGATTTTCATTTTCTGCTTCAGAAAGTAAATGATCGGTAGATGTTGGCGCTGTATACATAGTTGGGTTCAATTTCAATGCAATTACAATATCAATGACAATGACAATGACAATTTAAAATAGTATTATTGACTTTTGATATTGATATTGATTTTTGATATTGCTCACACATTTCTATTCATTAATTTTTCACCAAAAACCCTCAACACCATCTTTTTATCATCTGAAATACTCATTTTATCCAAGGTTTCAAATGCTTTAAAAGTGTATTCTTGAATGGCTTTTTGAGTAGCTTCTGAAGCACCTGTTGTAGTAAAAATATCTTTTACCGATTGAATTTTATCTGTATTGTCATTGGGCTGAATGGAGAATAAATGCGATAATTGTTCTCTTTCTTCATTGTTGGCAAACTCCATTGATTTCAAATACAAATAGGTTTTTTTGTTTTCAATAATATCACCACCTACTTGTTTTCCAAACGTTTCTGGGTTTCCAAAAGCATCTAAATAATCGTCTTGCAATTGAAAAGCAATTCCTAAATTCAATCCGAAATCGTAAATCAAATTGGCATTTTCTTCCGAAGTTTGAGCAACGATAGCGCCCATTTTCATAGCTGCTCCAACCAAAACTGCGGTTTTATATTCGATCATTTTCAAATATTCCGGAATCGTAACATCGTCTCGAGTTTCAAAATCAACATCGTATTGTTGACCTTCACATACTTCTAAAGCCGTTTTGCTGAACAGTTTAGCTAAATCTCTGAAAACAATTGGTTCATAATCTTCAAAATGCTGGTACGCCAAGATAAGCATCGCATCGCCCGATAAAATTCCGGTATTAATGTCCCATTTCTCATGAACGGTTTCGTTTCCTCTTCGCAAAGGCGCGTCGTCCATAATATCATCATGAACCAACGAAAAATTATGAAAAACCTCAACAGCTGTAGCTGCTGCCAGTGCTTTTTTGCAATCAACATCAAAAACTTCAGTTGCCATTAAAGTCAAAACGGGCCGCATGCGTTTTCCACCCAAATGCAAAATGTACTGAATCGGTTCGTACAAATTTTTGGGTTCTTTGGTCAGAGTTAATTCGTTAAAATAATCGGAAATCAGTTCTTGATAGTGAGCTATTGGACGCATATAAATGATTGTGATTGCGGATTTTGTTATGCAAATCTACATATAAATTACGTATTTGAAGTTGAAATTGCCATCTACAAAACCAAATCAAATGTTAAATTTATGTAAATACAATGGAAACTGTTTTGGTGTTAAAAGTTTCCGTATTACATTTGCACCCGAAATTAGGAATAATTCCATTCACCAATTTTAAAATAAATTCAGAATAAATGAAAGACAAAATCATCAAAAAAGCCACCGAAATGTTTTTGAAACTTGGATTCAAGAGCGTGACTATGGATGATATTGCTTGCGAAATGTGTATTTCTAAAAAAACGATTTACAAATATTTTCACAACAAAGAAATGCTGATTGAAGAAGGAACGGAGATTGTTCATCAAAAAATTCACCGAATCATTGACGAGATTATTTCGAAAGATTTTAATGCAATTGAAGAAAACTTTGAAATCAGAAGAATGTTCAAAGAAATGTTTCAATCAGTAGATCATTCGCCCGCATTTCAGTTAAAAAAGCACTATCCCGAAATTTACAGTAAAATGATGGCCAACGAAATTGAAGATTGTACTACTGTTTTCTCTCAGAATGTTGAAAAAGGAATTGTGCAAGGTTTGTATCGAACTGACGTAGACATTGAAGCGGCGGTAAAATTCTATTACACGCTGATTTTTTCCATCAACGAAAATACTCAATTTGAAAAAGACGCAGCCGAATTAGAACTCAAAGCCTTAGAATACCACACTAGAGCAATTGCCAGCGAAAAAGGAATTATTGAACTCGAAAAACAATTATCAAAAATAAATTCATAATCATCAATCCATGAAAAATAAATTAATCCTAACCTTACTCCTGTTTGCCTCAATTTTGCAAGCACAAGATCAAAAAGAGAGTTTCTCTTTTACTCTAGAACAAGCCATTGAGCATGCCATTAAAAACAATTATTCTGTAATCAATGCCAACCGCGATGTGGAAGCTGCCAAACAGAAAAAATGGGAAACTACCACTATTGGTTTGCCTCAAATTAATGGAAATGTCGCCTACCAAAACAATTTTCAAATTCAACGATCTATTGTTCCAGCCGAATTTTTTGGTGGTGAACCCGGAGAATTTGCAGAAGTAGCTTTCGGAACCAAACACACTATGGCGGCATCGGCCACTTTGAGTCAGTTGATTTTTGACGGTTCGTACTTAGTAGGTTTACAATCGGCCAAAACGTATTTGCAAATTTCTGAAAATGCTAAAGTCAAAACGGCGCAACAAATCAGAGAAATGGTCATCAATTCGTATGGTAATGTTTTGCTGTCTGACGAAAGTATTTCCATCCTTCAGAAAAACAAAACCATTCTTGAAAAAACTCTTTCTGACACACGTGAAATCTATAAAAACGGTTTCATCGAAGAAGAAAACGTAGAGCAATTACAAATCAATTTATCATCGGTAAACAGTTCGTTGGAAAATGTAAAACGTCAGAAAATAATTGCTATCGATATGCTTAAATTGCTTTTGGGAATCAAATTAGAAAGCGAACTAGTTATTACTGATAAATTGGAAGCTTTAACCCAAAACAATGTTGATTTGGTTTTATTGAAAGAAGAATTCAATGTCAACAATAACATCGATTATCAAATAGGTCAAAATTCTCTCAAAAGCAAAGAATTACTTTTAAAATTAGAGCGAAGTAAAGCCTTACCATCATTGGGCGCAGCAGTAAATTTTGGTTACAATGCATTTAATGATGAGTTTCAGTTTTTTAGTCAAAATCAAAAATGGTTGAACTATTCCAACTTAGGTATAAACTTAAACGTTCCTATTTTCAGTAGTGGTGGAAGAAGCGCACGTACGCAACAAGCCAAAATTGCTTTGGAACAATCGAAAACGCAATTAACTGAAACCGAACAAAAATTAAAACTCGAATTCGAAAGAGCCAAAAGTGACTACGAATTCAGTTTAGAGCAATTGACTACATCCAAAAGCAATTTGAATTTGGCCGAACGCATTGAAAACAAAAACCAAATCAAATTCAAAGAAGGTTTATCAAGCAGTTTCGATTTGACGCAAGCGCAAGAACAATTATATGCCGCACAACAGAAATACCTTGAGGCCATGTTGAGTGTCATCAACAAAAAAGCAGCCTTAGAAAAATTATTCAACAAAAACTAAATCACAATCCAATATAACATGAGAAAAATACTTTTAACCGCGTTCCTATCACTCGCCATTCTGTCTTGTTCAAAGAAGGAAAATAGCGACAACATTGACGATTTGATCAGTGCAAAAAATCCGACTGCACTTCAAACTAAAAAAGCGGCTTTACAAGCTGATATTGCCAAAATTGACGAAGCTTTAGCCTCATTAAATGTTAAAAAAGACGAAGCTTTAGTTTCGGTTATGACTGTAAAAGATACCATTTTCAATCATTATTTAGATATTCAAGGAAATGTTGATACCAAAGAAAATGTTTTGGTTCAACCCGAAATGCCTGGAACATTAACTTCATTAACCGTGAGAGCTGGACAACGTGTTGGAAAAGGACAAATTTTGGGTCGTGTAGACGATGGCGGAATGAGTCAACAAGTGGCTAGCATCGAAACACAATACCAATTGGCAAAAACTACTTTTGAGCGTCAAAAAAATCTGTGGAATCAAAAAATTGGTTCTGAAATACAGTATTTACAAGCTCAAACTCAAATGATAAGTTTGCAAAAACAAGTAGCTCAAGCCAAAGCTCAATTAGCAAAAACATTGATCCGAGCGCCTTTTTCAGGAACCATTGATGAAGTTTTTGTGGAAAGAGGTGAAGTAGTTTCTGCAAGTCCACAAGGATTAATGCGAATTGTGAACCTAAGTCAAATGTACGTTTCTACAACAGTTCCTGAAACTTACATTGGTAAATTAAAAGTAGGTACAATTGTAGATGTGTATTTAACTTCTTTAGGAAAAACCTACAAAGGAAAAGTACGTCAGGTTGGTAATTACATCAATCCAAATAATAGAAGTTTCGGAATCGAAGTAAGCATTCCAAATCCGGATAATTTATTGCGTCCAAACCAAGTGGCAAAACTTAAAATCATCGATTACACCAATCCAAAAGCAATTTCTGTTCCTACCAACGTAGTGCAAGAAGACGGTGAAGGAAACAAATTTGTATTCACTGTAATCAACAGCAACGGAAAAAGCGGAACTGCCAAAAAAGTACTGGTTAAAGTTGGAAAATCATCAGGAAACGTAACTGAAATTGTAAGCGGATTGAATGCTGATGATATCATCGTAACAGAAGGAGTTAATGCTATCTCTGAAGGAATGAAGTTGAATTTCTAAACGGTTTATGGTTCGTTGTTTATCGTTAATTGTTAAACAACCAACCACAAACCATAAACTACAAACATAAAATGAGTCACCAAAATAAAGAATTCGGGATTTCAACCTGGGCAATCAAAAACAGAGTTACTGTTTACATCTTTACTTTCCTTATTGTTATTACAGGATTGATTGCCTACGTTACTATGCCGCGCGAGGATTTCCCAGAAATCATCGAAAATAAAGTATACATTTCTTCTGTTTTCCCAGGAAATTCAGCTGAAGATGTCGAAAAATTGATCATCAAACCACTCGAAAAGGAGTTCAAAAACATCAGTGGTGTGAATAAAATTACGTCGAGTTCGTTTCAAGATTACGGGATGATCATCGTTGAATTTGACGATAAAGTTACCATCATCGATGCCAAAACTAAAATCAAAGACCAAGTAGACGTTGTAAAAGCCGATACTGATTGGCCAAACTTAGACAACGGAAGTAAAGTAGAACCGAGTGTTTTTGAGTTGAATATTTCAGAAGAAGTGCCGATTTTGAACATCAACCTAAAAGGAAATTACACTACACAACAACTTAAAAAATACGGTGAATTGATTCAAGATGATATTGAAGAAATTCCAGAAGTAAAAAAAGTAGACATTTTAGGTGTTGATGATAAAGAAGTTGAAATTGCGGTAGATATTTTCAAAATGACGGCTGCACAAGTTTCCTTCGACGAAATTCAAAGTGCCGTTCGCAATGAAAACATGACGCTTTCGGGCGGAAATTTAATCTCTCAAGGTTCGAGAAACAACATCCGAATTGTGGGTGAAATCAAAGATCCGAAAGAATTAGAGAACATGGTTGTAAAACACAATGGCGGAACCGTTTACTTGAAAGACATTGCTGTTGTTAGTTTCAAAGAAAAAGAGAAAACAACCTACGCTCGTGAAAAAGGAACCGAAGTAGTAATGTTGAGCGTGAAAAAACGTTCGAATCAAAACATGATTTCGGCCATTGAGCAAGTAAAAGAAAAATTAGAAGCTGCGAAAGAGAATTACCTACCTTCTAATTTAGAAATGCAGTTAACTAACGACCAATCATCGCGAGTAGAACACCAAGTAGATGAACTTTCCAACCACATTATTTTTGGTATTATTCTGGTAATGATTGTGTTGATGTTTACCATGGGATTACGTAATTCACTCTTTGTGGGTGCGGCGATTCCGTTATCCATGCTGATGGCGTTCAGTATACTTTCTGCCGCTGGATTGACCTTGAATACGATGGTACTTTTTGGTCTTGTAATGGGATTAGGAATGCTGGTTGACGACGGAATTGTGGTAGTCGACAACGTTTTTGCCAACATGAAAAAAGGAATGAATCGTTTGGATGCATCCCGAATTGGTATTGGTGAAATCGCTTGGCCTGTAATTTCGTCAACAGCAACCACTTTGATGGCGTTCTTGCCTTTCTTATTATGGCCAGGAACGATGGGTAAATTCATGAAGTATTTCCCAATTACACTTTCGGTTACCTTAACGGCATCACTTTTTGTGGCGATGGTGGTGAATGCGGCCATGACAGGTGGTTCTATGGATATTGAAGATAAAAATGTATCCAAAAAATCGGCTAAAAAGTTCACTATTATTTTTACTTTAATTGCAGTTATCTTTTTGATATTCGGTCACGGTTTTGATTCTAAATTCTCAAAAGCAATTGCTCACTTAGCCATTATTTCTCTTGGTTTAATGTGGTTGTACAAATGGAAATTATACCAATGGACACAAGATTTCCAACACAGTTTCTTTCCGAAAATGGAAGAAAAATACAAAACATTCTTAGCTAAAATCCTTACGGGAAGAAAAGCGTGGTTTGCTTTGGCAGGAATTATCGGAATGCTATTCTTGTCGTTCATTTTACTTGGAATTTTCCCTAGAAAAGTGTTGTTTTTCCCTGATAATATTCCGAATCAGGTAATTGCTTACATTGAATATCCACAAGGAACTGACATTCAAAAAACCAATAAAGCGACTTTATTTGTAGAAAAACAAGTCATTGATATTCTAAGCAAATACGTTGATCCTGAAACCAAAGAAAATTATCTGGCAGAATCGATTGTATCGCAAGTAGGTGTTGGTGCCGGAAATCCAAATGTAGATGCGGGTTCTGCTTCTGAAACGCCTTATAAAGGAAAAGTAACGGTGAATTTCTCTGAGTTTAAATTCAGACGCGGAGTAAATACGTCCGACATTTTAGAAGAAGTTCGTAGTCGTGTAAAAGGAATTGCTGGAGCAACCGTTACCGTTGAAAAAGATGCTAATGGTCCGCCAGCTGGTTATCCAATTAGTATTCAGTTAACCGGTTCTGACTATGATGACATGCTGAAAGAAGCGGATAAAATGATTGCTTTTGTCAATTCTAAAAACATTCCGGGTATTGAGCGATTGAGCATCGATGTGAATAAGGAAAGTCCAGAATTAGAAGTAAAAGTAGATCGTGTAAGCGCAGGAAGTTTAGGTGTTTCTACAGGTCAATTAGGATTTACGTTACGTCGTTCGGTATACGGACAAGAAATCTCTACGTTCAAAGAAGGCGACGATGATTACAACATAACGATGCGTATGCAAGATGATCAACGTAAAGACGAAAATATTTTGTTCAATCAATCGTTGACGTTCAGAAACCCTGCGACAGGTCAGATGATGCAAGTGCCGGTTTCAGCCATTTCTCAAACGGAAAAAACGACTACGTACAATCAAATCAAAAGAAAAAACCAAAAACGAATCATGACCGTGTATTCGAATGTGTTGACAGGTTTTAATGGCGATGAGATTACCAAACAAATTCAAACCGAATTAAAAGGATACGAATTGCCAAAAGGAATAACGTATTCGTTCTCTGGAGTTCAAGAAGAGCAAGGGAAAAACCAAAGTTTCTTGATGTATGCATTGTTCTTAGCATTGGCTGGAATCACCATTATCATCGTGCTTCAGTTCAACTCGGTTTCAAAAACAATGGTGATTCTATTCACCGTATTACTGAGTTTCAGTGGTGTTTTCTATGGTTATGTGATTGCTAATATGGATTTCGTAATCTTGATGACAATGATGGGAATCATATCGCTGGCGGGAATTGTAGTGAAAAACGGAATCGTATTAATGGACTTCTTTGTTCTATTAATGGACGAAAAAGTAGCTCAGAAAAAAGTAGAAAGCCACGATGATTTGACTTTAGAAGAAATCAAAGAAGTCATCATCGAATCAGGAAAATCACGTTTACGTCCGGTATTATTGACGGCTTTAACTGCGGTTCTAGGATTAATTCCATTGGCCATCGGATTGAACTTCGACTTCTTCGGATTGGTGACTGATTTGAATCCACACTTGTTTTTAGGTGGTGATAACGTAATTTTTTGGGGACCATTGGCTTGGACCATCATTTTCGGATTGACCTACGCTACTGTACTTACTTTAGTAATGGTTCCAGTGATGTTCTATTTAGTAAAACGCGTGAAATACTATTTACGTGATCGAAGAAATAACAGAGAGTTAGCTCTTAAAGAGTAATATAAATGTGTTGGTTTACATTGAAAAAACGTCCTGAGTAATCGGGACGTTTTTTTTAAGTATTTGAAATTAAAAAACCACAAAAGTCACAAAAGTTTCTATGTTCTTTATCTCTAAATTGTATACTTTGTTAATAATGAGATAAACTATATCTGTATTTATAGTGCCAAATCTTTTGTGCCTTTTGTGGTAAATTTTGGACGGTTATTATCTAAAACTCATACACCAATCCAACGCCCAATAACTGTTTCAATTGCACTTTGGGTCCAACGGTAACTTGCTGACCGTCGATTTCTTCTTTGGCTTTGATGTCGTCGTCGTAAATCAAATGCGCTCCGATATTAGCGCGAACGTACTCATTAACTATCAAATCCAATTGCATTTGCCAATCGACATCCACATTTCCAAAATTATTGATGTAATCGGAATATAAGTTCAGTCGGTTTTCCAAATTCATGTTTTTGAAGAGCTCTTTTTTATGAAAACTCGTTACCAAAAAACCCAATTCTGTTCTCGATTTTTTTCCTAACGTAAGTAAATTGCCCAACTCGTCATAAGTCGCTTTTTCTACACCAAACGCTCCTTGATTGGCCAATGTTTGATCCAAAACCAGAGTAGTTTTTTGAGTCAAAGGCGAAATGTAAACGCTCAGTTTCTTTTCCTTATTCGCGTATTCTGCTCCAATTCCGAGGAAAATATACGCTGGAGCCATCGGTTTTGAAATGGCATTATCGGTATTCGGATAAGCATAACCATTAGTAAATTGAGTATTGAAATTAAATTTGGCCGAATGATACCAATTTGAAATAGTATCTCTTCGATAACCCACAGTCGAATTCACTTGAAAGGCATCGTCGGTTTTACGAAGTTCAATTCCGTCTTGCTTATTCACACCGTAACGCACGATCAATTCGTTGAGCCATTTTAGGTTTTGAGTTTCGTATTTTCGAAGGAAATTGCCTTTTAACAATCCCGAAATCGAACTGTTTCCACCGGCATTCCAATTCATAAAAGCAATTTGGCTGATGTCAAAACCAACGGTATTTTTCTTTTTCCAATTTGAAGTCGTGTCGGGTAATTTGGTTTGTATAATTTGTTGAGAATAGGTGTTTTGAAAAGTAAAAAACACCAAAAGAAAGGCTGCTTTTAAAAGAAACTTCATCGATACAATTTTTTCGTTGTGCAAAAATCGTTTTTTTCGTTAGATTGAAAAAAGATTTACCAGACTTTTAACGTCTATTTTGCACATTTGTTGCAACTCGTTAACTGTTCCGTGTTCGATGAAAGCATCCGGAATTCCGAGTGTTTGAATGGGTAAATGATAGTTATTCTCCATTGCAAATTCAACAATCGCACTACCAAAACCGCCTTTAATTACGCCATCTTCTATGGTAATCACCTTTTTATATTTTTGAAAAATAAGATGTAATGTCTTCTCATCCAAAGGTTTTACAAATCCGAAATCATAATGCGCAATCGTTTCTGGATTATGTAATTCAGACAACGCCAACGTCACATTATTGCCGATAAAACCTGTTGATAACACTGCAATTGTAGTTCCATCCTTCAACAATTCTGCCTTTCCAATTTCAATTTTCTGAAATCTAAAATCAGCCAACTGCATTCTGAAATCTACTAAATTTCCACGTCCACGCGGATAGCGAATCGCAATCGGATGATTCAAACCTAATGAAGCCGTATACAATATATTTTGTAACGCGAATTCATCTTTTGGAGCGTAAATCAGCATGTTGGGAATGCATCGCAAATACGCCAAATCAAAAACTCCGTGGTGTGTTGCGCCGTCTTCACCTACCAATCCTGCTCGGTCGAGACAAAAAATCACTGGTAAATTTTGGAGCGCCACATCGTGAATCACTTGATCGTAAGCGCGTTGCAAAAACGTAGAGTAAATATTGCAAAAAACCACCATTCCTTGCGTGGCCATTCCCGCAGATAAAGTTACCGCGTGTTGTTCGGCAATTCCTACATCAAAAGCGCGATCAGGAAACGCTTCCATCATGAATTTCATTGAACTTCCAGAAGGCATCGCTGGAGTAATTCCGATTATTTTGGGATTGTTTTTGGCCAATTCTACTAAAGTCAATCCGAAAACATCTTGGAATTTCATGGGTAAATGCTCTTCCGACTTTACATGAATTTCTCCTGTAATGGCATCAAATTTTCCAGGCGCATGGTATTTTACTTGGTCTTCTTCGGCCAGTTGTAATCCTTTGCCTTTGGTGGTAATGATGTGTAAAAACTTCGGTCCTTTTACTTTTTGAAGTCGTTGTAATTCGTTGATTAATAAATTGATATCATGACCATCAATCGGACCTGAATAATCAAAATTCAGCGACTTAATCATGTTGTTTTGTTTCGGATTTTTACCTTCTTTTACTGCTGTTAAGTAGTTTTTCAAAGCACCCACACTTGGGTCAATTCCAATCGCGTTGTCGTTTAAAATAACTAATAAATTCGCATCCGTAACTCCAGCGTGATTCAAACCTTCAAATGCCATTCCGCTAGCAATTGAGGCATCGCCAATTACCGCAACATGATGTTTGTTTTCACCTTTTAATTGTGAGGCAATCGCCATTCCTAAAGCCGCCGAAATCGACGTGGATGAATGACCAACACCAAACGTATCGTACTCACTTTCGCTTCGTTTTGGGAAACCTGAAATTCCGCCTAATTGTCGATTAGTATCAAATTGGGTTCTTCTTTCGGTGAGAATTTTGTGTCCGTACGCTTGATGACCAACGTCCCAAACCAGCAAATCTTCTGGTGTATTGAACACATAATGCAAAGCGATTGTCAATTCAATTACTCCTAAACTCGCACCCAAATGACCTTCTCTCACCGAAACTACATCAATGATAAATTCGCGTAACTCTTTGGCCAATTGAGGCAACTGAGCAACGTCCAATTTTCGTAAATCGGTTGGATTGTTAATGTGTGAAAGAAGATTGCTTTTCATTGCATTTAAAAAAGCAAATTTAAGGTTTTGTTTTTACTAATCTGGTTTTATTAGTATCGGAATAGTGTAAGATACTCTAACTTTTTCACCATTCTGTTGTCCGGGAATCCATTTTTCAGAAGCTTTTAAAACTCGAATTGCTTCTGAATTTAACGCTTCATTAATTCCGCGCACTACTTTTATATTCGATAAACTTCCGTCTTTTTCTACTATAAATGAGAGGAAAATTTTTCCTTTAGTCTCTTTATCAGCATCTGGTATTTTAAAGTTTGATTTGATAAAACTGTACAATCCTTCCATTCCTTTGGAATAGTTTGGTAATTCCTCAACTTGTGATGCCATATACAAATCTCTTGGTCTAAGTTTGTTTAGTGTATCAGGCGCTACTTCAACAATACCAACAGTTTTGATAGGTGCATATTTTGTTACTTGAATAGTATCTGCTTTGTTATTATTATCCACTATAACATCTCCTAACATCGGTTTTCGTTGAATTGTATCGTCTTCAACGAGTGCAGGCTCACCAGTTACAAACTCATCATTATGATTTTTACAGCTAAAAAGTGTACTTCCCATAACAATAAATAAAATCAACAAAAATGCTTTATGAAACGGCATGGGTTGTTCCAAAACGCGTCTTGAAATGGGAATGGCGAGGCGATTGATTTGCTCATTTTTAAATCGCCCACAGACTTTTGCTCCATTATTTTCTAAGAAATACTGCTGAATTTCTTCGGTAGATTTATTGGTAAAATCAACTACGCTTTTGGTGCACGAACTACAAAATCGTCCCGTTTGGTCTGGAGTCATTGAGTTCCAATCTTCATGACACGGTTTCGGAATCGTGATGTTCAACTTCTGATTCATAAATTGTAGTTTGTGATTTTAAAACTAACGAAAATTACTTCAAAATCGTACTTTTGTTTCATGGAAAACATTTTCACCGACGACTACTTCATGAAAAAAGCCTTGCAAGAAGCTGAAATGGCTTTCGAAAAAGGTGAAATTCCAGTTGGCGCTATTATTGTTGTAGATGACAAAGTTATTGCGCGTAGTCACAATCTCACCGAATTGCTCAACGATGTTACCGCTCACGCTGAAATGCAATCAATTACCGCGGCAGCAAATTTCCTTGGTGGAAAATATTTAAAAAACTGTACGTTGTACGTTACTTTAGAACCTTGTCAAATGTGTGCTGGTGCGTTGTATTGGAGTCAGATTTCGAAAGTGGTTTTTGGCGCTCGAGATGATCAACGCGGATTTCTCACTTTAGGAACGCAATTACACCCCAAAACACAAGTAATTCAAGGCATCTTAGCCAATGAATGTGCCGATTTAATGAAGCGTTTTTTTGCTTCCAAAAGAAAATAATTCACAAAAATTTTTACAAGAAAAATAGTTCAAAAAAATATTTTACATTTACTACAATATTTCGAATATCTTTTCAGTTATGCCATTAATTGAAAGTGTTAAAAAAACCATTTTTTCAAGAAAAAAAGTTCTAACCAATAATTCCTTAAAACAATGAAAACCATTAAGTTAATCGGTTTGTTTTTGGCAATCTTTGTATTGCATTCGTGTACTAAAAAATCGGTCGCCGATTTTGATTCTGACTTTTCACTGTATAAGGATTATATATCGAGTTTTTCTACCGGAATGGTTTCTGTCGATTCGGATATTAGAGTACAATTGGCTTTCAATAAAAACGATTGGGAAAAAGACGAAGAACTCGACGATGATTTATTTGAAATTTCACCGAGCATCAGCGGAAAAGTAGTAGCGCTTTCCAACAATACCATCGCTTTTATTCCGAAAGATAAATTGGAACAAAACACCTTGTATCGAGTAACATTGAATCTCTCTAAAATTACTAATAAAGTTCCGAAAGAATTAGCCAAATTCAACTTTTCACTTAAAACATTTAAACAAGATTTTGTAGTCAACACCAACGACTTACAATCGTACAACCGCGATAGTTATTACCTCAACGGAACCATCAAAACGGCCGATAATTTATCATTTGAAGATGCCAAAAAACTGATATCAGCGACTCAAAATGGCGACGATTTAAAAATCAGCTTCGACAAATCGTTCAGTACTTCAAGCGAATTCAAATTCACCATCGAAAACATCAAACGCGAAGACGAAGACGGTAAAATCACTATTGAATGGGATGGCGATGATGTCGATATCGATCAAGAAGGTGAAATGGATGTAATCATTCCAGGTAAAGACAATTTCAAAGTGCTCAAAATTGAAGTAGGCGACGAAAACAACCAATCGCTGCTCATCAACTTTTCCGATCCACTTAAAAAGGACCAAGATTTTAAAGGTTTGATCAACATTCAAAACACCAACAATCTGAAATTTTCAACCATGGGCAATGTGTTGAAAGTGTTTTTCAATAATGAAAATTCTCCCAAAGTTGACACTACTCAAGAACTTCAAGCTGTTGTTGATACTGCCGCGGTTGCGGTTGATACCGTTGCGGCCGCTTATGCTGAAAGTGCAATTGATAGCGCAGCAGCCGTTGAACCTGCTGTTGAAGAAACCATCGAAGCCACAGCTGTTGCTCCAGTGGTTGAGCAATCGTTTGATAGTAATCGCTTGATTGAAATCTTCCAAGGAATTGAAAGTGCTTACGGTTATAAACTCAAAGAGAATTACTCTGAAAACCTTATTTTCGAGCAAATAAAACCGGGCGTTCGTTTCTTAAAAAGCGGAAATATTCTTCCGAGTTCCAACAATTTAAAAATCAATTTTGAAGCGGCCAATTTGAAATCGGTGGATGTAAAAGTCTATAAAATCTACAAAAACAACATTCTTCAGTTTTTACAAGATAACGAACTCAACGGCACACGCAATCTGAAACAAGTCAGCCAACCGATTGCAAAATCAACCATCGATTTAAAACAAAATAATCTGGCTAATTACAGCAAATGGAACGTCTATGCGTTGGATATTTCTAAAATCATTCAACCCGAACCGGGCGCGATTTACCGCGTAGAATTTTCATTCAAAAAGAAATACTCGCTTTACAAATGCACTTCGAATCCAGATGGTGAAGACGAAGCAGAAGAGGAAGAAGAAATTGACGAAGACGATGTGAATTACAGCGGCGGATATTACGACGATTACTATTACGACGACTACGATTGGCGCGAAGATCAAGATCCGTGTTCGAATTACTATTACTACAACACCAAAGTTGGAACCAATATTCTTGCCACTGATTTGGGTGTAATTGTAAAACGCGGAACGGATAAATCAATAGTTGTTGCTGTGAATAATATTGTTACTACCGAAACCGTTTCGGGAGCCACAGTTGATTTGTACAATTTCCAACAGCAAAAAATTGCTTCTTCTCGCACTGATGGCGATGGAATGGCAACGTTTGAAATGACCAAATACGCCTATTTTGCTATTGTTTCGCAAGGCAAACACAGTACGTACGTGAAATTAGACGACGAACTTTCGCTTTCGGTAAGTAATTTTGATGTTTCGGGTGAAACCTTACAAAAAGGACTGAAAGGATATATTTATGGTGAACGCGGCGTTTGGCGTCCGGGTGATACGATGTATTTGTCGTTCATTTTGAATGATAATGCGAATAAATTACCCGAAAATCATCCGATCAAATTGCGATTGAATGATCCGAACGGAAAAACCGTGTACCAAACGGTAAAAAAAGGCAATAATTTAAATCATTACACTTTTATAATTCCAACAGAAACCAGCGCTCCAACTGGTAATTGGGAAGCAGTTGTTAATGTCGGTGGCGCACGTTTCTACAAAAGTATCAAGGTAGAAACCATCAAACCGAATCGCCTAAAAATTAAAAACAGTTTCAATCAACCTGTCCTTTCAGCGGCTAAGAAAAACGTCAATAACATTCAAGTGTTGTGGTTGCACGGTGCGATTGCTAAAGATTTAAAAACTGAAGTACAAGCAAAATTCTCACAACAAGTAACCTCGTTCAAAGGATTTACAAATTATGTTTTTGACGATCCAACGCGTAGTTTCTCAACCGAAGAAATCAATATTTTTTCGGGTAAAGTCGATGCGAATGGTAAAGCATCAATTCCGATTAATCCAACCATTCAAGGACAAGCACCTGGAATGTTGCGTGCGGCTTTCATCACCAAAGTCTATGAAAATGGCGGTGATGTAAGTACTGATGTTTCGTCGACTCAATATTCTCCTTACAAAACCTATATCGGAATCAAAGCTCCTGAACCGAATCGCTATGGCATGCACGAAACGGGTAAAAACAATAATTTCAGTATTGTAACTGTGGATGAAAACGGTCGCCCGAAACGCACAACTGGATTGGAAATTCGCATTTACAAACTCGAGTCGCGTTGGTGGTGGGATGCTTCCAATAATGATTTGTCGAATTATAACACGGCTGTCGGAAGAGTCGCTTACAAAAACTATATTTTGAGCACAGACGCGTCTGGAAGAGGAAGCGTGAATCTGAATGTTCCCAACGATGAATGGGGAAATTATTTGGTACGTGTTTACGACCCAACAGACAAACATGCCACTGGAGTTTCGGTTTATTTGGATTGGCCATATTGGTCAGCTAAATCGAAAAATACCGATGGTGAATCGGCTAAAATGCTGAAATTCTCTACCGATAAAACCAAATACAATGTAGGCGATAAAGCCAAAATTTTCTTCCCATCAAGTGAAGGCGGACGTGCGTTGATTTCGATTGAAAACGGAACGAAAGTCGTGAAAACGCTTTGGGCGAAAACACAAAAAGGCGAAACTCAAATTGAATTGCCAATTACGGGTGAAATGGCGCCAAACGTGTACATTAACATTACCTTATTACAACCACATGCTTCTACCAAAAACGATTCGCCTATCAGAATGTACGGCATCGTTCCGATTGAAGTTATTGATAAAAACACCGTACTCGAACCGCAAATCTCGATGCCAAATGTATTGCGCCCTGAACAAACTTTTAGTGTAAAAGTCTCTGAAAAACAAGGTAAAGCAATGACGTATACCATAGCTGTTGTGGATGAAGGTTTACTCGATTTAACCCGATTCAAAACGCCAAATGCTTGGGATAGTTTCTACACTCGTGAAGCTTTGGGTGTGCGCACTTGGGATATTTACGATGATGTGATTGGCGCGTACGGCGGAAAAGTAAATCAAGTGTTCAGTATTGGTGGTGACGCCGATTTAGGCGGTGGAAAAGCCAAAAAAGCCAATCGTTTCAAACCGGTGGTGATGTATTTTGGTCCGTTTGAATTAGGAAAAGGCGATTCGAAAACGCATCAAATTAAGTTGCCCAAATACATTGGATCTGTAAGAACGATGGTCGTTGCAGCTCAAGCTGAATCCAGCGCTTACGGAATGGCGGAAAAAGCAACTCCAGTGAAAAGTCCGTTGATGGTATTGGCTTCGCTTCCGCGGAAAATATCACCGTCGGAAAATGTCACGATTCCGGTAACGGTTTTTGCTACCGAAAATCATGTAAAAAACGTAACCGTTCAAATCAAACCGAATAATAGTGTGCGCGTGATTGGAAGTTCAACACAACAACTTTCGTTTCCAACTCCAGATGAAAAAATGGCGTACTTCAATTTGCAAGTGGGAAGCGCAACTGGAATCGGAAAAATTGACATCATCGCGACTTCGGGCAAGGAAAAATCAACCTATTCCGTTGAAATTGATGTGACCAATCCGAATCCAAGAACGAACGCTTATACTGATATTGTAGTGGAACCGAACAGCAGCAAAACCATTGCGTGGAAAACCTTTGGCGTAAGCGGAAGTAACAAAGCGAGTATGGAAGTTTCGTCTGTTCCAACAGTAGATTTTGGTCGCCGTTTGGATTACCTAATTCAGTATCCACACGGTTGTGTCGAGCAAACAACCTCATCCGTTTTCCCACAATTGTACTTAGCGGATATTATGGATATTGATGCATCACGCAAACAAAACATTCAAAGAAACATTACGGCAGCTATTCAAAAATTGGGCAATTTCCAACAACCAAGCGGCGGATTGTCGTATTGGCCAGGTGCGATGAGTGCCGACGATTGGGGAACATCGTACGCCGGGCATTTCCTAATTGAAGCAGAGAAAAAAGGCTACGCATTGCCAATCAATTTCAAAACCAAATGGATCAGCTATCAGCAAATAATGGCCAAACAATGGCGTTATGAAAAAGGATACGGCAATGATCTAGCGCAAGCGTATCGTTTGTATACTCTCGCATTGGCTGGTTCTGCCGATGTGGCTTCAATGAACCGATTACGTGAAACGGTCGGAATTACCAACGAAAGTAAATTGCGTTTGGCAGCAACATACGCATTAATCAAACAAACTTCGGCTGGATTGGCGTTGTTGAGTAAATCATTCATCGACGAACAAAACGAAACCAATGGTTACTATTATTACTATGGTTCAGCCGATAGAAACCGTGCGATGGCTTTAGAAACTTTAGTGTTATTAGGTCAAAAACAACGCGCTTTCAAAATGGCAACACAATTGGCCAAAAACCTATCGAGTGATCAATGGATGAGTACACAAACCACGGCATACGGATTATATGCTATGAGTAAATTTGCCAAATCCAACGGAAGCAAAGGCTTGTCGATTCAATACACTAATGCTGGAAAAGCTCAGTTGATTACTACTACCAAAACAGTGGCTGAACGTAATTTGGTGATTAAAACAGGAGCTAATTCGGTGACAATCAAAAACACTAAAAACAATACCATTTTTGTACGTGTTTTGAACAGCGGAATTCTTCCTGTAGGAAGTGAAAAACCAATTCAGAATAACCTAACGGCAAGCGTGACGTTTAAAGACCGAAAAGGCAATCCGGTTTCGGTAACCAAAATCAAACAAGGAACCGAATTCATTGCTGAAGTAACGTTGAAAAACGGCAAAAACGAACGTGTGAACAACATCGCGTTGACGCAAATTCTGCCATCCGGATTTGAAATTGTCAATACGCGTTACACCGAATTTGGTTCTGCTACCGAAAATGTAGCCGATTACATTGACATTCGCGACGACCGAGCCAATTACTATTTCAGTTTAAGTGGTGGCGAAACCCGTAAGTTTAAAATGCTATTGAATGCGTCGTACCTCGGGAAATACTATTTACCTGGTTTGCAATGCGAAGCCATGTACGACAATGATTTCTTGGCTCGAACACAAGGTCAATGGGTGGAAGTGATAAAGTAATTTTTTTTAACCGCAAAGGCGCTAAGAACGCGCAAGGTTCGCTAAGTTTATATAATTTCTTTGCGAACTTTGCGGTTCATAAATACAATCGAATTTGAGAGATTTTTTTTCCTTTTACAAACTAATAATCATTGCAATTATACTTGTGATAGTAGTAGGTATGAGTGTAGCAAAAACAATTCGACTGCATAAAAATGAAGAGCTTATCAACTCAAATCCAGCCTATACAATTGGTGAAATTACCAAATATTATGAAATCGGAATATCCAATTACCATCTTGAATACAAATACGATGCAGAAGGCGGAACCTACACAAATGAAGTAAGTCCAGATGTTCTTTTTAAAAATTGTGAAGATGATTCCAATTGCATTAACAGAAAAATTTACGTCAAATATTACAAAGGCGACCACAGTATAAGCATTCCTATTTTAGATAGTATTCCGTAAAATAAACAATCAAAAAATTTGTGAACTTAGCGCACACTTTGTGTCTTCGTGGTTAAAATGAAAGAAAAACTAAAAGCTGTATTTCAGCGGATAAAAAACTACATCCTCAACAACAAAAAGAAATCAATAGTTGCTTTTGTTCTGTTGGTTGTGTACTATTTTTCATTGCCGCGAACGCTTTTCGAAGAACCGTATTCGACCGTAATTGAAAGTAGCGATGGCGAATTGCTCGCCGCACAAATCGCTCCCGATGGTCAATGGCGTTTTCCTGCCAAAGACAGCGTTCCCGATAAATTCAAACAATGCATCGTGTATTTTGAAGATGAACACTTTCGCTATCATCCTGGGTTCAATCCTGTGGCGATGGTCAAAGCCATTCGTCAGAATCAAAAAGCCGGAAAAGTTGTGCGCGGTGGAAGTACCTTAACCCAACAAGTCATTCGCCTTTCGCGCAAAAATAAAAAGCGTACGTATTTTGAAAAACTCATCGAAATCGTACTGGCAACCCGATTGGAATTCCGCCATTCAAAAGAAAAAATACTCGAACTCTACTCAGCTCACGCGCCTTTTGGTGGAAATGTTGTTGGTTTGGAAATGGCGTCGTGGCGTTATTTTGGCGTTCAAGCGCACCAATTATCGTGGGCCGAAAGCGCAACACTCGCTGTTTTGCCTAATGCGCCGAGTTTGATTTATCCCGGAAAAAACCAAGAAAAACTGCGCCGCAAACGCAATGCGCTGTTATTGAAACTCCACAACGAAGGCGTTATCGATCAACTCACCTACGATTTGGCGATAACCGAACCGTTGCCTCAAAAACCGTACAACGTTCCGCAAATCGCTCCGCACCTATTGCAGCGCGTGGCTAAAACCGATCAAGGTCAACGCATTAAAACTACCATTGACATTGCGCTTCAAAACCGCATCAACCATATTGCGCGTCAATACCACAATCAGTTCAAGCAAAACGAAGTGCACAATTTGGCCATTATTGTCATCGATGTGCAAACCCGAAACGTGATTAGTTATGTGGGCAACTCGCCTACTGATGTTGATCACGATAAAGACGTCGACATCATTTCGGCGCCACGAAGTACGGGAAGTATTTTAAAACCGTTTCTCTACGCGTCGATGTTGGACGATGGCGAAATTCTGCCCAACACTTTGGTTCCTGATGTTCCGACGCAAATTTCGGGTTATACGCCGCAGAATTTTAACCTGACTTACGATGGCGCAGTTCCGGCGCAACGCGCTTTGTCGCGATCGCTCAACATTCCCGCTGTATTGATGTTGCAGGATTATGGTGTGTTTAAATTTTACGATGTGCTGCAGAAATTTCAATTGCACGACATCAACAATCATCCCGATCATTACGGTTTGTCGCTGATTTTGGGTGGCGCCGAAAGCAATTTGTGGGATTTGTGTCGCACCTATGCCAACTTATCATCTACAGTGAATTATTTCAATACATCCAAAGGAAAATACCGCAGTAAGGAATTTGCTGAACTGAATTTCCGTCACGGATTTGAAACCGACTTTGGTGGCGACAGTTTTCAGAAAACCATTTTAGGCGCGGGATCGATTTACTTGACGTACAACGCGATGAAAGAAGTCAACCGACCCGAAGGCGATGAAGCGTGGCGTTTTTACGATTCGTCACTCGAACTCGCTTGGAAAACCGGAACCAGTTTTGGCAACCGCGATGCGTGGGCAATTGGCACCAACTCGCGTTATGTGGTTGGCGTTTGGGTTGGGAATGCTTCAGGCGAAGGCCGACCTGAATTAACTGGAGTCGATTATGCCGCGCCAGTGTTGTTTGACGTGTTCAACTTATTGCCACGGAAACCGTTTTTTACTGCGCCGTTGAACGATTTAGAAGAAGCCGAAATTTGTACCAAAAGTGGTCATTTAGCGCAAGACGATTGCCCAAAAGTGATGCAACTCATCAACCGCAACGGAAAGAAAACGGCAGTTTGCCCGTACCACAAATTGGTGCATTTGGACGCGAGTGAGCAATTTCAGGTGAACAGCAGTTGCGAAGACGTAAATAACATTGTCAGAAAAAAGTGGTTTGTGTTGCCGCCCGTAATGGAATTGTACTACAAAAGTTTACACATTGATTACGTGCCGTTGCCGCCGTTTCGAGATGATTGCCAAACCGCACAACACAACGTAATGGATTTTATTTACCCCAAAACCAACAGCAAAATTTACCTGACCAAAAACTTCAACGGGCAAATCCAACCGATCATTGCCAAAGTAGCGCACTCCAACAAAGAAGCCAAACTGTTTTGGTACGTAGACAACGTGTACAAAGGCACCACGCAAACCTTTCACGAACTCCCAATTGAAGCCAACACTGGCATTCACTACATCACCGTTGTAGACGAATTTGGGAATGAAATTAGACGGAAAGTGGAGTTGATTAAGGAGTGAAATTCCAAACTTAGTGTTCCTTGTGTTTAAAAGAAAGCAGAATGCAGTTGCAGAAGGCAGATTTCGTTTATGATAAACCAAACTTTTGTGAGCTTTGCGCCTTCTTTGTGTCTTTGTGGTTAATTTAGAAGCGAATGGCTTGCGCTTTCTTGCCATCGTCATTCCCGCTTTACGTCACGCGCGGCGTTTCCTGCAATCGGGGCTAGAATGCGAGCGTCTTTTGTGAAAGAAGTAGTGCTAAGCAATTATACTAAAAAATAACTTGATGCGATTTCTCCTGCGTCGAAATGACAAAACAATAATATATGCTGTTTAAAATACAAACTTCTTCTATTAAGACATTTTCACCACAATCTTGTCATTGCTTCGCCAGTTCGAGCAAAGCTCTCGTGTCTGACGCAGGAGGAATCTCATAATACAAAAAACAGGATTCGTGCTGAAGCTTTTAAAATAGTAGTGGCACGGATTGCAAATCCGCGCTATCGTGGTTTCTTTTAATATTCTAAGAAAAAACTTTTACAGTTCCATTAGGTAAAGTTGTCGAGACCTTATTCCCTTTCTCAAACACATAAATTACTGTGTCTAAAGGAGCATTAACCTTACTCAAAGCTTCTATACATTTGCTAATATTAGCTTGGTTACGTTTAAAAAGGTTATCCCCCAAATCTTCAATTGTCTGTTCATTCTTTAAAACTCCTAATACTCTGTAGTCTTTTATCTTTTTTTTCAGTGGAGTCTCTTTTACTATTTCTAAATTTTCCTCAACTTGTGATGTAACAATAAAAGAGTTGAAAAAAGTAGTTCTTTGAATTAAAAAATAATCTAAAAAAATTGAAATTACACTTAACAAATGGGGCTGAAGTTCAGTCGGGCTAATAAGAAGTCTATTATACGCACAGAGTTCAAATTCCTTTGCCCATAAATGAAGATTTTTAGCTATTTCAAGTTTACTAAAATAATCTTTCAAGACTTGATTGTTGTTTCTTTCAAGTTCATTTTTTAATGCTCCTGTGGGTTTTTGTGCAAGATTTCCAGCTATCTCAATTATTCTATCAACTCCATTTTTTCCGAGATTACCAAAATTAAATCCATCTAAGAGCCTATTCTCTCTGTCTTTGGAATCAAGAAAAGCTATATCCTTGCTAATGTAGTCTAAAGTAAGAAGCAAATGTGATATAAGTACATATATCATTCTTGTAGCTTCCTCTCTTTTTTGAACATCTACAATACTTTTATTAATAAAATATTCTAAGTAATAAATCCCTTCATTAAAACCAGAAAAATCTTGTTCTGACAACAATCTTGATTTTGACAGTTGATAAAGAGCTCGCCAATCTTTATTTGGGAAAGTTTTATGGCTTTTGTGTTTCGCAAACATATCCATAAGTTCTTCCTCATATAAACGGTTAGAACCATTATTAGATTTTAATTTAGATAAGAAAGCACCATCTAAAATGTGAGTATCATGAATATTTCCAAATTTATGAAGTAAGTCTTTTTGGTCAGTAGTTGCAACGATACATCCATTTAGTTTAAGTAGACTCTTTAGTCCATTTACAACTAATATCCTTTCAAATGCTTGTGGCTTTTTTTTGTTTTTTATCTCTACTATAATTCTTTCTCTAGAAAGCGTTGATGATCGACCATACAAAAAAAGATCAATGTCGGTCACAAGGTTTCCTTCAAATTTATATTCTACACCACGAGCTACATAAAATCCTAAGCTAAGAAAATAATTTCTAAGTAGCTCTTCCATTAATTCACCTTTAAATAATTTTGTTTGGCTTTCCATTATTGTCTAATTGTTTTTAAAGTTTGGGCTATTGTTTTCTTTGACGCTTCATTTTCTTTTAATCTATTTGCAACTCTCTTCTCTTCAGGCCCTTTGTACTTTGTTACACTACCAGAAGACATTACAGTGTGCTGATTTGCATCTCCAAATTCTAAAACTTGCAGAGCTAGTTCCCCTATGTCTCTTTTTAGTAGTCTCATATAATACCTACTAGGGTAATCTGGATCGGGTCTAATTGCTACTACTCGCTTAAATTCTAAGAGTCTATAATCTTCACCTATTGCTGTTGCAGGACCAACTTCTCCGCCTCTAATCAAACGCTGCATTAATGCTTTTAACATTGTGATTTTACCTCTACTATTTGCACTATAGTTCATTCCATAAAAAAGCGAAGAAACAAAAGCTTTTGCCAAATCTAATGCATCTTCTTCAAAAGGATTACCATATTTAGAAAAAGCAGATGGTTTAGTAATAATTGTCTTTGTCTCGCTTGAATTACTAACATCATTAAAATCATACATTCCAATTGATTGTAGCTTTGAAAGAAGTTGATCTCCTAAAATCCTTTTAACGTCAGTTTCAGCTAGACAACCCTTCTCAGATAGAAGAGCATCAACTTCTCCTATTAATCTACTCTCAGTCTGAGATAATGTTGAAAGTACTGCTTGTGTTTTTTTCATTACATCTCTTCTAAAAAGATTTCCATTAAAGTACATTTTACTTTTATCATCTAAAGTTTCAAAATCTATAAAACCAATATTCTCAGATTGTTTAAATAAGTCAACTATATCTGTAGAACTAAGTTTATGTGTATCAGATATATACTCCTGAAGCAATTTCCCTTCTTTCGGCAAATCAGAGATATTCTCAGCTAAATCTAAAGAAGCCTTTTGGAAGTCAGTTGGATTAACGCTTCTAAATATATCAGAAGTATGTCCTAAAACACTATGCGTTGTAATCCCTAAAACTGAAACTGATCCATTTGCCCCAATATCAATCAGACGCGCATCACATAATGTCTTTTTGATTGTTTCAAGTTCTATTCTCTTTATATTTGATGCCTTAGCAATTGCTTCAACTTTTGTCTTATTTATTTCACTTATCTCATGTGATGCTGCTAAATTAGATAAAAAAGAACCACATTTTCCAGCAAGCTCAATTTCTTCAAAATCTTGTGTATTATCAACTTTTTGGAGTTTTTTTGTATGATTAATTATCCAAGCTCCTTCTGTCTTTTTTTCCATTATTAATTTATTAAAATATAAACTTAAATAATTATTAGTGAACCAATTTACAATTCCCAAACCTACAAAACCATCCCAACTCCACATTGCGGTTTCCCGTAATCAACTCATCACTCTACTCGTTTTTAATTTGGCACTGAAACGGTTGAGAAACTTTTCGGCGTTTTTGTATTCGTATTCTTTGATAAAGGCGAGGTAGGCGTTGTAGAGGTTGTTTTTTCGTAGTGCGTTGACGTAGTAGGTCATGGGGAATTTGATGTCGCGAAACTCGATCAAGTCATTGCGTATGGCTTGTTCGATGAGTTCGACATGAAAGAGAAAAGCGTCGGCGCAATCGCGTATGTAGACTTCTTTTTCAGAAAAAACTAAGTTGTCCGTACGCAGTCCAACTTGTACATCTTGAAAGGTGATGGTGGCTTTTTGGTCGGGTGTGATGTTGAAGGTTCTTCCGGTCCAATCGAGCATGATCGTGGCATCGGTGACCATTTTTGAAGCGAGCATGTCTTTGAGAAATTCGTGGGCAGAATTGGCTTGTTTCCAACGTAAATCGCGATGACGCTCAAGGCGACTTTGCTTGATTTCGGTGATGATTTTGTAAGCGGCAATCAAACCGCCAATGATGGCAACAATTTGTGCGGTGATTTGAATTTGGTTGGCTAAGGTCATGGTATTACTGTCGTTTTTGATGATCTTCGGGATAACCAAACTGTCCGCAGTGCTTCTCTTTCGGAATCTTAGGAACGCATTCTAGGCATTGATCAGCCTTGTTGTGCAAGTGAACGGTAACGCAACCGCAGTCGAATCGGGTAATTTCAAAATAAGTTCCGCAGAGGTTTCTACCGCAGAGGTGTTTGATTTCGTGTTTGTTTTTTGGCATTGTGTAGTAGTTTTGTAGTTTTTGGGAATACTTTTGAATGTATATCGGCATCTAATGTACCGAAGTAATGCTACACAACGTACAGGAAAAACACCCTTTTTTGTAGGGGAAAAACACTGTTTTTTACCACGAAGACACGAAGAAGGCGCGAAGGTCGCGAAGATTGTTTCAAGTTTCAGGTTTCAAGTTTCAGGTTTCAAGTTTCAGGTTACAACTTTGCGGCTTTGCGAGACTATATGACTTTAAGATTTAACCACGAAGACACGAAGAAAGCACTAAGGTCGCGAAGATTTTTTGAACCCTATAAGACATATAAGTTCATTTAAGGTTTTCTTCTATGTTCTTATATGCCTTATATGGTTAAAATTGAGACTTTTGAAACTTTGAAACTTTGCAACTTTGAGACTTTGCAACTTTGAGACTTTGCAACTTTAAATTTACACCAAAAAAAAACCGCTTCGTAATTAACAAAGCGGTTTGGTATTAGGTTCAAATTTCTTTTCCTTGTTCATCAAAGAATCGATATTCGAGGTACGTGTAAGCGTCACGAGGTATGATTTTCACCCATTTCTTATGTTCAAAAAGCCATTTTGAACGTAATGATGGAAAACCTTTTTTAAGGTATGCGGCCACAAAAGGGTGTACGTTGAGTACGAGTTTTTTGTGGTCATTTTTGTATCGTTCTACATCAGAAGCGATTCTGTCGATAATTAAGATGGGAGCTTCAATGTCGCCATTTTTATTATTCGGATCTTCTTCTCTAGTTTCGATATTAACTTCTGGTCTTACACGTTGACGAGTAATTTGGACTAATCCGAATTTACTTGGCGGTAAGATTTTGTGTTTGGCTTTATCATCGCTCATTTCTTCTCTTAAGAAATCAAACAAAACCTTTCTGTTATCGGGGTTTTGCATGTCGATAAAATCGATTACTATAATTCCGCCCATGTCTCTGAGTCGCAACTGACGTGCAATTTCTGCAGCAGCAATCATGTTGACTTCGAGCGCTGTATCTTCCTGGTTGGTGGCTTTGTTCGAACGGTTTCCGCTGTTCACGTCGATAACGTGTAGTGCTTCAGTATGTTCGATAATCAAATACGCACCTTTACTCATCGAAACGGTTTTCCCGAAAGACGTTTTGATTTGGCGTTCTATATGGTATTTCTCAAATATGGGCGTGTCTTTCGACTGATACAGCTTCACCATATTTTGTTTCGAAGGTGCTATCTCGGCCAAATAGTCCTTCGTTTCTTGAAACAACTCTTCATCATCTACTTGAATACCCGTGAAGGTATCGTTAAAAATGTCTCTAAGCATGGAGGAAACTTTGTTGAGTTCACTCAATACTTTAGAAGGATGATGAGCAGTTGGTAATTTTTTACACATTGCAGTCCAGCGATCGATTAGGTTCTGCAAATCTTTTTCTAGTTCGGCTGTTTTTTTGCCTTCTGCTACTGTTCTCACAATAACACCGAATCCTTTTGGCTTAATGGCTTGAACTAATTTTTTTAGTCGGTCTTTTTCTTCTTTTTCTTCTATTTTTTGCGAAATAGAAATGCGATCAGAAAAAGGAACCAATACTAAAAATCTACCGGCAAACGACAGTTCAGAACTGATGCGTGGACCTTTGGTAGAAATAGGTTCTTTAACCACTTGAACTAAAACCGATTGATTGGCATTGAGCACATCCATGATGGCGCCATCTTTATCGATTTCCTTTTCAAAAGGAAAATTTTTTAGGGAGAAATCTTTTATTTTACCTGCGCTTACAAGTTTAATGAATTTCAAATAAGAAGCTAAATTCGGACCTAAGTCGTGGTAATGCAAAAAGGCATCTTTTTCGAAGCCTACGTTTACAAAAGCCGCGTTGAGTCCGGCAACGGGTTTCCTGATTTTAGCAATAAAAATATCGCCTACTAGGAAATCGTTCTTTTTCTCTTCTTCTTTGTGTAATTCAATTAGTTTTCCATCTTTTAATAAGGCAAAATCTACAGCATTGTCACCACTACGGATGATTAATTCTTTATTCATGTTGTAAATTTTTATCCGATTCAAAAAAGTTTCATGTTTCGAGTTTCACGTTTCAAGTTGTTGCCCTAAAACGAGCTAACCTGAAACCTTAAACCTGAAACTTTCAAACCCTTTGAAGGGATGGATTAAACATTTTAAACAGGTATGTTATTACCCGGTGAATTTTAGAATTTTAGATTATTAGATTGTTAGATTATTAGACTGACTTAGATTGCTAGATGATAAAATCTAACCTTCTAAAAGGTCTAACTTTCTAAGACGTCTAAATGGTCTAAGAAGTCTAATCTTCATTTTCAATGAACGTTTAAAAAGAAAAAAGTAGTTTAGAACTACTTTTTCTTTTTGTGACGGTTAGCTCTCGCTCTTTTCTTACGTTTGTGCGTCGCTACCTTATGTCTTTTTCTTTTTTTACCACTTGGCATACTTTGTAGTTTTTGTGATTAATAAATGGTTTATACTGTTACTTCAGTGTTTGTTTTTACCGCTTCTACAAATACTTTCGCAGGTTTAAAAGCTGGAATATTATGAGCAGGAATTTTAATAGTTGTATTTTTTGAAATGTTTCTTCCAGTTTTTTCAGCTCTAGTTTTGATGATGAAGCTACCAAAACCTCTTAAATATACGTTGTCACCACTTTCTAATGAAGTTTTTACTTCTTCCATTAATGCTTCAACTGTTGCTTGAACATCTCCTTTTTCAAGACCTAACTTTTCTGAAATCTTTGCTACGATATCTGCTTTCGTCATTTTCTTTCGTTTTTATTATAATTACTTAAATTTTTTGAGAGTGCAAATATACAAATTAAAAAAACAAATAATCAACCTAAATCATTAAAATTTAATTACATAAAGATTTACTTTTGCATTTCAATGTTACTAAATGAATTTTTACGACTTAATAACCCGTTGGTATTTAATAAATAAACGCGATTTACCCTGGCGAAACACCAACAATCCGTATGCGATTTGGCTCTCTGAAATTATGCTTCAACAAACGCGTGTAGCACAAGGATTGCCTTATTTTGAGCGATTCATAGCTGCTTTTCCGACGGTTTTTGATTTGGCTCAAGCCGATGAAGAACAGGTTTTGAAATTGTGGCAAGGTTTGGGTTATTACTCTCGAGCGCGCAACATGCACAAAACAGCCCAAATTGTGGCGCATGACTACAACGGAATTTTTCCATCAACGTACACTGAATTATTAAAGCTAAAAGGCATTGGCGAATATACAGCCGCCGCTATTGCGTCGTTTTCATTTAATGAAAAAGTAAACGTGGTAGACGGAAATGTGTTTCGGGTACTTTCGCGTTACCTCAACATACCTACCGATATTTCATCGGCTACAGCCAAAAAAGAATTCGCAGCCATCGCCCATGAATTAATGGAAAACAGAGATTCGGCTTTGTTCAATCAGGCGATAATGGAATTTGGAGCTTTGCAATGTGTGCCGAAAAATCCGAATTGTGGTGACTGTGTTTTGAACAAGAGTTGCGCTGCTTTACAACACAAAAAAGTAGATCAGTTGCCCGTGAAAACCAAAAAAACGAAGGTCAGAAATCGCTATTTTAATTATTTGATTTTTGAAGATCGGCAATCGAATACCATTTTGCGAAAGCGCACCGAAAAAGGAATTTGGCATAATTTGTATGAATTTCCAGTGATTGAAACCGAAACCGAAACAGCTACTGAAACCATAATCGAACAGATTAAAACAACGTATTCTGAGTACGGAATTGAATCAATAATAACCTTTGACGAAACTATTCAACACAAACTCTCGCATCAGTTATTGAGTTTGCGCTTCTATCGAGTAAACATCAGTAAAAACCTACCTAATTCTTTACCTATCAACACTATAAATAATTATCCTTTTCCGATAGTTTTAATCAAGTTCATCGAAAAGCATTTGAATGAAGTGATTTAATTAAAAAATTTTACTAACTTTGAATAAATTAAATAATAAACGCCATGAACGGAACATTGAATAAAGTTATGCTAATTGGTCATTTAGGTGACGATATCAAGATGCATTATTTTGAAGGTGGAAATTGCATTGGAAGATTTCCTTTGGCTACCAACGAAGTATACATCAACAAACAAACCAACGAAAAAATTACTTCTACAGAATGGCATAACTTGGTGGTACGCAATAAAGCTGCCGAAATTTGCGAAAAATACCTTACTAAAGGTGATAAAATCTATGTAGAAGGCCGAATAAAATCACGTCAGTGGCAAGCAGAAGACGGTACCACTAAATATACTACCGAAATTCAAGTTACTGAATTCACCTTTTTGAATGTGAAGAAAGATACGGAAAGCAACAAACATTTGCCTACTTCGGAACCCAAAGGTAATTTTGATTCCAATATAGACAGCAACGACTTGCCGTATTAATAGGTTTAATTAATTTTTTTGAATTTGGACCCAGAGCCCAGTTTAGCCTTATCATCTGCAGTTGATTCCTCCTTTGTATTGGGATTAGTTGTTCTTGTTTTCTTGCTGGTATGTTCTGCTTTGCTGTCGGCTTCAGAAGCGGTACTTTTTTCTCTTTCTCAGAAAGAACAGAACGATTTAGCTCAGAAAAAACCGTTGACATCCAGTCTGATTTCAAAATTACTACTGCATCCCAAACGACTTCATTCTACCATCACCATTGCTAATTATTTTGCCACTATGGGTGCCATTATTAGCTTTTTGTGGTTGTGTAGTGGTTGTCAATTTATGTATGTTTCAAAGGAAATCTCCACTCTTTTTCAGTTGTTGATTATTTCGTTTGTGTTGTTGCTTTTGGGAGAAATTTTACCCAAAGTGTACTACAGCAAACACAAAATAAAATTGGTGCAATTGGTAGTGTATCCATTGATAATCATCGAAAAATTAGTTTGGCCGATTACTTTTCCGCTATTGAAGATTTCGTCTTTTTTGCAGGAAAAACTCGGAACCAAACGCAGTAATTTATCGGTCGATCAACTTTCTCAGGCTTTAGAATTGACATCAACCGACGACACATCACAAGAAGAACAAAAAATTTTGGAAGGCATTGTAAACTTCGGAAATACTGACACTAAACAAGTGATGAGTCCGCGTATCGATTTATTCGCCTTAGAAATCAACGAAACTTTTGCCGAAATTTATCCAAAAATTGTAGAGAAAGGTTATTCCCGAATTCCGGTTTACCGAGACAATATTGACCGTATAGAAGGCGTTCTGTTTGTGAAAGATTTGATTCCGCACATCAATAAAAAAGAATTTGATTGGAAAAAATTGCTTCGTGAACCGTTCTTTGTGCCTGAAAACAAAAAGCTCGACGATTTATTAAAAGATTTTCAATCGATGAAAAGTCATTTGGCTATTGTAGTGGATGAATACGGTGGAACATCGGGAATTGTATCGTTGGAAGATGTAATCGAGGAAATTGTGGGTGATATCAGTGACGAATTTGACGACGACGACAGTAATTATTCGAAAATTGATGATAAAAACTATATTTTTGAAGGCCGAATTAATCTGAAGGATTTTTTCCGTGTAATTGATGCTGATGAATCGCTGTTTGAAGAACAAAAAGGAGAGGCCGAAACCTTAGCGGGTTTTATATTGGAATTGCTTGGAAATTTCCCGAAACGCCGACAAAAAATACCTTTCGAGAATTATATGTTCACCATAGAATCGGTTGACAATAAACGAATCAAACAAATTAAAGTTACTATAAATGAATAAACCATTTGCGCTTAAAATAGTATTTGTACTGTTAGTTTTTACCGTATTATTTACCAGTTGTAAAGACGATGTATTGCCTAAACCGTCGAGTCAGTTGCGCTTGGAATATCCAATTGCCGAATACACCAAATACCAAAATAATTGTCCGTTTACCTTTGACATGAATGCAGATGCAGTAATTAAAGAAGATGGAAATTGTGGTTTTAGTATCACGTATCCTAAAATGAAAGCGACATTGTATCTGACATACAAACCTGTAAGCGGAAATTTGAATAATTTGTTGCGCGATGCCCAGAAATTAACCTACGAACACGTAATTAAAGCCGATGATATTTTGGAGCAACCGTTTATAAATTCGGATAAAAAAGTATACGGAATGTTATATCAAGTGGGCGGAAATGCAGCGACGAACAGTCAGTTTTATGTTACGGATAGTTTGAAGCATTTCATAACGGGTTCGGTTTATTTTTATGCAAAACCCAATTTTGATTCGATTATGCCTGCGGCGAGTTACATTAAAAATGACATGCAAACGTTGATGGAATCGTTGGAATGGAAGTGATATTTAACCTGAAAAGTAAAGACGCGCTGCAGTGCGTCTCAACACAATTTCTACTAATAAAAAAGCCGTTTCAACAATTTGAAACGGCTTTTTTTATCTGAATTAATAATTACGCTTTGTTTCCGACTTTAACATCAGAAGCTTTGTACGATTTACCGTCGGCTGTGGCTTCGATGGTTTTTACTAAGTCGTCTGCAGTCACTACGTCCAAATCGAAATTGATGGTCGCTTCTTTTTTATCAAAATCAACTGTTGCTTTTTGTACGCCTTTCATATCAGCAAGATTTTCTTCGATGGCTTTGGCACAACCAATCGCGCAAGTCATTCCTTCGATATGAATGGTTGCTGTTTCCGGTTTTGTTGCAACTGCAATTTCTTTTTTGTTTTCAGCAGTTGTATTCTCTGCTGGTTTGCTCGCGGTGTCTTTGCATCCAACAAATACAACTGATGCAAATGCTATACTTAAAATTGAGTGGGAAATTTTCATAATTAAAAATTTTTAGTGTCGTTTTAAACATCCAAAATACGAATTTCGGAATTTTACATTACAAAAATACTACTTTTATTCATCTACAATTCATAAAATTATGTCAAATTTGTAGCTCTAAAAAACTGCCATGCAAACAAACACTTTAAAATGGTTATTGTTGACCATTTTGGCCTTAATTTGGGGAAGTTCGTTCATCTTAATCAAAAAAGGATTGGTCGGATTATCGCCATTACAATTGGGTTCGCTTCGGATTATATTTTCGGCCTTATTCCTTTTGATTATTGGTTTCAAAAGCATTACACAAATCCGATCGCATCAGTGGAAATACATTGCGTTGACCTCGTTGTTTGGAACCTTTATTCCGGCTTTTTTGTTTGCCATTGCACAAACTCAAATCAGTAGTTCGGTAAGTTCGATACTCAATTCGCTCACACCATTAAACACCTTAATTATTGGTGCAATTGCCTTTGGTTTGACCTTCAAACGCGCGCAAGTTTTGGGAGTGATTATTGGTTTAATTGGGACATTATTGCTGATCATCAATGGCGCAATGCATCATCCAAATCAGAATTATTGGTATACTATTTTGGTTTTGATTGCTTCGATTTGTTATGCTACGAATGTCAATTTGCTTAAAAAATATTTATCCGATGTAAAACCGTTGAGTATTACAACAGGTAACTTTTTGGTAATGCTTGTTCCTGCTTTGATTGTATTGTTTTCAACTGATTTCTTAGATGTTGCAAAAGACATTGAAGTACAAAATTCGATGATTTACATTATGATTTTAGGTATTGTTGGAACCGGAATTGCCAATATTATTTTCTTTCGGTTGATTCAGATGTCGTCGCCTGTTTTTGCGACTTCGGTTACGTATTTGATTCCGGTTGTGGCTTTCTTTTGGGGATTGTTGGATCATGAAACGCTGACGCCCATTCAGTGCATTGGAGCGTTTATTATTTTGATTGGTGTGTATTTGTCGAGTAAGAAATAGAAGGCAGAAGGCAGATTTCAGAAGGCAGGCTTAACCGCAAAGACGCAAAGAAGGCGCAGGATTCGCAAGGCTTATTTTCTATGTCTCGTTGTGGCAAAATTTAGTGATAAATCGCAATATATCGCACCTATACCAAATCATAAAAAGATGTTCTTCCTGTTAAAAAGGGTGTTTTTCCCTATTTATGTTTTTTCAAAATTTTATATGTTCGTTACCTGAAAAACAGATTGTACAAAATGTATACTTTTTGTATACTTGAAGTAATTTTTAATAGTTTAATTTTAGAAAAAAATTTCACAGAAATTCTACATTCAATTCAGAGGTTTTTTAAATCAGAAAAAATATGTTTAAATATGCTAAAACAATTTAGTTTTTTTGTTTCATTTTTCCAGATTTAAATTTTATATTATGAAAAAAATACTTTTAATGGTTGTGTTAATCTGTGTAATTAGCTGCTCCAAAGACGAGGACGAAACTGAAAACCTTTTACAAGATAAATTAGTTGGAAGTTGGAGATTTGTAGGTCTTTTCCATTATGATATAGATATGCCTGGAGGTGAATATTTTGAGCCGTATGAAAATGGAGGAATAGATAATTATTACGAGAATAATTTATTTGATTCTTATTTAAATAATTCATTAATCGACAACGGGTCATTCTATGTTACTCCACAAGATTCACTTTTGCATAGAACTTTTTATCAAAATGGTCAATTAATTGCAAATGATGTAGTTAAAATAACTAAATTAACCTCGGAAGTACTTGAAATAGGTCCTGCTGTAAATGACATAGGGATTGATAATCACTTGTCTATGAGTAGATATGAAAAAGTGATTACACCTTAAAGCAAAAAAATACTTTAAATACTTTCAGTATTAAGTTGCTCAAAAAACGAGGAAAAGGTATACCTCTTTACAATAAGATTAAATGATAGTATTTATCAATCATTATATTCTCTTAACCTTCATAGAAGCTCATAAAAAATTTAAATAGCTGCCTAAGTGATAACAAAAAAACCGTCTCGAATAATCGAAACGGTCTTTTTTTATGTATTGAAAAATCAATTATTGAAAATCGGCATCTGAAACGCCTTCGTTGATTTTGATGTCAGACATTTTGATGTCCAATTCAAATCCAACATTCATAATAATATTGAATGGCATTTTTACACCTTTTACATCTCTGTAATCATTGATGTACGTCATCGTTGTAACTTTTTTACCACCTTGATCTTGAGTTTCAGATTCAGCAATTTTTAAACCTGTTTTCACATCGTAATACATACTAGAATCGCCGTTTTTAACTACATAAGCGTCGTTTCCGTTTACAGGTTCAATTCCAGTTAACTCAACGCCTGATTTTGAAGCTAAAGTCAATTCGGCAAACATCGCTGCTGATTCTCTCATTTTCGTTAAATCATCACCTTCAATGGCTTTTTTCTGACCTTGTTGCGACATATAAGCTCCATTTTCATTCAATACTTGTTTGAACAAACTCATTCCACTCATTGATAATTCGGTCATCATTTTTCCTTTTACATCACTTTTCCCAATGTAGGATAAAGGTGTTGGTGCTTGTGGAATAGTTGTACTTCCTGTAGAAAAAGTTGTTTTTACAGCTCCAACTGCTTTGGCTCCACCAATAGCATTGATGTAGTTGTCCATAACTGTTTTTACAGTAACTCCAGCTGGAACTGGTTTTTTCATAGCTGGTTTTTCAACTTCATTACCAAACTTATCGAAAAAGAACATTGGAATTTTAAGTTTTTCTAAGGCTGGAATCACTTCTGAACCTTTACCTGTGATGATGATTCTCATGTTGTTTTCTAACACGTATTTGTTCATTACACGAGTTACATCGTCAACCGTTACTGCTTGAATGTTTTTGATGTAATTTTCGTAGAAATCAGCTGGCAAACCTTCTGTTTCGATGTTCAATGCATAGCGAGCTACCGTTTGAGGTTTTTCAACTTGCATTACAAAACGTCCAATGTAACCTGCTTTTACATTATTTAAAGTCTCATCAGTTACTTTTTCAGTTCTGATTCTTTTGATTTCTTTTAAGAATTCTACTACAGCACTATCCGTTACCGCATTACGCACTTGTGAATTGGCTTTGAATTTACTTGCACCGTATTTACTGCTTCCAACAGAAGAACGTGCGCCGTAAGTCCAACCGTGAGCTTCACGTAAGTTCATATTTAAGTAACTATTGAAATCGCCACCTAAAACTTGGTTCGCTACAATTACAGGGAAATAATCTGGATCAGATAATTTAAGGTTTACGGTATTCACTAAAGCAATTTCAGATTGAACAGCATTAGGCATGTCAACAAAATTGATTTGAGTATATTGTACATTTTTAGGATCAGAATAGCTTAATTGTGGAGCTTTTGCTTTTACCCAAGAACCAAATAATTTCTCTACTGATTTTTTAACGTCTTTGAATTTTACGTCACCAATAACTACTAAATACGCTTTTTCTGGAACAAAATACGAAGCGTAATTTGCTTTTACATCAGATAATGAAACGTTGTTGATGGTTTCTTCTGATAAGTATTCACCACCAGGATGATTTTTACCAAAAACCAACACATTTTCTACTCTTCCAGCCACAGCAGGAACACTTTTTTCTTGCGTTTTTAAGCCTTCAATTAGTTTTTCTTTTTCTTTATCGAATTCTTCTTGAGTGAAGTTTGGATTCAAAGCGCCTTCAGCCATTAATTCTAAAATACGTTTTGAGTATTTTGATAATCCGCTGGCAAAAGCACCTGATGAATAGAATTCGATGTTAGCACCTAAAAAGTCGATTTCGTCATTGAAAACATCTTTAGAAATTTTCATTGAACCGTTACCGATTAAGCTACTGGTTAAATCGTCAACCCCTTTTTTGTTTCCTTCTGCGTAAGGCGCATTATCAATTGATAAATTATACGAAACTCTAGGTAATTTGTGATCTTCAACCACCAATACTTTTAATCCGTTTGGCAATACAAACGATACTGGTTTTTTGATATTTATTTTCGGAGCTGGTCCTGGCGATGGTTGTGGTCTGTCTTGTGCTTGCATAGTAATAGTTAAGAACAAGCTTGTTACTAATATAAGTATTTTTTTCATGATGTCTTATTGTTTATTTGCTTCAGCTTTATCTTTGGCAGGAACGTAATCTAAAATTAATCGCTGATTTGGATTTAAGTATTTTTTAGCGATGTCTCTAATTTCCTCTCTAGTAATTGAGCGGTACATTTCAATTTCGGTGTTGATTAAGTTCACATCACCGTAAAGCATATAATAAGAAGCCAAGTTTTCAGCTACACCTTCAACACTTGAATTGCTGTTTACATAGTTGTTATCAAACTTGTTTTTTAATTTTTGTAAATCGTTTTCCGAAATCAATTCGTTTTGAAGTTTTACGATTTCTTCATCGATTTCTCTGATTAAGTCAGCCGAAGTATTTTCACCTTGTGGCATTCCGTATAAAATGTACAATCCATAATCCTCTTGAGAATAGTTGAATGCGCCAATTTGTAGTGCCATTTTCTTATCATCAACGATTTTTTTGTACAATTTGGAGCTTTTACCATCGCTTAAATAAGAAGAAATCATATCCAACACACGAGCATCACGAGTTTTCATTGATGGTGTTCTGTACGAAGCAACCACCATTTCTTTTTGAATGTTTGGATCTTCGTATTTCGCTTTTAACGGTTGCGTAATTGGATCTTCAACAAATTGTCCTCTTTTAATGTCTACTCCTCTTGGAATTGGAGCAAAGTATTTTTCAATCCACGCTTTAGTTTGTGCGATGTCTAATTGACCTGCAACTACTAAAACAGCATTGTTTGGAGAATAGAATTTTTTGTTGAAGGCTTGGAACTCTTCTAAAGTTGCAGCATCTAAATGCGCCATCGAACCAATAGTTGACCAACGGTAAGGATGTTTTACAAACATGTTGCGTTTTACCTCAGCGATTAAGTTTCCGTAAGGTTGATTGTCAACACGAAGACGTTTTTCTTCTTTTACAACTTCGTTCTGAGTATCCACACCAATTTGGTTGATTACAGGGTGCATTAAACGTTCTGATTCCATCCATAAACCTAATTCAAGGCTGTTTGATGGAAATACTTCAAAGTAGTACGTTCTATCGTCTGAAGTGTTAGCGTTGTTAGTTCCTCCGTTTGAAGTTACAATTTTAAACCACTCACCTCTTTTGATGTTTTGAGTTCCTTCGAATAATAAATGTTCAAAAAAGTGTGCAAAACCAGTACGTTCTGGGTTTTCATCTTTTGAACCTACGTGGTACATTACCGACGTAATTACAACTGGAGCTGACGGATCATTGTGTAAGATAACGTGCATTCCATTGGCTAAATCGTATTCCTCAAAAGCCACTTTTTGAGCTTGCGCTGTTCCTCCAATCATAAGCAAAGAACTTAAAGCAATTAATGATTTTTTCATAAAAAATGTGTATTTTTTGTTGACTGCACTATTGGTTGTGCAATTGAAGTTTTTGTTACACCAAAAGTAAGTTTTTTTAAAGAATAATTTACCATTTAACAAAATATTGAGGAGTGTTGGATAACTAATTGATTTTAAAGAATAAACTTTTTTAATATTGGGGTTGTACGTGTAATAAAAAGTTATATATTTGCACACTCAAAAAATTAATTAAACAATTTGTTATGTACGCAATCGTAGAGATAGCAGGGCAACAATTCAAAGTAAGCAAAGACTTAAAGGTTTATGTTCACCGTTTAGCTAATGAAGAAGGTTCAAAAGTTTCTTTTGACAAAGTTCTTTTATTAGATGATAACGGAAGCGTAACTTTAGGCGCCCCAGCTATAGAAGGTGCTTCTGTAGAAGCCAAAGTGTTACAACACTTAAAAGGTGATAAAGTAATCGTTTTCAAAAAGAAAAGAAGAAAAGGGTACAAAAAAAGAAATGGTCACCGTCAGTATTTAACTCAAATCCTTATTGAAGGAATTGTAGCAACAGGTGCTAAAAAAGCAGCTCCAAAAGCAGAAAAAGCAGAAGCTCCAAAGGCAGAAGCTAAAGCCGCTCCAAAAGTTGAAAAATTAGTAGAAACTGTTGAAGAGAAAGCTCCAAAAGCTCCAAAAGCTAAAAAAGGAGGAGATGATTTAGTAATTATTGAAGGAATTGGTCCTAAAGCTGCTGAAGCTTTAGTTGCTGCTGGAATTGATACTTTCGCTAAATTAGCTGCTGCAAGTGCTGAAGAAGTAAAAGCAATTTTAGATGCATCTACTTCTAAAGTTCAACATTTAGATCCAACTACTTGGGCTCAACAAGCGCAATTAGCTGCTGATGGAAAAATGGACGAATTGAAAAAATTACAAGACGAATTAAACGGCGGAAAAGCAGTTTAATTCTAGTATTAACTTATAAAACCAAAACATCATGGCTCACAAGAAAGGTGTCGGTAGTTCGAAGAATGGTAGAGAATCACATTCGAAACGTTTAGGCGTTAAGATTTATGGTGGTCAAGCTGCAATTGCTGGAAACATAATCGTTAGACAAAGAGGTTCAAAACACAATCCAGGTGACAACGTTTATATGGGTAATGATCATACATTACACGCTAAAGTTGATGGAGTTGTGGTATTCCAGAAAAAGAGAGACAACAAGTCTTATGTTTCTGTAGTTCCTTTTGTAGAAGCATAATCAAATTTTATTTTGATATAGAAACCCGTTCAGTAATGAGCGGGTTTTTTTGTTGCAACAACTCTTCTTTCAATCGTTTGTCATTCCGAGGAACGAGGAATCTCCTCTAATTTACTCAACTGTGGTAAAAACCCGTTCCTTCTTTCAAATCTGAATTTTTAGAAGCTAATCCAGCTATTCGTTCCAATCTTTTACTCCGTAAACTCCATAAAAGGATTTCCACTGCTATCTGGGCTAGGGCAATTGTTTTTAGTAGAACTTTATAAATAACTTGAACACAAGGTTTCTGGACAAACTTGTTTCTGATTGTGCAGATTTGTAATCCGTGCTTAACTAAATGAGATTCCTCGTTCCTCGGAATGACAAGTTTGCGGATAGACGTTAAGTAATAAAAAAATAAAATCAGTGAATCTGCGGCGAAGAAAAAAAGCCCGATAGCGTGGATTTGTAATCCGTGCTTAACTAGATGAGATTCTTCCTTTCTCGAAAAGTCGGAACAAACTGTCGGAATGACTAGATTGCAGTAAATTTTTAACCACAAAGAGCGCAAAGAAGGCGCAAGGTTCGCAAAGGTTTTGTGTTTTAGGATTTAAAGGAAATGTCACAAAAAATCAGTGAATCTGTGGCAAAAACCTAACCCGTTTTGGAAACCTGTTAGGAATAAAAAAAACCACTCGTAATTGAGTGGTTTATTATTTATTCTGGGTCGTTCATTTTGAAACTTTCCATGAATTTTGTGGTGTAATTTCCGGCCACATAATCGGGTTCGTCCATCAGTTGACGGTGAAACGGAATCGTGGTTTTGATGCCTTCAATGTAAAACTCGTCTAAAGCTCGTTTCATTTTGTTGATGGCTTCTTCGCGGGTTTGCGCTGTGGTAATCAACTTGGCAATCATCGAGTCATAATTAGGCGGAATGGTGTAACCAGCATAAACGTGCGTATCTAAACGTACTCCGTGTCCGCCTGGCGCATGCAATACCGTAATTTTTCCTGGTGAAGGACGGAAATCGTTGTACGGATCTTCGGCGTTGATACGGCATTCGATAGAGTGCAATTGAGGCAAATAGTTTTTACCCGAAATTGGCACACCAGCGGCTACTAATATTTGTTCGCGAATCAAATCGTAGTCAATTACTTGTTCGGTAATTGGGTGTTCTACTTGAATACGCGTATTCATTTCCATGAAATAGAAATTACGGTGTTTATCCACTAAAAATTCTACGGTTCCGGCACCTTCATATTTGATGAATTCGGCTGCTTTTACTGCGGCTTCACCCATTTTATGACGCAATTCGTCGGTCATGAATGGCGATGGAGTTTCTTCGGTTAATTTTTGGTGACGACGTTGTACTGAGCAATCTCTTTCGGATAAGTGACAGGCTTTTCCGTAAGAATCACCAACTACTTGAATTTCGATGTGACGTGGTTCTTCAATGAGTTTTTCAAGGTACATACCATCGTTTCCAAAAGCGGCGGCTGACTCTTGACGAGCGCTTTCCCATGCTTTCAACAATTCTTCTTCTTTCCAAACGGCACGCATTCCTTTTCCTCCACCACCAGCAGTTGCTTTAAGCATTACTGGGAATCCCATTCCTTTTGATAATTCTAAGGCTTGCTCGTAGGATTCTAAAAGACCTTCCGAACCTGGAACACACGGTACGCCAGCAGCTTTCATAGTGGCTTTAGCCGAAGCTTTATCTCCCATACGGTCGATCATTTCGGGTGAAGCACCAATGAATTTGATTCCGTGTTCTTGACAAATTTTAGAGAATTTTGCGTTTTCCGAAAGGAAACCGTATCCTGGGTGAATCGCATCAGCGTTGGTAATTTCGGCTGCTGCGATGATATTGGACATTTTTAAATAGGAAAGATTACTTGGCGGTGGACCGATACAAACCGCTTCGTCGGCGAATTTTACGTGCAAACTTTCTGCGTCTGCTGTAGAATATACCGCAACGGTTTTGATGCCCATCTCGCGACATGTACGAATAACACGTAGTGCTATTTCTCCTCTATTGGCAATTAGTATTTTTTTAAACATCTTTTTTATTTAGATTGTTAGACTGCTTAGATTTTTAGACTACATAGAGTGGTTTAGAAATTTCAAAAAATCTAACAATCTAGGTAGTCTAAGAAGTCTGTATTAAGATGGATCAACTAAGAATAATGGTTGGTCAAATTCTACTGGTGACATATCGTCAACCAATATTTTAACGATTTTTCCTGAAATTTCAGCTTCGATTTCGTTGAACAATTTCATGGCTTCTACAACACATAATACGTCTCCTTTTCCAATTGAAGCACCTACTTCAACAAACGGAGCTTTATCTGGAGCAGGTTTGCGGTAGAAAGTTCCAATCATTGGCGATTTGATAGTAACGTATTTTGCGTTATCGTCGGCAACTGGAGCAGCGGCAACTGGAGCAGCTGCTGGTTGAGCTGGAGCAGCAACTTGAGTCATTGCTTGTTGTACTGGTGCTTGCTGCACATACGTTATATCTGGAGTATTACCTTCAAGAGTCGTTCTTATCGTAATTTTGATGTCTCCAGTTTCTAGTTTTACCTCAGCAACACCCGAATTGGATACAAACTTGATTAAGTTTTGAATTTCTTTTAAATCCATGATTTGTTTGTTTTAGTTATATTTTATTGTTTGTTATAAGCCCATTTTAAATAGATTGAACCCCAAGTAAATCCGCCACCAAAAGCAGCAAAAATAAGGTTATCTCCCTTTTTGAATTTATCTTCAAAATCACTCAACAACAAAGGTAAAGTGGCTGAAGTTGTATTACCATATCGGTGAATGTTGACCAATACTTTTTCTTCATCAAGTTCCATTCTTGAAGCAGTTGCATCAATGATGCGTTTGTTGGCTTGGTGTGCGATTAACCAATTCACGTTTTCTTTAGTAAGATTATTGCGTTGCATTATTTTTTCGCTAACATCAGCCATGCCTGAAACGGCGTATTTGAAAACGGTTTTACCATCTTGAAAAACAAAATGTTGTCTGTTTTCTACGGTTTCTTTTGATGGAGGAAGAATCGATCCGCCGGCATCAATTTTAAGGTATTCTCTACCGATTCCGTCTGAGCGTAAGTATTCGTCTTGCAAACCTAAACCTTCATAATTGGGTTCGAATAATACAGCACCACCACCATCACCAAAGATGATGCAAGTTGCTCTATCAGTATAATCAATAATGGATGACATTTTATCGGCGCCAATCAACAATACTTTTTTGTATCTACCGGATTGGATATAAGCTGCAGCTGTTGACATTCCGTAAAGGAAACTAGAACAAGCCGCTTGTAAATCGAAAGCAAAAGCATTAACAGCTCCAATTTGTGAGGCCACATAGACTCCAGTTGCAGCAACAGGCATATCGGGAGTTGTAGTTGCCATGATTACTAAATCAATTTCGGCTGGATTTACTCCGCTTTTGGCTATTAAATTTTGTGCAGCTTTGATGGCAAGATAGGAAGTGCCTTTTCCGCTTTCTTTTAGTAAGCGTCTTTCTTTGATTCCCGTTCTGGTGGTAATCCACTCGTCGTTAGTGTCTACCAAAGTTTCGAGTACTTGGTTGGAAAGCACGAAATCGGGAACATAAGAACCCACAGCGGTAATTGCGGCAGTAATTGAATTCATAGAATAATTTTAATTCTTTTTTAATGAAATAAAAGTGGTGGAAATTACAAAAAAAATAGGTAGGTTTTTCACAAAAATTACAAAAAACAAAAAACTCTCACATCAGTGAGAGTCTTGTACATTGTAAATACCTATATTAAGCTTCAGCTACTGATTTATCAATAACTACTTGACCTCTGTAATACATTTTCCCTTCATGCCAGTAAGCTCTGTGGTATAAGTGAGCTTCACCAGTTACTGGGCAAGTAGCGATTTGAGCTACAGTTGCTTTGTAATGTGTTCTTCTTTTATCTCTTCTTGTTTTCGAGGTTTTTCTCTTAGGATGTGCCATTTTACTATATTATTTATCCGTTAATAGTTGTTTTAATTTATCCCATCTAGGGTCAATGTCATTGTCTTTTTTATCTTCTTCTTTAGTCGTTTTGACAGTTAGGTTGTTAAGTTTATCTAAGGCTTCCGACTTTAATGTTCCGTCTTTTACACCTGGATGAACTCGTTTAGTTGGAACAGAAAGCACAATCATTTCGTAAATGTACTGAGCAATGTCCACTTGGTATTCGCCGTGAGGCACGATTAAAATTTCTTCATTATCGTTATTAAATTCTTCACCAAATTTTACTATCAAATTCATTTTACCTTTAATTGGTAAATCGAACATTTCAGTAGTTAAATCGCAAGGAACAGTAATAGTTCCCTTGTGCTTGAAATTAATTTCTAAATGTGTACTTTTTTTATCTAATACAACTCCAACCTGAATATCACAATTTTCATATTCGTGATAGTCATAACGTTCAAAGAACTTAGTATTGATTTGAAACTCAAATTGATGCTTTCCTAACTTTAATCCAATAAACGGAATTAAAAACTCATTCTCTATTTTCATTTCAACTTCAATTATCCGCATCTATGGAATTCCATAAACGGAGTGCAAAGATATAAAATATTCGTAAATCCAAAAGACTTATTCACCTTTTTTTGTTAATAACTGTTTTTCTTGGATTTTTAGAGGTTTTTGGCTGATTTCTAGGTATTCATTTCTCGAATTATAAACATCAATTGCCAAATAAACTGCTTCTTTGAACGATGTTGTGTCGGCAATTCCTTTTCCTGCAATTTCATAGGCCGTTCCGTGATCGGGTGAAGTTCTAATTTTAGATAAACCCGAAGAATAATTCACTCCGTTTCCGAAAGCTAATGTTTTGAATGGAATTAATCCTTGATCGTGATAAGCAGCCAAAACTGCATCAAATTTTTCGTATTGACCACTTCCAAAGAAACCATCAGCAGAATATGGGCCGAAAACCATAATTCCTTTGTCGAATAATTTCTTAACAGTTGGTTTAATTACTTCATCGTCTTCTTTGCCAATTACACCATTATCTCCGGCGTGAGGATTTAATCCTAGAACCGCGATTTTGGGTTTATTGATACTAAAATCCTGAATAAGAGTTTTAGCTAGTGTTTCCACTTTTTGATTAATTAGTTTTTCGGTAAGATGTTTGGCTACATCAGTAACTGGAATATGATCGGTAAGTAATCCTACTCGCAAATTATCACTCACCATAAGCATCAAGGCATCTTGACCAAATTCTTTACTTAAGTAATCAGTATGACCAGGAAATTTGAAATTATCCGATTGAATATTGTATTTATTGATTGGAGCGGTTACTAAAAGATCGATTTCGCCTTCTTTTAAAGCCTTTGTAGCAGCCACAAACGATTTAATGGCGTATTCACCAATAACGTTGTCATTGGCTCCGTAATTGACCTCAATAGGCTCACGCCATGTATTAATAACATTTATTTTGCCAACAACAATTTGATCTAACTTGTCTATTCCGTGAATTGTCGCTGTGAGTTCAAATGTTTTCTTTACAAAAGACATCAATTTCACATTCGCAAAAATAACAGGTGTACACAATTCTAACATTCTAGAATCTTCGAAGGTTTTCAAAACCACTTCGCTTCCAATACCATTTAAATCTCCGATTGAAATTCCTACAATAATATTTTCTGCTTTTTTCATCTGTTTGTATTTATTGTTTTTATAAGTCAGTAATTATGGTCGTTTGAAAAATTTCAGTTGAGACCATCTTAATTACAACGACTCATTTCGTAAAACCTTTATTTATTGCTATTTTTGTGGTGCAAATTTAGTAAAATAAAACTACAATGTTTACAGGAATTATTGAATCACTCGGAATTATAGAAGAAATTGAAAAAGAGAACGACAATTTGAACATTACTCTTTTTTCAAAAATTACTGATGAATTAAAAATCGACCAGAGTCTGGCTCATAATGGAATTTGCTTGACTGTTGTTAAAATCAATAATGACTTTTATACCGTAACTGCAATCAAAGAAACTATTGATAAAACTACAATTGGTAGCTGGAAAAAAGGAGATTTGATTAATCTAGAACGCGCCATGAAACTAGGCGATCGCTTAGACGGACACATTGTTCAAGGTCATGTTGATCAAATTGGGATTTGTAAGGAAGTGAAAGAAACTAACGGAAGTTGGCTTTTTACTTTTCAATACGACAAAAGTCTCAACAACATTACAATTGAAAAAGGTTCTATAACCATTAATGGAGTAAGTCTGACTGTGGTGAATTCAAAGTCGGATGAATTTAGTGTTGCTATTATTCCCTATACATTTGAAAACACTAATTTCAAAAGCATTACAAAAGACACCATTATCAATCTAGAATTTGACGTTATTGGTAAATACGTAGCCAAACTTCAGTTGAAATGAAAAAAGAGTAATAATTTATTTTATTACTCTCTTTCTATATTGGTGTATTTTATAAGCGCCTAAAACTAAAGCAACGAACAACATCGCAACTATTCCTCCATCTACAGGAAACCCTGGTGGCGGAGTTGGCGGCGGCGGCTCAGGTGCAGCAAAACTAAAATTACTGCAAAATAAAACTGTAAATACTAGTATTATTCTCATTGGGACATTATTCATCGGCGTAAAAGTAAAAAAAAAATCATTTCATCAAAATTTTTTATCACATTTATTCAATAATAATCGATATAAGGTAACAATCCGTTAAAAGTACCATTATTAATAGATACGTTTTTTTTAACAAAAAAGTTTTAACTTAAATAAAAAAGACTTCGTTTTAGGAAGCCTTTTTTATTTTGTGGTCCCACCTGGGCTCGAACCAGGGACCACCTGATTATGAGTCAGGTGCTCTAACCAACTGAGCTATAGGACCAGTTTGCCTCACAGACTTTTTACTATTTTCTGTGTTCAGCGAATAAAGCCAAGGCTTTATTTAGAGGTTGCAATATTACCACTATTTTTTGTTTGATGCAACTATTTTTTATATGATTTCTTGGCAAAGCTCAATTAAAACGCCATTAGTTGATTTAGGATGAAGGAAAACTACCCATTTATTGTCTGCTCCTTTTTTGGGTATTTCATTGAGAACTACGAAGCCTTCTTTTTTTAATCGCTCTATTTCTGAAGTAATATCTTCAACATCAAAAGCGATGTGATGAATTCCTTCTCCTTTTTTCTCGATGAATTTAGCAATCGGACTGTCATCATTTGTTGCTTCTAACAATTCTATTTTATTAGGCCCAACTTGAAAAAAAGAAGTTTTTACTCCTTCGCTTTCAACCGACTCTTCTTTGTAAGATGGTTTTCCAAAAAGTTTTCCAAAAATTTCGTTTGAGGTCTCAATACTTTTGACCGCTATTCCGATGTGTTCAATTTTTCTCATTCTTAAGTAACTGAGTGCCTGAGTGCCTGAGTTACTGAGCCAAATATAGCAATTTTTACAATTTGTTTTTTATAAATTGAGGTAGAAAAAGCATAAAAAACTTACGTTTCACTTTCTCAGTTGCTTAACTTCTCAGTTGCTCAGTATCTTAAAAAATCGTATTTTTGCCCCATGGAAACGAATAGACAAAAAAAAATAGGTGCAGTTTTACAGAAAGATTTAGTTGATATTCTTCAAGGAGAAATCAGAAAAAACAATCTCAGCAACTTAATCATCTCTGTATCTAAAGTAAGTGTAACTACTGATTTAGGAGTAGCTCGTGTATATTTGAGTGTCTTTCCAACCGACAGAGCTACTGAAATTTTAGAAGCGGTTAAATCAAATGCTCCTTTAATCAAACACGATTTATCTCAGCGTGTAAAACTACAATTACGTAAAGTTCCGAATCTTACTTTCTTTATTGACGATACTTTAGATTACTTAGAAAAAATTGACAATGCTCTGGCGGGCAAGGAAAATCCTATTGAAAATCCTGAACTTCTAGAAAAACGTAAAAAAGCCTAAGTGAATTTTCCACTTTACATAGCTAAAAGGTACATTCTTAGTAAAAGCAAAAATACCGCCATTACTATTATTTCTTTTTTTGCTTTAAACGGTGTGATTTTTGGCACATTAGCTCTTTTTGTAGTGCTTTCCGTTTTTAGTGGATTGCGTGAATACAGCGTTCAGTTTACCAATGATTTTGATCCCGATTTAAAAGTAATTGCACTCAAAGGAAAATCATTTACTCTTTCTGCAGAAGAAGAAAAAAAAATCAAATCACTCAAAGGTGTTACGGTTTGCAGCAAGATTGTGGAGGAACGTGTGCTTTTTTATTTTAATGGAAAAGAACAGGTAACCTACATTAAAGGAGTTGATAGTCTGTTTGAGAAAAGCAACGGAATTTCGAAGAATCTGTTCAATGGTCAATGGCTGGAAAATAATACCGTTCAAGCCGTTATTGGTTACGGAATTTCTCAAAAATTATCGATTGGCCTTTTTGATTTTAATAATCCTTTAGAAGTATATGTACCGAAACCCGGAAAAGGGCAAATTGAATCAGAAGAACAAGGTTTTAATAAAGAATATTTAATTCCAGTTGGAATTTATGCTGTAAGTGAGGAATTGGACAGTAAATATGTTTTTGTTGACTTGGGATTATCTCAAGAATTAATGGGATTTCAACCCAATCAAGTTACTGGTTTAGAAATCAAAACCAACAATCAATCGGATGATCAAACGCTGATTGAAGAACTAAAAAAAATACTTCCTAATAAAGTAGACGTAAAAACTAGAGAAGAGCTCAATTCTACCTTACACAAAATGCTCAATACCGAAAACATTGCGGTTTATCTGATTTTTACCCTAGTTATAATTGTGGCACTTTTTACCTTAGTTGGTGCACTCATCATGATTATTTTAGAGAAAAAATTAAACTTAAAAACACTTTTAAACTTGGGTGCAGAAATTAAGGATTTACGAAGAATTTTTATGCTTCAAGGATTAATTTTGAGTGTTTTTGGTGGACTAATCGGGTTGATTTTAGGAACGATAATTGTCTTTTTACAACAAAAATTCAGTTTGATAATGATCAATGAAAGTTTGGCTTATCCAGTGGTTTTTGAAGCTAAAAACTTAATTATTGTATTGTTGACAATAGTGACTTTAGGATTTATGGCAGCGTTGATTGCAAGTAGTAGAGTGAGTAAAAAACTACTTGATTAAACAAATTGATAATTCGAATAAATATCCTGAATTTCATCTAAAGCTTTGAACAAACTTTCTGGATCTTCCAACGTTACCAATCGCAAGCGGTGTTCTTTGAAGTTGGAAACTCCTTTGAAGTAATTTGTATAATGACGGCGCATTTCTACGATTCCTAATCGTTCTCCTTTCCAATCCATCGACCAGGTTAAATGATTGCGAGCAGCTTCTACTCGATCGCTCATGGTTGGCGCAGGCAAATGTTCTCCTGTCTTAAAGTAATGTTTGATTTCGTTGAAAATCCACGGATAACCAATCGCAGCGCGACCAATCATCATACCATCCAAACCGTATTTGTTTTTGTATTCTAATGCTTTTTCGGGCGAATCAATGTCACCATTACCAAAAATAGGCATTGTAATTCTTGGGTTTTCTTTCACTCTTTGAATGTGACTCCAATCGGAATGACCTTTGTACATCTGCGCTCGAGTTCGTGCGTGAACCGTTAATGCTTGTACACCAATATCTTGCAAACGTTCGGCCACCTCATCAATATTGATTGAACTTTCATCCCAACCCAAACGAGTTTTTACCGTTACTGGAAGATTAGTTCCTTTAATTACAGCTTTGGTCAAACGCACCATCAAATCGACGTCTTTCAATACGCCAGCACCAGCGCCTTTACACACTACCTTTTTTACTGGACAACCAAAATTGATGTCTACTAAATCGGGTTGAACGGCATCTACAATTCGAGATGACATTTCCATTGCTTCTTCATCACCACCAAAAATCTGGATTCCGACTGGACGTTCGTAATCGAAAATGTCCAATTTCATTTTGCTTTTTACCGCATCGCGAATCAATCCTTCAGACGAAATGAATTCGGAATACATCAAATCAGCACCATGTAACTTACACAATCTACGGAACGGCGGATCGCTCACGTCTTCCATAGGTGCGAGTAAGAGTGGGAAATCGGGTAAAATGATGTTGCCAATTTTGGGCATTGGATATTGAATTTTCGGCAAAAGTACAAAATTTTGATTTTACAATTTTCAGAGGTAATGCATTAAGGATGATTAATTAAAAAACTGACACGAATTGCACGAATTCAAACGAATTTAATTACTGAAATTATTACACTAATTTTAGTCTGACTGAGACAGGTAGCCGAAATTTTAGCACAAAACCAAATTTGTGAAAATTTGTGAAATTTGTGTAAAAATTAATTAGCCTAATTTTAATGCTGTTGAATACGTGTTAGGATTAAAATCCAAAGTTTTGCATTATATTTGCACACTAATTCCTATTTTACGGGGATTTGCGTTAGGGATTGCAGCATTGTTTGAGCTCTTTTTTGTTGTAGCTTGCGGAAACAAAAAAAGCGAGTGCGGAAAGCCCGACTCCCGATGTAGTAAAATGAAGTGAGGAACGAACAAAATTTTACACATACGGGATGGAACGCCCAGAAAAAACGAAGAGAAAGAGCATGAAAAATATTAGAAATTTTTGCATTATTGCACACATTGACCACGGGAAAAGTACGTTGGCGGATCGATTATTGAGTGCAACTCAAACTGTGACCGCACGCGAAGAAAAAGCGCAGTTGTTGGACAATATGGATTTGGAGCGTGAACGTGGAATTACCATTAAAAGTCACGCCATTCAGATGGAGTATAAATACAAAGGCGAAGATTATATTTTGAACCTTATTGACACTCCGGGTCACGTTGATTTTAGCTACGAAGTATCGCGTTCGATTGCGGCTTGTGAAGGTGCACTTTTGATTGTGGATGCGGCACAAAGTATTCAAGCTCAGACCATTTCCAACTTATATTTGGCTTTGGAAAACGACTTGGAAATTATTCCAGTGTTGAACAAAGTGGATTTACCAAGTGCGAATCCAGAAGAAGTGAGTGACGATATTATTGATCTTTTAGGATGTAAATTAGAAGATATTATTCACGCTTCGGGTAAAACTGGATTTGGGGTAGAGAATATTTTGGCTGCGATTATTGAAAAAGTTCCGGCTCCAAAAGGAGTGAAAGACGAACCGTTGCAAGCGTTGATTTTCGATTCGCATTACAATCCGTTTCGCGGAATTGAAGTTATTTTTCGTGTAAAAAACGGCGAAATTAAAAAAGGTCAGAAGATTAAATTCATGGCCACAGGCAACGAATATTTTGCCGATGAAGTAGGAACATTGAAATTGAATCAGGTTCCGAAAAATGTAATTTCGACGGGTGATGTAGGCTATTTGATTTCTGGAATAAAAGAGGCGAAAGAAGTAAAAGTAGGTGACACGATTACCGATGCAAAAACGCCAACTACCAATATGATTACGGGTTTTGAGGATGTAAAACCAATGGTTTTTGCCGGAATTTACCCTGTAGATACGGAAGATTACGAAGATTTGCGTTCGTCGATGGAGAAGTTGCAATTGAACGATGCTTCGTTAGTTTTTACTCCGGAAAGTTCGGCCGCTTTAGGATTTGGTTTCCGATGTGGATTTTTAGGAATGCTGCATTTGGAGATTATTCAAGAGCGATTGGAGCGTGAGTATGACATGACGGTAATCACCACAGTTCCTAACGTTTCGTATTTGGCGTATACTAAAAAAGATCCTGAAACACCCTTTGTAGTTAATAATCCTTCTGATTTGCCCGAACCATCGCGTTTGGACCGAGTGGAAGAACCGTATATCAAAGCAACCATCATTACCAAAGCTGATTTTGTGGGTAACGTAATGAGTTTGTGTATTGAAAAACGTGGAGTAATTACCAATCAAACGTATTTGACAACGGAACGTGTGGAATTGAATTTCGATATGCCGTTAGCTGAAATTGTATTTGATTTTTACGACCGATTGAAAACGGTTTCCAAAGGTTATGCGTCGTTTGACTACTCGCCTATTGGAATGCGAACGTCTAAATTGGTGAAATTGGATGTGTTGTTGAATGCACAAACTGTAGATGCTTTATCAGCCTTAATTCACGAAGACAATGCCTACAATATTGGTAAAAAAATGACGGAGAAATTACGTGAATTGATTCCGAGACAACAATTCGACATTCCGATTCAAGCGGCGATTGGAGCGAAAATCATTGCGCGTGAAACCATCAAAGCGTTACGAAAAGACGTTACTGCCAAATGTTATGGTGGAGATATTTCTCGTAAACGAAAACTGTTGGAAAAACAGAAAAAAGGGAAAAAGAGAATGCGTCAGGTTGGAAATGTAGAGATTCCGCAAGAAGCGTTTATGGCGGTGTTGAAATTGAACGACTAATTTATTGTATACTGTAAATTGTATAATGTATATTGAAAACCCAATGACGAAAGTTGTTGGGCTTTTTGTTTTTGAACCATATAAGGAATTTAAGGTCATAGGAGAAAACTTAAATGAACCTACTTGTTATGTGGTGAAAAAATTAAGATTGCATTTCCATAAACAACCTTTCCACATCTTCTCTCTTAAAAAGTTGCGTTCCTTCATTCATAGTAGCCGCAGTTCCGCAACAAACTCCGAGTTGAATGACTTCTTTTAGAGATTTGTTTTGCGATAATGCCCAAACCATTCCGCCAACCATACTATCACCAGCGCCAACCGTGCTTTTCTTTTCTACTTTGGGTGCTTTTACCAAATGCGTTTCGTCTTTGGTAACTAAAATCGCGCCATCGGCTCCAAGTGAAACTACAACTATTTCGGCACTTCCTTTTGCAATTAAATCTTTGGCTGCTTGTTCTACTTCAGGTAATTCTAAATGTTCCACGCCGATTAATTTGGCCAATTCTCCGATATTGGGTTTGATTAAATACACTCCGGTTTCCACTACTTTTTCTAACGCTTCACCTGAAGTGTCAACAATTACTTTTGTGTTCGATTTTTTGGCAATTTCAATAATTTTCTGATAAAAATTAGGTTCTAATCCTTCGTTCAAACTGCCGCTGATGACTAAATAGCTCGTTTTTAATTCGCTTATTGTGGATAGAATGCTGTCTTTTTCTTCATCTGAAAATTCATTGCCAGGAAATCCAAATCGGTATTGTGCTTTGGTCGTGTTTTCAAAAGCGATGAAATTTTCACGTGTCCAATTTTTGGTTTTTAGAACGAAACTTTCAATTCCTTCATTGGCGACTAATTCTTCTAATAATTCTCCCGTTGAACCACCAGAAGTAAAAACACAAAGCGAGTTTCCTCCCAATTTTGAAATGGCTTTAGAAACATTGATTCCGCCACCGCCAGCATCATATCGTGGTATTTCACATCGGATTTTTTTCTCAGGAATCAATCCGGAGAAATGAGTCGATTTATCCAAAGACGGATTTACGGTAAGAGTAGTAATAGAGTGCGTTTTCATCGTGAAAAAATTAAGTACTGTAAAGGTGCGAAAATTTATTGTTTTTTCACTTTTACGATAAAATACTATCTTTGAATAAATACCATCTTATGCTCGACGAATCTCCTAAACGTTTTGACCGAATCATCGCTATTTTGATCCAATTGCAATCGAAAAAGATTGTGAGAGCACAAGAATTGGCCGATCGTTTTGAAGTGAGTTTACGTACGATTTATCGTGATATTCGTACGTTGGAAGCATCTGGCGTGCCGATTTATGGTGAAGCCGGAATTGGCTATTCGTTGGTGGATGGTTATCGATTGCCACCCGTAATGTTTACGCGGGAAGAAGCGAGTAGTTTTATCGCGGCTGAAAAATTGATGGAAAAATTCATCGATAAAGAATTGGGGCAACACTACCAGTCGGCTATGTTTAAGTTGAAGTCTGTTTTGCAAAATTCAGATAAGGATTGGGTTTCGAGTATAGAATCGAACGTGGTGATTCAGCCACCAATGGGAAATTTATTCAACGAAAATGTGCCTAATGCGATGGCTATACTGTTTAAAAGTATGGCCGATAAAACTCAGGTTGTTTTAAATTACCAAGCCTTTGATGCCGAAGTTTCTTCTGAAAGAACGATTGAACCTGTTGGAATTTTTCATGATCATAACAATTGGTACGTCTTTGGATTTTGTCATTTAAGAAACGATTACCGGCAATTTCGTGCTGACCGAATTGAAGGCATACAGAAAACTGATCTTCCATTTGCGAAAGAGCACCAACCTTTGGAAACGTATTTGAATAAAGAAAAAGAATGTCCAACTACTAAAGTGCGACTTTTGGTTGACAAGAAAATCAGCAAGTTTTTAGCATCAGAAAAAAAGTACCACGGATTTGTAGCTCAGAAAAATGTAGGTGATTTAGCGGAAATGACCTTTTTATCACGCGATATTGAAAACGGATTTGCGCGATGGTTTTTGATGTTTGGCGATTACGCCACGATTTTAGAACCTGAAAGATTGAAAGAACGCGTTTTGGAATTGATGGAAACTTTCAAAGATAGATTACAAAAAAAGAATCCCGAAAACTAAAACAGCCTCGGGATTTTTTTTACGATATAATTTTATACTTTTTCAAAGGCTTCAACTACGGCAAGATTGCTGATTAATTTCCAACGATTATCTACATCTAAAACCAAAGAATTATAGGAGACAAAATGATTTTCTTCACTTTCAAGTCGCAAGGTAACTTGAGCAATTGTCCCGAAATCATCTATAGATTCAATTTTCATTTTCCTTGGTATTCCGCCAAAAATCCCTTTTTTTATATTGAAGATGTACTTCTTTTTGTCAATAATGGCAACTCCAGGCTTTCCCATGAATTGATTACTCATTACACGAAAGTCGTTGTGCAAAACACATTCCAATAGATTAGTATCGCTGTGATCTCCTGCTTTTACAAAAGCTGTAACTACTAGTTTTATTTGTTCTTCTGTTGTCATGGCTGATAATAGGGTTGATTTGTTGCGTTACATTTATCCTCTTTCCCAGAAAAAAGGTGGTTCAATACCGAGTGCTCTCAAATACACATAACCTTGTCCGCGGTGATGGATTTCATTATCAATAAAATAGAGAACATTATCAATAATCGGAAACTCGTATTGACCAAATAAATTAAACTTTTCACTAAACTCTTCCACCGATAATTGATCCCAAAGGCGATTGATTTCCTCGGTTGCTTCATCCCATTTTTGCAAAAATTGAGCTTTTGTGGTGAGTTCGCCAATTTCTTCCGAATACGGTTGTGTATCACGATTCACTATTCCTTTCAATGCTGGAGCTGCAATTGAAAGCAATTCGGTAGTTAGTTTTGAAAAAGGTCGCATTCCACCAATTGAAAATTCGAAAAACTCTTTTTCTGGGAATGCTTCAATTACTCTTCGGGTTAAGGTGCGATGACCTTGCCAATGAATTAGTAAATTTTCTTTGCTGATTACTTGGGCTGTTGTTGTCATAAAATATATTTTTTATTTGTTTATGATACAAAGCTAAAACGGCAAAGTGACAACAGTTTGTCAGTAGGATTTAAAAAAATGAAAAAAGATTAAAGTTTATTTTATTTGTACCTTTGCGACCTAATTTAAGAAGATAAAATGTTAGAAGATAAAACTCCGCAACGAACATCTATAGCTCAATTGGGCGAATTTGGTTTAATTGATCATTTGACCAAAAACTTTGATGTTAAACAACCTTCGACACTAAAAAGTATTGGTGACGATGCCGCTGTTTTGGATTTTAAGGATAAAAAAGTAGTCGTTTCGACTGATTTATTGATTGAAGGCGTTCATTTTGATTTATCCTACATGCCTTTGCGACATTTAGGTTACAAGGCTGTTGTTGTCAATGTTTCTGATATTTGTGCGATGAATGCCAAACCGACACAAATTACGGTTTCGGTAGCTGTTTCCAATCGTTTTCCATTAGAAGCTTTGGAAGAGTTGTTTGACGGAATTGCGTTGGCAGCTAAATTTTACAATGTAGATGTAATTGGTGGTGATACAACCTCATCACAAAAAGGATTGATACTTTCGATAACTGCAATTGGTGAAGCAAATGAAGAAGATATCGTGTATCGAAATGGCGCTAAAGAAACCGATTTGTTGGTAGTGACTGGCGATTTAGGTTCGGCCTACATGGGATTGCAAGTGTTGGAACGAGAAAAACAAGTGTTTCAGGTAAATCCGAATAATCAACCCGATTTGGATGCATATACGTATTTAATTGAGCGCCAATTAAAACCTGAAGCACGTCATGATATCAGAGAATTATTTTCAAAATTAGAATTAAAACCTACAGCAATGATTGATGTTTCTGATGGATTGTCGTCGGAGATTTTACACATTTGCAAACAAAGTAAAGTAGGTTGCAATTTATACGAAGAAAAATTACCGCTCGATCCACAGTTGATTAATGTGTGCGAAGAATTTAAAATTGATAGTACAACGGTTGCAATTAATGGTGGTGAAGACTACGAATTGTTGTTTACAATCGCTTTGGAAGACTACGACAAAATCAAAGCCAATCCTAATTTTACAGTAATAGGCCACATGACGCAAGAAAGCGAAGGCTGCCATTTGATTACCAGAGCGAATACTAAAATTGAGTTGAAAGCGCGTGGTTGGAATGCTTTAGAAGGATAATTTTTGACACGAATTTCACGAATTCACACCAACTATTTTGTGCAAATTCGTGAAATTTGTGTGAACATTACTTCAACATCATGCCATTGGTTTTGGCAATGTCTAATAATTCTTGATTGGAACATTTTTTCTTCCCGATGAGTTCTTTCATGTTTTCGATACGCGATAAAACAGAAGCGGAAGAAATTGGAATATAAAGAGCTACATCGTCATCTTTGATTCCTTTACTCAAAAAGTGTAGAATTTGTCGGTCGATTACATCTACATACACTTTTTCGTTTTGTTGTTGGTTTAAGAAATTAATTACTGATTCGCTATAGTATTTTTCGCCTTTCAAAACAGTTTCGATGGCGAGAAGCATATTGTCAAAAGTCAGATCATTTTTGATGACTAATCCGATTGGGTCAATTTCGTCTATGATGGTTTGAGCTTTTAATCGCTCCGAATGCATGGTAAGAAGAATTACTTTACAATTGGGCATTTCACTGTTGATTAATTTGGCTAAATCTTCACCCGTTGAAATGTTTTTTTCGGGATAATCAGGCATACTGATGTCTAGAAAAGCATAGTCAAATGTACTACCCGAATTCATGATGGTTTCGTAACCCGATTTGCAATCAGAAGCTTTGGTAATGGTAAACTCGTACTTTTTATTGGGAAATCTTTTAATGACATTTTCATATCCTTGGATGATAAAAGGATGATCGTCAACGATTAATAAGTTAATGTTTTGGGACATTGGCATTACATGTTTATAGTTTCATTTTCGAGTGGAAATGTAATAATAATTTTCGTTCCTTTTCCAATTTGTGATTTAATATCTATTTTCCCTTGACATTGATGCACGCGATCAACAATATTGTTCATGCCTATTCCTTTGGTTTTCTTACCGTTGGTGTTGTACCCTTTTCCGTCGTCTTCTACTGAAAAAATTAAATTTCCTTTTGGATCTTTATTAAAGATGACGTTTATTTTACTGGCTTCTGCGTGTTTATTGATGTTTTGTAGCGACTCTTGTAAAATGCGATACAAATTAATTTTTATGGTGTTGGATACCTTTTCCCAATCAATTTTATCACTAATTAAAGTATTGATTTTGGCTTTGTTGATTTTAGACTGTTGTTCCAATAAATTATTGATGATGGCCACAAAATTATTGATCAACACCAAATTCTCCCGACTCAACTCATGCGAAATCTCACGAAGATCTTGCTCGATTACTTTAAGTTCGTTTAAATACTCCAAACGCTGTTGTTTGGTTTCTTCGTCATCAAAATTATTCAATCCATCCAAATTAAGGCGTAAACCAAAAAGTCGACCGAGTACTCCATCGTGTAATTCTTTGGAAATGCGTTTTTTCTCTAGATCACGACCTTCCTCAAGTTGATTTTGGTGCGAAATGATTAGTCGGTAAATTTCTTCGTTGGCTTGTTGTTGGGTTTGCTTTAGCGCCAACTCGCGAGCTTTTAATCGCTGAAAACGGGCAAAAAACAAAAATCCACCAAATACTATAGCAATTGCAAAGTAATTAAGGATGTCACGGTTTTGCTCGGAGAGTTGGGTGTTTTGTTGAATTATTTCGTCTGTTTCAAATTGAATTCTAGCAAATCGGTCTTTCGAATTTCTTTCTGCACTTTGTAAACTATCACTAAGTTTAAAATATTCATTTGAGTGTTTACTTGAATTCTTTGTGTCGACAATTGAAACCTGCTTGAGAGATGCCAAAATATCTAATGGAGACTTTGTTTCTCTTGAAAAGAATAATGCTTCTTTAGCATATTTGTTAGAATTTAAACTATCTCCCTTGAAATGAAAATATTCTGATAAATGTATTTTACTAAATATAACTTTTGAATCTTGATGTAAACTATCTCTTATCCTAAGAGATTCAAAAAAAAGTTTTGGTAAATCTCTCGTATCATTCAATTTAAATTTACAATAAGCAATATTATCTATTAATGTTGCATACAAACTTGGCTTAAAAATTGAAAGTTTATTATTTGATAATGCATTTTGAAATTTGTTAATTGCATCTTTGTATTTCTTTGAATTTTGATATGTGTTGCCTAAATTATTTAGAGAGATTTCTTTTAAATAGAAATTTTGGTCTTTGTATGATTCAGCTATTTCAAGCGCCTTACTATGGTAATGAATAGCTTTGTCATAATTTTCTGTTTCATTTGATATAATTCCTAAATTAGTAAATGCATCATATTGCCCTAGAACATCTTTACTAAGTTTCAAATATTTAAGAGACTCTGTTGCTGAAAATTCTGCACCATATAAATCATTAATCTCCAATTGTATTAAAGATTTTTTAAGATAAATAGTTCCTAGAACTTCGTTATCATTCTTTTTTAAAAAATATTTTTCTGCTTTTAAAAAATAAAAAAAAGCACTATCTACTGTTCCTTTTTCAAAATGATTGTCTGCGCTTAAAAAATATGAATTACCAATGTTGATTGAATCTTTCTTCTCAATGGATTGAATTAATAATAATTTATTAGCTTTTAAAAAAAGATTTTCTTTTCCAATCTTTTGAGATGTCCTTGCTATTTTCAAAAGAACACCTCTTGTCAGAGAATCATTTTTATTTGAATTATAAATATAATCAAAAGCTAATTTAGAATATGCGTATATTTTGGTGTTTGAGTTTGATTTAAAATCAATATTTTTAACAAATAGCATTAAACTATCGTTGTTCCCAATATCTTTTTGAGCAGTTGTATCTTTTCCTTTCAGCGATTTATCACAACCTACAAAGATTAAAAAGACAGATATGAAAAGGTAAAAAATATTTTTCAAAAGTTTTTTTATCAAAAATAAAAAAAAAAAGCTACCAAAAAATTTTGGTAGCTTTTATATCGTTTAATTTAAAAATTTATCTAGTCTCTTGTCCTCTTGATCCACCGATTTCATATCTAGTCTCTTGTCCTCTTGATCCACCGATTTCATATCTGGTTTCTTGTCCTCTTGATCCACCGATTTCATATCTAGTCTCTTGTCCTCTTGATCCACCAATCTCTGCAGGAGAGGTAAATGATGTTAATAAAATCATAATGGTAAAAACTCCATACATTAATAATGAATTTTTCATAATTTCTAGTTTTTTATGTTTTGTTAAAATTGGGTTCCTTTAAAAGTCATTTGTTTTTCACAAATTGTTTGGGGACTTTTATTTGGTGTAAAATTAATTCTACAATGAGAGTTGATTGCAAGCTTCTCGCGTGTATAATGTGGATTACACTCGTTTGATAGTGAATGAATGCCAAATCTGGGTGAATGGATGGATTTTAAAAACAGGTAGAAATACGGGGTAATTTTTGTTTAACTTTTTAATTAAAATATTGATTTTCAGTTATTTAATAAATTTAAAATAAAAAATTTAAGTAGAATAATTAGTGTGTTTTGTTGGAGAAGAGTTCTATATTAAATGAAAAACAGGTAGAACTACGGGTGTAGAATTGAGAATATTTTTGTATGTAATGGTTGTATAATTACTTAATCTTTTTTTGAAGTGTTACTTTCTGCTGTAAACACATAAAATTTACTTTATTGTTTTGAACCATATAAGGCATTTAAGGTCAGTTAAGTTTTTTTAAACACATAGAAACATAGATTTTTCAATATACGATAAGGCGCTAGGCTTGATTAAGACTTCATAGATATTCCTGTTTTATTCTCAGCAATAGTTCTTTAAGTATTAATCCTTGCATTTCTTTTATGTCTTATATGGTTAATTATTTTTAACACAAGAAACATAGATTTTCTCTTTGTGTTGAGGCGCTTTGCTTGATTATAGATTTCATAGTGTTAATTTATACTATTAATCTAATTTTTAATTGTTACTGTACATTTTATTTCTGTTCCTGTTCCTAATGTGGAATGAATAGTAATTGTACCATTTATGGAGTCTATTCGTTGTTGCATATTGTGTAAACCAATACCTTGTTTGACTTCGTTGGTATCAAAACCAATTCCGTTGTCTTTTATAGAAAGTTGGAGTTGCTTACTTTCTTTGATTATATTGATTTCCACTTGAGTGGCGTTGGCGTATTTGTTGCAATTATGGATCGCTTCTTGAATGATCCGGTATAAATTCATTTTTATTTCAGAGGAAATTATGTCCCAATTAATCTCTTCAACTATTTGTAATTCATACTTTGTAGGATGCATTTTGTTTTGTTGATTGAAAAATTGTGCTACCAGAGAAGCAAAACTATTGTCTTCAGAGAAATGTTCTTTTGAGAGTTCGTGGGTTAGATTGCGGATTTCATCTTCGATTTCCTTAATGGTTTGAATGTGTTGTCTGGCATTGTTAGTATTTTCTGAATTGGTTTGCTGAGTGAGAGTAAACAAATTAAAGCGAGTACTTGCTAATTTGTTCATCACATTATCATGTAACTCTAAGGCAATGCGTTTCTTTTCTTTTTGCTTAGCTTCTTCTTCTTTTCGTTGTTGTTGTAACATCAACTGATAGATTTCTTCATTGGCTTTTTGCTGGTTTTGAATGAGTAGAAACTCCTTTTTTTGGCTTTGCTGTTTATAGATTACAAATAGCAATATAACGATTAGTAAAACACTAGCTATTATTGATGTTTGAACCCATTTTTGTTTGATTGCTTTTTCTTTTTCTTGGGCAATTTCGTCGGTTTCAAGTTGGATTTTAAAATACTGGTTTCGCGCTTTTCGTTCTTCAAATAATAAGCTATCATTTAAACTATGGTATTCTGCAATATATTGTGGTGCTTTTTTCTTATCAATAGTTCCCGCATTACTCAGTGTGTACAAATAGTAATAGCCTGATTTTGATTCTTTTGCTAATTCTACAGCCTTATCAGCATATTTTATAGCTGTTGATGTATCATTTATTTTTGCATAATATTCAGCAAGGTAAATCCTACTGATTGCACCTTCATTTTTTATCCCACAACTATCAAATATTTTTGCAGCTTCTTTGAATATGTGATGCAAATTATGTAATCGATTAGTTTTTAGATAACAGCAACCTATATTATTTAACAAAAAAGCTTTTAAGGATTTGTCTTTAAGTAAACTTTTATGATCTCTTAACGCTTGTTTGAAATAAGTTAGAGCTGTAGTATAGTCTTTAACTTCACGATAACAATTACCAATATTATTCAAGCTTGTGCCCTGATAGTGTTCGCCAGAATTAGTGTATACTCTTTTAAATTTTCTTGATAAATTGTAAGCCTTCTTATGTGATTCAATAGCTAGTTTATATTTTCCGATACTACTGTAAATATTACCCAAACCGTTAATAACTTCATATTTTTCATAGATTAAATCTTTATCATTTACATACCTGTTTGCTTTTTTTAATGATAACTCAGCCCCAAGGAAATCATTAAAACCTATTTGTATTTGTGCTTTATTTAAATAAACTCTTGTTAATCCTTCGTAATTTGAGGTTTTTAAAAACAATTTCTCTGATTTACTAACGTAATAAAAGGCACTGTCATTTTGATTATTCTTTTCAGAAAAAAAACTTGATTTTTGACGAAAAAATCTTGCTAGGTTTAATGTGTCTTTTGCCTTTTCTGCTTTTTCAAAATAAATCTTTGAACTCTCGTAGTAATTAATACTATCTCTTAATCTAATAAAACTCCAAGAAATATCACACAAATACCACCTCACCACACTATCATTCTTCTCCAAATCAATAAATGAGAATGCTTTGTGGTTGTGCTTTTTGCGGGTTTCAACAGGCAAAGTATCAATGCTGGCGAGTTTAAGGTATTTTTCTACTGAGTCGTTACGGGAACTGTTTATAGTGGTCTTTTTGGTACAAGAGACAACCACTAGAATCAGAAAAAAGATAAAATATTGTGGGTATAATTTCATTGTTTTATTTTGAACCATATAAGGCATTTAAGATCAGATAAGTTGGTTTTATTTTTTAAACAAGTAGAAACATAGATTTTTCTCATTGCTTTTAAAGCACTTTGAATAGGTTTTATAGTGTTTGACTTTATTTTTTCAAGTTACAAATTACAAAATTCATTTAGCTTGCATAAAATTTTGACTACTTTTCACCAAAAACAAAGTGATTTCCAGAAAAAATCTGAAAATCACTGTTTACTATTTGTGAATTCAATTGCCGGCTTACTTGACTATTTTTAACTATTTTCAATTTACTGGCGTATACTACAAAATGGCAATCAAATTGGGTTCACAAATAGCTTTTAAAATGATACATAAAAAAGAAAAACGGTAATCAATACACTTACCAACGCAAGAATGAAGTTTACAGTCGTTTCTACCTTTTTATTCTCTTTCTTTTTTAACAAACCCAAGAAAACAACTATTGAAATCAGAATAATTCCGATCAGATAATAACTTTTTGTTTCACTGCTTATGTCAAAAAACAAAACATTCATAATCAAAGGCTTTTACTAATTTCAATTGGCTTTTTTAACTTTACTAATTAATAACAATGTAAAATTAGAATATGGATTGTTTCTATTGGTACACAAAAAGTGTACATTTTTGAAAATAATTCAGTTTAGAAATTCAATCTCTAAAAAAACAAACCCTTTGTTATCAATACTATAACTGCGTTTTTTAATTCCTATTTTTAAATTATTACCCAATTGAGTAACCGAACTATCAATTACTTCAATTGCCTTAACTTTGGATAGCTTGTGTTTTTTAGGCTCAATTAAATCCGTAAGAAAAAAACCGTCTTGAATCGTATTAAAATCAACTTCAGATTGCCCTGAAAAAGATTCGTATTGGGCCTTACTTACTATCCGACAAGGATGTTCTCCTTCTGAAAACGGTCCGCCACAACACACTCGAATGACCGATGGATCAACCGACTCAAAATCGGCTACTGTAATGTCAAATTCGGCACAATAAATGGTGTTTTCTGATGGATTTAGTTGATTTTCCTGGGCAGTAATCAAAAAAGGGGAAATCAACAAACAAATTGAAACTATGACTGTTTTTTTCATAATTTTGCTGATAATTTTTAATTATTTGCAGTCTTGCTATGTGTCGTCCAAAACATATAATGGCAAGGCTGCTTTTTTACAATAAGAATTTAAATCACTTCTTCTCTTTCAAATAGAAGTAATGATAAATTCCATATAAATACATCAAACCAACGAGTATTTTACAGTAAAGTGCTGATTTTGATAGCAGAACTACCACCAAACAAATGGTAATATAGGCGTATAATCCTTTCATTTTAAATGGCTTTTATGAATGAAAGGTAAAGTTAAACTGCTGATGGTTAACTTAGGTAAGCAAAAAGTGTATTTTTAAACTCAGATCAATCCTTGTTTTCGAGCTTCTCTTAGAATGTCTTCGTCGCTTCCTTTATCAATTCCTAATAAGTCTTTAATCATCGATTTTCGCTTGTCTATGGCGCTTTTTGAGAGGTGAAGTTCCTCTTGTATGTTTTTGGTTTTAACGCCTTGAGAGAGCAGATAAATGATTTGACGATTATAGTGATCAAAAATTTTATTCCCAATAACCATTTCTTTTTTGCATCGCAACACTGTAGAAGTATAGTAATTCTCGCCACTCATCAATATATCAAAAGCAACTAAAAACTCTTCTGAAGTAAAATCGCTTTTTACTAAAAGTCCTTCTGGTTTACTCTCGTTTAATATTCTATAAAGAAGTATAGTTTCAGAATGCGAAGTAAGCATTACTACTTTGGATTGAGGCGAATAGTGGCGAACAACTGGAATCAAATCTTCGCCCGTTTTAAGCCCTTTTTCAAGATATTCAGGCAATGTAAAATCAACTAAAACGGCATCAAATTGTGTTTTCCGGTTGGGATCAGTGAGGATTTTGTAGGCAGATTCTAAACAATTCGCAGCAGTGGCGTTAATAATGTATCCGGATTTGTTAAACGATAAAATCGATTTGTATCCTTCAATAATGGGCATGTGGTCGTCGACAATTAATAGATTTACGTGCATATAACTAATTTTAGAAGTATAAAATTAGCAAAAAAACAATAGCTTTTAAATCTCTAAGTAATTTCCTGATGCAATAGTGTTGATGATGGCATCAATGTTTTCTTTGTAAGATTTTGAAAACGGAAGTTTGGTTGTTGTGTCTTTGATGTGACAAACGGCGTTTCCAGTGTGGATTCGGGAAACATATTCAATATTGACAATATAACTGTTGTGAATACGTACAAAAGGATATTTCAACACACTTTCAAAATGCTTCAACGTTTTAAATGCCGTAATCATTTCGCCACTCGCTAAGTGAATGTCGGTTGAGTTATTATCCGCCTGAAGATAACACACATCATTCGCGTTGATGTATCGGTAATCTCCATACGATTTTACACAAATAGTTAATGGTTTATCCTTTGAATTGACATTGGAAAATGTTACATCAGAATTATTTTTCTCTTCAGCGTTCAGCGGAATAACATCCAATTTTTCTTCTAAATCGGTGGCTTCGTCAGATACTATTTCGCTTGGTTCAATAATTACATGGTCGGTCGTTTCTTCATTATCGAAATTGGAAATGGGTTCTTCAATTTCAGTTTCAACTTCTTTTTCCGAACTAATAGCAGAAACTATTGGCGAAACCGCATTAAAATCGCGATTCAAACGCGCAATGGTTTTACGAAATTCTTTCTGTTCAACGGGTTTAATCAAATAATCATAAACGCCATGTTTAATTGCATCGAAAGCCGAATCACTATTACGGGAAGTGATGATAACCTTTGGAATAACCGGAAAATAGCGGTACAATTCGTTGATAAATCCTAAAGATAAATTAGAATCTTTGTCTTCTGGATTGACTTCTAAAAAAATGAAAGCTGGATTTTTTTCAAGAACGCAATCCATTCCATCTTCGTAATTTGTAGCGGTTCCAACACAAGAAAAGTTTTGAAAACTTTCAGCTATAGCCTTAGTCTTCAAAACCGTGTTTTGATTGTCGTCAATTATTACAAAAGTAAAATTTCTATTCAATTGCTATCCTTTTTTTGAGGCTAGCAGTAGTAGAGTTTTGTTTAATTTTTTTATTGGTAGTTTGGGGAGAACTAACAAATTTCTGTCTGAATTCTGTACTAAAATAGAAGAATAAACCCATACAAAAAGCATTTGTTAAGTGGATTTTTCAACAAATAGTTGAACGGATTGAAAAACTCGACCAATTACTCGAATCGTATACTAGTAATGGAATTACTGAATTGATTACGATGGAATTATGAACAATTGAAAGTAAAAAATCTCGGTCACTTTTTTTATATTGTAAAATAGCGATATAGCAAATCTATACTATTGCCCTAAAACACTATCATACAAATAATTAAAACTTGTAAATACATTTTTATTTTTAAAAAAATACAGGTGTTTTGAAAGCGTTTAATTTTTACTACTTTTGCTCTAACGGATTTAGAGTGGGTCAAAGAGGAATTTTCTCTATTGATACTTAACTGGAAATAAACTTTATTATACTATTTACAAATAGCGATATGGGAATTACAAAAACATTTGGTTTTGCCTTTAGAATCAACGAAATGGCTGATATTTTAAAAGCTTTAGGAAATCCGGCGCGATTGAAAATAATACAGTTATTGATGAGCAATCCGAAAAGCACGTGTGGCGATTTTTTGGAAATGCTGCCGCTTGCTCAATCTACAGTTTCTAAACACTTATCGGAATTGAAAAGAGTAAAGCTGATTAAAGGCAAAAACGTGGGTAACAACATTTACTATTCACTCAATGAAAAAACGTGGCAACGCGTGAAAGATTTTGTGTTGAGCGAAATTGTGCCCAGCGAAGATGATAATTAAACACGAATTGCACGAATTTACACAAAAAAATTAAACTTTAGATTACACGTATTGGGTTTATAAAAAAATTTTCGAAACAAATAGAAGTACATTGTTCTGAACTACTTTACAACAAAAAACCACTGAAATAATTCAGTGGTTTTTTTATTCTTTGAATTCGTGCAAATTCGTGCAATTCGTGTAAATGGCTATTTCGTTCTAATCAACCAATTTCTCATGGAAACCTCTTCATTGATGATTCCTCTTAAATCAGAAATTTTAACGCGGTCTTGCGCCATCGAATCACGATGACGAATGGTTACGGTTTGATCTTCCAACGTTTGGTGATCAACTGTAATACAAAATGGTGTTCCTAAAGCATCTTGTCTGCGGTAACGTCTTCCTACAGCATCTTTTTCGTCGTACGCCACATTGAAATCCCATTTTAAATTGTCAATGATGCTTTGTGCAATTTCGGGTAAACCATCTTTTTTCACTAAAGGTAAAACCGCTGCTTTGGTTGGCGCCAAAACACTTGGCAAAGCCAGAACTGTTCGTACTGAACCATCTTCTAAGGTTTCTTCTTTTAATGAAGTAGCAAAAACCGCTAAGAACATACGATCCAAACCAACTGAAGTTTCTACCACATAAGGAACGTAACTTGAATTGGTTTCGTTATCAAAATACTGTAGCTTCTTCCCTGAGAATTCTTCGTGAGCTTTTAAATCGAAATCCGTTCTTGAGTGAATTCCTTCTAATTCTTTGAATCCAAATGGAAAATTAAATTCGATATCAGCCGCAGCGTTGGCGTAATGTGCTAATTTTTCGTGGTCATGGAAACGGTAATTTTTTTCACCTAATCCTAATGACAAATGCCATTTCAAACGCGTTTCTTTCCAGTATTCGTACCATTTCATTTCTTCGCCTGGTTTAACAAAGAATTGCATTTCCATTTGTTCGAATTCACGCATACGGAAAATGAATTGACGAGCTACAATTTCGTTACGGAACGCTTTTCCCGTTTGAGCAATACCAAAAGGCACTTTCATTCTACCCGTTTTTTGAACGTTTAAGAAATTCACAAAAATTCCTTGAGCCGTTTCTGGACGAAGGTATAAGTCCATAGCATTTTCGGCTGAAGCTCCGAGTTTGGTTCCGAACATTAAGTTGAATTGCTTCACGTCGGTCCAATTGCGTGAACCCGTTTCTGGATCGGCAATTTCCAACTCTTCGATTAAGGCTTTTACGTCTTCCAAATCGCCCGAACCTAACGATTTCCCCATACGTTCTAGAATTTCTCGCTCTTTGGCAAGGTATTCCATCACACGTGGATTGGTCGTTTTGTATTGTTCTTCGTCAAAAGCGTCACCAAAACGTTCGCGTGCTTTTTCGATTTCTTTTTTGGCTTTCAGGTTTAATTTTTCGGCGTAATCCTCAATTAAAACGTCGGCTCTGTATCTTTTTTTACTGTCTTTATTATCAATTAACGGATCGTTGAACGCATCAACGTGACCTGAAGCTTTCCAAGTAGTTGGATGCATCAGAATTGCCGCGTCCAGACCGACAATGTTTTCGTGCATTTGCACCATTGCTTTCCACCAGTATTCGCGGATGTTCTTTTTAAGTTCAACACCGTTTTGTGCGTAATCGTATACTGCACTTAATCCGTCGTAAATTTCGCTTGACGGAAAAATAAATCCGTACTCTTTTGCATGCGAAACTACATTCTTAAATATATCGTCTTGTTTTGCCATAATGGTGCAAAAATATAAAAAGTGATAGTAAAAAAAGAACTAAATGAAGATTTGTAAAGCAGATTTTACTATTTTTATACTATTCAAAGCCATTTAGTATGTTTACAAGCCTAATTAATCTGTTCTATCCTAGAATTTGCGCTGCTTGCGACGGTTTTTTACTTCAAGACGAAAAAGTAATTTGTACGCGTTGCCGTCATGAAATTCCGCAGACGCACCATTACCTCAACCCCAATAACGAAGCATTTTCAAAATTTTACGGAAAAATTCCCGTTGAATTTGCCTTGGCGATGTTCTATTTTCACAAAATGGGACGCGTTCAGGAAATGATTCACAAACTAAAATACAAAGGTCATGAAGAAATTGGCTCAGCAATTGGATTTTGGTTTGGAGAAGAATTGAAGCAATTTGAGCCTATTAAAGACATTTCGTGTATTGTTCCAGTTCCGTTGCATCCGCGAAAGTTGAAAGAACGCGGTTACAATCAAGTGAGTAGTTTTGGAAAAGCGTTGTCGGAAAGTTTGAATGTTCCGTTTGATGAATCAATATTGATTCGGAATTTCTACACCAAAACCCAAACCAAAAAGAACCTTTTAGGACGTACTGAATTGGCAAAAAACCTATTTGATATTTCTAATGACATATCGCTAAATGGCAATCATATATTATTAGTGGATGATGTGATTACCACTGGTTCTACACTTGAAATTTGCAGTAGAGCTTTGTTGAAAATTCCGAATGTAAAAGTAAGTATTTTGTGTATGGCGATGTCGCAATAGTTGTAGAAACCTAATAGGTTATAAAAACCTGTTAGGAGTGTTTTAGCCCTGACTGAAATGGAAAGCCACTGCTCCGCAAAACCTATTTTTTAACAGGCTAAAAGAGCGACTGCAAGAAGCTACTTTTGGACTGATTAAAAAAGGGTTTTGAGAAAAGTGCTTGTAGTGTAAGGCAGGAAATAGCTTCTGATTGCTTCACTAAAAGCTCGCAATGACCACTGACACGAATTTCACCAATTAGCACGAATTAATTTTCTTCTTTTTTCAAATGTTGATTATTCAGGTCGTGGACCATTGATGTAAATGTCAAAATAGCCGCATTCACGAATAACATCTTGGTAGTATTTGGTTTTGGAAAAGTCTTTTTTCAAGGCTTTGAAACCGTTCCATGCTTTAAAATTAATCTTGTCACGATCATAACCCCACCAATAATCTTCTCCTTTGTATTTGTTTAGGTAATACTCATTACGCTCGCATTTGGCTAGCATGTAATGGCATTTGGCTTTTTGTTCGTCGTTGGTTGCGGCAAGTAACGCTTTTTGGTAATACGATTTGGCTTTGGTGCAATTGGTGATGAGTCCTTTGTATCGGTCGCTGTAGCTGTCAGGACAACAACCGTAGCCAATAATTTCAGTTTCATGAAAACTTCTTCCGTTGCCAAAATGAGTGATACTGTAAAATGCATTTCCAACTAACATCGCATTGTTATAGACGTCTTCACCTTTAGCAATGTTGTCTTGCATGAGTTTGATGGTGGTTAAAAACTCTAATTCGGTGTATTTTCTTTTTTGTTTGGCTACATAATCACAGTCGTTGCAATCTTTGATGTTTCCGTTGAACGGATTGCCTGGAAATTGATGGTATTTTACACTATCGGTCTGTTTCATGAATTCGATGGCCTCTGAAATCTGATCGTTGAACGTTGCCATTACTGCTTGATGTTCGTATAAATCGTCTAATTTTAAATCGTATATCTTAGAGGCAATTTGTTCGATTTCGGTTTTGTTTGATTTGTGTAAAAAAGATTTCATCGCTTCTAAATCGGCATTGTCTAAATAAAAATCATAGTTTCGATCAAACAATTCACCCATAACTTTGTTTTTCTGCGATTTATAGATGGTAGAAATGTATTTTTTGCTCCAACTTGATGCATTGTAAAATCGAAATACATTTTCACTTTCATCGTTTTTAGGAAGTTCAAAATAGAGCCAATTTAGATCGTCTACAATAATCGCTTCGTTCTTAGAGTTGAGTTCGTCCATGCTACTCAAATTATTCACAAAACGCAGCAATCGCAATTGGTTTTTAGCCAATTCAGTTTTGGGCATTTGTTTTTCGGCCAAATCGAAATACACATTGGCTTGTTTGAAGTTTTCGTTTAATGTTTGCATGTATCCAGCGGCGATGTTCCATAAATAGGGTTTGGAAGTTTTGCCTGATTTTGCGATGCGATCAACTACGCTAAATGCCTTTGGATTGATGCTGTCTTTTGTTGCTTTTCGGTTTTGTTGTACAGTTGATTGATAATCTCGATTGCCGTTTCCTTCTTGAACATTAATTAAACGAGTCAATAAATAGTCAAGATGTTCACTTTCGGGTTTCAATTCGTATATTTTTTCGATGGCTTCAATTTCGTTTCTGTAATAGCCTTGAACTGCCCAAAGTGCTGCTTTTTCTTCATTGGATTGTGCCATTGCAAGTGATTGATTCCAATCGGCTGTTTCTTGCGGATGAAAACAATAGGCAGAAACTACACGAAGACTCGGACATTTATCAAAAACCACACTGTATTGGTAATTGGAAAGTGCATAATTTTTTTGTTTGTAGTTGATTCCGGCTACATAGGCCAAAGCACGATAGTACAAGGTATTTTTGGGAACACTGTTGGCGGTTGTAGTAAAGAAATTGAGTACTGAAGGCGAATTAGCACTGTAGAATTTGGCTTTTATGGTTTGAAACCAATAGCGGTTTTTTAGAAAAGCGTCGGTTTCAGAGTTGAATCGTTTTTCGAGAAGAGCTATTGTTTTTGTATCGACTTTATTTTGATTTGCTTCGGGTTCGTAACTCCAATAATCACTACCGATAGATGCTTTTTCGATGCTTTTGGCGATGGACAAAAATTCTACAAATTTTTTAATTTTCTTGTCTTTATAATCCAATTGAGATGCCCATTTTTTGGAAAACGCATTGGGTTTATTCGATTTTAAAAAGCTGTTGATTCCGGCTAGTTGAACATCACTACTATCAACAGTTATAAAAAAGGTTAGTGTTTCAGTGCTGATTTTTTTAGCCACATACGTACTCCAATCGGAAATAATTTCGTCGTTAAAACGAGAGTTGTGTGCTGTATCAAATCCGTAGTAACCGCGAGTATAAAAAACATCAGAAGATAAAAACAGCGGAGAATAGGAATTATCTACAAAAGTTTCGGGTGTAAAATTACTGTTGCTTGCCCACCAATTCCAATCATCACCACCTGCACAGGCATAAATAATGGTATAAGTAAAAAAAAGAAACGCGCTAAAACCGGCTAATAACTTGTTTAAAAATGTCTTTTTCATAGTGTTTTGTATTGAATTCGTCCAAATCGTAGAAAATAATTTCGTGTGGATTTTGTTGAATGTGATCGTTGATATCATTGGCCATTTCGAGTAAATCACTTTTAGAAATGGTTTCAATTTTTAAAACATCGTTCTTTTCAAGGAAATTTCCTGCCTTGTACACAGAATTTTTTACTTTGAAGAAATTGTCGTTTTCTTGAACAAAATTAGAATCTTTTTTCAAATCTTGAACATCCATTTTACTAATTAATCCGATTACTTTGTTGTGGTGAATGTGGATTGCCCACGAATAAATAGGCAAAGCCAAATTGAGTTTCATTGGATAATGTTCAATGCTTTTGAGGTAATTGTCAGCAACTTTTTTATCATAAATTGAATTCAAAGAATCGGGAGCAATTTTCCCCATATTGTAGTACATCAAAACCGCTTGATCGACATTGGGAATTCCGGTTTGTTTGTAGTGTTTGATTTGATGCAATCGAATTGTTGCTGAAATTTTCTTACCTGATTGCTTTTTAATTTCCTCTATAAAATTTAGAAATTGATCTTTTGATGTTAACGTCCAATCGCAATCTATTTGAATTTCATCGGTCGTTATTTGATTTTTTACGTTGATTTGATTGATGTAAGAAAGGGTTTTGGTTACCAAATCTTCTGTATTTAATTGACTTTTTAGAAGTACTTTGTTTTTTAAATAAATCACTGGAACTACTCTAATGTCCGTTGCCTTTTCTTCAAAATGAATAGGTGATTTTGGAATGGGTTGTTGTGTTTTAGATTCTAAATCGATATCAAAATAACGAATGTAAATCGTAGTTACTTGATTGTTTTTAAGTGTCTTTTTCTCGTCAGAAGAAAGTTTGAAAATGGTTTTCCAATAGTAAAAAGATATTTTGGGTTGCTCGTCCTGTTGGCAAGAAAATAACGTGAAAAAAAGAATAAAAAGTAGAATTGACCTTTTCAAAATACAGTCTAGAATTGAGCGTTAAAATTACATATTTTTCGATGTGAAAATAGATGAGTAGTAAAAATTATTGAATACTATTAATAATTGCTTAAAATATTTCGATTAGAGAAATTATAATTGTTATTTTGTGCCTATTAACCCATTAGTATGCGAAAATCACTTTTTTCTGTTTGTATTGTTTTGGCCATTGTAATTGTAAGTTGTGCCAAAAAAGGATCTATTACGGGTGGTTTAAAAGATACTTTGGCGCCAGAAATGAGAAGCAGTTTGCCTAAAAATGGCGCTACTAATTTCAACGGAAAAGAAATCAAGTTGTATTTTAATGAATACGTAAAACTGAAAGACGTGAGCAAACAATTGATTGTTTCGCCTCCGATGGAACGAAAACCCGAAGTTTTGCCTTACAATGCAAGCAAATTCATTACTATAAAACTGAAAGACACTTTACTCCCAAATACTACTTATAGTTTCAATTTTGGACAAAGTATACAAGACAATAACGAAGGCAATGCGTTGAATCAATTTAAATATGTTTTTTCTACGGGAAGTTATATTGATTCGCTGACAATAGGCGCTAAAATTAAAGATGCGATTGAGGTAAAATCGCCCACTTTTGTCTCAGTAATGTTGTATGAGGCAAATGATACATTTAATGATTCGACGATTTACAAACAAGTTCCGCGTTACATATCCAATACTTTAGATGGCGTTGCGGCTGCAAAATTGGAAAATCTAAAAGAAGGAAAATACCGTTTGATTGCGTTAAAGGACGTCAATAACAATAACAAATACGACCCAAAAACAGACAAAATTGGGTTTATAAAAGATTTTGTTACCATTCCGAATGACACTATTTTTGAATTGGAATTATTTACTGAACAGCCCAAATTCAAAGTGTTTAAACCGACTCAGGTTTCTGGAAATTGCATGGTTATCGGTTACGAAGGAAATCCGAAAGATGTAGTAATAGATGTGACTCGAAATGGCACTTTTGTTCCATCAGCAGTGACTAAACTTCCTAAAAAAGACTCTTTACAAGTTTGGTTTCCACAGATGAAAAATGACTCGTTAGCGGTTGCTATTACTCAAAATAATTATAAGAATAATTTTGTGGTTAAAATAAAAGACCAGAAGAAAGATTCATTGTCGTTTAATAGTCCAACTGTTGGTGATTTGGCGTTTAGAGAGCAATTTACAATCAACTCTACCACACCACTTGTATCAATTGACAATACAAAAATCAATCTTTTGGATAAAGATTCGGCCAAAGTTTCTTTTACTACACGATACGACAATTTCAAACAGCAAGTGCTTTTTGATTTTGAAAAGAAACCATTGCAGAAATACAAAATGCAGGTTTTACCTGGCGCTTTTAAAGATTTCTTTGAAAATAAAAACGACACGCTCAATTACGCTTTTTCTACCCGGAATACCAGTGATTATGGTAATTTGAGAATTCCTTTAGAAAATATCAATCGTTATCCGTTGATTGTAGAAATCACTAACGATAAAGGAGAAGTTTTGGAAAGTGCTTATTTGGAAAAAGGAAACAGCGTGTTTTTTGATTTAATTGAACCTAAAAAATATACGCTTCGTATCATTTACGACGACAATAAAAACAAGGTTTGGGATGCCGGAAATTATATGGAAAAACGGCAATCGGAAGAAGTAATCTATTTCCCAAAAGAAATTGATGTTCGCGCCAATTGGGATGTAGAGCAACCGTTTGATTTGAAAAATTAAGTTTAGTTTTTGAACCCTGTAAGACATTTAAGATATATGAGGTTGCTGTTGAAACACAATAACAGAAATCTTAATGAAGTGTAAATTGGTCTTTGTCGTTTAAAAAAGCGAACTTACTTCGGGTTTCGAGTAGTTTTTCTTTGTCGAATTGAACGATAAAAATTCCTTCCGTTTCTTGAGGTTCTTGGATGTAATTCCCAAAGAAATCAACCGCTTGCGAATGACCAACATATTCTAAATTATTGTCATCAACACCAACACGATTGACGCCAACTGCATAACTCATGTTTTCTACCGCGCGAGCTTTGAGCAAAATATCCCAAGCATTTACTCGTGGTTTGGGCCAATTGGCGACATAAATTAGAACATCATAATTTTCTACATTTCTAGAAAAAACTGGAAAACGCAAGTCGTAGCAAATAAGTGGACAAATTTTGAATCCTTTGTAATCTACAATCAATTTGTCTTTTCCTGAAGTATAGACTTTGTCTTCGCCTGCTAAAGTGAATAAATGACGCTTATCATAGTGCTGAATTTCACCTGATGGAAACACAAAAACCAAACGGTTGTAATAGTTGCCATTTTCTTCAATAACCAAGCTTCCTGTGATGGCACAATTTTTAGTTTTTGCCGTTTCTTTTAACCATAAAATCGTTTCGCCTTGCATGGTTTCGGCAACGTTTTTTGGATTCATAGTAAAGCCAGACGTGAACATTTCGGGCAACACAATCAAATCGACATATTGCGAAATAGAGTTTATCTTTTCGATAAGATAAGCTCTGTTTTTATTGGGGTTTTCCCAAAATAATGACGTTTGGATTAAGGCAGTTTTCATAATTATTGGAACGCGGATGAAACGGATTCACTTTGTGAAAACGCGGGTTTTCGCGGATTTTATTTAATAGTTATTTCATCAATAAAAATATAGGCATCACCATCATAAGGATAACCCAAATGCCATTCGGGTAGTTTGCCGAAATTGTAAGCTTTTACTTTGATGTAACGCGCTGATGAAATTGCCTTTTTAGAATCAAAAGATTGCGTAATGCTTTCGTCGTGTTTTGGGTCGATTTTATTGACTATGGTTTCCACTAAAGTAAAATTGATGTTATCATTTGAAATGTAATACTCTACTTTGGTTGGCATTAAAATCCACGAACGTTGATCTTGTAAAAAATTGGCACTTATTGATTGAATAGGTGAAGTTTCTTTTCGGTCAATAACGCATTCGAAATCTTGCTTTTGGTAGCCTTGCCAATCGCCTTTACGCCAGTTTTCGGTACCGTGAATACCATCTAATAATCCGTCTGATCCGCCAGCGTGGTATTGCGGATCGTATTTCGATTGGATGTTGATGGTGTAATCGTTGGGTTTTTTGTAAAAAGTAGCATAAATGGTTTGACTTTCACTATTCCCTTTTTTAATATTAGCGTGTATAGTTGAAGTGGCTTCAATAAAAAATGGTTTTTCATAAAGAATATAAGTTCTTTTCACCTTTGAATAATCTGCATCCTTAACAGAAATTAAATAATAAATTTTATCATTTATGTTTTGAGAATTGATTTCAATTTTCAACTGATCTTTAAATGATTTGCTTTCGGCGATAATAACTGGAACTGGAATTATCGAGCTGTACGATAATTTTTCGGTTTCAACTGCTGGTAAAACATCATTTTGTGTAAACTTATCAAATCGTCTCAATTCATAATCCGATGTTTCTTTTGAAATGGTTTTAGATGATTTATTTTCAAAATTCACTTTAATATTGGTAAAATAAGATTTTGTTGTAGTCCACTCTTTTTGACCAGGTGTTACATTGTAAATTCCCATCGAACTCAACACATACCAAGCACTCATTTGACCGCAATCTTCGTTTCCTATCAATCCATCAGGTGAGTTTTTATAGAAATTATCTAAAATGTACTTTACTTTTTCGTTGGTTTTTTCAGGTTTGTCAATGTAATTGTACAAATAGGTCATGTGGTGACTTGGTTCGTTTCCGTGCGCATACTGACCGATTAATCCGGTTACGTCTACTTGTTCGCGACCTGTTGTTTTGCTCTCACTGTTGAACATTTCATCGAGTTTGGCTTCAAATTTTGCTGCACCGCCGTACGCTTCAATCATTCCTGGAATGTCTTGAGGTACAAAGAATGAGTATTGCCAACTGTTTCCTTCTGTGAAATTATTGTTGATTTCTTTTGGGTCGAAGGGTTTGTCCCAACCGCCGTTTTTCTTTGGTCGCATAAAACCTGTGTTCCAATCGAAGACATTTTTCCAACTTTGAGAACGTTTCATGAAATACTCGTAGTCTTCTTTTTTATTGAGAATTTGTGCCATTTGAGCAATACACCAATCGTCGTAAGCGTATTCAACAGTTTTAGAAACACTTTCGTGTTCGTCGTCCATCGAAATGAAACCTTGGCTTTTGTAGGCTTTTAAACCCAAATGATCGAGCATTGCCGAATGTTTGGCGGCTTGAAATGCTTTTTCGTAGTCAAAACCTGTGATTCCTTTTGCCATAGCATCGGCCATTACGGAAACCGAATGATACCCAATCATACAATCGGTTTCGTTGGAAGAAAGTTCCCAAACGGGTAATCGTCCCCCTTGTTCGAATTGTTTGATGAAGGTGTTAATGTAATCGGAAGTGCGTTTTTTATCAATTAAAGTGTACAATGGATGTGCGCCACGAAACGTATCCCAAAGTGAGAATACGGTGTAATAATCAAATCCTTCGCCGTTATGGACTTTATTGTCACGACCGCGGTATTTACCATCGATGTCTTGAGCAATGTTGGGTTGCGACATGGTATGATACAACGCAGTATAGAAAATAGCTAATTTATTTTTATCAGTTTCGGTGATTTGAATTTTGGATAATTCTTTGTTCCAGAGTTGTTCTGCAGCTTTTTTTACCTGAGCAAAATCCCATCCTTTGATTTCAGAACTGTTCAGTTTTGCGCCTTCGTAACTGGTTGGAGAAAGCGCCACTTTGATTAAAATTTGTTCTCCTTTTTTGACTTGTTTGGAAAAACTCAATGCTAGTTGTGTTCCTGAAAAGAATGTATCGGTAGTTTTGGCTGGTACAAATCCGATGGTGCGAAGATTAGTTATTTTCATCGGAACGCTGAATTCGATTTGAGCGTAAACGTATTGATCTTTGGCCCACGCTTCGCTTCTTCTTAGAATTTGGATGGTTGTACTGTTGATGATTTTCACATCGCCATATAGCAATTTATCTCTATGGTTTAAATCGAGTATAATGTTAGCTTGACCCGCATTATTAAAAGTATATTGATGAAAACCAACGCGTGTTGAAGTGGTCAAATTGACATCGATATTGTGTTTATCGAGCTTTACCGAATAAAATCCAGCAGTTGCTTTTTCGTTGTTGTGAGAAAACGAGGAAGCATATTCTTTTGGAGACAAATTGGGATCGCCCATGGTTGGCATAAGCATAATATCTCCATAATCGGTGCAACCAGTTCCGTTTAGGTGAGTATGTGAAAATCCGTAGATGAGTTTATCGTCGTAGTGATAACCTGAACAACCGTCCCAACTGCCATCGATGCGTGTATCGGGTGAGAGTTGTACCATTCCGAATGGCACTGTTGCTCCAGGATAGGTATGACCATGACCGCCTGTTCCGATGAACGGATTGACGTATTGAGCGTTATTTTGGCTGAAAACTGCTACTGAAAACAGTAAAAAAGTGGAAAGAAGTACTTTTCTCATAATATAAAAATGAAGTTCAAATATAGTAAATTTTGCGTTAAGGATGGAAGTGAAAAGCCCACAGCAAGGAGGAACGACGAAGCGAGGACTTGCAACGGACAGCCTGACGCAGTTGCCAAGAAATTGCTGTCTATAATTACCGAATTGCTGCAACTGGGGAACGCCCCAATTATTACAATCTTTTTTAAATAAAAAACCCTCTCAGAGTTTGGAACTCTGTGAGGGTTGGTATAAAATTAATTTTATTCTTTTATTTCATACTAGCCGCTAAATATTCACGGTTCATGCGAGCTATATTTTCGAGTGAAATTCCTTTTGGACATTCGATTTCGCAGGCACCTGTGTTGGTACAGTTTCCGAAACCTTCTTCGTCCATTTGGCGCACCATGTTGAGCACACGTTGCGTTGCTTCAACTTTTCCTTGAGGAAGAAGAGCGTATTGCGATACTTTTGCACCTACGAAAAGCATAGCTGAACCATTTTTACAAGTTGCTACACAAGCTCCGCAACCGATACAAGCGGCCGCTTCGAACGATTTATCGGCGTCGTGTTTTGGAACTGGAATCGCGTTAGCGTCCATAGTTCTACCTGAAGTATTTACAGATACGAAACCTCCAGCTTGTTGAATACGATCAAACGCGCTTCTATCTACTACTAAATCTTTGATTACTGGGAATGCTTTACTTCTCCATGGTTCAACATAGATGGTATCGCCGTCGTTGAACATTCTCATGTGCAATTGACACGTTGTGATTCCGGTATCTGGACCGTGAGCACGACCGTTGATGTACAGAGAACACATTCCGCAAATTCCTTCACGACAATCGTGATCGAAGGCGATTGGTTCTTTGCGATCGTTTACTAATTGCTCGTTTAATTGGTCTAACATTTCCAAAAACGAACTGGCAGTAGAAACATTATCTAATTTGTAAGTTTCCATGCTTCCTTTTGATTGAGCGTTTTTTTGACGCCAAATTTTAAGGTTTATATTGATGTTTTTTGCTGAAGACATAGTTCTAATTATTTGTAATTTCTAGCTGCAATTTTGATAAACTCGTATTTCAATTCTTCTTTATGAAGTTCTGATTTGCTGATGTCGTCGCCTTTGTATTCCCATGCGCCTACAAATTTGAAGTTTTCGTCGTCACGTAATGTTTCGCCTTCTGCGTCTTGGTATTCTTCACGGAAGTGACCACCACACGATTCTTTACGTTGTAAACCGTCCATTGCCATTAATTGACCTAAATCCATAAAATCGGCAACACGAAGTGCTTTTTCTAACTCAGGATTCAATTCGTCTGCGCTACCTGGCACATAAACATCTTTATAGAATTCTTCTTTTAATGCAGCAATTTCTGAAATGGCTTCGGTTAAACCTTGAGCATTTCTTCCCATACCTACTTTGTTCCACATGATTAATCCTAAGCGTTTGTGGAAGTGATCTACCGTTTTAGTTCCGTTATTGTTTAAGAATTTATTAATGGTGTCTTTCACTCTGTTCTCTGCTTCCTCAAATTCAGGAGAATCAGTTGGGATTTTACCTGTACGAATATCATCTGCCAAATAATCAGAAACTGTGTAAGGCAATACAAAATAGCCATCAGCTAAACCTTGCATCAAAGCAGAAGCTCCTAATCGGTTGGCACCGTGATCAGAGAAATTCGCTTCACCCGCCACGAAACAACCTGGAATCGTAGATTGTAAGTTGTAATCTACCCAAACGCCACCCATAGTGTAATGCACCGCAGGATAGATTTTCATTGGTGTTTCGTATGGATTTTCGTCGGTAATTTTTTGGTACATGGTAAACAAGTTACCGTATTTTTCTTCCAACCATTGTTTTCCTAACTTGGTGATTTCTTCTGGAGTTGGATTGTGATTTCCTTTAGCGTACGCTGCTTGCTTTCCTTTGTTTTGGATTTCAGTAGAGAAATCAAGATAAACACCTTCGTTGGTATCGTTAGCTTCGATTCCGTAACCTGCATCACAACGCTCTTTGGCTGCTCTTGAAGCTACGTCACGTGGCACCAAGTTACCAAACGCAGGATAACGTCTTTCTAAGTAATAATCTCTATCTTCTTCAGCAATTTGAGTCGGTTTTAATTTACCAGCACGAATTGCTTCAGCATCTTCTTTTTTCTTAGGCACCCAAATACGTCCGGAGTTTCTTAACGACTCAGACATCAAGGTTAATTTGGATTGATTAGTTCCGTGAACTGGAATACATGTTGGGTGAATTTGTACGTAACAAGGATTAGCAAATAACGCACCTTGTTTGTGTACTTTCCAACCAGCCGTTACGTTACTTCCCATTGCATTGGTAGAAAGGAAATATACGTTTCCGTAACCTCCAGAAGCAATGATTACTGCGTGAGCTGAATGACGTTCGATTTCGCCTGTCACTAAGTTACGAGCGATGATTCCGCGTGCTTTGCCGTCTACTTTTACTAAATCAAGCATTTCGTGACGGTTGTACATTTTTACACGACCTAAACCAATTTGTCTTGATAAAGCTGAATACGCTCCAAGTAACAATTGTTGTCCGGTTTGTCCAGCAGCGTAGAATGTACGTTGTACTTGTGTTCCACCAAACGAACGGTTGTCTAATAATCCTCCATAATCACGAGCAAAAGGAACACCTTGCGCTACACACTGGTCGATGATATTACTCGAAACTTCTGCTAAACGGTGAACGTTGGCTTCACGTGCTCTGTAATCACCACCTTTGATGGTATCGTAAAACAAACGGAATGTACTATCTCCGTCATTTTGGTAATTTTTGGCTGCGTTGATTCCACCTTGAGCTGCAATTGAGTGTGCACGACGAGGCGAATCTTGAAAACAAAATGCTTTTACATTATAGCCCATTTCGCCAAGAGAAGCAGCGGCAGAAGCGCCAGCCAATCCTGTTCCTACTACAATAATATCAATTTTGGGTCTATTGTTGGGAGCAACTAATTTTAAATGATCTTTATAATCGGTCCATTTCTGTGAAATGTGTCCTTCTGGTATTTTAGAATCTAATTTCATAGATATTAATTATTAAAATGATGAAATAATGCGATGAAAATGAATCCGAAAGGAACAATTATCGCAAATGCGTATCCTAATTTGTGTAATGACTTTGAAAACTTGTTGTTGAAACCAACGGATTGGAACGACGAGTTGAATCCGTGCCACAAGTGTAATGACAATAAAACAAATGATAAACAATACAATCCGACACGAACTGGACTTTCGAATTTGTGCACCATTTCCCAGTAGTAACGGGTTTCGTCGATTGGCATTTGGTCTACGTATTTGTACATCATTTCTGGAATCCAGAAGTCGTAGAAGTGTAATCCTAAGAATGCTAAAACTACCATTCCTGAAATAATCATGTTTCTGGATGCCCAAGATGAATTGGCTGCGCCGTTGAATTTAGCATACTGAACCGGTCTTGCTTTGCGGTTTTGGAGTTCTAAAATGAATCCCATTACAAAGTGAAAAACAACTCCAGCAACTAGAATTGGTTGCATCACGAACTGAATCAACCCGTTATTTCCCATGAAATGAGAAAATTCGTTGAAGGTATCTTGGTCGATAACAGAAATAAAATTAATAAAGAAGTGAAGTGATAAAAAGGAAATTAAAAAAAGTCCAGAAAGCGCCATGGCGACTTTCCTAGCAATGGACGAACTCAATAAAGTAGATTTTGCCATATTTTTGAATAATTTGTTTAAAAAAATCAAACAAAAATACAGCTATTTGACATTAACTACAACCTTTTCGTTATAATTTATAATCAATTTAAAGTGAGTTTAACAGTTGTTGATTATCAACAAATTATAATGCCGTTTTTAAATCAAAAGGCTAAACAAAACTATCTAGTGTAAGTTGGAATCATTCCTCTTAATCCCATATCAACTACTGTTTCTCCTAGACTTGGTTCATACTTTCCGTTGTTGTTTCCGTCAATCCATTCGAAACTTTTGTTGGTTGATAAGGATAAAGTTACCACAATATCTTTTTTCTCATTGTCATCAATTACTAATGGCTCAAAGAAATTACCTGTAACCACACAAGATCCGTCAGGAATTGGAGAAGTATTCCAAAGTGGATTAGGAACTGTTGTGGCTCCAACTGGCGCTTGTCCTGAAGTTGCATAATCAAAATCATTCAAAGCAAAAGCCCAATAACCTTGTAATTTATTCGCATTGACATCAAAGGCGTGAGTTCCGATGTTGAACGAACCTATGTAGGTGTTGTAACCAACAAAACTCGCTAAAGTTCCAGTGTAATCAGTTCCAGCTTCACGAACTGAAATTTGATAGTTTTGATACGAAAGTGAGACTCTCATCCAACGGTACGTTCCGGGTTGAACATAACGAAGCGGAATTTCTATAAAAACCTCATCGTCACCCACAATTTTGGCCTGACTAAAATCGATTGCTGTTGCACCACCAACCGTAGTTTCTGGTCCGTGGTACAAAACCTGACCTTGACCTAAAAGCGTAGTATTTAATGGCGCCATTTCAATATAATTGGAAGAAATTCCATTAAAAACGGGCGATTGTCCTGCATGACCTGGTGGAATTGCGGCAATTTGACCTAAATTATTAAGTCGTGCTTGAGTAGGATCCAATTTGAATTTGAAAATTAATTTTGGTTCGCCCAAAGTATCATCCGAATCTTCACAAGAAACGAATGAAACTGCAAATACCAATAATGAAACTATACCAATTATCTTTTTCATTTTGAGAACTCTATTTATGTTTTTTAATTTTTTAGCTACTGTATTTCGATTCAAAAGTAATTAAAAAAGTGATTTGTAATTGATCTAATACGTTTTAGTTGCATCTTCATCAATAACGAGAATAAAATCGGCTTTATTGTAATACTCTTTTTCTAGTTTAGAAAGATCTTTTTGTTCGACAGTGGCAATAGTAATGATTTTTAAATCAGGATTTTGTTGCAAAAGATACCAACTGATTCCTTCAAAATTATCCGAATGATAGGTTCCGTTGTAATGAATAAAAACACTATTGTCTTTTAGATTTTTATAGATGAAATAACCCATTGTGGCATCTTTGCTGGCTTGCGCTTTGGGCATATTCGGACTCGTATGTTCTCCCATCATTTTCATCATTTCAACATAACCAGGTAAATTGGCATCGTACGGAATCGGTTGTGGTGCAATCCATGATTTTTCCTCATCGGTTAGTGTTTCTAAAGCTTCAAAACCTTTTTTGGAAACCATTGAAGCGTATCTTCTCGGAATATTAGTGGCGATGAATGTGATGTTATTGTCTTTCGCAAAATCAACCAAAGGCTTGTAATCGGTTTTGTAATTGGGCCACAATCGCGCCGTTGAATCCAATTGTTTTTGATTGATTTCGCCTTTCAAATACGCGTCCAATTGCTTTTGATTATCGGCTTCGAGCATTTCAGCACCTAAAACTACTGGTTTTTTCTCCGCAACATCTTTCGTCAATTCGAGTTGCAACCAATGCACTATCGAATTGTTATGGTATTCGCCAAAAAGCAACACTTGCGTATTCAAAGTTGCCTTTAACAATTTTGCATACGTCGTTTTCTTTCCGTTTTTATCAAATAATTGATACACTTTTTTGTCTTGTGCAAATGCTGAAAACACAAACAAACAACTTAGTATCACTAGACTTTTTTTCATCTTAACTTTTTTTAGATTCTTCGATTATCAACGATTCTGATTCTTTGAAATCACCACTCTGAACCGTAACAGTGTACTTATCGGCTGGTAGATAATATTTTTTGTTTTTGGCTTCTTTGATTTCGATTTTTTTGTCTTTTCTTACCCAACTATCAGCATCATTTTTAGATAACGTACAATCGTATTCTACTTTATTGATGCCTTTTTTGGCTGATATTTTTTGCGAATAAACAATCGCTTTTTTGCTGTTTTCAATCGTAAGATTCACTTCTTTATCTGAATTGGAATAAAACCAAATCATCGTTTTTGGCTCAATTGGTTTTCCCCAAGCGTAACTTTTTTGTCCCCAACGTTCTGATTTATTTTTACTAGCGATACCATACAAATGCAGTTCTTTTTTGGCAACAACCGCTTGTAAATCTTGTAGTTTGGAGATGTCAACTTTGTAAAGCGAACGACCGTGTGTTCCTACAATCAATTCGTTGGCTTTGGTTTGAATGACCAAATCGTGTACCGCTACTTTGGGCATTCCGTTGGAAAATTCTTGCCATGAATTACCTCTATCAAAAGAAACATACACATTGTTATCCGTTCCCACAAAAAGTAAGTTTTCATTGGTTTTGTCTTCCACAATTACATTTACGGGATGATTCGGAAGATTGGAAATGCGTTTCCAAGTTGCACCAAAATCGTCTGAAACATATACATAAGCCGTGAAATCATCATTTCGATAACCGTTTAAAGTTACGTATACTCTTTCTTTACTATGAGCAGAAGCCACCACTCTAGAAACCCATAAATTTTGCGTTAAATTTCCTGAGATTAATTGCCACGAATTTCCGCTGTCTTTGGAAACATGAATGTTGCCATCATCGGTTCCAACGTACAACAAACCAAATTGAAATGTACTTTCTGAAATGGTGGTTATAGTTCCGAAGGCTACATTTCCTTCAACCTTTCCTTTAGTCAAATCGGGTGAAATTTGCTCCCATTTTTCGCCTTGATTCATCGAACGATGTAAAAAATTAGACCCAAAATACAGTATGTCTTGATTGTGAGTTGATAGTAAAATTGGCGTTTGCCAGTTGTAGCGGAACGGCTCATCGTCTTTTTTGGCTTTTGGAGTTACCGCTTCCGATTTGTTTTTGCCCAAATCATAACGGTAATAATTTCCAAATTGAAAACCAGTGTATACTATATTTGGATTGCGTTTATCGATTTGAACTTGCATTCCATCGCCACCTAAAATTTCTTGAAACGGATATTTCCCTTCTTGCTGCCAAGCGCGATTGTGACTGTAATCATTCGGACCAAACCAAACGCCATTGTCTTGCAAACCTCCGTAAACATTATAATTTTCTTGATAATCTACATTCACAGCATAAAACTGACCCAAGGCTTGATTGTTGCATTTAATCCAATTTTCTCCGTTATCAAAAGTGATGTTCACTCCACCATCATTCCCGTTAATAATGTGATTCGGGTTTTTCGGATTTACCCAAGTAACATGATGATCGGCGTGAACGTTTTCTTTACTAATAGCGGTAAAAGTAGCGCCACCATCTTCAGAAAACAACAACGGAACACCGCCAATATACACTCGATTCGGATTTTGACTGTCAACCGTTATATTGGCAAAATAATAGCCGTAGCTGTAGTACATATCGTCAATGAAGTCTTTGTTTTTCTTTATCCAAGTGATTCCGCCATCCGAAGATTGATAGAATTCACAACCAATTACTTCAGTATCAAAAAGAGCTGAATTAGCGTCTTTGGGTTTTTCCTTTTTAGCTGAAGGACGAAGATTTTGATTATCAACAACGGCATAAATAGTAGTTGAATTGACAGCAAAAAGTCCGATTCTTCCCACTTTTTCGCCTGCTGGAAAACCAGAAGTTGGAGTGGAAATCAACTGCCAAGTCGTTCCAGCATCGGTACTTTTATAAATTCCAGAACCTTCTCCGTTGCCTTTGAAATTCCACGCTTTTCGGTCTTTTTGCCAAGCAGCTGCGTACATAGTATTGAAGTTATCTGATGCTACGGTAACATCTATGATTCCGGTTTCATCGTTTACAAAAAGAGTTTGTTTCCACGTTTTTCCGCCATCGATGGTTTTATAAATACCGCGTTCGTTGTTTTTAGTATACAAATGACCTACAACTCCAACTATAATTTCGTTGGTATTTTTAGGATTGACTTTGATTCTGCTGATGTGATGACTTTCGGGTAAACCTAAATTTTCCCAAGTTTTTCCTTTATCGGATGATTTTAAAACTCCGATTCCTGAATACGATGAGCGCGACGAATTTACTTCGCCTGTTCCTACCCAAATCGTTCCCAAATTCCAATCGACGGTTACTGTTCCACAATTGAGCGTTTCTGCCGAATCCATTATGGGTGTAAAACTCGTTCCGTTGTTGTTGGTATACCAAAGTCCACCCGAAGCATACGCCACATAAAATTCAGAAGGATTCTCGGGATTCACGGCCAAATCGACTACACGACCACTCATGATGGTTGGTCCAATGCTTTTGAACTCGACCGAATCCAATGAATAATTCTGAGCCGTAATCGACTGAACAACTAGAAATAGTAACCAAAAACTCTTTTTCATTCTTTGAAATTTTTTATAAAAATATTGTTTTAAAGGCATTCTTAAAAACTATTCGCACAAAAAGAATATTTTTGTTCTGAAATTATCATTACAATGTCAACTTCTTCAAAAAATCAGTTTCTGACTTTTGCGCTTAGTTTTTTGGATTCGAATTCCGATTCATTATATCCATTAATGGAGAAAGCCATCGCATCATTTTCGGTTTTAGAACTGAAGAAAAACGATTATTTTGTCAAAGAAAATGAAGTGTGTACTTATTTCTGTTACGTTGAAAGTGGGATTTTACAGCATTCGATACTAATTGAAGGAGAAGAAAAAACTTCTTATTTGGCGTTGAAAAATTCGGTTACTTCATCATTAAGCAGTTTTCTTTTTCAAAAACCATCTCGAAAAAGTATCAAAGCGATTGCCGATACTAAATTGTGGGTTGTTGATTTGAAAACGTTCAAAGAGCTGATTATCAACAACGAAGCGTTTCATCAATTTTATTACAATTTAATTGAAAAACAAATCTGTTTGATAGACGATTACCGAATTGATTTATTGACACTTACACCCGAAGAACGCTATACAAAACTACTCACCAACGATCCAAAACTACTGCAAGAAGTTCCGCTGCATTATTTGGCTTCATTTTTAGGAATATCCAATCGACACATGAGTCGCATTCGTAGAAACACACTTTAAATTTTACACGAATTGCACGAATTGCCACGAAACTTATTTATCTTTTATTTAATTTCACGAACCAAGCAATTTCAGTGAAATTAGTTAAGTAAATTAATTCGTGTGAATTAGTGAAATTCGTGTGAAAAAAATAACGCCATTTGGCTACTTCAACACTCGTAATATTCACTAATTTTGGTACTCAATATTGTTAGAACAATCTAACAATCTAACAATCTAACAATCTAATAATCTAAATATGAAATACCATCCAATAGACCGCGATTTATTCATCAAAAACAGAAGAAAATTTACTGCGCAGATGAAACCCAACAGTGTGGCTGTATTTAATTCGAACGATATTTATCCGGTTTCGGCCGACAGTACGTTGCCTTTTGCACAACACCGCGATATCTTTTATTTGTCGGGAGTGGATCAAGAAGAAAGTATTTTGTTGCTTTTTCCTGATGCACCTTATGAACATTTAAAAGAAATTCTTTTTCTAAAAGAAACCAACGAACACATTGCCATTTGGGAAGGCGAAAAACTGACCAAAGAGCGTGCATTTGAAGTTGCCGGAATCAAAACGGTAATTTGGCTACAGGATTTTCACAAAACCTTGAAGGAAATCATGGCGTATGCTGAGACGATTTATATCAACACCAATGAGCATTATCGTGCTACCATTGAAACGGAAACTCGTGAGGCTCGCTTTGTAAAATGGTGGAAAGAAAATTATCCGGCACACAAAGTGGAGAAATCGAATCCAATTTTGCAACGTTTGCGTTCGGTAAAAGAAAGCGAAGAGATTGATTTGATTCAAACCGCTTGTGATATTACCGAGAAAGGCTTCCGACGCATTTTGAATTTCGTAAAATCAAATGTAATGGAATACGAAATTGAAGCCGAATTTGCGCACGAATTTTTACGCAATCGCTCCAAAGGTTTTGCGTATACACCAATTATTGCTTCGGGAAACAATGCGAATGTGTTGCATTACATCGAAAACAATCAACAATGTAGAGAAGGTGATTTGATTTTATTGGATGTGGGTGCAGAATATGCTAATTATTCTAGTGATATGACGCGTATGGTTCCGGTTTCTGGACGTTTTTCAGAGCGACAAAAAGAAGTATACAATGCGGTTTTACGCGTTAAAAATGAAGCCACTAAAATGTTGGTTCCAGGCACTTTATGGAAACAATACCATGTTGAAGTGGGGAAAATTATGACTTCTGAACTACTTGGTTTGGGATTGATTGACAAAGCCGATGTACAAAACGAAAACCCCGATTGGCCAGCGTATAAAAAATATTTTATGCACGGAACTTCGCACCACATGGGATTGGACACGCACGATTATGGTTTGCTACACGAACCGATGAAAGCCAATATGGTGTTTACGGTTGAACCTGGAATCTACATACCGGATGAAGGTTTCGGAATTCGTATTGAAGACGATATGGTGATTCAGGAACAAGGTGCGGCATTCAACTTAATGCGCAACATTCCGATTGAAGTGGATGAAATTGAGGCGATAATGAATAGTTAGTTTTCAGTCGCAGTGACAGTTTTCAGTTAAAGAAAAGAGAACATAGAGAATAGAAAAAAGACGGTTGTCAATTGTCAGTCCGTCTTTTTTCTTGTTTCTTTTGTCTGTAAAATCTATACCGTTGGGATTTTCTCTACCAAAACGGCTTCTCCTTTTGTATCAAAATACGTACACGTCATTTCAGACATAATAACTTCCCATTTTTCTATACCCGATTTGGCGCAATCGTTCAAAAAAGTCGGGTAATCGGTTTGGCCTTGTTGGTGTGCTTTTAGATCCGATTTGAACTGTTCAGCATTGCATTCATCCATAATAGTTAAGATTTCAGAAAAGCCATCTGACGAAATAGAAAAGTCATTTTCTCCTTTATAATCAGTGTGATTATCCGATACAAAAGTCTCAAAAGACGTTACGCCGAGATCAATAATATCTTGCATGTACTGTGGAAAATCGGCGCCACTTTTGACTTTGGAATGGGCTTCGTGGATTTGTTGAAGTGTGAACATGGTTTTTGTTTTACTAAATAGAACTCAGATTTTTTGTAAAAATAAGTTGTTTTTTTCAACCACAAAAGGCACAAAAGTTATTACACTCAATAGGTACACTTTCTTTTGGTTATTTGGTGGTTCAAAAAAATTAAAGTCATAGTTTTGCGCTGATGAAAACAACTGTCTACAAAAACACCAAAATTGCTTACACCGACCAAGGAAAAGGAACGGCCATTGTGCTGTTGCATGGTTTTTTAGAAAATCAGAGTATGTGGAATGCCTTTGTGCCTGAGTTTTCAAAAAAAAATCGAGTGATTACGATTGATTTGTTGGGTCACGGTCAAACCGAATGCTTGGGTTATGTACATTCTATGGAAGACCAAGCCGATATGGTTCACAGTGTTTTGCATGAATTGAAAATTAGAAAAGCAGTTTTGGTTGGTCATTCGATGGGCGGATATGTGGCATTGGCTTTCGCCGAATTGTATCCGGATGCGATGAAAGGTTTGGTGTTGTTGAATTCGACTTCACGTGCTGATAGTGATGAACGTAAAATCAATCGAGATCGCGCAATCGTAGCTGTGAAACAAAATTACACGGCTTTTGTGCGGATGAGTATTGCCAATTTGTTTAGCGAAGACAACCGCGAACGTTTATCTGGAGAAATTGAAAAGGTAAAATTGGAAGCTTTAAAAACGCCGTTACAAGGCATAGTTGCTGCTTTGGAAGGCATGAAAATCAGGAAAGATCGTGAAGTGATTTTGCATTTTGCGCCGTATCCGATTCAGTTGATTTTAGGTAAAAAAGACGGTGTTTTAATTTACAATGACAATTTAGACCAAATCGAAGGAACCAAAGCACAACTCACTAGTTTTGAAGACGGACACATGAGTCACATTGAAAATCAAAACGAATTGATGAAAGTGTTGTTGAATTTTTTTAAAAAAATTTAGTTATTGATTGATAATCGCTATTGCTTTCTCTAACAATTCATCTTTTCCTGCTTTAATTCCTTCAACTGTGGGTTCCATTTTTAGATCTGGAACAATTCCGATTCGTTGTGTTTCGGTACCATCCGGATAGTAGACTCCAATTCCCGAAATCATTGTCATCACACTTCCAGGCAAAAATAATCTAGACACGTTGCCGTCGGCTCCAGCAGTTGTACTACCTAAAACGGTTGCTTTGGGCGCCAAACGCAAAGCCATTACATGATATTCGGCACTACTTTGGGTTTCTTCATTAATTAAAATGACCACTTTGCCTTTGTAATAATTAGAGTTTCGACTTCCCACATCGGTAGTTTTTGTATACTCAAACAAACCTGGATGATCAACGCTAGAATTGGAGAATTTCACAAAATCCTTGCTTTCAGGCATTAGTAGTTTTCCTAAACTAAAAAGGATAAAATCGGAAGGATAACAACGAAAATCCAGTACAATTCCTTTTTTATTTTCAAACGATTTCATGATATCGTTGATTTCACCTTTTTTTAATGATGCAGGATAAATGTAACCTATTTCGTTGGTTAGTTCTTTAGAAGCTGGCGTAGTATCAGTCCAATATTTATCGTCTATCGTTTCAAAATCTTCAGTAAAAACTTCATTGCCTGATTGATACGTTACTGAAAGCTTTTCGTTATTGGTTAACAATAGTTTTTTTGAGATATTTCTGTACTGCGTTGGTTCGTTAGATGCTGGAAAGTACTTTTTGTTTTTAGCCACATAATCTTTTACATCTAATCCATTTACTTTAAGTATAACATCGCCTACTTTTAGTTTTTGATTTGGCTTAAACTCATTATACAATTTAACCACAACAAATTTATTTTCGATGTATTTTATTTGAACTGGAACTGTTTTTTCACCAAAAAAACGCAACAATGCATCGTCTCTTCCCCAAACATTCGCGTGCGTATCTTGAATGTTTCCAATAAGTTCAACTAACGTTAATTTATAAGACAATTCGTCGTTTCCTTCTATTATTTTGGGAATGAATTCTTTTAAGACGGAATCCCAATTTTTGTCGATTAAATATTTGTTTGGAAAATAGTATTCAATAATGTTCCAATAGCGGAATAAAGACAATAAACGATAGCCTTTATCGTCCCATTTCATTTTGGAATAAGCAAGCTCGTTTTCAAAATTAGGATTTTTTACTCCGTGATAAAAATCAACAAAATGATTCTTGTCGATTTGAGTTGTGTTTAATTTTATTAAGATGGAAGAAAGATCTTCAGAACAAAATGCTTTATCCTTAATCCAATTGGTTGTTGGCATAAGTTTTACATTATCAGTAGGAAGAACTTCATCTTGATTGCTTTTAAATTCTCCTAATTTTCCAATCCATTGCACTAGTTCGTTTTTAAAATCGGGTGCGTCTATTTTCTTCATGATACGGAAAAGTTCATAATCCCAATTAATGTTTCCTTTGGCAATTTCGGGATGATGGTACTTTACAAAACCCCAAACTTTTCCGAGTAAATATAAATTTTCGATTTGTGAATTGGACAGATTAGTGAGATTGATTGAGGATGATTCGTCGAATTCGTTATCCAATTCTATTTTAGTAGGAACACGTTCAACTTCAGCTAGTTTTTGAATCTCTTTTCCATCAATTTTTACAGTAAATTTATCATACCAAGCCTTTCCTTTCCCTAATAATATTCCTCCAACATAAATAAAATCTGCATTTTCATGGTATCGTAAGGTAATTGAATATTTAGTCCAATCTTTTGTTCCTTGAATTTTTTGATTCGACATATTGTTAAACTCAAGAACTTGTCCGTCTTTATCAATACGCATAATTAATCCTGCCGCACCATTTTGGACGTTTTCGATTTTCATATAGCCTTCAAGAGTAATTGATTTTCCTTTATACTTGGCTGGAATTTTATAGGCAATAGATCCAAAAGTGCCAGCTGAATCACCCGAATTGATTAAAACAGCTTGTTTTCCTGAGAAGAAAGTTTGGGTGTCTTTTACTAAATCATAGGTTCCCCATTTGATCCAACCCGAAGGTAAATCAGAAGAAGTGGAGTTGTTTTCAAAGTCAAAATTCCATTCTTTGGGTTGATTTTGAGCATTAGAATACAAGAAATTAATTGCAAAAAGAAGGAACAAAATACGTTTCATTGGAAGATATTTAATTGAATATTTCAAACAAATCAATTAAATTTTCTTATTCCTTCAATAAAGATTAACTTAAGTTTAAGTAAGGCAACCGCTACAATTTCTCCGTAAACGGAATTTCTTCGTTCATGATTTCAGCCAATAGACCTACAATTTGTTCGAGGTAATTTTGCATCACTTCTTCAGTAATAGTGCAGATAGCTTCTTTTTCTTCTTTAAAAGTAAAGGGTAAAAATCCAGATTTCAGATTTTTAAAGGATAGAATTCCCGCTTCCATTTCGCGTCCTTTTAACTCATCTTCAAACATAAAAGCGTAGGCCAAAACTTGGATGATTTTGTCGTTTTTAATATCGGTCGTTAAACCATTCCACTGTTTGAGTGTTAGACTTCTCTGTTCTACTTTTCCGGTTTTGTAATCGATGATTCTGATTTTTCCGTTACGGTATTCTACACGATCTAAATTTCCTTTTATCAGAACTGGAAATGGCAATGTTGGATGTTCTAATAAGCGTTCGTAATTGTGTTCTAAGGCAATGATTTGAATTTCATCGCCGTTTTCAATTGAGGCTAATTCTTGGTTTAGAAAATTGGTTACATTTTGCTTGGCTACTTCAAAAGCTAGTAGGTTTCTTCCTTTTTTGATTTCGCCTTCTTTGTAGACCAATTTGAATTGCGTGAGCGTTTCCTCGTCTACTTTTTTAAGGCAATTGTGAATGTCTAAAACCGTAATCAATCGACCTATTAAAGGTTTGTACAATTCTTCTAAGGTTTTATGAATAATGGTTCCGAGCGTGTTAACGGCGATGTTTTCTTCCACCTCATCCACTTCAGAAATACGCAAAACTCGCTGGAAATAGAATTGTATTGGATTGCGAATGTACGTTGTTAACGACGATGGTGAAAACCCTTTTTCTGCTATTTCGCGTAAGCGTACCATTACTTTATCCGTTTTTGGAACACTTACCAATTGATAGGCTATATTAGGTACAACTGGATTGTAATATTCAAAAGTTGTGTTGTGTTTTTTAGGTTGCTCCACTTCCAATTGAGTGATAAAACGGCTTTTTTCGGCTGCGTCATAACCATCCGAATCGGAATTATAAATGAGGTATACATTTTTGGCTCTTTGCAACAAATGGTAAAAGTGAAAGGCAAAAATGGCGTCTTTTTCTTTGTACGTTGGCAAACCGTATTCGACTTTAACATCGTAAGGAAGAAACGAATTCATAGACTTTCCAGACGGTAATTTTCCTTCATTGACAGAAGTGATTATCACGGTTTCAAAATCGAGCACACGGCTTTCTAAAACACCCATAATCTGAAGTCCGTTGAGAGGTTCACCTTCAAATGAAACTTCGGCTTCATCAATTACTTGTTTGTAGATGGCTAAGAGATTATCAATAGTGTCAATAGGCGAATTTTCAACTTCAATAAAATAATTTTTAAGTTTGTTGATGACCTTAAAAACAGAATAGATGAAAGCACGAGTGATTTTCTCTTCCTCAGAATTGTATTCGAGTTTGGATTTAATTAGCAATAGAATTTGCGAAAGTTGCTCGAGCACTTTATTGGCAGGAAAATTCCATTGATTAAAAATCAAATTGAAGAGTTCATTTTCTGAATTATAAAGTTCTTTAAGCTTTTTTAAAGTGATAAAAGTATAATTATTGAAATTGATTTTAGTAACTAATTCGTTGGGCTGAATGTGCGGCTCAAGCAAAGGATGATTGAGGATTTCGAGTACTTCTTTATAGTAAAAAACATAATTTTTAGGGTCTTTATTTAAGGCGTTGGTGTGCATCTTAAATAATTTAGAAACGAGCAATTGTGCTGGATTATTTTTACTCGAAAAACCCATGGTTATATTCAATGCATCTACTCCATTAGGAAGAGAATGCAAAACGGGAAGCAAAAGGTTTTCATCGGCAAGAACTACGGCTACTTTTTGAAGGTTTGAATTTCCTTGAGAAATAGTGTTATCAATAATTTCACCCACAATTTTGGCTTGTCCAATGGATTTTGAAGTGCTGACTATGTGGATGTTTTTTTCCTCTTGGTAGTGATTAAAAATCCATTCATACGGATTCGATTTATAATAAGGCCAACTCGATTTAATCTTACGTTGAAACAAACCCGCATCGTGTTGGTAATCGTTTAAAAACGTTTCATCAATATCCCAATATACCGTAGCTTTTTCGCAAGCCAAAAGATGCTGAATGATTCGTTCCTCCGCTTGGTTTAACGCATTAAAACCTGCAAAAACAATGTGTTGTGAATCGGATAATTGATTGGAAAAATGATTGACATTGTCAACAGCTTCACGGTAGATTAAACCTTGATAACCTTTACCTTGACTATGTAAAGCTTGATATAATGAATGGTAGTAATCGGGTAATTTTTTCCAGAATTTCAAATGTTTATCGATCAAATCCGTTCGCTGCTCGATAGAAACTGACCAATGCTCAATTTCTTTAATATTTTCGAGGTATTTCAGGATTTTGTTGGGTTCGAGTAAATAACGGTCGATTTCATTAAAATCTTGTAGTAGTGTTTTTGCCCAATTAGCAAATACGTCAAATGCTTCTTTGGGTTCATCATCAATGATTTCAAGATAGACTTCATAAAACTGGAAAAGAAGTTCAATAGAATCTATATTTCGAATTCCGGCAACATCCTGAATAAAATCTTCAATACTAATAATTTCTGGAGAAAAAAGAGTTTGAGTCGCGGTTTCTTTCAATTCGTTTAATAAAAAAACTTTAGCTCTTTTATTGGGCAAAACCACTACTAAATCGGAACTATTATCCGAGTGTATCTGCAATATCTTCTGAGCCAGTTGATTTAAAAAAGTTGAATTTGACATAGTATAAAAATAAAAAAACGCCCCGATAAATCGAGGCGTTTTCAAGAAATATTTTTAAAAAGAAATTATCTTACTAATTTCACTTCAACTCTTCTGTTGTTAGCTTTACCAGCTTTAGTTTTGTTAGAATCAATTGGCATTGACTCACCGAAACCTTTAGATGATAATCTTGAAGAAGCGATACCTTTTTCGATTAAATAATCTTTAACCGCTGCAGCTCTGTTTTCAGATAAAGTTTGGTTAGCAGCATCTTTACCATCGCTATCAGTGTGACCTTCGATAGAGAAGTTAGCGCTTGGGTATTCTTTCAAGATTGCAACGATAGCTTCTAATACTGGGTAAGTTCTTTGTTGGAACGTAGCTTTGTTAGTATCGAATAAAATCGTTTTAGCGTAGTCGTTTAATCTTTTGATTGCTTCGTCAGAAACTTCTGGACAACCTTTGTTAGCTACAGTACCTTTTACATCTGGACATTTGTCATCTTTGTCAAGAACTGAATCTCCATCTCTATCTGGCCAAGGACAACCATTGTTTTCTTTTGGACCTTTAACATCAGGACAGTTGTCTTTTTTGTCAGTGATACCATCACCGTCAGCATCTGGACAACCTTCTAAAGATTTAATACCAGCTACATCTGGACAAGCGTCATCTTTATCAGCAATACCGTCACCGTCTGTGTCAGGACAACCTTTCATTTCAACAGTTCCTTGCTCATCTTTACACTCATCTTCGCTATCTTGAATTCCGTCTCCGTCTGAATCTGGACAACCATTAAATTGTTTTAAACCAGCAACATCTGGACAAGAATCATCTTTGTCATAAATTCCGTCATTATCTTTATCAGATGCACCGAATTTGAAAGTTAAACCAGCTGAGTGTTGCAAGTGTGAAGCAACATCTACATTTGGAACTCTTGTGTCATCAAAAGAATGTTTGTAAGTAGATACCCAAGAAAGACCTACTTGTTCTGTGAACCACAATGTTAAACCTAAACCTCCGTTCAATGTTCCTGCAGAAGCATCACCAAACCAAGTATAACCTCCACCAATGTGAGCAGAAGGATCAATAACTTTAGATTTCAACAAGTTCATAAAACTATATTTAACAGTAGCGTCTGCTGAATAATAGTTTAAATCACCAGGATTTACAACTGGATAATCTCCAGGCACTTCTGATCTTTCACCCACCATTTTAGTGATTTTGTTTACAGAACCAGTAACACCAAAAGAAAAATTATCTCCTACGTATCTTGATACACCTACAGTAGATACTGAAGGTAAAATACTCCAATACTTTTTAGCGTCAAAATACTGTGAAAATTGATCTTCTAATTTTGATGCAGCACTAACTCTGCCTCCGTCTACTGCGTTTACACCAAACGAAATAGCCCATTTGTTATTGCTATCTTGTGCCTGAGTGCTAAAAGCAGCTACTAAAAGCAATGCAGCAAATAATTTGTTAAGATGTTTCATACTTAAAATTTTGTTTAATTATAATGGTTATAATGCGACAAAAGTAATACCAATAAATGAATTATCAAAATATTGTAGACAAAATTCTATAATTAAAATAAATTTGGCCTATATGATTTCTAATGTTTTACCCACTTCCGTAAATGCTTTAATCGCTTTATCTAGATGTTCTTTTGAATGTGCTGCTGACAATTGCACACGTATCCTTGCTTTGTCTTTTGGAACAACAGGATAAAAGAATCCAATAACATATATTCCTTTTTTCAGCAATTCATCAGCCATGACTTGTGATAACTTTGCATCGTAAAGCATCACCGGAACAATGGCCGAATCACCGTCAATAATGTCAAAACCAGCTTTTTTCATTCCTTCTTTGAAGTAGTTGGTGTTCCATTCTAATTTATCTCTCAATGAAGTGTCTTTCTTCAATAATTCAAAAACCTTCAAAGAAGCACCCACAATAGCCGGAGCTAATGAATTGGAGAACAAATAGGGTCGTGATCGTTGGCGTAAAATTTCTATAATTTCTTTTTTAGCTGTAGTATAACCGCCCATCGCTCCGCCCAATGCTTTCCCTAAAGTTCCTGTGATTATATCTACTCTTCCCATTACGCCTTTGGCCTCCATTGTTCCTTTTCCTGTAGCGCCAATAAAACCTGCTGCATGACATTCATCTACCATAACCATTGCATCATATTGATCAGCCAAGTCACAAATTTTATCCAGCGGTGCCACTAAACCATCCATTGAAAAAACTCCATCAGTAACAATTAATTTGAATCGTCTACCTTCTTGTGTCGCTTTAATCAATTGCTGTTCTAAATCTTCCATATTGGAGTTTTCATAACGGTAACGTGCCGCTTTACACAAGCGCACACCATCAATAATAGAAGCATGATTTAAACTATCTGAAATAATGCAATCTTCTTCTCCTAATAAAGGCTCGAAAACACCACCGTTAGCATCAAAAGCAGCAGCATACAAAATGGTGTCTTCTGTTCCGTAAAACTCGGCAATGGCTTTTTCTAATGATTTGTGAATGTCTTGTGTACCACAAATAAAACGCACTGACGACATCCCAAAACCATGAGAATCCAAAGCGTCTTTTGCGGCCTGAATCACTTCTGGATGCGATGATAAGCCTAGATAATTATTGGCACAAAAATTAAGAACCGTTTCTCCGTTTACTGTAATTTCTGCACCTTGTGGCGAGGTTATAATACGTTCTTTTTTGAATAATCCGTTATTTTGAATTGCATCCAATTCGTTTTGAAGATGTTGTTTTAGTTTACCGTACATAGTGTGTTTGTTTTAGTTTACAAATGTATAATTTTGATTTCTTCTCCAATGTATACCAGCACTTTTTTTGTCACTTTATAACCCATTTCTTCAATAGACAAAGCATAATTTTCAACTTGCTCTTTGTGTTTTAAAAGTGATTCGCCTGTTTTGTAATCCAACAACAATACTTCATTATTCGATTTTATAACAATTCTATCAGGCTTAGACAAACCTGTGCTTTTTTGGATGATTGTTTTTTCGTTAAGCACTTTGCCTTCTTCAGCAAAAAAATCAATCAACTCGGGATGAAAAACGATTTTACTCAAACTTTCAACAATGGTTTCTTTCTGATTTTTTTCAATCAAACCACTTTCTAAGGCTTTTGTTACTGCCAATTCGACATCATTTTTAGTTTTGACATACGATAAAATTTCGTGCAAAAGGTTTCCAAACTCAATTGCTTTTTGCTGTTTTGTATCCCACATCAAACTTTCTTTTTGAGCAATTTTGATGCTTTTCGGGTTGTATTCAGAATACCGTTGAGGCGTAATTTTAGTGTTGATTTCTAAAGATTTGTAAGAAGATAATTTTGTCTTACTTCCCAATTCATATTCTAGTAAGCCTTCTTTAAATCGATGAATTGCATGCAAATATTCAACAAAAAAAGAAGCTAAATTATTTGGGTAATTTCCGTCTTTAGTTGGTTTTACTTCCGATGAAATGATGTACAATTGCTCTTCCGCTCGAGTTAAAGCCACATAAAGTACATTGATGTTGTCTAGTAATTTTTCTTGTTCTTTTTGATGATACACTTCGGATGCTTCTTCTCCAAATGATTCCACACTTTTATTTTTAGCAACTAATGCTTTGGGTAATCCAACCACTTCCTCGTCGGCTTCGAGCCACAGCTTTTCTTGCTTGGTCAAGGTGTAATTTTCTTCTGCAAATGGAAAAATCACCACTGGAAACTCCAATCCTTTTGATTTGTGAATGGTCATGATTTTTACTGCATCATTTCCTTCTGGCGATGGAATGCTGAGCGAATCACTTTTGTTTTCCCAGAAATACAAAAAATCCGAAATTCCAAATTGATTTCGAACGTCTTTTTCTAAAATAATATCTAAAAAGTATTGAACATACGCGTTTCTCTTTTTAATTGGAATTACTTTCGAAATGATGATTTCGGTTGCTTCATAGAGTGATTTTTTTCGAAGGTTTTTAAAGTTCAAATCGACTCCGAATTGCGTCAGCCATGCTTGAAATTCAACTTCACTTCTATGCTCCATTCCTTGAAAAATAAAATCGTGAATTGACGATTTGTCTTGATTGTTTTTGGATAAATAGTACAGTAAATTCGACTTCGCATCAAGGTTGTTAAAATTATTCATATATCGTAATGTATGAATAATAACTTTTACCTCTGAAGATGCTGATAATAATAGACTTTCCGACGAAACTACTGGTATACTTTTTTCGGTTAAAAATCGTGCGGCAATAGTTGCTTTTTTGTTGTTTCGGGTTAAAATTACAATGTCTTTGTAACTAAAGCCTTGTTGAATGATTTGATCAATTGTACTTAAAATTTTAGCGCAATAGTGTTGGTCTTTATCGAGGTTTTCGTCTTCGTTTTCTGAATCTAATTCGACTGTGTTCTCTTTTGGAAGAAACGATAGGGAAACATAACCGCCTTTTTTGTCATTTTGTTTTTGATGACTATGATTTTCGTATAAATTTTTATAATCTTGGTTGGTAAATTTTGATGATAGAATCTTGAAAAATTCGTTATTGAAATCGATGATTTGAGAATAACTTCGGTAATTCGTGTCGAGTGAAAATAACTTTTTATCCGGATTCACAAATGGATTTTCATCTTTACTCAACTCGATGAATTGTTCTGCTTTTCCACCGCGCCAACGGTAAATTGATTGCTTAGGATCGCCAACAATGAGCAGCGAACCGCGTTCACCATTTAAATCTTCGCTTGAAAGAGAATTGTCAATCAGCGGAATCAAATTGTGCCATTGCATCAAAGACGTATCTTGAAACTCATCGATGAAAAAGTGTTTGTATTTTTCGCCCATTCGCTCGTAAATAAAAGGCGCTGGCTGATTTTGAATTTGATCGTTGATTAACTTATTGAATTCGGTTATCGAAAGGATGTTTTTTTCTTTCTGAATTTCGGACAACTGATTGCTCAAAGTATTCAAAAGTGACAATGGCGTTATATTTTTAAGAAACGCTTCGTAAAAATACTTCTTTTCTAATTTGGGATAGATTTGAGCTAACAATTGTAGTAATTGTGGAATTATCGCTTCAATAATCGCTCTGTCTGAAGCGGTTTTGTTGATGGCAATCGAATCAAATTCAGTAAATTTTTTATCTTTTGCTTTCGGATTGGACTCGATGATGTAATTCAAATGATTTGGGAAAGTTCCGCGTGAAAATGATTTAAGGTTGATTCCATTTTGCTCGATTATACTCAGCGCTTGCTTGGCCAAATCGACGGTTTGTTTTTCTAAATCGGCACACAATTGAACCAATTTTGATTTGATGAGTACAAAATCTTCAATTTTTTTCTCGTGAAAATGAATGATTTCCTCGCGATTGTTCTCGTTGAGCAGCAATTGCCCTGTTTCCATGATTTCTCGTGAAACGTCCCAACTTTTATCGTCGTTGGTTTTTTCTAAGGTATAATCAACCAGTAATTTGGTGATTTCTTCGTCTTCGCCAGCTTTGGCGATGATGGCATCAACCGCTTCAGTCAATAGTGTTTCTGTGTCGAGGGAAACTTCAAAAGTGATGGGTAATTTTAAATCGTGTGCAAAAGCGCGTATGACTTTGTGGGTAAATTTATCGATGGTAGAAATATCAAAAGCCGCATAATTGTGAATCAGATTTTTGATGATATTTTTGGCTTTCGAATGGATTTCATTGAGTGATAATCCGGTTTCAGAAGCGATGGTTTGCATTAAATCGTGTGCTTTTTCTGAAGGATGGTCTTTGGCAAACTCGGACAAACTCGTAACGACTCTGCTTTTCATTTCGTGTACCGCTTTGTTGGTAAACGTAATGGCGAGGATGTTTCGGTAAGCGTCTAATTTTTTGGAGAGCAGAATGATTTTTAGGTATTCTTTCACCAAAGTATAGGTTTTACCTGAACCTGCTGATGCGTCGTAGATGGAGAATGCTGGTTTTTGCATGGTTTTACACGAATTGCACGAATTTGCACGAATTAAAATTAACCCTAATCGTCATAATGTTTTGCCTTCAATTTATTGGTTTTCTCATCAAAAATAAATACATATCGGTCTCCGGTGAAGTTCTTACTTTTATAAAACCATATTAAACCATCCGTAGAAATATTATCTGGTTTACCCCAAGATTTCGTAAACTGATTTTTATCAATATTTAGATTTTGGGTATGGTATTTAATGTCTAAAAAGTTACTTAAATAGTAACCAAAGACAACAATTAAAATCATCACAACCATCGAAATGGAAAAAAAATCATCTAATTTTTTCTTCATCTTTAACTTTTATTAATTCGATAAATATAATTCAATTTTGAGTCTTCTCCGAAATATTCTACTTGTTGCTCGCCTACTTTAATGGCGCAAATTTTTTCGATGGCTTTTTGCGAGCGGAAATTCTGTGCTCCGATGTGGAAATATACTGTGTCTACAAATTGAAAAGCATAATCGAGCATTAGTTTTTTCAGGGCTTTGTTGTAACCATTTCCCCAGAATTTTCTGCCGATGAACGTGTAGCCAATCAAAATGGAATTGTCGTTTTCATCAAAATCGTAAAACCGCGAACTTCCTACCACTTCGTTGGTTTGTGTGTCGCGAACTAAAAATGCGCCTTGTGATTGCATCGCGCCTTCGAAAAAGTTTTGAAAGACTTCTCTCTGATAACGCAATTTGTTGGGATGTTGTTCCCATACTAACGGATCGGACGCCACAAGATACAATTCCTCAAAATCAGTTTCTTGTAAAGGGAACAACTGAATTAAATCAGTTTTCAGGTGTTCGGGTTGAAGGTTGAATTTCATAGTATTGGTAATGCCTAGCCCTGATTGCAGTGGAAATCCTTTTTTGTCCTTGGCCTTTGCTTGGGACGACAAAAAAGATTGGAACGAAAAGCAGGAAATAGCTTCAAAAAAAAGAAACAATTATGTTAACATTTGTAAAATCTATTGTTAATGATTTCGATATGCGAAGTTAAATGATTAAATTTGAATTCAATTTAGTATTAATCTTAAAAAAAGATATCATGGCTTTTGAATTACCACAATTACCTTATTCGTATGATGCTTTAGAACCGCATATTGATGCACGCACTATGGAAATTCATCATACAAAACACCATAATGCCTATACAACCAATTTAAACGCTGCTGTTACAGGAACTGATTTAGAAGGAAAAACGATCGAAAATATTTTAATTAACTTGGATATGAAAAACGCGGCTGTTCGTAATAATGGCGGTGGATTTTATAATCATAACTTATTCTGGAGAGTGATGTCGCCAAATGGTGGTGGATTGCCAAAAGGAGAGTTATTAGAAGCAATTGAAAGAGATTTTAAATCGTTTGACGAATTCAAAGCACAATTTGCTAAAGCTGGCGCGACACGTTTTGGTTCGGGTTGGGCTTGGTTATGTGTTCACAAAGGTGGAAAATTAGAAGTATGTTCTACTCCGAATCAAGATAATCCATTAATGCCTGATGCGGGTTGCACTGGTTTCCCTATTTTAGGGATGGATGTTTGGGAACACGCTTACTATTTAAACTACCAAAACCGTCGTCCTGATTATATTGAAGCGTTCTTCAATTTGATTAATTGGGAAGAAGTTACGCGTTTGTATGTAACTGAAAAATAAGAGTTCTTTTTGTCCTGAATTATAAAAACCGTTCTGAGAATGTATCAGAACGGTTTTTTTATGTTAAAAAGGCATCCGCAAGAGCGAATGCCTTTTTGCCCCAAATCTACCATTAAACTTAACCTACTAAATTCTATGGTAGCACGAAAATACTACTGATGTTAGTAAAAACAAGCGATTTGAATGGAATTATATTGGGATGATAGGCAAATACGAGTATAATTTACCTTTTTGAAAGTGAGACTATTATAAAATAAAAAAGGTGAAATGTTACTTTCACCTTTTTTGCCCCAAATCTACCATAAACTTAACCTACTAATGCTATGGTTCACCAAATGTAGTTGGGAGTCGATGAACAGTAAAAAATATTTGTTAAAATACTAAATTAATCGACGAACTACATCTTTTGTTAAATTTTAATAGGCTCGAGCGTCTTTTCCTTCATAAAAATTCATAAATGCGCGGTTGACAACTCGGTTTCCACCAGGAGTTGGATAGTCACCTGTGAAGTACCAATCACCTAAATTTTTAGGACAGGCTTTGTGAAGGTTTTCTACCGATTGAAATATGAGTTGCACTTCCGCTTTGATGTCTTCTGAATTCAGTAACTCGGCAATCTTATTTGAAATTTCCATATCGCTAAATGGCGAATATATTTCTGACACGTAATTGACTACTTCTGAGTCTTTTAAGTTCTCTTGTGCTTTGCATTTTTTATACACCTCATCTACAATTTGATATTGATTTCGCTCTTTTAACAACTCAATTGCGGCTTGAAAAGCTACTAAGCCTTCAAGCTTTGCCATATCGATTCCGTAGCAATCAGGATAGCGAATTTGTGGCGCGGACGACACTACAACAATTCGTTTTGGATTCAAACGATCCATCATTTTGAGAATACTTTTCTTTAAAGTAGTTCCGCGAACGATACTATCATCAATAATGACCAAATTATCGGTTGGACGGATTACACCATAAGTTACATCGTAAACGTGAGCAACCAAATCATCGCGACTGCTATCATCGGTAATGAACGTTCGAAGTTTGGCGTCTTTAATGGCGATTTTCTCCGTTCTGATTTTAACGGCCAATAATTCTTCTAATGAATCTTTGGTTAGTTTTTTTCTATTCTCAAGAATGAATTTATTTTTTCGTTGATTTAAGAAATCGTTGGCCGCTTCGACCATTCCGTAAAATGATGTTTCGGCTGTATTGGGAATATAAGAGAAAACCGTGTTATCGGTATCGTCATCAATGGCTTCTAAAACGGCTGGCAGAATTAATTTCCCGAGTTCTTTTCGTTCTTGGTAAATTTCGGCATCGCTTCCGCGTGAAAAATAAATGCGTTCAAACGAACACGCTTTTTTTACTGAAGGTTCGATAATTTCTTCTTCAGTAACCGTTCCGTTCTTTTTGATGATGAGTGCATTTCCAGGTTGTAATTCTTGTACTTTTTCAAACGGAACATTGAAAACGGTTTGAATCACAGGTCGTTCCGAAGCAACCACGACAATTTCGTCGTCTTCGTAAAAATATGCTGGACGAATTCCGGCTGGATCTCTAAAAACAAAAGCATCGCCGTGACCAAAAAGTCCGGCCATTGCATAACCGCCATCCCAACCTTTGGAAGCGCGTTTTAAAATTTTGGCAACCGGCAATTTTTCAGCAATTACAGGTGAAGCTTCTCTTTTGGATAAGCCGTTGTTTTTACATTCTTGGTACAAATCGGTTACCTCATCGTCTAAGAAATGCCCGATTTTTTCCATCACAGTAACCGTATCCGCCATTTCTTTGGGATGTTGTCCTAATTCAACCAAACTATTGAATAATTCTTTAACGTTAGTCATGTTGAAATTTCCAGCCACAATCAAATTTCGGTGCATCCAATTGTTTTGACGAAGAAATGGATGAACGCTTTCGATACTGTTTTTACCGAAAGTTCCGTAGCGAACATGACCTAAAAACAATTCGCCTATGTATGGAATATTGGCTTTTTGCAAAGCTACGTTATTGGCATATTCGGGATGCGCTGTCATTTCGTCGTTGATGCGATCATTGATTTGTTTGAAAACATCTTGAATCGCTTGTGCGTCGTTAGAACGAACCCGACTGATGTAGCGTTCACCTGCTTCAACATCCAATTTGATAGAAGCAAATCCGGCGCCATCTTGACCGCGGTTGTGTTGCTTTTCCATCAGAAGGTACATTTTCTGTATTCCGTAGAAAGCCGAACCGTATTTTTCTTTGTAGAACTCTAGCGGTTTCTTTAATCGTAAAAGTGCAATTCCACATTCGTGTTTGATTGCGTCACTCATTGTTGTAGTTGTTTATAGTGTGTTGTTTTATTTTGACACGAATTACACAAATTATCACTAATTCATTTCGTGTTTTATTTTTACTCTCTAATTCAATTTCACAAATAAACTTTCGTGCAAATTCGTGAAATTCGTGTGGAATTAAAACAAAAATGCCCCGAAATTTCGAGGCATAAAGTTATTATAATTCTATTTCAAATTGTGTTAACGCTTTGAATTGTTTTAATCTATTTTTTACTTCGGCTTCTTTCAGTTCGACCATGCGCTCAGTTCCAAATTTCTCTACACAGAACGAAGCCAAGTTTGAACCTTGAATAATAGCGGTTTTCATGGTTTCAAAAGAAATGTCGCCTTGTTGTGTGATGTAACCTGCAAATCCACCAGCAAAAGTATCGCCTGCTCCAGTTGGATCAAACACATCAGCCAAAGGCAAAGCTGGAGCAAAGAAAATATGTTCGTTGTGGAACAATAATGCACCGTGTTCTCCTTTTTTAATCACCACGTATTTTGGTCCCATAGTGTGGATTTTAGCTGCTGCTTTCACTAATGAATATTCACCTGATAATTGGCGTGCTTCTTCATCATTAATTGTAATTACATCTACACGTTTGATTACGTCTAATAATTCAGGTAACGCACAATCCATCCAGAAGTTCATTGTGTCCAAAACTACCAATTTTGGAGTTGAAGTCATTTGATTCAAAACACCCGTTTGTACTAATGGATGTAAGTTTCCTAACATCACCACATCGGCGTTTTTGTAATTTTCGGGAACAATTGGATTGAAATCAGCCAAAACATTAAGCTCTGTTGCCAATGTATCGCGTGAGTTCATATCGTTGTGGTAACGACCGCTCCAAAAGAAGGTTTTTCCACCTTGAACTACTTCAAGACCAGAAATATCGATGTTTCTATCAGTTAATAAATCCAAATATTCTTGCGGAAAATCATCACCTACTACTGAAACAATAGCTGATTGTAAATTAAAATGCGAAGCTGATAAACCGATAAAAGTTCCTGCTCCACCTAATATTTTGTCTGTTTTTCCGAAAGGCGTTTCGATGGCATCAAAAGCAACCGTTCCTACTATTAAAAGTTTGTTCATTCGTTGAGTTTCAAATTAAAGGCGCAAAGATAGGTTTTTAGTTTAAAAGTTTAAAATGGTTTAGGGTTTAAAAGTTTTGAGTAGGTTATAAAAATTTATTGTTTCCTTCCAAAATCAGCAGGAATTTCTCCCCATGCTTTAGTTTCCCATTTTAAAATTTTGTTTTCATAAGAATTGTTTTTCAACCAAATTTCTGCTCTTGAAATCAATTCAAATAATTTTGCATTACTTTCATTTTTTTCAAGATTTGTTTTACAAACTTTTTGTTTTACCCAACTGATTGCATTTCTAGAATCTGAGTAAATAGGTAGACTTATACCTTTCTTTTTTAACAAAGAAATTCCATGAACTAAAGCTAAAAACTCTCCAACATTGTTAGTGCCATTTTCAAATGGTCCCATTATAAATAATTGTTCTTTAGTTTTAGTGTTTACTCCTCTATACTCCATTACACCAGGATTTCCACTACAAGCTGCATCAACTGAAATTGAATCTAAAATTGGTTTTCCTATTTTTAATAATTCCTCTTTAGACAAACTTGTTTCAACTATCTTTTTACCAACATATTCATAATAATTTCCTGAATAAGCTTCTTTAGCCATCTCTAATGTTTGGAAAGACTTGAACTTGGCTTGAGGATAGTTTGTTATAACTGATTTACACTTTTCCCAAGAATCAAAAATTCCAGTTTCAATACCATCCCAAACAACATAAAATTTCTTTTTAGCCATAATTTGAAAGTTTACAACAATTCTTCAATCACTTTAGGAAAAAACTTGTGTTCCAATTCGTGTACTTTCACTGCAATTTGCTCAGGAGTAGTGCAATCTTCAATAGAGACTGATTGTTGGAAAATGATTCCGCCTTCGTCATAATGCTCATTTACATAATGGATGGTAATGCCAGTTTCTTTCTCCTTATTTTCCAAAACCGTTTTGTGCACGTTCATTCCGTACATTCCTTTTCCACCGTAATTGGGCAAAAGTGCGGGATGAATGTTTATGATTTTATTTGGAAACTCCTTAATTATATGTTCGGGGAATTTTAGTAAAAATCCGGCCAACACAATTAAATCGGGTTGAATGTCTTTTAATTGTTGTAAAACAAATCCTTGTGAAAGCTCTTCTTTATTGAAAACCAATGCGTTTACCTTGTGATTTTTAGCTCTTTCAACAACTTTGGCATGTGGATTGTTAGTGAAGACAGCGACCACGTTACTTTGACTTCCTTTATTGAAATGTACTATAATGTTCTCGGCATTTGTGCCCGAACCTGAAGCAAATAGTACGATCTTTTTCATCTGTTATTTATTAAAGTGTAATTAGCTGTAAATAATGCACTGTGCCTCATTGATTCACTATTTGTATATGTAATCATTAAATCCATCAAATGACGCTACTCTATTTCGGCAAAACGCACACAAAAAAAAGAATAATAAATGATAATAAATAATATAATTGAAGCCAATTTTAAAATATTTTTTTTACTTTCGTGGTCACATTTATTAACTAAAATGTTGTTTTAAAATAAAGTTTTTTATTTTTGCCAACAAATTAAAATTAAAAATTAGAAATTATGTCAGACATTGCATCAAGAGTTAAAGCGATTATCGTAGACAAATTAGGAGTTGACGAAAACGAAGTTGTAACAGAAGCAAGCTTCACCAACGATTTAGGAGCTGATTCATTAGACACTGTTGAGCTTATTATGGAATTCGAAAAAGAATTTGATATTCAGATTCCAGACGATCAAGCAGAAAACATTGCTACTGTAGGTCAAGCTATTTCTTACATCGAAGAAGCTAAGAAATAATAAATTTACAAACCCGTAAGCAATTTTTTTGATTACGGGTTTTTATTATTTTAAAAAATTAACTTATTTTTGATTGAATTTCAATCACACTATATTGAAATACCCTTGTCTCTTTATAATTAACCTAAAGATTACATGGGTATTATTTGTTTAAAAGATTACTAAAATAAAACTATATGCAATTAAAAAGAGTTGTTGTAACTGGACTTGGAGCTTTAACCCCAATTGGAAATTCGGTAGAAGAATATTGGGATGGTTTAGTAAATGGTAAAAGCGGAGCCGCTCCAATCACCTATTATGATACTGAAAAGCATAAAACAAAATTTGCTTGCGAAGTCAAGAACTTTAACATCGAGGATTATGTCGATCGTAAAGAATCCCGAAGAATGGACAAATTTGCTCAGTATGCCATTGCTGCTAGTGAAGAAGCTATAAAAGACGCCGGAATTACAGATGAAAATGTAAACAAACAACGTGTTGGGGTAATTTGGGGCGCTGGAATTGGCGGTTTAGAAACCTTCCAAGACGAAGTGATGAGTTACGCTCAAGGTGATGGAACTCCGCGTTTCAACCCCTTCTTTATCCCAAAAATGATTGCTGATATTGCTCCTGCACACATTTCGATGCGCAACGGATTTATGGGTCCAAATTATACTACTGTTTCAGCTTGTGCTTCTTCAGCCAACGCTTTGATTGATGCCTTCAACTATATTCGTTTAGGAATGTGTGATGTCATCATCTCGGGTGGTTCGGAAGCTGCTGTAACTATAGCTGGAATGGGCGGATTCAACTCGATGCAAGCATTATCAACTCGTAATGAAAGTCCGGAAACTGCTTCACGACCATTCGATGCCACTCGCGATGGATTTGTGCTAGGCGAAGGTGCTGGCGCATTAGTTTTAGAAGAATACGAACACGCCAAAGCACGTGGTGCTAAAATATATTGTGAAGTTGGCGGTGGCGGAATGTCGTCTGATGCCTATCACTTAACTGCTCCTCATCCAGAAGGAATTGGAGTAATTGCTGTAATGGAAAACACCTTACGCGATGCCGGAATGAAGCCTGAACAGGTAGATCATATCAATACGCATGGAACTTCAACTCCTTTAGGAGATGTAGCCGAATTGAAAGCAATCACCCATGTTTTTGGTGATCATGCGAAAAACATCAACATCAATTCTACAAAATCGATGACTGGACATTTATTGGGTGCAGCTGGTGCAATTGAAGCGATTGCTTCTATTTTAGCTATGAAATACGGAATTGTTCCTCCAACTATCAATCATTCAGTAGTAGATGAAAACATCGATCCTTCATTAAACCTCACTTTAAACAAAGCGCAAAAAAGAGACATTAAAGTAGCCATGAGTAACACTTTCGGTTTCGGTGGTCACAATGCCTGCGTTCTTTTTAGAAAATTAGAGTCGTAATTGTATGCGCTTTATCAACAAAATATTTCCAAAAAAATCCCGCTCTACTGAAGACGGGAATTTTTTTGCCACAGTTGAAAAAATCATCGGCTCTAAACCTAATAATCTCAAATTTTACAAAAAAGCGTTTACACATCGATCTTCCAACAAAGTAGACGATAACGGAAATCCTATTAATTATGAACGTCTAGAGTTTTTAGGTGATTCGATGTTGAGTTCGGTTATTGCGGCACATTTATACAGAAAAGCTCCTTTGGGTGATGAAGGTTACCTGACCAAAATGCGTTCAAAAATTGTAAGTCGCGAACACCTTAACGAACTTGGTCGTGATTTGAATTTGATTGATCACGTAGAAAGCAAAGTGCCTTTTTCTCATTTTGGCGAAAACATCCACGGAAATATTTTCGAGGCCTTAGTCGGAGCTATTTTTCTAGACAAAGGCTATTCGGGTTGTGAAGAATTCATCCAAAAAAGAGTCATTATTCCTTATGTAGACATTGCGCGATTGGAAGGTAAAGTCATCAGTTACAAGAGCTTACTAATCGAATGGTGTCAAAAAGAAAAGAAGAATTTCAACTACGAAATAGTTGATGACAATGGTAACGACGGTCAAAAACATTTTGCTGTAAAACTTTCCATCGACAATAAATTGATTGCAAAAGCTAGGGCAACTTCCAAAAAGAAAGCCGAAGAAATTGCCTCCAAAAGAGCGTATTTTTCGTTTCAGGAAAAAATTGATAACAAAAGCTAACTTTTTCTGAAAGCTACATCGTTTTCGTTCATAAAATATCGTTAATCTGGCCAGAGATTACTTTATTGTAACGTCATAAATACTATATTTACATCTTATTTTTAGGTGAAATGAGCGCTCTTAAATTACACATTGAAGAATTTGACGACATTGATTTTCAACTAATAGCCATTCATACTTCGTTAGAAGATCATCGATTGGCTTATTTTATAAATCAAGTTGCTGTTTTAAATCTTTCGAAGTGCAATTCAGAAATAAACATCAAAAATCAAGCGGGCGAAACTACGCTTACACATTTTATTTTTGAAGATGAAAAAAAAGACGTTTGTTGGAATTTAATTCAAAATAAAACTGAAATTCTTTCTACCAAAAAACAACGCGGTCAAGGACTTTTTGCCGAAACCGAAAATCAGGTTTTAACTAAAATCTATCTTTTGCCAGAATACAGCAAAGTAGATTATTTTTTAAAAATTGAAAATGCATATGAAACTGAAACCGTTCAAAACGTTCTTTCAAAAATAAACACTATCGATCGAGTAAATACAGCCTATTTGGTTGATCCTGAAAAAATAAAATCAAAAAATAATTTAATTTTTTAATAATGCCAACAAGAAAAAAGACAAAAATTGTAGCCACACTTGGTCCTGCATGTAGTACCAAAGAAGTTATAAAAGAAATGATTGATGCTGGGGTAAATGTTTTTAGAATTAATTTTTCTCATGCCGATTATGAAGATGTTAAAGAACGAATTGACATAATTAGAGGTTTAAATAGCGAATTTGGTTACACTACAGCAATTTTGGCCGACTTACAAGGTCCGAAACTGAGAGTAGGTGTAATGAAAGAAGATGTAGTAGTAAAACCTGGCGATATAATTACATTCCAAACGGCAGAAGACGTTCCCGGAACTGCTCAAAGAGTGTATATGAATTACAAAGAATTCCCAAGAGATGTCAATCCAGGTGAACGCGTTCTTTTGGACGACGGAAAATTGATGTTTGAAGCTCTTGAAACCAACGGAACAACCGAAGTAGTTTGTAAAGTAATTCAAGGCGGACCGTTAAAATCAAAAAAAGGAGTTAACCTACCGAATACTAAAGTTTCGCTTCCTGCATTGACAAAAAAAGACATTAAAGATGCTCTTTTTGCTATCGAAAATCAAGTAGATTGGATTGCATTATCGTTTGTTAGAACTCCGGCCGATTTGGAAGAATTACAAGATTTAATTGCTAAAAATTCGGAACATAAAATTCCGATTATAGCCAAAATTGAAAAGCCTGAAGCAGTTGAAAACATTGATAAAATTGTTGCTTTTTGCGACGGATTGATGGTAGCTCGTGGTGATTTAGGTGTTGAAATTCCAGCACATGAAGTTCCCTTAATTCAAAAGAAATTAATTCATAGAGCTAAAACGGCTCGTATACCTGTAATCGTTGCTACTCAAATGATGGAAACAATGATTACGAGTTTAACTCCAACGAGAGCTGAAGTAAACGACGTTGCTAACTCGGTCATGGATGGAGCCGATGCAGTAATGCTTTCTGGAGAAACATCAGTAGGAAATTATCCGATTCAAGTAATTGAAAAAATGACTCAAATCATTGAAGCAGTTGAAGATTCTCCACTGATTCAAGTTCCACAAAATCCTCCTCACGTTAGAACTAAACGTTTCATTACAAAATCCATTTGTTACCACGCAGCAGTTATGGCCAACGAAATTCATGCAAAAGCGATTTCCACTTTAACCAATAGTGGTTATACGGCATTTCAAATTTCAGCTTGGAGACCAAAAGCACATGTTTTAGTATATACTTCAAATAAAAGAATTCTGACTCAATTGAACTTACTTTGGGGAGTGAATGCCTTTTATTATGACAAGTTTGTAAGTACAGATGATACGGTAGAAGACATCAACCATATTGCTAAAGAAAACGGATTTGTGAAAAAAGGTGATATGCTCATCAACTTAGCAGCAATGCCTGTTGTTGCTAAAGGAATGGTGAATACACTTCGTATATCTGAAATAGAATAAGCGCTTTTTTAATTGTTTAAAACTCCTCTTTCGAAACTGATTTTGCATTAAAAAAATACTTATTTTTACTGCAATTAACAGCCAAAAATAAATTTAAGATGAGTACAGAGAAAGACGCAAAATTAAAAGCACTACAACTTACATTAGACAAATTAGACAAAACGTACGGTAAAGGAACCGTAATGAAAATGGGCGATAAAGCCGTTGAAGAAGTAGAAGTTATTCCTTCTGGTTCTTTAGGGCTTGATTTAGCATTGGGTGTAAACGGTTATCCTAAAGGAAGAATTATTGAGATATATGGTCCAGAATCTTCTGGAAAAACCACACTTACATTACATGCCATTGCCGAAGCTCAAAAAGCGGGTGGAATTGCTGCTTTCATTGATGCTGAACATGCATTTGATCGTTTTTATGCTGAAAAATTAGGAATTGACATTGATAACTTGATCATTTCTCAACCTGATAATGGTGAACAAGCATTAGAAATTGCAGAAAATTTAATTCGTTCAGGTGCAATTGATATAGTGGTAATTGACTCGGTGGCTGCTTTAACACCAAAAAGCGAAATAGAAGGCGAAATGGGTGATTCTAAAATGGGATTACACGCCCGATTAATGTCACAAGCACTTCGAAAACTTACTGGAACCATTAGCAAAACACATTGTACCGTGTTTTTCATCAACCAATTGAGAGAAAAGATTGGTGTAATGTTTGGAAATCCTGAAACTACAACAGGTGGAAATGCCCTAAAATTCTACGCTTCAGTTCGTTTGGACATTAGAAGATCATCTCAAATCAAAGACGGTGAAAATGTAATTGGAAACCGAACCAAAGTAAAAGTGGTGAAAAATAAAGTAGCGCCTCCATTCAAAACTGCCGAATTCGACATTATGTATGGTGAAGGAGTTTCAAAAACCGGTGAAATTTTAGATTTAGCCGTAGAATTTGAAATCATCAAAAAAGCAGGTTCTTGGTTCAGTTATGGAGACACCAAACTCGGTCAAGGTCGAGATGCGGTTAAGCTTCTTATCAAAGACAACCCAGAACTGGCAGATGAACTCGAGCAAAAAATTAAAGAGCTCATTAAAGAAAATAACGCATAAAAATTTCATCCCGGTACTAATCGGGATGTTTTTTTTTAATTTTATACGCAACCTTTTTAAATTAATAACATCTACAAACAAAAACTTAAGAATAAAATGAAAAGAATAGCTTCAGCAATAGCTTTGTGTTTACTAATAGTATCGTGCACACCTGAAGGAGATACTTACACATTAGAAATTTTACCCGTTGCAAAAGTTGAAATGGAAACAGCATTTGCCAAAGACAGTGTCACTGAAATTTCTGTTAAATATCTTCGCCCTTCAAACTGTCATTTTTATGAAGATTTTTATTATGAAAGAATTGACTTTACACGCGTTGTTGCCATTTATAATGCCAAACTAAATAAAGACAATTGCCAAAGTGTTGCTAATGACACAGTCACTGTTCCCTTAAAATTTAAACCTACTCAGTTAGGAACGTATACATTTAAATTTTGGAAAGGAACTAATAATGCTGGTGAAGATGAATATTTCGAATACGACGCAGTAGTAAACCATTAATCTAGTAACTTGAGTATAGAAGAACTCATAAATGATTGCAAAAAAAATGATGTAAAAGCTCAAGAACAATTATATAGGTTATATGCTCCAAAATTGTTTTCTGTTAGCTTGAAATATTCTCGTAACTATACTGAAGCTCAAGATAATTTACAAGATGGGTTTTTATTGATTTTTAAAAACATTCATCAATATTCTTTTAAAGGTTCATTAGACGGTTGGCTAAAAAGAGTGCTAACCAACCATATTTTACAACAATACAGAAAAGAACCTTTTTTAAATATTGTTGATGAAAATTTGCCTGAAGAGGTAGAAATTGAAATAGAAAACGATACAGTTTCATCAGAATATTTGATGAAAATTATTCAAGAATTACCTGATCGCTATCGATTAGTATTTAATTTATATGTTTTAGATGGTTATTCACATCAGGAAATAGCCAGTTTATTAAACATCAATATTGGAACATCAAAATCAAATTTGTCTCGAGCCAAAATGATTTTAAAGGAAAAAATAGAACTACACACTGGCACCAAAAAAATGCCACAAGTAAAATGAGTGAAAGAAAAAATTTAGAACATCTTTTTCAGGAAAAATTAGAACACTTTGAAGTTGCTCCACCAGAAGAGTTGTGGAATAACATCGAAGCAGAACTGAAAAAAGACAAGAAAAAAAGAAGAATCATTCCGATTTGGTGGAAACTTTCGGGTATTGCTGCTCTATTGGTAGTAGGGTTTGGTATACTTACAACTGTTACAAATAACAAAAATCCAAATGAAGTAATTAATGAAACTAATACTGTAGTAACTAAAGAAAAAAACAATTCAAACGACAATTCACCTATTAGTTCTTCTGAAAATTCTGATGGAATTACCAAAAGTAAAGAAAACACTCCATCTAATACTAATTCAACTACAACCCAAATTGCTGACGTAAATTCTTCAGAAAAAGAAAAAAATAACACCAAAACAAGTAAATCATATAATGGTGAAAATTCAGTAAGTTTTACTAAACAAAAAACAAAAAATTCGGTTGCATCCTACTCAAATAAAACAAAAAAACAATTTACTAAAAACCAAATTGGAGTTAATGCCGTAAATAATTCTGAAGCAGTTGTTGAAGCAAGTCACAACAACTCAAATCAAAAAGAAAAAAACCGTAGCAACTCGATAGAGAAAAAATCATCGGATGAACAAAATAGTCAAGTAACATTGACCAACTCAAACAGTATCCAAGAAGAAAAAATTGCTATGAAAAATTCGAACGATATTGATCAAACAAAAGGTGGCATTGTTAAAAAATCAGATTCAACAGCTATTGCTACTGTTGAACCTAATGCGATGGAAGAATTGCTTAAAGGAAAAGAAAAAGAAAGCACCCAGAAACAAAAAATGAACAGGTGGCAAGTTACACCTAATCTGGCTCCTGTTTATTTTGGGTCTTTCGCTAATGGTTCGCCTTTGGATGACATGCTAAATTCAAACACTAAAACGTACAACACTAATATGAGTTATGGTATTGGTTTGAATTACGCAGTTTCTAAAAAAGTAAAAGTTAGAGCAGGAATCAATGTTTTTAATGTTGATTATGACACTTATGGTATTGTTTTCTATCAGGATGAAAATGCTAAAACTATGAAAAACATTGACCCAACGGCTCAAGGCTCATTGATTCAGATTAAACCTCTAACCTATGTTGATACTCAATTAGATCGTGTAGTCAGCGAACGTTTTGATGGTGTTCTGAATCAAAAAATGGGTTACATCGAAATGCCTTTGGAAATGTCGTATAAAATTGTAGACAAAAAATTCGGTGTAGAATTAATTGGTGGATTCAGTACATTATACCTCAACAATAACGAAGTTTTTTTGAGAACCGACGGATTAAATATGAAAATTGGGAAAGCCAATAATCTAAACAACATTCACTTCAGTTCTAATTTTGGAATTGGATTAAACTATAAACTATTTAGAAATTTTGACGCTCGAATCGAACCGTCATTTAAATATCAAATCAATACATTTTCATCTGCAACTGAATTCAAACCCTACATTTTTGGGGTATATTCAGGTGTAAGTTACCGCTTTTAGGTTAGTTTCTGTTTAAAATTAGTTAAGTGGTGTTATTGCTTTCGGGCAGTAGCAAGAAAGAGTGCTCGGCCAAGCACTCTTTTTTTATTGATTGTATTCTAATAATTGGTTCAGAATTACTTCACGAGTTTGCTCTTTTATTTTGACTTTATCTGCCGATGTCAATCCTTTTGTTTCAATAAAATGATGGACTTTAGCTCTCATTTTTCCTGGACTTCCACTAAAAAAAGTATACGATAATCGCTTGATATTATCGGGGAAAGTCATCGGAACAATTGGAATCTGATGCTCAATTGCCAATCGAAAAGCTCCGTCTTTAAATTCATCCAACAAAATATGTTCTTCAGGAACTTTGCCTTCTGGAAAAATACAAATACTCAATCCTTGATTCAATCTTTTTTGAGCTCTAGCATAGACTTCGGTTCTGCTTTTCTGACTGTTTCGATCCACTAAAATACACGTTCGCTTATAGAAAAACCCAAAAAGGGGAATCTTAACCAACTCTTTTTTCCCCACAAAAACAAATGGATTTTTGTTAATCGCCAACATCAACATAATGTCGGTCATCGAAGTATGATTAGCACAAAACATATAACTTTTACCCAATTCAGTCTGTTGTTCTCGCTCCACTTTATAATAAAATCCCATTCCCAATAGAATGCATTTTGCCCAAATTCGAGCCAATTTAAAGAAAAAAGGATATAATTTTTCTGAAGATATTGATATCAAAAGTAGCGGAAGCATTACTATTATTGGAAGTGCAATTAAAATGTAAAACCATACACGCCACAATATCCAAAAAATCATTTTTAGTAGTCTCATACTTCAAAAATAAACAAACATGTGGAATTTTTCATACAAAGACTTAACTTTGCCAAAATATTAGTTCACAATGGCAAAAATACTCACTGGAATTCAAAGTACAGGCACACCACACTTAGGAAATTTACTAGGCGCGATTCTTCCTGCTATTCAATTATCTGAAAAAGCAGAAAACCAGTCGTTTCTTTTCATCGCCGATTTGCATTCGATTACTCAAATCAAAAATGGCGACGAATTAAGAGGAAACACTTACAGTACTGCTGCAGTTTGGTTGGCGTGTGGTTTGGATGTCAATAAAGTGATTTTTTACCGTCAAAGCGATGTTCCTCAAACGGCTGAATTATCATGGTATTTGAGCTGTTTTTTCCCTTTTCAACGATTAACATTAGCGCATTCTTTCAAAGATAAAGCCGATCGTTTGGAAGATGTTAATGCTGGACTATTCAGCTATCCTATGTTAATGGCTGCTGATATTTTGTTGTACGATGCCGAATTTGTTCCCGTTGGAAAAGACCAATTGCAACACATCGAAATTACTCGTGATGTAGCTTCGCGTTTCAATCATCAAATGGGAGAAACTTTTGTGCTTCCCGAAGCTAAAATTCAGGAAGAAACAATGTACATTCCTGGAACTGATGGTCATAAAATGAGTAAATCTCGAGGTAATATTATCAATATTTTTCTGGATGATAAAGCGCTTCGCAAACAAATCATGAGTATTGAAAGTGACAGTACGCCATTAGAAGAACCTAAAAACCCTGATACTTGTAAAATATTTGCAATTTATCAATTGGTGGCCAATGCAACGCAAATAGCCGAAATGAGAGCCAATTATTTAGGCGGAAATTACGGTTACGGTCACGCCAAACAAGCCTTGTTCGAACTCATTTGTGAAAAGTTCAAAACCGAAAGAGAAAAGTACAACTATTATATGGCCAACCTCAACGAAGTAGAAACACTACTAAAACAAGGTGCTGAAAAAGCAGGAATTGTTGCTGACGGAGTTTTGAAAAAAGTACGAGTGAAATTGGGATTCAACTAAATCGCCTCAAACAATTTCCCAGGCAAAGGCCGAATAACACCTTTAAGTTCCATATTCAACAGCAAAGACGACAATTTATATATCGGAAAATCACAATCTAAAGCAACTATGTCCAATAGTTGCTTTCCGTTTTTTTGGAGGTAATCGTACACTTTTTGTTCCTCGTAATCTAAAGTCACAAACAATTGTTTTTGAATTGCTTTGTCATCGCGAGCCTGAGAAGCGATCTCCCAATTGAGAATATAAACCAAATCGGCCGCCGAAGTCAACAAATGTGCTCGTTGTGTTTTGATTAAATCATTACAACCTTGACTTAATTTATCGGTCGTTCGCCCTGGAACAGCAAAAACATCACGATTGTATTCGCTGGCCATCGTTGCCGTAATGAGCGAACCGCCTTTTTCGGCACTTTCGATTACAATAGTAGCTTCTGAAATTCCGGCTACAATTCGGTTGCGGCGTACAAAATTTTCTTTTTCCGGGTTGGATGTACTCCAAAATTCGGTCAAAAAACCGCCATTTTGTTCCATTTTGGCAATGTACTTCTTGTGAGTTTTCGGATAAATCTGATTCATTCCGTGCGCCAAAACACCAATCGTTTGCAAACCAAAATCCATTGCGGTTTGATGAGCAACAATATCAACGCCATAGGCAAATCCGCTCACAATTATCGGATTCAAAGGCGCTAAATCTTCAATGAGTTTTTTACAAAAATCAGTTCCGTACGAAGTGATTTGTCGTGTTCCAACTATACTGATTACGCGGCGTGAATTCCAATTGATACTTCCTGTAGAAAACAGCAAAACCGGACCATCAACACAGTGTTTCAATCGTTCTGGATAATCCTCTTCCAGAAAATAAACCACTTTGATGTTGTTTTCTTTGATGTAAATGAATTCGGAAACCGCTTTTTCAAACGTGGATTTATCCTTTAGTTTTTTGAGTAAAACGGAGCCAATACCATCAATTCCTTTCAAAAAAGTAGCTTTGGAATTGAAGATATTTTCAGCTGAACCACAATGATTTATGAGTTTTTTGGCAATGATATCGCCTACTCCATCGGTTTTTAAGAGTGCTAGTGCGTGTACTAATTCTGTATCGGTCATTGAAAAAATAATAGAAATCTAAAATAGTCACTTTTTCCGAATTGTTAATAATTTTTGTGAATAATATTTTGCTTTTGCTCTTGTTTAATTAACTTTGCTCGTATGAAGATTGAACACCACATCTCGCAATTACTCTATCGTTACCAATGTGTGACTGTTCCTGGTTTTGGAGCATTCTTAACGGAAACTCAATCCGCACAATTACACGAAGGAACTCATACTTTTTCTCCACCAAAAAAAGTGGTTTCATTTAATTCTCACATCAAAAATAACGATGGTTTATTGGCCAATCATATTGCTCAGGTTGAGAAGGTTTCGTTTGAAGTAGCGGTAAGTAATATCATGAATGAGGTTGCGGCATGGAAAAACAATCTTCAAATTTACGGTGGAATTTCATTGCACAATATTGGTGAATTGTTTTTCAATTCAGAGCACAATTTAGTGTTCACACCAACCAATCAAATCAACTATTTGACTGATTCTTTCGGATTGAGTTCGTATGTATCGCCAGCGGTAAAACGCGAAGTGTACAAACAAGAAGTAGAAGAATTGGAAGAAAAAGCTCCAATTGCTCTTACTCCAGAACGAAGAAATGGTTCGGGTGTTTTGAAATACGCGGCGATGTTTGTTTTAGGCGCAGGTTTATTGACAACTGGCGGATTTTTGGGCAATGATTATTATCAAAGTCAAATAAAAGAACAGACATTGTTAGTTGAAACCAAAGTACAACAACAAGTCAATCAAAAAATACAAGAAGCTACGTTCTTTATTGAAAATCCGATTCCAAATGTGACCTTATCGGTTGATGGAAGCGAAAAAGCCAATTCAACCAAAGCCTATCATTTGGTTGCTGGTGTATATCAAAAAGAATTTTATGCTAATAAATTGTTTGCCGAATTACAGCAATTGGGTTATAAACCAACGCGATTAGCACCTAATAAATTCGGAGCTTTCCCAGTAATTTACGGAAGCTATACTAGTTATATCGAAGCACAAAATGCTTTAACGAAGATTCAAAGCGAACACAATCCAGAAGCTTGGATCATGATAAAAGAACTATAATAAAGTCCCGATTTTCGGGATTTTTTTATGATTTGTTTTTAGAATCTATTCTTACCTTTGCAAAAAAAATTTATGATTCCAAAACATCCTTCCGATTCATTAACCATTTTGACCGATTTGGTGTTGCCTAGTGAAACCAATCCTTTGAACAACTTATTTGGAGGTGAATTGCTGGCGCGAATGGACAGAGCCGCGAGTATTGCTGCACGAAGACATTCAAGACGAATTGTGGTTACTGCAAGTGTCAATCACGTAGCGTTCAATCGCTCGATTCCGTTGGGAAGTGTAGTCACAATTGAAGCCAAAATTTCGAGAGCCTTTACTTCGTCTATGGAAATTTTTCTAGATGTTTGGATTGAAGACCGCGAATCGGGAATTCGCACCAAAGCCAACGAAGCCATTTATACTTTTGTGGCAGTTGACGATTCTGGAAATCCAGTTCCGGTTCCTGAATTGATTCCGGAAACCGAAGAAGAAAAAGCCCGATTTGACGCCGCTTTGCGCAGAAAACAACTGAGTTTGGTTTTGGCTGGGAAAATGAAACCTCACGAAGCAACTGAACTAAAAGCACTATTTATTGAGTAAGTCTAAACGCTTTTAGACAACATAATAATCGCCACTAATTCACGATTTTAAATTAATTTAGAATCTGTGAATCAGTGGCGAAACTTTATAATCTGATATCGTGGTTTTTTATTGGCTAATCCACTGTTGCGGATTGGAATAGGTTGTGTTTTGAGAAACCATGAACTTTAAAACTGTTTTCCCTTCTGCATTGGTTCTGATTTTTCCTAAACTTTGTTTTGCGGTTACTTTGTCACCAGCGCTAACATTCACCGAACTTAAATTTTGGTAAACTGTGAAATAATCTCCGTGTTGCACACAAACGGCTTTGTTCAATGGCGAAATTACAATTACTTTAGTAACTTCTCCAGCAAAAACAGCACGTGCATTGGAGCCACTTTCGGTTGTGATTTCGATTCCACTGTTATGAACCACAAGCGATTTGTATACAGGATGCGATTGATTACCATAACCTAATGTAATTGCTCCTTTTTCAACTGGCCAAGGTAATCTTCCTTTATTGGCTTTGAAATTATCCGACACCAATTTGGCTTCTGGAGTCAACACAATTTTGGTTGATGTTTCAATTGCTTTGGTTTCAGCAGCAGTGGTCGTTTTAGGATTGGCTTTGGCTTTGGCTGCAGCCGCTTTTTTATTCGCTTCAGCAATCGCATCTTTAATCAATTTCTGAATTTGAGCATCGATTTTCTTGGTTTCTTGCTGTTTCTTTTTGATCTCGGCCGCAATTTGTTTTTTGTCTTTTTTAAGACTATTGGCAATTTTTTCTTGGTCTAACTTTTCTTTTACCAGTTCTTGTTTTTGCTTTTCTTGTTCGGCCAAAAGTTTTTCTTTTTCTGTTTTTTGACCCGATAATTTAGCGTTGTAATCTTTTAACTCGGTTGTTTTCTTTACTATCTCATCAGCTTGCATTTTTCTGTAGCTGTTGTATTGCTTCATGTATTGCAAACGTTTGTAGGCTTGTGCGAAATTTTCAGACGACAACAAAAACATTGCTCTACTGTGAGTGGATCTACTTTTGTAGGATTTCACAATCATCTGAGCGTAGTCTTCTTTGAGTTCTTTGAGCTCTTTATTCAGTTTATTTACTTCTCTTTGATTAAGGTATATATTGTTGCTCAGTACTTTGGTTTGCTTTGATGTTGTATTGATTAACGACTCTTTCAAACCGATTTTTTCCTTTTGCAATTGAAGTAATTTTACCACCGATTTTTCCTTTGAACGAACTGATTGAAGCTGAACTTCTTTTTCTTGAATTTCTTTTAATAATTTGGCTTTTTTGCGTTCCAATTCTTCCTGATCCACTTGTGCTAATGAAACACTAGTAATCAAAAGAAAAATAAATGTAATTAGTTGCTTTATCATGCTTTTTATTTTATAAAAATTCGTTCATAACCATCGGGAACCGAATACGGAAAAGAAAATTCTTCGTTTACTGAAACGGATTTATAATCGATGTCTATGGTTGTTTTTTTGTCGTCTTGATTGGCTTCAATATTCAATAATAAAGGCAAAAATAAATCATTTTGCTTTTGGTATTCTGGATAAACTATTTGGAATCTTCTTGCCAATTGCTGTTGAGAAACTTCTTGTTTTTTTACTAAAAATTGCTCGGCTTCAAAGAAGAATTCCTTGTGTGTGTTTTTGCTTTCTGTATCTTCTAATTTGTACAATTTATCCGTAATGGTCGCTTTGTATTTGGATTGGGTTAAATCGTCAATTGCTTTTCCGAGTAGCATATTTTGCACTTTGTTATAATCCAAATCAGTTCCAAGCCATTGACTCAACGCAGCATAATCACCTTCAAAATAACTTCCGTTCATTTTTTCGTAATACTGAACTGATTCGGGTGTAATCAAAGCTTTTGCCATTGTAATTCCTAAAAATCGAACACTTACTAGTATCTTTTCGTTTTTCTTTATTTTGATTTCAGCGGTGACACCTTGTGATTGTTTATCGTCTTGGTATTTGGCGCTGGCCTTTATGTATAATGTAGAAAAGTCGAAATTATTGTTGTAATGGTTACTGATGATTTTTTGCGCCGAAATTTCATTGCTTGCTTCTGAAGAAACCAACAATTGCTTTGGCTTACACGAAACCGCCATAAACACCACTATCAAAAAACTAATTCGTTTCATCATTTTATCGTTTCTTTTTGAGTAATTCGTTGGCTTTGGTGAAATAGATTTCTTTCTTTTTTTCATCGCCTAAACCATGATATGCTTCACCTAATTGAATGTTAAAGTTGATTTCGGTTGCAATGTCATCTACTAAATAATCCATTCCCATTTCAAGTATGTCTTTGGCTTTTTTGTATTCCTTATTTTGATTGTAACCCAAACCTTGGTAATAATAAAACTGCGGTTGCGTTGGAAACAGCTGAATCCAATCTTCCGATTTTGAAATTAAAGTCGCAAAGTCTGCTTTTTCAACGTAACATTGCATCAATAACAAACCCGTTTCTACATCATCTGAAACCGATTTTAAATGCACTTCAAAATACTTAACTGCGTTGGGCCAATCTTTTTTATTCACATAAAACTTTCCAATTTCTTTGGATACTTTTACTTCTTTATCATTTTCAAAATAGCTGATGGCTTTACTTAATTCGTTGGAATAATTGGGGTTTTTCTGAGTGAAAATAAGGAATTCATTCAGAATTCGGTGTTTGATTTTTTTGTCTATTTTATCGCTTGCAAACACTTTATTCATTGAAACTACTGCTTTATCACCATCATTGTTATTCAAATGGAATTTAAACAAACTCACTTGTGCCCAATCGGAAGTTGGAATTTCTTTCTCGAGTTGTTTGGCAATTTCGAGTGCTTTTTCTTCTTGATTGCTTTTCGAATAAATGGAGATTAACTCAATGTAATTGGATTCTTCTTTTGGGTTTTTCTTGATTTGCTCTAATAGATTATTTTTTTCTGGACCTTGGTATTTTGCGTCTTGCAGAATTTGGCTTTTGTAAATATCGCGTTGTTCGGATTTGCCAAATTTGTCGTTCAATTCGTTAATTAAAGTCAACGCTTTGTCGTATTGTTGCGTGTTCATGTACAATGACGTCAAATCGTCTTTGTATTCTTCTTTGAATTCGATGAGTTTTTGAACGATGATTATCGCTTGGTTGTAATCGCGTGTATCGTAGCAAACATCGTACATTCCGACCCAAGACCAACGACTTTTAGGATCAATTTGAGTTGCTTTTTCGAAATTATCGTAGGCTTCTTTGTATTTTTTTTGATTGTAATAATTTTTCCCTAACTCGAAAAAAAGTGTCGCGTTAGTAGGTTGAATTTCGATGCATTTTTCTAACGATTCGATTGCCTTGTCGTAGTTTTCGATTCCTTTTTGCTTCAAAGCTTCATAAAAATGATCTTGAAATGCATCTGAATCAATAGCAATATCTTCGGGTTCGGTTTGAGCCCAAAACGATGTTGGAACGAAAAACATCCCGAGAAAAAACGCTAAAAAAATACTTTTTTTCATTTATTTGATTCCTTGTTTCTTAGATGCCTAATAGGTTTTGAAAACCTGTTAGGAGTGTGTTATTCTAAAACTGAATAATCTCCGATGCTAATACTGGTAAATTTGCCATCAAACGACACATGATTACCAATCATGGCATTGTCTAAATGGGCGTTTTTGATGTGCGCGTGTGTTTGAATTAAACTATTTTTAATAGTTGAATCTATCACATGACATCCTTTTCCTAACGATACATTGGGTCCAACTGTAGCGTTAATCAAAACCACATCTTCACCAATGTAACACGGCGGAATTATGGTTGAATTTTCTTGTTTTACATCGTAATCAACTAAATGAATTCCGTCGTTGTGCAAGAAATTCAACATTCTGTTATTCGTATCAACGGTTACGTCTTTGTTTCCGCAATCCATCCATTCATCGACTTCACCAGGTACAAATTTCATGCCTTTTGCCATCATTTGTTTGATTCCGTCGTTTATTTGATATTCACCTCCGTGAATGATGTTGTTTTTGATTACTAATTGCAACTCATTTTTTAAAACCGCTACATCTTTAAAGTAATAAATACCAATAACAGCAAGGTCTGACACAAATTCTTTTGGTTTTTCAACCAATTCGATGATTTCGTTAGCCTCATTTAGGTTTACTACACCAAAAGCTTCGGGTTGATCCACTTGTTTTACCCAAATAACGCTATCGGCGGTTGAATCTAGGTCGAAATCAGCGCGAATTAACGTATCCGCGTAAGCAATTACTGCTGGTCCGCTTAGTGAATCTTCGGCACACATAATCGCATGTCCTGTTCCTAACGCTTCATTTTGGTAATATATTGTTCCTTTAGCGCCTAATTTTTGGGCGATGGCAACTAATTCTTCTTCTACTTTTTTGCCAAAACTTTCGTGAATGATGAAGGCAATTTCTTCAATAGGTTGATTCAAAACTCCGGCTATGTCTTCCACCAAGCGGTGAACGATTGGTTTTCCGGCAATTGGAATTAATGGTTTTGGAATGGTTAAGGTGTGTGGGCGAAGACGTGAACCACGACCAGCCATGGGTACTATTATTTTCATATTATTTATTGTATAATGTAAACTGTATATTGTATAATGCTTTCAAAACTGAACACTGAGACTCCCGATAGCTATCGGGACTGACCACTATTTCACGCCTGTGCTTCCAAATCCGCCTTCACCGCGTGAGGTTTCGGATAATTCCTGAACTTCAATCCATTCAGCGCGTTCGTGTTTGGCGATGATGAGTTGTGCGATGCGTTCGCCATTTTCGATTACAAAATCTTCGTTGGATAAATTTACTAAAATTACTCCGATTTCACCTCGATAATCCGCATCGATGGTTCCGGGCGAATTGAGAACAGTGATGCCTTTTTTGGCTGCTAAACCACTTCTTGGACGCACTTGCGCTTCATAACCGATGGGCAATTCGATGAAAAGTCCGGTTTTTACAATCGTTCGTTCTAGTGATTTTAAAGTTATGGATTCAGAAATATTGGCTCTTAAATCCATTCCGGCTGAGGCAATGGTTTCGTAATTAGGCAGTTCGTGAGCCGATTTGTTGATTATTTTGATGGTCATTCTTTGGTTTGAATTTTCTACTTTGCTAAGATAGTAAGGATTTCCATTTTAACACAAAAAGTGATTAAGTTTTGCTGTGAATATTTGAATCATACGCTTTGCTAATAGTTGGAACGCGGATGAAACGGATTTGCTTTTTGCAAAACGCTGATTCAAACGGATTTTTCTGAAAACTGTGACTGCGATTCATAACTGATTTTCACTTTGCGCATGGTTGGAACGCTGATGATACAGATGAAGCGTATGGTCGAAGATTTATAATTTGTATTGATTACTGTTTGCCACTGATTCACAGATTATTCTCTTTGCTTATGATGTTGGAACACGGATGAAACGGGTTTGCTTTTTGCAAAACGCAGGTTCAAACGGATTTTTCTGAAAACAGTTCGTTTTAGTTTAGCTGAGAACTAAATAAGAACAGGGGTTTTCTGCTTTCTGCGGTCTAACTTCTAAATTCTGAAATCGTACTTCTGCCTTCTGATTACTTCGTATATAGTACTTCTCACCTCGTAATTCCTAGCCGTGATGGAAGTGAACTCTTTTGTCTTGAAAGCGTTTGGTTTTTGTTGGTGCAAAAACGCGACCAACGGAAGCGCTTTTTGTGCTTACAAAAACCTCGCTTTTAAGGCAAAAAGTGGAACGAACAGCGCGATTAGCTTCTTTTTACAATGCGCAATAATGTGGCTTTTTCGTTGTAATAAATGAAGTATAAAAATAAGGAAATGAGTACTATTTTGAGGTAGTAGTTTTCGCGTAATGATGGAATGTAAAACGAAACGGCCGAGAACACTATTGACAGTGCTAAATAGCCTAAAATTCTAGGTTTGTCGTAGGGAATTGGGTATTTTTTTTGTCCCATTCGGTAGGAAATGACCATCATGGTTCCGTAGGCAGCGATGGTTGCAATGGCTGAACCATAATAGCTGATTTTTGGAATTAAAATCCAGTTTAACGCTAAAGTTACAATGGCTCCGATAATGGAGATGTAAGCACCGATTTTGGTTTTGTCAATGAGTTTGTACCAAACGGATAAGTTGGTGTAAATACCGAGGAAAAAATTGGCCAAAACGATCAGTGGAACAACTTTGTCGGCTTCCCAATAACTTTCATTTGGAACCAAAACTTGTTTGAGTAAATCGACAAAAGCAATTACAAAAAGGCAAATGAATGAACCAAAAATGACGAAGTATTTGGTGATGGTTGCGTAGGTTTGTTGGGCATTCTCGTTGTTGGCGTGACTGAAGAAAAACGGTTCAATTCCGAGTGTATAAGCGGTTCGGAACAATACCATAAACATTCCGATTTTGTAGCACGCGGCGTAAGCTCCGATATCAGACTTAGGAACATGGAGTTTTTCAAGAAGAATTTTATCAAAATGTTCGTTGATGGCAAACGCCAAACCTGCAAGTAAAATGGGGAAACCGTAAGTCATCATCTTTTTCCATAATATCCAGTCGAATTTCCAATTGAGCTTGAAATAATCGGGAGAAAGAATGAGGAATGTGGCTAAACTAGCGATTAAATTGGATACAAAAATGTAGCCTACTTCAAAGTCAGGATAATAGAATGTGTTGAAAATTCCATCGGGATTATTGTTGGCAAGTTTAGGTAACACCAATAAAAAGAAGAGGTTGAGCGCCAGATTAACTACTACGCTTCCTATTTTGACAACGGCATAATACAGCGGACGTTTTTCGGCCCGTAATTTTGAAAATGGAATGATTACTAAGGCATCGAGCACTAAAATCCAAATGGTATAGGTAACGTATTCGACTTCGATATTGGCCCAATTGGCAAGAGTGTCGCGGTACAAAAGTGCGAGCACTAAAAAGGCCATTGACGACCAAAAAAGCGAAACAATGGAAGTGGAAAACACTTTTTTCTTGTCGTCTTCGGAGTTGAAAAATCGGAAATACGCCGTTTCCATTCCGTAAGAAAGAATTACATTGAAAAAAACCAACCATGAGAATACGATGGAAACATCAGCAAATTCTTTGGAAGGCAAAACATCAACATACAGCGGATTGAGTAAAAAACTCAACATTCTGGGTAGCACAGTGGCTAATCCGTAAATAATAGTTTGTTTGAAAAGGTTTTTATAAAGACTCAATTCGGGTTAGTTTGGTCGCAGATTTCTCAGATTTAGGCTGATTCCATCTTGGTGTTTGTGTGACAAAAGTAATTAATTTCTTGGTTTAGTAGATGGATAAGCGAGAAGTTCTTTTTCTTTAACATTGACAATTTTGTAGTGTTGGACATTGTTGCCGTTGTGAAATTCTAAAATGGCTTCGTTGGGTTGGAGTTCGAATTTGGGTTTGGTGATTTCGGGTGCTTTGTTTCCGTATTCTTTAGTGCTGTCGCCGTCCATAATCAAGTCTTGATTTTGAGGTTTGGAATAGAACCGCGCGGTATAGTGGGTTTCGTCTTCTTTGTCGAAAAAACCTTCTTTGTTTTGAAAATAGAGTTTAGCTAATGTTTGGTTTTCAGGCAAAGGATTTTTGAATTGGATGTAGAAATTGATTCCGCTGCCCGTTTGCTCCTGACCGCCAATCCATTTTTGAAAATAAACCGATTCTATTTCGTACGGCAATTGAGTGCTGATTTCTTTTGAAGAAGAACAGCTTAGCATTGCAATAATCAGACAACTAAAAACTAATTTCATTACTTTCATTTTTTAAGTTAAACCTTCTTTATTAAGGGTTTTTACAAAGTGGAATCCACGTGGAGCATAGCCTTGATTATAGTAAAATCGATGCGCTTTAAAATTTCCGGTGTACGCATCGAGAACCACTATATTGCAATTGGTTTGCTCGGCTAGATCAGAAATATAATCGGTCATGATTTTGCCGATTCCTTTTCGCCTGTGATCGGAATGCACAATAAAATTGTCGATTTCGATGTATTTACCCGACCAGAGTTTGATTCCCGACCAAAAACCAGTTAATCCAATACAAATACCGTGCTCAAAAATGGCGAGTTGTTGGTAGTTGTGTGGAATCATTTCTGTAAGATACGACTGGTACTTTTCGAGTGTGATTTCGGGATAGAGTTGTTGAATGATTTCGATCTCAGACACCATTTCGTCGAGTGTGGTTAGGATTTTTGTTTCCACTTTTTTTGTATAAAAATAAATATTAAACACGAATTTCACGAATTTGCACCAATTAATTTGCATCAATAGTATAAACCTATTCTTGTTAGATAGCTTTTCATTGCGAAATAAATTAAAAAATGAAATTCATCTAGAAATTTACTTTTTACAAATTTATACAATAAAAAAGAGGCAACTTTTGTCGCCTCTTTGGGTATAATTAAATCTTAAAATTACTGTTTGATGAATTTTTTGATGACTTCGTTGCTTCCGTCAGAGATTTTAAGAATATAAATGCCTGTCGAAAAATTATTCAAATCGACATCAATAGAATCGGAAGAGTTTATCCATTCTAAGGTTTTAAGCTCTTTACCATCGATGGTTAAAAAAACTGTGCTTAGTTTGCCTCCTGAAAAGTACGAATTCAATCCGCTTATGGTTATTTGATTTTTAGCCGGATTAGGAAACAATTGTAGTAAATTATCTTGATGAGCAATCTCACTAGTTGACAACGTTGAATTGGGTGTAAGTCGGGCCACAACATATGAACGGTCGAAATTCGCTATTTTAGTTGTCCCGCTCACTACTATTTTGCCGTCCGATTGCGTTTTTACATCGAGTGCTACATCATCGTAACCGTAAATTGGTATCAACATCTGACCATTAGTCCCAAATGTAGAGTCGATTGTTCCATTAGCATTCAAACGAGCAACACAAAATTTATTACTCATTTGATAGCCTGTTGTTAATCCTACAATAACTATTTTAGAGTCGTTTTGAATGGTCATTCCGTTGATATAATCTGACATTCCTAGGAAACCATTCGAGTTAACAAACGAAACTGAACTTACACCGTTTGTTCCAAAAGAAGGATCAAGAACACCATTAGAATTGTATTTTGCTACAAAACCATCACTAGCAGTTTGGTTATTGGTATATAAGGCTCCAGAAATTAATACTGAATTGTCATTAAGTAACGTCAAATTTTTTATTTGCTGCGAATTGTTGGTTTCAAAATTGGTGAAAATTTTTCCGTTATTTCCAAAGGTAGTGTCTAAAGTTCCATCTGCATTGACTAACATTAAACCATGTTGTTTATAGGTTCCTGACGCTGGAGAATTATTTGAATTTCCAGAAAGTAAAATTTTACCATCGGGTCGAAGTGCGATTCTTCCTTCTAAATCATTATTCATCCCATCAAGGGTTGCAATTCCGTTTGTGCCAAAAGAAGTCTCTAAATCACCAAATTTATTTGTTTTTACAATATTATAATCACCATCAGATAAGTATGAATTAGTCGCAATTAAAATTTTGTTATCAGAAGTATAAATAGCGTTTCCGACTGTCATTGTTATCGATGGACCTACATCAATGTTCTTTCTTCCATTAGTACCAAAGGTAGTATCTAATGTTCCATTCATATTGTACTGTACCAAATAGATGTACCATTTTGTGGTAAAAATTGCTCCTACACCAAGTATTTTGTTGGTGGGTGTGATGATGATCTGTTTGATGTAATTTAAGCCAACATTATTGCCAAAAGGAGAAGTATAACCCATGGTATTAAAACTAGTGTCTAATGTTCCGTCGGTATTGTATCGGGCAATTCGAAGTCCGTAGCCGCCGACAAGAATTTTGCCGTCGTCTTGAATCGTTAAGCATTCGGCGTAATCATCGCCGTTGACAATCAAATCGGTGGCGTTGTAGCCTACCGTGTTAAAATCTTGGTCAAGTCCCCAATTTTGTGAAAAGGAGAAGAAGCCAACCAAAAAGGTTACTGGTAAAAGAAATCTGTTTTTCATAGTAAAAGTATTTATTTTTCATAGCAAATGATTGTAAATCAACACGAATATAAAAAAAATAATCTTACGGTGGAGTTCATAAACGAACAAAAGGCACTCAAATGAGTGCCTTTTGTTGTATATACTACTTACAATTTAGCTTATCCTTTTAAGGCTTCAGCACCACCAACAATCTCTAAGATTTCGTTAGTAATAGCAGCTTGACGTGCTTTGTTGTAGGTTAATTTTAATTGATTTCTCAAATCCGTTGCGTTGTCGGTTGCTTTGTGCATTGCAGTCATACGAGCGCCGTGTTCCGAAGCAAATGAATCGCGAATTGCTTTATACAATTGAGTTTTTAACGATTTTGGAATCAACGTTAAAACGATTTCTTCTTTTGTTGGCTCAAAAAGATAATCACCTGATGAAACCGCTTTATCTGATTTTACTGGAGCTAATGGCAAAAATTGCTCGGTTTGAACGATTTGTGTAGCTGCGTTTTTGAATTGATTGTAAACAATTTCGATTTTATCGTACGCGCCAGAAGTAAATAATTCTGTCAATTCATTAGCAATTTGTGCTACATTATCAAAAGTTAGGTTATCAAAAATTGTAGTTTGATTACTGATAACTGTAGACGTTTTCTTTAAAACATCGTTACCTTTTTTACCAATTGCGTAAACATCAACTTGTTTTCCTTCGTATTGTTCGGCAACTGTTTTTACTTGTTTGATAACATTGGTATTGAATGCACCAGCCAAACCTCTGTTGGAAGTAATTGCTACCACAAGTACTTTTTTAATTTCGCGTTGCGATGTAAAACTTCCTCCTACTTCACCATCAAGTGTAGCACTTAAATTTTGAAGAAGTTCAGTAAGTTTTTCGGCATAAGGGCGCATTGCTGTAATGGCATCTTGTGCCTTTTTCAACTTTGCCGCAGAAACCATTTTCATCGCCGATGTGATTTGCATCGTCGACTGAACGGAAGTAATTCTATTACGGATTTCCTTTAAGTTTGCCATTTTTTATAAATTGTATAATGTAAAAATCGTATAGTGTATACTGTAACTTTGCATAAGCATTATACAGTATACATCATACAATATACTTTTTTTAATTATATTTCGCTGCTACTTCTTTTGCTGCTTTCTCTAAAACTTCAGTAATGTTATCGTCTAACTTACCTGCTTTTAAAGCATTAAGAACGTCTCTGTGTTTAGTATTTAAGTATTGAATGTAATCACTTTCAAATTCTTTTACTTTTACAACTGGAACATCTCTTAACAAGTTTTTAGAACCTGCATAGATAATAGCTACCTGATCTTCTACAGTATAAGGATCGTTTACAGCTTGTTTTAAGATTTCAACGTTTCTTCTTCCTTTTTCAATTACGTTTAAAGTAACCGCATCCAAATCAGAACCAAATTTTGCAAACGCTTCCAATTCACGGAATTGAGCTTGGTCAAGTTTTAAAGTACCTGCTACTTTTTTCATTGATTTAATTTGAGCGTTACCTCCAACACGAGATACCGAAATACCTACGTTAATTGCTGGACGAACCCCAGAGTTGAACAAATCACCATCAAGGAAAATCTGTCCGTCGGTAATCGAAATTACGTTAGTTGGGATGTAGGCAGAAACGTCACCTGCTTGTGTTTCAATGATTGGTAAAGCGGTTAATGAACCTCCACCTTTTACGATACCTTTTAATGTATCTGGTAAATCGTTCATGTTTTTTGCGATATCATCATCGGCAATTACTTTACATGCTCTTTCTAATAAACGAGAGTGTAAGTAGAAAACGTCTCCAGGGTAAGCCTCACGTCCTGGTGGTCTTCTTAATAAAAGAGACACCTCACGGTAAGCAACCGCTTGTTTTGATAAATCATCATAGATAATCAAAGCTGGGCGACCTGAATCACGGAAATATTCTCCGATTGCAGCACCTGCCATTGGAGCATATACCTGCATTGGAGCTGGATCAGAAGCATTTGCAGCAACGATAACAGTATATGCCATTGCTCCTTTATCTTCTAATGTTTTTGCGATTCCTGCTACAGTTGACGCTTTTTGTCCAATTGCAACATATATACAGAATACTGGTTGACCAGCATCATAAAATTCTTTTTGATTTAAGATTGTATCGATACAAACCGTTGTTTTACCAGTTTGACGGTCACCGATAACTAACTCACGTTGACCTCTACCTACAGGAATCATCGCATCAATTGATTTGATACCGGTTTGTAATGGCTCAGTTACTGGCTGACGGAAGATAACTCCAGGAGCTTTTCTTTCCAAAGGCATTTCGTATAATTCACCACCGATTGGTCCTTTACCATCGATTGGGTTTCCTAATGTATCTACAACACGTCCAACGATTTGCTCACCTACTTTTAAAGACGCGATACGTTGTGTACGTTTTACTGTTGATCCTTCTCTAATTCCGGTTGATGGACCTAAAAGTACAACCCCAACGTTGTCTTCTTCTAAGTTCAATACGATTGCTTCTAATCCGTTATCGAATTGAACTAACTCACCGTATTGAGCATTTGACAAACCGTAAACGCGAGCAATACCATCACCCACTTGAAGTACTGTTCCTACTTCTTCTAACGAAGCACCTGATTCAAAACCAGATAATTGTTTTTTTAATATTGCTGTAATTTCAGCTGGTTTAATTTCTGCCATTTTGATATATCTTTAATGGTATATTAATTACTAAACTCTCTTTTTAATTCACCTAATTTGCTGGCCACAGAAGCATTGTATTGCTTATCACCAACACGTAATATAAATCCACCGATAATAGCTGGATCTACTATATTTTCAATCGTAATTTTCTTGTTTGAAAATTCTGCAATTTTAGCCAATACTTTAGTTTGTAACTCGGCAGTAATAGGGAAAGCTGTTGTTACTTTGGCAACTTCAACTCCGTTACTTTCGTCGAAAAGCAAATTGTATTGTTGTGCTATTGATTCCAAAATTTCAAATCGTTTGTTTTCAAATAGTAAGTGAAACAAAGAACTCGTTTCAGGTTGAACATTTGAAAACAATTCAGACAATGCTGCTTTTTTAGCTTCCATTTTAATAACTGGATTAGCTAAAAAATCTTTTAATTCAGAACTAGATGCAACTGTTTCAACAATCATTTTCATGTCGTTGTTTACAGCTTCATTTCTTCCTGAAGTTGTAGCAATGTCTATTATTGCCTTTGCATATCGAATTGCAGCTCTAGACATAATGATTAATTTAATTTAGCATCACCTAACATTTTCTCAACTAATTTAGTTTGAGATTCTTTGTTAGATAATTCATCTCTTAATACTTTCTCAGCAATTTCTAAAGATAATGTAGAAACCTGATTTTTCAATTCAGCCATCACAGCATTCTTTTCGCTTTCAATAGCTGCTTTTGCTTGAGCAATCATTTTTTCTCCTTCAGCTTGTGCTTGAACTTTAGCATCAGAAACTAATTTATCTTTCATTTCTTTAGCATCTTTCAACATTGCATCACGCTCTGCTCTAGCATCAGCCAATAATTTTTCATTGTCTGATTTAAGGTTTTGCATTTCTTTCTTAGCATTTTCAGCCGAAAGTAAGGCATTTTTAATTCCTTCTTCTCTTTCGTTTACTGCATCAAGAATAGGCTTCCATGCAAATTTCTTTAACAAAAGAATTAAACCAATGAAAATTAATGATTGCCAAAAGAACAATCCGAGAGAAAAATCGCTTATTAACTTTTCCATATTATAGTGTAATTATATGTGTAAAATTTAATTTCTAATTTAGAAACAAAAGCTATAACCAACCGTTATAGCTTTTTGTTTATTAATTTTCTGCAACAGCAAACAAAGCTGCGAAACCGATACCTTCGATTAACGCTGCAGCAATAAGCATAGCAGTTTGAATTTTTCCAGATGCATCTGGCTGACGAGCGATAGCGTCCATTGCAGAACCACCGATTCTTCCGATACCGATACCTGCTCCGATTACTACTAAACCTGCTCCAACAATTCTTGGGATGTCCATAATATATATATTTAATTAAACATTCAATTTTATTGCTATAAACTTTAAGCGCTAGGCTTTAAGCTAATAGCTCTTTATTAATGATGACCTTCGTGTGCTTCGTCGTGGTGGTGTTCTTCAACTGCTGAACCAAAATACAATGCAGATAACATGGTGAAGATATACGCCTGTAATAAAGCAACCAATATTTCAATTAAAGAAATAGCAAACGATAATAAAAACGATAAACTACTTCCTAACCAATTTTTAAAAATAAACATCAATCCAATCAAACTCATTAATACAATGTGTCCTGCTACAATATTAGCATAAAGACGAATCATAAGTGAGAATGGTTTGATAATAGTACCTAATAATTCAATAGGCATTAATATGAATTTCATTGGTGTTGGCACTCCTGGCATCCAGAAAATGTGTCCCCAATAATCTTTCTTTGCAGTAAATGTTGTGATTAAATAAGTAATTAACGCTAAACATGCTGTGATAGCAATATTTCCTGTTACGTTAATTCCTAGTGGTGTTAATCCGAAGATGTTCAAAAACCATATAAAGAAAAAGATAGTTAATAAATAACTCATGTATTTCTTGTAGTGTTTCTCTCCGATATTTGGAATGGCAATTTCGTCTCTTACATATAAAACAATAGGTTCAAAAAAGCGTCCTGCTCCAGTAGCAATAGAATTGTTTTTACCGTATGATTTGGCCAAACCTCTAAATAAGAAAAACATAATCAACGCTACCACAAAAATCATGAAAACATTTTTAGTGATTGAGAAATCAAGAGGTTTAGTATTGGTTGCGTGGTGTTTGTCGTCTAATGTCAAAGCGCCATCAGCCGAATCAACTTTATAAATTTTTCCGTGGTGTAATTTGTAGAAATTTCCATCAACTTCAGCAGTTTCATGTTCGTTGTGAAATTTAGAAGAAGAGAAAATATGCAATCCGTTATCCAAAAGAATCACTGGTAATGGGAATCCAACATGATGTTGCTCACCAGAATCATCTTTATAACCCATGATATTAAAATCATAAGAATCCATTAAGTGATGGTTGATGAATTCGCTGATTTCCGTTTTAATATCTTTTGGTTCATTGCTTTCACCATGAGCGTTTTCAGCATCATGAGCAACTTTTTCATGAGTTGTTTCAACAGTTGTAGCAACCGAATCGTTTACAGGATTTGCACTAGTTACTATTGGAAGACACGCAACTAAAAGAGCGGTTATGAATTGAAGTGATTTATTTGAAAACACCATATCTGATAATTATCTTAATTTTATTTTCTCAAATTTGGTGCAAAAGTACAATTTTAATTAATATTTAAAAGTAATAGTTTTGTTTTTTTTGATGAAATTATCGATTAAAGAATGAATTATTGTTTATTGTTTAAAATTCGTACAGCAATAACGGTTTCTATTGCTAAAAAAAGAATAAAAATGACAAAAAAATTGATTTTTTCAGTTGGTTGGTGAATTGCTTTCACTTTGAGTATGGATTGCATAAAAAAGAAAGCAATTCCCATTTTGGCTACTGTTAAAAAAAGAAAGGTAAAACCAACGTGATCAATGTTTTTTTTGTTGACCAAAATTAGGATTCCTATTATTAAAGTGGAAGCAATACAGAAAAACAAATACAATAATTCAATGGAATAAATAAAAAGATTTTCGATTCCTGTTGGAAAAAATAATCTGAAAACAAGCTTGTGAATGAGATACAAAAGCAAAGAAAAAAGAAACAGCTTTGCTAGGAGTTTGAATTCTGTAGTCTTCATTGAAATAAAAATTAATTTACGAATTCAAGTCTTTGAGCTGACGGTTTAAATTGTAGAACGAAATTGCTATACCAAGCAAGGTTAACACTTTTACAAAAACATTGTGTTTATTTGGATAATAGTCGTCCAACCAATTCCCACCTTTAGAAAAAAGAAAAATCACTACTCCCATTTGGATAGGAATATTGATTAAAACCAGCCATTTATTGGGCTTTTTCTTCGGTGTGTTGTTCATTAGAATGGGATTTCTGAATGTTTTTCATAACACAAGTTGCACTGAATTCAGCTCCAGGTTCAACTGAAAGTTTCCCACAAACCACATCGCCAATAATCACGGCTTTTGATTTTATATTGAGCGTTTCCAGAACTTGAATTTTACCTTCAAAGCGACCTTCGATGTCGGCATTTTTACAAACAATATCGCCTTTTACGAGTCCGGCCGGACCAATAACTAATTTCCCTTTGGATTGGAAATTACCTATTAAATGTCCATCCAATCGAAAATCAGCGGGCGAAATGATGTTCCCGTTTATTGATGTTCCTTCTACAATTCTATTGGTTTTTCCGAGTAAATCGGTATATGATTTTTGACTTTTTTGAAACATTTTTATCCTCTTTTGGGCTGACTGTTAATGGATGGAGGCATCATCATATTGCCTGGATCATCTCCTTTTTCACTGCCTTTTTCTCCACCTTTAGCATCGGTACCTTTGGTTTCGTTCTTCATAATTTCACCTTTGGTAGAGTTTTCTCTTACCTCATCAGGCTTTTGCTCTCTGATTGCTTTTGGCTTTTCAACTTTAACTTCTTCTTTTGGAAGTGTAATAGTTGGTTTTTGTTTTGGCTCAAAATTTGGTCCAACACCAGCACTATATTCCTCTAAGTTTTTGAAAATCTGAACTATTTTATAATTCTCGCTTGAAATAATAACCGCTGGATCATTGATTTTGTATTCTTTGAACTCTTTTAAAACCTGAGATAATCCTCTAGCATTTTCTTTTGAAGTTATTCCGTGTACGACAATTAAATTTTTATCCATCGTATATACATCAGTAGAAACAGTCAACGTTTCAATAGTGCGCTCTTTGGCAAGTTTATTCAGTTTGTCTAACAATACTTTATTGTCTTTTTCTACTAAACTCTTTGGTTGATAAATAATTTTCCAGCTTGTAGGAACTTCATCATCAAAATACAACGCTTCTAACATTGGAATTTTAGTAGCAATGAATTTCTCGGTTTCTTTTCCTTCTTGACTGTTTGGATAGGTTAGTGCTACAAAATTAAGTGCTTTTTTATATTCGGCTAAACCAAACAACTTACCTATTAAATTGGCTTTTAATAATTCAAATTTAGGAAGCATTTCTTCACCAGCAAATTCAACTACAGCCATATCTGTTTTGGTCAGAGTTTCACGTAACAATCCCGCTTCGTAATCTTTATACAAGCTAGCATACACCACTTCTGGTTTTCCTAATTCAAGATTGACTGAATTATCATTTAAAATTTGAGCATATCTCGAACTCGGATGTTCTGATATGATTCGGCCTTTCATTGCAATTGCTTTGGCTGGATCAATGATTTCGTATATTTTAAACAAATTGTACATCGCTGGCAACACCAATCGCTCTTCAGGATTGTTTTGAAGTAACGTTTCTAATTTACTGGCAGCCAATTTGTATTCTTTGAATTTCTCTTTATAGATAACACCTAATTGGTAGTAGGCGAAGTTTCTTTCTTTGGCAATACTGTCCAACTCTTTTTGAGAAGATGGCAAATCTTTGATGTAATAATCGGTAGTAAAACGAGCTTCTTCTTTTTCAACTACATCTTTTGAATCTCCTTCTTCTTCCTCTTCTTTTTCATTGGATTTTGATTTTTGCAAACTCGATAACCTCCAATTGGCATCGTGACTTCTTTTTCCCCATTTTTTGGCAAACTCGGTGCGCCCATAGGCAACTGTTGTTTGATTATAAAAGTAAAAATCAGCTGAGCTTCCTGCTTTTGGTCCTAGTGCTTGAGGTTTTGTATCGCCACCTTTTACATTATCAAAAAGATTCATTGAAGGATTATCAGCGCTTTTGGCTTCCTCTTCAAGTGCCAATTTTTCTTTAAGTTTTTTATCTTCTTCTTTAAGTTTAGCAATGTGTTCTTTGAAGTAGGCATCTTTATCAGCAGGCGACATTTTGGCCATTTTTAAAAGACTGTCATTACGTTGAGCAATTCCTTCAAATTTGATTACATCCTCTAAATTTTCTCTCTTTTTGGAGATGAGTTTGTGTTCTCTTGAACGTGGATCTAAAACGGCAAGTGTACTGTCAAAATATTTTCCTGTTGTAACGTATTTTGCTTTTTTGAAATAAATATCGGCCAAATTTCTATGATTCGAAGCAATTAAATAATTGTCTTTTGGTTTCGAATTGAGCGAAATGTTATAGTATTTTTCAGCTTGTTTGTGGTTTTTTTGTTTGTCATAGAACAATCCCATTTGGTGGTTTAAAAAATCCAAATACGGACGATTTTCTCTGTCTTCTAGTAAATTTTTATATTTTTTTACGAAAGCCAAGGTATCACCTGTTGCATAATCAAATTGCAATGCTTGTTTGATGTGTGATTGAATTACGTATTGTCTTGGCGATCTTCTGTTCATATCAATCACCTCTTGATAAGTTGCATACGCGCTATCTTTATGACCCATTTGATCGTATAACTGTGCTAAAATAAATCGGTAGCGCGCTTTTTCTTCGTTTTCTTTGGTAAATTCAGTTGCAATTTTCAACCTAGCAATAGCGCTGTCTTTTTCTTCTAAATTTAAAAATGCTTGAGCTAAAGTCGCATTTGCATCGGCAAAAATCTGATCTTTAAATTTAATTTCTTTGAGTAATTTTCTAAGATTGGTAACCGCTTGAGCATCGTTTTCTAAACGCATATTGGTTCTTTCACGCCAAATTTTTACTTCATAAATTTTATCGCTACTTGGGTATTTGTACAAGACGTAGTTGAACGCTTCTAAGGCTGGAATGAATCGTTGATCGTAATATCGTGCTTTTCCTAACATTAAATGCGCTTCATCCATTTGAGGGTTTTTTTCAGAGCCATCAATGTTCATTGAGTGTTTTTGAATGGCTTTTACTGATTTAGTTTCGGCACGTTCAAAATTAGGATTGGGAGTTTGTCCCGGAAGCATTGCTTCTTTGGAAACTTGCATACGTTCTACTGGAAGAAGTTCCCAGAAATTGTCGTTGTAGGTCGTTTTTAAGTCGGAAACACCTTTGTCTAAAGCAATTCCTCCATTATATAAAATGTTATATTTGGTGCTAAGAGCATGAGAATTTCTACTTAAGAAACTATTTCTTTTGGTTGAACATGCAACTAAAAAAATAAGCAGTGCTCCAAGGATTAAGTGTCTGGATGTAATGGTTTTCAATGTAAAAAACGTTTTTAGTATTAACTCGTAAAAGTCAATTTTAGTATAACTAACTGGTAAAAATACGTTTCTTTTTGATATGGTGAAAAAAAATGTAGTTTTTTTGATTTAGTAAACGGATAACACTACCGCGTAATTTTTAATCTCGCGGTAGTGTTTCAATTATTAAACAGCAAAAAAAGCTTCCAATTCCTTTAAGGTTTCAGGAGAAGTTTGAATGTCTTTTACGACTTCGCCTAAATGTAAAGCTACAATTCGATTGCACACCTCAACAGTGTGAACCAAATCGTGAGAAGAAACCAAAACGGTCACATTGGGGTCATCGGCCAATTCTTTGATGATTTTTTTCAGACGATTGACTGTGGTTGGGTCTAAGTTGGCAAACGGTTCGTCTAAAATAACCACTTCTGGCTTTCCGATTAAAGTGGCAATAATTCCCACTTTTTTCATGTTCCCTTTGGATAAATCTCTAAGGTATTTTTTGCTGTTTAGAATTTCTCCGTTAAAAAATTCTTCGTGTTTTTTCAATAAAGCATCTACATCGGCTTTGTTTTGGCCACGTAAATCACCTATGAAATAAAAATATTCTTCAGCGGTTAAATATCCGATTAAGAAACTTTCATCAATGAAAGCAGAGGTAAATGGTTTCCAATCCTCGCTGGTGTTTACTTGAACTCCGTTGTTGGTAATGCTTCCGGTTGAAGGCTGAATTAAATCGAGTAACAAACTAAAAAAGGTAGTTTTTCCTGCTCCGTTGTTTCCGACTAATCCGAAACTTTGTCCTTTCGGAATTTCAAGACTGTTTATATTTAAAACGGTAACTCCGTTGTTGTAGGTTTTTGAAAGGTTATTTGCAAGTATCATTTGTGTAGTATATTAGTGATTAGTAATTAGCTTTTTTGTTTGTAAGCGGCAATGGTCGCATACTTTTCGGTTTTGTATATTTTTTCAATTTTAGAAAACATATAATCTCTAAAAGCAAATCCTAAAACTCCCGCCAATGCTACGAAGAGTAATCCGACATTAGGTGAAAAAAGATAATAACCTGCAGCATATAAAATCATCGGCAATGCCATTTTAGGAATTGCGATTAACATCGTTTTCATGTTGAATGCTTGTTTGTCGCCAAACGCTTGTTTTGAGCTTGCTAAATCAATAGGTGTTTTCACAAATGCACCACCAAACATTACCAAATGTGAATTCACACCAATATTAAAAATGGCCGCAACTACTACAATTAAGTAGGTATGTAAACCAAAGAATAAGTAAAAGGATGCCAAAATGGTTGAAAAAACAGTTCCAATGACCATTAACCACCATTTGGATTTGATGTATTCTTTGTACGGAATGTTTTGGCTCATCATCAATTGATAATAAGCGCTGTCCCAACTCGGAACAAATTGCCCAAAAGTGAATAGAAATCCGCCCGAAACGAAAATTCCGGCAAATACTTTCATCGCAGGATTATTGTAGGCTTCAATTGAATTGGTAAAAAATAATAATCCGTAAAAAACAAATAAAACACTCATTATCAATGTAGTTTTTGAGCGTTTGTTTCTTCTCAATAATCGAATATCGTTTTTCAAAAAAGTTCCCAAAGTACCAAATTGGTTCAACCAAGTGTAGTTTTCTGTTTTGGCAAAATCACTTTTCTTAGCCAAACCTTCATCTAAATTTAAATGGTTTTTGAAATAATTGAACGCCGAATAATACAATCCAACAAGAGCTAAAATGGGCAAAATAAAAACATACGATGTGGTGTACATCGCTTGAAAAAACGAAACCGTATAATTAGTAATGTCAAAAACTTGGTAGTATTGAGCCAAAGCCAAACCAGTAAATACAGTTAAAACACTATAAAAAATAATGTTCTTATTATTAATTATGATGTTCAAAAAGTTGTTGCAATAAATGAGGGCTAGAATTCCTAAATGCCACAGTAGTATGTTCCATCCACAACCATCAATCAATGCCACAATAGTAAACGGAACAAAGAAAAAAGCATGCGTCCAATTGAAAAAAGACAAGGCTGTTTTTCCTAAGGTAAAATGAACAATTGTTCCTCTTTTAATAGGCAAATGCAACAACGGTTTGATGTTTAAAACGGGCATTTTTTGCAGAAAATAACGAATCAATAAATCCATAGCCAAGTAATAAATCATGAATTTGTTTACTGTTAGCATCGGGTCAAGGTTCAGTTTTTCCTTAAGAACAAAATACACTGAAATTCCGGCGACTGAAAAAATCAGAATGAAATAAACAGCAACAAAACCCATAATTATTTTCATGGCAATATTGGTTCCTAACGAAGCTGACCGGAAAAAAGCCTTCCATTCGAGTCTAATAAAATGTTTGAACATAGTGTTGATGGTTTTTTGGTTTACAAATTAGTTCACAATCAATTCGATTTGTTACAACTTTTTTCAAAGTTTCCATAATTATTAAATCGGTCGTATTTATTACCTTTGTCAAAAATAAAAGTACATGTCATCATTTTATAAATTACAGATTAAGGAAGTTAAAAAAGAAACTCCTAATGCCATTTCTGTTGCTTTCTCGGTTCCAACCGAATTACAATCAGCGTATCAATTTATTGCAGGTCAATACGTCAATTTAAAGTTGACTTTAGACGGAAAAGAAATCAGAAGAGCGTATTCGATTTGTTCATCTCCTAACAGTGGCGAATTGAGAATTTCAATAAAATCAGTCGCTAACGGACATTTTTCTAAGTTTGCTAACGAAAATTTAAAAGCGGGTGATTTGCTAGAAGTTGGCATTCCTGAAGGGAAATTCACTTTCGAACCCAACGCTGAACGTCAGAAAAATTATGCTGGATTTGCTGCTGGAAGCGGAATTACACCTGTAATGTCTATCCTTCAATCGGTTTTAGAAAATGAACCCAATAGTACTTTTGTTTTAGTATACGGAAATAAAACACCTAACGATACTATTTTTCACAATCAATTGCACGAATTACAACTGAAATACGTAGGCCGCTTTTTTGTACATTATGTGTACAGTCAAACTAAAGTGGATGGCGAACTTTTTGGTCGAATTGACAAAGCCAACTTAAATTTTGTATTGAACAACAAACACAAAGAAAAAGAATTCGATAAATTCTATTTATGCGGTCCAGAGGAAATGATCAATTTGGTTTCGAATGTATTGAAAGAGCATAATGTGGCTGAAAAAAACATCAAATTTGAATTGTTTTCTACTTCTTCTTCCGAAGAAAATTCTGCTGCAAGTTCAGGAAGTGGTCATACTAAAATTACGGTTTTGGTTGATGATGAAGAAACTACTTTCGAAATGAGTCAGAAACAAACTCTTTTGGAAGCGGCTTTGAAACAAGGAATTGACGCTCCGTATTCATGTCAAGGTGGAATTTGCAGCAGTTGTTTGGCTCGAATTTCAAAAGGAACTGCCGAGATGAAAAAGAATTCGATTTTAACTGATAAAGAAGTAGCCGATGGTTTGATTTTAACCTGTCAAGCACATCCAACATCAAATGAAATTTTTGTTGATTTTGATGATGTTTAAAACAGTTGTCCGTGTTCGGTTGTCAGTAATCATTTTCTAAACTTAATTTTTGAAATTGATTTTGTCATTGTTATTGAAGTTGAAACATGAAAAACAAACTCGATATATTCAAAAAAGCGCAAGATCTTTTGGACGAACCTGAAGTTCAGGCGCTTTTGGATTATTGTGAGCAATTGGAAGATGAAATTGTAGACTACAAATTTGAAAAAGAAAACAACAAGCAATTAATCATGCTTGACATGTTGAAAGAAGTAATCAAAGGTTGCAACGCCATCGAAAAAGAACAGATGGAACACGAGCGTTTTGGTTTTGAAGCACCCAATTACCAAGCCACCATTTCCAATCTGAAAAACTACATTTTAGAACGTTGCCGTGACGAGAGAATTTACCTATAACTTAATCACTTTCTTAGTCACTTTCCCGAAATCACCTTCAAACTGAACGAATAATGTTCCGTTCCATTCAGGTTGTAAATTCAGACTTAAAATACCATTCGCAGAAGTTATTTTTTGTGAAAAAAGAAGTTGTCCAATTGTATTAGTAATTGTAACTGAAACATCGCCTTCTATTTGATCTAAATTGAAGTTTACCATTTCTTTTGTTGGGTTCGGATACGGTTCGGAAATGTGATTCAACGCCCATTCTTCGCTACTTAAAGTTTGAACATTGATGGTCCAATATCCTTCAGGAGCCACAATTGGCCGATTGAGTTTTTTACCCGAATTAGAATGACCATAAATGTAATATTCTATATCGTTTCCTGAACTCGGAATCGGAATCGTTGCGGTCCAATTATCATTACTTACAAAATTCATTGCCGCTTCATTAAAATCGGTTGTGCCTTGTTCTCTCCAAAAAACGGTTGCTTCAAGAATTCCGGAACTGTGTTTGATCATCGCATTAACCGAAACATTGGTTCCTGCATTGGCTTCGTCTATCGGTTGATGGACAATCAAAAGCGGATCGGCAACACCAATCGTATGTGTGATGCAGTGAATGGCGCCCAAACTCGAAATCAAATTTTCGCCCGCATTGTCTACATCAATTCCGACTACTGTATAACCTGGCATTAATTGTTGATACAAAGCAAGCGCTGCAGCATCCACTTCGGGTCGATATGTTGGAACTAAAATGGTTTTATTAATGATGACCGAATTGCTATACGTTCGATACAATCCGCCAGTATCAGGATAACTTCCCGATGTACTTGGTGGCGCGTCAATCCAATACACGTCATAAGGCGTTCCGAAATGCGAAGTAAAATTGTTCAACACATAATTAATATTGGCTTGAATTTGCGGTCCATCGGCCACACCATTGGGATAACGGCTTACCAAAAGCGTTTCTTCGTCGAGTAATTTCATATGCATGTCAATGTGGTGAATTTCATCGTAAGGCAAGGTTGGCATTTTGATGTAATTGTCAATTCCCATATAATTGAACATGATGTTGTCTATTTGTTCTTCGGTTTTGGCAGAAACATTATACGGATTTCCGACTGCATTCTCCTCCAAAATCAATTCTGATGCAAAAGCATTTCCTAAACCATCCGACATGTAATTCCCACCTGTATTGACCAAATCATTAGTTCCTGAATCAGTAATGTAAATCGGAATTCCGATGGAAGTCGCATGAGCAGAAGGCATTGCGTTGTCTAAAGGTCGTGGTCGGTTGTAAATCCAATCAGTCAGAGCGCGTTGTCCTACATCGTCTGAATAAATGGTATTTCCAGCGTAATCACGAATCCAAATACTATTTGATGGTGCATTTAAAAAAATAACGTTTGTTAAATTCACTCCATTAGAAGTAAGATAACTAGAAACACTGGCCTGATTTTGAGTAGCAATCAATACTTTACATTCGTTGACAGCCGCGGCAACAATTTGTCGTAAAATGTTCTGAAAACTAGGCTGCCAAGCCAACACCAAATATTCTACTTCTTCCCATTCGGCTGCAGCTCTAACCGAACCCGATGGCGGTGGCGTTAATTGAGCGCTTCTGAATTGATAATTGGAGAGTATTCCTTTTTCTTCTTGCGTTAATTTTTTGGGTAGAAAAGGTGTTTCTTGAGCAAAAAGAGAAGTAGAACAGAATAAAAGTAAAGGAAGTATAAATTTAGAGTAAGTAGGTTTCATTATCGATTGAAATTGATTTACTTACAAATTTATCTTTTTATTCAATACAAAATGGAAGTGGTTGTTTTTTTAGGATAAAACCGAATTTACTTTAGCAACAACATCTTCTACTTTGATGGTTCGCATGGCATCTTGATAACCTTCTACTTTTTTATTTCCGTAAATGGAAGTGGGTAGTAAAGGATATTTTTCACGATCTGAAACCAAGCAATTTTCAAGTGGTTGATGGTAAGGAGCAAAACCAGTAAACGGATGTGTTGCGCCCCAAAGAGTAATGGTTGGAATTCCGTATAATGCTGAAAGATGGGCGTTGCCGCTGTCCATCGAAAGCATAACATTGAGATTGGAAATGAGTTGGAGTTCTTCTTCAAAAGAAATAACTCCCGCAAAATTGTAGCAATTTTGGTGTTTTTTGGTCAATCTTTTTATTGATTCTGTGTCTTGTTTTCCTCCTAAAAAGATAATCTGAACGGATTGATTTTTAGTTAATTCATCGACTACTCTTCCCATTAAATCCAATGGATACGTTTTACTTTCGTGATGAGCAAAAGGTGCAATTCCAATCCATTTTTGAGTTTTCTCGCCTAAAATTTTCAACGCTTTAAATGGAATAGGTTCATTAGGAAGAAAATTCGATTGAGTCATATCAATTGAATAACCCAATTGTGCGAACGTTTCGACATGACGTTCAATCATGGGTTTTACGGGTTGAAACACTTTGTTTTTTAAACTCGTAAGCGCTCTTTTTTCGGCTCTTCCTTTATCAGTAAAAGCTACTTTTTTTCCGCTTAAAGCGAATAAATTCCGTATGACTTTAGAGCGTAAAACGTTATGTAAATCGGCAATTTGATCTATTTTTAGCTTCTTTAAGTCGCGGTACAACTGAAACAATCCCAAAAGACCTTTGTGTTGATGTTGTGTGTGAACGGAAAGAAATTGAACATTTGGAATACGTTCAAAAATAGGTTTAAAAAAAGGACGTGAAACAACCGTGATTTTTACATTAGGATGTTGTCGTGTAAGTGCTAAAATAACAGGAACCGTCATTGCAACATCGCCCATGGCAGAAAGTCGAATGACGGCTATATGTTTGTGTCGGTGTGACAAAGTGGTTGTGGATTTATTTTTTATTTTGATACAAAACTGGGTTCAAATCATCGTCGTTGTACATTTTCATTTGCTTGTACACTTTCATGAATTTGTCTCCATTTTCAATATCGGTTAACAAATCATCAATAGCCGAAGATAAATCCGTTCTTTGTTCTAAAAGAATATTCAATTTTGCCTGACATTTATCTCTGTGATCTTGCGAAGCATCAGTACGAGTTGCCTCTTCGTTCATGTGGTAAATTTTCAAAGCTAAAATCGACAAACGATCAATTGCCCAAGCTGGACTTTCAGAATTGATTTTTGCTGTTGATTTTACCGTAACGTGGGCGTATTTTTGTAGAAAATAACTGTCAATGTATTCTACCATATCGGTACGTTCTTGATTAGAAGCATCGATTCTTCTTTTTAAAACTAATGCTGCTATTGGATTAATATTTGGGTCGCGAATAATATCTTCAAAATGCCACTGAACCGTATCAATCCAGTTTTTGAAATACAATAAATGTTCGATTTGGTCTTTAGGATAGGGATTGTTAATCGGTTGATCAACATTATCTTGAACATGATAATCCTTAATACTTTGTTCAAATATCGAATAGGCAAATTTAGAAAACATAGAAGTAAAATTTTTTTGCAAAGATAGTTTTTATACTTTTACGTTCCTATTTAATTTTTCAGCCAATGCTCATCCACAACATATCAGAAAACAACAGTGTTTTAAATCATTTTTTGGCTCAGATTCGCGATGTTTCCATTCAAAATGACAGTATGCGTTTTCGCAAAAACATTGAACGAATTGGCGAAATTATGGCGTATGAATTGAGTAAAACCTTAGAATACAAAAACATTGATGTTCAAACACCACTAGGCATCAAGCATACTACAACCGTTGCTGATAATGTGGTTTTATGTTCAATTCTTAGAGCCGGTTTGGCGCTTCACACTGGTTTTATGAACATTTTTGACAATGCTGAAAACGGATTTGTATCGGCGTACCGTCATCATCCAAACAATGATGATTTTTTTGAAATTTTGGTTGAATACCAAGCGGCACCATCGTTCGAAAACAAAAACCTAATTTTAATTGATCCGATGTTGGCCACTGGGCAATCGATAGTAGCTGTTTTAGATAAATTGCATTTGGAACAAAAGCCGAAAGAAATTCATATTGCGGTAGTAATTGCTGCACCAGAAGGCATTGCCTACTTAGAGGAAAATCTTCCCGAGAATTGTCATTTGTGGGTGGCTGCCATTGATGACAAACTCAACGAAAAAAACTACATTGTTCCGGGTTTAGGTGATGCTGGTGATTTGGCTTACGGAAGCAAATTATAATTGCAGAAAAAAGCTCACAAAAACTAAGATTATTGTTATTCCTAAAACCAGTTCTTGGTTGATTTTATTTTTAGAATATTCGATGTTATTGGTTGCCATAACAGCCAATGGGAAGAATGTAAAAATTAATAAATCGTTACTTTTATTAGGAGAAATTAAAAAAATCACTACGCCAATCACAAAAGCAATAATTATTTTTTTGTAGGATGCTTGCAACACTAATGGTCGATTAGTAAGTGATATAATTTTTGAGAATACAAAAAATACCGCTACCACGGCATACATTGATAAAGCCAGATTCTCATTGGTATTTTTAAAGTAATCCATTCGAAAATTAACTACTGGCAAATTGGTCAAATTGTCGATAAATTGTCTTTCTACAACCAACGCTGTAAAAGAATAAATCACAGCTGTAACAAATAAAGAAACAAATGGAATCAACCAGTTTCTGTAATCTCTAGAAACGTGGAAAAAAATAGAGATGTATACTAAAACAATATATAAAATGGCCCAAAAGTGAAATAAACTTGCAACAAAAATCCATAATGAAGCATCAAATATTTTTTCTTTTGGAGCTTTTAATGTTTGGAGTGAAATGAGTCGACGCATCGCCAACAAGACAAAAAAGTTGGAAATAACAAATTTGAAATTCGTCAGAACTGTTGGAAAGAAAAGTAAAAAAAGGGTAAAAAATAATATAGAAAAGCTGCTGCTTTTAGTCAGACCATTCTTTTTTACAATAAAATTAGTGATAAAAAGTGAGGCAAAAACCAGAACAATAATTCCGATTGAAGTTCCGATGGTTAGTGACGAATTATGCCAAATACCTTGTTTAAATTGAACCAACAAAAAGAAGGCTAAGGTCAGAAAAACAACTATAGTGTAATTAAATGGAGAAGATTTTCTAAAAACGCTTGTAATCATAAGGATATTTTATACTTTTGTGATGTAAATATAACACCTATTTTAAAGATGAAAGCATTTTTTGAAGCAATACAATCGCTTTTTGTTGATTTTTTATTCAAACCTCTTGATTGGTTACGTTCTTGGGAATTATCTTCTTGGTTTGGGGCAAACATTATCAACTGGGCGTTAATGATTATTTGTGGTTACTATATGGTTTACTGGTGCAAACAATTAGCATTACACCAAAAAAACAACGAAGAAAACCAAGATACAACGGCACATTCGTTCTTAAAATAAGTCGAAACCGATATCTTTTCTATAATACATCTTATCAAAGTGTAGTTGTTCTATATTTTGATAAGATTTTTTTATGGCTTCTTGGAAGTCATCTCCATAGGAAGTCACCGCAAGTACTCTTCCTCCATTAGAAACTACTTTGTCATTTTCAAGTTTTGTTCCGGCGTGAAACACTATTGAATCTTTTACAGAATCTAAGCCTGTGATTTCAAATCCTTTTTCATAATCTTCAGGATATCCACCTGAAACGACCATTATAGTTGTAGCACTTCTTGGGTCTATTTCAAGTGTAGTTTCATCCAATTTTTGATTGGCCACTGCTTCAAATAATGCTACCAAATCGGACTGAATTCTTGGCATCACAACCTCAGTTTCTGGATCGCCCATTCTAACGTTGTATTCGATAACCATTGGTTCACCTTTGACGTTTATGAGTCCGATAAAAACAAAGCCTTTGTATTCTATTCCGTCTTTTTGAAGTCCGGATATGGTTGGTTTTACGATTCGATTTTCAATTTTTTCCATCAAAATAGCATCAGCAAATGGAACAGGTGAAACGGCTCCCATTCCTCCTGTATTCAATCCCGTATCGCCTTCTCCTATTCGTTTGTAATCTTTTGCAGTTGGAAGAATTTTGTAATTTTTTCCATCAGTAAGAACGAAACAACTTAACTCAATTCCATCCAAAAATTCTTCAATTACTACTTTTGCACTCGCTTGTCCAAACTTGGCATGAACTAACATGTTTCTAAGTTCAGCTTGAGCTTCTTTTAAATCATTAATAATTAAAACTCCTTTCCCAGCCGCCAATCCGTCTGCTTTTAAAACATAAGGCGGTTGCAGTGTTTCTAGAAAACGACATCCTTTTTCAACAGTATCAACTGTAAAACTATCGTAAGCAGCTGTGGGAATTTGATGTTTAATTAAAAATTCTTTTGCAAATTCTTTACTTCCTTCCAATTGGGCGCCTAATTTTGACGGTCCAATTACTGGAATTGTACTAAGTTCGGAATCATTTTTAAAAAAGTCGTAAATTCCATGCACTAATGGATCTTCCGGACCCACAACTACCATATCCACATCGTTTTCAAGAACAAACTTTTTAACAGACTCAAAATCAGTGATTTTTAAAGAAATGTTAGTAGCAATAGCTGCGGTTCCGGCATTTCCTGGAGCCACAAAAAGTGTTGAACATCTTGAACTTTGAAGCATTTTCCATGCCAATGCATGCTCTCTTCCGCCTGAACCTAGTAGTAAAATTATCATTGTGTTGTTGTTTGGTATGCAAAATTAATTTTTTTAAATTCAAAATTATATCATAAAAAAAACTATTTTTTCGGTTTTTTAATTATTTTTGGAATAAATTAAATAAATAAATTATGAAAAAACTTTTACTTTTATTAGCATTTGTCCCCTTTTCTGGATTAAATGCACAAACATGGATTTCTCAAGCAACTGGTTTTACTGATCCTTCTAGAGGACTTGACGAAATTATTGCTCTTGATGCTAATACCGTATGGGCTAAGGCATACGATGGTTCTGGTGGTGGCCTTGAAGTTCAAGAATTTACAATGACTACCAATGGTGGTACAACTTGGACTCCTGGTGTTATTGATGTTGGAAATCCTGCTTTGGGAATCAATAACATTTGCCCAATTAATTCAACTACTGCATGGGTAAGTGCAGTTAATCCAACTGATGGAACTGGAAGTGTTGTTTATAAAACATCGGATGGTGGTGCCTCATGGGAACAACAAAATTCAGCTGGTTTTACTAGCGGAGCTTCGTTCGTGAATTTTGTACATTTCTTTGATGAAAATGTTGGTTTTGCTGCTGGTGACCCTGCAAATGGTGAATTCGAAATCTGGAGATCAACGGATGGTGGTGCCAATTGGACGTTAGTTCCTGCTGCAAATATTCCTCCTTTCTTATCTGGAGAATATGGTTACAATGGTGGTAACGTTGTTGTTGGTAATGTTACATGGATGCCAACCAACAAAGGGCGTATTTTGAAATCAGTTGACCAAGGATTAACTTGGACTGTTTCTCAAGCTCCTTTAACTGATTTCGGCGGAACAGCTCAAAGCGGTAGATTGGCGTTTAGTGATGCTAGCAATGGTTGTTTATTGAAAACTGTTGGAACTGTTTATACTTTCTATACAACATCAAACGGTGGAACTACATGGTCTGCAGGATCAACTTTTACAGGATCACACAGATTATTAAGTTATGTTCCTGGTACAACTGTTCTTGTTGGTACTTCACAAGCTGCACCTGTTGGTTCTTCTTACAGTATAAACAACGGTTTAGCTTGGACTCCAATTGAGGCAGACATGCAAAGAGGTACTTCTAGTTTTGTTAATGGAAGCACTGGTTGGTGTGCTGGTTTCAGTACAAATGCTACTACTGATGGTATTTTCCGTTTTGATGGAACATTAGCTAATCCAACTTTTGAAGCTGATGCTGCAATTGAAGTGTATCCAAATCCAGCAAACAATTTTGTTACTATTTCAAGTCAATTAGATTCTTATGACTTAAATGTAACTGATTTAACTGGAAAAGTTGTCTTACAACAATCATTATCAGGAATTGAAAATTCTGTAGATGTTTCTTCATTATCAAGCGGTGTTTATTTATTCAACATCAATTCTGACAACAAAAAAGAAACTATCAAAGTTATTAAAAACTAATAATTCCAAATAAAATAGTATTTTTAAGGGCTAACAAATGTTGGCCCTTTTTTATTACGCAAATGTTCAATCTCTTCGATTTATCGCTTCGTTTCAAAGGCTTTCCAATGAAATTGGCTAATGCTGATTTCAATGAAACGCTTTCTATTTCAGAAGATGATTATCTACAATGGGTTAATGAAAAAAGAAATGCTATTGTTGAGTATCATCTAAAAAACAACTCTTCTTACCAGAAATTTGCTGGGAAAAATAGCTTTGATAATTGGGAAAACCTTCCGATTATGACAAAAAAAGAATTTCAAAAACCTTTGATCGAGCGACTTTCTGATGGGTTTTCAATTAAAAATAGTTACGTCAATAAAACTTCAGGCTCAAGCGGAGATCCATTTATCTTTGCCAAAGACAAGTATTGCCATGCCTTAACGTGGTCTAATATTATTCACCGTTTTGGCTGGTTTGGGGTCGATTTTAACACTTCGTTGCAAGCGCGTTTCTACGGAATACCTCTTGATTTTGTTGGAAATACCAAAGAACGAATCAAAGACTTTTTAAGCAGTCGGTATCGATTTACTATCTTCGACTTATCAGACAAAGTACTAGAAAATGTTTTGACTAAATTTCAGAAGAAAAAATTTGATTACATTAATGGATATACGAGTTCAATTGTTTTATTCGCCAAATTTCTTCAGAAAAAAAATATAGTTTTAAAAACGTTTTGTCCTACTCTAAAATGTTGTATTGTTACTTCAGAAATGCTTTTTGAAGATGACAAGCAACTACTAGAAAAACAATTTGGTGTTCCTATTGTCAATGAATATGGTGCTTCAGAATTGGATTTAATTGCGTTTCAAAATCCAAATGGTGAATGGCAAGTCAATTCAGAAACTTTGTTTGTAGAGATTTTAGACGATGAAAACAACCCGCTTCCCTACGGAAAAGAAGGTCGAATTGTAATCACGTCTCTTTACAACAAAGCACATCCATTCATTCGATATGATATAGGTGATGTAGGTGTTTTGGATGAAAAAAGTACTTACAAAAAACCTATTCTCAAAAAACTAATTGGTCGAACCAATGATGTGGCTATTTTGCCAAGCGGTAAAAAATCACCTGGACTGACTTTTTATTATGTTACCAAGAGTATCATTGAAGACGACGGAAATGTGAAAGAATTTGTAATAAAACAAACCAAAATAGATACTTTTGAAATTGAGTATGTAAGTATAAACGAGTTGACAGAAACTCAAATTCAAAGTATAGAAAAAGCAATAACAACCTACCTCGAAAGCGGTTTGCATTTTACATTCAAACGAAAAGAAAAACTCCAACGATCCAAAAGCGGAAAATTGAAGCAATTTATTTCGTTAGTTAAATAAATACTGAAATAATTCAGCTAGAATATGAAAATTACCATAGTCGCAGGCGCAAGACCTAATTTTATTAAAATCGCTCCCATAATCAAGGCGATTGAAAAAAAGCAATCTGAAGGAGTTAGCATTTCCTATCGATTGGTTCATACTGGTCAGCATTATGATAAAAACTTAAGCGACACCTTTTTTGAAGAATTAAACATTCCGCATCCCAATGTAAATTTAGAAGTGAAAAGCGGATCGCAATCCGTTCAAACGGCAGCAATAATGGTTGCTTTTGAAGAAGAATTGCTCAAAAATCCTTGTGATTTAGTGCTAGTAGTTGGTGATGTAAACTCAACTATGGCGTGCGCAATTGTAGCCAAAAAACTAAATATTAAAGTAACACATGTAGAAGCCGGAATTCGCTCTGGCGACATGACCATGCCCGAAGAAATTAACCGAATTGTAACTGATAGTATTACCGATTATTTCTTTACAACCTCAACATGGGCAAGTGATAATTTATTGAAATACGGAGCAAATCCAGAGCAAATTCATTTTGTTGGCAATGTAATGATTGACACTTTACATCAAAATTTGAGTCGGATTTTGCCGCCCGATTTTTGGTCGAAATTTGGTTTAGAACCTCAGAATTATATTGTTTTGACCTTGCATCGACCGTCGAATGTTGATGAAGAACATTCGCTCATTCAATTACTAATCGGAATTGATGGAATGTCGAATGGCAAAAAAATAATTTTCCCAATTCATCCGAGAACAAAATCGATTCTTGGGACAACATCGTTAGAATTAAAAAACATATTATTTGTTGAGCCACAAGGGTATTTGAATTTTATGTATTTGATAAAAAATAGTTTTGCTGTGATTACTGACAGTGGTGGAATTTCGGAAGAAACAACCGTTTTGGGAATTCCGTGTTTTACAATGAGAACTACTACTGAACGACCCGAAACGCAAACTATTGGAACGAATACTTTGGTGGGAACATCTATTGAAAATTTAAAGAAAGTGTATGCTTCTTTCCTTGAAAATGGGTCAAAAAAAGGGGGTATTCCTGAACTTTGGGACGGAAAAGCATCAGAACGAATAATTGATATTTTACTATCACAAACTATAAATAATTAAGCCCTAATTCGTGTCAAAAATAATGGAAGAAATCCTTATCATATCCAATTATTATCCGCCAGAAAAAGGAGCTGCAGCCAATAGAATTGAACAATTGGCATTGAAACTACACGAAAAGAATTACCAAGTAACGGTGCTTTGTCCGCTGGGTAATTATCCAAAAGGTGAGCTATTTCCTGAATACAAAGGAAAGTTTTCTGTAACCGAAAAGCGAGATAACATCACCGTAAAACGCCTTTGGATTTACCCAAGTGTGAGTAAAAATATTGCGGTTCGGATTGTTTCGGTTCTATCTTTTTCTTTGAGTTTGTTTTTCTTTTTACTATTCAAAAAAACGCCAAAAAAAGTGGTCGTTCAATCTCCGCCTTTGCTATTATCCTTCATCTCTGTTTTGGTGCTTTCGTTAAAAAAGAAAAAAATTATTCTCAATATTTCCGATTTGTGGCCATTGGCAGCGTTAGAATTAAAAGTCCTTAAAGAACATTCTTTGTCACACAAATTTTCATTGTTTTTAGAACGTTTCATCTATAAAAAGGCAAGCTTAATTTTAGGTCAATCGAATGAAATCATTGCTCATGTCAATTCAATTATCCCAGGAAAGAAGTGTTATTTATATCGAAATTTTCCCGATCATAAAATTGAATTCCTTGAGTTAAAAACTAAAATCGATCAACCTGTAAAATTGTTTTATGCAGGATTATTGGGAATTGCTCAAGGTGTTTTCGAATTGTGCCAAAAATTAGATTTAAACGGATTAAATGTAGAATTGCATCTGTTTGGTGATGGTGCAGAAAAAAGTCAAATTGAAGCGCTCATATCGTCTCAAAAAGAGAAAAAAATAGTATTTCACGGAATGGTGGATCGAAAAGAACTGCATTCGCAATTACAATCGTTTGACATAGCCGTTGTTCCATTAAAAACAAGAATTTACGGTTCGGTTCCTTCTAAAATTTTTGAATATGCTTCGTTGGGTTTTCCTATTCTATATTTTGGTGGTGGTGAAGGCGAAACTATTGTTGAAGAAAACCATTTAGGTTGGGTTGCTTCTGTCGAAAATTTTTCAGAATTGAATCAATTGCTAAAAACTATTTCTACGATAAAAAAGGAAGAATTTGATGTTCTTAAAAATCAGATTTTCCTGCATTCGCAAGAGCATTTTGATTTAGAAAATCAAATGAAAAATTTGATAAAAGAAGGTGTTTTTTAATAGGCTTTATCTTCGCCTTTAAAAATGTTGATTACGGTTTGGAGAATGATTTTGATGTCCATTACTATTGACCAGTTTTCAATGTAAAAAACATCAAATTTGATTCGGTTAATCATGTCTTCATCGGTTTCGATTTCTCCTCTAAATCCTTTTACTTGAGCAAGTCCAGTAATTCCGGGTTTAACATAATGCCTTACCATGTATTTTTTTACTTTACTTGCATACGATTTATTTTGCGACCACAAGTGAGGTCTTGGTCCAACTACCGACATATCGCCTAATAACACATTGAAAAACTGAGGCAATTCATCGATACTTGTTTTTCTCATGAAACGTCCCATTTTAGTAACTCTAGGATCATTTTTAGAGGCTTCTTTTTCGGTCGTTTCATTCACTTGCATGGAACGAAATTTATAGCAATAAAATTCATTTTCATCTAAGCCTGGTCTTCCTTGTTTGAAGAAAACTGGACCTTTAGATTCTAATTTTATCAACAATGCAATAATTGGAATTAACCAAGAAAGCAGGCATACAATAATAACTAATGAAAAAACAACATCAAAACCGCGTTTTACTCCTTTAATAAAAGGATCGTGAAGTTGCGTTTTTTGAAGAGAAAGTACTGGAAACAATTCGTAGTAATCAATTTTTAAATTTTTGGAAAAGATTTCCTTGGTATCAGGAATGAATTTTATTGTTTTTTTATTTTCATCTGCAAATTCAACTAAGTCTTTTAATTTTTCATTTGAAATTTCGTTCAAAGAGCAATAAATTTCATCTGTTTTATTCTCTAGAACAAATGCTTTTAGGTCTTCTATTTTCCCTTTAACTTCTGCGTTTTGCTTTTTATCTGAAAAATAACCTTGAAAACGATAGCCATAATCTTGTCTGTTATTGAATACTTCTTTAAGTCGGATTGCCTCTGGAGTGTATCCAATAATAATTGCATTTCTAAAATTATTTTTAGTAGTGATTCGGTATTTCTTTAAATAATAAAATAAGAAATATTTAAATGATACTATTAAAACAAAACTAACAACCATTGAGATTGCAATGGCACTTCCGCTAAAGATTACTGTTTTTGCGAACGGGAAATAGGCAATTACCACCAATAGAAATATGGAGAACTGTTTAATTATTTTAGTAATAATTTCAACTGGAGTAGTAAATCGGAAGATTTCGTAAAACTTCACTAAAAACCCAATAAATATCCATGCAAATCCCTGAAATAAAAGAAAATATGCAATATTAAGTTTCAGTTCTCTGAAGAAATAAGCGCTTAATAGAGAAATTACTATTAAATCAAAGGCGATACTAATAGGTCTAATGTATTTAGAATATCTTCCTGTTTGTTGTGCAACCATACATTAATGGATGTATCCTTTAAAGTCTTTGTGTTCTTCTTTTAGTAATTCTTCTGAAGAAAGTGATTTGAAATAGTCGTAGGTTAATTTCATTCCTTCTTCTCTATTCACTTTTGCTTCCCAACCTAAAATTTCTTTGGCCTTAGTTGTGTCGGGTTGACGTTGTAAAGGATCGTTAATAGGCAATGGATGATACACTACTTTTTGGTTCGTTCCTGTTAGTTTTATGATTTCTTCTGCAAAATCTTTAATAGTGATTTCATCTGGATTACCAATATTTACAGGATAAACGTAGTCTGAATGCAATAACCTAAAAATTCCCTCCACTTGATCGGTTACATAACAAAATGAGCGCGTTTGGCTTCCATCTCCAAAGATGGTTAAATCTTCTCCTCGTAAAGCTTGACCAATGAATGCAGGAATTACTCTTCCATCGTTTAATCGCATTCTTGGTCCGTAGGTATTAAAAATTCTAACGATTCTGGTTTCTACACCGTGAAAAGTGTGGTAGGCCATGGTGATGGATTCTTGAAAACGTTTGGCTTCGTCGTATACACCTCTTGGCCCAATGGTATTAACATTGCCGTAGTATTCTTCTGTTTGTGGATGAACTAAAGGATCACCATAAACTTCAGAGGTTGATGCTATAAGAATTCTGGCTTTTTTTACTCGTGCTAAACCCAATAAATTGTGAGTTCCAAGTGAACCTACTTTTAACGTTTGAATTGGGATTTTTAAATAGTCTATCGGACTTGCTGGCGAAGCAAAATGTAAAATATAATCTAAGTTACCTGGAATGTGAACAAATTTGGTGACATCATGATGATAAAACTCGAAGTTCTTTTCTTTGAAAAGATGTTCAATATTTTTTAAATCTCCTGTAATTAGGTTGTCCATCCCAATTACAAAATAGCCTTCAGCTAAAAAACGATCACACAAATGAGAACCTAAAAAGCCTGCTGCTCCAGTGATTAATATTCTTTTCATTTTTATTCTTTTATAGCGATCTTTTTTTCTGTCTTTGAATTAAACAAACAGAATAATAGTATAAAAAACACTATGCCTCTTTGTCGTGATAAAAAAGATTCTGTCAAAAATAAGCTTATCATTAGAATTGCAAAAGAAAAATGTACAAAATGTTTGGTTTTTATTGCATTTTTAAGGTTAATCCATAAAATCAATACCAATAGTACAAATCCTACAACTCCAAGTTCTGCAAAAATTTGAATGTATTGATTGTGAAAATTAAATTTATCATATTCGTGATACAGATTATGCTGTATCCTTTTCTGCTTAATTTTTGCATCAGTTGCGTTTATTCCATAACCTGTTAGTATTCTGTTGTCTTCTCGAATTATTTCTGCAAAAATGCGCGTTTGATACACTCTTAATGCCGTTCCTGGAAAATAGTCATTGGGTTGAAACTGATCTTTGGTCCATGCTTCTTTGATGCTTACGTTGTAAACCAAACCTGTTTGACCACTAATTTCGCTATTGATTTTACCTGAAGCCTGATTGGATTCTATTTCAATCAAAAATCGATCTTTAATTTTTCCGAAAAAAACAATTCCTAGCACAATTCCTACTCCAAGAACGACGTATAGTCTTCTTGTTTTCAATTTCAAAACAAATAAGATACTCAGTCCCAACAACAGTAAGAAAACTATAATTATGTTTTTGGAAGAAAGCAAGAATAACAGAATAAACAATGCTATCAGTGCTATTTTGTCTAGATTCGTTTTTATTTTTTTGTTTAAAAACCAGAAAAAAGCGATTGCAATGTATACTGAAACGTGTATAGCGTTTACATCAAATGTGACCAACTCATGATAAAAGAAAACCGAAGAATCGTTTGTGATTAAAAATCGAATACTAGCTTTTATTAAATAGAAAATCGAATACCCAAAAAAAGCATAAGAATAGTATTTAATTATGCTGTCTTTGTTCTCTTCTGAAAGCGGTGGATTTAAAAAAAAACAGAATGGAATTAGTAAAAAAGAAAGTCCTTTTAACAAAGCCGAAGTGGTCAACTTTGTGTCTATAGTCCAAGTCAATGATAGTACCATCAAGACATACAATAGAACAAGTAAAAAAAGCTTTTTTTGAAAATAAAATTTTTTGTTTTTTAGTTGGAAAAGCGAAAATGCAGTGAGCAACATGATTGCTATGCTACTGTATCGATAATGCAGCGGAATAGTAATTATTGCTAATGTCACTAAAACAACAAAAGGATTATTTTTTACCTCTTCTTTTGCCTTTAGTAGTACATTCTTCAAATAATTGTAGGTATTGCCCATTAATTTTATCCCAATTAAATTCGTTTACAATTGCATTGTAATTATTTTCAATAAACGACAAGTTATCTTTTTTATTGATAGAAACAAGTAATTCTGCCACTTCTTTTGGGTTTTTAAAAAAGTAGGCATTTTCTTTTAAAACTCCTTTGTTAAAATCATTGTTATGAGCCGCAATTAAAGCTTTGGAAGCCATTGCTTCTAACAACGACGGATTGGTGCCGCCAACTGAATGTCCGTGAAAATATAATTTTGAATAATATCGTAAGTTATTTAAGTGTTCCAAATTATAAATTCCACCTAAAAAAAGAATATTAGAATGTGCTTTGAATTTATTTTTCAAATATTCACCGTACTTGGTTTCGTGTTTTCCAATCACTAAAATTGGCGTTGAATCTTTACTTAAAACGACTCCTTCCAACACCATATCCAAGTTGTTTTCGGGTTCAAAACGAGCCATAATCATGTTATAACTCTCTTTTTCTAAATTGTACTGTATGAGAACGGATTCATCGGGACTATTAAATGGATGTGCGCCGTAAGCAATGTAAGTAGAATCTTTATCGTAGCGTTCTTTTAGGAATTTTTTAATCCCTATCGAATCCGAAACCAAATAATCACTACTTATTGCTGCTAGCCTTTCTGCAAATCGTAAAAATTGTTGAACTGGACGCGAGTACTTGGAGCGTTTCCACTCTACTCCATCCATATTGGTAATGATGATTGGTTTCTTGGGTAACAAAAAATACCAAATAGAATTACTGGTATATCCTAATTGAAGAATAATGTCAAAATCTCTTTTTCTTGAATCAATGATGCAATTGTAATCATAAATAAACTGACCAAATGTACCGTATTTGTATTCAGGATCGTGTTGATGGATGATGTGTACACCGTGGAATGTTTTCTCTTGGTATTTGTGATTGTGCGAATTATAACAATAAACTTCGTGTCCTTTATTGGCTAAATAAACTGAGAAAAATTCGGCAAATTGCTCAAAACCACCATAATAATTGGGTATTCCACGTGTTCCAAGAATAGCTATTTTCATTAAATTCTTATTAAGAGTCGCAAAAATAGGGATTTTTGGAAAACGTTACATGATAAATTTTGAATCCTTTTCTTATTTAAGTAGACTTTGCAAATAGCACCTCGAATTGTTTAACATATCGATCTAAAGAGAACTCTTCTTTTACTCTTTGATGTCCTTTCTGTCCAAATAAATCTCTTAGCTCAGGATTCTCTATCAAAGTTGTTAGCGCTTTTGAAAACGCTTCTTCATTATTCGGCTCTATTAAAAATCCTGTTTCGTTGTTTTGTATGATTTCTTTTAAACCTCCTAAATCAGATCCAATTACTGGTTTTTGAGCATACATGGCTTCAACGGCGACTAATCCGAATGATTCTGCTTCTGTAGATGGCATAACTGCAATGTCTGTAATATTCCAAATTGCGTTTAAATCTTTAGTGAAAGGAAGTATTTTAACTTTATCTTCTAGCTTGTTTTCGGCAATTTTTTGTTCTATTTCGCTCAAATAATATTCTTGCCCTAAGACAGGCGATCCAACAAAAAGTAACTTAACATTGTCGTAAGCACTAAAATAGTTGGTAAAAGTATTTAACAGCCATTTATGCCCTTTGAGTCGGCTAATTCTTCCTGCTAAAGTAATGACACAATCGTTTTGCTTAAAGCCTATTTCTGATTTTGATAGTGAGGAAATTGTGTTGGTATTGAATTCAATTCCGTTAAGAATGACAATTGATTTGGATGCTAAATTGGGTTCTCTTACAATTAAATTATTTTTGGTTGCAGATGAATTACACACTACAACATCTGCATACTTTCTTAGTAGTTTGGGGAAAATTTTGGCGATTATTTTTGGATGAACAATTATTTCATGAACATGCCAGATGTGCTTGATTTTGGCTTTTCTAGAATAAATTGCTCCTAACAGTACTGCTAATGTGTTAGAATATATAATATCGAAATGATATTCGTCGTCTAGCTTTTTTATGGTTTTTAATGATGTCCTCAATTGGTTGAAAAACAATACTATGTTTTTGGGAGTAAAGATGTTTCTGTACAATTTTAAAACAGGAGATATAATCACCTTTACACCTATTTTCTCTAATTCCTCTTTAAGAGGACCGTTTAAAGGTAAGACTACAACTGCTGTATATTTTTTCTTATCTAACTGCTGTAGTAGTAGCAATAACGTTTTATCCGAACCATATAAATCAGATGATTGATGAATAAAAAGAATGCTTATCATGATTCGGTAGTTTTTAGAATTTCATTTTTATAAGCAAACAAAAAGCCTATTAATAATGATTTTGTGTCTATTTGGTTGTACAATCCAAGAAAGACCCAATTGGATAAAATTAAAAATACTCCAGTTCCTACGAAGATATAATGTATGTTTTTTAGAATTGGATTACTAGATCGCTCTTTTCTAAAAAAGAAAAATATGGATAACAAATAGATACTGAGACCCAAAAGTCCTGTTTTTAGTAATACGGTCATGTAGCCATTGTGAAGGATTGAGATGTGTCTTAAAAGCATGTCGCCTAACATCAATTTTTGTTTCAGGTCAACTTGCGAACCCGCTCCTTCTCCAAAAATAAGATTTTCGTTATAATTTAATTGTTGAACTGTCCGAATATTTTCATACGAGCGATAATTATCGTTAAAATCTTTCCAATCAAAACGGTCAATTTTGGTACTAAAGGCTTCTGTCGGAATAATTTTTATTTTATACAAAAACTCATCCATGCCTTTACCATTTCTTCTTGGATTATAATAATAGATAGCTGAATACGCCATTAATGTTGCTATAACAATACCCAAAACTACTTTTAATGACTTTACGTTTAAAACTAAAAACCCTTTTAATGCAGCTACCAATACAATGAACTGAATGAAATTTGTTCGTGCTAAATAAAAAAAACTAGAAATAGCCAAAATAAGAATAAACAGTCGAGTTTTATTTTTTGAAAACCCAAGATTTAATTGCTTACTAAAAATCAGTATGACTAATGTGTAGACCTCAAAATCGTTAAAATAACCTGCATGCTCTCTTATTTCCCTAACATTTTTGGCTCCTTCAACTACAATTCCATAAAAAACTAAGAAAAGGTGATAACAAGCAATCGACAATCCAGCATAAACAATAAATTGAAAGGGGTTTTTAATGTGTTTGGTAAAAAGTTGATACCCTAGTAGTAGCCCAGTTATGGGTTTCAACAAATACGTAATATCTCGAATAATAAAATACGTTTGATATTCAAAGAATCGACCTACAATAATGGCCAATAAAAATAATAGTACAAAGATTGATGTGTATTTTATAAACTCTAAAGAATAGTTTTTTCTGAGTGTCAAAAATATTGCAAAAACCCATGTTACAAATGAGAATTCATATATATTAAAAAAAGGAACTATTACGCAAATTATAAATAGAAGCTGGTTAAAATTAGCTCTGTTTACTACTAGATTCATTAGAGTATCGTTTTTATAATTTTTGCTGGAATTCCTCCTATAACTGAATTCGGCGGATAGATGCCATTGACTACTGCACCTGCGGCAACAACAGAATTGTCACCCACTTGACATCCGTCTAAAAAAGTAACTTTTGCTCCAACCCAAATATTGTTTCCAATTTTTATTGATTTTGAGGTTACTCCTTGTTCTCTTATTAGTTTTGACGGATCATCAAAATTGTGGTTTTCGGAATGAAAACTAACATATGATCCCATTATTACATCGTTTCCTATTTCAATCCCACCAGAAGCGCCAAATTCTGTAAACTGACCTACTGCTGAATTGTTTCCCATTTTCAGTCCTTTTCCGTATTTTGACATGTGACTGGTAGAGCTAAGCGAAGAATAGGCTCCAATTTTTACTCCATCGCCCAAGATAATTTTCTCTTCAGAATATCCGTCAAGAATACAGTTTTTATCAATAGTAACATTCTTTCCAAATTGGATGTTTTTTCTGTTGTATAAAACAACATTTGAGCCGAGAAAAACTTTTTTTCCAGTTTTAAAAATGCCACGGGTGAGCATGCAACATCTTCTTATTAAAATAGAAACAATAAGGCCTTGAGGAATTTTGGGGTCTATTTGATAATTCTTTCCTGATTTATTCAATAATTTTTGAAAAATATCCTTTATCATTGGTTGGTTTCTTCTTTAGAGAATAATTTTTTCCTAATGCAAATTAAGTAAAATAAAATCATTATTCCTTCAATAAACAATAAAGAATAAAACACTCCATATACTTGAAATTGGGGTAAAAGAATGATTATTGCAATGATATTTAGTATAACAGCAATAGAGGTAAGATTAACATAAAATCGATTGAAGTTCCAAGCTAAAACCAATTGTTTTAGTGGAATTGAAAGGGCAAATAAAACAGGGTAGAACACCGCCAACTGCAACAAATTACTAAGTGCATATCGGTTGGTTGGGTTAAAATAAGAAACTATATCATAAGAGAAAAAATAAAAAAAGACCATTGAAACCAAGACAAAAATAAAATTTGCACCATTGAAAAGCTTCCAATTATAGATTCCCCTTTGTTTATTTTTTTCCAATGAATAACATACGTTGGGGAAAACATAGTTAAAAAACAGTAAAATATAGGTTTTAAAAATCAGAATAACTTGCTCAACAATTTTATACTGTCCGGCCATTAAATTAGTGCCTAAATAACTGATTAAAATCACAGGAGAATACATCTGAATAGAAACAAATATCTGTGATCCAAACATTTTAAAATCTCTTCTCAAGAACTGAAGGATGTCTTTTTTATGGATCGAAGAAAATGAGAATTTGTATTTTTTTATAATTAAAAAGAAAAATAATCCATTAGAAATAATCATTCCTATTCCCCAAAACAAATTAATCAAAACATAGTCTTGTTCTACTTTGATGAATAAAAAGATCAACAAAAGATAAATTGATTTAGAGATAATGTTAGAGTATGTGATCCATTTTACATTTTCTACTCCTTGTAAAAACCAAGTTGGATTTAAAAATTGACCAATTAAAAGAGTTAGTCCTAATAAAAACATCTTTTTTTCATTGGCAAAAAAGGGAATGGTCTGAAAAAGGATTAAACAAAGAAACAACACGCCCAACAAGAGTATGGTTTTTGCTAAATAATTTGTTGCGAAAATCTTTTGTGTTTGAATGAAATCATCTCTGTTTATTGCTATTTCCCTGACACCTACTAGATCGGATCCATAGTCAATAAACACCATTAGAAAAAAACAAAGTGCCATTCCAACAGCTGTTTTTCCGAAGTTTTCTTCTCCACAAACAGAGACAATATAAGGAATAACGAGTAACGGAGTAACTAGATTGAACAATTGCCCAAAACCATAAAAGGAAAGATTGTGGAATTGTTTGTTTTGAAATATGCCTAGTAGTTTTTTTATCATAGACAGAGATTAATCCTTTTTAGCTGAAGTCAATTCTTCAAGTTTTTTTCTTAAAAAGTCTCCGTTTGGATATAAAGAAGGCCCGTTTTTGTTGGTTGAATCCATTCTTTTTAATACACCCAAATTTTTATCTAAAATTGTGTTTGACTCGTCAACTCTAAGTAGTTTATAGATTTCTTTGCCTTTTAATTCAACTATTTTTCCTTTGTAAACACACTCTAGTTTGTTCAAAACAATATTGTCTTGATGTACATTCGCGCCTAAATCTAATCTAAATTGATTGGGAACAACTTTGGACGGGAAATTGATTACAATTGTTTGATTCTTCTTGTCGCCTTTTACTTTGGTCCAAAATGAGTTTTTTTCATTGAAATTAATGCTTCCGTCAGTTGTATAATACGTGTGAATGGAGTCGTTTTTTTTTATTACGGCGTCTAATGTGATACCAAAATCAGATGTTACATTAGAATTCGAGCAAGAAGCTATAACTAACAAAAGAAATACTACAGGAATTAGTCTTTCAACCTTAATTGTAATCGTATTGTAAAGTTTCTTCATGATTATTCTTTCGGTAGTAAGAAAAACGTTATTTGAAACGTTTTAGTATAGATTAAAACAAAAAAGCCACAAAGGAAATCTTTATGGCTTTTTTAATTTATATAATAATTTATTTTCCTAAATTCTGAAGTTCTTTTGACAATGGTACTTCATGCGGATAAAGTGATGGTCCCTTTCTTACTCCATCTTTAACTACTGCTTTGATTGTTCCTGTAGCAACATCAGCTGTACACTGATTTTCATCAGCTCTAAAATAGTTGAAAAAATTGGCTCCCATAGCTTCAAACTTTTTCCCTTTATAAGAAAATGTTATACCTTTAATAATGATGTCTTCTTGATCTTTATTCAGCCCTAAATCCAATCGTAATTGAGTTGGATAAACGTCTTCAGGTAGTGAAAAAGTAATGTCTTGTTCCGTTTCAGATGGTTTTACACCCATCCAAATTGGCTTCACATCAAAAAAATTAATGCTTCCATCTTCTGTATAAAAAAGAGCAAAATCATCTTGCTTTTTTACAATTGCCTTTAAAGTTACTTTGAAACTAGTATCTACTTCTTCTGGAGTTACTACTTTTAAATTGTCTATTGATTTTTCATCTTTACACGAAGTGAAAAAGCCAATTAAAATAAGAAGCGCTACACTAAATTTTGTTTTCATAATTTATAATTTTTGACAAAAATAATTTTTTTTTTTCTAATACCCTATTTTTTTTACTTTCTATAAAAATCACCTCTTGAAAAGTATTTTTCAACAAAACAATATACCAAAATAAAAAAATATCGACTTCCCATTTCTTTTATTTTCAATTTAGAAACACCGTATTTTCTATTGGTCCATGAATTAGGAACTACAGTGTATGTATATCCTCGTATAATGGCTTTTAAAGGAAGTTCAATTGTAAGATTAAAATGTGGAGATAAAATTGGTTTTACGCCATCGATAACTTCTCTCTTGTATAGTTTGAAAGCATTTGTTGTATCGTTATACTTGATTCGCATAACCATTCTGATAATAAAATTGGCTATTCGATTGATGATTTTTTTTACCAAAGGATAATCTATTACTTTTCCTCCTTTTATGAATCGGCTTCCAAAAACACAATCGTAATTTCCTTCCACCATTGTAGTATAATAGCGAATCAAATCGTAAGGTGAGTCAGACAAATCAGCCATCATCACTGCCACACAATCTCCTGAAAAACGTTCTAAACCATATCGAACGGCATATCCAAAACCATTCGGCCCAAGGTTCGTTTCGTATTTCAACGAAGGATATTTTTGAGCCAATTGTTCTAAAACTGCAAGAGTGTTATCTTTTGAGTTGTCATTGACAATGAAAATTTCGTGATCAATATTTACTTTTGAAAACGCCTCTTCTATTTGGTCAATTGTTTCTATAATTGATTCTTCCTCGTTGTAGGCTGGTATTACAATACTTAGTTTCATTTACTCTTTTTATTCTCGTATATTATTTCTGCAAAATCTCCAAAACCATGCTTGATTTTGGCTACTTGTTCGAAACCGTTTTTGTTTAAAATGGTTTCAATGTCTTGATGTTGATTATTGCTCAGATACATATCGTCATAGTGGCTTTCTAATTGGATATATCGTATTGGCAAAACAGAATTTTCTTCTCCAAAAAGTCCTTGCAAACACTGTAATTCATGACCTTCAACGTCAATTTTTAATACATCATAATCTTTATTTTGATTCTCTTTTAGAAAATCTGCCAATCTAATTACATTGACTTTATAATTAGCCACAATTATATTTTCTTTCGACACTCCCAAAACTTTAGCTTTCTTTTCCAAATATTTGGAATCCAGATTTAGTTCTTCAAAAGTAGAGGTTTCATCCATAACATTTTCATGAAAAAGCAATTCTCCTTTAATACTACTCAGTCCTAAATTGTGAATAGTAATGTTTGTACTTGTTTTGTATTTGTTTTGGAGAAGAATAAACAGTTTTTTATTGGGCTCAAATGAATTAATTATCGCTTGAGGATTAATTTTAAGAAAAAACTCTATCGACTGTCCTTTATTCGCACCAACATCAAGAATGCTGATATTTTCTTTCTTTAAATTTTCCTTATAGAACTTTTTCAGTTTTGGATAAAAGAAAATAGCTTCATTAATGTGAATTAGTTTTTGAATGATAGATGTTCTTAAACCCATTTATTTAATTTTTATTACTTGTTGCAACATAGATTTGTGTCAATATATCATTGATATCATATTTCCAATGCCAATTAGGATAATGTGATTTGAATTTAGACACGTCACTGATCCACCAAATATGATCTCCGATTCGGTTGGTTTCAGAATATTCATAATTCATGGGTTTACCCGTAATTTTTTCACATAGTTCGATTGCTTCAGCCATTGAACAATTAGAATGTCTTCCTCCTCCAGCGTTGTATACTTCTCCTTGGCGCGGATTCTGATAAAAATGCCAAAACATATTTACCAAATCCCAACTGTGAATGTTGTCTCGAACTTGTTTTCCTTGATAACCAAAAACCGTGTATTTGTCACCCGTAATAGCGCATTTCATAAGGTAAGATAAAAACCCGTGCAGTTGTGTTCCTGAATGGTTCGGACCTGTTAAACATCCTCCACGAAAAACACCTGTGTTCATTCCGAAATACTTTCCGTACTCTTGAACCAAAACATCTGCTGCAACTTTTGAAGCACCAAAAAGGGAATGCTTGGTTTGATCGATACTCATGAGTTCATCTATTCCTTCTTTGAAATACGGATGTGATTCGTCAATTTCCCAACGTTTATCTAATTCTACCAGCGGTAAATAATTGGGTGTGTCACCATACACTTTATTAGTAGATGTAAAAATAAATGTTGCTTCCGGACAATGTAGTCGGGTCATTTCGAGCATGTTTAATGTTCCGTTGGCGTTTACCGTAAAATCGGTCAACGGCTCTCTTGCTGCCCAATCATGACTAGGTTGTGCGGCTGTATGAACAATTAATTTGATATCTGAATTGTATTGAGAAAATAATTTTTCCAGTTCATCAACATTTCTGATATCAATCGCATGATGTTCAAAATTAACTACCTCTTTTATTAATTTTTGAGTATTCCATTCGGTCGAAGCATTGGCGCCAAAAAACACTTGACGCATATTGTTGTCTATCCCGATGATTTTATCAAATTTGTCAGCAAAAAAAGCTACTGATTCACTGCCAATTAATCCAGATGAACCTGTGATGATGCATATATTCATATTATTGTGTTATTTTATATTCTGTTATTCGTATTTTATCCTTAAAGTAATTGTTGTTTATGAATTTGAATTTATAACTCTTTATCGGCATTAATGTCTGTAAACTATCATTGTTGAATAATTTATGGAAATCATGTGTGTCTTTAATGTATTTATCTGAAAACAGACCCGTTTCCAATAACTTTTTGCCTATGTGATATTCTCTTTGAAAGGCATCGCCAGCGTTAATTTCGATTTTCATTTCTGGAGCATTATTAAAAATCGAGTATAGTTTTCCAATTACAGAATTATATACCCCAACTTCATAATAAACGCCTTCTTTTGGTATCAATGGAGAATTAGCATTCATTGCATATTCATCCGATTTTATAAGTTGAATTGGACTAAAATCCTTCTTCTTTTCAAACAATATAACTTTTCTTCCTTGATAGTCAAAATACGAGGCAATTTCATAGTTTTTTGTAATACACAAATTTACTTTGGATTCATCAAATAATGGATATCTATAATCAATAGAAGTATAATCGTATAGTACAAACTGAGGTGCTTTAGTAGAATTGAAATGATTGAAGTTCATTTCTTCTAAATAAGGAGTGTAAGCGGTATAAGCCTGAATAACAGGTCTTGGAGAATAATTCAACTTGTTTTCCATCAACATTTGTATGTTCCATGGGTAAACGTCGATGGTACTTTTGCCTATTTTTTGCAAAATGTCAGCAGGAAGTTTGTTGGCTTCTGGAATTTCCGCTAGTTTCAGAGTTGGTTCATACTCTTTTATCGCTGAGAAATAATATTTATCTAATTTATCTTTCACCGGAATTGGTGTTTTTTGCATTACATAAATAAAATAAATCGAAATTGATAAGCAGACTAAAATCAGCAAACCAGAATACTTTTTAAAATTATCAAAATGCAGATCATTGATGACAAGTATAATTAAACTGACATAAATAAAATAGTCAGCTTCCATTCCTCTTACAAAACCTGATTTATAGAAAACAAATAATGGAAGTCCATAAATAAAAAGTACAATTAAGTATTTCATTCGATTTGCTTTATCAGCAATAACCAACTTATGTATTAAGATGAAAAGTGTTGCAATAAAAATAAAAAGAGCCAGAAGTCTATTGTTTTTTTGGTGCTCCAAAAACATGACATCATTATATCCTGATATAATTTCGAGTGCTGATTGAACATATGGGAGTAATTGAACGTTCAATATTTTGCACAATGTATAAATCAATAAAAAGGGAATAATTGTATAGAATAGTAAAAGATAATATTTTTCTTTTTTGTAAAAACCGTTACAAAATAATCCTGCTAAAAATAAGGGGAGCGCTATTAATCCTGTATTAAACTTAATAAAAAACAGTAGCACTACAATTACAATTTGAAAGACATAATAAATCCATTTTGGTTTGTCAAGACTAAGCCGAATCCAAAAAACTAAAAATGCCAATAATATTAGAGAGTGAGTAGCGCCAATATAAATTTGAATAAGCAAACAATTTCCTATTACCAATAAGATAGTTACCCATTTATTTTTACTGTTTTTTATGGATAGAAAATAAACTAAAAAGAAATTCAAAAAGACAAAAGCATCGTACAGTATAAAATCAATTTTATTGACTCCCCAGCCAACCCTTGTTGTCAAATAAGATAATGGCCCATAAGTAAAAGCAATATCTGTTCCCCATGTTAAATTATTAACATTAGCATGATTTAAGGCAATTAACCATGAACTATCAAGACTAATCCATAACTCATCAAAACTTAGTATTGCTAATGGGGCAAAGTAAGCTTCAAAATACTTAGGCAAATGCAGATAAGCTCCAAAAAGAGCAATGATTAATCCGAAAATTAATAGTTTGTTTTTCAAAATGGACTTAATCTTAATATTCATTTATTTTAATATTGATTCTAACTCTTTTTCATTATTTTTTATCCAATGATAAATATCGGTAAAAACCATTTCAACTGATCGTTTAGGTTTCCATCCGATTTCTTTTTCTATCAATGAATTGTCGGTGATGTACATGCGTAAATCGGCTGGACGAGTTTCGGTTTCTGAACCAATCTCTATTTTATTACCCGAAATTTTTTCACAAATAGCTGTCATTTCAAACAAAGAAGCACTATTTTCAACTCCGCCTCCAACGTTAAAAATCTTACCTTCAAATTTTTCAATTTGATGAATTTGTAAGTCAATTAACTCCACTAAATCATCCACATGAAGAATATCACGAACTTGTTTTCCCGTTCCGCCATAACCAATGTATTTTAGTGATTGGTTCCAAAAATGTTTGGCCATCCATAAAGTGACTACACCTTGGTCTGTTTTACCCATTTGACGTGGACCAGCGATTACTCCAAACCTTGTTATCGCTGCTTTTAATCCATAAAAAGCCGCGTATTCTTGAATGAACATTTCCGAAGAAAGTTTGGTAGTTCCGTAAAACGAGCGTGCACCATCTAGTGATAATTTTTCTGAAATTCCATTTGGAGATATGCCTTGATTTTCTTGGTTTTCGGCAAATGAAAAACGAGTTGTTTCTTCAATAAAATTGGCTTGCTCAATAGTATCGATTGGATAGACTCTACTCGTAGAAAGAAAGATTAGTTTAGCTTTATTTTTAATACAGGCGTTGAAACAATTAATTGAACCATATAAGTTGTTATTGATTACATACGTTGGGTCTGAATCCAAGCCAGCGGTAACTGATGGTTCGGCTGAAGCTTCTATTAAAACGTCAAAAGCACCAATGGCTACAACATCTTCATTGTTTCTAATATCTCCATGAATAAATGAAATTCCGTTGGCTTTAAAATCGGATAAATTAAGTTCCGAACCTCTTCGTTTTAAATTATCAAAAGCCACAATCTCATAGCTAGGATATTTACTCTTCAATTGAAGACAAAGTGTTGATCCTACAAATCCTGCTCCTCCTGTTATTACTATTTTCATTGCAATTTTTCTTTTAAACTTTCTTCCCAATCCTCAATCTCAACTCCAAAAACTCTTTTAATCTTGCTTTTATCCAAAACGCTATAACTTGGCCTTTGGGCCGGTGTTGGATAACTGGTTGTGGGAATGGGTTGTAAATTTAGGTTTATATTGTTGATTTCGAATATTTTTTTGGCAAAATCATACCATGAACATTGGCCTTCGTTGGAAAAATTATAGATTCCGAAGTTGTTGGTTGTTGGTTGTTGATTGTTGGTTGTTATTATTTTAACTAAACATTCTGCTAAATGAACTGCGTGGGTTGGTGTACCGATTTGGTCGTTGACTACAGATAGTGAATCTCTTTCCGAAGCTAATCGTAACATGGTTTTCATGAAATTAGCTCCAAATTGAGAATACACCCACGATGTTCTGATGATGTAATAATTATCAAAGGTGTTTTGAATGGCTTTTTCTCCATCTAATTTGGTCTGACCGTAAACGCCTGTTGGATTTGGAATATCTGCTTCAGTATACGGTGTTTTTTTGGCTCCATCAAAAACAAAATCCGTAGAAATATGCAGTAAAATAGTATTAAATTTCTTTGAAACCTCAGCTAAGTTTTTAGCTCCGGTTACATTAATTGCAAACGCTTTTTCAGGTTCACTTTCAGCTTTATCAACGGCTGTGTATGCTGCGGCATTGATGCAATAATTGGGTTTAAATTGGCTAAAGACTTGTGTAACGTTGTTTAAATTGGTTATATCCAAAGTGGAAGAGTCACAAAAAACAAAATCAACATCAGTATACTTTCCTGAAATAAATTGCAGCGATTGTCCTAATTGTCCGTTGGCTCCTGTGACTAAAACTACCATACTTTTTTCGATTGTTGTAAGTTGGGAAGTTGTTCGTCTTTCTCAGAAATAATCAAATCGTTCAGTTCAAATTGCCAATCGATATTAATTATTGGTTCATTGAATATAATTCCGCCTTCACTTTCTTTGTTGTAGAAATTATCACATTTATAAAAGAACGTTGCTGTTTCACTCAGCACTAAAAATCCGTGAGCAAAACCTCTCGGAATATAAAATTGTAGTTGATTTTCTGCTGATAGAATAATCGACTCATATTGACCGTACGTTGGTGAATCAGGGCGAATATCTACTGCCACATCCAAAACTTCTCCTTGAAGAACACGAACTAATTTAGCTTGAGCATGTTCACCTGTTTGATAATGAAGACCACGTAGCACTCCTTTTGATGAAAACGATTGGTTATCTTGAACAAAATGCACCTTTTGACCCGTTCCTTTTTGAAAAGTTTGTTCGTTAAAACTTTCCATAAAAAAACCGCGTTGGTCTTTTATAATTTTGGGCTCAAGAATAAAACATCCTTTGAGTTTGGTCTCTATAAAATTCATTTCAATGGCAATTTCAAAAATCAATTTCAATGACAATGTCAAAAACTGATGGGTTGATTGTGTCTGTTTATCTTTATTGGTCTAACAAGCTCATTAAATGAACACCATAACCACTTTTTAATAACGGAGTTGCTAATTCTTTAAGTTGATCGGAATTAATAAATCCCATTCGGTAGGCTGCTTCTTCTATTGCGCCAATTTTTAACCCTTGACGTTCTTCAATTACCTGAACAAATTGTCCGGCTTGCATCAACGATTGAAATGTTCCCGTATCCAGCCAAGCCGTTCCTCTATCCAAAATACTTACTTTGAGTTTTCCTCTTTTTAAATATTCTTTGTTTACGTCGGTAATTTCCAACTCACCTCGGTGACTGGGTTGAATATTGGCCGCTACTTCTACCACAGAATTATCATAAAAATAAATTCCAGGAACAGCGTAATTAGATTTTGGATGTGTTGGTTTTTCTTCTATCGACAACACATTCCCGTTGGCGTCAAAATCTACAACTCCGTAACGCTCTGGATCGTGAACGTGGTATGCGTATATGATTCCGCCATCCGGATTATTATTGGCTTGTAGCAATTCAGCTAAACCAGTTCCGTAAAAGATATTATCACCTAAAATCAAGGCTGCTTTATCGTTTCCAATAAAATCTTTGCCTATAATAAATGCTTCAGCCAACCCGTTTGGATGTTCTTGAACGGCGTATTCAAATCGACAACCAAACTTTTTACCATCTCCTAAAAGTTGTTGAAACAAGGGTAAATCATGAGGTGTTGATATAATTAAAATTTCGTTGATTCCTGCCCACATTAAAGTAGATAGTGGATAGTATATCATCGGCTTATCGTAAATGGGCATCAATTGCTTACTTACGGCTAATGTTAATGGATGTAATCGGGTTCCAGAACCACCAGCTAAAATAATTCCTTTCATTTTAATTTGGGTTTAATGCTTTTTGTTTTTTGTAGAACGTTACTATAGATCTAATAAATAAATAAATAAATATGAATAAAAAGGGTAAAACTAACTTCATTTTACCGTTAATACTTTCCGTGTTTTCGATATTAATTGTACTGCTATTATCTTTAATGATTTTATCTAAGCTAACTAGGCTAACACGAAGGTCGCCTTGCTCTTGCACCATTTCATCTTTGGTTTTAATTACATCATTAAGCTGAGTGTTTTCGTTGTAATAAACCAATTTATCGTTTTTGCTACTACTGTTAACAGTGTTTGAAAACTCATTTAAGACTCCGTCTATTTGAGAAATTATTGAGTCATTTGAAACCATTTTTTCTTTGATATTATTCATATACTCCTTCTGAAGTTTTCTGTAGAAATCGGTATCGTTCAAAAACTCTAGAATTGGTTTGATTGTAGAATCATCATTTGTTGATTCACTTGTTGTAAAAGAAACTTTATGAAATATGTAGTTTTTACTCGTTGTGTTTTCTTCAAGAATTTTTTTTATGTCTCCATCCTCAGCCATCAATTTTAATAATTCAAAGTTTTTGTCGCTGTTATTAACAAATCTATAGACATCTGTTACAGGATTGATTTCTATTCTTTTTAATGAGTTTGGGTTTTTTATACCAATTGCCTTTAGAAAGTCTTCATCTTTCTCTTTTACTTTTGATTTTAATAGTTGAATTTTTGAATATAAATAGTCTGTACTGCCAAAATTTGGAGTTACAATAATTTCATGATCGTAGGTTTTCTGAGTTTTATCCATATAAAAACCTAGACCAACTCCTATAACAAACAATATTCCTAAAAGAATGATATTGTTGATAACAAATCGAATTCCACTGTATAAAAAATACTTAAATGATGCTAAAGAATTACTTATCGACCTTGATATTTGCAACAAATCAATTTCTTGACTATCAGTGTTGTTTTGAGAATTTGTACTCATGCGAATAAACTATTTTACGTTAAAAATTTGTTCAAGTATTTTTATTGTGATTAAATACGTTGGTTTTACTCCTGTTGTTCCTAATCCACCAGAAGCCAATGTACTTCCTGTTTCTAATGGATTATCTGAAGCGTAATACGCGTACCTTACTTTCACTTCTGGGTTGATGCTTTTTCTGATTCTCGAAGCCGATTGTATTGCTTTTTGGTAATACGCACCTTCCATTTCTAATCCGATGGCTTCCCAAGTGGATTCGTGGAAAAACTTCAGTAAATCTCTGTTTTGCAACGATGTTCCTAACACCGTAATCATTGGTCCAGCGTATACTGGAATATCATTTCCTTCAAACATTTCGGCTGTCAACTCATTGACAAACGGATAATTATCGGCTGTTCCTTCGTTGACGTGTGCATTCGGAATCATAATGTCGCCTTTTCCGCCTTCTAAAATTCCGGCTTTACCCATAATCGAAACCGATTCTACATTGAGAAAATATTTGGTTTTTTCAAATTTGTAGGGTTTTAACAACTCATCAATGGTTTCAAAAGCTTGTTCACCAAAAGCATAATCCATCACAATCAAAACAGGCGATTGTTTGCCAACTTTTGCTTTAGGGAATGCCGATTTTGCCCAATCAATTTTAGCAGTATCAAAAATCTGAACGTCAATATTGGTTCCGGATTGGTCGGGCAACGAAATCATTCCGTGTTTCAAAGCAAATTCTTCTACTTTATCTCTAACATCATTCGCTCCCGATTTGCTTAACTCTTCATAAATATAAAAGTCCGATTTGTCTTTGAACTTCGTTTTTAAAACATGAGTAGCAAAAAGCGAATTCATTACACTGTGCATATTGGCGCTGATGATGTGAATCGGTCGCTCTAATAAATCATTATTTTTAAGAACTTCTTTGATGCTATTGGCCCAAATTTCTCCGTGAATGTGATGGCCTAATCGCTCGCGCAATATTGGACTAAACGTAATTGTACGCTTATTGTTGTCCATTACTTCTTCGATGGCGATTTTTCCTAACCAATAAATTACATGTAAAAAACGATCTGGTTTTTCAGACGTTCCAAATGAATCGTAAATATCTAAAACCTCAACAAAAGTTCTTCCTAAAATATTGGCGGCGTGCGAAATGGCTTTTTCTTTTTCAACTTGAGATAATTTCTTTGGTTGAAGTGCTGCAATTTCTAATTTTTGCCAATCTCTTGAAATCCTTCCTTCTTCATCAATCAACACACGATCTTTGATTTTGTGCGATTCAATGAAAATAAAGGTAAGATGCGTTAAAATGTCGTAAATGTCCGAACGTCCGCGGGTGATTTCAACGTTCATTTGCTCGTCGTCAATGCGATAACAATTTCTTCTTCTTTTAGGCGGAACAATCGCTTTAAAGTGCGATTTTGAATATCCTTCATCAGATGTTAGATTGATGTAACGACACTCTTCTATTCCTACTGGAAGTCGTTCAATCACATACAATAATCCGTTTAATTCTACTTTTTCTTCGGCGATGCTGCCGTAAATTTCTGGTCGAAGCTCCAATAATGCTTCTCTTAAAGTTTCTCCTGAAACACCCATCGGTTTGTAAAAACCTCTGTTGAATAAGTGTCTCATGGTAATGTACAATCGTTCGATAGCTGCCGACGATTCTTGCGCTCTTGAGCGCGAAATGTTTTTAATTTCCTTCATTAAATTTTGTTTTCTAACCCGCAAAGATACTATTTTTCCGCTTTAGTTGGTCAGAGTAAGTTGTATTGAGGGTTCGTAAATCTTTTTTTTATATTCCGAATCTGCATCAGTATTTATAATTTGTTTGTTCCATTTACCTCCAGAAAAAGTGAATAATTCTTCTCTTTCGACATAATTATAAAGCATATACGGATAATAGGTTACTGAAATACTCGGTGTGTTGGTGTTTTTATCGAATACCTTTTTCTCAAATCGGTTGCTTTCAATTAGTAGTTTTTCAAAGCCGACAAAAATGCCGTTTTTGGGCATTGTTAAATTAAATCGAGTAACGTCAATCGTATGAATTCGAGTACCTTTTTTGATTTTCACAATTAAGTCTTTTGACAGTAATTCTTTGTCTGGAAAACCATCGGCATTGACCGAATAAAAGTGAATTTTCACTGTAGCTTCTTCAATTCGGCAATCAGTATAAACAGAGATATTTTTGATGAATTTTGTTTTTTTATACGATGAATCATACGGGAAAAACTTAGTGTCAATTTTGGGTCCGTTATCAAACGCCTGACATACCGTGTTTTCGGTTTTTCCAATTTGAATTTCTTTGGTCTGAATTCGATTGGAAATTAAAACCTCTTCCAATTGATAATTGGCAGGTTGTAACAAAACTTCTTTGGATTGAGAAGCCGAAATGGTTTTCTTTTCATAACCAATTGCTGAAAACACCAAATTTTTTCCTTTTTCTGAATCGGGGAAAACGAAGGTTCCATCTTCTTCAGAAGTAGTAGCGCGGTTTTCGTTTTCTACCCAAATGTTTACAAACGGAATGGGTTGATTGGTAAGACTGTCTTTTACGATGCCTTTAATTTGTGCAACTGTTGAAATGGAAATTAAGAATAAAACCGTTGTAAATATTTTCATTTTTCTATGTATACCTAACAGATTTTGGAAACCTATTAGGAAAGTTGATCGGCAATTTTTCTATCATTAGACAAACGCGGTAACTTGTTTTGTCCTCCTAATTTTCCTATTGATTTCATGTATTCTTGAAAGCCATTTTTAGCAACTTTAGTGATTACGAGTGTTCGCAATACATTACCCACAATCAAATCGTCATAATAAACGTTTTGTTGGCGCATGGCATTGTCTATTTGTAAAGCAAAATCCTCAAGATTTTCGGGCTCATTTTCAAATTCGATGAACCATTCGTGGTACGGTAAACCCTCTTTTGGAGTGATTTGTGGTGCAACGGTAAATTCATTTACACGCACATTAGTGTTTTCCATGGCTTGTTGCAAAGCGGTTTCGACTTCTTTGCCGATAACGTGTTCTCCAAAAGCCGAAATATAATGTTTGATTCTTCCTGAAACAATCACGCGGTACGGTTTTAAACAGGTAAACTGAACCGTGTCGCCAATGTTGTACGCCCAAAGTCCGGCATTGGACGAAAGAATCAACACATAATTCACGTTCAATTCTACTTCGCCAATGGTGTATCTTCTTGGTTTTTCGGTGAAAAATTCATCGGCTTTTACAAATTCGTAGAAAATTCCCGAGTTCAGTAACAGCAACATGCCTTTTTCTTTCTGGGAATCTTGGTACGCAAAGAATCCTTCTGATGCCGGGAAAAGTTCAATCGAATCGACTTTTCTACCTATTAAATTTTCAAATTTGGCTCGATACGGTTCGTAATTCACGCCACCATAAATGAATAAATTGAAGTTTTTAAACAACTCGCCTACTGGCTTATTGGCTTTTTGCTGTAGCTTTTCAAAATACATTTGCACCCACGATGGAATTCCGGAAATGACCGCCATATTTTGGTTGTAGGTTTCTTCTACGATAGCGTCGACTTTGGTTTCCCAATCTTCAATGCAATTGGTTTCCCAACTGGGCATTCGGTTTTTTTGTAAATACTTCGGAACAAAATGTGCTACAATTCCAGACAGTCTTCCTAGTTTGATTCCGTTTTTTTCTTCTAAAATCGGACTTCCTTGCAGAAATATCATTTTTCCATCAACAAAATCGGCGTTGCCTGTTTCGTGAATGTAACTTAAAATGGCGTTTCGTGCCGCTTGAATGTGAAACGGCATTGATTCTTTGGTGAGTGGAATGTATTTAGCACCCGATGTGGTTCCGGAAGTTTTAGCAAAATACAGAGGTTTACCTTTCCAAAGTATATTTTCTTCTCCTTTTACTACTCGATCAACATAGGGTTTGAGTTCTTCGTAATCGCGAATGGGAACGTTTTGTGCAAAATCGGAAAAGGTTATTATGAAGTCAAAATTGTGGTCTTTTCCAAACTGCGTTTCTTTCGCTTGTCGAATCAAATCAGCCAACACTTTTTGTTGCGTTTCAACTGGATTGGAACTCCACTGAAGCGTTTTTTTGTGAATTCGGGCAGCAAATAACTTGGCAGCAAACGATTTTATCGACATGTTTATTTTGAGTTCTTTTTAGACTTTTGGTTTTGCTCTTTGATTTTTTTCTCCTCCGCTTCTACTTTCTTGCGAATTTCAAGTTCTTCTTCGGATGGCTCTAAAGTTTTTGGATCTACTTCAATGACTTCGGAAGCCATGATGGAATCTTTGTTGACTTTTTGGTATTCTAAATCGCCGTTCAAGACTTTGACGACCGATTGTAAATAGGCTTCGTTCTTTTTTAAAGCGGTAGAAAGCGAGTCGGATTTTAGTGCTAATTCGGTGGCTTCTCTACGCAATTTAGAGGATGAATAACCCGGAATGTATTCGCGAAGCGGTGTAAAAGCAATGATAAAAGTAGTAACTGTAATGATGACTATAGCGCCTAAAGTGGCTACTACAAAGACATTCATCAAGGTCAAACGCAAGGAGAAAATTTCTTCAAACGAGTCTTCATTAAGCACCACTAAACGGTTTTTGGTGAACAGGTGTTTCTTTATTTTTTTTCGCTTTTGACCCTTTTCTGCCATGATTTTTATTTATACCACAAATATAATAAAATAAGTAGTTTTGAAGCGTTGCGAGTGTTTTTAACGAAGTTTAACTATAAATAGTTGGTTAAAAATGAAATTGGTACTTATTTCTTTTTACCTTTGTCACTATTAATACTAATTCGCGAAAGCATAAAATTTATATATCATGGGAAGAATGGGTCCAACCGAATGGATAGTAATCTTGATCGTAGTTTTATTACTTTTTGGAGGTAAAAAAATTCCAGAATTAATGAAAGGACTTGGAGCTGGCGTTAAAGAATTCAAAGACGCTTCTAAAACCGAGAACCAAGCTAATTCTAAAAAAGAAGAAGAAACTAAATAGTTTTTATTCAAAGATAAATCGAATCCCAAACATCAGTTTTTAATTGATGTTTGGGATTTATTTTTTTAAAGAATATACTTTTTTGTAATAAAAAACGTTCAAGTGAGACTAATACCATTTTTCTTATCCGTTTAATCTTTTTTTTAAAATTTTATGCCTAAAAGTACTTTTTCAATCTTTTTCTTTTTGTTTTTTTATTACGGATTTTCACAAGAAACAACTGTTTCTGGCACATTATCTGACGAAGATCAAAAACCCGTTCACAATGCAGTAGTAGCACTATTAACTCCAAAAGACTCGATTTTATATAAATTTACTCGATCAGATAAAGAAGGGAAATTTGAGTTTAAAAATGTAAAAAATCAACCTCTTATTTTAATGACTTCTCATTATCAATATGCCGATTATGTTGACGATGTAACCATTGAAGGCAACTTAAAAAGTTTGGGGACATTAAAATTAATAAGCAAAAGCAAACTTCTTAAAGAAGTTATAATAAAAACAGGCTCCATAAGAATAAAAGGCGATACAACAAGTTATAGAGCAAGCGATTTTAAAGTAGATGCGAATGCTAATGTGGAAGAGTTATTGAAAAAACTACCCGGAATTCAAGTTGATAAAAACGGCGAGATAAAAGCCATGGGTGAAACTGTTAAAAAGGTTTTAGTTGATGGTGAAGAGTTTTTTGGTGACGATCCGGGAATGGCTACTAAAAATCTTCGTGCCGATGCTGTAAAAGAAGTTCAGGTTTTTAATAAAAAAAGTGACCAAGCTGAATTTACAGGTATTGATGACGGAAATACAGAAAAAACGATAAATCTGAAGCTCAAAGAAGATAAAAAGAAAGGCTTTTTTGGTAAGATGGATGCCGCCAGTGGACCTTCAACAGAACTTGATTCGAGATACAATACCAATTTAATGCTGAGTTCTTTTAAAGGAAAAAGGAAAATTTCGGGCTATTTACTCAACGGAAATACGGGGCAAGATGGCTTGGATTGGGAAGATAGTGAACAATTTGGTGGCGGAAACGACAATTTCTCCATGAATATGGATGACGATGGAAATGTAAATTATGAATGGGTAGGCGGTGATAATGATGAAGAACCTTATGTTGATACTCAAAATGGTTTTATAAAAAACACTAATTTAGGACTTCAATACACCAACAAGTGGAACGACAAACAAAGTCTAAATGTAAGTCCAAAATTTAATAATCAAATTTACACCAACACTAAAAGAAGAACCAATAAAACCCAAATTGGTGACAGCCAACTTAATCAAAATGAAAATAGTGTTAGTGACATAAAAAGGAATAATTTTAAATTAAATATTGTTGATGAAATAAAAATAGACAGCATGAATACTATAAAAATTGGCACAAAAACTAATTTTTATACTACTGATAGTGATGATTTTAGTGATGGAATTACTACCGATGAAAATGGTGTCTTAAAAAACAAAAGTCAAGTCAACAAAAATTCAAATTTTGATAAACAAGCCTTATCTGCGACTGTTTTGTTCAAACACAAGTTTAAAAAAATGCGACGTACTTTTTCTGCTAATCTATCTTGGAATAGGCTAAATAATGATTCCAATTCCATTTTAATTTCAGATAATGAAAGTTATACTGGTGGAATTTTATCGGATGTAATTAACATAAACCAAAATAAAATTGGCAAAAGAACTACCTTTAACAACTCGCTAAATCTAGCGTACACAGAACCATTAAGTAAAAAAATTGCACTTCAAGTAGGCTATGAAATTAATTACAACATCGGTAAAAACAAATTGACAACCTATGATTTTTCTAGCTTAAATAATCAATATGATATAATCGTAAGTGATTTATCCAACCAATTTAAACAAACGATTAGTGTTCATAAACCCAACTTGAAAATTAGTTACAACTCCAAAAAAATAAATTTTAGCTTTGGAAGTGGTTTGGGTATCACTACTTTTGATTTATTGGATCAATCGGCAAATAAAAAGTATGATCGTAATTTTACCAATATTTTCCCATCGGCCAATTTTTCCTATAAATATAAGAGCAATTCTAGCTTATCAATTCGATATAATGGTTCTACAAGACAACCCACAATAGATCAATTGCAACCCTTAACAAACAATCAAGATTTTTTTAATCAAAGATTAGGTAACCCCGATTTAAAGCAATCGTTCAACAACAGCATTAGCTTTTCTCAAAATACTTACAACATGTTGACAGAAGTTTATTTTTATCAAAGCATTAATTTTAGAACTACTTCAAATTTAATCATTTACAATAGAGATATCAACCTAGAAGACGCTAAAACAATATTAAAACCGATTAATACTAACGGAAATTTTTCCATTAATTTTTACAGTGGTTGTGGTTTTAAAATTAAAAAAATCGATTTAAACTTGAATATAAGTCCTAGCCTAAATTACAGTAAATATCCGGTTAGTATAAACTCTAAGCTAGACTATTCTAAAAATTTAAACTCAGGTTTTTCAATTTATCTGTCAAAAGAAAAAGAAAAAAAATATTCATTTTCCATCAATAATCAATTTTCATACACACGCAACAACACGACATTAAATGACGAAGTAAGATCTTTTAATACCAATAATTTAGGTTGTGATATCGGTGTGTTTTTTAGTAAAAACTGGAAAATTTCTACCGATTATACTTTATTCACTCGTCAAAAAACAGATGATTTTCAAACTAACTTAACGAATCAATTTTGGAACGCCAGACTACAACGCGTTTTTAAAAACGATGAATTTACAGCGTACTTCTTAGTCCGTGATATTTTAAATCAAAATATTGGTATTGACCGTTTTAATAATCAAAATACGATAGGTGAAGAACAAAACGATCGATTGAAACGCTATTTTATGCTTGGTTTATCTTGGAATTTTAAAAATAAAAATGAAACAAAACCCTAATTTATGAAATGCTTATTATTAAAAATAGTGCCTCTTTTTTTTATATCACTTGTGAATGCGCAACAATTTGTAGAAAAAGCAGAAATTGAATTTGAAGTCAACACCAATCTTAAAAAAAGAATGGGTAATGACAGCTGGGATGAAAAAATGAAAGAAAACATTTCCGATCTAAAAACATCGTACTATACCTATACTTTTTCAAACAATAAAAGCATCTATAAATTTGACCGATGGAGTGAAAAAACTAGAGTTCCAAAATACGAAAAAGACAGCGACGAAGAAAACATTTGGTACTTTGATTTTACTTCAAATGAAATGAGTATTCAAAAACAAATTGGAGGAACCAACTTTGTCATTTTAGATTCTATTCCTACCATTGAATGGAAAATTACCAACGAAAATCGTGAAATTGCTGGTTATAATTGCCGAAAAGCAGTAGGAAAAATATTTGATGATGTGTATGTTTTTGCTTTTTATACCGATGACATAATTATCTCTGGTGGTCCTTGTTCTATAAATGGTTTACCCGGAATGATTTTAGGTGTTACCATTCCAAGATTATATACTTCTTTTATAGCAACCAAAGTGAATTTGACGGTTACAAATCCTAATGAAATAAAATCCATTTCTTCAAAAAAACCATTTAAATACAACGAAATGAAAACCTTTTTAATTGATAAATCAAACGATTGGTTCAATTATGGAAAAGATGAAGAAGAAAAGAAAAGACAAAAAAATTTATTTTTATGGGAATCGCTTTTGTAGATAGTTTCAGGTTTATATTTTAATTAAATCACCATCGTCAACTGAATGCGTTTGCGTTCTTCATCCACCTCAACGACTTTGACTTGCAAGTGTTGGTGCAATTTCACGACTTCATTCACATCGGAAACGAAGCCTTCTTTTAATTGGGAAATGTGTACCAAACCACTTTCTTTGATTCCGATATCAACAAAACAACCAAATGCGGTAATATTGTTGACAATTCCGGGTAGAATCATTCCGGTTCGAACGTCTTTAATCGTTTTGACATTCGGGTCAAACTCAAATACTTTGGCCGCCTTTCTTGGGTCAAGGCCTGGTTTTTCTAGTTCTTTTAAAATGTCTTTGATTCCTAAAATTCCGATGGTTTCATTGGTATAATTTTCGGGTTTAATGGATGCAATTTTTTCTTTATTAGCAATTAAATCGTTAGTTTTTAAACCCAAATCTTTGGCCATTTTTTCTACTATCGGATAGGCTTCAGGATGTACCGCAGAATTGTCCAGCGGATTTTTTCCTTCTTTAATCCGGATGAACGCCGCGGCTTGTTGATAGGCTTTATCGCCCAAACGAGGCACTTTTTTGAGTTGCCTGCGGTCGTCAAACGGACCATTTTCACTGCGGAAAGCGACGATATTTTCGGCCATCTTCTCTCCTATTCCCGAAACGTAACTAAGCAATGATTTACTCGCAGTGTTGATATTAATACCAACCGAATTCACACAACGCATTACTACAGTATCCAATTCTTCTTTGAGTTTGGTTTGATCGACATCGTGTTGGTATTGCCCAACTCCGATAGATTTAGGATCGATTTTGACCAATTCAGCCAACGGATCAGAAAGTCGTCGACCAATCGAAACCGAACCACGAACGGTAACATCATAATTGGGAAATTCTTCACGAGCAATTTTACTGGCTGAATATACTGATGCTCCAGCTTCGGAAACTACAAAAACCTGAACGGGCTTGTCAAAAGCGATTTTTTTGATGAAAAATTCGGTTTCACGCGATGCTGTTCCGTTGCCAATAGAAATGGCTTCAATGTTGTAAGCGTTGACCATCGACTTGATCTTTTTCATCGCCATAGCGGTTTCATTTTGCGGCTGATGCGGATAAATGGTTTCGTTGTACAGCAAATCGCCTTTTTCGTCCAAACACACTATTTTACAACCACTTCGATAACCAGGATCGATCGCTAAAATTCGCTTTTCGCCCAAAGGTGGCGCCAATAATAATTGCGACAAATTGCCTGCAAAAACATCAATTGCTTTGGTGTCGGCTTTGGCTTTGGCTTCTTGTAAAGTTTCGTTTGAAATGGCTGGTTCGAGCAATCGTTTGTAACTGTCTTTGATGGCTAATCGAAGATGATCGGCGGTTTCGCGATTGTTCTTAATTGTATTATTTTCGATGAATTCGATGGCTTCTTCATTCTCAATCTCAACATTTAATTTGACAAAACCTTCGGCTTCGGCGCGCAACATGGCCAATAATCGGTGAGATGGCGCTTTGGAAATCGGTTCCGACCAATCAAAATACTGATTGAATTTTTGAGCGGATTCGTCGTCTTTTTTAGTTTTAACGACTTTGGTAGTAATGATGGCTTTTCGTTGAAAAATGCGACGTAGATTTTTTCTAACATAAATATTTTCGTTGATCCATTCGGCTACAATGTCGCGTGCACCTTGCAAGGCATCATCTTCGTTGGCAACTTTATCGTTTAAATATTTAGAAGCGATGAACTCAATATCATCGGCATTTTGTGCCATTAAAATTTTAGCCAAAGGTTCTAATCCGTTTTCGCGAGCTACGTCGGCTTTGGTTTTTTTCTTCTTTTTATACGGCAAATACAAATCTTCTATTTCTTGTAAATCGAAACTTTCTTGGATTTTTTTGGCCAATTCGGCTGTTAATTGCCCTTGTTCATCTATCGTTTTGATGATGCTTTCTTTTCGTTTTACAATTTCGTCGAATTGCTTCGAAAGCTTGGCGATTTGTTCAATAACAACTTCGTCTAAATTTCCAGTTTGGTCTTTTCGATAACGGGAAATAAACGGAATCGTGCAATCTTCAGAAAGTAATTGTAAAGTGGCTTCGATGTTTTTGGCCGAAGTGTTGACTTGGGTTTGGATGAATTGTGTATTGGTCATTGTAAATAAGGGTAAACTGTGACTGAAAACCGTAACTATAATTAATCTTGAACGATAAAGTCTTTTGGATCTTGTTTTTTGAATTCGGGTTGAATGTTGATGTGATTGATGTGGAATTTTTCGAACAAAACTAGCTCTACTTGATGTAATAAATCGTTGAATTCGCTCATTTTAATATCGTCTGAACAATCCAAATGCGCTTCGAGGTGTAATTCTTCATCGTTTAAATGCCAAACGTGAATGTGGTGTAATTTGTTGACACCCGGAATTTTGTGCACTTCGCGAACCATTTCTTTGATGTCAATGTGTTCGGGTGTAAATAGCATCAGCATTTTGGTTGATGTTTTGAGTAAATCAATTCCAACAACTATTAGGTAAATCGCAATTAAAATAGTCATTACACTATCAACCCAAAACCAACCGAAGTATTTCATCAATAATCCACCAACCAAAACTGCAACCGAAGCCAACATATCAGTAAGAAGATGCAAATACGCCGATTTCATATTGATGTTGTGAGCGGCATCTTTTTTTAATAATAACACCGAAAAACCATTGACCGCAATTCCTAAAATAGCCAACCAAATAACCAAATTGGATTCAATGGGTTTTGGATTTACAAAGCGTGTGATCGCGCCATAAATCAATAAAACGGCAACAATCACTAATGTCATTGCATTGATGAAAGCAGCTATTAATTCGGCTCTTTTATACCCAAAAGTGTGGTCGATTGACGCTTTTCTGCGGGAAAGTTTATGAGCGATTAAACTGAATCCTAGCGAAAGAACATCCGAAAAATTATGTAACGCATCCGAAATTAAAGCCAAACTACCCGAAACAATTCCGCCAACAACTTGGGCAATCGTTATGAGTAAATTGAGTAAAATAGAATACACTAAGTTTTGACCTTTTACCTCGTGTTTATGGATGTGAACATGGCTCATTTTAATTGGATGTTGCTGTTGAATAAATATGAAAACCTATCTCAAAATAGCCAAATCCAATGGGAATATTGAGTAACATAAGAAGTAATGTTTTCAAGATTTTATTTTTTAAAATGCTTTTTTTGAAGAGTTCAATTGTCAACTCAATGAATAAAAATCCATTGATAATAAATGCTGCCATGCAAAAAAATAAAGCAAAATATATAATGCTGTTGTAATGCGTAAAATAGTAAAACAATAAAATAAAAGTTCCTATTAAGAAACTAAGAATAGCTGTTTTCTTTCCGTTGGAAATTGCTTTTTCAATAGTATGTATTGAATCGTTATTCAAAATTAAGAACAACTTATTTTATTGACTCTGTTGGCATGTCGTCCGCCTTCAAAATCGGTGGTTAAAAAGGTATCAACAATTTCAATAGCTTGTTGAATCGAAGTAAATCGCGCTGGAATACTTACCACATTAGCGTCATTGTGCTGGCGCGCCAGCGCCGAAATTTCTTTCGTCCAACAAAGGGCAGCGCGAATGCCTTGGTGTTTATTGGCAGTCATAGCAATTCCGTTGCCAGAACCACAAATTACAATTCCGAATTGCGCTTTTCCTGATTCGACGTCAACAGCAACAGGATGCCCAAAATCGGGATAATCCACACTGTCAAACGAATTGGTTCCGTGATTGATGACTTCGTGTCCTTTTGCTTGTAAATAATCGACTATCGCTTTTTTATAATCGGGTCCGGCGTGGTCGTTTCCTATGGAGATTTTCATAATGAAGTATTTATGATACAAAAATAAAGAATAATCCTTGCTATTTTATACCTTTACGATGGTTTTAATTTTTTTTCTTTTAATTATGAAAAATAAATTTCATGTTTTCCTTTGTATTGTCTTCACAAATTATTCCGTTAGTCAAATCGCATTTACACAATATGGATCAGATGTATTTGAGGCGAGCGCTCCAGATTCAAATATGGTTCCTGTAATATCCGGAGATGGGAACACAGTAGCAATTGGTCGTCCTCTTACTCCAAATGGTACAGGTTTTGGGTCTGTTAAAATATTTAATTATAATTCTGGAAATTGGGTTCAATCTGGAAATGATATACTGGGCGAAACTTGGGGAGAAGAATTTGGTTCAGCTATGGCTATTTCAGATGATGGTTTAACTATTGCTATTGGAGCATTTAAAAGAACCACTGAATTAGGTTGGGGTACAGGCTATGTAAAGGTTTATAATTTTGTTTCTGGAAATTGGGTTCAAAAAGGACAATCAATTTTTGGGCCTAATACAAACAGCCAACTTGGTAGGAAAATCTTGTTGTCTGCCAATGGAGATACAATTGTTCTAAGAGGGCAAACAACATCTAATGCAACTCAATATCTTAAAATCTTTAATTTTTCCTCTGGAACCTGGAATCTTAGCCATACTTTACAACATGGACAGGGTGGAATAATATTAAATTATTATTCTGAAATAGATTTATCTTCTAATGGAACTCGATTGGCTATTAATTCAACCATTTGGGATTTAATATCTAATGAATGGGTTAGAACAGACAATAATTTCTACATTTCTAATATTTCTATTGGTTCGATTAGCCTTTCTGGTGATGGAAATACAATTGCAATTGGTAACGCCTATAGTTTTTTTATTTATAAAAATTTAGGGGGAAGTAATTGGCAGTATTCTTATGGTGAAAATTTTCCTGGTTATAATAATAATAAATCTGTTGATACAAATTTTAATGGTAACATTATTACTGTTTATGACCACAATAGCCTAACTATGAAGGCTTATCGGTTTTCAAATTATTTATGGACTTACTTTGGATACATATCTACTAATAACGGTGCAAATCGATTATCATCAAACGGAGATAAAATTCTTAGTAACTTCTCTATTAATAGCAATAATCCTTATAATAACATTCAAACTGTAAAAGTTTACGATACAGCTTATTTATTGGGAATAAGCGAGTTTATTCCCTTTAACTTTTCTGTTTTTCCTAACCCCGCTAGAAATATAATTTTTATTCATTTTGATGATGATACACAGTTAGAGAAACTAAATTTATTCAACCTACAAGGACAAAAATTAATGGAGTCTAACATTAACTCATTAGATATTAGTTCTTTTTCTAAAGGATGTTATTTGTTAGAAGTTACTACCAACAAAGGGAAAGCAGTAAAAAGAGTAATTTTTGAATAAAAATTACTCTTTTTACTTTCTAATCTTATTAAGTTATTTTTTAGATAAATTACAATATAACTGTTAAAATTTTACACTGTTAATTATATTTTGCAATTCGTTGATATTCAGCTAACTTTAAATTAACATCAATTGTTCATAAGTTGGGAAAGAAAATTAGAAGTTTTTCTTGATTGTTACGGTGAAATTTGTAATCCAAAATCACTTTCTGAAAAACAAATTTAGTTTCGTCTTTTTTTGTAAAAGTTATCAATAGAAAAAAATAGGTTTTCAACAGAAATGAACATCAAAAGTTATTTACAAAAAATACTTTTTTTTAGTTGTGAACAACTGTTAACTATTTCTAAAAATAACTTCAAAATGAGCACTTTATTTTAATATAACTGTGTTGATAAATCGGTATAAAAAAGGATAACTACAAAATACAGTTTTTAAAATAAAAGTTATTGTACCAATTAACACGCTATAATAACCATCATAAATTAAATTAAATTTTAAAATTGATTTTGTTGTTTTTAATAAATGTTAAAAACTTCTCTTTTTTAAAAAATAAAATTACATTTATAGAATAAATTTTTTGCTATGAAAAAAATTGTACTTCTTTTTTTAGTTTCATTTTCTTCTTTTACATTGTTCAGTCAAGAGGTGACAACCGTAGCAGGATCAACTATTGGTTATTTAGAAGGAAATAGTTTAAGTGCAAAATTTAATTTTCCAACTAGTGTATGTAAAGATCATTTAGGCAATGTCTATGTTGCTGATAATGGAAACCATCGAATAAGAAAAATTTCATCCGATGGAATGGTTACCACTCTAGCTGGAGGTATTCAAGGTTTTGCTAATGGAAACGGAGCTCAAGCTAAATTCAATTCTCCTTTTGGAGTTTGTGTCGATACCAATGGAAATGTTTATGTTGCTGACAAAGGAAATAATAAAATAAGAAAGATTACTCCCGACGGAATAGTTACCACTTTTGCCGGAAGTACTCTAGGATTTGGAGATGGTACCGGAACTCAAGCTCGATTCAATACTCCTTTCGGTATTTGTATCGATACAAATGGAACTCTTTATGTTGCTGATTACGGAAATCAAAAAGTGAGAAAAATTACTCAATCAGGTGTTGTTACTACTTTGGCAGGAAGTACTCAAGGTTTTTCAGATGGATTAGGTTCTCAAGCAAAATTTAATTACTTACGCGGAATTTGTGTTGATTTAAACAACAACGTCTATGTAGCGGATTACAATAATCATAAGATTAGAAAAATTACCCAAAATGGATTAGTAACCACTATTGCTGGTTCTGTTGAAGGTTATGTAAATGGATTAGGTTCTCAAGCTCAGTTCAGTTATCCTTCTGGAATTACAGTAGATTCTAACGGTTCTCTTTATGTAGTTGAAGAATACAATCATACGGTTAGAAAAATTAAAAGTTCAGGCGATGTAATAACTTATGCAGGAACAGAGCCAGGATTTTTAGATGGATCCGTTTCTGTAGCAAAATTCTTTCAGCCATGCGGAATTTTTATTGATTCCAACAATGTAATTTATGTATCTGATCAAAGTAATCAAAGAATTAGAAAAATAGCTTCTTCTACCCTTGATAATCAAGAAAATTTAGTAGTACAATTTACTATTTCTCCAAATCCTACTTCAGATGTACTTTTGATTCGTTTGGATGAAAATTTAGAATTAATTACAATTAAAATTTACTCCAATTTAGGACAGTTAATAAAGAGTGAAGAATCAACTACTATTAGTACAAGTGACTTATCTTCAGGAAATTATTTTATTGAAATTACTACTGATAAAGGAAAAGCTACACAATCTTTTATCAAACAATAATTAAACAATTTTTAGATTGTTATCTAAGTTGTCTAAGATTTCTTTCACTTGTTGAACATCGTTTGGATGTACTTTTAATTGAATACCACCGTAAGCAAAACTTGCAAGCGGATCAACCGAAATTAAATTCTCATTTTGAAATAAATACGGAATGCCTTCATGATCTAAAATCGATTTTAGAATGGTAATTTCGTGTGCAAAATTGAAGGTAGCAACTGTAATGAATTCGGTCATTTTTTAAATTTTTATAAAAATACAAAAGTTATATTTAAGATAAATCTCACTGCGAATTACTATTTACTAATCACTATTCACTAATTTTACGCCAATTAGAAATGAATTATGAGTAAGAAACCAAAAAAGTTCGGAAAAAAAGACAAATCCTTCTCCGAAAAAATTTTAAAAATACTATCCAAAGAAGCGAATAAACCGTTCAATTACAAGCAAATTTCGGCCAAGTTAGAAGTTGACGATACCAAAAGCCGCAACGAAATCATCAAAGATTTAAAAATCCTTGCCGCTCAAAAGAAAATCATCGAAACCGAACCCGGAAAATATTTAGTCAAAGCAACAAGTCAAGAATATTACGAAGGAACGATCGATATGACGTCGCGTAAAACAGCCTATTTTGTTTGCCCTGATTTGGAGCACGATGTGTTTGTTCCGTTTACCAATTTGCATCACGCTTTGGATAATGACAAAGTAAAAGTATACGTTTACAACCGTAGAACATCCCGAAAACCCGAAGCTGAAGTCATCGAAATTTTAGAACGTGCTAAAACGGAATTCGTTGGTGTAATTGACATTCAAAAGAATTTCGGATTTGTTACAACGGCCAATGCTAAAATGTACACCGATATTTTCATTCCAAAAAATAAACTCAACGATGCCGAACACGGTGATGTAGTTTTAGTTACATTAGAAGATTGGCCAGCCAAAGCGGATTCGCCTTTTGGTTCGGTGACGAAAGTACTCGGAAAACCAGGTGAACACAATACCGAAATTCACGCGATTTTAGCCGAATACGGTTTGCCGTATGATTTTCCTATTGAAGTAGATGCTTATGCTAATAAATTAGATACATCCATCACTCCAGAAGAAATTGCTAAGCGTCGAGACATGAGAAATGTGTTGACCTTCACTATTGATCCAAAAGATGCAAAAGATTTTGACGATGCCTTATCGTTTCAAATTTTAGAAAATGGTAACTACGAAATTGGTGTGCACATTGCCGATGTTTCCCATTATTTACAAGAAGGAACGATTTTGGATGATGAAGCCTACAATCGAGCAACTTCGGTATATTTAGTCGATAGAGTAGTGCCAATGTTACCTGAAGTGTTATCCAATTTTGCTTGTTCACTTCGACCTCATGAAGAAAAATATACTTTTTCAGCTATTTTTCAACTGAATCCAAAAGCAGAAGTAGTCGATTCGTGGTTTGGAAGAACCGTTATTTATTCGGATCAACGTTTTGCTTATGAAGAAGCACAGCAGATTATAGAGACAAAATCAGATATCATTCCAGCTGAAATTTCATTAACTGGAAAAGAATATAAAGTCGATGCTAACCTAGTTGAAGCTACTTTGAAATTGGATGAATTAGCCAAAATTCTTCGTAGAAAACGCATGAACGATGGTGCGATTTCATTTGATAAAGTGGAAGTAAAATTCAATTTAAATGAAGAAGCTGAACCAGTTGGTGTGTTCTTTAAAATATCCAAAGATGCCAATCATTTGATTGAAGAATTCATGTTATTGGCCAATAAAAAAGTGGCCGAATTCATTGGAAAACAGAAGAAAACATTCGTCTATCGTATTCACGACGAACCTAATGAAGATAAGTTAATCAACCTTCAAACGGTGATTTCAAAATTTGGGTATTCCATCAATATGAAATCGAAACAAGATATTTCGAAATCGTTGAATAATTTACTGAATGAAGTTAACGGTCGAAAAGAGCAAAATTTAGTCGATACGTTAACCATTCGAAGCATGAGTAAAGCCAAATATTCAACTGAAAATATTGGTCACTACGGATTGGCTTTTGATTATTACAGTCATTTTACTTCTCCCATTCGTCGTTATCCTGATGTGATGGCGCATAGATTGTTGCAGTATTATTTGGATGGAGGAAAATCAGTTTCAGCTGAAATTTACGAAGAGAAATGTGAACACTCGAGTAATATGGAAGCTTTGGCAGCACAAGCCGAACGCGATTCTGTCAAATACATGCAAGTGAAATACATGCAAGACCATAAAGATCAGGAGTTTTTAGGTGTAATCTCAGGTGTAACCGAATGGGGAATTTACGTTGAAATCATCGAAAACAAATGCGAAGGAATGGTACGCATCAGAGAAATTAAAGACGATTATTACACATTTGATGAAAAACAATATGCCTTGGTCGGCGAAATTTCCAAAGATTTATTACAATTAGGCGACGAAGTTTACGTTAAAGTAAAGAATGCTGATTTAGTGAAAAAACAATTGGACTTTCACTTTATCCGAAGAAATGAATAAATTATGAAAAAGTTTAGTGTAGTTATATTATTATTTATCAGTCAATTAGCACTTTCACAACGAACAGAAGAAGTCGGAACTTTTTATAAAGTAACTTCTTTTGATCAAATTGATGTTTTGTTAATTCCAAGTGATGAAAACAAAGTAATACTGAGTGGAGAAGGAGCAGAAGAAGTAGAATTAGTCAATAAAAATGGCGAGTTAAAAATCAGAATGCCATTAACCAAATTATTAAAAGGTGACAACGTTTCTGCTACGGTTTATTTTAAAAAATTAGAAGCAGTTGAAGCCAATGAAGGCTCAAGAATTGGTTGTGAATCGGTTTTTGAAACGACTAAATTTGATGTCATAGCCAAAGAAGGTGCTGAAATTGAAATCAATGTAGCTGTGACTTACATCTCAATCAGAGCAGCCAATGGCTCTTCAGTTACCGTAAATGGAGAAGCTTCTAATCAGGAAATTATTCTGAATTCGGGTGCGATGTATTTTGGAAGTAAATTAAAAACGACAACGACAACTATAACAGTAAATGCTGGCGGAGATGCTGATGTATATGCTACTGATCTAGTTACAGCAAAAGTAAGAGCGGGCGGATTAATTACTGTTTTCGGAAAGCCAAAACAAATCGATCAAAAGATTATTGCTGGCGGTAGAGTAGAAGAAGCAAAGTAGATTTATTTTCGATTTTGAATTTAAAATTCTAAATTGCCTACTAATTCTGAATAAAATTTTATGATCAACGACATTCTATCTGCCATTCCATGGGGAATTTTATTAGCCTTTACCATTGGTCCCGTTTTTTTTGTATTACTTGAAACGAGTATAACCAAAGGATTCCGAGCTGCTTTAATGTTTGATGCTGGAGTGGTTTTTGGGGATTTCGTTTTTATTTTAATTGCCTATTTCAGTACCAATCAAATTCTAGAGCGACTAAAAGACGATCCTGGATTATTCATTTTTGGAGGAGCAATTATGCTTACGTATGGAATCATGTCGTATGTAAAGGAAAAAAAGAATTTCAAAAAACAACAAGACGAGGAAGACGAGGAAGATAATATTCAGAAAAACAATTACTTAGGATTATTTTTTAAAGGATTTTTACTTAATTTTATCAATATTGGTGTTTTGGCTTTTTGGATGGGAATCATCATTGTTTTTGGTCCGAAGTTGAACATGGAAACCAACAGAATCATCCTCTTTATCGCTTCAATAATTTTCACTTATTTTGCTGTTGATATCATTAAAATAATGGTTGCCAAACAACTCAAAACCAGAATGACTCCGCATATTATATACAAAATCAAAAGAGTCATCAGCATTATTTTAATGATTTTTGGTGCGTTTTTAATGGTGCAAGGTTTCTTCCCAAAAGAAAAAGAAATGATTCAAGAGAAGTTTGGAATCTCAAACTCGATTGATCAATAGTTTTAATTAGTAAAGATTATATGATAATTGAAATAGCAAAATGGACATTAATTGCATTCGGGATATTCTTTATTTTTGTTGGAGGAATTATGCTATTTAAACCTACTGTTGCAAGAGAAACTTTGAGAAAAGCGGGAAGTACAAATCTTATAAATTATGGAGAAATAACCATAAGAATGATACCAGCAACTGCTTTAATAATTTTCTCAGATCACTCCAAATATCCTGAGTTCTTCAAATTGTTTGGTTGGTTCATGCTCTTGACATCCATTGTACTTTATTTTATTCCAAAAAGACTACACCATAGTTTCTCAAATAAATGTGCTGATATTTTAAAACCTATTTACTTCCAATTAATTTCTCCTTTTTCAATCTTAATTGGAATAGTTATAATACAATCAGTTGTTTAAATACTAATTCATATTTTTTAAATTAAACTTAAAAAAAACGACTCACTCTCTGTGGTTTCTTTATTTCACCGCATCGTCCGGATTCAACAAACTTTAATTAATTTTTTATAAAAATTTAGAATAAAAAAACAGCTAATTTTCTTAGGTTTCTTTACATCATAGCATCGTCAGGATTCAATAAACTTTAATTAATTTTTTCTAAAAATTAAACATAAAAAAAAAGAGCTACATTTCTGTAACTCTTTTGAGGCATCGTCCTCCCGATAGCTATCGGGAGAACCTGAGTAGACGGTTTTGCGTTATCTTTAATTAATTTTTTCTAAAAATTTAGAATAAAAAAATAGCTACTTTTCTTGGGTTTCTTTACATCATAGCATCGTCCGGATTCAATAAACTTTAATTAATTTTTTCTAAAAATTAAACATAAAAAAACCTCTCATTTTTGAGGTTTCATTTTTACTACTGCATCGTCCGGATTCAATAAATTTTAATTAATTTTTTCTAAAAATTAACCATAAAAAAACCTCTCACTATGGAGAGGTAATTTCAGAGGCATCGTCCGGATTCGAACCGGAGTAGACGGTTTTGCAGACCGGTGCCTAGCCGCTCGGCCACGACGCCAAGTATTTATTGGATTGCAAATATATAAAACAATTGATAATTACCAATTGTTAATTAATAATTTTAAAATTTTCGTACTTCGTACACCCAACTTCTGATATCGTACCTAACTTCGGTATTCTTCCATTTCAATAGTAACTGCTTCAACATCACCACCAATAGGCGGATTCAATTTTGAAACTGCCAACAATATTCTAGAAACCTCCGGAATCTCTCTGAAGATTCTAGTAATAATACGATGGGCCACATGTTCTAATAATTTCGAACGAATGTCCATTTCTTCTACAACAATTCGGTTCAATAACACATAATCAACCGTATCGTGCAACTCATCTGTGATGGCTGATTTTCGTAAATCTGTTTTAACTTCCAAATCGACACGGTAATCTGAACCTATTTTTCCTTCTTCTAATAAACATCCATGAAACGAAAACGTACGGATGTTTTGTAATTTAATTGTTCCCATTATTAAAGAATTTGTTTAAATTGTTTGGAAGTTTAATGTTGTTTAAAGCGATGCAACAACTTTAAACTCTTAAACCTTGAACGATTTTAAACTTAATTATTATCTTTGCTAAAATTACAAAAAATCTATGTCAACAGAAGAAAAGTCTCTGAATTTTATTGAGCAAATAATCGAAGAAGATTTAAAAAACGGATTAGCTCCATCTAAACTTCGTTTTCGTTTTCCGCCTGAGCCTAACGGTTACTTACATGTGGGTCACGCCAGTGCTATTTGTTTAAATTTTGGATTGGGAATTGATTATCAAGCGCCAGTTAATTTGCGTTTCGATGATACGAACCCAGCCAAAGAAGAGCAGGAATTTGTTGACGCGATTAAAAGAGATGTGGAATGGTTGGGATATAAATGGGCCAACGAATGTTATGCTTCGGATTATTTTCAAGAGTTATACGATTGGGCCATCGAGTTCATCAAAAAAGGAAAAGCCTATGTTGACAGCCAATCTTCGGAAGAAATGGCCAAACAAAAAGGAACACCAACTACTCCAGGAACGGATTCTCCGTACCGAAATCGCTCAGTAGAAGAAAATTTAGACTTGTTCGAACGCATGAAAAACGGCGAATTCGAAGAAGGAACTCATATTCTTCGTGCTAAAATCGATATGGCGTCCAACAATATGTTGATGCGCGATCCGATTATGTATCGAATTCTAAAAAAACACCATCATCGAACAGGTGACGATTGGTGCATTTACCCAATGTACGATTGGGCACACGGCGAAAGTGATTATTTAGAACAAATTTCACATTCGTTTTGTACACTTGAATTTTTACCTCACCGTGAATTGTACGATTGGTTTTTAGACCAAATTTATGATAGTAGTAAAGTGCGTCCGAAACAACGCGAATTTGCACGAAGAAACCTTTCGCATACCGTTGTTTCCAAACGAAAATTGTTGCAATTGGTTCAAGAAGGTCATGTTACTGCTTGGGATGATCCGAGAATGAGTACGATTTCCGGAATGCGTCGTCGTGGTTATACACCAGCTTCGATTCGGAATTTTGCTAAAACTATCGGAATTGCGAAACGAACCAACTTAATTGATGTTTCATTATTGGAGTTTTGCGTTCGCGAAGATTTAAACAAAACCGTTCCACGTGTCATGGCAGTTTTGAATCCGGTGAAATTGATAATTACCAATTATCCAGAAGGAAAAGAAGAAATTTTGGATGCAGAAAATAGTCCGGAAGATCCAAATTTAGGATTTAGAAAAGTGCCTTTTTCTCGCGAATTATACATCGAAAGAGAAGATTTTCAAGAAGAAGCCAATAAGAAATTCTTCCGTTTGACACTCGGAACCGAAGTGCGTTTGAAAAATGCATACATCATCAAAGGAGAAAGTGTAGTGAAAGATGCAGATGGAAACATTAGTGAAATTCACTGTACGTACGACGAAGATTCACGCAGCGGAAGCGGAACAGAAGCTTCACAACGCAAAGTAAAAGGAACGATTCATTGGGTTTCCATCAACCATGCCATTAAAGCTGAAGTTCGTGTGTACGATCGTTTATTTACACATGAAAATCCGGATGGTGATAAAGAAGTTGATTTTAAAGAATACATCAATCCTAATTCACTAGAAATAATTACAGGATATTTGGAACCAAGTTTAGCTTCAGCAAAAGACGGAGAACAATTTCAGTTTCAACGTTTGGGTTATTATTGTGTGGATAAAGATTCAACCAATGAAAAACTAGTCTTCAACAAAACGGTTGGACTAAAAGATACTTGGGCGAAAGTGGAAAGTAAAGAATAATTTTTAAATAGATTTTATATATCAAAGCCTTCAGAAATGAGGGCTTTTTCTATTATTGAAAGTGATTATAGAAGTTGGTGAAAACATTGATATTTACTATTAAAAACCTCTTTAATAAATCAATTGTAATGCGTTTTTTTGTTTCCGACAACACAGAATTCAATTTCAAAAAGAAGTGTTTTCAAATCGATTCTAATGCGTTTTTATCATTAAAAGGAACAAAAAAAAGAGTTCACTTTCGCAAACTCTCTTTTTTCTATTAAAATGAATTAAATTAAGATGGGTCAGTTGGTTCAACTGGATTGGATGTATCTGATGGATTAAAATCAGTTGAAGTTGGATTGTTTTTGTCTTTGTTTCGTTTGGGTTGGTTTTTCATCGTTTCACCAATTTGATTACTTGCCGTAAAACTCGCCACCATATTGTTCAACATATCACTTCCAGCTTGTGGAGAATTCGGCAACAAAATTAAGTTCGAATTAGTGTCAGCCCCAATTGCTTGTAATGTATCGTAATGTTGCGTTACTACAATCAATGCAGAAGCTTCTTGTGAATTGATTCCAACATTGTTCAAAACCTCAACACTTTCAACCAAACCACGTGCAATTTCTCTTCGTTGATCGGCAATACCTTGACCTTGTAATTTTTTACTTTCCGCTTCGGCTTTCGCTTTGGCAACAATACGAATACGTTGTGCTTCTGATTCGAATTCGGCGGCTGTTTTTTCTCTATCAGCAGCATTAATTCTATTCATTGCATTTTTCACTTGAATATCCGGATCGATATCAGTTACCAATGTATTGATGATGTCGTAACCATACGTTGTCATTGCTTCGTTCAATTCGCGTTTTACCGCAATAGCGATATCATCTTTTCTCACAAAAACATCGTCCAAAATTAATTTCGGAACTTCGGCACGAACTACGTCAAAAACATAAGCTGTAATCTGATCGTGTGGATATTCTAATTTGTAAAAAGCTTCGTACACTTTATCTTGTATTACTTTAAACTGAACCGACACTTTCATTTTGATGAAAACGTTGTCTTTCGTTTTAGTTTCAATCAATACATCCAATTGTTGAATTCTCAAATTAACTCGACCAGCAATTCGATCGATAATCGGAATTTTGAGTTGCAAACCCGAGTTTCGTATACTTGTAAATTTCCCGAAACGCTCGATAACAACTGCTGTTTGTTGTTTCACAGTAAAAAAACTTGAAAGCAGAATAATGAGTCCAAAAAAAGCAATAACAATGAATGTAATTGTCATAGTGAGTAATATTTAGTGGTTAATACAGTTATTATACGAGAATAATGTATGTTTGTTACAAATTTAAACCCTATTATGAAGAAACTTATTTTAGCATTGTCTTTGGGATTATGCTCAACTTTGGCTATAGCACAATACCAAAACAAAGACGGTAACCGAATCGGAATTACAGGTGGAATTTCGCAATCAACCTTGTTGAACACTAATTTTTCAGCAAAACCCGGAATTGGTTTTAACGGCGGATTGTCCGTTCGTGGAAACTATTACAACAATTGGAGTATGATTTACGGAATGCAGTTTTTTCAGAATACGTTTTCATTAGAAACGACAACACCAACATTACAAAAGAAAGATACTGAATTCAATTTGGCCGGAGCGCAAATCCGATTGTTATTGAGTTATAATGTTGTGAAAAACCATGTTTCTTTTGATTTTGGACCTGTAATTCAAATTAACGACAAACTCAAAACCGACGATGCCGATGTGAATAACCTAATCAACGGTTCAACAGGTTTAAAAGCAAGTCAGCTGCAAGATGTAGCCAAGGTAAATGGGAACGTGTACGTTGGTTTTTCTGCCGGAACACGCCGATTTAGAGCTATTGTAAATTACCAGTACGGAGTGAATAATTTATTCAACAAACTCAATAGCGACGACGCTTTGATTCTGCTCAACGGAAATAATAAATTCAAAGGCAACATTGGAACCATAAGCGGTCAGTTGTTGTTTAACTTATAAAAGAAAAGTCCCGAATCAATCGGGACTTTTTGTTTTATATACTTTGTAAAGACACACTGCAGTACATCTCTTCTTTTTTACTTTAAACTATAAAGTTTCAATTGCTTTTTCTAATCGCTTAATTGTTTCTTCTTTGCCAATAAGTTCCACAATATCAAATAAATGCGGACCTTTTAAAGCACCCACCAAACTCAATCGAAACGGTTGCATTACTTTTCCCATTCCAATTTCATTTTGAGTCATCCAATCTTTTACAATCGTTTCGATGTTTGCAGATGAAAAGTCTCCGATGTTCTCCATAACCGAAATTAATTGTTGCATTAAATTCGGAGTTTCCTCTTTCCAGTTTTTGGCCGCTTTTTCATCGTACGAAGTCGGAGCTTGAAAGAAATAATCAGACAATTCCCAGAATTCTGATACGAAATTTGCACGCTCTTTTATCAACGATGTTATTTTTGTCATTTCGACGAAGGAGAAATCACATGATCCTAATCGCTCAATAACTTCTTTTTCAAAAACGGTTGCCAAACTCGCATCGCTTTGTTTTTGCAAATACTGATGATTGAACCACTTATTTTTCTCTGGATCAAATTTGGCTCCCGCTTTGTGAACGCGATTCAAATCAAATTTTTCTACCAATTCTTCCAACGAAAATAATTCTTGATCCGTTCCATCGTTCCATCCTAACAAAGCCAAAAAGTTAATCACTGCTTCTGGGAAAAATCCTTTTTCTCTATAACCTGATGAAATTCCTTCTTCACTTTTCCATTCCAATGGAAATACTGGAAATCCCATTTTATCGCCATCGCGTTTTGATAATTTTCCGTTTCCAATTGGTTTTAAAATCAACGGTAAATGCGCAAATTCGGGTGCTTCCCAACCAAAAGCTTGGTACAATAAAGAATGTAACGGCATCGATGGCAACCATTCTTCTCCACGAATCACATGCGAAGTTTCCATTAAATGATCGTCTACAATATTAGCCAAATGATACGTTGGCATTCCGTCACTTTTGAACAACACTTTATCATCTAATAAATTGGTTTCAAATTTTATGTCACCACGAATAATATCATGCAAATGCAAAGTTTCGTTTACAGGCGTTTTAAATCGGATGACAAAATCTTCTCCAGCGGCTATTCTTTTTTCAGTTTCTTCAGCAGAAATTGCCAACGAAGTATCTAATTTTTCACGATTGCTCCAATTGTAAATGAATGTTTTTCCTTCAGACTCGTATTGTTTTCTCAACGAATCCAGAGTTTCAGCTGTGTCAAAAGCATAATACGCCCAACCTGAATTCACCAATTGATCCGCATATTGTTTGTACAAATGTTTGCGTTCGCTTTGACGGTAAGGACCAAATTTTTCGTTTTTCCCAACGGTTTCACTAGGCGCAATTCCCAACCATTCCAAAGCTTCAAAAATGTATGCTTCTGCTCCGGGAACAAATCGATTTTGATCGGTATCTTCAATTCGCAAATAGAAAACGCCGTTGTTTTTCTTGGAAAATAAATAATTAAACAAGGCAGTTCTAACACCGCCAATATGTAATGGTCCAGTCGGACTTGGTGCAAAACGCACACGAACTTGTTTTGACATTTTAAATAAAATTTGCCGCAAAGATACAATTTGCCTTTGATATTGCCATTGCCATTGATATTGAAGTTGACATTGCAATTGCCATTGAATTTTGCTATTGAATTTTGCCATTGCCATTGATTCCGTGTTTAGAAAGATTTAACTTTTATCCTAAGTATAAATTTGTATTTTTATCGGTTATAAACAAAGTATCAACAATTGTGGAGAATCAAAACGTAATTTATACCAAACTCGAGCAGTTTATTAAGAAGTTTTACACCAATGAATTACTACGTGGAACCATTTTCTTCGTCGGATTGGGTTTGCTGTATTTCTTATTCACACTTTTTGTTGAATACTTTCTCTGGTTGAAACCAACCGCGCGTACCGTTTTGTTTTGGGCGTTCATTGTTGTCGAACTTTTTTTATTGCTTCGTTTTATTTTGTTTCCGATGTTCAAATTGTTCAAATTACAAAAAGGAATCAACTACGACGACGCATCCAAAATCATCGGAAATCATTTCAGTGAAGTAGGCGATAAGCTGACCAATTTTCTTCAGTTATCACAAGATAAAAATAAATCGGAGTTGCTATTGGCTTCTATTGATCAAAAAGCGTCGACGCTACAACCGATTCCGTTTGGAAATGCCGTGAACTTCGGAACCAATAAAAAGTATTTGCCATTAGCGATTATTCCACTTTTGTTCTTTGCTTTCTTTTATCTTTCAGGAAATAGCAATATTATTTCGCAAAGTTTGAATCGTGTGGTGAATTACAAACAGCAGTTTCTACCGCCAGCGCCATTCGAATTTCAAGTGTTAAATCAGAATTTACAAACCGAACAAAACAAAGATTTCTTACTTCGTGTGAAAACGATTGGAAAAGTGGTTCCAGAAAATGCGATGATATATATTGGTGATGAAAGTTATTTCATGGAAAGCAATAAAGCAGGCGAATTCGAATTTGTGATTCCGAAACCCAAAGAAAACATCGAATTTCATTTGGAAGCGAATGAAGTGGCATCCAAAGAATACCAATTGGCAGTTGTAACGGTTCCATCCATTGCTAATTTCGAAATGGTGTTGAATTTTCCGGGTTACTTGAACAAGAAATCAGAGATAATAAAAGGAACAGGAAACGCTGTAATTCCAGAAGGTACACGAGTGACTTGGCGAATGAATACGTTGGCAACTCAAAGTGTGAATTGGTTGGATGATAAAACGTCTTTTCCGTTTTCTAAGCAAGATAACTTGTTTTTATTGTCGAAAAATATTGTTCAAAACACCGAATATCAGATTGTTACTTCCAATACTAAAGTAAAAAACTACGAAAAACTGAATTATCAGATTTCGGTGGTGAAAGATCAATATCCAACTATTGAAGTGAATAATGCGCCAGATAGCTTGAAAGTGTCTAAAAACTATGTTTTAGGGCAAGTTTCAGACGATTACGGTTTGTCGAAATTACAAGTAGTATTTTATCCAAAAGACAATCCTTCAAAAGCACGACGTGGAACAATTGCGGTAAACAAAGACGTTTACGATCAATTCGTTTTTGCTTTTCCAAGCACATTAACTATTGAAGAAGGCGTAAATTACGATTACTACTTCGAGATTTTTGATAACGATGCATTGCATAATTTTAAAAGTTCTAAATCGGCAGTTTTCTCGCATCGTGAATCGACAGAAACCGAAAAAGAAGACGAATTACTACAACAACAGAACGATAACATCAATTCATTAGAAAAGTCGCTTAAAACGCAAGAAAAGCAACAAAGCGAAATGGATAAACTCCAAAAGATGGGCAAAGAAAAAGAGTCGTTGGAGTTCAAAGAACAACAAAAAGTAAACGACTTTATTAATCGTCAGAAAAAACAAGACGAATTGATGAAGGAATTTGCCGAGAAAATGAAAGACAATCTTGACAAAGTTAAAACGGATAAGAAAGACGAGATGAAAGAACTGCTCAAAGATCGTCTTGAAAAAGTAGACAAAGACTTTGAGAAGAATAAAAAATTGTTGGATGAATTGAAAGAACTGAATGATAAAATTCAGAAAGAAGAACTGTTTGAAAAAATGGAAAAATTCAAACAGCAAAGTAAGAACCAAAGCAAAAGTTTAGAGCAATTAGTTGAGCTAACTAAGAAATATTACGTTGAGAAAAAAGCACAACAAATAGCCGATAAATTAGAGAAGTTAGCCGAGAAGCAAGACAAGTTGTCAGAAACGGATAAGGAAAATAATACCGAGAAACAAGAGGAAATCAACAAAGAATTTGATAAGATTAAAGAAGAATTAAAAGAACTTGATAAAGAAAATAACGAATTAAAAGCACCAGTTGATTTACCCGAAACCGAACCCAAAGAAAAAAGCATCGATGAAGATTTGAAAAACGCTTCCGATCAATTGCAAAAACAACAAAAAGACAAAGCCAAACCAAAGCAAAAAAGCGCATCCAAAAAGATGAAGCAAATGAGTCAGGATATGCAAGAAAGCATGCAACAAAGTGAGCAAGATCAATTGGAAGAAGATGTTGAAATGTTGCGTCAGATTTTAGATAATTTATTAGCGTATTCGTTTTCTCAAGAAGATGTGATGAAACAGTTTAAAGGACTAAAAAGAGGTTCGCCTGCGTTCATCAAAAACCTTAAAAAGCAACAAGACTTAAAGCAACAGTTCAAACACGTTGATGATAGTTTGTTTGCGATGTCGCTTCGTAATCCAAAAATTGGCGAGCAAGTAACCAAAGAAATTGGCGAAGTACAATACAACGTTGATAAAGCTCTAGAAACACTTGCAGAAGCGAATGTTTCGAAAGGAACTTCGCACCAACAATTTGCTACTTCTGCCGCCAATCGTTTGGCTGATATGTTGGCCGATGCATTAAACAATATGCAAATGTCGATGTCCATGTCAGGTCAAGGCGCAGGAAAACCAAAACCAGGACAAGGCTCCGGAATGCAATTACCAGACATCATAAAGAAGCAAGATGGTTTAGGCGAGAAGATGAAAAAAGGAATGAAACCCGGACAAAAACCAGGCGAACAACCCGGCGAAGGCAGCGAAGGCAGCGAAGGAAGCCAAGGAGAAAAGGAAGGCGGAAAAGAAGGTGGCAAGCAAGGCAAAGACGGAAAAGAAGGTGATGGTAAGGAAGGCGGAAAAGGTAAAAATGGTAAAGGCGGAAACTCGGGTGGAAGCGGTCAAGGAGATAGCAAGAACAATGAAAACGGAGAAGATGGTGAAGGCGATGCCGAACAAATCATGCAAATTTATAAAGAGCAACAACAATTGCGTGAAGCATTAGAGAAAGAATTGAACAAACAAGGTTTGGGCGGAAGCGGTCAAAATGCCTTGAATCAAATGAAGCAAATTGAAAAACAATTGCTCAACAAAGGTTTTAATAATGAAGTCTTGCAAAAGATGTTGAACCTCAAATATGAGTTATTGAAATTAGAAAAAGCAACGCAGCAACAAGGTGAAGAGAAGAAACGTCAATCTGAAACCAACAAGAAAGAGTTCAATAACACAACTAACGCTTTACCTCAACGTTTGCAAGATTATATCAATAGTGTTGAAATATTAAATAGACAAACCTTACCTTTGCGCGCAAATTTTAACCAAAAGGTTCAAGAATATTTTAAAACGAATGATAAGTTATAATTACGAAACCGAGTTTGAATTGTCGAATGAAGATGTTTTTTCTACTTGGATATCTACTATAATCGAATCCGAATCAAAGAAGGAAGGCGAGATCAATTACATCTTTTGTGACGATGATTATTTGCTTGAAATCAACCAACAGTATTTGGATCACGACACTTTAACAGATATTATTTCCTTTGATTACTCTGTAGGAAACGAATTACACGGCGATATTTTCATTTCCATCGAAAGAGTGCGTGAAAATGCAGAAGAATTCAATGTTTCATTCGATGAAGAATTGAAAAGAGTGATGGCTCACGGCGTACTTCATTACTGTGGATACAAAGACAAAACTGAATCCGATGAACAATTAATGAGATCTAAGGAAGACGAAAAAATCAAAATGTTTCACGTGGAACATTAAGGTTTTTATGAGCGAATGGCTTGGGCTTTCTTGTAATCGTAATTCCTGCTCTCGGCTTTATCTTTTTGCTGAGTAGTTCTAATAAATCAGATTAAAATTAAGAAATAAGTTTCTTTCGAATTGTTGAAGCAAAAAGGATATCGCCTCCATCAGGGCTAGTTGATAAACGATAGTGAATAGAATAAAAGTTCCACGTGGAACATTATAATAAAACAAGAAATTTAGAATCTAACAGTCTAACTTTCTAAAAATCTAAGAAGTCTAATATGTTTAATACATACGATGTAATTGTAGTAGGAGCAGGACACGCTGGTTGTGAAGCGGCAGCAGCGGCAGCTAATATGGGTTGCAGTACGCTGTTGGTTACAATGAGCTTGCAAAACATTGCGCAAATGTCGTGTAATCCTGCCATGGGCGGAATAGCCAAAGGACAAATTGTGCGTGAGATTGATGCGCTTGGCGGTTACTCCGGAATCGTTTCGGACAAAACCGCCATCCAATTCAAAATGCTCAACAAATCAAAAGGTCCAGCCATGTGGTCGCCACGTGTGCAGTCTGATCGAATGCGCTTTTCAGAAGAATGGCGATTGATGTTGGAGCGAACTCCAAATCTCGATTTCTATCAAGAAATGGTGAAAGGTTTAATCATCAATAACGGTAAAATCGAAGGAATTAAAACGTCACTCGGAATTGAAATTAAAGCCAAAACAGTGGTGCTTACCAACGGAACTTTCCTAAACGGATTGATTCATATTGGTGACAAACAATTCGGCGGAGGAAGAGCTGGCGAAAGTGCAGCATACGGAATCACAGAAGATTTAGTCAATGTAGGTTTTGAATCAGGCCGAATGAAAACCGGAACGCCACCGCGTGTGGATGGTCGTTCACTCGATTATTCCAAAATGAGAGAAGAACCAGGAGATGCTGTTCCTGATAAGTTTTCGTATTCGGATGAAACAAAACCACTAACGCATCAACGTTTGTGTCATATGACGTATACTTCACTAGATGTTCACGATATTTTACGTGAAGGTTTTGATCGTTCGCCGATGTTTAACGGCCGAATCAAATCACTCGGACCACGTTATTGTCCATCAATAGAAGATAAAATCAATCGTTTTGCTGACAAAGAACGCCATCAATTATTCATCGAACCCGAAGGTTGGGATACAGTAGAAGTATACGTAAACGGATTTTCTACTTCACTTCCGGAAGACATTCAGTTCAAAGCTTTGCGCTCAGTTGCCGGATTCGAAAACGTAAAGTTCTTCCGTCCTGGTTATGCTATTGAATACGATTATTTTCCGCCAACTCAATTAAAACATACCTTAGAAACGAAGTTAGTTGAAGGTTTGTATTTCGCCGGGCAAATCAACGGAACTACTGGTTACGAAGAAGCCGCTTCGCAAGGTTTAATGGCCGGAATTAATGCAGCGTTAAAAGTCAAAGAACAACAACCGCTAATCCTTCGTAGAGACGAAGCGTATATAGGAGTTTTAATTGATGATTTAATCACAAAAGGAACCGAAGAACCGTATCGTATGTTTACTTCGCGTGCCGAATACAGAACCTTATTGCGCCAAGATAATGCCGATTATCGACTAACACCAAAATCACATGAAATTGGTTTAGCATCCGAAAAACGCTTGCGTCGAATGGAAGAAAAATTCAGCAAAAGTGATGCAATGGTTCATTTCTTTAAAGAAACCAGTTTGTCTCCAGAAGAAGCGAATCCGGTTTTATTAGAAAAAGAAAGCTCACCCATGACGCAATCGGATAAAATGTTTAAAGTGTTTTCTCGTCCACAAATCGAATTGGAAGATATCGTTCGTTTTGAAAAAGTGCAAGAGTACATCAAAGAGCACAATTTAGACAAAGAAGAAATTGAACAAGCCGAAATTCAGGTAAAATATTCGGGTTATATCGAAAAAGAACGCAATAATGCCGAAAAATTGATTCGATTAGAAGACATCAAAATTCCGGAGAATTTTGATTACAACAAAATCAAATCGATGTCGATTGAAGCCAAACAAAAATTAAGCAAAATCCGACCGGTAACTATTTCACAGGCATCGCGAATCAGCGGTGTTTCTCCGAGTGATGTTTCGGTCTTATTAATTCACATGGGACGATAGTTTAAAATGTTTCACGTGAAACAAAACGTGTGAAGCCTTATTATTAAAGAGAAATTAATGGATATTTCAAAAACAAAACACTTTCTAAACGTAAAAGATCATTCCGTTTCACAAGAAACCTTTGAGTTACTTTACAATGAAGAATTGGACATGCTCATCACGCATCCGCAACCAAGTTTAGAAAAATTACCTAGCTATTACGAAAGCGCCGATTACATTTCACATACCGACGGAAAGAAATCGCTATTCGAAAAAATGTACCAATTCGTAAAAGGAATTGCATTAAAAAATAAATTAAAACTCATCAATTCACTTTCTGAAAAAGGAACCATTCTTGACATTGGAGCAGGAGTAGGTGATTTTTTACTAACAGCCAAAAATGATGGCTGGCAAATTGTCGGAATTGAACCCAGTGAAAAAGCGAAATCAATTGCCATTAATAAAGGAGTTTCTTTTGTCAACGAAATGTCTGAAATAGAAGATCATTCATTAGACATTATCACCATGTGGCATGTGTTAGAACACGTTCCTAATTTAGAACATCAAATAAGCGAATTGAAACGAATGATTAAACCCAACGGAACCATCATCATCGCTGTACCAAATTTCAATTCTTTTGACGCAAATTATTACGGGAAATATTGGGCCGCTTTTGATGTTCCAATTCACCTTTGGCATTTTTCAAAAACGGCAATTCAAAAATTATTCGCTCAACACAATTTAGAATTGACCAAAGTACTTCCCATGAAATTTGATAGTTTTTATGTTAGTCTGCTTTCCGAAAAATACAAAACCGGAAAAATGAATTTCATCAACGCTTTTTTCATCGGATTAAAGTCCAATCGCTACGGAAGTAAGAATAATGAATATTCTTCTCACATTTACATCCTAAAAAACGCTAAAAACTAATATAAAACGCTAATTTTAATCAAAAACGACAGCAATATAAAAGAAGTTGTCCAAAAAGCAAAAGTGCCTTAAAACGCATTATTTAAAGTCAATTTCAATAGCAAAAAATTATCATTAACAAATAAATTATAAACAGAGTTTATTATATAAAAAAATGCCAAGGTTTTGAACTTTTTCTGTTTTGAGTTTAAAATTTTATACTTTTGGCGAATAGTAAAAATTAAAAGAAATACAATGAAAAAAATAATTGCAGTACTTGCACTTTCGGTTGCCTTTGTATCGTGTAACCAAAACAACACAGTTCCAGCCAAAGATTTTAAAACCGCTTACATCGATACTTCAAAATTAATGGAAGAAAGCACTGAAGCAAAAGACATCGAAGCAAAATACAAAGATAAAGCGGCTCAAATGGATGTAAAACTTCAAAGCGAAGCATCTCGTTTGAAAAGCGAACAAACTAGTTTTCAAGCGAATATGCAAAAAAATGGAGAAGCTTGGGCCAAACAAAAGTATATGGAATTGCAACAAAGAGAACAACAATTACAATACGCTCAACAAGGAATGTTACAACAATTACAAGGCGAAAGCGGTAAAGAAATGGACAGTTTGGTAAAAAAATACAAACAAATCTTTAAAGATTACGGTAAAGAAAAAGGGTACGATTACATCTACGGAACAGGTGATGCTGCAACCGTTTTGTACGCTAAAGAGAGCTATGATATCACTAAAGAGTTAATCAAATTGGTAAACAGCAAATACGTTGACGAAAAAGACAAACCTGCTGCTAAAAAAGAAGAAGAGAAAAAATAATTCAACTCTTTATAACAATACAACGCCTTCAAATTCTGAAGGCGTTTTTTGTTGCGTATTGACACACAATGTTTTATTTTTGTTTTACTAAAATCAAAGCCATGGAATTTGTATCTGCCGAAGCAAAATACGTTTTGCAATTCATCAACCAAACCAATCGTTCGGTATTCCTGACCGGAAAAGCGGGAACAGGTAAAACTACCATTCTCAAAGAAATCATCAAAACTACACATAAAAACACCGTAGTTGTAGCTCCAACCGGAATTGCGGCTCTAAACGCTGGCGGAGTTACAATTCACTCAATGTTTCAGTTGCCGTTTGGCGGATTCATTCCCGATAATTCAGCTCCACAATTTCTAGAAAACTCCAAATTTGAAAGCCGTTCGACTCTTCGTAGACATTTCAAAATGAGTAGTTTAAAGAAAACAGTCATTCGCAATATGGAATTACTCATCATCGATGAAGTGAGTATGTTGCGTTCGGATTTACTTGATGCAATGGATTTTATGATGCAATCCGTTCGAAAAAAAAACCGTCCGTTTGGTGGAGTTCAAGTGCTTTTTATTGGCGATTTATTGCAACTTCCTCCAGTTATCAGAGATGATGAATGGCGAACATTGCGCAATTATTACCGAGGAAAATTCTTTTTCAACGCGCACGTTATAGAGCAAAATCCGCCGTTGTACATCGAATTATCTAAGATTTTTAGACAAACTGACGACCAATTCATTTCCGTACTCAACAGCTTGAGAAACAACCGAATGACGCAAAATGACATTCAGATTTTAAACCAACACGTTCAGCCCAACTTCGATTTAAAAGCCAATAAAGGCTATATTACTTTAACCACTCACAATGCTAAAGCCGATAGTATTAACGCTCAGTCTTTGAAAGATTTAGAAGGGAAAATGTATGCTTACAAAGCCGATGTTGTCGACGATTTTCCTGATAAAATTTATCCTTTAGAAGAAAAATTAGAACTCAAAATTGGCGCGCAAATCATGTTCATTAAAAATGATGCATCGTTTGATAAAAAGTTCTTCAACGGAAAAATGGGTATCGTTGAATCACTTTCAGAGCAAGAAATATGGATTCATTTTCCCGACGAAAAAAAGAGCATTGAAGTAGAAAAATACGAATGGCAAAACATCCGCTATACAGTAAACGAAAACACCAAAGAGATTGAAGAAGAAGTATTGGGAACTTTTACACATTATCCAATCAAACTGGCTTGGGCAATCACAGTACACAAAAGTCAAGGCCTAACGTTTGACAAAGCGGCACTCGATGTTTCACAGGTTTTTTTACCAGGACAAGCCTATGTTGCCTTATCGCGTTTGCGATCGTTAGAAGGTTTAGTGTTGCTTTCGCCTTTGCAAATGAACGGAATTTCCAACGACCAAGACGTGATGGAATACGCCACCAATAAAGCATCTGAGGATGTGTTAGAAAACACCTTACAACAAGAAACACAACAGTATATTCACCATTATTTAGTGAATTGTTTTGATTGTAAAGACCTGGCTCAAGAATGGCGCAATCATTCTTTTAGTTACAGTGAAAAATCAGAAGCTTCACAGAAATCAAAGCATTCGGTTTGGGCAAAAAATCAGGCGGAAATCATTGAGAATTTGATTGAACCATCGAGAAAATTCATACTTCAATTGAATAAATTATTTTCTTCAACTATTGATTTACAATTTGTTAACGAACGAATACAAGCAGCGTACAATTACTTTTTTCCAACAATGAATCAGTTGTATCGCGATTTGATTTGGAAGTTGGAAGAAGTTAAACGCATCAAAAATGTTAAAGAGTTTTACGAAGAATTAACGGCATTAGAAGAACTTCAATTGAGATCAAATTTGAATTTAATGAAGGCTAAATTATTGGTAGAAACGATAGTCAAAGGCGAAACAATTTCTAAAGAAAAACTATCGTCGGATGATGTTCGTTGCTACCGAATCAAAACAGTAGATTCGATTAGAGAAGAATTCAAAAACGCCAATGTTCAATTGATTGAAGAACAAGGCGATATTGATCGTTATTCTAAAAAGAAAAAACCCAAAGAGCCAAAAAAATCAACGGTTCAGGAAACCTACGAACTCTGGATTCAGCGCAATACCATCAAAGAAATCGCAGCCATCCGAAAATTGACACCACAAACCATCAGCGGTCACTTGGCCAAACTCATCGAAACTCAAACCATTGCTTTAACCGATGTGCTTCCTGAAGACAAAATCAATGCGTTAACTAAAGCATTCAAAGGATTTAAAGGCGAAGCTTTGGGCGAATTAAAAGAAAAATACGGCGACGAATTCACTTGGGATGAATTGAAAATGTACAAGGCGAGTTTGTAATTAACTCAACAAAAACACACCAAAAATGGCAGGAACAAAATAAATAGCAATGGTTCGTGCGCCATCGTAATCTTTCAACAAACGTTGACCAAAAAGCATAAAAAGCAACGAAATGCAAGAGAAAACAGATCCGTAAAAGCCGAACATTCTTCCGCCATTTAAGTACAATTCAAAAATCCCAACCAAACATAAGATTCCGGCAAAAACTTCAAAAGCCAATAAAATTCCGGTTACTAATGGAACCACATTTTTAAGGAAAGTGTTGGCAAAAAGACCTTTCAGCCAAGTCATTGTACTATTCCAATTGAAAATTTTTTCGAAAGACGACATTAAAAAAGTAAGCGCCAAGAAAACTAAAACTAAAACTGCAGCAGTATCGTTCATGATTTTCTAACAAAGTTAAGTCAAAATAGTGTTGAAAGAGTAGAAATCGGAAATAGTTTAGTTTTTATGAATCAAACGCGTCAATTTAATCGATAAATCAGTCAGAATAATCTTGGCATTTCCGTTGCGTTCAATATGATACGAAGCATCAGAAAGCGAAGTAAATATCTCGTGGATATTATTCCCAGTGACAAAAGGAGCGAATTTTTCTAAGGTAAATCCGTTGACTTTGGGTTCAAAATACACTAATTTTTCGGCTTGGTAGTTCAGCATCAAAGCTTGACGGAACACATCAATACAGTAATTCAAAAACTTCTTTTGACTTTCGCGCCCAATACTCGCAATGTTTTCGCTCCAAGCAATCAAATCGTTGATGGCAGCAGCATTTTTCTTGGCACTGTAAGCCGCACGAAGCCAAGTTACAAACCATTCTTCAAACGGAAATTCTTCGCTATCGCCATTTAAAATTTGCAAAGCTTTATTGAAATTTCCCTGTGATTGATGTGCGATTTTCATAGCGCTATTTTCAGTGACACCGTATTTTGTGATCAATTCACTCGAAATCACTTCTTCGGGCAACGCATTGAAATGCAATACCTGACAACGCGACCGTATGGTTTGAATGATGTCTTCTTCGTTTTCTGAGATAAGGATGAAAACTGTTTTATCGGTTGGTTCTTCGAGCAATTTCAACAATTTGTTAGAAGCCGAAATATTCATTTTATCAGCCATCCAAATGATCATTACCTTGTAACCGCCTTCTAATGATTTTAAGGATAACGACTTTACGATTTCATTGGCATCTTCAACACGAATTTCGCCTTGCTTGTTTTTAACTCCCAAAAGCGTGTACCAATCAAACAAACTTCCGTAACTGTTTTCATTTAAAAAAGTCCTCCAATCCTGAATAAAATCAAGGCTTTTCGGTTTTGATTTGATGTCTTCAGTGGTTACCGTTGGATAGACAAAATGCAAATCAGGATGCGAAATCGAGTTGAATTTTAAGTTGCACGCTTCGTTTGAACCGATGTTTTCATTTCCCGAATTTCCACAAATAATGTACTGTGCATAGGCAATCGCCATGGGTAAAGTTCCAGTTCCTTCTGGTCCAATAAACAATTGAGCATGTGGAATTCTTCCAATACTTGCACTCTTAATCAAGTGATTTTTGATGTGATCGTGACCTAAAATTTCTGAAAACAGCATGAGCAAATATAGTACAAAAAAATCAAAAAAAGCTTTTTTTTAGCATAAAAACATAAAGATAAAAACCTACAAAAAATATCATTATTTACATTTAATCGATAAAAACATACACTTTAACGAATTAAATTCTAATTTCACCCTGTTTTTAAAAAAGTAATAATACCCTAATAAAGTTTTTTATGAAACACACCAAACAATTTTTTGTTTCGGCATTTGCCGCTTTGTTTACATGTGTCGTGGCTCATTCGCAGTCGCCAATTCCGTTCAAAGTTCGATATCACTCATTTGTAAAAGGAGATATGGCCGTGATTGCCAACTCAATAGTAAATAGAACCGATTACGACAATTCTACTAAAGTTCCGTACCACAACCAATCCAATCATGCACTTTTGAACGATCAATTTCAAATGGAATACATTGATGTTGATACTGATGGAGGTACTTTTTCTTCCAGCTCGGCTTCATTAATTGTGGATAATCCAGAAAGCAAAAAAATAATTTACGCCGCTTTATATTGGTCGGCAACCTACAAATACAACACTGGTATTCAGAAAAGTGAAGAAAAATTTGTAGCCGATGATGACAACAGAGAAGCTATTGACGACATCAAAATCAAATTCCCAAATCAAGAAAAATACACCAACATAAAAGGTGAAATTCTTTTTGATGGTTTAGGAAAGAAAGAATTTAAAGAATGTGCGCCTTATGCTGTTTATGCAGACATAACCGAATACATCAATCAAATCGACAATCCTTTTGGTGAATATACAGTTGCCAATATTAGAGCAACAGAAGGACGAATCAGTGGTGGAGTTGCGGCAGGTTGGACTTTATTTGTAGTCTATCGCGATGCATCAATGAAAGGAAAATACATTACCAGCTATGATGGTTTTTCTGGATTGAACGATGATTTTACTGATGTACAATTTTCTGGTTTTACAACAGCACCCGAAGGTCAAGTTAATGCCAAAATCGCGCTTGCTGTTTTAGAAGGCGACAACAATTTAACAGGCGATCAATTCTTTTTTAAAGCAGGAGCAAACGAAAAATATTCGGTTTTAGAAAGTCCGATTCGAAAACCTAAAAATTTCTTAAACAGTTCGATTACCATCGATGAAAAGCATTTTTCAGATCGAAATCCGAACAGCAAAAACACTTTAGGATACGATACTTGCGTAATGAACATCAAAAATCAAGACAATTCTGTGCTAGCCAATACTATTGCTAATGCTACTTTGCGAATGAAATCAAGTGGTGACCGATGCTATATGTTCTTTTCTGCTTTTAATATTGAAGTAATTGAAAATGAAGAATTTAAATCAGTTGCATCACCTGAAATTTATGTCTCAAATGAAACTGATTTATCCGAATTTACCACTATCAAAAAAGCAATTGTAACTCAGGTGGAAAAGCCTTCTGTTATTAGAAAAAATACTACAGAAATAAAATCGGCTTCCATAGATGGATTTCCCTCAGGATATTATATTATTGCAAACGTTTTTGAAAACGAATCTAACTTGAAAAAATTTGTATCAAAATTGAACTCTAATGGTGTTTCTGCAACATCATTTTCAGATCCAAAAAATAAATTCAAATACGTTTATTTAGCCAAAGTAAACGATAAATCAGTTGCTATAGACATGTGTAATTCGAAACTGAACAACTCCTACAACGATCACGTTTGGATATTGTCTGTAAACAACAAAGAAGACATAATGATTACCAATTTAGAAGAATAAAAATCCCCAATACTACCGAAAATGAAAAAGTTTAGCCCTAAAAACATTTGTTTTTCGATGATGGTTCTCGGAATTTCACTCGCACATTCCCAAAACCCATTCAAACCTAGATTTCAAAAAGAACTCAACGGCGATGTTACGATTTTAGCCAACAACATAACCAATCGTGTTGATTATAGCAATTCATCTAACGTTCCGTATTACAATCATACGAGCACGGCATTATTGAACGATGATTTCACTATGGAATACATTGATATTGATGGCGACGAATCAACGTTTTCATCCAGTAGTGCCGAGTTATTTCTTGACACCAATTCACCCAAAAAAATAGTTTACGCCGGATTGTATTGGGCGGGAACCTATAAATACAACACCGGAGATCAACCCAAAGAAGACAAATTTGTGGCGGTTGATGCTGGAAGAGCTTCGGTTTCTACTGTAAAAATTAAATACCCAAATCAAGCGCAATACAAAAGCATTACAGGAACGGTTATTTTTGACGGATTGAACTCGGCCGAATTCAAAGATTTTGCTCCTTATGTAGTCTATGCTGATATCACAGACGATGTAGTTGGTTTGATGAATCCTTCTGGAGTGTATACTTTGGCCGACATCAGAGCAACTCAAGGAATGTTAAGAGGCGGAATCGCTTCGGGTTGGCAGATTTTCATCGTATACGAAGACAGTTCAAAACCACTTAAAAACATCATCACTTTTGATGGTTTTTCAGATATTTCAAACTCTTCTGTGAGTTTGAATTGCACCGGATTTAAAACAGTGGCGCAAGGTCAGGTTAAGTCTCAAATTGCAGTTGCCGCTTTAGACGGTGATTATAAAGTTCCAGGTGATAAAGTGTCCATCAAAACAGCCAAAAGCAAAAACTTTATTGCGGTTACTAATAAATTAAGAAAACCTGATAATTTCTTTAATAGTTCCATTACAATCGAAAACAAACACCAAGTAAATCGTTATCCAGACAGTAAAAATACTTTAGGATTTGATAGTTGTCTTACTACTATAGCTAACGAAAACAATTCCGTTTTTGATAACAACAGCACTGAAGCAATGCTAAAAATTGAATCAGAAAGCGATAAATGTTTCTTGTTTTTTGCTTCTTTAATTGTTGATGAGTCGATTCCAGCTGCACCAGTTGCACAAAAACCAGCCAGCATGACCAACAAAGAAATGTTGGAACAATACGACATCAAGAAAGTGCAACAAATGAAAGAAATTTACGCTGATTTATTCCAAACTACCTCAGCCAAAAATCTTACGAGTAAAGCACAAACTTTTTCGAATAAAAAGGGAGAAATCAAAAAGGAGTTAATCGAAGTTTTAACGCTCAATATCACAGGTCAGGAAAAAGGGTTTTACGTGGTTACATGTGCTTTTGTTGATCCAAGTAATGCTAAACCTTATTCTACTTTATTGACATTAAAAGACGTTAAAAATCAAACGTTTGTAAACAAAATCAACAACTACACTTACGTCTATTTAGAGCGTTTTGACCAATTGGAAGACGCCATTAGTTTTTATGCTTCTAAAGCCAACGGAATGTATTCTGAAAAATTATACATCGTTTCTGTAAATACCGTTATCACTGGAATAACCGATATGGATTAATGGTTTTAATGGGTTTAATTCCCATCAATGAGTTTTGTCATTTTAATTAAAAAAACAAAAGACTATCTTTGCAATCAACTAAATTAACTGATTCTAAAGATGAAAACTATCAACGATTTTAATTTTAAAGATAAAAAAGCTGTAATTCGTGTTGACTTTAACGTACCGTTAGACGAAAATTTTAATGTTACTGATACCAACCGAATTGAAGCGGCAAAACCAACTATAGATAAGATTCTTGCCGATGGCGGAAGCGTGATTTTGATGTCTCACTTAGGCAGACCAAAAGGAAAAGAAGATAACTATTCCCTTTCACATATCGTAAAAACAACTTCCGAAATTCTTGGAGTTCCAGTTCAATTTGCTTCCGATTGTAGAGGAGAAGTAGCTAAAAATGCTGCTGCCAATTTAAAATCGGGTGAAGTATTACTACTTGAAAATTTGCGTTTTTATCCTGAAGAAGAAGCTGGAGATGTTGAATTTTCTAAAGAATTAGCCTCATTGGGCGATATTTACGTAAACGATGCTTTCGGAACGGCGCATAGAGCACATGCTTCAACAACCATAATTGCTCAGTTTTTCCCAGAAAACAAATGCTTTGGATTGTTATTGGCCAAAGAAATCGAAAGCTTGAACCGTGTTTTAAATAATTCGGTTAAACCCGTAACTGCTGTTCTTGGTGGTTCAAAAGTGTCTTCCAAAATTACCGTAATTGAAAATATTTTAGATAAAATTGACCACATGATTATTGGCGGTGGAATGACGTTTACTTTCATCAAAGCATTGGGCGGAAAAGTTGGAGATTCGATTTGCGAAGACGACAAAATGGAATTAGCACTCGAAATCTTACACAAAGCCAAAGAAAAGAACGTTCACATTCACATTCCTGTTGATGTTGTAGCAGCCGATTCGTTTTCTAACGAAGCCAAAACCCAAATTGTTGATGTAAGAGAAATTCCAGATGGTTGGCAAGGTTTGGATGCTGGACCCAAATCATTGGAAAACTTCAAAGAGGTGATTATGAATTCAAAAACTATTTTATGGAACGGTCCATTGGGTGTTTTTGAAATGGAAAAATTCGCTCACGGAACCATTACTTTAGGTGAACAAATAGCCGAAGCAACTCGAAATGGTGCGTTTTCACTAGTTGGTGGAGGCGATTCTGTAGCAGCTGTAAAACAGTTTGGCTTAGAAGAAAAAATGAGCTACGTTTCTACTGGTGGTGGCGCTATGTTGGAAATGTTGGAAGGAAGAATTTTACCGGGAATTGCAGCAATCATCGATTAAATGCAACTTTTAACAATATTTACACATTTTTTAGCGTTATAAGTTCTAATTTTGCAAATCGCTTAAAATACTGAATAATAAATAATTGAGAAATCAATATGTCTATAAAAAATAAAATAACCTACACTTTTTTACTCGTTTCATCCTTTTTTTACGCTCAGGAAACAACTCCGGTTGTGGACTCGATTGTAAAAAAAGAAGTGAAAATTTCATTCCTCGATTCCATTAAAGCTACTTTTGTTCACGACGAAATGGCGACTTGTGTGGATAGTTTGTGGATGAAAGAATTGACTTCGCTTGATTTGTACGATAGCATGACCAGTGACATCTGCAAAATTGATACGGAGGAAACTGTTGATTACGAACTTCCTACTGAATTGCTAAAAGAGCGATTGAAGTTGATGGATGAAAAATCACCCTTCAATATTGAATATAATGTTGGTCTTGAAAACGTCATCAAGTCATTTTTAAAGAACAGAAAAAAAGGATTTGAACGCTTAATGGGATTGTCACAATTCTATTTCCCTGTTTTCGAAGAACATTTGGCTAAAAACAATATTCCGCTAGAAATCAAATATTTAGCCATTGTAGAATCAGCATTGAATCCGAAAGCAGTTTCCAGAGTAGGCGCAACAGGTTTGTGGCAATTCATGTACCATACAGGGAAACAATACGGTTTAAAAATTGACTCGTATGTTGATGAGCGCAGCGATCCTTTCAGAGCGAGTGAAGCGGCGTCGCAATACATGACCAATATGTACAAAATGTTTGGCGATTGGGATTTGGTATTGGCATCGTACAATTCGGGTCCAGGAAATGTAGCTAAAGCAATTCGTCGTTCGGGCGGAAAGCAAAACTTCTGGAACATTAAAAAATTCTTACCAAAAGAAACGCAAGGATATCTTCCAGCGTTTTTAGCTACGATGTATATTTTTGAATACCACAAAGAACACGGAATTGTTCCCAACAAAGCCATTGCAAATCATTTTGCAACGGATACAATTGCCATTAAAAGACACATTACTTTCAAGCAAATTTCCGATTTATTCAATATTTCGGAGGCGGAAATTAAGTTTTTCAATCCGTCGTACAAACGCGATGAAATTCCGTACATCACAGGATCAATCAATTTCTTGAAGTTGCCAAAAGACAAAATAGCTGTTTTTGCTTCTAACGAAGACAAAGTGTATGCTTATGTTGATTATGTGGCAAGAAATCGCGAAAAACCAATGACCGAAGTAGCGTATTCTCGTCCGAAAGACATTATCAATGGCGATTTAGCATCACGTGTCAAATACCATAAAATACGAAGAGGTGAAAACCTAACGCTTATTTCTAGAAAATACAATGTAAGCGTTGATGATTTGAAGAAATGGAACGGTTTACGCAGTAACAGCGCTCCTTTGGGAAGAAATTTAAAGATTTATTCGTTTGAAAAAATCGAAAGCAAAGAACCAAAAGAGGTTATTGCTTCCAACGAAGTAAAGACGAATGATACTGTCGCTGTTGCCGAAGTAAAATCGGTTGAGCCAAAGTCGGATAAAACGTTCAAAACAGAGAAAGTCGTTACTTATAAAGACGTTACCAAATACCACAAAGTAGTTAGTGGCGATAATTTAATCGCAATTGCTAACAAATATGATGTAACTGTAGCCGACATCAAAAAGTGGAATGGCATCAGTGGAAATAACATCGCTAAAGGGAAAAGCCTAAAAATCATCAAAAATGAAAAGGTGATTTCTACCATTAAAAAAGAAGTGAAAACTCCTGTTGAAACCAAAGAATCGTATGCTGCAATTGAACCTAAAGCTTCTAAAACAGAAACCCACAACGGTGAAAAAGTACAAGAAGTAGACACAAATGATAATTACTATGTAGTTGTTAAAGGAGATAATTTAAGCTCAATCGCAAGAAAACACGGTGTTACGGTTCAGCAATTAAGAGAATGGAATAATTTACCAGACAACAATGTTAAATTAGGTGCTCAAGTTCTTGTTGGCGACAAAAATTCAGTTGAAAACGCTGTTGCTGTTGAGACAAAAACGAAAGAATACACCGTTCAAAAAGGGGACAATTTAGGATTGATTGCTAAAAAGCACAATACTACAATTGAAAATTTGAGAGAATGGAATTCAATCGAAGGCAATAACATTAAATTAGGCGAAACGTTGATTGTTTCTAAAACGGATGTTGCCGTAGCAGATAAAAATGCTAAAAACAAAAAAGATAACGCCATTGCCAAAAACGAAAATGAAAAAATGTATTATGTAAAAAGAGGCGATTCGTTGTATAGCATTTCACAAAAATTCCCAGGTGTTACTATTGCTGACATCAAAAAATGGAACAATATACAAGACGAAAGTATTAAGCCAGGAATGAAATTAAAAATTGGTGGATAAATACAAAATCTTACGTAAATTTGGGTTTTATTTCGATATGAATAAAACCCTTTTTTTATTGCTTTTAGTTCCGTTTCTTTTTTCTTCTTGCATAGAGGAACGAAAAAACACGGCTTATGAAACCTTGGGCAAAATCAATTCGGTTTCGGTAATTATCGACGACCAATTGTGGAATGGAGAAGTGGGTGATTCACTACGAAATAAATTTGCCTCACCCGTAATTGGTTTGCAAGACGAAGAACCTCTTTTTGTCTTAAATCAATATCCAGTAAAATTATTAGACGGATTTCTGACCAAAAGTCGCAACATCATTGTGGTAAAAAAAGACGTCAAGAACGATTTTAGCATCAAAGAAAACGAAACATCCAATCCGCAGATTCTAATACGATTTTCAGGAAGAACACTCAAAGATCTTATTGATTCTATCGAAGTAAAAGCGCCACAAATCACTAAAATGATTCGCGATTCTGAAATTAGATCCATCCAAAGTCAGATCTACGTTGACAAATCAGAAACCAATGACATCAATGAGCAATTTGATGTAGATGTTAAAATTCCGGTCAAATTCAAAACCGTTTTAAAAGGGAAAAAGTTTTTGTGGATGAAAAAAGAAATCAACGGTGGAAACTTGAGCATCATCGCGTATCAGTTGCCATTCAAACGATTAAAAGACACCACAAACATCATCAATTCGATAGTAAAAGTCAGAGATTCTATCGGCAATAAATACATTCACGGAAGTAAAAAAAGAACTCGAATGGTAACGGAAACTGATTTTACACCGTATTTGGATAAAATCAATCTTTCCAATCATGTTGCCTACGAAACAAAAGGAACGTGGAATTTGAAAAATGCATTCATGTCGGGACCATTCATCAATTATGCAATTGTTGATGAACAACGCAAACGTGTAATTGTCCTAGAAGGATTTTGTTATGCACCTTTTAAAGGGAAAAGTGATTTTATGTTAGAATTAGAAGCCATCATCAAAACTATTAAACTGTAAAATCATGTCGTTAGTAAAATGGCAAATAAAGCGTTTTAACGAACTTTCTCTTGCGGAGTTGTATTCTTTGTTACAATTGCGGAGTGAAGTCTTTGTGGTGGAGCAAAATTGCGTTTATCAGGATATTGATGGTAAAGACGAAAAAGCAATTCATTTGTTGGGTGAAATAGAGGGCGAATTGGTGGCTTACGCTCGATTATTTAAACCGAATGATTATTTTGAACAAGCATCGATAGGAAGAGTAATTGTAAAGCCATCACGCCGCGAATTGAAAATTGGACATGAACTAATGTACCAAGCGGTAAATGCAGTAAAAACGCATTTTCACGAAACGAAAATTACCATTTCAGCACAGTTGTATCTGAAGAAATTTTATCAAACTCACGGATTTGTTCAAACCAGCGAAATGTATTTGGAAGACGATATTCCGCATATCGAAATGAAGAAGGATTAATCTTCAACAATCAAAATTTCAACTCTTTTATTGTCGTGTTCTTCGCCGCCCGGAATTGGAAATTGTCTTCCGTAGCCTTTGTGTGTCATTCGATTAGCGGCAATTCCTTTTTCGATAAAATAATCGTATATTTTTTTGGCTCGGGTTTCTGATAAGTTGTTCTTTCTACTGTTGCGATCGAACGCATCTTTAAACGAATTGGAAATGCAACACACATGGCCTTGAATTTCAATTTTGGTGTTTGGATGTGTTTTTAAATAAGAAATGATTTTTTCCAGCTCGGCTTCGGCTTCTTCGGGCGATTGAAAATAAGTGAGCGAACCCATAAAAATAAGATTGTTTACAATAATTCGATCGCCTTTTTTAAGTTCGTCTGAAAAGGTTTTATAATTTGTTTGAGTTGGTTTTTTTTCTACTGAATCGAGTTTAACCTCAACAATTTCTTTTGAAAAACGGATTTTTACAACACGATTATTTTTTCGAATTTCATCAGCATTTAGAGCATTTTCGGGAAGTGAAATTTCACCTTTGCCAATTGAATTTGATACAACCAATTGAAGTTCGTTTTGCAGAAAATGAGCTACTTCATCGGCTCTTTTTTGGGAAAGAATTTGATTGGATTCATCCGAACCAATATCGTCACAAAAGCCTTCTATAGCGATTGTTATTTTCATTTCTTCTTCAGAGGAAAATAACGAAGTTAGAGTTGCTTTTTGCGTTTCGTTGAGTAGAAAAGTATTGGAATCAAAATACACACTGTGTTCTTGTGCGGACAATGATGTGGTAGCAAAACCACAAACAATCCAGAAGTAGATAATGAATCGCACTAAATTTTGGTGATTACTAATTCAACTCTACGATCGTATTCTGGACCTTTATTTAGCGGAACGGTGTTTCCGTACCCTTTGAAAGTCATTCGGTTTTTAGCGATTTTCTTCAAAACCAAATACTTGTATACTGATTGCGCTCGATTGGTAGACAGCTGTCTTTTTTTGGTGTCTTTATCGATGGCTTCTTTTTGATATGGTGGTGTACAACATACATGACCTTGAATTTCAAATTGTATGTTTTTGTAACGATGGAGTAAAAGAGCAACTTTATCCAATTCGTTTTTTGATTTGGTAGTCAATTTACTGCTTCCTTTTTCAAAATGAATATTATCCAAGTAAATGTGATCGCCAACAATATGGTTTTTTTGAACCATATTATAAAAACCTGGAATCTCAATTTTTGGTAGTGGTTTTAAGTTCAGTACGACATCCACACGGCGATTTTTGGAACGTTTTTCGGGTAGATTTTCAACAATATCATCGTCAATTAAAATTCTACCTTTTCCTTCGATGGTAACGATAATTTTATTTTTGATTCCGTTTTCAACTAATTTATTTTGAATCGTTGTGGCTCTGTTAGTTGATAGTTTAAAGTTGTAGGCATCTTTTCCAACATCATCAGTATAACCAAAAATCTGAATGGATTCGATGCGCGTTGAGTCGGCTTTTCTGATGAATTCAACCACATCATTGGCTTGTTTATCATCTAAAGAGAATTTATCAAAATCAAAATAAACACTTTGTACCATTTCCTCTTGAGAGTAGAGTAAACTGACGATAAAAAACGGAATAATTCTAATAAATTTCCACATTATAGTTTGAGTATTTTATTGTATTCGGCAATGTTATTAAACAAAGTAATCGAACGTGAAATTTCAACATTGCTTTTGGTGTAATACTGATACAATCCTTCTTTATATTGGTATCTTTTAATTAATTCATCTTGAATCAATTTTGAAATTTCTTTTTTGTTTTTGTCTAAAAGTGACTCTTCACTTTTTTGTAAAGCCGAAAGCAATTGTTGGTATTCAACAGCAATCGTCTGATCGATGTTTTCTTTTTTAGCTTTTTCTAAAGTGTTTTTTAAAGCAATCTCTGTTTCGGTGTCAAAACTAAATTTTTCTTTTTTCAAAAATGCTTTAAAATCGGCATAATCAGCATCAGAAATAGTTGGAATTTTATCGCCTAAATTAGGGTTTTTGTAATAGTAATACGTTGCATAATTGAAAATTCCGTCGTTGCGAATTAAGGCTTCACTAATTGGACTTAATTTGGTTTCTGCAATTTCAATATCGGGTAAAATTCCACCACCATCATATACGGTTCTTCCTTTTTTGGTTTTGAATGCGTTGGCTTTTGTAACATCAGTTTTAGTTGCTTTCCCATCGCTGTCTTTGTGCGCATAATCTAAGGCTTGAATGCATCTTCCTGAAGGCGTATAATATCTTGAAATGGTTACTTTTACTTGAGTTCCGTAGGTCATATCAAACGGACGTTGTACCAATCCTTTTCCGAAACTTCTGCTTCCCAAAACAACCGCTCGATCTAAGTCTTGCAACGCACCCGAAACAATTTCAGAAGCCGAAGCACTTTTTCCGTCTACAATTATCGCTAGCGGAATTTCAGTATCAATTGGTTCACGAGTGGTTTTGTATACGTTGTTGTGTTTTTCGTTTTTCGATTTGGTAGTTACAATTACTTCGCCTTTTGGAACAAACAAATTGCAGACATTAATAGCTTCATTCAAAAGTCCGCCCGGATTTCCTCTTAAATCTAAGATGATTTGAGTGGCGCCATCAGCTTTAAGTTTTTCTAAGGCTTCTTTGGTTTCTTGAGTAGTTTTTTTGTTGAATTTTGATAAAACGATATAGCCTGTTTTTGCATCAATTTTGGCAAAAAAAGGAACAGCTTTTACCTCAACTTCGTCCAAAATTAATTGAGTAGTCAATGGTTTTCCTTGACGAAGGTATTTAATATCAACTTTAGTGTTTTTGGTTCCTTTGAGCAATTGTGACGCATCTTCTTTATAGTCGGATAAAAGCACATCACCAATTTGAATGATTTCGTCACCTGCTTTTAAACCTGCTTTATCAGCTGCAAATCCTTTGTAGGGTTCTTTGATGATGAGTTTGTCTTCTTTTCGAGTAATCATCGCACCAATTCCGGTGTATTCGCCCGTATTGTTGATTTTGAATTTTACAACATCTTGTTCGTTGAAATAGTTGGTATACGGATCCAAATCGGCCAGCATGCTCTTGATTGCTTTGTCCATCAATTCGGCTGGTGAAACTTGATCTACGTAATTCTGGTTTACGGTTTTGAAAGTAGTAGTGAAAATTTCAATTTGTTTGGCCACTTCAAAAAAGTCGTCTTTGAAACTCATTCCAACGAATAAAAATCCGCCAGCGACTACTGGAATTACATATCTTTTCTTAATTCGTGTCCACATTTTGATTGTTGCTTTTTTTCTTAAATCGTTTTCTAATAAAATATATCAAGGCCACTAAAATAATAATAAAAGGCCAAACTTCGATTACCCAAAGGAAGAAAGTTGAAATTCCGTTGAAACCCGATTTTATTGCATTGACAAATTTTGTACCAAAAGAAACGCGTGCTCCCGCTTTACGTTCCATTGCTTTGTAAAATTCGATATTAATCGTGCTCATCGCTACCTTATTTTGGATGTATTTCAACCGACCTTCTTTGGCCTCGATTTCTTCTCGAATGGTTGCCAGTTCACGCTCAATTTCGAGCATTTCAGATACTTTGTTGGCTTTATTTAGTAATTCGAGATAACGCGTTTCTAATGCTTTTTTGGTTTTAATTCGCGAGGCAACATCAATATATTCTTCTGTCACATCTTCAATGGATATGTTTTTTCTGTCAAAATAGTCAACTCCTTTTCCTAAGTCGTTGATGAAGTTGTCAAAATGTTCGTTGGGAATTCTGAGTGTTAAGTAACGGCTGAAAGTGTAACTGTCTTTATCTTCAGTATCACTTTGAACAATCGCTTTGTGTTTTTTTATCAATTGATTAACAGCGCCGTACGTTTCCTCCATGTCGGAAGTTTCAAAACGCAAATCACCCGATTTAATAATTTTTTGCTCCATTTTTTCTTCAGATGAAGTACTCATTGCTGGTGCATTTTGTACTGCTTCTGTAGCAACAGAATCAACCGCCATGTCATAATTTGGATCTTCTTCGTACATTACTTTTGCAGGCATTTTTACTGCAACGACATCGGCTTCTGCCTCGGCTTCTTTACAACCGCAAAAAAGAAATCCAATAGATAGAAAAGTGAAAATAAACCGCATAATAAATTGATTTAGAATGTAAAAACGAAAAAAGACTTCGTATTATTATTAAAACTGTTTAAACTTTTTTGATTGAGGCGAAAAAGTTTAAATGAGTTCATTCTAAACCGTTTTATTTTCTGTTTCGATGAATTTTTTAAAAAGGAGAATTGTTTTTTCGTTGATTTCTTGATAACTCAAACGGTCGCTGGTTTGATAAAAAAACATAGCGGCGTATTTTTTTTCAATGTTGTCCAACAAAAGATGTTTATTGAGGCGATAACATTCGCGAAGAACTCGCTTGAAGTAATTGCGGTCAACAGCGTGTTTGAAGTGTTTTTTGGAAACTGAAACGCCCATTTTCAGTGGAATTTCTTCTTCGTTTGTTACCTCAACATACACTAATCGCAACGGGTATTTTGCAACGGATTTTCCTTCGGTAAAAAGCGAATCGATGACTTTTCTGCTTTTTAATTTTTCATTTTTTGAAAAGGAGAAATCCATTTTTGAATTTAATTGTAGATGTTGTACACAAATTTTACCTCCGAATAATTGATGTAAAACTGCATACGATTGTTTTCTTTTTTGTGCGTAATAACGATGATATTACATTTTGAGCCATTGTTGTCAACACATTCAAAAGGTACTATTTTTTGGTCGTCATTTTCGATTTTTTCACCATAGGCTTTGATTGTATAAACCTGAATATCGGGCGAATTAACAACGATTCGATTTTTTTTACCGTCGATGGTGATGATTAAGTCGGCATCAACAAATTCCGACCAATTATTCCATTTCCCTTTTTCGTTTTTCTCCGTTACACTAACGCTGCTGGTTTTAAAAGTGAGTGTTTGGGCATGTGAACCCACACTTAAAAAGGCTATAAGAAGGAAAAAATAGAATGACTTCATAATTAATTAGAGTTTTTATCGGTGTAAATCTACAAATTCTATTCCAGAAAAAAAGACAATAAAAGTGGAGTTAATTAAACACTTTATCAACAGAAGTTTTATATTCGCAAAAAAATAATTCTTAATCTTTTCGGCGTTTGTAAACACTGAATTAAATTGACAAAAATGAAAAAATTGCTATTGCTGTTGTTGTGTACTGTTGCAATGACGGCTCAAAAAAAAGAAGCTGTTTACAAGAAATTAGCAGCATTAACTTGCGAATGTGCCACCAATAAAGGTACAGAAAAACTAACCGAAACTGATTTGGGATTGTGTATTTTTGAATCGTTAGGGATGTTGGATGAAAAAGACCGAAAAGTAATTGGTTATAATCCAGATAAAAAATCAACTTCGTTAGAGCGAATTGCAGAAAACGTTGGCGTTGAAATGGCACTACTTTGCCCGAAGGTTTTTTCTAATATTTTAGATGAAGTAGCTGATGAATATGCTGCCGAAGATGAAGTGGTAGAAGTAATTGCATCTTCACACAAAGGAAGTTTTGAATCGATGATTTCTGCCGAGTTTAACACAATTACAATAACTGACGAGAGCAATACTAAAAGAGAGTTTATTTGGCTTTTTTCGTTTGAAGGCGACAGTTTGTTCATCAAAGATAAAATTGTAAAAGGTGATAAAGTTGAAATTTTTTACACCGAACAGCAGTTTTTCGATCCGAAGACTAAAACTTACAAGATTTACAACGAAATCACCGAAGTGAAGTTGTTATAGTTGAAAACGCCAAATGTTAAGTTTGGCGTTTTTTATTTGTTCTTAATGAGTTTCAAACTTAAGTTCTTGAAAATTTTACCACAGATTCACAGATTTTATTTTATTGTCAGATTTTGATCATCGCTACTTTAGTGTCTTATTTATTTTTGATGAGTTTTTTGGCGATGGCGTTCAGCTCGTCGCGGTTTTGTTCTACAAATGAAAGTCCGGCTTGAATGAGTTCGTAAATGTTGTCTTTGGAAGTGTCGTCCATATCGGGCGAAGCGTTTTTTAACGACGGCATCAAACGATGGTAATTCAGTCGATTTCTCGGTCCGAGTGTTTCAAACATTTTCTTCAAATTGTAATCCACAGTTTCGGCATTCGATGAAAGTAAAATATCGATTAATGGCGAAATCCACTTGATTCGTCCAGCATTCACAAAATCTTTAAAATGATACGGTTTCAACACGGTTCCGGTTCCGACGGAAACCATAACCATGTCTTTTACCGATGGATGATCAATTTTATCTTCGTCGTTGAGCACTTTAGAAAAGGCAATTTTACGTGCTTCGGCGTAGGCGCACATCGCAGGATTGTTGGCATATACTCCGCCATCAACCAAAGTAAATGCTTGACCGTAAAGCGATTTGATTCGCGCGGGTTCAAAATACGTGGGCGCTGCAGAAGTCGCTCGACAAACATCGCGTACGTAGAAATTTTCAAGTGAAGCGCTCGCTTCATGACTCGCAAACAGTTTGGCTCTTCGTTCGCTGATGTCGTAAGAAGTAATTAAACACGGTTTCACGAAATCTTTCAGTTGCAAATCGCCAAAAACTTCGGTCAATTGTTTCTCGAGGTTTTTTTGAGAGATTTTTTCATTGAACAACCCAAACGGATTGATGAGGTGTTCCCAAAACGAAACGCTGAAAATGTTTTCGCCTTTTTTGGCATACAAATCGAGTGCTTCTTGAACTGAAAACTTGGCACTTTTAGAGTTGTCAGGGAAAAGTAAAATTGCGGCCAATAATCCGCCAGCGCTACTGCCAGCGATGAGATCAAAATAGTCGCCAATTTTAGCGTTGGGATGATCGGTGCGCTGGAGTTGCTCTTCGATGTATTTGAGGATGACGCAAGTGATGATTCCGCGAATTCCACCGCCATCCAAACTGAGAATTCTAATTTTTTTGTTCATAGCATTAGTTTTTAGAGAATGACATATCCGTATTTATCGCGTTGCAGTTTGGATAATTTTTTCCAATCGTTGAAACCGCGTTTGTCAAAGTGCGGAAGATCTTTGAATTTCTTCCAGTTTCCACCCCAATCCCAACCGTATTTGGCGAAAATTTTCACACATTCGTACCAATCGGCAATTTGGTCGTTGTCCCAATCTTTTACGGTATCCCATGAAGCAGTTTTTCCATCGATGACCAGGCAAATATCGACTGCAAAACCATAATTATGAACGGATTGTCCGCCTTTGGCATTGGTGACTTTTTTGCCAGGTTTGGTTCGCCCAATGGCATACAAATCGTCTTGTTCTTTGAAAGTTCGCAGGCCTTGAGTGATTCTGACTTTGGCTTTTCCGGTAAGTGCGAGGTCACATTCGGCCACTATTTTGAGCATTTCTGCTCTCACGACAGGATGTAGTTTTTGGATTCGATCTGAGGTAAATTTGTCCATGATTTAATTCGTTTAATTATGAACAAATATAAGAAAATAATCTTTTATTTCAAAACAAAACGAAGATTATTTTCTTTTTATTGAATGAAAAAACCATAACGTTTGTGTTATGGTTTTGATGTTTTTTGCACAGATTACAAATTCTCGCTAACGGAGCTAAGAACTGGTTTTTTTAATTAAAAATTGTTATTCCTTTTTGATTGCGAATCTTACTTCAGTCAAATTATAATGTTTGTTGATATATGGGCAGTACCAGAAATACCTACCGTTTTCAATGATTATATAACCAAAATTTTCTTTATCACCTGTAAACACAGATTCTTCATCATCTAAAACACTATCAAAAGTTAAATACAATCTCCCTTTTTTTTCATATGCATTTAATGATAATGAATATGATCCCATGTATCGATCAACATTTAAAGTAACCGAATCCCTTTTTACTACCAAATTTATGGTTTCAGTATCTCTTGAATCTTTACTTCTCTTATTTCGAGAAATGCTTTTATTAAAACTACCATGCCATTTTGCGACAATATTATTGTTAGTTTCTTTACACTTTTTGTATTTGATTTTGGAGTTTTTTAAATCTAAGCTATCAATAAAAATTAACTTTTCATCTGTAGATTTTCTTTTAAATTCCCAAAAGGAATTATCTTTTTTAATTAAAAACCACTTATCTTGTTCTTCAATAGGTTGTTCACCTTTTAAAAAATAATAACTATTAGTCGTTATTTCAAAACTTTCGTTATTGTTTTTTTTTAGTTCTGTTATGTTATAATGAGTTCCTTCTATAGGATAGTAATAATAAAAAGTATTGTTTTCAAATTTTAAAACAGGGTGTTCTTTTTCACAGCTATTAAATGAATAAGTTCCGTCTTTGTTAAGTTCCAACCCTAAAAAAACCTTGTTCTCAATTTGGTTTTTATTGGTTTGGGCAAATGCAGTATTACATAATAAAATAAGTATAGTAATGTTTTTTAATCTCATTTTTTGTAGATTTTAAAATAAAAAATAAAAGTAGCAATTTTCATGCTACTTTTATCTTAAACTAATCGAAAGTAATTAATTTTCCTTTCTTATTGTTTCTTCTTATTTGTGTTACTGTGTAAGTTCTTCCTTTTTTCCATACATTGTTTGAAAATAGCTTATCATTATACAAAGTAAAAGAAAAATCGCCGCTTGCTCCAGTTCGTGTTGCTACATCCCAAAATTTATATTTTACAGTTTCCCCTTCAAAATATCTTCCAACAATTATAACATAGTGATCAGAAGTAGGAACACTAGCTTCGTTATAATTGTATTTGTTAGTATGATGAACTCCAACCATAACAGGATATCCAGACTCTAATGATTTATCGATATATTTTATACCTTCTTTAAACTTTTTATCATTGTAAACAATGCTTTTACGATCTTTAGTTTCTAATGCTGTTTGGTAATATGATTCTCTCAATTTCCCTGACGGGTTTTCAGGCACCACTCCAATTGAATTCATTATACTTCTGCAAGTGAGATTACAGTCAGTACTATTTTTTTGGGCAGAAAAAGTCATTTTATCCCTTAAATCAATATTTTTTTGATTGTTGGCATTTTCTGTGTTGTTTATTTCATCTTTTGGTTTTTCAACATAATTTTTTTCTTCGCTACAATTAATCCCAAATTCTTTCAAGAATCCTTTTTCCAGATGTAGATAACTTTTACCTTCTAATTCTTCTTTAAGGAATTGTTCGTAGTGTTCCATACAAACTTTCATTGGTGTTGCAGGCTGAGGTTTTCCATTAAAATCGTAACGACTATTATCGCCTTTGTGTGGTAAACTTGCCCATTCTCTGCTTCCCTTACCGCGAATTGCTTTTTCTATTTTGTTCTCAGCAATTAATTTCAACAAACCAGTTTGCTTATGTTTGAGTATTATAACACATAATTTATCTTGAGAAGCAGGCGAATAATCTGGGATATTATATTTTTTCACATAATCATGATCTTTCTCATAGATTCCAGCTTTTTTGTTTTTTTCTGTTAGCTTTTGACCATTAAGCCACCACCAAGTATACCTCATGATTTGATAAGCTCCAGCCGCGGTTGATCCATCATAATTTTTTTGTGGATGTGTACTCAAGTCAGTAATTATATTTCCGCCAAAAGCAATTTTATACCCTTTTTCAGGATCTTGTTTTTTATAAACAACTTTTTTTGTCTTTTTATCAAAACTTTTAATTAATTCTCCCGTGGCTTCACCAACTCTTAACATCCTCATGAAAGCTCTTACTCTTGCCTCCTCAATACAAATTCCGGTTGATGCTCCATTCTCAGCTAACGGTTCTTCTTCAGTTCTTTTTTCTTCATTATCAACCTCGGCACCAAATACATCAAGTAATACACAGACTTTATCACTTGGGCTTTTATAAAACGCATATACTTTTATTTCTTTTGGTTGTTTGTGAAAAACACAATTCATTATGTTGACATTGCCTTTAGCTGATTCTATTGCATAATTAAATGGAGTAATTTCTTCATCATCGTAACGGTAACTCCATTTCATGGCTAACAATTCTGATTGGTGTAATTTTTGTTTAGGTGTTGCCCTAAAATAATAGCGTGTGCCAATTTTAACTTCGCTTTCAAAGGTTTTGCAATCGGGATCAGAGTAAGGACCTTCTACTTGTGCTACTAATTTGTTTTTATGCCAATAGCCTTGAATACTGCCGTCTACCGCAGTAATCGGATTGGGAAAAAACGGAACAAATTGTTTGGTTTTTTCATCCAGATAATATTCCTGTTTTTTGGTTTCGATGATCTGATCATTTTCAATATCGTACACTTGGACAATCACGGTAAGATAAATCCATGTGTTGTAAGTATTATCACTGGCAAACGCCTCATTGTAAGTCAGATTTACTTTTACCGAATTGTTTTCGTCTAAACCGTCGTGGACTCTGTTGCCGACTTTTGCAATTAACGCGTGCTTTGTCTTGTCATAGCCACTTATGCAAATACCCACTTCATAATCCTTGTTATTTTCAACTTTTGAAGCAGGGATTTTTCGGACCAGAATGGTGTTTATTTTTGTTTTATTTCCCATCTTTTGTGTTTTTAAAACCCCCGAAAATTTTCGGGGGTTGAGGTTAAAGGATTAAATTATTTTTTGCAGTTTTAGATTCACTTCCAGAGTTTGGTCGTTTTCTAATTCGACAGTAAGTGCTTTAGAGCCTTCAAGAACTTCAAAATCGTCAGTCGGGAAATCGTCTTCAGCATCTAAAAGCAATTCGTATTTTCCGGCTGGAATTCCGCTGATCTCCCAACTACCACTTTCATCGCAGTAATCAAGGTTTCGCAAAGAACCATCAACGTTTTTCAACACGATTTTAGCTTCAATACTTTCATTTCCTTCAATTCGTCCAACTAATTTTGCTGAAGTCAGGTTCAAACCACCACCAATTTCTGCGTTGGTAATGTCTAATGCATTGGAATGAGGAACATCTTCGGTGTTTTCGAAATCACTCAAATCTTCATCAAAAGGCAATGCTTTGGTAACATTTAAGCCAATGGTTTGTGCTTGTAAAATGGTCAAAGAAGTTGGTAGGCGTGTTGGCCAAGCTTTTCCTTCTTTTTTCCCTTCTGGTTGACGTAATTCGTCTACGATAGATAAGAATAATTCATCATCAATAACCGGAACTTCACCACCATTCCAGATTTGTCCTGTTTGCATGTAGTAGCGAACCGCTTCTTCAAATCCGGGACGAACAGTAACGATTACTCGTGCCATTCCCGCTTGCATGAAGTGTCTGAATAATGGATCGTTGTTGTCGTATTGGTACAATTGTGACCAGTCTTGTCTGTCTCCCCAATAGTATGGATAGAAGTTGTACGACATGATTTCCCATTCGAAAGCTTGTTCAATGAATTTTGCGAATGCTGCGTAATCGTCTAATTCAGCTCCCAATTGCACTTCATAGTTGCCAAAAGTGGTTTGGCCATTGCTCATCGATTTACCATACGTTCTTTGTGCGGTTTGATTTTGATCAATGATGTAAGAAATACAATTTTTACGTAAAATCATGTTCTCAATTTGACGATAGAAACCTGGGTTTTCGCCTTTGATTTTTACTCCTTTGGCATTTTCCTCGGCTAATTTTGTGTTGTAATCTTTTAACGCGTCTTCATAAGCTTCAATAATTGCTTTGAATGTTTCTTTTTGCCATCTTGCTTTTGCTTCAGCGGTTAATTCACATTTTACCGATGCATTGACGTTTGCATGGAAGAAATTGGCCATAGTATAAGAAACAGGTACTTTACCAACGTAACCAGCTAATGGAAATGTAAAGTCTTTTTCAACTCCACCATTATTGCCTGAAAAATACTTGTTTACTTTTCCTAATGAAACTAACATTCCAGAGTAAATCTGAGTGTCATTGTCTTTCCCAGCTGTAAAGTTGATGTAACCTTCTGTTGTTACATATCCTTCAGGAAGTTCAATTTTTCCTGCACCCGAATTTCCTTCGTGTCTTCCGATAGAGGTTCCGTCGTGTGATACGCTGAACGATTCTCCACAAATGATGTAGTCTTCTTGTTTTTCAGGAATCTCCACATTGAATTTGCTAGACCAATACTTAACTGTAGTATCATTGATTTTTGAATAATCTTTTAAATTGAATAATACAGTTGCATTAGGAGCATCAGCATAGGTTCTTGGATCTACTGGTTTAACCAAGGTTGTACTCGAACTTTGAGCTTGATTTTCAGCCATACCTAACAAGTGTAACTTAGCTGGTTCTGGAATCATGAATTCAAACATCAAACGTTTGCCGAAATTATAGATTTGATTTTTAAACACTTTGTCTACCCAACGGTATACACCTACTACGTGTTTATCACCTTTTCTGTTGTCAAATTCATGAAGGTTGTTTTCTTCAAATTCTTCAATCATTTTGGCAACACGTTCATTGTGCACCTTAGAAATAATTCGATCGGTTGCTTTTGCCGTAATTTCCTGAGCGTGAGTCATGGCTTGTTTATTACTTTCTTCTTTAGAAGAATGAGTAGCTAAACTTCCTGCAACTCCAAAACTAATTGGTCCATACGATCCGTCTACGTGTGCGCTAATGTTTTTGTCTTTAGTTTCTTGCAGCACTTTTGCAACTTCACTTTGAAGTTCAAATCGACTGGTTGATGAGGTATCCGTAATTTGTTCTCTTTCAGAATCAGTACTTTCGGTCTCAGTGATTTCAGAGCGAGTTAATTTTCGAGTAGATTTTTCTCTACGTTCACGAGCCATTACATTCTCGATATGAGCAACATCACCTTCGATATAGCCTTGAGTGGTTTGCTCAACCTTTTTGTAGTCGGCAATTCCTAATTGTTTTACTCCAAAACCAGAAGGAACAAAACCTGCTACTAATTCGGTTGGATTAGTCTCATCAATATCAGTTCCACCAGAAAGAGTTCCTGAAAAACAACTTTTTACAATTGAGCTTGAAGGTGAAGAGGGAACAAGGAAACTTTTTTTAACACCATTACTAAATGCTACCACACCTTCTAATTTTGAAACGGTATTTTGATCACTTGTAAATACGGTGTTTTGAACTCTAAGAGTTATTGTGTTGCCTGTTCTTGACTCAACAAATAAACCGCCTGTATTGTCACCTCCATTATTGGTTACAGTGCAATAAGAACCGCTATTAATTGCCTCCCATGTAGCGTCTGGAACTTCTACCGTTAAATAAAACACCACTGTTCTGGGTTGTATTACACTTGGGCATGCTTGAAATGAAAATGGAGCTTTTGCTGTCGGTGCATTTGTAACTGGAATAATAACTCCATTGTAACTTACAACAGATGATCCTTGATTAGGAGTGTTGTTGATAACTACCTGAGTGTTTTGCTCTATTGAATTCTCGATTTGAGAATACGTTTGAGAATAAGAATAACCGCCTTCATTAAAAGTTCCAGAATCAATAGATGGAACTAATCTACTTTGAAAAGAAGCATCTTTCTCTTCTACCGTTTCAATTTCCAACAAATCCAACAAAGTATTGAATGATTCTTCACTTAAATTTTTTTGCAAATCATCAAAATCCATCTCGTTTTTGAATTCAAATTCAAACTTTGGTAATTCAGGTTGTGGAACAACAGGAAGTTGATTACAAGGATCATTCAAATCATAAGTTACTTTTGGATCTCTGACAGAGCACCAGCTTTCTTTTTGGGATCGAACTTCTTCATTGTATTTTTCAAGTAAAGGTTTGATTCTTTCTTCATGCTCTTTTTCGGCAGCATCAAATGCAGCTTGATAGTCTTTACGGAATTTTTTTTCTAGTTTTTCCAACTCTTTTTTAAGAGTTTTGAATTGCGTAATTTGTAGTTGCGAATTAGACACTTTTTGAACTCTTAGCATCTCTGTTGATGGAGCACTTTCAACAACTTCATCTGATTCTGCTTTTCGTTGTAAATTGGCATCGTTTGAAGCAGAATTTACATCCTCTTCTGTGAAAAGTTCTCTTGGCAAAACAACCTTTGCATTGACAATGTATTTGATTAGTTCAGTATCAAAGATTGGGTTTTTAATGCTTTTTTTAGAGATTAAATCCATTTCTTTAGAGATCAAATCTTGATTTTCAAACACATGATTAGCGACCAAGATTTGCATAATGGCTTCTTTGATGTAAAATGATTTTTGGGTAACCACTTGATAGAATAAATTATTCCATAGTTCGTTTACTTGATTTTCGTCTAAAGCAATGTCAACCTCTTTAATTTTAAGAATCAACTCTTCTGTTGTAAAAGAGTGTTTGTTTCTTGCAATCCAAACAGCCAAATCATGAAGTTTTTCGTTTAAAGCTTTAACTTGATCTTCGTTTTGATAGGCTTCGAATTCACACTGAGCAATTGCGTTCCATTTGGTTTGGTTTTCTCTAGTTGCAACGGCGAGGTCAAAAGGCCTGTAATCACCTTCTTTAGCTTCGTTTCTGTAAATAAATCGTTTGTCTTTTAGTTTTTCATCAGACAACTCTGGTGCTCGCATCGTTACAAAACGAAAGAGCGTGTTTTTAATTTCTGTACTCATTTTTTTAATTTTTTATTATTAGAATTTTTTCTTGTAACTATCTTCTTTAAAATGAGTTTTGAACCACTAGTTTTCCGGACAACGGGGTTTAAAACTCCTCTTTCGAATTAATTACAATGCAAATATATAAGAAATAAATCTTATAAACAAATAAAAACAAAGATTATTTTCAATTATTTTTTAATGTGCTGAGATTGTTTTCTTTGCTTTTGATTACTTTAATTATATTTCTGAATCAGACACTTAAGTTGTTGATAGTGAACATGAATCTAACTCTATGAAAGAAGATTATTTTCTTCTTCTTTTGATATAATGATATAAAAATCTTATATGTCGCTTGCTGTTTAGATTTTTTTCCTATTTTTGTAAAAAATAATACCATGATTTCAGAACGAGTAGGTCAATACATTGATAAAAAAGGCATCAGTTATTATGCTTTTGAGAATAGTTTAGGAGCCAGTAGAGGAAGTATTTCTAAGGCTGTTAAAGAAGGAAAAAGCATCGGAAGTAATGTTTTAGAACACATCATGTCTATTTATACCGATATTAATCCGAATTGGCTCTTGACGGGACAAGGTGATATGTTTAAAAGTGATGAAGAATTTTTGCTCAATAAAGAAGTAGAAGCTTTCAAACTCAAAACGGACAATTCTATAGAAAATCAGCAAATTCCGTTATACGATATTGAAGCAGTAGCTGGTTTGGTTCCGCTGTTTAGTGGAAAAGGAAATCAAACTCCGTTGGACTATATCTCGATTCCACGTTTACCCAAATGTGATGGTGCGGTGTATGTGACTGGCGACAGTATGTATCCATTATTAAAAAGTGGCGATATTGTGTTGTACAAAGAAGTAACCGACATTCATAACGAGATTTTTTGGGGTGAAATGTACCTTTTGAGTTTGGACATGAGCGGAGAAGAATACATCACTGTAAAATACATCCAAAAATCGGATTATGAAGGTTGTGTGCGTTTGGTGAGTCAGAATAAACACCATCAAGACAAAGACGTCGAGTTCAATAAAATTAAAGCATTAGCCTTGGTTAAAGCCAGTGTTCGAATCAACGCGATGAATTAATTTATTCATTTCAATAATTCGTTGCTATAAATTGCGTTATCATTTCTATACTTTAGAAATTATGACGCAATTTTTTTTGAAATGTAGTTTAGCAATCGTTTGTGTTTTAAATTCGTTTTCGGGTTTTTCGCAAAAGATAAAAGAAGGTCAAATAGCGCCCGCTTTTGTTGTTGTTGATTCAAAAGGCGATACCATAAACATAGAAAAACTAAAAGGCAAGAAGGTGTTTTTGGCTTTTTTCAGGTACGCTAGTTGCCCAGTTTGTAATTTTAGAATGAACGAAATCATTCAGAATTACGAAGCCATTCAGGCCAAAGGATACGAATTTATTGCTGTTTTTGAGTCCAATAATGCAACGCTGCAACAGTATTTAACTGAAACCCAAGTTCCATTTCCTATTGTGGGTGATCCCGATTTGGTTTTGTATAAAAAATATGGTGTTCAAAAATCGTTTTGGCGTATGGTAGGTTCGATGTTCAACAAGAAAACCAGAAGTAATCTCAAAGAAGGAAAAGTGCTTTTAAAAGGTAAAAATCTGAAGAGAGACGGACAAATGAGCCGAATTCCAGCTGATTTTTTAATTGATGAAAACGGAGTCATCACCAAAGCCTATTACGGAACCAATATTGGAGATCATTTGCCGTTGGAAACTATTCTTGGTGAATGAATTTACTTAATCTCGTATGAATTATTTTCGCTTTTCACATCCGCCATTAATCCGCTCGGATCAATGGTTATTTTTTTGATTGTGGTTTTCGACTTTGGAATTTCAAAAAAGTAATTCGGATTTCCCCAAGCCCAATCGTTTAAAATGGTTCGTTTTATTGATGGTGTTGGATTTTTCTTCTCATAATTCATCATTCGAAGCGGAATATAGAAACTTTCTTTTGTACCATCAGTATATTCAACTAAAACATCAATTGGCATTGGCATTCGACCGATTCTCTCTAAAGAAACTCCAGTTCTCGGCACATCATCAGTAGCGCTTTCAACGTTTTTAATTGCATAATCAATGGTGTTGGTAGTTTGAGTCCAATCAACCAAATACCAATCTAAAAGTGCTCCCGAAACACGTTCTGCGGTTCGTTTGATGTCGTTTGGAGTTGGATGTTTGAATTTAAAATCACTGTAAAAACGTTTGATGGTTTTTAGTAGATTGTCTCTACCGATGAGGTATTCTAATTGCGTTAAAAACAATTCTCCTTTGATGTAGGAAGCAGTGCTGTACAATTTGTTACGGTCAAAACGATCAGCGTGAGTACTCAAGGGTTGTTCATCGCCCGAATTAGCCATGTTAACATACGCTTTATACGAAGCAATTATTGGATCTGGACCTTTTTTGTCTGACAGTTCGTATAAAACGGTATCTTCTATAAATGTAGTAAATCCTTCGTCCATCCAACTGTGTTTGCTTTCGTTGCTAGCCAGAATGTGTTGGAACCATGAATGTCCCATTTCATGAGCAATAACACCAACCAAACCATCGTAACTTCCTTCGCCCAAAATCAGCGTACACATGGCATATTCCATTCCGCCATCGCCACCTTGAATTATGGAATATTGTTCGTAAGGATATTTTCCAACAAACGAGTTGTAAAACTGCATCAGTTCCACCGTTTTTTGCTGCGCTTTTTTCCAGTTTTCTTTAATTTCTTCCTTGTTTTTATATAAAAAGTGAAGTTTGGCTCCGTTAGGAACTTGAGCGATATCATGTATGTAATCTTTGTCGGCAGCCCAAGTAAAATCATGCACCATTGGCGCTTTAAAATGCCAAGTAAGTGTTTTTTGCTTGCGTGGAATTTTCACTTTTACACCTTCATCTTGGTAATTGTAACCAATTTCATTTCCGTTTTGCAAATAACCAGTTCCGCCTAAAATATAGTTTTTGTCGATGGTAATTTTTACATCAAAATTTCCCCAAACGCCATGAAATTCTCTCGAAATATAAGCATCGGCATGCCATCCTTCAAAATCAAATTCGGCCATTTTGGGATACCACTGACTCATCGAAAGCGCAATACCTTCTTTATTATTTCTACCTGAACGGCGAATTTGAACGGGAACTTGACCTTGAAAATCGAGTGTGAAAGTGGTTGATTTCCCAGGTAAAATTGGTTGAGCCAACGAAACTTCCAATATGGTTTCTATTTCTCTAGCAATGGCCGAAACGCCGTCTTGTTTGAAATTGGAAACGTGTAAAAAACCGATTTCATCGGGTTGTAAATTGGCGATTCTACTTTGTTTTTTTTCGTCGCTTTCTTTCAATTTGGTAAACATGCGCCCATCTGGATCTTTGATGGATTGTAACCGCATGTCCATTTCACTTCCAGGTTGAAAAGCATTATTAAACAAATGATAGTACACTTTGTACAAGGTATCATTCGAATTGTTGGTGTACACTAATTCTTGTTTTCCAGTATATTGATAGGTTTTCACATCCATAGAAACCTCCATTTTATAATCAACATGTTGTTGCCAATAGGTTGAATTTTGGGCAGTTAATGATATGAAATTGAAAATCAAAAATGAAAGAAATGCTTTTTTCATAGGAAGTATTTTGAAACAAAAAGAAGGACTAGTTAGCCCTTCTTTTAATGATTTATTTTTTACTTTTTGAGAGTTTTTCTGCCATTAACAACGCGTTATAAGCATTGACAATTTTTCCTGAAACACAGGTTTCTGAGAAAGGCATTTTAATTCTTTTTTCACCCACAATGACTTCATACGGAATGGCCGTTCCCGAATCCATAATGATGTGTTTTACTTCTGAAGCTGTTAAGTTGGGATAGTAAGAGCGAATCAAAGCGGCTACACCAGCAGCATTTGGACCAGCCATTGAAGTTCCTTGTTCCATTTTGTATTTGTTGTTGGGAACGGTAGCATAAATCTCCATTCCTGGAGCAAAAATATCCACATTTACTTTTCCGAAGTTAGAAAACGGAGCAATTAACTTAGCACCACATTGGTTGTTTAAAGCACCAATTGTTAGTACATTGTCTGATATTTCGGTGATTTTATCTTTAGAATCATTCGGAAAATTAGGAGCAACGTCGATGTTTTTACCATCATTTCCAGCAGCATGAACAAACAAAACGTCTTTACTTGCAGCATATTTAATAGCATCAAAAACCCATTCTTTGTTTGGAGAATAGTCTTTACCAAAACTACCATTAATGACTTTAGCACCATTATCAACAGCATAACGAATGGCTAACGCAATGTCTTTGTCGTACTCATCACCGTTGGGAACTGAGCGAATAGCCATGATTTCTACATTATTTGCCACAACTCCATCTCCACCTTTTTTATTTCCTCTGTTTTGTGCGATAATACCCGAAACGTGAGTTCCGTGTTCGCCTTTTAAAAAGTCTGGACCTTTTACATTTCCGTTTCCGTATTTTTTATCGTTGATGTCGTTTGGATTATCACCAACAGCAGTTCTACCATCAAAATTTACATTTAAATTGTAATTTAACTGGTCGTAAATGTAGTTGATGTAACTATTAATTTCCTCTTGAAAATTTTCGCCAGCCTGAGTTGCGACTTGCGTCATAATGGCTTTGCTTTGTGATAATTCGGTATCAGTAGTAGTAATACTTTTGATATCTGCCAAGGTATATTTTTCTTTTTTCAGATAGGTACGAACGTTTTTTTCCGCTTTAGCAATCATATCAACCTGAGGTTTTTGTTGATTCATTTGAGCTAACTTTTCATCCAGTTCTGCTTTTGCTGCAGCATAATCAGGAGAATTTACATCGCCTTTTTTAACAATACGGGTCAACTCTAAATTTTCATTTTCGGCATCACCAAGAAAATTCCATCCGTGAATATCATCTACATAACCATTGTTATCATCGTCTTTTTTGTTGCCAGCAACTTCTTTTTTATTAGTCCAAATTTTACCTTTTAAATCTTCGTGATCAATATCAATTCCAGAATCGATTACGCCTACAATTACTTTCGTTGCCTTTTTACCTTTTAATAATTCAGAATACGCTTTATCAACACTCATTCCAGGAATGGTATCTTTAACAATGTCTAAATGACTCCATCTTTTTAGATCTTCTTCCTTGATTGGAGTGGTTTTTAAAAGCGTTTTATCAATGTTTACAGGGTTTGTACTTACAATTGGAGCTATTTTTGGGCTACAACTTAGAGTTAATGCCGCAACAATTGAAGTAACTAAAAAAGGTTTTACTAGTCTCATTTTCATTTTAATTAAGTGCCCAAAAATAGTAAGTTTAACCGATTTTTATTGTTGGAATTAACTTTATTTTATCATTTCAAAAGCCTGTTTTCAAAGACTTATCCTTTTAATTTTTTGTTTTTCACCTTTTTTCCTGACTTTTTCGACATTTTCTTAGCCAATTCCATTGCTTTGTAACCGTTGACAAATTTTCCTGATTTGGATAATGAGTTGAAAGGTCTTTTGTCGTTTTTATTTCCGCCAACGACAACATCTGCGCTAATTGTAGTTCCCGATTCCATAATGATTCCTTTCACTTGTTGTGCCGTTAGATTAGGATAAAATGAGCGAATCATTGCTGCAACTCCAGCTACATTGGGTGAAGCCATCGAAGTTCCTTGTAAATATTGGTATTCATTATTGGGAGTTGTAGCGTATATTTTTACACCTGGTGCGTACACATCAACATTGTTTTTTCCATAGTTGGAAAAATTAGCAACTAGTTTGGTTCCGTTCTCAAAATTCAATGCTCCAACAGTGATTACGTTATTGGCAAATTCGGTTACTTTATCATCCGAATCGTTTGGGAAATTGGGTTCAACATCAATGTCTTTGGAATCGTTTCCTGCGGCATGAATAATCAGAACGTCTTTACTTTCGGCGTATTTAATGGCATCATAAACCCATTGTTTGTTAGGAGAATAATTTTTCCCAAAACTAGCATTGATGACTTTGGCTCCGTTATCAACCGCATAACGAATGGCGAGAGCTACATCTTTGTCGTACTCATCGCCATTGGGAACCGCGCGCACTGACATGATTTCTACATTGTCATAAACACCATCGCCACCCACATTATTGCCTCTGACTTGTGCAATGATTCCGGCCACATGCGTTCCGTGTAACGCTTCTTTTTTGTCTGGACCATACACAATGTTGTTTCCGTAATTTGTATCATTAATGTCATCAGGGTTGTCGCCAACTACTTTACGTCCATTGAATTGAGTGTTAAAATTATAATTCAACTGATCGTAAACGTTGTCTTTAAATTTTGCAATATTGTTCAATAGTGTTTTTCCTGCCACTCCAACTTTTTCTAAGGCAGCTTTACTTTTTAACACTTCTTCATCCGTTGAGGTAACGTTCTTTACATCATCTATAGTAAAATCTTCTTTTTGAAGAAAATCACCCATCACTTTATTGGCCTTATAAATCGCATCAATTTGGTTTTTATTATCGAGTAATTTTTGATATTTTTTATCGTATTCGGCTTTTGCCAATAAGTATTCGGGCGAACCATCGTCACCTTTTTGTACTATTCGGGTCATTTCTAAGGTTTCATTATTGCTGTTTCCGAGGAAATTCCATCCATGAACATCATCAACATAACCGTTGTTGTCATCGTCAATTCCGTTGTCTGGTATTTCCTTGGTATTGGTCCATATTTTCGACTTTAAATCGTCGTGATCAATATCAACACCCGAATCAACTACTCCTACAATTATTTTCTCACCTTTCTTTCCTTTGATTAATTCAGAATAAATTCGGTCAATACTCATACCCGGAATAGAGTCTTTTTCTAAATCCAGATGGCTCCAACGTTTCAGTTCATTTACGGTTAAAGCCGATTTTTTGTACGAATCACTATTTGGTCCTTGAGCCATAATAGACAAGGAAAAGCAAGTAATGAATAGGGTTTGGAAAACTAATTTCATATCATTATAAGTTTAAAAATTAATAACAGTTTTTATGTTGGTTTACGATTTATCCGTTGGAAGAACCCGCTCTTTGTTTTAAATCATCAGCGCCACCAGTTCTTCTGCGGGCTTGATTGTTTGAAGTTCCAAAATTGTAAGTGTAAGATAAAATGGCAACTCGCGTATCTCTTGATACTTTGAATCCTTCTTTGTAATTAGTGAACTCAGTGTCAGCAGTAGTTCTGTTGGTATAAAAAACATCGTTTACAACCAATTTCAATGAACTATTGTTTTTGAATTTCTTCTGAAAACCAAGATTGATGAACCAAATCGGATTCACATCCATAAATGCATAAATTTCACGAGCTCGATAATTGGCAGTCAATTCAGAAGTAAAACTTTTAGTGATTTTAAAATTGTTTACCGAGTTCATATTGTAGTTGAAATTTCCTTTATTTTGAATGGTGGTGTTGGCAATAGTTCCAGAGTACGCACCGTAGTAACCATTGATGCTGTTGGTTGAACTCCACCATTTAGTAAACTCCAAAGGCATTACTATAAACAATCCGTAAAGGTCAAAAGTGTCTAAATTTTTATTGGTTTGGATGGTAACTTGTGCATCAGTATCAGAAGGAGCAATTACTTCTGCAATATTGTTATTGGTTCTTGAAAAGTTCAATGTGGTGTAAATCTTTTGGTTTAAAACATGAGTAATTTCAAGGGAATGAGTAGTTTCTGGATTCAAAAACGGATTTCCTTCTTTGTACGTAGTTGGATCCAAATAAAACTTAAACGGATTCAATTGATCGTAACTCGGGCGGGCAATTCTTCGACTGTAATTGAATTCTAAACTGTTTTTATCGTTCAAATTATAACTCACAAAAAGACTTGGAAATAATTGGGTATAACTGTTTTTGAACGAAGTATTATCGACCAATTGTTCACCTGTTATATTGGTGTTTTCAATGCGTAAACCCAGTTGTGCGCTCCATTTCCCGAATGTTTTCGACGAATTCACATACACCGCATTGATGTTTTCTTTGTAAATAAAATGATTGCTTTTGGTTGGGTCAAACACATTTATTCCCGAACTTCTATCAAAAAACGCCAAGTTATTATCGGCTTTTACGTAGCTGGTTTTGTATCCTGATTCGAGTTTCAGTTTGTTTTTGAATGTGGTCACAAAGTCACTTTTTAGTGAAAAAATATCCAAATCACCGTTAACATCTCCGTACAATAGATACGGATTTTGGAATTCGACATTATTTAAATCCAGATAACGAGTTGTAAAGTTTTGTTCCGTTTTATTTCCGTAATCTGCATAATCAAAATCGGTTATTATTTCAGTTCCTAAAGTGTCTAAAACGACTTTGTGATTCAAATTTACCGAGTGATTTTGCCAATGGTCTTTTGAGCGATTACTGGTTCTGAATCGAGACGAAAGCACGTTGTTTTCATCGTAAACATCGGTGGCATTTTCACCATTTGGATTGAAACGATTACTCACTTTGTTTACCGAAATTCCGAAAGTGTGTTTGTCATTGACATAATAATCCATTCCAACTCTTCCGATGTGGTTTCTGAAATCCATTTTCAAGAAATTATCTTGGTCGTAAGCGCCAATGAAATTGTTGTTTTCGTAGAATTGCCGAACCAAAAGAAGTTTGTTGAATCCTTCGCGGTACGCAAAACTGTAATTTCCAAAAAGAGCTACTTTTTTGTTGCGGTGATTCAGAGTTATGCCATTATTGGATTTCGGATAAACGCCTTGTCCGTAGGCAACGGAAACACTTCCATTGGTTCCTTTGCGTTTGTCTTTCTTCATTTTGATGTTGATGATGGCGGTTCCGCTGGCATCGTATTTGGAAGATGGATTGGTGATGAACTCAATTTTATCGACAGCATTGGATGGAATTCCACGCAAATAATTCCCCAAATTGGTTCCAGTCATTGGCGTTAATTTTCCGTCAATTTGGACCAGAACGTTGTTTTTACCACGCAGACTAATGTTGTCATTGTCGTCAATGTTTACGCTAGGCGCTTTTTCCAATACTTCAAAAGCGGATGAACCAGCCGAACCAATGTTGCTGTCCAAATTGAGGATCATTTTACCTTCTGAACGCTCGATAAAAGGCTTTTTTCGTTCCACAACCACTTCTTGTAATTGTTGCGGTTGTGTTTTAACGGTCAGTGTTCCTAAATTAGTTTCCGATTGAATAGTAATTGAAGTGACGGTTATTATTTCGTCTTTCCAATTGGTTTTCAGAGTGTAATTTCCTTTTGGAATTCCAACAAAAACAAATTCGCCATTTTCGTTAGTGAGTTCGGTTTTAATTAGAATGTTGTTTTCTGTTTGGTACAGAAATACTTCACTGAGTGCAATTTTATCATTGTTTTCAGCAATTAATTTTCCGCTAAGAGTAACTTTTTCAGTAACTGAATTTTGACCTAATAATTGAGTCTGACATGCGGTAACCAAAAGCAAGGCTAACCAAAGAATTAAACGTGTCATGTGATTTTGATTTAGTTGCTCACCCAGTTTTGGGCTGGCATTGATTGATGATTGATTGTGTTATTATTTACAATTTTGACTGATTTTTTTTAACGTTTCACTCATGATTTGAATGTCATTTTCGGTAATTCCTTCTAAGGCTTTTTTTCGATTTTGAAGAACAATAGCATGGGTGTCAGCCAAAATGGATTCGCCTTTTGATGTCACGCTGAGGTTGAATTTTCTGCGATCGTTTGGGTTGATTTCGCGTTCAACGTATTCTGATTGCACTAATAAATCGAGAATTCTAGTGATGGACGCACTGTCTTTAAATACTTTTTCAGCTAATTCTGCCTGAGTACAATCTGGGTTTTCCTTTAAACTTTTTAACACCAACCATTGATCGATGGTGATTTTTAATCCGTTGGCTTTGATTTGCTTCTGCGCATACATCCGGTACGTTTTAATTGCCTCTTCAATTTGGTAGAAAATGACGTTTTTTAATTGTTCCATTCGAATAAATTTTAAACAAAACTAAAAATGATTTATCAATTGTTGATATATCAATTAAAAGTTTAACAAGAATTTAGAATTTGGATGAAAATGAAAAAGCACTTAATCTCAGTGAATTAAGTGCTTTTGTTGGTGTTTTAGAAATTTTTTAAAAAAGGTCTTCGCATTTAAAAACCTCTTTCAAACGCACTCCTTTTTCGGTATTTTCTACTGTAATTATTTGATTGTGAGCATCGTGTTCTAACATTAAGTAGTAATTGTTGTCAGCAGCCGCAGTCATGAATTTGGTTTTTTCACCCAAAGTCAATAATGGTCGTGTATCGTAACCCATCACATACGGAATCGGAATATGACCAGCAGTGGCCAGTAAATCACCACAAAAAACGATGGTTTTTCCTTGGTAGTTAATGTGTGGTAACATTTGTTTTTCGGTATGACCGTCGGCATAGAAAATGCCAAAACCTAATTCGTCAGAAAACCCAAAGTCACTGTCAGGTCGTTGGATAAAATGGAGTTGTCCGCTTTCTTGCATCGGAATTAGATTCTCGTGCAAAAACGAAGCTTTTTCTCTAGCATTAGGCTTAGTTGCCCATTCCCAATGGTTTTCATTCGTCCAAAATTTGGCATTTTTAAAAGCGACTTCATAACCTGTTTTGTCGGCATTCCAATTCACGCTTCCACCACAATGATCAAAATGCAAATGCGTCATAAAAACATCAGTCACATCATCGCGATGAAAACCAAATTTGGAGAGCGATTTATCCAACGAATGATCACCCCAAAGCGAATAATAACTAAAAAATTTATCCGACTGTTTGTTGCCCATTCCAGTGTCAATAAGGGTTAAGCGATTGCCGTCTTCAATTAAAAGGCAACGTGCGGCAATATCAATAAGATTATTTTCGTCGGCTGGATTGGTGCGGTTCCAAATGGTTTTGGGTACAACGCCAAACATTGCTCCGCCATCGAGTTTAAAATTTCCTGCTTCTATTGGGTAGAGTTTCATGGTATAATTTCTGTTTGAATAATGTCGCAAATTACTAAATCTCTTTCTTTTCTGTGCTTAAAATCAATTTTTTCTATCCTAACATTAGTTATAAAAATGTTATGATTTGTGGGAAAAAAGGATAATTGTAGTAACTTTGCCGTTAATTTAGACAAAATCAAAATAAGCTATGATCAAAGTTTCTGATACAGCAAGCAAAAAAATCATCGAAATGATGAATGACGATGGTTTTGATGCCAACCAACACTACGTTAGAGTTGGCGTAAAAAGTGGCGGTTGCTCGGGTTTGTCGTATGAATTAAAATTCGACAAAGAACTCGGAGAAAACGACAAGGTTTTTGAAGATAATCACGTTAAAATTGCCGTTGAAAAAAAATCATTCCTCTATTTAGCAGGAACTATTTTGGAATTTTCAGGCGGATTAAACGGAAAAGGATTTGTTTTCAATAATCCGAATGCAAGTAGAACTTGCGGATGTGGAGAAAGTTTTTCGCTATAATATAACCCTCGAAGGGTTTTAAACCCTTCGAGGGTTAAAAAAAAGTAACATGAGTAAGTACACAGAAGAAGACTTAAAAGTCGAACTCGAAAATAAAGAATACGAATACGGTTTTTACACCGATTTGGATTCTGAAACTTTTCCAATTGGACTAAACGAAGACATCGTTCGCGCTATTTCTAAAAAGAAAGACGAGCCCGAATGGATGACCGAATGGCGTTTGGAAGCGTTTCGTGCTTGGACCGAAATGATTGAACCCGAATGGGCCAACGTACACTACGAAAAACCCGATTTTCAAGCTATTTCGTATTATTCGGCACCCAAAAAAGCGGATCCGAATAAAACATTAGACGATGTTGATCCTGAATTGTTAGCGATGTACAAAAAGCTCGGAATTTCAGTTGATGAACAAAAAATGATGAACAATGTGGCTATGGATATTGTAGTTGATTCGGTTTCAGTTGCCACGACTTTCAAAAAAACTTTATCAGAAAAAGGAATTATTTTTTGTCCAATTTCTGAAGCGATAAAAGAACATCCTGAATTGGTTCAGAAATACCTTGGAACCGTTGTGCCTCAAAGAGATAATTTTTATGCGGCGTTGAATTCGGCCGTTTTTTCTGATGGCAGTTTCTGTTACATTCCGAAAGGCGTAAAATGTCCAATGGAATTATCAACCTATTTCCGTATCAATCAAGCAGGAACAGGACAATTTGAACGCACACTTTTAATTGCAGATGAAGGCAGTTATGTGTCGTATTTGGAAGGATGTACTGCTCCAAGTCGTGATGAAAATCAATTGCACGCAGCTGTGGTTGAGTTGATTGCTTTAGACGATGCCGAAATCAAATATTCAACGGTACAAAACTGGTATCCTGGAAATAAAGAAGGAAAAGGCGGAGTCTATAATTTTGTGACTAAAAGAGGTTTGTGCGAGAAAAACGCTAAAATTTCGTGGACACAAGTAGAAACAGGATCAGCTGTAACATGGAAATATCCGTCGTGTGTATTGAAAGGTGACAACTCTGTGGGTGAATTTTATTCGATTGCAGTGACCAATAATTTCCAACAAGCTGATACGGGAACCAAAATGATTCATTTAGGTAAAAACACCAAATCGACTATTATTTCAAAAGGAATTTCGGCTGGAAAATCACAAAACAGCTACCGCGGTTTGGTTCGAATTAGCGCCAATGCCGAAAACGCACGTAATTTCTCGCAATGCGACAGTTTGCTGATGGGAAATAATTGTGGTGCGCATACCTTTCCGTACATCGAAAGCAAAAACGCTTCGGCCAAAATCGAACATGAAGCAACGACTTCAAAAATTGGAGAAGACCAAGTGTTTTATTGTAACCAACGAGGAATTCCAACTGAAAAAGCCATCGCGTTGATTGTGAATGGTTTCAGTAAAGATGTATTAAATAAATTACCAATGGAATTTGCTGTTGAAGCTCAAAAATTACTTGAGATTTCACTAGAAGGTTCGGTTGGATAAAAATAAAAATCATGCAATTATCTAAAGGTCAAAAGACGCTTATCGGAATTTTACATTTCTTACCCATTGTAGGATTCATTTCCTATTTCGTTTTCTTTTTTGTGTTCATCATTGGAAATATTGAGAGCATCGAAAACAACGGAAACAATCCGCCAAATCCAGCCCAATTTATGAGTGGTTTTATTGGAGCATTTTTAATCATAATGGTTTCAATACTCATTGCAATTGGAGTAAAAATTTTCGACATCATCCATTTAGTAAAATCAAACAAAAACGATACAAACAACAAGATTTTAATGTGGGTATTGCTTTTTATTTTTACGGGAATAGTATCCGAAATAGTTTATTACTTTTTAGAAATCCTTCCTGAAAAGAACAACAAAATAGCAGAAGAACAATCACAGAATTTTCAATAAAAAAGTACAATGTTAAGTATAAAAAATCTACACGCTTCAGTTGAAGATAAAGAAATATTAAAAGGAATTAATCTCGAAATTAAAGCGGGAGAAGTCCATGCTATTATGGGACCAAATGGTGCCGGGAAATCAACTCTTTCGTCGATTATTGCGGGTAATGAAAACTACGAAGTAACCGAAGGCGAAATCCTTTTGGAAGGCGAAGACATATCCGAATTGGCTCCAGAAGAACGCGCTCACAAAGGCGTTTTCTTGTCGTTTCAATATCCAGTTGAAATTCCAGGTGTTTCAGTGACCAATTTCATGAAAACAGCCATCAACGAAAGCCGTAAAGCCAACGGAAAAGAAGAAATGCCAGCCAACGAAATGTTGAAGTTAATTCGTGAAAAATCAGAATTACTAGAAATCGACCGTAAGTTTTTATCACGCTCATTAAACGAAGGTTTTTCGGGTGGAGAAAAGAAACGTAACGAGATTTTTCAAATGGCAATGTTGGAACCAAAACTGGCTATTTTGGACGAAACCGATTCAGGTTTGGATATTGATGCTTTGCGAATTGTTGCCAATGGCGTAAATAAGTTGAAAAACGAAAACAATGCTGTATTAGTAATTACGCACTACCAACGTTTGTTAGATTATATCATTCCTGATTTTGTTCATGTTTTAATGGACGGAAAAATCGTAAAATCAGGCGGAAAAGAATTGGCTTACGAGTTGGAAGAAAAAGGGTATGATTGGATTAAAAGTGAATTGAATTAGTTTACAGTCTCAGTCACAGTGAACAGAAACTGCGACTGAATACTGCGACTGAATACTGAACAAAATGGATTTAAAAGAAAAATTAGTATCGTCGTTCATGGCTTTTGAAGAACAAATTGATGTTCATTCTCAGCTTCATGATGTGCGAACTTCAGCAATAAAAAACTTTGAAAATAAAGGCTTCCCGACCAAAAAAGAGGAAGCGTGGAAATATACTTCGCTCAATGCGGTTTTGAAAAATGATTTTACCGTTTTCCCCAAACACGAAAATGCGATTGAATTTGCAGAAGTAAAGAAATACTTTTTGCACGAAATCGATACGTACAAAGTGATTTTCATCGACGGAAAATACAGCTCATTTCTTTCAGCTACTACGCACGAAGGTTTGGACGTTTGCTTGATGTCATCGGCATTGAATAAACCCAAATACAAAATGGTAATCGATGAATTTTTCAACAAAATTGCCAGTAAAGATGAGAGTTTGACTACGTTGAATACCGCTTTCGCGAATGAAGGAGCATACATCAACATTCCGAAAAGTAAGGTAGTTGAAAAACCCATCGAAATCATCTATTTCTCCACAGGAAAAGAAAATGCGTTGATGGTGCAACCCAGAAATTTGGTGATTGTGGGCGAAAATGCGCACGTGCAAATCATTGAACGACACCAAAGTTTGAATGAAAACCCAGTGTTGACCAATGCGGTAACTGAGATTTTTGCTCAAAAACGCGCGATAGTAGATTATTACAAAATTCAAAACGATTTGCAATCGGCTAACTTGATTGATAATACTTATATTTCTCAAAAACAAGAAAGTAGGGTTTCGGTTCACACCTTTTCATTCGGAGGAAACATTACTCGAAACAACCTGAATTTTTATCATTTTGGTGAACGTATTGATTCTACTTTAAAAGGAATTACGATTATTGGTGATAAACAACACGTTGATCATTATACTTTAGTAAACCACGCAACACCCAATTGTGAAAGTCATCAGAACTACAAAACCATTTTGGCGGATAGCGCAACAGGCGTTTTTAACGGTAAAATTTTTGTAGAAAAAGAAGCACAGAAAACCGACGCTTTCCAACAAAACAACAATATTTTATTAGGAGATAAAGCGACCATAAACGCGAAACCGCAATTGGAAATTTTTGCCGATGATGTCAAATGTTCGCACGGTTGTACGATTGGACAATTAGACGAAAGCGCCATGTTTTACATGCAACAACGCGGAATTCCGAAAAAAGAAGCCAAAGCGTTATTGATGTACGCATTCTCAAACGAAGTCATCGAAAGCATCAAAATACCCGAGTTAAAACAACGCATCACCAAAATCATTGCTACAAAATTAGGAGTGAATTTGGGGTTTGATTTGTAACTAAAACAAAAAAGCAACTTAAAACTTAAGTTGCTTTTCTATTTTAATAATTGAAGTTATTTATTGAATCGCAGTGTTTGCGGTAAGATATACTAATTGATTGTTACCAACAATTGTGGCAAAATCACCGTTAATATACCCATTACACAAGTAAGGATATGGTTGAGTATCACTTTCACTGTTAAAAGTATCCGTTACCCATACACCTGAAGCATAACTTACTCCTTTTGAATTTGCTCCAAGACATAAGCCGGTTTTATTAAATTGGTGATAACCATTCCAAATAGTTATAACAGAAGGATAGAGAATATAGGTTCCATTCCAATTAAAATAGGTTCCAATTCTAGTTTCGTGTTTGTATTTCTGAAAGTCCAAATGAATTCCTCCTCTTTCCCAATATTCGGCGTGCCAAGTTACCGCGTAGATACCGTTACTAACTAAAATTCCTTGGTTAAATTGATAAGCAACTCTACTTTGGGAATTCTCTGACAGTGAAAGGTCTATTTTTTTATTTAAATTGAAAACACTTCCATCTTTATCAACCACAGAAGCTAATTCGGAATCTATTTTAGCAGAAACCCCAAATTGATTTTTTTCCAACACAAGTGCATTTTCATTAAACAACTTATCGGCTAGATCCTTATCAATAATCAGTAATGAGTTAATCTCATCAGCGATACTTTGAATGCTGACAAAGCCCATTTCATTTCTCATTCTTTTAGTTTTTTCAAGTCTCATTTTATGGTATGCAATTAACGAACTCTCAATGGTTTCATTATTAACAACACTTGAATTATTCTTTTTTGCTGTTTCCATTAAAGTTTTTGTGTCAATTGAACCAAAGAACTTTTGATTTAATTCATTTTCAAATTTTTGATTGATGCTTTTTACATTTTGAATTTGCTTTTGTAGTTCATCATGAGTCAATTTTGCTGAAGTTTCATTTTCAGGAACAAGATGATCGTTTTCAGTACACGATGTGGTTAATAGTAAACCAATTAAACAAAGTGTCATTAAAATATTTTTCATTTTTTTCTTATTTTGGTTAAAATTTTTATTGATTGTAAAAGCATAAAAATAATTATCAAAAAAAAGAGATAAATATTCAAAAAAAGAGATTATTTACTAATGCTACAAAGAACAATTGTAGTTTTAATTAGGTTTTTCATACTTTGCTTAAGATTTAATTCCAATTTTCAATAATTTAACCTTTTACTTCAAGCAAACCTATGGGAATTTTTTATTTGGAAATATGTAAAACAAGAATTCGATGGTTTTGAATTAGCGTTGGTGGATTTTCAATTAGAATTAGAAGTTAGAGTTTCAAATAGAAGCTTGATTTGTAATTTAACCTCAAAGAAACTAAGAAAACACAAAGAGCACAAAGATTAAAAACCTTTGCGCTCTTTGCGTAAATCTTTGTGAACCTGTAAGGTTATTGTTTTAAAGACGAAACAACACCACTCAGCAACCCATTAAAATCAAACTCAGGATCTTCTTTTAAGCCCATGCGCACAATCACTAAATCGTGACTTGGGAAAATCGCCACCATTTGACCTTGGTAACCGCTGGCGTAATACATGTCTTTTGGAGCATTTGGAAATCGTCCACCAGCATTGAGCCAGAATTGCGCTCCGTATTGTCCTTGCGAAGTATTGGTTGGAGTTGACACGTATTTTGCCCAACTTTCGTCAAACAATTGCTCGCCGTTCCAATTGCCTTTGTGTAAGTAGAGTAAGCCAAATTTGGCCCAATCGCGCGTCGTTGCCCAACCGTAAGATGAACCTACAAAATTGCCTTTCATATCGACTTCTACCAAAGCAGAATGCATTCCGATTTTATCAAACAAACTACTGTACCAAAAATCCAAATATTCTTGATGCGTTTTGAACTGTTTTCTCAAAATGCCGCTCAACAAATTGGTTGTTCCCGATGAGTAATTCCAAGTGTTATTGGGTTTTCCAACCAATGGCTTGTCAATTTGTGGAACCGTCATGTCTTCTGCAATGAAAAGCATTTTAGTCACATCCGAAATTTTGCTGTAATCTTCTTCCCATTCCAAACCTGAGTTCATGTGGAGCAAATCGTTGAGGGTAATTTTCGAGCGTTCATCGTTTTTCCATTCCGCAATTGGAGCAGGTTTCATAATGTCGATTTTGCCTTGTTTTTGTAGAATTCCGAAAAACGTTCCAGTCAAACTTTTGGTCATCGACCAACCTAAAATTCGAGAGTTTTTGTCAAAACCATCGGCGTATTTTTCAGCGATGATTTTGTTTTTATAAATTACGATTACCGAACGTGTTCGCTTGTCTTTTTTACCTTTTGCATCAAAAGCATTTTCAACAACTGAATTTAATTTTTTGTAATCTACATTCGAAAAAATAGTATCATTTGGTTCGTTATTCCCGTAAGGAAAAGGCAAGTTGTTTTTGAGTTGAGTTCGTTTCGGAACCAAATAAGGTTTTGTTACATCAAAATCATCGTTGATTAAAGTCGCACCCAAACCTTCTCTGTAAATGGCTTTTCGTTCTTTCAATCCGTAAACAGTTGCCGTCGCAAATCGGTTTTTATCATCGATTTCATTGGTTGCCCAATCTACTTTATCAATGTCATTATCGCCTTGTTGAATAGTTTCCAAACTTCGGTTATCCAAAAAATGTCCCGAAGCCACACTTTTAGAGGAAAAACCCGAAATCAAATCAAGTTGCGGATAAATTTCAATTCGAGCATAAACAACAATTACCAAAAGTAGTAAAGCAAAGATTTTGAGGAATTTTTTCATAGAAAGTAAATTTTAAGCAAGATACTATTTTACCACAAAAGACACAAAGAAAACAAAAGAATCAAAGCGGTTAAGTGATTTCAAAATCTTTTGTGCCTTTTGTGGTGAAAATCATAGAAACAATTCTTAAATATTCGTGAATTGGTGACAATGACCTTTTTAAATTTACTACTTTTGTATTTAGAAAAATTCTAAATAATACAATGTTAGACTTACAAAAAATACGCGCCGATTTCCCGATTCTTTCGCAAAAAGTCAACGGAAAACCTTTGGTTTATTTTGACAACGGAGCGACTTCACAAACACCACAAGTAGTTATTGACGCTATTGTTGATTATTATTCACGATACAACGCCAACATTCACCGTGGAGTTCATACGCTGAGTCAAATGGCAACCGATGCTTACGAACAAGCACGCGCCAAAATTCAGCATCACTTTAACGCAAAACATAATTACGAAATCATCTTTACTTCAGGCACAACCGAAAGCATCAATTTGGTAGCCAGTGGTTTTTCATCACTATTACAAAAAGATGATGAGGTAATCGTTTCGGCTTTAGAGCATCACAGTAATATTGTTCCGTGGCAAATGTTGTGCGAACGTACGGGTGCGATTCTCAAAGTAATTCCGATGAATTATAATGGCGAATTGTTGATGGATGAATACCAAAAATTACTTTCGGATAAGACTAAAATTGTTTTTTGTAATCACATTTCGAATGCATTGGGAACAATCAATCCGATTGAGTTCATCATCGAAAAAGCACACCAAGTAGGCGCAGCGGTTTTGATTGATGGTGCTCAGGCTTGTCCGCATTTAAAACCCGATGTTCAGGCTTTGGATGTTGATTTTTATGTGACTTCGGCTCATAAAATGTGCGGGCCAACTGGAGTGGGAATGTTGTACGGAAAAGAAGAATGGTTACGCAAATTACCACCTTACAAAGGCGGAGGCGAAATGATAGCAACGGTTACTTTTGAAAAAACGACCTATGCCGATTTGCCTCACAAATTTGAAGCTGGAACACCTAATATTTGTGGCGGAATTGCCTTTGGAACTGCCATTGATTACATGAATGAAGTCGGTTTTGACAACATTGCTCAACAAGAAAGAGAATTGTTAGAATACGGAACACAAAAATTACTCGAAATAGAAGGAGTTGAAATTTATGGGACGAAAGATTTGAATCGGAAAGCTTCGGTGATTTCGTTTAACATCAAAGGAATTCATCCGTACGACATTGGCACGATTATCGATAAATTAGGTATAGCAGTACGAACCGGACATCATTGTGCCCAACCGATTATGGATTTTTATAAAATTCCAGGAACCATAAGAGCCAGTTTTGCTTTTTACAATACTAAAGAGGAAATTGATATCTTTGTGGAAGCAGTAAAAAAGGCACAACTAATGTTGTCTTAAAAAACAAAAAAAATGAAAACACTTATAGTAGTAGTATTGACTTTTTTCTTAGGAAAAGGTTGTTCGCAAGAAACCAAAAACGATATGGCAAACACCACAATTGAGTACACGGCGAATACTCGAGGATTCTACAAAAAAATCACGATTCAAAATCAGGAAATTTTTGTTTCTTCCGACAGAAATTCAACCGAAAAAGGAACGTCTTCAGCCATTTCTGATACCGATTGGAAAGAGTTGGTCACGTATTTTGAAACAGTTGAATTGGACAGTTTGTCATCGTACAAAGATCCAACTCAAAAACGTCAATATGATGGTGCTGCAATGGCCGATTTAAAAGTAAAATACAAAGATAAAGAGTACCAAACGGTTACTTTTGACCACGGTTTTCCACCTGCAGAAATTGAAAAATTAGTGAATAAAATTACTTCGTTGAGTAAAGATGAATAGCATGACCATAAAAGAAATACAAGACGAAATTGTAGATGAGTTTTCGATGTTTGATGATTGGATGCAACGCTACGAATACATCATCGATCTAGGCAAAGGATTACCTCTGATTGACGAGCAATACAAAACGGAAGATAACATCATCAAAGGATGCCAGTCGAAAGTTTGGGTTCATGCCGAGCAAGAAAACGATACAATAGTATTCACCGCCGATAGTGATGCCATTTTGACCAAAGGAATCATTGCCATTTTGATTAGAGCATTTTCCAATCAAAAAGCATCAGATATTTTAGAAGCTAATACCGATTTTATTGATGAAATTGGTTTAAAGGAGCATTTATCTCCAACTCGCGCCAATGGTTTGGTTTCGATGATCAAACAGATAAAAATGTATGCTTTGGCATTCAGTAATAAAAATTAGATTTAAACCATATAAGGCATATAAGTTCATGGAAGTCTTATTTTGGTCAAAATAGTAAAGATAATGTTCACATATACAAGCCACATACCAATAATTAAAAGCCAATTAAAAGAAAATGGAATTATCAAAAACGTATTTAAAAGACTTAATTTACAATGTAAACGGAGCTGCAATTGAAGTGCATAAAAGTTTAGGTCCGGGATTGTTAGAAAGTGTTTATCACAAATGCATTGCAAAAGAACTTTCAATAAAAGATTCTAATTTTAAAACGGAATTAGTGATTCCAATAAATTATAAAGGAGTAACAATTGATGCAAATTTAAAATGTGATTTGTTTATTGAAAATTGCTTAGTAGTAGAGTTAAAAACAGTTGAGAAGGTTTTACCCATTCACGAAGCTCAATTGTTAACTTATATGAAACTTTTAAAAGCACCAATTGGTTTGATAATCAATTTTAATGTAACTAATATTTATAAAGAAGGTCAAAAAACACTTGTTAATGAACTTTACAGAGATTTAGTAGAATAATGAATAAAACTTAAATGAACTTATATGCCTTATATGGTTTAAAATAGGTTCAAAAACAAAAACAAAATGGAAGAATTTAAAGACGATATCAACTTAGGAGAAAACGTAGTAAAAGTGCTCAAAGGCATTTATGATCCTGAAATTCCTGTAGACATCTACGAATTGGGATTGATTTACGACGTGATGATCAACGAAGCCAACGAAGTAAAAGTGCTGATGACCTTAACATCGCCCAATTGCCCAGTGGCCGAAACTTTACCACGCGAAGTGGAAGAAAAAATCACCAAAATCGACACTGTAAAATCGTGCGAAGTGGAAATCACTTTTGATCCACCTTGGAGCAAAGATTTGATGAGTGAAGAAGCCAAATTAGAATTAGGAATGCTATAAATCAGTATTCAGTCTCAGTCTCAGTTTTCATATACTGCGACTGCGACTGCGACTGTTAACTGAACTATGGACGAAATTATCAACAGAGTTGCCAATTCAACCCTCGAAGTATTCGACTTAGAAGACTATTACCCTAACGGAATTCGAACTCAAATCGATATTTCGCAATGGTTATTTGAAGGATTTCTGCTCAAAGAAAAAGACTTTCGCGAAGCCTTAAAAAACCACGATTGGTCACAGTATCAAAATCATTTTGTTGCCATTCACTGCTCAACAGATGCTATAATTCCGGCTTGGGCCAGTATTTTGGTGACGACTCATGTGTCGACTTTTGCACAAAAAGTAATTTTGGGATCAGTTTCCGATTTAGAATCAGCTTTGTACCAAGAAATTCTTCTTCAATTAGACTACTCCAATTACCAAGATAAACCAGTCATCATCAAAGGTTGTTCTAAAAAACCAGTTCCAGAAAGCGCTTATGTTTTAGCAGCGCAATACCTTCAGCCGTATGCCAAGAGTATTATGTATGGTGAAGCGTGTTCGGCAGTTCCGTTGTACAAAAAAGCAAAGTAGTATAAATTCTACACAATCAAAGAGTTGCATAAGTTTTAAAATTTGTTAAAGTCAAAGGTATTTTTACCTTTGCACCCGGGAATTTTAAAACTAAAACCATGAAAAATGTATTATTGGCAACTTTACTATTGTTTTCAGTAGGAAATGCAGTTGCTCAAGACAACGAAAAAGAAGCGTTAAAAAAATCAGCAGAAGCAGCTGGAAAAGCTATAGACACAACCAAATTAGGTTGGAAACGCGGCGGAAATTTCACCTTCTTATTCAATCAATCGGCCTTCAATAACGAATGGCTTGCAGGAGGAACTTCAAACGTAGCCGGAAACATCGGAATCAATTACGATTACAATTATTCGTCTAAACGATCGGTTTGGGACAATAAATTAATCGTAGCTTACGGTTTAACCAAACTAAAAGACCAAGACATCACAAAATCTGATGACCGAATCGAATTCAACTCATTGTACGGACAAAAAGCAGGTGAAACCAATTGGTATTACTCTGGATTTTTGAACTTCAAAACTCAAATGGATTCCGGTTTTGACGCCAAAACAGGAGCTAAAATTTCGCACTTTTTCTCACCAGCTTATGTGCAAGTTGGTCCAGGTATGTTGTGGAAAAAAAGCGACAATTTAAAAGTAAATATTGCACCAGCAACCTCACGTTTAATCATCGTTCACGGCGAATTCACCGAAGGTTTACCAGAAGGAGTAACTTATTTTGGTGTGAAAGGTGATGAAACTACTCGTTTCGAATTTGGAGCCGCAGTAAACGCCTATTACAAAGTAACTTTGATGGAAAATGTAACCATGGAAAACATTCTTAATTTGTACTCTAATTACTTAGATAATCCACAAAATATTGACATCGATTATCAAATGAATTTAGTGATGAAAATCAACAAATACATGTCGGCAAACGTAGCACTACAAGCCATTTACGATGAAAATGCTATTTCAAAAGTACAAGTAAGAGAAGTATTCGGATTAGGTGTGAATTTCGGATTCTAAAAATCAAATAAAATCCTATAAACCTTCCAAATTTTGGGAGGTTTTTTTATGGCGAATGGCCGCGCTTTTCATTACAAGTCCTCACAAAAAAGAGGTGTTTCTATGGCGTAAAAAGAGCTTCTTATCAGTCGCTTTTTTACACCAAGAAACACACTCTTTTTTGTTCTGGGCTTTTCATTTCAATCGCTATCGCAAACCGCGTTAGTCGAGAACAATATCTTTAAAATCGGGATATAAAAACTTATTATAAGGAAAACGAGTTACGTGAATTTCGCGTACTTTTTCATACACCACTTCTCTAAACGTCTCAAAGTTTTCTTTGTTGATAGCCGAAATAAAGAGTGCATTATCTTTCCCCATTTTTGACATCCAAGTTTGTTTCCATTCGTCCAAAGTATAATGTTTGGTGGTTTTTTCGGTCATCAAATCGTCTTCATCAATGGTCAAATGTTGGTACGCATCAATTTTGTTGAACACCATTATTGTTGGCTTGTCATTACTTTTAATATCCAATAAAATCTGATTCACTGATTCAATGTGATCTTCAAAATCGGGATGAGAAATATCAACTACATGCAGTAGTAAATCGGCTTCGCGAACTTCATCCAAAGTACTTTTAAACGATTCTACCAATTGCGTAGGAAGTTTTCTAATAAAACCAACCGTATCCGAAAGTAAAAAGGGCAAATTGCCAATGACTACTTTTCGAACCGTAGTATCCAAAGTAGCAAAAAGCTTGTTTTCCACAAAAACTTCGCTTTTACTAATTACATTCATTAAAGTTGATTTTCCAACATTGGTATAACCCACCAAAGCCACGCGTACCATAGCTCCACGATTGCTTCGTTGAATTGACATTTGTTTATCAATAGTTTTGATTTTGTCTTTCAACAGCGCAATCCGATCGCGTACAATACGACGGTCAGTTTCAATTTCGGTTTCACCTGGACCACGAAGTCCAATTCCTCCTTTTTGACGTTCAAGGTGCGTCCACATTCCCGATAATCTCGGAAGTAAATACTGACATTGTGCCAATTCTACCTGAGTTCGAGCATACGAAGTTTCCGCTCTTTGAGCAAAAATATCTAAGATGAGGTTGGTTCGATCCAAAACCTTACAATCCAACAATTTTGAAATATTTTTCTGTTGCGAAGGCGAAAGCTCATCATCAAAAATCACAGTTGTAATGTCATTTTCCTTTACATACAAATGAATCTCATCCATTTTACCAGTTCCAAGAAATGTTTTGGGATTAGGTCGATCCATTTTTTGCCAGAAACGTTTTATAACTTCACCACCTGCAGTAAAAGTCAAAAACTCTAACTCATCTAAATATTCTTTTAATTTTTCTTCACTTTGATTCTGGGTTACCACTCCTACAAGGACTGTTTTCTCAAAATTTTTCTTTTCTTTTTCTAACATACACTAAAATAAGCAACAAAAATAGTGATTCTCAACGATTAAATTTGTATTTCGTCGATAAAATCTAACTGATTAACAGAAAGTAGGGTTAAAGCCGACATTTTTAATACATATTTCGCAAAATTTTTTAAATTTGGGAGTTAATAAATCAAACTACTAATCAATAAACTTAAAAAAATTAAAATGAGGAAAATTACACTGTTACTTTTTGCCTTTCTTTCTTCTTTTTTGGGCTATTCTCAATTAGCTCTTCAAGAATTTGAGGGTGCTACTTTTCCACCAACTGACTGGGCTACTTTTGATACTGGTGTTGGAGGAAATGTTGACTGGTCAACTAACGTAAATTCATACCAAGGAGCTTTAGCGGCTTATATGAATAGACAAAATATTGGAGCTGGAGTAACTACAGAGGAGCATTTGGCAACACCTTCTGTTTTTGTTCAACCTAATTCAGAGATTCGCTTTTTTTCTAGAACTTTTACGGCGGGTAATGCAGGAACTCTCTATCAAGTAAAAATCAAACCTGTTACGGCTGGTGCTCAAAATGACCCAAATGGTTATATTTTGCTTCAAGAGTACAATGAAGATCAGTTGTCTGCAGTTTTTAACGTGTATGAAGAGAAGGTAATTAATGTGCCAATTGCTTATGAAGGGCTAAACGTGTACATTGCTTTTGTAATGAAAAATACACAAACAGGGTCGGGATTAAATGGTGATAGATGGCTATTGGATAATGTTCAAATGAATGAAAAGTGTTTAGATCCAACAGGTTTAGGTTCTGCACCATTGTCAACTTCTTCAACTTTATCTTGGTCTGGTGTTGGAACAACTTTTGAAATCGAACATCTTTTAGGTACGGCAACTCCAGCTGGTGTTGCAACCGGAACTTCTTCTACAAATAGTTTTCAACAAACAGGATTGTCTCCAAATACAAATTATTGTTTTTATGTAAGAGCAATTTGTTCGGTATCTTCAAGTGCTTGGGTAGGACCATTTTGTTATACAACTTCTACTTTGCCTCCAGTTTGTGGTGGTAACTTTGTTGATCCAGGAGGACCAACAGGAAATTATGCTAATAATTTAAATGAGACAACTACAATTTGTCCAGATAACTTAACAGATTTGGTTACAGTTACTTTTACATCATTTGCAACAGAAGCATGTTGTGATGATTTAACAGTATACGCAGGAACTGGAACGGGCGGTCCGGTATTAGGAACTTTTGCTGGAAACGCAATTCCACCAGAGATCACTTCTGCTGCTCCTGGACAATGTTTAACTTTTGTGTTCACATCAGACGGAAGTGTTACTGCTGCTGGTTGGATTGCCAATGTAACTTGTGCACCAGCACCAACTTGTCCTAAACCAACAGCATTAGTAACGTCAGCAGTAACTTCTACCAATGCTACTTTAGCATGGACAAATAACAGTTCAGCGACTACTTTTAATGTTTTAGCTTTACCATGTGGTTCACCAGCGCCAGACGCTTCAACTACAGGATGGATTTCTACTACAAATAATCCGTATACCTTTACTACTTTGAATCCGGATACTTGTTATACATTATATGTAAGAGCAGCATGTTCGGATACAGATATCAGTTTATGGTCTGTAGGTGTAAATATTACAACTCAGCCAACTCCTCCAGCATGTGGTGGAACTTTTACAGATCCAGGAGGATCCAATGCTAACTATGCTAATGGAGCAAACGTAACTACAACTATCTGTCCTTCTGGAACCGATTTAGTTACTGTTTCTTTCACAGCATTTCAACTAGAAAATAACTTTGACTTTTTAAGAGTATACGATGGACCAGACGCTTCATTCCCACAAATCGGGAATTTTACTGGAAATGCCATTCCTAATGATATTACTTCATCAGCGCCAGGAGGATGTTTAACTTTTGTGTTTACATCTGATGGAAGTGTTACTGGTGCAGGATGGATTGCGAATGTTATTTGTGGCCCAGCGCCTACTTGTCCTAGACCAACTGCCTTGCTTACATCTGCTGTTACTTCAACGAATGCTACTTTAGCATGGACTAATAACAGTACTGCAACTACTTTTAATGTTTTAGCCTTACCATGTGGTTCACCAGCACCAGATGCTACTACTCCAGGATGGATTGCTACTACGAATAACCCATATACGTTTACTACTTTAAATGCCGATACGTGTTATACATTATATGTAAGAGCGGTTTGTTCAGATACAGACTCTAGTTTATGGTCGGCAGGAGTAAACATTACAACTCAGCCAACTCCGCCAGCATGTGGGGGAATTTTTACAGATCCAGCAGGAGCCAATGCAAATTATGCTAATGGTTCGGATTATACAGTTACAATTTGCCCAACAGGACCTAACGATTTAGTTACTGTAACTTTTACACAATTTGATACTGAAACTAACTGGGATGGATTATATGTTTTTGATGGGAACTCAATTGCTGCGCCACAAATTGCTAGTGCGAACGGTGCTGGATTTGTTCCAGGAGGTGTTCCAGGTTCTTTTTGGGGAACTGAAATTCCTGGCCCATTTGTTTCTTCAATTCCTGGTCCAAATGGATGTTTGACTTTTAGATTCAGAAGTGATGGTTCGGTAAACAGACCAGGTTGGGTTGCTAACGTGACTTGTTCACCAGCGCCAACATGTCCAAAACCAGTTCAATTAACTGCCACAAGTGTAACAACTTCTTCTGCATTATTAGGATGGACAGAAGTGGGTTCTGCAACAGCATGGGAAATAATTGTAGTTCCTTTTGGTTCTGCACCTCCAACTGCTGGAACACCAGGTATTCCAACAACTGCTAATCCTTATTTAGTAACTGGATTAACACCAGGAACAGCCTATACTTTTTATGTAAGAGGAATTTGTGATGCTAATGATATTAGTGATTGGTCGTCTCCATTCACATTTGGATCGTTACCGCTTAATGACAGTTGTGAAGGAGCAACTCCTGCAATTGTAAATCAGAATTTAAATTGTGTACAAACTACTTCAGGAACACTGATTGGAGCAACAGGTTCGTTACCTCCAACAACGTGTCCAGGTGCAGCTAATGATGATGTTTGGTTTAGTTTTACCGCCACATCGATTACTCATATTATATCATTTAATAATCTTACACCTGCAAATACTGACTTAGAGTATGCAATATTCACAGGAACTGATTGTGGTACATTAACAGAAGTTGGTTGTAATTCGGGAGCAAATTTAATCCCGGGAACAGTTTATTATGTAAGAGTTTATTCAAATTCTACTCTTCCACAGTTTGCTACATTCGACCTATGTATTGGAACTTTACCTTGTACTGAAGCACCGGCTTTCTGTACTGGTCAAACAGTAACTTATCAAAATTCAACTAATATCCCGAGTTTGGGTCAAATAGGATGTTTATTTACATCTCCAAACCCTGCTTTCTTCTTTTTACAAGTAAATCAAGCAGGACCATTAAGCTATTTGATTTCTCAAGTTGATAATGGTGGTACACCAAGAGACGTTGATTATGTTGCTTGGGGACCATTTACAGATTTATCTACAGCTTGTACAGGAGTTCCTGCTAATCCATTACCAGGAATATTACCTGCTTTGACTCCAGCTCAAGGATGTGGACCAACATTACACGCTTGTAGTTACTCTGCAGCACCAACAGAAATCATGTGTATACCAAACGCACAATTGTGTGAAGTATATGTAGTAATGATAACTAACTTCTCTAATCAACCAGGATTTGTAACATTTACTCAAACCAATACAGGTGGAGGAACAACAGAGTGTTTCCCAATAAACACCTTTAATTATCCATTAACAAGCTATTGTCAAGACGGAACTGACCCAACGCCAGTTTTAGCTCCTGGAGCTTCTGCAGGAACTTATACAGCTACACCTACAGGATTATCTATTGATAGTGTTACAGGTACAATTGATTTATCTGCAAGTACACCAGGAACTTATATTGTTACCAGCACTACACAAACTAGTACAGGTGGTGTTTGTACCAACATTCCATCAATTGTTACAACTAGAACAGTTATCATTACTGCTCCTGCAAATGCTACTGTTGCTTATCCAGCAACTACTTATTGTAACAATATCAATACTCCTATTGATGTTACAGTAACAGGAACTACAGGAGGAACTTATTCTGCTACACCAAGTGGTTTATTTATCAGCCCGATAAACGGATCCATTATTCCTGGAATTAGTACCGCAGGTATTTACACTGTAACGTATACAGTTCCAGCTATTGGAGGTTGTGCAGCATTTAACACAACTACTCAAGTTGAAATTTTGCAAAGACCAACGGTTGCTTTCCAACCTAACGTTACAGTTTGTAATAATTATACTTTACCTCAATTGACAGTAGGAAACTATTTCACTGAAACAGGTGGAGCAGGAACACAGTTAAATGCTGGAGATGTATTAACTACATCCCAAACAGTATATGTTTTTGCTAATAACGGAATCTGTACTGATGAAAGAATGTTTACAGTAACAATTGAACCAACGCCTCAAGTAGATGTTTTACCAAATATAGCACAATGTTCTAATTATATATTACCAACACTTACAGTTGGAAATTATTTTACAGGAACAGGAGGAACGGGAACACAATTGAATGCTGGAGATGCTATTTCATCATCACAAACTATTTATATTTATGCTCAAGGAACAAATCCAGCTTGTTTCACAGAATCAAGTTTCACAGTTTCTTTAGGCACATTAGACGTGACTCCACCGCCAACAGCGGCATATTGTGACAACTATACTTTGCCAGCTCTTTCTATCGGTAATTATTTTACAGGAACAGGCGGAACTGGAACTCAATTGGCTGCTGGAGATGTAGTTACTTCGACACAATTGATATATGTTTATGCAGTAGATGGTAATTGTACAGATGAAGATTCATTTACTGTAACCATCAATTCAACTGTTGCTGATAATCCAAATGATGTATTTGCTTGTGATAGTTATACTTTACCAGCATTATCAAGCGGGAATGAATATTATACTGGACCAAATGGAACTGGAACATTATTACCAGTTGGAACAGTAATTACAAGTACACAAACAATTTATGTGTTTGCTCAATCAGGTACTGTACCAAATTGTACTGCTGAAAATGACTTTGTAGTTACAATTTACAACACTCCAACACCTGATGCTCCAACCGACGTTGTGGCCTGTGATAGCTATACTTTACCAGTATTAACAGTAGGTGACTATTACACTCAAACAGGCGGAACAGGAACTCAATTGGCTGCTGGAACTGTAATTACGACTTCACAAACAGTATATGTTTATGCTCAAAGTGGTTCAAGTCCAAATTGTACCGCTGAGAATAGCTTTACAATAACTATAAACTCTATAGTTGCTCAAACACTATCAAATGTTACAGCTTGTGATAATTATACTTTACCTGCGTTGAATGCTAATAACAGTTATTATACCGGTTCTGGTGGAACAGGAACTCTATTAACAGCAGGTTCAACTATAACTTCATCTCAAACTATTTACATTTATGCACAAACAGGAACGACTCCTAACTGTACTGATGAAAGTTCATTTACAGTAACAATTGTCCCAAGACCTGTTGTTACTCCTATTAGTTCTGTTACAGCTTGTGATAGTTATACTTTACCAGCGTTATCTGTTGGAAATTATTTTACACAACCTAACGGTGGTGGAACTCAGTTAGCTGTAGGATCGGCTGTAACATCTAGTCAAACAATCTATGTGTATGCACAAAGCACTTTAACAGGATGTGATGCTCAGACCAATTTTGAAGTTACAATTTCTCAAAGTCCAGTGTTTACATTAGATGGAGATTGTATTGGTCCTGTATTTACTTTATTTGTCGCTACTGGAACTATTCCTGATAATGCAGAGTATCAATGGTATAATGGTTCAACACCTTTAGGAACAGATGCAACCCAAGTAATTTCAGGTTCAGGGTCTTATTCATGTGTGATTTCGGTGCCAAATGGTGATGGAGAATGTTCTACAGAGTCTTTCTACCAAGCAGTAGATGTATTATGTATTATTCCAAAAGGGATTTCACCAAATGGTGATGGTGACAATGACACCTTCAATTTAATAGGATTTAATGTAACTCAATTGAATATCTACAATCGTTATGGAACTATAGTTTATTCTAAAGGGAATTATGTTAATGAATGGAAAGGTCAGTCTGATAATGGTAATGAACTTCCAGATGGAACATATTATTATGTTATCGAAAGAAGTAATGCTGAGACAAAATCAGGTTGGGTATACATCAATAGAAACGCTAACTAATCAAATACAATCTAACAATGATAAATTACAAAAAAATGAAAAAATTATATTTCTTAACCATGTTTGCATTAGCTTTCATTGATGTAAGCGCTCAGCAAGATCCGCATTATACTCAATACATGTATAATCTAAGTGTTATTAATCCAGCTTATGCAGGATCTAAAGAGAATCTTTCAGGAGGTTTACTTTACAGAAAGCAATGGGTTGAAATTGAAGACGCTCCATCAACTGGAACTTTCTTTGCTCACAGCCCAGTTGGTAAAAACGTAGGTCTTGGATTATCAGCTATTAATGATCAAATCGGACCTGTTGAAGAAACCAATATTTATGGGGACTTCTCTTATACACTAAACATGGGTGGAGAACATAGATTGGCTTTAGGTCTTAAAGCAGGTGCTACCTTTCACAAAGTAGGATTATTGGATGAGGTTTTCAATAATGTTCCAGATGCAGGAGATGATGCTTTTGCTTCAAATACTAATAATACTTTTCTAAACATTGGAACAGGTGTATTCTATTACACAAACAAATATTATGTTTCGTTATCTGTTCCGAATATGTTAAAATCAACTCACCTTGATTTTAATGGAAGAAAGTTTGGTACTGAGTCATTGCACTACTTTTTAACTGGAGGATATGTTTTCGATATTAACAACAATGTAAAATTCAAACCTTTTGCAATGGTTAAATCTGCTTTTAATGCTCCAACATCTTTTGATGTATCAACCAACTTTTTATTTTATCAAAAATTCGAAATTGGAGCTACCTATAGATTTGAAGATTCATTTGGAGCAATGGTTAATTATGCTATTACACCTAATTTAAGATTAGGGTATGCTTACGACCACATTGTGTCTGATTTAAATGTTGTAACACCAGCTTCTCACGAGTTTATGTTGTTATTTGATTTGAATTTCCCGAAAAAAGTATCACAATCTCCAAGATATTTCTAACATAAAAGATAGTAAAACATGAAAAATCTATATATAGCATTAAGTTTTGGTTTGATAAGTACAAGTCTTATCGCTCAAAATAAAGACACAAAAACAGCAGATAAATTGTACAGTCGATATGAGTATGTTGACGCTGCAAAAGAGTATCAAAAATTAGTTGATAATGGTAAAGGAGATAGCTATGTTTATAAACAATTAGCTGACACTTATTACAACATGTTCAACACTGCTGAAGCTGCAACATGGTATGCAAAAGCAACTGAAACTAACCAAGATGCAGAAACCTACTTCAGATATGCTCAAATGTTGAAAGCAAATGGTAAATATGAAGAAGCTAACAAACAAATGAGCAAATTTGCAGCTTTAGCTCCAAACGATCAACGCGCAAAAGCATTCAAAGAAAATCCAAATTATGTTCCTAAATTAGTTAGTAAAGAATCAGGTTATACCGCTAAATCTCTTGAGGTAAGTAGTGATAAATCTGATTTTGGAGCGGTAATGTATAATAATGATTTGTACTTTACAACAGCAAGAAATACGGCTAGAAAAAATTATGGATGGAATGAAGAGCCATTTTTAGATGTATATAAATCTACTCTTGGTGATGGAGGAAATTTCTCTGAAGCAACTCCAATTACTGAATTGAATTCTAAATTTCATGACGGGCCAGTTACTATAACTAGTGATGGAAACACTATGTATTTTTCAAGTGATAGTTTTAGAGAAAAATTGTTTGAAAAAGATAAGGCAAATAATTTACAGTTGGGTAAAAATAACTTATACACAGCTACTAAATCGGGTGAAACTTGGAGTAACATAAAACCTTTACCTTTCAATAGTAAAGACTATTCTTTAAGTAATCCAAGCATCAGTAGAGACGGTAAAACTCTTTACTTTTCTTCAAACATGCCAGGAAGTTTAGGTGGTGTTGATATTTGGAAAGTCGCTGTAAATGGTGATGGAAGTTTTGGAACACCAGAAAATCTTGGTTCTAAAGTTAATACTGAAGGTAACGAAAGTTTCCCTTTTATTGCTGATGACAACAAAACGCTTTACTTTGCTTCTGCTGGAAGACAAGGTTTAGGTGGTTTAGATGTTTATAAAGTAGATTTATCAAGTGGTTCAGAAGCTTCTAATATGGGTAAACCAATTAATAGTGAAAAAGACGATTTTGGATTTACTTTTAACAAAGAAAAAAATAGAGGATTCTTCTCAAGTAACCGTAACGGAAACGACGATATCTTTGGCGCTACTCCAATTTGTGCAGTAGATGTATTGACAATCGTTACCAATGCGAAAACAGGTGCTGTTTTAGCAGATGCTAAAGTTTCTATCTTAGATAGTAAAAAGAATGTAATTTCAACTGAAACTTCTAATTCTAAAGGTGAAGTAAGTTTTAAAGTTGAGTGTGATAAAGATTACACTATCCAAGCTTCAAAAGATGGTTTTGAAGGGAATTCATTCCCTGTTGGTAAATCTAAAGGACCAGAAGCTAAAATTGACGCTAAATTACAACCAATTGATGTTATTGTTACACCAACAGAAATCATCTTAAACCCAATTTATTTTGAATACGACAAAAGCAACATCACTCAAGAAGGTGCTTTCGAATTGGATAAGTTAGTTCAAGTAATGAAAAACAACAATGAAATGGTTATTTTCGCTAAATCACATACAGATAGTAGAGGAAGTGATTCGTACAACTTAAGTCTTTCTGATAGAAGAGCTAAATCAACAGTTCAGTATATTATTTCTAAAGGTATAGATGCTTCTAGAATTACTGGAAAAGGATTTGGTGAGTCTGAGTTGAAAGTTCCATGCACAGAATGTACAGAAGAACAACACGCTCAAAACAGACGTTCAGAGTTCATGATCGTTAAGAAATAAAAGACCATAAATTATTAATTTAAAAACCATCCTAATTTTAGGATGGTTTTTTTGTTTAAAGAGAATTAAAATATTCGGTTTTGTATATTTTAAATACCTTAGAATTGTGTTCAATGCTATTTTTAATATGTTTTACGGTTTGAAATATTTGAATCTCGTTTTCATAATACGATTTTATGGTTTCAATTTTTAAGTATTTAAAAGGTGAAAGGATTCAATTAAAAACAAATTCTTGAATGTGAAATAATTGAACTTTAACTTTTATCATTTTTGATGATAATATACTGTCGAGAAACATCTTGGTTCTGAATTATAACGTTTAATTCGCTGTTTTTTCAAATTAAAACTCCGATAAGTAGTTGCTTAGTGATAAATCGGTCAGAAAAGCTTTGATTTTACCCAGTTTTAGAGTCATAATTTCAAATATATACTTTTCAAAAAACAAACTTGTTTTCCTTAGACCTTTTGAAAATGGTCTACTATTATTATTGTTATGAATTCTACAATTTAAACCACAAAAAAAGCCCGACGTACAATCGGGCTTTTTAAAGAACTTATTTTTTGTTATTGTACTTTCACATTATCAACGCGCCATTGAGCCGCAGCAGACGATGTAGAAGTGTATTTGAAGGCAATACGAACATTACTGTTACCAACGTAAGAGTTTAAATTTATATTTCCTGAATTGGTCCAAACAAATCCAGAAGCAGAAGGTACAGTTGCAGTCAACTGTGTCCATGTTGCAGTTGATGGCGCACCTGAACCCGAATAGTTAGTTGAGACAAAAACTTGTATTGCATTTCCTGAGAAGTTTTTAGCCGATTGGAACGTTAAAATAGCCGATGGAACACTGCTTAAATCAATAGCTGGCGAAATCAACCAATCTTCATTAACAACGGCACCACCAGAGAAACCATTCATATCAGCACATTGTCCAGGATTACCGTTAGACGAATTCAACGTCCAAACTTGAGCTCCAGTTACACTAGCTTTAACCCAGTTTGGAAAGTTAGTTGTAAATGTTTCTTCAAAATGAGGTAAAACTCTTGGATTAGTTAATTGAATGTCGTTTAAAGTACGTACCATAAACTGATAATCACTACCAAATTTAGTCAAAACTCCTCTTACTTTACCGTTATCAGCATCTACCGAATTACCAGCAAATGTAGCAAATGAGCTAACTCTTACAATGATTGTATTTCCAGAAGCATCAGTAATCAAGTGATTAGTAGCTCCACCCAAATCATTCAAAGTTGGATCGTAATAGGTTTTACCCAACGAAACATCAGTAAATTGAACATTACTAAACTCAATTAACTTATTTAAGTTGGCGTCGTTTTTAGCTTGAGCAATTGTAAAATTATTTACTAAGGTTTGCTCATCCACATTGCTACAACCACGAGTTATGATGTTTTCGTATTCTACACCTGATATTCTTCCTACTTCATCATCCGATGTAATGTCAGTTCCATTATTATATAACGAACCAATTTCTTTCGATTTTGTATCGGCATTAATTTGATAATGTCTTCCTTTTAATTTGATGAACACTTTTCTACCTGGTTCAAACTTTGTATACAAATTATATGCATCAATTGGCACACTGAAACCTTGAGTTCCGTCAACTGAAACCATAGAAACTGATTTAAAAAAGTTTCCACCTTCATCACTTGATGTAACATACGCTTCAATAATATCATTGTCATAAGCGGTACCAAATTGTTGAAGAGTATTGGTAGTCAAAGCCAAAATTTCTTGCGTAGTTTTGGTAGGTGTTAAGTCATTACACGTACCACTTAAATCGGGAGTTGTATAGTAATCACTATTCGAGCAACTGAACAATGTTGCAGCAATTAATGATGTTAAAACTATCTTTATATTTTTCATAACTATTTTTTTATTTAGAATAAACTTTTATATCATCAACTTGGAATAATCCATCTAAAGCAGTTCCATTTCCTGTAACTTTAAAAGCTAGATTTACATTTCCAGTATAAGTTGATAAATCAATTTCACCCGACGGAATGTAAATGTATCCATTGGTTGTGTCATCAGCTACAACGGCATCCAAAGGAATCCAAGTAGCTGCTAAAACATTAGTTCCATCAAAATTAGTAGAAATAAATACTTCTAATTTATTGGCAGGATTATCTACAAAGTTGGAAGCCGATTGAAAAGTGAGTACTTCATTCACGGTACTATCCAAATTGAATTTCGGAGTAATGGCCCAACCAATATTAGAAGCTTCTCCACTTCCAAAAGGACTGAACTGTATGTAACCACTATTATTAAAGTCTCTTTCAATCCATTTTTTGGTTCCCGTTTCAGCAAAGTTTACCCAACCAGGAAAGTCAAAATTAGCGTTGTAATCGATATCAGCTTCTGGGAAACTTTCACCAAAAACTTGTGGTTTGTAAGGAGCGATTTCAAAATCCTCTTCGTCTGAACAACCTGTAAAAACACTTACTATAAGTGCCAACAAGAATGATAATTTTAGTATATTTTTCATATTCAATTTTTTTTAGAAATTAACGTAAAGATTTACAAAATAAGTTCTACCATAACCATAGAAGTATTTAGAACCAAAAGAAGGCGTTCCGTAAGCATTATCTGCTTGGTATTCTGGGAAATTAGCTTTTCTTGATTGTTCAAATCCACCTGTTTTATAAGTAGTATCTAACACATTATTGATCGAAGCAAAAAATCCGAAAGTAGTATTTTTAATTTTCCATGATTTTCCACCCGTTACATTCAACAAAGTATAAGGATCAAATTTTTCTTGTCTTAAAATGTCTCTAACCACATCTGGAGTAGCACCAGCATAACCAATTCCGTCTGATTCAACCACAAAATTAGAAGTTCTTAAAATATTAGAAACGTCCAAATAGGAATCAGCCAAATAGTTCACATTAGCTCCAATCCACCAAAAATGTGGATCTCTATATTCTACACCAAAAGAATACGCTTGTTGTGGCATTCCTGGTAAACGATAGTCTTTTAAGTAAGCAGGACCAAAATCGGTTAATGGATTCGTATTGGTAGCTGTAGCTTGAGCATCGTCATTCAGTTTTACATTCGGATTGTTGTCGTAAGTATATTGTCCGTAAGAAGCAGCTCCAATCAATTTAATTGTTGAAGTAACTTGGTATTCAACACCTAATTCACCACCAATTTGTTTTTTGTCCATTCCAGTTACAATTTCACTGATGAATGAATCTTCGTTACCATCACCTACAGCGTCTTCATCAAATAAACCTTCACCGTAGAAGAACGACAACTCAGTTGCGTTTTGAATTTTCGACATAAAACCAGTCAAACGCAATTTCAATTTAGGCATTCTGATGATGTACGAAGCATCCATGCTAGAAACCCTTTCACTATCAATATCAGGTGTGATGTTGTTGTTCAAACGAGCATTTGAGAATACATTTCTCATTCCAGGTGCTTTTGATAAATAAGCTGCATTAAAATCCAACAAATGTTGTCCTGTGATTTTGTAGGTTAAACCTCCTTTGAAACCGAAGTTTTCAAAAGTAACTTTTCCACCTTTTCCAAATGAATTGTTAGCATAAATACCGTTTCTGTACAATCCTTCTCTTTGGTATTCACTTCTTGAGAATGTTTGAGCCAAATAAAAATCAGTCTTTTTGAATCTGAATTTAAATTGAGTGAATGCATCAATTACATTGGCTAATAAATTATAGTTGTAACCGTATTCGTCACCTTCAACAATTTGGCGGTTTGGATTGTTCAAGTCTGATTGAGAAGCATCACCAGTGTAGAAAACATCAATATCTGAGAAATAAGCTCCACCTAATAAATCCAACATTTTTTGATAGTTGTGTGATTTTAATTTTTTGAAACTTGCTCCAGCATTTAATGAAATATTGTCAGCTAAACTTGAAAACAACACCGAGTTTGCTGTAAATTGTCTATCATCATTACGATCTTCATACAAAGCATAAACACTTCTTCCTGGCATTGAACTGTTTTGGTTGGCCAAATACATATTGTTCCAGTTGATTTGGCTATTGTTCAAGAAATAAGTTCGAGCAGCATCTGCTGAAGGATTGGTAACTACACCATTAACATCAGTAACATAGTTATCTGGGAAATTCAAATAATAACTTGGTAAATTTCTGTAATACGTTGGATCAGGATTATTCCCTAATTGGAAGTCCAAACGTGAATTACCCACATATCCTAATTGATACGCAACATTTGTATTCAATTTAGTTTTATCACTAATTTTCCAATAGTGACTTAACATATTGATTGGCTCTTCGATGTCTTTATCTCTAGAGTTTCTTTTTCTTCCGTCTTGCCAACCCCAATATGAGTTGTATTCAATTCCCATTAAATCATTCACTTCTTTAGTGTTTGGAGAACTTTTTCCACGGCTGTTTTGTGCAAAAATAGAAGTGAAATTCAACGAATGTTTGTCGTTGATTTTTTTCTCAACCGAAACAAATAACGAGTTAGCATCGTAATCAGTTCCTTCAAAATAACCTTCTTCTGCCCATCTGCGAGATGCAGAAACAACAAATGCCCAACCATTAGTATTCATTCCAGAAACGTGAGTTCCCATCACACGACCGGTATAGTTAGTGTTAGTTCCTGAGAACGAAACTCTCGATCCTTTTCTGTAAATAGACGCTCTTGTATTGATTTCTTGAGTTCCTAAAATTCCACCAAAAGTATAATCCGATGGAGCTGAACCCATTGTAAATTCTTGATTTCTAGTAGCATCATTCAATCCACCCCAGTTGCTCCATTGTGGGCGACCGTCGTAAATTTTATTCATAACAATACCATTAATCATGGTAGTTCCGTATTCATTATCTAAACCACGAATTCTGAATCGGGCTTGACCCCAATTAAAAGCCGCTGCTTGTTGGTAATTATCACGAGTAGCTTGCAATAATCCTGAAGTATTTTCAGAACCACTGTTGTCGTCACCCAAATCATTATCCGTTAAGGTAACTAAACTCAATTGTTGTTCGTCTGTTATGTCTTCATCCATAACAATTACGCCCAAATCTAAAATTTTTCCAGTCTCAACGTCTACATTTACCAACTGGTCTTTGTAGCCTTGAATTTTAAAAAGTAACAACTGGCTTCCTGTAGGAACATTTGTAAATGTAAATTTTCCTTCAGCGTTGGTTAATTCTGTTAAATCAATGTTTTGAAAGGTTGCAATTACACTTTGTAATGGCTTTTGTGTTTTCGAATCCAACACCTGACCAGAAACTCCCGTTCCTGACTGGGCATACGTAAAGGAAACACTCATTACTAATAAAATACTTAGAATAAGTCTTTTCATAAAATAAAATAAAATTAAACTTTTTGTTTTTAAGAAATCAATTTCTTAACGGTGCAAATGTACATATTTTAATAATATTAATTACTTTTGGTGCGAAGTTTGTAGTAAACTTCAAGATAATATAATATTCTAATTACATGCGAATTAACAAATTAACATTACTAGTAATTGCATTATTCTCAATTACATCGGCAATTGCTCAGAAAAAATATCAAATTCACACTGTTGCTTTCTACAATTTCGAAAATTTATTCGACACCATAAACGGACCCAATAACGACGAAGAATACCTTCCAAAAGGTTCTCAAAACTGGACTGGGAAAAAATACAAGAAAAAATTAGACAACCTTTCTAAAGTAATTTCCGAAATAGGAACTGGAGATAAACAAACTAATTCACCTACTTTAATTGGTGGTTGCGAAATCGAAAATAGATTGGTTCTAGAAGACTTAGTAAAACAACCACGATTAATTAACAAAGGATACGGAATCATCCATTTTGATTCTCCCGATAAAAGGGGAATTGACGTTGCTTTACTGTATCAGAAAAAACATTTTGTACCTACAAGTTATGTGAACATTCCTTTAATGATTTACAGAAGCCAAGAAGGAAAAGCAGATAAAAAAGACAAAGAAGAAGTTACCGACGATGTTACCGCTACTGGAGCATCTGATGACCGAGTGTACACTAGAGATCAATTGTTAGTAACTGGATTTTTAGATGGCGAAGAAATTAGCATCATCGTTAATCACTGGCCATCGCGTTCGGGTGGTGAGAAAAAAAGTAGCCCTTTTCGTGAAGCCGCTGGAGCACTAAATCGCAAAATAATGGATTCATTATTTAAAATCAACCCCAATGCTAAAATCATTACTATGGGCGATTTGAACGATGGTTCGTACAACAAAAGCGTAAAGGTAGAAATTGGTGCCAAACGCAAAAAAGAAGAAGTTAAACCAGGCGGAATCTTTAATCCGTTTGAGCAAATGGCAAAAGACGGAATGGGAACATTAGCCTACCGCGACGCATGGGATATTTTTGATCAAATTATGGTTTCAGAACCACTTATTCGAGATGATTTTTCATCGTTTAGATATTGGAAAGCTGGAATTTTTAACAAAGCCTATCTCATTCAAACCACAGGTCAATACAAAGGATATCCGCTTCGAAATTCACTCTCCGAACCCGGATTCAGCGATCACTTTCCCGTCTATATTTATCTGCTAAAAGAAATCAAATAATAATTTAAGTCTCAATGAAAATTGGGACTTTTTTATTTTTAACTTTACACTAAAATTACCATTATGTCCATTCCAAAACCATTCAACCTCAATCAGTGGATTGAAGATAACAAACACCTGCTCAAACCACCAGTAGCCAACAAAAACCTTTATGTTGACTCAGGCGATTACATTGTGATGATTGTAGGCGGACCCAATGCTCGCAAAGATTATCATTACAACGAAACCGAAGAATTGTTTTACCAACTCCAAGGCGAAATCACAGTTTATATTCAGGAAAATGGCAAAAAGAAAGCCATGAAACTCTCCGAAGGTGATATGTTTCTTCTTCCAGCCAAAACTCCGCATTCACCCAATAGAACGGAAGGTTCCATCGGCTTGGTTATCGAGCGAAAACGAGCAGGAAAAGGTTTTACCGACGGTTTACTTTGGTTTTGTGACCACTGTAACCACAAATTGCACGAAGCGTATTTCGAATTGCACGACATCGAAAAAGACTTTCTTCCGCATTTCAACGAGTTCTACAACTCTGAAGAAAAACGCACCTGTAAAAACTGCGGAACGGTCATGGAAACCAATCCGAAATTTGTGACAAAAAACAGAAGCTAATCCTGCTGTACATTCCAAGTTTGTTTCTAAAAACCCATTTTTCCAAGCTCTAAAAAGAGCTTCCTTCGGTCGCTTTTTTACAGCAGGAAAAATTAGGTTTTTAGTTCACAAAGCTTTCCATTTCCATCAGGGCTAGTCACAACTTTTTCGTGAAATTGAACCCAATATTTAATTCGTGCAAATTCGTGCAATTTGTGTCACTCCCAACTTTTCGATTTATATAAATTCGTGCAATAGAAACGCATTTTAATTCGTGAAAATTCGTGCAATTCGTGTAAAATCCCTTATTTTTGCACCACAAATTGACAAATTCAAAAAAATAAACATACAATGGCAACAATTGCTCAACAATTCGGCATGACCGAAGCTTTAGAAATCCTTGGTGTAAAAGCCATCAATGAAGGAACTTCTACAGGAAATAACCACTTTTCAAACGGCGACATCATCGAAAGTTACTCGCCAGTAGACGGTCAATTGATAGGGAAAGTAAAAACCACTACCGCAGCTGATTACGAAAAAGTAATGCAAACCGCATCAGAAGCATTCAAAACCTTCCGTTTGATGCCAGCACCAAAACGAGGTGAAATTGTACGCCAATTTGGAGAAAAACTGAGAAAATATAAAGAACCTCTTGGAAAACTAGTTTCGTATGAAATGGGTAAATCACTTCAAGAAGGATACGGCGAAGTACAAGAAATGATTGACATCTGCGATTTTGCAGTTGGTCTTTCACGTCAATTACACGGTTTAACGATGCATTCGGAACGTCCGGGTCACAGAATGTACGAACAATATCATCCGCTTGGAATTGTCGGAATCATTTCGGCGTTTAATTTCCCAGTAGCAGTTTGGTCTTGGAACACTGCTTTAGCATGGATTTGCGGTGACGTTTGTGTATGGAAACCGTCTGAAAAAACACCTTTGTGTGGTATCGCTTGTCAAAACATCATCGCTGAGGTATTGAAAGAAAACAACCTTCCAGAAGGAATTTCGTGTTTAATCAATGGCGACTATAAAGTAGGTGAAATGATGACGCACGATAAAAGAGTTCCACTAGTTTCAGCAACAGGTTCAACTCGTATGGGTAAAATTGTAGCACAAGCTTGTGCGGCTCGTTTAGGAAATTCATTATTAGAATTGGGCGGAAACAACGCCATCATTGTAACTCCAGATGCCGATATCAAAATGACGGTAATCGGAGCTGTTTTTGGAGCGGTTGGAACTGCAGGGCAACGTTGTACTTCAACGCGCCGCTTAATTATTCACGAAAGTATTTACGATAAAGTAAAAGATGCTTTGGTTAGTGCTTACGGTCAGTTGCGCATCGGAAATCCACTAGATCAAAACAACCACGTTGGACCACTTATTGATACTCACGCAGTGGAATTGTACAACAAAGCATTAGAAAAAGTAGTAGCCGAAGGCGGAAACATCATCGTTCAAGGTGGCGTACTTTCGGGCGAAGGTTATGAAAGTGGTTGCTACGTAAAACCAGCGATTGCTGAAGCTAACAATTCCTTCGAAATTGTACAACACGAAACCTTTGCGCCTGTTTTATATTTATTAAAATATTCGGGTGATGTCCACAATGCTATTGAAATCCAAAATGGTGTTGCCCAAGGTTTATCTTCGGCCATTATGACCAATAATCTTCGTGAAGCAGAAGCCTTTTTATCAGTTGCAGGTTCCGATTGTGGAATTGCCAATGTGAATATTGGAACTTCTGGAGCTGAAATTGGTGGTGCTTTTGGCGGTGAAAAAGAAACGGGTGGTGGACGCGAGTCAGGTTCAGACGCATGGAAAGTCTACATGAGAAGACAAACCAACACAATCAACTATACTACTAGCTTGCCATTGGCACAAGGAATTAAATTTGATTTGTAAAAGAGCAACGCAACTTTTTCACAATAGAAGTATCTAAATACAAAACCAAATGATATGAAAAAGTTACTATTATTACTGTTTTGTATGCCTTTTTTGATGGCAACATCGTGTGAAGATGATTCAGAAGAATTGATCTTTTGTACAACCGAGTATGTTTACGGTCTAAAAGTCACTGTAAAAGACGCTCAAACCAATTTGAATTTAACCACTGGAGTCACTGTTACAGCAGTTGATGGCAGTTATTCGGAAAATTTAGAATTGTTAGAGTTTAATGACTATTTTATTGGAGCAGGCGAACGCCCAGGAAATTACATAATTACGGTTTCCAAATCGGGTTATCAAACCTTCACAACCAATACCATAACATTGACTGCGGATGTCTGTCATGTGATTCCGCAACAGTTAGTCATCGAACTTACACCACTATAAAAAAAGCGCTCTGAAAATCTCAGAGCGCTTTTTTATTTATGATAATCTGTGTTTTATATTTATTTTGTTTTCTTCACGTATTGTGTCAGAATATAAATGTTTTGGTTTTCCACTCTTCCTTCAATCAAGTTCGCATCGTCCCAAACTAATTTGATGTTGTGAACAGCAGCGCCGCGTTTTGCAGTAAATGTTGCGCCTTTTACATCCAAATCTTTAATCAAAACTACCGAATCGCCATCCAAAAGAACATTGCCATTCGAATCTTTGTGCACAATTTTTCCTTCATCATCATCGGCTTCTCCTGTAGCTTTTGCCCATTCTAAAGCGTCTTCATCCAAATACATCATTTCCAACATATCCATGTTTTTCAAACGCGCATGCATTCTCCAAGACACAATTTGCACCGGAAGATTTTCGTTCCACATACTGTCACTCAAACCACGCCAATCGTTTGGATTGGTTGTTTCTGGGTTTTCAATTTGGTCTCTTAAATTTTTGGTAATTAGGATGCAATTTTCGGGTGTAGGATCGGTTTTTGGTGCTACTAAATACACTACTAAATTTTCATCACTTCCACTGATTTCGCAAACAGATCCGCTGCGGTCTTTTAATCGTTTTTCGGTTACAACACTCATTATATTGTTGAATTATAAATTAAAAGAAGCACCAACGTTCAACACAAATTGGTTGTTGTAGTACTCAAATCCGTTCACATCAGAATCATATTTAGCAAGCGGAACTCCACCTTCTGCAAACAATCCAAATCCGCTTGTAAAGAAGTAACGGAAACCAAGATGAGCACCAAAATTACGTGTTCCTAAATTCAAACCTGGATAAATATCCATTGCTTCGTCTAATTTAAAAACATTTCCTAAGTTGGCATTGAAACGAACTTTTACATCAGCTCTGTCTTCAAAGCGAGGTTTAACATCTAAAATTCGATCAGCTGATAATAAATAAGTAGCTACAAATCCGTACGACATGTTTTCACCAATTCCAAAATCAGAAGAAACCGTAATTCCAGTTCCACCGTCTTGAACGTTCAATCCAACTTGTCCTTTAATATCTCCTTTTCCTTTATAAGCTTGTGCATTCGACAAACTCACGACTACTAAAAATAATAGGGTTGCTATTTTTCTCATTGTTATTGTATTAAATTTTTTGCAAATGTACTAAAACCATTATTAATTTCTGCCTTTCTCTGTCGGATACAAATGCGGTAAGGGTTCGCTTTGCCAAAATTGTTTGGTATCCACGTCTAATAGAGTTAGTGGACCAAAAAATGCGGCTCCAGTATCGACGTTCCAAATGCACGCTTTTTGAATCGGAACAACTTCCCCAATTCGGGTTACAGGTGTATGGCCAATGTATATTTCGGAGTATAATTTTAACCGTCTAGGATAGAAAAAACTGTTTGAGTCTATGTCTTCATTCAATGCCAAAGCAGTTTCCCACAAGGTTCGGTCCCAATAAAAAAGTTTTGGGAAATATTCGTATTTCACGCCATTCATATTGGTAAATCCGGCGTGAACAAATAGTCTATTTTGATCGTCTAAATAATAATTTTGAAGCGATTCTAAGAATTTGATGTGCACTTTCTTTTTGGTATCTGAAATACTAGAGTAAGCAACAACCGTTGCCTCGCCTCCATGTTTGAACCACATAGGTTCGTCAATTTCTTTGGTGTTTCCTTTTAACCAATCCAATAAAAGTTCATCGTGATTGCCTCTGATAAAAATGCAGTTTTGTTTTTGATTCAAATCCATCAAAAAATCAATTACTTGTGGCGACTCACTCCAGCCATCTACATAATCACCTAAAAAAATTAATGTGTCGCCTTGGGTTACGTTGGCGCGTTCAATGACTTGATGCAAAGCACGTAAACCGCCGTGGATGTCACCTATTACAAGAGTTCTATTCATATTTTGTTTATTATTCTAATTGTAAAGCTAAACAAATTTTAACATTTTTTACACTTTTCGCGTAATATTAAGGGTTTAATCATTGATAATTTTACATCGTATTAATACAAGAACAAGGAATTCCTAAAAAAATTAACAAAAAAATCATCACATTTTTAAAATGTGGCTGAAAAAACAACCATTGTCTTATTTTAATACTAAACTATTATGAAAAAATTAATCTTATTATTTGCTTTTACACTATTAGTAACATTATTAACTTCTTGTACCGCTGATGAATTGCCAACGAATCAAGTGCCGCCTACAGAAATCTCTCAAGATGGCGACATTGTGCCTCCGATTGTAATTAAACCTTAATAAACAAAAAGAACATAAGAAAGTATTTATGTAGCGACAAAATATAAACTATCCGTTTTTGTCGCTACATTTTTTAATTTACTAACTTTGTCAATAAACTAAAATTTCTATTGAAAAAAATTATTATTTTATTAATTTCCTGTCTGTTTTTTGTCAATTGTAACCACAAAGAAAAGGCTTTTTCCGATGATGGAGAAATTTCGAATATTCCAAAAGAAGAGCAAATAAATATAGACGAAATTAACGAGTCACTCAGTGATCGCGCATATGACACTCTTATGAGGAGTTATTTTTCTAATATTGCCGATAGGTACGCTTACAGTAAAAAATTTTACAGAATTTCTAAAATCATATACATTCAGTCTAAAAAAATCAATGACACTGTTGGTATGATTAAGGCCAAAACAAATTGTGGGTTACATCATTTGTATAATTTCTCTAATGACAGTTCTTTTTACTATTTTACCCAGGCTGAGAAGCTAACTCTTAAAACGAAAGGAAATCCTATGCTTGGGTTAATACTCCAATCAAAAGCAGATTTACATTGGAGTCATAAAGATTATTCTTTATCAGAAACAACAGCTACAAGAGCATTAAAAATAGCAAAAAAGAGTGGAGACAATAAACTAATTTACAGTTGTTATATAACTCTCGCTAACTCGCTTGCTGGGATGGATAAAAATGTAACCGCTTTGGATTATTATAATAAGGCTTTGATTGCGGTTAATCAATTAAAAGGAATACCGCAGTTTTCAGTATTAAAAGCTCAAACTCACAATTACATAGCATTAATTTATCAAAAGCAAAACCAGCATAAAAAAGTGCTGGACTATTTGAAAAGCAGTATTCAATTAGATCAGTTGAAAAAAGAAGATGTTAATATGTATTTGTATGTTATGAATACTATAGCCTACTCGAAGTTTAAATTAAAAGATAATTTTTCTTTATCCTCTTTAGAAGAAACACATAGGGTAGCGGATAGTATAAGTAACTTTCCTATAAAAATTACTACAAAAATAAATTTAGCCGAGTATTATTTCACAATAAGTGATACTTCAAAAGCATTATCTTATTTAAGAGATGCCCAAATTATGGCTCATGAAAACAAAATTTTTGAAGACGAATTGAAGGCACTGAATTTATTGTCACAAATTGACACTAAAAATCAATCAAAGTACCATAAAAGAATTATAAAACTTACGGATAGCCTAAATGCAATTGAAAGAGAAACACATGATAAATATGCCAGAATAGAATTTGAAACGGATGAAATTACTAAGCAAAAAGAAATTGTAGAAGAAGAGAAAAACAATCTATTTACCCGATTGATTTTGATTTCTGGATTCGGACTATTGTCTATAATGCTCATTGTTTTATGGTATAAAAATCAATCCCAAAAAGCAAAAACTAAACAATTGTTGCTGGAGCAAGAACATCAAAAAGACAAAGAAGAGATTTATCAATTAATGTTAGCACAACAACAAAAAATCGAAGAAGGGAAGCAAATCGAAAAACGAAGAATTTCTCAAGAACTTCACGACGGTGTAATGGGAAAATTATCGAGTATTCGAATGAATCTCTATGTACTAAACAAAAAAACAGATCCAGAAACCATAGCTCAGTGTTTGACATACATCAAAGATATTCAGCATATTGAAAAAGAAATACGAACCATCTCTCATGAATTAAATTCTAATCTTTTTTCTGGTAATGTTAACTTTGTGTCGATTGTTGAAAATCTTTTTACAGCCATTAAAAACCATTCAGATATTAATTTCCATCTTAAAGTAGATGAACAAATCGATTGGGAAACGGTCAACAATAATATTAAAATCAATATTTACCGCATTATTCAAGAAGCATTGCAAAACATAGATAAATATGCTAATGCTCAGAATGTTTTTATCAAGATGGTTAAAACAGAAGCGAATATATCTATAGAAATCAAAGATGATGGTGTAGGATTTGATTTGAAAGATAAAAAAACAGGTATTGGACTCAGAAATATGCAAGCCAGAATGGAAGAAATAAAAGGCAAATTTAGTATCGAATCAAAGCCGCATAACGGGACAAAAATAAATTTGATAATTCCAAATTAATTGTTTACTTTTAACAATAAAGTAAAACCTAACTATATGCCATTTAAAATATTGATGGTGGATGACCATAAAACAATGCTAGTTGGATATAAGTCTATACTAGAGTTCAACGACAAGAACTTAGAGTTAGATGTAACTTTTAGCCATGATTGCGAGGACGCTTACAATATTATTACTTCTTCAGACGCTCTGTCATATGATTTGATTTTTTTGGATCGAAGTTTACCGCCTTTTCCTGATAAGAAAATAAAATCTGGAGAAGATTTGGCCGTTTTAGTTCGAAAACAATTACCTAATGCCAAAATAATAATGCTTACGTCTCATGCGGAAGCGTTTGTTATTTATGATATAGTTCATAAAATCAGGCCCAACGGACTTTTAATCAAAAGTGATTTTGATGGAGATGAATTATTGGTTGCATTCAATAAGATATTAAATGATGAAACCTATTTTAGTGAAACGGTAACTGCAGCTTTGAAAGAGCAAATTATTAGTAGAGGCTATTTGGACACTATAGATCGTCAAATAATTACCTTATTATCAAAAGGATTGCGAAATAAAACAATTGCTTCCGAACTTGGATTATCCGACAGTGCAGTCGAAAAACGCAAAGTTAAAATCAAAGATTACCTAAACATCTACAAAGGAAATGACGAAGATATAATTACGGAATGTCGTAAACTGGGCTTCATCTAAATCTTAAAAAATTAACATTAACTACGGGTTTTCCGTACCATTCACTTTTTTTACATTACTACTTTTCGGGTTTCAAATTAGTCAGAATAATTTGAACATGATAACAAATTAATAATTTAAATTAAGTAGTATGAAAAAAGTAGTATTCGGCTTAATAGCCACAGTAATCTTATCTCTTTCGGTTAATGCTCAACAATCTAAACTAAGCAGCGAAATAGGGAAAACACACCTAACACCTAAAACAGTTGGCACGTATTCTGCATCAAGTAATGGATGTTGGGGTTGGAGTTTTTGTCTCAACACTCCTTGGGAAAATAGTTCTTTAACAGGAACCACATCTCAAACGCTCAATTCAAATAATACCATGACTTTCAAAATCCGAATTGCATCAACCAATGCTGAAAACATTAAATTTTATAAAGGGAAAACCACTTTTGAGTTAAAAAACAGTTCCCCAATGCAAGTGGGCGAGTATAAATTATTCGGATTAAAATCCACTGCTACTTATGTGCCTGGAGTTTATCCTTTGGTAAATGATGGAACATACATCACCTTTACAGTTAAATTTCAACAATAATTAGAACTCCCGATTCATTCGGGAGTTTTTTATTTAACTAAAAATACAACTTTTTACATTTAAACACTTCGGCTGTTGTTGAGGTGTTTTTTTGTGACAATTGCTCATCTAAAAAGCATATTCTTTACTTCTGAAGCTTAGGCTTTATGTAATTTTAACTTTTTTTACGGCAAATCCGCACTACACGTTTTTACTTCAACACTACTTTTACTTTGGTTAGATTATAAGGATTATTAAGGAATGCTGTAAGTGTTTTTTCTAATTCATTTTACAGAAAATTTAATCAAAATAACATTGTTAATCATCAAACAATTAAATAGAAAGTTCAAGTTTATTAATTCTTAATATAGTAAAAGGTATAAGCGGGCTTACCTCCCATAAAGTGACAAATGCAAGAAATGCTTTTCTAGTTTTTTGCATTATAATTATAAAGAAGCCATTAATTATTTTTAAGTGTTGGTTATGTAATTTAATGGAGATTAAACCAACAAAAAAAAAGCAGCTCATACTTGATGTTTTGGAGAACAAAGTAGAGCCGCAATTAATTATAACGTTTAGTCAAAAGTATGATTTTTTTTTAAGTTTAACCACTTTTCAGTAGTTTTTTTAAAACTTTTTTCGCCAAAGAAGTCAAAATGTATCCAGTAAATGAGGTCAAGTTTTGAACAACAAGTCCTAAATAGTTATTGATGCTAAAGATAAAATTACTGACATGACAGATCCAACTCTTTTTTGTTTGGAAAACTAAATCTGTTTTGGAGTGTGTAAAAGTTGGATTTCAAGCTGAAGCAAAATGGCTTTTGGTACGGCATGTCATCAAGAACAAAATTACTTTAAGAATCCTGTTTTGCTAAACAAAACTATTATTAATAAATACATTTTTAATTATGAAAAATTTTATATTAAAAGGAACATCATTGTTTCTGAGTTTTTTAATTTTTACTGTTTCAACCAATGCAATAGCCAGTGGTAAAGTAGTAAGTTATATGCTTGATTTAAAAAGCATGAGTGGAGAAGAAGTTTTTAGAGGAGTTATTTTCAAAGAAGGTGACCTTTCTAAAATGCTATACAGCGCTGAGGATTTAGCCGTAGTAAATAATCTGAATGCAGATGTGATGAAAGAATTATCATCAACTAAGACTAAAATCATGAATGTTATTAAAACTGAAAGACCAAAATATTTTTCAGAATTTAAAGCTAATATTTTGAGTAACGATCACGTAGTTGTATACAACGCATTGATGAATGCTAAAAATTATGTCAAATCAATTGTTCAAAATCAATATAAAGTTAGCGATAGTCAAATAAATGAATTCAGTAAATCTGATTTAAAAACTGAAATGACTAAGTTAAGCGCTGATAGAAATATGTGTGTAGCAGTTGTAGTGATTGCGATGGTTTTGGTACTTTTTGTACTTGTCATTCCTTACACTGAATCAGATACAATCTCATATGAATCAGCTAGCAGACTTGAAAATGAGCAATTAGCAGCAAAATTAGTAGAAATTAATTAAATAAATCACAAACATGGAAACCACAAAAAAACCATCAGTATCAAAAAAAGTAGTGTCATTATTTTTATCATTTGCGCTATTATTTAATTGTTTTACTTACGCATTCAATGCGGAAAGAATTAAATTACTTGTAAATTATTCAGGAGAGCAATATTTTAATGCAATTTATTTCAAAAAAGGTGACTTGGCAACTAAAATTTATAATGGAGAATTAACTCAATTAGTTGGACAGGATGAAAGCTTGAATAAAGCTGAAATTGCTGAAATTCAAAGTTTAATTTTAAAAAAGGTTGCAACTGAAAATCCGAAATTCTTTGCTGATTTTAAAAAAGGAATTGAGTCTAACGATTTAACGGTTATTGAAAATACCGTTCTTAATGGTGGAGAATTAATCTATAAAACGGTTGAAACTCTAGATAAAGGATTGTTGAAAAACAATGAAATTTTTCAAAAATTCATGTCTGATTACACTTCTGCTGGGACTTCATCTGAAAAACAAGCTTGCTTACTTTATTTAGTTGCAGTTTTTGCTATCGCAGTATATGCAGCAGTTTATTTGTGGAAAATTGGGCCTAGAGCTACCGAATTAACTACCATGGATGATCAAACACAATTGTACAGAGAGCAATTTGTTTATAACATCTATCAGTTAAACAAATAAATTTTTTACTCGTAATCAATTACTGTTATTAAAAGATATTGGATACAGGTTTTGGCCTGTATCCTTTTTTTACTATACCTCTGAATATAAGGGAAATAGCAATCTTTTTATCAAGACAATCAAGCAAAGAGACTTAACATTTTTTACGGCAATTCCGTACTATCAAATCTTATTGAGGAACTACTTTTATACTATCAAATTACTATATAGTATTTAAAAAAAATTAACATCAAAAATCTTTTTTATGGAAACCACAAAAAAAAATTCTCAAGCAGGCAAGGCATTGTCGATAATTTTATCATTTGCATTGCTATTAAATTCTTTTAGTTACGCCTTTAATACCAATAAGGTCAGGTATCTTGTCAATTACACAGGAGAGCAATATTTCAAGGCAATTTACTTCAAGAAAGGTGATTTAGCTGCCAAAGTATATAAAAACGGATTGGATGAATTAATCAAAAAAGAATATTCGGCCAATGATCTAGCTAACATTGAGGAAATTCAAAATCTGATTATAAAAACCATAATGACTCAAAATCCAAAATTCATGTCAGATTTTGAAAAAGGAATTGAGTCAAGTGATTTAACTGTTATTGAAAATACGGTTATTAAAGGTGGAGACTTAATCTATAGAACAATCAATTCTTTGGAAAAAGGAGTATTAAAAGACAATTCAATTTATCAAAAATACCTTTCTGGTTTTAACTCGGCAACAACACCTGCAGATAAACAAGCTTGTGTTATCTACATAGTATGTCTTTATGTGTGTGTTATTGTTTATACCTATATTTTATATCCATACGCTACAGGATATGACAAAGATGAACAAAGTCAATTAAATAAAGAACAATTTATATACAACATTTATGAACTACAAAAATAAATTATTCGTACCCTTCGTGTTATTGATTGTATTATGGACGTTTTGCATTCAAGTTTTACTAGTGTCTTTTGCGCCCTATAATCCATTAACACCATCAAAAAAGTTTAAAGTAGATGTGTCCCTTTTAGCGCCTCAAGGCTGGGCATTTTTTACCAGAAACGCAAGAGAACCGAATCTATATATCTATATGAAGGACAAGTCAAACAAGATCAAAGTTGTTGATTTTCAAAAGAATACTTCAAGTAGTAATTTATTTGGAATTTCAAGGTCGGCCAGAACTTTATCGGTTGAAATAGGAGAAATTTTAAAACAAGTTGACACCTCAAGCTGGAGTAAAAGCTCTAAAATTAGCATCGAACAACAGTATAAACAATCAAAGGCAATAGAAGTTACCAACAAAATGGTTAATCCTGAGTTGAAAGACACCATCTTTTTAGAGTATCGTGAGAAAACCCCATGGGCTTGGATAAAATCGTATGATGAAATAAAAATGCCTTCTAAAACAATAAAATTATATGTTAAGTTACCTAAAAAATAATATCAATAACAAATTAGATAATTACATATCTAATTTCACATGGACAAATACATATGGTATTGCCAGAAGCTTTATAGCGTTAAGTTTATTTCTAACATTGGCTTTTAGCGACATTCAAAGAATGATATCTCCAGTTGGAGTTTTGAGTGATGTTTATAGTGTTAGTACCATATCTAGAATGAGCCTTTTTTACTTGTTGAGAGATCATCTTTTCATTGCAAAAGGGATAAGTTTAGTTGTACTGGCTTCTGTTATTATTGGTTGGAGACCACGTTTTACAGGAATTCTTCATTGGTGGATTGCCTTCAGCTTTACTACTTCTTCTTTTATTCTTGAAGGAGGAGATCAATTAGGAGAAATTATTACGTTACTTCTTGTTCCTGTAACGCTTTTAGATCATAGAAAATCGCACTGGCAAAATAATGTTCCCTTAAAATATGGAAGAAATTTATTTGTTGATAGCACCGTTTTGTTGATTTTCTCGATTTTTATTTTAATATCCATTCAAGTTTCATATCTGTATTTTAATGCATCTACAGGTAAATTTTCATCCGAAGAATGGACAAATGGGACAGCGGTTTACTATTGGATTGACAACTCTATTTTTGGTCCTTCTGATAACTTTTGGAAACCTATTTTCTTTACTATTTTGAAAAGCCCATTAGGTGTAGTAACATTTACTTGGGGAGCAATGATAATAGAGTTAATATTATTCTTAGGAGTCATTGTAACAGAAGTTAAAACAAGAAGAGCGCTACTTTTTATGGGAATTTTACTTCATATGATGTTTGGTATTGCCTTTGGATTATGGACTTTTTACATCACCATGATAGGAGCACTTATTATCTATTTAGGACCAAGAAGTACAGGTATAAGTAAATCGTATCTGTTGTGGAAAAATTAAAAGAATTAAATTCAAAAGCGAGCAAAATCTATTGGCTATAGAACATGGATTAACTTGATTTATGAAACCGCCATTCGGGTAAAAAGAGATGAAGAATTGAAAATAAATTCTAAGTATAACAACTCTTTGATTAGAATAAAGCAAGTTGATGTTCCATTGCTTAAAGAGAAAGCCTGTCAAATAAAAAAGCAGAGTAGATTTTCTGCTAAAAACTTTAAAAATAAATAATAAATCAATCAATATTATGAAAGAAAATAATACCTCAAAGTTCATGAAAAAGACTTCAATCTTTTTAGCTCTTCTTGTCCTTTTTAATTCATTTGGTTATGAATTAAAAACTCAAAAAAATGGTTCAACATCTACAACAAACACGGGTGAAGAATATTTTAATGCTATTTATTTTAAGAAAGGGCCACTCGCAAAAGCTGTTTATAAAGGTGAATTGGATAATTTAATCGAAGACAATTACAGCGAACAGCAAAAAATTGAAGTAGCCGAAATTCAACAAATGATTTACAATTCAATAATTAAATCAAATCCGAGATTCATTTCGGAATTTAAGAGTGGAATTGAATCAAATGATCTATTAACCATTGAGAGCACAATAAAAAGAGGTTCTAAATTGATTTCTGAAACTTTTCAGAGCATGGATAAGAAACTTCTTGAAAAAAACAAAGTATACCAAACGTATAGTGTTGGTTATGAAGCAGCATCAACACCTTCTGAAAAACAAGCTTGTTTGATTTATCAATTATGTACCCTTCAGGGTTTAATATTCCTTGTGATGGATATGGGTATTGTTGTAGCTTATTCTTCAATTTTAAATGTTTCAGAAGAAAAAGCCAGATTGTATAAAGAACAATTTGTATACAATGTTTATGAACTGCAAAAACAATAATTAAAAGTCTATTGACCTAAATAAAAACCGTTATGAAAAAATTAATATTTAGCTTTTTAGCTACAGTTTTATTGGTGAGTTTTGGTTCAGCTCAAGATGCTGAAATCATTTCAGGAAAGATTAACGCCAACTCTTTTTCAGTTGATATTCCAGCAGAATTAAAATCCGATGTAACCTACAAATCAAACTCCGAAGAATTTGTTGTTCATAAACACTATTATACAGAATTGAAAGGTTATATCACTGTTATAACAGATTCTAAAGATAAAGTTGTTGCTGTTACATTACCTATCACTACTTCTGAAGCTAGACTTCGAGCTATAGTAAAATGCTTTAAAAAAGCATTTTGGGGTGATGGAGGAGGATGGAATGGCTTTTGGGATTGTGTATTAAACTAAATACATTCAACTGCATAACCAAGAACAGCACATCAAAAAATGAGCTTAAAAAAACAAAAGCTAACATTTATTTGTTAGCTTTTTTTACCTCCAAAAATTAGATTTTAACTTTTTTTACGGTTTTTCCGTAATTCTAAAATGCAACTCGAAATTAACTTTACAATGTCAAATCATCACTAACCAAAGATTAAAAAAATGAAAATTATAGTACTAATTGTCACCTCACTGATTTTGTATTGTTCATCAGCAATTGCACAAACAAAACCTTTAGATGTGGACATAAGAGGAAGAAGTTGTAATGGTGGATCAGGAGTGTGTTCAACAGGGTCAACAGGGTTAAAACAAACAAATTCAAACATGAAAAATTTTAATATAACTAAACTCACATCAAAATCCATGGTGATTGAGATTGAATTATCCAAATTGAATAGCGAGGAACAAAAAGTTTTCTTAGGTAAAGAATATTCAAAAGTAATCAACCAAGAAGAACTTTTTTTCATCCAGGAACAAGATTTTATTTTCGACATCAATACATTACTCTATTTAGAACTCGACCCAGCGTACCGACTATTAAAAAGAGGAACTTACCCACTACAAATTGTCAACGATAGTGTCTTGGTTACCATAGAACTCTCCGTCTACTAACCTTTTTAACAACAATAAAAAAAACGAATCATGAAAAAGCTTAAATACATATCGGTTTTATTGCTCCTTTTTGCAAAGGCTAATGCTTTTTCTGAAATTAAGGAGAAAGATCCCAATAAAATTGTTAATGAACTTGTCGTCGAAATTAATTCGATTTACCATCGATTTGAACTTTTGGTTGATATCAAACAAGAAGAATTGGAGCGTGTGGATAAAGCATTATCAATTGCTTATAGTCCAGAACAAAAAATCAATTTATTGGTTGAGAAGGATCAAATAAAATCAGAAATAAAACAACTGATGATAGAAACCACAGGTGAAATTTCGAAAGTTCGTTATTTGAAAGGACTGCAAATCATCAAAATTTTATATGAAAAAGTATTAAGTCTAGATCATCATTTTGCCTCGGTTAGAACGCTGAGCGAAATCAATAAAATTTCCAACCCTAATCAGTATCCAGAGTATGAAAAACTAAAGGAAATCGTTTCGGCAAAAAAAGATAAAAAAAACGGACTCGATTTGACCTCAATTTTAGGAACAAATACAGTTGTTTCATTAGTGCAAACCTTTACCAACATGATGGGATCGTCACTAACCAAAGAAGAAAAAGAAAAAGAATTAGCTAATGTTGAATGTATTTTGGATTTTACGCTGCGTATGCAAAACGATCTAAATACCATTTATTTTGAAACTGCTTTTTTACAGACTAGTAATGATAAAGTGAAAGAAGAAATAGAACTTCTTTTTAGAGATTATACCAAGCCTATTGGTTATATAGCCTCACTAGAAAGCTGTAGAAAAAATGACGATTGGGAAACCGTAAATCAAAAAATGGAAGATTATTTGACCAAAATGAAAGCAGCAACAGGAACAGCTCAATACAAAATGCAGGTAAATTTAGAATTTCCAATTGATCGTTTGCTTCAGTTCATTACTCAATACAACAATTTTATCGATCAAGGTGGCAAATTCTATGAAAAATTCAAAATTATTCTAAACAGTTATGAAAATGAAAAACAATGCGAAACCAAATTGCCTTTAGAATATAAAAAACTAAAAACCGATATTGATGTCGCAATTGACAAGTTCAATGTAGCCTACAAACCGGTCGAAATCAACGGTACCAAAATGAAGGAAATACTGTATGGATTGAACGAATTTGATTGATAAACATAGAAATAACAACAAAAGTTTTTGGGAAAGCCATTTTTAATCAAAAATTTTTAACAAAAAACAAAAAACAAAACACAAATGAAAACAGTAAAACCATTTTCTCTTTTCTTTTTACTAATTTCTTTTACTTCAATATTTTCTCAAAGTCAAGAAGTTGGAGAGATGTTTATTCAAACTTTATTTAAAGAAAAGAACTATAATAAGGCCTATTCTTTTTTTGATGAAACAATAAAAAGCCAGGTATCGGAAGCACTGTTAAAAGAAACAGTAGAAAAATTAGAAAACCAGTTAGGGCAATTTAAAACCATAACTGAGATAAATAATGAAGCAAAAGTGTTTTATTATTATTCCGATTTTGAAAACATGAAATTAGATATAAAAATCACGATTGTTGAAAATGATAAAATCACTGACTTTTTCTTCGCACCACATAAAGTATTTAAGACACAACTATCTTTAGGCAAGGACTTTAATGTTAAAAGCAATGGTGTTGAATTGAAAGGAACTCTATTGATTCCTGAAGAGAATAATCAGAAAAAAATGATCATTTTTATTCACGGATCAGGACCGCAAGATAGAGATTGTACTGTTGCTGAAAACAAACCGTTCAAAGACATTGCTGAAAATTTTTACCAAAAAGGAATAGCTTCCTATAGATTTGATAAAAGAACACTTTCGTATCCTGAAACATTCAACGATAAAAGCACTGTTGATGATGAAGTGGTAAGTGACGTTTTAAATATCATTCACTTTTTCAAAAACAATCCAGATTATTTAGAGTATGAAATTGTACTTTTAGGACACAGTCTTGGTGCTCATTTGTTGCCCAAAATTGCCAATCAAACCAATCAGATTAATAAAATCATTCTTTTAGCAGGAAATGCAAGACCTTTAAACGAACTTATCTTAGAACAATATGATTATTTGTTGCAACTAAATCCAACCGATTACATGAGAGAGGAAGTCATCAAAATTAAAAAGCAAAATCAACTTTTAAAGTCTAAACAATTTAATTCCCAAACGTCTAATGAAGAATTGCCTTTAAATTTATCGGCAACCTATTGGAAATCTTTATTAAATTATAATCCGATAAAGGAAATTAAAAAGGTCAATGTTCCTATTTTAATTCTTCAAGGTGAACGCGATTATCAAGTGAGTATGAAAGATTTTCAGTTATGGAAAACAGCATTAAAAAAGAATAAAAGCGCAAGTTTTATAAGCTACACAAAATTAAATCACTTGTTTATGACAGGTGAATCACCCTCTAATCCAGATGAGTATGCTACTAAAGGACATGTAGAAGAAAAAGTGATTACGGATCTTTTGGAATTCATAAAAACAGATTTCAATAAAAAATAAGACTTGTGAATGTAGATAAATGAACTGATGAAAATGAAAATAGCATAATCATTTCTCGAGCTTTGTTTTGATTCACAATTTATTTAGTGTTCTTCGAAAAACTTAACAAAACCATTACTAAAAAACACTATAATTAGGTGTGTTTTATATAATAGAATACGTCACCAAGACAAAAGGAATAAGCTAATTGTTTTAGCTTAAAAACAGTTATTAAGTACAAAAAAAATGGGTTAATTTTTTTAAACGGCAGCCGTAAAAAGCTGTCGTTTTTTTATTTGTACCAACACAAACTCAATTTCAATTATACTATTTTTCCTAAAAAACAACTACTTTTGGTCAACTCAAAACCCAATTCCATGAAAAAGCTTGTCACTTTTTGTTTTCTATTCTTAACCACAATTTCATTCTGTCAAAACAAAACCATTTCAGGTGTAATCAAAGACAAAGAAACCAAATTACCCGTTGAAGGTGTTACGATAAGTGTTGAAAATTCTAATGTCGGAACCATATCCAACGAAGAAGGTAAGTTTAGAATTACTATTTCCAATTCTAATTCCAGAGTTTTTTTAACCCATATTTTTTACAATCCAGTAGCTCTAAATCCAACCGATGATAACCAAGAAATGGAACTGTTTCTTGAACCTCAAACCTACGAATTACAGGAAGTTCTAGTTAATAAAGTGCCAGCAAAAACTATGTTGACTGATGCTGTCAAAATGTCGAAATCCAAATTGCAAAAATCACTTTTACTCAACACGTATTACCGCGAATTTGTTAGTGTAGATAATAAGTTTACTACTTTTTCGGATGGATTGGTGGATTATTATGTGAAACGTAAAAGCGGTGCTTCTGATCTTCAAGTGAAACAAAGTCGTGTGTTTGATTTGAAAGATGAAAATGCTTCCGAACGCCAAAAAGCAATTATGTCGGTAAATCTCAACGACATTCAAGACGCAATTGAACACGGATACAATTTCAAAGGATTGAATAGCATTTTGAAAAGTGAAGATTATGATTTTAGTTCTGAAACCAAAAAACTATCCGATGGCAAAATCATTGATATTGTCACTATTGAACCCAAACAAGGAATTGAAGAAGAAATGATTTTTCAAGGTACAGTAACCTTTGATTCAAAAACAAAGCTGATTTTAGATGTAGATTTAGAGTTTTCACCCGATCACAAAAAATACAATCAACTCCACAGTATTCTCATTGCCAAATTCAAAATCAACGACTATGCACGTAAATCAAAATACAAAGTAGACGGCGACAAATACGTGTTGGTTTATTATCAGTCTAAAGCTGATGTTTACTTAAAATTCGGGAATAAAATCAATAATTCATTTCAAAGTACTTGCGATTTAACTACGCTCAATTACAAAGAAGGCGAATTTAAAATTGAAAAAGACAAAAAATACAAGTCGAGAAGTTTATTCGAAAACGGAAATAAATACACCGAAGAATTCTGGAAAAAGTACGATGGTATATTGCTGAGCGAAAAAGAAGAACGATTGTTGAAAACCTTACAACAATAAGATTATTCGTGTTTTCCGTATTTGATCTTTCGCAAAACTCGCATTACTTCTTTAAAGTTGATGTAGACTTCTTGGTTTTTGAATTGCTTCAGTAGTAATTTGGCTTCAATTAGTTTTTGTTTGGCATCGTCAAATCCATTTAAATAACAAATCATCAGTGTAGATGGCACATTGAGTAAGTCTTTTTCTTCGCGCTCGTTCAGTTCCAATCCTTTTTGTAATTTGGATAATAACGACAAATTCGAATTGTAAATATGATACATCATTTTCCGATTGTACTGCGGCGGTTCAAACAACATTTCGGTTTCAATTTTGTAATACCCATTGTCAAAAAAAGACAATTTTTGTTGCTCTAACGGATAATAACTCGTCTTGTCATTCAATCCCAACGGAACGTATTCAGTAATGGTAAAAGTGTTTTCATCAAAGGTAATCGTAACGTCGTCTTGAGCCGAATAAAACAATTTTACTTGCTCATTCACCAACTCAATATCAACACGCGAAAGAAAGGTTTTATCGCGTATTTTTTTCGGAATTCCAGCCCAACAAATCACAAACAACTCTTTAAAAACATGGTATTCTGAAGCCATTCCTTTGTGACGAAAATTCATAAAATCAATCACGCTGTCTAGCGTATGCGCAATACTGTTCCGCGAATTGTTTTCAATGCTAATTACGGTTTCAATATTTTGTTTGGAATACGGAATCTTATCTTCTGTTGGAATCGAATTACTACCACGACGCACAAAAGTAGTGTTCATCGGAATGGTGTGAATTCCTTTTTTGAAATAGGAAGTTTTTGATTTGGGTTTTATCGTTACCAATCCCACAACGCGATCTTTTGGCAAATTCGGGAATGGTACATTTTCGTACTGAATTTTCGGTGGATTTTCTAAAAAAGCATTCACCAGATTCTGAATTCGACTGTCGTCAAAAAAATCATCGCCTGTAATTTCATTGTCCTGATCTTCCACACCAACAACAATGTACGAATTATTAGAAGGATTTGAATTGGACAACGCGCAAATGTGTTTCAAAAACTTAGCTTTTCCCTCTTTGGTGTGCAAATTCAACTGACGCTTTTTATCATAAAAACTGCTCTCATCGTTGTGAGCCAGCAAATTTTTTATGAGAAGACGTTTGTTAATCATTTTTTTTAGTTTGCAGTCTCAGTCTCAGTTTACAGAGCGAAACTGCGACTGTAAACTGAGACTGTAAACTAAATTAAGGCACTTCATTTCCCATACTTTCCGTCCAAATAGCAAACCAATCTTGTTGATTCATTTCCAATTCAACGGCTTTCATCAACGATTGAATTCGAGCAATATTTACCGTTCCCGCTACTGGAATCACTTTTGAAGGATGTTTTAAAATCCACGCTAACAAAATCGTATCCGAACCAACTCCGTATTTTTTCACTAATGCAACCAATAGTTTTTTCAATCGACGTGTTTGTTCGTTATCTTCTCTAAAAACCGTTCCGAGCGGATTCCAACTCATCGGTCTGATGTCGTGTGCTTGCATATAATCCAAACTTCCGTCCAATATAGGTTCGTGGTGCGTAGCCGAAAACTGAATCTGATTGTAACTAATGTCTGTTTTTTGTCCAATCAATTCGGTTTGAGAGTTGGTGAAATTTGACAGTCCAAAATCAATTATTTTACGCTCTGATTTCAGTTTTAAAACGGCTTCTGCAATTTCATCGGATTGCATTAACGGACTTGGGCGGTGCAATAGTAAAACATCTAAGTAATCGGTTTGTAAGTTTTTCAACGAATTTTCTACCGACCAAATGATGTAATCTTTCGAGTAATCGTAATGTTTAATTGAGTTTGGTCTTCCTTGTTTAAGCTGAATTCCACATTTAGAAATCAATTGCAATTTATCTCTCGAAATTTTACTTTCACTAAAGGCTTTTCCAAATTGTGCTTCGGTAGTATAACCGCCATAAATATCGGCGTGGTCAAAAGTGGTAATTTTATTTTCGATGCATATGTTCATCAAATGTACCATTTCGGATGTCGTGAGTTTCTTGTCCCAATCTCCCCAATTCATTGTGCCCGCAATTACAGGCGAAAGTGTTGTTTTTCTCATGTTTCTATTAAAAAGTCTAAAATTACTAAAACAAAATCATAAATCATCCTTAAAAACCATAATCGAATCTAAGTTTTAACGCATTATTAACATTCCTTTCCTAATAAAATTTTCACTTTTGAAATGTTAAAATTCGAACCCTCATTTATACTGATAAAATAGATTTTATGGAAGAAAATGGTACTGCTTTAGACATTAGAGCAATCAATGAAAAAATAGAAAGAGAAAGTGCTTTTATCGACTTACTCACGATGGAAATGAACAAGGTAATCGTAGGTCAAAAACACATGGTAGAACGTTTGTTGATTGGATTGTTAGGACAAGGTCATATTCTTCTCGAAGGTGTTCCGGGTTTAGCAAAAACTTTGGCGATTAACACCTTATCACAAGCGGTTCAAGGAAGTTTCAGTCGTATTCAGTTTACTCCCGATTTATTACCCGCTGACGTAGTAGGAACGATGATTTACAACATCAAAGCCAACGAGTTTTCCATCAAAAAAGGACCGATTTTTGCCAATTTTATTTTGGCTGATGAGATCAACCGTGCTCCAGCCAAAGTACAATCAGCTTTGCTTGAAGCGATGCAAGAAAAACAAGTAACCATTGGTGACACGACTTTTAAACTCGAAAAACCATTTTTAGTTCTCGCTACTCAAAACCCAATCGAACAAGAAGGAACGTATCCGTTGCCTGAAGCGCAAGTCGATCGTTTCATGCTCAAAACCGTAATTGATTACCCAAAAATGGACGAAGAGCGTTTGGTGATTCGCCAAAATTTAAAAGGCGCAACCGAAAAAGTAAACGCCGTAGTTTCAGTAGATCAAATTCTGCGCGCTCAAGAAGCTGTTCGCGAAGTCTACATGGACGAAAAAATCGAGAAATACATTCTAGACATTATTTTCGCTACTCGTAACCCAGAAAAATACAAATTAGAAAGTCTAAAACCACTCATCAGTTTTGGTGCATCACCACGTGGAAGTATCAATTTGGCTATTGCTGCCAAATGTTATGCGTTCATCAAACGCCGTGGTTATGTAATTCCAGAAGACGTTCGCGCCGTAGTTCACGATGTATTGCGTCACCGTATCGGAGTTACCTACGAAGCCGAGGCCGAAAACACTACTTCGGTTGACATCATTAATAAAATCGTAAACGAAATTGAAGTACCTTAATTTTTTGTTTCAAGTTTAATGTTTCAAGTTCAAAAGTTAATCTGAATGAACCTGAAACCTGAAACTTGAAACTTGAAACTTGAAACAAAGAAAAAATGGAAACCAAAGACTTACTCAAAAAAGTTCGTAAAATAGAAATCAAAACCCGAAGATTGAGCGATCATATCTTCTCGGGAGAGTATCACACGTCGTTCAAAGGACGCGGTATGACGTTTTCTGAAGTGCGTCAATACCAATTTGGCGACGATGTTCGTGCGATCGATTGGAATGTAACAGCGCGCTACAACGAACCGTATGTAAAAGTTTTTGAAGAAGAACGCGAACTCACCATGATGCTAATGGTGGATGTTTCGGGTTCGGAAAGTTTCGGAACTAAAAATCAATTAAAAAGCGAAATTGTAACCGAAATTGCCGCAACAATGGCTTTTTCAGCGACACAAAACAATGATAAAATCGGATTAATATTGTTTTCGGATGATATCGAGTTGTACATTCCACCCAAAAAAGGAAAATCACACGTACTGAGAATCATCCGTGAATTAATCGAATTCCAACCCAAAAGCAGAAAAACGGATTTGTCACAAGCCTTGAAGTTTTTGTCAGCAACACAAAAAAAGAAAGCAATTGTGTTTGTGATTTCTGATTTTATGGTGGACGACGATTACGAAAAAACATTAAAAATTGCAGGAAAAAAACACGATATAACCGGAGTTAGAGTGTACGATATTCGTGAAGAAAAAATGCCGAACATCGGAATTGTAGAAATGGAAGATGCCGAATCGGGCGAATTAATGACAGTCGATACATCGTCCAAAACCATCCGAATGAACTACGAAAAAAATTATCAAAACAAAGTGAGTTATTTCAAAGATATTTTTTCAAAATGTGGCTCCGGAACCGTAAATACTCGTGTCGACGAAAGTTATGTCACTAAATTATTAGGTTATTTTAAATCCCGATAACCGCAAAGAACGCAAAGGTTTACGCAAGGAACGCTAAGAGAATTTAGTCAGTATGAACCTTGTAAAAAACGTAGCGAAACTTACGGTTAAGAATGAGAGATTATAAATTAAATATTTTACCGCGAGGATTTTAACACAAACCCTTGCGAACCTTGCGAAAGCTTAGCGCCTTTGCGGTTAAAAAATAAAAAATGAAATTAAAGTTATACATATTATTATTTTTCACCACTTCGCTTTTTGCCCAAAAAGTCACGACTTCTATTGATTCTACTCAAAAGAAAATCGGAGCCGAATTCAAATTGACTTTAAAAACAGAAGTCGATACGTTAACCAAAGTTTCGTTTCCTAATCCGCAATTCATCGGCAACCTGGAAGTTATTCAATCGTACAAAATTGATACGGTAAAAAAAGGTAGTCGCCACGAATTAATCAAAAAATATGGTTTAACGCAATTCGATTCAGGAAAATATTTTATCTCGCGTTTGCCCATTATGATCAACGGGAAACCTGTTTTTTCTGACAGTTTGAATGTTGAGGTAAAAGAGGTTGTGGTTGATACTTTGAAACAAAAAATGTACGACATCAAAGACATTGCACCCGAAAAAGCGCAAAGCAATTGGTGGATGTATGTTGTTGGTTTATTACTTTTCGGATTATTGGTATTTGGAGTGTATCGTTTTCTCAAAAATCGCCCGAAAAAAGAAAAGAAAGTGGTCATTGAATACAAAACACCCATCGAAAAAGCCACTTCATTATTGCAACAATTAGAACAAAAAGAATTGTGGCAAAAAGGTGAAGTTAAATCGTATTATTCAGAATTGACCGATATTGCTCGTAATTACATCGAGGAAGAAATCCACATTCCAGCCATGGAAAGCACCACTTCTGAGCTCATTGAAGCCTTACGAAGAGCAGCCAAACAAAAGAAATTAAAACTCTCTAACGAAACGGTTGTTAACCTCGAAAAAGTGCTAAAACAAGCCGATTTAGTAAAATTTGCCAAATCAAAACCACTCGATTTTGAAATTGAGGAAGACAAAAAACGCATTGCCAATTCCATTGTAACCATCCACAAATCAATTCCAGTTGTAGTTGAAAAAACCAACGAACTCGAGCTTTGGAACGAACAGCAAAAAGAAAAAGCGCGTTTAGAACAACTCCGCAAACAAAAAAACAAAAAAATTGCTTTAATCACTGTTTCAATCGTTGGTCTGATTGTTTTTATATTCGGATTTTTTGTAATTACCAAAGGTTTTGAATGGACAAAAGACAAGGTTCTTGGAAATGAAACCCGCGAATTAGCCGAAGGAGAATGGATTCACAGCGAATACGGAAATCCCGGAATTAAAGTGGAAACACCAAAAGTATTACAGCGATTAGACATCAAAAAATCACGTCTTTTCAAAGAAATGCAACAATTCAGTTACGGAAAATTAAACGACGATTTTTACATTGGTTTAGGAACATTCAAATTCAAATCAACTACAAAAGTTGACTTGGATAAAGCCGTTGACGAAGCCATTACACAATTGGAAAAAGAAGGCGCATCAACCATTTTTGTCAAATCAGAAGATTATGATACACAAAACGGAGTTACAGGCAAAAAAGCTTACGGAACATTAACTGTAAAAGATGACGGCGATTCTAAGAAAATGTACTACGAAATACTATTTTTTAAGCAAGACGATGGTTTACAAAAGGTAATGATTGCATTTAAAGATGATGATAAGTACGGAAAAGAAATAATCGAGCGAATTTTTAATTCGGTCGAACTCAAAACAACACAATAATGAAAGACATCACTTTTTTAAACCCAGAGTTTTTCTTTCTCTTTCTGTTGTTGCCGTTACTTATTGGTTGGCAGTATTGGAAACGAAAGCAACAGTATGCGACTTTAAAAATAAGTTCGGTGAAAGGTTTTAAAGGCTCTAATTCGCTCCTCGCTAAACTCAAACCGTATTTGTTTGTATTGCGATTGCTCACTTTAAGTTCTTTAATAATTGCGCTTGCACGACCACGCACAGTTGATGTCAGCAACGAAACCAAATCAACTAAAGGAATTGATATTGTAATGTCTATCGACGTTTCAAGTAGTATGTTGGCCAAAGATTTGAAACCTAATCGATTAGAAGCACTCAAAAATGTAGCCACTAATTTTGTTGAAAATCGTCCTAATGACCGAATCGGAATTGTGGTTTATGCTGCCGAAGCCTATACTAAAACTCCAGTTACTAGTGATAAAGCCATTATTTTAGAAGCAATAGAAAGTATAAAATACGATAATGTCATCAACGATGGAACCGGAATTGGAATGGGATTGACAACTGCCATAAACCGATTGAAGGAAAGTAAAGCCAAAAGCAAAGTAATATTGCTTTTAACAGATGGTGTAAATAATTCCGGATTTATCGAACCCGAAACTGCTTCTGAAATTGCACGAGAATACGGAATCAAAGTCTATACAATTGCGCTTGGAACCAATGGGAAAGCACTATTTCCGTACGCAATTTCGCCAACAGGAGAAATGTTATTCCGAATGATGCCTGTAGAAATAGATGAAAAATTACTGAAAACTATTGCAAAAAATACGGGAGGAAAGTATTTTCGTGCGACTAATAATGACAAATTAAAATCAATTTATGAATCCATTGATAAATTGGAAAAATCAGAAATTAAAGAGTTAAAGTTCTATGATTACGACGAAAAATACCGTCCATTTGTATGGATTGCAGGCATTTTATTATTGTTAGAAGTCGTATTGCGAAAAACCATTTATAGAAGTTTTATATAATTATGTTTGAATTAGAAGAAAAAGGATATTTCTATTTGTTATTCATCATCCCGATTTTGTTGGGATTGTTCCTCTATGTTCAAATCTGGAAAAAGAAAAAACAAGCTGAATTTGGTGATTTAGAATTAATCAAAAAATTAAGTCCAGAAAAATCAACGTTCAAACCGATTCTAAAATTTGGTGTGCTTTTGTTGGCCATTTTCTTTATTATTTTAGGATTAGTAAACCCAAAAATCGGGACTAAAGTCGAGAAAGTAAAACGCGAAGGAATTGATATCGTTTTTGCCGTTGACGTTTCCAAAAGTATGTTGGCAGAAGATGTAACTCCGAATCGATTGGAAAAAAGCAAACAATTAGTGTCGCAAATCATCAATAAATTAGCTAGCGATCGCATCGGAATCATTGCGTATTCTGGAAGTGCATTTCCGGTTTTACCCATTACTACCGATTATAGTGTGGCAAAAATGTTCTTGCAAAGTATGAACACCACAACTATTTCATCACAAGGTACATCCATCGATCAAGCCATCGATCTTTCTACACAATATTTTAATGCTAAAGATAAAACCAGAAAGTTATTAGTGATCATTTCAGATGGCGAAGATCATTCTAACGAAGCAACCGACGCAGCAGAAGAAGCCAAAGATTTAGGAATTAAAATCATCACCATTGGAGTTGGAACTGAAAATGGAGGAAAAATTCCACTAAAAATCAATGGAATTTTGGAAGATTATCAGAAAGATAAAGACGGAGAAATTGTCATAACCAAAAGAAATCCAGAAGTACTCACTGCAATTGCAAAAGTGACTAACGGAAATTATATCGACGGTAACAACACCAAAACAGTAGTTGATTTCATTACCGAACGGTTAAAAAACATTGAGAAAACCGAATTTGAAGGAATGCAAATGGCTAATTTCCAATCGCAATTCCAATGGTTTTTGGGAATTGGATTTTTCTTATTATTATTGGATGTTTTCTTGCTGGAACGAAAAACAGCTTGGGTGAAAAAAATGGACTTATTTAACGAAAAAGAATAATGAAAAAGGCACTTTTATATGGTTTTTTGATGCTTTCTCTTTTGGTAAATGCCCAAAAAAAGGAGAAAGATGCTAATTTGCCCAAAGGAAATGAAGCTTTTGTTGAGAAAAAATTCAACCAAGCCGAAGCCGAATACCGAGTTTCGGAAGCTAAGTTTGAGAAGAAAGCAAAATCATCTTATAATTTAGGAAATGCCATTTACAAGCAAAAACAAGCTGCCGAAGCCAAATATCATTATGTAAAAGCAGTAGCCAAAGCCAAAACAAGACCCGAACGTCATCAGGCGTATCATAATTTAGGAAATTGCTTGATGTTGGAAAAAGATTATCAAGGTGCGGTTGAAGCCTATAAAAACGCTTTGCGCAATAATCCAAACGATGAAAAAACGCGATACAATTATGCTTTGGCAAAGAAAATGCTAAAAGATAATCCGCCCAAAGTAGGCGATGATAAAAATAAGGATAAAGACAAAAAACAAAAAGAAGACCAGAAGAAAAACCCTGATCAACAAAAAGATAAAGAAAAGGATAAACAAGACCAAGATCCTAAAAAAGGCGACGGGAAACAAGAAAATAAACCGAACGAAACGCCTCAAAAACAACCCACTGGAATCAATAAACAAACAGTTGAAAGTATGTTAGATGCAGTGAATAATGAAGAGAAAAAAGTTCAGGATAAAGTCAATTTACAAAAGGTAAAAGGCAAACCAAAGCCTACCGAAAAAGATTGGTAATTGAAGAAGAAAATGAAAAGAATACTAATTTTTGTAGTAGCAATAATGTGCAATTCTCTTTTAGCTCAAGTACAATTTGAAGCTAAGTTGAGTAAATCATCATTGGGAATAAACGAACGTTTGCGCGTCGATTTTACTATGAATATTGATGGCGATAATTTTACTCCGCCTAATTTTGAACAATCAGGTTTCCGAATTGTTGGCGGTCCAAGCCAAATGGTAAGTCAGTCGTGGGTAAACGGAAGAGGAACGTTCAATAAATCGTATTCCTATGTGTTAATGCCTTTGAAAAAAGGGAATCTGATACTCAAACAAGCTACAATTGAATACAATGGGCAAATCTATAAAACAGCTCCAGTAAAGGTAAATGTGGGTGAAGCGGTCGACGAACAATACGATCCGTACAGCAACCCAAAACGACCTAATCAACGAGCGATTACTGCTGTCGGAAAAGAAGGCGTTCATTTAGTAGCTGAGATTTCCAACCCGAATCCGTACATCAACGAACCCATTACAATTCAATACAAGATATACGTAAACGCCCGAACTTCAGTTGCTGGTTGGAGAGAATCTGCCAAACCAAAATACGAGAATTTTTGGAGCCAATCCGAAAGTATTGATGCTGACAATTTAAAGGTTGTAAATACCACTTTTAAAGGTGAAAGTTACCGTATGGCGGTGTTGAGAAGAACCGTTTTATATCCGCAAAAAGCAGGAAATTTAGTCATCGAACCACTCACTTTAGATGTTGAGGTAGAAGTTCCAACAGGAAGAGTTGATTTGTTTGGCGAAGCCGAAAAAGTAATTCAAAACAAACGAGTATCAGCTGGAAGTAAAGTGATCAATGTAAAATCACTTCCTGAAGCCGGAAAACCAGCTGATTTTACTGGTGCAGTTGGGAAATTTGAATTTATAGTATTGCCATCTGCAACAACATCCCAAAACGGAGAATCAATTGATTTGGTGGTGAGTGTTTCTGGAAAAGGAAATTTAAAATTATTTGATTTACCCAAACCTGAAACTCCGCCAGCATTAGAATTATACGAACCCGAACATACAGAAAACGTAACGACTACCATTGGCGGAATGACAGGAAGTATTTCTGATAGATACACTGTCGTTCCACAATCAAAAGGGAATTATAGTATCAAACCAATTCGCTTTAGTTATTTTGATTTGGAGTCAAAAAGCTACAAAACATTATCTTCTAAGAACATTGAAATCAAAGTATTGAGCGATCCAAGTGCGGCTGTAGCCAGTAGAAATTCTTCTAAAGCATCTGGAAAACAAGCAGTAGAAGTATCAAAATCATTTGCTTTTATCAAACAAAAAACGAGTTTAAAACCAGTTGAGTCTGATGGGTTTTTAGGTTCAGGATTATTCTATACCTTGTTGTTTTTGCCGTTGATGGCAATTCCATTATTGGTTTTTGTCAGAAAACGAAAAGAAGCTCAAGACGCCGATGTTGTTGGAAATAAACTTAAAAGAACGAGTGCTTTGGCTAAGAAATACTTATCCGAAGCCAAATTACAGCTCAGTAATAAAGAGCAGTTTTACATTGCATTGGAAAAAGCAATGCACAATTTCTTAAAAGCCAAATTGAACATCGAAACTTCGGAAATGAGCAAAGACCGAATTACCGAAATTTTGCTTTCGCGAAATGCCAATTCAGAAACCGTTTCCCAATTCATTACCTTGACCGAAAATTGTGAATTCGCCCGATACGCGCCATCAACCAGTGTAACGATTCAACAGGATTACGATCAAGCGGTGAATATTATTTCGGATTTAGAGAAACAAATTAGTTAAAAAACGTACTATGATTTTTCTAATTTTATAAATGGGTGTTCAAAAAAATGAAAAAGTATTTATACATAATAGTTCTAATTACACAGTGTTCATTTGCTCAAAAAGCATTCGAACAAGGCAATCAATTCTACCAAAAAGAAAAGTACCAAGAAGCGATTAAAAGCTACGAAAGTGTATTGGCTTCAGGTAAACAATCGGCCGAAGTGTATTTCAACCTTGGAAACAGCTATTATAAACTACATAAAGTAGCACCAGCCATTTATAATTTTGAAAAAGCCTTACAACTTAATCCGAGTGATGCTGATTTACAAACCAATTTGGAATTTGCCCGAAAAATGGCCATCGATGACATCAAAGAAGTTCCGAAAGTAGGTTTCAACAAACTACTTCAAGACCTCACTTCGAGTTATCATTTTGACACTTGGGCATGGATTGCCGTGATTTTGTCATTTGTCTTTTTAGGATGTTTTGCCGGTTATTATTATTCGCCAACCGCATTCAAAAAACGCATGTATTTCACTGCAATGTTTTTGGTTTTACTTGGAACATTAATTAGTATTGCTTCTGGAATGTACGAGAAAAATCGTCTTTCAAACGAAAAACCAGCTATTATCTTTGCCGAGAAAGTAGAGGTAAAAAGCGAACCAAAAGCATCCAGTCCGAATGCGTTTATTTTGCACGAAGGAACTAAAGTAAATATCCTAGAAAGTATAGCTAATTGGAAAAAAATTCAACTCGCCGATGAAACTACGGGTTGGATTGAGAGTGAAAGTGTGAAGGAGTTGAATTGATAGTTTTCAGTCGCAGCGACAGTTTTCAGAGTATTCAGAATGTAAAAAAATCAGTAGCAATCCATTACATCCGTTTCCTCTGGATTCCCAAAAATGAGCAAAGCGAATGCTTAACTTAACTTTGAATTATCTTCATCAACACTATTCTTCAAATCACTAAACCATTCTGTGAGAACTGGCAGTAATAGTTCAGAAGTCTTCAAAACTGGAGTATAAAATATCGATTTTTCTTGTGTTTCCTTACTGATTAAAGCGTTGTCAACATTCACTTTTTGAAATAAACTCAACACAATTCCCAACAACAAAACCGTTTTTAAAACCGCAAAAACAGCACCACCTAATTTATTCAACCAACCCAAAAACACCCAGCTGGCAATTTTGGAAAAGACTTTGGCCAACGAATGAATCCCAATCACAACAGCAATTAGAGTAATCACAAAGGCAGCTACCTTAGCTGTTTTACTATCGCCAATGAATCCACCAACGATGTATGAAAATTTCACCGCAATGTAAATCCCAATAAAAAAAGAAACCAACGAAGCAATTTCAACGAAAAGTCCGTTTTTAATTCCTCTGAAAGCCGCAAATCCTAAAATAACCGCAAAAACAATGTCGATGAAATCCATAAAGTGAGAATAAAGTTCAAAGATAACAGAAAAGAATATAGAATAGTGAACAAAGATAGAAGACAGTAAATGTGGTATATTTGCAAATCCATCTAGATAAAGTATGAAAGAGTCTATGCTCTTTTTTCTATGCTCTATTTTCTAAAAAAGAAACAATGTCACGAGATATACAACTTAAAAACCGCTGGGATAAAGTAGTCGAAATCCTTTCCAATCAATTTGCCGATGGAGAGCAACTCGATTTAGATGCCATCATCTACCTAATTGGTGTACAAGAACTCGGAAAGTTCAAACGCGTTTTTTCCAAAGATGAAAAAGTCAACCTAATGCACATAGCGATTTGTCGCTTGCTCGAACCATATGGCTATTACGAATTTGATTATTTCGACAAAGACGGTTGGCCACACTACAAAGTCAAAGAAGAATTACCTCCATTAAAAGCCGGCGAACAAACCATTTTAATGAAAGACGCCATCGTCAATTATTTCGTAGAAAAAGAAGTTATCGACTAGTTTTCAGTCACAGTCACAGTTTTCAGTACGTTAAACTCTGAAAACTGCGACTGCGACTGTTTACTTTCAGCAAAAAATACTTAGATTTGCACCTTTACCAAAAGACCATGATAGACAAGATTAAAGAACACATCGAAGAAGCTAAAGCATTCAACACCAAAAACAAAGAAGCTTTAGAGCAATTTCGTATCAAATATTTAGGAAGTAAAGGCTTGTTGAAAGAATTGTTCACCGAGTTCAAAAACATTCCCAACGAACAGAAAAAAGACTTTGGACAAGTAATCAATACACTAAAAGCTGTTGCCGAAGAAAAAGTAAAAGCCATTCAAGACGAACTCGAAAGCAAAGAGCAAGTTTCGAGTATTTATGGCGATTTGTCGCGTCCAGGTGAACCACTCGAAATCGGTTCACGTCACCCTATTTCACTAGTAAAAAACCAAATCATCGATATTTTCTCAACCATCGGATTCAACGTTTCCGAAGGTCCAGAAATCGAAGACGATTGGCACAATTTTACCGCATTGAACTTGCCTGAATACCATCCGGCGCGCGACATGCAAGACACGTTTTTCATCCAAACCAATCCCGATATTTTGTTGCGCACGCACACGTCTTCCGTACAAGTACGCTACATGGAAAATAACAAACCGCCGATTAGAACCATTTCACCCGGAAGAGTATTCCGTAACGAAGCGGTTTCGTCGCGTTCGCACTGTATTTTCCACCAAGTAGAAGGGTTGTACATTGATAAAGAAGTTTCGTTTGCCGATTTACAACAAACGCTCTTGTATTTCACCAAAGAAATGTTCGGAAAGTCAAAAATTCGCCTACGTCCAAGTTATTTCCCATTTACTGAACCAAGTGCTGAGGTTGATATTTATTGGGGTTTAAAAACCGAAACCGATTACCGCATCACTAAAGGAACTGGTTGGTTGGAAATTATGGGTTGCGGAATGGTCGATCCAAACGTACTTAAAAATTGTGGCATCAACCCCGATGAATACACAGGTTTTGCCTTCGGAATGGGAATCGAGCGCATTGCAATGTTGTTGTACCAAATTGGCGACATCCGCATGTTCTACGAAAACGACGTTCGTTTCTTAGAGCAATTCAAATCGAGTATATAATTTTAACCACAAAGGCCAAAGTTTTTTAAGAAACACAATTAATTTGTGACCTTTGCGCCTTCTTTGTGTCTTTGTGGTAAAAAAGTAAACATGAAAAAAGACATCACCATCCCAAAAGTAGAAAACGTTTTCCTAGCAGCCGTTCAAGAATGGAGCGACGATTTTATGGAAAAAGTATGGTACATCCATCTAGTCAACGATTCCGATTTTGATCTCGACAGCGTAATGGTGGTTTCCAAAGCCTTCGGAACTGTAGATGGTGAAATGAAAAAAACGTCACTGTTGCGTCATGCATTTGTAAAAGTTCCTTCGGTTTCAGTAGTAAAAGTAGAAATGGTAGAAAAAAACGTTCTCGCCTTAAACAACGAGTTTATGGTGACTTACTTTATCGGAAATACTTTGTACGACAAAAAATTCACCTTCCGTAAAAACACCATCAACGAGCACGCCACAGAAGAAGTGCCGATTTTGTTTGTTAATGGAGTGATTGTTCGTTAACAACCCTCGAAGGGTTCTGAACCCTTCGAGGGTTTATTGTTACGATTTGTTTTTTTGCATCTGCTTCCAATTGAAATAGCCCAACCCAAAAATTCCTACGGCTATATAAACAACCGCTCTTAGGTAAAAATTATACGAAGTAATTTGTTCCATAAAAGGTTTTTCTTGTAGTTCAAATAAGGTCATAAAAACCACCATAAAAAGTCCCCAAATTCCACCTGTTTTGATTTGATATTTCCAGCGTTCGCTCATAGTTTTATAAATAATATTCTTCTGTCATTTCGACGAAGGAGAAATCTCATCAAACAACTTTGATTATGTGATTTCTCCTTCGTCGAAATGACAAAAAAGTTAATCCAGTTTCTCAGTCAGTTTCTTAAACACCGCTTTTGCTTCTTTTCCTTCATACAAAATCTCATACACAGCATCAATGATTGGCGTTTTGGCTTTGTATTCTTGGTTGAGTTTGTAGGCACTTTTTACCGCATAATAACCTTCGGCAACCATGCTCATTTCCATCATGGCGCTTTTTACGGTATAGCCTTTTCCAATCATGTTTCCAAACATTCTATTGCGCGAAAAAACAGAATAACCCGTTACCAATAAATCGCCCAAATAAGCCGAATTGTTGATGTTACGCTTCATTTTATGTACTTTCTTGATGAACTTTTTCATCTCGCGAATAGCGTTACTCATAATCACCGATTGGAAATTGTCGCCGTAACCCAAACCATGAGCAATTCCAGCTGCAATAGCATAAATGTTTTTCAACATCGCCGCATATTCGGTTCCGATGATGTCATCTGAGATTTTAGTTTTGATGTAATTTCCAGCCAATACTTTAGCTACAACACGTGCTTTTTTCGAATCACCACACGCAATTGTTAAATAGGAAAGACGTTCCAACGCTACTTCTTCTGCGTGACACGGACCCGTAATTACGCCTATGTTTTCAAAAGGAATATTGTATTTTTTATTGAAGTGTTCGCCCACAATCAAAAACGTTTCAGGAACGATTCCCTTGATGGCAGAGAAAATCACTTTGTCTTGCAAACTCACGGTTAGTTTTTCCAATTCAGCACTTAAAAAAGCCGATGGAATCGCAAAAATGATGTAATCAGCATAAGCAACGGCTTCATTGATATCGGAAGTCAAGCGTAGTTTTTTGGTATCAAATTCGACCGAACTTAAGTAATTCGGGTTGTGTTTTTGCGAAAGAATATGATCGATGGCCGATTGGTTGCGCATGTACCACGCAATTTCGTTGAGGTTTACGCAAAGCATTTTGGCAATTGCTGTTGCCCAACTTCCACCACCGATTACGGCAAACTTTGGAATTTCAGTCATTAGTGTAGGGTTTGAAAAATCAAAAATACTCAATTTTAATCGGATTGGCAAACCGAAGCACTTTGCCCTAGCCCAGATAGAAGCGAAAAACATTGTGAAGGAAAAACCTATTTTTTGTTGTGCTAAAAAAGCGACCTAAGAAGCTCTTTTTAGCGCTTACAAAAAAAGGGTTTTACAAACAATTTTGAAGTAAATAGCTGGAACTGCTAAAAAATTTTAACTTAAAATTATGAAAGTCAACATACTATACTCAAAAGTATGGCGTTATTGAACTGAGTTAGTACATTAACAAATAAAAGTTTAGTTAAATTTTTGTTTCGGGTTGAAGAAAGGCGTTCAGGAAGAAATTCTTGAACGCCTTTTGACTTTTGTGTATATTTGAATAAAACTATTGAGATGTTACAGAGAAAAATGAGCTTGAAAAATCGATTCGCATTCCTTTTGTGGTTGTGCGTTTTTCAGTTGTACGCTCAATTGCCCCAAATTAGTTATGCTACACCGAATCAATTCTATATAGGACAAACCATTACTCCGTTACAGCCCGAAAACACAGGTGGAACTGTCACCAATGAAGTAGTAGTTTCTACTTTTGCAGGTTCGGGAACGCAAGGATTGGCTAACGGAAATGGCACTGCGGCAAGCTTTCGATTTCCGACGTATGTAGCTTTGGATGGTATTGGAAATGTAATCGTGGTGGATCGAAGTAATCATGTGATTCGGAAAATAGATTTGAATGCTGATGTAACTACTTTTGCCGGAACGGGTGCCATTGGAATGGAAAACGGGAATGTGGCAGCGGCGACATTTAAATTTCCAGATGCGGCTGTAACTGATTCTGATGGGAATATTTTTATTACGGATCAAAGCAATCATATCATTCGCAAAATAACACCCGAAGGAATTGTCTCTACTTTTGCCGGAACGGGAAGCATTGGTTTTAATGATGGTGATGGAGCAACGGCGAGTTTTTATTATCCAGCGGGAATTACAGTTGATGCTGATGACAATCTATACATAGCCGATTTTGGAAACCACAAAGTGCGCAAAATCACACCCGATGGAACGGTTTCTACTTTTGCCGGAACTGGAGTTGCTGGTGCGCAAGAAGGTTCAGCTTTATCAGCCACTTTTAACGGTTTGACTGGCGTTGCTATTGACAGTCAAAATAACCTTTTTGTGGCCGATTATTACAATAATAAAATCAGGAAAATTGATGCTTTAGGAAATGTAACCACTTTTGCAGGAACAGGAGTTCCAGGTTCGAACGATGGCACAGCGACGGAAGCGACTTTTAATTATCCGGCGTCAATTAGCATTGACAGCAACGATAATTTGTTTTTAACAGACGAAAACAACAATAAAATACGCAAAATTACGCCAGAAGGAATTACTTCTACTTATGCTGGAAATGGGACAGTGGGTTCAGACGAAGGATTGGCATTGAGTGCTTCGTTCAATCATCCAACCGGATTAGTAGTTGATGGAACAGTAGTGTATGTTTCGGATTATCAAAATCATAAAATCCGAAGAATTGACCGTTATGGTTATAGTATTTCACCCAATTTGCCCAATGGTTTGGTATTTGATGAAACAACCGGAATCATTTCAGGAACGCCAACGACAAGTTTACCATCAACTGATTTTGTGGTTACGGCAACGAATAGTTTTGGTTCGGATTCGTTTGTAATTACAATTGCAATTGATACTTTGGGCGATGATGAATTTACTTCACATACGATTTCAATTGTGCCCAATCCAGCAGACGATAGGATTACTATCAATGCAAACCAATCCATTACTTCTGTCAGTATGTACAACACTTTAGGACAAAAAATAATGGATTGGCAAGAGATTTCAAATACAACTATTGATGTTTCTGAATTACCAAGCGGCGTTTATTTTGTAACGATTCGCCTAGAAGATACAGAACAACGAGTGACTCTTATAAAAAATTAGTAGCTCATTTCTACGATTTCACGCACTTTCTCGAGCGTTACATTTTGTTTTTCGCCCAAGGCTTTCCAACCGCGTTCATCAAAACGATTCACTATAAAATCAGCCGTATCTTGGTAATTTTCGGTATTTTCAGATAATTTCGTTTTCATTCCCATGGTATGGAAAAATTCTACTGTTTTTTCAATGGCTTGGTTCGCTTTTTCATCGATGGAACTTCCAGTTACATTCCACACGCGTTCGCCGTATTGTGCTAATTTTTCTTTTTTAGTTTCGAATAAGGCGCGGTACAAATTCGGACCAATGATAGCCAATGTTCGCGCGTGATCAATTTCGTACAAAGCTGTTAATTCGTGACCAATCATGTGCGTTGCCCAATCAGACGGAACGCCTTTTTGAATCAATCCGTTCAACGCCATGGTAGCACACCACATAAAGTTGGACGCCAATTTATAATCGGTTGGATTTTCGGCCACTTTTGGACCAATTTCAATTAGTATTTTTAGAATGCTTTCGGCAAAGCGATCTTGCAACATGGCATCGTGAGGATAGGTTAAATACTGTTCCATTACGTGCGTAAACGCATCGACTATACCATTTTGAATTTGACGTTGTGGCAATGAAGCAATCACCGTTGGATCACAAATGGAAAACTTCGGAAACAAGGCACTTCCGCCTAAAACTAGTTTTTCTTGTGTAGCTTCAATGGTAACTACTGCACCCGAGTTCATTTCGCTTCCCGTTGCGGGTAAGGTAAGTACGGTTCCGAATGGAATGACTTTAGACAAATCGGTAAAAAGTACGCGGTTTTTCAGAATTTCAATTGGATTTCCGTCGTACTGAACTGCACCAGAGATGAATTTTACACCGTCAATCACGCTTCCGCCACCAACTGCTAAAATAAAAGTCAGATTGTGTTCGCGAATGATTTCAACCGCTTTCATCAGGGTTTCAAAACGCGGATTGGGTTCGATGCCACCAAATTCGACAATTTCAAAACCAGCCAAAGCCGATTTTACTTGGTCGTACACACCGTTTTTAAAAATACTTCCTCCACCATACGCGAGTAAGATTTTAGCGCCTTGCGGAATAAGAGTGGCTAATTTTTCGGTTTGACCTTTTCCGAAAATATAGTTGGTTGGATTGTAAAGTTCGAAGTTTAACATGATAAAAATATTTAGACTACAAATTTACAAAAGGTTTGAGTTAACAAGTGGTAAAGTAATGTTAAGGTATTCAATAAAAAAGTATATTTGTGTACATTTTACACATTCTTTTTTCATTATGCAAAATATAAAAGTAGCAGTTGATGCTGTGGTATTTGGATACCATCAAAACCAATTACATGTTTTGTTAATTCAACAAAAATTTGGTTCTAGTCAACCGTATTGGGCTTTGCCTGGAGGTTTAGTCAGAGACGATGAAGCACTCATTGATGCGGTAAAGAGAGAATTGAGCGAGGAAACGAATTTAGTAGTGAATTACCTCGAACAACTGTATACTTTTGGAGATGATATAAACCGAGATTCTAGAAATAGAGTAGTTTCTGTTGCTTATTTTGCGCTAATTGATTCCAACGGACTTGAAATTAAAGCCGATACCGACGCCGAAAATGTACAATGGTTTCCAGTTAAAGAAATTCCGCATTTGGCTTTTGATCATAACCAGATTATTGATTTGGCATTTTTAAGATTGAAAGCTAAATTATCGTACCAACCCATCGGATTTGATTTACTTCCCAATCCTTTTTTGTTTTCAGAACTAGAAAACCTGTATTGTATTATTTTAGAAAAGGAAATCGACCGTAGAAATTTTAGAAAAAAGATGCTCAGTTTTGGAATAATTGAAGAAACGGAAATTATTTCGCATCAAAAAAGTGGTCGACCAGCCAAATTGTTTTTATTCAACCAACAGAAATACAGCCAGTTAACTCAAGAAGGATTTCACTTCGAAATTAAGTTTGCGTAAATTTTACACAAATAATTTGGTAGATGATTTTCAATATGTTACATTTGCGTAATAATTACACAAACAAATTCAGTTATGATACTCAACTTAGATAAAAATTTTCAACCAATAGCTTCAGAAAACCAAATAGAATTTCAGAGTTTTATTTTTTCAGGAGGCGAACCTCATATTAAAATAAGCAACAATTTTGATGTAAATCTAACGGTGACCATTACGCATCGAATCAACTCATTCAATGATTTAGGTCTTTTGCTTTTGGCGGTGGATGCGTTAAGAAGAATGAATGTCAAAACTATTCAAGCGTTTATTCCTTATTTTCCTGCTGCACGTCAAGATCGTTTGATGATTCCTGGCGAACCATTGTCAGTTAAAGTCTACGCAGATATTATTAACAATTTGAATTTGGATAAAGTCATCGTTTTTGATCCACATTCTGAAGTAACTCCGGCGCTATTAAACAATGTTGAAGTGATGTACAATTATGATTTTATCAAAAAAGTGATTGAGAATATTGGATCATCAGCAAAACTGATTTCTCCCGATGGTGGTGCTTTGAAAAAGATTTATAAAGTATCCGAATATTTGGGTGGAATTGAAGTAGTAGAATGCAGTAAGAGTCGCGATGTGAAAACCGGAAAATTATCAGGTTTTAAAGTATATAACGACGATTTACAAGGTGCAGATTGTTTGATAGTAGACGATATTTGTGATGGCGGTGGAACCTTTATTGGTTTAGCCGAAGCCTTAAAAAGTAAAAACGCAGGCAAACTGTACCTTGCTGTAAGCCACGGAATTTTCAGTAAAGGATTTGCCGAAATGAATGCCATTTTTGAAAAAGTATACACTACCAATTCCTTCAACGATTTTGAAGAAGAAAAGGTGGAAGTGATTAAAATTGAATATTAAAATGAACAGAGATTATAGGCTAGAATTAGCACAGAATACATTAAAAATCATAGAAAACGGTTTTTATATTTATAAAGATCAGAAAGTTGATGTTGCTCAACTAATTGAAAACAATGTTAATGCAACGGAAACAATTGTTCCAAATGATTGGGAAGGAATTACAGCAAAACCCATTTACAATTTTGAAGAGCCTGTTGAAATTGAAGTTAAAAATTGTTCAACTATCGAAGCCATAGTGAATCAAGATTACGCCAAAATAGGGGTTTTGAATTTTGCTTCGGCTAAAAATCCAGGTGGCGGTTTTCTGGGTGGTGCGTCGGCTCAAGAAGAAAGTTTGGCGCGATCTTCAAGTTTATTTGCATCGCTTACTAAAGATCGAACCATGTACGATTACAATAAAAATCAGAGAAGCTTTTTGTATTCTGATTACATGATTTACAGTCCGAATACTGTTTTCTGGTTCGACGATAACGGGAATGCATTCAAAAACCCAATTTTGGTTGACGTAATAACATCGCCAGCACCAAACAAAGGAGCAATGCTACAACACAATCGAATAGAAGAAATGCAACAGATAGAATCTGTATTTTTAAAGCGAATGGATTATCTAATGCACTATGCCAATCTTCAAAAAACAGAATGTTTAGTTTTGGGAGCTTGGGGTTGTGGCGTATTTAGAAATGAATCATCAGATGTAGCTCAATGGTTTAAAAAGGTGATTCTTCAAAAGTATTCAAAGGCTTTTAAAAAGATTGTTTTTGCAGTGTATGATACTTCAGAAAAGAAATTAAATCACAAAGCTTTTGAGGATAACTTACGATGAAAACAACGACAGTACATAGCGCACTTTTTGGGTTGGCAATCGGAGATGCATTGGGCGTTCCTGTCGAATTTAGAGAAAGAGAGATTTTGAAAAGGTTTCCTGTTATTGATATGCGAGAATACGGAACGCACCATCAACCGAAAGGTACTTGGAGTGATGATAGTTCACTTACTTTTTGTCTAGCTGATAGCTTGTGCAATGGCTATGATTTAAGTGAAATGGCACATTATTTTTTGCTTTGGTCTCGAAGTGAAATGTGGACACCGCATGGTCGTGTATTTGACATCGGAATAGCAACCAGAAATGCGATGTACAACATTTCAAAAGGTGAAACACCTGAGTTTTGCGGCGGAATGGATGAAGAGGATAATGGAAACGGCTCGTTGATGCGAATACTTCCGTTAGCGTTTTATCTCAAAGACGAAGAAGATGTAGAAGTGGTTTTCCAAAAAGTAAAAGAGGTTTCTTCGATAACTCACGCTCATTTTCGTTCGGTTTTTTCATGCTTTATTTATGTTGTTTTTGCAATTGAATTACTAAAAAAAACAAACAAATGGGAAGCGTATCATAAAACAAAGGAAGGTGTTAATCTGTTTGCTCAAAAAAAGGAGTTTAACAGTAATGAAATCACTTTGTTCAATAGAATTTTACTCAAGAACATTAACGAATTTCACGAAGATGTCATTCATTCATCAGGTTATGTTCTTCATAGTTTGGAAGCTAGTTTTTGGTGTGTGTTGAATTCTAACTCCTATGAAGAAACGGTTCTGAAAGCCGTAAACTTAGGTTCTGATGCCGATACAACTGCTGCAATTTCAGGAGGATTGGCAGGAATAATTTATGGTTATGAAGCAATTCCAGCGGAATGGAGAGAAGCGTTAACTTGTAAAAATGCTATTTTCGAATTGTGTACTAAATTAAGTGAAAAATATGAAATATAATATCCAAAATATCCATCCAAATAGCAAGTTCTTATTTTTTTGGGGTCATCAACCTTCTAAAGACGGAACCATAACCAAAACCTGTTTCAGTCAATGGTGGGAAAGCGCTTTTACTGTTGACGGAATTGAATATCAATCGGCCGAACATTGGATGATGGCCAAAAAAGCATTGTTATTCAATGATGAAGTCATTTTTAATAAAATAATTGAAGCAAAATCGCCTGCCGAAGCCAAAAAATTAGGTAGAGAAGTGCAGAATTACAACGACGAAACTTGGTTGCAAAACCGCTATTCAATAGTAAAAGAAGGTAACTTTCATAAGTTCAGTCAGCACGCTGATTTAAAAGAATTTTTGCTCACCACCAACGACCGAGTTTTGGTTGAAGCTAGTCCAGTTGACCCTATTTGGGGAATCGGAATGGCCAGCGATCACCAAGATGCCAATCATCCTGAAAAATGGCGAGGTCTGAATTTATTGGGATTTGCTTTGATGGAAGTAAGAGATGAATTGAAAAAATAAAGAATGAAAACAATTACCTTATATCGACCAGTTGGACTGAAAGAAATGGAATTAATAGCCGAAACTGATTATGCAAAATTTCCACCAAGATTGGAATGGCAACCCATTTTTTATCCAGTTACAAATCAACTTTATGCTGAGCAAATTGCCAAAGAATGGAATATTTCAGATGAATTTTCGGGTTACTGCGGAATAGTTACCGCGTTTGATGTGGATGAAGAATACTTACAACAGTTTGAGGTCCAAAACGTAGGTGATAAAAACCACAATGAATTATGGATTCCATCAGAAAGATTAAATGAGTTTAACAAAAAAATCAATGGGAAAATAACTATAGTTAATGCTTTTTTTGGAAAACATTACCAACCATCCAAAAATGCCCAATTATTAAGTAATTTGGAATTATTCAAATAATGAAAATACAAATCATACAAGGCGATATAACTGAAGTAACCACCGATGCCATCGTAAATGCAGCCAACACTTCTTTACTTGGAGGTGGCGGAGTTGATGGTGCCATTCACAGAAAAGGTGGAAGCCAAATTTTAGAAGAGTGCATCGCGATCCGAAATAAGCAAGGTGGTTGTAATGTTGGAGAAGCTGTGATTACTTCTGCTGGAAATTTACCATCCAAATATGTAATTCACACTGTAGGTCCGGTTTGGAATGGCGATAAAGAGGAAAAGAAAAAGTTGCTTGAAAATTGCTATCGAAACAGTTTAGAGTTGGCGGTTAAAAACACTATCAAAACCATCGCTTTTCCAAATATAAGTACCGGAATTTATCATTTTCCAAAAGATAAAGCAGCCAAAATAGCTATACAAACCGTAATAAATTTTAATCAAAAAGACGAAATTGACACTGTAATTTTTGTTTGTTTTGATGATGAAAATTTTGGTTTATATGATCAATTAGTTAATAAATAAAATGAAAGAAAAAGAAATAAAAAATATAAGCAAATTCCTTAGTTTGATACTAAGACATGCGCCCGAAACCATTCATTTACAACTCGACCCAAACGGTTGGGCCAACGTAAATGAACTGATTCAAAAATGCAATGAGAAAGGCCATCAATTGGATTTTGATTTACTAGAAGAGGTAGTCGAAACTAATGATAAAAAACGATTTGCATTTAACGATGATTTGACAAAAATACGAGCCAATCAAGGTCATTCTATTGAAGTTGATTTGAATTTAAACGAATCCAAACCAAACGATTTTCTGTACCACGGAACCGTAGAAAAATTCTTGGATGCCATCAAAAAAGAAGGTTTACAAAAAATGAGTCGCCAACATGTTCATTTGAGTAAAGACATAGAAACAGCTGTTAAAGTAGGTAGTCGAAGAGGAAACCCCATCATCTTAAAAATAAATGCACCTAAAATGGTAGCAAACGGTTTCAAATTTTACCTTTCCGAAAATAAAGTGTGGTTAACCGACGCCGTACCATCAGAATATATAGAATTTTAAAGAATGAAACGAACACTTGTAATAGGAGACATTCACGGTGGATATAAGGCCTTACTTCAGGTTTTAGAACGCGCTAAAGTTACTCCCAACGATACTTTAATTTTCCTTGGTGACTATGTCGATGGATGGAGCGAATCGGCTCAAACGATTCAACATTTGATTGAATTATCCAAAACGAACAACTGTATTTTTATTCTCGGTAACCACGATTTATGGTGCAGACGATGGCTCGAATTAGGCGCTTCCAACCCAGTTTGGGAAGAAAATGGCGGGAAAGCTACCAAAGAAAGTTATTTAAAATCAGGTTATTTAACCAATGAAGACCACAAGTCTTTTTTCAAAAATTTAAAGGATTACTACATCGACGAGAACAACCGACTTTTCATCCATGCTGGTTATACGTCAATTCACGGAGTGGAAAAAGAAGAATACGAATCCAATTACTATTTCGATAGAACACTTTGGGAAATGGCTTTGGTAATGGATAAAAGGGTAAAAGAAGATTCCTTACTTTTTCCAAAAAGACTAAAACATTATACAGAAATCTATATAGGCCATACACCCACCATCAATTTTAATCAATCTCAACCCATGAATGCACTCACGGTTTGGAACATTGATACTGGCGCTGCATTTACCGGAAAACTTTCTATTTTAGACATCCATTCAAAAGAATTTTGGCAAAGTGATTCATTACCTCAAATTTATCCAAATGAAAGAGGAAGAAATTAATTGGAAAAATAACAATCTAATGATAGAAGCAGTAGCCGAAAAAATTCACAACCATTGGATGATTTGGGCCAAAGAACTACTGGAATCAGAGCCTAAAATTTCTAATGAAAGAAAAACACGTTGGCAAAAAGAATGCTTTATGAGTTACGAAAATTTGAGTGAGGAAATGAAAGATTTAGATCGAAAATTCGCAATAGAAATTATAAAAACTTTAAAAAATAAACTATGAACCCACTTTTATTAACCGATGGTTACAAAGTTGACCACAGAAGACAATATCCCAACAATACTACTTTAGTGTATTCGAATTGGACACCCAGAAAATCACGTATTCAAGGTGTTGATGAAGTTGTTTTCTTCGGATTGCAATACTTTATCAAAAAGTACATTATTGAAGATTTTCAAACGCATTTTTTCAGTCGCACAAAAGACGAAGTAATAGCCAAATACGCTAAACGCATCAATAATTACCTTGGCGAAAATGCAGTCGGAACAAAACATATAGAAGACTTACACGATTTAGGTTACATTCCGATGGTATTCAAAGCACTACCCGAAGGAGTCAGCGTTCCTGTTCGTGTTCCGATGTTTACCATGTACAACACCAAAGACGAATTTTTTTGGTTGACCAATTATTTCGAAACGTTACTTTCTGCCGTAATTTGGTTGCCGTGTAATTCGGCTACTATTGCCAAAGAATACCGAAAAGTACTCGGTCTTTACGCTCTCGAAACGTCTTCTGTTCCCGAATTTGTCAATTGGCAAGCACACGATTTTTCCATGCGTGGAATGGGCGGAATCGAAGCAGCAGTGACTTCTGCAGCGGGACATTTATTGAGCTTTACCGGAACCGATACTATTCCAGCTATTGATTTTTTAGAAGAATATTACAATGCCAATTCCGATCTTGAATTAATTGGTGGTTCAGTGGCGGCAACCGAACACTCTGTGATGTGCATGGGAACCAATGAAGGCGAATTTGAAACCTTCCAACGATTAATTGTTGAGGTGTATCCTAAAGGAATTGTTTCCATTGTTTCGGATACATGGGATTTGTGGAAAGTACTAACTAATTATTTACCAAGACTTAAAGATGAAATCACTTCTCGTGAAGGGAAAGTCGTTGTTCGACCTGATAGTGGTGATCCGATTGATATTATCTGTGGAAATCCAAATGGAAAAACTATTGAAGAGCAAAAAGGAGTCATCGAGTTGCTTTGGGATGTTTTTGGTGGAACAACGAATGGTAAAGGATACAAAGAATTAATTCCACAAATAGGAGCCATTTATGGTGACAGCATTACCGTTGAACGTGCCTCACAAATTTGTGAACGTTTGAAACAAAAAGGATTTGCCTCAACCAATGTTGTTTTAGGAATTGGCTCGTTTACTTATCAATACAACACGCGAGACACATTCGGATTTGCTATGAAAGCTACTTATGGTGAAGTAAGCGGCCAAGGTAGAGCCATTTTTAAAGATCCAATTACCGATGACGGAACCAAAAAATCAGCCAAAGGATTACTCAAAATCGAAATGGAAAATGGAGTGTATAAATTGGTCGATGAAGTGTCTTGGGAAGAAGAAAAGCAAGGCGAATTGAAAGAAATATTCAGAGACGGAAAACTTTTAATAAATCATTCTTTAGCAGAGATTAGAAGTAGAGTTTTATAAAATCATTAACCGAATTCAAAACAAGGATTCGGTTTTTTTATTTCTTATAAAAATTATTATGATCTACGTATTCCCACACTTTGTGAGGTAACATCGGTGCGACATTCTTTTTGTTTTTGATGCTGTCGCGGATGAAGGTCGACGAAAGTTCGATTACAGGTGCGCCCACACGATGAATTTTTGGATGATTGACGAATTGCTCATTGATTTCACCTGAGTTCATTCGAGGATAAACATAAATATCGTGGTGTTCTAAAATCACTTCGTAGTTTTTCCACTTGTGGAGTGAGTTGAGGTTGTCTTCGCCCATGATTAACGCAAATTCATTTTTGGGATATTTATCTTGTAAATGCGCTAAAGTAGTAACGGTATAATTGGGTTGCGGTAATTTGAATTCGATGTCGGAAGCTTTGATTTTGGAGTAGTCTTCGGTGGCGAGTTGCACCATATACAAACGTTGGTAATCGTCGAGCAAGGTGTTTTTTTGTTTGTGCGGATTGTGTGGCGTCACTACCATCCAAATTTGATCCAAATCAGAATGCTCGGCCATGTGATTGGCAATAATCAAATGCCCAACGTGAATAGGGTTGAAAGTTCCGAAATAGAGGCCGATTTTCATTGCTTGAATAATTTTACACAAATTTCACCAATTAGCACAAAATGTTTTTTGTTTCCACGAATCAATTTGTGTTAATTCGTGAAATTCGTGTCGATGAATTCTTTCACCAACTCATACGCTTCTGCTTTTGCCACGTCCAAATCGTAATTTTTGATGATTTTGTCAAATTGTGGCGCTGTAGCTAATTCAACGTGGGCTTTGGCGATGCGCATATTGATTTTTTCGTCGCTTTCTGTGGAACGCTGTTTTAATCTTCGTTTTAGTTCGTCAACGCTTGGAGGTTTGACAAAAACAGCCAATGTTTCCTGAGGAAATTTCGATTTAATTCGCAATCCACCCGAAACATCAATGTCAAAAATTACGTTCTTGCCTTTAGCCCAAATGCGTTCAACTTCACTTTTTAAGGTTCCGTAATAGTTGTTGGTATAAACCTCTTCCCATTCAACAAATTCTTCGGCTTTGATGTGTTTCTTAAATTCTTCCCAGCTTATGAAATAATAATCTTTCCCATCAACTTCTTGACCTCTTGGCTCACGCGTTGCACAAGAAATTGAAAATTCCAAATTCAAATCAGGTTGTGCTAATAAATGGCGTACTATGGTTGTTTTTCCCGAACCCGATGGCGCTGAAAAGACTAATAATTTTCCTTTGTTCATTGTAAAGTCATTGCGAGGCACGAAGCAATCTTGCTCTCTTTTATTAAAAATAGGTATTAAAGCACATTCAACACTTGTTCCTTAATTTTCTCCAATTCATCTTTCATCATCACCACCAATTTTTGCATTTCAGAGTGGTTTGATTTGGAACCCATTGTATTGATTTCTCTTCCCATTTCTTGAGTGATGAAACCTAATTTTCTCCCGTTGGCTTCAGTTCCAGCTAAAGTTTCAATAAAATAGTTGAGGTGATTTTCCAAACGGACTTTCTCTTCGGTGATGTCGTATTTTTCGAGGTAAAAAATCAACTCTTGTTCAAAACGATTTTCGTCTACGTTCATTTGAAGTTCGTCTAAAGCGGTTCGTAAACGATTTTTTACAGTGTCAATTCGTTCTGCATCATAAGCTACAGCATCGTTCATCAATGTCATGATGTTGGCAATTCGATGTAAAAATTCCTTTTCCAACGAAACACCTTCATCAATTCTGAATTGCGCAATATTATTAGTTGCATCGTCAATTACTGTTTGGATTTGCTTCCATTCGTTTTCGTCAATTTCGTCGCGTTCAGTTTTTAAGGCATCAGGCATACGAACGGCCATTTTCATCAATTCGGTTTCATCGGCATTCGGAATCACCGCTTTCATCTGATTGATGTAGCCTTTTACAATCGGAACATTTATTTTAGATGACGTTTCTTCGCCAGTAATCTCAATATATAAAGAAAAATCAATTTTTCCGCGTTCCAATCGTTGTGACAATTGATTGCGTAAACCCAATTCCATTTCGCGGTAAATAGAAGGCATTCGGGTGTTTAAATCCAAACCTTTACTGTTGAGCGACTTGATTTCTACTGTAATTTTTTTGGTTGGTAATTGCAAACTTGCTTTCCCAAAACCCGTCATCGATTGTATCATTCGTGTATTTTAATTGACTTCAAATATAATTAAAAGTTTTCAGTCACAGTCTCAGTTTTCAGTTTTTACTGTGACTGTTTACTGCGACTGTGAACTCTTTTTCTGCGTTACCAAATAAACACCAGTAAAGATCAAAACGGCCGAGAGTAATTTCACCCAACTCAACTCGTCTTTTCCTAAACTTACTGCAAAAATGGTCGCAAATAAGGGTTGTAAATAAATAAAAACGGCAACTGTAGTCGGTTTTAATTCGCGCATCGAAACCAAATTGAGCAAATAGGTTAAAAATGTAGAAAAGATGACTACAAATCCTATTTTCCAAAAAACATCAGTGGGAATTTCTGTCCAATTTACCGCATTAAATTCGCTCCAACCAAACGGTAACACCATCAGAAATCCAAACGTATAAATCCATTTTACAAAAGTAAACGCATTGTATTTATCCATTAATTTCTTGACGATGATGAGGTAAAATCCGTACGAAATGGCATTGATGAACACTAGCAAATTTCCCAAAGTTGCATTGGGTGCGTTGACCATCGATTTTCCGTATAAAATGAGTGTAATGGTTCCGGCTAAACCCAAAATGATTCCGAATACTTTGCGTTTTTGCATGCGTTCTTTCATGATAATCGCCGATAAAATCAACACTATCATTGGAGTAGTTACCATCAAAACCGCGCCCATAATAGGAGAAGTATAACTCAATCCTTTAAAAAAAGTTAGCATGTTCAACGCTACGCCAAAGAAAGCGGCCGCGATGATTCGAGGAAAATCCTGTAGTGAGATTTTTTCTTTCGGACCAAAAAAGGAAACGAGCCAAAAGAGCAACACCGAACCGCCAACGCGCAACGAAATGAATCCAAAAGGTTCAACGTGTTTTGGCATTACATCTTTGGCAATCGTAAAGGTTACGCCATAAATGATTGATACTAAAGTGGCGGCCAATAAAGCCCAATTTCTTTTCGACATTAACTTAACACTTTAATTACATCGGCCACGTTTTTTTGACTGTTTCCGATGTAAATTGTTCCATCAATGATAAAAACTGGTCGACTCAAAAACGTATAATGTTCTAAAATGTATTTTTTGAAATCGGCTTCGGTCAACGATTTGTTTTTTAAATCCATCGACTTGTACAATTGCGCTTTTTTGCTGAACAATACTTCGTAACTTCCTGATAATTGATACATTTCTTCCAATTCAGCTTCGGTAATTGGGTTTTGACGAATGTCGTGGTATTCTAAATTTGCCGTTTTAGGCAGAGATTTGATGATTTTTCTGCAGGTGTCACACGATGCGAGATAGTATATTTTGTTGGCCATGATGATTGTTTTGTGCAAAAGTAAACTAATGAAACGAATATCTTTTGAAGCAATCACGACTTTTCACCGAAATTGAGTTAAAGAAACTTTAATTTCCATAATCGATGGCAGTTTCCTATTTATTCTAATTAAATTTGACAAAAATTAATCACAATGTGCACTTTTACCCGTGAAATTTCTATTCGTTGGTCCGATTTAGACCCTAATTTTCACCTACGTCACAGCGCGTATTATGATTTTGGAGCGCAACACCGTATCGAAATTTTATCCCAGCAAGGATTGACCATGAAGCTCATGCAAGAACAGCATTTTGGTCCGATTGCTTTTCGTGAAGAATGCGTTTTCAGAAAAGAAATTCATCTAAACGATACCATCACTATCACTACTAAAATTGGTAAAATGAAGGCTGATGCGTCGCGTTGGACGATTGTTCACGATTTTCACAATCACGAAGGTGCTTTGTGTGCTAAAATCACTATTGACGGTGCGTGGATGGATACAAAACTCCGAAAATTAGCCGTTCCAACTCCGCCAATTGCTTTGCAAGTGATGGATTCTATTCCGAAAACCGACGATTTTATCTTATTATAACTATGGAAGCAACTTTTAAAATCTGGGAAACCAGTCGCAATGTGTACGCAAAATTTTTAGAAAAGTATACGTTAGAACAACTCAATACGATTCCACAAGGTTTCAGTAACAATTTGGTGTGGAATTTAGGTCACATTATCGTAGTACAACAAGCTTTAGTCTATCGATTATCGGGTGTGCCGATGTACATTTCAGACGAATTATTTGAAACGTATAGAAACGGTTCCAAACCAACAGGAACAACCACTCAAGCTGAAGTTGATGAATTAAAAGCACTACTTTTTTCATTATTAGAAAAAACCAAAGAAGATTACGCTGCCGGAAAATTTGTATCGTACAATGAATACACAACTGGAACTGGATTTCATTTGGCATCAAGCAAAGAAGCTATGGAATTCAACAATTACCACGAAGCGATGCACTTGGGTTTTATGATGAATATTAGAAAGTTTATTTAAGCATAAAAATTAAAACACCTCAAACCTAATTCCTATTTGAGGTGTTTTGTTTCAAGAAGCAACTGATTCTTGTTTTTCTTTTTGAAGCCGTATAACCTGATTCAAGTTGAGTTTGATTATTTTTTTCTGATGCCAGTACATTTTCAAGCGAAGTTTGGACAAGTCATAAATAATAATGACCACCAAAACCAAACTGGCTAGATAAAACATTTTGAAATTGAGATAGACATAAGTAAATCCGGCAGTGATGGCTCCAATTAAATAAGAAGCGGTAATGTAAAGTAGCAGTTTAGCTCGTCCAATTAAAGCTTCGTTAGAGCGAAACTCTTTTTTAGTAAACATTGAAAAGAGTATTCCCAAATCGGTTGTTGTGCCAGTCAAGTGCGTGGTTTTGACTGAAAAATTAGAGATACTAGCGGTCAATCCGTTTTGTAAACCCATTGCAAAAAGCATCAAGGCCAGTAAAATTTCGGTTTCAGCCAACGTTTCTTTATAGAAATATTCACCATAGATTCCAACACTAACCAAGCAGATAATTTCCAATACCAAAGGAATGGCGTGAGCGAGATAACTGTTTTTTTGGTTGATGTGAATCACAAATAAATTGGATATAAAACTTCCGAAGAAAAAGAGTGCTATCCATGAAAAAACCACGGCAACTTGGTAGATATTTCCCTTTACAATTTCAGAAGCTAAAATGGCGTAGTGACCCGTAATATTGGATGAAAAAGCAAAGAAGAGCAACAGCGAACCAATATTTACCATACCCGCAGCGAACGCCGATAAAGTTCCGAGTTTGATGTTGTCTGTTAATGATCGACTATTACTGTATTTCCTGAGCATGTTAATTTATTTTTGTAAAGGTTAGACGGGCAATTCCTCGTGTATGAGTATCGGTGTCAAAGTTCAACACAAATCGATCGTCGGATAATTCGGTTAAACTGTAGTGTTCGGTATTGGAATCATCATATTTAAGTTCGAGTATGTTTCCGCGACCTTTAATATTCCAAGCAATTTCTTTGGAATAGTTTTTTCCCTTTAAAATGAGTTTCCCATTGGGACAAAAAATCCATTTTTCGGCTTTATGAATTACTAAGTCTTGACCTACAACATCTTTTACATAATCTGTTATTTTGTTGTAATCTTCTTTAGTTGTGTCGTTGATTTTATCCACTTTTTCATATTCCCAAACCAATTCTTTCCATTCACCTTCAAGAGTAATTTCCGGACTTTTGGCCATACTCAGTAACGTAATGAACAAAAGAACCGCCAACCCAAAAAAGCTTGCATATTGAATCCCTATTTTCATAGCAATTGTTTTTTAACCTATAGAAACTTGATTGATAAAGACTTCGGCAATTTTTCCTTTTTCTGGAATGGATGAATACAAACCTGAGTCAACTTTGGTTACTTCTACATCACATTTTTCAATGAATGGAACTAAATCGAAACTTCTTTTATTAACAAAAGAGGGTTTTTGTTCCGAGATAAAAATATGTTGTACTTTATTACCTTCTAAATAATTGTTGAAAGCTGATAGGTTGTGACCCGAAAATAGATCAACGCGTAATGAATTTATTTGCGAGTCGAATTTATTTTTAATCACTTCACATGCTTCCTCAAACTCAATATTTGTCAAAGACTCAATTTGTTGTGATTTTGAATAAAAAAGCAAATCACGGATGGAATCATTCAAATAAACACCGTGTACTAATACCACATCATACGTTTGTTGTGTAGTGTTATTTACTAATATTGATTTTAGTACATTTAATGATTGTACAGTAAAATCAGTTGGAATTAAAATTGTTGTTCTCATAGTTTTTATTTCTTTATTAATTACAGAAGCAAAACTACAAGCGTGAAATTAGAACGTTCTTAATTTAAGATTAGAATGTTATTAGAATAAAAAGGATGAGATTAAAATGAGATTAGAAAAACTTAATAAAAAGTTAATTTACTGAAAAACAATGTTATACTTCCTCTGGTTTCCATGTCGGAATGGTTATTTGAACGGTTGTTCCTTGGTTTTGAATCGAATTGACAAAAATTTTCCCATTGTGCATGCGGATGATGTTTCGAGTTAGAGGCAAACCGATTCCGTAACCTTCATAATTTTTGGTATTTGAAGCTCTAAAAAACGGATCGTAGATGTATTGAATTTCATCTTCAGGAATCCCGATTCCGGTATCTTTTATAATGATGTAAACAAAGTCGTCAGAAGCGCCAATCGAAACCGTTACAATTTTAAAATCTGAATATTTACAACCATTGCTTATGATATTACTCAATGCCAAATGAAGCAGTTGCGTATTCCCAAAAACTTTGAGTTTCAAAGGATTTTCAGGTAGTAATTCCATATCAAGATGGATTTTATTTTTGCTGTTCAAACTTTCGAGATTTTCTTTTACATCCCAAATAAGTTGATCAATTCTGACCTTTTCTTTTTTCTGAACCTTTCCATTAAAGCCAGTTTGAGCTAAAAACAACAATGCTTTGGTTTTGTTATCTAATTTTTCGGCTTCTTGTAAAATAATCTTTAGCGACTCAACATAATCATCCGCTTGTCTGGGTTTTGACAACACCACGTCAGTTTCACCAATTATTGCAGTAAGCGGAGTTCGTAATTCGTGTGATGCATTGCTGATGAAGTTATTTTGAGTTTCAAACGATGTTTCGATTCGATCCAACATGTCGTTGAAGGTCATGGTCAACTGATTGAGTTCGTCGTTAGTGTTGTTTTCATTCAAACGCAAGTGCAAGTTCTCAGAACTGATTTCTTTTACTTTTTCGGTAATTGCTGAAATGGGTTTGAAAATATTTCGGGTAAAATAAATGGCAATGTACAATAATAGAAGTGAAGCAATCCCAATGGCAAAAAGCAATGTTTTGATTAGATTTTCTGCTTGATTGATTTCGAAATAGTTTTCAGCAGCAGTAATCACAATGAAATTACCCGCTTTTGACTTATAAAGAATGCCTTTGTAGAGGTATTTTTCAGTAACAAATTCGGAACTTCCTTTTTGAATGGCTTCTCTAAAGAAGGCTTCCTTAATACCAATTTTATTTGCTTCTTTACTGATGTTGAGTTGTTGATTAATCGCAATAAAAAAATCCTTTTCGTGAGGCAATTTTTCAGACGATTCTTCAATCGGAATGGCGTTTTTATTATCGATTTTTTCACGAGCTACTTTATTGGCTCTAGCTTCTAATAATTTGAAAAGATAATTTTCGGAGTAATTGGACACCGAATAGTAGATGAACAAACTGAACAACAAAATGACCACCAAAAACGGAATAAGGAACAATAAAGTAGTTCTCGAACTTCTCTTAATCTGCATAATTTTTAGTTGTTACTCGTTTTCCTTCAAAACATAACCCATACCAATAACTGTGTGAATTATTTTTTCATCGGGTTTAGTGTCGATTTTTTTTCTGAGGTAATTTACATAAACATCAACTACATTGGTGCCTAAGTCATAATTTACGCCCCAAACCGCTTCGAGAATATCCATTCTTGACAGTACTTTGTTTTTGTTTTTTATAAAGTAAAACAAAAGTTTATACTCAGTTGAAGTCAGTGAAATTTCTTCATTGGATCTAGTCACTGTTTTAGTATAATCATTCAGTTCCAAATCGCCAAAGATGTAGGTGTTTTTATCTTTAGGGTTGATTTCAGTGCTAGGAACTTTTCCTTTAGATCTTCGGATGAGTGTTTTAATTCGGGCTACTAATTCGATGAATTTGAAGGGTTTTACAAGGTAATCATCAGCTCCATTTTCAAGTCCTAAAACGATGTTTTCAGAAGTTCCAAGTGCAGTTAAAAAAAGTATCGGTACAAATTGATTTTCGACACGAATGGATTTACAGACTTCCAAACCATTCATTTCGGGCAGCATGATGTCGAGAACAATCACATCAAATGTGTTTTCCAAAGCCAATTGCAAGCCTGTTTTTCCATCAAATGCCACGGTTACTTCAAAACCTTCTTCTGTCAGACCTTTTTTAATAAACGAAACCACATGAGTTTCATCTTCAACCAAAAGTATTTTTTTCATGAATTAATTGCGCTGTAAATTTTGAAAAGTAAGCTGGATACTGAATTTTAACATTAATCAATCCTGCAAATTAAAAAAAATCATTCGAAGTTAATACCTTTGTAACCTAATTTTAACTCAAAATGAAATTCAATACTAAAGTAATACACGGTGGACAACACCACGAAAAAGTAACTGGAGCCGTAATGACTCCGGTTTTTCAAACATCAACGTATGTGCAAAAAAGTCCAGGACAACCCGTTGGCGATTATGAATACTCACGCGCAGCCAATCCAACACGTCAAGCATTAGAAGATGCCTTGGCTTCTATCGAGAACGGAGCACGCGGTTTGGCTTTTGCTTCAGGTTTAGCAGCAACGGATTGTTTGTTACGCATGTTCAAAGCGGGTGATGAAATCATTGCCATGGACGATTTATACGGCGGAACGTATCGTTTGTTCACACGTTTGTACAAAGACAGTGGAATCAAATTCCATTTTGTAGATATGAACGATTTGGATAAATTTCAATCGCTCATCAACGAGAACACCAAATTGGTATGGGTAGAAACGCCTACCAATCCGTTAATGAAATTAGCCGATATTGAAGCCATTGCGCAAATCACCAAAAAACACAATTTGCTTTTTGCGGTTGATAATACGTTTGCCACTCCGTATTTACAAAAACCATTAGATTTAGGCGCTGATATCGTAATGCATTCGGCTACCAAATATTTAGGAGGACATTCAGATGTTATCGCCGGTGCATTAATCATCAAAGACAAAGCATTGGGCGACGAAATGCACTTTAAACAGTTCGCAACAGGCGGAACGCTTGGTCCAATGGACAGTTATTTGGTATTACGCGGAATCAAAACTTTGCATTTACGTGTGCAAAGACATTGCGAAAACGGCATGAAAGTAGCCGAGTTTTTGAGCAATCATCCCGGAGTAGATAAAGTATTCTACCCAGGTTTGCCTAATCATCCGTTTCATGATATTGCCAAAAAACAAATGAAATCGTTTGGTGGAATGGTTTCGTTTACGTTCAAATCAGGACAAAAAGCCGATGCTATTTCATTTTTAGAAAAATTAAAAGTATTTACTTTGGCCGAATCGTTGGGCGGAGTTGAATCATTGGCCAATCATCCAGCCTTAATGACACACGCGTCGATTCCGGAAGACAAACGTAAAGAAGTTGGAATATCAGACGATTTAGTTCGATTGAGCGTTGGCGTTGAAGACATCGACGATTTACTTGCTGATTTAGAACAAGCCTTCAGATAAAGCAAAAAAAAAATCCCGTTCAGTAAAGAGCGGGATTTTTTATATAATATAAATTGATTTCTATTGTAAATAGTAAATGTAACCAAAATTCAACCAAACATTCCAGTCGTTGGCTTTGTTTTCAGTATAAATTGTTGGATCAGGATTCAAACCATCTACCCAGTTTGAAAAATAATACTGCCATCTTAAATCAACCATTAAATCAGACAATTCAGTTAATTTGTAACGTGTTCCAACACTTGATACCACAGACCAAGTTGAACTTCCGTCGTTGCGAATAGCATTAATGTATTTTGGATGAGTAACCGTTGGTAATGAACCTAAACCTGGACCTAATTCAGAATACGCTTCTGGATTATAGAAACTGAATTGTCCACCTAAACTAATAAATGGAGCCCAAGCACCAATAGTAGCAGTAAAATCTCTGATACTGTAAGGGAAGAATTCCAATTGCATTCCTATATTAGTAACTGAAGTACTTCCTCTCATAGCTCTTAATTGTTGAGCGCTAAGAGTAGTTTTAGAATCTTCAACCCATTTACCAAAATGTTGCAAATTAGTTTTGTTGTAGGATAGTTCTGTTCTTAATTTGAAGTGATCGTTGAAATAAGTTTCAGGTGTATAACAGTTACATTCTGCTTTGTAAGAAAAATTCAAGTAATGAATTAATCCAATTCCATAACCTGTATTTCCTGCATTTGTAGACAAATCAGATCGCTCACCGTAATCCGATTGAAAGGCTACTGGACCAATGATAGCTCCAACTTCGTGTGAAAAACCGAACTGAGCATTTACCTTATTTAGAGAGCTAAATAACAGTAAAAATAATACTATGATATATTTGGGCGTTTTCATATACTTATTTCATTTGCTGACAAATATATAAAAACATCATTCACTATTAAAATAATTTTAAAAATTACTTTAAAAACAGTAAAAAAAACTTTTTTCTAAATCAAACGCACTTAAATTTTCAGAATAGTTTAAAATTTCTTGTCAATCAAATAAAAATTTTGAGAAATCAAAAAAAATTATACTACTATTTTAATAAAATGTATATTTGTGCGATTTTACGAAAACGTTTTCTTAAACATTAAAAATAATATTTATGTCACAAAGTATTCATTCTTTTTTAGAGGCTGTATCTAAGAGAAATACAAATGAACCTGAGTTTTTACAAGCGGTAAAAGAAGTAGCAGAAACTGTTATTCCATTTATCGAAGAAAATAAAAAATACCAAAACAAAATGCTTTTGGAGCGAATGGTTGAACCAGAAAGAGTAATTATGTTTAGAGTTACTTGGATTGACGATGCTGGAAACACTCAAGTTAATAGAGGTTACAGAATCCAAATGAATTCAGCTATTGGACCTTATAAAGGAGGAATTCGTTTCCATCCAACAGTAAATTTAAGCATTTTGAAATTCTTGGCTTTTGAACAAACGTTCAAAAATAGTTTGACTACTTTGCCAATGGGTGGAGGAAAAGGAGGTTCTGATTTTGACCCTAAAGGAAAATCGGACATTGAAATCATGAAATTCTGTCAAAGTTTTATGACTGAATTATCGAAACATATCGGTGCTGATACTGATGTTCCAGCCGGAGACATTGGTGTTGGAGGAAGAGAAGTAGGTTATATGTTTGGTCAATACAAAAGATTAAGAAACGAATTTACTGGAGTTTTAACAGGTAAAGGAATCACTTTTGGAGGTTCATTAATTCGTCCAGAAGCTACAGGTTATGGTGATGTATACTTTGCGCAAAGCATGTTGGCAACCAAAGGCGATAGTTTCACTGGGAAAACAGTTGTAGTATCGGGTTCTGGAAATGTAGCGCAATATGCTACTGAAAAAGCAACTCAATTAGGAGGAAAAGTGGTAACAATGTCAGATTCATCAGGATATATTTATGATGCTGACGGAATCAACGCCGAAAAATTAGCTTACGTAATGGAAATCAAAAACGTAAACTACGGTAGAATTTCTGATTATGTGACTAAATATCCAAATGCTACATTTGTTGCAGGAAAACGCCCTTGGGAAGTTAAATGTGACGTGGCTTTACCATGTGCAACTCAAAACGAATTAAACGAAGACGAAGCAAAAGCATTAGTTGCTAACGGATGTATCTGTGTTGCTGAAGGAGCGAATATGCCTTCAACACCAGAAGCAGTGACCGTTTTCCAAAACGCTAAAATTTTGTTTGCTCCAGGTAAAGCATCTAACGCTGGTGGAGTTGCAACTTCTGGTTTGGAAATGTCGCAAAACTCTTTGCGTTTAAGCTGGACTTCTGAAGAAGTTGATGAAAGATTAAAAGGAATTATGGCTAATATTCACGCATCATGTGTGAAATATGGTTCTGACGGAAGCGGATACATCGATTATGTAAAAGGAGCAAATATTGCTGGTTTCGTAAAAGTGGCCGATGCAATGCTAGCACAAGGAATAGTGTAAACACGATTTATTTATATAGTAAAATCGCCTCAATAGTTTTTGAGGCGATTTTTTTTTTTGACTATTTTTAGTCGAACAAGAACTTTACTATTTCAATTTTTTTAAAAGTATATGAAAAACCATTTAATTGCGTTTATACTATATTTGTACAATTATTTAATTTCCATGCTAAAAATTGCTAGAATTCTTACGTTGTTATTAATTTCCGTAATTGGTTTTTCTCAAAAAAATCCACAATGGGAAGGCTATTTTTCGTACAATACTATCAAAGACATTTCCAATTCGTCAACGTCATTGTATGCTGCTGCTGAAAATTCTTTTTTTATAAAAAATACGTCAACTAATACGCTGAGTACATTTAATTCAGTCGATGGTTTTAAACCCGATGTCATATCATCTATTTACTACAGTGAACAAAAAAACATACTTTTTGTCGGCAATACTAATGGTTTGGTTTTGTTAGTTCTTTCAGACGGAAGAGTGCTGCAAAAAAGAGGAATTATTGATGAGGTTCCAGTTACACCAACACTTAAAAACATTAATAATTTTTACGAGTATCAAGATAAAATTTATATTTCATGTGATTATGGGATTTCAGTTTTTGACTTAAACACATTAGAATTTGGAGATACATTGATTATTGGGAATAATGGAAGCTATGCAAAAGTTTTTCAAACAACTGTAATTGACAATGAGTTATACGCTGTCACTCAGTCTGATGGCCTAAAAAAAGTAGATATTACAAACCCTTTTATGGTTGACTACGATCAATGGCAAGTATTTCATCCTGGTTTTTGGAACGGAATAGTAACGTTTCAAAACCAGCTGATAATTGCAAATTACGGACTTTTATATCGATACGATGGTGCTCAGTTTATTTCCTTTTTAAATTCAAATGAAACCATAAATAAAGTTAGGGTAAGTGGTAATTATCTTGTAATTCAAACGCTAAATAGAGTTTATGTATTTGATCAAACGTTGCAACAAATTGCTCAAGTTCAATCCAGTCAGATAACCGATCTGAATGTTACTTTTACTTCGGCAACTGTTTTGAATGAAACGATATACATTGGAACAGATAATGACGGTGTCGTTGCTGTTCCTCTAAATAATCTCACTAGTTTTGAAATAGTAAAGCCCGATGGACCCGAACAAAATCACGTTTTTAGAATAAAAAAATCATCTACTGCTTTATGGACATTATATGGCAAATACAACAGAACATATAATCCCTATTATCCACCTTTTAATTTAGGACAATTCCCCATTAGTTTGTATAAAAAAGAGGAAGGTTGGTCCGTTATACCTTACAACGATATTTTTCAAGCAAAATCACTTTCATCTCTTGCCTTTAATCCGAACAATGAAAACGAAGTTTATGTAAGCTCTTATTTTTCAGGATTGTTGAAAATAGAGAATGAAGAAGCAGAAATTCTATACAATACCACAAATACAGGACAAAATGGTCTGCAATCGTTAACCTTAACACCTCCCAATCCAACTTATATTGATGTTAGAATAAATGGTCCTGTTTTTGACAAAAGCGGTAATCTTTGGATGACCAACAACATGGTCGATAAACCATTGAAAGTGCTTCGTTCTAATGCTCAATGGCAATCGTATGATTTTACAGATATTATTCCAGAAGCAATCAACGAGAGTTATGCACCTTTGGTTATTGACAAAAATAACACCAAATGGTTGCCATCATCTCGAAACGGTCTTATTGGTTTTAACGAAGGACTGAATAATAAATCAATAGTAATTAAAACGGCCACTGAAGGGAATTTGCCCGATATTGACGTGCGCTGTGTTGCCATCGATGCCCGAAACCAATTGTGGATTGGTACAGCAAAAGGACTTCGAATCATACAAAGCGTTGATCAGTTTCTTTCACAAGATAATATACAAACTCGTTCCATCATCATTCTTGAAAATGATTTAGCTCAAGAATTGTTTTATGAGCAATTCATCTTAGATATAACTGTTGATGGAGCCAATAGAAAATGGGTTGCCATTGCTGATTCGGGAGTTTATTTAGTGTCATCTAATGGTCAGGAAACCATTTATCATTTTACTAAAGAAGATTCTCCTTTGCCCAGCAATAATGTAAATGATATTGAAATCGATTCTGTAACTGGTGAAGTGTTTTTTGCCACTGATAAAGGATTAGTGTCGTTCAAAGGTTCTGCAACCAAACCCAGCGACGATTTAAGCGGAGTTTATGTTTATCCAAATCCAGTACGACCTGAATACGAAGGAACGGTAAAAATTAGCGGTTTGACCGATAAAGCCAATGTTAAAATCACCGATATTACAGGTAATTTGGTGCATGAAACCACAGCACTCGGCGGAACCATTGAATGGGATACGACCGCATTTGGAAAATACAAAGTGGCTTCGGGTGTGTACATGATTTTTATTGCAGCTCAAGACGGAATCGAAACCAAAGTTAAAAAAGTCATGATAGTGCGTTAAATTAGTAAACTTCGTACTTCGTAAATCGTAAATCGTACTTCAAAAATGTTGGTCAAAACAAAAGCAATCGTCATTTCTTCTCTCAAATACCAAGAAAAAAGCCTGATTGTAAAGTGTTTTACTCAATCCGACGGACTCAAAAGTTATTTCGTGCAAAGCGCATTTTCATCCAAAAAAACAACTCAAAAAATCGCCTATTTTCAGCCTTTGACAATTCTCGAAATCGAAGCTAGCCACAAAAACAAAGGCACTTTAGAGCATTTTAAAGAAATCAAATTAGCTACTGCTTATCAAACGATTAACATTGATATAATAAAAAGCACAATAGTCATTTTTCTTTCCGAAGTGCTTCATCATTCCATTCAAGAAGAAGAAAAAAACGAGCATTTATTTACTTTTCTTGAAACCGCATTACTTTGGCTCGATACTCACGAAGAAACGGCCAATTTTCACCTGATTTTACTATTAGAAATCACCAAATTTTTAGGGTTTTATCCCGATAATTCGGATACTGATTTTCCTTTTTTTGAAATGAATGAAGGCCAATTTTCATTGCTTCACGGAATCAGTTGTCTATCAGAGCATGAAACCCATTTGTTCAAAAAATTAATGAACCTCAAATTCGATTCTGATCAGAAGGTTTTCGCAGGAATCGAACGCCAAATTCTACTCAAAATTTTACTTGATTACTATTCTATTCACCTCGACGGATTCAAAAAACCCAAATCACTCGACGTTTTAAAGGAAGTTTTTTCTTAAAAACATAAAAAACACCCAAACTTTATCGATTTTTGGCAAAAGTCCATTCTCTTTATTCTATTTTCTATTCTCTTTTCTCAAAATTCATTACTTTCGCAAACTGATTTAAGAATACGACAAAATGAGTACAAAATTTACTGAATACAAAGGACTTGACTTGCCAACAGTTGCATCAGAAGTTCTTGATTTTTGGAAAAAAAACCACGTCTTTGAACAAAGTGTAACCTCACGTGAAGGCAATGAACCGTATGTGTTTTTCGAAGGACCACCATCAGCCAATGGTTTGCCCGGAATTCACCACGTAATGGCACGCGCGATTAAAGATATTTTTTGTCGTTATAAAACTCAAAAAGGCTACCAAGTAAAGCGTAAAGCAGGTTGGGATACACACGGTTTACCAGTTGAACTCGGAACCGAAAAAGAACTCGGAATCACCAAAGAAGACATCGGGAAAACCATTTCTGTAGAAGAATACAACGAAGCGTGTAAACGAACCGTAATGCGCTACACCGACGTGTGGAACGACCTCACCGAAAAAATGGGTTATTGGGTTGATATGGAAGATCCATACGTAACCTACAAATCCAAATACATGGAAAGCGTTTGGTGGCTTTTGAAACAAATTTACAACAAAGATTTACTCTATAAAGGCTATACCATCCAACCGTATTCGCCCAAAGCGGGAACGGGTTTGTCTTCGCACGAAGTCAACCAACCCGGAAGTTACCGCGATGTGACCGATACAACCGTTGTAGCTCAATTCAAAACTAAATCGGAAACGCTACCAAGCTTTTTACAAGGTTTTGGTGATGTTCATATTTTAGCTTGGACGACCACTCCTTGGACGTTACCAAGTAATACTGCATTGACTGTTGGACCCAAAATCGATTACGTTTTAGTAGAAACGTTCAATCAATATACCTTCCGACCAGTGAAAGTAATTTTGGCTAAAAATTTAGTCGGAAAACAATTCGGAAAAACCTATTTTGAGTCGACGGAAGCTCATGATTATGAAAATTTCAAAGAAGGCGATAAAAAGATTCCATTTCAAGTTTTAGCCGAATGTAAAGGCGCTGACTTAGTCGGAATTCGTTACGAACAATTATTACCATGGATTCTTCCGTATCAAAATCCAGAAAATGCATTTAGAGTAATTTCAGGTGATTTCGTAACTACGGAAGACGGAACCGGAATTGTACACACCGCGCCAACTTTTGGAGCCGATGATGCAAAAGTGGCCAAAGAAGCAACTCCGGAAGTTCCGCCAATGTTGGTGTTGGACGACAATGGGAATCCTGTTCCTTTAGTTGACTTACAAGGGAAATTCATTCAAGGTTTGGGTGAGTTTTCTGGGAAATATGTAAAAAATGAATACTATAACGATGGTGAAGCTCCAGAACGCTCTGCCGATGTAGAAATCGCTATCCAATTAAAAGAAGAAAATAAAGCGTTTAAAGTTGAAAAATACGTACACAGTTACCCACATTGCTGGAGAACTGATAAACCTATTTTATATTATCCGTTGGATTCTTGGTTCATCAAAGTAACCGAAATCAAAGATCGAATGTTCGATTTGAACGATACTATCAATTGGAAACCAAAAGCAACAGGCGAAGGTCGTTTCGGAAATTGGTTGAAAAATGCCAACGACTGGAACTTGTCACGTTCGCGTTATTGGGGAATTCCATTGCCAATTTGGAGAACGGAAGATAAGACCGAAGAAGTGCTCATTGGTTCGGTTGAAGAATTGTACAACGCAATCGAAAAATCAATCGCTGCTGGATTTCAATCGGCAAATCCGTTTCAAGGTTTTGTTATTGGAAATATGAGTGAAGAAAACTACGATTTAGTTGATTTACACAAAAATGTAGTCGACAACATCATTTTGGTTTCGCCTTCAGGAAAACCAATGAAACGCGAATCGGATTTGATTGACGTTTGGTTTGATTCGGGTGCGATGCCTTACGCTCAATGGCATTATCCTTTTGAAAACAAAGACTTAATCGACGAAAACAAAGCATTCCCAGCCGATTTTATTGCCGAAGGAGTGGATCAAACACGCGGTTGGTTTTATACTTTACACGCTATCGGAACCTTAGTTTTTGATAAAATTGCTTACAAAAACGTAGTGTCAAATGGTTTGGTTTTGGATAAAAACGGACAAAAAATGTCGAAACGTTTGGGCAACGCCGTAGATCCTTTTGAAACCTTAAAAGAATACGGTCCAGATGCCACGCGTTGGTACATGATTTCCAATGCAAATCCGTGGGATAATTTGAAATTTGATATCGAAGGTGTAGCTGAAGTGCGTAGAAAATTCTTCGGAACATTATATAATACCTATTCGTTCTTTGCTTTGTACGCGAATATTGACAATTTCAATTATACTGAAGCTGAAATTCCGTTGAACGAACGACCTGAAATTGACCGTTGGATTTTATCCGAATTACATACATTAATTAAAGTAGTTGACGAAGCGTATGCCGATTATGAACCCACCAAAGCCGCTCGAGCCATTTCTGATTTCGTACAAGAAAACTTGAGTAATTGGTACGTTCGTTTGTGTCGTAGAAGATTCTGGAAAGGTGAATATGGAACTGATAAAATCGCAGCCTATCAAACTTTGTATACTTGTTTGCTAAATGTGGCGAAACTTTCCGCTCCAATTGCTCCATTCTTTATGGACAAACTGTATTGCGATTTAGTCAACACCTCTGGAAGCGAGAGTTTTACTAGTGTTCACTTAGCAAAATTTCCAGTTTCAGTTGAAAACTTTGTTGATAAATCACTGGAGAGTAAAATGATGAAAGCACAAACGGTTTCATCACTTGTTTTATCACTCAGAAAAAAGGAAATGATAAAAGTACGTCAACCGTTGCAAAAGGTTATGATTCCTGTGCTTGACGACGTTCAGCGTGCTGAAATTGAAGCCGTTTCTGACTTAATTAAAGCCGAAGTAAACGTCAAAGAAGTGCAACTTTTAGACGATGCGTCAGGTGTTTTAGTGAAGCAAATCAAGCCTAATTTTAAGACATTAGGACCGCGTTTTGGTAAAGATATGGGATTGATTTCCAAAGAAATACAAAATTTCACACCGGATCAAATCAACGAAATTGACGCTAAAGGTGAGCTATCGCTTGTTATTTCAGGAAATAGTATAACTTTAACATCCCAAGATGTAGAAATCACTTCTCAGGATATTCCTGGATGGTTGGTGGCCAATGCAAACGGAATTACCGTAGCTTTAGACATCACTATTTCTGAAGAATTGAAACAAGAGGGAATTGCAAGAGAATTGGTGAATCGAATACAAAACATCAGAAAAGATTCTGGATTTGAAGTAACCGATAAAATTAAAGTTCAACTTCAACGCAGTGGTGAGTTGGAACAGGCAATCAAAAATAATGAACACTATATCATGTCGGAAACACTGACCCAAGAATTGGTTTTTGAAGACGAAGTGAAAAATGGTATAGAAATTGAATTCGATGACATAAAAACAATGATATTAATCTCAAAATAGAAAAAAGATGGTAGAAGAAAAAATGAGATACTCTGACGCTGATTTAGCTGAGTTCAAAGAATTAATCCTAAAAAAAATTGAAAAGGCTCAAGCCGATTTGGAATTGATAAAAAGTGCCTATATGAACGATTTAAATAACGGAACCGACGATACGTCGCCAACGTTTAAAGCATTTGAAGAAGGCAGCGAAACCATGTCGAAAGAAGCCAATTCGCAATTAGCTATTCGTCAGGAAAAATTCATTCGTGATTTGAAGAATGCACTGTTCCGTGTTGAAAATAAAACCTATGGAGTATGCAAAGTAACGGGTAAATTAATTTCTAAAGAACGTCTTAAAATTGTTCCTCATGCAACTATGAGTATCGAAGCAAAAAACATGCAACGATAAAATTCTTAAATAATACATAAAACGCTCCTGTTTAGGAGCGTTTTTTTTAAAAATAATTCTATTTTTGCTTTCAAATTGTTAAAAATGAAACTAAGACACGCTACACTTATAATTTTCGTCATTCTATTAATTGATCAGTTTTCCAAAATTTATGTGAAAACTAATTTTATTTATGAAGAAGAATTTGAGGTGTTTTCGTGGTTCAAATTGCATTTTATAGAAAATGAAGGAATGGCTTGGGGAACTGAAATCCCTGGAGATTATGGTAAATTAATTCTGACTGTTTTCAGGATTTTTGCTGTATTTGGAATCGCGTATTGGTTGTATGATTCGGTACAAAAAGAAAAATCTAATTTTCTTATAACCGCCATTTCCTTAATTTTTGCAGGTGCTTTTGGAAACATCATCGACTCGGTTTTGTACGGCGTAATGTTCAATGATAGTCACGGTCAATTGGCCACTTTTTTCCCTGCCGATCATTATTCTACTTGGTTCCACGGAAGAGTAGTTGATATGTTTTATTTTCCAATTTGGGAAGGACAATTACCTTCTTGGCTTCCAGGTTGGGGCGGACAAAATTTTCGCTTTTTCAACGCTATTTTCAATGTAGCTGATTTTGCTATTTCGGTTGGTGTCGGAATCCTAATTGTATTCAACAAAAGAGCATTCACACTTCCAGAAACGAGTAGATCAAGAATTTATTCGGATAAATTAGATTGATTTAGAACGTGTAATTTTTATCGGGAGTTACACAAAAATCCAACTTCACATCGTTTTCAGTGACATCAGAAATGACTTTTTCTGCTTCAAAAAAGGAAAGACCAATTTTGATGACATCATCATTGCATTTGGATAAAAATTTGTCGTAAAAGCCTTTTCCATAACCCACACGATGTCCTTCTGAGTCAAATGCTAAAAGCGGAACAAAAACCACTTCAATTTTTTCAACAGGCACTTCTAAACCGTTTACTGGTTCAGGAATGTGGTACGAATTGGTTTTAAATTTGGTGTTGTCAGTCAACAAAAAGTGCGTCATTTCAAAAGTATCAAAATCGCTTTTTGAAACCACAATTTCTTTGTCTTTTCCGGCCAAAATTTGAAGAACAAATTCAGTATCAATTTCGCGTTGTTCTTCAATAGTCAAAAACAAATGATAATAGGTTTTCTCCCAAATGTTCAATTGCAACATTCGATTAGCAATAGCCAGACTTTTGTCTACAATAGCATCTTCAGACAGTTGATTTCGTAGTTCTTTGTACTTTTTTCGCAGGTCTTTTTTAAGCATAAATTCCTTCCTTCAATTCGGCTATAAAAGTAGTTAAATGTTCGATTTCTACATGATTCATCAATACAATTTTGTACCATTTATTTTCGTGATTGTGTGTTTCTGGAACCAAATGGTATTTTTCTGCAATTTCCTTCGGAATGAATTCAGCGTGAATCGTCACTATATTCATAAAAGGTTCTCTAAAGTACTTGATGTTCATCTGATCTAGTTCATTACACAAAAACTGAGTGCGCATTTGTAATACACTGATTTTTTCAAACCATTTGTGTGGTCCATACGTGAATAAAATCATCCAAACGGCAATTGCATTCGCGCCCGAACGACTTCCACACAAGGTCAAATCCATTCCTTCTACGTATTGTGCTTCTTCGGTCAATACATTTTCAATCAAGCCTTTTCGACAAATAAAAATTCCAGTTCCGTATGGCGCTTGTAGCATTTTATGAGCGTCAATGGTAATCGAACTGATTTTTGGATTGCTAAAATTAATCCTCGAATTTTCATTGCTAAACGGATAGACAAATCCGCCGTAAGCACCATCAATATGGATTTTATATTCTAGATTATACTGTTCCAAAATTGTGATGTAATCATCAGGATCGTCTACCGAACCAAACATAGTGGTTCCCATATTGGAAACAACAATGAAGTATTTTTTGCCGTTGTTTTTGGCTTTGCCGATGATTTCTTCCAAAGCAGTAACATCAATGCAACGGTATTCAAAATCAACTGGAATTTTCAACCATTCCAAGCTCAATAAATTAGCCGCTTTCGGAATCGAATAATGTGTGTCTTCTGAAGCTAAAATTGCAATTTCGTCCAAACGAGCATCGCGGTTGTATTTAAAAAAGTTACGGTACATCCAAATGGCTTGAATGTTGGCTTCGGTTCCGCCAGGCGAAATGTAACCGTCAAACGAATCGGGTTGCGCTTTAAAAACATCTACAGCTAATACATTCAACACTTCTTTTTCCAATTCATGCGTGCCTTTAAACGCACTTTCTGAATCGCCCAACGTGTGACAACCAATATGATTCGGATTCGATACAAAAGTTTGTAAAACGGGCGCATCTTTCAAAAAATCGGCATCATAAAACACTTTTCCGTCTAATTTTGACGCAGGATAGCCTAAGGTTGAATCTTTTGCGAAATTCACGTTTTCGCTTAAGGCATTTTGAATTTTATTTTTTCGTTCTTCTTTCGATAGTTTTTTCCAGTACATACTTCATCAATTTTCGGCAAAACTACTGTAACAGCTTCATTCAAAATATGATAAATGTTAGTTGTCAATTCGTTTTCACGATTTGGTTGGTGTAGAATTTAAAGCTAAATTTGTTTAGAAAATAATGTGTTAAAATCAGTTCAATCCGTTTAATCTGTGGCTGATTTTCAATAACAATATCATTCGCCTAGGCGAACAATATCAATCTCAAAAGACCGATAACTGATAACCAACAACCGAAATGACCATTCCATCTCTAGAACTTCAACTGCAAACCTTGCCCGATAATCCGGGTGTGTATCAGTATTACGATAAGGATGGAAAAATCCTCTATGTCGGGAAAGCCAAAAACCTCAAAAAACGCGTTTCTTCTTACTTTAATAAAATCCATGACAATGGAAAAACCAATGTTTTAGTTAAGAAAATTGTCGAAATCAAACACATAGTGGTTACTTCTGAACAAGACGCGCTTTTGTTGGAAAACAACCTGATTAAAAAGCTACAACCGCGCTACAACATCAACCTTAAAGACGATAAAACCTATCCGTGGATTTGCATTAAAAAAGAGCCATTTTCCCGTATTTTTCCTACTCGTAGAATGATCAAAGATGGTTCGGAATATTTTGGTCCGTATACTAATTTCAAAACCATTAATACTTTGTTGGATTTGATTAAAGAATTGTATCCGTTGCGCACGTGCAATTACGATTTGAAAGAAAGCAACATTCAATCGGGTAAGTTTAAAGTGTGTTTGGAATTCCACATTGGCAATTGCAAAGGTCCATGTGAGGGTTACGAATTACTCGAAAATTACCAAAGCCAAGTGGATGCGATTCGCCAAATTCTAAAAGGAAATTTCAAAGACAGTTTGCGCGATTTTAAGACCAAAATGACTCAATTTGCTGCAAACATGCAATTTGAAGAAGCGCAGAAAATCAAAGAAAAAATCGAGGTTTTAGAGAATTATCAGTCGCGCTCAACCGTGTTGAATCCGAAGATTTCCAATATCGATGTATTTTCAATTATTTCGGATGAATCGATGGCGTACGTCAATTTTTTACAAATTGCTCACGGTGCAATCATTCGGTCGTATACGTTGGAAATGAAGAAAAAATTGGATGAAACCGACGAAGAATTACTCGAATTAGGCGTAGTCGAACTTCGCGAACGTTTTCATCTGACAACCAAAGAAATAATTTTGCCTTTTCCACTCGATTTGGGTGAAAACATAAAAATTACAGTACCGCAATTGGGCGACAAAAAGCAAATTTTAGAGTTGTCCGAACGCAACGCCAAATACTATCGTTTGGATCAATTAAAGCAAATTCAGATTGTCGATCCCGAACGCCATACCAACCGAATCATGGCACAAATGCAGAAAGATTTACGTCTGTCAGTTGAGCCGCGACACATCGAATGTTTTGATAATTCCAACATTCAAGGAACCAATCCAGTTTCGGCTTGCGTGGTATTTAAAGACGGAAAACCATCTAAAAAAGACTATCGCCATTTTAATATTAAAACCGTTGAAGGTCCGAATGACTTTGCGTCGATGGAAGAAGTCGTGTACCGAAGATACAAACGATTATTAGACGAAAATCAATCGTTGCCACAACTTATCATTATTGATGGTGGAAAAGGACAGTTGTCATCGGCATTAAAAAGTATTGACGAATTGGGTTTACGCGGAAAAATTGCCATCATTGGTATTGCCAAACGATTGGAAGAATTATTTTATCCTGGCGATTCGGTTCCGTTGTACCTCGACAAAAAATCAGAAACACTAAAAATTATTCAGCAATTACGAAATGAAGCGCACCGATTCGGAATTACTTTCCACCGTGATAAACGTAGTAAATCCGCTTTAAATTCATCCATAGAAACCATCCCTGGAATTGGCGAAAAAACGATGTTGACGCTCATAAAGCACTTCAAAAGTGTTAAAAGATTGAAATTAGCGACCGAAAAAGAAATTTCTGACGTTGTGGGTATAGCAAAAGCCAAAAAAATTTCCGAATTTTACAAGGAAATCAAATGAATTTATTTTGAAGCGAATGTTTCGGGCATACTTGCCAACCCTTTTCCCGCTTTTCTCTCCAACTTTTTTCTTTCCGAAAAAGAAAGAAAAAAGTTTTCCGTTTCAATCGGGGCTAGATAGCATTCGTCTTTTGTGTCTATTTTCCATTTTCTATTTTCTATTTTCTCAAACTGCCTATTCTCAAGATACAATTAAACGCCCCAAAATTGGAGTAGTTTTAAGTGGTGGTGGCGCCAAAGGTTTTGCGCATATTGGAGTTTTAAAAGTATTGGAAGAAGCAGGTGTAAAAATTGATTACATTGGCGGAACCAGTATGGGCGCGGTAGTTGGCGGTTTGTATGCTACAGGTTACAGCGCTACTCAAATTGATTCGATTTTTAAAGCCACCAATTTTGACGAATTGTTACAAGACTACATTCCTCGTACATCTAAAAATTTTTATGAAAAGCAAAACGATGAACGCTACGCGGTTTCATTGCCTTTTAGAAAATTCAGTTTAGGTGTTCCAATTGCTTTGTCAAAAGGAATGTACAACTATAATTTATTAGCAAAATTGACTCACAATGTGCGTCACATTAGAGATTTTAATCAATTGTCCATTCCGTTTGTTTGTATTGCGACCGATATTGAATCGGGAAAAGAAGTCATCATGCACTCAGGTTATTTGGCTCAGGCAATGTTAGCAAGTTCGGCTTTTCCGACCTTATTTTCGCCCGTTGAAATTGATGGTAGATTATTAATTGATGGCGGAGTTTCAAATAATTATCCTGTAGAAGAAATCAGAAAAATGGGCGCTGATATTATTATTGGTGTTGATGTTCAGGACGATTTAAAAGACCGAAACGCACTCAACGATGCGACTCGAATTTTAGTTCAGATTTCCAATCTTCAAATGATTGAAAGTATGAAAGATAAAATTCTTAAAACCGATATGTACATCAAGCCTGATATTTCAAAATTTACCGTGATTTCGTTTGATCAAGGAGAAGAAATCATCAAGCGCGGAGAAGAAGCGGCTTTTGCTTGTTATGAAAAAATCAAGTCCTACGGAAGAGGAAATTATCAAATGAGTCATGTAAAAGCTAAAATTGACACTTTGAATATTAACAAAATTATTGTCAACGATTTAAAGAATTATACCGCTTCGTATGTTATTGGTACATTGGGATTCAAGCAAAATTCAACCATTAGTTATGACGATTTAAAAAAAGGAATCAATACACTCAACGCTACTCAAAACTTCAGTACAATAAGTTATACTATTGAGAAAAACGAAAATGGAGGTGACGATTTACACATCGATTTATCAGAAATCAAAACCAAATCGTTTTTAAAATTCGGACTTCATTATGATGGTTTGTACAAAAGTGCCGTTTTAGTGAATTTGACGCAAAAAAAATCGCTGTTTCGAAACGACGTATTGTCTGTAGATTTTGCTTTGGGCGATAATTTTAGGTACGATTTGGATTATTATGTTGATAATGGATTTTATTTTAGTTTCGGAATAAAATCAAGGTACAATCAATTCAACCGTAATGTTTCAACCGATTTTAATAACGGAATTATTTTGAATCAATTTGCGATAAATAAAATCAATATTGATTTTTCTGATTTGACCAATCAAGCGTATTTACAAACTTTATTTTTTCAAAAATTCTTAATTGGTGGCGGAGTTGAGTTGAAACACATTTCTATAGAATCCAGAACGCTTCAAGACAATAAAACCGTTTTTGAAGATAGTGATTACCTTAGTCTTTTTGGTTCAGTGAAATACGATTCGTTTGACAATAAATACTTTCCAAAAAAAGGGTGGTTTTTTAATGGCGATATTCATACGTATTTGTATTCAACCAATTATACTAATCAATTCAATCGGTTTTCAATTATGAAGGGTGAAGCAGGAATTACCCGAACTTTTTGCAAAAGATTCAACGTTAAACTCACTTCTGAAGCTGGATTTACATTTGGAGAAACAAGTGTTCACTTTTTAGATTTTGTTTTGGGAGGTTACGGATTTAATACTATTAACAACTTCAAACATTTTTATGGTTATGATTTTATCAGTCTGGCTGGAGATAGTTATATAAAATCGGCAGCAACTGTTGATGTTGAGTTTTATAAGAAAAACCATTTGAATTTTTCGGCCAATTATGCCAATGTAGAAAATAAACTTTTTAGTACAGGAAACTGGTTGTCAACACCAACGTATTCTGGATATGCAGTTGGTTATGGTTTAGAAACGGTACTTGGACCAATTGAGCTAAAATATTCATGGTCACCCGAATTACCCAAAGGATTCACTTGGATTAGTGTAGGCTTTTGGTTTTAGCAATTGTTTTTTTTCCGATATTTGTATAACAAATTTAAAAATAGAAAAATGTTTGGACTATTAGCGTTAATTATAGCTTTTGCTGCAGGTGTTATTGTTGGCAAAGTTTTGTCTAAAGATAAAAAACTGTAATGATTTTTTACGATAAGGCAATAGTTGATAAGTTTTTATACTCACTCATCAAGAGAAATCCTGAATGAGCACTACTTCTTTTTGATAAATAACTAAAGTCAGAATCGACTTTTAATCGTTTAATTTAAATAAAAAGAAAATGCCAATTTATCATAAATTAGGAACCATTCCGCACAAACGTCATACTCAATTCCGAAAACCCAACGGAGATTTGTATTATGAGCAGTTGTTTGGAACTGTTGGTTTTGACGGAATGTCAACCAATTCCTACCACGAACAACGTCCGACTCAAGTAAAAGAAATCCGCTCGCAATACAGTGTAGCTCCGAAAATTGCTAAAACCAACAATATTCAATCGTATAAGTTGAGAGGTTTTGAAGTTGCGCCACAAGATGATTTTTTAGAAAGTAGAAAAATCGTTTTAACCAACTCCGACTTACATATTGTATTAGCTGCGCCAAGGAAATCAACTACTGATTATTTTTATAAAAACACCGATTCGGATGAAATGATTTTCATTCACCAAGGATCAGGAAAATTGAGAACCATTTACGGTAATCTTGATTTTAAATACGGTGATTATTTGATTGTTCCACGCGGAATGATTTATAAAATTGATTTTGATACTGAAGATAATCGCTTGTTTATTGTTGAATCGCATTCGCCAATTTACACTCCAAAACAATACCGAAATTGGTTTGGACAGTTGTTGGAACATTCGCCATTTTGTGAAAGAGACATTCGTCGCCCAGAAGAATTAGAAACCTACAACGAAAAAGGAGAGTTCATCATCAAAGTAAAAAAGAAAGATGAAATTTTTGAAATGGTCTACGCATCGCATCCTTTTGATGTGATTGGCTACGATGGTTTCAATTATCCATATGCGTTTTCAATTCATGATTTCGAACCTATAACAGGGCGAATTCACCTTCCGCCACCAGTTCATCAAACTTTTGAAACCAATGCATTTGTAGTATGTTCGTTTGTGCCTCGTTTGTACGATTATCATCCGCAATCGATTCCAGCACCATACAACCACAGTAATATAGATGCCGATGAGGTTTTATACTATGTTGATGGTGATTTCATGAGCCGAAATGATGTAAAACCCGGAAATATCTCGTTGCATCCAGCGGGAATTCCACACGGACCACATCCTGGTGCAGCGGAACGAAGTATAGGTAAAAAAGAAACATTAGAATTAGCCGTAATGGTAGATACGTTTAAACCTTTAATGGTGACAGAAGAAGCAATGAAAATTGCAGATGAAACGTATTTTCAATCATGGTTAGAAGAATAAAAAATAGATAAAAATGCATAAAAAATTATCCGCCGACCCTAACGCTCTTATTTTTGGAATAATTAGTTTAATAGTAGTTTTTTTAGGCTGTTGCTGTGGCCCATTCGTTGTTGCGAGTATTATTCTTTCAGTGGTAGGTCTTGTATTAGCAAACAAGAGTTTGAGAGAATATAAGTTGGCGCCTGAAGACTACGATTCAACAAGTAAAAACAATGTCTATGTGGCTAAGGTGATTAATATTATTGCTTTGGTTTTGTCATTGTTATTCTTAATTGTTTTTATTCTAAAAATTGCTTTTTTCGGAAATGTTTTGACTAGCGGATTAATGAAAGATATATTAAATAATAGAGAGCAATGGGAACAGATTGACGATAGTATAAGCAAAATTAATTTTGATAGTATTGTTGAAGAAAACTCACGTTACATTGACACTCTTAAAGTAGAATCAGAAAAAGAATAAATTATGTCAAAAGAAATAAAATCCGTTGAATACGGACTAGAAAAAATATTTGAAGGAGCACAAGATTTCCTTCCGCTTTTAGGAACCGATTATGTAGAGTTTTATGTAGGGAATGCCAAACAATCAGCCCATTTCTACAAAACAGCATTTGGTTTTCAATCACATGCATACAAAGGACTTGAAACAGGTTCTAGAGATTCAGTTAGTTATGTGTTAAAACAAGATAAAATACGTTTGGTTTTGACCACACCATTAACCAGTAGTTCGCCAATCAATGATCACCTAAAAAAACACGGTGATGGAGTAAAAGTAATTGCTCTTTGGGTTGATGATGCTCGTTCGGCTTGGGAAGAAACCACCAAACGTGGCGCCAAATCGTTTATGGAACCAACATTAGAAAAAGACGAACATGGTGAAGTAGTGCGTTCCGGAATTTATACTTACGGAGAAACTGTTCACATTTTTGTTGAACGAAAAAATTACAATGGTGCTTTTTTACCTGGTTTTGTTGAATGGAAATCGGAGTACAATCCTGAGCCACTTGGTTTAAAATACATTGACCATATGGTAGGAAATGTAGGTTGGGGAGAAATGAACCAATGGGTAAAATGGTACGAAGATGTAATGGGATTTGAAAACTTCCTTTCGTTTGATGATACTCAAATTCATACCGAATATTCAGCTCTTATGAGTAAAGTAATGAGTAACGGAAACGGTAGAATAAAATTCCCAATCAACGAGCCAGCCAAAGGAAACAAAAAATCACAAATTGAAGAATACATCGATTTTTATGAAGGTTCAGGTGTGCAGCATTTAGCCGTTGCTACAGATGATATTATCAAAACAGTTGCAGGATTGAAAGCTCGTGGAGTAGAGTTTTTACCACCACCACCGCAAGCTTACTATGATGATATTCCGCGTAGATTAGGTGTTCACATGGACATGATGAAAGAAGACATCAAAGAATTACAAAAACTTTCTATTTTAGTTGATGCAGATGAAGACGGATATTTGTTGCAAATTTTCACCAAGCCAGTTGAAGATCGTCCAACACTTTTCTTCGAAATAATTCAAAGAATGGGAGCAAAAGGATTTGGCGCGGGGAATTTTAAAGCGCTTTTTGAGTCAATTGAACGCGAACAAGCTTTGAGAGGAACGTTGTAAAAAACCAAAAACATTAAACAATAAGCAAAATACAACGTTGTAGTAATGCAATTTTTGATAAAAATGTGTTAAAATTTATTTTTTGATACGAATAATTCAAAAAACGTTGTATATTTGCACCATCAAAAAGAGAAGGAGTGGTTTCCTTTAATTTTTATATAAGTTTTTCATAATTTATAGTTTTTGGTTGGTTAATAGCATAAAAACTCAGTCATTTTATTGACTGAGTTTTTTTGTTTTAATACATTTGGAACAAAAATTGTACTACGGTTACTAAATCAATAAATTTTAAAAATGAAAAAGATTATTTTAATAGGATTGTTTTTTTTGACTGTAAGCTTTGATCAAGTTGATTTGGTGCAAAAACAACCTGCTTTTGATACAGGAGAATACTTCAAATTCAGAATACATTATGGTTTAGTAACTGCCGGATATGCTACTTTAGAAGTAAAAGAAGGCACTAAAAACAATAAAAAAGTTTATCATGCTGTTGGGAAAGGATATACTACTGGTATGACTAAATTCTTTTTCAAAGTAGAAGATAATTACGAAAGCTATTTTGATAAAGCAACCGGAAAACCCTATCAATACGTCAGAAAAATAGATGAAGGTGGCTATACAAAAAATCAAGAAGGGTTTTTTAATCAAGACAAAAACACTATCTTAGTAAAAGATTATAAAAACAAAACGGAAAACACTTTTGTAACGCCAGAAAACGTCCAAGATATTGTTTCTACCTTTTATTATCTAAGAAATCATCCCAATATTGATAAACTAAAAGTAGGTGAATCAATTATGGTAGACATGTTTTTTGATGATGAAACATTTAAATTCAAGCTAAAATTTATTGGTACTGAAGATTTAAAAACTAAATTTGGTGTCGTAAAAAGCATGATTTTTAGACCTCTTGTACAATCAGGTAGAGTTTTTAAAGAAGAGGAAAGTTTAACCGTTTGGATATCAGACGATGAAAACAAAATTCCACTTAGAATCAAAGCTAGTTTAGCCGTTGGATCGCTAAAAGCAGATTTAGAATCATATAAAGGACTCAAACATCCTTTCTATATAAAAGTACAAAAATAATGACCACCGAAACCAACCAACTATTAGAACAATTAGAACAAAAATTTGATGCCATAAATCAAAAAACAGATACACATTTAGAAGGTTTAGTTTGGGCCAAACCAATCACTTATTGGGATTATATCCAAACCGATGCCTTATTAAATTTACAAACCCAGAGAACCATTTTGCCCGACGAAATGGTTTTTATTATGTATCATCAGGTCAACGAGTTGTTGTTTAAAATGATACTTTGGGAAATCAAACAAGTATGTTATTCAGAAAACATACAAACCAAATTTTTTGCAGAACGATTAACACGAATTTCAAGGTATTTTGACATGCTCACCACCTCTTTTGATATTATGGGCGACGGAATGGAAGTAGAACAATACATGAAATTCAGAAATACTTTAACACCAGCCAGTGGTTTTCAAAGCGCACAATACCGAATGATCGAATTTGCCTCAACTGATTTGATTAATTTAATAGATTATCGTTTCCGCGCTACTATCGACCGAAACACACCGTATTCACATGCTTTCGAACATTTATATTGGCAAGCAGCTGGGAAAGATTATCACACGGGAGAAAAATCGTTTTTAATTTTAGAATTCGAACGAAAATATAAAGACGAGTTTTTGCGTTTTATGGAAGAATACAACACCATCAACATCTGGCAAAAATTCAAACAATTACCTGTTGAAGATCAAAAAAATGCCGATTTAGTGGCTGCTATGCGTCATTACGATAAAACCGTGAACATCACTTGGGTTATGGGCCATTTGAATGCTGCTAAAAAATACATTGAAAGCGGACACGGATCAGGTGAAGCAACTGGCGGAAGTGATTGGAAAAAATACATGCATCCAAAATACCAACGACGCATTTTCTTCCCCGAATTATGGTCGGAAGAAGAATTAAAAAATTGGGGTGAAGACTGTTAAAAACAACACATTTGAAAAAACTGCTCATCTTACTATTACTATTAACAACCCTTTTTTCATGTAAAAAAACGGAAGAAGAGGTTTGGGTTGACGAAATCGAACCAGTAAAACCTATTGTCGATTTCGGAATCAACTTCGCCGATTATAATGTAGATCAAGATACAGTTCAGTATTATGACAATTTAACTCGAATTTTAACCCGACAAAATTTCTCTTCCAAAAAAGTCAATCAGATTATAGAAAAAGTCAAAGATTCACTCAATCTGAAACTTATAAAAAGACACAAAGCTTTTACTTTTTTTCGTTCCAAAGACCGATTTAATAAAGTGCAAATGTTTGTTTTTCAACCCGATCAACTCAATTATGTCTTGGTCGATTTAAGAGATTCTGTAGTTGTTTACAAACGAGCACGACCACTTACGTTCAAAGTTCGTACTATCGCTGGTACGTTGAGCAGTTCGTTATCCGAAACACTAAAAAATGAAAATATTGATATTTCGCTAAAAAAACGATTAATCAAAGTATACGCTTGGTCTATTGACTTTTTCAAATCCAAAAAAGGAGATAAATTTGCAGTCAGTTTTACCGAACGGTACATCAACGACACTATTTACGATGGAATTGATAGTTTACGTTGCGCCTTTTTTGAATATAAAGGAAAAAAAATCTACGCTTTTCCGTTCATTCAAGACAGCATTAAAGGAAAAACCGATTACTATGATGAGCAAGGAAATGCACTGCGTAATTTCTTCTTGAAAGCGCCTTTGAAAGTAGTCAACATCACTTCAAAATATACTCTTAAGCGTTTTCATCCGGTACAGCAAATCTGGAAACCGCATTACGGAACCGATTATGCTGCACCAACAGGAACTCCTATCATGACAACAGCAACAGGAACGGTTGAAATGGCAGGTTACACGGCTGGAAATGGGAATTTCGTAAAAGTTAAACACGACAAAACCTATTCTACTCAATACCTTCATATGTCCAAAATTTTGGTAAAACGTGGGCAATCGGTAAAACAAGGAGACATAATCGGGAAAGTAGGAAGCACAGGTTTAGCTTCTGGTCCACATGTGTGTTATCGCTTCTGGAAAAACGGAAAAGAAGTTGATGCCTTAAAGCTAAAACTTCCCAATTCTGAACCAATGGATGCGCGTAATAAACCAAGATACATTAAATACATTACTCCATTAAAAAGAGAATTAGACAGCGTTGCAGCAGTAAAATTTAATGAACCATTGCCTGCAAAAATTCAAAAACCAGTTCAAAAACCAGCTCAACCAGCTGGTAAACCACAACCCAAAGCTAAAACTGTAGCAAAACCTAAGACAAAAAAGAAATAAAAACCACAGATTTGTCGAGTTTTATTTTAATAACCTAAACAATAATGTAATTTTGCGGTTCAAAAATAAAACGAATGGCACTTTCTAAAATAAATCCAACTACAACATCTGCTTGGCAAAAATTGAATCAGCATTATGCTCAAATGCAAAACAATTCCATTAAGGAACTATTTGCTAATGATGCTAAAAGAGCTGAAAATTTCCACATTCAATGGAAGGATTTTTTAATTGATTATTCTAAAAACAACATCACTCAAGAAACGGTTGACTTACTTTTGGAATTAGCTCAAGAAGTAGGTTTGAAACAAGCCATTTCTGATTATTTTGATGGCGAACGAATCAATCAAACCGAAGACAGAGCGGTACTTCATACAGCTTTGCGTTCTCCAGAAAATGCTGTTGTTTTAGTGGATGGGAAAAATGTAATGCCCGAAGTTTTTACTGTTAAACATCAAATAAAGAAATTCTCAGAAGCCATCATTTCTGGAGAGAAAAAAGGATATACAGGCAAAAATTTTACTGATGTAGTAAATATCGGAATTGGTGGTTCAGACCTTGGTCCAGCCATGGTTGTTGAAGCATTACAATTTTATAAAAACCATTTGAATGTTCATTTCGTTTCCAATGTAGATGGTGATCACGTAAACGAAGTCATCAAAAAATTAAACCCTGAAACAACCTTATTTGTTATTGTTTCTAAAACATTTACCACACAAGAAACCTTATCCAATTCAGAGACAATTCGTTCTTGGTTTTTGCAATCAGCGACTCAAAACGATGTTTCTAAACACTTTGTTGCAGTTTCGACTAATATTCAAAAAGTAACCGAATTCGGAATTGATGCTGAAAACATCTTTCCAATGTGGGATTGGGTTGGTGGACGATTTTCATTGTGGAGCGCAGTCGGACTTTCGATAAGTTTAGCTGTTGGATACGATAATTTTGATGAATTGTTGAGCGGTGCTAATGAAATGGACACTCATTTCAAAACAGCCGATTTTAACGAAAATGCTCCAGTGGTTTTAGCCTTACTAAGCGTTTGGTACAATAACTTTTTTGGCGCCGAAAGCGAAGCGTTGATTCCGTATACTCAATATTTGCAAAAATTAGCGCCTTACTTGCAACAAGGAATCATGGAAAGCAACGGTAAAAGTGTTGGTCGTGATGGAAAAACCGTTAACTATCAAACAGGAACCATTATTTGGGGTGAACCTGGAACCAATTCACAACATGCTTTTTTTCAGCTAATTCATCAAGGAACTAAATTAATCCCGACGGATTTTATTGGGTTTGTTCAACCTTTATTCGGAAACGAAGACCATCATAACAAATTGATGTCAAACTTTTTCGCTCAAACCGAAGCATTACTCAACGGTAAGACCGAAGCACAAGTCAAAGAAGAGTTTGAAAAACAAGGAGTTTCAAAAGAAAGAGCTGACTATCTTTTGCCGTTTAAAGTGTTTTCTGGGAACAAACCAACCAATACTATTTTAATCCAAAAATTAACACCAAGAACTCTAGGTGCATTGGTGGCGCTGTACGAGCACAAAATCTTCGTGCAAGGTATAATTTGGAATATTTTCAGTTATGATCAATGGGGAGTTGAATTAGGAAAACAATTAGCCAATTCTATTCTTACTGAAATCGAGTCTAAAACAGTTGCATCTCACGATAATTCGACACAGTTTTTATTAAATTATTTCCTACAGTCAAAAAAATAATTTTTCCTTAAAGAATACAGTAAAATAGCTGTTTTTGTTATATTGTTGAAGAATTTTTAAAAAACAACCGTATTTCTCTGATACATTGAGAATTGTTCAATATTTTTTCAATTGTTAACGTTTTCTTAACACTTGTCCGTCAATTTATTAAGAAATTTGCCAAAAATTTTAACTTAAACAAAAATGAAAAATTTAAGAACTAATTTACTAACAGGTTTGTTTTTTCTTATCACAACAATTGCCTTTTCTCAAGGAAAAATTAAAGGAGTTGTAGTAGATAGCGAATTAAACGGATCTTTACCAGGTGTAAACGTTGTAGTGAAAGGCTCAACCACAGGAACTACAACTGACATGGATGGAAAATTTACAATTAATTCTACATCAGCTTCAGGACAAATCGTTTTAACGTACATCGGTTTCAAAACACAAACCATCAACTTTACAGTTAAAAATGGTGAAACAGTTGATTTGGGAACAATTACTCTATCTTCAGATTCTAGCGAATTGGATGAAGTAGTTATTAAAAGTACAGTTATTGACGTCGCTAAAGACAGAAAAACTCCTGTAGCAGTATCAACTATAAAAGCTTCAGAAATTGTGCAAAAATTAGGTAACCAAGAGTTTCCAGAAATTTTAAACAATACGCCTTCTGTATACGCTACAAAATCAGGTGGTGGTTTTGGTGATTCAAGAGTTACAATTCGTGGATTTGCTCAAGAAAACATTGCCGTTATGATTAACGGTATGCCAGTAAACGATATGGAAAATAGTCGTGTTTTCTGGAGTAACTGGGCAGGTTTGTCAGATGTAACTTCGTCTATGCAAGTACAAAGAGGTTTAGGTTCTTCAAAATTAGCAATATCTTCTGTAGGAGGAACTATTAATATTGTAACTAAAGCTTCTGATTTAAAACAAGGCGGAACCATGTATGTGGGTACAGCAAATGACAACTATTTGAAAACTCAAATGTCGTATGCTACAGGTAAAATGAAAAACGGATTTTCTGCGTCTTTCTTATTGAGCCAAACTAGAGGTGATGGTTATGTTGATGCTACTCGTTTTGAAAGCGCTAACTATTTTGTGGCTTTAGGATACGAAATCAACCCTAAAAACGACATTCAATTTACTTTTACAGGTGCACCACAATGGCACGATCAAAGATCAAATGCTCCAACTTTAAATCAATATTTGAATTACAGCAGCAATGGTGAACCAAATGTAAGATACAATTCAGATTGGGGTTATTTAAATGGAAGTGAATTCAACTTCAGAACTAATTACTACCACAAACCAGTAATGTCTGTGAATTGGGATTCTAAATTCTCAGATAAAATGAAACTTTCTACTGTGATTTACGGATCATGGGGAAGAGGTGGAGGAACTAACGGTGCAGGTGCGGTTAGAGGAAATCGTTTCTTTGCAGATAACCTTAGAACTCCTGACGGATACATTAATGTTGATTTAATTCAAGCATGGAACTCAGGACAAACAGTTAGTATTCCTGGAACTACAGGAACATCAACTAGAGGTTTGACCAATGGAGAATACATTAGCAGTACTTCAACTTCAAATAATTTAACAAACGGTATTTCTAAAATTTCATCGATCAATTCACACAACTGGTACGGTGGTGTAACTAATTTAAATACAAAGTTAACTGACAAATTAACGTTAGATTTTGGATTGGATTTCAGAACTTACAGAGGTATACACTACCAAAATGTGAACGAACTTTTAGGCTCAACAGGATTTTTAGATAATACTCCTATTTCAGGAGGAATTGCTTCAAATGGTAACATCAATGATCCAGGAAGAATATTGTACGGAACCTACGAAAGTAATCCAAGTTTTAATCCATTTTTTAATGTTGATCACCAACAAAAAGTATCATACAATAATGATGGTTTAGTAAATTGGTACGGAGCATTTACTCAATTAGAATATACTACAGAAAAATTAACTGCTTTTGTTCAAGGAGCTGTTTCTCAACAAGGATTTAAAAGAGAAGATTACTTTAAATATTATGAGTCTGATCCTTTAGCGTCTACTGATTATGAGAATATTTTAGGTGGAAATGTTAAAGTTGGAGCTAATTACAACATCAACAAAAACCACAATGTTTTTGTAAACACAGGTTTTTATTCTAAACAACCTTTCTTTAACGCAGTGTATCCAAACAATGCTTCTAAAGTAAATGGAAATTTAGTAAATGAAAAAATCATGGGACTTGAATTAGGTTACGGTTTCCGTTCTTCTAAATTCAATGCAAATGTAAACTTATACCACACTTCTTGGAAAGACAGATACCAAAGATCAAATGATAATGCTACTGACAATCCTGGAGGATACTATGATTTCTCTGGTATAGAAGAGGTTCACACAGGAATTGAAGTAGATATGAATGCTAAAGTGACTAATTTTATAAAAGTTAACGGTATGTTTTCTATCGGAGATTGGTCATACAAAGGAAATAGCGTAAGTAACCGTTACGATCAATTCAACACTCCAATTGTAGGTGGAACAGAAACTACATTGTATTTAGATGGTGTAAAAGTAGGTGACGCAGCTCAATTAACGGCTTCTGTAGGAACTACAATTGATGTTGTAAAAGGATTAAGCGTTGATGCTAACTATCGTTTTGTAGATCGTTTGTATGCTTCAATTTCTCCAGGAACATTCACTAACGAAACCAATAGAGGTTCATTAGAATTGCCAAATTACGGTTTGATGGATTCAGGTTTAACCTACACTATGAATGTTGGAAAAGGTAAATCAGACTCTGTAATTTTCAGATTGAATGTAAACAACGTTTTAGACGAAATCTATATTGCTGAAGCAAGAACAAATACTTTTGCAAGAACAAGAGAAACTTTCGCAACTGATGATGCATACAATACTTATTTAACAAATGGTGTGTATGACGGTATCGATAGAACAAACCAAGTATTCTTCGGTTTCGGTAGAACATGGAACTTCGGTGTAACTTACAAATTCTAATAAAAGCTTAGTTTAAAATTAATTTTCAAAACCCTCATTCGTTTCGGATGAGGGTTTTTTGTTCTTTTTTATTATATTTGTTTCAATCAAATAAACTAATTCATGTACAATTTCATCCAAAAATTTCATTCAGGTTGGGCGTATTTAGCTCTTTTACTTCTAGTTATCGCCGTTTTTAATTCCTTTTCTGGATGGTTTTCCAAAAGAGAATTCACCTCAAAAGACAAAAAAATCGCTCTTTTTGCACTCATCGCCACTCACCTTCAATTGGTTATTGGATTCATATTGTACTTTGTTTCTCCAAAAGGATTAGATTCACTTGGTTCTATTGAAGATTCAGCATTACGACTTACCGCTTTAGAACATCCATTACTAAATATTTTAGCTATTGTTTTAATCACCATCGGTTGGTCTCGTCACAAAAAAGCAATAGCCAGTGATTTAAAGTTCAAATCCATCTTTGTATTCTATATGTTAGGACTTGTTTTAATACTTGTTAGAATACCTTGGCAAGCTTGGTTCAGTATTTGATAAGTAAGTCCTGAAAAGGACTTTTTTTATCCTTAAAATACTTTTTATGAAGAAAAAAATTTCAATTTTATCGTCTCTATTATTGCTAATCGTTGCTATTGTAATGATAAATCCTCTTTTGGCTCAAAAACCTAAAAGCGATTCCATCAAAAAAGTGACCGATGCTAAAATTATTGATGTAACAACCGCAGCAGAAGTAATAGACAGTTTAGTTCAGCCAAAACTAAAACTAAAATTGCACAAAGAAAATGCAGTTGCGTCTTATTACGCCGATAAGTTCCACAATAGAAAAACAGCTAGCGGAGCCAAATTTGACAATAATAAACTCACCGCAGCGCACAAAAAATTTCCTTTCGGAACCAAATTAAAAATCACCAATCCATCCAATAAAAAATCGGTAGTGGTAACTGTAAACGATCGCGGTCCATTTGTAAAAGGAAGAGAAATTGATTTGTCTAAAAAAGCATTCATGATGATTGCCTCTAACAAAGGTTCTGGAATTCAAAAAGTAACCATCGAAATCATCGAAGAATAATTACCAACTTGTATACGGACGATTACTCAAATACGCATTGTAATAGCGTTCGTCATTGGTAACTTCTTTTCCTAGCCAATTTGGTTTTTTAAATGCTTCATTTTCGTCACTAAGTTCAATTTCTGCCATCACCAAACCTTTATTTTGGCCATAAAAAACATCTACTTCAAACAGGTGTTTCCCTTTTTTTACATGGTAACGCGTTTTCTCAATCACACCATTTTCACATAATAAAAGCAATTGTTTCGCTTCATCAACCGCAATTTCCTTTTCCCATTCAAATCGAGACGCACCACTTTCACTCGATTTTCCTTTAATGGTAAGAAAACCTTTGTCGCCTTTGACACGAACACGTACTGTTCGATCCGGATTCGAATTCAAATATCCTTGTGCAATCTCAAATTGTGCTTCTGATTCTTCCTTAAAATCATTCGATGTAACCAAAAATTTACGCTCTATTTCTATCATCAAATTCAATTTTTAATATTTTATTACCACTAAAAGAAATTTAGAAATCGTATTTTTACAAATACGATACTTTTTTATTATGAATTTACGCCGAACTCCTAAAAAGACTCAATCACTCCATGAACTATTTGAAAACCATGCGTCATTACCTACGCAAGATGCATCCAATGAATTGTTCTTTTTGGTTGATTTAATTCATTTCTTTCGACCCAAACAGCCTAAAAAAATAGCAATTGTTTCTCTTTCAAATTTAATTACATTTTTAAGAGAAAATCCATTTTATAAAGAATTTTTCAAAGCAAAAATTTCGTCTATTATTCAGGAAAGAAAATTTTCACGATTGCTTTCTGATGCTGGAATACTACAAAACACCGATTTCTTTTACGAAGTCAAAAAAAGAGTTTTTGCCAAAGTCTTACCTTTTCAACCCGAAAAAGACACACTCGAATTTGTTTTAAATCAGATTTTTTACAAAAGCTCAGATGCCATTTGGATTGCCAAAATTCCGATGGAAGAGCTGAAAGAATTGTTTTCAATGCTCCATTTTTCCAGTATATACGAATCGGCCAAAGAAAAATCTCCTCTTTCCGAACTTATGAATACTATGGGATTACTTTCACAACGCATGAGTGGCCGCGCCATGGACTCGGAAGTACTCATGATGACACCTGAATATGAAAACCTAGAAAGCCCTTTCGTTGCTCTAGAAAAAGAACTTTTACACATTATCGATCAAATTAGAAAAGGTTCAGTTCATTTCATTTCACCCGATGACGAACATTATAAACAACTGCTAATTCTTCACAAGCAAAGTAATGAATACGTTGATAGAGCTTTTGGAAATAGTTCGAAATTTGGAATTTCGCTTCAAGTCAATCAGAGTTTACTTCGCATTCGACAACAGCTGCATCGTTTGAAAATCTTGTTTCCATTACTTACGGTAAGCCAAACCAGTGATAAACTAAACAATTCTCTTCAATTAGTTGTGTTGTTGATCAAATTCAATTGCCGCAAAAACAACATCCGACAATTGATTTCAGAAAGCACTCAACTTTTGTCTTATGAAATCACGCAACACACTGCCAAAACAGGAGAACATTACATCACCGAAACTTCTTCTGAATACTATTCGATGTTAAAAGCATCGATTGGCGGTGGCATTATAGTTGGATTCTTGTGCATCTTCAAATTGTTGCTTTCCAAAGTGGATACGAGCGATTTTGGACATGCACTTTTATACAGTTTGAATTATTCGTTAGGATTTATCGCCATTTATTTACTCGGATTCACTTTAGCCACCAAACAACCCGCAATGACCGCATCAGCATTAATTTTGGCGATTGAAGTTGGGATGAAAAAAATTACTAAAAGTCAGAAAAAGCACCAATCGTTTGCCGAATTATTTGCCCGATTATTTCGCTCCCAATTCATTGCCTTCGTCGGAAATGTACTGATTGCCTTTCCGGTTGCGTTATTGATAATTTGGTTAATAGATAAAGGATTTGGTGCCAATATTGCATCACAAAAAGCAGGAAAATTAATTACTGATTTGAATCCGATTCAATCCGCCTCAATTTTTCATGCTGCTATTGCGGGTGTTTTTCTTTTTCTTTCTGGAATAATTTCTGGAAATGTCTCGAACAAAAGCAAACACAGTCAGTTGTACTATCGCATTCAAGAACATCCGTTACTCAAAATGAGTCTAGGAAAGAAAAAAACAATCCAAATTGCTCAATGGTTTGAACGAAATTGGGCTGGAGTAGTTTCTAATGGTTGGTTTGGTGTTTTTTTGGGAAGTACCGCTTCTATTGGTATTTTCCTTGGTTTGAATTTGGATATTCGACACATCACTTTTGCCAGTGGAAATTTTGCTTTGGGATTATACGGAACTAATTTTGTGATGGATGAATGGACTATTTTTTGGTCCATTTTGGGTATCGGAATCATCGGATTTGTTAATTTTATAGTCAGTTTTTCATTATCATTAGGCTTGGCTTTTCGATCGAGAGACATTCCAATTTCAGAGGTTAAATTGCTAATTCAATCGATTTGGGCGTATTTTAAATCCAAACCAATGGCCTTTTTATTTCCAGTTAAAAGTAATTAAAAATCATGCTTTCAGAAATCAAACTTCGTAAAATAATCCATGTAGATATGGACGCATTCTACGCTTCGGTTGAGCAAATGGACCATCCTGAACTCAAAGGAAAACCCATTGCTGTTGGCGGAAGTGAAGTGCGCGGAGTTGTTTCTGCGGCCAGTTACGAAGCCCGAAAATTTGGTGTGAGAAGTGCGGTCAGTGGTGTTCAAGCCAAAAAAATGTGTCCGGATTTGATTTTTGTTCGCCCGCGTTTCGATCGCTACAAAGAAATCTCCAAAAAAATCCGCAAAATTTTTCACGATTATACCGATTTGGTCGAACCGCTTTCCCTTGACGAAGCCTATCTCGATGTTACTCAAAACAAAAAAGGAAATCCAAGCGCTTCATTGATAGCACAGGAAATTCGGCAGCGTATTTTTGAAGAAGTCGGTCTTACCGCATCAGCCGGAATTTCCATCAATAAATTTGTAGCCAAAGTAGCCAGCGATTACAACAAACCCAACGGTCAAAAAACGGTGAATCCAGATGAAGTTGAAGAATTTCTAGAAAATCTCGACGTCAAAAAATTCTATGGTATCGGGAAAGTTACCACCGAAAAAATGTACCAATTGGGCATTTTTACTGGCAAAGACCTAAAATCGAAAACCAAAGAATACCTCGAAGAACATTTCGGAAAAAGCGGAGGATTTTACTATTATATCGTTCGTGGCATTCACAACAGTGAAGTAAAACCCAACCGAACAACTAAATCAGTTGCAGCTGAACATACCTTCAATGAAAATTTGACCTCAGAGATTTTCATGGAAAAAAAACTGGAACGAATTGCAGAAGAACTTGAAAAACGACTCAAACGCTATTCTATTTCGGGAAAAACGGTCACTTTAAAAATAAAATACTCCGATTTTACCCAGCAAACTCGAAGCAAAACCTTGCCGTATTTTATTTCAGATAAAGGCTTGCTTTTTGAAACCGCCAAAGAATTACTCTACCAAGAACGATTAAAAGACTCGGTTCGATTACTTGGAATTTCACTCAATAACTTGAATACCGAAGTCAAAAAAACTGTCGTAGTTCAGTTGAAGTTTGACTTTTAATTGGGAGTAAAACCCAATTTTATTCCGTACTTTTACCATCAATTTTTTATAATTCATGGAAAAGATAATTTCCTATCCCATTTCGGTAGTGTATTATTTGTGTTTCGGACTTTCATTAGTGATTTTTCATCCGATTCAGTGGATTTGTTTTAATGTGTTTGGTTATCAGGCACACAAAGTCAGCGTTGATTATCTGAATTTATTTTTGGTGCGATGTACCAATATTCTCGGAACAACCTATTCGTTTAAAAACAAAGAAAGTATTCCCGAAAATGTTCCTGTAATTTTTGTTGCCAATCACCAAAGTTTGTTTGATATCATCGGAATTATTTGGTACTTACGAAAACACCACGCCAAATTTGTGAGTAAAAAAGAGTTAGGAAAAGGAATTCCGAGTGTTTCATACAATTTACGCCATGGTGGTTCCGTTCTAATAGATCGAAAAGACCCAAAACAAGCCATTCCAGTCATCAAAGGTTTGAGCGAATACATCGAAAAACACAAAAGAAGCGCCGTCATTTTCCCAGAAGGAACGCGAAGCAAAACGGGCAAACCCAAAGAATTTGCTCAAAGCGGATTGAAAATTCTCTGCAAATATGCTCCTTCGGCTGTTGTGGTTCCGATAACCATTAATAATTCTTGGAAAATGGTTAAATTTGGTGCCTTTCCAATGGGATTGGGAACCAAAATGGAGTTCATCATTCACGACGCTATTCCTGTAAAAGAATATCCTTTTGAAGAGTTGATTCAAAAAACAGAATCAGCAGTCGTAAATTCACTAAAATACTAAAATGTATTTTTAAAAGCACACTCAAAATCTAAAGTCTAAAATTTAATATATAATGTCTATAAAAAACATCCGTCTGGAAGTTATGCAATTTCTAGAAAAGAACGTCGATAGTTTTGTTGATCAATTTTTAATTCCAGTCGATAAAATTTGGCAACCAAGCGATTTATTACCTAATTCTGAAAGTGAAAACTTCATCGAAGACGTAAAAGAATTGCGCGAAATTGCCAAAGAATTACCTTATGATTTTTGGGTAGTTTTGGTAGGTGACACCATTACTGAAGAAGCGCTTCCAACTTACGAATCCTGGTTGATGGAAGTAGAAGGTGTGGATAACGAAGGAAGAAATGGTTGGTCGCGCTGGGTACGCGAATGGACTGGCGAAGAAAACCGTCACGGCGATTTACTCAACAAATACTTGTACTTATCAGGTCGAGTGAACATGCGCGAGGTAGAAGTGACTACTCACCATTTAATCAACGATGGTTTTGACATCGGAACTGGAAAAGATCCGTATAAAAACTTTGTATACACGAGTTTTCAAGAATTGGCAACCTATGTTTCTCACAATCGAGTATCGCAAATTGCCAAAGATTTTGGGGATAAAAAACTATCTAAATTGTGTAAATTAATTGCAGGCGACGAAATGCGTCATCACCATGCATACAGCGAATTTGTGAATCAGATTTTCAAAGTAGATCCAAGCGAAATGATGTTGGCGTTTCAGTACATGATGAAACAGAAGATCACCATGCCAGCGCATTTTTTAAGAGAATCAGGTCAGAAAATCAGTACTGCTTTTGAAGAATTTTCCAATTCAGCTCAAAAAATTGGTGTTTATACCGCTAATGATTATGTTGATATCATGCAGAAATTAATTGACAAATGGGAGATTTCAAAAATTGCTAATCTTACCGATGAAGCCGAAAAAGCACGCGACTATTTAATGAAGTTACCTTCGAGAATGGCGAAAATTTCAGAACGATTAGTGCTTCCCGAAGAAACTAAGATTTTCAAATGGGTTGAACCTGCTTTGATACGATAATAAAATAAAGAGAATAGAACACAGACCTAAATCCTTTCCGAAAAGAGAGGATTTTTTTAACCTCAATTGTATGTCATTAATAGACAATACCATAGTATTCGTAAAAGAAAAACTCCAAAATGCCGAAGCCGGACACGATTGGTTTCACATTGAGCGCGTGTATAAAAACGCATTGCTCATTGCTTCAGATGAAGACTGCGATTTGACTATTGTAAAATTGGGAGCATTACTTCATGACATTGCTGATAGTAAGTTCAATGATGGCGACGAAACCGTTGGCCCAAGAGTAGCGCGTGCGTTTTTAGAATCACAAAATGCATCAGAAGAGAGTATTGTTCATGTGATTAACATCATCGAAAACATATCGTTCAAAGGCGGCAATTTTGAGAAGAAATTTACGTCAAAAGAACTCGAAATTGTGCAAGATGCGGATCGATTGGATGCTTTAGGTGCGATTGGAATTGCGCGAACGTTCAATTACGGGGGATTTAAAAACCGCCAGTTGTACAATCCGGCGATTGCTCCAAAATTGAATATGACTAAAGAAGAATACAAAAACAGTGAATCACCTACACTCAATCATTTTTACGAGAAGTTACTGCTCTTAAAAGATAAAATGAACACTCCAACAGGTAAGAAACTAGCCGAACAACGCCATACGTTTATGGAGCATTTCTTGGCTCAGTTTTATGCGGAATGGGATGGAGAAGTTTAGTATTCACCAAACCGTTTTGAGTGACGGTTATTTTCCTGTAAATTCAGCTTTTCGTTTTTCTAAAAATGCCGTTGTTCCTTCTTTAAAATCTTCGGTGCCAAAGCATTTTCCAAACGATTTAATCTCGGTTTTGAATCCATCTACACCATCTTTAAAATTAGCATTGACCGCTTTTATGGCTTGGCCAATTGCAACAGGAGAATTGCGTAAAATTTTAGTTGCAATTCCTTTTGTGAACTCTAAAAGTTCGGCTTGTGGCACTACATGATTCACTAATCCGTATGATTTTGCCGTTTCAGCATCTATCATTCCAGCAGTCATGATTAGTTCCATAGCTCTTCCTTTTCCAACTAATTGTGGTAAACGCTGTGTTCCGCCGTAACCCGGAATGACACCTAATGAAACTTCAGGTAATCCCATTTTGGCATTATCTGAAGCCACTCTGAAATGACACGACATCGCCAATTCCAATCCGCCACCCAATGCAAAACCATTAACTGCAGCAATTACAGGAGTGCGTAAATTTTCGACAAAATCAAATAATAATTCCTGACCTTGTTGTGCCAATTGTGCGCCTTCTTCAACCGAAAAATGAGCAAATTCAGAAATATCCGCGCCAGCAACAAATGCTTTTTCGCCTTCGCCAGTGATGATGATTGCTCTAATTTCGGTATTGGCATCCAATTGCTCAAAAGCGTTGTGCAATTCTTGTATGGTTGCCACATTCAAAGCATTTAATTTTGATGGGCGATTGATGGTAATCTGCCCGATTCCGTTTTCAGAAGTTACGATGATGTTTTCGAAGCTCATAGTTTATAAATTTTACACGAATTGCACTAATTTACACGAATCAAAAGTTGTTATTATTCCACAAATTTTGATTTAGGATAATTATATAGTCAATAGGTTAGGTTTTAATTTCCTCTTTCAAAAAAATAATTCGTGACCCGAGCGAATGCGAACAAGCAAAGCAAATTTGTGTCTAAATTATTTTTCAATTAACGGAATTGAAACGGTGAATGTAGTTCCTTTTCCGAGTTCAGTTTCAAAAGTAATAGTTCCTTTGTAATTTTCAATAATATTTTTGATAATTCCGAGGCCTAATCCCATTCCGCTTGTTTTAGTGGTGAATTTAGGCTCAAAAACATGTTCTCTATTTTCAAATTCTATGCCTGTTCCGTTGTCTTCAACCTGAATCAAAACGTGTTCGTTCTCTTCATTCACCGAAACTAAAATACGTTTAAACTCTTGTTCTTCGGGAATGGATTGTATGGCATTTTTCACCAAATTGGTGATGATTCGAATCAGTTGAGTACGATCCAATTTGGCGATAATTTCTTCTTTATTGCTTTCAAATTGAATGAAGTCCTCGTTGAAAATATCCAAAGCTAATTCGACTACATCGACCACATTCAAGCTTTCATTTTGTTGTGCAGGCATCGAAGCAAAATTCGAAAACGCTGAAGCAACCGAACTCATGGTGTCAATTTGCTGAATCAATGTTTTGGTATAATCGTCTAGTTTTTGTTTCAGATTTGGGTCTTCGGCATCAAATTTTCTCTGGAAACTTTGAACCGTCAATCGCATTGGTGTAAGCGGATTTTTAATCTCATGTGCGACTTGTTTTGCCATTTCGCGCCAGGCTTGTTCACGTTCACTTTGCGCCAACATGGTGGCACTTTCTTCTAATTTATCGACCATTGCATTGTAAGCAGTAATTAGAGAATTAATTTCACGGCTGTTGGCTTCGATAACAATTTTTTCGTTCTTCTGGTTCAAACTCGTTTCATTGATTTTATCCGAAATGGTTTTCAATGATTTGGTGATGTAACTTGCCAAGAAATACGCCAAAGCAAAGGCTACAATCAACATGAATGAATATACTTGACTGAGGCGAATTAAAAAGGCACGGAGTTCTTCTTCGTAATAATCATCGTCATCCACATAAGGCAAATTCAGAATTCCCAACGGTTTGAATTTATCATCTTTGATTTGACTGAACGAAGAGCGGTTTTTGATTCCATCTACGCTTTTCACATCCACATAACGCTTCTCAATTGAGGATTGAACGAGTTTTAAAATATAATTCGGAATTGGTGGTGAAACGCTATCTACCGAAAAGGATGCTTTAGAAGAAATAAGCAATTTTCCTTTTAAGTTGTAGATGTTGAGGTTGAGGTTGTGAATGTCGGCAAGCTCGTGAATTTCGTCTTTAAAAATCAGCGGTAAATTGTTCTCTGTTAATGGATATGTGGTGTTGGAAAGCACATAATTGATGTGTTCTTTAATTGCTGTTTCTTTCCGTTCGAGACGTTCCTGATGGTAACCACGCGCTTCGTTTTTAAACTGAATAATCGAAATCGAAGCCATCAAAACCGAAGCGACTAATATCAAAACAATCATCGATAGGAAAATCCTAATTCGAAGTGATAGCGCTTTTATTTTGAAGAAGTTAAACATGTTTTTTAGTCTCAGTCTCAGTTTTTAGTCTCAGTTTTGAAAACGGCGACGGCGACTGAAAACTTATTTTTTCTCACGTATTCGTTTGTAAAATTTGAATCCAAGCATTATCAAAATTGAAAATAAAATTATTCCAACAACACCATAGATCCAGTTGAATTCATTTTTTAAAATTACTAAAAAAACCACTGCAAACAATATAATTGTCGCGCCTTCATTCCACAGTCGCATGAAATTAGAAGTATGTTTGAATTGATCGCTTTGCAATTGCGAATAAATTTGATGACATTTAAAGTGGTACAAAAACAACGCCAAAACAAATCCCAATTTTACATGCATCCACGGCATTTGTAGCCAACTTGGCATTAAAACTAACAACCAAACCGCAAAAAGTGTTGCCAAAACGGCGCTTGGCCACGCAATGATGAACCACAAACGATACGTCATTATTTTGTATTGTTGAAGCAAAATTTCGCGTTCAGGTGATGATTTTTCATTGGCTTCAATTTGGTATACAAACAAGCGAACGATGTAAAACAAACCAGCAAACCATGTGATAACAAAAATTAAATGAAGTGATTTGATGTAGTTGTAGTATTCCATTTGTTTCGAGTTTTATTTCGCTGCGCTTCATACAGTTCGGCAATGCCTCGGGTTAAGTTTCAGGTTTCAGGTTTCAAGTTCGCAACAACTTGAAACCTGAAACCTGAAACAAAATCTATTTTTTCCAATCATTAATCCAATTCGCCACAACGCCGCACCATTCGTCTTCATCGTTCAAACAAGGAACCGCAAAAAATTCTTCGCCTCCATTTTCTTTGAATTCTTCGTTGGCACGCATGGCAATTTCTTCTAAAGTTTCTAAACAATCGGAAACGAAAGCCGGAGTAACAACAGCTAATTTTTTAATTCCTTTTGCGGGCATTTTGTTGATTTCAACATCGGTGTAAGGTGTTAGCCATTTGTCGCCTGCCAATCGCGATTGAAACGTTTGGCTGTATTTTCCTTCTGGAATTCCGAGTAATTCAACTACTTGTCGCGTGGTTTCGTAACATTGATGACGGTAACAAAACTCATGCGCTGGAGAAGCGGTTACACAACATTTTCCGTCGATGGTACAATGTGATTTAGTCACATCCGTTTTGCGAATGTGGCGTTTCGGAATTCCGTGATACGAAAACAATAAATGATCGTATTCAAATCCTTCCAAGTGTTTTTTTATCGAATGGGCTAATGCTTGAATAAAGTCAGGTTTGTTATAAAACGCTGGAACTTTAGTAATGGTCATTTCTGGGAAATGTTTTTGCTGTAATTCATCGGCCAACGCCCAAATAGTTGTTGTTGAAGCCATAGCATATTGAGGATAAAGTGCCAAAAGCATCACTTCGGTTACACCTTTATCTTTCAATTCTTGTAATCCTTTTTGAATGGTCATCGAGCCGTAACGCATCGCCAAAGCGACAGGAACATCAACTTGTTGTGCCACTTTTTTGTGCATTTTTTTGGAGAGAACAATTAGCGGTGAACCTTCATCTGTCCAGATTTGTGCATACGCATGAGCCGATTTTTTCGGGCGCGTTTGCAAAATAATTCCACGTACTAATAAAGCTCTTAATAAAAAAGGAACATCAATTACGTATTTATCCATTAAAAATTCATCTAAATACGGCTTTACATCTTTGGCAGTTGGACTTTCGGGCGAACCTAAATTTACGAGTAATACTCCTTTCATTTTTTTAAAATTTTATATTTTCAACCCTCGAAGGGTTTTAAACCCTTCGAGGGTTGGGTTTGTAAAAGTAGTTAAACTTATTTTTTGTATTATTGAGTTAACAATTTTTTATTTATTGTTGGATATACGAAATAAATAGGATTAGGTATTTGGATGAATCGACATCAAATATTTTTTAGGTGTAGTAGCAAATTTTTTCTTGAATGCCGCGATAAAATGACTTCCGGTGCTGTAGCCAATTTTGAGTCCGACTTCATTGACGTTGTACGAACCACTATCTAATAATTGGCGCGCGTAATCCATTTTGTAATCGAATAAAAATCCGTACACCGTATCGCCATAAATTTGTTTGAAACCCATTTTTAGTTTTTTTAAACTCAAGCCTACTTGTTCGGCCAATTCCTCCAAACCTGGTGGTTCAGCCATGTTTGCAATGATGATTTCTTTGGCTTTTTTGATTTTCATTACGTTGTCTTCGTCAATTAAAAACGGACATTGTTCGGCATTTGGATCTTCAGAACGATTGAAATACAAACTCAGTAATTCGTAACCTTTACCTTTATAATATAAATTTTTGATGGATGGATTCAGATTGTAATGAAACAATTGACTTAGTACAATGGCCATCGACGGACTAATATCAGTCTCTTTATAATACTTGCGGTCTTTGTTTTCTTCACTCAAAAACGGAATGTGTTCGGATTCGTTAGAAAACAAACCATGAAATTTTTGAATCGAAATTAAAACTGAAATCACCCACGTATTAGGAGCCAATTCTAAATCCAAAGGCAATTCTTTTTGTGGATTGTAAAACAGTAATGCCTTTTCTTCTCTTAAATCCAAGGCATAACTACCTTCATTAAAGACAAATTTTGCTTTTCCCTTAATTCCAAAATGGAATTGTATAAGTCCTTGATTTACAGGGTGTTTTACGTGAAAATTTTCAATTCCATCGTTTTGAAAACGAATTAGGGTAAAATCATTTTCAATTGTTATTACTTCTTTAGAACCCATAGCGACATTTTTTCGTATATAAGTTGTGAGCAAGTAGTTCGTATTATTTAGAATCAATCTACATAATAATAATTGGAACACTTGATTTCACTACAAATTTATAACAAATAACGCTAAAAAGTCAATTTCGATATAAAAAATCGCACAGCGACATAAAAAGTACTTCTAGCGTTGTTTTTATAAAAAGGATAGTAATAGTTTTGTTGAACTTTTAGGAAAGAGCAAATATGGAAAATTTTAACATGCCAAAACACACTTCGTTTTATGCGTTGGGCTTGAGTTACAAAAAGGCAGATGCATCAATCAGAGGGAAATTCAGTTTAGACGCACAAGCGAAAGCTACTTTGCTCATACAAGCCGAAGCCGAAGGAATAGAATCGTTAATCGTTACTTCTACTTGTAATCGAACTGAAATTTACGGTTTTGCTCAACATCCCTATCAATTAATTAAACTTTTATGTGCTAATAGTCAAGGTAGTGTAGAAGAATTCCAAGAAGTAGCTTATATCTATAAAAATCAAGACGCGATTCATCACATGTTTCGTGTTGGAACAGGTTTGGACAGTCAAATTTTAGGAGATTTTGAAATCATTAGCCAAATAAAAATGGCGTTTAATGAGAGTAAATCAAATGGTTTAGTGAATTCGTACATGGAACGATTGGTGAATTCTGTCATTCAAGCCAGTAAAAAAATCAAAACGGAGACCGAAATTTCTTCAGGTGCCACTTCGGTTTCATTTGCATCGGTTCAATACATCATTAAAAATATTGAGGACATTGCCAATAAAAATATTTTACTTTTTGGTACAGGAAAAATCGGAAGAAATACCTGTGAAAATCTTGTAAAACACACCAAACACGAGCAAATTACTTTAATCAACAGAACCAAAGATAAGGCTGAAAAATTAGCTCAAAAATTGGATTTAATTGTTAAAGATTATGCTGATTTGCAGCTCGAATTACAAAAAGCAGATGTTGTAGTGGTAGCAACAGGAGCACAAAATCCTACCGTTGATAAAACCATACTCAATCTAAAAAAACCACTTTTAATTTTAGATTTATCGATACCGAGAAATGTAAATGAAAACGTACGCGATATAGAAGGTGTTACTCTAATTCACCTTGATCATTTGTCTCAAATTACAGATGAAACTTTAGAAAATCGCAAACTTTATATTCCACATGCCGAAGCGATTATTCATGAAATTCAAGAAGAATTTACCGCTTGGGCAAAAAACAGAAAATTTGCACCCACTATTCAAGCTCTAAAAGAGAAATTGAATTCTATCAAAGAAGGCGAATTGAACTTTCAACGCAAAAAAATGTCTAACTTTGACGAAGAGCAAGCCGAGTTAATCAGTAACCGTATCATTCAAAAAATTACCAATCATTTTGTGAATCATCTAAAAGATGGTGAATCGATGGAAGAAGGTATTGAATGGATTGAAAAAGTATTTCAGTTAGAACAAGAGAAACTATTTTTTTAAAGACTTTGCGTCTCTGCGACTTAGCGAGAAATTAAAAATCCACAAACAAAGTGACCAAAAAAACCATACGTATTGGAACTCGTGATAGTGAACTCGCATTATGGCAAGCACACACAGTTCAAAAACAACTCAACGATTTAGGATATACTACAGAAATTGTAGCGGTAAAATCGCAAGGTGATATCATTTTAGACAAACCACTTTACGAATTGGGTATCACAGGTATTTTTACCAAAACCTTAGACATTGCCATGATTAATGGTCAGGTTGATATCGCAGTTCATTCGATGAAAGATGTACCCACTGCTTTACCCAACGGAATTGTTCAAGGTGCCGTTTTAGAACGCGCTAATGTGTTGGATATTTTAGTTCACAAAGGCAATTTAGATTTTCTAGAAAAAGAAGCCACAATTGCAACTGGAAGTTTACGCCGTCAAGCACAATGGTGGAACAAATTTCCGAATCATACTGTAGTGGATTTACGAGGAAATGTAAATACTCGCATGCAAAAACTCAATGACAATGATTGGAATGGAGCTGTTTTTGCCGCTGCTGGATTGGAACGAATCAATCTGAAACCCGACAGTTACATCAATTTGGATTGGATGATTCCTGCGCCAGCCCAAGGCGCAATGGTTGTAGTTGCCATGGCAAATGACGAATTCACCTTGGACGCTTTATCACAATTAAATCATATTGAAACTGAAATTTGCACCTATATAGAGCGACAGTTTTTAAAAACTCTTGAAGGCGGATGTACTGCTCCAATTGGCGCTATTGCAAAATACAACGAACAGGAAGACACCATTGATTTCAAAGGGGTTTTACTGTCTATTGATGGAAAAGAAAAATTAGAAATAAATAAAGTAGTTGATTTGTCCGAATGGAAAAAATTAGGATTTAATTCAGCTCAGGAAATTTTAAAGAATGGTGGAGCCGAATTGATGATGAAAATTAAAAAGACCTTAAAAAAATAATGCCGCACAGAATCAAAATATTATCTACAAAAAAACTTTTACTAGGTCAAAAACGAATTCTGGTTGAGGCGCGATTTGCCCTTTCGCAATCGGATTTCATCGAAACTCGGCCAATTGATTTTAGTCTTGACCAAGTGAATGACAATCTTATTTTTACCAGCCAAAATGGTATAAAAAGCGTTATTAATCATCCAAAATTTAGTGAGATAAAGAATAAAAATGTTTTTTGTGTAGGCCAAAAATCAAAAGAATTATTAGCTAAAAACGGATGTAATGTTATTGCTTACTCAGAAAATGCTGCCGATTTAGCCGAAGTCATTACGCTAGTCTATTCAAACGACAGTTTTACGTTTTTCAGCGGAAACCTTCGTCGCGATATTTTACCACTAACACTCAAAAAAGCTAAGGTAAACTTCAACGAAGTTCAAGTGTACGAAACAGTATTAACTCCTAAAAAAAACACTATTAAACAAAACGGACTTTTATTTTTTAGTCCATCTGGAGTGGATAGTTACCTGAAAAAAAATACGATCACCGACGAGGTATGTTTTTGCATCGGGCAAACTACGGCAAAAGCATTAATTCAAAAAAGAGTAAACAGAATTGTAATGGCATCTCATCCCACAATTGAAGATCTTATTACAGTTGTAGTAGAATATTATCAACCCTAAATTTTTTCATTAGGTTCAAAAAAATAAATAAAATGATTAAAAACGACTTATTCCTTCGCGCTTTAAATAACGAAACCGTTGAACGTCCACCCGTTTGGATGATGCGCCAAGCTGGAAGATATTTACCCGAATTCAGAGCGTTACGCGACAAATACGATTTTTTCACTCGTTGTGAAACGCCTGAATTAGCAGCTGAAATTACCGTACAACCCATTCGAATTGTACAACCTGATGCCGCAATTTTATTTTCAGACATTTTAGTTGTGCCACGTGCCATGGGCATTCACGTTGAGTTAAAAGATAATCTCGGTCCGATTATTCCTAACCCAATTCGCACCATGGAACAAGTCAATCAAGTATTTGTTCCGAATATTCAAGAAACTCTAGGATATGTTATGGATGCGGTAAAATTGACCAAAGAAATGCTCAACGATGAGGTTCCATTGATTGGTTTTGCAGGTTCGCCTTGGACAATTTTCTGTTATGCAGTAGAAGGAAAAGGTTCCAAAAGTTTCGATACCGCCAAAGGTTTTTGTTTCTCAAATCCAGTAGCGGCGCATACTTTATTACAAAAAATTACAGATACCACGATTTTATATCTAAAAGAAAAAGTAAAAGCAGGTTGCAACGCGATTCAGATTTTTGATTCGTGGGGCGGAATGCTTTCACCAGTTGATTACCAAGAATTTTCGTGGAAATACATCAACCAAATTGTAGAAGCTTTAGCCGAAGATACTAAAGTTATCGTTTTCGGAAAAGGATGTTGGTTTGCTTTGAATGATATGGCTAAATCAAAGGCATCAGCTCTTGGAGTAGATTGGACGTGTTCAGCCCGAAATGCTCGTTATTTATCAGGAGGAAGAATTACGTTACAAGGAAATTTCGATCCAAGCCGTTTACTTTCTCCAATCCCAACCATCAAAAAAATGGTACACGAAATGATCGACGAATTCGGAAAAGACAGTTACATCGTCAACTTAGGTCACGGAATTTTACCGAACATTCCCGTAGATCATGCTAAGGCATTTGTGGAAGCAGTAAAAGAATATAATCAGTAAATGATAAAATCAAATTCATTTCATATAATCACCTTAGAACAGGAAGACGCAAAAAGTTTATCTGCAATGATGGTTATGAATTTTGATAACTTTAAACGCTATTTTCCAATAACGTTATCAAAAAATCAATCAATAGAAGATAGTATTAAATACATTGAAGAAAAGAGAATCGAAAACCAATCTAAATCAGAATTTACTTTTGGAATAAAAGATGTTTTAAACGAAAAAATTGCGGGTTTAATAATCATAAAAAAAATAAATTGGGAAACCAAACAAGGTGAGTTTGCCTACTGCATCAGTTCTGAATATGAAAATAAAGGTTGGATGTCAGAAGCAATTGCCTTAACATCTAAATATGGTTTTGACGTTTTAGGTTTTGAAAAGTTTCAAATTATTGCACACAAAACAAACATTGGAAGTTGTAAAGTGGCCGAAAAATGTGATTTTAAATGGAAGAAAACACTTCTAAATGAGTATACACCACCAGAAGAATTGCCATTAGATATGGAATTATATGAATTATACAATGAAAGATAAATTCCTAACCTACATCCAAAACCTTCAAAACCAAATCACTTCCAAATTGGAAGAAGTAGATGGCGTGGCGAAATTTCGCGAAGACATTTGGGAACGACCTGAAGGCGGCGGCGGACGAACACGCGTCATCGAAAATGGAAACGTTTTTGAAAAAGGCGGTGTGAATATTTCGGCCGTTCATGGCAAATTACCCGAAGCCATGCAAAAAATGTTCAACGTAGGTGAAGCCGATTTTTTTGCCTGCGGATTGAGTTTAGTCATTCATCCTAAAAGTCCGATGGTGCCAACCGTTCACGCTAATTGGCGTTATTTCGAAATGTACGATGATAACGGAAATGTAATCAACAGTTGGTTCGGCGGCGGACAAGATCTAACGCCATACTATTTATTCGAAGAAGACGCGCAGCATTTTCACCAAACGTGTAAAACCGCCTGCGACAAACACAATCCCGAATTCTATCCAAAATTCAAAAAACAATGTGATAACTATTTTTGGAACGCTCACCGCAACGAAGCTCGTGGAATTGGTGGATTGTTCTTCGATTATTGCAAACCAACCGACTCAATGAAAATGGAAGATTGGTTCAATTTTGTAACTGAAGTTGGTGATAGTTTCTTAGAAGCCTACGTTCCCATTGTAGAAAAAAGAAAACAGTTAGAATATACACCAGAACAACGCACTTGGCAAGAAATTCGTCGTGGTCGCTATGTAGAATTCAATTTGGTTCACGACAAAGGCACGCTTTTCGGACTCAAAACCAACGGCCGAATAGAAAGCATTTTAATGAGTTTGCCTCCATATGTGCAATGGCATTACGATCATCATCCTATAGAAGGAAGTGAAGAAGAAAAATTAATTCAAGTATTAGAAAATCCTATTGATTGGGTTTAAGCGCAAAGCAAAACAACTTTAAACCTTAAACTTTTAAACAATTTAAACAACATACTATGTTCCCATTACAAAGAGGTAGAAGATTACGCATAAACGAATCCATTCGTTCGTTAGTACGCGAAACTACATTAAGTCCGAGTGATTTTATGTTCCCCATGTTCATCGCAGAAGGCGAAAATATCAAAGTCGAAATTCCATCAATGCCCGGAATTTTCCGTCGTTCCATCGATTTAACTGTCGAAGAAGTCGCAGCACTTTTTGCACTTGGAATTCGTGCGGTCAACATCTACGTAAAAGTCGACGAAAGTCTCAAAGACAACACTGGAAAAGAAGCGTGGAATCCCAACGGACTCATGCAACGCGCCATTAAAGCTATCAAAGCCGCTTGTCCTGAAATGATTGTCATGCCCGATGTGGCACTCGATCCGTATTCCATTTATGGTCACGACGGAATTATAGAAAATGGTGATATCGCCAATGATGCCACCAACGACGCTCTGGTAAAAATGGCCGTTTCTCATGCGCAAGCTGGAGCCGATTTTGTGGCGCCAAGTGATATGATGGACGGACGCGTGTTGCGTTTACGCCAAGGTTTAGACGCAGCAGGTTTTCACAATGTCGGAATCATGAGTTATTCAGCCAAATACGCTTCCGCATTTTACGGTCCGTTTCGTGATGCCTTAGATTCTGCACCAAGAGAAGCCGATGTTGTGGTTCCGAAAGACAAAAAAACCTACCAAATGGATTTTGCCAATCGCATCGAAGCCGTAAAAGAAGCATTAATGGATGTAGAAGAAGGCGCCGATATGGTAATGGTAAAACCAGGAATCGCCTATTTGGATATCGTTCGCGAAGTCAAAAATGCAGTGAATGTTCCTGTTACCGTTTTTCATGTTTCGGGTGAATATGCCATGATCAAAGCCGCTTCTGAAAGAGGTTGGCTCGACCACGACAAAATCATGATGGAACAATTGATGTGCATCAAAAGAGCAGGCGCGAGTTTGATTTCGACGTATTTTGCCAAAGAAGCAGCGATTCTTTTGAATCAGTAATGTCATCCTGAGCGCAGTCGAAGGGAGCGAATGGCTTGGGCTTTCTTGTAATCCATGTTCCTGCTGCCTTTCCAAAACTTGCCAAAAAAGGCAAGGTTTTTCCCTTGCATCAGGGCTAGAAAAGCAACTAAAGGCTACTAAATCACTGATAAAAATCATATTTAACCTTAAAATAGACTATTACCTTTGGGTAGAATTTAAAATAAATACAATGAAAACGTCTTTTAAATTAGTGGCACTTTCCGCATTAACTCTTTTTGTAATCAGTTGCGGAGGCAAAAAAGAAGACCAAGATTTTGGAAAAAAAGAAGCAATCGAAGAAAGCGAAACGAACGATGATTTTCCATTAGCCGAAAAAGGAAAAGAAATTTTTGAAGGCAAAGGAACTTGTTTTACCTGTCATAAAAAAGACGTAAAAATTGTTGGACCCAGCATCCAAGACATTGTAAAAATATACAAAGAAAAAAACGGTAATATCGTTACGTTCTTAAAAGGAGAAGCTGATCCTTTAGTTGATCCTACTCAATTTGAAGTAATGAAAGCCAATTTTGCTATTACCAAAACCATGACCGAAGAAGAACTCCAATCGCTCGAACAATACATGCAAAGCGAAGGAAAATAATACTTGTATTCACTTTAGAATCACAAAGACGGAAATTAGTTTTTTTGGCTTTGTGATTTTTTTTATCTTTCGGCAATACAAAACACCATGGAGCAAATCGTTTTTATCCCATCGCCACTCGGAACCACAAAAATTGTCGGCGATGAAAACGGTGTTTCGGTGATTTCCATTCTTCAAGAAGGAGAACTATCCAAAAAAATCCCTAAAGAACTCAAAGAAGCGGTTACCCAACTCAATGAATATTTCGATGGGAAACGTCAGAATTTTGATTTCAAAATCAATCCAAAAGGTACCGAATTCCAACAAAAAGTCTGGCAAGAATTACTTGCTATTCCTTTTGGAAAAACTATGTCATACCTCGACTTGTCTAAAAAATTAGGCGATGTCAAAGCGATTCGTGCGGTTGCTTCTGCCAATGGTAAAAATCCGCTTTGGATAGTCGTTCCTTGTCATAGAGTCATCGGAACCGATGGTTCACTTACAGGTTACGCCGGCGGTTTATGGCGCAAAAAATGGTTGTTAGAACACGAAAGTCCGAGTTTGCAACAAAGTTTATTCTAAAAATTTAATTTTACATTCATACCTAATTCAAAAACACATTATGAAAAAAACAGTACTGATTATCGGTTTATTATTTATTTCGTTATCCAATTTTGCCCAGGATAAAAATACCATTTTAGGAAAATGGACATTCAAAGATGCAGAAGGCAAAGAATCGATGGAAGCCGACGAATTAAAAATGGTGATGACGATGTTCAAAGATTTAAGTTTGGAGTTCAAAGCAACCGAGGTAGTGCTAACCATGATGGGAAAATCAGAACCAGCACAATGGAGTTTTTCGGAGAATGACAACAAAATCATCAATACTACATCAAAAACAGGCAAACAAGCACAGATGACCATCAGCAAGTTTGACGAAAAAGAAATGGTAATTACCATTGGTAGAGCTGGACCATTTGTTATGTCAAAATCGTAATAAGTTCAGTCGTGTTCAATTTTCAAAACTTATTTTTTTATCTTCGTAATATCAACGCCATAAAAATTTTAGTATGATAGAAAAAATTAAACTCGACTACATTTTGTTTCTTGACATAGAAACAGTTCCAGAAGAAGAACATTTCAATTCGCTTGATGAGGAAATGAAACAACTTTGGGAACAAAAAACACTCTACCAACGCAAAGACGATTACACTCCAGAAGAATTTTATGAACGTGCCGGAATTTGGGCTGAATTCGGGAAAATTGTCTGTATTTCTGTTGGCTATTTTGTAACGAAAGCAGACATTCGGAATTTCAGAGTCACGTCGTTTTTCGGAGAAGAGAAAAAGATTTTACACGATTTTTCCAATTTGTTGAACAATCATTTCAATTTGGCGCAACATTTAATTTGCGGTCACAATGCCAAAGAATTTGATATTCCGTTCATTGCCCGAAGAATGATTATCAATCAGATGAATCTTCCTCAGAAGCTTAATTTATTTGGGAAAAAGCCATGGGAAATTCCGCATCTCGACACTTTAGAACTATGGAAGTTTGGCGATTATAAAAATTTTACTTCGCTAAAATTACTGACTAAAATACTCGGAATTCCTTCATCCAAAGGTGATATTGATGGCAGTCAAGTAGGTCATGTTTTTTATGTTGAAAAAGACATTGACCGCATTGTTACGTATTGCGAAAAAGACGTTATTGCAGTAGCCCAAGTCTTCTTAAGATTCAGAAGAGAAGATTTATTAATTGAAGATGAAATTATACATGTATAAAAAAAGGAGGTCAATTTTGGCCTCCTTTTTTATTTATCTTCTTAAAACAATTTTCTTGGAAACTGTTCCGTTATTGTTTTCAATATTTACCAAGTACATTCCATCTTGGAGCGAATCAATCGAGAACGAAGTATTGATTTGATTGGTTTCTTTTTTCAGAATTTCCCTTCCTTGTAAATCAAAAAGTGTAATTATTGATTTTTCAGTGTTATTTGGAATCATCACATTTACAGTTCCTTTAGTTGGATTCGGATATACACTCACATTATCTAATACAGAAGTTGTCACAGATAATGTAGAAGGCGTAACTCTACATAAATCGATGCTAAACAAGTTAATTGATCCACCGTCATTATCCCATGGATCGTCAACGTAAAGTGTCCAAACACCATCTGCTGGAAGAGTATTTAACGTACTTAAACTTTGAAAAGGAGCAATATTACCTGAAATTGAAGGAACTCCTGAACATTGAGGTTCTCCACCATCATCATCTAAAGTACAATCAATATCTTGGTTATCTCCACAAGCTTCTTGAAATAAAATAATTTCTGGGCTACCAATTGATGCTGGACCAATTAATGAAATCGTCATGTCTTGAACCCAAGTATGAGTAATATTTAAATTTACATTAATATCACCAATAGTATATCCGCCAGAAATAGTCAAAGGCACACTCGCACTTGAATTTGGAACATCAGCAATTGTTGCGTTTGAATAATCTTCTGCAACAAAAGTTTGATCACAAACTAAAATTCCTGTAGAGAATGAGTTTACGGTTGAATTTGCAGTAATACCATTACCACATTGATTTGATGGAGTAACTCTCCAATAATAAACCGTTTCTTGACTTAAACCAGAAACAAAAAATTCATTAGTAGTAACGGTTTCATTTGCCAATAAAGGAGAAAAACTTGGTGAGGTTGACAGTTGCACCACATAATTTTGAGCATTAGCTTGATCTTCCCAGTATAAATTTGCAGAAGTTGAAAGTCCGCTTTGACCATTAGCCGGATTCGTTAACACCACATTTTGAAAAGTAGAATTAAATACACGTAGTGATTTAAAACGGGTTTCGGTTTCGGTTCCGTTATTTCCTGTTATTCCAACAAAATATTCATTAGGAGTTACATTTGACAATCCTGAAATTGTCATAGTTACAGTACCATTTGAACTCAAAGAGGTAGGAGAAAATGTTGCACTCGCACCCGATGGTAATCCAGCGGCAGAAAAAGTAGTTGTTCCTCCACCAGTTTGATTGTGATTGAATGTAAATGTTGCATTTTGATTAGAGCAAACCGTTACATCAGGACTAGTTGAATTCAAGGCAAACGTTGAATTAATTCCGGTTATCACCAAAGAGTATTTTTGACTGTTGTTAACTAAATTTCCTTTGTGAGTTACAGTTATTGTATACTGGCCTGCAGTCGGATTATCTATTTTTACTTGTTCAACATTGTCAACATTATTGTCACCGTTTCTTACAGCTGCATTATTTGGATCTGATGTAAGTCTCCAAGGATAATAAGTAGTTCCGTTTCTTGTGATTCGGATGTCTAAGTCATTTACTAAAACTTTGGTTGGATCATTTGGAATACCACTTGTATTAATTGCACCTGGTACATCTGTCCATGTAATCGAAGCAATTAAAGGTTGAGTTCCATTTGAATTTACATTCATTGTAAATGTTTGGCCCTGATTTAGATTTTCTTCAGAAACCCAAGAAGTCAATCCGTTATTAGAGATGGTTTCTGCTGATTTTTTTGTGTTTAAAAGTCCCCAACCAAAAATAGCATCTGGACCAATCTCACCAGCATCATCAGCCGTGTGACAAGCAATTCCTTTTAGGGTCGCTGATCGCATAAAAGAACCATATAAATTATTATGATGTTGTTGAAGTAAAATTAAACTTCCTGCTACATTGGGAGAAGACATCGATGTTCCTGTAAGAACAGTAGTTGAAGTATTACTAGTGCTATTTGTAGAGGTTAAACCTGTTCCATTTCCAGTAATATCAGGTTTAACTCTTAAATCATCTGTTGGGCCTTGACTACTTGAAGAATTGATGTTGATGTCACCTGAAATTGTTCCGTCTGTATTAGTAGCAACATCTTGAGCGTTAGCAACGACCAAATTATTTTTAGAGACTTTATTTCCAACTAATTTATCAAAACTAAAAGCAATTGGGTCAGTGTTCGCGTCATTATTCCCATCATTTCCTGCCGATGCAACTTGTAAATAATACGGAGAGGTATAAGCAATATCATCCCAAGCATAAGAATCCGGAATATAAGCTCCAATAATCCAAGACGGTAACGGTCCGGTTGTTCCCGAAATAGGAACGCCATAAGAATGATTCGACACTAACATTCCCAATTGAATTTCAGATAATGCCTCCGATTCGTCGTTTGTCCAATTAAAAGTTCGAGCCGTAGCTTGCGGAGCCATTCCTTTCACTGTAGCAGGATTAGCACTTGCAATCATTGTCCCAGTCACGTGAGTAGAGTGAAAGTTCAACGCTTCTGTCAAATCGTCTACTACAGTAACTCTTCCTCCAAATGCATTATGAGATGATCTAACTCTTCCTCCATCCCAAACTCTAACCGTCATTCCTTGTCCTTCTAAATTCAACCCCAAAGAACCACCCGAATGAAGGTGATTGGTTCTAGTGCTTCGAGCTGCATTCACATTTTCAGTTGAGTAATAAATAGGATAACCGTCTGGAGTTAATTTCATCAATTCAGCAATTGAACCATCCTCTTTAACAATTACTAATGGCCAATTATTGATTTTGGCTGCAGCAATAGCTTTCTTTTTTTCTATTTCTTCTTGCTTTCTGTAATATTCTTCTTTCTCTTTGAGTAGTTTTAAATCATAATTCTGAATTATTTCTCTAACTTCTTCAGGTGATTGACCATAAGAAGTAATCGAAAAAAGAACCATAAATGCCAAGTATAAACTAAAGTTTTTCATTTTTTAAAAGGTTATTTATGAGGTTATAGCAGTTTATTTTTTGCCAAATATACTATTCAAAACTTAAAAAGGTAGTAATGTTAAGAAATAATCGACGAAACTTTAATAATTGTTTAATTGTTGAACTTGCTATTAGTAAAATTGAGATAAAATAATTTTCAACGCTATTTGATATATCCTATATTTACGAAAAAATACATATTATGGTTCTAAGTAGGTTCTGGCTCGTTATATTTATTTCATCTATTCTTTTTGTGGTTTTCAGTTTATTCTCTGGGAAAAACTATACTATTGACTTTGTTTTAAATGGAAAAAAAGATGATCCTATCCTGATTTCTGAAAAATATAAGGAGCAACTTCCAGCTTTTATAAAAGACAGTATTGAAACAGCGCCCGATCAAACAATGAGCATCAATCGCGATACTTTGAACGCCGATACCACCTATGTTTTTTCCAATAAAACAGTAAAAATCTACAGTGGTAAACAAAAAAGCGATGGCTTATTACCCACGTGTAAAACCAGTTTATTCGATATTATTTTGCCGTTAATGGCATATCTAGCCTTCTTTTGTGGATTGATGGAATTGTTAATCATTTCAGGTGCTTCCGAAAAATTAGCCCGAAAATTAAGCCCGCTTTTTTCTAAAGTTTTTCCGTCAGTTCCCAAAAATCACGAATCCATATCGTACATGACTTTAAATTTTGCAGCCAACTTTTTAGGATTGGATTCGGCAGCAACACCATTTGGACTAAAAGCGATGGAAAGTCTTCAAGAAATCAATCCCGACAAAGACAAAGCCAGCGATGCTCAAATCATGTTCATGTGTTTGCACGCAGCTGGATTGACTTTAATCCCAACGTCGATTATTGGCTATCGAGCAGCGGCAAATGCAGCCAATCCAGCCGATGTTATGCTTCCGTGTATCATTACTTCTTTTATTGGAACTATAGCGGCAATGATCATAGTTGGAATTCGACAAAAAATAAACTTCAAAAGCGCCACTTTATTGGTAGCTATAATGACTATAGTTGCTGCAATTGTAGGTTTACTTTTTTATATTAATCGATTGGATTTAATCGGGAAAAACTTCTTCACAGCCAATTTATCGGGATTGATGCTGATTTTAATCATTGGATTTACTCTGGCATTTTCGTTTTTCCATGAAAAGAAATTCTCAGAAAAAAACACTACTGTTTTTGATACTTTTGTAAATGGTGCCCGTAACGGTTTGACAACAGGTGTTACTATTTTTCCTTATGTAATGGGAATGTTGGTGGCCATTTCATTTTTTAGAAACAGTGGTTTATTTGAAATTATGAGTAATGGTGTTTCGTTTGCTTTTTCCAATATTGGTGTTAGTAAAGAAATCACAGATTCACTTCCTGTTGCCATGCTTCGACCATTCAGTTCAAGTGGTTCAAGAGGATTTATGTTGGATGCCATGAATACTTACGGAGTCGATTCGCTCACCGGAAGATTGAGTTCTATTTTTCAATGCAGTGCCGAAACCACATTCTATGTAATTGCCGTGTATTTTGGTTCTGTAAAAATCAAAAACACACGCTACACTCTTGGAACCATGCTTTTAGTGGATTTAATTTGTGTGATAACAGCCATTTTTGTGGCGAGCTGGTTTTTTTAAAAAAGGAACTAACTACACCAATTTAGCAATTATTTAATTCTAAATTCGCTCGAGTTTCCGTAACTTTACCCTTCAAAAACAATTCAAAAATGGACTTTATATACCAAGATCCGTATCCGATTTTGAAAGACGATACACAGTACAAAAAACTATCCTCTGATTATGTAAAAGTAGAACAATTGGGTGATAGAGAAATTCTAACCGTTGATCCAAAAGGGTTGGAATTATTAGCTCAAGAAGCGATGAATGATGTTTCGTTTATGCTTCGAACAGCTCATTTGCAAAAATTGAACAACATACTCAACGATCCTGAAGCTACTGATAACGATCGATTTGTAGCGTATAATTTGCTTCAAAATGCTGCGGTTGCTGTTGAAGGTCAACTGCCTTCGTGTCAAGATACTGGAACGGCAATCGTAATGGCCAAAAAAGGCGAAAATGTTTTCACTGGCGTGGATGATGCCGAATGGTTGTCCAAAGGAATTTTCAATACTTTTCAGAATAAAAATCTTCGGTATTCACAAATTGTACCTATTTCGATGTTTGAAGAAAAAAATTCAGGTTCCAATCTTCCAGCACAAATTGATATTTATGCTAAAAAAGGAGCTTCCTATGAGTTTTTGTTTTTAACAAAAGGCGGTGGTTCTGCCAATAAAACATTCTTATACCAAAAAACAAAATCACTATTGAATGATAAATCAATGGAAGAATTTGTTCGCGAGAAAATCAAAGATTTAGGCACTTCGGCTTGTCCGCCTTACCATTTAGCTTTGGTGATTGGAGGAACATCTGCGGAAGCGAATTTAGCTGCCGTGAAAAAAGCATCAGCAGGTTATTTTGACCATCTTCCTACTTCAGGGAACATGTCGGGTCAAGCATTTCGCGATTTAGAATGGGAGCAAAAAGTATTGTTATACTGTCAAGAAAGTGCCATTGGAGCACAATTTGGTGGAAAATATTTTGCACACGACGTACGCGTGATTCGTTTGCCTCGTCATGCTGCTTCTTGTCCTGTTGGATTGGGAGTTTCATGCTCTGCCGACCGAAATATTAAAGGGAAAATCACTAAAGACGGTATTTTCTTGGAGCAATTAGAAACCAATCCGAAGCAATTTTTACCTGAAGTTCCACCGCATTTGGAAGCACCAGTTGAGGTTGATTTGAACCGACCAATGTCTGTAATTTTAGCAGAGTTGAGTCAATATCCAATAAAAACCCGTTTAAAATTAAACGGAACGTTGATTGTAGCTCGCGATATTGCTCATGCTAAAATCAAAGAATTGTTGGATGCAGGACAACCAATGCCAGAATACTTCAAAAATCATCCTGTGTATTATGCTGGTCCAGCAAAAACTCCAGACGGAATGCCATCGGGAAGTTTTGGTCCAACAACAGCGGGTCGAATGGACGTTTATGTGGAGGAATTCCAAAAAGCGGGCGGAAGCATGATCATGTTGGCCAAAGGAAACCGTACCAAAGAAGTAATGGAAGCGTGTAAAACGTATGGCGGATTCTATCTAGGTTCGATTGGCGGTCCGGCGGCGATTTTAGCTCAAGATAATATTCTAAAAGTTGAAGTAGTCGATTTTGAAGAACTCGGAATGGAAGCTGTGCGTAAAATCACCGTTAAAGATTTCCCAGCCTTCATCATCACCGATGACAAAGGAAACGACTTCTTTGCTAATTTATAATTAAAATTTCACACGAATTTCACAAATTTGCACGATTTGTTTAATTGCTAAATTTCACAAACTATTTTTCGTGTAATTGAACACATAACGAGTTTTCGTGATAATTTGTGAAATTCGTGTCTTAAATTAACTAATCGTTATGCCTTTCAAAGAATCATTTTCAGAATTTTATTCTAAAGTTAAAGTCAGTTTGGAAAACGGAACTTTTGCTAAATTAACTTTGGCCAAAACCATTGGTAATACTGAATTGATGAACATTTACGTTCGTCCGGTTATAGAAGATAATGATTTGCAATTGGAATTAAAATTCAAGTTTCAAAAGGAAGAAATTGTTGAAATTCATACTATTGATTCGGCGTTCAATCGATTGTTGGAGTTCATTAATAATCCGTTTTTGTCAGCAATATTATTCACTACTGAATTTGATTTAACGTACAAGTTGAATAAAAAACGTGCAGTGAGTATGATAGAACAATTTCCGAGTTTCACGCATGCTTCGCCAGTGATTATTGACTATTTGGAAAGCAAAAAATAATGTTTAGTACAAAAAAAGAAAACCACAAAATTCAATTGAGTTTTGTGGTTTTTTTATTGTAAGAATGGTTGTATTAATCAATCACCATCTCAGGAATTTCACCTTCAATAATTAAATCGGCTTCAGTGGAAGCAATAATGTGCTCAACTGAAACACCTGGAGCGCGTTCTAAAAGTTTGAAACCTTTGGTTGTAATTTCTAAAACAGCCAATTCGGTTACTACTTTTTTCACGCAACCAACGCCAGTTAATGGCAACGTACAGCGTTTCAAAATCTTACTTTCGCCTGCTTTGTTGACGTGCATCATGGCCACAATAATATTTTCGGCAGAAGCTACTAAATCCATTGCGCCGCCCATTCCTTTGACCATTTTTCCTGGAATTTTCCAGTTGGCAATGTCACCGTTTTCGGCTACTTCCATGGCGCCAAGGATGGTCAAATCGACGTGTTGACCGCGAATCATTCCGAAGCTAAAACCCGAGTCAAAGAAACTCGCGCCAGGCAAAGTCGTTATGGTTTGTTTTCCTGCGTTGATTAAATCGGCATCTTCTTCGCCTTCAAACGGAAATGGCCCCATTCCGAGTACGCCATTTTCGCTCTGAAATTCTACTGAAATATCTGTGCGCACATAGTTGGCAACCAAAGTCGGAATTCCGATTCCTAAGTTGACATAATAGCCGTCTTTTACTTCTTTGGCTATTCGTTTTGCGATATCGTTTTTGTCTAACATACTTTTTTTTAAAACATTAAGGAATTAAGATTATTAAGAGTTTTTCTTAACACTTTTTCTTAGTCTCTTTTCTTTGTTCTATTCTCTCTTTCTAACCGTTCGTTGTTCTATTCGTTTTTCAAACTTTTCACCTTTGAAGATGCGTTGAATTAAAATGCCTGGAATATGAACTTGATTTGGATCCAAACTACCCGCAGGAAGTAATTCTTCTACTTCGGCGATGGTTATTTTTCCGGCGCCACACATACACGGATTGAAATTGCGAGCCGTTCCTTTGAAGATGAGGTTTCCAGCTTCGTCGCCTTTCCATGCTTTTACGATGGAGAAGTCGGCTTTGAACGCGTGTTCCATGATGTGCATTTTTCCGTTGAATTCGCGCACCTCTTTTCCTTCCGCCACTTCGGTTCCGTAACCAGCAGGAGTGAAAAATGCAGGAATTCCGGCTTGTGCCGCACGACAACGTTCGGCCAAAGTGCCTTGTGGAATGAGTTCGACTTCTAATTCGCCCGAAAGCATTTGACGTTCGAATTCGGCATTTTCACCCACATACGACGAAATCATTTTTTTGATTTGTTTTTGTTGGAGTAATAGTCCGAGGCCAAAATCGTCTACACCTGCATTATTGGAAATACAAGTAAGATTTTTAGTTCCTTTTTTTACCAGTTCGGCGATGGAGTTTTCTGGAATTCCGCACAAGCCAAAACCACCGAGCATGATGGTCATGTTGTCTTCAATTCCGTTGAGTGCTTCTTGCACCGAGTTTACTTTTTTGTTAATCATATTTTAGTACAATTTACTACAATTGTTGTTTGTATTGCGATGCCCTAGCCCCGATAGAAGTGGAAATCCTTTTCTGTTTTTTAAAGAGACTCTTCGACTGCGCTCAGAGTGACAAAAAAACAGAAAAGATTAGAACGAATAGCGGGAAGCAGCTTCAAAAAAAACTAAAAAACAGTTTATTCGAGTCCGAATTCGTCGGTTGGTGCCGTTACTGCAGTTGAATCGCGTGATTTTTTCTTGATGTAATTGGACGAGCCACAATCGACTTTGATGACTGATTCTTCGGGTTCTTCAAACGCTTCTTTGGAAATATTCAATTCGGAATCGGCGTAGCATTTTTTCATGAATAATCCCCAAACTGGTAGCGCCATTGCCGCACCTTGCCCGTAAGTGATGCTTCTGAAACGCGCTGAACGATCTTCACAACCTACCCAAATTCCGGTAGCCAAATTAGGAACCATACCGATGAACCAACCGTCGGATTGATTTTGAGTGGTTCCGGTTTTTCCGGCGATGTCATTTTCAAAACCATACGGGAAACCAGTCATACGATTGTATCCAGAACCGCCACCAGTGTAGCGTAAACGTTGACCTGAACCTTCTTCGGTTACACCTTCCATCAATTTCACAACAGCAAAAGCAATGTCGCGGTTAAGTACATCACGCGATTCCATTTTGGGTTCGTAAACAAGCGAACCGTTTTTATCTTCAATTTTTAAGATGAATTGTGGTTTTACGTACACACCTTGATTGGCAAAAGCACTGTAAGCGCCGACCATCTCCTGAACTGTGATTTCAACAGCACCAAGAGCGATGGCAGGTTGCGCAGGAATATCGGCAGTTACTCCGAGTTTTTTGGTCATTTCTACTACGGCTTCTGGACCAGTTTTGTCGATCAATTTAGCCGAAATTGTGTTGATGGAATTAGCAAGTGCTTTTTTCAGAGTCACCATTCCGCGGTATTTCCCATCGGAGTTGCGCGGTTCCCAATTGCTGGTTAAGTGGTGTTTACCTCTTCGCATCATGAATGGACCATCGATCATTTGATCACAAGGCGACATTCCGAGTTGTTCGATGGCAGTTGCATAAACAAACGGTTTGAATGTTGAACCTACTTGACGCGCACCTTGACCCACGTGATCGTATTGGAAGTATTTGTAATTGATTCCGCCTACCCAAGCTTTCACGTGTCCGGTTTGTGGTTCCATCGACATTAAACCAGCTTGTAAAAAGTGTTTATAGTATCGAATGGAATCAATAGGTTTCATTATCGTGTCTTTCTCACCATCCCAAGTAAAGACTCTCATTTTGGTTTTTACTTTGAACGAGGCTTTGATTTCGTCATCGGACTTGCCTAATTCTTTGAGCACACGCCAACGTTCCGAATTTTTCATGGCTTGATTCATGATTCGATTGGTCTCGGCATCGGTGATTTTTAAGAAAGGCGCGTTTTTGTTGCCGCGTTGTTGGATGAAAAACTCTTCTTGCATGTTTTTCATGTGTGCTTTTACGGCTTCTTCGGCGTAGAGTTGAATTTTAGAATCGATGGTTGTGTAGATTTTTAGACCATCGCTGTAGATATCGTAATCATCACCATTGGGTTTTTTGTTGTCTTTGGCCCACGCTTTCATATAATCGCGCAAATATTCTCTGAAATAAGTAGCTTCGCCTTCGCGATGACTTTCGGGTTGGAATTTCAGCACGATTGGTTTTTTAGAAAGGCGTTCTTTGGCTTCTGGTTCAAGGAATTTATTGCGAACCATCTGACCTAAAACAGTGTTTCTTCGATCTAAAACCAATTGTTTTCTCTTTTCTTTTACCGGATTGTAAAGCGCAGGATTTTTTAGCATTCCAACTAAAACTGCACTTTCTTCTATGGTTAAATCTTTAGGTTGTTTTCCGAAGTATATTTTGGAGGCAGAACCAATTCCGACCGCGCCATTAACAAAATCAACTTGATTTAGATAAAGCGCAATGATTTCGTCTTTAGTGTATTGACGTTCTAGTTTAACTGCAATAATCCATTCTTTGGTTTTTTGGATGACGCGAAGAATGAAGTTTTTTGAACCTTCACCATGAAATAATAATTTAGCCAACTGTTGAGTGATGGTACTTGCTCCACCGTCTTTTCCGAGTTTAGCTGCTGCACCAAAAGTACGTTTGGCATCTATTCCAGAATGTTCGTAAAAACGTTCGTCTTCGGTAGAAACCAATGCGTCAACTAAATGTTTGGGTAAGTCACTGTATTTAACTGCAGAACGGTTTTCGTTGTAGAATTTTCCTAAGGTTACACCATCAAACGAAATGATTTCTGTGGCTAAGTTAGAATCTGGATTTTCCAATTGCTCAAACGAAGGCATTTTTCCGAAAACACCCCAAGAAGCCAATAAAAAATAAAGAAAAATACCTGCAATTCCGTATAAAAAGAACTTCCAAAACTTTCTTTGGTAGTATTTTATGTCTTTGATTTTGGGATTTGTTTGTGCCATTTGTTCTTATTTTAATTCAATTCTAAAACCAACATCGGTAACACCTTTTAGGCTTTCTACACCAACAATCTTGCCTGTTTGTCGGTTAGCGTGTTGAATTTTGACTGTATAATCTCCTTTTAAATCAAAACTCACATTTTCTTTGTAGAGTAATTTGCTGAGTTTTACATCTGAAAACCCTTCGCCCATTAGAGTTCCGTCTGGGTTTGCCATTTGGTATTCTAATGTATCTACTACAACTTTTTTGTTGGGTTGTTCCATTGAAACAATTAAAAAAAGATTGTTGTAAGGATAATCGTTGTTGTTTCTGATGTTGACAAATAAATCGTATTTCTTAGCCTTATCCAGTTGAGGCAATTTAAAGCTTACAATAGTATCTTTGTGCCACGAATTATCAACGGATTTGTACTCGTCAAAAACGCTTTTCTTATCGCAAGAAATTACAACAAGAGCTAAAAGCAAGAATAAAAAACTATTTTTTATTTTCATTTCTATTGATCTTTCTCTCACCCGATACTTTTTTGCTATTGTTGTTAGCATTGTTAGTGCTGTTAGCACCGTTAGCATTGTTGTTGCTAGTTGGATTGTTGGTGTTCGGACGTTTTTTGTTTCTGTTTTTACTTTTTTTCTTTTTAGGTTGGTCAAAACGCGTTAAACTTTCTTGACCCATTGCGTTGTTGAAATCGACAACTGGTTCTTGAGTGATTTCCAATGCATAATCTTCCAACGAAGAAACTCTTTTTTTCTCTTTATTGGAAGCGATGATTTCTTTTACTTGTTCGGTTTTTAACACATGCCAATTGGCAAAATTATCAGTATAAGCAAACCACATCAACCCTTTGAAAATGTCTTGTTTCTGGCAAATAGCATCTCCTTTTTCGGTGTATAATTTGGTTTCAAAATCAGGAAAATCTTTTAAAGCATCCAAATAAGTGTCTAGTTCGTAATTCAAACAGCACTTTAATTTTCCGCATTGACCAGCTAATTTTTGTGGGTTCAATGATAGTTGTTGGTAACGAGCAGCCGCTGTATTTACACTTCTGAAATCAGTCAACCAAGTTGAACAGCACAACTCTCTTCCACATGAACCAATTCCGCCCAAACGTGAAGCTTCCTGACGAAAACCTACTTGTTTCATTTCAATACGCGTACTGAATTCTTTAGCAAAATCTTTAATCAATTGACGGAAATCAACTCGGTCATTGGCAGTATAATAGAAAATGGCTTTTGAACCATCACCTTGAAATTCGATGTCTGACAATTTCATTTCGAGTTTGAGAGCGATGGCAATTTCGCGTGCTCTCACTTTCATAGGTTCTTCTTTGTCGCGAGCATTACTCCAAATATCAATGTCTTTTTGAGACGCTTTTCGGTAGATTTTAGCCACTTCAGGACTAGTGTGATTCACGCCTTTTTTCTTCATTTGAATTTTGACCAATTCGCCTGTCAGCGTTACAATTCCGACATCGTGACCTGGTGAAGCTTCAGTAGCTACAATATCACCAATGCTTAACGTAAGTTTTTCGGTATTGCGGTAAAACTCTTTTCGACCATTTTTGAAGCGTACTTCAACACAATCAAACGGCGTTTCTCCATTGGGTAAATTCATATTTCCCAACCAATCAAAAACCGTCAATTTGTTGCAGCTATCGGTGCCGCAAGTCCCATTATTTTTACATCCTCTTGGTGTGCCATCTTTAGCACCCGTAGAACAGTTTGTACAAGCCATAATATAGTTAGAGTGTTGCCTTAAGCAACTTAAATTCTTAAAACGATGAATTGGTAAAGATAGTATTTTTATAAAATAAATTCCAATTAAAAAATCCCAAAAAACGAACTCCAAATCCCAATTTAATAATCGGTGAAATTTGGAGTTTAATATATTGAAAACGTGTAAATTTTAGGTTTCTTTTACTGTGATAATGTGCACTGGACATGCTTTTACGGCTAGTTCACAATTTTCTACAATGGTATGATCGGGCGATTTTAAAGTGTGAAATCCTTTGGTGTTGGTTGATTTTAATAAGACTGATTTTCCGTCTTTTTTTGACATTTGAAACTGACTTGGAGCCATTTCAACGCAGTAATTACAACCGATGCATTTGTCTCGTTGAAGTGTAACAATGACCATTAGTTTTCTACAATTTTATACATTTTGTCGGATAATCGAATGCGGAAAGGCACTTTCAAGGTACAACTGTCGCCTTTGGTTGCTTTTTCAGAATTGACATCATTGACAAAGAAATCTTCTAAAACCAATTCTTGAGCGCCAGTACTCGGACCCGTAATCAGAATTTTATCGCCTCTTTTGATGTCGTACGCTTCAATTTTGAATTCGGCTATGCTTGATTTCGGAAAATAATGCATTCCTTTTCCAACATATACCTTTTTCTGAGTAGCACTCGAACCTGGATTGTCCGACCATTCGCCTAATTTTTGTCCTAGGTAGTAACCACTCCAAAATCCGCGATTGTAAACAGTTGCTAAAGCTTCCATCCAAACCGTAATTTTTTCTTTTGTGAATGTTCCTTCGTAGTATGAATCAATTGCTTCGCGGTAGGTTTTGATAACGGTTGCTACGTAATCGGCAGCGCGACCTCGACCTTCAATTTTCAACACTTTGATGCCTGAATCAATGACTTGATCTAAGAAATCGAGCGTACATAAATCTTTGGGCGACATCATGTATTCGTTGTCAATCTCAATTTCGAAACCACTTTCTTGGTCGATAACGGTATATTTTTTTCGGCAATTTTGCTTGCAAGCACCACGATTGGCCGATGAATTGTGCGAGTGCAAACTCAAATAACATTTCCCGGAAACGGCCATGCATAACGCACCGTGACCAAAGATTTCGATTTCAACCAAATTGCCACTCGGACCTTTGATTTGCTCTTTTTCGATGTCGTCAGTAATTTTCTTTACTTGGCGCAAACTCAATTCCCGCGACAATACTATTGTATCCGCAAATAGTGCGTAAAATTTCACCGTTTCGATGTTGGTGACGTTTAGTTGCGTGGAAATATGCACTTCAATTCCTAGGGTTCGTGCCGACATGATGACCGCTTGATCCGAAGCAATAACTGCAGTGATTCCCGCTTCTTTGGCTTTGGTTAAAAGTGTTTTTACAATCGACAAATCGTGATCGTAAATAATTGTATTTAAAGTCAAATACGTACGAACATTTTTCTCGTTGCACCGACGCGCAATTTCGGGTAAATCATCTAAAACGAAATTTACCGTTGCTCTCGCACGCATATTCAATTGTTCCACACCAAAATAAACCGAATCGCAACCATTATCTAAAGCAGCTTGCAATGATTCGAAGTTGCCCGCAGGCGCCATCAATTCTATCTTTCCTGAAGTCGTCATTAGCTGATTATTTTAAATAATTTATCAGACAAACGCACTCTAAAAGGCACTTCAAAAGTTACTTTGTCGCCCACTTTTGCCACAGAATTTTCTTTTCCGTTCACTAACATTTTTTCTAAAACCAATTGCTCATTTCCGGTTGTTGGCCCAGAAATTAGAATAGTATCGCCTATATTTAATTCGTTGTTTTCGATGATAAAAAGGCCAATTTGCGCTTTTACATAGTAATGTTCGGCTTTACCTAAAAGCACTTTTTTGACTTTTATCTTTTGACGAATATCCTTCGTTTCTTGCGCTTTCGCTAAAGGTTGATCCGACAGTTCGCCCGAATGTTTGAACTTCAATTTTTCTGATTTTCCTTTGCGGAAGACTTTGTTTCCTACTTGTTTGCCACGTCTCAACTTAACTTGTTCGGCCAATGGAAGATGCGTGATTTCTAAACATTCTGTTGAACAACAATTTTCCATCGCAGCTTTACATTCGTCGCATTGAATGAACAACAAATGACAGCCATCGTTCAAACAATTGGTGTGATTGTCGCAGGGTTTTCCGCATTGATGGCATTGCGAAACAATATCGTCGGTAATGCGTTCGCCCAAACGATGGTCGAACACGAAATTTTTACCAATAAATTTGCTTTCCAAACCTTCTTCTTGGATTTGTTTGGCATAGTTGATAATTCCGCCTTCGAGTTGAAAAACATTCTTAAACCCTTGGTGTTTGAAATAGGCCGATGCTTTTTCACAACGAATTCCACCAGTACAATACATCACTAGGTTTTTATCTTCTTTAAAATCTTTGAGTTGTTCGTTGATGATGGGTAAACTTTCTCTAAAAGTCTCTACATCTGGAGTGATAGCGCCTTTAAAATGACCAATTTCGCTTTCGTAGTGATTTCTAAAATCAACTACAATTGTGTTTGGATCTTCTAAAATAGCGTTGAATTCTTTGGCTTTCAAATGCACACCAATGTTGGTTACATCAAACGTTTCGTCGTTCAAACCGTCGGCAACAATTTTGTCGCGCACTTTCACCGTCAATTTTAAAAACGAATGATCGTCGTGCTCCACAGCTACATTCAAACGAATGCCTCGCATGAATTCGTAGGCTTCTAAAGTCTCACGGAATGCTTCAAAATTTTCGGCTGGAACACTCATTTGAGCATTTATTCCTTCTTTGGCTACATAGGTTCGACCTAGTGCATCGAGTGCGTTCCAAGCAAGAAATAAATCGTCGCGAAATTTTTTGGGATCTTCAATTTTGGCATACGCATAGAAAGACAACGTGAGGCGTTGTTTTCCGGCTTGATCAATCAGCTCGGCTCTTTCTTCTGCGCTTAAGGTGTTATACAGTTGCATGCTATAAACTTTAAATTACAGAAATGTGTTTTTTGAACTCTAAATGGAAGAATTCGGGTGCAAAGTTAACTTTTTTTATTTAACCACAAAGTTCACAAAGAAGGCGAGAGGCTCACAAAACAAAAAAAGAAAGAGCGCTAAATTAATAGTGCTCTTTGTGCCTTCTTTGTGAACTTAGTGTTTAAAAAACTAACAAAACTCTGCGTAAGCGTCTTTTAAATTTTCAGCAATCATTTCGGCTGGGCGACCTTCAATGTGGTGACGTTCTAACATGTGAACCAATTCGCCGTCTTTGAATAAAGCCATACTTGGCGAAGATGGAGGAAACGGAAACATGTGTTGACGCGCTGCATCTACTGCTTCACGATCTACACCAGCAAAAACCGTTACTAAATGATCGGGTTTTTTAGCGCCATCCAAGCTCATTTTTGCTCCTGGACGTGCATTTCGTGCGGCACAACCACAAACCGAATTTACCACAACCAATGTTGTTCCCGATGCTTTAATTGCATTTTCAACGGCTTCAGCGCTATATAAATCTTGAAAACCAGCGTCAGAAAGTTCTGCTCTCATTGGTTTTACCATTTCTTCTGGATACATAATTATAATTTTAGATTTTAGACGTATAATTTTAGATTTAAAAATCTTGTGCAAAGATAAATAGAAATCTCTTCGATAGAATGATTCTAATCATAAAGATTTGTTATCGTTTGATAGATGATTTGGGCGTTACCAAGTTGCATCAAAAATAGTTTGCGATTCAAAATTAGTAGGGCAACTTGGTCGGGCTTTCCGCACTCGTTTTTTTGCTTCGTTGCTCTACGCAAAAAGAACTCAGACAATCGCTCCATTCCCTAACGCAACCCTGTAATTCTTCCCAATAAAGCTTTGATAAATGGTACTTTTGGACATTTCAACATTACTTTTAGGTCTTCTGCAAAAGATGTTTCTTCGTCCAAGAACTTAAAAATCAAAGTAGGATTTCCTTTTTTAAATAACGATGAAAATACGCTTGAACCCAAATCATTTCTTCGGTACAACACATCCAAAAACAATAAATCATAGAACCAGAATTTGTCTTTTCTATGGAATTTTCTAAAGTCACTTTCTGATGATAAAAACCCAACCAATTGCTTCGATTTTTTAATCGTGTTTTTAAACGTATAACCTGTACTTGCTTTGGTCCATCCGCCAACCGAACCAATATTGATGATGTTTTTAGAATTGTGTTTCCAAAACGGATACGACGTCATCGGAATGTTGCCTTGTTCTTTTTCTACAATTTCGTATTCGGTGATACCCAATTTCTCGATGTATTTTTTGATTTCAGCTTCGTACTCCTCTTTCGGAAGTAAATCAGCCGAAAACAAAGTATATTCCAACAAAGCTTCTGTTGTAGAAGTAGGCAACACATACATGAACCGCGTATTGCCTCTTTGTTCTACCGAAAAATCCATGAAAGTTACCTGATTTTCGTTGAAAACAGTTTCTTTACTTTTTATGAACCAACCAATAAAATGCTGTTGTAATAACGGATATTTTGATTGCTTTTTAACCAACTCAGGTGTGTAAATGGAGTTGAAAATTTGATTGCACGTAAAACTTTGAGTTTCCGTTTTTACTACACAATGCATTCCTAATTCTTGAAAATCGACCACTTTTTGATGGAGAAAGTGAATGTTGTTGTGCTGAGTAATTAAGTCAAAAACTAGATTGTAAAAATCCAATCCGCGGATCATTTTATATTGGTACGGAATCAATTCTAAATCGCGTTTGAAATGTTCATCGGCAAATAAAGCTGAGTTCCATTTTTTCGAAATAATACTTTCTGAGATTTCCCCTCTTTCAGAGGGGTGCCCAAAGGGCGGGGTGTTTTTTTCATCCCAAAAACACCACGTTCTATCATTGGATTTCTTTGGGTTTTCATCGATTAATAAAATGGTCTTGTCTTCAAATTTTCCAGACAAAATCATTTCATAAACGGTCATCAACGCTGATAATCCTGAACCTGTAAAAATATAATGGTAATGTTGCATTAATAAATGGTGTATCTGAATCCTAAAAATCCTCTGATTCCTTGATTGGGAGCGTATACATAACTCGGATCAAAAGTCAATGCATACGGATTGTTTGGTGTTGGAATTACATTTCCGCTGGCATCGTAATCCACATTTTGATCAAAAGGATCATTGGCTCGAGCTATTAAAAACGGATTCCCTCTGTTGGGCGTCCAATTCAACATATTTTTTATTCCGCCATAAAGTTCAAAACTACGAAATTTTTTATAAGTAAATTGAATGTTTTGAATGCTCCACGGTTTTGAATACTCGTTTCGTGGATCGAGTTCGCCTAAAAGAGGTAATCGCATCGGTCCGTATAAATTCCCTGTGTAATCAATCGTCAAATGTATTTTCGGAATTTCATACGAAATCGCCCAATTCAAACTGTATTTTTCGGTTAAAACAGGTTGTGTTTCGATTCCGTTGCGCACGTTTTTTGGGTCTAAAAAAGTAAATCCAAGGATGGTTTTTAATCCGAATGGCGTTACTAAATCAATGTTTCCGCTCAAACCTAATGTTTGCGAATATCCATCGAGATTACTGTAAATAATTTGATTCGGATTGGTGTCGTAATCGGGAATAATTTGATTGGTGAAGTAGGTGTACCAAGTTGAGAATTCCATTGCGAGCGAAGTAGCATTTTCAAACTTGAATTTTTTAAGGTAATTCAAATTAATGTTATACGACTTTTCGGGTTGTAAATCTTCGGTGATAATCACGTCTCTTGAACCGGTTAAAGCGGCGTGTTCTTCAGTAAAAAGATTCACAATTCGAAATCCGGTTCCAGCATTAATTCGGAATACATCAGAACTAGTAGGATTCCATTTGTAAGCAATACGCGGCGTAAAAATACTGCCGTGATTGTTGTTGTAATCGTAACGTGAACCCAAAAGCAGTGTCTGTTTTTCAGCTAATTTAATTTCATCTTGAACAAAAAAACTGTAAATCAATGTCTTTTCTGGTTCAATTGTAGCGGTCGTATTATCATTATAAAATTGATGTCGAACGGCTGAACCCAAAAGCAAATTATGATGATTGAGTTTTTTATCCCAAATCAACTGACCAAAAGCAATTTTTTGCAATGCAATGTAACTTGTCGCACCATAAACCGAATTCTGATCGTGGGAAGTTAGTGAAAAAGACAAAAATACATTCTCTTTTACGGGCAATTGGTATTTACTGATGACTTCAAAACGCGTGGTGTAAATGCTTTCTCCATAGACTTCATTTCCGCCACGAAAACTTTTGTTCCATTGCATTTCTCCACCCCAACGATCTTCATAAAACAAACGTCCAGCAAGCGAAAACTCCTTTTGACTCTTGCGTTTGAAATCCCATTTATTAAAAATAGAAATGCGTTCTTGTAATGTGACATCAGTAAAATTATCGTTATTGTTATCGATGGGTTGATTGTAATTGTAGTAATTCACTCCCAATAAATAATCTGCTTTCGAGCCTACATTCGATTTAAAACCCAAATCTACATTGTTTTCCAACCAAGAAGTCGAAAAAACATCAGCACTAAACAACGGCGCATTTTTGGTTTTTTTGGTGATGATGTTGATGAGTCCGCCAACGGCTTCACTTCCGTATAAACTCGACGCCGGACCTTTAATAATTTCGATTCGTTCGATGAGTGAATTTGGAATTCCAGACAAACCATACACCGTTGACAATGCGCTTACAATTGGCATTCCATCAATAGTGACCATGGTGTACGGACCTTCCAAACCATTGATGTGAATATCGCCTGTGTTGCAGATGTTGCAGTTCAGTTGCGGACGAACTCCGTTTACATTCTGCAACGCTTCAAAAAGATTCGGAGTTGGGTTTTTCTTTAAAAAGGCAGTCGTATAAATTTCAACGGGAACCGGAGTTTCCAATCGTTTTACCGATTTTAATGTACCAGAAACAACGACTTCCTCCAATTCTTCAGGTTGTTGATTAATGGAAATCGTATCCTTTACTTGACCTAATAATGAATTGAAGGTGAGAATAATCGTTAAAAACAAAATATTTTTCATTAAGCAAAATAAAAATTTAGACAAAACTAAAAATATCTTTTGACTAATAAAAATAAAATTCCTTTCTTTGTGAAACTATTAAGAACAACATGACTACTTCTGAAGAAAATTATATTAAAGTAATTTACCATTTGTCCTTGGTTTCGCCCAAAGGTGTCAACACGAATGCTATTGCGGGAATGTTAGAAACCAAAGCGTCTTCAGTTACGGATATGTTGAAGAAACTTTCTGAAAAAGAATTGGTTGCGTATCAGAAATACCAAGGCGTTACATTAACAGAAAAAGGATTTCTTTCGGCCAAAATGATAGTACGAAAGCATCGTTTGTGGGAAGTTTTTTTGGTAGAAAAACTCAATTTCTCTTGGGATGAGGTTCATGAAATTGCCGAAGAATTGGAACACATCAAATCGGAAGCCTTGATTGACAAATTGGATGAATTTTTGGATTTTCCTGATTTTGATCCACACGGAGATCCGATTCCGAATCGAAATGGTGAGATTAAAAAAATTACCAAATTGCTATTATCAGAAGCCGAATTGAACCAAGAATACCATTGTGTGGGCGTAAAAGATTCTTCTTCTGATTTTTTAAAGTATCTAGACAAACAAAAAATTGCTTTGGGTTCGGTGTTGATTGTAAAAGAAAAAGAAAGTTTTGACGATACATTAACGGTCGAAATCAATTCAAAAGAAATAACATTGTCCAATAAAATTGCTAATAATTTATACGTACATTAATTATGTTTCAATCCATTATAGATTATTTTGAAAGTATCGACCCGATTTTGGCGGCGTTGTACGCTACTTTATTTACGTGGTTTTTGACTGCGTTAGGAGCTTCTTTTGTGTTCTTTTTTAAGAATATGAATCGTGTTGTTCTCGACGGAATGCTTGGTTTTACTGGCGGTGTAATGATTGCAGCTAGTTTTTGGAGTTTGTTAGCGCCAGCCATCGAAATGAGTAAAGGCGAAGGTTTTGTGAAAGTAATTCCTGCTGCAGTTGGTTTTGCAATGGGTGCATTATTCATCTTTGGTCTCGATAAAATTCTACCGCATTTGCACATCAATTTTAAAGAAACTGAAGGCATCAAATCGCCTTGGCAACGCACTACTTTGTTGGTTTTGGCTATCACTTTACACAACATTCCCGAAGGATTGGCTGTTGGAGTACTTTTTGGTGGAGTAGCCGCTGGAATTCCAGAAGCATCTATTGCTGGCGCAGTAACCTTGGCCATCGGAATTGGAATTCAAAACTTTCCAGAAGGAATAGCGGTTTCGATGCCGTTACGCCGAATGGGAATGAGCAGATGGAAGAGTTTTATGTACGGACAATCGTCGGCGTTAGTTGAACCCATTGCTGGAGTTTTAGGCGCAGTTGCAGTCACTTTTTTCACACCATTATTGCCTTATGCTTTAGCTTTTGCTGCTGGTGCGATGATATTTGTAGTAGTAGAAGAAGTAATTCCAGAAACGCAACAAGACAAAAACACCGACATTGCTACGTTGGGATTAATAGGTGGATTCATCGTCATGATGACTTTGGATGTCGCTTTGGGTTAATGACAACCGCAATCGTCTTTGCCGCAGTTTTTTTTGCTTTTCTTTTTACCAAAAAACTTTTGATACAAAACAGCAATTGCAATTCCTAATGCGATGTAAGTCAGTATTTCTTGAATGTGCATAATTGTGTTTTTTAAAAGTAAATTCCGCCACCAAGAGCGATGAAATTGTATGTTGGTGTAGCAATTTTCAAATGTTCAAAACCCAGTGAAAAGAAGTACTTCTTTCTGTGGAATTTACTTTGAAATTCGTAAGCATTAACTGGAAGTTGATTGATTTTACTCCATTTTGTCGCCGCCGAAAAACTGATTTGGTTGTTCATAAAATAATCAGCATTTAATCCGAAAGAAAAACCAGCTTTTCGCACTTCATTTCCCACATACGAAGCGCCTAATGTCCATCCTAAATTGAATTTTTCGAATCGAATGCGATCGTAACCCAAATTAAAATGAAACAACGAAAGTTGATTCGTTGTAGTGGTATTATCCATTCTTTCAAACTCATACAATTGATGAAAATCGGTTTGAATTTGAAAGTATTGAAAAGGTCGGATTTTAGCTTTTAAATGATTGCCAAATAAGTCGTTATCGTTGTAAATAAAATAATTTTCTACGTCAATTCGAAATTCATTTTTCTTAATTGTATCCGTTTCGTACTTCTCAAAATTTCCTGATTTTCCATTATAATAAGGATATGGAGTTAAATTACTGTACAAATGATTTTCGTTTTTATAATCGCCAATAAAACCATATTTGAATGCTCCAAAGAAAATATAACCTGCAATTTCCAACAAAGGATTATCAACATCAACATTTTTAGAAGAAGAATTAGAGCTACTAGTTGAACTACTTTTTCCTTTATCACTTCCTTGATTGAGTTCTTTTTTGGATTGATCCACTTTGTTTTGTCCAAATGAAGTCGAAGTGATCAAAAACAATCCGAAGATTAAAAAAAGGGATAAAAAAGATTTCATTATTTTAAAACTTGATACGCAATCAATGCGGTTAAATAGGCAAATCCACTCATAAAAACCAACTGAATTATCGGCCATTTCCATGAGTTGGTCTCCTTTTTTACAATCGCTAAGGTACTCACACATTGCATCGCGAAAGCATAAAACAAAAGTAAGGAAACACCTGTTGGGAAATTGAATATTTTGTTTCCTTTGCTGTCAACTTCTTGTGACATTCTGTTTTTTATAGTGTCTTGTTCGTCGCTATGACTTCCCACGCTGTAAATAGTTGCCAATGTTCCCACAAAAACTTCACGAGCCGCAAACGAACTTACGACTGCAATACCAATTTTCCAATCATAGCCCAAAGGTTGAATTACGGGTTCGATGGATTTTCCAATAATTCCAATGTAGGAATGTTCCAATTTATACGAACTTATTTCGTCATCCAATTGTTTTTGATCATAGTTGATGCTTTTTTGACTGAGTTGATTTTTAACTAGTTCTTCTGCTTTTCCAAAGTCTTTTGTTGGTCCGTGAGATCCTAAAAACCAAAGAATTACAGACAATGCTAAGATGATTTTTCCTGCACCAAAAACGAAGGCTTTTGTTTTTTCTAATACATTAATGGCTACGTTTTTAAACATCGGAATTTTGTAACCCGGCATCTCAACCACAAAGTATGATTTGGATTGTATTTTAAGGATTTTATTCAAAATATAAGCTGAGAAAATGGCCATTCCAAATCCTAAAAGGTACAAGGTCATCAAGGTCAATCCTTGTAAGCTAATGAATCCCAACACTCTTTTTTCGGGAATAATTAAGGCAATTAAGATAGCATAAACGGGCAATCGAGCCGAACAAGTGATGAATGGTGTGACTAAAATAGTAATCAGTCGTTCTTTCCAGTTTTCGATGTTTCGTGCACTCATGATGGCTGGAATCGCACAAGCTGTACCCGAAATTAAAGGCACAATGCTTTTTCCTGACAAACCATAACGACGCATGATTTTATCCATCAAAAAGACCACACGACTCATATAACCACTTTCCTCTAAGACCGAAATAAACAGAAATAAAAAGGCAATTTGTGGAATGAAAATCAAAATTCCGCCAATTCCAGGAATGATTCCTTCGCTGATTAAATTAGTGAATTCGCCTGCAGGCAAATGCGTTTTGGCATACGATGCTAAATTGGCAAACGAACTGTCGATGAAATCCATCGGAACGCTTGACCAATCAAAAATCGATTGAAAAATTGCAAATAAAATGAATAAGAAAATTGCGTAACCAAAGATTTTATGCGTCAGAACACGGTCGAGTTTCGCTCGTAAATCGGTCGCTTTGGAACGATCAATTTTCTGTCCAACTTTCAATGTGTCATTAATAAATTGATACCTTTTGATGGTTTCTTTTTGTTGCAACATCCGTAAATCAGCATGCGATTTGGTAAACGAACTTTTCATTTCATTTCGATCCAAATTCAAGAAATTAACATCTTGGGTAATGACCAACCACAATTTGTAAACCAATTGATTTGGGAATGCTTTTCGGAGTTTATCAAAGTATTCAGTGTCAATTGTAGAAGCATTCAAACACGGTTCGGTTGAAATGGATTGATAATTTAAAATCAATTCTTTAATCTGTTCAATGCCAATTTTTTTCCTCGAACTTACTAATGCTATTTTGGTTTTAAATTGATCTTCTAAAAACGGAATATCCAGTTCAATTCCTTTTAATTTCATTCGGTCGCTCATATTGATGACCAAAATGACTGGAATTTCTAAATCTTTAATTTGGGTAAAAAGAAGCAAATTACGTTTTAAATTTTCTACCTCCGAAACCACTACAACAACATCAGGAAAATGTTCGTCGTTTTTGTTCAACATCAATTCAATAACCACATTTTCATCAATCGAATTGGCATTTAAACTATACGTTCCAGGTAAATCTAGTATTGTTGCTTTAACATTTTTGGATAATTTGCAGTAGCCAATTTTTTTCTCAACAGTAATTCCAGGATAATTTCCTACTTGTTGATGCAAACCCGTCAATTGGTTGAATACCGAAGTTTTTCCTGTATTCGGATTACCAATAAGAGCGACTTTGATTGTTTTGTGTGCCATTAACTAGTTATTTTCAAAAGTAATTTCGATTGCTTTTGCCGTTTCAAGTCGGATGGCCACATGCGAATCGTTGATGTTAAAGTACAACGGATCACCAAAAGGAGCAATTTGAATTAATTCAACCGAATTACCAGGAAGACAACCCATTTCAAGTAATTTCAAAGGAATTTCATCAATTTTCAATTCAGAAATGATGGCTTTTTGTCCTATTTTTAGTTGATCTAGCGTTGGGTTCACTGTTTATTTAGAATGAATTAAAATACAAAAGTACATATTTACATTCTATAACGCATGATATTTATCAAGTTTAATAAAATTTTAAGCGTTGTTACTGCCGAAAAAAGGATGTTGATTATTTTTCTTCTTCACATAAAAGAAGAATGTCTTCAAGAAGTTGTTTGACGTTTTTAATTCCAGGTTGGGTAGGTTGGTCTAAATTGGTTCCGTCGTAAAATCCGCGCACTCTTCGTTTGGAATCTACTAAAATAAAGTTTTCGGTATGAACCATATCGTAAAGTTCTTCGGGTTTACCCGTTTTTACTGCTAAATAGGATTTTCGGGCGATGTAGTAAATGTCTTTTTTATCGCCTGTAACTAAATTCCATTTGGAATCAATTACGCCTTTTTTCAGAGCGTATTTTTTCAGAACTGGAACACTATCAATGTCAGGTGTTACAGAATGAGAAAGCAACATGACTTTTGGATTGTTCTTGATTTGATTTTGCAACCAAACCATATTAGTAGTCATTTTTGGGCAAATAGTGGGACAAGTAGTAAAGAAAAAATCGGCTACATAAATTTTACCTTCATAGTCTTTTTGGGTAATCCATTTTCCATTCTGATTTTGAAATTTAAAATCGGCAATGGTATGACGGTTTGAAATGTGTTGTACTGTAGTGTCAACTAATTCTGGGTTAACATCGCTCGGATTGTAAATCGGCAATGAAGGTTTAGGTTTTAGAACCGTATAGAAAAGCGAAATAGTAATGATTGAAAAAACTATAAAAAACCCAACAAAAACACGGTACTTTTTTAATAAAGACAACATATCCAAAATATTTTCAGCAAATTTAATTAAACATCCGTTAATATTACTTTCTACGTATGTTAAAGAAATAGCTGATGTTCATAATTTATTTATATTTGGAAAAAATTAACGAAAATGAAAAAAATTATACTTTTCGGATTGTTTTTTACAACATCCTTAACTTTTTCACAGTTCAATACCAATGCACCTTGGTTAGTTAATTCTGAAGAAGCAAAAAAATCAGAAGCCACAATTGATGACATGGTTCAACTGTTCAATGAATATTGGAAAAATCACGACAAAACCAAAAAAGGAAGTGGATATAAACCGTTCATGCGTTGGGAAAATCACTGGAGAAATAAAACCAATTCTCAAGGACAATTAATTACGCCACAACAAATGTGGGATGCTTATTATGCTAAAAAAAGCAGAAGTTTGCAAAGAAATGCGAATTCGGTTCAATCGGCAACCAGTAATTGGCAATCAGTTGGTCCGTACACTCACACCAATACAGGTTCTTGGTCGTCTGGTCAAGGAAGAGTAAACACTGTTTTGGTTGATCCATCAAATCCAAATACTATTTATTTGGGTGCGCCAGCGGGCGGAATTTGGAAATCAACAAATGCTGGAGATTCATGGACACCATTAAGTGATGATTTACCACAAATTGGGGTTTCCGGAATAGCAGTAGATTATAATAATCCAAATATTATTTACATAGCAACGGGTGATGTAGATGCGTTTGATACGTATTCGGTAGGAGTTATGAAATCTATCGATGGAGGTGTGACTTGGAATACGACAGGTTTGACTTTTTCAGATACCAATTCAGCCTCAGGAGACATTTTAATAAATCCAAGTGATTCCAATATGTTGTGGGTGGCTACTGACAATGGAATTTATCGTACAACTAATGCTGGAACAAGCTGGACTTTAGTTCAACCTGGGGATTTCTCTCAAGGAAGAATTCGATTAAAGCCAGGAACTAATAGTACTGTTTATGCGGTTTCAAACAATCGTTTTTATCGATCTACAAACTCAGGAGCTAGTTTTTCAGTTATTACTACAGGTTTGCCTGCAAGCTCTGGTCGATTGTTATTAGACGTAACACCAGCTAATTCGGAAGTAATATATATTTTAAGCGCCACTAATGGATATGGTTTTCAAGGAGTATATAAGTCGATAAATGGAGGAAATAGTTGGACAGAAACTTCAGGGACAACCAACATTTTTGAATCGGACCAAGCATGGTACGATTTAGCCCTAGCTGTTTCTACAACTAATGCAAACGAAATTTATACGGGTTGTTTGAACATATGGAAATCATCCAACAGCGGAGCAACTTTTACAAAAATTAATAGTTGGAGTGAGCCTTTTAGTCCAACTTATTCTCATGCCGATATCCATTACTTGCGTTTTTATGGTAACAAATTGTATTGTGGAAGTGATGGTGGAATATATGTATCCGATAATGCTGCAGCTTCGTTCACAGATAAAACTGCTACAGCCCAAATAGGACAATTCTATAGAATTGCTGTTTCCAAACAGACTGCTTCCAAAATGGTAGGCGGATTGCAAGATAATGGTGGTTACGCCTACAGTGATAATCAATGGAAAAACTTTTATGGTGCTGACGGAATGGACGCAGCAGTTCATCCAACCAACAATAATCTTTTATACGGGTTTATTCAAGGTGGAGGTGGACTTTATATTAGCAACAATGGCGGAAATTCACTAACAAGTTCAGTAGGAATGCCTAGTGGTGAACAAGGAAATTGGGTTACTCCATTAGCAATGAATTCAGCAGGTGAATTGTTCTCAGGTTATACAAACCTATATGTTTTATCAGGTTCAGATTGGATTCAACAAAACAACACTTCTTTTAATGGTGATAGTTTTGAATATATCGCCATTGATCCAAGTGATGATTTTAATATGTATGTTGCAGATGGTAATGTTTTATACAAAAGCACAAACAAAGGAGAAACCTTTAACATTGCTTATACTGTTTCATCTTGGATAACATCAATTGATGTTCATTCATCTAATAGTAATATCATATACTTGACTACAGGTGGAACAGATGGAGAAGTTTTAATGTCTACTGATGGTGGAGATTCATTCAATTCAATATCTGAAGGATTACCAAATATTGGTAAAAACATTGTGGTTCACCAAGGAAGACATACTGATAATCCGTTGTATGTAGGAACAAGTTTAGGCGTTTATTATAGAGATGATACGATGTCTCAATGGGAACCATTTGATACTAATTTACCCAATGTAGCAGTAACTGATTTAGAAATTAATTTAGAAGATAATGTAATCGTTGCAGCAACTTATGGAAGAGGAATTTGGCAATCTGCTATTCCTGTTGAGGTTCCAACAGCCGACATCAGATTGACGGACATTTTAAGTCCTTCCTCAGTAAATGTAAATTGTAATAGCAATGTTGCTCCTGAAATTACGGTTAAAAATAATGGTTTAAATGCAATTACTTCAATCGCATTTGATTACTCTTATAATTCTGTGCCTTACACTTACAATTGGAATGGAAATTTAGCAACCAACCAAACGGCATCAATTACGTTACCAGCCATAAGCTTAGCAAAAGGAGCTTATGATTTTCAAGTTTCATGTACCATTCCTAATGATGCTTACTCTGATAATAATGCATCGCAAGGTGTTTTTTACATCAATGATTCAGGCGAAGTTAATGTAACTAATACTTTTGAAAACACAACGGATGATTTATTAGAAAATGACGAAGGTAGTACTTCAGGTATTTGGGAAAGAGGAACTCGATCAGGCGCAGTTTTATCTTCAGGCTCAAATAAAGTTTACGCTACTTCTTTGAATGGAACTTATCCTGATTTGACCAAATCATTTTTGATTTCGGAATGTTACAATTTAACCCAAATTTCAAATCCTCAAATTAGTTTTAAACTGGCTTACGATTTAGAAAATAACTGGGATATTTTGTACGTACAATATTCAACGGATTTAGGCCAAAACTGGCAAGTTTTAGGAAGCATGGATACCAATTGGTACAACAGTGACAGAACACCTGATACTTCCGGAGCCGATTGTTTCAACTGTGTTGGCGCGCAATGGACAGGATCTAACAATACACTTTCAAACTATTTTTACCCTCTTACTGATTTGAGTGCGGAAACCAATGTTATCTTCCGTTTTGTGTTCCATTCGGATCAATCTGTGGTTGAAGAAGGTGTAATAATAGATGATTTCTTAATCAGTGGTGTTTTGGATAATCAATCTTTTGACATCAATAATTTGACAATTTATCCAAATCCATCTAACGGAATTTTCAATATAATGGCTCAAAATCTTTTGGTTGAAAGTATTGAAGTTTATGATGTTCTTGGAAAACAAATTGACGTCAAAATGAACAATCAAGATAATTCCAATTTAGTTTTAGATTTATCAGATGCATCAACTGGAATGTACTTTGTAAAAATTAAATCCAACAATCAAATTGTAACTAAGAAAATAACCAAAAAGTAAGAATATGAAAAAGAAAATTTTAATTGCCTCTTGCTTGTTATTTGGCTTAAGTCAATTATCAGCTCAACAAAAAAACACCGGAATTAACTTGGATTTTATGGATAAAACCGTAAAACCAGGCGATGATTTTTTTAGATATGTAAATGGTACTTGGTTTGACCAAACCGAAATTCCAAACGATAGAGTGCGATGGGGAAGTTTTGATGAATTACGACAAAATACCGATAAAGACGCGTTGGCCATTTTAAAGGAAGCGGTAAACAACAAAAATTTAGATCCAAATTCAGATCAAGCCAAAGCGGTAAAAGTATTCACAACCTACATGGATACCATTTACAGAAATAAATTAGGTATAAAACCCATTTTGCCAAGACTTAAAAAGATCAACAGCATCAAAACCATTCAAGATGTAAATAATTTAATTATTGAAATGGCTCCTGTAGGCGGTATTGGATTTTACGGAATCGGAATTAGTCCCGATGCTAAAAACAGTAATAGAAACGTTGTAAATATTGGTTTGGGAAGTTTAGGTTTACCCGATAGAGATTATTATGTTTCTGAAGATGCCGATTCAAAAGAGAAAAGAGAAAAATATGTGCTTCATGTTGCTCGAATGTTACAGTTTTTAGGTGAAAAACCAGAGCAAGCCAAAGCCAATGCGCAGCGTGTTTTAGCTATAGAAACAGCAATGGCTCAACCGCGATTGGATCGAGTGGAACGTCGTGATAGAAGAAAAACCTACAATCCAATGTCGGTGGCCGATTTACAAAAACTAACTCCAGCGGTTGATTGGCAAAAGTTCATCACTACAGTTGGAATCAAAAATCTAGATTCAGTTATTGTTTCCCAACCCAAATACATGACGGCGCTTCAGACTATTTTTTCTGAAAATAAAGTAGAAGACTGGAAAGCGTATTTGCGTTGGACATTAATCAACAAATCATCCGATGTATTAACTACCGAAATTGAATTAGCAAGCTGGGAATTCTACAGCAAAACATTACAAGGCGCAAAAAAGCAAAGACCGCGTGAAGAAAGAGCGTTGCTAGTTGTTAATGGTACAGTTGGTGAAGCATTAGGAAAATTATATGTTGAGAAAAAATTTCCAGCAGAAGCCAAAGAAAAAGCAAACAAAATGATTAAAAATGTTTTCTTGGCTTTTGAAAACAGAATCAATAACTTGCCTTGGATGACTCCTGAAACTCGAAAAGGCGCCATTGAAAAACTACGCAAATCCAACGTAAAAATCGGTTATCCAGACAAATGGAAGGATTACTCTAAGTTAGTAATCAAAAGCAAAGAAGAAGGCGGAGATTATTTTTCTAATATGGAAAGCGTTTCTAAATGGGGATTTGAGGAAAATATTGCCGATTTATACAAACCTGTTGATAAGACACGTTGGGGAATGTCACCACAAACCGTTAATGCTTATTACAGTCCAACTTATAACGAAATTGTATTTCCAGCAGCGATTCTTCAACCGCCATTTTATGATTATAAAGCCGATGAAGCAGTAAATTATGGTGGAATTGGAGCAGTAATTGGTCACGAAATCTCTCACGGATTCGACGATTCAGGTTCGCGTTACAACGCCGATGGGAATTTAGTAAATTGGTGGACAGAAGACGATTTGAAACAATTTACAGGTTTAGGTGGCGCTTTAGCAGCTCAATACAGTGCTTTAGAACCACTACCAGGAACTTTTGTAGACGGTAAATTTACCTTAGGAGAAAATATTGGTGACCTTGGCGGAATCAATGCTGCTTATGATGGATTACAGATTTATTTAAAAGAAAATGGAAATCCAGGTTTGATTGATGGGTATACTCCAGAGCAACGTTTGTTCATTTCGTGGGCAACAATTTGGAGAAGTAAATCAAGAGACGAAGCCATAAAAAATCAAGTGAAAACCGATCCACATTCGCCCGGAATGTACCGCGCATATGTTCCATTATTAAATGTAGATGAATTCTATAAAGCATTCGACATAAAAGAAACAGACAAATTATACGTCAAACCAGAAGATCGCGTAAAGATTTGGTAAAAAAACAAAACCTCAAGTTGATTCTTGAGGTTTTTTTATGTTTTGTAGTAAGCCAACACAACTTATGATTGCCCATGTGGCTTCCAACACCACAAACGGAATGTAGTTGATTAAATACGAAGCATAACACGCAATACTCGCTCCAATTATATTCAGTATAAAATAGAGATTTCCGTTGCGTTGAATGAAGGAGAAATTATTTAAAAAGTAGGCAATCAGAATGATTCCAACACCAATGGTTCCTATGGTATCATTTGCGCTCATAATTCAGGTACTTTAAATGTGTAATTTAATTGTTGGAGTATTTTTTCGCTCGAAATTAGTTTTCCAATCGAAGGTTTACTTTCATCAAATTCAGGTAAAGGTAAATTCAGCTTTAAGGCTTTTTGGGCGTAATATTCTTTTCGCGAAGGATGATAAGGGGCAACCGCATTGAACACGTCATTCCAAATAGTGTTTTCTATAATCGACTGAATGATTCCAATGCAATCTTTTTGATGAATTAAATTTATCGGAGCTTCTGGGTTTTCAATATTCTTTTTCCCTGATAAAAACCGAATCGGATGACGATCATCACCAATCAATCCGCCAAATCGTAGTACAGTGGTTTGAAAATGAGTATTATTTAATAGTAAAAATTCAGCCTCCAACAATTGTTTTCCGCTTTCCGTATCAGGTTGAGGTTGTGTAGCTTCAGTAACTTCTGAACTGTCATCGGTATATACTGAAGTCGAACTCACAAAAAGTACTTTTTTTACAGTTGATTGTTCTATGGATGAAATTACAGTTTGAATTTTAGCTACAAATGTCATGCTGAGCGCAGTCGAAGTATCCTTTGAATTGCCTCTCAATTTTGGCGGAATATCAATAATTAAAACAGACGAATTTTCTAAAAATGAAACTATTTCGCCTTCAATTGTATCTTCCAAAACATTGATTTGAAAAGGAGAAATTCCAGCATCTTTCAATACGTCCATTTTCTCCAATGATGTCGTCGAACCATTAACTGAAAATCCATCTTCTATCAATGATTTTGCTAATGGTAATCCCAACCAACCACAACCTAAAATGCTTATTTGTTTCATTTATTTTTTAAAACCAATTTGTTTTCTTTTCTGGTATAATTCTTCTTTTTTTTCTTTTTGAATCAAATAATGCAAGGCTTCAAAAACTTCTCCAAATTGTTGGTCGTATTTTGACTCTAATTCCTCCAGTTTTTTATTGAACTCATTATTAGTTCCAACTTGCCTTCTAATGTGCACAAATGTACGCATTATAGCAATGTTGACATTAATTGCAATATTCGAATTTAAAATGCCGCTTAACATCGCTACGCCTTGTTCTGTAAAAGCATACGGATAGGCTTTTTTAGGTCTTTTTGAGGAAGATGTCGTCACAATTTGTGATGACATAGTTAGCCACTCTTTTTCGGTTAATTGAAACATAAAATCATCCGGAAATCGTTTGAAGTTTCTTTTTACGGCTTGATTCAAAACTCGAGTTTCAATTTCGTAAAGTTCTGCCAAATCAAAATCGAGCAGTACTTTTTGTCCACGAATTTCGTGGATTTTAGTTTGTAAATGGTGCATATAAATAATTTGTATGGTTTATAGTAATTGATCCGATAGTTTTATTTCATGGCAACGATAGAATTAGTTTTTAAACTTGGTTTTATTTTTTGTTTTACAATAATCGCATCCGTCAATACAAACGGAGTCGGAATCATCCAGTCACGTCTTTTGGCCATACTGAAAGCAGGATTTTGCATCAAATCAAACGAACTCTCTACCAAACTTAAATCGAGTTTTTCGTTCGAATTAATTGAAAATTCCAATTCCAACGGAAGATTATTCACCACATAATAACTCAAAATCTTATTGGTTTTCTTAGCGATGATATTGCTCTTCACATCTATCGATTGGGCACCATTGGCTTTTAAATGATGAAGAGTTGTCTTGCCATTATCAAAAATATCATATCGATTTACTTTTCGATTCGGCGTAATTACAATTTTCAAATAGCGTTGGTTTCCAATGACCGAATCTCGTACAAAATCAATGGTCGGTTTTTGGATGTTTTTTACCGGAGCATCGGCCATAAAAGTGTATTGCGAACCGTATTTACTGTACAATTTATTGGTGTTCAAACTCGATGCATTCTTCGGTTTTTCGCCCAAATAACCTTTGGTCCATTCGTCCAAATTAGTATCGTACGTTGCCCAATTCGCTTTGTTGGTATCACCATTTAAGATGTAAACTAAACTATTCGGTTTGGCTTTTCCATACACATAACCCGATGATTGGTGTGCCTTTATAAATAAACCAATCGAAAGGGCAAAGAACAAAATGGCCCAACTTCCTTTTCGGGTAAACGAACCAAAAATGGGAAGTAATAAAGTGAAAGTCAAAACAGTTAAAATTGCACTTCCTACCAAAATTTTTAATCCCAAACCAATCGGAAACATCTGAATAAACGGAACTAAAATAATAAGAGTTGGTAAGGATAAAATCAGATTTACAACGCCATTCGATTTCTGTGTCATCACAAAATAACCCAACATCAATGTACTTGAAATGACGGGAATAATTAAAAATCCAGCGCCTTTTAGATAAAAAGCAATACCAATATTAATCAATAACCAAACAAACAAAGGCGCGATTGTCTGATTCATTTCTGGGTTGCGTTTGCCATCATTTTTATAAAACAAAAAGCAAATTGCCAAAGTCAAACTCACAAATGCGTAAATATAATCGTGACCGTTATAAGTAAATCCGTGCAGAATGTCGTTGTATTGAGGATAAATAACAAGTAGTGTTTTCCACCCAAAATAAGTAATTCCACCAGCAACAACAAGCGAACCCAATAAAGGTAAAAAGCCTTTGATGATTTGATCCAAACGCAAAACGTGTTTTCCCATTCCAACAAACATCAACAGAAATAGCAGAACAAAACCAATAATTACCATGGGTAAAATCCATGAAAAAGGATAACTCACAAAAGAGAAAGGAACATTGAAATACACTTTATCTTCAGAAGAATTGAGGTTTTTTAAATCAGAATTCGAAAAATACTTCAACAATGGCATTAAATACGTTCCTTGATGCGCTAAGGTTTTTGGATCCAAATGCTCGTATTTGTCTTGCGAAGTATGGTAATCAAAATGACTGTCAATAAAGGCAAAATTGTACCCTTGAATTTTTCCACTTTCTCTAAAAACGGTCAAATCGGTGTCGTTGGGCAACATCTTATAAATAGAATACATCAACGAATTCGAAACGGGGTAATTGGCTTTTCCGTTTTGAAAACCATCCACCATTTTGGCGTTTCCAGCATTGGTTTCCATTAGCATATAACTCGGACCAGATGAACCACGCGCTTCAAAATTCAATACCAAACCGACTTCTTTTGCCCAATTGTGTTGCGTTACAAAAAGCGCGGCACCATTCAATCCTAATTCTTCAGCATCTGAAAAAAGAATAATAATGTCGTTTTTATGTTTGGTTTTGGTATGAAGAAAAGCACGAACACTTTCCAAAATAGTGGCTACTCCTGAAGCATCGTCACTGGCACCATGCGAATACGAATGAGGCGCACTGTCGTAATGGGAAAGAAGTAAAAGTGATTTGGTGTTTGCCGAACCTTCAATACGAGCTAAAATGTTTTTGGATTGTACTAAAGTTCCTTTTTCGGTCATGGTAAATCCTTCTTGAACGGAAGGTTGAAGACCTAAATTTTTCAATTCCTGAATCAAATATTGTGCAACAACTTCGTGGTTTTTGGAACCTACATAATGTGGTTTTTGGGCAATTGCTTTGACTTTTTCTAAGGCTCTTTTAGTAGAAAACTCAGAAATTGAGGCTTCCTCGGTGTCGTAATTTTGTGGCATCATACAATAAAAAATGCCTGAAATAAGCGCCACAAGCACTAACATGGAATAAAGAGAAGAGTAGTTTTTTTTCATTTTATGCTGAATTTATCTCAATAGTAAAACCATTGAAATCATGCTTTTGTTTTTTTAATTAAATATCTTTTTTGACCAACATATAATAATCATTCTCCAAAATCATATAGCCTTGTTCATAAACAAAAAAATAAGTGTTGCCCGATTTAGTGTTTAAAATAGATGTAAAATAGTCAAAATCAAATCCTTTGCTCAATAGTTTTGTACGTGTAGTTTTTGATTTTCCATCTACATTCAACTCCGACAAAATACGGTAATTTTTTCGCAATTTATTATTAATGTTGCGCATATAATTAGTACTGTCTTTGTTTATTTTGTTGTTGTAGGCATTTCGGCAACCGTCGCTGCAGAATTTTTTGTCTTCTCTACCTACTATTTTTTCTTCGCATTCTAAACAGGTTTTTGTCATGGCTTTTAAATTTAAAATTGTCCTTTATGGTGGATAGCTTGATGTATGTGTGCCAAATGATGATTGCAATGCCAAGCATACAAGGCAGTTGCTTCATCCAAACGGTAGGTTTTTTTGCTCTCGGGATGAATGAATTGTCGAGCAAAATCGTCATTAGTGAAATTTTTTAGAAGTAATGTCCAACGGTAATGAACACCTTCAATAATTTTTAGGGAAGCTGAAATGTCATAGTCTACACCATCAATTAATTCAGCCCATTTGGATTCTTCATACGGTTTGATGGTCGGAATTTCTTCGGTTAGAGCCAATTTAAATCGAATCAAACTATTCATATGACTGTCGGCACAATGATGAATTACTTGTTTGATTGTCCAACCGTTTGGTCGGTAGTTCCAATTCAATTGTTCGATAGAAAGTGAGTGGGTAAGATTGTAAATTCGATTAGAAAAAGATTCGATTTCTGAAATCCATTGATGAGTGTCGGATTCCGAAATGAGTTCAGGAATAGTGAATTTTCCTATTGGAAATCTGAGTTTTTCAGAGTCAAATGATGCTTCCATAAGTGTCTAATTGTAAAGTGTAATGGTTGATGATAGAGATGTTATTTTGGCGTTCAAATTCTTTACAATCAAACAAATATACTAAAAATAGTTCCGTTTGCAAACGGTTACAAATAGTTACAACCGAAAATAAACGCTTAGTTACCGAATAAAAAAAGCGTGTTATAGCAACTTTGCATCGTCGAAAGTTACCAATTCAATTGCAACATCGACAAAATCATATAAATAATACTAACATTAAATTTGTAAACGCCATGAGAAACAAAGTACAGTTAATTGGAAACGTAGGTCAAGATCCTGAAATCAAAAACCTAGAAGGAGGAAAAAAAGTAGCCAATCTTACCATTGCTACCAACGAAGTTTATTACAAAGAAAACGGTGAAAAAGTCGAGCAAACAGAATGGCACAGAGTAACCGCTTGGGGGAAACCTGCTGAAATCATCGAAAAGTACGTAACCAAAGGAAAAGAAGTTGCTATTGAAGGTAAATTAACACACCGAAGTTATGATGATAAAAACGGAGAGAAACGCTATGTAACGGAAGTCATTGTTAAAGAAATAGTATTAATCTAAATAAGTAACTAATAATAATTATACGCCATGAGAAACAAAGTTCAATTAATCGGACACGTAGGTCAAGAGCCAGAAATTAAAACCATCGAAAGTGGGAAGAAAGTAGCTAAATTTAGTTTGGCAACCAATGAAAATTACACCAATAATAAAGGTGAAAAAGTAGAACAAACCGAATGGCATCGCTTAACTGCTTGGGGAAAAACGGCCGAAATCATCGAAAAGTATGTAACCAAAGGAAAAGAAATTGCCATCGAAGGAAAACTGACACACCGAAGTTATGATGATAAAAATGGTGAAAAACGGTATGTAACTGACGTAGTTGTGAGTGAATTACTGTTGATTGGGAAATAGTGGTATTTCATGATTGAGGATGGAGAAGGGTGAGAATAATAGTTCTTGCCTTTCTGCTTTTTCTGTAGAAGGAATGCGACAGTATAAAACAACTTTTCAACACGAAAACGTTTTCGCTAAACTTTGTCTTAGCAGGTTCTGATTTTTTTAATACCTTTAGTATGTTGTCATTAAAATATGAACCCAAAAAATATGAAATTCATAAAGCAATTGCTTTTGTTACTACTGTTTTGCTGTTTTTCTCAAAACGGTTTTTCTCAGGTTGGAATTAATACTTCAACACCTTTAAGCACATTAGATGTAAATGGAAATGTATCGCTAAAAGTTGTAAATCTTCCTGGAAATGGTTCAGGTACTTCAGGTTCGGCAGTTCTGATTGATGATGGTGTATATATTTCGATTAGTCCGGTTGCTACAGACGACAAATTTGAATTGCCCAATCCAACACTTTTCCCAGGTAGAATGTACATTATTCGCAATATTCAAAATGCAATAACAGCACAATTAACCACAGCAACAGGTTTGTTATTTCCTAAAAATTCAACTACAGGAAGCGCTCAAATTTTTATGTATGAAGGTAATTTGCGTACGGTAACCGTGATTAGTGACGGTGTTAATTGGACTTACATTAACTAACTATTCATCAGTTTTTCAAAAGCTTCTACAAATTCGCCTACATGGTAACCGTCCATCAAACCGTGGTGAACGTGAATAGACATTGACATGGTTTTTTTACCATTTTCATCCATCATTTTGCCAAATGAAATTTTCGGGCAACTGTCAGGCCAAGTGAAACTTCTCGCGTGCGAAAAAGAAGTAAAATTCACCCACGGTAAGGCCGAAAAGTGAATCAAGTTTTCAGGATATTCTCTTGTGAAAAGTCCAGTTGTAGTTTGAATTCGTTCTATTTCCTTTTTAGTGATTTCTGCAAATTCATAAAGATTTTCATCAAACTCTATCAACGAAAAGCCAAACGTTTTGTCTTCACGTAAAATGGTGGCCGAGGCATCGATTTGATCAAAAATATAGACTTCATTATCTTTAATACGGTAACGAAAATTCTCGATTGAATTAACAGCAACTAACGTTTTATGCAAATAATAACTGAAAAATGAAATTCCTAATTCTTTTGCTTTTTCGTAGGCTTTGGTACAATCAACAACAATGGTTACACCAAAAAAGGGCTCTTCCATTTGGTTAAAAAACAGAAAATGCTCTTTACGGTTCCAAGTTTCAATGTCGAGTTTTTGTTTCATTCTTAAGAGACACGAATTACACGAATTTTCACTAATTCAAGATTGTGTTTGTGTAATTCCACCAAATCTGATTTGTGTAAATTAGTGTAATTAGTGTGAAATTTATTTTAATAAAATGGGCAAGACTTCGGTGATTTTTTCCAAAGTTTTAAAGTTCGGATGCTCTACTTTATGACTTACTTTTTCGTGTTCCCAAGTAGCATGAAACGGAATATGAACGGCATAGCCACCAATTTCTAAAACGGGTAAAACATCTGATTTTAGTGAATTTCCAATCATAAAAAATTCATCTGGATTTATTTCTAATCGCTTGAGCAAATCGTGATAGTCTTTTTCCTTTTTGTCTGACATTACTTCAATGTGGTGGAAATAATGACCCAAACCCGAATTGTGTAACTTTCTTCTTTGATCTAACAAATCACCTTTAGTAGCAACAACTAACTTGTATTTTCCATTCAATTCCTTCAAAGTTTCTTCAACTCCATCCAATAATTCAATTGGTTTTTGAAGAAGCTCTTTTCCGTATTCGATGATTTTTTCAACAATTTCGATCGAAATGGTATTGTTTGAAATTTTCATTGCCGCTTCAATCATCGAAAGAATATAGCCTTTTATTCCGTAACCATACAATTCCAAATTCTGAATTTCAACGCGAAACAACTCCTGAGACAATCCTTGATGCGACAAATAATCCGACATTAAATCACAAAATTTGCGCTCAGTTTCCTGAAAATAAGGCTCGTTTACAAATAGTGTATCGTCAGCATCAAAAGCGATTACTTTAATCGACATAATTTAGTTGTTTTTTGAATATTCATCTACTAAATTCAACAATTCAATCTTGCGACTTTCATCTAATAATGAATATTGGAATGAGTTTTTAGCTAAAATTATAATTTCTTCTTTGGTAAGGTTTAAAGCTTGTTGGATAGAGTGGAAATTCTGATTCAAATAACCTCCAAAATACGCTGGATCATCAGAATTTACAGTAGCTTTTATTCCTTTAGTTAGCATTGTTTTTAAGGGATGTTCTTTCAAATCAGTAACTACTTTCAATTCTAAATTAGAAAGCGGACAAACCGTCAAAGCCATATCTCTTCGGATGATTTCGTCCACTAAATTTGCATCAGTCAAACAGTTATTTCCATGGTCAATACGCACAATTTTCAGACCGTCAATAGCTTCCCAAACGTATTCGGCCGGACCTTCTTCACCAGCATGCGCCAACAAAACATAACCTTCTTTTGCAGAAGCTTCAAAAACATTGTAAAATTTTGAAGGCGGATTTCCCTTTTCAGACGAATCCAAACCAACTGCTTTTATCAGATGTTTGAACGGTAACGATTGACGCAAGGTTTCAAAAGCATCTTCTTCCGATAAATGACGCAAATAACTCATTATTAACAATGATGTAATTCCCCATTTTTGCTGCGCTTCTTCACGGGCTCTTTGAATTCCGTTAATTACCGTTTCAAACGAAACTCCGCGATGAGTGTGCGTTTGCGGATCAAACATGATTTCGGTGTGTACAATGTTTTCTTCGTGACATTTGGTTAAATACGCCATCGTGAGTTCGTAAAAATCCTGCTCGTGAATCAAAACACTGGCGCCAGCGTAATAGATATTTAAGAAATCCTGCAAACACGAAAATTTATAGGCTTGCTTCACTTCTTCGATGGTTTTATATGGAATGTCAATTTGATTGCGTTGCGCCAAAGCAAACATCAATTCGGGTTCAAACGAACCTTCAATGTGTAGGTGTAGTTCGGCTTTGGGAAGTTTGGATATAAAATGGTTCATATAATTTTTTAATTGCAAAAATTAACTAATCGTCGCGCCATTTTCAACTCCATCCACATCCGGATTTATAAAAACCAATTTGCCTTCGCTGTTGTTGGTCATCAAAATCATACCTTGACTTTCTACTCCACGCAATGCTCTTGGTGCTAAGTTGGCCAAAATAGTGACGCGTTTTCCAATCACTTCTTCAGGTGAAAAATGTTCTGCTATTCCCGAAACAACGGTTCTCACATCCAATCCAGTATCAATTTTTAACACCAAAAGTTTATCGGCTTTGGGCATTTTTTCGGCTTCAATGATGGTTCCAACTCGCAAATCCAATTTGGTAAAATCATCAAAAGTAGCAGTTGGTTTTTGTGGTGTTAGTGTAGTTTCTTCCATAGTATTTTCAACCACATTTGCTTTCTTAGTGGCTTCTAATTTGTCAATTTGATTTTGAATTTCACTGTCTTCGATTTGAGCAAACAAAATTTCACATTGATTAATTGTATGACCTGCTTTTGCTGAATTCCATTGATCGAAATCCAAATTCCAATCATTCAATTCAATATTCAATGCGGTACATAATTTTTTAGATGTAAACGGTAAAAAAGGCTCTGATAGAATTGCCAATGCCGAAGCAATTTGCAACGCTACATACATTTGAGTTTTTACACGTTCCGGATCAGTTTTTACCATTTTCCACGGTTCTTCATCGGCCAAATATTTGTTCCCTAAACGCGCCACATTCATCAATTCAACTTGTGCTTCTCTAAATCGATAACGCTCAATCGAACTCGAAATCACCGATGGATACGCTTTTAATTCGGCTAAAGTTTGCTCATCCACTTCGGTAAATTCATTCGGAGTCGGAACAACACCATCGTAATATTTGTTGGTCAACACCACAATTCGATTGATGAAATTGCCAAAAACAGCCGCCAATTCATTGTTATTTCTCGCTTGAAAATCCTTCCAAGTAAAATCATTATCCTTAGTTTCTGGAGCATTTGCTGTCAACGCATAACGCAACACGTCTTGCTTTCCTGGAAAATCTTCTAAATATTCGTGCAACCAAACCGCCCAATTTTTTGAAGTCGACAGTTTATTGCCTTCCAAATTCAAAAACTCATTTGCCGGAACGTTATCAGGTAAAATAAAACTTCCCTCAGCTTTCAACATCGCGGGGAAAATAATACAGTGAAATACAATATTGTCTTTCCCGATAAAATGAACCAATTTCGTGTCTTCATTCTTCCAATAATCTTCCCAATTTTTACCTTCTCGCGCCGCCCATTCTTTGGTAGCCGAAATGTACCCAATCGGTGCATCAAACCAAACGTATAATTTTTTTCCTGTTGCGCCTTCTACCGGAACGTCAATTCCCCAATCCAAATCACGCGTTACAGCACGCGGTTTCAAACCATCGTCCAACCACGATTTTACTTGTCCTAATACATTGGTTTTCCAGTCTTTGGCATGTTCCACCAATATCCAATTCGTCAGAAAATCTTGGTATCTGTCCAAAGGTAAAAACCAGTGTTTGGTTTCTTTTAAAATCGGAGTTTCACCCGTAATCGTCGATTTCGGATTGATCAAATCAGTTGCGTTCAACGTCGAACCACAACGTTCACATTGATCGCCGTAGGCTTCCGGATTTTCGCATCTCGGACATGTTCCTGTCACAAATCGATCGGCCAAAAACTGATCGGCTTTGGCGTCGTACAATTGCTCAGTAACTTGCTCTATAAAATCGCCTTTATCGTACAAGGTTCTGAAAAATTCAGAAGCCGTATCGTGGTGAATTTGAGCTGATGTACGCGAATAATTATCAAACGAAATCCCGAAATCAATGAATGATTTGCGAATAATTCCGTCGTATTTGTCAATCACTTCTTGTGGTGTAATGCCTTCTTTTTTGGCTTTCATCGAAATCGCAACGCCGTGTTCATCGCTTCCGCACATAAACGCCACGTCCTTTCCTTGCAAACGCAAATAACGAGCGTAAATATCAGACGGAACGTAAACTCCGGCCAAATGACCAATATGAATCGGTCCATTGGTATAAGGCAACGCTGCTGTAATCGTATATCTTTTTGGATTTTCTAACATTGTAAATGGTATATAAAGTGCAAAAATAGTAAATTAATCGTTGTCATTGCGAGGCACGAAGCAATCAGAAGCTATTTCCTGCTATTCGTTGCAATCTTTTGCTTTTTAAAGAAAAAAGCAAAAGGATTTTCACTGCACACTAGCGCAGCGAACTGGCGAAGCAATCAGGGCTAGGGCAATCCGTTTCAGTAAAACTATTTTTTATCCTACAATCTTAAAGCCCTACAATCCTTCAGTCAAATACAGTAATCAAATACATCCGCGGAAATCGCTACAATCCGTTTCATCAGCGTTCAAAAAAAACTATATTTGGATAAAAAAGCTATGAACAAACAAATTTTACTCACAACATTCGCTTTACTGCTAATGCTGAATTGCTGGTCGCAAGAAAAAACCAATCCAATTCTTTTTTCTGAATATTATTTTGGTCCCGCTTTTGGTAGTTCGGGTGGATTTTCAAATGGAGTCAGCTTAAATTATCAAACCAAAGACAATTTGTTCACTTTACGTTATACCAATAACATTCAACTAGAAGGAAAATTTCTTTTTGTTTTTTTTCCAGCATTTGAAGTTGTCGAACAAACCGATGAGTTTGCTTTATTATACGGAAAACGGAAAATCTACGACAACCATTCCTTTAGTTATTCAGCGGGAGTAGGTTATGTAAAGCATAAAGAGTTTACTTACGTAGAGAACGATATTCGTAATTTTGAGGTTCAAGACGGTGTAGGTTTGCCTTTTGAAATGAACATCAAATGGTTCAATCGCAATAAAGAGCGCTACCGAATTTATCTTCTAATTCCAGTTGGTCAACCCACTTCGTTTTCTAGAAGTATTGGTTTTAAACTTTACGGAAACATTTCAAAAACCTCTTTTATAGGTTTAGGAATCAACTATGGTTTTGGTTGGCATAAAAATTATTAGATTTGCTTTATCGATTTTATATCTAAATGAAAAAGTCTATTTTCTATATTCTATTCTCTCTATTCTTTAGCCAACTTCATTCCCAAAAGAAAATGATTACACCACCGTATTTAAAAAAAGGCGACACTATTGCCATCGTTGCTACAGCGCGTAAAAACATAGAAGACAATTTACAACCCGCCATTTCATGGTTGAAAAGTTGGGGTTTGGAAGTCGTAATTGGTAAAACTATTGGACTCGATTTGAATCAATTAGCCGGAACTGATGAGCAACGCGCAGCCGATTTTCAAACGCAATTAGACAATCCCAACATAAAAGCGATTTGGTGCGTTCGTGGCGGTTACGGAACCGTGCGTATGATCGATAAATTGGATTTTACCAAATTTAAAGAAAGTCCGAAATGGATTGTCGGTTTTAGCGATGTAACCGTTTTGCACAGTCATTTGAATACGATGGGTTTTCAATCGATACACGGCATCATGCCCGTGAGTTCAAAAGCAACTGAAGAAGCCAAAGAAACGCTGCGTAAATCTCTATTTGGTGAGCATTTAGAATATGCCGTTCCGTGCGATCCTATGAATCGTTTGGGTTCAGCGAAAGGCGAATTAGTTGGCGGGAATTTATCCATTTTGTATAGTTTATTTGGTTCGCCATCGTCGATAGATTGTAATGATAAGATTCTGTTTTTAGAAGATTTAGACGAATATTTGTACCACATCGATCGCATGATGATGAACCTCAAACGCAACGGTTGTCTAGAAAGCATCAAAGGAATTATAGTAGGTGGAATGACCAAAATGAAAGACAACGACATTCCGTGGGGCAAAAACGCCAACCAAATTATTGAAGACGTTTGTAAAGAGTACAACATCCCAATTATATACAATTTCCCAGCCGGGCACATGGCCGATAATCGTGCATTGATTTTCGGAAAACAAGTCTCGATGGAAGTAAATGAATTGGAAAGTAAAGTTATATTTGATTAGCAATTTTGTCATTCCGAGGAACGAGGAATCTCATAATCTGAATCACTAAATGTGATTTCTCCTTCGTCGAAATGACAAAGTGATGTTCAGTAATTTTATATAAAAGATTGCTTCGTAAACTCGCAATGACATGGCTTCCCACAACGAACTAGGTAAACTCGGAGAAGAATTGGCTGTAGATTTTCTGCAACAAAACGGCTATGAAATTCTCGAAACGAATTGGGTGTTTCAAAAAGCCGAAATTGACATTATTGCTCAAAAAGAAAACATTTTGGCCATTGTAGAAGTCAAAACACGCTCATCAATTGATTTTGGGTTACCGCAGGATTTTGTTAAACCTAAAAAAATACAACTGTTAGTAAAAGCCGTAAATGAATACGTTGTTTCACGCGATTTGGATGTAGACGTTCGTTTTGATATTATTGCCATTAACAAAGAAGCCAACGATTTTCATATCGAACATATTGAAGAAGCGTTTTATTATTTTTGATGGTATCTTTTTAACGTCTTTGGCACGTAGGCGGAAATCCACATAAAATAAAATAGCCCATTGTTTTGAATGATTTGCTTCTTTTCGTAACGTCTTTTCCGCGAAGGCGGAAATCTAATTTAAAACATGTCTAAATTATATTTAATAATTGCAAAAGGTAATTAATAAAGTTGCACTATTCTTATAAAAATGGATTTCCGCCTACGCGGAAAAGACGAAGTAGAAAGATTATGATTTAATTTTTATATCGAACATATTGAAGAAGCATTTTATTATTTTTGATAATTCAGGCCACTGATAAAACGGATGTTACGGATTTGCACTGATTTTAATCCGTTGAATCTGTGAAATCCGTGGCAAAAAAAGAACAAAAACATGCAACAATTACTATTACTTCACGGCGCATTAGGAAGCGAAAAAAGTTTGCAACCTTTAAAGGAATCGTTGCAAAATGATTTCGATGTGTACAGTTTCTCTTTTCATGGTCATGGCGGAAGCGAATTCCCCGAAAGTGATTTTACTATCGCTGGTTTTGCCAACGAAGTCATTGCTTTTTTAGATGAAAATCAAATCGAATCAATAACAGTTTTTGGTTACAGCATGGGTGGATACGTGGGTTTGTATTTGGCAAAACAGTTCCCCGAACGAATCCAGAAACTCTTCACTTTGGCAACCAAATTAAACTGGACTGTCGAAGGTTCGCAAAAAGAAGCTTCGATGCTGAATCCAATAATAATAAAAGAAAAAGTGCCGAAATACGCTCTAAGTTTAGAACAATTACACGGTAACAATTGGGAAGATTTAATGACTAAAACGGCACAAATGATGCTCAATTTGGGTCAAAATCCTGAAGTAAATGACAATGATTTCGAGCAAATCACAATTCCAGTTTTGCTTTCAGTTGGTGATAAAGATGTCATGGTCACTTTGGAAGAAACCCTACACGCACATCGAAAAATTCAGCATTCTCAGTTGTTGGTGTTGCCGAATACGATTCACCCTATTGAAAAAGTAGATGTGGTGGAATTGGCGAATCAGATAAAAAGATTTTTAGACGATAAGACGATAAGACTGTAAGATTTTATGATATTTGGATTTCTTAGTGTCTTAGATTTTAAATTTACATCTAAAAGCGAATCGAATCTAATATTCTAGGAGCGCAGCGAGTCTAAAAATCTTACAGTCTAAAATTCTAAAAAGTCTCACATCAAGTTCATCAACTCCAACGCCTTGTTGATGCTTTTTACATTTTCAAAAGTCAAGAGTAATCGCAAGCCATTTTTGGTTTCTTTTTCCTTCATTTTGCACAAATTGCCGTTCTGTTGTACAAACTGAAGCATCTTCATAAAACGTTTGGATTGGTAATAATCGCTTTGTTGATCGCCTACAAAATAACCAATCATTTTGCCTTGTTTCATTACTATTTTTTCAATACCAATTTGAGTAGCCTTCCATTTGATACGGATGCTATTCAATAGAGAAGTAGCTTCTTTTGGTAATGCACCAAATCGGTCAATGAGTTTTTGTTCGTAGCGTTGCAGTTGCTCTTCGTCTTTGATCGTACTCAATTCGTTGTACAAATTCAAACGCTCTGAAATATTGTTGATGTATTCATCGGGAAACAACAATTCAAAATCGGTGTCAATTTGCAAATCTTTGACGTATTCTTTGGTTTCGATGTCGTTTTCGGTTTCGTACAAGTCTTTGAACTCGTTTTCCTTCAACTCGTCGATGGCTTCGTTCATGATTTTTTGGTAGGTTTCGAAACCAATTTCGTTGATGAAACCGCTTTGTTCTCCACCTAATAAATCGCCCGCACCACGAATTTCTAAATCTTTCATGGCAATGTTGAATCCGCTTCCCAATTCGCTAAATTGTTCCAACGCTTGAATTCTTTTTTGGGCTTCGCTCGTCATCATCGAATGCGGTGGCGTAATAAAATAACAGAACGCTTTTTTGTTACTTCGTCCGACACGACCGCGCATTTGATGCAAATCAGAAAGGCCAAAATTATTGGCATTATTGATAAAAATCGTGTTTGCATTCGGCACATCCAAACCACTTTCGATGATAGTTGTGGCAACCAAAACGTCAAATTCGCCATTCATAAACGCCAACATCAATTCTTCTAATTTTTTACCGTCCATTTGGCCGTGACCAATTCCGACGCGCGCATCGGGAACGAGACGCTGAATCATTCCAGCTACTTCCTTAATATTTTCAATGCGATTGTTGATGAAAAACACTTGACCATTGCGTTGAATTTCATACGAAATCGCATCGCGAATCACTTCTTCGCTAAAACGAATCACTTGCGATTCAATCGGATATCGGTTTGGTGGCGGAGTAGTAATCACTGATAAGTCGCGTGCTGCCATTAACGAAAATTGTAACGTTCTTGGAATTGGAGTTGCAGTTAAGGTCAACGTATCAATATTCGCAGCAATCGTTTTCAATTTGTCTTTTACATTCACACCAAACTTTTGTTCTTCATCCACAATCAGCAAACCAAGATTTTTGAATTTTACATCTTTGTTGACCAATTGATGTGTTCCGATGATGATATCGACTTTTCCTTCGGCTAATTTCTGTAAGGTTTCGCTTTTTTGTTTCGCTGTTCTAAAACGATTCAAATAATTTACGGTCACTGGCATTTCTTTCAAACGCTCTGAGAATGTTCGGAAATGTTGGTACGCCAAAATCGTAGTCGGAACCAAAACCGCCACTTGCATTCCGTTGTCAACCGCTTTAAAAGCAGCTCGAATCGCAACTTCTGTTTTTCCGAAACCTACGTCACCACACACTAAACGATCCATTGGACGGTCACTTTCCATGTCCATTTTTACATCGTTGGTCGACGTAATTTGGTCGGGCGTGTCTTCGTAAATGAACGAACTTTCCAATTCTTTTTGCAAATAACTATCGGGCGCACAAGCATGACCTTTTTCCAAGCGACGTTTGGCGTACAATTGAATCAAATTAAATGCAATGTGTTTAACGCGTGCTTTGGTCTTTTGTTTTAAGGCTTTCCAGGCGCCAGAACCCAATTTGTAAATCTTCGGAACTGCACCGTCTTTGCCGTTGTATTTGGAGATTTTGTGTAACGAATGAATGCTCACATACACTATGTCGTTGTCAGCATACACCAATTTAATAGCTTCTTGTGTTTTACCTTCGACCTGAATTTTTTGCAAGCCGCCAAATTTTCCGATTCCGTGATCGATGTGCGTAACATAATCGCCTACCGAAAGTGTGGTCAATTCTTTTAATGTTAACGTCTGCTTTTTCGAATAGCCGTTTTTGATGTTGAATTTGTGATAGCGTTCAAAAATTTGGTGATCGGTGTAACACGCAATTTGGTTTTCTTCGTCGTAAAACCCTTGGTACAAAGGGAAAACGATGGTTTGGTATTGCTTGCGAATGTCTTCGTGGCTTTCAGAATCTAAATCTTCAAAAATGTCGTGAAAACGGTTCGCCTGACTTTCATTGGCACACAACAAATAATTTTTGATGCCATTGAAGTGATTTTCGTTGAGTTTATTGAGTAATAAATCGAATTGTTTGTTGAACGACGGTTGCGGTTGTATGTGAAATTCGATGGTTTTATCAACGGTAAATGTGCTTCCGCTTCCGATTTCAACTACAGTAAAATCCAATGCTTTTTTTAGAAACGATTGGTGATTGATGAACAATTCTTCGGGTTTGTTGTGCTGAATGTCTTTCGAAAGTTTCTCAAAAGCTTCACTGGCTTTACTGAATAATTTTTCGAGTTGTGCTACAATCAAATCGGTATTTTGCAAAAACAAAACCGTTTTTTCGTTGATGTAGTGTAGGAAACTTTCGCGCGATTCGTTGAGTAATTTATTCTCTACATTCGGAATAATACTGATTTTCTTCTGTGGTTGAAGCGACAATTGGGTTTCTACATCAAACGTTCGAATGCTGTCGACTTCGTTACCAAAAAACTCAATTCGATACGGATTATCATTAGAAAAGGAAAATACATCTACAATTCCACCACGAACAGAAAATTCGCCTGGTTCCGACACAAAATCAACGCGTTTGAAGTTGTATTCGAACAGTACTTCGTTGATAAAATCGATGGAAATTTGGTCACTAACCGAAACTTTTAAAGTGTTTTTTTCGAGCTCTTTTCGCGTCACTACCTTTTCAAAAATCGCTTCAGGATACGAAACAATAATCGAAGGTTTTTTACGCGAATTGATGCGGTTCAAGACTTCAGCGCGAAGCAACACATTGGCGTTATCGGTTTCTTCTATTTGATACGGCCTGCGGTACGAACTTGGGTAAAAAAGTACGTCTTGGTCGTTAATTAAATTTTCTAAGTCATTGAGGTAATACGCGGCTTCTTCCTTGTCTTGAAACAATAAAAGAAACGGTAATTCAGTCTTTTCAAAAGTGGTTTTGATAATGAACGACAACGACGATCCAGCCCAACCTTTGATTTTAAGGCGAGTGTCTCTTTTTTGGATGGCATCGGCTAGAAGTTGGACTTTGGCCGATTTTTCATAGACTTGAAGTAGATTCGATTTACTCAATGCTGAATTTTTTGGGCGGCATACTATTTGGAATCGCTCGTGTTGTATCTAAAATCTGAATGCGATCAGGTTCACCAGCTTCTCTCGGAATTTGGCTTCGACGCACAATTTCTTCCAATTGCAATTGCAACGAAACAATTTCTTGATTGATTTCAGGTATATTTTTTACCACTTTAGCATCTTGAATCTGATTCAGATTAATAAACAAACTCATCGATTTTATTTTGGTTTCAATGACGCTAATGCGACTGATGATTTGCGGTTTGTTGAACTCGTAAGGAATATTGAATTTGAGTTCGGCAGCTTTTTTAGAAAGCACTTTTGCCTTTTTTTGAAAAGCACCAATCGTACTTTTGGGTTTTTGATTGATTTCGGTTAAAAACGAACGCCATTCCATCCAATTATTAATTTTTCCTTGAACGGTTGGGTCTAATGGGCGAATATTAAACACCCAAGCTCTGTTGATGTTGTTGAAGATGACTTCTTTTTTCTTGGCTTCTTTTTGTTGCTCTATCAAACGGATTTTATTCTCGTCTTGACATGAAAACAATAACAGTGAAATAATAAGAAGTACTAGCGATTGGAATTTCATTTTCCGAATTTTGATTACAAAAATACAAAAGTAGTGGTTTTGTTGGAGCGAATGTGTGAAAGGTTTTATAAATTAATTAATGGAGATGGACTTTAGTCCGTCTTTACAAAAAACATCTTTCGAAATCGTTATATTTGTCCAACAAACAAACTGAAAATGACAACTAAAATATTAATCATTGGAGCTTGCGGTCAAATAGGAACCGAACTAACTACCAAGCTCAGAAGTATTTACGGGAACGACAACGTCATCGCTTCCGACATTAGAAAACTCAACAACGACATTGTAAACAACGGAATCTTTGAAGTAGTCAACGCTTTAGATTACAATCAGATTGAGCATTTAATTGAGCAATATCAAATTACTGATGTCTATTTGATGGCCGCATTATTATCCGCGACAGCCGAAAAAAACCCAGCTTTTGCGTGGGATTTGAATATGAATTCACTGTTTCACGTACTCAATTTGGCGAAAGCTAAAAAAATAAAAAAGATATTTTGGCCTTCGAGTATTGCGGTATTCGGACCTACGACTCCGCGCGAAAATACACCACAGTTTACCATCATGGAACCCACAACAGTGTACGGGATTTCCAAACAAACGGGCGAACGTTGGTGTGAATATTATCATCATCAATACGGTGTAGATGTGCGCAGTATTCGCTATCCGGGATTAATCAGTTGGACAACTGAACCTGGAGGCGGAACGACCGATTATGCGGTTGATATTTACCACAAAGCTTTAGAAAAAGGCAAGTTCGAGTGTTTTTTATCGGAAGAAACCAAGCTGCCAATGATGTACATGGACGACGCCATTCGCGCCACAGTAGAAATCATGCAAGCCGATGCCGATGACATAAAAATTCGGTCTTCTTATAACTTGGCTGGAATCAGTTTTACGCCTGCCGAAATTGCTGAAGAAATCAAAAAACACATTCCCGATTTTACCATTACTTATAAACCCGATTTCCGTCAGAAAATTGCCGACAGTTGGCCCGCAAGCATAGACGATTCATGCGCGAGAACTGATTGGGGTTGGAAACACCAATTTGAAATGGATTCGATGACGCAAGTGATGTTGGACAATCTAAGAAAATAATATACAAAGTATAGGTTTTCACACGAATTGCACGAATTGGCACGAATAAATTAGTGTTGATTCGTGCAATTCGTGTAAAATACAAAAACGCTGTCCTATTACTAGTGACAGCGTTTTCAACCTAAAACCAAACTATTTATTATTGAACGATTGGATCGCGTAACGATTCCAATACCGCAACGATATCAGTATACAACTGAGTGTTAGCTGCTACTCCGTTTGCTTGTGCTGCTGCGCCAACATAACCTACAAATTTAGTGTAGTTAGCATCAGTTGAAGTAGTTCCCATTCTCGGGTTAGTTGCCGGATTGTGAGCGGCTACCATATTCAAACCTGAATAAGTGTTTACTGCATTGGTTCCGCCTGTGTTGAACGAGAAGAAATCGGTTAGATTGTCTACTAAAATGGCTAAATTGGTAGTGTTTCCTGCTCCAACTTCGGTTAAAACAGGGGCGAAATGCGCTCCTAAATTTCCCGAAGCATTGTTTTGAACATCGGCTACAATTAAACCTACTGTTGAATTTACTACTTTACGGTAACTCAAACGTCCGGCTTCAATCATTTGTCCCGGATTGTCCGGATCGGCTACCATAGTTGAACCACCTAAACGCGCATAGATTGAAGGTGTTGCTGGCGTTGGTGCTGGATCATCGTCGCTACACGATACGAATGCGAATGATCCGATTGCTAATGCAAAAAATGCAAATTTTGAAAACTTAGTCATAACATAAATATTTAAAGATTAATTAAAAGTGTTTTTGAACCCACTTGGAGAACTTATATTTGAAACTGTCTTTTTTCATCACTGGGCAGACTTGATTATTGGCCATAGTAGCTGGTAGAATGAATCGTTGGGCTTTGTAATCGCCTTTGGTCATTAGTTCGGCGTAGACTTTTTTAGAATCGGCTACTGTGTTGTCGTGAAAATAAACGACCACATTATTTTTTACAATGATGTCGCTTTTTACTCCTTGTATAGAATGTAGTTTTTCTTTGATTTGAATCGTGGATAACGAATCAAACGGTTGGTCAAAATCAATACGGCTGATTTGAATGTTAGCGTTTTCAATTGGTCGTGCGTTGGCAATATGGTGCACCAAAACCACGAATAATACTAAAGTAATTCCTAGAATACTTAGTACTGCGATTTTAATTTTCTTTTTGATACTCATAACGTTCTCGTTTTTGTTTGTTACTCTATGTACGAGAAAAAGAACGTTATGGTTTTAAAAGCGATAAAAAAGTTGTTTGCCGCAGATTCGCAGATTGAATCTCAGTCAAATTAGGTAGAAGAATTATGGTTTAACGTGAGTTAGACATAAACTTTTAATAAATTAAGACACGAATTGCACGAATTTACACCAATTACCATTTTAAAAATAAAATTTCACGAATTAGAATCTGATTTTTCAGATTCTAATAGTATAATTTCCATCTTCAATTTGTGCAAATTCGTGTAAAAAGATGACTATTTGTATGGCTTTTATATCGAACTCACGTGGTTTAGAAGAATTTGTCTATTTGAGTTTTTCAATCAAGGCATCTTCTATCGGAGCTTTGATTTTTATGACTTCGTTGGAGTTGTCGTTGGGAATGGTCATCGAAAGCACGTAATGTTTGATTTTCCAAGTGTTTTTTACTTTGACTAAAACGCCACTGCCGCGACAGATTTTCATTTGGGTGTTGAGTAATTCGTCGAACCAAGCGGTTTTTCCGTCTTTTGAAAAATAAATATGACGTTCTAATGAGGTGAAATTCCACGCTTTTCCTTTATCGAAATACGGTTTGGCAAACTCTTGAAACGCTTTTTTGTTCTAGTTTTCGGTTGCATCAGTTCCGATGAAAATTGCATCTTCGGTCATCGCACCAAAATAGGCTTCAAAATTTACGGTTGCTGCGGCTTTGTGCCAATCGTCTAACACCGTATTGATGATGACTTGATCTCTTTGTGCAATTGAAAACAAAGGAATGAATAATAGAAGTAGGAGTTTTTTCATGGTGTTTGTTTGGATAAAAGTACAAATTTGCTATGAAAACACAATTTTTTAACCATATAAGACATATAAGAACATTAAAGAAAGCCTTCTATGACCTTATATGCCTTATATGGTTTAAAACTCTTTGCGAACCTTGCGCTAACATAGCGTCTTTGCGGTTAAATCAAAATTTCTCCCGATGCTGTGACCAATCCAACCCAATTTCTTCTGCTTCTTCTGAAACGCGAATCGGAATAATATAATTAGTGATTTTAAAAAGTACATAAGCACCGCCAAAAGTAAACACCGAAACCAACACCAAGGCTAGCATGTGGTGACCAAAAACGCCCCAACCGCCATGGAGTAAACTCGCATTTTCTCCTTGTGCAAAAATCGCGGTCAGTATCATTCCCATGATTCCGCCTACGCCGTGACAAGCGAATACGTCGAGTGTATCGTCGATTTGTTTGAGTTTTTTCCAGTACACCATTTTGTTGGAAACGATGGCGCCAATGAATCCGAAGAAAATACTTTGCGGAATCGTAACATAACCTGCTGATGGCGTAATTACGACCAATCCGACAACTGCTCCAATGCACGCGCCGAGTGCTGAAACGCGACGTTTGTTCATTCGGTCAAAAAACACCCAAGTCAGCATGGCCGAAGCCGAAGCGATGGTAGTTGTCGCAAAAGCCATGGCTGCAGTTCCGTTGGCAGCAAGTGCCGAACCTGCGTTGAATCCGAACCAGCCAAACCAAAGCAAACCCGTTCCGAGTAGTACAAACGGAATATTGGTAGGAATGTGTTCGCTATTTTTACGTTTCCCCAAAACGATTACGCCAGCCAATGCTGCAAAACCCGCACTCATGTGTACTACGGTTCCGCCGGCAAAATCTTTAACACCAAAGTAGCCACACAAAAGGCCGTGAGGATGCCAGATCATGTGGCACAGTGGTGTGTAAATAAAAAGGGCAAACAAACAAATAAACAGCAAAAAAGATACAAACCGAATGCGTTCGGCGAGCGCGCCTGTGATAATGGCAGGTGTAATCACGGCGAATTTCATTTGGAAAAGGGCAAAAAGGATGAACGGTATAGTGGTGCCTAAACTTTTATGTGGTAAGGCTTCAACTTGGTTGAAGAAAGCAAAGTCGAATGGATTTCCGATGACGCCGTAATGTGTTCCGTCGATGGTAAAGCCAAGCGGACTTCCGAAGGAAAGACTAAAACCCACGGTAACCCAAAGCAAACTGATGACGCCAAGGCAGATAAAACTTTTGAGCATGGTCGAAATGACGTTTTTCTTGCCTACCATTCCGCCGTAGAAAAACGAAAGTCCGGGTGTCATCAGCAACACCAAACACGAAGCCGTGAGCAACCACGCCACATCGGCATAATTGATGCTTTCAGTAGTGTTGAAGTTTTTTCCAACTTCGGCCGATTGATGTGGCCAAAACAAGCCCGTAACGGCAACTATAGCGGTAATAACAAAAGCAGCGATCCAACGTTTTTGAAGTCTCATTTTATAAAATTTTATTCCTAACCCTATTTTTTGTAGGGTAAAAGTATAAAATAGTTTAAATTTTAGATAAAAATGAGTTTAAAAAATAGGGTGTAGCTGTAATTTTTATGAAAAATATAATTAAAAAGGAAATTTTTGAGGTTATCGTATTTTTTTTGCCGCTTTTTTTTGCTGCTTTTTTTGCCACGAAGTCACAAAGACACGAAGATTTTTTTGCAAAGTTTCAAAGTTTCAAAGTTTCAGAGTTTCAGAGTTTCAAAGTTTCAGAGTTTTATTTTTAAAAATCTAAGCAGTCTAATAATCTAACGGTCTAACAATCCTATAATCCTACATCTTACAGTCCCAAAATCAAAAATCCTAGCGAACTTAGCGCCTTCTTAGCGTGCTTTGTGGTTAAATATAATAGCTCTTTTCTCGCAAAGCCACAAAGGCACAAAGTTTTATTTTTAAAAAATCTAAAAATCTAAGCAGTCTAACAATCTAATAATCAAAATTATAAACTAGAAAGAGCAGTTTCCTTTTGACTATCATAAACCGCTTTAGAGATTTCGGCCAGTAAATTGGAAAGTGTTTTTAAATCTTTTCCTTTGGTCATTACCGTCAGCAGATATGTTCTGTCGTTGAGGTAGACTAAGGCCGATTCGTGCAATTGAATTTCCGATGCAGTTCCGGCTTCGCCAAATTTGTGTGCTACTCTTGTGTTTGCAGGAAGACCTTTTAGAATTCCATCTTGAAAAGTACTTTGACTTAACAATTGTGCTGCAAAAGCGGAGTTTTCTTCGTTGAGGTAGGAAGCATTGTAAATGAGACGCATGAACAACGAATAGTTTTGCGCAGTAAAGAAATACTGCTTCGATTGATAACTCGGTGTTTCCAATCCCAAATCGTTAAAAAGTTTGATTAGTACAGCTGTGTCAATGTTGTTTTGCACCAAAGCAGTGGCATCGTTATCAGAATGCACAATCATATAGGTGAGCAATTCGCGCAAGGTATAGTTTTGACCTAATTGAAGCGTTTTGGATTGATAAGCAGTGTTTTTTGGGATATCAAATTTTTTGCTGAACTGTATTTTTTTGTTGAGTAATCCGGGTTGTTGCTCGCTCATTTTGAGTGCGGCGATTAGCATAGTAACTTTAAAAAGAGAACCGGGTTCGTAGTGTTCAGTCTCGTTAACGCACGTCCATTCACTGGAGTCAAAATCACGAAAATATACCGAAGCACTGGATACATTTTGCGATTGTTTATACGTGTTGATGATGGAAGAAATGGTTCCGTTTATGGTACTGAGGTTTTCCGACGGACATTCTTCATCGTAGTACAGGATGGGTTTGATGAGTTCGTAGCCGTTGATTCGTTTGGATTTAGTGATGCAGTTTTGTGATGCCGTAACGGTTTCAGAAGCGGTTTGCATGGAACTCGTCCAGCGTGTGATGGCAATAGTGAGTACAATGGCAAGTAGGAACAAGCCAATAACATACGTTAAAGGCATTTTTTTCGATAAGATTCTTTTCATAGCAAGCGTTGGTAAAATATAGCATTCAAAAATAAAGAAAGTATTTTTAAGAATTAATCAAAATAAGCAGTGTGAATGTTAATTTTTTTGAAGTTATCGTATTTATTTACCACAAAGGCTCGAAGGCGCAAAGTTTCAAAGTTGCAGAGTTTCAAAGTTTTCACCATATAAGACATATAAGGCATAAAAGAAAAACCTTCAATGGCCTTATATGCCTTATATGGTTAAAAAATTCCAAAAGACAAAAAACAAATCCCAAATAAAATCTAAATCTTAATTATCAAAATCCTAAAATCTTATAGTCATACGGTCTTATAGTCTCAAAATAAAAATCCTTGCGAACTTCGTGCCTTCTTCGTGTCTTAGTGGTTAAAATTCACTACCTTACCAAAACTTGTCTAATCAAGTGTGAAACGATATGAATGCTAGTTTTGAAACCTTGATTACCACTTACATCAACGATAAAGTAGGTATAGCCGAAGATTTTCTGAGTGTGGATTTGTGCCACAATTTGCGTAACAATTTGCTTTCGTTTAATGATGCACATTTGCTGTTGCAAGCAGGCGTGGGCAACGACGGGAAAATGGTGTTTGACAACCTCATTCGCAATGACAGCATTTACTGGCTTGATAAAAAGCACAACAACGCCTTTGAAGCCGAGTTTTTTGACACCATGGATGAATTTGTAGCCTATTTGAACGAAAACTGTTTTACCAATATTAAAAGTTATGAATTTCACTATTCGCTCTACGAAGCCGGAAGTTTTTACCGCTCGCACCTCGATCAATTTGAAGACGACACCAAACGGCAATTCTCGATGATGAACTACCTCAATGCCGATTGGCAACCCAAAGACGGCGGCGAACTACTCATTCACCACAACCACCACAACCAAAGCATTGCGCCCACACAAGGCAAAACAGTATTTTTTAAAAGCGATGAATTACTCCACGAAGTACTACAAACCAACGAACGACGAATGAGTGTGACGGGTTGGTTGAAGAGAGGGTAGGCTATTTCTCAAAAATAGTATCTAAATGATATTCTAGGAATTCTTTTTTTGGAAGGTATTTTTTGGGCTCTTATTTTAGACACGGATTGTAAATCTGCGCTATCGGGGTCCAGAGTATAATTCATAATCAATTCGACTAGATTCTGGTCAAGAAAATTTAAATGCGTTTGCCCTAGTCTGAACTATTACCTGCTGTATTGATATAATCCTCAATTAATTTTTCTGTTTCAACCACCATTGACTTAAAGATTGCAACACTTTGCTCGTGTCCCAAGTGAGGAAGTCTTTCCAGCAAGTCAAAATAACGTGTGCCACAATCAAACATCTGCTCGATAAACGCGTACTTATCGCATCGAATCTCTTTATTCTCCTCTGATTTTATGGTAATCCAGTCGCCTTCCGTAACGAATTCCGTAAGCCTGCCCGACATCATATTTGAATACGTGTATGTTTCTCCTTTCATTATCCGCTCCAATCCAAAACGGCCTAGATGCAGGGCGAAATGCCACATTTCATCAATAATAGAGAACTCATCTCCCTGATCATTGATCATTGTTAATTTAGCAATATGTGTACGTTCTTTCGGTGCAAGAAAGTCTTGATACCCCATTAATTCAGACTCAGGTGTAAATCCTAATTCTTTATCACTTGTGTGTAATCCAAAATACAACTTCATGTCACTTAATTTTCAATTTGAAAAACATTCCTGTCCTAAACGTTTACAAATATAAATAGTATAACTGGTTTTAGGGGTTTTACAGAACGGGTTAAACGCATTAAAATCCGTGCTGTCGGGTTTGTATGGGTTGAAGTTTTGGAGGTTTGGTGAGGTTATGGATTGTAAATCCGCGCCATTGGGGTTGTTGTATTTTTTTTACCGCAAAGGCTCTAAGGCTCTAATTTTCAAAGTTTTAACAATATAAAACATAAAAAAACTTCAATGACCTTATGTGCCTTATATGGTTCATAAAAAATCCTTGCGAACTCAGCGCTTTCTTTGCGTGCCTTGCGGCTCAACATAACCCATCTTTACTTGCAAAGTCACAAAGGGATTTTTTAAAAGTGATGAATTACTACACGAAGTACTACCCACCAACGAACGACGAATGAGTGTGACGGGTTGGTTGAAGAGAGGATAGGAAAAATTATTCGAATGCTGGTTGACCTTGTCTAGAAAAATAATTTGAAAAACGAGAAATTATATCTTTTCTAAAAGGATTTGTTATAACACATTCAACTTCAAATTTAGTATTTTCATTAATTTCTTTAATTGGAACACTGATGATGTGTTGGAAGTTTATAAATCCTCCTTGAAAAAGAATTGTTTTCGGCAAAAAGTGATATTTTAGATCAAGATTGTTACGCTCTAGCTTCTCAACATCTTCAGGTTTTCTCCCATTTATAACGGTTGAATAATCATAAATGCAAGCCACTGTAACATACTTCGCTTTAGGCTTTGTTCTCAATTCATCAGTAGCTAAATCACATGCAGGCGTTAATATTATTCCATAATTTTTTGAATCTATAAACTTAATGATGTCGCCTGTAAATACTTTTTCCTTAATAGGAGGTTTAATATAGAATTCAATACTATGTAAAGGTTCAAGGTTATTGTCAATACTTATTTCTAAATATTCTTGAATATGAGTAGAAATATATCTCAACAATACTTTTTCAATATTAAATTCTGTATGTTCTTTTTTGTATTCAATCATTTCTGGCAGTATAGCAGATATATGATTCCAAAATATTAAGCTTATATTATTCTCAATTAAACCACGATTATTTAAAATACCTATTATTCCTGTTGAGCAAATATCTTTTAGTTCATTTAGTAAAATATCATAATCTTCATCACCTCTATTATAACATTTAAATAATGAATTTTCATTTTGTAATTCTGGTTCCAAGTCTCCTAAATGACCAGATATTACTCTGACAGGAAATCTTAGTTTCTGTTTTATTTCTTTTAGGATCTCATTTCCAAGACCAATTGTGTCATTTTGTTCAATTCTAAGATCGACAAAAGCCCCGTCGTAGTTATTAGTTCTTATTTTAAACAATCCTTCTTCTAATCCACCTGCTTCATCAAGAATTATTTGGGTTTCATTTTTTTTATTAAATATTTCAACAGCATCTCTTAGCAGTTTTCTTTGTGGCTCTTCGTTTTCAACTATAAGTAAATTAATGTTCATAGATATTATATTTTGTTTAATTCAATTATAAAGTTAGCTCCAGAATTACTACTCACCGCTCTGATTTTTCCTTTATTTCTTTCAAGTGCTTCACCAGCTATTGAAAGACCTAAACCAGTGCCTTCTTCTTTTGTTGAAAAGCCTGGGTCAAAAATGTCTTGATTTTCAATATTATCTTCATCAATGCCTATGCCTGTATCTGAGTAGTCAATTGTAATTATATCATTGTTTTCTGCTATATTTATATTGATTTCTTTTTCAGCATTTTCTGATAGCCAATGAATACTGTTTTCAATTAGATTAGTAAAAACTATTTGAAAATCAATTTCCCATCCTTTAAACTCTATTTGGTCATCCCCATTTATATTTAACTTGATTGAATTTTCAATTAACTCATTTTCAAATATTTTAAATGAATCATAAATAGGCTTGTATATTTTAAAGTTATTGGGTGAGGATCGTTTGTTATTTGCTAAAGGTTCTAATTTCTTAAAAATTGTAATAAAGGCTTCAGCTTGAACTTTGTTATCATTTAATCTGTCTAATATTTTATCATATAGTTTTTTTAATTCAATTGTTTTGTTTTCATTTTCAAACAAAGAGATGTATTCATGACACCATTCAGCAATAAACTTTGGATGTTGTTTCATTGCGTTTAATGGTTTTCTGCCTTCGTGAAAAACGACAGTCATTATTTTACCCAGTGTAACTTGCCCTTGATATTTTGCTATGGTTTTTTTAATTTCTTCAAATTGATTTTCTTTTTCTTTTGCTTCTTCCTCTAATGCTATTCTGACTTTTGAACTTACTTCTTCAGGTATTTCAGCTCCTGAGAGAATAGTATTGATTGTTGTAGTTAATTTATCAAAATTTGTAGCTTCGGATATTTGGTCATTTATTGTTTTAGGTTTTCTACCGCCTTTATTATATTTTTTTCTGAATTTATATCTTATAGGCTCAAGTTCGTTTAAACAAGCTAGGATTATTTCCTGAAGAGCTTTGTAATGTTCATCTTCTTTAAAGCCTTCTCTAGTTGCTTTTTCTTCTAAATGAGATTCATCCTCTTGAAGAACTGTTACATATCCAGCTACTTGATTTGAACTCAATCTTAGAGTTGGATTATTATATCTTCTTTCGTTTAGATTTAACCAATCAACTTTTTTATCTCCATAAGGTCTAACTCTAAAGCCTTCTCTAATTACAGCAATTCCTGGTAATTCTCTTAACTGTTTTTTTGATTCACTAGCGTTAATACCTTCAATAATAAATTCTTCATCTAAATCAAAAGCTCTGATATCAAGTTCTATAAAACCACAAAATTTTTCATCTTCTTTAAGAATAATTTCTTTTTCAATTCTTACCGGAAGAATGTTAGAAATGCTTTTGTTTTCAATATTTAATTTAGCAGTTAGGACTTGTTTTCCAAATTCATTAATTTTATTAAAATCAACATTCCCATAAACTCTATAATGATAATGTTCAAGTATTGGTAAGGGTTTAATTTCCTCACTAAAAGAAAAATATTTTTGACTATCAGTTTTGTTAATTTCGAGAAAAATTTTAAAATCATTATCAATTTCATCGAAAGGAGAAAGCAATCTCTTTAATGTAATTATCAGTTCATCAATTTCTTTATCATTCCAGTTTTTGTTAGTTGAGATGTTTAAAGAAGTTCCAGGATTATTATTAAAGAAGTAATTTTCAATAAGAATATCAACATCTTCTAAATATTTTTCGTCAGAATAAAAATCTATCCAATCTAACAATAATTCAGTAGTCAATTTGGTCTCACAATCGGTAGTGGTTAGTAATAAATCATTACCTAGAATTGATGCTGCATATCTTCCAATTCCTTTTCTTCCTTGCAAAGGTCGACCTTTATATCTGCTTTTTTTTTGCCTTAACTTATCTTGTGTAGAAGGAACCATCCATTTTTTTGTTACAACTTCGAAACTCATCCCATGTCCGTCATCTTCAATAACTATGGAGTTTTTACCATTATTAAAGTTCATTTTTATAAACACATTTTCTGCATCTGCGTCATATGAGTTTTTTATAAGTTCTAATATTGCTGTGTAAGAATCTTTAATAATTCCTTTTCCTACAGTTAAGATATGATTAGCTGCTGGCTTTATATAAAAAAGACCTGAATTAATTATTTCTTTGTTTTCTTTCGAAAGTTCATTTTTATTATTTGATTGTGGTTCATCAGAAAATCCAAACAGATCAAACTGATCTTCGTTGTCTTTTTTTATTAATTTGTTATCATCATTTTTAGATAAATGAAATATATTTAAAAAAGTATTTTTCTCATCTTCATCAAATAAAAAATAACCTTCATAATTATTATAGTCAATCATTGATAGTACAAATAGCGCATCAAAAGAATTGGTTGTTATATAATCAAAATTCTTTCCGAAATTAGTTATTCTAAATTCGTTCTTTGAGTCGTAATATTTAAAATGACAATCAGATATTCTACCATTTGGCCAAGTAATATTGACAGTTCTTTCTGTCTTTGTTTTTGGCGATGGTCCTTCAAACATTATTTGATGTGAGCCTTTTGAAATCAATATGCCTGATTGATGGCTTCCTGTTAAACCAACTTCATTAGCTCGTAGAAATTTAAAAAAATTCACTTCGTTTTTTTTGACAGCTTCAATTGCTTTTTCAAGTGTGGTCATTTTATACTGCTGTTTTGTTTATTATAGCGCTATTATCAATCAATAACTCTTTTGAGTGAATTAGTTTGGTTATATTTTGAGCTAAGTCTTTTATTACAGGAAAAGCAACTGAATTACCAAACTGTCTGTAGGCTTGTGTATCTGACACAGGTTGAGACAAAGTTCCATCAAAAAAACCATAACACTTTTCTGGAAATCCTTGAAGTTTGAGCGCTTCTAAAGGTGTTATTCTTCTTGGTCTTTTTCCTTTTTGCTCAATTAAAATTTCAGCTCCATCTTTATGGTAACGTGCAGAAATTGTTCGGGTTACTTTATCAATGTATGGCTTTTTAATAAGTCCATAACCAAAACCATTTCCCTTATCTTCATGTACTTTCTTGTGTCTTACTAGAGTATCCCATGTTCCTATTCCAACGGTATATTTATCACCGTATTTTTCTTTTAATTCCTTTTCTGGAATCAAAAGTTCTTCAAGTTCATAAATTCTACTTTTTGGTGGTTCAGGAAAAAGTTCTGTAATTTCATTTTTAGTAATTCCTGTATCTTTTCTAAATCCAATAAAGAAAATCCTTTCTCTGTGTTGAGGAACCCATTTTGCTGCATCAATAATTTTAGTATCAAAAGTATAACCCACTTTATCCAATGCTTCGGATATTATTTGAAATGTTTTACCGTCATCATGACTCTTTAAATTTTTTACATTCTCTAATAGAAATGCAACTGGCTGTTTGAGTCTTAAAATTTCTTTGATTTTAAAGAATTCTGTTCCTTGAGTTGGGTCGTCAAAACCATGTAATCTGCCAAGACTATTTTTTTTTGAAACACCAGCTAACGAAAACGGTTGGCAAGGAAATCCCGCCGCAAGTACATCGTGATTTGGAATTTCATTTTTAATATCTTTTATAGAGTGGATATCACCAAAAGGGATTTCTCCGTGGAAAGCTTTGTATGTTAATTGCGAATATCTATCCCATTCTGAAGAAAACTTACAAATACCTCCAAATTCTTCAAAAGCAAAACGAAAACCTCCAATTCCGGCGTATAGATCAATAAAATTTAGATTATTCATAATCAAACAAGTCTTTAATATTTACTTCAAATGCTTTTGCAAGCTTTTCAATGATGAGCAGAGAAACATTTCTTGTTCCTTTTTCTATGTCAGAAATATAATTTCTGTCTATGTTTGAAATATTGGCTAAATACTCCATTGAGTAGCCTTTAGACTCTCGTAATGACCTTATTTTAAGGCCAAATTTTTCCTTCAAATTCATAACTTATAAAATTACTGTTGTGCGGACAATTGGCCCGCCTACACTTGTCCGCATTTTAAAAAATAATGTTCGGTCAAATGCTGCATAGGAAGGTTGCTAAATTTTAACCAAATACAATAACATATGAGGTAAAATTGAGCAACAAAAAAACCCAACACTTTCGCATCGGGTTTTTAAAATAAATCATCTGTATGTTTTAGTATTCATACACCTCATAACCCCAAGGTTTCAATTTTTGAGGCTGGGCAGTGAGCGTTTGTGTAGTATTTTTAAAAACGTTGTGTGCTTTTTTGAGAAGTGATTTGTCAGTGATGGTAATGGTTTGCTCTTGGCCCGAAAGGTTGAGTACCACTAAAATTTTTTGGTTGCCTTTTTGTCGGGTGTAGGCGTAGATTGCTTTGGGATCGCCGGCGTTTACTTTGGCAAAAGACGCATCGGCCGAGAGTGCGCTGTTGCGTTTTCTTAGGTGAAGTAATGTGGTGTAAAACTGCTGGCGGTCGAGTTTCTTGAAGGTCATTGGGTCTTTGTCAAAGAACTTTATGGCGCGCAAAACGGGTTCTTCTTGGCCGCTGTAAATGAGCGGAACGCTGTTTTTCATGGTTTGGGTAAATACGGCAAAAGGCGCGTGCACTTCGTTAGGAAATGTGCCATAATCGGCGTGGTTCCAACTGTTTTCGTCGTGGTTGCTGGTAAAATACATTTGGATGGTGTTTTTAGGATAGCGCGTTTCGTTTTCAATGTTGATGCTGTCGAGTCCGAAAGCGGGTCGTTGACCTTTGGCTATTTTTTCCATCATTTTAAACATGTGCCACGGATAGACCGCATCAAAACCACTTTTGGCCAAATAGGTGCTGTCGCCTTCGGCTAACATAAAAACGTCTTTCATCTTTTTCAACTGCGGAATCGATTTTTGCCAAAAATTAGCGGGCACATTCCATGCTACGTCACATCTAAAACCATCAATATCGGCGTTGGTTACCCAGTATTTCATGGCAGCTCCCCCTCATGACTTACTATCGAACCGTAAGTCACTGATATTTTGCTAGTTGCTTGTTTTTCAAGCCCTTCTTAGACATCGAACCAGATTGTTTTTATGATTGACCGCCGAATTTTCGGCAGGTAGAGTTGTAATATAATTTTGACAATAAAATGGATTTTTTGTTATATATTTTTGCTAGATGAACATTTATAAATCTTATCATTCAGCAGTTAAAACTTCGTTTGCTCTGGGCATTCAAAATCAGGTTTTACCCACTACTTTTATAAAATCTATTCCACGTTCAACTACTCAAAATTGGAAAGAAATATCAGCGGAGAAATTTGTTGGAGGTGAATTCGCTACTCAAATAGAAACCGATTTAGATAAAGTAAAGACCTTATTAGATGAGAGAGTTAAAAAACTAACAACTGCTTTTTATTCATTTTGCAGATTATATATTTCTATTCTCGAATTTATTGGAAAGAAAAACTTTGAAAAGATTATTCTTCAAAATAAAGAGTCAGTTATTGATTTAGTGAACAATCTTCCTGTAGAATTTGATCGTCATATGGTTTGTAAATTTTTACAAATAACGCCTCATCAATTTAAGATTTGGAATAATAACCGATTATACAGATGTATATTTACGGCTATTGGTTATTGTCGAAAACGATTCCCAAATCAAATCTCCCAAAAGGAAATCAATGTACTTAAGAGTTTAATGAGTAGAAAGCGTTTCCAAACATGGAGTACTGCTTCTATTTGGGGTTATGCTGTCAAGAAATGTCATGTCTCTATGTCAAGGACTTCATGGTACAGGTATTGTCTTGGTTTGGGTATTTCAGAAAAACGAAAACCCGAAAACAAACCAAGGAAGAAAGACTCTGTAAAAGCTACCCGCCCTAATCAAATATGGCATATTGATGTAACGGAGTTTGTTACTGCTGACAATGTCAAGTTTTATGTTCATACCGTTTTAGACAACTTTTCTCGAAAAATACTAGCTTATACCATCTCTAGAGATAAAACCGCTAGGACTCGATTGATTTCTTTAAAAGAAGCAATATTTTCTCAATTCAAAACCCAGTTATCTAATCAAGATCTAGACATTATTGCTGATGGTGGGCCTGAAAATGATAATTTCAGAGTTCGGAATTTAATTCGCAACTCGAAATCACTTGTCAATATTCAGCTAAAAATTGCCAAAAGAGATGTTACTTATTCAAATTCAATGATAGAAGGGAACTTCAAAATTCTCAAACAATTTCTAAGAAAAAGAGGTGAAATTTTCTCGTATACTTTTCATAAAGAAATTGATTTTTTTGTTCGAGATTATAATGCTATCAGACCTCATTACGAACATTCAACATACACTCCCGACGAGGTTCATCAAAACCCTGAATGTCTCAATGTCAAACCACTTTTAGATCGAATCAACAAAGAACGACAAGAATCCAACAGAAAATCTTGTTGTAAGGTTCTATGAGAAAAAAAGCCATCTCAAGGATAGATTCTTATCTTCAGACCTTACGTCCATTTTATTTTATGTCAAAGAACTTTTTTGAAAGGCTAAAAATATGAATTTTTCATCTTTTTAGCCTAGTCTGAAACTTTTTTTTATTTCTCAGTCATAGTGACGAAAATTCGTACTGACTGATGATAAACAACTTACATTCTAACACTCTCATTACAAGCGGCTTTTGTTCTAACAGCCATTTTTTCTCATAATATTTATTCTTTGTATCCATGAGAGGGAGCCTTCTAACACTCTCATTACAAACGGCTTTTGTTCTAACGGCAATTTTTTCTCAGAATATTTATTCTTTGTATCCATGAGAGAGAGCCCATTACCTCTTTTTTGAAATATATAGCCTATGTAAATATATACTTCCTAAAATGTAAAATGTAACAATAACGGAATAATTGATTTCTTTTTTTGAGAAAAAAATAAATAAAGGTATTAATAAAAATAAAATAATTATAAATATCCCAATAATTAATCCTGTTTTCTTTTCATAGATTGATAATGATTCATTAATCGGAATGTTATTATTTTCCTGAAACTTAGTAATTCTTTTTTTAAATAAAACATAAAATTTATTGAAATCTTCATTTTCAGCATCTACTAAGAAAGTGAGATTGTTTTTTTTGCTTTTGATTTTGAAAAGATTATATCCGTTTGTAGGTTGATACAAATACTCATTAATTTCGACAAATCTGATATTTGTATAAATTTCTTTAAATAAAACATATTTTTTCTCAATTGTTATAGAATCATCATAAATACTTATGCTAGTTTTTACGATAGATATTGGTTTTAGTATTTTGTAAAAAATAAAAAATAACATAAACACAATCGTTGCAAAAAAAATGGGGTGGAGCAAATAACTGGTAGTTTTCTCAAAGACTAAAACAGTTAGAATAATTAAAATAATACTAATATATACTCTAATAACAAGTAAATATGTTCTTGATGTGTTAAAAGAATATTGCTTCATTTTTTTCATTTTTAATGCGGTGATTCAAAAAGAACATTATCTCCACCTAATGAACTTTTTATACCATCAAATGCCCCGCCAGCATCTAATAGTCCATAAACTCCAAGTGCAACTATTCCAAAAGGATTAGATAAAGCTACAAAAGTTAGCAATCCAGATACAACTACATCAGCTGCATCTCCATATGTTATATCTTCCCCTTGAGAATATTTATAACCAATATTAGCTACTGTCAATGCAGTGCCAGCTATTCCAAGTCTTCTAGAGATTTTTGAGATTCTTTTTAAAGAAGGATCAATATTTTTTGAAATATATCTAAGAGAACTACTTGTGTTTTTTCCTAAATAAAACTTTCTTTCGTCTAATAGTGCTTTTTGCGCTAGGGCGAGGCCATAACCATAATAAGCAACTCCCAAATTATAAGCTTGAATAGGATTAATAGTATCCCCAGAAAAATAGCCTGCAGTTTGAATGTTGTCAGAACTATCACCTTTAAGTTTTACCCAAGTCCCAACCGTTACATCAGCATAATAAGGTTTTTCAAAACCATCCACATATTGTGGCTGACTATAATAAGTCACACTACCAGGGCTGTATCTATAGGCTGCGTAATTTCCGTTAATAGAAGCATAATAAATTCCTCCTGGCCCGTAATAAGAATCTGAAAAACTGAACCCAGGTGTCCCCATAAAACTACTTCCACCACCACCAGAATGATCAAAAACGCTTCCGCTAAGAGTAAATGTTACGCTTTGGGCTCCATCCATCAAAGAAAGATATGCACTAAAAAAAGACGCTGCATCATTTCCAGTAAAACTCACACCATCATCATCTATAATAGCATCTAAACCAGTAGGATCAGACCAAAGAGCAGGGTTTCCATTTCCAAACTGATACGGGCTCTGATAGCTGTTTTTTTCAGCCAACATGTCGATACCTACAAACCTACCAAGGGCATTATCATAGTTCCTAAAACCCATTGCAGTCATGTTCAATCCTAATTCATCTTGATACTCCTGACCATTATACTTATAATCGAAATTTTTAAATAGTGCAATGTCAATGACACCTCCCGGATCGACAGGAGCTGCTTTACTCAGATTTACAGTATTATTAGCCATTTTAGCATAATTATACTGCTCAGTATTGTAACTAGAATGTTTTAAACCATAGGGGTAATAATGATTTTCTTCAATAATAGTTAGAACGTTACTAGCATTTAGTCCATAACTTAGCCTAATATTTCCTTGATGATCAGTGTAGTTAAAAACATAATTATAATTATTTACACCATTAACTACTGTGTTTTTTACATAACCCTCAGCTTGTGGAAAAAAGTTAAGCACACCATCAAAATATTGGAAACCTCCCAAATAATCTGTTGTATAAACTGTTGTACTATTTACACTGACAGTCTTTTTTACCTTCTGACCAGATGAGTTGTAAAGGTAGTTAATTTTTTTATTAGTTCCGTTAAAGATTATTTCAGTTGGTAAATTTAAATGATTGTATTTTATAGAAATGATTCCTTTGTTGTCATCTCTATTCATATTACCATTAGCATCATAACCAAATTCAGATGTGTTGTAGGCAGCATCATTAAAACCTTGAGGATTTCCAGATGCATCGTATACACTTTGAAGTTGATTATGATTGTAGGTATAACTTAAATCATCAATTTGTAATGCGTCAAGGTAGTTGGTCTCAGAGTCTAGTCCCCCGTTTCGTATCAAATTGACAATATTTCCATTTTTGTCATACGATAAAGTTTCTCTATATGAATTTGGTATTGGCAAGTTAGTTTCTGGCTTTTGATAAGTAGCATTAATTAACCTATTTAAAGCATCATACTGAAAACCATATTTTCTAAGACGATTATCACTATTTGTTCTCCAATAAACTTCAGAGATATTGCCATTATATTGAGGTACAACCCCAACAACATTTCCTTCAATTGTATTGTAGTTAATCTTAAAAGCAAACAAATCCACAGGATCAGTTCCTTGAGAGAGAGGATTAGTTGAACCATCTACTTTATTAATTCCAGTAAGCCATCCTCTTATGTTGTAAGAGTAGTCTACTTTTTGAAGTGAAGTAGTGCCTGTTACATCAGCACCACCGACACGTTTACTTTTTAATTTTCCAAATTCATCATATTCGTTTTTAGCAAGTAATTGAGGTGTGCCAGTTAGACCAATTTTGTGGATTCGGGTTAGAAGCCTATCTTGGTTTGAATAGGTAAAGTCCTCTCTTGTATAAATCTCTGCACTTGTGCTCGTTCTTTTGTGTTTGGTTTCTGTGTAAAGTGTTTTGCCAGCAAAATCAATCTTCATATCAACTTTTGTATAACCAGTCAAGTAGTTATTAGTTTGTGCTCTTACTATTCTTGCCTTATTGTCGTACAAAACATGGTTAATATCAGCCTTAACGGGTAAAGTAGTACTTGCTTCAACTATTCTTATCCAACTTCCAGTTAACAACCCTTTTGGTAAGTTACTAGTGCCGTTATAATGAACGGCTTGACTATTGTCATTCATAACTGTAGTGGGAATAGCAGGAACATTAGGAAAACTATAATTGTCAAAATAGTTTACTGTTAATATGTTATAATTAGATGTTGGTAGAGATAAATTAGAATATCTAAATGCAACATTATTTATACTCGTGTTTGTAGCGCTTTTACTCTCACTGAGTGGTAAGGTAGTCGAATTATATGAATCTTGCATGCTTTTTCTACCAGCGCTAGTTGTTACACCACCCATCCATGCAGTTAAAATATTTCTATTAAATGCATCGTATTTTGTTACTAACCAACCATAAGTATTTGGAAGGGCATCTGTAAAAGGGGACAATGATGGTCCAGTGGCAACTAAACGATTAAGTTTATCATATAGTATGAATTCCCATTGTTTACCCGGAATTTTTTTCTCAACTAATCTATTTCTGTAATCATAGCGGTACTGATAGCATACGCCTTCAAGAACAGCTGTATTTACTACTCCATCCGCTAAAGGAGGGATAACATAGGTTAGATTTCCAAATTGGTCATAAACATTATAAGTATCGTGAAAAGTGTTGATTTCAACTCCATTTACTACTGACGCGCCATAAACTCGCGTAAGAACTATTTTTCCTTCTTTATCAGTAAATGTAATTGTTGTATTGACATCCCCATCACTAGATTTCCAATTTTCATTCTTTACAACCGATTTAAACAGCTCATTGGCGGAATAAAATCCGCTGTCGATTAATGAAATATCATAATATCCATTTATCGCTAAATTTTGCTCAGAAGAGTTTGCTCTAAAGAGTCTAACCAAATCACTACTTGTATTGGTTAAGGTCTCTGTTCTTATAGTATGTTTATCAGTATTGCTAACATTCCATTCAGAACCAGGAAGACCTTGTTCAGATATCCTAGACAAAGGAGATGATTCAAATACTCTTTCTAAATAAGGAGATTGTCCTGTATAATCTGCAAAATTGAGTATTTCATTCTTTGCGTTGTTGTTAAAATTTAAACTAGCTGCATTAGTTACATAAGGTAAGTAATCTTTAACTTTTCTACCATATTGATCATATTCAATATGGTTTACTATATCCTTGCCAGTATTGGACTGCTGATGAGCGATTTCTTGAATAGGTCTTCCAAGCCCATCTAAAAATGTTTTGCTTCTATTGGCAATATTTATAGATGGTGAAGCAATGCTTGTTATGGTTCCAACTTTATAATTTGTGGTTAATAAATAATTTAATTCCTGACTATTCTGAGCAATATAGTACTCGTTTTCTTTTAAAATATTATTGTTTTTATCTCTTACAGCTTTTAGTCTATTGAAAGAGTCATATTCGTAAGTTAATTTATCACCTTTAGGATCTGTTAAGGTTGTAATTCCTATTAACGGTTTATAGGTATAGGTTGTAATCATTGCATTAGCAAATGCTGAATTGGTTCTAAGATTATTAATAGCTGTCAAATTAGTTTCAGTAATTAGATCGACGTTTCCAAATCCTAATGCAGTTGAAACTTGAGAGTTGGTAGCATTCTCTATTTTTGCTATTGGTAAAGTTTTGTTATATCCCCAAATTAATGTTGTGACTGTACCATTTTCTTTTTGAAATTCGGTAAGATTACTATACTGATCATATCTATTATAACGCAAACTATTTTCTAATAGATTAGATCCTTTTGCTCCACTAATAAAACTTGGAAGATAAGAGATGTTATTGCTCCAAGAATTACCATAATTTATTTTTTTAGTAAACAACAAATTAGTTCCTCTATAAGTTTCGATTTTCTCAACTTCAGAGATTCTATTCTGCGAAAGAATTGAATTACCCGTGTGATAACTGGTTAAAGTTTTTAATGTTTCACCTAAACTATTTGTTTGAGTGTTAGAAATTATTTTGCGAATTTCATCATTGTAAATATAATTTTCTGTCGTAGTAACTGGGATGGGACTATTGGAAAAATATCGATTGACAATTTTTTGAGATAACTTTGCCCAACCCAAACGCTCATTCAAAGCAGGATTATCAAAAAATATGACAGAGTTTGGGGTTTCAACAAAATCATAAGATAGTACAATTTCTTCTAATAAATTATTGGACTCATTGAATGACTTTTTGTTAGTTAGTAATCCTCTTCTGTAGTCATATGATACTGTACTTAACACATCAGTTCCTGCAATATTTGCATCTAAAGGAGAAGTGTAGATAAATTCTTCTCTACCCAAGCCAGTTTCTGTTACGGTTACATTTTTATATCCTACAGGCTCTTTCTTTATTCTTGAGTTAGTTACTTCGTCATAGCCTAGATAAACTGCTGCGCCACTACTTCTATCAGGTTGGTTAAAGAAGTTATATGAAAATGATTTTGACTTAGAAGGGAAAGTTTCAATAGAATTATAATACTCAATGTTATTAAAATAGTCAGGTACTTTTTTATCGAAATAAGCTATTTGCTTTATTCTAATACCACCTGCATAAGTCGTTTTACTCGGATTAGGTTTATTTTCTTTTTTTGTGATATGAATTTCTCCGACTTTGTTATTATCTCCAAAAGCATTAATAGTTATTGTATAAGTCTGTCCTGGATTTAGATATCTTTCTTGTCCTAAACATTGGTTTAGGTCATTAAATACCGTTGATAAAAAAATGTCATTTAATTTTATCGAAGGATAAAAAACCTCACCTGGTTGGCCAGTGTAAATTGCGGGATCAATAGTTTCACTGGTGTAAGGCTCACTTTTGACATTAAAATAGTAGAGTTTTGGAGATTCTCCAATGTTGCCAGGTACAGTAAAAGAAAATGTGTTATTTCCATCCCCAACAAAATTATGGTGTGCTAATGTACTTATAATATTATTCTCTGGATTATAATCCCCATAATAATAGCTTGGGTCATCTTGCAATTGCCATATTCCGTTAACATCTTTTGTAAAAGTTGAGTAAGTATTTGACTCATATTTGTAATTAATGCTTCCTCCAGCAGGTAAGTATATTTCAGATAGAACGCCTGAGTCACAATAATCATTTATAGAGCTACTATCAACATTTACAATAGGGTAGGAGTACATACAATTTTTTACATATTTTCTGTATCCCCAATCATCAGGAATAAATATTCCATCTGTTAAATTATAATCTGCTTTGTAAACAAACTCATAAACTTCTTTTATTGTTTCATCAATATTACAACTTTCAATTTTTCTTATTTTGTCAGTCCCTAAATAAAGGAATTTGTTTTTTTTAAGAAAAACTCCGTTGTAATCGAATAAATCCAATTGCGATATTCTAATGTTTTCGTTGTAAGTGTAATTAGTTACCCCTGAATAATTAAAATTGACTTTTCCATAACCATTAGATGATATTTCCTTAGTCTTTTTGTATGAATTGGTGTAAGTAGAACTTAGAACTTGCGTATATGTGTCAAAACTAAAATTAATAAGTTCTTTATCATTGTTATCAATAACTTTAGTCAAATGAAAAGTGCTTCTATAACTAAAAATAGGAAAAGCCCCTTGATGATAAGTTTGAGTATCAAATTCTTGAAACAAGTATTTATATCCTTTGTCGTCATATATGGTAAAAGAGTTAATGACGTAAGTACTTGGATTATAGTCTAAATTAATAATTAGTTTAGAATTTTCATTTTCTAAGATTCTTAAATTCAATTGTCCTTGATTGTTTTTTTCAATATAAAATCTACCAATATGACCAAAAAAGTTAAATTGATAAATATCGCTTTCATATGTGTTATCATATCCATCTAAACGTTCATCAGGCTGGTCAATGATATTTCTTGAAATTAAACCTCCAGAAAATAGGCTCCATCCTTTTCCACATTCCCCAGCAACTTCATCCATAGCAACACTTGATGGGTGATAGCCTAGAGAAATATTTAGCGAGATATCTTTACTTCGAGTTGGGATATTGTAAATAGGAATATTAATATCAGGTACTCCTGTATAGTTAGAAACGGGTATCTCCTCAAATCTCATTACAGAAGAAATGGAGGCTTCAGGTTTTGTAACTTGTGGAAAATCTGCTCCAAGATTAAAGTTCTGGCTTAGTCCAATGGCAGATGTTAATGTTAGTAAAATAATTATAAATTTGTTTCTCATGGCTTTCCTTTATTTTTTTGTTACTGTTTTCATCACTTTTACTCCATCACTCTGCACATCGGTTTTGATGTTAATGATATAAATCCCCTCGGGTAATCCTGATAGATCAACAGGAACGGTTCTACTAGTAATCTCAAATTGTTGGAGTTGTCTTCCTGCTAAATCTACTACTGTAGCTGTACCAATTTTAAATTCATAACCTACAATGATGTTGGTAAATTCTGTTGTTGGATTTGGGAAAGCTTCAATGGTTGGTACTACTTCTTTTGGTTTGTCCTTATCTCTTAGTTTAACTACCCAAAAATCATTACTCCCATAATTGGTGTTTTTGTCTCTAGAAGCAGGTAGTTTTTTTGGAGTGGTTGAGCTACCTGCTAAACCGTTTCCATCTGATGAAGCAGGATTAAGTCCTAGTGATGAACTCATAGGATTAGAGCCTAGTTTCAATGGCGAATCTTCGCCAAGAGCTTTTTTTATTTTTTCCGCTCCTTGATTGTAGGTGTCGTTTACTTTGTTATTTACTGCATCGGTTTGCTCTTTTACTGCATTATTAGCATCAGAAACAACTGAGTTTACTGCTTCATTATTTCCACTTCCAATTAATGAGTTTGGATTTAAGCCTGAGCCAGAGGCTCTTGCGGATACAGAAGAAACAGGCGAACCCGTTCCTGCAAATAAATAACCACCATCACGAGTTTCAATTACTTTACGAAGAATATCCTCTCCATCACTACCAACGGACTGTGTCCATAATTCTTGTCCTTTTTCATCTATTTTGAGTGCGATATAATCATCCGTGCCTTTTTGAGCTTTTACTTTTCCTGTTACTTTAGAAGTAGAAAATTCTCCTTTGGCAAAACCACCAATGAGTAAACTATGATCTTTGTTTTCTACTATGGAAGTTAGTACATCGTATTTCCCATAATTGTAAGTTTCTTGCCATTTAATTTCTCCTTTATCATCGAGTTTTACCACCCAAAAATCAGTTCCTTCTGAGTTACTTTTAGTTTTATACTCACCACTTTCTGAGTTGGAATTTCCACCTAAAATATAACCTTTGTCGTAGGTTTGTTTAACCACATACAACTGATCGTCACTATTACCACCAATTGTTTTTTGCCATTGTATGTTTCCTTTGTTATCGAGTTTTAGCACCCAATAATCACCAGTTCCAAGGTTATCGCTGGTTTTGTTTCCTGAAGCAGGCGAATTAGAATAGCCGCCTATAATATACCCGCCATCAAAAGTGGTATCTATACTTCTAAGTTCATCAGCATAAAGTCCACCAAATGTTTTTTGCCATTCAATTTTACCTTTGTTATCGAGTTTAACTACCCAATAATCCAAATTACCAAAACCTTCTTCACTTTTCTCAAATGATTTACTCGAAGCGGAAGAACCTCCTAAAATGAATCCTCCATCATTGGTTACTTTAATTGAATGTAACTTCTCTTGTGAGTCGCCACCAATGGTCACTTGCCACTCTTGGCTTCCTTTTGCATTTAATTTGATTACCCAAAAATCATCTTGACCTCTAGAGGCTTCTTTTTTATCCAGACCAATTGGAGAAGATGAGACACCTGCTAATACAAAGCCACCATCATTATTTAGAGCTACGCTTTGCAGTAAATCACTGCCTGAACCTCCAAAGCTTTTTTGCCAGTCCAAATCGCCATTTTCATTCATTTTCCACACCCAGTAATCTAAGTCACCTTTATTGACATCAGCTTTATTTCCAGTTTTTCCAGAAATTGACGAGCCTGCAATCAAAAATCCGTAATCGGCTGTTGGAACGACATCCATTAAATAATCGGCGTGTAATCCGCCGTAACTTCTCTCCCACAGAATCTCTTGGGAAAACAAAAAACTAGTCGCAAGGGAACTTACGGCTAGTAAAAAGGGTTTTAAATTAATTGACATGAAATTGAATATTGATTTTTATGTTGTTTAAAACTATACAGAACTTAAAAAAATGTATTTTATTATTTTGGTACTAAATATGATGTAATTATTTTATTTTAATGTATCTAAAAGTGATGTAAAAGATTAGAAAATGATTTTTTTTTTCAAAAAAACAAAAACCACATCACTCACAGGTAAGCAAAAAGTGTACATTTTAATTTTTTTTGCAAATCTTACAAAATAAATTTTATTTTACACAGGAAAAACACCCTTTTACATCATTAAATTTCGTCTCAAAAATAGGAAGATATAGTATTGAAAATCCCTTTGTAGAACTACTTTTACAAGATATTTACTAAACACCATTATATTTGCGATGAACTGCTAAAATAGTCTGCCAATGGCAAAACTAATTTTAGCGAAAAATTATTTTAAATGATTATAAATTGCTCAAAGGATGGGAATTTTTAAATTACAATAAGAAAAATCAATTTTATGAAAGCAGATGTAATACTAGATAAAATTAAAGAGCATTATGTTATTTCAACCGATTCAGAGCTTGCGTCTTTTTTGGAAATTTCAAAACAAGGCATCTCAAATTGGAGAAGTAGAGATGCTATCAATATAAAACGAATCTATAAAAAATGTAAAGGAATCAGTATGGACTGGTTGCTAACTGGTAAAGGAGATATGTTTTTAAAACAAGTAAAATCAAACTTTAAAAAATAAAAATCCCACCTAAAAAAAAAAATCAAAGGTGGGAAGTGTCAAAAAAACCTACTAAAATTATTAAGACCCAACTATTAACTCAAATTAAAACTAAAATTAGAAGTTTTTTATTTTATGAAATACACCGCAAAGGTAATTCAATAAAAAAAATTATAGTGTAGAATCTTTACTATATACATCACAATATAGAGTAAAGATTAAAAAAAACACTCAAATTACTTGAGTGCTTTAAAAGATTAAATTTTTATTTGAGCCAAATTTCTCGGGCCTTATCAAACCCACACCATCGGTGGTCTTTATCATAACCTCGAAGGGCGAGTTCATGGCGAATGATTTTATCTAGTGGAATTTTGTTTTCTAAAATAAAACGCAAAATCTCACCATCTAAAGTAGAAACCATCCCAACAATAGTACTCCAAAAGGGAAGTGGTTCTTTGTCTTGACGAATAGAATCAAGGTGCTTGTAAGTAAGCTCAGATAAATCTTTTGGAAGAACATCCAAGAAAGACATCTCCATTTGATCAGCTGTAATTTGCTCACAAACCGCCCAATTATCATCGGGACCATGAAGTACACCAAAGCTAATTCCGGCAATTCGGTATTTGAAGTTAAGCCAAAGAGCGTGATCGATTGCTTTTTGCTCGCTATCAAATAGGTCTAAATAATTATCATTATCCATCCCTTACGCCTTGTCTTTACCATCGAGTACCTTTCCGTTTACCGATACAATATCCTCTCTTGAGTTAGTAGCATCCTTTCCTTTAGTGCGAAGTAATCGCTGGGTATTGAAAAGGGAACGACACTTGATGTTAAATTCAGTGTAGTTCAGCGCATCATCAGGATTTTTAAAGGTTTTTACATAGGCATCATACAAAGCACCATTAGTCATGGTAGTATCTTTAGCCTTTAGAATAATCTCTAAAACCACACTAGCCACTGGATTCATTGATGAGGATGAGGAATCAGAAAGGTCTAATCCTAATGCTTCAATTGCTTCCTTGTGCTTAGGGTCGGCGTACTTTAAGAGAACCGTAATATCACCTCGGTAGCTTTTTAAGCGATTGGCAATATCTTTTTTCTCTTCCTTTAAAGTCTCGATTTGTTTGTCAGTCGAGATTAAAAGTTCTTGATCGGCTTTGATGCTTTGAATTAAAACATCGATTACATTTTCATTTTTCATAAGTATTAAATTTAAAAGATTACGGTTTAATTTTTTGCAATTCTCCAAAGTGGATGAATGACAAAGTCAGTTTTTAAGGCATTTCGCTCCTGGCAAATGCGCTCAAGATAAGCTTCAGCCTCCTGTTGTGTATCAAAAAGGGAAGTCGGCTTAGTGGTTACTTCATACTTCTGCTGGTCAGTTACATCAGAGGTGAAAATACCGTACACGCAAGTGGACTTACCATGCCTAGCAAGTAGGGAATGATAATTACTAGCATCATAAGAATCCCATTCAGAAATAGGTTTAGAAAACAAATAATGAGGTTCAAGAGAAGTGCTTGTAAAAAAGTGATTTACTTCTTCTTGGTTAAGTTTAACAAAAGAAGTAATCTCAGATTCTAGTTTCTCTATTAAGAAAAATAGAATAAAAGTATCGTCTCCAATAAGTTCCAAGAGCTGCTCATTACTAAGCGTTTCTATTTGGTGTTCCACTAAATCCTGAGCAAAAAAAGAATGTTCAAGTAGTTCAATGAGTTCTTCCTTGGAGAAGAAATTTGAAAAAAAACTACTTACCACTTGGTGGCTTGCATCCTTTGATTTAGTTTCTAATTCTTTTAAAAAGTAAATGATTAGTTTTAGTTGTTTAATTCTCATTTGATTTAATTTTAAGGTTCAACATTTAGTATTTGCAGTATTCTCTAATGGTCTCTACAAGATGGTTGTAGTCATTGTGCTTTGTGGCTAAATCAATAACGAATTGAATTTCTAATGGAGTCCAATTTTCCTCTTGCGCCTTTTGGCTAAAGAGTTCAATTAGCTCATCCCATGAGCCTTGGTAGTCTTTTAGATCGAGGTCTACCATTTTGTAATTGGGTGTTTTCACTTAAATAAATTTTTAGATTTTAAATTAGATAGGATAGTTGGCAGTAAGCACTTCGGTTTTGTAGCTATCTCTTTTTACCCCAAGAACACCTTTTTTAGCAGTGAGTGGTTTTTGGAATGCTTTGGTGTACCAACCGAACTCTTTGGTATATAAATCCAAAAGGTCGGAAGGATAGGAAGAGAGTAGAAACTTTCCTTTTATCTGAGATAAGACTTGCAAGAGTTTTATAAAATCCTCACGAGTATAACCATTATAATGACCTTGGTTGGAATCTACATAAGGCGGATCAATATAATGGAAAGCATCAGTGGTATCGTAGAGTTCAAGAACTTTACAGGCATCATAATTTTCAATTTGAGCACGCTCCAATCGTTTGATAATTTCAGAATCGAATTGTAACTTTTTATTCTGAAAAGCTTTTACTCTCTTACCATATTTATCAAATCCCCAAGAACCAATGCGACATCCAAATCCCATATTGGTAGCTACATAAAATGCCCAAGCCAGTTGTAGTTTTGAGAACAGGTGAGGCATTCTATACATTGTAAGAGCAACAGTGTAAGTTGCCCTGCTAAATAGAGTTGCTTCTATTTTTTGCTTTAGTGCATCAAAATCGGTTTTACAAATTTCAAAGAAATTAGTAACCATTATATTAGTATCGTTAATGATTTCAGATTCGGATGGTGCTTTGGAAAAAAAAAAAGAGCGCCACCACCAAAGTAGGTTTCAGTAAAAATTTTATGATCTGGGATTAAAGGCAAAATATGCTTAAGCATATTCTGTTTGCCTCCATAATAGGAAATAGGGGTTTTGGTCATGGATGGAAATAAAGAAAAGAGAATACCCAAAAAAGAGAAGTACTTTTATTAAAGTAATCCCTCTTGAGCAAAGGATAAAAATCCTTCAGAGGTAATAATAATGTGATCAACAAGAGCCATTTCAAAAATTTTAGCAGCCGAATTTATTTTTTTAGTCATAGCAATATCAGCTTCAGAAGCCCTGAGACTTCCCGAAGGATGATTATGCGCCACAATGATGCCAACGGCATTAACAAGTAATGCCTTTTGAAAAATGGTTTTTACCGATACCGCTACGAGATTGGTACTTCCTACACCTATTTCAGCTACAGCAATTAATCTATTTGAGTTAGTGAGATACATTACCCAGAAGAATTCCACTAGATCGATTCGCTCTAAATCAATGATTTCACGAAGATATCTTTGAGATTCTTCGACACTTGAAAGATGAGGCATTGTATTAAACAATTGCCTTTTGTAATGGAGTTGAATTTCGTTACAACTCAGTAGCTCCTTTAAGGGCAGGATTGTTTTATTCATAATAAAAAAGTAAATTAATTTGTTAGACACTTAGAGTATGGTATCGGCACTAAATGGGACAGATGGTCTTCCGTCAATCATAAGCCGCAGGTAAATGGAGTGGTTGGCAAGAGAAGTAAAATCTTCTGCACTAAAAACAGGATGGAATTCCTTCGCCATTAATCGGGCATCGGTGATTCCTAAACGGAAACTAACAATTGTTCCAACGTTTCCAATAACACTTGCCCTGACCTCTGGCTCTAACTGATGTAAGAACTGATTGGCTAGGATGAGTCCCACTTTAAATTTCCGAACCTGAGCCAGTAGCTCAGCGATAAGTTCCGTTCCTGAAATGGTTTGAAACTCATCAATGTAAAGAAAAAAGGGAACTCGGTCTTTTTCTAAAATATCAATTCTTGAAAACGAAGCCGAGGCAAGAGAAGTTAATAGTAATCCTCCAAGTATATTGGACACGTCAGAACCAACATGACCTCTAGAAATGTTGATAATCAATATCTTACGATTATCTATAATCTCGCGAAGGGATAATTGATTTTTGTTTTCAATTAGAATTTTGCGAACAATGGTGTGACTAAGAAAGCCACCGAGTTTGTTCATAATAGGAAGCAAGTCACTAGGCTTGTAGTTTGGAAATTCTTTAATCCAAAAGGTTTTGATGTCTTGGTTTTGTATGTAGGGTAAACATTGCTCCCGATAGGATTTCTCATGTAAAAGTTTTAGGACGTCCGCAAGCTGGGCTTTTGGCTGATCCAATAGAGTAAGAAGAATCATTCGGAGTATATGTTCTATCTTCATTCCCCACGCTGATTTCCATTGCCTTTGAAAGATTTCTAAAATATTTGAAGCCACTAGTGAGCGTTTAGAAGGAGATACATACCTAAGGGGATTGTATCCAATATCAAGCTCTGGATTAGTGACATCTAGGTACACTAATTTATGGTCAAGGTGTTTTTGCTTTAATTTTTGGACTACCTCCCGTGAGGCGTCTCCATGCACATCCACGAAAGCAAATCCTCGATTTGCGTTTTCTTCTGCATCTTGGATCATTAGCGACTTTAGCAAAGATGTCTTGCCGACACCGCTCATACCCACACAATAGAAGTGATACATTCTGTCGGCTTGTTTGATGCCAAAAAGTTTTCTTTGGTCTCTAAAATTGGTACGAGCAAAATAACTAACATCATTTTGCAGAAGCTTATGCCAATTCATATAGTAAAAAGAAGATAAGAAGGTCGATAAAGGTGTATTGAATTATATAGTCTAAAAATAAGACTGTGGAAAGAACACTTGCTTTATTTTAAATGTGTGGTACTGTTTAAAACTTCTTGATGGTAACTTTTTTACGTTCTATTTGTATCCATTATACCATAGTCTTGAGAAAGTGCACATTGGATTTTGAGAGAGGATAAACTCTTGCAAAAATTTATTTATGAAATATACTATTAGCAGTAACTTAAATACCAAGAAACACCGTTGGGCGAAAGCCTCGTCTTTTTAACTTGTTAAAAGGATTAAAGGAAACGACGCGCGTTTATTTATCTGCCTCTAGCTTATTTTAAAATAGTTGGGGTATATAAAAGACCCGCTCAGATTTCCTTTTGGCGGGTCTTTTATGATATGACTATTACAGATTCTATAAATACTTACTTAAATTGGAAAGAAACCCACACTAATGCAGCTTATATAAACTATAAAATACGATTGGAGCAGTTTGCAGCTTTTGTTGCTCCAAAGAAAAAATTAACCGATATAAACGGTGATGATATTGTGGCTTTTCACCGAAGCTTGGAAGACAAATACAGCCTAAATACTATTTCGTATTCGGCAAGAATACTCAAGAATTTCTTTTGGTTTTGGCACGGAAGAGGAATGACACTCTTTAATCCAAAGGAGATTATTCCAATTCGGTATGTGAGTGCCGATAAGGAGATTGTAACCAAAGAAGACTTGGAGGACATGAGCGATTTATTGCAAGTCGATAATATACAAGATTTGCAAAAGAAGTTAATTATTCATCTGCTTTGGGATACAGGAATGCGCATCAGTGAACTACTGGATATTAAAATTTCAGACATCAATGAGCAAGGGCAGGACGGACTTCGAACAGCAAAAGTTAGAACTCGAAAAAGTATGCGCTACAACCTAGTTATATGGGGAAGTGACACCAATGATTTACTCAATCGGTATTTAGGAATTCGTTTGTGTATGGAAACAGCCACACCAAATTTACTGGTCAATCCCAAAACAGGGAAGGTATTCACCCCAAGAAGCATACAGAGGTGGATTATAGAATTAGCCGATATGGCAATGCTTGATAAGAAGATAACACCACACAGTTTTAGGCACGGAAAAGCAAACTACATACTCGATCAAGGAGGAAGCGTTCGAGATGTTTCGGCACTACTTCGACATGTGAAGCCAGAATCAAGTTTTCAATATATGCAACTATCTCAAAAACGGTATGAAGATGTGGCACGAAAATATTTAACTACATTTTCCAATTTTCAAACCGCTTAGAAACAACTCACAAAAGAGTTGTTTTTTTATTTGAGTTAGTATATAATTTTACCAGTGCTTTCTACTACGAATATTTTCTTACTACTTGTAACGTTTTTATAAAGTTCATACTTTGTATTTAAGTTACTATTAAGTCGGATAAAGGGAAAGGGGTTACTTATGTGATTATTTATAAAGGACATTTGTCCTTTATAATATTAACAAGTAATGTCGCACAATTCCCTTTATACGACATCCGTTTCAAGCCTGTAGGGAGGTATTGGGATAAAACCCTAAGGTAGTTGCACGTAATTTACAAATTTTTAGCATGACTAAATTTTACAATGTTGTTACTCGCAAAACTATTAACCAAGCAGTTGCCAATGAAAAACATATTTACCACAAAGTAGGAGTTATTAAAGTAACCGAAAATGGAGGATGGTTTTTACAACTCTACCAACAACCCGATACTGACTTTATGATTTTCCCAAATCATAATGAGCCCTTGCCAGTAATTGATTTTGGTGAACATGAGGCTTAATAACACCACACCTGTTCCTAATACTTTTTTCGACTCGAATCTTGAAAGCCTAAGCGGGTCAGCGGTAAGGGTATATTTAAAAATAGTCAGAAACCTACTTGGCTGGCGCGATGAGAATGGGAACGTAAAGAAGCGTGATTGGATTGCTCACTCGCAGTTTGAAAAGACGGGACTCTCCAACCGAAGTGTGACTTCGGGTATTCAGGAACTACTCGATCACGGACTTATTGGAGTGAGCGATGATTATTTGAATAATTTAAGCGACCCACTAAGGCGTAAAAAAGCAAAAAGAGTCTACTATTCACTGGTGTTAGAAAATACTCCAACCAACGAAAAAAGTACATTCTACAGTGAAAATAATACGCTCTACAACGAAAAAACCAAAGAAAAAACACCGCAAAATTTGCTTATTACAAAAGACATTTCTTTACAAAAGTATAACGTAAATGAAAGAGTTCCAGACCATGTACGGATAGAACAAATTAGACGAGAGAAGTTAAAAAAACAAGAAATGAATAAGCAAAAGGAAAGAGATAGTTGGTTATAGCCAACTGTCTTTTTTCTTTTTAAAAGCTAAAGCTTTTATTTTAATTGTTTGATAATCAGTTATATGAATTTGACTTTACCATTGTTTATAGTATGATTATTAAAACTATAAATTTAATAATATGGCAAAAAATGGCATTCACTTTAATGAATTTCAATTGGATTATAACAATGAAGTCTATCAATTAAACATTGTACAACCGTTTAAAAAAAGACTTCCTTTATATAGTGAAGAATCAGTTTGGAAATATATCAAAGATAAATATTTTACAGGAAAAGGGTTCAACTATTATGTCTACATGTTTTTTATTACTGATGATATGAAGGTTAAGGGTTACTATCAAATTCGTTTATCAAAATTTCACTCGCATACACTAACTGAATCCATTAGAATTATTCTAATGAGTGATGTTAAGAGGGTAGTATTCTTGATGGATTTTAATAGAAAAATAGATAAAGATGACGAATTTCCTCCAATAATTACTAAAGTGTATCAAAAGCAACTTTCTTCATTTGAAATTGATGTTCTTGATTCGGTTGTTATAAATGATGAAAGATATTTTTCATTAAAAGAGAATTCATTAATTTAGTAGACACCTCCCAATTTAATTATTGGGAGATTTTTTTCTATTTCAAAAAGAGTTCAACTAATCAATGGTAGTTATACCATTAATAATATTATATGTTACTAGAATGTAGTAATTGATTTATTATTTTCTTATTCTCTACTAGTTGTGTTAATCAACTGAAATTGGACAATTACATGACCTTGAGAGCATGCCCCTGTAAATCCGTTGGTTTTGCTGTATCCATAATTATCTAAGTAGGGTAAAGATGCTCCATTATCACTATTAAGGTCTTCAAGTTTTAGAGGAACGTCATAGGCATATCCAGGACAATCCTTTTGAGGATGTGTATTTGTGCATCTTGCATTAACTAGGGTTAAACTCCAAGAATTTGGCAAATTAACTAGATAGGTTTGGTCGGTAAGGAATTCTTGCTCATTAGAAGTGAATAACATCCCAAAAATAGAAGCTTTACTAGAATTGCCTTTTTTTGGGAATTTAATACTTGTTTTTGTATTTTTTAATGTCTTATTAGAGGCATTTTGATAATCTATATAAACAAAAAAGTCAAGAGTATCTCCATCGATCATATTCTTGACATCTAATTCATCCAAGGAGTCCGCAACACCATCATAATGACTAATTGAAGTATTGCCCAGACCTAATCTTGCTGGGTCATATACAAATGGACTGCTCTGGATAGGTGATTCATTTGGAATATCACCTAATTCATCGACAATATAATTTGTTCCAACAATTATGTAAAGAATCATTAAAACACTTATTAAGATTCCTATAAAGTAAACAATGAGCCTACCAACAATAACTTTAGTAGTTTTTGCATATTTTATAGTGTAGTAAATTCCAAAAATTGTAACTATTGCCGAAATTATCCATAATAATTGAAGTAAAACCCCTAAAGCAACAATATTGTCTTGGTTGGCAAAATAGATTAAAAAAATGAATAGAATTGGTACTGAAAATGAAGCAAAAAAATAAGCGATAAGAGTTCTATATTTTTCAAAAAAATTACCATCTTTTATATTAAGGAATGATGAAATCACAAACTTACGATCTTCAATCCCTTGGTCAAATTGAGGAGATTCAGTAGTCTTTTCCTGAACTTGTTGCTTTTCTTTTTCTATTTCATCTTCTATTTCTTTACAAAATAATTCTAAATTAATAAGTGTGTCTCTTTTTTTAGCATTATATGTAAGATTATAAATATCCCTAATTGTAGAGGTTGAAAATCCAGATGCTTCATCTCCAAATCTATCTTTTAAATCTATACTTAAAGCCTTAAAATAAGGATTAGTTTCAGATTTATTAGTGCTGTAAAGATGCCCTAATTTATTCTTATCATCTTTATGTAAAAATGCATAACATTTTTTCAGTCTTTCTCCTAGAGCTTCTAAATTTTCTATATTATTTTCCATATAATGCAAAGGTTTAAATCAAGATTTTGTAAAAATATTAAAAAAATGATTTGCAATTCGCTGAAAATCAATCTTGTGACTTTTTGTGAGAACATTAGACAAAAAAAGATTTTTTGTTAAGAATTCCGATTTTGCTTTGTGCTGTCATTTGGTTGTAAGGGAATAGCTCCATTAAAAAAAGGAGCTGCGAACAGCTCCCTGCCAATGACACTCAAAGTAACAAAATGTCAATGACTTTCCCAAACGAAAACTGCAATTTTCGCTAGGACAACTACAATACTAGTCAAGTAGAAAAAAAAGTCAACATCTTTAGGCTTTGAGTTTTGTTTAACATAATGCTAATTATTATGAAACGAAATTCAAAAAAACAACGCAAAGGAGCTTTTCACCAAAACTTATCTTCCATTACTCTCAAGCAAATTGAATCGATGCAAGTTCTAGATTCAGAAGAGCACTTCAGATTTTTAAAAGATCCAAAAACTTCAATGTATGTTGTGTTTAATGGAACAATTAATCAAACCTACTTCTCTAATTCACGCAAAGCTGCTCAACAATTCTTCAACCGATTAGTTAACTCAACTAACTAAAATCTTAATAAAGCACTTCGGGATAGTCTCGAAGTGCTAATTTATTAACGTAATGACAAATCAATATGAAAAATATATTTAAGAATAATGCAGAGCCAAAGCATTTTCGATTAATCAACAGCGAATTAATCAGTTTTATAGAAACTCAAGATACCGTTTTGGTAAACAAACACCAAAAGACTGCTCAGCGTATTGCTTCTATGGATTTTAAAAATTTTACCAAGGAAGCAAAAATTAAAGATTTTCTCGGGGTAATGAAATCTGATTACCAAAGATTTATCACCAGAATTGATCAAACATTGGCAGGAGCATTAAGTGAGTTTCAATCCTCACAAGATATTCAAAATGCGAAAGAGGTAATTGCAGATTTGAATAGAAAAATCAAAGAAATTGAAAATATTCTTATTGTTTTAAAAGCAAAGGTAGATGAATCATCAGAAAGACTCAGATCAAAAATAGAGGGATGGCTTTACCAAAAAGTTATCGTTTTATATTTCCTTGCAGGAATCGAATTAATTGCAAATTTCAGTGTGTATGAATTACTGGGAGGTGGTGTTTTAGCAGCGGTTTCAATCTCTTTGATTTCTGCAATTGCCATTTTCTGGTGGGGACATCTTACACCAAAATACGTAGTGCAGTATGGTGGTGAGAATCCAAAGAAAAAGGTACTTCTTTTCATCTTGTTTGCTATACCTGTAGTGATTTTATTTTACCTATTCTCACAAATGAGGATTTCTTCTCTAATAATCAGTAATCCTGAAATGACTAAGGTTTTTGTCTCAAATCCTTTAACTCCAACGCTGATTAATTTTTTTGGATACTTAATTGCCTGTTACTTGGTTCATAACTACAGACCAAGCAAAGAAGAAATTAATGCCTATAAAAAAAACAGAAGAGAAGCAAAAGAGATCTCCAAACTAAATACAGAAAGGGAATTACTCATTGGGCAGAGAAACAATCAGATTCCTGAATTGCAAAAAAAGTTAACCGAGCATTATAATTTTTTACTTCTTGCTCAACAATTAGAGATAGATGTAAAAAACAGATACGAGGGTTGTTTTGAAGAATTTAAAGGAGAACTCTATTTACGAACCAATTCTAAATGTGCGGTCTTGTTTTCAAATAATCAAAACGACTTAACTCCACTTGAATTAAACTACCAAACGATCAATAAAACTCAATTTGAATTATGAAAAGAACAATCATCATAACACTTCTTCTTTTCTTGGCATCTTGCCAAGATACAAAGACAAGCACCACCGCTATAGCTATTTTAGTTGACCGTACCGATAAGGATATTCCAGAACCCAATTATAAGGTAATTCAAACTTTGCTGGATTTAGAAGATAACCCAAATAATGGAGTTGTATTGAAATTTCAAAATATAGGCAATACTGATTTTAATCCAGTTCAAAGTATTGAAATTAAAGAAGGTTCTTTATTAGATAATAGTTTTCAAAGGAAATCGGATGTTACAGAGTTTTACAAAGCCATAGGAGGTTTAATTAAGAAAGAAAATAATAAAAATTATTCATTTCAAAAGTCTAGCATTCTTTACCCACTTATTGAGAATTTAAAAGCCCTACAAGAACATAACGGAAAGAGAGTTTTAGTGTTGTATTCGGATTTAGCTGAGTTTTCAAAGGTCTATAATTCTTATCAATTGAACAATTTAAAAAGTAGAAGTCCCCAAATGGTTGCTAGTGACATTAATTCTAAAATTGAAATTCCAAGGATAGAGAATACTACACTATATGTTATTTACTACCCTGAAACGGATGTGCAAAATGACAATTTTAAGTATAACCTAGCACTCTATAAGGAATTATTTAAGGCATCAGGATTAAAAATAAGAATAGGAATTGATAACCAAATAAAATATTAAAAATGAGCAATACTAAATCAAAAATATTTGTAACTGCACTGGTAAACCTTTTAAAAGGACTATGGAAACTAACACTACTAGCACTCTATTTCACGTGCAGACTTATTGAAATAGTGAGCGGATTTACACGTAAACTAATTGAAAAAATATTGTAAAACCTAATAACGACTTATAAGTATGAAAGAAATAATTGATTTTTTTAGTGATGTATTATCTTCCTTTTTTGATTTTTTGATTGAAGGGATTGATAGTTTTTCTGAGAAAGACCACTCCGCCAATGCAAGTTTTGGAGATCCTTCTAAATTGATTTCTACAAACAATAAAGGTTGGTGTGTTGATGGTAAACGGTTCTTGGATATGCCAACTAGTCGAAGAAATATACTAGTTGTTGCAGGTTCAGGAAGAGGGAAGTCTCAGGTTCAAATATTTCCAACCATTTTAAACTCTGTCTCTTCTATGGTTATCAATGATAATAGTGGAGAGCTATCAAGCTGCATCCCTTATCTTAATTCAAAGGGAGTTAATACGATTGTTTTAAACTTATCCAAGAAAACAGGAGTATATCTAAATCCACTAGATGGTTGTAAGGGCGATTTGTCTATGATTCGTAAAATATCTAAAACTTTGATGTCGAATAGTAGTAAAGAAAATGATTTTTTCTCTCTTTCTGCTGAAGACTGTTTGAGTTTATTTATCGAGTTTGTTTTAGATTTAGAATCGCCGCAAACTGCAAACCTTTCTAATGTTTACAAGTTAATATTGGAGTATCAAGGCAATCCAGAAGTTGTTGAGAGATTATTTGCAGACAAGGCGTCCGAAGCTGTTTGGGTTAAATTTAAAGCTTTGGCAGGAAATTCAGAAAAAACGCTTAAATCAATAACAGCCACCGCTTTATCCGCTTTGTCTTGGTTAGGTGATAATCCTACACTTTCAGAGATTACTTCTCAAACGAGTTTTTCATTTGAAGATTTTAGAAAAAAACAAACGGTTTTATTTATTCAATATCCTGTGAGTGATGCCAATTTCTATGCTCCGATGGTCTCTTTAGTATTTCAGAGTTTCTACCGTTTTGCTTTTGCAAGTTTGCCCAAAGAAGATGACTTGGATATAATGATGGTACTTGATGAATTCTCTACGCTAATAGCTGGATTACCCGATTACAGTAACATTATAAGCAATAGTAGAAAATTCAAAATTCCGCAATGCATTGTACTTCAAGATGAGTCTTTGTTGTCTCCATACAAAGAGCTAAAGGATAATATTTTGGGGAACTGTTTTGTGAAAATCTATTATGGAGGTCAAGACAAAAAGGCATTTGAGTTAGAAAAGCTATTAGGCAATTACACCTACACGGATAAAGAGAACAATCAACAAAAGCAAAGACCATTGTTATATGCTAATGAGATACGAGAAATGGATAACGAAATACTCGTTTTCCCAAGTGGTCAAAAACCATTGATGGTAAAAATCACTCCTGCCTACAAGCAGAGAAGTTTACGAAAAAAACTTGAAATGAAACTATTACATGAGGACTTAGTGGAAGAGCAAAATAATTACTCCATTTTATATATAGATTTAGAACCATACCAACAAAAAAATCAACAACCTAACGACTAACTCACAATGAAATTAATCACAAAAGCATTAGAAAAACGATTTTTACAAGTAGGAGATCAATCAAACGAAGAAAATCCAATAATTATTGCCAAATTCTTCTCTCCAGTTGGAGGAGCAACGTGGTATGCCTCAGAGTATGACCCCAAAACCAAAATAGCATTTGGCTATGTAAAAGATTTAGTTCCTAGTGAAAATGGAATGTTTGATGAATGGGGATCATTTTCTATCGATGAATTACAATCAGTACAGCTTCCTTTCGGGCTTTATATAGAGCGTGACCTGCACTTCCAAGAGACTCGATTTGATGATCTTATTCAAAAAAATCAAAGACTTTCTGAATTACATAAATCTAAATCAATTGAAGAATCTTTAGAAAGAGAATAGCTGATGATCGAAAAGAAATATAATTCACTTTATGAGTTTTTGGATGAAAAATTGAAAAACATTAAAAATCCCAGCGATGAGTTTATTATTGATTTGAAGAAGAAATATTGGAGATACTATTTTCATCACTACCGAAAGAACTATCGCCAAAAATTCCAAGAAGTTACTTTAAGATTCAGTAAAAAAAATATTGAAAAAATCAATGCAAAAAAGGGAAGTCAAGCACTTGCACAATTTCTTTACGATTGTATTGAAATGGCATTAGAATCAAATCAAAACGGAATTTTGGATAAGAAAAACTTAGGACAAATTAATCTGAGTTTGATGAATGTTATTCATCTCTTGGAAGAGATTATTGACACTAATAATTCAATTCTTACCGAGGAAATTTTAGAACGTATTGAAGAATTAGAAAGACAATTTAAACTTTTAACGACATAAAACAATGATAATCAAAGAAAAATCAATCAAGTCTTACGTTGTACTGGAAAAAACACTTCGCTATATTTTATCTAAAAATTCATATAATAATTTTGTCTTCAGAAAATTTATTAGAGGTGATAGAGAATTTGAAAGACAATTGGAACTAGTTAAGAATGATACTGAAGTTTATTCATTAGTAATGGAAAACCGTTTACAGGAAATGCAAAAACAGTTCATCATTAACGACAAACAACGCTTGTATAAACGAACTAGCGAAACGAAATTTTATCACTCGATCGTCAGTTTTTCTAAAAAGGATAGACTAACCAATGAACAGCTATTATCCGTAGTGAAACAATTCACTAAACTTCGTTTTCCTAATAGTATTGTTGTGGCTACCAATCATAGTGACAAAGAGCATCAACACATTCACCTTATCGGCTCCAATGTAGAATATGGTATTCACACCACAAACTATCTTACTAAGGAGCAATTTAAAAATATTAAGATAGCAATGGAACAGTTCCAAGATAGGGAATTGAGATTGCAACACAGTCGAATTGATCACTCAAAAAAAAAAGTGCAATCACTTCTTAAAGACGCTGAATACCAGATCAATTTAAAAGGGAAGCTTACAGAAAAGCAAGAGATAAAATTAATTTTAGATACTGAATTTTCTAGAGCAAAGTCCGAAAGTGATTTTTATGAAAGATTAAAAGCAAACAAGCTTGAATTGTATTTTAGAGGGAATCAGCCTGGGATTATGGCTAAAAGAAAATACCGATTAAAGTCATTAGGTTTTTCATTAGAAAGAATTCAGGCGCTTAACTTAAGTAAAAATTTAAGACAGCAAGAACTAAATAGAATAATCGCTTCACGTATGCAAAAAAATAAAGATAACGAACGAGAATTATAAAATGAGAGCAAAAATAAAAACAACAAACCTATCCTATTTCTTACGACAAGAATATGGATTTAGTTCAATTGAACAATTTTTTGAACTTACAAAGTATGGGCATCCATTGCGTAACAAGGCTATTCTGTCAATGATTAATGAATTTACAGGGTATAAAATAGAAGGTGATAGTCTTGTGACTTACAATCCATATACCGATAAAAACGAGAGAATAAAATTAAAGAACTTTGACCATATCAATTCTAAAGAAGAGCTTCTAAAAGATCTATTCCTACTTCATAAAACTAGGATGCAAATGCTTGAGCAAAGTAGGGATAGAATAGTTGAAATATCTAAAGAGCAAATTCAAAAAAGGGATGAAGACTTAAAAATCACTCAAGAAAAGAGAATAACAAGGCACAGAGAGTTACCGAAAAAGAAGCTCAATTTAGAGAATGATTTGGAGCGATAGTATGATATAATAGATTAAAACAAGAAACTATATGATATCAGAAAAACAATTTTGGGGGCTAATACAACAAAGTATTGAGCAAAAGAACAGTATTGATAAAAATGAGCAGGGTGATTGTTTAATGGAAATCTTAACTGATTTACCTGTTGAACAAATTGCAGGATTTCACAATCGAATGCTTCAATTAAGAGAGGAGTTAAATTCTCCTTTGATGCGAGATATCGCTTTTATGATGAAGTTTGGGGATAACAACCATGCGTTTCAAGGATTTAAAAATTGGGTTATTTCACTCGGTGAAGAACATTATCAAAAAGCCAAAAACTCCCCTGCCTATTTATTGACACTAAGCGACGAGAATTTATTTGTGGTTGGACAAGCGTATTTTCAAGATTTAAACTTCGTGGCTTCAGGTGCCTTTTTCGACAAAACTGATTTGGAGTTTGATGATTGGCACATAGCTTTACAGAATGATATTGATTCATCTCAAAATCGAAAACTTCCTAAAAAAGAAGATAAATCCAAGGATCAAGATTTAGAGCGATAACTCTAATTTAATAACAATTACAAAAGAACAAGACAGAAGGATTAATTTTTCTTCTGTCTTCTTTTTTTGTTCAAAGGGTAAATGCAAATAGGGAATCCCTATTGCCAAGATGCATTTGAAAAGTCATTTTCTTGTTCAAATGCAATCTTGCCTGACGATGTCTTAAAAGATTCTTCGACTTGAGACATCGACAGCCTATTTCATTTGTCCTAAAAGAAAAACGACTTAGGACAAATGAAAAATACTATACTAAAGGACATTAAATTTATAAATAAAACATTAGCTTTGTTTTTGCATACTTGGTATTTTTAAATTTGTAATTTATTCTCTTTTTTGGAAGTTAATGTTTTATAATGGAAATATTTCTATTCAATTAGATTATTTTCTATTTTAGAAGGAAACATGAATAGGTTAATTTGGCAAGGGAATTTTATGCTAGTGAACATACACACATATTATTCCGTATTTGTTAGAAATAATAATTGAAAGAGTTTAAGGGTATAATAATTTGCAAAAATTAGGAATTGGATATAATTAGAAAAGGGGATTAAATTTGATTATAACTAACTAGCTCAGTATTTTAAGTGAGAATCTTGAATCCGCTTTATTGAAAACATAACATTATGTCAGAAAACAAATCAGAAATTGGAAAATATTTAAGAGAGCAAAATATTAAATTTAATGAAATTGTATTAGAAAATGAAGTGCACTCAGTAAATGATGTCGCAAATTTGGTTCAATGTGATGCAAATGAAGTTTTAAAAGCACTAGTCTTTATTAGTAATGAATTTTGTGTATTAGTAATAATTAACGGAGCAAATAATTTAAATAAAGAGAAATTAGAAATACAGATTCAACAAAAAGTAAAACTTGCTGATAAGACAAAGGTTTTTGAAGTTACAGGATTTGAAGTTGGTACCGTATCGCCTTTTATTCTTAACACAAAAAACAACTTTAAGGTAATTGCTTCTAATTCAATACTAAGGAATAGACAATTCTTTATTGGTAGTGGTACTAAGAATGTTTTAATTCAAATAAACAAAGAAGAGTTTTTTAAAGTTTTTAAAGGTCAATTTATAGATTTATAAAAAAATGGTACTTTTTATTAATACAGCAGATACTTCAAGACACACTTCAAGTGCTAATACAGCAATCTATCCAAATCTAGGTTTGTTGACACTTGCCAACTGTCTAAAAGTGAAATCTGAAAATAAAATAGACGTTGGATATATTGATGGAACTGTTTATAATAACACAATTATTCTTGAGTATATAAAAACTGAGTTGTCAAATATAGATGTTATTTGTTTTAGTGTTTTAACTTCTAATTTTGGGATAGCTGCGCAAATCGCAGAAGAAATTAAAAAAATTAAACCAAAGGTCATTACCATTTTTGGTAATGACCACTTTTCTGCATTATATAATCAAATACTAACAAATCATAAATATATTGACTATGGTTTTTATGGTAATGATGTTGTTTTTGGCTTTTCCGATTTTGTAATAGACTTATTGTCAAATAAACTAAAAGAGCTAGATACTTATGCGGGATTAGTTTATCGTAATTACAATCAGATAATGAAAAATGAAGAAGATGCAACTGAGTATTCTCACATTCCTTTGATAGATTATAATATTGTAAACTCAACATTACCTCATCAGCAAAAATATTTTGAAGGGCAAAACTCTACATACGCATTTATGCGCAATAGAAATTTGAAAAGTCAAGTAATTGATATTGGGAGAGGTTGTGTAAAATTTTCTGGAAATAGAATAAATAATGTTCCACTTAATGCTTGTGACTTTTGTGGTATTATACCTGGTAGTAAATCTATATTAATGCCAAGCTATGAAAGAGCTTGGAGAATAATTAAAAATGCCTACGATCAAGGTTTCAATTATTTATATGTAACAGCAGATGAATTACCATTGACAATGTGGAATCTTATTAAGAGAATGGCTGACAATATTCCAAGTTGGTATAATGAAATACCAATAGAGAAAAGACCTAAACTTTTTGGTTATGCAAGAGCAGAAGGATTTGTAACAGAAGAAGATAAAATTGACATTTTAATTCATAAACTTGGCTTCGATCACTTTTTTATTGGCTTCGATGGCCTTTCAGAAATTTCTTTAAAAGTTATGAATAAACAACCTGTTAAACAATACGTACATACTTTAATGGACTATAATTACACTGCATTAAATAAATTAGGCGAGGCAGGTTGTTTAATTACTGCGGGTATTGTAGTAACTCATTTAGGTATTACTAAATCCATGCTAAAAGAAAATTTTGAACAACTTGAGAGATTTGTGACTACATACCCAACTGCATTTGCTGCACTTGACTTTGGTCCATTATGTCCAATACCAGGATCACAATCATTTATTTATCTTACGAACCCTGATTTTGCTGAAGAACGAGCCCGAAAATTTAATTTAAATATTAACAAACAATATTTGCTCTCTATCCAAGATAAGTACTCTACAAGTGATACTTTTGAAATGGATGAACTCATAAATGATTTTATTTTAGGATGTTGCCCAGATGTAACGCCAAATATCATTGACGATTACATGAAAAAGATAACTAAACTAGCAAAAAAATATAATATAGTTGTAGGTGGTGGTGTTTAAAAAAGTTAATCGTACAACCATAATTTTCATCAATTGCTAGGCTTGTGCATCCTATTTTGTTTTCATGGAGAATAATCAGATGTCAACAATTCTATCTTTCAAAGAAAATTCGTAGGTTTGTTTGGTTCGAACATGGTGAAGTAACAGACAGACATTAAGCCGAGAATCGTTATTTAATTTGTCGGCATTTTTTGTAAGTTTTAATTGATTATTTTTTAGTGGATAAAGTTTTAGATATAGTTTCAAACGAAACAACCTGTAAATGCTATAAGTCTTTCCGATATTGTGCGGATGAAGAAATCCGTGTTCCAACTCTAGATTTTGATACAAAATTAAAAGAAATTTCAGTTGTTGTTAATGAATATGGAGAAACAGATACTGATCTAAATACTTCTAAAAACCTAAGAGGACTCGCAGATAAAATTATTGAAAATGAGCCCTTATTTCAATTTTTCCTTGACGGTTCAAGACGAACATACAAAGTAGATGATATTGAAATTAATAGAAATGTGTATCCAATAATTGCAGGTCAAATTGGTGTTGCTTGTTGCCAAAGAATTAGCTCTAGTCAATTTAAAAGTGTAAAAGATGGATTTGAACACAATCTGGTCTTGTCGCTTCCAAAAGCGGCAAATCCTAATAGCGGTGATGCCTCTTTATTTTTTAATGCACTAAAAACAAAAATTAATAACACTAAGCGAATTGAAAAATCAGGCATTAACTTTTCTAAAATATTAGCTTACGATTCCAAAAAACAAGATGATGGGAAAAAATACGAACATTTAGGTATAGCAACTATTCAAGATGAAATGATTGAAACTGAAAAGAAAATAGTTGCTCATTTAAGTACAAAAAACTTGATAAATCCTGAAAGATATTTGATTAAAGACGGCTCTTTACAATATAAACCTATGAGAACTGGCGATTTTAAAGAACTAACTAAAATCAAAAATCATTACAAATGCGCTATTGGTGTTTCTAAAATGTTTAATCCCGAACTGTGTCAAGATAGAAGCGGAAAAAGTAATGCCGATAAAATTGCAAAATTACCTCTATATCACAGAACACCAGCATTCAAATATAAAAGTGAAATTGTTGGAAATGTTTTTTTTGCAATATGGTATGTAAGAATTAGAGAAGTCAAACGTACAGAAAGCCCTTTTGCAGGAGTTTTAAAGATCGAGAAAATATTAATTACAGATGATGAAAATGAAAATGGACTAAATAGTGAAGAGGTAGATTTAATTACTGCGAACATAATTAACGAAAGAAATCCAGTTTGTTATGGCAAAGATTCACGTTGGGCTAACCATTTATATCCTGTTTATATAACAGAGAGCTTTATCAAAAGTAAGTATTTGAGTGACATTAACTTTTTGAATTTATTTTAATGAAAAAAATAGGTAAAATAATAGCCACAGAAAAAGTGCCAACTACAGTAGATGAGTTTTTCTTCTGGACGGACCAACATCTTATTTTAAAACCATTCGATGTAGTTAAAGTTGAACATATCAAAGATTCTGTGACCTTTGGAGTTGTAGAGGAAATATCTCATTTAACTGATGGTGCAAGCTTTTTGGCAGGTTATATTTCAAGTGATTTCGGTGAAGTAGATGCAAAAGCTAATTCACAAAGAATAGGGATGAATTATGTTAAAGCAAAAGTTGTTGCTAATTCTGAAAATATTTACACTCCTGTTTTGGACGGACGAACAGTCTCTCTTGCCAATGAACAGGATGTAAAAAAAGCATTAGGTTTGGATAATGTAAAGAATCCTTTAGCATGTGGTGTAATAGAAATGTATGAAGATGAAGATAAAATAACTATCCCAGTTCATTTCAATTCCCACTTTTTAATTGGTCCAGAAGGAGCTCACTTAAATATTTCGGGAATTTCAGGTTTAGCTTCAAAAACATCGTATGCAATGTTTTTGATGAAGGCAATTCAAGAACAGTATCTCAAAAATAAAACAAACGAAAGTGTCGCTTTTGTTTTACTGAATGTGAAAGGAAGAGATTTATTAGCTATTGACGAAGCTAATGATGAATTAGTTGATGAGGATATAAAAGCCTATAAAGATTTAGGGATTGAAGTGTCGCCTTTCAAAAATGTAAAGTATTATTACCCTTATTCAAAAGATGTAAGGACTACAACGTACGCAGATGTAAAAGATGTAGAAAGTCAGAAAAAACTAAAGAAAGCTTATCAATATAAATATCTTTTTGAAGACGATAAAGAGAGTTTAGACTTGCTTTTCTCTAACATTGATGACCCAACACAATCAATGGAATCAATAGTTAATTACATTATTTCTGGTGAAGGTGTTTTTAATGGCGTGAGAAACTGGGAAGAGCTTAAAGATGAGATTAAAAAACACCAAGAAAAAGGAGATAACGGCAAAGACAAGACAATTTCAGTGTTAAGTTGGCGTAAGTTTTACCGTCTTTTCAGAAAGACTTTGGAACGAAATAAAGATTTGTTTGCTAACACAATAAAAGAAGAGAATTCGGAAGTTCGTTTACAAGATTCTATAAAAGGGATCAAGAAAAATGACATACATGTTATTGATATTGCTAAGCTAGATGAAGAATCACAAGGTTTTGTTTTTGGGGATGTAATGAGAGCTATTTATGATTTAAAATTAGGTCAGATAACCGATAGGGAAGAATCAGAAATACCATCAAAAATTGTTATATTCATTGATGAGTTAAATAAATACGGTAGTAAAGATGTACCTAAAAATTCGCCGATACTTCGTCAGTTGTTAGATATAACTGAGCGTGGGCGTTCTCTAGGAATTATTTTATTTGCAGCTGAGCAATTTAAAAGTGATATACACGACAGAGTAAAAGGAAATTGTGCAACACACGCCTATGGAAGAACAAATGCTATTGAAATTTCAAAACCTGATTATCAGTTCGTGCCTTCTGTTTATAAATCTATGCTTACACGCCTAAAACAAGGAGAATATATTTTGCAGAATCCTGTATTTCGCTCATTGTTGAATATCAAATTCCCAAGACCACTATATAAACAGTTCAAGAATGGATAATACTTTTAAAACGATTATTGGTAAAGATGTTATTGAATCGCTTACAATTGGAATGTATGACGATTCACGATTTATTTACCGTGAATACATACAAAATGCAGCAGACCAAATAGACAAAGCAAGACAGCAAGGTTTAGTAGAAGAAGGTGAAATTCATATTATTATTGATGCTGATAAAAAATTGATTTCCATAGAAGATGATGCAACAGGAATTGAAGAAAAAAAAGTTGTTGAAATACTAAAAAACATAGCTCAATCAACAAAAAAACGTGGTATTGATAAAGGATTCAGAGGAATTGGTCGTTTGGGAGGTCTGGGATATTGTGATAAATTGATTTTTGAAACTTCATTCAAAGGAGAAAATGTAAAATCTATGATGACTTGGGATGCTACAAAACTAAAGTCAATCATCAATAATAGAAATCAGAAAGAAGAAGCATCGGAAGTAATTGATGCTGTTACAACTCTTGAAATAAAAAAAGAAGATGTTGAAAGCCATTATTTTAAAGTCACTTTGATTGGCGTTACCAACAAGGATCTTTTGGATGTAAAAGGAATCAGAACCTATCTTTCAATGGTTGCACCTGTACCGTTCTACAAGTCATTTGTTTACGCAAAGAAAATTTATGATGAACTGAAAAAAGAAGAAATTACAATTGATGAATATAAGACATTCATCAATACAGAGCAACTTTTCAAAGGTTATAATTCCTATATATATGACGGAGATCAATTCTCAAAAAAGAAAGTAGATGAAATTATTGATGTTCAATTTTTTAAAGAAACAGATAATAATGGTAGTTTGTTATACTGGGGTTGGTACAGTATTTCCGAAAAAAATCACTCTTTAAAACAAATAAATTACCAAAGAGGTTTTAGATTGCGCAAGTCAAACATTCAAATAGGTGACGAGTATTCATTAGTTAAATTCCACAAAGACAAAAGGTTTCAATTTTATTTTTTTGCCGAAGTTTATGCCATTCACCAAGATTTAATACCTAATGCACGAAGAGATAATTTTTCGGAAACAGAGATCTATTATGAATATGAGCAGAAATTAAAATCATTTTTTCATTCAACTATTTCATCTCTGTGTAATCGTGCTTCAGATGTAAATAGTGCAGTAAGAACTATTAATAGCTACAATGAAGTTGCTGAACAGTTTGAAAAGAAAAGGGAGGAGGGTTTTGTTGATAAAGAAGAACAACAAACTTTTTTAGAAACCTTAAAAAGGAAAAGAGAGGAAGCAGAAAAAGCAGAAAAAAAACTAGAAAACATAAAAACAAAATCGGCAGAAACCGACACGTTAACACCAATAACTAAGATTATTGAACGTGCTACTTCAAACCATACATTAACAGTTAAGAATAATATAGAAACAGAAGTAGAGGAAAAACCTATGTTCAGAACAGATAAACTTTCAAAACTCAATAAGCAGGAAAGAAAGTTTTTAGGAAACATTTTTACAACTATTCGCAATGTATTGCCAAAAGAAACCGCAGAATTACTAATTTTGAAGATTGAAGAAGAATTTAAATAGCTACAATTATGAAAGTAGACAAATTTGATATTGGAGCTGAAATAATCTCAATTTTAACCAAAGGAATGTACCCTGACCCAAGAGATGCAGTAAGAGAGTATATTCAAAATTCAATTGACGCAAAATCTGATAATATTGAGATTAAAGTACGTCAGAATTCTGTAGTAATAGAAGATGATGGAGTTGGAATGAATTACAGGACTTTGCGAAAAGCAATTAGAGTTGGTGTTTCTGATAAAACACCAGGTAAAGACGTAGGATTTATGGGAATTGGGCTGTATAGTGCTTTTCATCTTTGTGATACCTTAACTATTTATACAAAACAGAAAGATATTTTGCCCCAAATGCTTGAAATTAATTTTTTAGGTATGAGAGAGTTGCTTAAAATACAAAAAACGAAAAGATTATCTGGTGAAATTAAGAGTGAAGATTTAATCGATTTACAATCTTTACTTTCCAAGTTTATAGTATTACCGGGTGAAAATGAAATAGAATTGGAAGAATTTCCCATTGAGCAAGGAACGAGAGTCGAGTTAATAGGGTTAAATCCAATATTAGATGACTTGTTAAATAATTTTAATGATCTGTATAATTATTTACAAGACGTTGTTCCTCTTCACTTTAATAATGAAAAGTTTAATTGGGCCAAAACGATTGAAAACAAAATACAAGATGTCTGCAAGAGACATAATGTAAAATTTGAAGTAGTCAATTTAAAGCTACAAGTTGGTAGTAAAATTGAAAATTTATTTCGCCCATATACAAATGACATATTTACTAATAACACTCCTTTAGAACCTCATTTTGAGGAAATATCTGATAAAGGAGTGTTTTTGGGATTAGCTTGGGGATGTTTAAACTCAGGTAGAGAAAGAATTTTAAATTCTGGTAAGGATAATTTAAATAGAAACTTACGCGGATTTATTCTAAAAAAACAAGGGTTTTCTATTGGTGATAGGCAATATTTTTCAAGTTATTTTGGGGGGTCAAACACCTACTATCACAGATATACAGGGGAAATTATTATCATAAATGAAAACATTCTACCCAATGCGGCAAGAAATGATATTGAAACATCTGATCTTAAGAAATTGTTTTTATATCAAATTCAAGCAAAAGTGGTACCAGCATATACTGCCATTGCATACAAATTTCAAGAACAAAACATAGCTAGTGAAGTTTTATCAAGAGAGATTGGTAGTTTGAAAAGAATATTAGGAGAGTACAATCCTTATGAAGATAACTTTAATGTTTTTATAAATCAAATTAAGGAAATAGATGAAAGTTTAAAATCTTTAAAAAAGAAAGAAAAGAAATTTTCTCCTGACGACAAAAAAGAATATGACAACATTAAGCTCATAGCTGAAAAATTAAGAAAAGAGATTAGTCAAAAATTTGAAGAGATTAAAACAAAAAAGAAATCTTCAAAAAAGGTATCCAATGATACAACAGTAGGGTTAGCTAAAGAGTTAGGTAATATTAAAAGCGAGGCTCTTCTTCGTGAGTATGATAGCTTGCAGGATTTAATGAATGATTTAGAAATTATTTGTGATGATTCTACGAAAAAATTTATAGAGTTGTTAGACGAATATGGTTTAAAGTCAGTGGCAACAACAAAGTCAGAATATATAGAATTATTAAATAAATTACGTGAAGATTTTGAAAATGAATAAATTTAATTCTGATAACAAAAAGTTGATTAGGACTAATTGGGCAAAACCAATTGTCAGCTACATAAAAAATGCACGAAACAAAAAACTCTTTTATTTAGGACTTCCTGATAGTGAAGCTCATGATATTATTGAGTGGATTGAATATATTGATACCGTTTATGCATTTCAGTGTAGAGAATATCCAGAGCCTTCAGACCCTGAGCAAAGTAGGAGCAAGGTTTTAGCTTTAGAAAATACCTTGAGAACCTTTGAAAGAAAAAGACAAATTACAACTTTTGATGTTTTTGACGGTTACATTGAGGAAGTTATTTTAAGAGGCTTTGACAATTCTCCCACAATAAAAGAGTTTACTCAACAAGATGTAATTACATTATATAATTTAGATTTTTGTGGGCAAGTTACATCTCCAATTGAGTATAAGGACAGGAATGGGAATCCTAAAAAAGCATATAAATTTGATGCCATAAAACGTTTATTAGACCTTCAAAATCAAATAAATTTCCCAAACAAGAAGTTTATAATGTTCTTAACCTTGCATTGTAGTTATGATGGTAAGGAATTGAACGATTTTATTGCTAATCCACAAAACACAGATATAAAAAATTATTTAGAACAAGTATCTAAATTATCAAAAGGGAAAAAAGCACCATATTTAGTTAAGGCTTTTGTATTACATTTTTTGCAACAGTTTTTTTCTACTAATGAATTTAGTGCAGAAATATTACCAACAATACATTATGTAGGTGACAACAATAATCCAATTTTATTTTTTACTATACTTGGAACTAGCACAAATAATAAAAATGCAGGTGCTGTAGTGCATTATCAAAAATTACACGAAGCGCTAAATTGCCCTTTTATAGAAATAGATAATAACTCCCTTATAAAATCAACATCGTTCGCTTTAAACAATGATTCTGAATTAGACACAAATCTAAATCCATTACATTTGTTTAAGAAATCAAGAACCTACAAAAATCTCTGGAATATAAATAAATGAAGCGAAAAATATTATTAATTGAACCCAACTATAAGAACAAATATCCACCTATTGGACTAATGAAAATTGCCTCATATCATCGTTTGTTAGGTGATGATGTAAAATTTTACAAAGGGGAATTAAAAGACCTTGTAGTTGATGAATTATTTGAACAATGTTTGTTAAAATTAAATAAAATTGACAGTTCAATTAATTGGATTCAAAAAGCATTTTTTATTAAGCAATTTATCAAGACAGGAAAAAAACACTTTTTAGAGCTCATAGATCTTCAGGGTGTTAAATTTGCTCCTTTAGTAGTAGAAATTATCTACGAATTTTCAAAGATGTTTCGTAACAAGTTGTATGAACCATTTTGGGATAGAATTTATGTCACCACTCTTTTTACATTTTACTGGAAAATAACTGTTGAAACAATCAATTTTGTAAAACCATTAGTTAAAGATTCTTCACAAATTTTTGTTGGGGGTGTTTTAGCATCTTTGCTTCATGAAGAATTAGAGGAAGCAACAGGAATAAAACCACACCAAGGGTTGCTTGACCGCCCAGGAATGTTAGATCCAAATATTAAAGAAGCAAAGAGAATTATAATTGATAATCTTCCACTTGATTACTCAATTCTTGACGAGATTGACTATCAATACCCAACAGAAAGTGCCTATTTTACTTTTATGACAAAAGGTTGTACAAGGAAATGTGCATTTTGTTCCGTTCCTATTTTAGAGCCAACTTACAAGCCAAAGATTGAAACTAAAGGAAAATTTGATGAGATAAAAGAACTATATGGAGAACAGCAAAATCTCTTGTTAATGGACAATAATGTTTTGGCTTCACCAAACTTTGCTGAAATTATTCAAGAAATTAAAGATATGGGTTTTGTAAAAGGTGCAACTTGGGAGGAGCCAAATCAGCTTGAAATTGCGATTAGGAATCTACAAAACCATCCAAATACAAGGGCATATACTAAGCGAAGCTTTAGGTTATTTCACGAACTTATAAAACGCTTAAAAGGAGAAAATCAACAGTTTGCATATAATGTATTGGATGATTGTCAATTGTTGAATATTGAAACAACGACAAAAGAGAATCTAATTAAGGCATATAATGAATTAAAAGATTTAAACGAAAAATATAGAATAAAATCTAAAAAACTTCGCTATGTAGATTTCAATCAGGGAACTGACGCTAGATATGTTACTGATGAGTTTATGAAGTTAATGAGCGAAATTCCAATCAGACCTTTAAGAATTGCTTTTGATTATATTGGAATTAGGAAGCAATACGAAAATGCAGTAAAATTAGCAGCTAAGTATGGTATTCGTGAACTTTCAAACTATATTTTATACAATTTTAATGATAAGCCTGAAGATTTATACAACCGTTTGGAAATAAATATTAATCTATGCCATGAACATAATATTGATATTTTTTCATTTCCGATGAAATATATTCCATTATTTGGAGAAGACGCTAAACATAGAGAATATACAGGAAAACACTGGAATAAAAAATTCATTCGAGCAGTACAATCAATTCTAAACGTTTCTAAGGGAATTGTCGCGCCAGCTAGTAAAAAAGAACAAACCTCTTTTTTTCATAAAGCATTTGGTAATAATATTGATGAGTATTTCGATATTTTGTATATGCCTGAATCGTACATAATTTATAGAAGTGTTTTTGAAAAAACATTAGGATATACTGAAATATGGAAAAAAGAGTATACATCAATCAAACAAAGTGAATATTGGATTGAAACTAAAGAAATTATTGAAACAAATGATTTTTCAAATATTGAAGAGAGAACGACAAATCTTGCTATAAGAGAATTTTTGAGACACTATCAAGTTCAGAGAGGAACTTTAAAAAATCAAGACAAAGAATATTCAGCTTTAAAAAAACAATATGATAAACTTATAAAATCTGATAAGTTTGTTGATTTAACATTGACATATGACTTTGAAGATGAACAACCAAAAGTTAAAACTACAAAAAAAGCCAAAGTAATACACTCTAGGAGTTATCTAGAATAATAAACAAAAAGTTTATTCATCTATACCACACAATATTATACCAGTGGAAAATATATATACAGTAATATTAATGAAGGCTTTATAGTGATTCATAAAATCACTTAACCTTTTGGGGTTTATAGAGAATTTTCAAAACCCTCCTTAAAGAAATTCTCTAAAGATATATTTAAAGCATTTAACACTTTAACTAACGAACTAAACCGTAAGTCCTGCCCTTGTTCATACCTTCCGTACTGAGCACGAGGTAAGTTGTGTTCAAATGCAAATTGCTCGTAGTTGGTAAAACCTCTTTCAATGCGTAATTCACGCAACCGATTGCCTAAATTCTTCAGTTGTTGCTTTGTGTATTGGTCATTTTTATCCATACACAAAGTAATTTTAATTTAAATTAATTTGTTACCATTTTAAAGTTACTACTTATAAGTAGTTTTTATAAAACTTTGTCTATATTTGAAGCCGTAAACGGCTCAATTCTAACACTTCCCTCGAGCCAGGAAGTAACTTAAAAATTTTATAAATGAAAAAAACAGTTTTTATCCGAATGGTTTTTGCTTTGGTTCTTTTAACAGGGTGTGCTCCGACCAAACAAGTAGCTCCAAGTAAGTACAACCCACAATTCACTTACACACCTGAGGAGCGCAAGCAAATTTCTAAAACTAGCTTAACGATAGCTATAATTGATCCAGTGTTTTCAAACGGAGAAAAAAATACGCTAGTTGAACCTTACAAAAGTTTTGTAAGTAATATGGCAGATGACTTTGAAGAAACACTCAATGCAAATGGATTTAAGATAAAAGGACCATTTAAAACAAGAGATGAGATGGTTTATACGGATAAACTAAATAGTGATTTTGCACTTGAAATTCAAGTTGAAATTCTCTCTGAGAATGGGGATTTAGGTAAACGAAGTTTGTCTTTTGCTGATGCTTTGATATACAAGGATGCATATCGGTTAGGTGGTACTTTTTACCACAAGGGAAGAATCATAATAACAGCTACTGACCCTATTGATGGAGAGAAGTTTTGGAAGAAAACAGTTGATTTAGAGAGAAAGCCAGTAACAGTTGATGGTGTTATGAAATTTACAGGTCCAGTAGCATCTATTGGAGAAGAGGTGATTATGAGTGATGTGGGTATCTACAATCCTGTAGCAAAAGTGCTTGAGGAATATTATGCACAAGCTATGCAGAGTTTGTCTAAACAAATTGATCCGAGAGAAATGGAGCAAGTAGCTATTCAAATTAAGGCTAAAAGAAAACGTGTTGGACAATAAGGTAAATACCAAAGAGACTAAAATTTAATATTATTTACAAAAACAAAAAAAAATGAAAAAGTTACTATTTTTTGCAATCGGTTTTATTATTATTTCATGCTCCAACAAAGACTTAGATAGGGATTTGGCAGAAAGCAAAATTATTGAACATTTTAGTATTCCTTGTGTTGAGGTTGCTAGTTTTCAAAATGAAACGTTAGGTAGAAATAATGTTCCACAAAAGCATGCTGACTTTATACGACAAGGATATATTTATTGTAATTCTGAAGGTTCTTGGAATAATCGTTATTATTTAACAGAAAAATCGATGCCCTATTTTAGCCAAGAAAATAATATAATTGCAGGAAACTTAATTGAGTTTAATGAGATAACGGGTATTAAATTTAATGATGCAAAAAATCAAGCTATTGTTGATTTTTCTTTCAAACGAAAGGGAATTACTCCTTTTGGAGAATTTGCAGAGCGATTTGAAGATGAAGCAATAAACTTACAAATAGAATTTGAATTGTACGACGATGGCTGGAGAATTAAAGAAACTAATCTTGATCAACGTTTTGTGCCTAAAGAGGTGTTTAGTCTTTATAATAAATAAGTAAGTGTTAAGACACCAACAGCTTAAAAACTTTTTAGGGTATTGCCAAAAAAAACTCGAACAGTTTGTACTGCTCGAGTTTTTTTTAAGTGAATTCTTTAAATAGTTTAATTTTTAATAATCTTTATAGTCTCTTTATTCTCTGCACAAGATACTTTAAGAAAATAAGTTCCACTAGAATATGAAGACATACTAATCTCAATATTTGAAGAATTGTAGTTTTCATTTGAAATTAGTCTGCCTTGAGTATCTACAATTTCAATTTTTAATATTTTTTCTTCATTTGAACTTATTGTAATTATGTCATTGGTTGGGTTTGGGTATGCTACTATTTTTTTATTTAGTAACTCATTTTCATCTATGTTTAATGTCTGAGTTTCATTGTATACTAGTGTATAAGAACCAAAACTTGTTTGATAACCGCTGACTTTTAAATATACCCAGTTTGTAGAATTATAGTTGCAAGTCCATTGAATAATTGATGTGTTAGATGGAGATATACAACCATCATCATTTATTGCAATAATACTACAATTTGAATCTAAAAGAGTAAGATAAGAATCAAAACTAGCAGTTGCACCATCATCACAGCCTGTTTTGAAAGTATATGTTCTTCCCGGAACAGCTAAAAAACGATAAATTTTACAACCATTGACTTGAATTGAGCTACTATGATTACCCCAAGTTGAATTGATAGAATTACTAAAATCATAATTTGGGCAAGTAAGGCAAGAGCTTGTCTGGTTTTGTGAGAAATTTGCAACTAAGTTTCTGTTTCCTGTAACTGTAAATGAAAAATTTTGATTAGTAGAGATAAGCCCTCCATTTTCTGTCCAGTTTACAAAGGTATATCCAGTATTTGGAGTAGCCGTAACGTAGCAAGAATCACCATTATTGAAATTACCATCACCTGTAGTCGAACCGCCTATTAAAGGACTGGCTGAAGTTGTTATCACGTAAGTTGATACAGGTGTAATTTCTTGATAAGCCAAAGTGTAAGATCCAAAATTTGTTTGGTAGCCATTCACTTTTATGTATACCCAGTTTGCAGAATTATAGTTGCAAGTCCACTGTATAGATGATGTATTTGATGGATTAGCGCATCCATCGTCATTTGTAGAAATGTTGGCGCAATTGAAATCTAAAAGAGTTAGATAAGTGTCGAAGTCAGCAGTTGCTCCATCACCACAACCTGTTTTGAAATTATATGTTCTTCCAGGAACAGCTAAAAAGCGATAGATTTTACAACCATTTACTTGGATAGAGCTACTGTGATTACTCCAATTTGAATTGATAGAATTGCCAAAATCATAATTAGGGCAGCTAACACAACTTCCTGTCTGGTTTTGTGTAAAATTTGCAACTAAGTTTCTGTTAGAAGAAAGAGTAAATGTGTATGATGAATTTGTGGAAACTGAAGTTCCATTTTCTGACCAATTAGAAAAGGTATAACCAGCATTTGCTACAGCATTAACTGTTCTTGATGTCCCGCATGAGAAAGTTCCCTCACCTGATACTATTCCTCCAACTGTTGGATTTGCACTAACAGAGACCGTACAATTTGAGCTATTTCCAATTGTAAAGCTTCTAACTGGCGACCATTCGGAACTATGATTACATGCGAAGGTCTTTACAGTCCAGTAATAGGTTACTCCTGATTGAGGAGGGTAATTTGAGGAGCTATTCCAAGAGAAAGAAGATGTGCTATTGGTGTTTTCATTAACTCTTATCGTTGGATTCGGAGTTGTAGCTGTTGTAAATCCATCAATTGCAGTCCAATTATTTGAAGAGGTTGATACTTGGATTCTATATTCAGGATTTGAAGCGCTAGAATCTTGCCAGTCAAAGTTTACAGGTATCGTTAGATTGGTTTGACCATTTGATGGTGAGTTTAAAATTGGTGTTGTTGCAGCACAACCAGTTGTGAAACTTTTTACAGCAGACCAATTGGAACTTTGCCCACAAACAAACGATTTTACTGTGTAATAGTATGTTGTAAAAGGTTGAGGTACAAAAGGATTTTCTGTACTTGCATATTGGCTCCAACTATAATTAGATATATTTTGAGTGTTATAATTTACCTTTATATTTCCTGACGGTGTTGTGGCTGTAGTAAAACCATTTGTTGCTGTCCAGCCTGAATTTGAAGTTGAGACCTGAATTCTGTATAGAGGATTGGAGCCTGATACATCATCCCAATTAAAAAAAACGGGAATACCAACGTTTGTTTGACCGCTTGAAGGAGTAGTTGTGTTTGGTGTTGGAGAACAAGAAACACCAGATGAACAAGATGATCCAGTGATAGGTGTGCCATTGTTGGCTGAATAATCACAAAAGCTTATTGGGATAGATTGTTGGTAATAAGTGCTACCAGAGTTCATAACCATAAAGTGAAGATGTGCTGCTGTTGAGCAACCTGAATTGCCTGAGTATCCTATTAATTGTCCTTGGGTCACAGTATCTCCAACATTTACTACTGAACCATTTTGTGTCAGATGTAGGTATAATGCATATGTGCCATCACCATGATTTACCACAATTCTATTAACATTATTAATACAATTAGTGTTGCATCCCTGTCCGCTAACATAAGGACAGTTTCCATTAGCCCAATTTTCAACTACCATATGAACAGTTCCTGCTCTAGAAGCAGTAACTGAGGATCCAATAGGTAAATTAAAGTCAAATGCATATTGTGCAATTCCATTATGTGATACATTTCCATTGTTGCCTTGTGTACAAGTGTAAGTTGTTCCTTGAGGAAAAGGTAGTTTATAGCATTGACCAAAAAAAATATTTCCCGTCAAAATAGACAGAGTAATAAATGCTAATTTTTTTAATTGTGTAATTGTTTTCATAGTTTTCGTATTAAAATCTCATCAAACATCCCACAAAAAAACAAGACCTTAAAATTTCATTACATCAAACCGTCAAAAATCAGCATGAAACGGAAACTCATTAAAAAATAAACAAGTTAAAGAGTTATTTTTGTTGAATGAGAAGTCAGCTATTATTCTTTTTTCTTTTTACAGAACTTTTTGCGCAAAAATTACCAGTTTCTGAAAGCAATTATTTTGTTTATGATAAATATGGTTATGGAGTTTCTTTGAATAACGTAACTAATAATTTGTTTCAACAAAGTAATGGGGAATTACTTGTTTCAGAATATTCAGGGCATATATACAAGATTAGCAACACCAATATTCAAAAAGCATTACCTACTTTAAAAGGGGGGAATCCAGTACTACAACAGTATTTTAAATTAAAAAATGGATTGGCGTATTATTGTACTGCCCAAGAAATAATTGTTGAGAAAAATTACAAAGTATGTAAAAGAATTAAATTGAACTCTAAAAATGATTATTCTAATTCTTTCGGAATTTTTAATGATCAAATTTATTTTTTAACAACTTATAAATCTAAAAAATTAATTTTAAGAAAATTTGATGGGTCTAAGGTTTGTAACCTTACAGAGGTAAATTACAATTTCAATAGTTACAATAATATTTTATTTATAAATGATCAAATTAATATTATAACTAACGATAACAATAACTTAACTATTTCTAGGTATGAGAAAAATAAATTGATTCCTGAAAAAACTTATAAAATATTTGATAAAGCCATAACAGTATCTCATTTTATTAATAAGAATAGTTTCTCTGGGTATACCCAAAATAATAAAGTTTTTTACTGTAAGGAAGGTAAAATTAGTTATTTTGACTTTGAGACTAAAATTCCTTTTTTGTCCTCCTTGTACAGCAGTTACTATACTGAATCCGATTTTCAAAACAAAAAAGTATTTGATTTGAAAGATAATGGCTTGCATTTTTTGTTTAATAGTAGTTTTAATACATCCTATTTTATTACCAAAGAGAATAAAGAGACTAACAGTTTTTATGTAGCTACAAACACCAGTTTTTTACGTTATTTTCCTCATATCAAAAAGTATCCACGATTATTCAATGATTCTAATAGTTCTTCAGTTTTCACACTTTTACAAGCAGATGGAGGAAAAATTTGGGCTGGTAGTTATCAGGGTTTCTTGACAACTTTGAACAATGGTATTTGTAAACAAAGCAAAATCAATAATTTTATGTATATGAATGGTGGGCTGGCATATAAAGATAAGATATTGCTTTTTGCCGAATCCGAGAAAGGTGCTTTACTTTTTACTGATGAGAACAAATTCAAAAAAATTGCTGATTCCGCTACTTTTTTCTACGCATATCATTCTAAGAACAACAAACTTTATTTGGGTTCAGCAGGCAAAGGATTGTGGAGTACAGATATTTCCAATCTTGACAAGAACAATCCTATAGAATGGGAGATTATTGATGAAAAAAGAGGATTGAATCTTTTCAATATTATAACAATTTGTGAGGATAGATTTGGTAACATTTGGTCAGGAAGAAGTAATCAAGGGATTTCGGTTTACAATACTAAAAAAAGAAAGGCAATCACATGGCAAATTGATCAAAATGAAATCGATTTTGGTAGCATGGCGATGTTCTTAGATAATAGAAAAACATTATGGTTCGGCAGAAATGATGGTGGGTTATGTTTCTATGACGGTAAGTATGAAGGAGATTATGATGTTAAGAATTTCAAATTAATTAATCATCCCTTACTAAAGAGTGGTTTAGGAATTACTTTTTTAAAACAATGGAATGATTATTTAATACTTGGTGCAAAGGATAAAATTCTTCTTTTCGACTTAAGGCAATGGTATCAAGATAAAAAGGTCTTTGTACGTTATCTTAATCCTCAGGAAACTAGCTTCACCACACCAACCGAACAAAACGCTTGCTTTATTGACAAGCGAGACCAAAGTATATGGTTTTCAACAGGGGATATGGTCTATCAATGGGATATAAAAAAATGGCTTACACTGCCTACTTTTAAAATAATTCCAGATATAGTTTTAAGAAAAGATACCATAGAAAAAGTCTACAAGGTAAAAAAACCTCTTAAACTTAAGCCCTCTGAGAACAGTTTTGATATTGAAATTAGATATCAGACTAGAGATAATATGCCTCGGTATTTGAATGGTGTTTTAGTTAGAAAAGGTGAAAAGCCTGTTTTTGAATATCCTAATTTGCAAACCAAGTACCATTTTTCTAATCTATCATGGGGCGAGTATGTTTTTTATGTGCAAGTTTTTCAGCAAGATGGAAGTTATGATGTATTTGAATATCCAATATTAATTGACAATTTTTTTTGGCAGAAATGGTGGTTTTGGGCATTGATTTCGTTAGTTCCAATTAGTTTTGTTTTCTATCATTACAAAAAGAAAAGCGAGATAGAGAAGACCAAAAAGAAATTATCGCAGCTTAATTTGGCTAGTTTAAGTAATCAGTTTCGACCACATTTTATGCTCAATGCTTTAAATAGCATAGGCTCTCAAATGGATGACATGCCTCATGCTGAGAAGGTTATTAGTCGTTTAGGGGAAAGTATTACAATTTTATATGGTTTTACACAAAATAATGAATTTGCTCATGCCTTTACTGATGAATGGAAATTGGTGGAAAACATAATTGAAATACAAAAGTTGCTTTTTATTCCCGATCTAAAAATTTCTATTATTGGTAAAGATATAGTTGAGGAAAATTATAGAATCCCAGTTGGTTTAATACAAATACCCGTTGAAAATGCCTTACTGCATGGCTTGAGAAATAAAGAAGACGGGAGTTATATTCTGCGGATTATTTTTAACGATGATGGTGATTATTACAAAATTGATATAATTGACAATGGAGTTGGAAGGGAAAGAGCCAAGGAAATGAATGATTTCAAGAAAAATGGTAATGGGTTAAAAACTATTTTTGAAATGATTAAAATAATAAATAGATATGAGCCTAATGCTATATATTTCTACATCAAAGATTTAGAAAGTATGGAAGGTACAAAAATTACAATACGATTAAAAAAACAAATTAATTATGAACAAATCAAATTATAATTATGTTGTTATAGACGATGATTTGAATGTATGTCAGAGTATAAAAAAAAGAATGCTAAAATTTTCTAATTGGTCGTGCTCAGGCTTGTTAGTTTCAGTAACAGAGTCCATAAAAGTTATTTCAGAAGAAAAGCCAAGCTTAATTTTTTTAGATTGGTCAATAAAAGGAGGCAATGCTTTTACGATTCTCAATATGATAGAGAGTTATGATAATTATTTCCCCTACATCATTTTTTTTACAGGCTATCAAAGTGATCATCCAGAAATACCAGTGGAGATAATTAACAAGTATAAGGTTAATCGTTATTTAATAAAGCCTGTTTTTGAAGACCTTACTAAAAATTTGATGCTCTATGTAAGTGAAGCTGAGGCACAATCTAATGCTAATTCGAGTAAGAACTATTTTTGGATTACCACAATTACAAAACAAAAAGTTAAAGTCTTAAAAAACCAGATTGTGTGTGTTTCGCAGTCGAGGGCTAATCCAAGAAATAAAATGGTCCATTTATCTGATAATTCAGTCTTTGAATGCAAGACAAATTGGGAAATTTGCGAAAGGATTGCAAGGAAACACCATTTTGATTATTTCATTGCCAACTCTAGGGACACAATGATAAACAAAAAATTTATCACTAAAATTCAAAAACCTTACATTTGGTTAAATAATAGTATAAAGGTTCATGTGGCTAAAGATAGGTGGAAGTTTTTTGAGTAATATTAGGATTTTTTCTATATGTTGTAGTCATACTTTATATATTGAAAAACGATTTATTTATTCTTACTTCTTTCCAACTCTTCCAATCTGCTTTTCATCTTGTATTCTTTATCTTGCTCTAACTTATCTTTCTCAATAATGGTATCTAGCAGAATGCCTACTACATTTTGATTGTACTCAGATAGAGAATTAATTTTTTCTAGTTTTTGAACTAGTGATTTATCAGAAATATTTTGTGATTGAAACAGCTCTGCAATTGGAACCTCTATTGCCAGAGCTATTTTTTCTATAGTATCTATCGAGGGAGATACTTTCATATTTTCGATTCTGTTGTAGGTGGAAGCCAACATATCACAACGCTCGGCTATATACTGTTGACTAATATTTTTCTGTTTACGCAATAATTTTAAGTTTTCAGAAAGTATCTCTTTAGCTGTGCTCATTTTACGGATATTTTTACCAAAGGTAGTTTAATTTTTCTCAAAAGCAACAAAAAAAGCACTTATTATTTGTTTTAGTGTGTTATAAAGCATATATTTGTTTTTAATTATGCTTATAAAATCAAAAAACAATACAAAAAAGGATAATACTACTGCGCAAGAGCCTATTTCAATAAAGTCTAAGCTACTTTTTTATGCTCGATTAGAATATGAACGTTATTTAAAAAATAAGAAATGCAAAACGCTATAATTTACACCCGTGTATCGACGGACGAACAAGCCAGTAAGGGGTTTAGTTTGCCTCATCAGAAAAATGTTTTAGAAATGTATTGCCAACACAAAGGCATAACAATTCTCAAGCATTTCAAAGAAGATTATTCAGCCAAGAATTTTGATCGTCCAGCTTTTAATGAATTATTATCTTATATTAAAGCTAATCGAAAAAGCATTGATTATTTACTCTTTACTAGATGGGACAGGTTTAGTAGAAACCAAGAAGAGGCCTACAGGGTTATCAGAGAGTTCAAAGACCTTGGCATTGAAGTAAATGCTATTGAGCAACCTTTAGATTTATCACAACCTGACTCTAAAGTGATGCTAGCGGTGTATTTAGTCATTCCAGAGGTAGAAAATGATAAAAACAGTATTAGAACCAAGGAGGGACTCCGAAGAGCCATGAAGGAGGGCTGTTTTGTGGGTATAGCGCCTTTTGGTTACAAAAACTATAGAAACCCTAACGGGAAGTCCACAATTGTAAAAAACGCCGAAATAGCGCCTTTAATTAGGGACGCTTTTATAGACTACTCAAAAGGCGTACTCTCAGCAGAGGACATTAGAAAAAAGTACTACCATAGAGGATTAAGGATAACTAAACAAAGTATGCTTAATTTATTAAAGAATCCTGTTTACTGCGGAAAAATAGTAATTAAGGAATGGAAAAAGGAGGATGAGATGATTGTAGAAGGGTTACATGATCCAATAATTGATGAGGAGACTTTCAATACAGTTCAGAAAATTATGGCAGGTAAGGGAAAGGAGAAAGTCCATAAGTTTTCAGAAGTAGACGAGCATTTACCACTACGTGGTTTTTTAGAATGCAAATCTTGTGGTCGAGCATTAACAGGAAGTGCATCAAAGGGAAGAAATGGAGTGAGACACTTTTATTATCATTGTCAACCAAAGTGTAAAGAACGATTTAAAGCAGAAGAAGCAAATGCCATTTTTGAACAAATGCTTTCAGAGTTTGTTATTAAAGACGATGTTAAGACTTTATATAAAGAGATATTAGATGAAACATTCAGTGGAGAAAAGGCAAATAGGGAAGCAAGGACTAAGCAAATTAAGATTGAGATTGGTAAACTCAACACAAGAATGGATTCAATAGAGGAGAAGTATTTAGACGATGATATTGATTCTGCAACTTATAAATCAATGAAGAGTAAAGTCCAAAAGAGTTTGAATGATTTAAAGACTGAATTAGAAAATTTAAAGTCTATTGATAAGGACTTAGAAGAGTATTTAAAACTTGGGATTTCCTTTTTACACGGAGTCGATAAACTATACAAAAATTCAACTTCGGATGTTAAAAAGAAGATTGTTGGTTCGATATTTCCTGAAAAACTGATTTTTTCAAAAAACAGTTATCGAACCGCTTTTATCAATGACCTAATCGCGCTCATCCTTAGTAAACACAAGCCTTTCAGGCTACTGAAAATAAAAACTCCCCGCCAAAATGGCGAGGAGTCTAAGAAAGCTCCCCCTCTTGGGCTCGAACCAAGGACCCTCTGATTAACAGTCAGATGCTCTAACCAGCTGAGCTAAGGAGGAAGATGTTATATCTTTTAAGCGGTTGCAAATATAAGGCGATTTTTATTTTTTGCAAATAAAAATTAAACTTTTTTGAAAAAATTATCAATGATGATTTCGTAGATGTCTTTTCCGAATGTTAAGGCCATGAGTGAAAGTAGGAAAATCATTCCGCCAGTTTGTATGTAACCCATTGTTTTTTCGCTTAACGTACGACCAGTAACCATCTCAGCAATAGTAAATAACGCATGGCCGCCATCTAAACCAGGAATAGGCAAGAGATTCATGAACGCTAAACCAATCGAGAACATCGCAGTGAAATTCCACACAAATTCCCAATCCCAATGTGTTGGTAAATTTCGTGTTATTCCAATTGGGCTTTTCACTTGCTTGTAGGCTTGTGTTTTTGGTTTTAAAATTAATTTGAACTGTTTGATGTTGTACACAAACATCATCCATGACTCTTTTACTGCAGCGCTTACCGACTCTGTAAACGATAAGTGATTAGTGGTTACGTATTCGTTATTAATCAATTTATCATTAAAATAAACGCCAAGTTTTCCTTTTTTGTCCACTTGTGCTTCAACTGTCATAGGTTGATTATTGCGTACAATATCTAAAGCTACTTTTTGACCCTTATGACTGCCTAAATAATCGGTGAAATCATTATAATACTCCAATTTCTGACCTTTTACACCAACAATTTTATCGTTGTCTTGTAAAATACCTTGATTGTGATCGGATGCTACATCCTCTATGAAATGATTTTCAAATTTAACCAATACATCAATGCCAGCAATGCTATCCATACCGCCAGAGAATTTTTCACTTACTTTCAAAGGAACTTTTACTTCTTGGCCTTTTCTTAAAACGATTAGGTTGACTTCTTTGTTGATGTTTTTCTTGAGCGAATCATTCAACTGATCGTAAAAATTAAGTTTAGAATTGTTAATACCAACTAATACATCACGACGTTGTAGCCCAACGGCATTTTTGGCAATTATACTATCAACGTATACTTTATTAAGATCAGTTCGAGTTTTGATGAATCCTTTTCCTTCTGTTCCTAAAATTTGTTTGATTTGGTCATCGTTCAGTTTTAGTTTTACTTCTTCCCCATTGCGATCAATTACGATCTCGTCACTTAATAAAACGTCAACCACCAACCAGTTAAATTTTGGTTGTAATTGACCATCCACAGAAATAATTTTGTCACCATTTTTAAATCCAGCATTCATTCCAACTTTGCTAAATGAAAGGCCGTTCTCTTGAATTTTTTTTGTGGCTATGAATTTCTGACCCACTGTAGAATACATTACGGTGTAAATGAACCACGCCAAAATAATGTTTACTGTAATTCCGCCTAACATAATGATTAAACGTTGCCAAGCTGGTTTTGAACGAAACTCCCAAGGTTGAGGTTCTTGTTTGAGTTGTTCGGTATCCATGCTTTCGTCAATCATTCCGGCTAATTTTACATAACCGCCAATTGGTAACCATCCAATTCCCCATTCCGTATCTTTGATTTTTTTCTTAAAAAGAGAAAATCCTGCATCCATAAAAAGGTAGAATTTCTCCACTTTTACTTTGAATAATTTTGCAGGAATAAAATGCCCAAACTCGTGCAACACCACCAATATTGATAAAATAAAAATGATTTGGGCAATTTGTATTAATGTATCCATGTTCTGATTTGAGTTATAAACGCACAAAAGTAAGGTTTTCACCTTACTTTTTTAAAATAATGTTTGAGAATACTAATTTTTTATAATTTTTTTATGAAAGGTGCCTTCTGAGGTTACAATTTTAAGGAAATGAATTCCACTAGAAAAGTTACTTACAGAAAAATCAGCAGTAGATTTTGTACTTATCAATTGCCCCAGATTATTAAAGATTTCAACCGATTCTAATGTTAAATCCAATGGCATTTGAATGTGAATTTCGTCATTAGCGGGGTTGGGAGAAACTACAATTGCATCTTCAAAATTGAAGCTTTCATTGCTCAAAGTAGCTGTGTTGTTTTTTGAAATAATGTTTTTCTTAGGGTCAAATTGTACTCCAGTTACCACAAACGGAACCGAAACAATAAATTGTTGGCCATTAGTAGTGTTGTTTACAACTGTATCAAATGTTTGTCCACCAGCGCCCAATAATCGAATGGGAACAGGCATTTCAAAAAAGCTTACACTCGGGTGAGATTGGGTTTGATTCACGGTTATTTTTGCCTGACCAGCACCGAAATTTTGCGCGATAATAGTATACGTTGGATAACCTTGATTGTACAACCAATCATTAAAAAATTCATCCAGAGAACCACCGTACACAATTTCTAAATGCTCTTGCAAATCAGTTGATACTGCATATTTATAGGCTAAATCAGCATCGGCCAAATAATTTCTCATTCCTAAGAAAAAGGCTTCATCGCCCAATTTAAAACGCAACATGTTTACCACCATCGAACCTTTGTTGTAAGTAAGGCGAGAGCTGAAAATACGATTAACATTGGTGGCTTCAGTATCAGTTAAATAAACAGCGCCACTAGGTTGAGAAGTGATGTTGTTGATTTTAGTGTTTTTCCAAGCAGTAAAGCTATCGTCACCGTCTAAATTTTCAACGACTAATCCGCTTAAATATTCTGCAAAACCTTCGTTTAACCAAATATCATTCCATGATCCACAGGTAATTTTATCACCAAACCATTGGTGTCCTAATTCGTGTGCAATTAAACTACGTCCGAAACTTCCCATAAAAGAAACGGTAGTATGCTCCATTCCGCCACCCCAACCAAATTGAGCATGACCGTATTTTTCGTTTTTAAAAGGATACGGTTCGAATAAGGTTTCGAATAAATTCATTATCGGAAGTGTTTCTGCTAATTGTGTTGTAGCAGAACTGTAATTTTCAGGATATATATAATTTACAATTGGAAAAGGAGTTTCAATTCCAGCTGTTTGCGTAAACGTTTGATAGTTAGTTACCGCAAAAGCAACCAAATAAGCAGGAATTGGGTAATTGTGGAAAAAATGTGTCGTTTTGGTTCCGTCTCCATTAGCAATGGCACTTTGCTCTAATCCGTTAGCCACACTTGTATATTGTGCAGGAGCTGTAATGTAAAAGTCAACACTATTCATTTTGTCATTCAAATCTTGTTTACAAGGCCACCAATCGCGAGCACCAAAAGGTTCAGAAAGCGTCCACATCACTGGAGTTCCAGCATGATTTTCAGCAGCAAAAGCAGCAAAACCATTTACGGGTGGCGCACCAGAATAAGTGATTTCTATAGTTGTAGAAGTTCCAGAATTGGCTTGAGTGGGCAATGTTACCACAATCTCGTTGTTGCCGTTTTGATCAAAGGTTAGATTGGTTGTTCCTTGTTTGGCTGAAGTTACTGATAGTTCATTCGCTAAATCAAAAGTAATAGTAGAGGTGTTTTCTAAAAAAGTCACGGTATTTTTAACAGTTCCCGCCACAAAATAATCAGCTGGATCCACACTTAAACGTAATTCAGCATGAGTTAAATCGTAATTTAATGTATTTGGATTAACAACAAACGACATAACGTTAGAAGCTGCTTTCATTTCAGCTTCTACCATAGATTCCATTTCAGTTTCTGTAGTTTGGGCAAAAGAGAAACTAATGAACAGAAGTAAAAATAAAGAGTAGGTTTTTTTCATTTTCTTGAAAATTTATGCGAATGTAATAATTATTTGTAAAAACAACTGCTAAAGGATTGATAAATAGCCGAATTGTCAGTAAAAATTTATAAAGTGAGATGTGTTAAATAATAAAATCAATTCGTTAAATTTGCAACCTTAATCAAATAAAAGTCATGTTACAATTAAGCGTTATTAGAGAAAACAAGGAAAATGTCATCAAGGCATTAGCCAAAAAGCACATGGATGCTAAAGCCATTGTTGAAGAGGTAATTCAGTTGGATGAAAAACGAAGAGGTACACAAGTGGAATTAGATAATACCTTAGCTGAATCTAATAAACTGTCCAAAGACATTGGCGAAATGATGAAAAATGGCGAAAAAGCCAAAGCCGAAATCTTAAAACAGAAAACAGTTCAACTCAAAGAAAAAAGCAAAGAACTTTCTGAAAAATTAGATGCTTTCGCTAATGAGTTACAACAAAAAATGTATTTGTTGCCCAATCTTCCTGCTGAAATTGTTCCTGAAGGGAAAACTCCAGAAGAAAACCTTAACGTTTTTGAAGAAGGAGAAGTTCCAGTTTTGCACGAAGGCGCTTTACCACATTGGGAATTAGTAAAAAAATACGACATCATCGATTTTGAATTGGGTGTGAAAATCACAGGTGCTGGTTTCCCAGTCTACAAAGGAAAAGGAGCCAAATTGCAACGCGCTCTAATTTCTTATTTCTTAGATAAAAATACCGATGCAGGTTACCAAGAATACCAAGTGCCTCATTTGGTGAATGAAGCCTCAGGTTTTGGAACAGGTCAGTTACCTGACAAAGAAGGTCAGATGTACCATGTTGGTTTGGATGATTTATATTTGATTCCAACTGCCGAAGTTCCAGTAACTAATCTTTTTAGAGATGTTATTTTGAATGAGAATGAACTACCCGTTTTATGTACAGGTTACACGCCTTGTTTTCGTAGAGAAGCGGGTTCGTACGGTGCACACGTTCGCGGTTTGAATCGTTTGCATCAATTTGATAAAGTAGAAATTGTTCGCATCGAACATCCTGATAAATCATACGAAGCCTTAGACGGAATGGTAGAACACGTAAAAAACATCATGCGTGAACTGAAATTACCGTTTAGAATTTTGCGTTTGTGTGGCGGCGATATGAGTTTTGCATCAGCCTTAACTTACGATTTTGAAGTCTTTTCAACAGCTCAAGATCGTTGGTTGGAAATCAGTTCAGTATCGAATTTTGAAACTTTTCAAGCCAATCGTTTGAAATTGCGTTTTAAAGATAAAGACGGTAAAAACCAGTTGGCACATACCTTGAACGGTAGTTCATTGGCGTTGCCAAGAGTGATGGCTGGAATCATCGAAAACTATCAAACACCTGACGGAATTGTAGTTCCAGAAGTGCTTCGCAAGTACACTGGTTTTGATATCATTAACTAATACGTTAATCTTAGTCTAAATAATGTACTAAACTGGCACAAAATGTGTTATTTTAGTACATTGTTTTTTAATACTAATTGTAAATGAAAAAAATTTGGGCAGTACTGTTTTGCTTTATTTCGCTTTTTGTTCAGTCTCAAAACGAACAATTAGCAAACAACTATTTTGATCGAGGCGAATTCGAAAAAGCATTGCTCAATTACGAGGAATTGTTAAAAGTACAACCTGCCAATTTCAATTATTTTATACGAACAATTGAATGTTATCAGCAGTTACAACAGTACGATAAGGCTGAAAAAGCACTGGTTGATCGTATTACAAAATACAAACAAAGCAACACTATTGTCGAGTTAGGATACAATTATCAACTGCAAAAAAATCAAAGTAAAGCCACTAAATACTACGATGATTGTATTGAAAGAATCAGTAAAAATCCAACCGATGTTTATAGTATCGCTTATCAATTTGAAAAAAGAGGATTGGTTGATTATGCTTTAAAAGCCTATCAAACCGCTTTAGATAAAGAACCAAAATTCAGTTTCAACTACCAAATGGCGTTGCTTTACGGACAAAAAGGCGACTTGGACATGATGATTGAAAAATTTCTGACCGAAGCCTATGTTAATCCACAAAATCTGGTGATGATTCAAAATCAACTCAACCGATTCATGACAGAAGATTCAACAGTTACGTTCAACGACTCATTAAAAAAAGCGTTGTTAACTAGAGTTCAAAAAACACAAGACGTATTTTGGAACGAATTTCTGAGTTGGTTCTATGTTCAAAATAAAGAGTACGGAAAAGCCTTCATTCAAGAAAAAGCCATATACAAACGCAATCCCGAAACTTTTGCTAATATTGTCAATTTAGCGCAATTAGCAGTTGAAGAAAACGAGCCTGAAGTAGCCAAAGAAATTTTAGAATTTGTACTGGCCAATACTCAAGATTTAGACCTTCAAATTCAATCGCATTCGTATTTGATGGAAATGAAAATTGCCAAAGCAACCGAAAAAGACTATCCAACCATTGATGCCGAATTGGACAATTTAATCAAAGAATTTGGCGTAAGTCCGTTCAGTTTGTCCTTACTTAAAATCAAAGCCGAATTTGCTACGTTCAAACTCAAAAATCCTGAGCTGGGTAAAACCATTCTCAAAAATGCGCTTGAAATGCCGTTGGATAAATACCAAATCGCCACATTAAAAATGGAATTGGGTGAGGTTTTATTGTACGAAGAAAAATTCAATCAGGCGTTGTTGTATTATTCTCAAGTCGAAACTGATATGCACAACGATGTAATCGGACAAGAAGCGAGTTTTAAAACGGCCAAAACGAGTTATTTTAAAAACGACTTCGAATGGGCAAATCATCAATTAAAAGTACTAAAATCAGCCTCTACACAACTTATTGCCAACGATGCACTCGATTTGTTTTTGTTGATTTCGGATAATACTGTAGAAGATTCCACTCAAGTAGCCTTGAAGAAATTTGCACGTGCCGATTTCCTCTTGTTTCAAAACAAAACTACCGATGCATTGGCTGCGTTTCAAGCCGTTTTGAAAGAGCACAAAGGCGAACCAATAGAACCGATAGCTTTGCTGCGCATTGGAAAAATTTACGAAAAACAAAACGATTTCACATCAGCGCTTAGTCAGTACAAACAAATCATCGACAATCATAAAGAATGCATTTACATTGATGAAGCACTTTATTTTTCGGCCGAAATTTACAACCAACAAAACAATACTGAAAACGCAAAACCACTATACGAAGCTCTAATTATGAACCATCAAGACAGTATTTATTTTGTCAATGCACAGAAGAAATACAGGCAATTGCGAGGCGATAAAGACATTTAGCAATGTCAATTTCAAATATCAATTTCAATGATTTTCTAATTTCTTTAATTTCTCAAATCAGCGTTCAAAAAATTAGATTTGGATTCACATTTTGACATAATAAATAACAAATGATTTTATACAACGTAACAGTAAACATCCACGAAAGCGTACACGATCAATGGATGAATTGGATGCAAAACAAACACATCAACGACGTGCTCGCTACTGGGAAATTCTCTTCTGCGCGAATGGTCAAAGTATTAGTCGAAGAAGAAATGGGCGGGATCACTTACGCCATACAATACACAACGGATAGCAAAGAAACATTGCAGCGCTATTACGACGAAGATGCGCCGCGTTTGCGCGAAGAAGGAAGCCGACTTTTTGGCGACAAAATGCTCGCGTTCCGAACCGAACTCGAAATGATATCGGAGTTTTTTCAAACGAATTAGTGTATTGCTAATCCAACGTCTTTCCCGAGCATGCGGGAATCCATAAATATAGATTCACGTTTTTAGAAGTTTTTTTTTAATTTATTATTCGCCAATCAAAAGAACGTGGTTAGAACTAAAGTAGAAGTTTTTCAAACGGTTAGTTTATTGCTAATTCACCGTCTTTCCCGCGTAGGTGGGAATCCATAAAATCCAAGCCATGTTTTACAGTATAAGCCAATTTTACATTTATATACTCGCGAGTCAAAAGAACGGAACGCTCTATATTGGAGTCACCAATGATTTAGAAAGAAGAGTTTTTGAACACAAAAAGAAAATAAACCCTGGTTTTACATCTAAATATAATGTAGATAAATTAGTTTATTTTGAAGCCTTTGGGTTTATTAAAGAAGCAATTGTAAGAGAAAAACAATTGAAAAAATGGAATCGACAATGGAAAATAAATTTGATAGAAGAAGAAAATAAAGAATGGAAGGATTTAGCCGAAAATTGGTATGATTGAATGGATTCCCGCCTTCGCGGGAAAGACGAAAAGCAATTAAGACGTTTATCATCAGAAAGCAATTTCTATTTAATTCAGCGTCTTTTCCATGAAAGTGGAAATCCAAAAAAGAGAGTTGTTTGTTAAGAATGGATTCCCGCCTGCACGGGAAAGAGGTTCGGTTCAAAAAAAAGAAGATTGAAATAGTACTAAAAAATAACCTTAGTGACCTAGCGCCTTTGTGGCAAAATAAAGATGGAAAAAGTAAAAGCAAAAAAACACCTCGGTCAGCATTTCCTCACCGACGAATCCATTGCCCAACAAATTGCTGATACTTTGGCATTTCAAGGCTATGAAAACACACTCGAAATCGGCCCTGGAATGGGAGTTTTGACCAAATACCTTTTGGAAAAACCTACCACAACCTATGTCATCGAAATTGACACCGAATCGGTTGACTATTTAAATGCGCATTACCCAAAATTACACGGCAAAATCATCTCCAAAGACTTCCTCAAATACAACATCAATGAAGTTTTTGAAGAAAAACCCTTTGCCATTATCGGAAATTTCCCGTACAATATTTCATCTCAAATTGTATTTCGCGCTTTAGAACTTCGCAATCAGATTCCTGAGTTTTCTGGAATGTTTCAAAAAGAAGTAGCCGAACGCATTTGCTCTAAAAAAGGAAGTAAAGTATACGGAATTTTATCCGTTTTAACTCAAGCCTTTTACGATGCTGAATATCTGTTTACTGTCCATGAAGACGTATTCAATCCACCACCCAAAGTAAAATCGGGTGTGCTTCGCCTTCGCAGAAAAGAAAATTTCACCTTGCCTTGCAGCGAAAAATTATTCTTTTCAGTAGTAAAAACAGGTTTTCAACAAAGAAGAAAAACCTTGCGAAATAGCTTAAAATCGTTTCAATTGTCTGATAATTTAAAAGAAGATAGTATCTTTGACCTCCGACCAGAACAACTGTCGGTAGAACAATTCATTGAACTTACTCAAAAAATAGAAGCCAATGCAATTTAAAATCAGCAAAGAACTATTAGAACAAATAGAGCAACTCATTCACCACAAAAACGACCAAGAACTGGAAGTATTGTTGAACGATTTGCACCACGCTGATATTGCCGAAATTTTTGAAGAACTAGATATCGCTGAAGCAACCTATATTTTTAAGGTGCTGGACAGCGAAAAAACAGCCGAAATTCTTCTTGAATTAGAAGACGACGTTCGTGAAAAAATCCTTCACGCTCTTTCACCAAAAGAAATTGCAGAAGAGCTAGACGAATTAGATACTGACGACGCGGCCGACATCATCGCCGAACTTCCTCAAAGCAAAAAAGAAGAAGTAATCTCCGAACTCGAAGACGTTGAACACGCCAAAGACATTGTCGATTTATTACGCTACGACGAAGATACCGCCGGAGGTTTGATGGGAAAAGAGCTCGTAAAAGTCAACGAAAATTGGAATGTTTTGACTTGCGTAAAAGAAATGCGCATCCAGGCCGAACACGTGACTCGCGTTCATTCAATTTACGTAGTCGACGACGAAAATCGCCTCAAAGGTCGTTTATCGCTCAAAGATTTACTAACTACTTCTACCAAAACTCCGATTAGCGAAGTTTATATCAAAAAAGTAGATTCCGTTCGCGTTAATGCTTCCAACGTAGAAGTGGCGCGCATCATGCAGAAATACGACTTAGAAGCCATTCCTGTTGTTGACGAAATGGGACGATTAGTAGGTCGCATCACCATTGACGACATCGTAGACGTAATCAAAGAGGAAGCCGACAAAGATTACCAGTTGGCAGCGGGTATCTCTCAAGACGTTGAGGCCGATGACAGCATCATCGAACTCACCAAAGCGCGTTTGCCTTGGCTGGTTTTAGCTCTATTTGGAGGATTTGTCAGTGTTACTTTGCTCGAAAGTTTTCAAGGAGCAATGGAATTCCACAAAGAACTCTTTTTCTTCACACCACTCATCGCTGCGATGGCCGGAAATGTAGGCGTTCAATCATCTGCGATTATCGTACAAGGTTTGGCCAATCACAGCATCAGCGGAACCATTGTCAATCGTTTGTTAAAAGAAATTTCACTCAGTTTACTCAACGGATTAATTCTGGCAACCGTTCTCTTTTTAGGAAGCCATTTCTTATTGGGCGTTGATACCAAAATTGGCATCATCGTAACCATCGCCTTAATTTCTGTAATTGTCATCGCTTCACTCATCGGAACTTCCATTCCGTTATTACTCGACAAATTCGGAATCGATCCCGCACTCGCTACTGGTCCATTCATCACCACCAGCAACGACATCTTCGGAATCTTAATTTACTTCTCAATAGCTAAATTAATTCTAGGCTTTTAGTGTCATTGCGATTCCGATAACAATCGGAAGAAGCACCCGAGCGCAGCGAACAGAGCGTAAGCTAATCTCTCCCATTTAATTTTCAGAAGCAGTCATCCAGTTTCCATCAGGAACACTCGTCCCGCTTTCGTCAGTCGCTTTGACTTGTTTTGCAAACAAGTCAAGAGCTCCAACAATGACTCTATCGGGGCTAGGTAAGAAATCCATCTTCCTAACAGGTTTCCAAAAAAATAATTACCTTTATACTTCAATTTTTACTTTGTGTACTTAGTGCAAAATCTTAGTGCCTTTGTGGTTAAAAAATCAACCTTGAATACAAAAGAAATAAACATCCTCCACATCGATTCCAATCATCCTCTTCTTTGGGAACAACTCGAAAACGGGGGTTTCCATAACGAAGCCGATTTCACTTCCACCAAAGAAGAAGTAGAAGCCAAAATTCACAATTACCACGGAATCGTCATTCGCAGTCGTTTTAAAATCGATAAACAATTTCTCGATAAAGCTACTAATTTGCAGTTCATCGCTCGTGTTGGCGCTGGTTTAGAAAGCATCGATTGTGACTATGCAACTTCAAAAGGAGTTCATCTCATCGCCGCACCCGAAGGCAATCGGAATGCCGTTGGTGAACACGCAATCGGAATGTTATTGTCACTCATGAACAAACTCAACCGTGCCGATCGATTAGTCCGCGAAGGAAAATGGATTCGAGAAGGCAATCGCGGCTACGAACTCGAAGGCAAAACGGTCGGAATCATCGGTTACGGAAACATGGGGAAATCGTTCGCCAAAAAGTTACGCGGATTTGACGTTGAGGTGATTTTTCATGATCTTTTGGAAAACATTGGCGATGAAAATGCCCAACAAGTTTCGCTTTCCGAATTGCAACAAAAAGCCGATGTACTGAGTTTGCATTTGCCTTGGACACCCGAAACCGATAAAATGGTCAATGCGCAATTCATCAATTCATTTGCCAAACCGTTTTGGTTCATCAATACTTCTCGCGGTAAAAATGTAGTAACCGATGATTTAGTAGAAGCACTACAATCAGGAAAAATTCTCGGTGCTGGATTAGACGTGTTGGAATACGAAAAATTGTCGTTTGAAGACCTTTTTGTGTCATCCCGAGCGCAGTCGAGGGAAATTCCATCAGCACTTGAATACTTATTGCAAGCCGAAAATGTGCTACTAACGCCTCATATCGCAGGTTGGACATTTGAAAGTCATGCCAAACTAGCACAAACCATAGTAGACAAAATCATACTTAAGTATGAGCAATCATAACTAAGTTCTTTTTTTATTTGTGTTATCAAATTAACAAATAACAATCATGAGTAAAGACATTAAAAGAGTAACAGGTATTGGCGGTGTTTTCTTTAAAAGCGAAAACCCAAAGCAAATGAGTGAATGGTACAAAACGCACCTCGGAATTCCGGTAGGCGATTACGGTTGGTCGTTTGAATGGAAAGACAAAGAAGGAAACGATGGTATGACACAATGGACTATTTTTGATGCCAATTCAAAATACTTCAATCCGAGTGAAAAACCATTTATGATGAACTATCGTGTTGAAAATCTAGAAGAATTATTAAAGGTGTTAAAAGAAGAAGGCGTTACCATTGTGGGTGAAATGGAAAGCTATGATTATGGCAATTTTGGTTGGATTTTAGATCCTGATGGAAATAAAATCGAACTTTGGGAACCAAAAGGATAGCATGTTTCTATAAAATTTTATACTTTTATGACACTCTAACCAAAAACCACAACCAATGGAAGTAATACCACCAAGAGAAGATTGGAATAATCCACAACCAGTAAGATCTGAAAACAAAAGAGTTGTATCAGGAATTTTAGCGATACTTTTAGGAAGCTTAGGTGTTCATAAATTTATTTTAGGCTATAACAACGAAGGATTCATTTTGCTAGGAATCAGCATTTTTAGCTATCTAACTTTTTGTTTTGTAATCGGATTCTTTTTAGTTTGGATTCCGGGAATAATCGGGTTAGTAGAAGGAATCATCTATTTAACCAAAACGGATGAAGAATTTTACAATATGTATCAAGTCAATAAAAAGCCTTGGTTTTAAAAAACAAAAAAGCTTCCAATTTGGAAGCTTTTTTTAATTCTTTTCTTTGCGTTCTAATTCGGCTTGGAATTCTTCCATGACGGGTTTCATTGTGCTTTCCGGAATATCAGCAATTCGGATGTACATTAATCCATCGATAGCATTGTTGAAAAGCGGATCAACATTGAAGGCAACCAAACGCGCATTTTGCTTGATGTATTTCTTGATTAAAACGGGTAATCTTAAATTTCCTGGCTCTAATTCATCAATGATTTTATCAAATTTATTCAAATCGGCTTCCGCTTCATCGAAGATAAAATCTTTATCAGCATCTTTTAGTTTTACTTTAAATTCTTTTTTAGGATGAACGTATTGTGCAATGTAAGGATCATAATAATTGGATTTCATAAATTCAATCATCAGCGACTTAGAGAAATCGGTAAATTGATTACTAATACTCACTCCACCAAGTAAAAACTTATGTTCAGGATAACGCAAGGTTGTGTGAATAATTCCGCGCCAAAGTAAAAATAAAGGCATCGGTTTTTGCTGGTATTCTTTCACGATAAAAGCACGTCCCATTTCAATAGAACTTTTCATCATGTCGTGTAATTCAGTTTCAAATCGGAACAAATCATTCAAATAAAAACCATCCATTCCATACTTAGGAAAAATCTCTGAACCCAATCCCATTCGATACGCACCCGCTACTTTTTTGGTGTCTTCATCCCACAAAAACATATGGTGATAATACTTGTCGTATTTATCCAAATCAATAGATTCATTCGTTCCTTCTCCAACTTCGCGAAAAGTAATTTCTCTTAAACGCCCAATTTCATGAAGTATATTCGGAATTTTATTCGCCTCTGTAAAAAACACTTCATAGTTTTTACTTTGAAAAAATCGAGAATCAGTTTTGCGTAATTCCTCTACTTCAGCAATCATTTTTTCTTGACTTGCAGGCGTAACTATTTTCTTTGGACTTTTAGGACTTTTTAAATTGGGAACGGTCAGCAATTTGCTTTCTTCATTAAAAGAATTCGCTAACATATAGGTTTTCTTTCTCAAGAATTCGGAGTAGTCTTCTATCGATTGGTATTCGTTTTGTTCTGCAACTGAAATTGGTTTTCCAATTCGAACTTTAATTACACGGTGTTTTTGAGTAAATAATTCCGATGGCAATTTTGCGGTTCTCAATGTGCCGCCAATTTTAGATAGAAAATAAAACAATCGGCTATTCTTGGCGTGAAAATAAATAGGAACAACAGGAACTTGCGCTTTTCTAATCACTTTAATAGCGCCTTCTTCCCACGCTTTATCAACTACTAATTTTCCGTCTTTATAAGTAGAAACTTCTCCGGCAGGAAACATTCCCAAAGGTTTTCCATCACTCAAATGGCGTAAAGTTTCTTTAATTCCGATAACGCTCGATTTGGCATCTTTGTGATTCTCAAACGGATTTACCGGCATGATGTATTGCTTCATTGGCTCAATTCGGTGCAATAAAAAATTGGCTATTATTTTGAAATTGGGCTCTTTTTCCAGCATTAATTTCAATAATAAAATTCCGTCAATTCCGCCTAACGGATGATTTGAGATCGTAATATAAGCACCGTCTTTGGGTAAACGTTTGAAATCTTCTTCTGGAATTTCAAATTTTATTTCTAAATCGCTAAGAATGGCATTCAAAAAAGCAACCTCTTTTAGGTGCTTGTTTCGGTCGTAAATTTTATTTAAAGTTGAAATTTTTAAAATCTTCATCAACAACCAACCAGAAAAAGTACCGAAAACTCCGTACTTATCCGCATTTATTGCTTTTGCAACCTCTTTAGCAGTAACTAAACCCATTCAGTTTTTTGTTTATTGAGCAAAAAACAAATATAGTAATTCCAAACGATTTTCTTAAGTTGCCATCGTTAGTTTTTTTGCATTGAATAATTCTCCAAGAAAATAAAAAAATCATGTTAAAGAATCAATTTCTGTTTTTATTCTGAGGTTGTTTTTGCTTATTTTTGAAAAACTAAATTATTTTATGAAAATCATCTCTTATAATGTAAACGGAATCAGAGCCGCAATCAGCAAAGGATTCCTCGATTGGTTGCAACAATCTAATCCCGATGTGATCTGTCTACAAGAAATCAAAGCCCAAGAAGACCAAATTCCGGTTTTTGAAGTTACCGCAGCAGGTTATCCTTATCAATACTATTTTTCAGCACAAAAAAAAGGGTACAGCGGTGTTGCGATTCTTTCTAAAATCGAACCTAAAAATGTAGTTTTCGGAACCGGAATCGATTATATGGATTTTGAAGGAAGAAACATTCGCGCTGATTTTGATGATGTTTCGATAATGAGTTTGTACTTACCATCAGGAACGAATATGGATCGTTTGGATCATAAATTTCAATACATGGATGATTTTCAACGTTACGTAGATCAATTAAAGATCGAAATTCCTAATCTAGTAATTTGTGGCGATTATAATATTTGTCACGAAGCCATCGACATTCACGATCCAATCCGAAATGCAACTGTTTCTGGATTTTTACCTGTGGAACGCGCCTGGATTGATCGTTTTATGAAGAACGGCTTTATTGATACCTTCCGATTTTTTAACAAAGAACCTCATAATTACAGTTGGTGGAGTTACCGCGCTAATGCGAGAAACAACAACAAAGGGTGGAGAATTGACTATTGTTTGGCCAGCGAACCACTTAGAAATCGCTTGACTCGCGCCGTAATTTTACCCGAAGCCAAGCACTCCGATCACTGTCCGGTTTTGGTAGAATTGAGTTAAAATTCCCTTTTAAATTGTGAATAAGAATGTCAATAACAATCCTTTTTTTAACTAAAAGGGCATGTTTTGATGGGTTAAATTTGAACTGAACCCCAAAAATCTTAAAATTTTAAAAAATGATAAAAAAAATTACAACAGGAATTTTGATTCTTGCTTTGTCCACTTCGTGTGTGTCGAAAAAGATTTACAATGATTTAGAGAACAAATTCACCGATTTAAAAAAGGAAAATCGAAAATTAGCCGACGATAATGAGGAGTTATTGAAAGCAAAAACCAAATTAGAAAACGATGGTGTAGCGTTGAAAGCCGATTACGACAAAGTAAAAGCCGAGCGTGATAAACTTTTGGCTGATTATGCAGCTTCGCAAAAAAGTTTGAAAACACTGCAAGATTCCTACAATGCTTTAGAGAAAGACAGTAATGAAGCGTTAACATCTAATATCAATAAAAACAGAGAATTATTAGCTCAGTTGGAAGCCAAAGAAAAAACGTTGGCTGCTGAACAAGAGCGTTTGAATAAGTTGAAAAAAGACTTAGAATCGAGTTCACAACGTTTGAGCGAACTTGAATCAATGATGGCGCAGAAAGAAGCTGGAATGAAAAAACTAAAAGAAACCTTATCCAAAGCCTTGAATGCGTTTGAAGGAAAAGGATTGACCATCGAACAGAAAAATGGTAAAGTGTATGTTTCTATGGAAAACAAATTGTTGTTCCAAACCGGAAGTTGGGCTGTTGGAGTAGAAGGGAAAAAAGCAGTAGTCGAATTAGGCAAAGTATTGGCTCAAAACCCAGATATTTCAGTATTGATTGAAGGTCATACTGACGACGATAAAATATTAGGAAATATCGGTGGCGGAATCGAAAGCAACTGGGATTTATCGACTAAAAGAGCAACTGCAATTGTGAATATTTTGTGTGAAATCAGTGGAGTGAAAAAAGACAATCTTACTGCTGCTGGTCGTGGAGAATTTGCTCCAATCGCCGGAAATGATTCGCCAGAAGGAAAAGCCAAAAACAGAAGAATCGAAATCATCTTGACCCCAAAATTAGATGAAATTTCAAAAATGTTGAACGAGTTGTAAGATTCCGTTTTAAAATATAAAAAAGGTTCAAAGCAATTACACTTTGAACCTTTTTTAGTTATAAATAGTTCTACTTGTTGTTTTTCAGCACCATATCAATTGTAATGGCACACGAAACAACCGCTACTTTATTAGTGTCTTCAGCGTATTCAGGAACAATAGCAACGTAGTATTTGTCAGCTCTAGTGAAAGCTTCTTTCATCAATCCGCCCCATTTTTTATTGATGGTTCCGATGGTTTTCTCGTTGGTATCAAAAATTTGAAAATCCCATGCTTTCCAATCACCTTTGATTACACCAATAACAGCATCAGAAGAATTACTGATGGTAAAAGTGGGTTTGAAAAATTTAAATTTCTGTTTGATGGTTCCAATCACATTTTCATTCGCATCAGCAATGGTCACTTTACTCATCCAAAATGTCCAACCTCTTCTAATAGTTACTAATAAATCGTTGTCCATATCTCTTACTTCCAATAAAAAGGGAAACATGGCTTTGTTTAAAAGAAGACGAAGAAATTTATGCCAACCTGTAACTTTCTGATTGATAACGCCTACTTGTTGCGCCTCTTTATCATAGACATTATAAGTGTTGCCAAATTTGAAATAATTTACTTTTTCGTCGATAAAATAATCGTTGGATTCGAAAAACTTCGGAATAAAAGGAGAATGTTCAGACATGATTTTTTGGTGTTTAATGAAGTGCAATAATAGTATACTCAAGATAAAATAACTATTTTTTTGTGTGAAAATAAAATTAAGTCTTGTTTAACAGCTGTTACTGTTTGAATTCATTTTTGAAACTGTATTTTTGCTATCCGAAATAACGACACTGAGAACATGAAATTTAAAATTCTTCCCCAAACTGATATACAAGTGAGCGAAATTTGCCTCGGAACGATGACGTTTGGCAATCAAAATTCTGAATCCGAAGCACATGCACAATTGGATTATGCAATAGAACGCGGAATCAATTTTATCGATACAGCCGAAATGTATCCAATAGGCGGAAATGCTCAAATTTTTGGAAGCACCGAACGTTATATTGGAAGTTGGATTCATAAAATCGGACCATCTGAAAGAGAAAAATTAGTCTTGGCAACTAAAATTGCTGGACCCAATCGCGGAATGGAATACATTCGGAAACCATTGGATTTTTCCAAAAAAAGCATTCACGAAGCAGTGGAATTGAGTTTGAAAAACCTGCAAACCGATTATATTGATTTGTATCAAATGCATTGGCCCGAACGCGTGATGAATATGTTTGGTAAACGCGGTGTCACTGAAATTGATACAAAATGGCAAGACAATTTCTTTGAGGTGTTGTCGGTTTATGACGGATTGATTAAAGAAGGTAAAATCAAACACATTGGAGTTTCCAACGAAAACCCGTATGGCGTGATGCGTTTTTTACAGGAAAGTGAAAAACACAATTTACCTCGAATTGTTTCAATTCAGAATCCGTATTCATTATTGAACCGTTTATTTGAAGTAGGTTTGTCTGAAATCTGTATGCGTGAGAATGTAGGATTGTTAGCTTATTCACCACTCGGATTTGGCTTTCTTTCTGGGAAATACCTGAATGGTTTTCCGGAAAATTCACGTTTGAAATTGTTCCCCAACTTCACTCGTTATACCAATGAAAATTGCTATAAAGCCACCCAATTATATAAAAATTTAGCCGAAGCCAATGGTTTGACTTTAGTGCAATTGGCCGAAGCTTTTGTGCACCAACAATCGTTTGTAACCTCTACCATAATTGGTGCTACTTCATTGGAACAATTGAAAGAAAACATCGATGCTTTTGACATAGTGTTATCCAAAGAAATTCTTGCTGAAATTGAAAAAATTCAGGAATTGCATCCAAATCCAGCACCTTAGTTTAGTGTTTAGGCCTTTCTGACTATAGATAAGTCGCAGTGTTCAGTTGGTTAGTAATTGAACACTGCAACTCAATTGATTTATTCTATTGCCAACTTACTGCTGTACTTATTCCCATCCGAAGCAATCACAGTTACCAAATACATTCCACTCGATAAATTTTCGGTTGAAAGTGTGTTTTCTTGAGTAATTTCGGCATTTTTAGAAAGCAATAATTTCCCGGAAAGATCATACAATTCGATAGTTGAAGCGGTAATATTCGAAGAGCTTTTTACAACAACAGAATTTTTAGCTGGATTGGGAGCCATTGAAAAACCTACTTTTTCAAATTCAGAAACCGAAAAGCTTTGGTCAATTAACTTATAAATAACACTTCCACCAGAAACATATAATTCGCCGTCTTTATCTTCTCCAAAAGCGGGAATGAATAAGTTTGAATTGTAAGCCCAAGTAATGGTTCCTCCCGAAGTGTCAAGCAAACCAATTTCTCCTGTGCAATAATCAGCAAAAACGTATTTGTTTAATAAATTTGGATACAAACTTCCGGTATAAACATAGCCTCCAGTTATCGAACATCCACCAGTTGCAGTGTGAGTATACTGAGAAATAGGCATCGTCATTGTTGAAATTGCCGGGCAACCCGAAGTACTGTAAGCTACATTTCCTTCGTAGCATTTCCATCCAAAATTCAATCCCGTATTAGGTAATGGGAAAGCTACTTTATTGATTTCTTCTACTTCACCTTGACCAACATCTCCAATCCATAAATCGCCATTCAAACGGTTGAACGAAAATTTCCACGGATTACGCAATCCTCTAGCCCAAATTTCTTCTTTTCCTGCTTCAGCAACATACGGATTTGTGGCTGGAAAACCATAATTCAAAGCACCTGCAATTGTATCAACGTCTATTCTAAGCATTTTTCCTAAATAAATTCGAGAAGGATTTGAGACTACATTTGTGTTCGTCAAACTCAAGTTTTGCGCATAACCTTGTGGATCACCACCGCTTCCGCCATCGCCCATACCAATGTACAAATATCCGTCAGGACCAAATTGTATTGAACCCCCATTGTGATTGGAATAGGGTTGATTGATGGTCATCAAAATAGTGCCAGCTGTATTGGCTACGTTTGGATTAGCACTAACACTGTAACGAGCAATAACTGTATTTCCTGAGGTATTGGTATAGTTAACAAAAAACAATCCGTTGGTGGCATAATTAGGATGAAAAGCCAAGCCGAGTAAACCTCGTTCACTTCCTGTACTAATTAATGTAGATAAGTTTAAAAACGGAGTTGCGTTTACCGTTCCATTCGAATTTAAAATCCGAATTAATCCGCCTTGTTGTACCACAAACAAGCGCGAATCGTTGGGTGGATGTGCAATGGCAACAGCACTGCTGAAACCCGTTCCAAACGATTGTAGGGTTAGTACTTGCGAAAACGAAAAGGACGATAATAGCAGAGCGCTAAAAAGTAATAGTTTTTTCATAGCATTGAAATTTTAGTTAGTAGTTTTAGTTGGGTAAAGTTATAATTTTTTTCGGAATGAATTAATTTGTAGTAAGTTAAAAAACAAAACACTCTAAAATCATTCAACTTTAGAGTGCTTGAGTTAGGCTATAAATTATCAATTATCTTGTCTTACCTTTTATTCTATAATTAATTTTGTGGTGTAAAAATTTTTATCATTTGTTTCTATTGTTATGATATACATGCCTTTTTCAAGTACTGATATAGAAATACTATTTTCAATACTTGTCTCCAATTGTTTAGAAATAAGGAGTTTTCCCGTTAAATCATAGACTTCTACTTTTTTAGCTATACTATTAGTTGAACTTTTAATGAAAAAAACATCAGTTGCAGGATTTGGATAAATGGAAAAGCCATTTTTTTCAAATTCTGAGTTAGCAAATGATTCATCAATAATTTTATAGACTACTCCAGACAAATAACTAGCCACATATAATTCACCATCCTTGTCTTCACCCATAGTTGAAAAATTATTTCCCAAAAAAGGACTTGTTGCTGTTATAACTCCATTACTATTTATTGTCCTAATTTTAGAGTCACACAAATCAGTGAAGAAATAGTTGTTTTGAAAATTAGGATATACTGTTCCAGTATACAAATAGCCGCCAATTATTGCACAAGCACCACCAGTTCTTTGATATTGAGCATATGGAAAAGTCATCGTGCTAGAAGGCGCACATCCTGATGTATTAAAAGTTGAATTTCCTTCATAACAACGCCAGCCAAAATTCAGCCCAGAAGTTAAAGGATTGACAATCTTATTGATTTCTTCAATTGCACCTTCGCCAACATCAGCAATCCACAAATCTCCATTTAATCTATTAAAAGAAAATTTCCAAGGATTTCTGAAACCATAAGCCCAAATTTCTTTTTTTCCTGTTTGATTTATAAATGGATTTGTAGCTGGAACCCCGTAATTTAAACCTCCTGTTGGGTTGTTGACATCTATTCGCAACATCTTGCCAAGTAAAACCCGAGTTGGATTTGTGGGAGAAAAAACCAGATTTTGAGCCAAATTATCACTGTCAGCAGCACTGCCTCCATCACCCATCCCAATATATAAATAACCATCTGGGCCAAATTTTAGTGTGCCGCCATTATGATTGGGATAAGGTTGATTAATTGTCATTAAGATGGTTTCTGAGGTGTTTGCTACATCAGGATTTGAGCTAACACTGTATCTGGCGATAATTGTTTGTTCAGAATTGTTATAGTAATTCACATAAAAATAACCATTATTTGCATAATCTGGATGAAATGCGAGTCCCAACAAACCTTCTTCTCCAAATAAAACATCCATCACTAAATTGGAGATGTCTAAAAATGGAGTTGAATTTACGGTGCCGTCAGAATTTAGAATTTTTATCAAACCGTCTTGTTCTAAGACAAAAAGACGAGAGTCGTTTGGTGGATGAGCAATCTCAACTGGATTGTTGAAACCGACTGCAAACTGTTCGAGTCCGATGGTTTGGGAAAATGAAAACGAAAACACAAAAAAAATTATTATCAAAAAGGTGTTTTTTCTCATAGCTTTAAATTAAGAAGGTTTACTCTTCATAAAGTTATAAAAAATTAATTTAAAAGTGGGATTCTTCGTTTCTTAAAACAAAACACTCTAAAATCATCCGACTTTAGAGTGCTTGAGTTAGGCTATAAATTATCAATTATCTTGTCTTTGGGATATTTGACTTTATAGCTGATCCTTATTTTCTTGGTTTCGTTTGGCGCGAGTTTGAGTTCCCATGTCAGAATTCCAGTTTCGGTATTGACTTTGGCTTTTCCGTCGTCTAACAATTCTATAGTAATGTCTTTATCAGTACTCAACGGATATTGATCTTTCAATAGTAAAAAGGCGTCTTCTTTTTTGTTGTTGCGAACGGTCAAATCGTAGGTAAATACTTGTTCTTTGTAGGATGATAAAAACTTTGTTCCCGATTTATCCACGACTTTTTCGCGCTTGATGGAGATTTTTTTGTCTCTTCCCATACTCAAATTCAAAGTGTCAGCGGTTTGATTTGGGTTGATGGTGGTTTTACCCACATACATTCCTTCAAAAATGATGTTGGCTTCACCGGGCAACAAATTGTATTTTGAATAATCACTAATTTCAGCCAATAAAAAAGCTTCTTTATCTACTCTTGGAACTGCGTAGTATTTATAGGTTGCAGGCAAATTAATTTCTTTTAAGGCTACACTGTGTACTTTTCCGTTGGATAAAATATCGTAAGGAATATCAATTTCAAAGGAAACGTTGAGTTGGTTTTCGTTGATGGTGGTGTAGTCATCCATTTGTTTAGTTGAAATGACAATTACTCCGTTTTTACCCCGATTTCCGTATATTGCTGTAGCTTGACTGTCTTTTAAAACATTCATAGATTTTATGGCTTCCTGGGAAATTTGACTTAACGTTTTTTTATCAGTAATGATTCCATCAATAATCACCAATGGATAATCTGCATCAGAAATACTTGCTGCACCTCTTATAAGTATTTTATTATCATCATTTTGGTTGGTAACACCAAGAGCTTTTCCTTGTAATTCATTTGAAATCGAATAATTATCTTCATACTTATACCTATTGTACGGATTTCCATACCTTAAAAACCAAGCATTCAAAATAGGAGCCGTATTGCTTTGATTTGGGTTTCCGTTGGACAATGTCAATTTTACTTTTTTCCAATCGATTCCTGAGTTTTGAACTACTTGCGCTTTGTACATCATATTGATTGGATTTTTGATGTTTTCGGCCCGTAAATCGTAAAAAGGCGTCCACGAAGCTGAATTCGAAATGTAATTAATGTCCAAATTCACGGTTCCAGCCACATCATTCATCACTTGTAAAATCAGTTTACCATTCGAACTTTTTTCTTCGTTTTTGGTGTTGATTTCAAGTTTGCTTTTCAACCGATTTAAGGTTTCGTTGAATTTGTTTTCTTTTTCCTGAAGCGAAGTTATGGTATTGCTTAATTCGCTGCGTTTGGCTTTGTAGTAATCGACCATTTTGATGAGTTCAGCTACACTCAATCCCGAATTTTGTCCAGCAACCAATTGGTTTTTATCCAATAATTCGATGGTTTTAGAGTGCGATGTTTTTTCAATTTGAACTTTTCCAATTTCTTTTTGCACTAGCGAAATACTATCGCGCACTTTTTTGATGGTTGGATTACTTTCATCAATTTCAAATTCGGAAATGTAATTGTTGGTAAACTGAACCGACATAATGGTGACCGAATTGGGCGCGCCAATTTGTACGGTGCTTTCGTTTAATGTATTGGCTACATTTTTAATTACGACTTCGCTGGTTCCAGCAGGCAAATTCACTGAAGCCATTTGCGATAATTCGGCCGCATTAAAATAAACAGTGGCGGCTTTTACTTTGGCAGCCGTAAAAATGGGTTTTTGAGCAAAAGAGATTGCAGAAACCCAGAGGAAAAATAAAGCTAATTTTTTCATACAAATGATTCTATGTTTAAAGAGGATGATTTTAGGATAAAGGTTGGGACGCTAGTCGAAAAATGAAATAAAAACTACAATTTCATTACAAAATTGTAGTTTTTGGCAGTCACCTTTTATAACTAATTATTCTATTTTAAAATGGCTTTCTTTTTGTGAAATACTTCCAATCATGAACGATTTCGAACTCAAAAGTGCTCGTGAATTTCTAATTTCTTCTTTGACAACGCCTTCTTTCTGAATATAATTAGAATGTAAAAAATACAATTTTGAATTGTCTTTGATGATGAAACCCGTGTGAAAATCAAGTCCAACAATAAAAATTTCTTCTTCATTTCTTCCGTTCAGATACGTTTCAACCTGTTCGATTTTGGAAAAGTGTTTGATACTTTTCGGCTCGCACAAAGTCGTAATCATTACAGATGAAACTTGTTGCGCTAACTGTATTCGTTTCAATTTGATTCCGAAATCATCCAAAACCGTAGTGACAAAATAGCCGCAAGCAATGGTTCCGTTTTGAGGTGTACGCGTGGTTCCGTTAAAATCCCATTTCGTTCCCATCCAATAATTCGGTACATCCGTATTGATGAACGTAAAGAAACGATCTTGTTTTTCTTGAACATCTCCTTTGAAACTTTTCAACTCCTCTTTCAATTCTGCATAAGGTTTGAGTTGTGCTTTTTCTATTGTTTCACTATCAGAAATAGTTTCTCTGCACGAAAATTGAAATAACGATAGCAATACAACTAAAAGGCATTTTTTCATAAGCAGCGAAATCAGTGAAAAGGAATTCATAGGTATAACTTCAAAATTACTTTTCTATTGTATAGCCTTTGCTTTTTGCCAATGTCAAAATAGAACTACTAATAGCATTCCCTAAATCGTCTTGAGCCTTGTTTTTCTTGGCTTCGGCATCAATGTATTCTTGGCGTTTTTTAGCCAAATCACTAATTTCTTTCTGTATGGCTTCTCGTTCTTTTGCTTTTTGAATCACATAAGCTTCAATTTCAGCTTTGCTTTTGCCTTGCAATTCCTTAGGTAATTCCTCTTTTTTTAGATTGGCAATTGCGTTTTTGTCTTCTTTTACTTTGTCAACTAAATCCCAAGTATCATTACGGTACGCGCCTTTTGATTTACTCACTACGCGTTCGGTCATGTTGGCATACGACACACTTTCAGCATTTTTATCTTGCGCTTGTTGGTTCATTTTTTTCATTTCACCTTCACGACCATAACTAATATAAGTAGCATTGATTTTTTCGTTGCATTTCGAAATTTTGTCATCAAAAGGAGTAACAATGTACTGAATTACCTGATTAGAATCGATGTTGAAATACTTGCCTTTTCCAACATCAGCTCCATCTTTCCAAAATAAACTTACACCTTCATTTTGATTGCCGCAATAAATAGTATTGATGTAAATATTGTTTTTCAAAGCGTCGCTAATGGCTTCTTTGTAATTGATTCCGCCTTGGTTGAACGCTTCATTCCCCGAAATGTAAATCAGTTTCATAGTGTTGGAAGCCGTTCCCCATTTTAATTGTTTGGTAGCATCTTGTATCACCGCACCGCAATATTCAGAACCACCATTGGTGCGAAGTGAAAATAATTTCTCAGAAATCAGATCCAAATCGGTTGTCAAAGCCGTTACTTGTCGGATGTAATTGGATTGACTTGATAAGCCGTCATTACCGTATTCGTACAATGAAATTTCGATGGTTGGCGTTTTACCCGAATACTTCAAAGTAGTCAATGTGTTTACAATGTTCCACAAGCGCGACTTGGCTTGTTCGATCAATCCGTCCATACTATTGGAAGTGTCTAATAACAAGGCGACTTGAATTTTAGTGTCTTCATCAACAACTGTTGTGTTTGTTACTGATGCAATTTCAGTTGGTTTGTTGGTGTTGTTGCAACTTGCAAAAGCGAATGACGTTGCTAAAAGTGCTGTGATTAAAAATGATTTTTTCATGATAGTGTTTTTTAGTGTTGTTAACGTACGTCTGTTCCTTCGAATACTAATTTTGGACTGAATACAGAGATGAATTCGGATAACTCATACACATTGGTATATCCGTATCCATAAAGGTTGATGAAGGTTGGAATGTTCAATGCCAGAGTGAGTTCTTTTGCGGGTTCCAATTGTATTTGCTGCACTGGAAATTGCCCGATGGATTGTTTGGATGAACGATTGGTTGCTGTTGGCAATTTAAATACTGGCTTCGGAACATACGATTTAGTAGTAAAATTGATTGGATCATCACCAAAATTGTTGTTGCAATAAATCAGAATTCGGGTGTTCGGATCGGGAATGAGTCGCGCCAAATTGTCTTGAGTAAAATCGGAGAAATTCAAGTGAATCGAACCTTTCAAATGTTTTCTGTCGTACATTTCTTTCGAACGAGTGTCTAAAATAACAGTGTTACTTTCTTTAGAATACTGATTGAATGTAGTCCAGTTAATCAAACGATCTTTTCGATAAAGATTGACTTCTTGGGTCAGTTTTTCATAATCATCAAAATTGACTTTCGATGGAATTTGAGCGTTGGTGTTCGAACTCATAAGTCCGATAAATAGAATAAAAAATAGTGGTTTCATACGTTTTTTTAAAGTTATTTGATTTCGAATTTTGCTTTTACTTCAAATCGAAGTTTGATTTCATTAGAGTTTTGTACACCAGCATTACTATCTACACCCACATTGGAAGTGTTTACGTACGAATTACTAGTAACATCTTGTAAGCTTCGACTTTGATTAAAATACCATGTATTTTGATTCTCTTGCGGCACGTTTTCGGGTAGTTCTTCTACCGAAAGTAAACCGCCAATTTCTTCACCCACACTTTCCAGCATATAGGTTGCTTTTTCTTTGGCAGCGCGCATGGCTTCTTTTTTTATTTCTTTACGAATGCGTTGCACATCAGAATGTGAGGTTTTGGTAACGCGAATACTTTGTACCCATTTTACCTTTAAATCTTCTGATAATTTCAAAAAGTTGGTTTCTTTATTCAGTTTCAAATTAATGGTTTTGGTTAAATATTGATCCTGTCTTTCTTGCCAATACCAGTGCCAATACCATTGATTATTGGTGTTTTCAAGTACTAGTTTTTTGGTGTCAATTTTGTTGTTTTCAAGTATTTTGTAGAATTCACTTTCTAGATCATCCAATTTGAATTTTTTGCCTTTATCATTGTATTCAGTTAAAATGATTTCCAAAACAATTTCATCAGGTTGTAGTTTGATTTCGGCACTTCCGGTAACTTCAATGAACTTTCTTTCTTGATTTTGACTGTTGCAACTCATCGATAAGATGCTCGCTAATACAACAACAATTAGGTTTAATTTTGATTTCATATGGATTGGTTTTTGTTAGATTACACCACAAACGTACCCATAGAATACACTCGTTTTTTGCAGAAAGGGTGAAACGGTGTTTTGACTTGGTGAAAGGAGTTGTAAAAGCATTTTAAAATGATTTACTTTACAGTATCAATTATTTAGAAGATATGCGTCGGATTGTAACGGTGATTTTGTGTTTGAATTTGTTGTTTTTGCTTCCGATAGAAGTGAAAGCACAAGACACTATTGTGCCAATAAAGCAACAAAAGACATCCAAAATCAATCAAGCGGCGAGTCAATTAAAGAATTCGTTGGATGTAAATGATGAGGTACAAATTGCCAAAGGTTACGAAGCCTTAGCCAAAGGATTTATGGACAAAGGCGATGTTGCCAAAAGCGAAGAATACCTCAAAAAAGCCCTGCAAAGTTATACGAAACTCAACCGTAAAAAAGACGTGGCCAGAGTTACCCGAAGCTTAGCCAAAAGCCAGGAAACACAAAATAAAATTCAGGAAGCTTCTACCAATTATAGAGCGGCCAGCGAAATTTCTTCTGATAAAACAATGGAGCAAATCAACTCTAATGATTACAACCGACTGAATAATTCCAATTCGCTTGCACAAGATGGTTTTTTAAAGTCAAACATTGAACTTTTTGATAAAAAAGAAAAGAAAGAAGAAGTGGCCGATTTGTACGTTCAAAAAGCTGAAAACAGTGTCAAGCGCAATGATAAAGTAGACGCCATCGAAAGCTACCAACAAGCCATTAAATACGTAAAAGACAAGCCCGAAAAAGTCATTCAACTCCAAGATAAAATCGCCAAAGTGTATGCGTTAGACAATCAGTTTGACAAAGCACTTTCCATCAATCAGAAATTATTGGATGAAGCTGTTCAAAAAGGTGATTATCAAACTCAGATTACACAATTGCAGTCGCTTTCGTCTATTTTCTTTCAAAAAAACGAACCCGAAAAAGCCATTGCAACGCTCAAAAAAGCATATCAATTGGCGACCAAAAAAGGAAATACATCTGAAGTCAAAAAAAGTTTAACCGCTTTATTGAACTATTATAAAAACAATGGCAATGACAAAGAAAGCATTCGTTTGTACGACGATTTTTTTCAAAATTTTGATCGAATAGTCGAATCGGACACGTCATTAATCGATCTTAAAACTTTTCAAATCACAGAGAATAAAATTGAACAATTGGAAAAAGAAAAACGGTTGAAAGACGAATTGATTTCCCGAAAAAACACCTTTAATTATTTTCTTATTGGAGCGATTGTATTGTTGTTGCTCTTTTTCGGATTGATCGCTAAGGCTTTATTTGCTATTAAAAAGAAGAATAAAGAAATTGCGTTACAGTCGTTACGACGTGAGATGAATCCGCATTTTATCTTCAACAGTTTGAATAGTGTAAACCAGTTCATATCGCAAAATAAAGAGTTGGAAGCCAATAAATACCTGACTTCGTATTCAAATTTGATGCGCAACATGATGGAGAATTCCAATAAAGATTTTGTGTCGCTGACCAATGAAATCAGCCAACTGAAAAAATACTTAGATTTAGAACATTTGCGTTTTCAAGATCAGTTTGATTATGAAATTGTAGTGGATGAAAATTTGGATACTGATGCGATTTTTATTCCCAATATGATCATTCAACCGCATTTGGAAAATGCCATTTGGCACGGATTACGCTATTTGGAACACAAAGGTAAATTATTGCTGAAATTTCAAAGTGAAAACAACAAAATTGTGATTCTAATTGACGATGACGGAATCGGATTAACACGAAGTAAAGAACTCAAAACCGTCAATCAGAAAGTACACGAATCGCGCGGTTTGACCAATACCAAAGAACGAATTCATTTGTTGAATGAATTGTACAAACACACCATTTCGTTTGAAATAAACGAAAAAAAAGAACCCAATTCTGGAACAGTTGTTCGAATAGAATTGCCTATAATCAATAAAGTCGATTAGCATGCAAAAAATACGAAGTGTTATTGTAGAAGACGAAACTGCAGCTCGCGAAGCACTCAAAAATTATTTGAGTAAATACTGTCCGCAAGTGGAAGTCATTGGCGAAGCGCAAAACATCAAAGAAGCTGTTCCGTTGTTGCATGAAACACTACCGCAATTGGTTTTTTTGGATGTAGAAATGCCTTTCGGAAATGCCTTTGACGTGTTAGAAGCGTGCAAAGATTTACAATTTGAAACTATTTTTGTGACGGCGTTTTCCGAGTATTCATTAAAAGCATTGAACCAAAGTGCGGCGTATTATTTACTAAAACCCATTAGTATTGAAGAATTAATTATGGCTGTGAATAAAGTCCAGCAACACATCATCAACAATGAAATTTTCAACCGAAATAAAATTATTGTCGAGAATTTCCGCGAAACCAAACCCGAGAAACAACAGGTAATTTTGCCCACTTTAGAAGGTTTTGAAGTCGTAAAGATGGAAGAAATTGTGCGTTTGCGTGGCAACGGAAATTTCACTGATATTTATTTGTCGAATGGAAGTAAGAAAATGGTATGTCGGTTTTTAAAACACTTTTCAGAGTTGTTGCCTTTTCCTTTTATTCGCGTACACAAGTCGCACATCATCAATGTGAATTTTGTAAAATCATACAATAAAGGTGGATTTTTAACTTTGCACGACGCTACAGAAATTGAGGTTTCTCCTACTTATAAAGACGAATTTCTGCAAAAGTTCAAATAAAATTTAAAAAATTTAGACTCTAAACAAATAACCTTTTGTGCCTTTTGTGGTAAAAAATGAGCAACACAAAAGTCACAAAAGTTAGTTTTGAGAAAATTTGTAGGTTATAAATTCAATTATTTTTTGCTTTCTAAATTAACCAAAAGCAGTTCTACCTCTTTTTTTTGATTCGCGTATTTTTGTTGTAACTCGCCATCTTTCTCCATTCGATTGTAATACAGTAAGGCTTTTTCGGCAAATAGTTTTTTGTGAAAATTGCTGGCTTCTGGAATTTGCGGATATATTTTATGAAACAACATTTCGTAATACGCTTGCCATTCGCGTTCGTTTTTGTCTTCCAATTTCACGTTGGGTGATTTTTGAATGACGTGAACCATTTCGTGCGCAATCAAATTGAGCATCATGACCAATTCAAATTCGAATGCATTTTCTGGAATTCGGATGATTTGTGGTTCGCCTATAACTCCTTCAGTGGTCAAAACAATCATCGAAGGCAATGCGCGATCTCGCAATTCGAAACCTTTTAAATTAGGATGATGCAAGCCGTATTCTTTCAAAATAAATTCGGCTGCTTGAATGGTTTCGCCCAATTCATGAAAGGTGTTTACGTGTTGTAAAATGGATTCAAACGACTTCATCAATTCAGTTATTTAGCTTTACTTACATCCAAACCAATGTGGATAATGTTGGGTAAATAATCAAAATGAAACGAGTGTGTAACGGTAATTTGATGTTCACCTTTCAACAGTTTTGCTTTGGAGGCTAAAGTGTGTTTTAAGTCGCAGATATCGCCAGCGCAATCACCTAATTCTTTGCCGTTTTCGTCTTTGAATTTGAAATCAACTGGAATAGTTTCCGAACTTCCGTCAGGTTTTGTCCATTTAAATGAAAGCGGTGCAGAGGCAAATTGATAATCGTAAACATGACTCAAATTAAAAGTCACATCGTACAGTGAAGTATCATCATCAATAGTAAAAACAAAAAAATTGGAACTCTTTTTTTGCCATTGATTTTTTGGAAAGTCGTAACCTTCATTGTACACCGATGAGTTGTTGCACGAAGTCATTATGAAAAACAAACCAACAAGCAAAAGGTATTTTATTTTCATGGAAATAGTTTTAAATTATCCGAAAAGTTCACTGGCAACATCTTCAATTTTGGCCACCAATTTGATTTCTATTAACGGATTTTTGATGGAAATCTTATTGTACTTCGAAACAAAAATAGTTGAAAACCCTAATTTTTCGGCTTCTTGAATGCGTTGATCCACACGATTTACAGGTCGAATTTCACCCGAAAGTCCGACTTCGCCAGCAAAACAAAATCCTTTATCAATGGAAATGTCTTCGTTGGAAGAAAGAATCGCGGCAACCACAGCCAAATCAATGGCTGGATCATCTACCGAAATTCCGCCAGTAATGTTCAGAAACACATCTTTTGCACCCAATCGAAAACCAGCGCGTTTTTCTAAAACTGCCAAAATCATGTTCAATCTTTTGGCATTGTAACCCGTTGTGCTGCGTTGTGGTGTTCCGTAAACTGCCGTTGAAACCAAGGCTTGAATTTCGATCATTAGTGGTCGCATTCCTTCTAAGGTTGAAGCGATGGCAGTTCCCGAAAGTTCTTCATTTTTATGAGAAATTAATATTTCAGATGGATTGGAAACTTCGCGCAAACCCGAACCTAACATTTCATAAATTCCAAGTTCAGCCGTTGAACCAAATCGATTTTTTAGTGAGCGTAGAATTCGATACACGTGGTTTCTGTCGCCTTCAAATTGCAAAACCGTATCGACCATGTGTTCCAAAATTTTTGGTCCAGCGATGGTTCCGTCTTTGGTAATGTGACCAATTAAAATTACAGGAACGTTGGTTTCTTTAGCAAATTTAATGAGTTCGGCAGTCGTTTCTCTGATTTGAGAAATACTTCCAGCAGACGATTCAATGAAATCAGTATGTAAGGTTTGTATGGAATCGATGATGACAATTTGAGGCTCAATTTCCTGAATTTGTCGGAAGATATTTTGGGTTTTAGTTTCGGTTAAAATGTAGCAACGATCACTATTAGGATTGATGCGTTCGGCTCGCATTTTTATTTGTTTTTGCGATTCTTCGCCCGAAACATACAGTGTTTTATAAGGTAATTTCAGAGAAATTTGAAGCAGTAAAGTACTTTTTCCAATTCCGGGTTCACCGCCTAAAAGAATCAAAGAACCGGGAACGATTCCGCCACCTAACACACGATTAAGTTCACCATCACAAGTGTCCATTCGAACTTCTTGAGTAGCATCAATTTCTTTGATTAACAGAGGTTTAGTCGCTTTTTTTACTGAAGAGGTTTCTGTTTTCCAAGCTACTTTTTCTTCCTTTTGAATGATTTCTTCAACAATAGTATTCCATTCTTTACACGAATTGCATTGACCTTGCCATCGTGCATATTGGGTTCCACAATTTTGACAAAAGAACGAAGTTTTAATCTTGGCCATTGTATGATTTTATGCTAAAACAGCATCAGTGTTATTTTTTAATTTGTTTACGTAACTCGTCTGCTTTTTCGAGCATCATGTCTTTGGTTAAATCACCAATTGCTTCCATGGTAAACGCATTTTGGTAGGCTTTTGCAGCGCGTTTGAAATCTTCAGTTGCTTCATAGTAACGTGCCATATAATATTCGCCCAACATGGTTTTTGGATAGTATTTATTGGCAACTTGCGCTAATTGTTCGAATTCATTAGTAGCTTTATTTTTCACAATGGCAGCTTCAATAGCTCTAAAATCGTTGATTCTGACTGGAGTTTTGATGCCTAATGTTTTTTCAGAAAGTTCGTATTTGTTTCTTAAGTAATCAACATAACCCGATTCGAGTTTAACAATTTTTTCTTGAAATTCGGAAGTTGAAATAGGTTGGTAGGTCGAAAAGAAATGGTACAATGCTTTTGGAATCGAATGCAATACTAATGAATAGTGAGATGAGTTTGGAACTTCATCAAATTTGTAGTACAAATGTTCATTTTTAACTTCGCTGATGTTCTGGTTGAGTACTTTAGTCGCTTCTTTCATCTTTTTAACATCGCCATCGGCAACACTTAAATAATAGAACACATTTTTCTCCATTGAACTCAAACGATTGGGAACATTTACTTCCATTCCAAGAGGTAATTCTGGACTGATAGAAATGTATCCGTTAAAAAGAGGAGTGTCTTTATAGAGGAAAAAGTTTATGAATCCTGCTGTTAAATCGTGTCCGGCAATGACTTTAAAAGGAGCATATCCGTATTTGTTTTCCATGTATGGCAAAACGTCGCCGCCAATGAATTCAAAGAAACTCGCACCTCTTCCTTCAGGCAAACCGGTTTCTTTTTCAACAGTACAATCATCAAAACGTTCATCGTTTTTGTTTTGAGAAATACCTACAATAATCATCTCGGGTAAATCATCCCAAAAATTTCCGTAAGAAATTGCGCCTTGAAACGGTTGCATCAAATAATCACCATCTAATAAAACCAATAATGGATAAGTTCGTTTGGAGTTTTTGTCGAATGATTCTGGTAAAGAAATGAGAATTTCTCTTTTTTCTTTTAAACTTTTCGATGTAATAGTGTCGGTTATGATTTGGGAATAGCTAACAGAAGATGCTACTAGCAACAGTATCAGAACTATTTTTTTCATAATTATAGTGATTGAATGAGTTGAAAAATCCAAGCAATATAATAATTTATTTTTTATTTAAGATGGGAAGTAGCAAATAACAAATTAATCCCAAAACGATGGTAAGTAAAGTTTGTGAAACCCAAACTAAATATCCAAAAGCGGTTCCAACATCTTCTGGGATTCCATAAAGTGCAAAAATCAAAGAAACGGCAAGTGGATAAGCGCCAATTCCGCCATTAGTAAAACCAACTGCCAAGCTACCAAATATGAATCCCATTATGACAACATCAAACGGAATGTTTACGGTTTCTTCAAGTGCAAAAATGGCTACATAAAACATGGTTAGATAACATATCCAAATTAGGAATGAATGCAATACATACCACCATTTTTTCTCCATTCGATACACACTCATAATTCCTTCAGTCAAACCAGAAAGTTTCTTTTTGAGTTTTTTGATGATACTCCATTCGGCATAAATCCAGATAAAAATAAAAGCCACAAAAAGCACTATGCCAATTAGAGCGAAATATAAGATGGAATGTAGGGTGATGTCTTTACTAAGTAGAAACTTGTACAAAGTGTCAAATTGCAGAATGAAACCGATTATTACAAAGATAAAGAACAGTATTAAATCGACTATTCTTTCGGCGACAATGGTTCCGAATGCTTTGTCAAATGGAACGTTTTCGTATTTTTTTAGTAAGGCAGCACGCGAAATTTCACCTGAACGCGGAATGGTTAAATTAACCAAATAAGAAATGCAAACGGTGAGAAAGTCATTTTTAAATTGAGTTTGATAACCCAAATGGTTGAGCGCAAATTTCCATCGATACGCTCTGAACCAATGGCCTAAAACGGCAATGACAAGTGAAAGATAAATATAATTGTAATTGGCTTTTTGAAAGCTAATTTTTATTTTATCAATTTGGTCGGAAGTTAGGGTTGTATATTGATAGTAAATAATGCCAACTCCTATTAATAAAGGAATTAGAAGTGTCAGCCATTTACTTACGCTATTTTTCAAGAGATTATTTCAATAAATTGTTAGTTTCATCTGGAAAAACTAACCAAGGCTTGAATGTTTTAGCTTCTTCAAAATCCAAAGTTGCATACGAGATGATAATGATAATATCACCAGGATGTACTTTTCGAGCAGCTGGACCATTTAGAGTAACTTCTCCTGAGTTTTTAGCGCCTTTGATAGCATAGGTTTCAAAACGTTCGCCGTTATTGATGTTTACAATGGAAACTTTTTCTCCCTCAATAAGGTTGGAGGCTTCCATTAAAGCTTCATCGATAGTAATACTACCAATATAGTTCAAATCTGCGCCAGTTACTTTAACGCGATGAATTTTTGATTTTACAACTTGAATTTGCATGGGGCAAAGTTAAATTAATTTAGTGAAATAGTATCAATCAATCTGATTTTGTTAACAAAAACAGCGATAAAAGCACGGTATTTTTTTGTTTTACTTTTTCTTTTGCAAGGCAATAACGTGGCTTCATCGGCAATTTCAAAATACTCTAACTCAAAAGTTGGGTTGTTTTGAAAGGCTTTTGTAACAAATTCAGAAACCTCATTAGCAGATTTCGTGCCAAAAAGTGATTGGGCTTTTTTGATGGTTTTGTAAATGATTGAAGCTTGGTTTCGTTCGTCTTTGGTTAAACGTTCGTTTCGAGAACTCATCGCTAATCCATTAGCTTCTCTAAAAATAGGACAACCAATTATGGTAACAGCAATTTTTTCTTTTTCAACTAATTTTTTGACGATTTGTAATTGCTGAAAATCCTTTTCGCCAAAATAGGCATTGTTGGGTTGAACAATTTCGAATAAACGTTTTACAACCGTTCCAACTCCATCAAAATGGCCCGGTCTAAATTTTCCTTCCATTTGATTTTCTAAACCATCAAAATTGTAGTGTTGCGAAGTTGTGTTGCCTTCGTAAATATCCTCAACCGTTGGAGCATACACTATAATTGAATCAGAAACGGATTTGATTTTTTCAACATCAGTATCGAGTGTTCTTGGGTATTTTAACAAGTCTTCAGGATTATTGAACTGTGTTGGATTCACAAAAATGCTAATTACAGTTATTTTGTTGTTCTCTAACGATTTTTTGAGCAACGACAAATGACCATCGTGCAATGCGCCCATCGTTGGGACAAACCCAATCGAAGAGTTGATTGAGCGTTGGTGCGATAAATGTTGATTCAATTCGGCTTTTTTGCTAAAAATCAGCATGCTTTTTTTATTAAAATAGGGTACAAACTTACTACTTTAGTAAATAACTCCATAAAATTTTGTAATTTTGCCTGTTTTTTATTTCCAATAAACAAAAAAATACAATATGGAAGACAAGAGGATATTATATGTATCATCTGAAGTGGTGCCTTATTTAGCAGAGAACGAAGTTTCTTTAATGTCGTATGAAGTGCCAAAAATGATCAATGACTTAGGCGGACAGATTCGAATTTTTATGCCTAGGTATGGAAATATAAATGAAAGAAGACATCAATTGCACGAAGTAATTCGCTTGTCAGGGATGAATTTAGTGGTAAATGATTTGGATATGCCTTTGATTATCAAAGTGGCATCTATTCCTAAAGAGAGAATTCAGGTTTATTTTATTGATAATGATGAATACTTCAAAAGAAAAGCAACATTTTCAGATGAAGACGGAGTTTTATATCCTGATAATGACGAAAGAGCTATTTTCTTTGCCAAAGGAGTTGTTGAAACGGTGAAAAAACTGAATTGGGTTCCTGATATTATTCACGTTCACGGTTGGATGGCAGCTTTGTTGCCAATTTACATGAAGCACTATTACAAAAACGAAGCATTATTTTCGGAGACAAAAATTGTGAGTTCTATTTACAGTCAGTCATTCGAAGGAACTTTAGATGCTGAAATGATTAACAAAATCAAATTTGATGGAATTCCACAAGAAGCAATCAGTGAGATTGAAATTCCTAACTATGAGAATATCTTAAAAACTTCAATTACTCATTCAGATGGAGTCATTATTGCTTCCGAAAACCTTTCTCCAAGTTTAACAAAATTTATAGAATCTTCAGGAAAACCTTTTTTACCTTTCGCCTCTCAAGATGGATTTGCACAAGCATACACATCATTCTATAAAAACATATTATAATAGTAGTTACTAGCATGAAATTTACCGCATTTTTTAAAACAGTTGTTTTGTTATTGACCATAGGTTTTATGGTTTCTTGTGATAAAGATTTTAATGAGGTTGGAGCCGACTTAATTGACGACATCCACTATGATTTTGATAAACAAGAGTTTTCTGCATTGGCTTACAATGTTTCAACTGGTCCAGTACAAACCAGTAATTTGCCAATCAACTCTTTAGGATATTATAAAAATGATGTTTTTGGAGCTACAACGGCTTCTTTTTTAACTCAGGTAGAATTAGCTTCTGCTGATCCAAAATTTTATGGGCGATTCAATACAGATGGTGTAACCCCAAACCCCAATTTTAAAGTAGATTCAGTTTACATTCATGTGCCTTATTTTTCTAATTTAGTGAGTGCTGATGCAACTACTGGTGATAGTACTTATAGCTTAGATTCCATTCACGGACAAGACAATGAATTGAAATTAAGTGTTTACCGTTCTCAGTATTTCTTGCTCGATTTAGATCCTACGACAGGATTGACTGAACCACAGCGCTTTTATAGTGATCAGTTTAATATCATGACTTCTACTGTGTCGAGTCCGAGTAATCTCTTGGGGCAAAACAATAGTTTTAAATTTTCTCCAAATCAAATCAAATTTTTAAAGACCGATACAAATGGCAATATCATTACGCCAAATGTAGTAAGAGAGCGCTTAGCTCCTGGAATTTACATGGATTTGGATAAGGATATGTTTAAATCGGCTATTTTTTATGCTCCAGACGGAAAATTAGCAGATAATAATGTATTCAAAGATTATTTTAAAGGGATTTATTTAAAAGCAGAAAATGTTAATGAAAAAAATGCATTAGCACGTTTGAATTTTGCCCAAGGTAAGATAACAATTGTATACCATGGCAAAGATTCAGAGTCGGCAACAGAATACAAGCGAAAAACATTGGTTCTAAATTTAGCAGGTAACTCGGTTAATTTATTCGATACTAATTACGTTAATCCTGAAGCGGGTAATCCAGTAACAGGCGATCAAAGATTGTATCTAAAAGGTGGCCAAGGTTCAATGGCAGTGATTAAACTTTTTGGGCCTGATTCTGACGGAAGTGGAGATGCTGATGAATTAGAAGATATTAGAACAAAAGGATGGCTTATTAATGAAGCTAATTTAGTTTTTCATATCGATAAGGCTACAATGAATGGAGTATATGGTTCTGTTGATGCTAATAGTAGTGTTGAATTTGAACCTAACCGAATTTTGGTATATGATTTAAATAACAAAAGAGTACTGATTGATTATACATTTGATATTACAACAAACAGTTTCTATCCAAAATTTAATAAATTTGTTCACGACGGAATTATCCAAATTGATGAGGATGATGACAAAGGCTTAAGATACAAAGTGCGACTAACCAATCATATCAGAAATCTCGTAAGTAAAGATTCTACCAATGTAAATCTTGGTTTGGTAGTTACAGAATCAATAAACAATGTTAGTAATGCGAAGCTAAAAAACAGTTTTACTGCTTTTGGAACTGAAGTGAAATACATTCCAGCAATGTCAGTCGCAAGTCCATTAGGAACTGTTTTGTGGGGGAATAATGTTCCAGCTGGACCAAATTATGAAAAAAGACTAAAATTAGAAATTTATTATACAAAACCTGATTAATTGATAATACTATGTGTGGAATAGTTGGTTATATTGGTTACAGAGAAGCTTATCCTATAGTGATAAAAGGATTAAAGCGACTAGAATATAGAGGTTATGATAGTGCAGGAGTTATGCTTTTTGATGGAACTGACTTAAAAGTTTCTAAAACAAAAGGTAAGGTTTCTGATTTGGAAGAGAAATCTTCGAAAGAAATAACTACTAACGGAACTATTGGGATTGGTCACACACGATGGGCAACTCATGGTGTTCCTAATGATGTTAATTCACATCCCCATTTGTCAAATTCAGGAAATCTGGCAATTGTTCACAACGGAATCATAGAAAACTACGAACCGTTAAAAAAAGAACTTTTAAAAAGAGGCTATACTTTTACATCGGATACAGATACAGAAGTGTTAGTAAATCTGATTGAAGATGTTCAGAAAAAAGATAATTTAAAACTTGGCAAAGCAGTTCAGGTAGCTTTAAATCAGGTTGTCGGAGCGTATGCTATTTGTGTTTTTGACAAACAAAAACCAGATGAAATTGTTGTGGCTCGCTTAGGAAGTCCATTAGCAATTGGTGTTGGAGAAGAAGAGTTTTTTATTGCGTCTGATGCTTCACCATTTATAGAATATACTTCTAATGCTATTTATTTAGAAGATGAAGAAATGGCAATTGTGCGTTTACACAAACCATTAAAAATTAGAAAAATTAAAGACGATTCATTAGTTGATCCTTATGTTCAGGAATTGCAAATGAATTTAGAGCAAATTGAAAAAGGTGGTTACGACCATTTTATGCTTAAAGAAATTTACGAACAACCCAATGTAATAAAAGATACCTATAGAGGAAGACTTCATGCGAACAGCGGAATTATCCAAATGTCGGGTGTGGAAGATAATTTGGAGAAATTTCTTCAAGCCGATCGTATTTTGATTATCGCTTGTGGAACTTCTTGGCATGCCGGTTTGGTGGCTGAATATGTTATAGAAGAATTTGCTCGAATTCCAGTTGAAGTCGAGTATGCTTCTGAATTCAGATACCGAAATCCAATTATTACCAATAAAGATGTGGTGATTGCCATTTCGCAATCAGGTGAAACAGCCGATACTTTAGCGGCAATTAAATTAGCAAAAGAAAAAGGTGCTTTTGTATTTGGGGTTTGTAATGTGGTAGGTTCATCTATCTCCAGAGAAACACATGCGGGAGCATACACTCATGCTGGCCCCGAAATTGGAGTTGCGTCAACCAAAGCATTTACTACACAAATCACTATATTAACCATGATGGCGTTGCGCTTGGCTAAGGCTAAAGGAACGTTGTCTAATTCTGATTTTTTCCGTTATTTACAAGAGCTAGAGTTAATTCCAGAGAAAGTTCAAGAAGCTTTAAACACCAATGATATTGCCAAAACAATTGCATCTATATACAAAGACGCAACAAATTGTTTGTATCTGGGACGAGGTTATAATTTCCCAGTGGCATTAGAAGGAGCCTTAAAACTAAAAGAAATATCTTATATCCACGCAGAAGGTTATCCTGCTGCTGAAATGAAACACGGTCCGATTGCGCTGATTGATGAGAAAATGCCAGTAGTTGTTATTGCTCCTAAGCAAGGACACTATGATAAAGTGGTAAGTAACATTCAAGAAATAAAATCGAGAAGCGGAAAAATCATTGCTATTGTTACCAAAGGTGATGTACAAGTAAAAGATTTAGCTGATCATGTAATTGAAATTCCAGAAACTTCGGATGCATTATCACCGCTAATTACTACAATTCCGTTGCAATTATTGTCGTATCATATTGCAGTTCTTCGTGGTTGCAATGTTGATCAACCAAGAAATTTAGCTAAATCGGTGACTGTAGAATAATTATTTTTTAAAATGAATTTCAAAAGGCGAGTAATTTACTCGCCTTTGTTGTTTTATTGAAATATTCTCAAGAAAATACTATGTACGCATACTATTTTGCTAAAAATCTTCAATTCAATCTGTTCTATTAAATTTTCAACAATTATTGAATATTCATTATTTTGATTGTTCATTAATTATATTGAAAAATTAGGGCAAGTTTCTTATGAATATTAAAAAATATTTGTATTTTGGCTACTTAAACCAACAAAATTATTACCTAATGAAGATTTATTATTTTATTTTGACATTGTTCTTTTGCAGCATATCGTTTGCTCAAACTACAATTTCAGGTTCGGTCAATGATGACAAGGGCCAGCCAATTCCCGGAGCTAACATCAAAGTAGTTGGTGATAGCGCAGGAACAGTAACGGATGGTGATGGAAAGTTTAGCTTAAAGTCGTCCAAAAAACCACCTTTTAAAGTTGAGATTTCTAGCATCGGATTTGCTACTCAATCTTTAGACGTATCATCAAGTGGCCAAACTCTGAATGTAGTTTTAAATTCTGAAAATACTCAACTCGATGAGATAGTAATTTCTGCTTCGCGAGCTCCAGAGAGAGTAAGAGAATCTCCAGTTACTATTGAGAGAATGACTCCAAAAGACATCAAAAAAACAGCTTCGCCTACTTTTTATGATGGTTTAGAAAATTTAAAAGAGGTGCATATGAATACGAGTAGTATGTCTTTTAAATCGATAAATACTCGTGGGTTTGCAACTGTTGCCAACACACGTTTTCTGCAGTTGGTTGATGGTATGGATAATTCATCTCCATTGTTGAATTTCGTTTTAGGAAACTTAATTGGTGTTTCTGAAATTGATGTTCAAAGTGTTGAATTACTTCCAGGTGCTTCTTCTGCGTTGTATGGAGCAAATGCATTTAACGGAATTTTATTCATGAACAGTCAAAGTCCTTTTACTAAACAAGGAATTTCTGCATATGTGAAATACGGACAAACGAGTCAAAAAGCGGCTGGTAATAGAGATTACGCAGATTATGGTGTTAGACTTGCTAAAGCATTCACACCTCATATTGCTGCAAAAGGTAATTTTACTTATATGAGAGGAACAGATTGGTATGCTACAGATTACCAAGACTTAGCTAATCCAGGAGCGGATAGATCTTTTTACAATTATAATGGAGTCAATGTTTATGGAGATGAGGTTTCTACTAATTTAAATGGTGTAGCAGATGGACTTTTAGCAGCAGGTGCTATTACTCCAGCTCAATTTACAGTTTTTAATAATATTTTACCTAATTATAATGTAAGTAGAACTGGATATAACGAAGTAGATTTAACGGATAACAAAGTAGCAAATGCTAAAATTGACTTCTCAGTTCATGTGAAACCTTGGGCAACCGCAAGTAAAGATTGGGCTAAAGAAATTGAATTCATCTGGCAAAGTAAATTTGGTTTTGGTAATACGGTATATCAAGGAGCAAACCGTTATTACTTAAACGACTTTTTTATGGAGCAACATAAATTGGAGTTAAAAGGAAATAACTTCTTCTTAAGAGGATATACAACTACTGAAAACGGAGGAAATTCGTACGATATGTTGTTCACAGGTATTAACATTAACAGACAATGGAAATCAGATGCTACTTGGTTCGGACAATATGCAGGTGCGTATGTTCAATCAACATTAGCTGGACAAACTCCAGAACAAGCACATGTTACCGCACGTAACATAGCTGATACAGGGCGATTAATTCCTGGAACAGATGCTTTTAATTCTGCATTTAAAACAGTAACTTCTAATCCTGACGTGCTTTCAGGTTCTAAATTAGTAGATGAGTCTAGAATTTATCACTCAGACGGTAACTACAACTTCAAAAATCTAATCAAATTTGCTGAAATTCAAGTAGGTGGTTCTTACCGTTTATACGAATTGAACTCATTCGGTAGAATTTACACTGATAAAGACAGTCAAATCAATTATACTGATTACGGTGCTTACACTCAAGTTCAAAAGAAATTAATGGAAGATCGATTGAAATTAACAGGTTCTATTCGTTACGATAAATCTAAAAATTTCGATGGAAATTATTCTCCTAGAATTTCGGCGGTATATTCAGCCGGAGCTAAAAAACAGCACAACTTCAGAGGTTCATTTCAAACAGGTTTCCGTAACCCAACAACGCAAGATCAATACATTGGTTTTAATGTTGGTAACGCCGTGCTTTTGGGATCTGCCCCAGACAACTTGATTCGTTACACTGAAGATCTTCCTGTTTCGGCTAGCGGTCAAGCATTTTCGGGTTCTCCATTAGTAACAATGAATGGTAATAACGCTTATTTTAATTCTTATACAGCAGCCTCTGCAACAGCTTTTGGAGCAGCAGTAGCAGCAGCTGGACCAACCAATCAAGCGCAATTATTTGCAGCAATTGAAGCGGCAGCGCCTTTATTAGTTAAGACAAATGTTGATTACGTAAAGCCAGAAACGGTACGCGCAATTGAATTGGGGTATCGTGGAGATTTGAAAGGTTTTAACATTGATTTGAATGGATATTACAATACGTACAATGACTTTATCGGTAACTTAACTGTAGTTGCTCCTTATTATGGAACGGCAAGTCAAGGAGGAAGTTTTGCAGCTCCAAATGCCGCTTTCCAATCGGCTTTTGCATTAACACAAAACGACAGAAGAGCATATCAATTGTACACAAATACCAATGTTGAGATTAAATCATTAGGTTTCGGGGTTGGAGTTTCAAGAAAAGTATACAAAAATTTCGAGTTGAGTGCTAATTACAACTACGCTGAATTTGATTTTGATCAAGCAAAAGACCCAAGCTTTGAGGCAGGTTTCAACACTCCTAAACACAGAGTAAAAGCATCTTTAGGCAATGAAAAATTATTCAAAAACTTCGGATTCAATGTAAGCGGAAGATGGAACAGTGAGTACCTATACCAATCTTCTTTCGCAGACGGAATGATCTCTGAAGCTACTGTAATTGATGCTCAAATCAACTATTCAATTCCAGCTTTAAAATCAGTTATTAAACTTGGAGCATCTAATTTAGGAGGAAAAGAGTACAGACAAATTTTAGGAGCAGGGGCTATTGGTTCACAGTATTTCGCTTCTTTAACAATAAACCCATAATAACAAAAAAATATACGTTATGATAAAAAATATAAAATGGCTATTATTGGTTTCTATGACCTTTGTAGCTTGTAGTGAAGATGATGAAGTGGTAGTTCATAATTCATCCGATGGTTTGCCACTTACAGCAGGTTCAGCCGATTTTTCCAAATATGTTGCCGTAGGAAATTCATTAACGGCTGGTTTTAGTGATAATGCACTTTTTATTGAAGGGCAAAATGCAGGTTATACTAATATTTTGTCTCAACAATTTGCTTTAGTTGGTGGTGGAGAATTCAAAATACCTTATATGGCAGACAATGTTGGTGGGTTGCTTTTAGGTGGAACTCAAATCCAAGGACCAAGATTATTCTTTAATGGAGTTGGACCAGTTCCTGTTGCTGGAACTCCAACAACTGAAATTACAAATCACCTTACGGGTTCATACAATAATATGGGAGTTCCAGGTGCAAAAAGTTTCCACTTATTGTCCAACTCTTATGGAAATCCTGCTGGAATAGGTTCTTATGCAAATCCATATTTTGTGCGTTTTGCTTCGTCAACATCTGCAACCATATTAGGAGATGCTGTTGCTCAGTCTCCAACGTTCTTTTCTTTATGGATTGGTAATAACGATGTATTATCATATGCTACTTCAGGTGGAACAGGAGTTAATCAAGCAGGAAATTTAAATCCTGCAACTTACGGTCCAAACGACATCACTGATCCAAATGTATTTGCGAGTGTTTACAACACCTTATTAGACGGAACCAATGGTTTGACTAAAAATAATGCTAAAGGAGTTGTAGCTAACATTCCGTATGTAACATCTGTTCCTTTCTTTACAACCGTTCCAACCAATCCGATTCCAGGTTTGCCAAGTGCTAATGCTGCTTCATTAAATCAATTATTTGGCGGAATAAATGCTGCATTAACTGCAAATGGGTTACCAACTCGTTATGCTACTTTAGTTGCAGACGATGGCAATCCAGCTACGGTTGAGGCAAATCCTTTATTAATTGTAGATGAATCATTAATCGATATTTCTGCTCAAATTACAGCTGCTTTAACACCGCTATATGGTGCTGCAACTGCTGGTTTTTTAGGAAATCTTTACGGAAGAACACGTCACGCTAGTAATGCTGCTGCTACGAGAGATTACATTTTGTTGACGGCTAGAGGAGTTATTGGTACAACTACAACTTCGGCTCCAGCACCATTTAATACAGTTGGTGTTTCATATCCGATGCAAGATGGTACTACTTTAACTGCTGCTGAAACATTAGAAGTTAAAACGGCTACCGATGCATATAATGCTACTATCTTAGCTCTAGCAAATTCTAAAGGTCTTGCCTTTGTTGATGCTAATGCTATTTTAGCGGATGTTGCTAATTTTGGTATTTCAGCAAATGGATTTACAGTAACATCAGCTTTTGTAACTGGTGGAGGTTTCTCCCTTGATGGAGTTCACCCAAGTCCAAGAGGATATGCTTTAATAGCTAATAAATTTATTGAAGCTATCAATACTAAATACGGTTCTAATCTTAAAGGTGTGAGTTTAGGAGATTACAGAATATTATTTCCAGCATCTTTATAGGTATAAATGATTATATTCAAAAAAAACCATGCGTCTAAACGCATGGTTTTTTTGTTAATACAATAACTATTTCTTACAAAAATCAATTCTATTAACAAAAATTCAAAAAAAGTTAAAAAAACTATTCTTTTAGTATTGATTTTCAAATTAGAAAAATTATCTTTGCACACGAAAAAATCGACTAGATTTTAATTACAAAACGCTATTTAATAAATACATAAGCATGTCAAAAGTAATAGGTAAAGTTGCACAGATTATTGGACCAGTTGTTGACGTAGTATTCGATACTAAAGAAGCTGAATTGCCAAAAATTTATGATTCATTAGAAATCACCAACCCTAACGGTACAAAATTAATTCTTGAAGTACAATCTCACATCGGTGAAAATACAGTTCGTACGATCTCTATGGACTCTACAGACGGTTTGTCTAGAGGAACAGAAGTAATCGGAACGGGTGCGCCAATTCAAATGCCAATCGGTGCTGACGTTTACGGTCGATTATTCAACGTAATCGGTGATGCTATCGATGGTCTTGGAGATTTACCAAAAGACGGTGCAAACGGAATGCCTATCCACAGACAAGCACCAAAATTTGAAGATTTATCAACTTCTTCTGAAGTATTATACACAGGTATCAAAGTAATCGACCTTATCGAGCCTTATGCAAAAGGTGGTAAAATTGGGTTGTTCGGTGGTGCCGGTGTAGGTAAAACAGTATTGATTCAGGAGTTGATCAACAATATTGCAAAAGGTCACGGTGGACTTTCAGTATTCGCAGGAGTAGGTGAAAGAACACGTGAAGGAAACGACTTACTTCGCGAGATGTTAGAGTCAGGTATTATCAAATACGGTGAAGAATTCATGCACTCTATGGAAAATGGAGGTTGGGATTTAACCAAAGTGGATAAACCAGGTATGAGAGAATCAAAAGCTACTTTCGTATTTGGTCAGATGAACGAACCACCAGGAGCACGTGCTCGTGTAGCTTTATCAGGTCTTTCTATCGCTGAGTACTTCCGTGATGGTGCTGGTTCTGATCAAGGAAAAGACGTACTTTTCTTCGTTGACAATATCTTCCGTTTTACACAAGCAGGTTCTGAGGTTTCGGCTCTTTTAGGACGTATGCCTTCTGCGGTAGGTTACCAACCAACATTAGCAACAGAAATGGGTGCGATGCAAGAGCGTATCACATCAACTAAAAAAGGTTCGATTACATCTGTACAAGCGGTATACGTGCCTGCGGATGACTTAACCGATCCAGCTCCAGCAACAACCTTTGCTCACTTAGATGCAACAACAGTATTGTCTCGTAAAATTGCTGAGTTAGGTATTTATCCAGCGGTAGATCCACTCGATTCTACTTCTCGTATCTTAACTCCACTTATCTTAGGTAACGAACATTACGATTGTGCTCAAAGAGTAAAAGAAATCCTTCAAAAATACAAACAACTTCAAGATATCATCGCCATCCTTGGTATGGAAGAGTTATCAGAAGAAGATAAATTAGCAGTATCTCGTGCACGTCGTGTTCAACGTTTCTTGTCTCAACCGTTCCACGTTGCTGAGCAGTTTACAGGTATTCCAGGTGTATTAGTTGACATTAAAGACACTATCAAAGGATTCAACATGATCATCGACGGTGAATTAGACCACTTGCCAGAAGCTGCCTTCAACCTAAAAGGAACTATTGAAGATGCTATCGAAGCAGGTCAAAAAATGTTAGCAGAAGCGTAAACCAGTCGTCAGTATTCAGAAATCAGTACTCAGAAGAGTAAACTTGAAACCTGAAACCTGAAACTTGAAACTAAAAAATTATGATTTTAGAAATAGTATCACCCGAAGCTACATTATTCAAAGGCGAAGTAAACTCTGTTTCATTGCCAGGTGTAAGTGGTTCGTTTCAAATACTCAACAATCACGCGCCTATCGTTTCAATTTTGAAAAAAGGAGTAGTGAAAATTGAAGCTAAAAGTTTCCATTTCGAAAAAGAAGTAGCTCAAAAGTTTACCAAAGTAAACGATCAAAACTACACACTTTCAATTGAATCAGGGACGATTGAAATGAAAGACAATAAAGTAATTGTATTGGCAGACTAATACAATTTAGATAAATCACAAAAAAGCTCAACATTCAGTTGGGCTTTTTTTATGCAGCTATTCCAGCTGTTCATTCCAAGCTTTTTTACCTCAAACTATTTTTATTGTGTTCTAAAAGAGCTTCCTTCGGTCGCTTTTATACCACATAAAAATTAGTTTTCGCTCGCAAAAGGCTTTCCATTTCCATCTGGGCTGAACAATCTACTTTATTTAGAAATTTTACATTTAAAGACAAATCTATCTTTGTGTCTTTGCGTCTTTGCGAGAAAATTATAGAATGTATTCTCAAAAGCTATAAATTTGCATCATGAAGAAACTCCCACAATCCTTACACCAAAAACTCCAACTTCGTCAGCAAAACAATGCACTACGTCAGTTGCCAGTTGCTAATGATTTAATCGATTTTTCTTCCAACGACTATTTGGGTTTTGCCCGCTCCGAATCCATTTTCAATCAAACGCATCAGTACCTTTTTGAGAATAACATTAAAATAAACGGCGCTACTGGTTCGCGTCTCATCTCCGGAAATCACAATTTATATTCTATTACAGAAGACCATATTGCCAACTTCCACCAATCCGAATCGGCACTTATATTTAATTCTGGCTACGACGCCAATGTTGGGTTTTTCTCTTCCGTTCCGCAACGCAATGACATCATTATATACGACGAACTTTGCCATGCTTCCATTCGCGATGGCATCCAAATGAGTAAAGCCAAATCCTACAAATTCAATCATAATGATTTCGAAGATTTAGAAAAAAGACTAAGTGTCTGTCACACCGAGCGCAGTCGAGGTGCTTTTTTTGAACTGTATGTTATTACAGAAAGCGTCTTCTCTATGGACGGCGATTCGCCAAATCTAGAGCAATTGATTCAACTTTCCGAAAAGTACAATTGCCTATTAGTCATCGATGAAGCGCATTCGATAGGCGTTTTTGGAGAGCACGGTGAAGGTTTGGTTCAACTTTCAAACCGACAAGATGCTATTTTCGCACGCATCATCACTTTCGGAAAAGGAGTAGGTTGTCACGGTGCCGCTATTTTAGGTTCATCCGAACTCAAAAACTATTTAGTCAATTTCGCTCGAAGTTTTATTTATACTACAGGTTTGTCACCGCATTCGGTGGCGACTATTTTAATTGCTTATCAACATTTACAAAGCGAAAAAGAAACCATCAATCAACTAAAATCCAATATCCAACTTTTCAACCAACTCAAAATCCAACTCGGATTAAAACCGCTTTTCGTTTACAGCAAATCAGCCATTCAATGTGCTATTATTCCAGGTAACGAAAAAGTAAAAGACATCGCCACTCAATTACAACACCACGGTTTTGATGTCAAGGCCATTCTCTCACCAACCGTACCCGAAGGCCAAGAACGACTGCGTTTTTGCATTCACAGTTATAACACAGAAAAAGAAATTTCTGAAGTTTTAAAACTATTGGCTTCATTAGTTTTTTAAATATAAAGTTAAAATCATTGCGAACTTCGTGCATTCTTAGCGAACTTTGTGGTTAAATAAAAACTATGAAACTATTCATCACCGGAATCGGCACCGACGTAGGCAAAACAATTGCTTCATCCATCATAACTGAAGCGCTTGAAGCCGACTATTGGAAACCCATACAAGCAGGCGATTTAGACAATTCTGACAGTCATAAAATCCAACGCTATATTTCGAACGAGACAACAATCATTCACGAAAACAGTTACAAATTAAATACTCCTGCAAGTCCACATTTGGCGGCAAATATCGACGGAATCACCATCGATTTAAAAAACATCATCGAACCCAAAACCAAAAATCATTTGGTGATTGAAGGCGCAGGTGGACTATTGGTTCCGTTAAACGACTCCGATTGCATCATCGATTTAATTCAAAAGGACTACAAAGTAATTGTCGTTTCTAGGCATTATTTAGGAAGCATCAATCATACGTTACTGACTTTTGAAGCATTAAAAAGCCGAAACATTAAAGTAGCCGGAATCATTTTTTCGGGTGATGAAAATCAATCAACAGAAGCTATTATTCTCAAAAAAACCAATGCTAAACTAATCGGACGTATCGAAAACGAACCGTATTTTGATCAAAATGTCATCAGTTATTACGCTGAAAAGTTTAGAGATATTCTTTTCAGTTTGTAAGATGTAAAACAAGAGAAAAGATAATTTCAATGTGTATCTTTGTGTATCAATTTTAGGAAGAGCTAAAGTCTTTTTTCTTTCCTCTTTCTTCTTTTTCTAAAAAAATGAACCTTTCCCAACGAGATAAAAAACACAACTGGCATCCGTATACCCAACACAAAACTGCTCCTGATTTTCCGGCGATAGTCAAAGGAAAAGATGCCTTGCTTTGGGACGAAAATGGTAAAGAATACATCGACGCGATTGCATCGTGGTGGGTGAATCCGTACGGTCATTCCAACCAAGTAGTTGCCGATGCGATTTACCATCAACTAACCACTTTAGAACACGTTCTTTTTGGCGGATTTACACATCAACCAGCCGTTATTCTTGCTGAAAAACTGATGGAAATTTTACCTTCCAATCAGCAAAAAATATTCTATTCTGATAATGGTTCAACCGCAGTAGAAGTTGCTATAAAAGTAGCTTTGCAGTATAATTATAATAAAGGAATAAAAAAGATCAAAATCATCGCCTTTGAAGATGCGTTTCACGGTGACACTTTTGCCGCTATGGCTGCCAGCGGAATTTCCTTTTTTACTGAAGCCTTTCAAGGTTCACTATTAGAAGTAACGCGCATTCCTGTTCCAACTCAAGGAAATGAAAACGCTAGTTTAAAGGCATTAGAAAACGCTGTAAAAACCAATGAATACTCTGCTTTTATCTACGAACCATTAGTGCAAGGCGCAGCAGGAATGGTCATGTATGCTCCAGAAGTTTTAGAACAACTGTTAGGTATTTGCCAGCAAAACAATGTATTCACCATCGCAGATGAAGTCATGACAGGTTTCGGAAAAACGGGCAAAACGTTTGCATCCGATTACCTTTCGATTCAACCTGATATGATGTGTTTGTCAAAAGCATTGACAGGCGGAACCATTCCGATGGCGATTACCACTTTTACACACCAAATCTTTGATGGTTTTTATAATGACGATACGAATAAAGCCTTATTTCACGGACACACATTTACGGCCAATCCAACCGGTTGTGCTGCTGCATTAGCGAGTATTCAGTTGCTTCAAAGTGATGAAATGCAAGCCAATATTCAACGCGTACATCAATCTCATTTGAATTTTCAAAAGAAAATAGAGAATCACGCTAAAGTGAAAACTACTCGAGTTCTTGGAGTGATTTTTGCTCTTGAAGTCAAAACCGATTCAGCCGAAAGCTACTACGGCAACTTGCGTAATAAACTCTACGATTTCTTCATCGAAAACGGAATCATCTTACGACCAGTAGGCAACATCGTCTACATTTTGCCTCCTTACATTATCACTGAAAATCAATTACAAAAAGTATATCAAACTATAGGAAAGGCATTAGAAATAGTGTAATTTTGTATGCTATCGTAATTAAATCGGTGTGAATCTGCGTTTGAAAATCCGTTTCATCTGCGTTCTAAAAAAATGAAAACTAAAATCGCTATAATATCACTTTCCTCTATTTCTCCTTTGGGCGATCAACCTGAGGGAATTTGGGATAATTATCTAACTGATTCTACTCATATTTCTACTAAAGAAATTAATGGGAAAAATCAATTTGTAGCGGTCATTCCAGATGAAATCAGAAATCAAATAGAACTTCTTAAAAGCGAAGACGTAAAATACAAATCGCTAGACGAAACCGTTTTACTTGCCATTTTGGTTTCACGACAAGCCATTAAAAATGCGGGTTGGAAACAAGACGATGATTTCGGCATAAATATCGGTTCTTCTCGTGGCGCTACTCAATTATTTGAAAAATACCACAAAGAATTCCTCGAAACGGGTAAAACCGCCACTTTAGCTTCGCCAACTACAACTTTAGGAAACATTTCATCTTGGGTGGCACACGATTTAAAAAATAATGGGCCCGAAATTTCACATTCTATAACCTGCTCCACCGCTTTACATGCTATTTTAAACGCTGTTGCGTGGATACAATCGGGAATGGCGAGTAAGTTTTTGGTAGGCGGAAGTGAAGCACCATTAACCGCTTTCACTTTGGCACAAATGAATGCACTTAAAATCTATTCTAAAGAAGATGGTAAATTTCCGTGCAGAGCATTCGATTTAAATAAAACTAAAAACAGCATGGTATTGGGTGAAGGTGCTGCAGTTGCTTGTCTCGAAATAGGTGAACAAAAAAATGCACTCGCTTACATCGAAGGAATTGGCTATGCAACCGATACCTTGGAACACAACATTTCTATTTCAGACGAAGCCGAATGTTTTCAGAAATCAATGAAAATGGCACTTAAAAACACTGCATTAGAAGAAGTTGACGCGATTGTGATGCATGCACCTGGAACGTTAAAAGGTGATACTTCTGAATACAAAGCCATTCAAAAAGTTTTTGGAAACAACCTTCCAATGCTTACAACCAACAAATGGAAAGTCGGACACACATTTGGTGCTTCCGGAATGCTAAATTTAGAATTAGCTATGCTAATGATGCAACACAATCATTTTATTTCAGTGCCTTTTGCTGAACAACAAAAACTTCGAAAATCAATCAACAAAGTACTCATCAATGCAGTTGGTTTCGGCGGGAATGCGGTTAGTGTTTTGATTTCTAAATAACAATATTCTTTAATATGTTGTTATACAATTATTTACGTTTTTAAATAATTGTCATCATTTTGAAAAAAACACCGATGTAAACCAACTAAAAATCGTTTAACTACTCCAATTTTTATTTTTTTATTTGCAATGGTATTGAATTTTACTCCTAGATTTGAGTAAACCAAAACTATACCGTATGAAAAAAATTACCCAAAAACTATTGCTGGTAGTACTCTTACTTTGTACTTTTTCACAAACTTCTCTATCGCAAAATCCATGGAACGGAAAAGTTGTTCTTCAAGGATTTTGGTGGGATTATTGGAATAATAATTACCCTAATGGATGGTCAAACTATATAGCAGATTTGGCGCCAAGACTCCGTGAGATGGGCGTTGATGCTGTTTGGATTCCGCCTTGTCAAAAAAATGCCGGAACCAATAGCAACGGTTACGGACCATTTGATTTTTATGATTTAGGCGATAAATACCAAAAAGGAAGTACTAAAACGCGTTTGGGAAGCAAAGATGAATTGCTTCGATTAATTGCGGTTTTACACGCTAACGGAATTGATGTAATTCAAGACGTTGTGCTCAATCACTCTGGAGATGCAGGTTCTGCCACTGGAGCTGGAGGACAAGACCCGAACAGTTACTCGATGCAAACCAACAGCGGGTATAAAAACTTCCGATTTGTGAGTTATTCTACTCCAGCTTCAGCTGAAACCGCAGCTAATTATTTGGCAAGAAGTGGTCGTTGGTCTAAAAACTGGGAAAATTTCTACCCGAATCAATTCAATGTTGCCAATACCAATGAGTGGAATTCCATTTTGTTTGGACCCGATATCAGTTATGAATCCAATGCCTATGGTACAAGTTCCAATGCAACCTACAATCCAGCGCAATCATCCGATTATATGCGAAACGGTGCTCGAAATTGGTTGATTTGGTTCAAAAAACAAACAGGAAGCGATGGATTCCGGTTTGATGCAGCCAAACATTATCCGCATTGGGCATTACAGGATTTCATCTACAATTTAAAATACAATGCAGGATGGGCCAATGGCGGTGCGAATATGTTTGCTGTTGGTGAAAACATCAATAACGCTGGAGCAATGGATTCGTGGATTAACAGTGTGCGTACGAGTAATGGCGGTTCAGAAGATTTAGTAGGAACTTTCGATTTTAGTTTGAGAGAAGGAATTAAAGCGATGATTGATGGAAATGGTGGTTTTAACATCGGAACTATTCCGGGTTACCAACAAGGAAATCGCTACAGAACTGTGCCTTTTGTAAATAATCACGATACGTTTCGCCCTCAAAAAGATGCCAACGGAAATTACATCGGTTGGGATACAGGAAACGAAATTGGCGGTCACATTGATCCATTTAATGTTCGTTTGGGTGCTGCTTATGCTATAGCTTTCGCTGTTGATGGCTCGCCACAAGTGTTTTTCGAAGATTTGTTCAACATTGGAAGCACAGGTAAACGCTATTCGCATTTGCCAACAAGTACGGTTGATTTGCCCATTCGTGATGATGTGGCCAATGTAATTTGGTGCCATCAAAAACTCAACTTTAAAAAAGGTTCGTACAAAGTACGTTGGCAAGCAGCCGATTTATTAATCATCGAAAGAGGTTATAATGCTGGACCAGAAAACAGTTATGCTATTATTGCTGTGAATGATAATTATTCGTCTTGGCAAAGCGCGACTATTCAAACCGATTTTGGCCCGAACCGACAATTGCACGATTATTCTGGAGCCAATTCGGCCGATATTTGGACCGATGCGACTGGAAAAGCAACGATTTGGGCACCACCTTGTGATGGAAGCAATATCAGAAGAGGTTATTGCATTTGGGGTCCGGCGGGAATTACTGGCGGATTTGCTCCTGCACAACGCAGCACTACACAAGAATGGGAAATGGCCAATGATTTGGGTGATGCGCACGCAAGTTCATTAAAACAAGGTGGCGCGATTCCAGCAAGTTCAACCGCTTTACGAACAGTTGGAAAAGTATTTGATGAAACTGGAAAGACCATTACTGTTAATTTATTTCCAACCAACACAACCAAAAATCTAACCATGAATTTGTACAATAATGCAGGTTCGATAGTGTCTACAGTTAGTGGATTAGGAAATTTAACATTAACCTACACTCCAACTGCAACTGGATTCTACACGGTTAAAGTAAAAAATACGAGTGGTACAAATCCAGCGCAAAATGTTTTTGTAAAAGTGACGTATACCGCGCCAAAAATTCCGAATACTGCTTCGTATGCTGCTCGAATGATAGGCGAAGAAGAAGATGAAATTGTTAAAAATTCGCTTTCTGAGTTGACGGCTTATCCCAATCCATTTACCAATTCAACGACTATTGCTTTTTCATTGAATCAAAAATCAAAAGTTACGATGACAGTGTATAATTTGTTAGGACAGAAAGTCGCCACTTTGATTGATGGAGAACTTGAAGAAGGTAATCAAGAGCAAACTTTAGAAGGTAGTAAATTACAATCAGGAACGTATATTGTTCATCTTCAAACCGAATCTGAAGATAAACGGATAAAGGTAGTTTTAGTTAATTAATTAAGTTTTTATGCAGTTGAAAACCACTTGTTCATTGGATGAGTGGTTTTTTATTTGGATTCCAATTCTTTTACTTTTTCATATACCCAATCACTTTCCCAGCCTTTTCGAAGTAAGTAATCGCAAAATTTTTTCCTCTTTTTTAAAGCGTTTTTTTCAGTTATGGATTCCCAACATTTTTCAGACAACTGGTCAAAAGTAGTTTCATATTCATCGGATGGAATTTCTTTCAGCGCTTTTGTGATTAAATAATCCGATATTTTTCGGGCTTTTAATTCATTTTTGATGCGGTTTTTTCCCCATTTTTTTTGGTGAAATTTACTGATTGAAAAGACAGAAGCAAATCGTTCTTCATTTAAAAAATTATGCTCAATTAAGTGAACAATTACCCGATTTCTGTCGTGTTCAGAAATGTCAAATGCTCGTAATTTTTCCTGCACTTCTACATGGCATCGTTCTTGGTAAGAGCAATAATATTCTAGTTTTTGTAAAACTACTTCTACAGAACTGGTTGGCTTTGAGTTCAAAACGGTTGAAAAGATGAGAGTTTGTTAATAATTTGATAACGCAAATGTATTGAAATTGTGCAAATTAGAAGTAAATTTGTAGGCTGATTTTTGGGGAAAAATCAGTTCAAACAAAAACAAAATTATTATCATTTTTGATATGAAATTTAAATTACTACTTGTTGCACTGATGTGCAGTGTTTTTTCTTGGGGACAATCAGTTGTTATTAGTCAATACATTGAAACAACTTCAGGAACTACTCCAAAAGGAATTGAAATATTCAATGTTACTGGGAGCGATATTGTTTTTTCAGCAGTGAATAATTTGCAGGTTTTTCAAGGAACAAATGGTGCTGCTTGTTCAACTGCTTCTGTAAATATAACTGCAGGAACTTTACAAGCAGGAAAAGTTTGGGTGATTGGAACAGCTGATTTAGTTACTTACACAACAACTAACGGAACTAATTTCAGCGGGACTACAACTTTTGCATTTACATTTAATGGAGATGATGCATTACGAGTTGCTCTTGGAGGCGTTACCCAAGATATGTTTGGTTTGTGTGGAGTTGATCCTGGTGCATTTTGGAGTGGAAGCGGAGTTGAAACAGCTAATTATAATTTACAGATTTACGATGGAATGTGTGTTGGTGATACTGATGGATGGTCTGATCCCAGTACTCGATTTTCATCTATCGCTGCAGGAAATGTGATGACGGGTTTTGGAGATTCGCCAGCTTCTTGTACTACTCCGTGCACTACACCAACTTCGCAAGCATCAACCATAACAAACGCAAATACAACCGTTGGTGGAACTGATATCTCTTGGACTCCTGGAGCTACAGCTACGGGTTCAATAGTTGTTATTCGTCCATCAGCTTCTGCTAATGCGATTCCTCTAAACGGAACCAATTATATTCCGAATACTGCTTGGGCAACTGCGGGTCAGATTGATGTAAATAATAGGGTTGTTTATAGAAGTAACGGTTCAACAGTAACTGGAATTACTGGTTTGTTGCCAGAGACACAATATACCATAACCGTTTATGCTTACAATGGTAGCGGAACCAATATTTGTTATAATACAACTACACCCGAAAGCATTACTTTTATCACTTTAGCTGCAGAAGCAACTGCGCACGCGGCTTCTTTTAGCTGTTCTACTTTTAATGCTACACAAATCAATCTATCATTCAGTGCCGCCAACACCATTGGTGGTGATGGATATATTGTTTTGTACCGAATTGGAGCTGCTCCAACTGGAGTTCCCACTGATGGGGCTTTTCATGCCGCTGGAACTGTTTTTGGGGATGCGATTGTTCATGGATATACATCAAATAATGGGACTCAAGTTACTTATAATGCAACAGGTTTAAATACTGGAACAACGTATTATTTTTCACTTGTGCCGTTCAGTTCGTATCTATCTGATCCAACGACATTAAATTACAGAACTGTTGCCACAATCCCAGTAACCAATTGTTCTACATTAATTGGTCCTGAAATGAATGTTCGTGGTATAGTAGGTGCTAATCCAACTATTCCCGATAATGATTTAACTCCACAAGGAACAGATAATACGCTCTTTGCCACTGTAGTTGTGGGTAATAATCAGGCTAAAAATTTCAGAATTGAAAACACAGGTAATTCGGTGTTGAATATTACAAATATTTTTATGGTCGGTGGAAGCACAACTGAGTTTGTGGTTTCTGGAATCACTTTGCCAACCACTATAGCAGCAGGCACATTTTTAGATTTCACAGTGACCTTTACTCCAGCTGGTGCTGGAATTAGAAGTACAACACTCCGCATAGACAACAATGATACCAACGAAAATCCATACAACTTTGTTATTCAAGGAACGGGAACGCTAGTGGCTTTGGTAGAAATGAATGTGAAAGGAAATGGGCAAACCATTCCTGATAATAGTATTTATCCTGTAGGAACGAATCACACCGCTTTTGGAATAGCAACGGTTGGAGTAACTACTGTAGTTCGTACGTTTACTATTGAAAACATAGGCTCAACAGCGCTGAATTTAACAGGAACACCTTATGTAACTGTAACAGGTCCGCATGCCTCTTTGTTTACCGTTATTGCTCAACCTTCTTCCAACGCTATTTCGGGTGGATCATCCTTAACTTTTGATGTTGAGTTCAATCCGAATTCACCTGGAGCAAAGAATGCTACTATTGTTATTGCCAACTCTGATACTGATGAAAATCCATATAATTTTAACATCAGCGGAACTGCTAAAGGAACTAATAATATTTATGCCTACGGAAACGGAAATGATGTTGTAAAAGGGTCAACGACAACGGCGCTCACCAACTTAACTAATTTTGGTTCAGTAGCGGTTACTACTGGTATCAAACAAAATACTTTTGTGGTTAGTAATTTATCAGGAGTAACCACTTATTTGAGTAATGTTACTGTCACTGGTGCTGATGCTCCCATGTTTAGTATAGTAGCACAACCGACCAATAATGGTTTAGGAAGTGGTAATAGCACTTCATTCACTATTAATTTTACACCTACTTCATCGGGAATTAAAAATGCAACGGTTTCGTTTAATGTCTATACGGATGCGGCACGAACAGTGGCTGAACCATTAGATCCAGTATATACATTTGCTATTTCTGGAAATGGAATCGTGTTTTCTCCTTGTACTAATAATGCTGTTCAAACTTTAGCGGTTCAAGATTTTGAAGTTGCTCCTGCTACTCCAACTTATGGTTACTCATATACTACCGATGGAACAGTAAATCTTGCAGGAGGAACTTTTGATAATGGCTCTGGGCCCAGAAATGCATTCATTGGTGCTCGTTCTTTTCAAATGGCAGGAATTGGAACAACAGCTTCTGGAAATGTAGTTGAATCGTCAATAATTACGATGTCTCCAATTGATGTAAGTCAATATAATAATATTTACTTGTCCTTAAAAGTGGGTGCATTTAGAACAGGAACTACTCAAGGTTTGGATGTAAACGAGTTTGTTCAGGTAGAAACTAGTGTTGATGGTGGTGTGAATTGGTCAACCGAATCGGTTTTGAGAGCATATTCTAACTCGCGTTGGGATTTTAATGCGACTGGAGTTTTTAATGCTTACTATACAGGAACTAATAATGGAGCTACAATCGATACTCGAAATGGAGGAGCTGAATTGGCCAACGGAATAGCAACGTATTATGTTAGAAATCTTCCTTCTTCGGCGAGTTTGTTAATCAGAATTACTCTAGCTGTTGATCGTTCAGACGAAATCTGGGCAATTGATGATATCAAAATTGAAGGCCAACTTCCTGTAATTACTACTTGGGATGGTGCTGCTTGGTCTGCTGGCGTGCCAAATGTAAATACGAAGGCTATTTTTGATGGCGCATACAACACCGCTTCTCATGGAGATGTTCAAGCCTGCGAATGTGAAATAAAATCGGGTAGAACGGTTCAAATTACTGCTGGAAATTATATCGAAAGTCAGAGTGATATTATTAATAACGGAACTCTTTCTGTCGCCAACAATGGTAGTTTAGTTCAAGTGAATGATGATGCTGTAAATACAGGAACAATTTCTTACGAGCGAATCGCATCCTTGCGAAGAAGTGACTATGTATATTGGTCGTCTCCGCTAGAAGGTTATAATGTGAATAATATCTCTCCTGCTACTCCTTCCAATTTTATTTGGAAATGGAGTACAACCGCGAATAATGTAAATGGTGGTTTAGGAACATGGGTAAGTGCAGCAGGAAGCACTATGGGTTCAGGTGAAGGATTTATTGTTCGCGGACCAAACACATTCAATGATGCGGCACTTCAAAATTTAACGGTTACTTTTTCAGGAGGAAAACAAAATAATGGTATCATTTCAGTTCCAATTTCAAGAGGAGCAATGGTAGCTTCCACTTTAGCTACTTATACAAGTGCCAACGGAATTCCGTTCACTGTAAATGATGATAATTGGAATTTAGTTGGAAACCCTTATCCTTCGGCTATTAGAGCTTTAGACTTTCTAAATGCCAACACTAATATTGAAGGAGCGATTCGATTATGGACGCACGGTGCATTGCCAGCAGCGATAATTAATCCATTTTACGGAAGCTATCAATACAATTATACAGTGAATGATTATATTGTTCACAACGGAACAGGAACGGTAAGTGGACCAGCTGGTTTTAATGGTTATATTGCTGGTGGGCAAGCGTTTTTTGTTCTAATGAATGAAGGGACAGCCGCTACAAGCACGGTTCAGTTTACTAATTTAATGAGAAGTAGAACCTACGACAACAGTCAGTTTTATCGTGCTTCAAATCAAGTGAATGTTGGTGAAGAAAAAAGTAGAATTTGGTTGGATTTAGTCAATTCAAATCAAAATTCGGTACGAACGTTAATTGGTTACGTTGATGGAGCTACTGAAGGAAGAGACCGATTGTTTGATGCATTTGCTCCTACGACATCGTCTCAAAGTATTTATTCGTTAATTAATAACGAACGCATGCACATTCAAGGACGACCAACTCCTTTTGATTCAAATGATGTTGTTCAGTTAGGTGTTGTCATTCCACAAACGGGTCAATATACTATAGCTATTGCTGCAGCCGACGGACTTTTTGTTGAAAATCAAAATGTGTTTTTAGAAGATAAAGTGTTTAATGTGACTCACGATTTAAAATCGACACCTTATTCATTCAGTTCTGATTCGGGTACGTTTAACAATCGATTTGAATTAAAATATACTAGTAATGCCTTGACTAATCCTGAATTTGATGCTACAAACAATGTGATGATAGTTTCAGATGAGTTGAATGTTATTGTTCGCTCAACTATTGAAAACATTAGTGAAATTGAGGTGTTTGATGTGTTAGGAAGATCTATTTTAAAATCTAAAAATGATACTTCGCAAGAAGTTATTCTATCAAAACAAAACTTAAAAAATCAAGCAGTTATTGTGAAAGTGCTACTTGAAAGTGGAGAAGTGATAACTAAGAAAGTGATTTTATAATCGACATTGTTACAATAAAATAAGCTCCTAAATTTAGGAGCTTATTTGTTTTATAGATTTTTGTTTGTCTCGATGATGGCACGTTCGTTTTTATAATCTATCCATTTCTGACCTTTCATTCTGCGCATCAAATTATCAAAATGGCGCATGATAAAAACATTGTAGGCCGCTTTTGAAAGATTGCCAATTTTTCTTGGAAAGGCTCTTAAACTCATTGAAAATCCAGGAGTAACATATTTCATATAATGCCAATAACCTTCAGGCATGTAGAGCATTTCGCCGTGATTGAGTTCGCAAACTAATCCTTGTGCTTTTTTCAAAGCGGGCCATTTTTCAAAATCGGGATGATCAAAATCAATATCTTCTCTAGATATCAAGGCATGAGGAACTTTGTATAGAAACGGAGTTTGATTAGGAGCAAAAAGCACACATCTTTTTTTTCCATGAAAATGAAAATGAAGAATGTTGGAATAGTCAATGTCATAATGCATGAAAACTCTCGAATTTTCTCCACCAAAAAACAACATGGGTAATTGTTTTACCAATCGCAACCCAACATCAGGCCATTTGAAATCATTTTTGAGCGCTGGAACTTCTTTCATTAAATTATACAGAAAGATGCGGTAATTGGTGGGTTCTCTTAAAAGCAGATCAATATAATCGGCCATTTTCATTTTGGCGTGTGCTTCATTGAAACCATCTTTATAAGAAACAGGACGATCATCATAAAGAGGAACGGTTTTTTCTCCAGCAATTTCTTTGATGTAGTGAAGATTCCATTTTTCAAAAGCTGGCCAATCTTGAGTCAATTGTTCAATAACCAATGGCTTTTGTTTTTTTACGTAATTGTTGTAAAAATCTTCTTTTGAAATTGTTTTTACGCGTTCTATTTCTGTCAGGTTCAAAGACATAGTATGACGGATATAAAGAATAAAAAAATGCTCCTACTAAATGTAAGAGCAAAATTAATAAAGCTTTATGGAATTGTAAAACTATTGTGTAGTTATATAAAAGTTAAAAAATTACTTTCCTTTTACAGAAGCTTCGATGTTTTTTTCGATTTTATGTCCAGGTCTTGACCATTTTGGCTTTTCGCCCAACGATTGATATTCTGAATCTTCTGCTTCTACAGTTGTAGGTTGCATTAGTTTTATAAACGGTTTTTGAGGCTGTAATCCTAATAATTCAAACATTTTCATGTCTTCGTTTACATCTGGGTTGGGAGTTGTAAGTAATTTATCGCCAGCAAATATTGAATTAGCGCCAGCAAAGAAACACATGGCTTGTCCTTCGCGTGACATTTCGGTTCTACCTGCAGAAAGGCGTACTTGAGTTTCAGGCATTACAATACGAGTAGTGGCTACCATTCGAATCATTTCCCAAATCTCAACAGGTTTTTCGTTTTCCATCGGAGTTCCTTCCACAGCAACAAGAGCGTTGATTGGCACTGATTCAGGTTGCGGATTTAATGTTGAAAGCGCCACTAACATTCCGGCTCTGTCTTCGATACTTTCTCCCATGCCAATAATTCCGCCACTACAAACAGTAACGTTCGTTTTACGTACGTTGTCAATAGTTTGTAAACGATCTTCAAAACCGCGAGTAGAAATTACTTCTTTATAATATTCTTCAGATGTGTCTAAGTTGTGATTATAGGCGTACAAACCTGCTTCAGCTAATCGTTTGGCTTGGTTTTCGGTTAGCATTCCCAATGTACAACAAACTTCCATGTCCAATTTATTGATGGTGCGTACCATTTCCAAAACTTGGTCAAATTCGGGTCCGTCTTTTACATTTCTCCAAGCTGCGCCCATACAAACACGTGATGAACCGCTTGATTTGGCACGAAGAGCTTGCGCTTTTACTTGACTGACCGACATTAAATCGTTTCCTTCAATATCGGTGTGGTAACGTGCAGCTTGTGGGCAATAACCGCAATCTTCTGGGCAAGCGCCTGTTTTTATGGATAGTAATGTAGAAACTTGAACTACATTTGGATCGTGATGTTCTCTATGAATGGTTGATGCTTCGTACAGTAAATCCATTAAAGGTTTGTTGTACACATCAATTATTTCTTCTTTTGTCCAGTTATTTCTAATGACACTCATTTGATGAAAATTTAATTCATCAAAATTAGTTATTTAGTTTGTAAGAAACAATAAAGAAATGGGTCTAAAAGTGATTAATCGTTCAATGCAGTTTTACTTCTCCAATATTGCATACTGATGAAAACGATAACGATGGCAGAAGCCAATCCTTCAAATAATAATCCAAAGCAATATTCGGTTACAGTTGGATTTCCACTGAATAAAAATCCGGGCGATAGATTATTGAGAAATGATTGTCCGCCATTAGCATAGATGTATAATATGAGTCCAACAAAACTCATAATTACCCCATTAACTGCTGTGAAACCTGCAGAAACCATGTTGTAGATATAGCCAAATTTATTCTCGTTGAAATTCGATTTTATAGTTCGGTAAACACCATAATACACTATAAAAACATTAAAAAAACGCAGAAGATGATTGTCGGATAAGCCCAAAGCTTGCATTACTAAAAAATAGGCTGATATTCCTAAGAAAATCAGAAAACCGTTGGAAATTTCTTTTGATAGTTTCATTTGGATAGTAATTGAGGTTAATACTAAGAATTTGGACTATCAAAGTTAACTAAAAGATTTTCAGCAATTTAAAAATTAACAAAAAATAATAATTTTCTGCTAAAATTTAACACTTGTTTTATTATTAACGAGAAGAAACAAACTTAATGGTAGTGATTTTGTCTTTTTCTATTTGTTCTTTTAGATGTTCGAAAGATTCGAATTTTTTCTCTTCTCGAATGAATTTTAAAATAGAAACCGTGAGTTTAGTGTTGTAAATTTCTTTATCAAAGTCTAAAATGTATACTTCTATCGATTGTGTTGTGCCGTCAATAGTGGGTCGTGTTCCGATGTTCATCATTCCGAAATAATCGGTACTGTCGATGCGAGTCTGAACAATGTAAACTCCGTTTTTTGGAAGCAATTTATACTCTTCTTCAATTGAAATATTGGCAGTCGGAAAACCAATCGTTCGTCCTAATTGTTTTCCCTTTATCACTGTTCCGGTAAAATCATAAGAATATCCTAGATAACTATTTGCGGTTTCGATATCACCATCAAGTAATGAATTTCTAATTTTAGTTGAGCTTACAGCATTATTGTTAATTTCTTCTGCGGATATTTGCTCTACTTCGAAATTGTATTTGATTCCAAATTCAATCAAATCATCGAGATTAGCTGATCGATCTTTTCCAAAACGATGATCGTATCCAATGACTATTTTCTGGATGTTCAATTGATCCACCAATATTTTTTTTACAAAATCTTCGGCAGAAAGTTTTGAGAATTCTTCATCAAAAGGATGAATAATTAAATGGTCGATTCCAATGTTTTTAAACAACTTTTCCTTTTCAGATATCGTATTTAATAGTTTGATGGAGTTGTCTTGTTGAAGCACCATTCTAGGATGTGGAAAAAAAGTCAAAACCACACTTTCATAATTTTCTTCATTTGCAATCTGTGTAATTTTCTTTAAAATTTTTTGATGACCAATGTGTACACCATCAAAAGTCCCAATCGTTACGATGGTCTTATTTTGTGGAGTAAAAGAAGCAATAGAAAGATGAGTTTTCAAAAGTTGATTTTTTACAAAAGTAATTTTTATTTTAAAAAAAAAGAGGATTGAAAATGAATTCAACCCTCTTTTTATAATTGTCAGAATAAATTATTCTTTAATAAAACGCAATGTTTTGCTTTCTGAACCATTTGAAACAGTGATTAAATAAACACCACTGCTGTAGTTAGAAGTATTAATAGTTAAATCGTCAGCTGAAATAATATTTTTTTGACCAACTACTTGTCCTAAATAATTGTATACTGTAACATCTTTAATTAATTCAATTCCTGTTGGAACAGCAATATTTAAAACATCTCTAGTTGGGTTAGGGAAAACGTATACATCATTTAATGATTCAAAAGTATCATTTCCTAATGCATTTACTGTAAAAGATTTGCTTTCAGTTGCTGAGAATGAAGCTCCTGATGCAACAATTGTAGCGCCATCAGTTGATTTGATGTCGTAGTAACCATTTCCATAAGTACAGCAGATACCATCACCATAAGAATCATTAATTGTAAAAGTATAACAACCTCCACTAGCTAATGTCCAGTTTTGAGTAAATAATGCAGGTAAACCAGTTGTGTTTGCAGTAGCTGCTCCACTATAAAGTGTTGTTCCAGCTTGGTTTTTTAAGTTCCAAGTAGTTTCAGAACCGTATTGGTCTCTTTGAAGTCTAAATACATAGTTGTTGAATGTATAGTTCGCTGGACCAGCAGGAATTTCGTAGTAAGTGGTAACTTCATTGTTAGTAGCTCTTTGATCGGCAACACCATTTGCAGTAGTGATAGCAGCAGTCAAAACTCCATTTGCAGCGTTTGTAATAGGCATATCAAAAGTGGCAAATTTGTTAGCAGCTAAACTTCCAGACCAGTTGTAATTGCTACTTGCTCCACCATCAATACTGTAAGCAATAACAGCAGAAGTTAATGTAGCCGTTCCTCTGTTGTAAATGGTAACTTTTAATGTTGCTCCTGAACCTGTTGCACAACCAGAAGAACCAGAGGTAGAACAAACAGTCTCAAGTTTTAATTCAGCGTCGTTAGCAAACAAAGGAATAGGTAAGTCTTTTGTAGATGTTTTTAAAGTTACTCTTCTAGGAGCATTATTCATGATAACAGTGAAACGATCTTTTTGATTAACAGTAAAGATGTTCATGCAACTGTCATCAGTATAATCCATATAGTTTTGAACCATTTCGTTTCCTGTATTTGAACAATTTGCTACAGTTGGACAACCAAAGTTGGCTGTATGAGCAGTTGGAGTATCAGCACAATAATCGGTTCCACAGTTAGAATCACCCCAAATGTGACGTAAACCTAAAAAGTGACCTACTTCGTGAGTCATTGTTCTACCTTTGTCATAAGTTGTGTCTCCGTAAAGACCTGTTGGGAAAAGAGTTCTTGAACCAAAGTAAGAATAATTAGCAACTACACCATCAGTATTTGCAGATCCACCTGAAGCATTAAGACCAGGTAATCCAGATGCGTTTGGAAATTGAGCATATCCTAATAACGACCCATCAGCAAATTGAACACTCCACATGTTCATGTATTGAGTTGGATCCCAAATAGTGCCTGGTTTTACTGTAGAATTGATGGCATCAGTTGTCCATGAAGCTTGACAAAGATTTTGTCTGTCAATACCATTAGTTGGATTACCGTTTGGATCTACTTTTGCTAAAGCAAATTGAATCATAGTGTCAGCACCAACTGCACTGTTGTTAAAACCAGGAGTTCCAGCCAAACGTCTGAAATCTTGATTCATTACAGTGATTTGTGATTCTACTTGACCATCAGCAATATTTGGAGCAGTTCCAACTGCTTGACCATTGTGGATTACGTGAACTACAACCGGAATTGTAATAACTCCACCACTTTCAGAACTTACAGCTTGCATCGATTTATAATGTTCAATTAAAGGAGCCAACCAAGCTTCAAATTGAGCGTCAGTCATTCTTTTAGGGTCATTTTGTTGAAGGTATTGCTCATACTCTGTAGAAGCACATCGAACTAAACCTTCAGGCGAAACATTGGTAACTTGTTTCCCGAAAACGGTTTTTGGTTTAGCTTCTTGGCTGTAGCCTACTGATAGGAAAAACAAAGAAAGCAAAGAAAATAAAGTAATTTTTTTCATGATTTTAGTTTGTGATAATAAAGTAAAATTTGTTATAGCTTGTAAAAATATAAAAAAAAAGCATTTAGTAAAATATAAAAGAACAAATTTTATGTTTATTCCTTTGTTTTGTTTTTTTTCATCTTGTTGAAAATCAGGGATTAAATGGTGGTATCTTTTTTATAATTTAAAAATGCGATTGGATTTGAAAAAATATATTTACGATATAAATAATAGGCTACTCGAGTTTTGCTGTGTCATTTTTTGCAATTATCTATAATTGAGGTATATTTGTTTAACTAAAAATTGAAATAAATGAAAAAAACTATTTTTTATGCTCTCTTTTCAGTTTTGATTTTTTCTACAAGTTTTGGACAAAGTTCATTGTGGACAAAAACGACTGATGAAAGGGTGAATGTATTGGAAAAGATGGATAGAATATCGATTCCAAGTAAGTATGATTTGTATTCACTTGATTTTGCTGCAATGAAAAGTCAATTGTTACAAGCACCGTTAGAAAATTTTTCAGGAACATCAAATGTAATTGTAAGTTTTCCCAACGCAGAAGGTGAATTGGAACGTTTCAAAATTTTTGAAGCTCCAATTATGGATCAAGCTTTAGCTAATCGTTATCCCGATATTAAATCCTATTATGGTAAAGGAGTTGATGATCCTTTGTCAACCATTCGATTCAGTACAACGATTTTTGGATTACACGTTATGTCTTTATCGGGTAAATCAGGCTCTTATTTTATTGACACCTACACCAAAGATTTGAATAATTACATCGTATATAAAAAATCCGATGTAATGAGAACTACAGCTCATTTTAATTGCTTGGTTCAAGATGATTATGAAGGTATTGCTGATAAGACTTTGGGTGAAAATTCTGTTTTTGCTAGTGATGGTCAATTTAGAGTGTATCGTTTGGCAATGGCTTGTACAATAGAATATGCCGCATATCATGTGAATGCTGCTGGTTTAGGTGCAGGAACTGAAGCTCAGAAAAAAGCAGCTGTTTTAGCCGCAATGAATGTTACAATGACACGTGTAAATGGTCTTTATGAGCGCGACATGTCATTACGAATGAATTTGATTGCAAACAATGACGCTATTATTTTTATCACTTCGGATAATTTTGATAATAATGCTGCGGGTACTCTAATTAATCAAAGTCAAACCGTAATAGATGCAGCTATTGGTACAGCTAATTATGATATTGGACATACCGTTAGTACTGGTGGTGGAGGTTTAGCTCAGTTGAATTCTCCATGTACAGCTAACAAAGCAAGAGGAATCACGGGTTCGCCTGCGCCAGTTGGAGATCCTTTTGATATTGATTATGTAGCTCACGAAATGGGTCATCAATTTGGTGCTACACACACGTTCAATAACTCTTGTCAAGGCAATATTTCAACTAGCACTTCTGTTGAGCCAGGTTCAGGAAGTACAATTATGGCGTATGCCGGAATTTGTCCTCCAAATGTTCAGTCTAATTCAGACGCACATTTTCACGCCGTAAGTTTGGCTCAAATGGCAACTTTTGTAGCGGGAACGGGAAATTGTGCCCCTAATAATCCTAACAATAATACTCCTCCTGTAATCGTTACTATTCCAGATTATACTATTCCAAACGGAACGGCATTCATTCTAAAAGGAAATGCAACTGATGCCAATGGTGATTCTTTGACTTATTGCTGGGAACAAACCAATACTACGGTTTCTACTCAACCACCATTAGCTACTAGTACTTCTGGACCAAATTTTAAATCCAATCCGCCATCAACATCACCTAATAGATACATGCCAGTATTTTCTGAAGTATTGAATGGAAATTTAACTCCAACTTGGGAAGTGGTTCCTAGCGTTCAAAGAACTCTTGCTTTTGCATTAACAGTGAGAGACAACCGAACTCCAAACGGAGGACAAACAGCTAGAGATAATATAAATGTTATTTTTACTAATAATGGGCCATTCAGAATTTCGTCTCCAAGTGCGGCAAATGCTTCATGGCCAATCGGTTCTACTCAAACAATTACATGGGATTTAGCCGGAACCAATGCCGCTCCAGTTAACACTGCCAATGTTAAAATTTCGTATTCTACTGATGGTGGTGCTACTTTCACTACTTTAATTGCAAGTACCCCGAATGACGGTTCTGAAACCATTACTGTTCCAAGTGTATCTACAACTACAGGAAGAATCATGATTGAAGCTATTGGGAACATTTACTACTGCGTTTCAAAAAATATTCTTTTTGGATATTCTTGTGATACTGCTACCGAATCGCCAGGAACAGCAATTGCGGATGGTTTAGGAGCCAATAACCCAGGAGCTGCAACTGTTAGAACATTGAATGTTTCTTCTTCTGCTACAATCAATAATATGAAAGCGATGTTCAGTTCCAATCATACTTGGATTGGTGATTTAGTGGTAAAATTAAAACACCCAGACAACACTGAAATTATTTTATGGAACAGAGGTTGTAATAATCCACAAAGAACAGGAATAAATGTAACCTTTCAAGATGGTGCTCCAGCTCCAGTTTGTGCTAGCCCAACCGTTGGAACTTGCAGTTCAAATCAAGCATTGAGTGCTTTTAACGGAAAACCAGCGGGTGGAATTTGGACATTAACCGTTCAGGATTTTTACAATGGTGATACCGGAGTTGTTTCGTCTTGGGGAGTTGATTTTGGATGTACTTTGGCAAACGAAGAATTTGCTTCTAATGATTTCAATATCTATCCTAATCCAAATAACGGAAGCTTTTCAGTTCAGTTTAATTCTTCTACTGGTAATGATATCAAAATCAATGTTCATGATATCAGAGGTAGAGAAGTATTCAGTCAAACTTATGCTAATACCGGATTGATTCAACAAAACCTTGAGTTGAAAAATGTGTCAAGCGGAGTCTATATGGTTACTGTTTTGGATGGAGATACTAAAATGGTTAAGAAAATTATCGTAGAATAATTTCAATTTTTAAATAAAAGAAAAGTCCTGCTCAATCAGCAGGACTTTTTTATTGTATAGAAGCTTGAATCTTTTTTATGATTTGTGGTACTTCGGTTACGGTAAAATTTAAATCGAAGGTTATGCTATTTTCTTTTTGAATCAGATTAAGATTTCCATCAGTTACTTTGTAATAACCGGTTTGCCCGCGACAAAAACAAAAACGGCCGAATAGCATTTTGGTTTGCTGTAAATCGTTTCCAGAAGCAACTAGATTGGTGTCGCTATTTTTAATTTCAAAAATGATTTCTTCTCTGTAATTACCATCTTGCAAACCTTCGGGAACGTCTCGGTTGTATTGATAAACAATGACAGAAGTTTCTTTAGAATCTACTAATTGATTGTACATTGCGCCCGTTCCATCAGTTTGGATGTTCATACTTTTGTTTGGAAAAATTTCTACAGAACATTTCCCATCGGTTGGACAATCCGATTGTAATGTAATCGATTTTGTCATTGCGGTTTCTTGATTGTCAACAACGTTTTTCTTGCAACTACAAGAATTCAAAAAAAGGGAAATTGAAATAAGCAGTAGTGTTTTCATGATGCTTTGTTTAGGTTGATGCAATCAAAAAGGTTGCCAATTATTTTCCGTTGAATTCGTTCATCGTATTGTTGAGTCCGGCCAAAGCAAACGAATTGATGATTTCTACAGCCTTATCCAATCGTTCGGGTAATTTGGCTTTCTCTTCTTCGTCCCATTCGCCTAACACATAATCGACTTGTCTTCCTTTTTTGAAATCGTCGCTGATGCCAAAACGGAAGCGCGGATATTCAGTTGTATTTAACAAAAGCTGAGTGTTTTTCAATCCGTTATGTCCGCCATCACTGCCTTTTGATTTAATTCGAATGGTTCCAAAAGCCAAATTCAAATCGTCGGTAATGACCAAAATATTTTCCTTAGCAATTTTTTCTTTTTCCATCCAATAATGAACGGCTTTTCCGCTGAGGTTCATGTAGGTGTTCGGTTTCAAAAGAATCAAAGTTCGACCTTTAATTTTGTATTCGGCTACATCGCCTAATTTGGCGGTTTGAAACGATAAACTTTCTTTTTTAGCCAAGTGATCGAGTACTTTAAAACCAATGTTGTGGCGTGTATTTACATAGTCGGCGCCGATGTTGCCCAAACCAACAATGAGAAACTTCTTCATAGGATCGATGATTTCTTTTTCTTCTTTTATAAATAATGATGAAAACCAGTTCATGATGCAAAAGTAGTATAATTGTTAGAAATTCTGACTTTTGTGTACGACGTTTCTGTTTTTAACCCTGATGCAAGGGAAAAACCTTTTTGCTTAAGACAGTTTCTCTTTTGCTTGTAAAATAGTTGGCAAAAAGTTTTGGAAAGGCAGCAGGAAAAACGATTACAAGAAAGCCCAAGCTTTTCGTTGCTGTAAATTAATAAAAAATCATTTGCTGCGAATAATTTAACAGTTAGAATCAGTGACCCGAGCCTAAAAGGCGAACAGACGAAGTAATCAGTGGCGTATAAAAATAAAAAAAGCACCAGTAACAACTGATGCTTTTGTATTTGAAAAAAAGGTTGAATTATTTTTTCTTTTTTGCTCCTTTTTCTGCTTTTGCAGCTTCTTGAGCAGCTTTCATTGCAGCACGTGAAATTCTCACTTGAGCAACTACTGTGTTGTCTGGGTGCATTAATTTGAAATTGTTAGTTTCGATTTTCGTAACGTACAATTTGTTACCCATTTGCAATTCTGAAATGTTAGCTTCAACAAAATCAGGTAAGTGTTTAGGTAAAGCTTTTACTTTAAGTCTACGTTGGTTCAAACGTAAAACACCTCCTAAAAGTACACCTGGTGATGTTCCAACCACGCTCACAGGAACTTCCATGATGATTTCTTTGTCATCACTTAATTGGAAGAAATCGATGTGATTAATTCGGTCTGAAACTGGGTGAAACTGAATGTCTTGTAAAATTGCATTGTACTTTTTACCTGCTAAAACCACTTCAACTGTGTGTGCGTTTGGAGTGTAAACCAAGTTTTTAAATGCTCTTTCATCTGCTGCAAAATGTACTGGTTGACTTCCTCCGTAAATAACGCAAGGAACCATTCCAGCATCACGTAAGGCTTTCGTTGCCTTTTTGCCTACGCTTTCTCTTTCTGATCCTTCAATCGTAATTGATTTCATTGTAAAAATATATAGTTAATAATAAAAAAATTCATTTCAATGGCAATGACAATACCAAAAATCAATTTCAAATTGTCATTACTCTTTATTTGGTTACATTAGGAACTTCCCGCTGATCGAGTTGTTATTCTGTACCATGTGCATTACTTCTGCAAACAATGGCGCACAACTCACCACTCTTATTTTTTTCGACTCTTTTTTCAGCGGAATCGAATCGGTTACGATCAATTCGCTCAATTTAGAGTTTTCAATTTTTTCGTAGGCATCACCCGATAAAATCGCGTGTGTACAAATGGCTCGAACACTTAAAGCGCCTTTTTCAATCATCAAATCGGCTGCTTTGGCCAAGGTTCCGCCTGTATCAATCATGTCGTCAACCAATACCACATTTCTTCCTTTCACTTCACCAATCAACTCCATGGTGTCAATCACATTGGCCGCTTTGCGTTGTTTGTAGCAAATTACCACATCCGATTCTAAAAATTTAGAATACGCATACGCTCTTTTGGATCCACCCATGTCTGGCGATGCAATAGTTAGATTTTCTAAATTCAAACTCTTAACATACGGCAAGAAAATGGTAGAAGCAAACAAGTGATCTACTGGTTTTTCGAAGAAACCTTGAATCTGATCGGCGTGTAAATCCATTGTCATGATTCGGGTTGCTCCAGCCGTTTCTAGTAGTTTTGCTACTAGTTTAGCTCCAATCGGAACACGCGGTTTGTCTTTTCGGTCTTGTCTGGCATATCCAAAATACGGAATTACCGGAGTTATGTGTCGCGCTGATGCTCTTTTGGCAGCATCAATCATCAACAGTAATTCCATTAAATTGTCGGCCGACGGAAACGTAGAACAAACAATAAAAACGCGTAATCCTCGAATGGATTCTTCAAACGAAGGCTGAAATTCGCCATCACTAAATTTAGAGAACGTAACTTTACCTAGCGGAACTCCGTACTTTTCAGCAATTTGTTCGGCTAAGTGGACACTTTGGGAACAAGCAAATATTTTTGCTTCTGGTTCTTGATGTGACATTTTGTGTGTTGTTTAATGCCGATTTGCTTTTCACAATTTGCCTCAGTTGTTAATCTGAAACCCGCTGTTGTAAACGTCTCGGTTGTAGTTAGTTAGTTGTGTGTCGTATTAACGAGGTGCAAATTTAGGAATAAAATCCAACTACGAAAGGAAAATTTGTAGTATTTTTTTATGAAATGAGAAAAAAATATATAAATTTGCAGTCCTTTAAAATACCAAATGCTCAGAAAGCAAAATCGTTTAATAATTTTTTTCTAAAAATTAACGAAAAAACTTCTAGCAAAAAGCCCGGATGGCGGAATTGGTAGACGCGCACGACTCAAACTCGTGTACTTAGGTGTGTGGGTTCGATTCCCACTCCGGGTACTAAACCTCTCAGAAATGGGAGGTTTTTTTATGAAAACTATTTTCACACGAATTTCACCAATTTTCACGAAATTGAGTGGTAAAAATTGGTGTAATCTGTGTTAACTTATCACAACACAAACTCAACTCGTGTTCCCACAGCATTGTTATTCTCGTCGTACAAATCAATAAAAGTAAATTGGTAATTGGAAAGGTTTTTTTGATTGAAGTGACTGATGCGTTCATTGGTAAATTGCAGTCCGAGCGATTCTCTTTTGTATGATTTTTTAGCTACATTTTCTTGCGCACGTTTGCGCCCGATACCATTATCAGTAATGGATAATTTGGTGGTATTGTTTTCTTGAGAAACCTCAATAGTAATGATTTTTTCTCCTTCTCTGAGCATCAATCCGTGCCAAAGAGCATTTTCAATAAACGGTTGTAAAATAAGAGCTGGAACTTTAATTGAAGCAATATTGACGTCGTTTCGGTTAATTGAGAAATCAATTTTTTGATCAAATCGGATGTTTTCAATGCTCATGTACAGTTCGATGATTTCCAATTCTTCTTCTAATGAAATGCTATCCGTACGTGAACTTTCGAGTATTTTTCGAATCAATTTGGAAAATTTATTCAAATAATACACCGCTTTTTCTTTGTCGTTTTCAATCAAATACACTTTAATCGAGTTCAGTGCATTGAAAATAAAATGCGGATTCATCTGACTTCTCAGTGATTCTAATTTCAAGAGCGAAATTTCGTTTTCAAAACTCAATCGCAATGAATTTAATTTTTCATCTTCTGATTTTTGCAAGGCATTTTTTAATTCGCCTACTTTTTCGGCCAATTCTTTTTCCAATTCTTTTTGATGATTTTCACGCAACAATTGGTTTTCTCTCTGCTCTTTGATAATGCGTTGTTGAGCGTTCATTTTTTCATCGTAAATCAGCTTCACTTTATAACCCAAACCTAAAATAAATACAATCGATTCAAGTATGATTCCGATGTAAAAAAAGTTCAAAGGTTCGGTTCCACTTGCATGAGCGAGCGAATCATAAAGCGAATAATAAGCAAAGAAATTATAGAGAATAACGCCAACCACAATAAAATAGCCTAATTTATTGGGGATTTTTAATGAAATGTAAATCGCATAAATCACAAAAACCGACATCGACGGAATAAAAACAAAGAAAAAGTAAGTGTTGAAAATAGAATGATTACCGGTAATTATGGTGTACGCAAAAAGTACCGAAGCAATCGAAACTTGAATGATGAGAAAACGATGCAGTAGTTTATCGAATTTTGGGAAATGTACCTTCATGTCGAGAAAGGCGCGGTAAAACATAAACAACATCGAGTTGTAAATCACTTGCGAAAACCAATTGTAGGAAGCAAACGTACTGTTGGCAAATGGTTTTACTATTTCCTCAATATGAAAAGGTGTTTTGGTAAAAACATACGTTAATAAAAAGAAATTATACAATCCGTAGTACAAAAAACTTTTTTGTTTTGATTGTAGGTAAATCAACATGCACAGCAAAAAATAAATAGCCAAACCCGAAGTCACAAAACTCCACAGCATATAATATGTTTTACTTAATTCTAACATTAAAGTTGATCTAAAAAGTTGGATTTTTTGTTGCGAGAAACGGGTAATTTGACATGGTTGGATAACACCACAAAATCGTCACTTTTATGAAATTCTTTGACCTTATTCAAATTGATTAAATAGGAATTATGGATGCGAAAAAAGTACAAATCCTGTAGTTTTTCTTCCATGAATTTTAGTTTTTGGGTGATGAAAATTTTCTCTTTGTTTTCGAGGAAAATGCTGCAGTAATTTCCATCACTTTCGCAATACACAATGTCATCGGGATTCAAGAAAATAATTTTTCCGTCGCACGAAACACTGATTTTTTTGATTTGATTTTGATTTTTCTGCACCATCGTTTCCAAAGTGCGTTCCAAACGATCGTGAATGGAATGTTCTTCTTTGTGTTGGCGAATTTTCTCGATACAGCTTTTCAAATCGTCTGAATCTATTGGTTTTAGTAGGTAATCCAATGCTTTTTCCTTAATCGCTTTGATGGCATATTGATCATAAGCGGTGGTAATCACTACCGAAAAATGGCGATTTTTAAACGAATCCAAAAATTGAAAACCATCCATTTCAGGCATTTCAATATCCAAAAAAACGCAGTCTACCGCATTTTCACTAAGAAATTTTTTAGCTTCAACTGCACTCGAGAAACTGCCCAAAATAGTAACATCATCACAAAAATTAGCAATTTCCCATTGCATGCTTTTGAGTGCGCTTTGCTCGTCATCAACAATAATAACTGAAATCATAATGTTTAAATCAATACTCTAAAAGTAACACAAATTTCTATAACTGCTTTTGGTTTTGTACCAATGGTAGGATTTTCGTAGTAGAATGAACCAAAAGTTGTATGAATGGTTGTGTTTCGAGAAAGTACTTAAAAGCATAGAATCAATAAGTTTTAGACTTTTTTTTACTAGAAATACACAATTTTCTACCAACGATACAATTGCTTGTCTACAACTCTAATTCTATGATTATTTTTAATGTAAAATCAACAAAACAATCACATGAAAATCAGCATTATGAAAAAGACGGTCATTTTTCTACTACTATTTTTCACTACAATCATAGTACAAGCGCAAGTCGGAATCAATACCACAATTCCGAATGCACAATTGGATATTCGTTCGAGTAATCAAGCCACACCCACCAATACCGACGGAATTTTAATTCCGAAAGTCGATGCTTTTCCTGCAACCAATCCAACGGCAGCACAACAAGGAATGTTGGTGTATTTAACTACAACTTCTGGAACCGATTTACCCGGATTTTATTATTGGGATAACGCTACAGTTGATTGGATTCCAATAGGTAGTAGCAACAATAGTTGGACGACAACAGGAAATGCTGGAACCAACGCTACGACTAACTTCATTGGAACAAAGGATGATAATAATTTGATTTTTAAACGCAATAATCTCACCGCGGGAATGATAAGCTATGGCAATTTTTCTTTTGGATATAATAATTTTAATTCAGGTATGACAGGAAGTGAGAATTATCTGTATGGAAGTGCTTGCTTATCAAATAATGTTTCAGGATCATATAATATTGCTTTAGGAACTTTTGCATTGCACGATAATACAATTGGAGGTTATAATGTTGCCATTGGGAGAGGCAGTAACGAAAGAAATACTTCAGGGTTTAGTAATGTTACCATTGGTGCCTACTCTGGAAATAATAATACTGGTGGTAATTATAATGTTGCAGTTGGGAGGCTAGCAGCATATCAAAACACAAATGGATACTCAAATACTGGCATAGGAGATCAAGCACTCTATACTAATTCTACAGGTTACAGAAATACTGCAATTGGTGCAGATGCGGATGTTGTAAGTTCGAATTTAAATAATGCCACAGCAATAGGAGCTAGAGCTTTAGTGGGAAATAGCAATTCTTTAGTACTTGGAAGTATAAATGGTGTTAACGGAGCAACAAGTTCTGTTAATGTTGGAATTGGGACAACTACACCATCAGAACGATTGCATGTAGTTGGTAATCTCAGAATGGTAGACGGGAATCAAGCTGCGGGTAGAGTTTTAACTTGTGATGGTAACGGAACCGCGACATGGCAAAATGCTTCTGCAAATACTTGGGGTTTGATTGGGAATTCAGCAACCAATCCGTCTACTAATTTTATCGGAACTTTTGACAATCAATCGTTGGCTATTCGAACCAACAATACCGAGCGAATTAGAGTGAGCAATACAGGTGATGTAGGAATTGGTACTTCAACACCAGCAGTAAGTTTTGAAATTAGAAAACCCGATCCGATTGTGCGTATTGCCGCCGATGATACCAATTCAAGTTTTTTGCAATTGTACGAAATGACCGCTGGCTTGCCTTATGGTTATATGTTTGAATACGATGGGAATTTGGATAAATTGTACTTACACAGTAAAGGTTTTGCAGGAAATGATGGTATTCGAATGACGTGGCTCAAAACAGGTAATGTCGGAATCGGAACGTTAAATCCCAACGGGCAATTCGAACTTTCTTTAGACCAAGGTAGAAAACCCGGAACCAACACCTGGACGATTGTTTCAGACCAACGCCTCAAAACCATCAACGGAAATTATACCAAAGGATTGAACGAAATTCTTCAGTTGAATCCTATTCGTTTTAATTATAAAAATAACGGAGAACGCACTTTTGAAAAAGAAATTTTAGATACTGAATTTGCTGGATTTATTGCTCAAGAAGTGCAACCGCTTTTTCCCGATGCAGTCGGAACAGATCCAGATGGTTTTTTGAACTTTAATATTCATCCAATTTTTATTGCATCAGTCAATGCGATTAAAGAATTGAACTCTAAAAATCAAAGTTTAGAAGAAGAGAACCAGCAATTGAAACAACAACTAGAATCACTTCTAGCACAACAACAAAATCAAGAATCACTCAACAAAGCCATAGTCGAACGCTTAGCAGCATTAGAAACTAAAAACTAAAATGAAAAAGATTTTTTACCTACTTATTTTTCTATTTTTTGCCAATACAATACAGGCTCAAGTCGGAATCAATACTACAAATCCTGATGCCCAACTCGACATTCGTTCGAGTAACCAAGCAACACCAACCAATACCGATGGAATTTTAATTCCAAAAGTAGATACTTTTCCCGCTACAAATCCAACGGCAGCCCAGCAAGGAATGTTAGTGTATTTAACTACAACATCAGGAACCGATTTACCAGGATTTTACTATTGGGACAACACCACAGTTGATTGGAAACCAATAACTGGAACTAGCGTTGGCACACTCGACCAAGCCTACGATTTTGGTGGAGCGGGAAATGGAAGAACCATCACAGCTGATGCAGGCGCTGTAATCATTAATGGTACTGACGGTTTGGTTTCAACAGGAACAGACGGAAGCGGTGCTGTCGCTCCTTCAGGAGGTGGAGCAAAAATGATTTGGAATCCACGAAAGTCAGCTTTTCGAGCGGGTCGTGTTACCACAAATCAATGGGACGACGTTAATATCGGCAGTTATTCAGTGGCTTTTGGCGACCGTAGCATTGCAAGCGGTACATATTCATCTGCTTTTGGATTTCTTTCTGTTGCTAGCGGACCCAATGCAACGGCTTTTGGTTTGGGAACTAGTTCTGCAAGCGGAAGTACTTTTGCAGCGGGTTTTAATACCGATGCAGATGGCTATCTTTCAACCGTTTTTGGGGATAGTAATGCCGCATCAAGTTATGGGGAAACTGTATTTGGTATTGGAGCGACAACCTATACGCCTTCCGTTAATGGAGTTTTAAATTTTCGCACCGCCAACGCCACCGACCGACTTTTCGTTATTGGAAATGCAATTGATGCAAATTCAAACGGTTTTGTTGAAAATCCAGAACGTAGTGATGCAATGATTGTCTTAAAAAACGGACTCACTCGTTTACCTTCAACCACCAATGCCATGATTACCGCTGCAGATGGAAAAGCAGTAGTAACTAAAGAATATTTACAAAGTTCGACTTCGGGGACACTCGACCAAGCCTATGATTTTGGTGGAGTAGGAAACGGAAGAACTATTACGGCTGATACAGGTCCAGTTTTGATAAGTGGAACAGATGGTTTAGTTTCAACTGGAACTTTTGGTGCTGGAGCTTTAGCGCCCACTGGAGCAGGAGATAGAATGGTTTGGAATCCTAGAAAAGGAGCATTCAGAGCTGGAAATGCCGCTGGGAATGAATGGGATGATGCTAATTTAGGTCAGTATTCTGCTGCGTTTGGAGCCAATCTAACAGCTAGTGGGACTTATTCATTTGCAATTGGAATTGGAAATACAGCCAGCGGAATTGGTTCTTTTTCTGCTGGGTTTAATGCTTTAGCGAGTGGCGACATGTCAACTACTTTTGGTTATGAAACAGTCGCTAGCGGAGAAGGAGCCGTTGCTTTTGGTAACAGTACTGATGCAACGGGTTTTTATTCTACAGCTTTTGGCTTTGGAACAACAGCAAGCGGAGTTAATTCTGCTGCTTTTGGAGTTAATTCAATTGCTTCGGGTCAGAACAGTATTGCATTCGGACAATCAGCAATAGCAAGCGGTCAATCCTCAACTGCATTCGGGCAATCCACAAGTGCAAGTGGTCTTTACGCCACCGTGTTCGGTCAATCCAACGGAGCGAGTGGAAATATTTCAACGGCTTTTGGCCTTGGGAATTCAGCAAGTGGAACTTTATCCACCGTTTTTGGGGATTTTAATTCTTCTTCTGGTAATTTTTCTACCTCTTTTGGTAGTTCAAACAACGCTACAGGTATTTATTCAACCGTTTTTGGTCAAGGCAATGAATCATTTGGTGAAGTTTCGACCGCATTTGGGCAAGGTACTGTAGCCATTGGAGAAAATTCTTTGGTTGCTGGAAGAAATAATCAAGCAGTTAGTTTTGGCGAAACTGTTATTGGAGTTGGAGCAACTACTTACACATCTTCAATAAATGGAAATACACAATTCAGAGCTGCTAATGCAACTGATCGTTTGTTTGTGATTGGAAATGCAATTGATGCCAATAACAATGATTTAGTTGACTTTGCTGAGCGTAGAGATGCTATGGTCGTTTTAAAAAATGGTAATACAGGTTTAGGTACATCAACACCACTGAACCGTTTGCATGTAGTAGGTAACATTAGAATGGAAGATGGTAATCAGGCGGTTGGACGAGTTTTAACGTCTGATGCTAATGGTGTTGCGACTTGGCAAAACGCCTCAGCCAATGCTTGGGGATTGTTAGGAAATGCTGGTACTAATGCCACCACCAATTTCATAGGAACTACTGATAATGTTGATTTAGTTTTTAGAAGGGGCAATATTATTTCGGGTAGACTCGGCGATAGCAATACTTTTTTTGGCAGAAACAGTGGAGTTGTTAATGCAGGAACTTCCAATACTTTTATCGGAGAACGTGCAGGTATCGCAAATGCTTCGGGTAGTTCCAATACCTTTCTTGGTCGACTAGCTGGAGCCAATGGGACATCAGGAAATGACAATACCTATTTAGGATATGCCGCGGGACTCAATAATACGGGTAATAGTAATCTAATACTCGGATCTTTTGCCAGTCAAAATACTTCAGGAAATTTTAATGTTTTTCTGGGCTCTAGCGCGGGTTCCAATAACACAACAGGGGCAAGAAATACAATCATTGGATTCCAGTCCGATGTAGGTGCAGCTAATCTTACCAATGCAACTGCCATCGGAAACTTGGCGCAAGTTGATACCAGTAATTCATTGGTGCTAGGAAGTATTAATGGTGTTAACGGATCTTTGGTATCAACCAATGTGGGTATAGGAACAACCTCACCTTTAACAAGACTTGATGTTGTTGATGAAAATACGATAACAGCTAATTTAATTTACGGGAATTTAAATGTTCGATCAAATAATGCTCAAAATATTGATGTTGGTGGCGCTATAACTTTAGGAGGATATAACGACGACACTATGCTACAACCACGTGTTTTTGGATCTGTAGAAGGGAGAAAATCAAATGCAACCACAAACAGTAGCTCCGGTTATTTAATCTTTAAAACAAATAATGCAGGAACTTTAGCAGAGAGAGTGCGCATAACTAATACTGGAAATGTTGGTGTTGGTATACCTAATCCTCTTGGATTGTTTGAATTAGCACTCGATCAAGGCCGAAAACCGGGTACCAATACGTGGACGATTGTTTCAGATCAACGACTCAAAACCATCAACGGGAATTATACTAAAGGATTGAACGAAATCCTACAACTCAACCCGATTCGTTTTAATTATAAAAATGTGGGTGAACGTACTTTCGAAAAAGAAGTTTTAGATACTGAGTTTCCCGGTTTTATCGCTCAAGAAGTTCAACCGCTTTTTCCGGATGCAGTCGGAACCGATGCTGATGGATTTTTGAATTTCAATATTCATCCGATTTTAATTGCATCAATCAATGCCATTAAAGAATTGAATGCCAAAAATGAAAGCTTGCAAACCGAAAACGAATCGCTCAAAACAGAACTCAACGAGCAAAAAGTCCTACTCGAATCAGTGTTGCAACGCCTAACACTATTGGAGCAAAAATAAAGTAGTTAGTAGTAGTTTTTAAAGTGATTAAATCCTCTTTCATTCAGTTGAAAGGGGATTTTTTCATCTGTACAAAATATTTAAATTAAGTAAGATGGAATGCCCATTTTGTCCATTTCTGATGAATTTACAATTTTTGTTAATGGTCATTTCATACGCTCTTAATTACATACGTCACAATTCCCCAAATGATGAGGTTGTTGTCTTCAGTGATTTTAATGGGATGGAAAGCAGTGTTTTCGGGCATTAAGTACAGACCGTCTTTTTCTATTTTGATGCGTTTTACAGTAAATTCACCATCAATAAAACACACCGCAATTTTGTTGTTCTGCGGTTCAATACTTCGGTCAATAACCAAAACATCACCATCGTCAATTCCGGCGCCAATCATTGAAGTTCCCGATGCTTTCGCATAAAAAGTAGCTTCTCGGTTTTTGATTAAAACGTTGTCTAAACTGATTTTGGTTTCGTCAAAATCGGCTGCTGGCGATGGAAAACCCGCTTTGATTCCGCCAGCAATAAACGGCAGTTCGTTGCTGTTTTCAAAATCGGGAATGAAGAATGTTATTTTGTTTTTTGACATAATTTTAACCACTAAGACACAAAGAAGGCACGAAGAGCGCTAATTTTTTGGATTGTATGACTGTACGATTTTAAGAATTCAGATTTGGAGCTTGTTTGTAATTTGTGTTTTGTTTTTTGGAATTTTAACGTTAGCATTTCACTGTTAGTATTTGATTAAAATTTGTGGTATATTTTGGTGAAAGATGATCTTGCTTCATTGTCCAAGTGCGTTCTAAATCTTGGCTTGCCAATTTGATTTTGCGTTCGCCTGTTCGTTTGTGGAAATCGTCAATCACTTGCATTAATTTTTGGTGCTTCGGATTTTCTTCTTCAAACAAATGAAACTGCTTGGCGTTCTCCGGAATAATATCAGTCACAATCACGCCCGCTTTTTTGTATATTTCACCTTCTTCAAACACTTTCTTGAGCATTTTGACCGCGACCGAACTGATTGTAATATTCGAATTACTCGCAAAAGGCAAGGTTTCCAATACATAAAAATTATAGCGATCGCGTTGTGTTTTGTACTTATCTTTGCGTAAGTATAAAATCACACCGTTGCAACACGATTTTTGTTTGCGTAATTTTTCGGCACACACGGTTGCAAAAGTCGAAACGCGTTCTTTCATTTCGTCAAAAGTGGTAATGTTTCCAGCAAAACTGCGCGTGATGGCAATGTTTTTTTTGTCTTTCGGTTCTTCCATTTCCAACACCGATTTCCCTTCCAATTCGTATTTCAATCGTAAACCCACAACTCCCATTTCCTTTTTAATAAAGGCTTCGTTGTGTGGTTGGATAAAATCATACGCTGTCAAAATACGCTGCATTTTCATTTTCTTCGTCAGTCGAAAACCAATTCCCCAAACGTCTTCAATTTTCGTCCATTTCAACGCTTTGATTCGTTTTTCTTCGGTATCAATTACATAAATGCCTTGCGTGCGTTCTTGGTATTTTTTGGCAATTTTATTGGCCACTTTGGATAGCGCTTTCGTCTCAGCAAAACCCACACAAATCGGAATACTCAGCCATTTTTGCACCCGTCTTTTCATCTGCAAACCGTAGTCGTGAAAATCGTCAATTTTCATTCCGTTGAAATTCAGAAATGCCTCGTCAATACTGTACACTTCTACATTCGGAGTGAACCCTTCTAAAATTTTCATCACTCGATTACTCAAATCGCCGTACAAGGCATAATTCGACGAAAAAACGTGAATGTTTTTCTGCTTTAATTCATTTCTAACTTTAAACTCGGGCGCACCCATCGGAATGCCCAAATCTTTGGCTTCGTAACTGCGCGAAATGATACAACCGTCGTTATTAGACAATATAACAATCGGTTTTCCAATCAGTTGTGGCTGGAAAACGCGTTCGCACGAGGCGTAAAAATTATTGCAATCGACTAATGCATACATACTGTAAAAGTACAAAAATTGTAAGCGAGACAATTGTTAAAAATAGCAGTTGTTGATATGTTTTTAGGAGCGAAAGGCTTGGGCATTTTTGTAGTCGTCGTTCCCGCTTTCCCTCCAAGTTGTTCGTTCCTCACAAGCTTTCCGTCCAATCGGGGCTAGAGGAGAAACGTCTTTTGTGAAAATAGTAGTTCAAACAAAAAACCCACTCAAATTGCTTCAAGTGGGTTTTCTTATATAATTAAGGTGAATTAAATTCAGTTCAATAACGAAGTAACTAAGGTTGGATACAAACCAATTACTACATTCAATAAAATGGCTACTAAGGCAATTACATTGTATACAAAAGCATTACTGTGATTGTCATCGGAAGCTTCTTTGGTGTACATGGCCAAAATCAGTTTGAAATAATAACCAATACTGATGATCGAATTGATTACACCCACAATAACAACTACCAAATAACCGGCTTCAATGGTTTGGGTAAACAACATGAATTTAGCAAAGAATCCAGAGAAAATCGGAATTCCCGCCATCGATAATAACGATGCTGTTAAAATCCCCGCCATTATCGGATTGGTTTTTCCTAAGCCGTTAAAATTAGTAATGTCTTCGTTGTTTTTGCTTTTTGATACAAAAATAATTACAGAGAAAGCGGCAATACCGGCCAAAGCATATGCAAAAGTATAGTACAATAACGAACCCGCCGAATTAGAGATACTCAATAACGCCATTAACATAAATCCAGCGTGCGATATTCCTGAAAACGCCAACATACGTTTTACATTTTTCTGACGCAATGCCATGATGTTTCCAACCGTCATCGAAAGTATCGAAACCACAACAATTACAATTTGCATCTCATAAGTGATTTCGTGATTCAAAGAAACCATCAATTTATACATAGCTGCTACGGCAACTACTTTTGCCAACGTGCTCATGGTTGCAGTAACTAATGCTGGCGCACCTTCGTACACATCTGGAGCCCAAAAATGAAACGGAACCGCTGCTACTTTAAACAACATTCCAATTAACAATAAGGCAATTCCGATGTAAAACCAGCTTGGTAAACCGGCACCACTTGATATATCGTAAATTTCTACAATGTCAAAATAACCGGTTGCTCCGTAAATCAAACAGATACCAAATAAAATGATTCCAGAGGCAAATGAACCCATTAAGAAGTATTTCATTCCGGCTTCGTTGCTTCGTAAATCCAAACGACTGCTTCCTGCAAGAACATAAAGCGCAATCGAAAGTACTTCAATTCCTAAGAAAAACATCGCTAAATTTCCAAACGATACCATGCAAATCGCACCTGAAAGTAAGAAGATTTTGATGGCGATATAATCGGAGAATTTGGTTGGATGATCTTTGTAAAAATCGCTTCCCAACGCAATGATGAAAACGGTCAACAAGATGAATAAGGTAGAAAATGCAAGTGAAAATTTATTCACTACAATCATGTTGTTGTAGTAGGAAGCATCGCCAGTATAACTGTACCATGAATATCCTAAAACAGCTAATAAACCTACAATAGATACAGGGATAATTGCTTTTCTAAAATTAAAAATTTCAGCTATTAGACAAAAAACGCCAAGTGCTATAATTGCTATTAAACTATCCATTATGATATACTGTTAATTTGTTGTAAAGTAGTTTCTATCGCAGGCGAAACCAAATCTGTAAACGGTTTTGGATACAATCCGAAGAATAAAAGGAAACCAATAATTACTACTAGAGTAATTGCTTCGTTGGTAGTAACATCGGCAAATATCTTTTCATTTGTGGCTCCTAACATTACTTTTTGGAACATTCGTAACATATAATAAGCTCCCAAAATAATTGTCGTTCCACCAATCACGGCAAACCAAATATTCACCTGACTTAAACTGTACAATACTGTAAATTCTCCCACAAAGTTGTACGTTCCAGGCAAAGCAACTGAAGCTAAAACTAGAATCATAAACATGGATGTGAATTTTGGAGTTTGTGAACGGATTCCACTCATATCACTAATTTCGCGTGTTTCATAACGACGGTAAATAATTTCAGCACAGAAGAACAAACCAACAATTACAAATCCGTGAGCAATCATTTGGTAGACTGCACCGTTCAATCCGTCAAGCGTTAATGTATAACATCCAGCGGCGATTAAACCCACGTGAGCCAACGACGAATACGCCAATAATTTTTTGATGTCTTTCTGACGCAACGCTACAATCGAACCGTAAATTACACCAGCAATACTCAACCCAATTAAAATTGGCATATAGGTTTTAGCCGCATTTGGCGCAATCGGTAATTGCCAACGGATAACACTGTACAATCCCATTTTTAGCATGATTCCCGATAAAAGCATAGTTCCAACAGTAGGTGCTTTTTGGTACACTTTTGCCTGCCAAGTGTGAAATGGAATAATCGGAATTTTGATGGCATAAGCGGCAAAAAACGCTAAGAATATCCAAGTTTGTTCGGTATCTGATAAGTTTAATTTGTATAAATCGTCTAGTAAGAAACTTCCAGAAAGTGTATATAAGTAAGCAAAAGCGATCAACATGAAAAGCGAACCAGCCAGAGTGTAAATGAAGAATTTCAATACGGCTTTCTTACGTTCGTCAGCATCACCATTACCCCAAATTAATGCGATAAAATAGATTGGTAATAAAGCTAATTCCCAATAGATATAGTATAATAAACCATCTGCGGCCAAGAATGTTCCTGTCATAGCAAAAGCCATAAATAGTACTAAAGCGTAGAAGTTTTTAGATTTGGTAAACTGATTTCCAAAGGATGAAAACACAATTAACGGAGTCAATGCAGTGGTTAACAATACCATTGCTAACGAAAGTCCGTCTGCTTTGTATGCAAAAATCACTTTCGGTACATCAATCCATTGGGTAAAATGGTTGATGTTGGTTCCGTTTTGATATAAGTTCAATAAGTACAATGTCACTCCAAAAGCGCCTAAACTAAAAAGTAAAGCAATTTTTGAAGCCCATTTTTCACCTGAAAAATAAGTTGCAATTGAACCAATAAAGAGTACTAATAATAAAGTAGTTACATCCATTGAGAGACTAATTTAACTAAAAATGTATATAAAAATAAATAAAAGATGATGGCAAAGAAACCAATTACAAAAGCGAACAGATAGAATCCGATGCTTCCGTTTTGTAATTTTTTTCCTTTGTTTGCGATACCTACAGCCAATGTTCCTAAGCCGTAAACCGATTTTGAAAGCGCTGGTTCTAATGTTGTTCTGAAGAAATTAGAAAGACTGTTCAATGGTTTTACAATTAAGAATGTATAGAATTCGTCAACATAGTATTTGTTGTAAATCGTTTTTGAAAACCCTTGAATTTGTTCATCTTCAACAGGAACCGATTTTTGTTTCATGAATTTAGCATATGCCATACCAATTCCGATTAGCGCTCCAGCCAATGCAACTCCCATCAATATATATTCTTGCTGACCTAACGCGTGGTGTTCGTGTTTGGTTTTTAAAATAGGCTCAATAAAATGATTCAACCACATGCTTCCTGGTAAATTAATCAATCCACCAACGGCGGCTAATACAGCTAAAATGATTAGCGGTAATGTGATCAAACTCGGACTTTCATGTAAATGATGTTTTTGTTCTTCCGTTCCTCTGAAATCATTGAAGAACGTCAAGTACATCAAACGGAACATATAAAACGCCGTCATGATCGATGCAACCGAACCTACAAACCAAAGTACTTTATTATGTTCAAAAGCGACCATTAAAATTTCGTCCTTAGACCAGAAACCAGCAAATGGGAAAATTCCAGCAATGGCTAAAGTAGAAACCAACATGGTTGCAAATGTGATTGGCATCGCTTTGCGCAAACCACCCATTTTTCGCATGTCTTGTTCGCCGTGTAATGCGTGTATCACAGAACCCGAACCTAAGAATAAACACGCTTTAAAAAACGCATGTGTAATTACGTGGAAAACCGCTACAGTGTAAGCGCCCATTCCCAATGCCAAGAACATTAATCCCAATTGAGAAACAGTTGAATACGCTAATACTTTCTTAATGTCGTTTTGATATAATCCAATTGATGCGGCAACTAAAGCGGTTGTTGCTCCAACTACAGCAATAATGGTTTGTACATATGGAGCCAAATCGAACAAGAAGTTCATTCTCGTAATCATAAAGATTCCTGCGGTTACCATGGTTGCGGCGTGAATTAACGCTGAAACTGGAGTTGGTCCAGCCATCGCGTCAGGTAACCAAGTGTATAATGGCAATTGAGCTGATTTTCCAGTTGCACCAATGAACAAACACAAAGCAGCAATTGAAATTAAATGGTCAGCATTCACTGGACCTTTGACCATGATTCCTGATTGAATTAACGAATAATCCAATGAATTAAAACAATAGGCCAAAATGAACATTCCAATTAAAAAACCTAAGTCACCAATACGGTTCATGATGAATGCTTTCTTTGCTGCGTTGTTGTAGTCTTGGTTTTTATACCAAAATCCGATGAGTAAGTACGAACACAATCCAACGCCTTCCCAACCGATGAACATCACTAACAAATTACTTCCAACAACCAACGTAATCATAAAGAAAACGAATAAGTTGAGGTAAGCGAAAAATTTGTGCATGTTCTCGTCATCGTGCATGTAGCTGATGGAATATAAGTGAATTAGCGAACCAATTCCGGTAACAAACAACAACCATAAAAGTGATAATTGATCGAGTAAAATTCCGAAATCCAATTTGAAATTGCTTACGGTAATCCAATCAAATAAAGAAACTTTGATGGCTTGATGCGATTCGTTTACTTGTAAAAAATAGATGATGCTAATGATGAAAGAAACCACAACTGCTCCAGTTCCGATGAAACCTGAAACCGATTTGGAAACTGATTTTCCGAAGAAAACATTGAATAAAAACCCGAAAAATGGGGTTAATAATAAAAGTAAAATTAAACTGTTTTCCATTTTGGGTTATCCTTTTAAATTTTTCAATTTCGAAATATCAATTGAACCAATATTTCTAAATACGGCTACTAAAATCGCTAGTCCTACGGCAACTTCGGCTGCAGCAACTGCCATCGAAAAGAATACAAAAACTTGTCCTTCTGAATCTTGATGATAGGTAGAAAAGGCTACAAATAAAAGATTGACAGCGTTCAACATGATTTCAATTGACATGAAAACAATGATTGAATTTCTACGGTACAACACTCCTAATACTCCGATGCAGAACAGAAGAACTGAAAGGAATAAGTAGTTTTCGATGCCTACTTCATTTAAAATATTACTCATTTTATTCTTGTGATTTTTCTTTTTTAGACAATAATACCGCTCCAATCATCGCCACTAAAAGTAGGATGGAAGCATATTCAAACGGAACCATATATTCGTTCAACAATACTTTTCCGAGTACTTTTATCGATTGGTAGTCTTCACCAGACACATAATAATCATCTACTGGAATTGGTTTTGAATTGACAAAAATGCCAATCAAAGCCAAACACAAAAGACAGAAAATCGTAATCGCACCAATTCGCTTGATTCTTGGCTTATGAACTTCGTCTTCTTTATTCAAATTCATCAACATGATGGTAAACAAGAAGAGAATCATAATTGCACCCGAGTACACAATTACGTGCACTATCGCTAAAAACTGAGCGTTAAAAAGTAAATAATGACCAGCAATCGAGAAGAAACAAATCACTAAGTAAATTGCACTGTGAATTGGTCTTCTTGTATAAATAGTCAAAAAAGCAGTCGACAAGGTTACCGCAGATAAAATATAAAATAGGATAAGAGCTGTTGACATAATTAATTCAGTTTTTTAGTATTTGCCATTGCCATTTCGAGTGGCATTACTAATTTATCTTTTCCGAAAATGAAATCTTCGCGGTCGTAACTTGCAGGAACTAATTCTTTTGAAATAGTCAGGTAAATAGCGTCTTTCGGACATGCTTCTTCACACAATCCGCAAAAAATGCAACGCAACATATTGATTTCGTATATTGAAGCGTATTTTTCTTCTCTGTACAAATGTTCTTCTCCTTTTTTGCGTTCTTCAGCTTTCATGGTAATGGCTTCTGCCGGACACGAAAGTGCGCACAAACCACAAGCAGTACAGTTTTCTCTTCCTTGTTCATCGCGCTTCAACATGTGTCTTCCGCGGTAAACTGGACTGAATGGTCGCACTTGTTCAGGATAATGAATCGTTGCTTTTTTTCTGAAAAAGTGTTTAATGGTAATCCACAAACCTTTTACAATTGCAATCAGGTACATTCTTTCTAAAAAAGTCATTTCCTTATTAGAAACCTGCTTTTTTCTACCTGATAATGATATATTTTGTATCGATGTTGACATAATTTCTTTCCTTAATTAAAAGCTAAAATGCAAATTCCTGTTATAACTATATTGATGATGGAAAGCGGAATTAATATCTTCCAACCTAAATTCATCAATTGATCGTATCTAAAACGCGGTATCGTCCAACGAATCCACATGTAGAAGAAAATGAATCCGCATATTTTGATAAACAATACTGCAATTCCAAGCACATTCGCGATGTTTACTCCCCAATTTTCAACCGCCCAACTCATTCCAGGATAGTTATATCCACCAAAATAAAGGATGGCTAAAATGGCTGATGAGATGAACATATTGGCGTATTCAGCAAATAAATAGAATCCCATTTTCATGGATGAATATTCGGTGTGATAACCACCAATAAGTTCCGATTCACATTCTGCTAAATCAAAAGGTGTTCGGTTGGTTTCTGCGAAAGCACAAATCAAGAAGATTAAAAATCCGACAGGTTGGTAGAATACGTTCCAGTTCATTCCCGCTTGTTGTTCGGAAATTTCTTTTAGACTCAATGTTCCCGTCATCATTAACAAAGCGATAATAGATAATCCCATCGCTACTTCGTACGAAACCATTTGTGAAGCAGCACGAACCGCTCCCATTAATGAAAACTTGTTATTAGATGCCCAACCACCAATCATGATTCCGTATACACCAACAGAAACTACTCCGAAAATGTACAATAAAGAAACATCAATATCTGTGGCTTGAAGCGTAACTGTTCTTCCAAACATTACTAATTTGTCGCCCCACGGAATCACTGCGCTGGTCATCAAAGCCGTGCTCATCGCAATCGCCGGTCCAACAAAGAACAAAAATCGGTTCGGTGTATTCGGTTCGAATTCTTCTTTAGCAAACAATTTCATACCATCGGCTAGCGGTTGCAATAATCCGCCCCAACCAGCACGATTCGGACCTACACGATCTTGTAAAAAAGCAGCTACTTTACGTTCTGCCCAAGTAGAATACATCGCCATTATCATTGTGATAGCGAAAACAGCTACTATAAAAATACTTTTCTCTATAATAAATCCACTATCCATTGTTGTTGCTTTCTAGTTTACTACCGTCAATTTTTTCGTTGTAATCGATTTCAGCCATACTGATTTTTTTACGATCGATGTCTCTACCTTGAAGAATTCCTTTCTCAGTTTCGATGACAACTTTATCTAATTTTCTAGTATAATTATTTTGGTTGATAACCGAGTCTTTTTCAAATTTACGCGGACCTTCAATTACCCAATCCGAAACCTCTTTTTTGTCGAAACGACAGGTATTACAGATGAAATCTTCTACTTCATGATACTCGTCTTTACGAGCTGTTACACGTTGAATTTCGTTACCAAACATCCAAAGTGTTGTTTTTCCGCAACAACCCGGAGTAGTACATTCTCTGTGTGCGTTGAACGGTTTGTTGAACCACACTCTTGATTTGAATCGGAAGGTTTTATCAGTTAATGCTCCAACCGGACAAACATCAATCATGTTTCCAGAAAATTCATTGTCAATAGCCGCTGAAACACAAGTTGAAATTTGTGAATGATCGCCACGATTCAATACTCCATGAACACGACCATCAGTTAATTGATCAGCTACTTCCACACAACGTTGACAAACAATACAACGGTTCATGTGCAATTGAATGTACGGACCAATATCTTCGGGTTCGAAAGTTCTTTTTTCTTCTATGAAACGCGTTTCTGATTTTCCGTGTTCGAAACTTAAATTTTGCAAATCACATTCACCTGCTTGATCACAAACTGGGCAATCTAATGGGTGATTGATTAACAAAAATTCGGTTACGGCTTTGCGCGCTTCGGTTACTCTTTCCGACGATTTACTCGCCACTTCCATTCCGTCTTGACAACCTGTTACACAAGATGCTACTAGTTTTGGCATCGGACGTGGATCGGCTTCGCTACCTTTAGTAACATCCACCAAACAACAACGGCATTTTCCGCCTGTTCCTTTTAGTTTAGAATAATAACACATGGCTGGCGGAACTGATTCTCCACCAATCATACGAGCCGCTTGCAGGATAGTTGTTCCTGGAGCTACTTCAATTTCTTGACCGTCTATGGTTACTTTCATTATTTATATTGTTTAAAAGTTTAAAAGTTTAAAGGTTTAAGTGTTATCACTTCTAACTTCCAACTTCTAACTTCGTACTTTTAAATTATACTGTTTGCTTTGCTACTAAATGCTTTACTTTTTCAAAAGGTTCAGCCACAAAGTGATCTCTATTTTTTATTTTTTCTGGGAAACGAATGTGGTATTCAAACTCATCTCTAAAATGACGAATTGCTGCAGCAACCGGCCATGAAGCCGCGTCACCTAATGGACAAATTGTATTTCCTTCGATTTTAGATTGGATGCTCCACAACAATTCAATATCTTCTTCGCGACCTTGACCGTTTTCAATTCTCCACAATACTTTTTCCAACCAACCTGTTCCTTCACGGCATGGTGTACATTGTCCGCAACTTTCATGGTGATAGAATCTTGAAAAATTCCAAGTATTTCGAACGATACAAGCTCGGTCATCATAAACAATAAATCCACCTGAACCCAACATCGAACCCGTTGCGAAACCGCCATCTGATAAACTTTCATACGTCATCAAACGATCTTCTCCAGCAGCAGTTTTGTATATTAAATTCGCAGGCAAAATCGGCACCGAACTTCCTCCAGGAACTAAAGCCTTTAACGGACGATCTGTTTGCATTCCACCACAATATTCGTCAGAATTCATGAATTCGTATACTGAAACTCCCAATTCAATTTCGAAAACACCTTGATTTTTGATGTTCCCCGAAGCCGAAATTAATTTGGTTCCAGTAGAACGTCCAATTCCGATTCCGGCATAATCAGCACCCGAATTGTTGATGATCCAAGGCACAGCTGAAATGGTTTCTACGTTATTTACTACAGTTGGATTTTGCCACAAACCTTTTACCGCAGGAAATGGTGGTTTCAAACGTGGATTTCCTCGATTTCCTTCTAAACTTTCGATTAAAGCTGTTTCTTCACCGCAGATGTAAGCTCCACCACCAATTTGAACGTATAAATCCAAATCGTAACCCGAGCCTAATATATTTTTGCCTAACCAACCAGCAGCTTTTGCTTCGGCGATGGCTTTTTCTAAAATTTTGTACACCCACATGTATTCTCCACGAATGTAGATGTATGATAAATTAGCGCCAAGAGCGTAACTAGAAGTAATCATTCCTTCAATTAATAAGTGAGGAATGTACTCCATTAAGTAACGATCTTTGAAAGTTCCTGGTTCTGATTCGTCAGCATTACACACTAAATGTCTAGGATTTCCCGATTTTTTATCGATAAAACTCCACTTCATTCCCGCTGGAAATCCTGCACCACCACGACCGCGAAGTCCTGAAGTTTTTACTTCTTCAACTACTTCGTCTGGCGTCATTTTTTTCAAGGCTTTTTCTACTGATGCATATCCGCCTTCACGACGATACACTTCATAGGTTTTGATGCCTGGAACATTGATTTTTTCTAATAATATTTTTCTTCCCATGATATTATTTATCGTGTAAAGTGATTTTTCCGTCTTTGCAATCGTCAATCAATTGATCTATTTTTTCAGGTGTTAAGTGTTCTTGGTAGAAATCACCCAACTGCATCATTGGAGCATAGCCACAAGCACCTAAACATTCCACACCACGTACCTCAAACATCATGTCAGCTGTTGGTTCACCCACTTTCACGCCTAATTTACTACAGGTGTAATCCATCAAATCTTCTACACCGTTTTGGCAACAAGGCGAAGTTTGACAGAATTCAAACATGTATTTTCCGATTGGACGTTGATTAAACATAGTGTAAAAAGTCACTACTTCGTACACTTCAATCGGTTGAATTTCTAGAATTTCGGCTACTTTGTTTTGTAATTCAATACTCAGCCAGTTGTCGTGAGCATCTTGAACTTCATGTAAAACAGGCAATAAAGCCGATTTCTTTTTATCTGCTGGATAATGACTGAGCAATTCATTGATGCGAGCCATCAACGGTTCAGTTATATTTATCTCTTGTTTGATGTGTGATCTTTCCATTTTTTTGACTGTATATTGTATAATGTAAACTGTATATTGTCTTACATTATACTTTTTGCATTATACATTTTTTTCAATATACATTATACATTAATTAAGCGTCTAATTCGCCTGCAATTACATTTAAACTTGACAATATTACGATAGCATCCGATAGCATTGCTCCTTTAATCATATCAGGATACGCTTGGTAATAGATGTAACAAGGTCTTCTAAATTTTAAACGATAAGGAGTTCTACTTCCGTCGGTTACTAAATAAAATCCTAATTCGCCATTTCCACCTTCAACAGCATGATAAATTTCATCTACTGGAACTGGAACTTCACCCATCACAATTTTAAAGTGATAAATTAAGCTTTCCATATTATGGTAAACGTCTTCTTTTGGAGGTAAATAATAATCGGGAACATCAGCGTGAATTGGACCTTGTGGTAATTTTGCTAAGGCTTGTTTGATGATGCTGATGCTTTCCCAAACTTCAGCATTACGTACACAAAAACGATCGTACGTATCTCCAGATTTTCCAACAGGAACGATGAATTCAAAATCGTCATACGATGAATACGGTTGTGCTACACGAACGTCGTAATCAACTCCAGCAGCACGTAAATTCGGACCTGTAAATCCGTAAGCCATAGCTTGTTCAGCCGAAATAGCACCCACATTTACAGTTCTATCAATAAAAATTCGATTGCGTTCGAATAAGTTTTCAAATTCTTTCCAAGCAATTGGGAAATCCGTTAAGAAAACATCTAATTTTTTGAAGGCTTCATCCGACCATTCTCTTTCAAAACCACCAATTCTTCCCATGTTGGTTGTCAAACGAGCACCGCAAATTTCTTCGTAGATTTCATAAATTTTTTCTCTGAATTGGAATACATATAAGAAACCAGTATAAGCACCAGTGTCAACACCTAAAATTGAGTTACAGATTAGGTGATCAGCAATACGAGCCAATTCCATTACAATAACTCTTAAATATTGTGCGCGCTTTGGAACTTCAATGTTGAGTAATTTTTCAACGGTCATCCACCAAGCCATGTTGTTGATAGGCGATGAACAATAGTTCATACGATCAGTCAATACATTGATTTGATAAAACGGACGATTTTCGGCAATTTTTTCGAAAGCACGGTGAATGTATCCTATGGTTGGTTCAGCATCCAAAATACGTTCTCCATCCATCAATAAGATGTTTTGGAAAATTCCGTGAGTGGCAGGATGCGTTGGGCCCAAGTTCAATATAGAAAGTTCGCTACCATCTTCGTTGCGCGTTTGTTCTATGATTTTAGCATATCGATGCTCTGGTGGTAATAATAAATCGGACATGTATAATGTTGAATTATTTATTTAACTGTTAACTGGTGTTCTTCCGAAGAAACGATCGTCTTTATCGGTTCTTCCGCTGTCTTCCATTGGGAATTCTTTTCGCATTGGATGAGAAACCATTTCATCCATATTTAAAATACGTTTCAATTGTGGGTGTCCATTGAAGTTGATTCCGTAGAAATCCCACGCTTCTCTTTCCATCCAATTAGCAGAAAGAAAAAGATCGGTTACCGTTTTCACTTCTGGATTTTCAGGCAAATACACTTTTACTCTGATACGAACATTTTCCACCCAATTATGCAATTGATATACTACGGCAAACTGATGTTCGTCGTCGTTATCAGGAAAATGAATTCCAGTTAAATCGGTAAGAAAATGAAAGTTTAAGTCTTCTTGTTCTTTTAAAAAGCGAATGACTTCGTGAATGGTATTTGGAGTTGCCTCGAGAGTGAAAATATCTCTTTTCATTTCAAAATTCAGCACATTATTGCCGAATTCTTGAGCTAATTTTTCTTGTATAAAAGCGGTTTCTAATGCCATGTTATAGGTTATAAGAAGCTAATAATTCTTTGTATTCAGGTGAATTTCTACGACGAACGGATTCGTTTTTCACCAACTCCTGAAGTTGCATTACACCATCAACAATTTGTTCTGGTCGTGGCGGACAACCCGGAACGTATACGTCTACTGGAATTACTTTGTCTATTCCTTGAAGTACCGAATACGTGTCAAAAACTCCGCCTGAACTAGCACAAGCACCAACAGCGATAACCCAACGAGGTTCTGACATTTGCTCGTATACTTGACGTAAAATGGGAGCCATTTTTTTAGAAATAGTTCCCATTACCATTAGCATATCAGCCTGACGAGGAGAAAAACTCACACGCTCAGAACCGAAACGAGCTAAATCGTAATGCGATGCCATTGTGGCCATGAATTCGATTCCGCAACACGAAGTAGCAAAAGGCAAAGGCCAAAGAGAATTGGCACGAGCCAATCCTACGACATCGTTTAGTTTGGTTGCGAAAAATCCTTCGCCTGTTACTCCTTCTGGTGGAGCTACCATATTTGGTTTTGAATCACTCATTTTGAATTCGTAATTTAAAATTATTTCATCAGTTCGCTTTCGCTTGTCGTAATTAGTATTATTCCCATTCAAGTGCTTTCTTCTTAATGATATAGAAGAAGCCAATTAAAAGCAATGCCATGAAAATGACCATTTTGATCATTCCTTCCATTCCTAATTCTTTGAAATTGATTGCCCAAGGATATAAGAAAATAACTTCCACATCAAAAAGCACGAAAAGAATGGCAACCAAGAAATATTTTACAGAAAATGGAATACGTGCGTTTCCGACCGATTCAATTCCACATTCGAAGTTTTTGTCTTTGTTTTTTGAGTGGCGTTTCGGACCTAAAAAGCTAGAGCCGATAATGGTTAGGACAACAAACCCAATGGCTAAACCAGCTTGCATTAGGATCGGTAAAAAGTCGGATTGAGTAGATTGCATAACTCTAATAAATTAGACGTAATTAAAATAGCTACAAATATACATCGCTTAATTTAATTCGCAAAAATCCATCGCTAAACGTTTGTTATTTATAACCTAAAAACGCTTATTTAAACTAATTCTAAATAATTGATTTAGTGCATAAAAAAACGCCCCGAGTGAATCGAGACGTTAAACCATTGAGGTAACCAAAAAATAATATATATTAGTCTTCGATAACTACTACTTGAGCAGCTACTTTACCTTTTCTTCCTTCTTCTTCTTCGTAAGAAACTTTGTCTCCTTCGTTTAAGTTTTCGGCCTTAATACCTGTAGCGTGAACGAAAATGTCTTTTCCATTTTCATCATCTGTAATGAATCCGTAACCTTTAGACTCATTGAAAAATTTTACTGTTCCTGTGCGCATTTTGTAATGTAAAAAAAATTAATAATGGTCAAAGATATACTTATTTCTGACATAGCAAACAAAACTGTCGTAAAAAGTTAAAAAAAATACAATTATTTAAAGTTATAATTACATGATTTTCAATCTTGTATTTGAAATATTAAAAAAAATTAAACAAAAAAAGCAACTATTTGTTAATTTTTAAATAGTTGCTTTATTGATATTTGAGAATTTGATAGTTTTTTACTTTACATCCAATTTGATGTGTAATTCGTTCAATTGTAAGTCGTCAATTACAGATGGAGCATCGATCATTACATCTCTTCCCGAGTTATTTTTTGGGAAAGCAATAAAATCGCGAATTGTTTCTTGTCCACCTAAAATAGCTACCAATCGATCCAATCCAAAGGCCAAACCGCCGTGTGGTGGCGCACCAAATTGGAATGCATTCATCAAGAAACCAAATTGTGCTTCGGCTTGTTCAGGTGAAAATCCTAATAATGAGAACATTCTGCTTTGTAAGTCTTTATCGTGAATACGAATCGAACCACCGCCAATTTCATTTCCGTTCAACACCATATCATAAGCATTAGCGCGTACTTTTCCGGGTTCGGTTTCAATTAATTTCATGTCTTCTGGTTTTGGAGACGTAAATGGATGGTGCATTGCATGGTAACGACCGCTTTCTTCATCCCATTCTAACAATGGAAAATCGACAACCCAAAGTGGAGCAAATTCGTCTGGTTTTCTCAAACCTAATCGCGTTGCTACTTCCATACGTAAAGCCGAAAGTTGTGTTCTGGTTTTATTGGCATTTCCAGACAAAACTAAAATCAAATCACCTGCCTTTGCATTGGTGATTTCTGCCCATTTTTTCAAATCGTCTTGGTCGTAGAATTTATCAACCGACGATTTGAATGTTCCGTCTTCTTCGCATTTCACATAAACCAATCCGGAAGCACCAATTTGCGGACGTTTTACCCAATCAATTAAAGCATCGATTTCTTTTCTTGAATAATTGCCACAACCTGGAGCGGCGATTCCGACCACTAGTTCGGCCGAATTGAATACACCAAAATCTTTGTGTTGTGTTACGGCGTTCAACTCACCAAATTTCATTTCAAAACGAATATCTGGTTTGTCGTTACCGTAGGTTTTCATCGCATAATCGTAGGTCATTCTCGGGAATTCCGCTACATCAATACCTTTTAATTCTTTTAGTAAATGACGTGTCAATCCTTCAAAAACGTTTAAAATATCTTCTTGCTCCACAAAAGCCATTTCACAATCAATCTGAGTAAACTCAGGTTGTCTGTCGGCTCTTAAATCTTCATCGCGGAAGCATTTTACAATTTGAAAGTATTTGTCCATTCCGCCAACCATCAACAATTGTTTGAAGGTTTGTGGTGATTGCGGTAAAGCATAAAATTGTCCTTCGTTCATTCTACTCGGAACAACGAAATCACGTGCGCCTTCTGGAGTTGATTTGATCAAATACGGCGTTTCTACTTCGCAAAAATCCAAATCAGATAAATATTTGCGCACTTCCATTGCTACTTTGTGACGGAAAAGTAAGCTGTTTTTTACCGGATTTCTACGAATGTCCAAGTAGCGGTATTTCATGCGAATGTCTTCACCACCATCAGTTTCGTCTTCGATAGTAAATGGAGGAAGTAATGCGCTGTTTAAAATGTTCAATTCAGAAACTAAAATTTCAACATCGCCCGTAGTCATGTTTGGGTTTTTGGATTCGCGTTCAATCACGGTTCCTTTTACTTGAATCACAAATTCTCTTCCGAGTGATTTGGCTTTCTCAAAAACAGCTTTGTCGGTTCGTTGTTCGTCGAAAATTAATTGCGTAATCCCATAACGATCGCGTAAATCTACCCAAATCATGAATCCTTTATCGCGCGATTTTTGAACCCAACCGGCAAGAGTTACTTCTTTGTTGATGTGATTAGCGTTTAATTCGCCACAATTATGACTTCTGTACATTGGAATAAAATTTTTGCAAAAGTAAAAAACAAAAATCAATTACATAGAGTAAAGTTGAATTGAAATTTTTTGTTAAACAAAACGTTAGTACTACAATTTGTAATATATTTGAATTTGAAACTAAAAAAATAGATATGAAAAAAGTAATGATAGTGTTATTTCTGATAACCAATGCCATTGTGAGTACAGCTCAAGAAACCGTTTCATTTGTGGCAGAAATAGCCAATAGAAATGGTGATGTGATTTACATCAAAGACGTTAGAAATAAGCCAATAAAAGAAATTAAAGTGAATGAAAAAGGAGTGTTTTCAGCTACTTTTTCAGTAGAAGATAATTTTTATCTGATGTTTGATGGAGTAGAATATGCTCAGTTATTTTTAAAAAACGGCTTCGATTTAAAGTTAACTATGGATGCCAAAAACTTTGATGAGTCAATTAAATTTACTGGGAAAGGTGCTGGAGAAAATAATTATTTGGCCGAAGCAACACTTTTAGATCAAAAATACGATTATGAAAGTTTGTTGGCTTTGAATGAGACGGAATTTAATACCAAAGTAGAAGAAAAAGCAACTGCTGAGCGCACCAAATTGGATCAATCAAAATTGGATGCTAAATTCATTGAATTGCAGAAAACTAACATCAACATGGGAGTTCAAGGAATTAAGCAATATTATGGTGAATCTCAAAAAAATAAAAAATTCAATAACATAAAAGCGCCATCATTTGATTATTTGAATCATGCTGGAGGAAAAGTTAAATTAGAAGATTTAAAAGGAAAGTACGTTTACATAGATGTATGGGCAACTTGGTGTGGACCATGTCGTCAAGAAATTCCGAGTTTAAAATTGGTAGAAGAAAAATACCACGATAAAAAAATTGCTTTTGTGAGTATTTCGGTAGATGCTGAAAAAGATTTTGAGAAATGGAAATCGTTTGTGACTGATAAAAGTTTAGGCGGAATTCAATTGTATGCTGATAAAAGCTGGAATTCAGATTTCATTAAATCATTTGCTATTAACTCAATTCCGAGATTTATTTTAATTGATCCGAATGGAGTAGTGGTTGATGCTGATGCAGCGCGTCCTTCCAATCCAAAATTACAAGAACAATTGGATAAATTGCTTCAATAAAACATTAATTGAATATAAAAAAGACTCCAAAAACAGGAGTCTTTTTTTGTTTTACACTAATTTCACGAATTAGCAAGAATTGATTTACTATTTTAATTAATTCACAATAAGTTTCTTAGTTGAACTGATGTTTTCGCCGTTTAATTTCAAAAGATAAACACCTGACGAAAGACCTTTTACTGATAGTTGTTCTTCCGTTGAAAAGGAGTCAATCGTTTTTTCTACAATCATTCTTCCATTCAAATCAAATAATTGGATTTCTAAAGAACCACTATAGTTATTAATTTTGATGGTTACATTATCCGAAGTTGGGTTGGGAAACACTGAAACAACATCGTTTTGGAAATAATCAACTTTTAGAGTACAATTTGGCCCTGGAGCAGGAACGGTAAAATCTTCCGTTTGATCAGTAGAATCGTCATTGTTCCCCGAAGATGCATTTGCACCCAATCCGCGTCGAGCAAAAACCTCCCAAATCATACAAAAATCTTGTCCTCCAGTGGTTGCTTGGTCAGCGGCAATTAAAGCATCACGACCATCCACAAAAGAAGGTTCACAAGGTTGTAGTTTTAAACCGTCAATGACCAATTGAAGTACTTTATTGTTTCCACCGTTTCCATTATAAACATCTGGGTCAAAACCGTATTTTTCTACATAAGCCCAACTTAAATCCCACAACATTGTTGCCCAAACAGAACCTACGCCGTGTGGTCTAATTGCAGTATTTGTAGTTCCAAATGTCATCGGATTTATACTCATATCAGTTGAGTAAGGATATACTCTGATTCCGTCATCGTCTGTAGGTTGATTGATAGCAAAAGTTCCAATTCCTCTTCGTTCTGAGCCATTTTCACCCGCTTTCATTTGCAGCATTAATCCAAACCAATCCGACCAACCTTCGCCCATTTGTTCTTGATTGAATAAACAAAAAGTGGTATCAGGTCCGCCAGTCAATCGATTGGAAATTCCGTGACCGTATTCGTGTGCAATCACTAAATTATCAAAATCGCCGTCAACATTGACAAAATCTGAAAAAGGTTCGCTTAAACTTGCGTTTAAATTCGCTAACTCAATTTGGCTAATCAAATAATCACCAATATCTTTTTTTACACTGATGACAGGAATAGTAATTAATTCATTTCCAAAACCACCCAAAAAGAAATTTCCAGGAGTGTTGTTGACCATAATCACGGCTGCAGCTCCGGCATCTTGAGCGAATAAGATTTTATCGACTACTCCACAAAGTCCTCTTCGAATTACTGCAATTTTTCCGTTTACTTCGGCCGAGTTTACAAAAGGGGAACATCCATCTGCAGTATCACCATCGCCATCATCTACCAAAACTAAATTGGCATCTAAAGTAGCTGGAGCGATGGGTAAATTAACATGACCAAAAATAAAACCGTTATCAAAAGCGGTGTAATTTCCAGCAGCTATTTCGGGCGAATTTATAGTAATCAAGTTGGCACCAGCTTCACGAGTCCACAAATACATCTGCATTCTTCCGTTTCCTCCATCGGGTGGAGTTCCGAAATTGGCATTGTTGATTCCGCCGCCGTCTTGCGATTGCGCAAGTACATAATCGTCACCTTGTCCAGAATTTCCATAATTGGTCATTTGGAAGTTTCCGCTTTCTTCGTCAAAACCATATTGATAAAAAACATCGTGCATGATGTTGTTCATATAGAACAAATTGGTCGTTGCTGCATCCAAATATTCAATTGCGGGTGTATTCGTTCCGAGATAAGGATAATCAAAAGTCAACGTTGGTCCGCCATCCGGACTCAAACCCAAATCAGGATCATCGTCATCGTCTAAATCTTCAAAAGCGTGAACATTGTTACCTCGAGTGATGGTAAATTCTGCACCTTCAACACCATTTGTGTCGTGCCAACCAAAAGGAGAAGCGGTTGCGTTATGAGGGTTGACAATTAGTTCTCGTGGACCGTGATTCGGACTTTCAGTAGTGAATGGTAGTACACGATACGAACCTGATTGTGTGTCGACTAGTGAAGTTGCATTTTGTTTGAATCCGATTTTGTTGAAATGAAATTCGGAGCATTTTTGGTGGTCGATTTCGCCAAAATCACAAGAAATAATTAAGTCGTTTTGATCTATAATTTGTCCGTTATTAGCATTGATTCGCACACTCCACATATGATTTTGTTGGGGAACATCGATAAAAAAATCCCAAGCCAATACCAATTGGTCGTTTAGTTTTTGATACACCAATTGCGCTTTTATAGGTTCGGCTTTTGGTTCGTTGGAAATGATAAAGGTGTGATTGTTTATCGCTTGAACAATTCTAAAGTCGTGGGTTGAATTAATCTGTAGTTGATTTTTGGCTGAGGTTAACGCTTCTAAAACCGACATTTGCGAAACAGTAGTGTTGGTTTTTTGTTGTGCGTTTTTGATGAAGCGATTGCCAATATGAATGACTTCGTTGTTTTTTATCCAAACATTGGATAATGCATTGAAAATAGCAATTCCGTTGCATTTTTGTTGGATGTGGTAATTGGTGATTTTGGTCGATTTCGAAGTTGCTTTACTTTTAATATCCCAATCGGAAATGTCTTGTTGCGTCAGATTCAATTCTGATAAATGACTGTTCAGGTACGATTGAATTTTTTCCTTTTCGTTTTGAGCGAATGATAACAGAGGAAATAGTAAGGCGATGAAAAAGTAAGTTCTCTTCATTGTATGGCAATTTTTAACAAACTTAACTTTTTTTACTCAAATAAAACGATAAACAATCTATAAAAAAGTATACTTTAGGTAACTATTTTGCTATAAATCAATGCTTTTCCATCCGTTAACATCGAAACAAAGTGGCAAATATGGAGTAATCGTTCGTATAAATTGTCTTTTTCTAAATGGTGTTTTTCGGGAAGAATTTTGAGCAATAATTTATCGTAATTCGTAGCTTTTCCTTCGTGATTGTTGTTGAAAGCGGTAATGAATTTATCCAATAAATTATTGATGATTTGGTAACCCGAAAGTTCTTTTTCGATGACTTCGTGACTTTGATAAATGTTTTTGACGCTCAATTTAATAATGTCGTCTATTTGGGCTTTGTATTTGCTTTTATCGGTTAAAGCATATGGAAATTCGCCTTTGAGAATGGCTTCTTCGTTTTCAATAAATACTTTTACGGCATCGTTGATGAGATTACCAATGGCCAAGGCGCGCAAATAACTGATTCTGTCTTCTTTGGTAGTTAAAGTTTGGTATTTGGCAGTATCGATGGTGTCTTTGACTAATTTTATCAAATATTCTAAGGCGTAATCTTCCGAAACCAAACCTAAATTGATTCCGTCTTCAAAATCAATAATTGTATAACAAATGTCATCTGCTGCTTCTACTAGATAAGCAAGAGGATGGCGTTCGTAACCTAAATCATCACCCGTTTTGTTTGGAATTAAACCCAATTCATCGGCTACTTCTTTAAAAAATGCCGCATCTGATTGGAAGAAACCGTATTTTTTATCACAAATTTTGGCAGTTGGTTTTTTGGGTAAACTTTCTTTTGGGTATTTCATAAACGCACCCAAAACTGCGTAAGTTAAACGAATGCTTCCTTCAATTCCGGGACGCGAACTCGTTAAAACTGAAAATCCGTTGGCATTTCCTTCAAAATCGATTAGATCTTGCCATTGTTTTGGAGTGAGTTGGTCTTTGAATTTGGAACCTTTTCCGATGGAGAAATATTCGCCAATGGCTTTTTCACCCGAATGCCCAAATGGCGGATTTCCGATATCGTGTGCCAATGCTGCTGCTGCGACAATCGCACCAAAGTCATTGGCTTGATAACCGTGAACTTCTTGTAAATGTGGGTATTTTTCGATGATTTTTTTTCCGACTAAACGACCGATGGAACGGCCAACCACTGAAACTTCTAAACTGTGCGTAAGTCGTGTGTGAACGAAATCGGTTTTGGATAGTGGAATCACTTGGGTTTTGTCTTGCAAACTGCGAAACGCCGACGAAAAGATGATGCGGTCGTAATCGACTTCAAAGCCTAAACGCGTGTCGTCTTGCTCGATACGCAGTCGTTTGCCTTTGTCGCCTTGACGTTTGAGTGATAAGAGTTGTTCCCAGTTCATCATAGTGATTTTAGCTTTTAGAATTATGCTTGTAAAGATAGATTATTTTAGTGTTTTTTTCATGCAGACGCTGTTGTCAACGCCAATGTATTGGCCGAAGTTGTCAATTCGTTTATAACCTAATTTGGTATAAAGCGCAATGGCATCTTTTTGCATGAAACCCGTTTCGAGCAAACTAATTGTGTAATTTTCTTCTTTGGCCCACGTTTCGAGTTCGATTAGAATTTGGGTTGCGATTCCTTTCCCGCGGTATTCCGGAAGTACGTACATGCGTTTCATTTCGGCGGCATTTTCAAATTCTTTGTAAGCGCCAATTCCAACTGGAGTTGCATCTTCATAAGCAATCAACGCGTTTTTTAGCGCACTCGATTTGTTGAATTGCGCATAAAATTCGTGGTCATCACCGTCTAAAACACGTAAATAAGCATCGAGTTGAACGACTAATTTTTCAAAATCAGGATTATCGGATGTAGTTCTTTTTAAAGTAATCATTACTTTCTTATTAATTTAACGTGAGTTCGATATAAAAACCAAAGAAACATTCACCATTTTACACGAATTACACTAATTTACACGAATTGAAGATGGAAAATTACACCAATAAATCTGATTTATCAGATTTTAATTCGTGCAATTCGTGTCTAAATTTAAATATACTTACGTCGAACTTACGTTAATTTAATTGTTCTTCGTTAAATTCTTTTACTTCTTCGTTGAACGTTTCAATATCAACAACGTAAGTATGCGATAATTTATCGTGCCAACCGCGACAATATTCAGTAAGAAAAGAAAAGATTTCAAACGGAATTAATCGCGCTACAGATCGCGCTAAGATGGATTGCTTAGTTGGTTTTTCGCCGTAAATATCGACAATTTTACATCTCGAAATTAACTTGCCTAATGTTGTTCCAAAAGCTAATTCGGTAATTAAACAATAAATCACAATAGGAACATTTCCAAAAAAAAATTCTTCAAAAAGATTCATTGACCTATACCATTTAAACAAAAATGCGCTACCCAATTTAATCTCTATGATACACAATAAAACGAATAGTACTGAAGCAATGAAACCATCAATAAAATAATTGATCAAGCGTTGGCTGTGGGTTGCATAAGCATATTTAGTGACGTAATATTGCCTTGCCATAGAATCGTTATTTATCGTTGGCCAAAAAGAAATTTCTAGATTTCTCTGGATATTGATTGTAGCTTTTGTCGCTTGGGTTGGCAATTACGGTTTTGATGTTGATTTCGTCGCCGATTTTAAAACTCGCCACCGTATATTGGTAATCCAATAAGTATTTTCCGCAGAAAAAATTGCCGTTTTCGTCTTGTTCGATAATGCCAGTGTATACTCCTTTTTTCTCTTTCATAAATTGTTTTTTTAGCCCCGATTGCAACGGAAATCCTTTTGCTTTTTTCTTTAAAAAGCAAAAGATTGCAGTGGAAAGCGGGAAATAGCTTCAAAAAATCAAAAACAGCCATCTCAATGATAGCTGTTTTCTTTATTTTATTTTTTCTGTTCTTTTCTCTTTATTAAGAACCACACATTTCACAATCGTCTGGGCCAGCGTTTCTCGCTCTTTCGATCATGGCTGCAAAATCTTCAGCAGTCATTTCGCCTGTTTCATTTGGCGCTTCCACTTCTACGGCAACGGCTTCAGTAATTACGGTTGGTTCTGCTTTTTTGTCGTTGTTCAATGTAAACTTAATTGCATCTACTGCCGATTTGGTTCTCAAATAATACATTCCAGTTTTTAAGCCACTTTTCCAAGCGTAGAAATGCATTGATGTTAATTTTGCGTAATTCGCATCTTGCATGAACAAGTTGAGCGATTGCGATTGGTCGATGAAATAACCTCTGTGACGCGACATGTCGATGATATCTTTCATGGACATTTCCCAAACGGTTTTGTACAATTCTCTCAAGTCGTCTGGAATGCCTTCGATGTTTTGCACCGAACCATTGTGACGCATGATTTCTTGTTTCAGTGTTTCGTTCCACAAACCTCTTTCAACTAAATCGTTCAATAAATGTTTGTTTACTACGATGAATTCGCCTGATAATACTCGACGCGTATAAATATTAGAAGTGTACGGTTCGAACGCTTCGTTGTTTCCTAAAATTTGCGAAGTAGAAGCAGTTGGCATCGGCGCTACTAACAATGAGTTACGTACACCGTGTTCCATTACTTCTTTTCGTAAACTTGCCCAATCCCAACGACCAGAAAGTTCCTCGTCTTTGATGTTCCACAGGTTGTGTTGGAATTCACCTTGCGAAATTGGTGAACCTTCAAATGATGAATACGGACCTTCTTCTTTGGCCATTTCCATGGATGCGGTTACGGCTGCAAAGTATAAGGTTTCGAAAATATCTTGGTTCAATTGTTTGGCTTCGTCGCTAGTGAATGGCATACGCAACATGATGAATGCATCGGCCAAACCTTGAACACCCAATCCAACTGGACGGTGACGCATGTTAGAGTTTTCGGCTTCTTTTACTGGATAGTAGTTTCGGTCGATTACTTTATTTAAGTTGCGTGTTACGCGTTTGGTTACGTTGAATAATAATTGGTGGTTGAATGCTCCATTTTCAACAAACATTGGTAATGAAATCGAAGCCAAGTTACACACTGCAATTTCGTCTTCTGAAGTGTATTCCATGATTTCAGTACACAAGTTAGACGAACGAATCGTACCCAAATTCTTTTGGTTTGATTTTCTATTCGCTGCATCTTTGTACAACATGTATGGAGTTCCAGTTTCGATTTGCGATTCAAGGATTTTTTCCCATAATTCGCGTGCTTTTACTGTTTTTCTTCCTTTTCCAGCGGCTTCGTACGAAGTGTACAAGGCTTCAAATTCGTCTCCATAAACGTCGCATAATTTCGGACATTCATTCGGACACATTAACGTCCACATAGCGTCTTCTTCAACTCGTTTCATGAATAAATCGGATGTCCACATCGCGAAAAATAAGTCACGAGCACGCATTTCTTCTTTACCTGTATTCTTTTTCAAATCGAGGAATTCGAAAATATCAGCATGCCAAGTTTCTAAATAAATAGCGAAACTTCCTTTGCGTTTTCCACCACCTTGATCTACATAACGAGCCGTGTCGTTGAACACGCGTAGCATTGGAACGATTCCGTTAGAAGTCCCGTTAGTTCCACGAATGTACGAACCTGTAGCGCGAACATTGTGAATAGACAAACCGATTCCACCTGCCGATTGCGAGATTTTGGCGGTTTGTTTTAGCGTATCGTAAATTCCGTCGATGCTGTCGTCTTTCATAGTTAATAAAAAGCACGAAGACATTTGCGGTTTTGGAGTTCCAGCGTTGAATAACGTAGGCGTAGCGTGAGTGAAGAATTTCTTCGACATTAAATCGTAAGTTTCGATTACCGATTCTAAGTCGTTCAAGTGAATTCCCACCGAAACACGCATTAACATGTGTTGCGGACGTTCTACAATTTTACCGTTGATGCGTAATAAATACGAACGCTCTAGGGTTTTAAAACCGAAATAATCGTAATTGAAATCGCGGTTGTATATGATGTGAGAGTTTAAAAACTCAGCATTTTCTTGGATTACTTTATGTACTTCTTCAGAAAGCAAAGGAGCTTCTTGATTGGTACGTGGATTTACATAATGAAACATCTCATTCATCGTTTCAGAGAATGATTTGTTGGTGTTTTTGTGTAAGTTAGAAATGGCGATACGCGCTGCTAATTGAGCATAATCAGGATGCGTAACGGTCATTGAAGCTGCGGTTTCGGCGGCTAAATTATCGAGTTCTGATGTAGTTACTCCGTCATACAATCCTTCAATCACTCGCATGGCCACTTTTACAGCGTCGACCATGTCATTCAATCCATAACATAATTTTTTAATTCTGTCAGTGATTTTGTCAAACATTACGGGTTCTTTGTGCCCGTCTCTTTTTACTACATACATAAGGTTTCGTTTTTTGTGAAATAGAAAATCCCTTCCCTATTTCGGGTTATTTGTAATCGTTTTGTTTTTGATATTAACCCTTCGAGGGTTTTGAACCCTCGAAGGGTTGGGTTTTGTTGAGACTAAAAGTCGGCGTCGAAACTAATTTTACTCGACTCAGAATCGCTGTTCATAACACCGGCTTTTTGGTATTCGGCTACGCGTTTTTCAAAGAAATTGGTTTTTCCTTGCAGCGAAATCATGTCCATAAAATCAAATGGATTGGATGAGTTGTACACTCGGTCGCAACCTAATTCTACCAATAAGCGGTCGGTTACGAATTCTAAATATTGTGTCATCAAAGTAGAGTTCATTCCGATTAAACTCACAGGAAGTGATTCGGTGATGAATTTGCGTTCGATGTTTAAGGCGTCGGTTAAAATCTCGGTGATGCGTTCTTTCGGAACTTTATTCACAATGTGGTTGCGGTGTAAGTGAACGGCAAAATCGCAGTGCATTCCTTCATCACGAGAAATTAATTCGTTTGAGAAAGTTAGTCCAGGCATTAATCCGCGTTTTTTCAACCAGAAAATCGAGCAGAATGAACCTGAAAAGAAAATACCTTCTACGGCAGCAAAAGCAATTAAGCGTTCAGCAAAACTCGGTGATTCAATCCAACGCAAAGCCCAATCTGCTTTTTCTTTGATAGCAGGAAACACTTCGATGGCATGAAATAATTGATTTTTTTCTGCTTCGTCTTTTACATAGGTGTCAATCAAAAGCGAATAGGTTTCGCTGTGAATGTTTTCCATCATTAATTGAAATCCGTAGAAAAATTTAGCTTCTGGATATTGTACTTCGCTCACAAAGTTTTCAGCCAAGTTCTCGTTTACAATTCCGTCAGAAGCTGCGAAAAAAGCAAGAATGTGCTTGATGAAGTATTTTTCATCGGCATTTAATTTGTTATTCCAATCGTTTAAATCGGTATGCAAATCAATTTCTTCTGCAGTCCAAATACAAGCTTCTTGTTTTTTGTACCATTCCCAAATATCTTGATGCTTAATCGGGAATATCACGAAGCGATCTTTGTTCTCTTTAAGAATTGGTTCTACGAATGACATAATTCAGGGATTTTTTTAAGGTTTTTTTAACTCTTTTGATGTGTTACAAAGATTGTCATTTGAAAGCAAAAAAGAAAGTCAAACTTATCCACAATTGACTTTAGTTTTTAACAATGCGTAGGAAAAATACTATTTTGCATGTTTAATGTAAATTATTGGTTAACAAATAGTTATAAATGAAAAAATCGACAAAACCCGCTAAAAATAAGGGATTTATCGATTTTGCAAAATAGTTTTCGTGACGTTTTCGTAACGTCGTGTTACGGAATTGTAAATAAAAAAAACCGCAGTTTTTCAATAGTGAAAACTGCGGTTTTTAAAATTCGTTTTTGAATCAGATATTACTCTTCTTGCTCAGCATCAATATACGTTTTGTTTCCGTTTTTATTGATGTAGTATTTTCCGCCACGTGGACCAGTAAATACTTTTTTACCTTTGTATTTTCCGGTTACTTTGTCGGCTACTTTTTTCTCAGCAGCTTTAGAAGCAGCAGTTTCTTTGATGTCTTCTTTTTCTTCAGCTGGAGACAATTTTTTTACTTTCGCTTTCGCTTTATTGGTTTCAGCTTTCGCTTTTCCTTCCGCTGATTTAGCTTTACCTGTTGCAGAAGCCTTAGTTTCTTTTGCTTTGGTTTCAGCTGCATCTTTGAAACGTTTGTCTGGCGTACCGTCTTTTTTCAGTTTAGATGCTTTTTCGTTAGCTTCTTTTTTGGCTTTTGGAGTTACCGTTTTGGTTTCTTTCTTAGCTTTTGTTGCTTTTTCTTTGGCTTTAGAGGTTTTCTCTTCCGCTTCTTTTTTAGCTTTTGAAGTGGTCGATTTTGTTTCTTTTTTGGCTTTATCAGCTTTGGCTTTTACTGTTTTTTCAGTTTTAGCTTTGGCTTTTTTAGCTTTAGTAGCGGTTTCTTGTGCATAGAATGTATTTGAGAAAATAAACACTAAGCATAATAGAACTAGTTTTTTCATCGTAATTTGTAAATTAGGTTATTAAAGATTAAAATTAACAAATTTTTTTATACAACAACCATTCCAAAACAATAATTGTAAAAATCATTCTACAAGTAAGCGGAAAGATTGTTTTCTAGCCCTGATTGTACGGAAAGCTTGTGAGGAACGAACAACTTGGAGGGAAAGCAGGAAAATGGATTGCTGGAAAAGCCCAAGCCTTTCGCTTCTGATTAAAAGTACGCTCTCAACTGAACGCTTCCGGTGTGAATGGCTTCGCTGGTTTCGCTTTTTCGCCCTTGGTAATTGATATTAATGTCTAAGTACTGCGTCAGATTTTTTTGGATTAAGAGTCGCCACGTTTGATTTTTCCCGGGTTGCAAACCTTCAAGCATTTGAAAACCAACGGCAGAAAGTGCATTTCCTTCATACTTATTATTGTAAAAAGAAAATTCTCCGCTGGCTGTAAATTGTTTTTTACCCGAATACGTAAACGAAGTTCCGAAGCGATTTTGTTGCAAGGTTTCGAAATTAGCGATTTGATTTTCTTTGATTTGGTATTCGTAAAAAATGTCCCAACTGTTGTTTTTATTGAATACATACGATAATTTCGGATTGTATTGATAACCCGTAATTTCAAAATTACGCGACGAATACGTATCCGATTCGGTGGTAGAAAAAAGCGTTTTTCCGAGTAAATTGATCAACCAATTCTCTTTGTATAAGTGTGTGTATTGAAATTGATGCGAGTTGTTTTCACTCTTAAGTAAACCAATGGATAACAAATTTTGAGTTTTACTATTTAAATAGGTGTAAGTAACCGAATGTTTTTGTCTCCCTTTATTATAGAAGAAACTATTTCGGAAAGCCGAACTCAAACCGAGTAATTCGTCTTCGTTGTTGGAAAACGGATTTAAGTCGAAATTGCCGCTGTTGCGAATGATTTTTCGATCGATATTGAACGCCGTTTGGTTGTAAAAATGCGATAGAAATTTTTTGAAACCTTCAGAATTTTGCCAATTCGCCGGATTTAATGTCAGTGATTGTGCGAATTTATTCTGATGCGTTTTGATGAAAATCTGGTTGGGCAAAAACACTCGAACGTATTTGGCTTGATCGGGAAAAGGCGCGACTTCAAACTCTTGCAATTCCTGAATTCCGTTGCTGTTGTAGTCGTTCCACATGTACACACCTTGTCCGGGTTCGACCTCTAAATAGGTGAATTCTTGTTGCGGAATCGTTCCGGAAGTGGTTTCATACGATGTAGAAACCTGAATAAAATTTTTGAAATAACTATCATTATATAAAAGACGCGAGTTCAGTGAAGGTTCATCTTTTCGAGTCGCATCTTCAAATTTTAAATTTCGGTAATTGACAAAAAGGGATAATTCACTTTTATCCGTTTTGAGTAAGCGCGATTTTAAATAATAGGAATTCGAAGTGTTGACACGCTTAACAAAACCACTTTGTAAACTGTCGTTTTTACGCAGTAAATAACCCAATTCTACATACACTCTAGTCGAATCACCACGGCCAACAAAAGTTCCGTATTCTGAAAATCGCTGACTCAATGCAGAAAGTTGCTGCGTAGATGTCAAGCGTTCGTTGTTGTCTTCCATACGAAAACTACCACCAACCCAATTTTTTTTGAAGTGAAATTTAGTTCGGGTATCGCTTCGAATGAATTCGGATTTAGAATAACTTCCGTCGCTTTTCAACGCGCTTGATTGGTTTTGAAACGTCCAGTTTTTGCTTTTGTAAAATCCATTAATCAGATGACGATTGCCCGAAAAACTATCGGAGAAATCCAATTTTTCAAATTGATATTTAGCATTTCCAAAACTGAAATCGTCTTTTTTGTAGTTCCAATCCAATCCCGAAATCAGCAAACTTTGATTGCCAATTGGGTTGGTAATGTTCCAATCGCGGTTGAATTCGATAGTAAACAATCGTTCTATGGTTTTGAAATCTTTTTGAATGAGTTGGTAGTTTCCAAAGGCATCCAAAGTGAACTTTTTGGTCAGCAATCGTTGTTTGAAATTGATTTTTCCAGCAACACCTTTATTGTTTTCATCATCGATGGAAGAATACAAATTGACATCGTTATTGCTTACCCCAATCTCAAAATCGACTGCGGTTTTTTCAGAAGGATTGTATTTTCCTAGAAGTGTCGCAATTTGGATTTTGGTTGGTGCGATGAGTCGAATAATCGGTTCGTAATTTCCTTGTGGAATACCAGCGATGGGCGCAACATATTCGTAAATTTTTCCAATTGCCTGATTGTTGGCAAGAATGTAATTTCCTAAATTATTTCCCACTAATGAAAATCGAACGCTGTACAAAACGTCGTTTGGGTTATTGGAATATTCAAATACTTCGGTGCTACCAACAAATACTTTTCGGTAAAGAACTTTATTTTCAGAATAGCCATCTTCAAAAGCGGAAGGAGCTGTCATCAAACTAGAATTATCTCCAGCCGATTGTAAAATCGCGACTTGTTCTTCGGATAAATTTTGCTGTAATGGTTGGTTTTTCACATCATTTTCCGAATACAAATAACCGCCTAAACTCCATTTTTTCGAATAATGATGCGCGCCGCCGTACGTGACAAATCGGGTGAAATTGCGATCCGAATATTGGTATTCTATTTCGATACGCATTTCGGAAGTAATAGGAAACAGCGAGGTAAATGTGATTTCGCCAGCATTGTAATCGATGGTATATTGTTTGTTTTCACCGCGTTCTTGAACAATTCCGTTGACAAAAACGCGTTCAGAACCCGAGATGATTAAAACGTATAATTCGCCATTGTTGCCGCGCAGTTTATACGGACCTTGATTTCCTTCTTGACCAACGATGGAACTTCGAGCATATTGACCACGAACTACTGCTCCAGAAGCAAAAACTTCGGTTTTATTTTCGGGTTTTCCGAAGGTAAATCGAGTAGAAAGGCCTTGTACTTTTTTGTTAAAATTGAGAAATTTTGATTGACGGTTTTCTAAGAATAAATCGCCACCGCGTACGTTCCATCGATCGGAAAAAAGTTCTATGAAAATCTGATCAAATTCATCCAATCGCTGCGAATAACCACTGTCTTGAAGCGGAATATTGCTATCTTGAATAGAAGCACGCAAACTTACTTTATCCGAAATTTTGCCTGAAATTTGTAAATCGAGATTGGAATTTACAGTTGCATTTTGGTTGTTGCCAAAGGTGATTCCACGCGTGATACTTCCCGAAGTAGTCAATCCGTCAAACGGTTTAAAAAGTGCCGTCTTGTTTTGTTTGATGGCGTACAATTGTCCGGAATCATTCGGAACAATAACCGCATCATCATAAACAGAGTAGGTTTTGGTCAGAAAATCGGGAAAGTTGAGGTAATTGATGGTTAAGGAATCGGTTGAGGTGAAATTTTCGTTGAAAACGAGTGTTCCTTTTTTGAAATTTACTTTGTAATTGGTTGAATCAATTTCAACTCCTTCTTTAGTTACAATTTTAAAAGAAGAAGAGTTAATGCTTTTTTTTTCGATGGAAATTGTGTCCTTGGTGAAAGCAATTTTTTTGGTAGCATAAGATGATTTGATTTCCTGAGCCACAACTCCAGAAAAACAAAACAAAAACACTAATAAAAACCACTTTTTCAGCATAATTAGTATAACTCTAAAAAGTCAAAAGTAGTATTTATAATTGGAAAAATCGGATGGCTTTTGTGATAAAACCTCAAACTTGACTTCCTGACAAAGGAAGTATCTCTTTATGAGATTCCTCATTCTTCGGAATGACAAGATTGTCAAAAAAAGGTTTAGAAAGTATGGAGAAAATTACTCCTTAGTTACAATCTGCATTGTTTCTCTTGAAATTTGTTTGACCAAAACCGTTTTGTCTTTTTCAACCATTTCGGCGGCTTCTTTGGTGAAGTGGCGAATGGTGTACAATGACACATTTTCGTTGAAAGATACTTTGAATTTTTTAGAGAGTATGGTTTTTAATTCGTTGAAATTGCCAAATTTATCTTCGATGCAAATGGAGAAACTAATAGCAGTGTTTTGAATTAAACTTACTTTGATTTTGTATTTGTGGAGTAAACCAAAAATTTCGCTGATGTTTTCTTCCATGATGAATGAGAAGTCAATCGACGAAAGTGAAATTAATAATTGGTTTTTTTTAACGATGAAACACGAGGTTTTGGGCTCTAAATCCTGGCCTTTAGAAACCGAAGTTCCTGGTAAAAGCGGATTAATAAATGATTTTACAAAAAGCGGAATTTCCTTTTTCTGTAACGGTTGTAAGGTTTTTGGGTGAATGACAGAAGCGCCGTAAAACGCCAATTCGATGGCTTCACGATAGGAAATTTGATTCAGCAAAACCGCATTTTCAAAATAACGCGGATCAGCATTTAAAACTCCGGGAACGTCTTTCCAAATCGTCACACTTTCGGCGCTTAAACAATAGGCGAAAATTGCGGCAGTATAATCCGAACCTTCACGACCTAAAGTAGTGGTAAAATTGTTCTCGTCTGAACCAATAAAACCTTGAGTGATGTTGAGTGCTTTTTTCTTAACACCTTTTGAAATTAATTTTTGAGTTTGTTCCCAATCGACATTGGCATCGCGGTAAGTAGCATCAGTTTTGATGAAATTGCGAACGTCAATCCAGTTGTTTTTTAATCCTTGTTCGTTGAAATAATGACTCACAATGGTAGTCGAAACGATTTCACCGAAACTAATCACTTGATCGTATACAAAATTATAATTAGGCGATTTATTACTGCGTAAAAAATACTCTAAATCGGCAAAATGACTGTTGACAGCAAAGAAAACATCGTGTTCTTCATCGTCGAACAAATCGAGTAAAATTTGATTGTGGTATTTGCGAACTTCTTGAAGCGAGGCATGAAATTCGTTTGATTTTTCAAAATAATTTTTGATGACAACTTCCAAAGCATTGGTTGTTTTTCCCATAGCAGAAATCACTACCAAAACATCTTCATGACCTACTTTTTGAAGTACATCGTATACGTTTTTTACACCATCGGCGTCTTTTACAGAAGCGCCACCAAATTTGAATATTCTCATGTTATGTCTTTAATGAACTCGTTTAAACTTTTTTCAATTGGCTGCAAAATATTCTTTTCGCCTCAAATTTCATCTTTTTTTTGTTCCGTAGCGATGCTATGCAACTCAAAAAAGTCAAAATTTGAAACAAAAATCATTATTTTTCGCTTCAATCAAAAAAGTTTAAACAAGTTCAATTTCAAATAAGTTCCAAAGGTAGAAAAAACAAATTCCAAAAAACAAATCTCAAATCTCAAAAAAGCACAAAAAAATAAATCAGAAATTCAAAACATTTCGAATTTCTAATTTTGAGTTTAGAATTTATTTGTTATTTGGAACTTTGTTGTTTGGAATTTTTAGAAAGAAACTCGTTTATTCCATTTTCGTCCATTTGTGCTACACGCCAATCGTCAAGAACTTTTGCGCCCGTTTTTTTATAAAACTCAATGGCAGGTGTGTTCCAATCGAGTACATTCCATTCAATTCTTCGAACGTTGTCGCGTTTGCCTTGAGCGATGATTTCACTGTAAAGAGCGAATCCGGCGCCAGTTCCGCGTTGGTTTTCCTTCACAATTAAATCTTCCAAATGAATGGTTTTTCCTTTCCAAGTAGAATAGCGGTAATAATACAGCGCAATTCCAATGATTTCAGCATTAACTTCGGCAACAAAAGTGTGAAACAACGGATTTTCGCCAAAACCATCTCGAATCAAATCATCAACAGTCACCACAACAGCGTCTGGTTCTTTTTCAAAAATGGCCAACTCTTTTATTAAGTCCAAAACCGCTGGCATATCGTTGGAAGTTCCTTTTCGTATAATCATAATTATTTTTTGAAAGTTGTAAATGTACTAAAATGAAAATTCCAAATCCCAACAGTATAATCGGAATTTGGAATTAGTATTTTGGAATTTAACGTTTTATTTTTTCTTCTTTTTAGTGGTTGGTTTTTTAACCGGAGTTGTAGTCGCTTTGTTGTTGATTGGTTTTTGAACATACGCTTTGTACAATCCATCAGCAATTGCTTTGTTTTTGGCAGTTTCAGCTCTATTATTTGGATCAGGATGCGAACTCATCATTTTGGTGAAAAAGTTGGCTTCGGCATTGCCGCTTAATTTAGCTAAAATAGCAAAAGCCGATTCTACTGCATTTACATCGTAACCGTTTCGTTTCATAAAATCATACGAAAAAGTATCAGCTTCTGATTCTTGTTTGCGGCTATACTTGCTATCAACAAGAGCGCTTGCTATCTGACCAATTTGTCCTTCAGTAACATTGGCCACTTTGGTTGAAGTAGAAGAAACTGCGCCCATCAAAGCTGCTTTTCTATAGGCTGTTTTAATTGCGTCTTTTGAATCCTGATTGACAACGTGACCAATTTCGTGACCAATTACGGCCAACAATTGATTATCGTCCATGATGTCCATCAAACCCGAAAATACGCGTATGCTTCCATCTGCGGTAGCAAAAGCATTTACTTCTTTTGAGATGTATACTTTGTAATTTAGAGTTAATCCGTTTTCATTAGCGTGTTTTCTAAAAACTCTATTCAATCGTAAGGTATAACCGTCTTTTGGTCCGGCAACCACATTCATCGAATCCATTTTTCGAACTGCTTCTTTCGAAAGAGCAGCAGCATCGTCATTGCTAAAAGTAAAACTAGCAACACCGTTTTGAAGTGCGCCTAAGGTTTTATCTACATCGATTTGGCTCATCATTTTTACACTCGAAAAAGCCGTCACAACTACTATAAACAAAAATTTAAATTTCATAGATTTTGATTTAAAATTCAGCCACAAAGATAAAATAAGTTTGATAAAAAAATGTAGTATAAATTTTACCTGAACTAGGATGAAATTTAATAAAAAAAGCGATATTTGCACAAACAACTACAACGATTTCGTAATGGAAGAACGCAACAAAACCTTAGGTGAATTTATCATCGAAAACCAAAATGCTTTTCAATATTCATCGGGCGAATTATCCCGAATTATCAACTCCATTCGTTTAGCGGCAAAAGTGGTCAACTACAAGGTAAACAAAGCCGGTTTGGTTGATATTGTAGGCGCGGCTGGAGAGCAGAATGTTCAAGGTGAAGATCAACAAAAATTGGATGTTTATGCCAATGAGGTTTTTATTCAAACCTTAATCAATCGTGAAATTGTATGCGGAATTGCCTCGGAAGAAAACGACGATTTTATTACCGTTGCCGGAAGTGATAACAGTCACAGTAATAAATATGTGGTTTTGATGGATCCGTTGGACGGTTCGTCTAATATTGACGTGAATGTTTCTGTGGGAACTATTTTTTCGGTGTTTAGAAGAAAAACTCCAGTTGGAACTCCAGTTACATCCGAAGATTTTTTACAACCTGGAACGCAACAAGTAGCCGCAGGATATGTAATTTATGGAACATCAACAATGTTAGTTTATACTACAGGACATGGAGTAAACGGATTTACTTTGAATCCAGCGATTGGTACATTTTACTTGTCGCATCCGAATATGAAATACCCAAAAGACGGAATCATTTATTCGATTAACGAAGGGAATTACGTTCATTTTCCGCAAGGAGTAAAAAATTACATCAAATACTGTCAGTTGGAAGAAGGCGATCGTCCGTATACTTCCCGTTATATTGGAAGTTTGGTTTCCGACATTCATAGAAATATGATCAAAGGCGGAATTTACATTTACCCAACAAGTTTTAAAGCACCAAAAGGGAAATTGCGATTGTTGTACGAATGCAATCCGATGGCATTTATTGCAGAACAAGCTGGAGGAAAAGCCTCTGATGGATATGGAAGAATTATGGAAATTCAACCTACTGAATTACATCAACGTGTTCCATTTTTCTGTGGAAGTTACAACATGGTTGCCAAGGCCGAACAATTTATGAAAGAAGCAAAAGAGTAAATCTGCAATTAGAAATAAATAAAAAAACCTCTGATTTCTCGGAGGTTTTTTTTATTTGAAAATTTTTTTTTATTTGTTCATGTGCATCATTTCAAAAGTAAAAGTGTCTAAATCTGCACCCATTACTAATAACGATAATGCTTTGTCAACAATGTAATTTACATTTCCTGGTGTAAAACCTAATGCCAATGCAAATTTGGTTAACACGTCTTTTTGTTTTGGTCCTAAAACATGATCTACATAAACCATTCTTGATAAATCGTACAAACGCTCTAAACGATGAGCGTAAGAATACGGTGGATTGATTGGGTATTTCAAAGGGTTTTCTAAAATTTCTTCGTATTCTTCTTTCGAAATTTCCAAACGCACCGCAAGTTTGTCTAAGAACGTTCTTTCTTCTGGACTCAATTCACCGTCGGAAGTAGCAACACGGACAATTGCTGAGAAATGACCTTTATTTCTAGTTTTAAATTCGCTATCAAATAAATCTGAAAATGACATAATTATATTGGTTTTATGGTGCAAATATAATTCTAATTCCTCAAAAAAGGAAATTGTTTTTAAACGATTTTAAGAGTCTTTTTTTGAAGTGATTTAAAATAAATTGTAAGTTTACATTCCAAAATTGCTAAAAAATCACCTACTATGACAGATTTTTGGATTTATTTCAAAATTGGTCTCAGCCATGTTTTAGATATTAATGGTTACGATCATGTACTGTTTTTAATTGCACTTACGGTTCCGTATGCTTTTAAAGATTGGAAACGCATATTGTTGTTGGTAACACTATTTACTATTGGTCATACTTTTGCGCTATTATTGTCCGTTTTTAATATCGTAACTGTGAAGGCGACTTTAGTCGAGTTTCTCATACCAATTACCATTCTAGTTACCGCTTTTTTCAATTTGTTTACGGCCGGAAAGTCTTCTAAACAAGAGAGTATTACTTTTGTTGGAGCGATTACGGTTTTCTTTGGAGTGATTCACGGATTGGGTTTTTCAAATTATTTCAAAGCCATCTTACCTGGAAATCCTTCTGAAAAAGTAGTTCCGTTGCTTGAGTTTGCACTCGGAATCGAAGCAGCTCAGATTCTTGTTGTTTTGGCAGTTTTAATTCTTTCTTTTATTGTTCAAACGCTTTTCCGATTCAACAAACGCGATTTCACTTTAGTCATGTCGGCTTTTGTCATTGGTGTTGTAGTGCCGCTCATTATCGAAAATCCAATTTGGAAAAGATAATGTTGATTAGAAACAAATCAGTACTTATATTTGTAAACACATTTCCTTTTCTAGAACAGAAAAGTTACTGTTTGTATTAAATTAACCTTAGTGCCTTCGCGCCTTTGTGGCAAAAAATGAAAGAACAAAAACAAAACAAATACGATAAAGCATATCTCAGAATTGCAGCCGAATGGAGCAAACTTTCCTATTGTCAACGCAAGCAAGTAGGTGCCATCATTGTTCGAGATCGAATGATTATTTCTGATGGTTACAACGGAACGCCTTCTGGGTTTGAAAATTGCTGCGAAGACGATGAAGGATTAACGCATTGGTATGTTTTACATGCCGAAGCCAATGCGATTTCCAAAGTAGCTCGTTCTACTCAATCGTGTGAAAATTCTACCTTATACATTACACTTTCTCCTTGTAAAGAATGCAGTAAATTGATTCATCAATCGGGAATCAAACGCGTGGTATACAAAAACGGTTACCGCGACACTTCGGGAATTGATTTTTTAGTTAAAGCCGGAATTGAAGTAATGCAAATCGAAGAGTTAGATTAAATTTACGAAATGGAAATAACCAAAAGTATCTTTAATTTCTTCATGATTGCTGGAGTAATTCAGGGTTTTTTGTTTATTTTCATAACATCTTTTGGCAAGCGAAGTCGCGAGAAATCGTTGATTTTTCTGAATTTGGTAGTGTTGTTTTTGTCTTTAAATAACCTTCAAATTGCATTAATTGACAACATTTTTACTGCATCTAACTTTTTTGTTCGAAATCTGCTGATTCCTTTTTATGTTCTAATTGTTCCTTCTTTCTACCTTTTTTTAATTCATTATCTGAAAATTGAAAAAAAGATAACCTCATTTTTCTATTGGACAATCGTACTTTTTTCATTAGAAATTGTAGCGCGGTTACTTTTGCTTCCTCATTATTACAATCAAGATAAAAATTTGATTATTGCTCGATATGCACAAATCGAAGAAATAGTAAATGCGGTTTATTCCCTATTTATTTTTGCAAAAGCGATTGAGTTGCTGTTTAAAAAATCGCATTTGTATCAAAGTATTTTGCGGTACGACGATATGAAATGGCTCAAAAACTTTGCTTTTTTTGGAAGTTTATTATTGCTGTTATGGGTTCTTGCGATAGTTTTAAATCTGGATGCTTTTTTAAATCCTAAAATAGTCATTTATTATCCGCTGCGATTATTCAGTTCGTTCTTGTTGTATTGGATTGGTTACCAAGGATTTTTCCGTTATTATTTGATGTCCGATCGAATTGAAATCAGAAATGTAATCGAACATTCATCTTCAAAAAATAAACAAGTTAAACCGTTTGAAGAGAACACTAAGAAAATTGAAAAGTTCAATCAAATAGAGAATTACATTATTGAATCCAATTGTTATTTGGAACCAAGTTTGTCGTTAAAAAGTCTTTCAGAAGAGCTGAAGATAAGCGTCAGTTTATTGTCGCAAATCATCAATCAAGGAAGTCAGCATAATTTTTCAGATTACATCAATCAATTTCGGGTGAACAAAGCCAAGGAATTTTTAAAGGACAAGTCATTCGAAAACTACACTATTGAATCCATTGGATTGGAATGTGGATTTAATTCGAAGTCGGCATTTTATGCAGCGTTTAAAAAATTCACATCATTGACTCCTATTGCTTTTAGACAGCAATAAGTTAGGTTTGTCCTGAATCATCTAAATCTATTTTTTTAGGACTTTACTATTTTTCAGGCTCGTTATTTTTGATCTCAAATCTAAAAATAATGAATATGAAACTTAAAGTTGTCGTTCTGTGTTTTCTGTTTTCAATGAATCTATTTTCTCAAGATGAAGTTCAAAAAGCAGAACCAGATTGGGATGAATCAATTGCTTTTCATGGTGGTTTTGGTGTGCAAAAATCATTGTTTGCTGAATTGGGAATTTCAAAATTTTCTTTGATGGAAGTGGGTTATTTTCCCATAAGTAAATCTATTTACACATCAGTGGAATTTTCTCCGACATTAAAATCAGACGAAGAAAATCACATTTACGGACTGAAAGTAGGTTGTGAATTTAATGCGTTCATTGTTTCTGTAGCTCTCGAGGCAAAATACCAAACCGATTTTAAGGATAATGATTTTGTGATTACACCCAAAATTGGTTTTGGGACATTTGGAGTGATCACTTTTTACTACGGATTCAATATTTCTACTGGTGATAGGCCTTTTTCCCGAATGGGGAATCATCAGTTTTCGATAGTTTGTAACTTGAACAAGAAAATACTGTCTATGTAATAAATTCGAATCAAAGGCTTTAAATTTATTAAAATATTAAGAGGCGTTTTGGTCAAAAACTCAACCTCAATTCATACTTTTGTTTTTATATCTTCGTTATCAAGATATAGTGGCATACCATGAAAATAAGCAAAGTATATTTACCCTTATTGTTTTTCTCTTGCGTGGCAATTGGCATCGTCATTGGAGGATTAATTAATTATCCGATGGACAAACCTTCATTCGGAACCAATAATTACAAAACCAAACTCAATACGTTGATTAATTTTATTGATAGTGAATACGTCGATGAGGTGCAAACGGATTCGATTGTTGATTTGACGGTGAATAATATTCTGGCTAATCTAGATCCACATTCAGTATACATTCCAAAAGAAGAGCAAAAGCAAGAAGCCGAAAGTATGCGTGGTGATTTTGTTGGAATTGGAGTTAATTTTTATATGTATAAAGACTCGGTTGCTGTTGTAAAACCAATTGAAAATGGTCCAGCAGCACGAGCCGGAATCCGATCAGGCGATCGATTATTGTATGCCAACAACTTTAAATTATTTGGCAAGAAAATCAACAACGATACTTTATTTAAGAAATTAAGAGGTGAAGAAGGGTCAAAATTGACTTTGACCGTATTTCGAAAATCAGAAAATAAAACGTTCAAAGTTCAGTTAGAGCGTGGAGTAGTACCCATAAAAAGTGTGGATACTTATGTGATGTTGAATAAAACCGTTGGTTACATCAAAATCAATCGTTTTGCTGAAACTACGGGAAATGAATTTCATTCGGCATTACTCAATTTGAAACAAAAAGGGTTAAAAGAATTGGTGATAGATGTTAGAGATAATGGAGGTGGATTTTTAGAAATGGCGGTTCAATTGGCCGATGAATTACTCAAAGAAGACCAACTCATTGTATTCACCAAAAACAAAAAAGGGAAAATTGATAAGACGTATGCTACTGATGGCGGAAATTTTGAAACCGGAAAAGTATATGTTTTGATTAATGAAAATTCGGCTTCGGCAAGTGAGATTTTGGCGGGTGCGATTCAGGATAATGACCGCGGAATCGTAGTAGGTCGTCGTTCGTTTGGAAAAGGATTGGTTCAAAGAGAAATTGATTTTGAAGACGGTTCGGCGGTTCGTTTGACTACTTCACGATATTATACACCAAGTGGTCGTTCGATACAAAAACCGTACACAAAAGGCGATAAAGAAAAATACATCAACGAATTTGAATCGCGTTTTGAAAGCGGCGAATTGTACGAAAAAGACAAAATGAAAATAGCCGATTCATTGAAATTCAAAACAAAAAATGGTCGGATTGTATATGGTGGTGGCGGAATCGTGCCTGATGTTTTTGTAGGTTTAGAAGCCAATCACGGACAAGAAAGTGTGGAATATATTTTAAACACTGGCGTTTTAGGACATTTTGTTTTTGAACAATTGGATAAAAATCGAAATCAATTCAAAGGCTTGCAATTACAGCAACTGGTTGCAAAAGTAAATAGTAATCCAAACTACATCAAAAACTTCACAACCTATTTAACCAATTTAGGTTTAGAAATCAATTTGGAGAAAAACAGCGCTTTAGTCAATCGCTATATTGCAGCTGAATTTGCTCGTCAAGTATTTGGTGAAAGTTATTATTATCAAATTGTTTTAAAAGAAGACAAAATGATAAAAGCTGTAGTAAAGTAATTATTTCTTAATGCTATCGTGTACTTGAACATGAACGCCATTATTCCATAGCGTTAAAATATCAGTTGCAACAGCAGCGCCACTTCCGGCAGCAATAGAAAGTTGACTTCTCCAACCGGCTAAAGTTCCGGTAACATAAATTCCGTCTTTTACTTTATGGTCGGTGTTGTTGAGTTGGATTCGATTTTTTTCTGGAATAACTTTTTGATGCGGAATCACATATTCTTCTAAACCATCAATAGTAAATGGGTTTCCAGCTCCAATTCCGATGACAACCAGTTTAGATTGATACACATTTTTATTGGTTGTAATGGTAAAATTTCCTTCTTCACCATCAATTCGGATTGCTTTTTCGCCTTCTATTTGAATGATGTGTGGATACGAATTTTGAAGATGTTCTACACTTTCAACTAAAATTTCAGAACCCAATTTTCCAGCCGAAATTCCGTAGGCATTATTGAATAACGCCTCTTGCAATGAAGAAGCTTTTTGATGTGTGATGATTCCGATTTTTTTATCAGTAACAAACGGTTTGTTTTTGGCTGAACCTAAAATCAAGGCGCAAGAAACTCCCGAAACACCGCCGCCAATAATTAAAACATCAAACATAATAGGTGATTTGAGATTTGTTTTTGCGTTTAGTTTTTAAGTTGATCTTCAATTTTTTTAGACATTCTAAAAATAAGTAGAATAAAAACAGCGCAGAAAGAAGCAACGATTCCTATTAAAGCCACAAGGCTATTTCCTTCAAAAGGGTTTTCAAAATCCAATAAAGTGAAGTTGAAAACAATTAAGGCAACAGCAATAAGAATCAATATGATGGTGAAAATTTTCATGGTATTAATTTGGGACAAAAATAATAATTTTTGAATTAAACGAACAAGCCTTTAACATTAGCGGCAAATAATTTAACAGCAATAGCCAAAAGTACAACGCCGAAGGTTTTTCGAATAACGCCTAAACCATTTTTGCCCAATACTTTTTCGATTTTTGCAGACGATTTTAAAACGGCGTAAACTACAAAAATGTTCAGAATAATAGCAACTATAATATTGATTGTTTCGTATTGAGAACGTAAAGAAAGCAAAGTCGTCATAGTTCCAGCGCCAGCAATAAGAGGAAAAGCCAAAGGCACAATTGAAGCAGACGAATTGGTTTCTTCTTTGTAGATTCTAATTCCAAGTATCATTTCTAAAGCTAAAAAGAAAAGCACAAACGAACCGGCAACGGCAAATGAGTGTACGTCAATTCCGATGAGTTTTAATAATTCTTCACCAACAAAAAGGAAAACAATCATAATGACTCCGGCAACTAGAGAAGCCTTTTCCGACTCGATATGACCAAATTTCTGACGCAATTCTACGATAATCGGAATCGTTCCGACTATATCAATTACGGCAAAAAGAACCATTCCAATGGTCACAATTTCTTTAAAATCCAATCCCAACATAAGCGATAAATTAAAGTGCAAAATTAGTGCTTTCAGAATTGTTGTTGATTAAATATTGCATTAATTTTCAAAGCTGAGTCAAGTTCACTAAAAACATCAAAATCCTTTGTACCTTTGGCGCAAAAAATAAGTCAATTGTTATGTTTCAGTTAGGGAAAACCATAGTTTCGGAAGATATATTAGAAAAAGATTTTGTGTGTAATCTTTCGGCGTGTCATGGTGCTTGTTGCGTTGATGGTGATGCTGGAGCGCCATTGAGTGCAGAAGAAACCAAAATTCTAGAAGAAATTTATCCAAAAGTAAAGCCTTTTTTACGCAAAGAAGGAATTGAAGCCATTGAGCGATTAGGAACTTGGGTAAAAGGAACCGATCAAGATTTGGAAACTCCATTGATTGACAACAAAGATTGCGCCTATGTAATTTTTGATGGGAAAACAGCTTTATGCGGAATCGAGCAAGCGTACAACCAAGGTGAAGTAAGCTGGAAAAAACCAGTTTCGTGTCATTTGTATCCAATTCGAGTAAAAGATTTTACCGAGTTTGCAGCAGTCAACTACGATCGTTGGGATATTTGTGATGATGCTTGTTCATTAGGAAAAGAATTACAAGTTCCAATATATAAATTTGTCAAAGAAGCTTTAATCAGAAGATTTGGTGACGATTGGTATATGGAATTAGAAAAAGTAGCTGAAGACTTAAAAAGTGGAAAATAAAAAAAACGCCAAGATATTCAAGGCGTTTTTATTTAGTGGAGAAGATGGGGCTCGAACCCACGACCTCTTGACTGCCAGTCAAGCACTCTAGCCAACTGAGCTACATCCCCGAAATTTTTACAAATATAGAGCAAAATTGAAAAAACAATTATTTTTAGTGTAAATTATTACAAACAATTTAATATTAACTTATTATAAAGAAAAAATATCCAAATTGTTTTTTTGATTTGAAAAAAAACCATAATATTGCTACACTTTAAAAAAACAAATACAAACTATTAACTTTAAACCACTTATGAAAAAAACTACTCTTTCATTATTTTTTGTTGCTTTTATGGGAGTGAGTGCTTTTGCTCAAACTATTGTGAGCACAGCACCACAAAACAAAAAAGTAATTCTTGAAGAATTTACAGGTGTAAATTGCGTTTATTGCCCACAAGGACATGCGATAGCCAACAGTATTAAAAATGCAAATCCGAATAACGTATTCTTGATAAACATACACGTTGGAGGTTTTGCTACTCCAGGACCAGGTCAGCCTGATTTCAGAACTTCTTTTGGAACAGGTATTGCTAATCAAAGTGGATTAACAGGTTATCCAGCTGGAACTGTTAATAGAGTTGCTTTTGCAGGTTTGGCACAAAATGGTGGAACTGGAACTGCTATGAACCGTAATAACTGGAACAACGCTTCTAATCAGACTCTAGCTCAGGCTTCTTATGTAAACGTTGCAACAACCGCGTCTATTGATGTTAATACAAGAGTATTAACCGTTTTAGTAGAAGCATATTATACAGGAGCAAGTCCAGTTGCAACAAATAAATTGAATGTTGCTTTCTTACAAAATAACACATTAGGACCACAAACAGGTGGAAATATGGGTAATAACTACAACCACCAACACAGATTAATCCACATGTTGACAGGTCAATGGGGTGAAAACATAACTACTACTACTGCTGGTACTTTTGTAACAAGAACTTATACTTATACTATTCCTGCGGCATACAATAGTATTGTTGCTGAAATGGGTGAGTTTGAAGTTGTTGCTTTTATGGCAGAAACTCAACAAAAAATCATTTCTGGTAATGGAACTACTCCTACTTACACAGGTTTAACAAGTAATGATGCAAAAATTAAAGAAGTTAAAGAAATTGATGCTCAATGCGTATCATCTCTTGAACCAAAAGTTGAGATTCAAAATTATGGTCAAACACAATTGACAAATTTACCAATAACCTATACTATTAATGGTGGAACTCCACAAGTATACAATTGGACAGGAAATTTAAGTCCACTTGCTCGTACGACTGTTACATTGCCAGCAACACCTTATACGCTACAACCAAACAACACTTTGGAAGTATCTATTCCTGCTGATGATGACAATGCAAATAATTCTGGTACTGTTTCATTTGATAAAGCAGGAGAAACTGACAGTTCTAATATTACAATCAAAATTACTTTAGATGCTTATGGTTCTGAGACTTCTTGGATGTTAAGAAATTCTGCAGGAGCAATTGTTGCAATTAGTCCTACTTACACAGATGCTGCTGCTGCTGGAGCTTATCCACAGCCAGATATTAACTTAACTTTGCCAAACGATTGTTATACTTTTACTATTGAAGATTCTTACGGTGATGGTATGAACAGTGGTTATGGAGTTGGAAGTTACCAAATATTAGGAAATGGTATTTTAATTCCAGGTGCTCAAGGGGGAACTTTTGGAAGTTCAGAAGCAAAACCATTTAGTGTTGCAAATCCATTAAGTAATAATGAGTTTTCAACTGTAAAAGCTACTGTATTCCCAAACCCATCAACAGGAATCTTTACTTTTGCTACCGAAACTAACTTTGATTTAGTAGTTACTGATATCACTGGTAAAGTGGTATTTACTAAAAACAATATGTCTAACAACGATTCAGTAAATTTATCAAACCTTCAAAGAGGAGTATATTTGGCTAAATTGACTTCAGAATCGGTAGAAGAGACAATCAAAATTGTATTAAACTAAATAGAATAATCTAAACATCCATACTCTAAACTCATTTTTAGAGTATGGATGTTAAAAAAAAAGAAAAAATGAAAAAGATAATTACTCTTTTAGCTTTGTTAACGTTGCAACTTGGTTTTTCCCAAATCACTCTTGCACGATTAAATTTCACACCGATTCCAAGTGGTTCTGTTATTGCGAATAACCAAACTGGTTATCCTCAAGCTGAAGTTGGTTTCAAAGTAAGAAACACAGGTTCAACAACAACAAATGTTTGGGTAAAATGTGAAGATTTATTAAATAATGACGGAACTAGTTTTCAATTGTGTTTTGGAGAAGAATGCCTTCCAGAAGTAGTTGAAGGATTGAGTTACCCAAGTGTTGGTGTTACTTTAGCTCCAAACGGAACAAATGGTAATTTTGATCACTTTTTGAATGATAATGCTGGAACCGGAGTTTATCCTTTGGATTTTGTATTCAGATTTTATCAAACCAATCAAGCAACTCAAGGTGGTACAGAAGTAGGTAATTCAATTACCGTTACATACCGTTACGATCCTAATTTAACAATTGATGAGGTAAGTCAGTTAGAGACTTCCGGTGTGATTGTTAAATCTACTTTAATCGATGACGAATTGGTTTTAGATGTATTAAAAAGTACTTCTATGGCAGTTTACGACTTAAATGGTAAAGTAGTTTATAACTCTGAATTAAATTATGGAGTTCAAACTATTGATTTTTCAAACATAAGTTCTGGAGTATATGTAATTAACTTTACAAATGCTGAAGGAAATTCATCTACAAAAAAAATCATTAAAAAGTAATAGTTTTTTTAAACATAAAAAATAAAAAAGGCTCACAACAGTGAGCCTTTTTTATTATAATGAATTTATCCAATTTTCAATAAGTAGTACAGCTTCAGTATGTCGTTTAGTTCTTCCTAATGGAGGCATAATATACAATAAGTCGTTTTCAGTATTTACTCTGTAATGTAAAATGGATTGACCTACATTTCCTGGCGTTACGGTAATATTGTTGTATCCTTCTAAATAGTGAGCTGCATGAGCAGTTACTCCCATTTTTAACGGATTTACAGTTTCGTTGTAAGCGAATCGTAAATTCATCCATGAAGCTTCTCCGCCATCTATATGACAATGCGCACAATTCGCATCAAAGTAAGAACGAACTCTTTGGTCTAACGACTTTGAAGCATCTTTGAAATCAACGCTTGAAAGGATGTTTGAGGGTAAATTATTGTCTAAGTAACCCGTTTCAATGAGTTTGGTTAACTGGTTCTTTGAGCCTTCGTTGTACGCTAAATTATAATTGATGTTCTGTGGTTTAATTCCAATCGGACTTATGATTGTATTGTTAAATTTTGCATGACATCGCAAGCATTCAAAATCCACTTCGGGTGTTCTGTAATCAATAGTATGAACCACATTATTGCTGTCTTTCCAACTGATTACTCTTGTTGTGCTTTGGGTTTCTAAAAATGCTTCCGTTTGTTCATCATTCCAGATATACTCTGCAAAAATCCATCCCGTTGATTTGCGAATCATCATTCGGGTTTCAATAATTTTTGTAGTATTTGAAGGTTGAACATTGTTATAGTAAAACATTTTTATGACAACAGCTCCAATGGGTAAGTCTAAAACCGTATGATCGTTAACATATGTTGCTTTCGCTCCATTTGGCATCCAAACAAAGCGCTTCTTCTCTGCATAATCAGTAAAAAGTTCAGTGGCTGGTTTGAACGGAACAACTCCATTGGTTGGAGTTAAGTTTTTTAATTCGCCAGTAAAAAAATGATAATCTGATAATTTAGGATAAGGAACTTGAGTCAAATCTACTGAAACAGCAGGTATGTCAATATATTCTTCCTCAGAAGAGCTACACGATAGTAGAAAAAATAAAAATCCAAATACTAAACCAATTGTTATTTTCTGAATTTTTATCATCGCAGTTAGTTTTAGAATGCAGTATTAAGTGATAATGATAAACCAGAACTTTCAGGAACAAATCGACAAACTCCACCTACACAGACTAAACCTCCTCTTTGTCTTCCATAATTTAAAGCAATTCGAGTTGATTTTTTTCTGAATGCACCGCCAAGGTTGTAGTAATGATTTCTTGAATAGTCTAAGTCGTTTCCGTAGTTATACAAATCGGACACATAAAATGAAAACTTCGAGTTTATATTCATCTCTACTGTGGCTCCAGCCCAGTTTTTCTTGTCGCTGTCTGCCCACATATGTTCTCCCATTACTCTCATAGAACGAGTTGGTGTGAATTTGTATGTAGCCTCGGCAGCAACAATATTTGAATTAACTTCACCTGATCTACCATCAACAAATTTTTTGTTGTAGTATTGGTTGATGTAACTAAAGACAGATTGCCATTTTGAATCCCATTTTTTGGTAATTTCTATATTAGCGTCTGTATACATTCTTTTGCCAAATCCGAAGAAATCGGTTTCATAATTTTGAGGATTAAAAAGATAAAAAGTACCGCCTAAAGCATTCCAATTAGAAACATTTAATGCCACTTTCATTCCGTTTTTACCTCCTAATTTACTTCCTTTTTTGAAATCGTAGAAAATATCAATTTGTCCACCAATTTCACCAGCTTTTACAAAGTCAACATCTTCAATAAGTACACTTGGTTGAGCTTGATATACATATATGTTGGCTAAATTATAATGGTGTTGTTTAGTTAAACTTGGTATGAAATTCATCAATCGGTCGTTGAATGTATTTCCTTTAGCATCTCTTTCCGAAAAGAAACTCATGTTTTCTAATCGTCTGAAGGAAGCATCAATTCCAAAGCCTTTTTTAGAGTAACCAGTATTGATTAACAAAGCATTTCCTGGTTTAATCAAACGATTGTCTATTTGACCAGGAGATTGAACAACAGCGTCGTGAGTTTTATAGTCGTATTCACTTGAAAAATAAACCGAATTATGATTAATGTTTACTCTAGCCGCATAACCGTTAGTTACATCATCAAAATTTGGATTTACTATGTCTGTTTTTTCGTCTCTAGCAATGTAAGTTAAACCTAGAGAAACATCTGTAGTTTCCATTTTAAAAATCGGAGAAAATCCAATTTCAACATCCGCACCATAAATTTTTCCTCTACTTACATCAAAACCAGTTCTTTGTTGGCCATAAATAGATTTTAATGTTAAGTAATCCGTTGGTTTGAATATGATTCGTCCACCACGTAATGCATTATTGATTCCCAGAGCTCGGTCTTCCCAACTTCTGTACAACAATCCGCTGCCAAATTGCTCGTAAAAATAACCAGCAGTAACATCGATTTTTTTACTCTTGTATTGTAAGAAATACGTAGCTACATTGGTTCCACTAAATTTTGGGTTGTAAATAGCTAACGACTCATGTTCGTTTTTATAATTTTCACCCTGAATACCAGCAGACCAATTCTTATATTTAAAATTTAAAAAAAGATAATTATTAGAACGTAAAGGTTGCTCTGGAGCAACGGTTGGATTGTTGAACTCATCTTTGAGTCCATCGTCATCCAAAAACCATTGTGAATTCGATTCAAATCCGCCGTTAAATTGAATTTTTTCTTTAGGTTGTTCTTGAGAAAATGCAGTAGTAGTTATGAAACTTAGAAGTAATAGTTGAGTTAGTTGTTGTAATTTCATTTTTTATAAAGTCTTCAGTTTTTCAAATAATTCAACTTCACTTCCTGGAACGTATCCATTTTGAATGTGAACTATCTGATTGTTTTTTACCACAATTGTATAAGGAATGTTTACAATCGAAAGTGCTCTTTTAAAATCTTGGTTGGTATCTAATAAAATTTTATACGTCCATTCTTTTCCGTTCACCAAAGGTTTTACTCTTTTTTGAGTTCTAGAATCATCTGTTGAAACGGCAATGACTTCAAAATTGACTTCTTTTTTCCATTCTTCTTGAAGATCATTCATTTCATCAAGTTCATTGATACACGGTGCGCACCAAGTTGCCCAAAAGGAAAAAACATATAATTTGTCTTTTTCATTGAACTCATTTTTCAACGAAACCGATTTGCCTTCAAGTGTTGTCAAATTCAAATCAGGAAGGTTATTTTGACCGAATAAATTAAATCCTACAAAAAGCAATAAAAGAGATAAATTTTTCATAAAATGTTCAATTAGAGTTGCAAATAAATAAATAATATTATTAAGATTAAAGTTTTTTTTGTTTTATTTGCAATCAATAATCATGCAAATTTTTTTTAATATGAAAAAGATACAACTTTTAGCTTTATTTGCTATTACAACTTTGTTTTTCTCTTGTAGTGATACAGTTGTAGTTGAAAATCGTCCAGACCAAAGTGCTACTGCACCAGCTATTCCTGGCTATTTTAAAAAGAATGTTTTAATTGAAGATTATACAGGTACATGGTGCGGAAATTGTACTCGTGTTGCTTATGCAATTGAACAAGTAAAAGAACAAACGGATAATGTAGTTACTGTAGCTATTCACAACGGAAATGACCCGTATCATTTCCCAGGAATTGCACCATTAAAAAACTTAATTTTACCTAACAGTCCACTTGCATTGCCAGTTTCTCGATTGAATCGAATGAATGTTTGGACTTTTCCAGAAGTTTCGAATACTCAGGAAGCTATAGATTTAACGAGTAATAATACTACTGTAGGTTTAGCTATGAATTCTACATTGAGTAATGGAAACATTGATTTAACTGTTGATGTTAAATTTTTAGATGATTATTCGGATTTAAAACTAGTAGTGTATTTGATGGAAAACGGATTGATTTACCAACAGTTCAATTACACTAATTATTATGATGGTTATTTAATACCTAACTTCGTTCACAATCATGTATTGAGAGTTTCGATGACGGATATTTTAGGTGATGCTATTATTGGAACTACTAATGGAGCTACTGTTTCTAAAACATTTTCAATTCCTGTTCCTGCCAATATTGCCAATGCAAACAATATTAGTTTTGCCGCTTTTGTTGTAGGAGCTGATAACAAAGCAATCAATGTGAGAGAGTCACACATCAACGAAGCTCAAACATTTCAAATTAACCCGTAAGAAAGAAAAAATTATAATACATGAGAAAGGTCACTTTTATAAGTGGCCTTTTTTTATACTTTTGATTATTGTAAAAATGTTACCTATGTATTCACTTATATCTTTAGTTCAACAAACCAATATTGACAAAAAACTCAAAAATGCTCCTGATAGTGGTTATCAAGTTGGAGTAGTAATTGGTTATTTATTGCCTTTCGTCGTTTTTGTCGGAATCGCTTACTATATGTATTATCGTGCTAAAAACAGAAAAGACTTCGATTAAAATTCATAAATTTGCACCTTAATATCTTTTCAATGAGTAAAATCAGAATTACGAAGCAGTTTTCTTTTGAAACAGGTCATGCGCTTTATGGCTATGATGGAAAATGTAAAAATGTTCACGGACACAGCTACAAACTTTCAGTAACCGTTATCGGCGAACCTATTTCTGATGCTTCCAATGTGAAATACGGAATGGTAATCGATTTTTCTGATTTGAAAAAAATTGTAAAAGAAGAAATCGTAGATCAATTCGATCACGCCACAGTTTTCAATAAAAACACACCGCATGTTGAGTTGGCTAACGAGCTAAAGAATCGTGGTCATCACGTAATTTTGGTTGATTATCAACCGACTAGTGAAAATATGGTAGTCGATTTTGCTCAAAAAATAAAAAACCGCTTGCCTCAATCTATTGAACTTCACTCGTTAAAATTGCAGGAAACGGAAAGCTCGTTTGCTGAATGGTACGCTTCCGATAATATAATGTAAGGACAAGTCGAGACTTGTCCCTACGAAAGAAAAAAAATGACGATTTTGCCTGATAAAAAAATTTACTTTGCTTCCGACCAACATTTAGGTGCGCCAACACCTGAAGCGAGTTTTCCGCGTGAACAAAAGTTTGTGGCGTGGCTCGATGAAGTAAAACAAGATGCTGAAGCCATTTTTTTATTAGGCGATTTATTTGATTTTTGGTTCGAATATAAAACGGTTGTTCCGAAAGGATTTGTGCGTGTTTTAGGAAAGTTGGCTGAAATTAGAGACAGCGGAATTCCTATTTACTTTTTTGTAGGCAATCACGATTTGTGGATGAACGATTATTTCGAAAAAGAACTTAATATTCCCGTGTATCACGATAACAAAGAGTTTACCTTTTCTGGAAAAACCTTTTTAATTGGTCATGGCGACGGAAAAGGTCCGGGCGACAAAGGCTACAAACGAATGAAAAAAGTCTTTACCAATCCGTTTTCAAAATGGCTTTTTAGATGGTTGCATCCAGATATTGGAGTGAAATTAGCGCATTATCTTTCAGTAAAAAATAAACTCATTTCGGGCGAAGCCGATGTTCATTATTTAGGTGATGACAAAGAATGGCTGATTCAATACGCCAAACGAAAATTAGAAACCCAACACTACAATTACTTTGTTTTTGGTCACCGTCATTTGCCTATAACTAAAGAAGTGGGCGAAAATTCTACTTATGTTAATCTTGGCGACTGGATTGGTTACTTTACCTATGGTGTTTTTGATGGAGAACAATTCGAACTGAAGAAGTTTGAAAACCAATAGTTATACTTACAACTGAATTGCGTGAGTGATAGAAGTGGAAATCCTTTTTATTGCCTTAAAGAAATGACCTTCAATTGTACTCATTGTAATAAGCAATAAAAAGATTGGAACGGATAGCACGACCGAAGGGCACGCCAAAAAACTAATTGGTTTACTTTTCCACCTTTTTATAAACTCCAATCTTGTGCGTTCGCAACGAATAATACTTCTTTTTCTTGCTACCAGACGGAATAAAACTAATCACAGCAGATGATTTTGTTGGCATATGACAATCTACACAATTGTTTTTAAAATTGGGTTGAAACGGTTGCACCTTGCAGAAATTCTTATTCGATTGTTGATGACAACTCATGCAGATTTGCGAGTAGTAGGTAGTGTTTTTTTCGGCATTGGCGTGCGGATTGTGACACGTAATACAGTTCAATGCCGGATCTTTTGTAAAACACTTACTTTGTTTGAGTAATTCCAATTGATTGCCATGAACGTCAATTGGTGCGTCTTTTGAAACGGCTAGATTACTTAAGAAAAACTGAGATATACTGTCGCCTGGTCGAAAATCAAACCTCGATTTCAATTGCGGGGAATTGTTTCCCGAATGGCAAATCGCACATTGATCTAGTTTTTGCTGATTGTTGAGTTTTGTTTTGGTTGTGATGAATTGTGCTTTTACGTCTTTTGGGAATTTCAAATGATAATTGACGTGTTTTTTGGCCGGACCATGACAGCGCTCACAGTCAATTCCGTAAACGATAGAATTTTTGTCCAATTGTCCTGATAATTCGGTTGAGCCGTATTCTTGTCCCGCCTTTACGCCTTTGGGTTGCGGACTTTTGATGTTCGAACTGTGACAACTGAAGCAATCCTTTTTTACCATGCGTTCAAATAAAGGATAGTGTGCGTCATAACCTGGACTAGTTGCCCAATTGGTTATTGATTGATAGTACGAAATAGGTAACTCATACAACTTATTTTGATGCCAAAACATCGAGGTTTGGGCGTGTTTTGCTCCCATAAGAACATCAAAACGGTATTTTTCAGTTGGTTTTCCGTTTTTGTACACCACTTGATACACGCTGTCTTTGTGTTCTTGAACTTTTAGATGTAATTGTGGATTGTAAGTATAGGCAAATCGTTCATTATTAATTAATCCCAAAATATTTTCTTTCAATCCAGGCATCGAGGCTTTGGTGTGCGAATTGTGTGCCGATAATTCACTGATGTTTTGATGACACTGAATGCAACTTTGCGAACCAGCGTATTCTTCTCCGCGAATGTCGATGTACTCTTCCGATGAATTAGTACAACTCATCAAAGTAATAAACACTAGGAAAAGAAAAAGTTGTTTCATGACCGAATATCTTTTAATCTCAATTGTATAGTTACGTTACCATTGAACTCATTTTCGTCGATGCAATACGCTAATTCAAAGGGTTTATGGTTTTTTGCCAATTCTAATTTCGAACCCAAACCAAAGCCAATCGCACCAAAACCTTCAGAACCCTTTTGTTTTACAAAGAGTTTTAAATGTTCTTCATTCTGGCCTAAAGTTTTGGCATAACCCGTATCGTTTAGATTTTTACTCATAAAAACAGGCGTCATATTTTGTGGCCCAAAAGGTTCAAATTGATTCAATAGTCGAATGAACTTGGGCTGAATTTCAGAAAATTCAAGTTCTGCATCAATAGTAATTTCTGGAATCAGCAATTCGGGAGCAATAGTATCGCGAACTACTTTTTCGAAGGCTTTTTTGAATGCAGGATAATTTTCTTCTTTCAAAGTCATTCCTGCGGCGTACATGTGACCGCCAAATTGTTCCAAATGTTCTGCACAGGCTTCCAGTGCATTGTAGATGTCAAAGCCTTTTACCGAACGAGCCGAAGCCGCGAGTTTGTCGCCACTTTTGGTAAAAACGATGGTTGGGCGATAATACGTTTCGGTCAATCGGGAAGCGACAATTCCAATAACGCCTTTGTGCCAGTTTTCTTGATAGACAACGGTGGTGAAGTTTTCTTGTTCATCATTGAGTTCAATTTGTGCCAAAGCTTCGATGGTGATTTGTTTGTCCAAATCTTTTCGATCGGAGTTGTGCTGTTCAATTTCGGAAGCAAATTGTTCGGCTTGATCCAAATCAAATTCGGTCAATAAGGCAACTGCTTCTTTTCCGTGTTTGATGCGTCCGGCTGCGTTGATTCGAGGTGCGATGATGAAAACTACATCAGTTATGGACAGTGTTTTCTTTTTTAGATTTTGAATGAGCGCTTTGATTCCAGGTCGCGGATTCGTATTAATCACTTCCAATCCAAATTTCGCCAACACTCTATTTTCGCCTGTCATCGGAACAATATCCGCAGCGATGGCAGTGGCGACTAAATCGAGATAGGGAATTAAGTCATCCATCGTTTGGTTGCGGTTTTTGGCTAAAGCTTGTATGAGTTTGAAACCTACACCACAACCACATAATTCGTCGTAAGGATAAGTGCAATCATCGCGTTTTGGGTCGAGAACAGCAATTGCATCTGGAAGTTTGTCGCCCGGACGATGGTGATCGCAAATAATAAAATCAATGTTTTTATCCTTCGCGTAAGCAATATGATCAATCGATTTAATGCCACAGTCAAGTGCGATAATTAAAGTAATTCCGTTATCATCGGCGTAATCAATTCCTTTATAGGAAATGCCGTAACCTTCGTCGTAACGATCAGGAATGTAAGTGTCAATATTGGGATAAACACTTTTTAAGTACGACGACACGAGCGAAACCGCTGTGGTTCCATCTACATCATAATCGCCAAATATTAAAATATTTTCGTTGTTGTTTATGGCTTTTTCAATGCGAGTTACGGCTTTGTCCATGTCTTTCATCAAATACGGATCGTGTAAATCGGCTAGAGTAGGGCGAAAAAAAGTACGCGCTTGTTCATACGTTTCGATGCCTCGCTGAACTAATAAATTCGCAATGATTTCGTCAATTTTAAGTTCGTTTTGTAGCTGCTGAACTTTTTCTTTTTCGGGCTTAGAGAGGAGATTCCAACGCATAATTAGGGAGTTTAATTGGTTATTTTGGCTTGTAATTGTTTAGCAAATGTATGAAATTCAATTGAAAGTCAAAGTTGAAGTTAATTGTGAATTAAATAATAAAAAAAAAAATTATGAAAATAAAGTGTAACAAAAAACGCTTTTTTGAATTATATAATTAAGTAATTATAAAAAAGGGGAAATATGGAATATTTGTACTTAATAATCATAATGATTTTGCCTTCAATTTTGAAGATAATTAAAGCTTATTTTTTTAAATTAATATTCAAAAAAATGAAGTTTAAAGATTATATCGAATACGAAAAACATTCTAAAAGAAATTTTCCAACACTTTTTTCTAATAAAAAGATTAATGATGGTTAACTATTTTAATGATTTCCCACCAACCACAGCCACAATCTCACCTTTTGGCGCTTTGGTTTCAAAATGTTTCAACACTTCTTCAGCGCTTCCGCGAATGGTTTCTTCGTGTAATTTACTCAATTCTCTTGAAATAGAAACGGGTCGTTCGGCTCCAAAATACTGTACAAACTCAGCCAATGTTTTGACCAATTTGTGTGGTGAAACATAAAAGATCATTGTTCGAGTTTCTTCTGCCAAAGACAAATAACGCGTTTGTCGTCCTTTTTTTTCAGGTAAAAACCCTTCAAATACAAATCGGTCGTTGGGTAAACCGCTGTTCACTAATGCTGGAACAAAAGCGGTCGCGCCGGGCAAGCAATCCACTTCAATATTGTTTTCTACACAAGCGCGCGTCAATAAAAATCCAGGATCGGAAATCGCAGGCGTTCCCGCATCTGAAATTAAAGCAATGGTTTCGCCGCTTTTCAAACGCGAAATAATGTTTTCAACAGTTTTGTGTTCGTTGTGCATGTGATGACTGTGCATGTGCGTTGAAATGTCAAAATGCTTCAACAATTTGCCGCTAGTGCGTGTGTCTTCAGCCAAAATTAAATCGGCTTCTTTCAGAACCGTGATGGCTCTAAAAGTCATGTCGTCAAGGTTGCCAATTGGCGTAGGAACTATATAAAGTTTGGACATGTACTACAAAAACTTTTTCTCTACCAATTCGATGAAACGCTCGGCATAATCGTCAACGCCTTCCCAATTATTGTAATCGGGTTTGATGATTTCTTCGATAAAATCTTTAGCTTCTTCAAACGAACCGAACGTATTCAATTGCGATAAAACACGGTTGTAATCTTCGGCTGAATCACCAAAAAGATGTTTTACAAAACCAATTCGGTCGTTCAAACCAATATTGATGGTTTTGGAGAATTTATCGTTCAACGAAAGTGATTTCCCTTCTTCACGATCGACCATCACTTCGCTTTTTTCTTCAGTTTTTTCTTTTTTAGCAGCAGGTTTGGTTACATCGTTGGGTTTTACAAAAACAGGTTCGGTGTAATTTTCACCTAATAAATCTTCAAACGAAATTTGCTTGGTTTCTGCTTTTACTTCTTCTACTTGAACTTTTTCGTCTTCAATTTCATTCGGACTTTCAGCGGCCAATTCGAAGATAGCGCCAAAATCCATTTCGTCTTTTGATTCGGCTACCACTTCCTCTTCAACTTCTTCAGAAGCGTGAATAGAAGGCACATTTTCTTCTTCCTCAATTTCCTCTTCTTCCAAAGTAATTTCACCAACTATGATTGTTTCTTCTTGGGTTTCTTCTTGGGTTTCAACTTCAGCTTCAATTTCTGTTTCGATTACTTCTTCTTCCTTAGTTTCAGCAACGATTTCTTCTTTTGGCTCTTCTACAAGTATTGGCTCAACAACTGCAACTGGAGTTTCAGGTGTTTTTTCTTCCAATGAAGCACTTAGTTTTTCTTCCAAATCGACTACAGTAATTTCCGACTTAACTTGCTCGTAATTATCGCCATAAAACTTTAAAACGGTCAATGCTTCGTACAATTTTTGAGTTTCATGATACAATTGATCGACTTCCGATTTGTTTTTCAACTTTAAAATTCGGTGGGCAATGCTAAGTAATTCGGCTTCCAATCTTTTTTTCATAAGTTTAAAGAATTATGATGAGTTGCTTGAGTAAATTTAATATTTTTGTTTGCGTTACAAAGTAATAAAAAGTATTCAAATTAATACGTGAAAAGTACAAAATGTTTCTCGAAAATACAGTAAATCATAAAGAACAGTTTGGTTGGATTGAAGTCATCTGTGGTTCGATGTTCTCTGGAAAGACTGAAGAACTCATCCGAAGACTTAAAAGAGCACAGTTCGCCAAACAAAAAGTAGAGATTTTTAAACCTGCTATTGATACACGTTACGACGAGGAAATGGTAGTTTCTCACAACAAAAATGAAATCCGTTCTACACCAGTTCCAGCAGCAGCCAATATTGCTATTTTGGCTCAAGGTTGCGATGTGGTTGGTATTGATGAAGCTCAGTTTTTTGACGATGAAATTGTAAAAATTTGTAACGATTTAGCCAACTCCGGTATTCGAGTAATAGTGGCAGGTTTGGATATGGATTTTAAAGGTAATCCGTTTGGTCCAATGCCAGCGCTAATGGCTACAGCCGAATATGTTACTAAAGTGCACGCAGTGTGTACCCGAACCGGAAATTTAGCGCATTATAGTTTCAGAAAAGCCGATAGTGATAACCTAGTTTTGTTAGGCGAAACCGAAGAATACGAACCCTTGAGTCGCGCTGCTTATTTCAAAGCCATGCGCGAAAATTTTGTAGTAAACGATCCCGAAAACGTCTCAGATGACCTCAAAAAATAGTCGATTGTGACTGTATCCATCCGAAATATTATTCCCATCATCAAAGCTCAATTCAACGGAGCCAATGATATTGCTATTATCGACACGATTTCCATCGATAGTCGTTCGTTGCAAAATAGTGACAGCACTTTGTTTTTCGCCATTGTTGGGCCGAATCACGATGGTCATCACTACATCAACTCGCTTATAGAAAAGGGAGTTTTTAATTTTGTAGTCAATCACATTCCTGAAAATTTAGAAGGTAAGGCTAATTTTTTAATTGTTGAAAATACGGTGGAAGCACTGCAAACTTTTGCTGCTTCCTACCGCAGTAATTTTGATTTTCCCATCATCGGAATCACAGGAAGTAACGGAAAAACCATCATCAAAGAATGGTTGAATTTCTTATTGAGTCCCGATTACAACATCATTCGTTCACCCAAAAGTTACAACTCGCAAGTAGGTGTTCCGCTTTCGGTTTTGGGAATTAATGAGAAACACAATCTCGGAATCTTTGAAGCCGGAATTTCAACGGTGAACGAAATGGAAAACCTTCAAAAAATCATTCAACCGACCATCGGAATTCTTTCCAATATTGGTTCGGCACACGACGAAGGTTTTCACGATGCAGGCGAAAAAATCAAAGAAAAATTAAAGCTTTTTTCTTCGGTGGAAGTGTTGATTATGAATAAAAATCGCACAATTGAAGCTTTTTTAAATACAAAAATCAATACGTTTACGTGGAGTTCCGACGACGGAAAAGCCAATGTGTTCATCATCGCTAAAGAAAGTTCAGATCATACCGAATTGAAAATCACGTACGATAAATTGTGCTTTAAAATAGGTATTCCGTTTCAAGATCAAGCGTCGATAGAAAACGCGATTCACTGTTTGATGGTCATGCTGTATTTAGGTTACGAACAAAACACCATTCAAGATCGTATGGCGTTGTTGTATCCGGTAGAAATGCGTTTGAAAGTCAAAAACGGAATCAACAATACAACACTCATTGATGATAGTTACAGTTCGGACTTTCAGTCGTTGAAAATCGCATTGGATTTTCTTGAAAGTCAGAAACAATACAAAAAGAAAACGTTGGTACTTTCCGATATTTTTCAAAGCGGATTGATTACCGAAGAATTATATTCGAAAGTATCTCAGTTGATTATTTCCAATAAAATCAACCGTGTCATTGCTATCGGTGAGACGATTTCGAGTTTTAAAAATAAATTTCCCAATTGTTTGGCTTTTCCATCTACTGAGAAATTTGTCAGCGAAATAGACAGTATTCCGTTTGAAAACGAAACCATATTAGTTAAAGGTGCGCGTCATTTTCACTTTGAAGAAATCGTTTCTTTATTGGAAGAAAAAACACACGAAACGGTTCTCGAAATCAACTTGAACGCCATCAGTCATAACTTGAATTACTACAAATCACGTGTAAAACCAGCCACCAAAATGATGGTTATGGTCAAAGCGTTTGGCTATGGAAATGGAGGTTACGAAATCGCCAAATTGCTTTCGCATCATAAAGTAGATTATTTAGGTGTGGCTTTTGCCGATGAAGGAATCTCACTCAAAAACGCCGGAATTGAATTGCCGATTATGGTGTTAAATCCAGAAAGCACTAGTTTTTCTGCGATTATTCAGTATCATTTGGAACCCGAAATTTACTCCATCAAAGGATTGACCGCGTTCTTAAAATTGGCTGAACAAAAAAAATTGAAAAGCTTCCCCATTCACATCAAATTAGATACGGGAATGCACCGTTTGGGTTTTGAAGAAAAAGATTTGCCTGAATTAATTTCCAAATTGAAAGACAACAAAACCGTTCAAGTCAAAAGCATTCTCTCGCATTTGGCTGCCAGCGACGATATGAAACACATCGATTTTACATTATCACAAATCAAATTGTATGATAAACTGTCTTCACAGTTGATGTCAGAGTTAAACATCAAACCCATTCGCCACATTTTAAACTCGTCTGGAATTTCCAATTTCCCACAAGCGCAATACGATATGGTACGATTAGGCATCGGATTATATGGTGTTGCCAACGATGAAGACGAACAAAAATACTTGGAAAATGTTGGCACCTTGAAATCAATTATTTCTCAAGTAAGAACCATTCAAGAAGGCGAAAGCGTAGGCTACAATCGCCGTTTTATGGCAACCAAAACCACTAAAATTGCTACCATTCCTATAGGTTACGCCGACGGAATTTCACGTCATCTAGGTAATGGTGTAGGTTATGTCACGATAAAAAACAAAAAAGCACCTATTGTTGGAAGCGTTTGTATGGACATGATTATGGTTGATGTAACTGATATTGATTGCAAAGAAGGTAACGAAGTCATCATCTTCGGAAAAGATCCTTCCGTTCAATTCATTGCCAAACAGTTAGGTACGATTCCCTATGAAATTATGACCAGTATTTCACAACGAGTGAAGCGAATTTTTTACAGAGAATAGCTGAAATTCTACAAAAATTATGTTAATATATTGTTTTTTTAACTATTTTAGCTTCATTAACCAATTAAAAACTAAGAGATGTTAAAAGAGTTTAAAAATTTCATTATGACAGGCAACGTGATTGAATTTGCAGTTGCTGTAATTATGGCTGGCGCTGTAGGCGCAGTTGTAAACGGATTTGTTGCTGATATTGCTATGCCCATTGTTGGGATGTTAACGGGCGGCATGGATTTTTCTTCTTTACAATATGTGCTGTCTCCAGAAGTTAAAGACGCTGCGGGTGTTGTAACTACTCCAGAAAATGCTATCCGTTATGGTAAATGGATTAATTCTATCGTAAGTTTAGTGGTAGTTGGATTTGTGATGTTTATGATCATCAAAGCCTACAACAAAATGAGAAAACCAGCAGAAGCTCCAGCTCCAGCCGGACCAACTCAAGAAGAATTATTAGCAGAAATCAGAGATTTGTTAAAAAAATAACAATCCGCTACATACATATTCTAACTAAACCACTCGTTGATTCGGGTGGTTTTTCTTTGCGAGGAACGAAGCAATTTTTTCTCAATATTTAAATTTTTTAGAAGCTAATCCAGCTTTCCGCCTTTATCTTTGTTCGTTCCTCTCAAAGGATATCGGCTTCAATCTGGGCTAGGAAATAGTAGTTTTAAGTACACTTTTGTCATTCCGACGGAGGAGGAATCTCATCAGGTAGAAACCGAATGTATTAATATTGACTTCACCATTCAAAATTCTAAGTTGAATAGTGAAAATTTTTATTTTTCAAACAATTTTCTCTCTACTTTTGTACTTCCTAAATTTAAATATACGTATATGAGAGTTGCTGTTGTTGGCGCAACCGGAATGGTTGGCGAAGTGATGCTTCAAGTTTTAGCCGAACGAAATTTTCCTGTAACCGAATTAATTCCAGTGGCTTCTGAGAAATCGGTTGGTAAACAAATCGAATGGAAAGGAAACCATTACACTGTAGTGGGTTTGCAAACTGCCGTAGAAATGCGTCCAGATATTGCTTTGTTTTCTGCTGGTGGCGAAACGTCTTTGGTTTGGGCTCCAAAATTTGCCGAAGTCGGAACTACCGTGATCGATAACTCATCGGCATGGCGAATGGATCCAACCAAAAAATTAATCGTTCCCGAAATCAACGCATCTGAATTGACCAAAGACGATAAAATAATCGCTAATCCAAATTGTTCTACCATCCAAATGGTGATGGTTTTAGCACCATTGCATCATAAATACAAAATCAAAAGAGTCATTGTTTCTACCTACCAATCCATCACTGGAACGGGTGTAAAAGCAGTGCAACAATTAGAAAACGAATACGCCGGAATTCAAGGTGAAATGGCGTATAAATACCAAATTCATCGCAATGCGATTCCACAATGCGACAGTTTTGAAGAAAACGGTTACACCAAAGAAGAAATGAAGTTGGTGCGTGAAACTCAAAAAATCATTGGTGACAAAACCATCGCAGTTACTGCAACTGCTATTCGTATTCCTGTTGTGGGCGGACACAGTGAAGCGGTAAATGTCGAATTCGAACGCGATTTTAATGTGAGTGAAGTACGCGATATTTTACACCATACTTCAGGCGTTGTTGTACAAGATAATAACGATACGTATACTTATCCAATGCCATTATACGCTCAAGGAAAAGATGAGGTTTTTGTAGGTCGAATTCGTCGTGATGAAAGTCAGCCAAATTCACTAAACATGTGGATTGTAGCCGATAATTTACGTAAAGGCGCAGCGACTAATACGATTCAAATTGCCGAATATTTGGTAGCGAATGGTTTGGTATAACATTATTGAAACCAGTTTTTCTGCAAACCATATAAGACATATAAGTTCATGTAAGGTTCAAAAGTATATCAATCTTATATTTTCTTATCTGCCTTATATGGTAAATTAATAAAAGAAGAGACGGACTGCAGTCCGTCTTTAACAAATACAAATCCTTTTTCCATAACTTTAAAAATCAAGAAAACAACAGTTCACAAAAATTGTTAATTCAAACGATTTTTTATCTTCAGATGTTTACATTTGTGCCAATGAAAAGAAAATACGCACTCATTAGTTTCGTTTTTGCTTGGGCTGTTTTAACTGCTATGTTAATTCAGTCGGTGCACTCTTTTCACCATCTTGAAGAAGAATTTTCCAAAGAAAAATGCCATCACGAACTTACCAATAATAAAGCCGAACTTACACATAGTCACGAAAAAGACCATTGTTTTGTTTGTGAATTTGCTTTTAGCACTACCGTTTCATATGATGCATTTACTTTTCAATTTAATAAAACCGAACTTCCAACAGCGTACACTTTTACGTATTCAAAAGAAATAACCAATCACTTTAAAGGAAGTCTTTTTGCGCTTCGAGCACCGCCTTTTTTTATTGTTTAATTCACAAGGTAAAGCACTCATTTCAATTGCGAATTGGGTCGTTCAATTATTTTAATTTATAACAATAAAATCAACTTACATGAAATTAATTTTTAGTATCCTATTCATAGGATTTACTGCTATGGCTTTGGGTCAGAGCAAGCTTTCAGGCACCATAACCGATGAGAAAAATAACCCAATTTCAGGAGCAAATATTGTTTTACCTGAATTGCATAAAGAGACAATTTCGGATGAAAATGGGAAGTTCAGTATTTCGTCAATACCTAATGGAAATCACAAAGTTGTGGTGACTTTCATTGGATTTGCCACTCAAATAAAAACAGTAAATTTTTCACAAAAAGAGACTGTCTTAAACATAGTATTGAATGAAAGCGAAGAACACATGGACGAAGTAATAGTGTCGACGGCTTTTAATAAAATGCAATCGCAAAATGTGATGAAAGTAGAACATCAGTCGGTGAAAGCCTTGCAACAAAAAGGAGCGACCACATTGATTGAAGGTTTGGCTACGATTCCGGGTGTTTCACAAGTTTCAACGGGAACTTCGATTGGGAAACCAGTCATCAGAGGTTTGAGTGGCAACAGAGTGTTGGTGTATACTCAAGGTGTTCGTTTGGAAAACCAGCAATTTGGTGAAGAACATGGTCTAGGTTTGAACGATGCTGGAGTAGAAAGCGTTGAGGTAATCAAAGGTCCGGCGTCACTTTTATACGGTTCGGATGCATTAGGCGGAGTTTTATATTTCAATCCAGAAAAATTTGCACTGCCCAACACCATTAAAGCCAATTTCAATCAGAAATTTTTCTCGAACACGCACGGAAGCAGTACGAATTTCGGATTCAACACCGCTTCTGAAAAGTGGAAGTTTTTGACAAGAGTTAAATACGACACACATTCCGATTATAAAACCGCCGATTCCAATAGAGTGACTAATACTCGATTCAATGAAACCGATTTCAAAACCGCAATTGGCTATTCGGATTCGAAAATTTCGAGTACGATTCGATACAATTTCAACAGATTGAATTTGGGAATTCCAGAAGAAGGAATTGCTGAACAAACTACAGATAAATCGCCTGAATTTCCAAAACAAGGAGTAAAAAATCATCTGATAAGTTGGAACAATATAATTTATTTGAATCAGTCGAAAGTGGAAGCTAATTTGGGTTACATCGCTAATAACAGAAGCGAATTTGAAGACAGTACAATTCCCATCTTAAACATGAAACTGAACACCTTTAATTACGATGTGAAATACTTTTTGCCACGAAAAGGAAGTTTTGAAAGCATTATTGGTGTTCAAGGAATGAATCAAACCAACCGAAATTTTGGTCAAGAATTATTAATTCCAGATGCTGATGTGAATGATATTGGCGTTTTTGGGACTGTTATAAACGAGTGGAGGAAGAATACTTTTCAAGCCGGGTTGCGTTTTGATACTCGACAAATTCAAACGTCGACTCATGGGGAAGAAGGAGAAGAAGGTTATTTTCAAGCGATTGACAAGTCATTTTCGAGTTTTAATGCGTCGTTAGGATTCAAAAATAATTCCATTGAAGATTTGATTTTCAGAATTAATGTGGCTTCGGGTTTTAGAGCGCCCAATTTGGCCGAGTTGACTTCAAACGGAGTTCACGAAGGAAGTAATCGCTACGAAATTGGAAATTCGGAATTGAAAAACGAACAAAACATTCAAACTGATATCAATGTTGAATTTGCCGCTTCACACTTTGAGTTTTTTGTGAACGGATTTTACAATCACATCAATAATTATATTTTTATACAACCCAACGGAACTGTAATTGATGATAATGACGTATACAATTACGTTCAAGATAATGCACAATTGTATGGCGGTGAAGCTGGAATCCACTTTCATCCACATCCTTTTGATTGGTTGCACATCACTTCGAGTTTTGAAAGTGTGACAGGTAAAAAAAGCAACTCTGATTATTTGCCATTGATTCCTGCTAATAAATGGAATTCAACTTTAAAAGCACAATTCAAAGATAAAAAAACGATTAAGGACAGTTTTGTTTCTTTTAACGTTGAACATTTTTTTGCTCAAAATAACATCGGATTATTTGAAACTAAAACCAATGATTATACGCTTTTAAATTGTGCTCTTGGCGGAAAAATTGCGTTGTCAAAAGTGGCATTAGATTTTAATTTCAACATCAATAATATGTTGAATCGAAATTATGTTTCGCACCTTTCTCGATTGAAATCAGACGGAATTCCTAATATCGGCAGAAATGTGATTTTCGGAATTAATTTATCAATTTAAAAGTTAAAATTTTTAGTTTTAAAACTCTAAAAATTTTCATTCTTGTTATATTTGTTAAAATAACCGAACATGAAAAATACTATCACCTCATTGACAATCCTATTTTCTTTAATGGGAATTGCGCAAACTAACAACTCAAAAGTGACAAAAATAACGTATCCTCCAACACCAAAAGGCAATCAAGTTGACACTTATTTTGATACTAAAATAGAAGATCCATACCGTTGGTTAGAAGACGATCGCTCGCCTGAAACCGCTGATTGGGTAAAGAAACAAAATGAAGTGACCTACGGTTATCTCGAGAAAATTCCCTACCGAAATGCCATCAAAGAGCGCATCGAAAAATTGTGGAATTACGAGAAAATCAGTGCGCCATTTGTAGAAGGAAAGTTTACTTATTACTATAAAAATAATGGGTTACAAAATCAATCGGTTTTGTATCGAAAAGATACTTGGGGAAAAGAAGAAGTGTTTTTAGATCCAAATACGTTTTCTAAAGACGGAAGTACTTCGCTTGGTGGAGTAAATTTTTCAAAAGATGGTTCGTTAGTAGCGTACTCTATATCAGAAGGTGGAAGTGATTGGAGAAAAGTAATCGTGATGAAAGCCGAAACCAAAGAAATTATTGGCGATACGATTGTTGATGTAAAGTTCAGCGGTGTTTCATGGTACAAAAATGAAGGTTTTTATTATTCCAGTTACGACAAACCTCAAGGAAGTGAATTATCAGCCAAAACCGACCAACACAAATTGTATTTTCACAAATTGGGAACTTCTCAAAAAGATGACAAAGTTATTTTTGGATTAAAAGACAAAAGAAGATACGTTGGTGGTTATGTTACCGAGGATGAAAAATATTTAATCATTTCTGCGGCTAATTCAACTACAGGAAACGAATTGTACTATAAAGATCTGTCTAAATCAAGCAATCCGATTGTAAATTTGATTGCTAATTTTGATAATAACCATAATGTTATCGATAACGAAGGAACGCTTTTTTATGTAGAAACTAATTTTAGAGCGCCTAATAATAAAGTAGTTACTTTTGATCTTTCAAAACCCGATATGAGGAGTTGGAAAGACTTTATTCCACAAACAGATAATGTGTTGAATGCTTCTACTGGTTCAGGTTATATTTTTGCCAATTACATGAAAGATGCACTTTCGTACATTAAACAGTACGACATGAAAGGAAATTTAGTGCGTGATATTGCTTTGCCCGGAATTGGAACGGTTGGTGGATTTGGAGGTAAAAAGACCGAGAAAATCTTGTATTATTCGTTTACCAATTATATTTCTCCAGGTGCGACGTATTCTTATGATGCCAAAACAGGAGTTTCTGCTTTGTATAAAAGACCTAACGTAGATTTTAACTCCGATTTGTACGAATCCAAACAAGTATTTTATACTTCGAAAGATGGAACTAAAATCCCTATGATCATAACTCACAAAAAAGGATTGAAATTGGACGGAACGAATCCAACTATATTATACGGTTACGGCGGATTTAATATTAGTTTGACACCTTCATTTAGTGTGGCCAATGCCGTTTGGATGGAAAACAACGGAATTTATGCAGTGGCGAATTTGCGAGGTGGAGGCGAATACGGTAAAAAATGGCACGATGCCGGAACCAAAATGCAAAAGCAAAATGTGTTTGACGATTTTATCGCTGCAGCGGAATATTTAATTGCTGAAAAATATACATCAAGTAGTTATTTAGCAATAGAAGGTGGTTCTAATGGCGGATTGTTAGTTGGAGCAGTAATGACACAACGCCCTGATTTAATGAAAGTAGCAATTCCAGCAGTTGGAGTACTAGATATGTTGCGTTACCATACATTTACAGCTGGCGCAGGTTGGGCTTACGATTATGGTACGGCCGAAGATTCTAAAGAAATGTTCAATTACTTGAAAGCATATTCACCTGTTCATAATGTGAAAAGCGGAGTTCAATATCCGGCAACTATGGTTACGACTGGTGATCATGATGATAGAGTAGTTCCTGCGCATAGTTTTAAATTTGCTGCTGAATTGCAAGCGAAACAATCAGGAGATAATCCTACGTTAATACGAATTGATGTAAATGCGGGTCACGGTGCCGGAAAGTCGTTGAATTCAAGAATTCAAGAAAGCGCTGATGTGGAAGCATTCATTCTCTACAGCATGGGAATTATGAGTTTAAAATAATAAAAAACGGCTGATTTCTCAGCCGTTTTTGTTTTTAGAATTTATTGTCGCCGTCGAGCAATCGTCCGATTCCACCGAGTAAGCTTCCTTCTTCTTTTCCACTTCCACCTACTTTTGGAGCAGAAGCAATTACTCTGTCTGCCAATCGGCTAAAAGGCAACGATTGAATGTACACTGTTCCCGGTCCGCGTAATGTAGCATAAAACATTCCTTCACCACCAAAAATAGTATTTTTGATTCCGCCAATGAACTCAATATCGTAATCGACATCTTTTGTAAAACCAATGATACAACCTGTGTCGACTTTAATGACTTGATTAGGAGCTAACACTTTTTTAGCTAAAGTTCCACCCGAATGCACAAACGCCATTCCATCGCCTTCAATTTTTTGCATGATAAATCCTTCACCTCCAAATAATCCACGACCTAGTTTTTTGGAGAATTCAATTCCAACCGAAACGCCTTTGGCTGCACATAAAAAAGAATCTTTTTGGCAAATGAATTTTCCTCCAAACTGATTCAAATCAATGGCGATAATTTTCCCAGGATAAGGCGATGCGAACGAAACTTTACTTTTAAAATTATTCTGATTTAAAAAAGCAGTCATAAACAAACTTTCACCAGTAAGAACTCTTTTTCCAGCAGATAAAAGTTTGTCAAAAAGTCCGGATTGTTGCTGAGAACCATCTCCAAAAATGGTTTCCATTTTGATTCCGTTGTCCATCATCATAAAACTTCCTGATTCGGCCACGACAATTTCTTGTGGGTCGAGTTCGATTTCTACGTATTGCATTTCTTCACCATAAATATGGTAATCTATTTCGTGTGCTTTCATTTGATTGTTGTTTTTTGTATTAGTTGTTGATGGTTTGAAAAAGTTACAACTGCATTGATTTTTTAGTTTATGAACTTTTAAATGTTTAAAAAAATCAAGCCTAGTGTATAAAATATATAATTTTTTAATATTATTTTTACGGTATTACTAACCAATAAATAGATGTTTTTATGAATTCACAATTTACTAAAATTATTAGAATTGTATTGGGCTTGCTATTAATAGTTTTTGGAGCCAATAAGTTTTTGCATTTTATCCCGATGGAACCACCAACAGGTTCTGCAGGAGATTTTCTAAATTCACTTGGCGCAACTGGGTATATATTTCCGGTAGTTGGGATTCTGGAAGTTATTATTGGGGTTTTACTTTTGCTTAAAAAATGGGTTGCCTTTGCATTAATTTTGTTGGCACCAATTTCGATTAACATTTTATTATTTCACCTGTTTTTAGATATTCCCGGTATTGCAATGTCGTTTGTGATTGTCTTTTTTAACGGAATATTAATTTACAAGTTATGGCCACAATACCGACCACTTTTTGCATAAAAAAAAGCCCCGAAATTGGGGCTTTTTTTAATATTCTATGTTTCCAGTTTGACGCATCACGCGCATGATTTTCCCCTTCCTTTTATTGATATACGAACTTGAATTGGATGCTTTGAACTTTCTTGGATTGGGTAAAATAGCAGCAATCCCAGCAGCTTCTCTCGGACTCAAGCTGTTGGCATTTTTTTGATACCAATGTTGCGTTGCGGCTTGCGCTCCATAAACACCGTTACCCATTTCAATACTGTTGAGGTAGACTTCCATGATGCGTTCTTTACCCCAAAACAATTCGATTAAAACTGTAAAATAGGCTTCCAATCCTTTTCGGATGTAGCTTCTACCGTGCCAAAGAAAAACGTTTTTGGCAGTTTGTTGCGAAATGGTACTTCCGCCTTTGAGTCTTCGGCCTTTATTATTGTTTTCAAAAGCTTTTTTCATTGCATCAAAATCGAAGCCTTTGTGTTTCAGAAAATTTCCGTCTTCACTCGCAATTACCGCTTTTTGTAAATTGGGCGAGATGTTTTCCAGTGATTCCCAATCGTGACTAAAAATGGCGTCTTTTCCATCCATTTTACTTTGAACTACTCGGGTTAACATTAAAGGAGTAAATGGAACCGGAACCCATTTGAATAGAATTACCAAAAAAATCGAAATTCCGAAAAACCAAAGCATGGCTTTTTTTATCCAATTAAAAATCTTTTTTATCATAAGTTATACTAAATCTGCTAATTCTTTTCCTACTATACTTCCAATGGCTACACCCATTCCGCCTAATCGAACACCACAATATACGTGGTTTGAAAGCTGACTCACTATAGGTGTTTTACTTGATCCAATTCCCATAATTCCGCTCCAACGATGTTCAATTTCAAATTCTTGATGGGGTAAAATTACATTTTTTAACAACTCTTCCAACCTGTTTTGAATTTTTTCTGTTGGATTCAAATCGGTGGTGGTTTCTCCTTCAAAATCTAGGTTTCTTCCTCCGCCAAGTAAAATTCGATCATCGATGTTTCTGAAATAATAAAACCCTTTATCCAAATGGAATGTTCCTCTAATGTCTAAGTTGGGAATGGGTTTTGTTATTAAAACTTGCGCTCTAGCTGGTTTTACGGCGTTATTGGTTAATTCAGAAGCAAAGCCGTTGGTAGTGAACAGTAATTTTTTGGTTGAAAAGGGATAATCATTGATAAGCACTTCAACGGCATCGTTTTTTTCGGTGTACGAATTCACTTCAGCTTGATTCAATATTAAAATATTCTCCGAAACTGCCTTTTTCAAAAGCGCTTGCATCATATTTCCGGTATCAATTTGGGCTTCATAGGGATTGAAAATGAAATATTCTTTACAATTTCCAAATCCGAAGCGGTCAAATTCTTTCGAAAAAACATCATTTTTGAACAAAGGCTTCAAAAGTTCATTAATAAACGGAAGTTTTTGTAAGCATTCACTGTAAGTGTTTTCCTCTTCGTTTAGAAAAAGTTCATAGCCGCCATAAGGTTTAAAGTCTATTGCATTGTCACCTAGGTTTTTTCTCAGTAATTGCAGGCCATTCCATCGTTTTTGCACCAATTGAATTACGTCTTCTTCTGAGTGTGATTTTAAATCATCGATGATTTCAGAAAGGCTTCCGAAACAAGCAAACCCAGCATTTTTTGTGCTCGCTCCTTGAGGTAAAATTCCTTTTTCTAAAACTAAAATTTTACTATCAGGAAAACGTTCACGTAAGTGTAAAGCACAATGCAAGCCAACAATTCCGCTTCCTACGATGGTGTAATCAACTTTTGAAAACCAATTTTTTATTTCCCAATAACTAAGATGCATGCAGTCATTTTTTTTTATAAAAATAGTTTTTTTTAGTTTTTGTTGAATGATTATTGCATTAAATATTGATTTCGTATGAATTTTCATCAAATTATAATAATGTGCCAATAAATAAGAGTGCATTTCATCGATTTGTTAATATCTTTTTTAAATCGTTAAAAAAACAATAGTCAAACTTCTATAATTTCGATATTCTATTTTTAACCAATACCTTATTATTATGAAGTACAAATTACTTTCTGTTGCGTTATTAGCGATAACGAGTTTTACTTTTGCGCAACAAAAAGATTCTTTTTGGGAGAAGTCTGCCAAATCAAACTTTATTGAGCTTGAAAGCAGAGCACAACTTCCTCAAAAAAATCTTTTAGATCTAGACCTGAATGGTTTAAAAACTACTTTGTCAAATTCGCCATTGAGAAGTGCTACAAAGCCATCGATGGTGGTGATTTCTTTACCTACTGCTGATGGAAGTTCAGAACGATTCAGTGTGTATGAAAATTCAATTATGGATCCAGCTTTAGCAGCTCGTTTCCCAGAAATTAAATCATACATCGGAATTGGAATTGATAATCCAACTTCAACTGTTTATTTTTCAGTTTCTCCTTTAGGGTTTAAATCGATGACTTTAAGTGCTGATAAACCAGCGGAGTTTATTGAACCAATTTCACAAGATTTAACTACTTATACAGTATATAAAAAGTCAGATAAAAAAGCAGCTTTCACTAAGTTTGAATGTGGAGTTGTAGATCATATTAACAATCAAGTGGTTGATCCTTCTGCTTTACGTCCGAACGCCGATGATTCTACATTGCGTACGTTCCGTTTGGCAATGTCGGTTACAGGTGAATATACCGCTTACTTTGGTGGTACAAAAGCATTAGCTTTAGCAGCAATCAATAACTCAATGACTCGTGTAAATGGAGTTTTTGAAAAAGATTTTGCTGTTCGAATGGTATTAATTGCTAATACTGACGCTGTAATCTATACAAGTGCCTCAACTGACCCTTATTCTGCTGCAGCAACTGGTGCTGGCGGAGCATGGAATGGTGAGTTGCAATCTACTTTAACTTCTGTAATTGGTGAAGCTAATTACGATGTAGGACACTTATTTGGTGCTTCTGGAGGTGGAGGAAATGCTGGATGTATCGGTTGTGTTTGTGTAAACGGACAAAAAGGAAGTGGATTTACTTCTCCAAACGATGGAATTCCTTCTGGTGATAACTTTGATATTGATTATGTTGCACACGAATTAGGTCACCAATTTGGTGCTAACCATACCTTTACAATTGGTAATGAAGGAACTGGTGTTCACATGGAGCCAGGTTCAGGTTCAACAATTATGGGTTATGCAGGTATTACTGCTGTTGATGTTCAGCCTCACTCTGATGCTTATTTCCACGCAGTTAGTATCCAACAAGTAACTAATAATGTGAAAACCAAAACATGTCAAACTAATACAGCAACTGGTAATGCGGTTCCAACTGCAAACGCTGGTTTAGATTATACTATCCCTAAAAGTACTCCATTTATGTTAACAGGAGCAGGAACAGATGCAAATGGCGACGCTCTTACTTACAACTGGGAACAATTTAACTCTCAGACCAATACTGCTGCTCCTAGTGCAACAAAAACTACAGGTGTAAACTTTAGATCGTATCCTTCTTCAACTTCTCCAACACGTTATTTCCCTAACATGTCAAGAGTTTTAGTTGGAGCAACTACAACTGCAGGTTCTGAAGTAACTGTTGAGGCATTGTCATCAGTGGCAAGAACATTAAACTTCAGATTGACAGTTCGTGATAACAGAGCTGGTGGATCTGCTAACAACAGTGATGATATGGTAGTAACTGTGAACGCTACTGCTGGACCATTTTCTGTAACTGTTCCAAATACTGCAGTTTCATACGCAGGTGGAAGTACTCAAACCGTAACTTGGGCTGTAGCAGGAACAACTGCAAATGGTGTAAACTGTGCCAATGTAGATATTTTAATTTCTACTAATGGAGGTTCAACTTGGACAACACTTTTAGCAGCTACTCCAAATGACGGAACTCAAGCTGTGACTATTCCAAATACTCCTGGAACTACAAATAGAATAATGGTAAAAGGAACAAACCACATTTTCTTTGATGTATCTAATGCTAACTTTACAATTACTGCTGGTTCATCTGATACTGTAGCTCCAACAGCTCCAACATTATCGGCTTCAGGAACTACTTCAAACTCTACTAACTTATCATGGACAGGTGCAACTGACAACGTTGCTGTAACAGGTTATGATGTGTATAGAAATGGAGCTTTAATCGGATCAACAACTACTGCGACTACATTTGCTGTTACAGGATTAACTGCTTCTACTACGTATACATTTAATGTAAGAGCAAAAGATGCTGCTGGAAACGTTTCTGTAAACAGTAATACGGTTTCTGTAACTACTTCTGCTGCTCCAGCTGATACAGTAGCTCCAACAGCTCCAACATTATCAGCTTCAGGAACTACTGCAACTTCTACCAACTTATCATGGACTGGCGCTACTGACAATGTTGGTGTTACAGGTTATGATGTGTATAGAGGTGGAGTTTTAATCGGGTCAACAACTACAGCAACAACATTTGCTGCTACTGGATTGACAGCTGCAACAACTTATACTTTTAATGTAAGAGCAAAAGATGCAGCTGGAAATGTTTCAGTGAATAGTAACACAGTTACAGTTACAACATCGTCTACAACGGTTACTTATTGTACAGCTGGTTCTACCAATACTGCTGATGAAAGAATTCAAAGAGTTCAATTCGGAACCATCAACAATCCTTCTACAGGAACGGCTGGTTATGAAGATTTTACAGCACAATCTACAAACGTAGTATTAGGTTCAGCAAATACAATAACTATTACTCCTTTCTGGACAGGAACTGTGTATGCAGAAGGTTATAGAGTATACATTGATTACAATAAAGATGGTGATTTTGTTGATGCTGGAGAATCGGTTTATTCAAGAGCAGCTACTACTACTACACCAGTTTCTGGAACAATTACTATTCCAACAACGGCTACTTTAGGTTCAACCAGAATGAGAGTAATCATGAGATACAACACTACTCCAACTACTCCTTGTGGTTCATTTACTTACGGTCAAGTGGAAGATTATACGGTAAATATTGTTTCTACTGCGAGAGGAGAAGAAATGTCAGCTACTAATTCTATTTCATTCGACTTATTCCCGAATCCATTAAAAGGTGATGTGTTAAACATTGCTAATCTTGAAGGTGATTCAACTTATAGAATTTTCAACATGATGGGTCAAGAATTAGGCAACGGAAAAATTGAAAACGAGTCAGTTAATGTAAATAACTTATCGGCAGGAACTTATTTAATTGAGGTTTCTAACGAAAAAGGTTCATTAACCAAACGTTTCATCAAACAATAAACCAACCAAAAACCATTTTTTTAAGCATCCCGATAGTACTATCGGGATGTTTTTTTTAGTACTTTTAGCGTTCAAAATGTATCAATAATGAAAAAATTAGTTTTATTAATCGCTTGTATTATGGGTGTATCAGCTTCGGCTCAAAATGTATTGTCTCCTGAATTGTTATGGAAATTAGGAAGAGTAACAGTAATCGGAATTTCTAAAGATGGAAAATCAGTAGTCTATAAAGTAGCTACTCCTTCTGTTGAAGAAAACAAATCCAATTCGAAATTCTATACCATTCCAATCAATGGCGGAACAGCAACCGAAGTAAAAGATACTAAAGATTTAGTTGCAGATAAAAATCTTTCAGCAGATGGGAAATACCTTTTATCCTCTCAAGAAGTGAAAATTGACAAAGTTTTAGGTAAAGACATTTATCCCAATTTAGATAAATCAAATGTACAGGTATACAACGGATTGGATTATCGTCATTGGGATACATGGAGTGATGGTTCTCATAATCACGTTTTTTATGCTGAAAATATAGAAAAGGCAACTCCAATTGATATCATGCCAAATGAAGCGTTTGATTCGCCTCAAAAGCCTTTTGGAGGCGATGAAGATTTTATTTGGTCTCCTGATAGCAAAAGCATCATTTATGTGTGTAAAAAGAAATCGGGAACTGCTTACGCTATTTCTACCAATACTGATTTATACGAATACAATATCGAAACTAAAACCACAAAAAACCTTACTGAAACCAATTTGGGCTACGATACCAATCCCGTTTTTTCTCCGACTGGAAACTTAACTTGGTTGCAAATGAAGCGCGATGGTTATGAAGCTGATAAAAATGATATCATTGTTCGTTTCAAAGGTATGGACATGAATCTAACCGCCAATTGGGACGGAAGTGTTGAAAATTTTATGTGGAGTCCAGACGGTAAGAAAGTCTATTTTACTGCTGCAGTTGATGGAACAAAACAATTGTTTGAAGTGAATTTTCCGGGTGTAACCCGAATTGCAGTAACCGTTCGTCAGGTAACTTCGGGTGATTTTGATGTGGCAGATGTTTACGGATTTTCAGAAGATAATGTAATCGTGACGCGTACCGATATGAACCACGCAGCCGAAATTTATTCGTACAATTTAAAAAAGAAAACGTGGTTGCAACTGACTAAAATCAATGATGAAACCTATAGTAAACTTTCATTACCTAAATACGAAAGAAGATATGTAACTACTACAGACGGAAAAAAAATGTTAGTCTGGGTAATTCTTCCTCCAAATTTTGATGCAACTAAAAAATATCCAACACTTTTGTATTGCCAAGGCGGACCACAATCACCGTTAACTCAGAGCTATTCTTTTCGTTGGAATTTTTCTTTAATGGCGTCACAAGGTTACGTGATTGTAGCGCCCAATCGTCGCGGAATGCACGGTCACGGAATTGCATGGAACGAACAAATTTCGGGTGATTGGGGCGGACAAGTAATGGACGATTACCTTTCGGCGATTGACGATGTTGCTAAAGAAAGTTATGTAGATAAAGCCAGACTTGGAGCAGTTGGTGCGAGTTATGGAGGATATTCTGTATTTTATTTAGCCGGAATTCACAACAACCGATTCAAAACATTTATTTCTCACTGTGGGGTTTTTAATCTTGAAAGTATGTACGGAACTACTGAAGAAGTGTTTTTTGACAACTGGGATCATGGCGGTGCTTATTGGGATAAAAATGAAGTAGCTCAAAAAACGTATTCTAAATTCAACCCAATTAATTTTGTTGATAAATGGAATACACCAATTTTAGTTATTCAAGGTGGAAAAGACTATCGTGTGCCAATTGGTCAAGGTCAAGAAGCTTTTCAGGCAGCTCAATTACGCGGAATTAAATCGAGATTTCTATATTTTCCTGAAGAAAACCATTGGGTGTTGAAACCACAAAACGCAATGGTTTGGCAAACGGAATTTTATAAATGGTTGAAAGAAACGTTATAAACAATTAAAAACAAAGCACATGAAAAATTTAATCATAGCACTCTTTTTAGTATTCAATGTAGTTGGAGCTCAAAATGATCAGAATTACATCAAGAATCAGTTGATTGTTAAGTTGAAAGAAAGTGCTTTTCAACTTGATAAAATTGATTTTGAAAAGAAATCGTTAGGCAATTCTTCTTTGGATAAACTAAACGCAACGGTTGGTTTACAATCCATTCAATCGATTGGAAATTATTCAAGAACAAGAAGTTTTTTGCTGGTTTTTACTGATGGTGTAGATGCTAATTTGGAGCTAAAAAAGTTTCAAATGTTAAACGCAATTGAATATGCTGAATTGGATTACATTGCAATTAGCGGCGGACAATTCAATGAGAATTCTGCTTTAGCTGTTCCTTCAGATACTTATTTTAACCGTCAATGGGGATTGTTGAATACAGGAACCATGTCTGGAATTGGAACGACTTTACCCGATGCCGACGTAGATATGGAACTGGCTTGGGACATTCAAACAGGTGATCCAAACATGATTATTGCAGTTCCAGACTCAGGTTTGAAAATGAACCATCCTGATATTGCTTCCCGAATTTGGATCAATACAGATGAAGTTGCTGGAAATAGTGTTGATGATGATGGTAACGGATATATTGACGATGTGAATGGTTGGGATTGGGTAGGTAATGACAATAATCCCACTGATGATCAAGGTCACGGAACTAATTGTACGGGAATAATAGGTGCTATCGCTAACAATAACAGTTTGTACTCTGGTGTCAATTGGAACAGTAAAATAATGCCATTGAAGGTATTGAATTCGACCGGCAACGGATCGTATTCTAGTATGGCCAGTTCTATTTTTTACGCGGTTGATAACGGAGCCAAAATTGTAAGTATGTCAATTGGTGGTTCTACAAGCTCGGCTATAATTGCCGATTCAATTGATTATGCCGATGGACAAAACGTGATGTTATTTTTTTGTATGATGAATTTCAATAACGATACCACTTATTACCCTGCGGGTTATTCGATAACGTATCCGAATGTAGTAGCAGTTGGTTCTACAAATCCGGATGACACCAGAACAGCTCCGTTTTTTTGGAGCGCAACCAGCGGAAGTAATTATGGTTCACACATCAACGTTGTTGCGCCGGGGAATTTTATTTACGGATTAAGTTACAACAACGATACCAATCCCAATGCATATTGGGGAGGAACTTCTCAAGCAACACCTTTGGTAGCTGGAATTGCATCGTTGATTTTTGCGCAAAATCCATCTTTAACTCCGGAACAGGTTAAAACAATTTTACAAAATACAGCAGCTGATGAGGTTGGAACTTTAGGAGAAGATGTTGCTGGTTATGACGAATACATGGGTTACGGTAGAGTGAATGCCTTTGAAGCATTACAAGCAGCCACTTTAGGAATTGATGAAAGTAATTTTCAACAAGAATTTCAGTTGATTAATCCGATTCTAAATAATCAATTACAAGTATATAGTAAAGGGAATTTTATTGGCGATTACACAATAACCATTTCAACAATCGATGGGAAGCAACTTTTTTCTTTTGTAAAAAATATTTCAGAAGGCTTGAATGCCATTCCGTTTGAGTACGCTACTGGAAATTATATTGTTTCATTAACAAGTGAGCGTTATTCGAAAGTGTTTAAAGTGACTAAACAATAATTAATTTCAGATTATAGGAATAATTTCTTTAGTAATCAATTGCCCTAGCCCAGATAGAAGTGGAAATCCTTTTATGGAGTTTACGGAATAAAAGATTGCAACGGATAGCTGGAAATAGCTTCAAATAACTAAAAACAAAAACCCTGACTTCAATTGAAATCGGGGTTTTTATCTTCTTTTAATTTGCAATAATTAATTAAAGTGATTTTTAAAGAACTCTAACAGTGCTTCATCGCTCATCTTATTGGAAGTACATTCAGATGATTCTACATTTTTGTACTGCGCGGTATCTGCTAAAAATGAAATGAATTGTTCTTGAATTTGCCCCGTTCCTGTAATGTGAATTGCATCAATATTAGGCATTTTTCTTGTAATTTCTTTAAAGAACTTTTGAGTTAAGGTGATCTCTTGATTATGGGCAGTTTTCTCATTAGAATTATGATCGGCTCCATTGTTTTTAACATGACCAAGAACAATGAATTCGCCAGTATCTACATCTTCTCTTCCCACTACAGTTGCATTGTGCGAATCCATCCAAACACCAAACTGCTTTTTGTTTTTTTGTGACATTTTTTTACTATTTATTATTTTCTTTAAAAATTATCATCTTTCAGTAAACATTGCTACTCTCGTATGGATGTTGAAAATTAGAGATGAATCGTTTTGTAAAGTTGGCCCAATTCCATCAAAATAAGTTACATGTTTTAGGTACATTATTACATAATAAAATAGATAAAAAAACCCCGACTTCAATTGAAATCGGGGTTTTGAGATTCTTCCTTCGTCAGAATGACAAAAGTAGTTTATTAGTATCTGTAGTATTCTGGTTTGAATGGACCTTGAACTTCAACACCAATGTATTCTGCTTGCTCCGGACGTAATGTTTCTAACTCTACGCCTAATTTAGCTAAGTGTAACATCGCTACTTTTTCATCTAAGTGTTTTGGTAACATGTACACGTCGTTGTTGTAAGCGGCACTGTTTTTCCACAATTCGATTTGAGCTAAAGTTTGGTTGGTGAATGAGTTACTCATTACAAAACTTGGGTGACCAGTAGCACAACCTAAGTTTACCAAACGACCTTCAGCTAAAATGATGATGTCTTTACCGTTGATCGTATATTTATCTACTTGAGGTTTGATTTCGATTTTTGATGCACCGTGGTTTTTGTTCAACCAAGCCATATCAATTTCGTTATCAAAGTGACCAATATTACAAACAATAGTTTTGTCTTTCATTTTCTCGAAGTGAGAACCTAAAACGATGTCTTTGTTACCAGTTGTAGTGATAATAATATCTGCAGTTTCGATTACAGTGTTTAATTTTTTCACTTCAAAACCGTCCATTGCAGCTTGTAATGCACAGATTGGATCGATTTCAGTTACAGTAACAATTGAACCAGCGCCACGGAATGAAGCCGCAGTTCCTTTTCCAACGTCACCGTATCCACAAACAACTACTCTTTTTCCAGCCAACATTACGTCAGTTGCTCTACGAATCGCATCAACAGCCGATTCTTTACAACCGTATTTGTTGTCAAATTTCGATTTAGTAACCGAGTCATTAACATTGATTGCAGGCATTGGTAAAGTTCCCGCTTTTACTCTTTCGTACAAACGGTGAACACCAGTTGTAGTTTCTTCAGATAAACCTTTAATTCCAGCTACTAATTCTGGGTAGCGATCAATAACCATGTTGGTTAAATCTCCACCATCATCCAAAATCATGTTCAATGGTTTTCTGTCTTCACCAAAAAATAAAGTTTGCTCAATACACCAATCAAAATCTTCTTCATTCAACCCTTTCCAAGCATATACTTGAATTCCAGCAGCAGCAATCGCAGCAGCAGCTTGATCTTGAGTAGAGAAAATATTACAAGATGACCAAGTAACTTCTGCACCAAGAGCAATTAAAGTTTCAATTAAAACAGCCGTTTGGATAGTCATGTGTAAACATCCTGCGATACGAGCACCTTTTAACGGTTGTTCGTTTTTGTATTCAGCTCTCAACGCCATTAATCCTGGCATTTCAGCTTCTGCTAATTCAATTTCTTTTCTTCCCCAAGCTGCAAGCGAAATGTCTTTCACTTTGTAAGCTACATAAGGTAATGTTTGTGTGCTCATCTATTATGTATATTTAATTTTAAAAATTGTGGTGCAAAATTACAAAATAACTTTTCATTTTATCAAATATTTTATTGGTTTTGTGAATTGTTTACGCTTCTAATGATTTGAAAGACAATAAAATATTTTTTTAACTACTTACGTTTCACAATTTGAATGAGGTTAGCTTTTTTTAGAAGTTGCCATTTTTTCATTACTTTTAAACAAAAAATAAATCGTTAATGCAGTTTTCAGACAAAAGAACTACCACGCGTTGGGTCATTATCATTGCTTCTTTTATCATCGTTTCACTGATTATGTGGAATACGTATGCTTTTTTTCAAATTTTTAAAAACGAGGAACGAATTAAAATGGAGCATTGGGCAAAAGCTCAAAAAAGCCTCAATTCACTTGATAATATTGATATAGATTTACCATCAGCCATAATTACAAATAATACAACTATTCCTTTGATATTGACAGAGAATGGTAAAATCATCAATCACAATAATATTGATAAAGATATTGAAAATGATTCTCTGAAATTAAAGGCATTTTTAAATCAGATTAAAAAAGAAAATACTCCTATTTCTATAGAATATGCACCTGGAAAAGTACAGCAATTGTATTATGGAAACTCTTCACTTTTGAATAAGTTAAAATATTATCCTATTGCATTGTTGTTTATTATTTTCCTCTTTGGAGCCGTTGTTTACAATTTTTACCGAAGCACCAAAATGGCGACTCAAAATAAATTGTGGGCCGGAATGGCAAAAGAAACAGCACATCAAATTGGAACGCCATTATCGTCACTAATTGGTTGGCTCGAAATAATGAAAGCCGATAATGTTGATGAAACTACCATTACTGAAATCGAAAAAGACATTACCCGATTGCAGACGATTACCGATCGTTTTTCTAAAATTGGATCAGAACCTATTTTGGAAGAAAAAGACATCGTAGAAGAAACCAAACAATCGTTTGACTATTTGAAATCGCGGTTTTCCCACCAAGTTGAATTTTCGTTTTCTGCGCCTAAATATCCAATTGTGGTTTTGTTAAACCCAGCTTTACACAGTTGGACAGTCGAAAATTTGATGAAGAATGCCATTGACGCCATGAAAGGGAAAGGAAAGTTGAAAATTACTATTGAAGACGAACCGTTTTTAGTACGAATCAATGTGAAAGATTCAGGAAAAGGAATTCCAAAAAATCAATTTAAACGCGTTTTTGAACCCGGATTTACTACCAAAAAAAGAGGTTGGGGTTTAGGTTTGTCACTGACAAAACGAATTGTAGAAGAATACCACAAGGGTAAAATTAAAGTCCTAAAATCGGAGGTTGGAAAAGGAACAACGATGCAAGTCACGTTTAAAAAACCAATTAATTAACGTACTGGAATTCCGAAAATTTTCATTTTTGTAAACATTGATTTTCGACCGCTTTTGTCCTTGGATAAATATTCTTTTACAAAAGTATAGTGTTCTTCTGCTTGTTTAGTTGCGTCAATAATTGATTTCTTTAGTCCACTAAAACTCTCATAATTTTCTTTACCAACCGAATTAATTTTGTACATGTCTTCTTGACATTTTTTTAATTTGTTGTACGGGTTTTCGATCATTAATCTAATTTCTTCGTCGGGTAAAATGGGTTTGAATTGACGGTTTCTGTAGTAAATAAAATCGTTAAGTCCAACAATGGCTTGGTTGTATTCTTCGACCAAAACATTAAACTTTTCAATATTTTTGTTTTGATTTAAAACGGTAAATTCATTTTTTTTAATGGCTAAATACTCGGCAATAAAGTTGTTGAAAACGCCATTTTGCTCAATTCGTTTTGCTGCTTCGAAGGCTTTTTGTTCATCGGATAATTGTTCGTATTTGGCAATTTCAGCAGCATAATCATAGTTGGTAATGGGTTTTTCTTCAGTGAGTTTTCCTGTAAAAAATTCTCTGTTGGTCAAAGGTCGACTTAAAAGTTGCCACATATAATCAAATGGCATGTGCGATTGGATTAACTTGGAAGGTTCTGTTTTGTAATAAGCATTGTTGAATTTTTTGGTAAATTTTTCCCCATTCACATAACCCGAAGCCCAAGTTGGATCAAACAATTGCCATTTTCCGTCAACTTTTGAAGCGCACCAAGCATGTGATATTGGAGTTACGACTCCGTTTTGCTTAGTATAACCACCAATGATGTGTGTTTTCAGTCCAATTTTAGTCGCAATCTCACTAAAAACTTCGGCATAATGGATACAAACACCTTTTCGGGTTTTCAATGCACTAGCTATTTTTTCTTGAGGCGTGTAAATAAAATTGGGTTCGTTCCTGTTTTCAACATCATAACTAATAGATGAAGCGGTCCAATAAAAAGCCGCTCTGATTTTGTCGGATTCTGATGTGAAATTGGTGTTGATGTAATTGGCAATGTCAGAAGTGGAACGCGTTTGGTCTTCTGGAATTTTGGACATTTTAGTATCGACTGCAACAAATGGATTGGTCGATTGTGCCAATGATATTTGAAAGAAAAATAAAAGCAGTAGTTGAAAAAGTCTCATGTCCAAAAATAAAAAACCTGTCAGAGCAAAACATAACAGGTGATTTTATACTAAAACGATAATTGTAATTATAAATTGTTTTGAATAGCTTGTGCTAATGCTTCAAATTCTTCTTTGGATAGTGAAACTTTGTTTTGAAAACGCATTTCGTCCATTTCATTGATTGGAATCAGATGTACGTGAGCATGCGGAACTTCCAAGCCAATCACGGCCATTCCGATTCGTTTACACGGAACGGTTTTTTCTAAAGCCACAGCCACTTTTTTAGAAAAAGCCATTAAACCCAAATACAAGTCATCTTCAATGTCAAAAATTTTATTGATTTCTTGCTTAGGAATGCACAGAGTATGTCCTTTTGCATTCGGATTTACATCCAAAAAGGCTAAGAAATTGTCGTCTTCGGTAATTTTATAACACGGAATTTCACCGTTGACTATTTTGGTAAAAATGGAACTCATAGTGTTCTAATTTAGTCGCGTGATATTTCCAATACTTCAAATTTTAATGTTCCGTTAGGTACATTGATTTCGGCAATTTCGCCAACGGATTTACCTAACAAACCTCTTCCAATAGGCGAAGTCACTGATATTTTTCCTGTTTTTAAATCGGCTTCACTTTCGGCCACCAAAGTGTATTTCATCTCCATGTTATTGGCCAAATTCTTGATTTTCACATTGGATAATACTAATACTTTAGAAACATCTAGAGTGGATTCGTCTATCAAACGCGCATTGGCATGCACTTCTTCTAATTTTGCAATACGCATTTCCAACATACCTTGTGCTTCTTTAGCGGCGTCGTATTCTGCATTTTCAGATAAGTCACCTTTATCTCTTGCATCGGCGATTGCCTGTGATGCTTTTGGTCTTTCAATACTCTTAAGTTGATCTAATTCTTCTCTCAGCTTTTTTAATCCTTCAGCGGTGTAATAAGATACTTTACTCATAATTTTGTCGTTATATATAAATAGAAAAAATCCCATCGCAACGGGATTTCTTTTTTCAAAGATAGTATTTTTTACTAATTTCTTAGTTTTATTTTGCACTTTTGCACTCAACAAAGTTAAATAAATTTATTATTATAAAAGTGGATTTCATAAAAAAAATATTCAAATCAATCATTCTTATTGCTGTAGTTTCAATGGGTTTTTCAGGATGCAATAAAGACAAAGTAAATAACAACAATCCGTATTTGGCAAACTATAATTTCAGTTTCCAAATTAACCTGAATTTACCGTTGTACAGCAATTTACAATTTGCCGGAAATTCAGTTAAAGTGGATGAATTCGGAGCAGGAAATAGAGGTGTAATTATATTCAATTCGGGTAGTGGTTTTTATGCATTTGATGGTGCGTGTCCCAATCAGGCATTGTCATCGTGTTCTACTTTGATTGTTAGTGGAAGTACAGCGACTTGTCCGTGTGACGATGCTATTTACAGTTTGTTCAATGGTCAAGCGCCAGGTAAAGAATATCCGCTGAAGCAATACCGTACCGAAGTAAATGGAACTACAATTATTGTTTCCAATTAGAAAAATCCCGTTACGATTGTATTCGCAACGGGATTTTTTTTAGAATTTTAATGTCAATCCAGTTAAGAAATTAAACCCAGCTTGCGGATAATAACCTGCGCCTTCAATAGTGGTAATTACACCTGGATTAGAAAAATCATCATCGTAGGTATAAAAATATCCGTTGGATTCAAACTTCTCATTGAAAATATTGTTCAGTAACACCGATAGTGTAATCGATTGAAACACTTTTTTGGGTTTGAATTCGTACGAAATATTCACGTCAGTTGAGCTATAAGCATCGAGTTTCGAATTTTCAGAGTCAATATTTCCCATGTATTGTTCACCCACAAATTTGGATAATAATGTAGCCTGAAAATTTTTAAACGGAATGAATGTTAGTCGATTATTGAAAATTACATTAGGCGAAAAGGCAATATTAGTATCGCCTAAATTTTGTACAACTCCATCTCTGTTGAAATAAAATTCCTGATTTTTATTCTGACTTACCGAAAGATTAGGTTGTAGAATAACATTTTTTAAAGGCTTGAACAGAGCATCAATTTCCAATCCCAAACGGTAACTTTTGCCGCTGTTGGCTCTAATTGGATTTCCAACATCATCCAAAGCACCGGTCAATATCAATTGATTTTTGTAGTTCATCAAATAACCATTTACATTCAATTGAGTGGTTTTGTTTTCATAACGCCAACCCAATTCTAGATCGTCCATTTGCTCTGATTCGGGATTTCCGTTTTCATAATCGGTGCGATTCGGTTCGCGATTAGCTCTGGCGTACGAAAAATACAGATTGTTTTTTTTGTTGATGGTGAAGGTGATTCCGGCTTTCGGATTGAAAAAAGAAAATGAATCGTCAACCCAACCAGTTTCGCCATTCGAATTATAGTTAACATTACGAAGTTGTACATCGCCAAAAAGCAACCACTTGTTGGTGAGTTTATAGTACAATTTATAGTACAAATTAAAGTCGGTTTTCTTGGCAAAATCATCATAATAACGATCACCTAATTCACTTGTTGATGCAAAACGCGACCAAATAACTTTACCAAAATGATCGCCTTCGTACTGATTGTAACCGCCACCAACAATCCATTCTAAAGCATTTTTTTTATAATTTAGAGAAAAAACGGTTCCGTAAAAATCGTTGTCCAACCATTTTTGTCGAATCAAATCGGTTGATGTTTGCCCAGCAACTGGAGTCAATCCGTATTCATCAAAATCAGCATCCTCTCTGTAATTTTCATAGTATCCTTTTCCGATGGTGTAGTGAAAAGCAACGTTAGACGACCAGTTTTGGTTGATTTTCTGATTCCAAATCAGTTGATAATGATCTTGTTGGTAGTTGTCGGTTTCGTTGTCGTAAAAACGGGTGTTTCCAAACTCGTCTGTAAACATTCCTGACGGATTAAACGTTCGGTCGTTTTCTAAAGTAAATCGGTCGATTCCGTTCCACGCCTGATAGGTTTTTTCTGTTCCACCAAAAACCAAAGCTTTAATTAAGGTTGATTTATCAGTAAAAGTGGCTTGTAAAAAATACGATTTCAAATCAGATGAAGCTCGATCAATATACCCATCAGAAGCAATTTTTGAAACTCTTCCAGCCAATTCAAAATGGTTGTTGAGCAAACCCGAACTGAATTTTACGGTATGTTTTCTCGAATTAAAACTACCAAAAGAATTGGATATTTCTCCATTCGCTGTTTTAGAATAATTATCCGTAAGCATATTCAAACTTGCGCCAAAAGCTCCAGCACCATTGGTAGACGTACCAACGCCGCGTTGCAATTGAAGGTTTTCTACTGACGAAGCAAAATCGGGCATGTTCACCCAAAAAGTTCCGTGACTTTCAGAATCGTTGTACGGAATTCCGTTGATGGTTACGTTAACACGCGTAGCATCGCTTCCGCGAACGCGAATTCCGGAGTAACCAAATCCGTTTCCTGCATCGGAAGTTGTGACTACAGAAGGCAGAAAATTCATCAAAATTGGAATGTCTTGACCTAAATTGCGCGTGGCAAATTCTTCTTTTGAAAGATTGGAAAAAGTAACGGGAGTTTTTTTGTTGGCTCGGACTGATTGCACCACAACTTCTTCTAGGTTGGTAGTGTCTTTGAGTTGTTCTTGAGCGTAGATTTGGCCAATAAATAATGAGCTAATGACCGTAAAAAAAAGGGTTTTTGTACTTCGTAGCTTGTACTTTGTACCTCGTAAATTGAATAAAGTGTTCATCCGTAAAAAAATTACGAATAACAGGGGTAAATTATTCTGGTTAATAAATTAAATTGATACTTGCGACAGTGCTAACGTGCACTTTAGAACTGTCTTTTCCTTAAACAGCATTACCTGTTCTAAGTTCTATGGGTATAATCTCAGCCAAATTTACATTTAGCACCCCGATGAGACAGGGCAAAGATAATTCAATATCAATATCAATTACAATAACAATTCACAAATTTTCTATTAAACGTTGCTATTGCTATTGAATTTTGTCATTGTCATTGATTTTTAAAAATCGGGTTTTTTTCTATTTTGCTTGATTTCTGACTGCGATGATTTGTCTTTGAGGCGTTTTTCTACTACTGATCTCGGAATTTTAGTTGCTTTTCGCTCTTTTGGAACAACCAATGACTTCTTGATTAATTCGAGAAAACGTTTGGTGACAATTTCTTTATTTTTGAGTTGACTTCGGTCTTCGTCGCAGTTTAGAATTAGAATTCCTTCGGAAGTCAATTTGGATTTTAACTTGGTTAGAGTTAATTCTTTTTCTTCTTCTTCAAAGGCCAATGAATTTTTTAAATCGAATGTCAGCACTACTTTTGACGACACTTTATTTACGTTTTGTCCGCCAGCGCCACTGCTACGAACGGCTTTATAACTGAGTTCAGTAAGTATGATTTCAGTATTCATTAGTCGGGTTGATGAGCAGGTTTTAGTAAATCATTTACCGTTTTCACTGGGTTAAAAGTAATCAACGGAACTTCAACAAAAATAGTCAACCATTTGGCCATGGCACCATTCCATAAACCTGGTAACTCATAGGCTCTGTAGGGTTTTCCATTTTTGTTTTTTTCAACAATAAAACCTGAGTTTTTATCAATATAATGTGTTAAATCAAACGGATTTCCATGAAAATCTTTGAGTCCACAAACAATATCTACCGGATTGAAGTGTGTTGCATTTTGTGCGATTCGGGCTTGGTATTCGTCTTTAAAATCAATTTGAGAAGATTCAATAATTTGTAAAAAGACATTTCCTTTTTTGTCTTGTACCCAAAATGGTCCACCACCAGGTTCGCCTTCATTTTTTACCATTCCACATACTCGAATGGGTCGATTCAGTGCCGTAATTAGATTTTCGATTTTGCTTTCTTTGGTATATTTATGAAAGTCTTCCAGTACTTCAATATTGAGTTTTTCTTTTAAGAAGAAGACAATTTCATCAATGAGTTCTCTCGAAACAGTGTCGTTGTGTAAGGCTTTTAAATAGTTAAAAATTGTCGATTGATACTGAAGTAAAATTCCGGCTAAAGCTTTTTTGTATAAGGTAATGGTTTCAATATGATTTTGGATGACATTGTCAATGTTCTTGATGAAAACCACATCAGCATCGAGGTTATTTAAATTTTCAATCAATGCACCGTGTCCGCCAGGGCGAAAAACCAATTGATCATTATCGTCTTTGAAAGGATTATTATTCAGATCTAAAGCGATAACATCAGTGGACTCATTTTGGAAAGAATACCGAACATCAATGGTCGTTTTTGTTTTCTCTTCAATACTAGTTTTTGTCTTTTGAACAATGGTCTCAAAACTTTTTTGATGTTCTTTTGAAACTGTAAAATGAATGAATGCTTTTTTATTGGAAGAAGCATAATGAGCCGATTCGTTCAAGTGTTCTTCAATAGCAGTTGCAATATGGTGTTTGTATTTGTGGAATGGTAAAACGCCTTTTGGTTTATTAGCAAAATCAAGATGATCTTTTGAAAGCATGGTTTTTATGAACCAATAATCGCGAGTGTCTTTGTCTAATTCGTCGTAATTAGGGAGAATGGATTTTACTTTGCGAATGACTTCAGAATGAAACGAAAACTTTTCTTTAGCAACCAAAAAAACGGGTAGATTTTTGTCTTCTTTTCTGTTGATGTAAGCATTAATTGACTCGTCACCCAGTTTAAAATCATTGATGAATTCACTTAAAAATTTAAACATTCTACTTGCCGCACCAGAAGCAGGAACAAATTTTTTCAGTTTGAGTTTATTTTTATTTTCGTCAAAAAAAGTAGAAAAAAACTGAGATTCTTCTTTACTGAATTTTAGAATTCCGTCGTTGATTAAGGCAGGACGATCTAAAACTGTTTTTTGAATTCCTTTTTTTAGATAGTTAATTTGATTTTCAACGGTGTCGATATCAATTTTTCGGTGGTGCATTTCGATGAAATCATAAGACGAAAACCCGAGTTGTTTGGCTTTTATTAATTGATTAATAATAGTTACTGCTTTTGATTTTCGTTCTTCTTGATTGCCTGATAATTTAATGTAAGGTTTATTATAATGAATCAAAGCTTCTTCAAAAAAGGCAAGGGTTTTTTGGCGGTCTTCTGGGCGATCCCGTAAATCGTCTGCTTCCCACGGAACATCAATGTCGGTTAGAAAGAATAAATCGTATTTGTGTTTTTTTGCCGCTTTTTCTAAAGAAGGATGACAATTATTGTAGTATAAATCAGAAAATACTTTGGTAACCAGTAAATTGGTGTCGCAAAACAAAATGGAATTGGCATTTTGTAGCGCTTCATTTTCTAATTTAGTTTGACCAATGGCAATAGGAAGTAAATCTTCTTCGCTACAAATTTCTTTTTTAGTTTCCCATTTTTCTTGAAGATAATCTCTAGCAAATTCAGGAATCCACACCGTGTTAAATTCGGATGCTAACTGCTGTGATAAGGTTGTTTTTCCGGTGCTTTCCGGACCGTACAACGTTATTTTTAGTATTTCTGATTGTAATTGTTTAAGATTTTCTTCCATTCTAAATAGCCGTAAATGGCAATTATTGTGAATATTAAATACTGCAAACTAGTGAAAGTGTATCCTTTTGCAAAATATAAAGGTATTGAAATGATGTCCCCAACAATCCAAAATATCCAGTTTTCAATTTTTCTTTTTGCCATAAGCCACATTCCAACGAAGAAAATTCCCGTTATGAATGTATCCAAGTACGACATCCAGCTTGTAAATTTATTAAAAAACAAATAAACTACTACGACAAAAATAATCGTTGCAACAAAAAGATAAATTGCTGTTTTTTTTTCTTGAAGTGTTGTAGTTGCTATTGGGAATTCTGCGACATCTCCTTTTTTACGTGTCCAATGATACCAACCATAAACACTCATTGCAAAATAGTAAGCGTTGATCATCATATCGCCTAAAAGCGACCATTTCCACAAGAGAAAAACATAAATTGAAGTATTAATTAATCCGGTTGGAAATACAAAAATGTTGTTTTTTTTGGCATACCAAACGCTGAGAAGCCCGAAAAGTACAGCGGTAATTTCAAGAACAATTTCGTAAGTTGGGTAATTTTTATACTGTGAAAATAGAAATTCAATCATTTAAAGTTGTGTGTTGAAAAAATTACTATTGGTTTCAAATGCGGTTCCGATGACCACCATGTTGGCTCCAGCTTCAAATGCATTTTCAATTTCTTTTTGCGATCGAATTCCGCCGCCCACAATAAGAGGAACAGTAGTGTTTTGACGAACCAATCGAACCATGTCAAGCGGAACCGCTAATTGCGCTCCACTTCCGGCTTCGAGATAAATGAGTTTATTTCCGATGAGTTCACCCGCTTGAGCTGTTTGAATTACATATTCGATATTATTTCGGTCGATGGGTTGGGTTTTAGTTACTCGTTGTACTGCGGTTTCACTTCCGCTTTCAATCAAAATATAACCCGTAGAGATGATTTCTAAATTGGTTTTTTTCAAAAAAGGAACGGCGTTAATTTGATGTTCGATTAGATAATCCGGATTTCTTCCAGATAACAAAGTTAAGAACAAAATCCCATCGGCTTGATTAGAGATTTGTGATGGGTTTCCAGGGAAAAGCACTACCGGCAAATTGGTGTTTTGTTTGATGGTTGTGATCAATTCGTCTAAATGATTTCCTTCGAAAGAGCTTCCGCCTACAAAAATGTGTGTAGCTGGCGATGAATTGATTTTTGAAACTAAATCTACAGTTTTTTCTACGGATAATTTATCGGGATCGAGTAGGATAGCGAGTAGTTTTTTATCTTTTGAAGCAATTATTTCTGAGTAAATGTTTTTCATTGTAGATGTTGGAATGCGCTAACAAAGATATACTCTTCTATCGAATCAAAAACAATTGAAAAGTGTTCTATTTTATTTTCGAAATGTAGTTGAACGGTAGCTTTTTTGTCTTCTAAAGAAAATTCATCCTCAAAAATATGATCTAAGAAACTAATTCCAGCCTGATTTTTGACTTTGAAAACGCACTCTTTTATTCCCCAAACTATGGTTGCTTTAATGAGCTTGTCGTTTGTGGAGAGGTTTTCCAAATGCTTTACATTCATGTAGCGTGGCGCAATTTTGAGTGTTTTTTCTTTTAAAATTTCCAAATCTATTCCAATATTTTGGTCGCTGATCGCAATGCATGAAAAGCCATTAGAGTGTGAAATAGAAATGTGTTGACCGTCTTTTAAATGAGGTTTTCCGTATTCATCATAATACAAATCATAATCGTTATAGCCAAGATGCTGCAATAGCATGCGAACGGCTAAAAACCCTTTTTGATGGCTTTCTGATTTCATTTGTTCCAAACGCGCCAACGAAACATCTTTTAGAATAACGGAACGAAATAGTGTGTTGTACTCTTCGTCAATTTTCCAAAAGTAAGCTGTGGTGTTGGGTTTCAGTTCTATCGATTTATGAAAAGCCATAAGCGGAATTAAAAATCTTCGGTTATAATGGTGTATTTGTTTTTTAAAATGGAAGCCAATACATCGGGATTCGAATTGGTGTAAAATAGCTGAGTACTTTTGGTGTTTTCGTTTCTGAATCCGACTTTTTCGTTAAGAACATTCTTGGTTTGTCGGGCAACGGCTTCACCAGAGTCAATTATTTTAATATGATCGGGAATGATTTTTTTGATTTGCGGAATCAAATACGGATAATGACTACAGCCTAAAACCAAGTAATCAATGTTTTGTTCTACCATAGGTTTTAGATAGGATTGGAGTAGTTGTTTCATTTCGGGCGATTTGATTTTACCGTTTTCAATTAAATCAACTAAACCAAAACCAACTTGTTCTATGATTTCGATGTCTTGAAATTTCTCAACATTTTTATAAAATAATTCGCTGTTGAGTGTTCCTTTGGTCGCTAAAATTCCGATTTTTTGGGTTTGTGAATGCGTGGCTGCGGGTTTAATTGCAGGTTCAATTCCGATGAATGGAATATCGTATTTTGCCCTTAATTCTTTGATGGCATTGGTAGTTGCGGTATTGCAGGCAACAACAATTATTTTGCAGTTTTTATTCAGAAGAAATTCGGTGTTTTTTTCGCTAAGATGAATGATTTCTTCTTTTGATTTTTGTCCGTAAGGCGCGTTTTTACTATCGGCAAGATAGATGGAATCTTCATTGGGAAGTAAGAGATGAATCTCTTTCCAGATGGAAGTTCCGCCAATTCCCGAATCAAAAAGGCCTATTGGATTATTATTTGTCATAAAAACAAATGTAAAAAAAAACTACCCAATTTTGTTGAGTAGTTTTTTATATTTTTTAAAAGAATTGTATTAGAATCCTAAATCTTTTTTAACATCAGCAGTTAAGTCTGGACCATCAGTTAAAAGTAAATCGGCAGAATTCAAAACGTATTGAAATCCTTTAGCTTTTCCTACTTTAGCGATAGAAGCTTTTACTTTTTCTAAGATAGGTTTCATTAAGTCACCTTCTTTTTTCTGAAGTTCTTTTTGAGCATTTTCTTGGAATTCACCAATGCGTTTTGCCATGTCTTGAACTTCTGTTTGACGCGTTTGGTTTATTGCATCTGATTGAGTTGCAGCTTCAGCATCGTATTTTTTAATTTTAGCTTGGTATTCTTGCACCATGGTATTGTAATCTGCACTATAGGTTTCGCCTAATTTTTGTAATTGTTTTTGAGCGTCTAATATAGCAGGCATCTTGGTCATGATTTCATTTACATCAACATGAGCTACTTTTGCTTGAGCATTGATAGTTTGTGCGCCAAAGAAAGCAATTGTTGCTATTAATAAAGTTTTAAATTGTTTCATCATTTTCATTTTAATTGTTTATAATTTTTATTTAAGGGTTTCTATTTTGGTTTATTTCTAGCTTCTTCTTTAGCTTTTTTAGCAGCTTCTCTTTCTTCTAGTAATTTTTTTCTTCTTTCTTCGAGTTCTTTTTTACGGTCTTCGATGATTTGTTTACGCTCTTCAAGAGTTTTGGCTTTCGCAGCTTCAGCTTTAGCTCTTTTCTCTTCGGCTGTTTCTCCTGTAGAAGTTCCTTCTTTTGGTTCTTCACTTGTACCTTTATCAGAAACTGTGCCAGACTTTTTAGCTTCTTTATCTTCTAGTAATTGTTTGCGTTTGTCTTCGGCTTCTTTTTTTCTTGCTTCAGCGGCTAATTTACGGTCTTCAACTAATTTTTCACGAGCCGCTCTTTTTTCATCTAATTTTTTCTGACGTTCCACAAGAGTTGGGTTGTCGTCAATCATTTCTTGTTTGCGCTCTTCTTCGGCTTCTTTTTCAAGTAGTTTTTTTGATTTCTGCTCTCTGTTTTGAGCACGAGTTAATGTACGAACTACTAAGTCACTAATATCATAACGCTGATTCGAAAAAAGCATCGTTAAATCAGATGATTTGTCAAAAATGAAGTCGTATTTTTTGGCTTCAGCAATATCTTGTACAGCATTAAATACTTGGTCTTGAATAGGTTTAACCAAAACCGCTTTTTGAGTTACTAAATCACCATTTGGGCCAAAACGTTTTTGTTGGTAATCCAATAATTCTGTTTCAAGAAAAGCAATTTCTTCTTCTCTTTCTTCCAAAAGTTCTTTAGTTAAAAGTACTTTTTCTGATTTTAAAGTTTCTTTAAGTTTAGCTATTTCTACTTTTTTCTCTTCAATTTCTTGCTTCCATTTTTGAGCTTTTTCTTCAAGAAGATTTTTTGCTTGAGCATAATCAGGTACTTTATCAAGTATATATTCCATATCAATATACCCAATTTTCACGCCACGAGCAGTTTGTCCATCAGCATTGAATGCCATTAATACTGAGGTTATTGCAATAAAAAAATATTTTTTCATACTTCTTAAGTTTAGAAATCAAAAACAAATATACTAAAATTGTTGTCCAATTATGAAATGTGTTTCCCAACCATTTTTTTGAGTCAATCCTGGAACGGCATCAAAACCATGTCCAAAGTCAATTCCGAGTAATCCAAATGCTGGCATGAACACACGCAAACCGAATCCGGCAGAGCGTTGTAATCTAAACGGATTATATTCTTTAAAATTGTTATACGATGAGCCTGCTTCTGCAAAAGCTAAAGCATAAATGGTTGCTGCACCTTTCAAAGTTAATGGATAACGTAATTCTAACGAAAATTTATTGTAAATAGTACTTCCGTCTTCGTCGGATAATGATTGATTTGGATAACCTCTTAACTGAATTACTTCTCTACCATCTAAGGAATAGTTAGCTAAGCCGTCACCACCTAAGAAGAAACGTTCAAAAGGAACATTTCCTCTATCACTGTTATAGGCGCCTAAGAAACCGAATTCACCCAATGATCGAAGTACCATTTTATCCCAAATCTTAGTATACCAATCGGCTTTGAATTTTACTTTATAATATTCCAACCAATTGAATTTTTGTTGATCAACTTTAGCTTGGTTTACATCGGCCAAGTCAAAATTTTGTCCAACGCTGTAATAGCCTCTAACGCCATCTTCATCAGTTCCTGCTTTTATGTATTCCCCAACTGCGGGTAATGGTGAACCATTTACCGAAATAGGATTATAATTGGAACTGCCATCATAAACTAATTTGTTTTCTGCCAAATTCTCTAAATTGCCATAATCGATTTTATTAAACAAAGAATAAGGAATCGTGAATTTTGCAGAAATTGTGAATTCTGACCCATAAGTTGGGTAAATTGGGTTGGTTCCTTTGTTGTTTCTGGAAAGAGCTGTTGTAAAGGCTAAGTTTCTGGATGAACCATCACCAAATCTAAACAACCCTGTGTTGTAATTATTCAAATCGTAGTATTGGAAACTTACGGCATTTGATAAAGTGAAATAATCATCAGGAACTGTAAGTCTCTTTGCAACTCCTACAGATAAGGATGTGATGTTGAAACTTTTGCTTCTGTCTATATCTCTAGTTCCATTGAATAAAAACTGTTTACTATGTGATAATGAAGTTGAGAAGTTGATGGGTTTTTTTCCTCCGAGCCATGGCTCAGAAAATGACAAACTGTAGGTTTGAAAATAAGTACTTGCTTGAGCTCTTAACGAAACTTTTTGTCCATCTCCCATTGGTAGCGGTTTGTAAGCTTCTTTGTTGAATAAGTTTCTCGCTGAGAAGTTGTTGAATGATAATCCTAATGTACCAATGAAACCGCCGCCGCCGTAACCACCTTGAAGTTCGATTTGACTTGAACCTTTCTCTACCAAATTGTATTCGATATCTACAGTTCCTGCAGTTGGGTCTACATTTTTAAATTTAGGATCGATGGCTTCAGGATCGAAAAAGCCTAATTGTCCGATTTCACGAACGGTTCTTACCAATTCTTCTTTACTGTATTTTTCTCCTGGTTTGGTACGAAGCTCACGATAAATTACTCGGTCGTGTGTTTTGTCGTTTCCAACTACAGAAATTTTATTGAAATAGGCAATCGGACCTTCGGTAACTCTGATTTCAAAATCAATCGAATCGTTAGCAGTTTTAACTTCAACTGGATTGATGCTTGAGAATAAATAACCATTATTTTGATACAAATTGGTTAAATCTTCACCATCGGGTTTTGATTTGTCAGCAATTCGTTTTTCTAGTAAAACTCCGTTGTAAACTTCTCCTTTATTGATTCCCAATACTCGCCCTAATAATTGATCAGAATACACCGAATTTCCTAAGAATTTGATGTTTCCAAAGTAGTATTTTCTACCTTCTTCCACTTTAATATTTACGGCTAATTTCTTTTTTGAAACAAAAACAGTGTCTGAAATAACACGCGCGTCTCTAAATCCTTTTTCCTTGTATTTATTCACCACTGAGACTAAATCTTCTTTATACTTGTCTTTGATGTATTTAGAGGATTTGAAAATACGAATTGGATTTTGCTGTTTCGTATTTTTCATGGCTTTTCTAAGTTTAGCATCTGTAAACTTTTCGTTGCCAATGAAATCAATTTTTCTAATTTTAACTTTGTTGCCTTTATCGATAAATATTTTCATATCCACTAGGTTTGAACTGCTAGTGTCGGCTATAGTATTTATGGTTACTTTGGTTTGATAATAACCATCTTTTTTGTATTTGTTTTCGATGTAATTTTTGGATTTAGTAATGAGGTTTTCATTTACTATTTTTCCTTTATTAAGTTCGGTACTTTTAATGATTTCTTCGGCTTTACCTTTTTTGATTCCAGTAATTTTAACCTCGTTTAGCTTCGGAAGTTCCATTATGTTTAGTCCGAGGTAAATGCTATCTCCTTTGATTTCGTTAATGTAAAAATCGATGTCACTAAACAATCCAAGCGCTCCTAATTTTTTAATTGCGTTACTGATTTCTTCTCCAGGAACTGTAATGTTTTGCCCTTTTTCAAGTCCGGTAAAAGTTACCACGGTTTGTTCGTTAAAGGTAATTTTACCTGTAACAGTTACGTCTCCTAAAATGTATTTTTTTCCTTGATCAAATGGTATTCTGTCTTGGGCTTGTAAAGTATAAATGTTCCCTATAAAAATTAGATATAGTAAAGCTTTAAAAGTTGATTTTTGCACTAATGTATTATTTAATTTGTTCACTTGTTTTTCCAAATCTGCGTTCTCTTTTCTGATAGCTAATGATGGCTTCATATAAATCATTTTCTTTAAAATCGGGCCAAAGAACATCAACAAAATATAGCTCTGCATAAGCGATTTGCCAGAGCAAAAAGTTACTTATTCTGTGTTCTCCGCTGGTTCTAATAAGCAAATCTACATCGGGTAGATTGTGCGTGTAAAGATGCTGATTTATAATTGATTCATCAATACTATCTATTGAAATTATATTATTTTTAACTTTATCACTAATATTTTTAACAACATTTAATAATTCCTCTCGTGAACCATAACTTAAAGCTAAAGTAAGTGTCATTTGGGTGTTATTTTTTGTTAAATTAATAACTTCTGTCAACTCTTTATGGATCGCTTTAGGTAATTTGTCTAGATTCCCAATCGAATTGAGTTTGATGTTGTTGTCTTGAAGTGTTTTTAACTCAGTTTTCAACGAATTAACAAGAAGTTTCATTAATGTGTCTACTTCTAGTTTAGGTCGATTCCAATTTTCTGTTGAAAAAGCGTAAAGTGTGAGGTTTTTAATTCCTAATTTGGCACAAGTTTCTACTGTAGTTCGAACTGATTTTGTGCCGTTTTCATGACCAAAAGCTCTCATAAATCCTTTTTGCTTAGCCCAACGACCATTCCCGTCCATAATGATGGCAATGTGTTTGGGTAAGTTGTTTTTGTCAATAGAGTCTTTTAAATCCATGTTTTAATCAAAGCAATAACAAGGCTTTTCGCCAAAAGTATAGGTTAATGTGAAACCAGTAAAAACATACCAATCTTTACTGAGTAAATTTCCAAATCGTTGGTTTTGTAAATTTTCATTTGTTGGGTTACTACCATCAATATCGTCTGCAAATGAATAGCGTGCACCAATTTCTGCTCCCAAAATTAAATTTGTTGTAATATTTGATTTAATTCCAACAACCATCGGGATAGCTATAGTTCCGTGTTGTGAGTCAGACTTTGGGTTTTTACCTACAAAAAATAATCCATCGTAAACTGCATATGTCAAACCAGTGTATATATAAGGAGTAACTTTTTGTTCTAAATTATGTAAATTGAAATCAAAAAAATTAAACTCTAAACCCGCCGAAAATTCAGTTACAGTATTTTCAAAAGACAAACCTCTTTTATATCTTCCAGGTACTTCAGAATCTAAATCATTCGCTGAAATTTCTCCATGAAATAGTGAAAACCTATAGGCATGCCTTGGGCTTTTGTTCCATTTATAAATTAAACCAAAAGCCAAATCGCTTGGGTTAACATAATCTGTTTTTCCAATGTCTCCAATATAGTTGGTTCCGCCTAAAAAAACACCAATCTCATTAATTTGGGCATTAACCTGCGTAACTCCTATAAACACTACAAATAAAAAAAATCTTTTCATCAAATGGAAAATAGCGTGCAAATATAACAATATTAGATACTAATAAAACATGATATTAGTATTTATAACGATTATTTTGTACAGTTAAAAGTAATCAGAATAATTTAAATCTGATTTGAAACGAAAAAAGCAGTAGTTGTAGTATAAATAGAAAGGGTTAATTTCGTTTGTCTTCACCCCAAAGTAGTTTGTTTCGCAGTGTTTTCAGAAAGGTTTCGTTGGGTATTTCTACCATATTTATTTTAAAATCAGCCTTTTTGATGATTAAAACAGCATTGTTACTAACGGATATTATTCGGGAATCCAAGGAAACCAAGTACTGTTCTTCTCTTCCAGAAACTTTTAGTTTGATTTCGGTATTATCCGGAATGACAAGAGGTCGAGCATTTAAGTTGTGTGGTGCAATAGGAGTAATAACCAAACTTTCAACTTCCGGAGTTAAAACTGGTCCGCCACAACTCAACGAATAACCTGTCGAACCTGTTGGCGTCGAAACAATTAATCCGTCGGCCCAATAGGAATTCAAATATTCGTCGTTTAAAGAAGTTTCAATCGTTATCATCGAAGTTGTGTCTTTTCGACTTACCGTTACTTCATTCATGGCGAAATTCAAATGATTAAAATCGGGAATTTCGGGACTGAATTCTAAGTTGAGTAAGGTTCGTTCCGAAATCGTGTATTTTTTGTCGAGTACAATTTGAAGAAAAGATTCAATGTTTTCTTTTTGAACTTTCGCCAAAAATCCCAAACGACCGGCGTTGATTCCGATTATTGGAATTCCAGAATTTCGAACGTAAGTAGCCGCTCTTAAAATGGTTCCATCACCACCAATGCTGACTAAAACATCAAAACTTTGATCCAAATCAGAATAACTGTTGAACGTTTTGTATTTTTTTTCTAATAGTTGTTGTTCGTATAAAATGGCCAAAAACTTTTCTTCAATAACCAATTCGACATTGTTCTTGTTAAAAAACACAAAAATATCTTTGATGATTGGTCGAGTATCGTTTTGATAGTATTGTCCGAAAATGGCGACTTTCATAATAGACTGATTAGATATTCAAATATTTATCTAAATATTCTGAACGCTCTTTAAGACTGTTTAGGTAATTGTCTTCGTGGTGTTCAGAAACGATTTCGTAATTGTAGCGTCTAAAAGTTTGAATGATGTCATTCATTGCGCCTAAAGTTATCTTTATAGTGATTTGAATGTTCTCTGAGCTGGCTTCAGACACAAACATTCCCAATAATTTACCATTGTTGCTTTCAACAATTTGCGCTATTTGACTCATTGAATAATCAATGATGTTTTTTTGTACCACTATGATTCCGCCAGGTTCTTTTAAAAAAGGGGTTTCGTGAAAAAACTTTACAATATCTTCGAGTTCATAATAACCACTATAGTTGTTTTCTTCATTTAAAACAGGAACGATATTGGTGTGATTTTTTGCAAAAACTTCTAAAACATCCAGCCAAATCATATTTTCTCTGGCAAAAAATGCTTCCAATGTATAACGATAATCATTAATCGTTTTGTCGGAATCAAATGTGTCAATATCATCTGCAGAAATATTGCCTATGAAAACACCATCATTCAAAATAGGAAAATGTGAAAAAGGTACATCCGCAAAAAAATCTTGAACTTCAGTTATTTTTTCGCCGCTGTCGATGGCTTTGTAGTCGTTGGTGATGTATTCTGTAATTTCCGTCATAATTTAAATGGCAATTTTGTTGCAAAATAATCAAATTTTAGAACATAAAACCTTATTTTAACTTTGTATTTTTGCAATCATAAAATCAAAAGCAATAGTAGCTCCACAAAATCATGACAAAATTAAGCGTAAACATCAATAAAATTGCCACTTTAAGAAATGCAAGAGGCGGAAATGTGCCCGATTTACTTAAAGTTGCAACGGATATTCAAAAATTTGGCGCACACGGAATTACGATTCATCCTCGACCTGATGAACGACACATTCGTTACCAAGATGCGCGTGATTTACAATCGATTGTTTACACCGAATTTAATATTGAAGGAAATCCACAACACAATTTTATCGATTTAGTATTAGAGTGTAAACCTACACAAGTTACTTTAGTTCCCGATGCTATTGGTGCAATTACTTCAAGTGCTGGTTGGGATACGGTAAAAAATCAATCGTATTTGACCGAAGTGATTGCCGAGTTTAAACGCAACGGAATCAGAACATCCATTTTTGTTGACCCTATTTTGGAAATGGTTGAAGGCGCAAAAGCAACTGGAACTGACCGAATTGAATTGTACACCGAAGAATTTGCGCATCAATTCAGTCTTGGAAATGAAAAAGGTATTGAACCTTACACTAAAGCGGCAGTTTTAGCGAATGAGTTGCATTTAGGAATTAATGCGGGTCACGACTTGAGTTTGGATAATATAAAATTCTTTAAAGATAATATCCCTAATTTATTAGAGGTTTCAATTGGTCATGCCTTAATTTCGGAAGCGCTTTATCTTGGCTTAGACAATGTAGTTAATATGTATTTGCAAAAACTAAAATAGTATGTTGTATTCTCGAATTGAAGGTAGTGGAGATCCGCTTTTAATTATCCACGGATTTTTAGGAATGTCTGATAATTGGAAATCGTTAGGTTCTCAATATGCTGCAATAGGATTTCAAGTGCATATTTTAGATTTGAGAAATCACGGAAAAAGCTTTCATTCTGACGAGTTTAATTACGATGTAATGGCTCAAGATGTTTTAGAATATTGCACTGAACATAGTTTAGAAAAAGTCTCTATAATTGGTCATTCAATGGGTGGAAAAGTTGCGATGCTTTTTGCAACAACTTTCCCAGAACGAGTAGAAAAATTAGTAGTTGCAGATATTGGTCCAAAATACTATCCACCACATCATCAAGAAATTTTTGCTGGTTTGAATGCAGTTGATTTTTCTAAAAAACCCGATAGAAGTGAAGTTGAAGAAACATTATATCCTTACATTCCTGATTTTGGTACGCGACAATTTATCATGAAAAATGTATTTTGGGTTGAACCAGGTCAGTTGGATTTTCGATTCAATCTAAAAGTTTTTAATAATAATATAGATGAAATCGGAACTGCATTGCCCGAAAATGCAAAGTTTACAAATTCAACATTATTTATACGTGGAGGAAATTCCAAATACATTTTGGATGTTGATTTGCCGCAAATTGAAAAGCATTTTCCAAATAGTAGTTTAGTAACTATTCCAAATGTCGGACATTGGCTTCATGCTGAAAATCCAAAGGCATTCTTTGAAGAAACGGTACACTTTTTAAAATAAAAAATCCCCACTATTGCGGGGATTTTTATATAAACTAAAATAAATCCTTAGTTTTTGATGAATTTTTTAACTGCTTTACCTTCAGCGGTATTGATGCTCATGAAATAAACGCCTGAGTTTAAATCACTAACATTAATCTGTACTTCAGATACATTGTCTACTTCAATAGATTTGATTGTTCTACCATTAATGTCTGAAATAGAAATACTCTCTACTGAACTATTGTTAGAGTTAGTCAATGTAATTACGTTATCTGCTGGATTAGGGAATGTAGCAAAGCTAGAAGAAAGTACTTCATTGATTCCTAAAGTTCCATTAACAATAACATCATCAATTGAAACTGAATCAGCATCATTTCCAATATATTGGAATCTGATTTTTACATCGCTGTTACCAACATATGAAGTAATGTCTAAAACGGCAGTTTGAGTGTCGTACAAATCTGTGTCTGGATCACCATCACCATCATCTCCAAATCCTTGGTCTTCTTCAACCCAAAGTTGATTCCAAGTAGCTCCACCATCAGTAGAAATTAAAGCGAATAAATCACCTGCAGCTTGATTGATCATGTATGACCATCCTACTTTTACTTTAAATTCAAAAGAAGCATCTGAATATCCAACTAAACTAAATGATGGACTAGTTAAATGAGCATCCTGATCTTGTGCAATCCATGCAATAGCAGCAGATTTTCCACCAGTAATGTTAAATGTTGCCTGACCAGTTGCGTTAAAAATTGTTGTAGTAAAACCCCATGGTCTTGATGGAACATTAGTTTCTGTTGTCCAACCCGCTGGAGGCCAAACTTCTCCTTGAAAATCTTGTGTTAAAATTTGTGCGTTTCCTATCAAAGAGCCAAACAAAGTAATAGAAAGTAATAGTTTTTTCATATTAGTTTTTTTATAGTTTATAATTCGCGAAATTATAGAAAAATTGGGTAATCACCATTTTTTTTTTTAATTTTATGAAAAATTTTAACAATGAATGTTTTACTAAGAATCTTGATTACTTCTGTTTTGGTCATGTTGATATCCTACTTAATGAAAGAAAGTGTGATTGTTGACAAATTCTCGACCGCCTTAATTGTCGCAATTGTCCTCGGTTTGTTGAACTTTTTTGTCAAACCTATTTTAGTACTCTTTACATTGCCAATCACTATTTTAACATTGGGGTTATTCTATTTGATTATCAATGCAATAATAGTATTGTTGTGCGATAAATTAGTGGATGGTTTTAATGTGACTTCCATTTGGTCAGCGTTACTTTTTAGTATTATTTTATCTGTCTCACAATCATTAGTTTATAAAGTTACCGAAACAAAGAAGTAAAACTTTAAAAATCAATAAAATAAAAACTTGGTTGGGTTGCAGAAATAATTTAATTTTGCAACCCAATTTTAGTTTATAAAAATTTATTACACGATATGAATATTACAAGAAACAATGTAGATGCTTTAAATGCAGTTGTAACTGTTGAGGTTTCTAAAAATGACTACGCTTCTAAAGTAGAAAAAGTACTAGCCGATTACCGCAAAAATGCTTCTATTCCTGGATTTAGAAAAGGAGCTGTTCCGATGAGTTTAATCCAAAAACAATACGGAAAAGCAGTGCTTTTAGAAGAAGTAAACAAATTATTACAAGAAAATTTAAACAGCTATTTAGTTGAAGAAAAACTAGATATTCTTGGTAATCCGCTTCCAAAAATCACGGAAGATTTCAATTGGGATGCCGAAGATTATAAATTCGAATTCGAATTAGGTCTTGCACCCGAATTCAACGTTGATTTAACTGCAAAAAATAACTTAACTCAATACAAAATCATCGCTGATGATACGATGTTAAACGCTCAAGTTGCGCGCATCCAAAAACAATACGGTAAAATCGTTTCTCAAACCGAAGTGGCCGAAGGCAATGATGTTTCAGGTGTATTTACCAACGAAGAAAGAGGAATCAACAACCGCACAACTCTTGACATGGAATTGTTTGCCGACAAAAAAACAGCCAAAGCGTTCATCGGTAAAAAAGTAGGTGATACCGTAGTATTAAAAACCAAAGGTCTTTTCAACGACGATCACAAATTAATGGATGTTTTAGCCATTGGTCATGACGACGTTCACGGACTAGACATCGAAGTTACGTTCACCATCGACGAAGTTATTGCAAGTGAACCAGCCGAATTAAACCAAGAATTATTCGACAAATTATTCGGTCCAGATGCGGTACATTCTCTAGACGAATTAAAAGCAAAAATCAAAGAAGACGCCGAAAATCAATTCGTACAACAATCCAACCAAAAATTCCTTAACGACGTTACCGAGTTTTTAATTGAAACGACTAAATTCGATTTACCAGCTGAATTCCTAAAAAAATGGATTCAAACTGCAGGCGAAAATCCACTTTCTCCTGAACAAGCTGAAGAAGAATACACTCGCTCAGAAAACGGTCTTCGTTACCAATTAATTGAAGGAAAAGTAATCACTGAAAACGGCTTACAAATCACTTTCGAAGAGTTAAAAGACTACACGTCTGGCTTAATCAAAAAACAAATGGCGCAGTTCGGTCAAATGAATCCAACCGACGAAGATGTTCAAGGAATTGTAGCTCGCGTAATGTCGAACCAAGATGAAGTAAAACGCCTTTCAGAACAAGTAATGAACGAAAAAATGCTTAACTTGTTCAAAGACAAAGTTAAAGCCAAAACCAAAGAAGTAAATTACGAAGATTTTATCAAAGTAATGTACGGTGAAGCATAATTAAAAAAATCACTATATTTGAGCGTCAAAGTCAAACGATTTTGGCGCTTTTTTATTAGAAGCCAATCCCGCTTTCCGTTCCAATCTTTTTTGTAAAAACCCTTTTTTCTAAGCCAAAAAAATAGCTCCTCGCGTCGCTCTTTTTCGTCAAGAAAAAATAGGTTTTTCCTAAAAAAGGATTTCCACTGCAATCGGGGCTACTACATCTAGCGAAAGCTGAAAAAAAGCGTCATTCAAGACAATTTGTCACAAAAAATAAAAGGTACGACCTTTGCAATACATCAAAAGTTTAAGTGAACAACCTTAAACTTTTAAACAACTTTAAACTTTTTAAACACATACAATGGATTACGGAAAAGAATTTAAAAAATTCGCTACCAAAAAACACGGAGTGAATAGCTTGTACTACGACAAAATTGTAGGTAGTATGACACCTTATATTATTGAAGAACGCCAACTCAACATCTCGCAACTCGACGTGTTTTCCCGTTTAATGATGGACAGAATCATCTTTATGGGAACCGGAGTAGACGATTATATGGCCAACATCATTCAAGCGCAATTACTGTTCTTAGAATCAGTAGACGCGTCAAAAGACATTCAAATTTACATCAATTCTCCAGGCGGAAGCGTATACGCTGGTCTCGGAATTTACGATACGATGCAATTCATTAAACCCGATGTTGCTACAATTTGTACCGGAATGGCAGCTTCAATGGGCGCAGTATTATTGTGTGCTGGTGCGGCTGGAAAACGTTCGGCTTTACCACATTCAAGAGTAATGATTCACCAACCATCAGGTGGCGCACAAGGTGTTGCAACTGATATGGAAATCAACTTAAGAGAAATGTTGAAACTGAAAGACGAATTGTACCAAATCATTTCGCAACATTCAGGGCAAACCTTCGAAAAAGTACACAAAGATTCGGAACGCGATTATTGGATGATTGCCGACGAAGCCAAAGAATACGGAATGATTGATGAAGTGTTAAGAAGATAACTCAGTTTTCAGTCACAGTCACAGTTCTCAGAAAGTACTGTGACTGCGACTGCGACTGCTAACTAATAATAATGGCAAAAGAAGTATTAGAATGTTCCTTCTGCGGAAGAAAAAAACCAGAAACCAATTTATTGATTGCCGGAATCAATGCACACATTTGTGATCGTTGCATCGAGCAAGCACACGGAATTGTTCTGGAAGAACTCAAAACCAACAGCAACGCCAAAGCGCCAACTGATTTGATTTTACTCAAACCAAAAGAAATCAGAGCTTTTTTGGACGAATACGTTATTGGTCAAGATCAAACAAAAAAGGTAATGTCAGTTGCCGTATACAATCACTACAAACGATTGATGCAACCTACATTGGCAGAAGAGGTAGAAATCGAAAAGTCGAACATCATTATGGTAGGTCAAACGGGAACGGGAAAAACATTGGTGGCCAAAACCATTGCTCGAATGTTGGATGTTCCGTTGGCTATTGTTGATGCAACCGTTTTAACCGAAGCAGGTTATGTAGGTGAAGATGTGGAAAGTATTTTAACACGTTTGCTTCAAGCTGCCGATTACGATGTGACCAAAGCCGAACGCGGAATCGTATTCATTGACGAAATTGATAAAATTGCGCGCAAAAGCGACAATCCTTCGATAACTCGCGATGTTTCGGGCGAAGGTGTTCAGCAAGCATTACTAAAATTATTAGAAGGAACAGTAGTTAATGTTCCGCCTAAAGGAGGAAGAAAACATCCTGATCAAAAATTCGTAGAAGTAAATACTCAAAATATTTTGTTCATTGCGGGCGGAGCTTTCGACGGAATTGAACGCATCATTTCCAAACGATTGAATCGTCAAGCAGTAGGTTACAGTACTTCAAGAAATACAGATAATATTGACAAAGACAATTTATTGCAATACATCATTCCGAAAGACATCAAAGACTTTGGGTTGATTCCCGAAATCATTGGTCGTTTGCCCGTATTAACTCACATGGATCCATTGGATAAAGAAACCTTGCGTTCTATTTTGACTGAACCAAAAAATGCGCTCATCAAACAGTACGAAAAGTTATTTGCCATGGATGATGTCAAATTCACCATCGACAACGAAGCCTTAGATTATATTGTTGAGAAAGCATTAGAATACAAATTAGGTGCGCGCGGATTACGTTCGCTTTGCGAAGCGATTCTCACCGACGCGATGTACGATTTGCCAAGTTCTGACGAAAAAGAACTGCACATTGATAAAGCCTACACCGAAGACACACTCAATAAAAATTTATTGAAACGATTGGAAATAGCTTCGTAAGTAAAAAAACAAAACCCGACTTCAAAAAATGAGTCGGGTTTTTTTATACTTCTGTAGTTTAAATTATTTTACTAAACCGCCACCAGCTTGTTTTTTCTCCACTTGAATATCGGTATTTTCTTTCTCTAATTTTAAATTACCAAAATTATAAGTCAATGATAGTCTAAATGTACGGCTGTCTTGTTTTTGTCTGAAATTGGTTTCTAAATTTTGTCCAGCGATCAAAGCATCTATTTCATTCGAGTTGAAAAGATCAAAACAATGCAATCCAATTTTTAGCTTTTTGTCCATAAAATCGCGATTGAACGAAATGTCAAACTGCTGAATGGGTTTGTTGATTTTGTAGATTTCCCAATTTCCTGAAGGTAAAATAAAATACGTCATCGAGTTTTTAATTCCCCATGGCAAAATAATTTGGGCTTGAGCAGCATAGTTCCAAATGGCTTTGTTGGCAAAAGGAAATGAGTAACCTTTAATGTCAGATTTGATGTAATTGATGTTCAAAAACACGTAATTCATGGTTTCTAAATCACCCATACGTTTATTGAATTCTTCTTTTCCTTTTAAGAAATAATCTAACGGAATTGGAAAACTCGCATACGCACTAAACGTATTGAATTGATCAAATTGTTGCGATGTTTGATTACTGATGGGTTCTGTAGCATTCGCATCGGCATTAAAAACAAATAAATTGTTGTCTTTTGAACGCGTATAATTGGCACCAATATTCACAAATTGCATAGCTGTAATTTTGAACTCGTAGTTATCAAAGAATGTCGGATTCAAAAAGATATTTCCTTGAGAAGTGTTGTACTGGTCAAACACTGAACCGTTGTTAGGATCCATTCGATTGTAATCGGGCTGACTGATTTTTTTAGAATACGATGCCGTAACATTGACATTATCATTAATCTCATACATTGCACTTACATTTGGGAAAAGATTAGTGTTTTTAAACTTTATTTTTTCAGCAACCGTACTCGAAATGCGTTCTACGTTAAAATCCTCAAATCGCAAACCTGCTGTAATATTGAACTTTTTTATTTTTTTTCTCGCTTCGGCATAAAACGCCAAATTGGTTTCGGAATAATCAAAATTAATCGAATTAACTATAGGAGTATTGACATAATAATTACCCAAGTTTTCTACATTCAACACATTAAATTTTCCACCAGTGCTAATTGAGAATTTTGATTTTTCAAAAGGAAAATTAAAATCGTATTTCAAATAATGGTTTTGTAAATTGAAGTCGTTGTTTCCGTAATTGTAAAAAGTATCATTCGAAATAAAATCCTTTGCATTCGAATCGGTAATTGGCTTTCTTTCAAATAAATTACTGTAAGCAACCACATCAAACGTTCTACCTAAAGTGTCTAACTTGGTTTTGAATTGCAAACTCAACTCGTGATTGTTGTTCTTGTTTTTAGAAACACCTTCGTTCAAATAATTGATGTTTTCACTTAAGGTTTTCGCATCAAAAGTACTTCTGTCGTTACCGTAATTCAAGTTGTAGTTGAACAATAGATTCGATTTTTGCGACAGTCGATAATTGGTTCCAAAACGAGCATAAAAGTTTCGGTTGGTTGATTGTGTGAAATTTTCTTGAAGTATCTTTTTATCAGGATTGAAAGCAGTAAACGTTTGGTCAGTGATAGTTCTGTTTTCCCCATCAATATAATTATAGCCAATCATGGTTTGCCAACTCAAATTTTTCTCTTTACCATTGAGCAAGATCTGCGGACTTGGTTTTTGGTATTTATTGAAGTTATAATTGATGTTGAAACTGGCGTTGATGCCTTTCATTCTCTTTGAACTTGTAATGATGTTGATGATAGAACCGCTCGCATTGGCATCGTAAGAAGCGCCCGGATTGTAAATCAATTCTACCTTCTCAATGGCATTGGCAGGAAGCGAATTCAGATAGTTCTGCAAATCAGCACCAGTCAAACTACTCGGAGCATTGTCAATGTAAATGGCAACGCCTTTTCCGTTTAATGTGATACTTCCGGTTGGTGATGTGATTACTCCTGGTAATTTTTTCACCGCTTCCAAACTACTTCCACTGTTAAGCATGGCATTGTCTTTTACAGAAACAGTGGTTTTGTCAGAATCAACTTTGATGTATTTCTTTTTCTGATTGACTACTACTTCCTTCAAAAGAATATCTTTCTTTTTAATGGAATCGGTGGTTTTTTGATCTTCGGGTTTTTCTTGGGCGAAAATGATGCCCGTAGCTAGTAGTGCTAGCGCAATTAGTTTTGATTTCATTTTGATTTGATTGATGATGATTATCCATAAGACTTTCATCCATGAAAAATGTTACATCATAAAATGAATTTATTTTGATTTTTTGTAGTTGACAATGATAACACCGCTTATAATTAGTGAAGTTGCAATAATGATTCGAGTTGTGATGAGTTCGTCCAAAATCAACCAACCTAAAAACAACGCTACAACAACATTCACATATGATAGCACCGATACTTTTGTAGAAGACATTTGCGAGATTAAATAACTATAGGCTACATAACCTACAACCGAGCCAAAAAGCGCCAAATAAATCATTGCTGAAATACTTTTTAGTGTCCAATTTTCGGTAGAGAAATTGGGAGTAACAACAAATTGAATTGAGGTTAAAATAACTCCAGCTAGAATCATTTGCAAACTCACATTCATCAACATTGATAGTGAATTAGCACTTCCTTTTTTGGTAATAATTGTTCCCACAGACCACGACAAAACGGCTGCCAATAGGGCAAAAACACCAATTCGATACTCAGGATTTAGTAAATCGGTTAGGCTGTTTTGGTAGATTAAAAAAATGCCGAGCATTCCTAAAAGTATTCCGATGGTTGTTTTGAACGATAGTTTTTCGTTACCCAAAGCCAAATTCAGCAGCAACACAAAAAAAGGCGATAAGGTGGAAATGAGTGAAGCCAATCCGCTGGAAATGTATTTTTCGGAATAAGTTGTCAATCCGTTGGCCAATACAATCATCAAAACGGCCAAAACAAAAGCTCTTGCTAATTGATGTAGATTGATGGGTTCTAATTTCTTTTGAGAGATTAAATAAATAAAAATAATGGAGCCCGAAATCAAATTCCGAATTCCAGCTAGAATAAAAGGTGGAATGGTTTCAACTCCAATTCGAATAGCCAAAAATGTGGTTCCCCAAAAAAAGGCAACACAAAATAAAGCGACGTAGAGTTTTGTTTTCAAAAAGTGGAGTTACGAATTTCTTTTGTTGGAATGTGAGTTTTCTGTTTTCGAATTATCCACACAACGTTTTCCGTAACATCTTGCTCTTTTTGGCGCACACGATGCAACAAAAGCAGCAATTAAAATTAGTACAATAAGTTTTTTCATAGCGTTCCGATTTGGGTTATCTGTTGGATTTGATTTCCGTTTGCATTCCGATCAATTGTTCCAAATAATCACGTTGGTTCGACAATCTCGGAATTTTGTGTTGACCGCCTAATTTGTCTTGTTCTTTCAGCCAATCGTAAAACAAATTCTCTCGAGCTACATTTATAGATAACTGATTTAAAGTCATATTATTATATCGTTTGGCTTCGTAATCCGAATTGATGGATTGCAACGTCTCATCCAATACTTTGGTAAACAATTGAATGTCTTCAGGTTGTTTTTTAAACTCAATCATCCACTCGTGTGCTCCTTTTTCTTTTCCTTTCATAAAAATAGGCGCAACCGTATAATCTTTTACATCACAATTCAACTGTGAGCAAGTTTTAGCAATAGCAGTATCGGTGTTTTCTACCATCAATTCTTCTCCAAAAACATTGATATGATGTTTGGTTCTTCCGGAAACTCTTATTCGATAAGGTTTTAAAGAGGTAAAACGAACCGTGTCACCAATTAAATACCGCCATAAACCCGAATTGGTTGTAATGACAATGGCGTAGTTTTTATACAATTCAACTTCCGAAAGACGAATTATCTTCTGATTTTCGGTGCCAAAAGTATCCATTGGAATGAATTCATAGAAAATTCCGTAGTCTAACATCAGCAACAAATCATTCGAATAATTCAAATCCTGAATGGCAAAAAATCCCTCTGATGCATTGTAAATTTCGTAGTATTTGAAATCGTTGCTCGGTAGAATTTTTTGGTATTGTTCGCGGTACGGTTCAAAATTTACACCGCCATGAAAATACACTTCTAAATTGGGCCAAAGTTCGTATAGATTGGTGTTGTTGGTTTCGGTCATTATTCGATTCAATAATACCAACATCCACGAAGGAACGCCTGCAAAACTTGTTACATTTTCGTGTTTGGTTTCGTTGATGATGGCTGTAAGTTTGGTTTCCCATTCGCTCATCAACGATATTTTGTTGCTTGGTGTACTACTGAATTCGGCCCACATCGGCATGTTTTCAATCAAAATCGCCGACAAATCTCCAAACGATGTATTGTTGTTTTCGTAGATCTGTGAACTTCCGCCCAAGCGCAAACTTTTCCCCAGAAACAACTCCGAATTTTCGTTGTTGTTCAAATACATACACAGTAAATCTTTACTGCCTTTGTAGTGGCAATCTTCTAATGCTTCTGGACTAACAGGAATGAATTTACTCTTGGCATTCGTTGTTCCGCTTGATTTGGCAAACCATTTTATAGGCGTGTTCCAGAACACATTTTGTGCACCTTTTCGAGTCAGTTCAATCATTGGTTCCAGTTCTTCGTAAGTCGAAACAGGAACGCGCTCTGTAAAGGTTTTGTAGTTTCTAACGGATTCAAAATCGTACTTTTTTCCGATTACGGTTTCTTCGCAATTGCGGATTAAATTCATCAATAATTCATCTTGAACTTCATGCGGATATTTTAAAAACAACTCAATCTGGTGAATGCGTTGTTTTAAAACCCAAGAAGCGATCGAATTGATGATTGGAAACGGCATTTTTGAATTGCGTATTAGGAATTAAAAATTACGAATTATAACTTTACCAAAAATAATGATTTTTGTTGAACTTGAAACGTTAAACCTGAAACTTTAAACAAATGACTTACGAAGGTGTACTTACCAAAATGCAAACAGAATACGCCAATCCAATTCAATACTACTTGGTTTTTGAAAATAGTTTTTTGAATTTGAATCAGTTATTGGATAAATCACTCGAAATTAATTTTGTGGGTTACCAATGTTTGGAATGTGGTAAAAAGAAGAAAATTTTCCGTCAAGGATTTTGCTATGACTGTTTTATGAGTAGTGCCGCGGCCGGCGATTGGATTATGAAACCCGAATTAAGCACCGCGCATTTGGATATTGAAGACCGTGATTTGGAGTATGAAAAAAGAGTGCAATTGCAACCACATATAGTGTATTTAGCGCTTTCGAGTGAAGTTAAAGTAGGAGTGACGCGCAAAACTCAAGTGCCAACACGTTGGATTGATCAAGGTGCAGTTCAAGCGATTCCGATAGTAGAAGTTCCAAATCGATATTTGGCCGGAATTACCGAAGTTGCCTTAAAAAACCACTATGCTGATAAAACCAATTGGCAGAAAATGCTCAAAAATGAAGTTCCGCATGTGGATCTAATTAAGGAGCGCGCCAGTTTGAAATACCTTATTCCAAAAGAAGTTCAAGAGTACTTTCATCCTGAAAAAGATGATGTATACGATTTGTATTTCCCGGTTTTAGAGTACCCGAAAAAAGTAACCAGTTTGAATTTGGATAAATCACCCAATTTTTCTGGGAAACTCACAGGAATAAAAGGACAATACCTGCTTTTTGAAGACGGCACCGTTTTTAATGTTCGTACGTTTGAAGGTTATGTGGTGAAGATTAATTTGTAGGATGATTATCCTTTAAATTGTCATTCCGACGAAGGAGGAATCTCATCACGTTTATTTGATTATGAGATTCCTCCTTCGTCGGAATGACAAGATTGTGTTGAAGTCTATAAGTTTTTACTTCGGTGTTTCCGCTGGTTTTTCTTTTTTCTTATTAAACAAACCTTTCAGTAAATCTTTTGCTTTGTCTTCGGCTTGTTTTTTTACTTCCTCTTTTGGAGTTGCCGCCTTGGTAGTATCACCAGGTTTGTTATTCTTGTTAATCAAATTAGTTAAGGCAGTTGTGCCTTTTCCAATCAATTGTTCTTTTTGTTGTTTTACCAAATTAGTTACTAATGAATTGGTCGCTTGTTTTACATCAGTAGTTACTTTTGGTTTTGAAAATGATCCGCCTAAAAGCGCATTAATCGGAATGTTTTCCAATTTAGCAGCGTTGGCTGGAGTTAGTTTAGCAATTAAAGCATTGGCTTCAGTTCCTAAATATTTGGCCGGAACATTCATTTTTACATTGTAATTCATCAACTGATCAAAACCGTGCGTTCCATCAATAGTTGCCGTGATGTCTTGGTATTTGATATTGAATGGTTTTACTGCTACTTTTCCGTCTTTGAAAGTTAAGGCTGCTTTGATGTCGTTCAGGTTCAATTTATTCATATCGATGAATTTAATATTTGAACCTAACGCACTCAACAAATTAGAATTACTTGGGTTAACGGTTGTTGATAATAATTGTCCCAATAAATCACCCGAAATGGTTTTTAAATCGGGAGTCATTTCATTGGCATCTAAATTTCCTGAAAGTTTGATGTTTGAATTTAGTTTTCCGTTGATTGCACCCGCGATTGGAGCTATTTTTTTCAACATATCCAATTGAGTGAATGTTTGAAAAATATCCACTTTATTTAAGTCCAAATCCATTTTGAAAGTAGGTGTTTTTTGTTTGGTTGAAACCATTCCGTTCAATCCAATTTGTCCTCCAAAGACATTGGTTTTTACATTTTGTAAGGTCACGGCTTGATCTCTAACAATCAATTTTCCTGAACAATCTTTCAACGTCAAATTATCATATAAAACCGTGTTGGCTTTGGCAGTTAACGTACAATTTAAGAATGCTGGGATTTTCATCGCCTCTGTTTTTTTGGCCTCGCTTCCTTTAGTTGGTTCCGAAGTTGTCATAAAATCAGAAACCGCAAGAGTATTCGAACTCATATTGAAATCACCTTTTAACTCTTGATTTCTGAATACAAATCCGTAGAAATTCTCCAAAACTCCAGTTACACTTAAATCGCTTTTTCCAGTAGTAGCTTTGAATTGTTGTAGATTTACTCTACTTGGGTTGAATTGTACCATAGCAGTGCTAATGTTCATTCCTTTTCCGTTTTCATCAGTGTATTTGAAACCCGATAAACTCATGGTGCCGGCATTGTTGATGTTTTGATACTGACTCGTTTCAACTGATTTCATGTCGAATTTAGTTGTCACATCGGCTTTTAAAATTCCAGTCAACGGTTTGTCCAATTTGATTGGATAGGCTTTTGAAAGATTGGCTAAATTGATGGTTCCTTTCAAAGCGGCATCCACTAAAGCATTGGTGGCCACATTTTTGATGTTGGCTTTAGCGTTAAATACATCCTGATCAATAGCGAAAGATAATTGATCCAAATTGACATACGTATCGTTCATGATTCCCGTTTCGTTGACAATTTTAGTGTCGATTACTATATTTTTAACTGATTTTGGTAAATCGGGATATTGAAAAGAAGCATTGTTCGATGCAATATCGATATTGAATTTTGGTACAGTAGTATCGGTCAACATTCCTTTTGCAAAACCTTTCACAGTAAAATCGCCCGAAGTTTTTACGTTTTCAATGTTACTACGGTAGGCTTCTGGAATCAATCCTAAGAAATTTTTGAACGATGAAGTTGGCGTTTTAAAAGTCAAATCGTACATCTGACCTTGTTCAACTAACTGAATAAAACCGTCAAATTCTAAAGGTAAATCGTTGATTTTGGCTTTGTTTTCTTTGAAGGTATATTTGCTTTTGTTGAGGTCAATTCCTAAAACAGCTTCAAGAGAAACTTTTACGTGGTTTAGGTAATTCATCTTATCCATATTCAGCGAAAGAGTAGCAGTAGTTTGCGTGTCTAAATCCAAAACATCACTCGCAAAATCGCCCGAACCTTCGTGATTAATACTGTCAAGAACCATTTTGATTTTGGAAGCCTCATCAGTGAACTTGAATTTAAAATTTTCAACGTCGTATTGTTTGATTTTCAATGCTAAAGGTTTACCCTTGCCGTCGTCTTTTTTATCTTGATTTTTGAGTGCGATGTCAAAATTACCCACACCATCTTTGTTAAAAATGATATTGATTAATCCATTTTTAGATGAAATGGCTTCGATGTTCATCGGTTCATTATCATCGTTGAATAATTCCATTACCGACATTTTCAGATTCAATTCTTCAAAAGCTACTAGTGTATCGCCTTCAAATGGTGCTTTGTTGATGATGGAAAGTTTATCAATAGATACATTGGCCCTTGGAAAGCTTTTAAACAAACTCAAATCGGCATCTTCAAAAGCTACTTTGGCATCAACATTATCATTAATGGCTTTGGCTATTTTTGCTTTGATTTCATCTTCAAACAAATACGGAATTGCAAATGCTGAAATAACGAGTAAAAGAAGTACTATACCAACTATTTTTAAAATTTTCTTAATCATGACGGAATGTATTTATAGTGCTATTGATGTGCAATAATCTTGCCTAAATTATGAATAAGTAAAATTAGTATTTTACACACAATTAAATTTATACTATTTCCATAAATATTTCATAATTTAAAGTGAAATTATATAAAAAAATCCGTTCATTTTTGCACAAGAACGGATTATAAAACAACTAACTCAACTGTCGTTTTTCGATCAATTTATTTTTATTTCATATGGCATCATTGCTTGAACACCTTTTAATTGTTGTAGTCTTTTTAAACGTTGAAGAATCTCATAGTTTTCAATTCCTAATTCTTCTTTCATAATCGCTTCTTTGCTTTGTGCAAATCCAAATTGAGCCAAGACGTCTTCAAAATCTTTTTCATATTCTGGGAAATCCTGAGTGCGGTATTCTTTGATTTTGGCCAACGAAGCTGCTTCTTTAATAGCATCGTCCATTCCACCAATTTTATCTACTAAACCAATTTTCAAAGCATCTTGACCACTCCAAACTCTACCTTGACCAATTGAGTCAACTTGAGCAAAAGTCAGTTTTCGTCCAGTTGCAACACGATTTACAAAAGTGGAATAGATTTTTTCTACACTTTCTTGGTAGAAAGCACGAGTGTTTTCGTCTAAATTTACAAAAGGAGTGTAATTGTTGGCTCTTTCGTGGGTTTTTACTTGTTCGGTGTTGATCCCTAATTTGTTGAATGCTTGAGTGAAATTGGGTAATGTTCCGAAAACACCAATTGAACCTGTTATAGTATTCGATTCAGCGTAAATTTTATCAGCATTGCACGCAATATAATATCCGCCAGAAGCCGCTACATTTCCCATAGAAACCACTACTGGTTTTACTTTTTTGGTCAATTCAATTTCGCGCCAGATGAGTTCTGAAGTCAAAGCGCTTCCACCTGGACTATCAATACGAAGTACAATGGCTTTTACGTTTTCATCTTTTCGTGCTTCTTGAAGAGAGCGACGCATTGAACCTTCGCCGATGTAACTCACATCACCTTCGCCACTTAAAATTTCGCCTTGAGCATAAATGATGGCAATTTTATTTTTGGTACTGTAATCGGCTGTTGTAGTTGCAATTTTTTCGGCATATTCTTCAATTGAAACTTTGTTGTAATCTTCATCATCATCCACTTTCAGTGCTTTTTTGATGTCGGCATGATATACATCCTCGTAGGCAATTTTGTCGATAAGTTTTTCTTTCAATGCCATTTCGGGAGTACGAGCTAAAAGTCCGTTTGCAATTTCGTTCAAACGAGAGGTCGGAATATTTCTGGTTTTAGAAATATCAGCAATTAATGAATTCCAAACCGAGTTTAACAAGGCCAATGTTTGTTCTTTATTGGCTTCGCTCATTTTATTTTCTAGGAAAGGTTCAACAGCACTTTTGTATTTTCCGTGACGAATCACTTCCATTTTTAGCCCTGATTTTTCTTGAAAATCTTTAAAAAACATGATTTCGGTAGACAATCCTTTGAAATCAATTTCACCTATTGGATTAACATAAATGGTATTGGCAACCGAGTTAAGGTAATAGTCTTTTTGCGAATATACATCAGCATACGAGTACACAAATTTCTTCGATTGTTTAAAGTTTTCTAAAGCATCGCGAAGCGCTTTGGTTTGTGCTATTCCTAAATTAGAATTATTATTTAAAATCGAAATTCCTTTGATATCATCATCCGTTTTTGCGTATTCAATGGCTTTAATGATGTCAGATAAACCGTTGTGTTGGTCTTCGTACCATTGAAAGTCTTTAAAATTGGTTTTTCCAGCATAATCGTAATTTACTTTTGACAAATCCAATTCAATTACTGATTTTTCTTTTACTTTCACAGTCTCAGAATCGCCACCAAATAAAAGACCTATCAATATAAATCCAAAGAAAAAAACCATAAGGAATACAAAAATTCCGACTACAGTTGCTAATACATTTCCTAAAAATCTCATACTTAATTAATTTTAGTACATAAGTTGTCATTTTATGTAATTTGTTACAATTTGGGATTAGAAATTCAAAAAAATAGTTATCAACACAAACGGTTTTCGGTTTAATTTTAAATTTCTTTTTAGTTATTTTGCGGGATATGAAATCGCAAAATCAGGTTATACTTTCGTTGGGGAGCAATTTGGGAGATAGGCAGAAAAACATTCAGCACTGTATCGATTTGTTGCACAATGAAGTAGGAACTATTGTTAAGGTTTCGTCTTTGTTTGAGTCGGATTCTTGGGGATTTGAAAGTGAGAAATTCTACAATTGTGCGGTGTTGATTCATACTCATCTAAAACCTCAAAAAGTGCTCAAACGGATACTTAAAGTGGAAAATACTCTTGGGCGAGTTCGAACTAATTCAGCGGAATATCAACCGAGAATAATTGATGTAGATGTTGTTTCGTATGATGACGAAATGATACAAGAAGAGCAACTTCAGATTCCACATAAATTTTTGAGTGAACGTTTGTTTGTATTACTTCCTTTACGTGAATTAATCTCTGATTGGAATCATCCAGAAACCAAACTTTCTATAAACGAATTGATTGCAAAATGCCCTGATAAAGGAAGTTGCAAGGTGATTTCAGAATTAACTTCACCATTAAAAAAAATCGATTTAAGTACTTATAATTATATTGCTATTGAAGGAAATATTGGTGCTGGAAAAACGACGTTAACTACCAAAATGGCAGAGGATTTTAATGCTAAAACCGTTTTAGAGCGATTTGCAGATAACCCATTTTTGCCTAAGTTTTATAAAGATCAAAATCGGTATGCTTTTCCGCTTGAAATGTCTTTTTTGGCCGATCGTTACCAACAAATTTCAGACGATTTGGCACAACTTGATTTGTTTAAAGATTTCATCGTTGCCGATTATCACATTTTTAAATCGTTGATTTTTGCAAAAGTAACACTGCAAGAAGATGAATACCGATTGTATAAAACGCTTTTTGATATTATTTACAAAGAAATGCCAAAGCCCGATTTGTACATTTATTTGTATCAGAATACTGAAAAATTACTACAAAATATAAAACGACGCGGCAGAAGTTACGAGCAAGAAATTCCTGCAGAATATTTGGAACGCATCAACGAAGGTTATTTGGATTACATCAAAACACAAAAAGACTTGAATGTTTTGGTGATTGATGTTTCAGAAAAAGATTTTGTGAAGTACCAAAACGACTACATTTTCATTTTAGATGAAATTTATAAAAAGTCGAACTAATTTATCTTTTTAACGAAAAATGCCCTCTGTTTTCAGGGAAAGACTCGTTGATTTTGGCAATGTACCAATAGTCAGAAGCAGGAACAATTTTTCCATTAAACGTTCCATCCCAACTCGGATTTTCATTATTTATGACAAACATTAATTTACCAAATCGATCAAATATTTTGATTTCGGCATTGGGGTAGTTGCTAATTCCTTTTACGGTCCACGTGTCGTTAAAAGTATCGCTGTTGGGTGTGAAGAAGCTCGGAAACGAAACTACTATAAACGATTCAGTATCAAAGCCACAATCATTGCCTATTTCTCGTACAACACAAGTGTAAAAACCACCTTCAGAAACGGTAAATACATTTGAAGTCTGAAATGCGCTTCCATCAATAGAATATTCATAAACACCATTTCCAGTAACAAATATGGTAACAGTCAAATCAGAAACTTGAACACTTGTGATTTCTGGACGAGTATAGGCAAGAATGGTAAAGTTCTTAACTTTAGAACAACTTTCGGGTGCTGGCGTAGTAACTGTTACAGAATAATTGGCTTGTCCATCATAGGGAATGGTTGGTGTTGTTGCGCCAGTTGACCAGAGATAACTCACGTTTGTCACTCCAGCATCTAAAGTTAAAGTGTCGTTTTCACAAATGATAAAATCTTCATCGGTTACAATAGGAACTTGAAACACTTTTACTTCTATTGGAATTCTAACCGACAAACAACCGTTATAATCAGCTTCAGCATAATAGGTTGTGTCTTGATTGATATTGGGAACAACAAAATTGGTTCCGAGAAAAATAGGAGTTGTTGATGTTGGACTATCGTACCAAAACATGATACCAGATGTGGTTAAAACCTCAATTACTTTATAGCTTTCTTCACACATGAAATAAGGTGAATTTGCAGTTAAAATAGGTCGTGGGGTTACATATGCGGCTACTGGAGATCTATTGTCATCTGGGCAATTAGGAGAATGAGCCACAGCATAAAAAATAGTGTCAGCTGATATTATTGGAGTTGTAAAACTGTTTCCAGTTGCTAATAATGCACCACCAGTTGCTGTGCTGTACCAATGTACTATTCCGGTGTTTGAAGTTGCCTCAATTGTAACACTACCATCACCACATCTAGTAGCTGTAGTTGTATTAGTTATGGATGGAATTGTCAAGGTTGTGCTTGTGGAAATGTTTAATATGGGATCGCCAGGCATTCCGCCGTACTCAACTATATATCCTTTGGGTTGATAGTTTCCGCTAGTGTCACCTGTATTTGACAAATCGTTCCACGAACCTGGAATTCCGACTCCAACAGCTGTAATGTGTGCGTAATCTTCATCGCCTAGGTTGTTTGGTTCGCTAGAGTTCCAAAAAGCATAATTATTGGTGTAACCTGTAAAGTTTCCAATCCAAAATGTGGTTCCCAATTCAGGGCCAGTCATCCATTTCCAAGTGCCCTCCGTTTCTTCATCACTACCACCAATCCATCCAGCACCCGTTGCTTGTTCGCCCGATATTTGAGCTTCGTCAGCAGAAGATATTGTTGCTAAATAGCCTTGCAAGCCGTAATAAGTTGAATTTTGAGCTAAGATTTTTGCATCACTCCAAAGCACTCCAACATTAGGTTTGAATTCGTAATAATGTCCGTTGGAAGGAAGATAATTGGCTTGGCCAATAGTAATAGAAAAACTTCTGCTTCCTGATGGATTTGTAGTGTTATTTGAAAATTCTATATCTTCAATAGCCGCTTCCAATTCAGCATACGTAGGTTGAGATGAAATTCCTGTTAGGGAAAGTTTTCCCGTAAAACTATTCCAAGTGGAGTTGATATTTGGATGGGTTCCTGTAAGAGTTAAGATATCTTCATTGATGACATATCCCGAAGAAATTTGGATGTAAACAGCATCAATTCCGGTATCATCAGGATCGGTGAAGGTCATGTTAGTGACGATTTTCAATGAACTTCCTGGGCAATAAATCTGATTTCCAGTGGCGACCAAAACAGGAGCAATATTATTGGTTCCTCTTTTTACGGAATCATTTTTAGAAATAAAAACTGTAATGTCACTAACTACTTTCAATCGTCTTCCATGAGAAAAAGAGAATGAAAATAGCGTTATTAAAAGAAACAATAACAGTTGATTTTTCATAAATAATTTATTGATTCTTAGTGCTCATTTTTTGATATAAATCCCAAACGACAATTCCTGTACTTACTGAAATATTTAAAGAATGTTTGGTGCCAAGTTGCGGAATCTCAATTGTCCCGTCGCATAATTCAATGGCTTTTTGCGCAACACCGTATACTTCGTTTCCAAAAACTAAGGCATATTTTTGATTGCTTTCAACATCAAAATCGTTTAAAAATATAGCATTTTCAACTTGTTCAATTGCGTATACTTTGGTTTGATTAGACCTCAATTTTTCGATAACGTTACAAACCTCTTTTTCATATTCCCATTCAACAGTTTCAGTAGCGCCAAGAGCTGTTTTGTGAATTTCTTTATTGGGTGGAATTGCAGTAATTCCGCACAAGTATATTTTTTCTATTAGGAAAGCATCTGAAGTTCTAAAAACGGAGCCAATATTATGCAGACTTCTAATATCATCTAAAATAATGATGATTGGAGTTTTGGTCGCTTGCTTGAAATCGACAATCGACTTTCTTTCCAATTCACTATTTAATAATTTTCGCATGGCTCTTTTTTGCAAAGGTATTTAAAAAAAAATCCTCTTGCCAAACAAAACAAGAGGTTGTAAGATATTTAACAAGTTAAAAAATCAGCTTTTGGTTGGTTCGCTTGCTTTTGATGGTGGGCGAATGACATCTCCTTTAATTAAAAGAGTTTTTGTTGTGCCTTGAGCCGCGTTGGATGTAACGGTTACTGTTTTTGTAAAAGGCCCAGCTCGAGAGGTATCGTATTTGACAATAATTACTCCTTTTTCGCCTGGTGGAATTGAATCTTTAGGGAAGGTAGGAACTGTGCAACCACATGTGCTTTTAGCACTTTTAATTATCAATGGCTTATTTCCATTATTAGTAAACACAAATTCTCTTTCTCCTTTTGATTTGTGAGCGATGGTACCATAATCAATCACATCCGATTTGAAAAGAATTCCAGCTCCTTCAACTGTTTGAGGTGTAGTTTTGGTAGCTACTGGTTTTTTTGCTTTAGGTTTTGCCGTTTGAGCATTTGAAAATGACGATCCAAAAACCATAAGCGATACAATAAAAATCCACTTTTTCATGACACAAACATTTTCGATTACCTACAAATTTAATGAAAATAATAAACTCATCGGTTATTGTTGATTTATTTTGGCGATTTTTATTTATTTATTAATCTTAAAAATATAAATTCGTGGACTAATAAAAATGCGATACAATTGGGATCAAAAGAGAAGATAGTGAAGGAAACTCCTTTAATGAAGCAGTACAACGAAATAAAAAGAAAGTATCCCGATGCTTGTTTGCTTTTTCGTGTAGGCGATTTTTATGAAACTTTTGGAGAAGATGCCATTCGTGCTTCAAAAATACTCGGAATTGTACTTACTAAACGCGGTGCTGGTTCTGAGACAGAAACGGCTTTGGCAGGATTTCCGCATCACTCTTTAAACACATATTTGCCTAAATTAGTTAAAGCAGGCTTGAGAGTTGCCATTTGCGATCAATTAGAAGATCCAAAAATGACCAAAACAATTGTAAAACGTGGAGTTACTGAATTGGTTACTCCAGGAGTTGCGATTAATGACGAGGTTTTACAATCCAAATCCAATAATTTTTTAGCTTCTGTTTATTTTTCAAAAGCTACCAACGGAATCTCTTTTTTGGATGTTTCAACAGGTGAGTATTTGGTGGCTCAAGGCAACGATGAATACATTGATAAGCTGTTGCAGAATTTTCAACCGAGTGAAATCTTAATTGATAAAGCCAACAGAAATCTATTCAAAGAAAAATTTGGGAATGATTTCAATACGTTTTATTTGGAAGATTGGGTTTTTAAAGAAGATTATGCTTTTCAGACGTTGACCCACCATTTCCAAACCAAATCATTAAAAGGATTTGGTGTTGAGGATTTGCCTAACGGAATCATCGCGGCTGGCGCAATCTTATATTATTTGTCTGAAACGCAACATAACAAAATTCAGCACATTTCGAATATTCAGCGAATTGCCGAAGACAGTTATGTTTGGATGGATAAATTCACCATCAGAAATTTAGAACTGTACCACAGCAATGCTCAGAATGCGGTTACTTTGTTGGATGTGATTGACAAAACATTGTCACCAATGGGTTCGCGTTTGCTTAAAAGATGGTTGGCTTTGCCATTAAAAGAGTTGAACGCGATTCGAAATCGTCATGAAGTAGTGAGTTATTTCAAAGAAAATCAAGAAATTCTTAAGCAAATACAATATCAAATCAAGCAAATTTCCGATTTGGAGCGCTTAATTTCGAAGTTGGCAACGGGGAAAATTTCGCCAAGAGAAGTCATTTATCTCAAAGATTCTTTGGATGCGATTATTCCCATAAAAACAATTGCTTTAGAGAGCAAACAAGAAGCCGTTCGTGTTATTGGAGATAGTTTGCATGCTTGTGAGTTGCTAAGAGAAAAAATAAAAACTACCTTGAATCCCGATGCTCCAGTGGCGATTTCAAAAGGAAATGCAATTGCGGTTGGAGTTCATGCCGAACTGGACGATCTTCGGAATATTTCCACTTCTGGTAAAGAATTTTTAGAAAGTATCGAGCGAAGAGAATCCGAACGCACTGGAATTTCATCCTTAAAAATATCATTTAACAATGTCTTTGGTTATTATATTGAAGTTCGAAATACACACAAAGACAAAGTACCTGCTGAATGGATTCGCAAGCAAACATTAGTAAATGCGGAGCGTTACATTACTGAAGAACTTAAAGAATACGAAACCAAAATTTTAGGAGCTGAAGAAAAAATCCACCAAATAGAAAGTCAGTTATTTGAACAATTAATTGTTTGGATTGCTACTTATATTAAACCTGTTCAATTGAATGCTAATCTAGTAGCACAATTGGATTGTTTGACTGCTTTTGCTCAATTGGCTATTGAAAATAATTATTCGTGTCCAATTTTAGATGATACTTTCGATTTAGAAATTACCAATGGAAGACATCCGGTGATTGAGAAGCGATTGCCAATAGATGTTCCTTACATTGCGAATGATGTTTTTCTTGACCGCGAAACACAGCAGATGATTATGATTACTGGGCCGAATATGTCGGGTAAATCAGCTATTTTAAGACAAACGGCTTTGATTGTGTTGTTGGCTCAAATAGGAAGTTTTGTGCCTGCCGAAAAAGTGCGGATGGGAATCGTCGATAAAATATTTACACGTGTCGGCGCGAGTGATAATATTTCGATGGGTGAGTCTACTTTTATGGTGGAGATGAACGAAACAGCTTCAATTTTGAACAATATTTCGGATCGAAGTTTGGTGTTGTTGGATGAAATTGGGCGTGGGACAAGTACGTACGACGGAATTTCAATTGCTTGGGCGATATCAGAGTTTTTGCATGAAAATCCGGCTCGACCTAAAACGCTTTTTGCTACGCATTATCACGAATTGAATGAAATGTCGGATCAATTTGCTCGAATTCAGAATTATAATGTGTCGGTGAAAGAATTAAAAGATACTGTGCTTTTTATTAGAAAATTAGTAAAAGGAGGAAGTGCGCACAGTTTCGGAATTCACGTGGCGAAAATGGCTGGAATGCCGCAAACGGTAATACAAAGAGCACAGAAATTATTAAAAAAACTAGAGAAAAACCATTCTAGCGAAGAACTATCAGGCATAAAATCGATGAAAGACGATATGCAGTTAAGTATTTTTAATTTGGATGATCCATTATTGGAAGAAATTAAAGAAGAAATTTTGCATTTAGATATTAATACGCTTACGCCAGTTGAAGCTTTGATGAAGTTAAATGAAATAAAAAGAATGTTGCAGAAAAAGTAATGTTTGGGTTATCAGTGAGTTAAAATAAACCTTTTATTTTTTTCTAAAAAACCTTTGCATAATTCAATTTAAATAGTACATTTGCATCCGCAATACGAGATAAGTGTTGTTGTTCTTTAACAATATGAAAGTGAAAATAGCTCAAATTAGAGCGCGATTTAGCTACTAGCAAATCGAGGTCTATTGAGGTGTTTTTAAATAAATGCGAAAATAGCTCAGTTGGTAGAGCGCGACCTTGCCAAGGTCGAGGTCGCGGGTTCGAACCCCGTTTTTCGCTCAACTACCTAATAATGCTCGAGTGGTGGAATTGGTAGACACGCTGGACTTAAAATCCAGTGGGTAGTAATGCCCGTGCGGGTTCAAGTCCCGCCTTGAGTACAAAAGCTTTATTCGTTTTCGGATAAAGCTTTTTTTTTGGTTTTTTTTAAATAATCTTCAATCGAATAATGGGAACTTTTGTAATCAGTAAGCGCCAAAATGGATATTATAAGTATGAATTTACTTCCCGAAAAGGAAAGGTAATATTCACAAGTAACGATTTCGAGTTGCGTTTTGAATGTGAGGATGATATTGAGATTTTAAAGAAATCTCTCGATAAAATTACCTTTATGAGATTTAAATCCAAAAACGGTAAATTGTATTTTAAGGTAATCTTGAATGAAAAAGAAATTGCTGTGAGCAGAAGGTATTCAACATTACTTTTGTTAGAGAAAGGAATGAATGACGTTTTGAAATATTCGCCTCAGTCGGAGGTTTTAGACTTCACAAATCAGTTTATTGACTTTGATTCATAAAAAAAAGCCTCACATTGTGAGGCTTTTTATTTCGTCTGTTAGCTTTTAATTACTTAGCAGCTGGAGCTTCTGTAGCTGGAGCTTCAGTAGCAGCAGAATCAGTAGTAGTAGCAGCAGAATCAGTAGCAGGAGCAGCTTCTTCAACAACTGGAGTTTCAGTAGCAACTGAATCAGTAGCAACTTCAGCCTCAGCCTCAGCTTGTTTACAAGATACTACAGTTAATGCAGCAACGAAAGCTAAACTTAAAAATACTTTTTTCATCTTAATTAAATATAAAAGGTTAATTATTAATTCGGAGCAAAGATATAAATTTTTTTATTTAGAAAAATATTTATTTCACTTTTTTTGAAATTTTTCTCTTTGAATTCCGGAAATCTATTTCACAAATTCTATGCCAAACTTTTGTTAAAGCAGAATTATTTCTTCTTTATTGGGTAAATTATCTTTAATTCGTCTATTAAATTTTTTGCACCCGCGTATTTATCAATGATAAAAAGAATATAACGAGCGTCTACCATGATGTTTCTGCAAATGGCAGGATCATAATAAATATCACTCATTGTGCCTTCCCAAACACGATCAAAATTCAAGCCAATTAAATTTCCATCAGCATCTAAAGCTGGGCTTCCCGAATTTCCACCTGTAGTGTGATTGGTAGCGATGAAGGCTACTGGCATTTTTCCTTTTGAACCGTATTTGCCATAATCTTTAGCATTGTACAAATCAATTAGTTTTTTGGGAACGTCAAATTCATAATCACCAGGAACGTATTTTTCCATTACACCATCCAAATAGGTAATCGGCTCATAATAAACGGCGTCATTAGGTTTGTAGCCTTTTACTTTTCCATACGTTACTCTTAAAGTACTATTAGCATCAGGGAAAATTCGGGCTGATTTCGGACTCAATTCCAAAATGGCTTTCATGTACGTTCTTTGTAGTGCAATGTTTTTTAAATTTAACTCATCGTATTTTACAGCAACATTTTTAGAATATGCCTCTGCCATCGACTTGATTAATTGATAACCATTATCACTGTTTATTTTATCTAAAACTGTCTTGGTATCACCAGTTAATAGTTCTTTTATTTTATCGTAACTCACTAATTTAGAATTAGTGTATATCGATGATGATAACGATTTTGCATCCAAGTTTTCTAATGAAGAAGGTAAAAATTGTTTTGGATAACGTTTGGCGTAAATCGCAATGAGTTGTTCAAAGACTTTTTCATCTACTGTTGCATTGAAATCTTTGTAAAAATCACCCAAACCCGTAATCAAATTGTTTTTTCTATCCGTGAAAGCTTGTTCACCTTTTGTAGTGTACAATTGCTCTAATTGGTAAATTTTGTATCCAACTGATAACAATTCTGTATTACGTAAAGCTACTTCTGTGAATACATCGCGAGCCAAAGCATAATCTTTAATTTCAGTGTAATTTTTTTGAAAATCACTTAATAAGTTGCCGTATTCTGCTTGTTTTCCTGCTTTTATCACTTTTTGTTGAAAATCCTTTTCAAACTTTTGTTTTGCAGCTACAGCATTTGATTTTTTCAAACCTTTGGTTTCTCCAATCCATTTTTTCCAATAATTCGCTACACTAGCATATTTTGAAGCATATTGAATTTTAATAGCATTGTCTTTTCGCATGAATCCGTCTTGCACTTTTAACGCTGCATCGCGAACTTCAATTTTTGCAGGATTTAATTCGGTGATAATTTGTTCCACGGCGTACGATGGCAAATACTCTTGTGTTCTTCCAGGATAACCTAAAACCATAGTAAAATCATTTTCTTTGATTCCTTTGGCAGAAATAGGTAAAAAATGTTTGGGTTTGTATGGAACGTTGTCTTTTGAATAAGCTGCTGGACGATTGTCTTTATCAGCGTATATTCTAAATAAAGAAAAATCACCTGTGTGTCGAGGCCAAACCCAGTTATCAGTGTCCGAACCAAATTTTCCAATTGAACTTGGAGGTGCGCCTACTAAACGAACATCTTTGAATGTTTCAGTAACAAAAAGTAAGTATTGATTTCCGTCGTAAAAAGTTCTAATGCGGTTTTCTTGCCATGATTCTTTTGGCGAAGAAGTACTCAATGCACTAATATTATCCTGAATTTTCTTTTGTTTTTCAGCTTCTGTAGCTAATCCAGAAACACCATCTAAAATCTTTTTGGTCACGTCTTCAATGCGTACAATAAAAGTAACTACCAAATCTTTGTTAGGTAATTCGTCTTCCATTTTATAAGCCCAAAAACCGTCGGTTAAATAATCGTGTTCAACGCTTGAATGACTTTGAATGTTGTCAAAACCACAGTGGTGATTGGTTAAAATCAATCCTTTTGGCGAAATAACTTCGGCAGTACAACCGCCATCAAAATGCGGAACAGCGTCTTTCAAACTCGATTGGTTTACCGAATAAATTTGCTCGGCTGTGATGCGCATTCCCAAGTTTTTCATCTCGGTTTCGTTCATTCCTTTCAATAACGATGGAATCCACATTCCGCCTTGTTGTGCTTGAATTTGAAAAGCAATAAATAAGAATAATAGTTTAATGTATTTCATCTTTAAATTATTAGAAGATTAGTTTGTTAGATTTTATATTTCAACAGTTTTCGATTGTGAATTGCAAAATCGTGGGCAAGATACAATTTTTGTGCTTTTTCATTGTGGTTTTCTACTTCCAAATAGAGCAATTTTAACGATAATTTAGTACTTTCCGATTTTATGAATTCGATGGTTTTGTTGCCAATACCTTTCCCACGGGCGCTTTCTTTTAGATACAATTCATCAATAAAGGCAATTGTTCCGCCGTATTCAAAACTAAAGACAAAAGTGAGGATTACGTAGCCTACAATTTCTTCATCTTCTAAAATTAACCATGCTTTTCCTAAATTTTCATTGTGAATGAATTCCTGAAACAATTTTTTAGAAACTTCAATGTCAATTGGATAATTATCAATAGCGTAGAAATCACTCATCATTTGGGTGATGGTATTGATGTTATGAAGTTGTAAAGATGAAAACTGAACCATGGTAGAAGTCAGTTAAGAAAGAATGTGTCTCATGATAATTTCAGTCGCACCTTTATTCATTTGAACAAAAGTGGAACAGATATGTCCTTTTTCATGACGTTCATCTTCGTTATTGATGAGTAAATCCAATGCTTCGTTCAATTGATTTTGATCTTTTATTGATATACAACCGTTCATGTTGACTAATGCAGTTGCTTCTGCAAAATGCGAATAATTCGGACCAACCACAATCGGAACACCAAAGGTTGCGGGTTCTAAAATATTATGAACACCTGGATTTCCAAATCCGCCACCAACATAAGCAATGTCAGCATACGAATAGATTTTGGTTAAAATTCCGATGGTATCGATAATAAAAATATCATATTCTCGTAGGGACAGGTCGCGACCTGTCCGTACTGAATTATATTCCGAAAAGAATATGGTTTTTTTAGTGATTGAATTTTTCAATTCTTGAATTTGTTCCGATTTGATATTGTGTGGTGCGATAATGAATTTCACATTATCAGACGAACTGTTGATGTAATTCACTAATAAATTTTCATCTTTCGGCCACGAACTTCCAATTACAATAGTGGTTGTATTGTCTTTAAATTGTTCAATAAAATCTAATGAATTATCACGCTCCAAAATCGAAACTACGCGATCAAAACGGGTATCGCCCGAAACTTTTACATTGTTGAAACCAATACGTTGAATTAATTTTTTTGAGGAATCATTTTGAACAAAAAAATAGTCGAATGTTCGCAAGGCATTTCTGTAAAATCCACCATACCATTTAAAGAAAGCTTGGTTTTCTCTAAAAATTCCGGATATTAAATAGGTTTTAATGTTTAGCTTCTTTAACTCATTCAAATAGTTAGGCCAATATTCGTATTTAATGAAGAAAACCAGTTCGGGATGAACTAATTCGATGAATTGCTGTGCATTCGATTTTGTGTCTAAAGGCAAATAAACGGTAACATCAGCAATGGAATTGTTTTTCCGAACTTCATAACCCGAAGGCGAGAAGAAAGTAACCACTATTTTGTGATTGGAAAATTGCTTTTTGATTTGCTCCATTACAGGTAAACCTTGTTCGAATTCGCCTAACGATGCGGCGTGAAACCAAATCGTTTTGTCGTTGGGTGCGATTTTGCTTTTCAATGTTGGGAAAACATCTTTTCTACCGTTGACAAAAAGTTTCATTTTTGGACTGAAAAGTGCCAGTAATTTCACGATTTGCGTGGCCAATAAAACTACTAAATTGTATAGGAAAAGCATCCGTTTTTATTTGATTGGCTAAATTAAGTTTTTTTGCCACAGATTAAACAGATTTGACGGATTTTCACAGATTTTCAAATTATATTCTGATTTTACAAAAGACATTTACCCATTAGCCGCGATTGAAGCGACACCGAAGTAAAGCGAAAAGCGGGAATAAGTATTACAAAAAAGCCCAAGCCATTCGCTACAAATAATCAGAAAAAGCATACTTTTGTAATTCCAATTTTTTATACAATGAAAAAACTGCAAATGGTTGACTTAAAAAGTCAATACGAAAAAATAAAAGAAGAAGTGAATGCTTCGATTCAAGAAGTTTTAGAGACGAATACGTATATAAACGGACCTTTGGTTCATCAATTTCAAAAGGATTTAGAGGATTATTTGGGTGTAAAACACGTGATTCCGTGTGCCAATGGAACCGATGCGTTGCAAATAGCCATGATGGGTTTGAATCTAAAACCTGGTGATGAGGTGATTACTGCCGATTTTACGTTTGCAGCTACTGTTGAAGTAATTGCGTTGTTGCAATTGACACCGGTTTTAGTGGATGTAGATGTAAATAATATGAACATTTCGTTGGACGGAATTCGAAAAGCGATTACGCCTAAAACCAAAGCCATTGTTCCGGTTCATTTGTTTGGACGCGCGGCCAATATGGATGCGATTATGGAAATTGCCCAAGAACACAATTTGTTTGTAATTGAAGATAATGCTCAAGCGATTGGTGCAGATTACACCTCAAAAGACGGTTCAAAAACCAAAGTGGGAACTATTGGACATGTGGGTGCAACATCGTTTTTCCCTTCTAAAAATTTAGGTTGTTATGGCGATGGTGGAGCCATTTTTACTAATGATGATGCATTGGCACATACGTTACGTGGAATCGTGAATCACGGAATGTACGAGCGTTATCATCATGATGTAGTAGGTGTAAACTCGCGTTTGGACAGTATTCAAGCTGGAGTTTTAAAAGCAAAATTACCGCATTTAGATACTTACAATAAAGCACGTCAAGATGCAGCCAGAAAATATTCGGCACTTTTGAGCGTTAACTCTAATATTTGGGCACCGACCATTTGTGAAAGTTGTGATTGCCATGTGTTTCACCAATATGTCATCCGAATTTTGAATGGAAAACGTGATGGATTATTAGAACATTTACAAGGAAAAGGAATTCCATGTGCGATTTATTATCCAATTCCGCTTCACAGCCAAAAAGCCTATGCTGATTCGCGTTATAAAGAGGAAGATTTTCCAGTAACCAATCAATTGTGCAAAGAGGTAATTGCGTTGCCGATGCATACTGAGTTGGATGATGAGCAAATCAAGTTTATTACTGACAGTGTTTTAGAATACGTACAATAATATAAGGTAAAGACGCACTGCATTGCGTCTTTATTATCAAAGTAAGAAAATGAAAATAGTAGTTACTGGAGGTTTAGGTTTTATTGGTTCGCACACCGTAGTTGAATTGCAAAACGAAGGTTTTGATGTGATTGCGATTGACAATCTTTCTAATTCATCGGAAAGCGTTTTGGATGGAATTGAAAAGATCACAGGCAAAAAACCCATATTCGAAAAAATGGATTTGCGTGATAAAGCATCCGTTCATAATTTCTTTAAGAAACACAACGATGTGCAAGGTGTAATTCATTTTGCTGCTTCCAAAGCGGTTGGCGAAAGTGTTGAAAACCCGCTGTTGTACTACGAAAACAACATTAATGCATTGGTGTATGTTTTGCAGGAATTGAAAGAATTGTCCAATGCTAATTTTATTTTCAGTTCGTCGTGTACAGTATACGGTCAAGCCGAAAAAATGCCAATTACCGAAGATGCTTCTGTGCAACCAGCAATGTCTCCGTATGGAAATACCAAGCAAATAGGTGAAGAAATCATTACGGATGTTGCTAAAGTAACCAACATCAACTCCATTTTATTGCGTTATTTTAACCCGATTGGAGCACATCCATCGGCAGAAATTGGAGAATTACCATTGGGAGTTCCACAAAATTTAGTTCCTTTTATTACACAAACAGCGATGGGTTTACGCGAGAAGTTATCAGTTTTTGGGGATGATTATCCAACTTCTGATGGAACTGCGGTGCGTGATTACATTCACGTTGTAGATTTAGCCAAAGCCCATGTAGTTGCTTTACAGCGTTTGTTGAACAAACAAAATTTAGAAAAAGTAGAAACATTTAATCTAGGAACAGGAACGGGAAGTTCGGTTTTAGAGGTGATTAACGCATTTGAAAAAGTATCAGGAAAAAAACTAAATTACCAAATAGTAGGTAGAAGAGAAGGTGATATTACATCGGCGTATGCCAATACTGATAAAGCCAATTCAGTTCTAGGATGGAAAGCCCAATCAAGTTTAGAAGATAGCTTGTCGAGTGCTTGGAAATGGGAACAGAAAATCAGAAATATACAATAAAAGAAAAACCCAAATTCAAACGAATTTGGGTTTTGTTTTTTAGAAGACAAGCTGATTATTTTACAGCTTCTTTCACTTCTTTAGCGCCTTCTTCTACTTTTTCAGCTCCAGCTTCAACGCCATCTTTAACGTCTTCTTTCACTTCACCAGCAGTTGAGTCAATTGCTTCACCAACTGTTTCTGTAGTTGCTTCTGCTTCTGTTCCAATAGCAGTTGCAGCTTCATCAACTTCAGTTTTTGTTTTGTCTTGGCATGATACCATCGCAACAGCCATAAAAGCTACTGCAAGAATTGTTTTTTTCATTTTTAAATTATTTAAAGGTTGTTACTTTTATGAGTAATACAAAACAGATGCCAAAAACAAAAAAGTTCCAATAATTTTTTTATTGGAACTTTTTACTGACTTATTTTTTTACAGATTCTTGTACTTTTTTAGCACCTTCTTCTACTTTTTCTGCGGTTTTAGCAACCACATCTTTCATTTTTTCTTTTACTTTAGAAGAGTCGATTATTTTTTTTGCTTTGGTTGCCGTTGAGTCTACAACTTCTTTTACATCTGTGGCTACAGCTTTAGTTGCTTCTTCCACTTTTTCTTTGGTTTCTTCTTTACAAGAAATGGTGAATGTGATTAATGCTGCTAGTAAAATTATTTTTTTCATAAGAGTTTGATTTTGAATTAAAATTAATTAGAAAGGTACAAATTAAATGCCAATTTTCAATAATAAATTAGGATCGGGACAGTTTTCGGTATAAAATAATAAATCGTTCTCATTGCAAACTCCGGGATAATCGCCTTTTTTATTTTGCATGTCTATGATAATCTGAAAATGCAAATGCGGAGCGTAATCACCATTAATTGGTGGCAATCCTAATGTGGCAATTGATGTTCCTTTTTTAATATAATCACCCACTTTTTTATCATTCAAACTTTCTAAACTCAAATGTCCATACAACGTATGAAATTTAAAATCTTCTAGTTGATGCTCAAGAATAATAGTCGGTCCATAATCACCCAAAGCATTATTGTTTTGTACGCTGTGAATAGTCCCATCCAAAACCGCAAAAACGGAAGCTTGTTCGTTAATCCACAAATCCAGACCAATGTGAATGTCGCGCTCAGTTGTTGTTTCATTTTTAAAAACCGAACTTCTTTTGTACAGATTTCGACGTTCTAAATAACCACCATAGGCAATTTTGGCTTTGTTTTTATCCAAATGATTTTGAATGAAAATCTCGTAGTCGTGAGCAGTGTTTAATGCGTAATGGTGTAATTCATCATTTGAGACCGATAAATCTAAAGCAACGTATTCTGAATAATCAATTTCAGGAGCAATCACTTTTGCTGCTTCGCACGAACGCAATATTTCGATATAACTTTTCATTTTTTTAGTATTAAAAATCCTCACCAACTTTAGTTCATGAGGATTGTATTTGTATTCTGAAAACTGCGACTGCGACTGAAAACTTGTCTAAGCCGAAATCGTCTCAACGTCTTTATCAATTTTTCCAACTAAACCAACTAATACTTTACCCGGTCCAACTTCAGTAAAACTCGTTGCACCGTCTTTGATCATTTGTTGCACTGATTGCGTCCATTTCACAGGAGCGGTTAATTGAATGATGAGGTTCTTTTTAATTTCTTCTGCATCCGAGACTGCACTGGCTGTAACATTTTGATATACTGGGCAAATTGGAGTAGAAAAAGTAGTCGCTTCAATTGCAGCTGCTAATTCTTCACGTGCAGGTTCCATCATGGGTGAATGAAAAGCTCCACCAACAGGTAAAATTAGTGCTCTTTTGGCTCCAGCTTCTTTCATTTTTTCGCATGCTAGTTCTACTGCTTTGTATTCGCCTGAAATCACTAATTGTCCCGGACAGTTGTAATTGGCAGCTACCACAACACCATCAATAGAAGCACAGATGTCTTCTACAATTTTATCGTCTAAGTTTAAGACAGCCGCCATAGTTGAAGGAGTTATTTCACAGGCTTTTTGCATTGCAGTTGCACGTTGAGACACTAGTTTTAATCCGTCTTCAAAACTCAAAGCACCATTGGCAACTAAGGCAGAAAATTCGCCTAATGAATGTCCGGCCACCATATCGGGTTTGAAATTATCTAATGTTTTGGCCAAAATCACTGAGTGTAAAAAAACGGCAGGTTGAGTCACTTTGGTTTCTTTTAATTCGTCGGCTGTACCTTCAAACATGATATCAGTAATTCGGAAACCTAAAATATCATTGGCTTTTTCAAATAATTCTTTAGCTAAAGGAGAGTTTTCATATAATTCTTTACCCATTCCGGTGAATTGCGCACCTTGACCTGGAAATACGTATGCTTTCATGATGTTATGTTTATTGTTCTTGGTTTATTGTTTGTAGTTTACCTGAAACTTTAGCAAAAATAACATTTTTATTATAATTCGATTGAGTTTATAATTTCCAATAATTGGTTTTTCAACTCAGCATTCGTGATTCCTTTTTCAGCATCGAAATTATCATTAAAACTAGGCAATGAAAAGCTTCCTTTTACAATTCCGCCTTGAAAAGGAAAACGGTTTTTAGCAATTTCCAAAACTGAACTTCCTCCGCGTGCTCCGGGCGAAGTTGCGAGTAAAAGCATAGGTTTTTCTTGAAATGTTTTGCTGTTGATACGCGAAATCCAATCAAAAGTATTTTTAAAAGCTGCTGAATACGCACCGTTGTGTTCGGCAAACGAAATAATGATCAAATCGGCAGTTCCTAGTTGATTGTAAAAATCGTGAGCCAACGATGGAATTCCGTTTGCTTTTTCTTTGTCAACTGAAAATAAAGGCAATTCGTAATCGTTTAAATCGAGAACTTCTACCGAACAATTGTCAAAAAGAGTAGCCGCATAAGTAGCCAATTGTTTATTAATTGAAGTCGAACTTGATGAAGCTCCAAAAGCGATAATTTTTTTCATAGTTTTTTATTTGTTAAGCCAATTTCCTAATAGTTTTCGGAATAAAGGAAGCAATACATACACCATTAGCGGAACTAAGATTCCGGTCATGATTAATGTACGCAATGGCAAAGGTAAGCTAGTTAGTTGTTTTCCAATCAGTAATTGCACTAAAGTAATACTTGGATAAATGGCCATCCAAACCATTAGTGCAAATTTCCATTTAGGCGGTTGTTTCATTGTTTAAATAATAGGTCAATGCTCCAGATGGACATTTTTTAACAGTTTCAATAATTTTTTCAGTGGTTGAATTTTCGGCGTGAATCCATGGTTTTTCTTTGGGTTTAAAAACATCAGGATTGTTTTTTACACATTCTGCAGCGTGCTTACACAATGCGTTTTTCCATACAATAGTTACTTCACCATTGCTGTATTCTTTGGTTAGATCTTTTGCATCCATGATTACAATTGAGTATTAATGGTTATTTTATTTTTTAAAATTTTAGAAACCGGACATTTTTCAGCAATTAAAAGTAAGCGTTCTTTTTGTTCTTCGCTAATTGCCGATGAAAAAGTAATGGTTCTCGAAATAACAGTTTCAAGCTCACTTTCTAGATTTTGCGACATATTTAAAGTAACAGAAATTTCTGGAATTTCCCAACCTTTTCGATTGATGTACATCCGTAAAGTAGACAAAGTACAACCCGCCAAAGAAGCCAAAAGAGTTGAATACGGATCGGGACCAAGATCATTTCCACCAATGCTTTCGGGTTCGTCCATAATCAACGTTCCGTTGCGCCATGAAATAGTACACAAGTAGCTTTGTGTGCCAATAGTTCCGAGAATATTGTTTTCTAATAGATTTTCCATTATTGTATAGAAACCTATAAGGTTTTTAAAACCTTATAGGTTTAATTAAGTTATAAAACATCTCTAAACTCAGGCGTCTTGTCAAAAACACTTTTAGCAAACGGACAAAGCGGAATAATTTTAATGCCTTTTTCACGGGCAAATTCTACCGATTTGGTTACCATTTTTTTACCAAAACCTTTGCCTTCGTTGCCCGGTTTTACTTCGGTGTGATCGATGATGATTTTATCTTCACCAGCAAAAACAAACGTCATCATTGCTTCGTGTTTGCCGTCTACATCAATATAAAAAACACCATTTTTATCATTGATTTTGAGTTGTACTTCGTTCATATAGTTATCTGTTTATAGTTTGTCATTTCGACCAAAGGGAGAAATCATATAATCTAAATAACTTTATGTGATTTCTCCTTCGTCGAAATGACAAAGAAATTATTGATTCATCGGAATTTCCATCACCAAAAACTTAGCGTCAGTTGTAGCTTTGATTTCGATTTCATTGGTTTCCCAAATACCAATCGCATCTCTTTTTTCAAGTTTTTCGCCATTAACTTCAATTTCACCTTCAATGTTCATGATGTAAAATCCGTTACCTTCTTTTTTGAGACTTAATTTTTTTGAAAAATTAGCATCAAAGTCACTCAAATAAAACCAAGCATCTTGGTAAATCCAAACACCTTCATCATCAGCATTTGGAGATAAAATTTGAGCAAAGTTGTTTTTTTGTTCAGTTACATCCAACGTAATTTGTTGGTAACGTGGTTCTACATTTCGGAATTTCGGGAACAACCAAATTTGGAACAATTTAGTCTGTTGGTCGTGATTTGGATTGAATTCGCTGTGTTGGATTCCAGTTCCAGCACTCATCACTTGAACATCGCCTGTTTTGATTGTGGCGGCATTTCCCATGCTGTCTTTGTGTGCTAAATCGCCTTCAAGCGGAATCGTGATGATTTCCATATTGTCGTGTGGATGCGTTCCGAAACCCATTCCAGCAGCAACTGTATCGTCGTTTAAAACGCGAAGCATTCCAAATTGTACTCTATCAGGATTGTACCAATTAGCAAAACTAAAACTATGGTAAGCGTTTAACCAACCATGATCAGCATGACCTCTTGTATTGGCTTTGTGTAAGACTGTATTTTTCATTTGTATAAATTTAGTAATTATTATGATACAAATGTACAGCGACAGGATGCAGTAAGCACTTAATGTAGATTAAGAAACACAGTATAGTTTTTAGTTGGCTCAAAAAATATTGTCTATTTTTATGACGAATAACAGTACAATATGATGAATAGAGGTCAGAAAGTGAGATGGGGGATTTTAGGTTGTGGAAAAATCGCACATATATTTGCACATGATTTGTTGTTGAGCGCCAATGCTGAACTTATTGCTTGCGCTTCAAGAGATGCTTTAAAGAGTAAAACTTTTGCTGAAAAGTACAACGTAAAGTTGAGTTTTGATTCCTATGAAGATTTGGCCGAATGCACACAAGTTGATATCGTTTATGTGGCTACACCCAATTCGTACCACAAAGAACATTCAATACTTTGTTTGCAAAAGGGAAAAGGGGTTTTATGCGAAAAACCTTTATCTACAAACCAATCGGATGTAGAAGAAATGATACAAGTGGCTCGTGAAAATAATGTTTTTTTGATGGAAGCGATGTGGACGAGTTTTTTGCCTAATATACTAAGTATTCAAAATACCATTCAAAGTGGATCCATCGGAGAAGTTATTCATGTGTCGGCCGATTTTGCATTTAAAACGGATTACAATCCTATGAGCCGACTTTTTGATGCAAATTTGGGTGGCGGATCACTATTAGATATCGGAATATATCCTCTTTTTATGAGTGTGCTGTTTTTAGGTAAGCCTAATAAAATCCTAGCTTCTTTACGTAATTCAGTTTCTGGTGTCGATGCTTCGTGTTCTGTTTTACTTAGTTATGAAGGAGAAAAAACAGCGACATTGTTTTCTTCCTTTGAAACCTCTACTGATATTGGATGTACAATTTATGGTACAAATGGTAGCATTGTAATTGCAAATCGATTTCATGAACAAAGCGAACACACCATTGTAATTCATGGCAAATCGGATCAACTAGTTCAGTCAGAGCGCATCGGTTTTGGGTATTTTTATGAAATAGAACACGTTAACGAGTGTTTGTATAACGGTTGGTCAGAAAGCCCGAGAATGCCTTTTGTGTTGTCGTTGGGTTTAATTCAGATTATGGATGAAATTAGAAATACATCTCAATAACTATAACATAAATGCACTGCTGATGGCTTTACAGTCAGTTTTTTACATTAAGGATTTTTTTCAGTTCCGAACGATGTTCAATATCGAGTATGTCGTAAATAACCTTTAAATGGTATTTTACGGTGTTTTCAGAAATGAATAATTCTTTTCCAATTTCTTTATTAGTTTTTCCTTGTCTGATTAAATTAATAATATCGATCTGACGCTCGGTAAGTTGGTAGGCTGCCAAATTAATCTTGTTTTCACCTTTTTCATCTTTGGCATTAGTCATCAAAGCGATTTGTTTGTGTATGAGTTGAATTTCTTTCTCAGCTAATTTTCTTCTTTCGTTGTTTTCATTGTAAAGGAAAAACAAAATAATTGAAACTATCAGTAATATAATGGCAATTCCAGACAATCCAATTTGTATTGTTTGTCCTTTCTCAGTTTCTTTTTGATGCTTTTTTTCGATTAATTCACGCTCTAATAAGGTGAGTTTTCCGTTGTGAATTATGGCATTGTATTGGTTGAACAGTGAGTCAAATTTTCTTTGATAGATTTTAAGATTCTTATCGTTGCTTTCGGTGTAGTAGTATTTCATTACTTCATACATGTACATTTCGTATTTGAGAATTTTGAACTTTTTTGCAAAATACAATCCATCTTGAAGTGCTTTTTCTTTTTTTGATGCGTCATTAATTTTTGAGTATAATTTAGCTTTTGTTGCAAATACAATGGGTAACTCACGCGGGCAAAAATCTCGAGCCATTTTTTCGGTTTCTTCTAATTTTTTTTCAGCATCAGAAGTTTTATTGTCCGATATATCAACAATACTCTCTTGAACCTTAATGTACAATCTGCTTTCAGGAGAAAGGTATTTATAATTTTTCTTAGGAATTTCTTTAATTAATGCGATAGCCATTGCAATATTTCGTATGTCAAAATACGCAAATGAACGCTCAGCTTTTAATATGGTTTCGCATTCCTCCTTGTTTGTAGTATATAATCCTTCGTTTTGGGCTAACTTCAAATTATAAAATACTTCTTCATAATTGAATAAACGTTTAAAGGTAGTTGCTTTAAATAAGTACAAATAGAATCGGTCGTAGTGCGAAAATTTTTTGTTTTCAAGCGCATTGTTTATCAAGATAATTGAGTTTTCGTACTTGAAAGTGTCGTTGTTTTGAGTAATGGTCTTCTCAAGTTGTTTTAATTCTGCTGTTTTTTGGCAATAAATGGTAATTGAAAATAGTAATAAAAGAAATACAAAAGTTCTTCTTAAGGCTTTGATCATCATGGCTGTGTAGTTGTTGATTAAAAAAAATAGCGGGCAAAAATAGAACATTCATAACATATCTGCACACTACCCGACGGGTAGTTTTTTGATTTTACCCGTCAACTACCCGCAAAATAATAGGTTTTTTTAAAAAATGAACCCAAATTTGCTTCAATAAAGAACAAGTTCAAAATGAGATTCATGAAAAAGTTCTTTAAAGTTTTTTCAACCCGTAGAGATGAAGCAATGATTGTTTGCCTGGATTTGAATTTATCTCTTACGGATGAGAACATCAAAAAGGTTGAAGAAATAATAAGGAAAAGAAACTTTGGGGAATTGGGTAATTTGAAACAGAATTAGGTCTCTTAGTTAAAAATGTAGTTTTATTCCCCCCGAAAAGGCGGTCAATCACTCGCGGTTGCCGTCTTTTCATTTTTTTAGTAAACGAGCTTTCATTTTACTGAAAAATTCAGGTGTGACACCAATGTAAGATGCCAAATGTTTTTGAGCTACTTTCTGAATCAAACTCGGATATTTTTTGCACATTTTATCAAAGCGCTCTTCGGCGGATAAACTCAAGTTATCCATCAATCGTTCTTGATGAGCTACTAAGGAATTTTCGGCCAATATTCTAAAAAAGCGTTCCAGTTTTGGGATTTGTTGGTACAATTCCTGATGGTTTTTCTTGGAGATGGAAATAACTTCGGCATCTTCCAACACTTCAATAAAAAGAGTGCCTGGTTTTTCGGAAATGTAGCTGTACATGTCGCCAATCCACCAACCTTCGCAGGCAAAATGCAAGACGTGTTCGATGATATTATCGTTGATGTTGAAACTGCGTAAAATCCCAGAGTTTACAAAATAAGTGTGTTTTGAAACCTCACCAGCACTCAATAAAATCATTTTTGATTTGTACAGATGCGTTTCCGTTTTAGACAAGAAGAGCTCTTGTTCTTCCGTAGTTAGGTTAACGTGTTTGGCTATATTTTGAAGAAGTAACGACATCCAATTTATTTTTCTTCAGCAGGAAGTAATTTGAATTGAGTTACTACAAATCGATTGCCTTTGATTTCACCCACTACTTCTGCTTTTCGAATGGCTTCGCAAAAACCATCGTGAGCATGAGCGTCGCCGTGATCGTCAATTTTGGTGCCTTCAACAAAATAGCTTTTACCATCGATGCGAACAGCCAAATCACAACCTTTCTTTTCGGTCATTCCAAATTGACATTGGCCACACGAAACTTCCACAACTTGAGGTTTAGCTTCTTTTTTTTCTTGAGCATAAAGCGAATTACCAATGATTAGCAAGAAGATATAGAATAGATTTTTCATGGTTTACGAATTTACAGTGACTAAGGTAGCGGTTTTTTTGGCTCGTTCCACGATTGCTTCAATGGGTGTTTCAAGCGAATCAGAAGTCAGTACAACTCCCATTCTACGATAAGGTCGAGAAGTAGGTTTGCCAAAGATTCTAAAATCGGTTTTGGGTAAAGAAGCTACATTTTCAATTCCAGTAAAAGTTGGGTTATTAGAATTTTCTGAAGCTAAAATCACCGCACTTGCTCCCGCTTTTTCAAGCGTAATTTCAGAAATAGGTAAACTCAAAACAGCACGTAAATGCAATTCAAATTCGTTGAAATTTTGCGTTCCAGCCAGCGTTACCATTCCGGTGTCGTGTGGGCGAGGCGATAATTCGGAGAAATATACACCTTCATCAGTTAAGAAAAATTCAACACCAAAAAGCCCAGCGCCACCCAACGCTTCAGTGACTTTTCGAGCCATTTCTTGTGCTTCTTGAATGTCTTTTTGAGAAACGTGTGCCGGTTGCCAACTTTCTTGGTAATCGCCACGTTCTTGTCGGTGACCAATTGGCGCACAAAATAGTGTTGGATTGTTGTTTTGAGTAATGGTTAATAAAGTGATTTCCGAATTGAATTTAACGAATGCTTCTACAATTACTTCCACTACATCGCCACGCGAACCTTCAACAGCGTAGTTCCATGCTTTAGCGATATCTTCTTCCGATTTTATGGTAGATTGTCCTTTTCCAGAGGAACTCATCAATGGTTTTACTACACAAGGAATGCCCACTTCTGCAACCGCTTTTTGCAATTCTTCGGCTGAGGTCGCATAACGGTAATTGGCTGTTTTTAAACCTAATTCTTTAGCTGCCAAATCGCGAATCGCTTTTCGATTCATTGTAAAATTGGCTGCTTTTGCCGATGGAACTACCGTAATTCCTTGTTGTTCATAATCGTAAAAACGCTCGGTGCGAATGGCTTCGATTTCGGGAACAATAAAATCGGGTTGGTGTTTGGCTACGATGCGGTCGAGTTCACTGCCATCGAGCATATTGATGACTTCAGAAGCGTGTGCCACTTGCATGGCTGGAGCGTTTTCATAACTATCAACTGCAATAATGGTTTGCCCGATGCGTTGTGCAGCGATGACAAATTCTTTTCCGAGTTCGCCTGAGCCTAATAAGAGGATTTTTGCCATATTATTTTTATAAAACACAAATTTCACAAATTTACACAGATTTAATTTGTGATAATTTGTGAAATTTGTGTTACTAATAGTTAATTTGTTAGGATAAAGCTTCTTTGATTCGTTTCATGGCTTCCGTTAGTAATTCTTCGCTGGTTGCGTATGAAAAGCGAATGCAATCTGGATTTCCAAATGCGTCGCCAGTTACGGTTGCTACATTGGCTTCAGAAAGTAAATACATGGAGAAATCATCGGCATTGTTGATGGTTTTTCCGCGTAATGTTTTTCCGAAATAAAAGGAAACATCAGGAAAAACGTAGAAAGCACCTTCGGGCACATTCAATTTGAATCCGGGAATGTCTTTTACCAAACCAACCACTAAATCGCGACGGTTTTTGAAAGCTGAAACCATTTCGTTTAATACACTTGGGTCAGCATCAACAGCTGTAATTGTAGCTCTTTGTGCAATAGAATTCGCCCCAGAAGTTACTTGACCTTGCATTTTGGTGCAGGCTTTGGCAATGACTTCAGGTGCGCCGATGTATCCGATTCTCCAACCGGTCATTGCAAACGCTTTGGCTACTCCGTTAACGGTAATGGTTCTTTCGAACATTCCAGGAATGGAAGCGATGCTGCAAAACGTTCCAGAGAAATTGATGTGTTCGTAGATTTCGTCGGAAACAATATAAATGTTAGGATGTTTTTCTAAAACGTTGGCTAATGCGGTCAATTCTTCACGATTATAAACAGAACCACTTGGGTTACAAGGCGAACTGTACCAAATCATTTTGGTTTTGGGCGTGATGGCTTTTTCGAGTTGTTCGGGAGTGATTTTGAAATCGCTTTCTACTGAAGTCGGAACTTCAACCGGAATTCCGCCTGCCATTTTAATAATTTCGAAGTACGAAACCCAATACGGCGCAGGAAGAATGACTTCGTCACCATCGTTAATCATACATTGAGCAACGTTGTACAACGATTGTTTGGCTCCAGTTGAAACCACAATGTTGGATGGTTTGTAATCCAAATTATTGTCGCGTTTGAATTTGCGGCAAATGGCTTCTTTCAAGTCTAAATATCCGTCTACTGGCGAATAGGTGCTGTAGTTTTCATCGATTGCTTTTTTGGCAGCTTCTTTGATGAAATCGGGTGTGTTAAAATCGGGTTCGCCCAAACTTAAACTAATGATGTCTTTTCCTTGTGCTTTTAATTCTCTCGCCAAAGCGGCCATTGCCAAAGTTTGCGAGGTAGATAAATTGTTAATTCTATCCGATAATGGGTTCATTGTTGTGCGTTATTATTGTGTTGTTTTTTAAATGATGAGACGCGATGAATCGCGTCTCTATTTATGCCATTTGAGGTTTTTTTCCTAAATCTCTCAAATGCGTGAAGTGAGAAATGATTGCCTCTCGTGTAGTTTTGAACTCGTAGTACGGTAAGTTACATTCTTTTGCCGTTTGCTTCACAAATTCAGCTATTTTATTGTAGTGAACGTGACTGATGTTTGGAAAAAGATGGTGTTCAACTTGGTGATTTAATCCGCCAGTATAATAATTTACTAACCAATTTTTTGGTGCAAAATTAGCTGTAGTATACAATTGGTGAATGGCCCAAGTATTTTCGATTTCACCTTCATCATTCGGAATTGGATTATCAGTTTCGTGAACTACGTGCGCTAATTGGAATACAATACTTAATATTAATCCAGCTGTATAATGCATTAAAACAAATCCGATAATTACTTGCCACCAAGAAACGTGACCTACAAGAATTGGAATTACAATCCACATCGAGAAATAAATAACTTTAGTAATTACTAAGGTAGTCCAACGAATGACAGGTTTTTTGAATTCACCGTACGACAAATTGCGTTTTAAGTAACGGCGCATTTGTTGGAAATCAGTCGTAATAGCCCAGTTGAAAGTTAGTAATCCGTAAAGAAAAACAGAATAATAATGTTGGAATTTGTGGTGACTGTACCATTTTGCTTCTTTGGTGAAACGTAAAATTCTTCCCGCTTCTAAATCTTCGTCATGGCCTAAAATATTAGTATAGGTGTGGTGTAACACATTGTGTTGTACTTGCCAGTTGTATACATTTCCAGCCAAAATATAGATGCTTCCACCCATGATTTTGTTGATCCATGATTTGTTGGAGTAGGCGCCGTGGTTACCATCGTGCATTACATTCATTCCAACTCCAGCCATTCCAACTCCAATTACTACATTAAGTAAAAGGTAAGTCCAAAAAGGCATATCCATGGCTAAAAGGAAAAAATAAGGAGTAAGAAAAATAGTAAACATTACGGCTGTTTTCAAGTGTAATTTCCAGTTTCCAGTTCTATCGATGTTGTTTTCTTTGAAATAGTCGTTTACTCTTTTGTTTAGAGTTCTAAAAAATTTAAGGTTGTCGTTTTTAGAAAAGACAGGTGTTGTGGTATTCATTGTATTTTTCAATTAATTCGCCCAAAGGTAACTATTCTAATTTTTTCAGAGATGATATTCGTCATTTTTTATTCACTAAAAACACTATTTTTGTTGAAAATTCAATTTATGGAAGAAATTTTAAAACAATTTCCTAATCTTACTGAAAATCAGCGGTTACAATTTGAAAAATTACAATTTTTATATGAAGATTGGAATGCTAAAATCAACGTTATATCCCGAAAAGACATTGATGAATTGTATACACGACATGTGTTGCACTCGTTAGGAATTGCGAAGATTTTAGAGTTCAAGTCAGGTTCAAAAGTAATGGATGTTGGAACAGGTGGAGGATTTCCTGGAATTCCGTTGGCGATTTTATTTCCCGAAGTTGATTTTTATTTGATAGATGTTATTGCCAAAAAAATAAAAGTGGTCAATGAAGTAGCCAAAGCTTTAGAATTGAAAAATCTAAAAGCGGAGCAAATGCGTGCCGAAAATGTCAAATCGGATTTTGATTTCATTGTAAGTCGTGCCGTAACCAACATGCCCGATTTTGTTTTGTGGGTGAATGGAAAAGTAAAAAAGACTTCCAAACATGAATTGCAAAATGGAATCCTGTATTTAAAAGGAGGTGATTTATCAGAGGAATTGAAGAGTTTCCCAAAAGCCAAACTATACAATTTATCCGATTATTTTTCAGATGAATTTTTCGAAACCAAGAAAGTAGTTCATTTAGCTTTATAAAAACAAAACCCCGAACAATTGCTCGGGGTTTTTTATTGATGATCAAAAGTTTTTATCCTTTGATGATTTTCTTGGTTATACTTCCATTTTCACTTGCAATAGTTATTAAATAAACACCATTTGACAATGAAATCGGAATTTCCAATGTTCCATTAATGGTTTGATTTTGTGCATTGAAAATGGTTTTTCCCAAAACATCAGTTACTATAATATTGGCATTTTCAATCGAATACGATGAATTGATTTCAACTGAATTTTCAACTGGATTTTTAATCCAAATGCTATTCAATTGATTGTTTTCTGGGTTGGTTAAAGTAGGAGCTAAAATTTCTTCCAAAGCAAAAGCCAGATTTTGAGTATTCAATGTTACGTGATTTTCGTTTACTGTTGGGATTGAAGATGCTACAAACGGTGTTGCTGAACTAGCAGTTATCGGAGCATATAAATTGTTAGTGTCTGATATCGCCATCGAACTCCACGCTGGAATGAAAGTAAAATAATCTGCATTTAAATTATCAAAAAATTCAGTTAACAAAGGATCAGCTCCTAATCCAGCTTGGAAACCTGACATATCAAATCGTCCGCCTGGCGCAGTATCAATACCATCGGTGTACGTTGGTGCTTTTGAATTGGCTAAACTTTCATAAATGGTGAGCCAAGTAACTATTACAAAGGTTTGACCTCTAAATCGGCTCACTTGGTTAGTTTGGTTGGCTGCTGGAGTGAAGCGTAAATTGATAATGGCTCTTTGACTACCAGTAACGTTAAAAGTGTGATTCATCACTTCAAAATTAGGTGAATAATTAGAAGTTCCATTGCCAGCGCCATTCGAAATGGATACGTTTCGTACGTCATTTGGGAATCCCATAGCATTCAATTCATTTTGGAAAGCATCTCTGTAATTGGGTGAGCCAGTTGGTACTAGTGAAGCTGAAGCTGTATTGAATTCAAAAGCACTTCCTGATTGTAAATGACCTTCAAAATGGTCAATTAGCATTTGACGTGATGCTGGACTTTTGATTAATCCATCAACAATGCCTTGAACTTGAGCATTTCCTAATGGGCCATACGCCATATAGTTGAATAAATGTTGGAAACCAATAGGCACATTTGCTCCTAAATGGGGTGAATCAAACGAAATATACAAACGAGTTTGATGGTCTAAAGCGTTCATTTCCATATAACGAAGCGCATAACGCGAAATCAATCCACCCATACTTGGTCCAATTACAACATTTTCTTCTGTCCCCACTTTTTGTGCATTAATTTGATTGATTAATTCCACTAAAATAAAAGCGTTGCGTTGGATAAAATCCACACCACCATCTACAATTGTTGTTGTATTTGCTCGTGTGTAAACCGGAAAATTTAGGATAATGACATCAAAACCTTGCGCTCGTAAATCAGTAGCTAAATTTTGTCCTGTTCCGTAATTTAATGAAGCGTAGATCGCAGTAGAATTTCGAGTGTCACCAGGGTCAAAACCGTCAACTAAGAAAATAGGTTTGTCTAGAACTCCGTTAGTGGTGTCTAAGAATAATTCGTATTCGCCTTGACCAAAATAAGAAGCAGTTTCGCCATAACCTTGGTAACCAATAGTTGCCGTTATTGGAGAAATTACATTTGGAACAAAAGACGCCGAGTTTGAATTGCGTTCATTTGTTGCAGTTGAATTGGAAGAAATTTCCATTTCAAAGGATTGAACGATGGTTGTGCCATTGGTGAATTCAATTTTGTAATCGATGGTTTGATTACCCGTTCTATCCAATTGAAGTTGAAAAGGTCGACCAATTGTTATGGTTTTCCAATCGCCATTAGCAGTTTTAATTGCAATAGACGCGATGGTTCTATTGGTTGTGTTGAAAATAAAATCGTCTTTTAAAATGAATGTGTTTGAAACTGATTTTGCTGCCAAAGAAGCCATTATATTCAAAGAATGTCTGTTGAAAACATTACTTGCGTTAGGTTTTAATTCGAATGAATTATTGGCGTTTACAAACACATCGCCGTTTTCTAATGAAGTTGTTTTAATGGTTTCAAAATCGGTGATTAAAATGGAAAGCGGAATTTGCTTAGTAGCTTGACCGCGTTTGGCTTCTTCTTTTAGTACTTCGTATTTAGGTAATGATTGAGAAAAATCAGCACGCTGAATTTCGTGGTACACTTGATTGAATGTAGTGGTAGTTATTGTTTTAGTATCAAGAGTATTCGCTTTGGAAAGATTGAAAACTCTATCGTACAAAATGTTGGTTGTAGTTTTATTTTTCAATAAATCATAGGCTTTGTCTTGGCCGAAACCCAAAGCGGAGAATAATGAAAAAAGAAGTAGTGTAATTTTTGTTCTCATAGTTTTTTGTTTTGATTTTCGAAGGTACAAAAAATTAATAATCAACCCAATAAAAAAGTCCAAACGTTAAAATTTGGACTTTTTTTAATTTTATTTTGAATGTTATCCTAAAAACGGATAACGATAATCCTCTGGTGTAACAAAGGTTTCTTTAATCGTTCTTGGAGAAACCCAACGCAATAAGTTTTGTGCCGAACCAGCTTTGTCATTCGTTCCAGAAGCTCTTGCTCCACCAAACGGTTGCATTCCGACTACAGCTCCAGTGGGTTTATCGTTGATGTAGAAGTTTCCAGCTGAGTTTTGTAACGCCACAGTGGCTTCGGTGATAGCATATCGATCTTGACTGAAAACAGCTCCAGTTAATGCATATTCTGAAGTGGAATCAACCAATTTCAATGTTTCGCTCCATTTGGCATCTTCATAAACGTATAAAGTGGCAACTGGACCAAAGAGTTCGGTTTCCATGGTTGAATATTTTGGATTGGTTGTAACAATTACTGTTGGTTCGATGAAATATCCTTTTGATTTGTCGTAATTTCCACCTACAATGATTTCGGCATCTGCATCTTTTTTGGCTTGATCAATGTATGATGCCAATTTGTCAAAAGAACCTTCGTGAATTACAGCAGTGATAAAGTTGCCAAAATCTTCTGGTGAACCCATTTTCATTGATTTTACATCTGTAATCAATTGTTCTTTTACGGCTGGCCATAAACTTTGTGGAATGTAAACACGGGAAGCGGCTGAACATTTTTGACCTTGGAATTCAAAAGCACCACGAGTGATTCCGGTTACTACTTGTTTTACATTGGCACTTGGATGAGCAATGATAAAATCTTTTCCTCCAGTTTCACCAACAATTCTTGGGTAGGTTTTGTAATTATGGATGTTGGTTCCGATTTTTTTCCAGATTTCTTTGAATACAAATGTTGAACCAGTGTAGTGAACACCAGCAAAATCGGGACTCGCTAAAACGGTATCCGTAATCATGATTGGATCGCCAAAAACCACATTGATAACGCCATTCGGTAAACCTGCTTCTTTGAAAACATCAATGATAATTTTAGCTGAAAATACTTGACTGTCGCTTGGTTTCCAAACTACAGTATTTCCCATTAAAGCAGCACTTGCGGGTAAATTTGCTGCGATTGCTGTGAAGTTAAAAGGTGTGATAGCATACACAAATCCTTCTAAAGGACGGTATTCTACACGATTCCACACATCAGAAACGGATGCTGGTTGATCTTGGTAGATTTGCGTCATGAATTCTACATTATAGCGTAAGAAGTCAATTAACTCACACGAAGCATCGATTTCGGCTTGGTGAATCGTTTTGGATTGCGCAATCATAGTCGCAGCATTGATACGAGCTCTGTAAGGTCCGGCGATTAATTCGGCTGCTTTTAAGAAAATAGCAGCGCGTTGTTCCCAAGGTAAATTGGCCCAGGCCGTGCGCGATTCGATAGCGTTGGCGATGGCTTTTTCTACGTGTACTTTTTCGGCCAAATGATACGTTCCAACAATGTGTTGGTGATCGTGTGGAGCCGACATGGTTTTGGTGTTTCCTGTACGAATTTCTTCGTTGCCGATGTACAAGGGAACATCAATAGTTTCGTTCCACATTTTTTGATAAGCGGCTAAAACGGCAGCTTTTTCGGGTGAATTTGGAGCGTATGATTTTACGGGTTCGTTGACCGATTTGGGTACGTTGAAGAATCCTTTTAACATAATATAGACTGTTAGATTATTTATATTTATCATTCTTGTCATTTCGACGAAGGAGAAATCACATAATCTTTTGCGGGTGTGATTTCTCCTTCGTCGAAATGACAAAAGACATGTATTATTAAACTTAGGAATTAAGTTTGTAGCAAAAGTACAAAGGTTTTTTTGAAAATTTCGCAACTTTTGATACAAAACTTCTTATGAAATCAATTGCCTTAGCCCAGATAGCAATGGAAAGCTTTTTGAAGGTGAAAACGAATTTTTGAAGCAAAAAAAAGCGACAGCAGAAGCTTTTGGTTTGCGTACAAAAATAGTTTGAAGCAAGAAAACTTGGAATGGATAGCTGGATTGGCTTCAGATTGCTTCGCTAAAAAGCTCGCAATGACTAGCTCGCAATGACCAATTGCTAAAGGCGATTAATTCAACGCAAAAGGAGCGTTCAATTTGAACGTAGGCACGATTACTTTGAATGATTTGGTTGTGGTGAAATTAATCATGTTAAAATGACCACGCATGGCTCCGTGTGGAGAAGAAAGCAAGCAACCCGAACTGTATTTGTGGGATTCACCTGGTTTTAAAACAGGTTTTTTGCCGATTACACCTTCGCCATCAACAACTTCAAGATTGTTGAGTGAGTCAAAAATTTCCCAATGGCGTGAGTTGAGTTGGACGGAATCTTTACTGTGGTTTTCGATGGTGATTTCGTAAGAAAAGGCAAAGTGAATCTTATAGTTTTTGAAGTACGTGCCTTCAAAACTAGTGCTAACAGAAATTTTTATGCCTCGTGTAATCTGAGAAACCATACTGAAACTTTTGGTAAAGTTACAAAATTAATGAAAAAAGCGATGTTATTTTGATGATAAATTAACACTAATTAATTATGTCTAACGAACTTGCGGTTCCTTTTCCGATGACTCTGTCGTAGCGTTGATTGTTTTCTCGATAGTAGACAATAGCAAAGTAATTGTTTTCGGTTTGGTAGAAATTACCGTCAATGGCATTTTCTTCATCTATTTTTTTGTTCTTATCGGCAATGATGTAACGGTAATTGGTAAAACCTTGTTTGATCATTAATGCTTTTTCGAAAGTACCTTTTTTGCTGTTGTATTCGAGTTTGTTTTCGTCGGTGAGTTCGTAATTATTGAACATTCCCACAATGTAAATGTCTTTGTCAGCGTAAAAAGTAGGAGCAGAAAGACTGAAGTAAATCCACGCATAATCCGATTCGATTTCGAAGTTTTCAGCATTTAAATTATTTACCAAGAAGTTTCCATTAATATCGGGCCAATAGGTGTACGGCTGATTGGCTCTGGCGTTACCAGTGTACAAATAGCAATTATACAATCCGCCACTTGAATCTACACGACCGATGCTGTTGTTGGCAGCACGAATGTTTTTGTTTTCGAAAAACAAATATTCATTTCCGCCCCAAAACTGAGTTTCTTTATCGTATTTATAAATTAAATCATTGCCAATAGTGTACATCGGTTTGACGTTGGTGATGGCTTGATTGATTTTTCCGTTCTGCATCAACATGACTTTTACATTTTGCAACGGACTTTGGAACGTGATGGTTGCCGATTTAATAGCGAAGTCTAGGTTGTGTTTTTGTTCTACCTGACGAACATCGCGTGCTCTTTTGACTTGCATCGGAACGGAAACCAATTCTTCGAAAAGAATGAATTTTCGAGAAAAAACCACTTCTCTGTCGTCATTTAAAATAGAGATGAGGTAATTTCCACTGACTTTCAATTGGGTGAATTGATTGGGAAAAGCTAATTTATAATGCGAATAAATTTGCAGTGCGTTGAATGAATTGGTGTAGTTGATGATGCGTTGGTCGTCAAAACCAATTAAGTATTCATTTTTAGACAATTGCGAAGGTTTCCAATCGTAATCACAATGCGTAATTTGATAGAAATAGTCTTCTTCGTTACCGTGTAAATCATCGAACTGCAATTCAAAACGATCGCCTAAACGGAACAGCGGAATCGCATTTTGTCCACCTTGAACAAATGAAATTGTTTTGATGTGAAATGGAGGAACCGTTTCTTGAACTGCTTGAGCAAAGCTAAAGAAACTCAAAAGAGCAAAGCAAAAAGAGAGTAGTGTATTTTTCATTTTATAAATAATACTATCAAAACGATAAAGGTACTAAAATAGTATGTACCATAATTGTGCCACTAAATTTTTTTAGAAATACCGTTAAAGTTTCTATAATAAAAAATCCTTTTTGTAGTTATTTACCTATGTTTATATACCTTAAAACTAATTTTATGAAAAAAATCAACTCATTACTGTTCTTTTTACTTGCTGCTCCGTTGTCTATTTTGGCTCAGGATTTGAAAGGAACCGACGCAATTCCGTTTGATCCCAATGTAAAAACAGGGAAATTAAAGAACGGACTGACGTACTACATCAGAAAAAATTCGAAGCCAGCCAACAAAGTAGATTTGCGTTTGGTTATCAACGCGGGTTCTATTTTAGAAACCGATCAACAACAAGGTTTGGCTCACTTTATGGAGCACATGTGCTTTAATGGAACGAAACGTTTTCCAAAAAATCAATTAGTAGATTATTTGCAAAGTATTGGTGTAAAGTTTGGCCAACACTTAAATGCGTATACCAGTTTTGACGAAACCGTATACTTTTTACCGATTCCATCTGACGATGCTGAAAAGCTAGAAAAAGGATTTCAAATCATTGAAGATTGGGCTTTTAATGCCAATTTAACTGCTGAAGAAATTGACAAAGAACGTGGAGTTGTTTTGGAAGAATACCGATTAGGCCTTGGTGCAGATAAAAGAATGATGGATCGTTTTATGCCTAAAATGATGTACAATTCGCACTACGCAAATCGTTTGCCAATTGGAAAAAAAGAAATTTTAGAAAACTTCACTTACGATAAATTGACCGCTTTTTACAAAGATTGGTACCGCCCCAATTTGATGAGTGTAATTGTGGTTGGTGATATTGATGTGGCTCAGATGGAGCAAAAAATTAAAGATCATTTTAGTACTTATCAAAATCCGAAGAACGAAAAACCACGTAAGGCTTTTGATGTGCCCAATCATAAAGAAACTTTTGTTTGTATTGAAACCGACAAAGAGGCTTCGGATGCTGGAGTTCAATTGTTGTACAAAGACGAAGGATTGCCTAAAAAAACAGTAACTGTAAATGATTACCGAAACGACTTAGTAAAAGGGTTGTTTACCACGATGCTTAACAATCGTTTGCAAGAATTGACCAACACTCCGAATCCGCCGTTTGTATATGGATTTTCATATCATGGAGGAACTTTTGCTCGAACCAAAGAAGGTTATCAATCGTTTGCCATGGTTTCTGAGGATAAACAATTAGAAGCTTTAAAAGTTTTAGTAACTGAAAATGAAAGAGCCAAGAAATTTGGATTTACACAAGGTGAATTAGATAGAGCGAAATCGGAAACTTTAGCGAATTACGAGCGATCATTCAATGAAAGAGATAAAACCAATTCTGAGCGATTTGTATCAGAGTATCAATCGTATTTCTTAGAAGGTGTTCCAACACCAGGAATTGAATGGGAATTTGATGTTACTAAAAAAATGTTGCCAACAGTTACTCTAAAGGAAACCAACGACTTAATTAAAAACTATGTTAAAGATGACAACAGAGTAATTATATTGACTGGACCTGAAAAAGAAGGATTGAAAAAAGTATCTGAAGCAGAAGTGTTACAGGCAATGGATATAAAGAATGCTGATGTTACGGCTTATAAAGAAACAGAAGTAGCTTCTAGTTTGTTGAAAAATAAAATAAAAGAAGGTTCGGTTGTGAAAAAAGAATCCAATACAAAATTAGGATTTACCACACTTACACTTTCTAACGGAGCTAAAGTAACTTACAAAAAAACGGATTTCAAAAACGACGAGATTTTGATGGAAGGAATCAGTTTTGGAGGTTCTAATTTGTATTCTAACGAAGACATGAAGAAAGTTCAGTTTGCCAATGGCGGATTGACTGAAGCTGGTTTTTCGGGATTGAAGAAAAACGATATTGATAAATTCATGTCGGGTAAAATCGCCAATGTGAATCCGTATATTGGCAATGTAACTGAAGGAGTAAGAGGAAGCACAACTCCAAAAGACCTTGAGTATTTATTCCAAATGACACACGCTTACATGACTGATTTGAATTTTGATAAAGAAGCGTTTGAAGGTTATAAACAAAAACAATCGGCATTTTTCAAAAATTTATCGTCGCAACCAAGTGTGTATTTCCAACAAGAGTTTTACGGTTATTTGATGAAAGATAATCCGCGTTTCAATGGAATTTTCCCAGATGAAAAAGCTTGGTCAGCTACCGATTATGAATTGGCCTACAACAAATACAAAGAGCGTTTTGCCAATGCAGGAGATTTTGAATTCTTCTTTGTTGGAAATGTAGACGACAAGCAAATGGAAGATTTTTCTGCTAAATACATCGCTTCAATTCCGTCTTCTCAAACCAAAGAACAAGCTGTTGATTTAGGCTACAGAATGTTAAAAGGTGATTTGAAAAAAGTGGTAAATAAAGGTTCGGATCCAAAAAGTAGTGTAACTATAATGTTTTATGGAGATGCCACTTATTCTGCAAAAGAAGCGCTTGCAATTCAAGCCTTAGGAGAAGTATTGACCATCAAATTAATTGAAGAGTTAAGAGAAAATGAAAGTGGAGTGTACGGAGTTTCTGCTAGAGGAAGTATGAACAAAGTGCCAAATGGAGCGTATAATTTTACAATTGGTTTTCCATGTGGACCAGAAAATGCCGAAAAATTAACTGCTTCAGCATTGAATGAATTGCAAAAAATTATTGATGAAGGACCACAAGAAAAAGACCTTATCAAGTTCAAAGAAGGAGAAATTTTAGACTTCAAAAAAGAAAGTAAAGAGAATAAATTTTGGTTGAGTAATTTTACAAAAGCTTATGTTAGTGGAGTTTCTGTTGAAGATGTTTTACAATTTGAAGACAAAGTAAATGCACTTACTGCCAAAGAAATTCAAGAGGTAGCTAAAAAATACCTGACAAAAGACAAAACGATTGGTATTTTGATGCCTGAATAAATTTTCAGAATAATTCCAATTAAAAAGTCTACTGTAAAAGGTAGACTTTTTTTGTTTACATCATTTTACCTTCTTTAGAGTATTCTTTTTTTATACCTTGAAGAAGATGATTCAGGCTAATGGTTTTGTTGTTGTCTTCTAAGGTTTTTAAACAAGCATATTGAATGATGTTGACGATGTTGGCTCCAGTAATGTCATATTTTTTGGAAAGTTCTTTTAAGCTAACATCTTCTGCAATGCTAATGTTTTTGGGTAAATTATTTTCCCAAAGTTGAAGTCGTTCGCTATACGAAGGAACTTCAAACTCGATAATGGATTGAAATCTTCGGGTAAAAGCAGTATCAATATTGGTTTTAAAATTGGATGCTAGAATGACCAATCCAGGATGATTTTCAATGCGTTGAAGCAGGTACGAAACTTCTTGATTGGCGTATTTGTCGTGTGCATCTCTAACGTTCGTTCTTTTCCCAAATATGGCATCAGCTTCATCAAAAAAGAGAATCCAATCTTTGTCGGCCGCCTTATCAAAAAGAGAAGAAAGATTTTTTTCGGTTTCACCAATGTATTTTGAAATCACCATTGATAAGTCAATTCGGTAGACATCTCTGTTAGTGTATTTTCCAAGAAGTGAAGCGGTAAGCGTTTTTCCAGTTCCTGGTGCGCCGTAAAACATGACTCTGTAACCAGGTTTGATTTTAGATTTCATGTCCCAATCGTTAAGTAAAGTATCGTTGAATTTTAACCAAGTTTCAATTTCTTTGATGTTTTTAATAGTGGTTGCGTTGAGGACCAAGTCGTTCCATTCGAGTTGTGTTTCGATGAGTTGTGCTGGAAAAACATTACTCAATTGAGGTTTTAGAATTTTTCCTGTAAAGAATTTTTCAATGTATTCTTCATCCAAAATAAGTAAACCGCTCATTTTAGGTTCACCAACAGGCACTTCATCAATTTTTATGATCCTTTTTTGATAGAGAAACGAAGCATTGTGTAAGTAATTGTAGAAGGCAATTCGGGCATCGATGTCGTTTCCAGCAATCAGAAATTGAGCGGTTTCACCAGTTGGCATAATTCCGCGGTGATTTTTAGATTTTGCTCCACCAAACTCAGGAATTTCGCCTCCATTGGGTAAATATTCGGCTACTATTGTATTTAGAAAATTAGGTTGAATGTTGGGTAACAGCGCCAAACCTAATAACAAAACATCATCGTTTGATAGGTTGTAGTCTTTTATAAAAGTTGTGATGTGACTTTCTGTTGTAGGTACTTCAAAGCTTGGTTTTGCCAAAGGGTTTTCTACTCCGAAAGCAGTGTCTAACTGGTGTATAAATTGGTTCTTGATGAAGTTAAATAAAGCTTCCATTGCGATTGTTTTATTTTTTGTGATTTATCTTTTGTCGTATTGATAGCGAAGTGCTCTGCTCGGAATGAATGCATTTATATCGAATAAAATATCAATTAATTTTTGATCATTACTATTTGTTAATTGATGTTCGGATTGCTCAAAAGCACTTAAAATTTGCTCAATAAGTAACTTCCATTCTTTTAGAAAAGTGTTGATGTCCATTCTAAAGTTGGAAAGCGAATTAATTGCCTTTTGATGATTTCCACTAATTTTTATAAAATCACCAACAACAAAAATAGAATCGTCAATAATCGAGAAGGACCAAGTAAAATCGCAATTTTTGGAATAAAAATGAGTGCTCCAGTTTTTTTCATCTGAATTAAATAACAAATCCAATGTTTTGGTTATGGACGGAATTAGAAAAGGAATGTCTTCTTTATAGCTTAGTTTGAATGGAATTTTATTCCAACTGATGACACAAAATTCTTTGTTGTTTTTAAAGATGTTTTCGAAAGCAGTTTCAATTGAGTTGAATTCTAATTCTTCAGCAATAACTCCTTCTACAAATCCGGGTTGAATGAAAAACGCGGCCGTTGAATCGTATTTTTTATTTGATGTATAATTTTCCATATCCATTTATAGCTTGTTCAACTTGGTTTAGCAGTTCCATTTTTCTGCGTTCGGTTCCGTCTACGATGGTTACGTTGGCAGCGTCAAAAGCCGTTAGTATTTGCTTTAACAGTGTATTCCATTCATTTAAAAATGATTGTTTTGAGAAGTTTATAATTGAATTTTCAGAAAGCGCATCAGTATAAGTTTGATGTTTTTCATCTATGGCATTGAAATAAGATTCTATTTTTAGGTCATCATTTTTCCAAAAAAGATGCAATTCAATTGTTAAAACATCATTAGTAAGAGTAGCTTTTGTTTTACCTTGATTTTCTTTTTGCAGCAACCAATTCATCGCTAAAATTTCATCAAAATTTTGAAAGAGATTGTGGTATTGAAATTGGATTGGGATGTGGTTCCAAAACAAAAATAAGCGTTCTTCGTTAGGATGAAATAGTTCCAAAAAAACATCTTTTACCGCAGCAAATTCTTTTGCAGGAATAGAGTTTATTTTAGGATGACCAAGTTGGATGCTGATGTCAATTAGCTTTTTTTTTTCACCTAAAGTTTTAAGAAAAAAACCAATTTCTGGGTTTTCAAAGTATTTATTAATGCTTAAAAAAGGGAAAAAATTATTGTGATTAACATCTAAAAATTTAACGTAAGGTTGTAGATGAAATTCAGTTCCTTCATCATCATAAATATCCCATTCACCATTAAAATTTAATTTTATGGTTTGACCTATATAAAGAGCGGCATCTTTTTTTAACTCGATGTCATTTTTAGCCTTTACTTGAAGATGTTTTAGCAGTAATTCTACATATTTTATTGATTCAATCGAAAAATCAATCTCAAAGGAAACACTATCGATAAGCAAATCCTTAAATCCTTCTAATCTCTCATCTAAGTTGGATAGAATACTGTTTAAATTATCTCTTTCTTTTGTTAAGTCCATAGATTGTATTATTTTTTTGATGATCTAGCATAATCAACTAAATCAGCAGGATAGTAGGGCATTTTTTTATAGGAAGTGTCATCGATATCTAAAACATAAGTTACTGCGGCGGCTTCAATCGCCCAATATCCTACAAAGGAGGATACACTTCCTGTCTTAGATTTTTTGTGTGTATTATGCCAAGATGTAGATTTCATTAAATTATACCAATTTTCAAGATATTTTTTTACACATTCTTCTTTGTTTTTGTTGCTAAAAACTTCGGCTAGTTGACTATAAAACTTCGGAAAAATTAATTTTTCACTTGATTTCTGAAAATTGATTCTAAATTTAAGGAGATTGTCTAATAAAAAGTCGCTTTTCCCTTTTGTTTCATCAAATGTTTTTTTAAGATCTTCAATAATAAGTGTGTCAATATTAAATAATATACTTAAACATGTTAATCGTAAACCATCTTCGTATACTCCAATATAATCATTAAATTTGTCAGGCTCATTGTCTTTATGATTTTCAGATATAATATAGTTCTTTATAGTTTCTAAAGTAAGATTTTTGCATTCCTCTATAGAATATCCAGCCGAATATTTTAAAAAAACAAGATTTAATTGATCAAAACAGAGTTGATTATAGACTACACCCCAGTTAGGAATTTTTGGGTTGTTTGTTTTTATGTCCTCTTTTAATTCAACAATATATTTATTTCTGCTGTCAATTGCAAATTCAAAATATTCTTTATTCATTAAGGGTTCTCTTATTGCCATTTTTTAAAAAATTAATTATTATTCCCATTTTTTAATTACAGGATTTCCATCTACATCAATGTGAACAACTCTCTTTTCTAAATTACCTTCTTTAAGTGCTTTTTTGACTTTTGATTTTAATGGTTCGTCAAGTTTGTCTATTTGCTCTAACATCCATTTATTACTTTTTTGCAATTTAGTTAATTTTGCGGTATTATATTTTGTGTCGGTTATATAAATTTTTCCGTCTTTTTCCCAAACACCATCCAATCCTTTTCCTTGTGGTGGAGCGTCAAGATCAACTAGTTTTCCATCGTGACTAAGTTTTTTAAATCCTTTTGATTGAAGATGTAAATCACCGTGGTATTCAGCTGTTCTTCCTTTTAGAGTATTTTTGAACCCACCTTTACTTTTTCCCGTTTTTGGATTCACTTTACCGTCGAGCCATTCTTCTCTACTTTTAATATCTTTCTTTTTACTCGGGTTTGCATTGTTTTGGGCTTCTTTACGTTTTCTATAATCTTCATAATAAGCATCTATTTTTTCATCATTATTAACTAAATCAGCTTCTGCTTTCTTAAATCGTGCTTGTTCCAATTTTTTCTCCAATGCTTGAAGTTCTTTCATTGCTTCAGGAGAATCAGGATCTTTAGACATTTTTTCCCTGATTTTTTTCAATTCTTCTTTCAAATCGGGGTTTGCGTCTAATTCTTTTTGATGGGTAAATTCATAAACTTGGCATTCGCTACATTTTGCAATATTTCCGTCTTTATCTACTTTTAAATCATGACCATCAGGCGCTTTGCCTTTGTTGACAACATCAGTATCATTTTTGAATTTTTCTTTACTGGTTGCAGGTAAATCAGCATCTGCTTTACTGCCTTTTGAGAAAAAGTCTTGTAGTTTCTTTTTGAAATCTTTGAGTCCTTTTTTGCCACCAGAAAATAATTTTTTAGCACCAGCGGCGGCTTTAGAAGGCATTTTAGCTATTGATTCGATGCCTTCTTTTGCTCCTTCAAGAGTTTGTTTAGCGAATGCACCTGGAGATTTTGGAATACCTTCAATGAATTTTCCTGACTTCATCACTGGACCCATTTTAACTGCTCCAACACCTTCAACAATAGCCATGGCACCCGTAAACCCATCTGAAGCATTCTTTTTCATTTGTTCGGTGTTGCCAAACAATTCACTTGCCGTTGCAGCTGTTCCGGCATCATTTAAGTTTTTGATGTAGGCCAAACTATTGAAATAAACCGATAGAGAACCAGCAATAATTGCTCCCCAACCCGCATACGTCATTACTGTTCCCATCCAGCCAATAACTGGAACCGTCATCCAAGACAATGTTCCCCAAGAGATGATGGTTAATGCCACCATTAAGGCAGTAATCATTCCGGCTATTCCTAATATAGAAGAGAAAACCATTGCCAATCCAGTAGAAATGTCGGCGCCGATTTGTAATAAGTTGCCCAATGGATCTTTTTCCCAAGCTTCTGCATTGAAAATATTAGCCACACCACTGAACGTTTTTTCAAATCCGCCAACAACACCTTGCAACGAAGCCATTGGATTAACCATGCCTTCAAGCATGCCTTTGGCCATTTGCAATACGCTGATGTTTTTAATGTCGTCGGTGATGGATTCGGCGACTAATTTCTCAGCCAACATTCTTTTTTGTGACTCACTTAATTGACCCATATTTAAGTCGGCCACTTCCATTACGCCACCCAATCGACTAATGCGCTGGTTGTCTACTTTGTCGATTTCGGCTTGTCTTGGGTCGGTTGGGCCTTGTTCGCCAGATGATAATTTTACTTCAAGTCGTTTGCCTTCAGTTGCTTCTGTTCCATCATCGGGCGCAGTAGTAATCATTTTTTCTAATGAGGCCATCAAACCTTTCTTTTGTTCAGGTTTAAGGGTTTGGATGTGTGCTTCTTGCTCTTTTTCTGGCATTGCTGCAAGTGAGTACAATTGTAATTCTTCTGGAGTAGCTTCTTGATTCTTTTTCTTTTCTTGCTCTTTTTTAATTCGTTCTTCTGCTGCTTCTTTGCTTTCGATAGCTTTCATACCATCGATGTATTCATTTTGCAATGAATTAAGTTCGGTTTCCATATAAATAGAAGCCGCTATGAGTTCGTCGCCCGATTTAGCCGCTTTTTGAGCGTGCTTGCGAATGGTTTCTGGACCTGTGCTAGAGTTGTCAATACTTGATTTACTTTGCTCGTTGAGTCCTTTCATTTCAGCAACTCTTCCATCAATTTGACCTATGATGCTGTCGTTTTCAGTAATTTCTGCTTCCGATGATTGGTTGTCTTTAGATGCTTTTTCCGCATCTTGTATGTATTGGCGTGCGCGTTCACCCGTTTGTGTTATGGCGTCATCCATAGATTGAGCACCTTCGGCTGTTTGGCTCATTTCGCCACTTTGTTTTTCGCCATCTGCTCTTGCATCTTCATCGTCTGGAATTTCACTCTGACTTTGAGCTGATTTTGAATTGGCCTCTGATGCAAGTTCGGATGATTCGCCTTTGCCACTATCCGCTTCTTGAGCTAAACCTGGAGCTTCATTGGCTACAAATTCTTGACGTTGTTTACTTTCGTCTAATGCTTTTTTAGACGTTTCTGATATCGATTTACGTTCGGTGTTTTGATCTTCTGTTTTTTGTGTTCCTTCGTTGGCTAAAGCAAGATCTTTACGGCTGGTTTCCAAAGAAGCATCTAAGCCAGCAGCATGGATTTCTTTTTCGGAACCGTGTTGTTTCATTTCATAGCCTTTTTCTCGAAGCATTTCGGCGATGTAACCCAATCCTCGTACTTGAGTATCAATATTGGATTTTCGGGGCAACTCTTTTCCAGCACTATCTTTCGGAGCCTTTATTTCTGGATGTTTGAAAGGTTCAGGTTTATCTGGAATCGGAATTGAATTGGCTTTCTGAATAGCAGCCTGTGCTCTTTGTTCGGCGGCATCAGCTTGACCTAAATTAGAGTCTTTTGCAACTTCTTCTTTTTCAACATCGGCTTCAGATGCAGGTGCTTCTTGAGAAAGTTGCTCGTTCATTTGTTCTTTTTGAGCACTAATTTTGCTTTGAGCTTCTCCGCCACGATCAACAGGTGGAGTTGTAATGCCTTCCGATTGAACCGCTCCTTTTTCTTGATGAACTTCATCTCTTGGCGGATCTTTTTTCTCGTTTTTCTCTTCCTCGCTCAGGTCATCCTGATTTTTTACATTTTCATCATTGTTGATTTTGCTATTGGATTTTCCTTCTACTTGTGCTCCGTCATTAGGTTTCTCAGGTTTACCTTCTACTTCTACTTGTTTTTCAGGAGGCGTAAATCGTTGGATGGTACCTCCAGAAGCACCTTGTTGAACCGTATGGGTAAGCTCGTGGGCTAGTAGATGCTTACCTGATTCGTTTTCAGGATTGTATTTCCCTTCGTTGAAATAAATGTCGTTACCACTTGTAAAAGCATGAGAACCAAGCTCTTTGTTCATTTGAACAGCTGTTGAATCAGTATGGATTTTTACATTGTCCAGATTGGTTCCAAACCCACTATTCATTTCTTCTTGTGTAGATTTTGACATTGAGCTACCTTTTCCTTTGGATGATGCTAATGATTGCTCAATATTGGAAGAGGAACTGCTGTTTGGGCTGTCCTTTTTAGTTTGAATTGGAGGTGCTTCTTTTTTCTCTTTTTCTTCTCTCTTAGGGATTGGAAGATCACCAACTGCCTCTTTTTTTCCGCCTGATGCTGCTTTTGCATCTTCCTTTTTTTCGGGCGTTTGCTCGTCAGATTTTTCTTCTTTTGGTTTTTCTTCTTTTTCTTTCGCTTCTTTTACACCTTCAGGCAATGCAGGAAATTCAACCATTCCCTTTGCCTGAACATTGTTTTCTTCTTGTTCACAAGCATCACATTTTTGTTGAATGGTTTCGTCAAGAGGTTGTAATTGAACTACAGGAGTAATCGATTCTGCTAATGGTTTTTCTTGAATTTCATTTTCAGACTCGTCTTCTTTTTTGTTTTCAGTATTTTGTTTTTTTTGTATTACTGGAGCAGGAGAGAAGAAACTATCATTGGATTTATTTTGCTTTTTTGAAACGATTTTGTCAGCAACACTGTCGGCTTCAACTTCGTATTTATCATTCGATTTTCCGATGTTGAGTTTGGCTTGTACACCAAAAAAAGCATCTTCGTTCTTGTCTTTTGAAGAGAAAGAATGATTAGAGTTAGAATTACTTTTTTTGGAAAAAATACTCATCGAATTACTTTTTACTTTTCTTTTTTGCTTTTTTGTTTCACAGCTCCTTGTTGCACGGTGTGTGTGAGTTCGTGTGCCAATAATTTTTTGCCTTCACTTGAATCAGGGTTGTATTTCCCTTTGTTGAAATAGATGTTAACACCATTAGTAAAAGCTTGGGCTTTCATTTCTTGGCACATGTTGATGGCATTACTATCGGTATGTATTCTAATGCTGCTAAAATCAACGCCAAAGGAGTTTTCCATTTCTGCTTTGACTTTTTTATCCAACGGATTTCCTTTACCTTTTTTTAAATTGGTTTCAACCATTGATGGGTTGCTTTTCTTTTGCGCCTTCTCTTCTTTTTCACATTCAGCGCATTTGGCTTGAGCAACCTCTTCCTTCTCCTCAGTTTTCTTCTGAACTGGTTCTTCTTTCTCTTCTGCCTTTTTCTGAACAGCTTCCTCTTTTTCTTCAGCTTTCTTCTGAACAGGTTCTTCTTCTTTTTTCTCCTCTTTCTTTTGAACAGGTTCTTCTTTCTCTTCTGTTTTTTTCTGAACAGCTTCCTCTTTTTCTTCAGCTTTCTTTTGAACAGGTTCTTCTTCTTTTTTCTCTTCTTTCTTCTGAACTGGTTCTTCTTTTTCTTCTGTTTTTTTCTGAACCTTTTCCTCTTTTTCGTCGGATTTTTTTTGTACTGGTTCTTCTTCCTTCATTTCTTTACTTTGAACTGAAGAAATGGTTTCAGAAATGGGGTTTTGTTGTACTTCTTCTTCTGATTTTGATTGCAAAAGTCCGCCTGATGAATTGTTGTTCACCACTTTGTCGGCCACTTTATCGGCTTCAACCTCAAAATGATCTCCTGGAGTTCCTGTTTTTAGTTTCTTTTGGATTTTTGGGCTAAAGAAACTGGAATTATTTGAGGTGTTTTTTTTACGTTGTTCGAATGCTCTCATACGCTTTATTTTTTACCATTGGGTATATATTAATTTTTCCATCCACGGAATTTTAACGATGTTGATGTTCCACGGAATTTTTTCTAATAAAAGATCTTGTGTTTTTCGCTCAATTGTCAGTTTCGGATTGGATTCGGTACAGTCTAATTTACCTTCTCGCTGCAAAAATTCACTTCTTAAAATGTCGATAGAAGTGTTTTTTAAAGCTGACCAATGTTGTATGACAGCTTGCAACATTTCTTCTATATTTTGTTTGTGTTTTTCTTCTATCTTGATTTCTCTTTGAAAGGATTGTTGCAGTGGAATTCCGCATAAAAACTTCTCAAAAAGCATGGTGTGTTCGTAGTCGTTTTCTTTTTTTGTCGCGGCATAATGCAGAATGTGCGCAGCTAATTCTTTGTTTACAATTAGATTGTTTTCATCCAATAAATCACAATTTTTCAATACTTGTTTTAGAAATGGATGCAGAATGATAAGACCCGCATTTTGAACATAAATTGACTTGGATTCGGGTTGATTTTCGTCAAAATCTTCTTTAGTTTCTTTGATTGAATTTTGCTGATTGGATTCCGTTTTCGAAAGAATAGTAGCATTTATTTCAATTGAATTTTGATCTTCTTTAGCAATTGAATTATTTGATTTTATATCAGAATTACTCTGTTTTTCAATTTCCTTTTGTTTTGATTGTGTTGTCGATTTTGATTTTTCTTCCATTTGAATGTTCTTGTAAACTGCCATGCATTCATCTTCATTCAAATCAAATAGTAAAGAGGATTTTACATTTTGAACAAAAAATTTAAAAGTTACTTTTTTAGACGTGAATAAAGTGGAGTACTGTTGATACAATCGAACCAATGAAATGGTTTTTCCATCATTTAGTAAGTCAAAAATGGTTTGCCAGAAAGAGGTTTTAAATTCAAATGATTGGTTGTTAATCAATTTCAACAAACCACTTGCTGTTATTTTTTTCACATTAATAGCAGTATCTGAAAGACTTGATAGTACTATTGCAATAGTTGTATTTGAAAATTGATTGATGATTCTTTTTTGTACTTTTTTCTGATGAATTAGTTTTTGAAATGTGTTTTTGAAATTGGATTTTTGTAGTTCAACTGAGTTAATTTCCTCAATAAAATTTAAGGTGTCATTTTTTCCCGACCACCAAGGCATTGATCCATATTCAATAAAATGCAATAGTGTTTTTATTTCTTTTTCTTCAGGTGAAATACTATTAAAATTGATGTTGTTTTTTTCTGATGGAATCGAATTATTTTTCCATTCATTTATTGTTTTGCTGATTTCCTTCTCAATCTGATTTCTCAATTCGATTTTTGTATAACTATTTGAGAAAATCGAAGCATTTTTTTCTGCATCAGTTTGAATAGACAGTTCTAATTTTTCAATTTGAATTATTTGATTATCAGTATTTTCAATCAAATTAAATTGTTTTTCTAAGATGGGAACCAACTCATCTTTGATGAACATAGCCAAGTTGTTTTTAATAGAATTAGCCATCTGCATAGAGTTGGTGTCTATTTCTAAAAAAACTTTTTGAATGCTATGTTTATTTTTTGTCATTTTTATTTGTTTGTATTATATTTTTTGTATCTTTGGACTTCACAGAGATGTGTTTACTGGGTTATAGAAAGGCGATCAGAACAGAATTGAGAAGGCAGTGAATAATATTAATTTACAGCAAAGAACAAAGAAAAGAAGAAAGTTAATCTCCCCTTGAAAGCTTCAGACCCGCTAGCTTATTAGGTCTGAAGCTTTCATCATTTATCACGTTATCTTAATAAAATTCCCTTCCACTGGTTTTTGCAAATAGAATTCTGCTCTTTTTGAATATTGAGTGAATACTGGAGTTAATAAATTTAAATTCAGATTTACTGTTGTTTCTATATGAATCATGTATTTGCTTGTTTTAGTTTCGTTGTGTAATTTTTTTCTCAATTTCACGAATAGTACAAGATCATCATTAGTATTGTTGATGTTTTGTTTGTAGTATTGATCCATATAACTGTTTACCCAATTTCCATTAGTCCAATCACCGCCAATATAGAACGATGTATTTTGTGTGTTTGCCAAACGATTATCAGCGTTTATTAAAGCTGTTCGTATTTGATATAATTCAGTCAAAACATTAGTTTCTCCATCATTTGCAAGGATGTTTTCAAAATGATTGAGATTAGTGATGAATCTTCTGTAGTGAGCAATATGAGGATGAGTTCGTAAACGGTTTCTTAAAATTTCCCATTTTCTCCAATCCTCATCAAATCCGCCAAAGTTGTCGTCGTCTTTGTTGATAGGATCGTAATTGCTGTGGATTTTTCGGTACACATCTTGATTATGAGCGTTGATGATTGAACATGTAATTGAACTTGTTCTGTACGCTTTTCCGTTTCTAAGAACTCCAGTCTCGGTAAATTTATACACAGGACTAGTCGTTTTTAATGTGATGTCTTGTACTTCGAATTCAAATTTATCTTTATCCAATTTCATTATTTTGAGTTTCTTTTCTTCTTCAATAAAATCAAATAAAAGTCCGGTTGGGAATTGATTGTTCAACGTTTCCATTACCACGTGAAGTCGTCTTAAAAATACATCTGCCAATGGAATTCGAACCACCACTGGACTCGAAATCAAATTCACTCCGTTGATGCTGTACTTTCTCACATTTAATATGTAATGAGTTGGCATCGCTTTTACGTTACTTTGAGTTCCTTTTAAGCTTCGCGATAGATTGTTAATGTATTTCAATGAGCTGATCCACGGATACATGCAACCTGTAATTGTACAGCAACCTAATCCGCTGTCAGGATTTATTTTTCCGTCGATAGCAAAATCGGTAATGAAAGTGGCGCCTACTTTGAGCAATAGTAATGTTCCTCCTTTTTTTACACCTGCTTTGTGTTCAAATCCATAATTAGTATTGAACATGATTTTTAGATCGGCCGCATTTTCAACTATGTCCATGATGTAGTAGTCAAAATCCAATCCGTGTTCAATGCGTTTTGAATCCAAATAGGTTTTTACATCTTCAACACTATCATTCAAATACCCTTCGATACGATAAAAATCATAATCATCTGTGCAATATTTTAATGGTGATTTGATGTAGTCATCATCAACTAAATTAGCAATATGATAGCTAAAATTGGTTGGATGAGCATAGAGACTACTCTTTTCAAAATCCCAAGTATGCAACAAATTATCAGTTACATTGTAGTAATAAGGAACCGATTTTGTGCCTAATTTGCCCAATGCCTTAGAAGGAGTAATTTTAATTTGATTAGCCGTTATCTGAAAATTATCCAAAATGATTCGGAGTCTGCGCACCAAACTTTCAAAATGATTGAAGGTTTTATTTTGTTGGTCTAAAATCGGAGCTTTATAAAATGGATGTCTGTAGGCTTTGAATCGATTACTGTCTTCTACCAAACCCAATAGTAAATGTTTTGGGAATGAGTCAATGGGCGGATTGCATTCTGATTTCAATTGAATAAAAACATCTTTCAATTCTTTATAAGTGGCTACTACATCTTTTAACAAATCATAACGATAATGAATTTCATTTGGAATGCTGGCTGGATTGATGGTAAACAATACATTTATTCGATTGGTAATGGCCAAAAGATCAGTGTTGTAACCAAATGTAGATAATAAAGTAGTTAAATTAGTAATTAAATCGGTTCTGAAAGTGGAGTCATTAACAACAGTATGGAAAAGTTGTTTGATTTGAGCTTCGGTAGAAGTGGAGTTGAAAGTAGGAACCACTTTTTTTACTCCTAATTCTTCAAGAGAACTGTACTCTTCAAAAACATCGTATTTGTTGAACAACTTATCTCTTTCGGGATTGTCATTTTTACCAATAATAACATCAGCAGTTTCTTGACTTACCATTAAAACTCTGAGATTGAAAATTTCCTCTCCACCTTTGTTGGAACAATCAATTTCGTCGCACAAAGAAGCGTCTTTAGTATAATGCTCTAAATACAAAAGAACCACATGGTCTTTTAAATCTACAAAATCAGTCAACAAAGCTTCACCACTATCCAAAGGAGTTCCAACCGATTTTTCAGGCAACAATTCCCACATAGTTAACATTTCATTGCTATTGTCTAGAAAATGTGCATAATTGGCTTTGTCGTTGTCAAACAGTTTGTACGATTTGTAATCAATTGTTGGGAAATCAATTGAAAACAGCTTCTGTTTGAGCGCTGTAGCCAATGGCTTGTTGGTTTCCTTTTTGAGTTTTATCAAGTCGCCATCCGTTGTAATTCCGGTTCCTTGAGTTATAGTCACAGTATCGTAATCAGCATTGGTTGAAACTTGAAATCCGCAAGCAATTCCAGTACCCGTTAGATACACGTTTTGCAATCTATTTTGGTCATCAAAGTAATCAATAGTCTCATTGAGCTGATAGTGAGTTAGCACCTGATCTTCTACATAACTATGATAGTGTCCTGTAATGGTGGTAAGTTTTGTTGCCATGACCTTTTATTTTTATAATGTTCCTAAATTTGTTCTTCCTAAAACTATTTTTCCAGAGGTATTTTCTTCTTCATCAACACAATTGTAAAGTGTTCCCGTTGGATAAATAGAATTTAATTGGGTTAATGATGTAATGAATTGTGGCAGTGCGTCCTGCTTGTTTTTGGTTTTATCCAATAAAAATTTCCTAAAATCTCGTTCAAAATCCATTAAGTCATTATTTTTTCCGGGTGGAATGACATGATCTTTTCGGTAGCCAATCCAACAGATTTTTCCTAAAATATGCGATGGAATTTCTTGTCGAATCACATCTTCGGCATAGTTTCTAAAATCAACATCGGCAAAACGATAGGTATATCCGGGTAAAACCACACTGATTTTAAACGAATAAGGGTTCGGGATGCAGCAATCTTCAGAACAATCATCTACACAAATGGGCATATAATAGCTTTCATCAATTGCTTCATCGGGATTGGGAACTAAAAGAAGATGTTCTACCAGAAAAATTCCCTCATCGCTGAACTCTTCCTTGAAAAACTTCAACAAACTGAGCATCGCTTCTTTTACTTCTTCTAATGTCAGATAGAGTTTGTACTGACGAGCAATAATTCGATCGGGATTGCTAAGATCATTCACAAATTCTGGATTGATGATGTGAAATGAGTATTTGTGTGTGTCCGATTCAATCACTTCAAACGTGTCCATAACGGTATCTTGAAAAGCGATTCCATTGTCTCTGTTTTCTATGAGTTGATCAAAAGCATGTTCGATTTCTTTTTTGCTGGTTTCGTAAATTTTCAAAATCGCAAAATACATTTCTTCCATTGCGCTTGATTGATTCGGATAATCTTCGGTAGCGGTGAGAATAATTTGATTGGCACTGTTTCTAATTCTCCAACGGAAAAGATTGGGTAATGTCGCTGGACTCGGATCATAAATTTGAACAAACAAATTAGAAAGGTTTTTCCTTTTGATTCCGCGTTTGCCAGTGAGCGGATTTGTATCACCTTTGATTCCTAATAAACCAGCAATTCTGTTTTCTAAACCAGTTACATTAAACGTATTCCATAAATTAGCAATAGGTTGTTTGTAATAGTTAAAACCGCTGGCACGTTGGCTACTAATAGTGTCGTAATTGGTTAAAAAATCAGCTTTATTTTGCAGTACAATTTCGTCGGATGAAGAACCGTAAAGCGATTTCATTAAGAAAGCATATTCGGCAAATCGCTCAGCAAATCGTGCTATAAGATGGTCTTTTATTTGATTTTGTCTTTTGATAGTGGCATCCAAATGGCTTAAAAGAGCTTCGTCGAGTTCTTCTTGAGTGGAGTCTAAATAGTTGTTGTTAGCAATTTCATCAAAACCCGTCATATCAGTAATTACTTGGGTGAAATAAGTACTGGGTAATTCGTTGTTGATGGAAAGCAATTCTTTTACGTTGCTCAAATGTTTGAAGTAACTCGCCAAAATCTGATCAAAAAACAGTAAGTATCCTTTGAGTTGTTTGGCTTTGGCTTTTCGTTCGGCGCTTGCTGATTCGGGTAAACCAATTTCTCCTATACCGTAATTTTCTGTAAAATTATTGGTAATACTAGTGTACGAATCCGATTCGGTTACTTTACCCATCGGAATTTTAATTTCTCTGTTCTCAGCTGCTTTTTGTTGCGAATACGCCAAATCTTCTTTCAAGTCAGCTAAGTATTTTTTTGCTTTGGTTTTGTTGATAGTAACGGGTAAAATTCCTTTGCTAAAATTCAACGTGCTCTTATGACAAAGCGTTGGTTTTTTGTTCGTTGGAATACACAAATTCCATACGCTTCCTTCTGATTCTATCGATTCACAATTGTTGAGTGAAATGTCTTTGATGACTGTAACACCTTCTACATTCATAATGATTTGCATGATGTCTGAAAGACGCACTTCGGTTCGTAAAGACGAATCGTTGAGTTCGTTGCTATCGATGAAACCATTATCCAAAAACGGACCTTCGAAAATTTGATCACTTGTGTATCCTTTTTCAAACATTTCAGCCAATGAATAATAGTTAATCGTTGGTGATAAGTATTTTTCGAGTTCTAAAGTGATGAGTGCGTGAACGTATTCTTCGTCGGCTTCAGGGTCAATTTCGATTAAAGCACAAACGGCCACGGGTTGAATTTCAATTTCTTTTACCTCAAGAATGTCTTCGCAGAGGTTGCGGTGTTCGTGGAATTTGGTAATGATTTTATTTTTTAAAACTTCTTTTTCGGTATCATTTTCTACGTCAAAGTCAACCAATATGTTATAATAACCTTTGATTTCAGTTTCTTTAATAAAGGTGTCTAAAGTATCAATGAAATCTTCTTTTTTAAGCGAAATTTTTCCTTCTTTGCAATTCACGTATAGCGTTTTGGTGGCTTTTTGTAACCAGCAATTTTTGATTCTTTTTGGGTCAATATCGATGATGATTTTTCTGTAATCTAGAGCGGTAACTGACTGTGTTGGTAAAATCTCGGCAGCCGTAAAGAACTGTTCATCAATAGGGCTAGAAGAATTGCTTAGTAAATCTTCAATTGGTAAGTTGATTCGCATTCCCAAATCGGTAATCGCATAACAAAGCACTTCCAAAATAGTAATACCCGGATCGTGCGTGTTGTAGTCGGTCCAAAACTGACTTCCCAACGACTCAATGTACTCGATTCCTTTTTTTCTAAGGAAATCAAAGTTCATATCATCATTAGAACTGATGTTTTTTGGAATGGTGATGTGTTGGTTTATAGTTGACATTCTTCTTTTGATTCAATGGATTTAACACTACATTCTTTGATGTCGGTACTTATAAAGTGACTTTTTGCCGATACTAAAATTGATTTTGGGTCGGATGGAACCGCTTCTTTATCGGTTAATGATCCGTTTTTGAGTAGTTTCACATCTTGCAGGTAATCAACATAGCCTAATTTTTCTACATAATTTATCAGCGAACTGCTGTGAATACTCACTCCAAATGTGATGGGAATACTTTTGTCAAAAGCCCAAGGCGATAAAAATTTGGTAATATCGGTATTGAGTTCTTGCGAATAAAAGTTTTCATCATAACCCGATTTGAATTTCACTTTTAAATCAATGGTTACTTCCTCGTAATTGGGATTGATAACAAAAGTGGTTACATGCATCGAGTTCAATTGATCGATGTGCTCTTTTACTTTATTGAGAGTTGCTGTGCTTACACGCGGTTGATAAATATCAAAAACGTTTTTGTTTACTGTGTCCGGAATCACAACAAGCGTAACATTTCCGGGTGATTGATACGAATTTTCGGAAGTGTGATTAAGGCATTTTACTTTATACAATTCGGGGAACTCTTGTAAAATGATATGTTCGTAATCCCACATAGTAACCGCTCTGTTTTTGTGACGAAGACGTTCACTAATTCTTCTGTAATAATCTTGATTCGATTCTTCTCCTTTGTAACCAAAACTATTGTAAGGTTGCGTAACTGATTTTACATTGCTCAGCCTTTGAACCAATTTTGAAATGGTTTGAGCTTCAATTCCGGTTTTTAAATGCGATACATCATTCGAATCGTTTTCAAAAGTGGCTAAAACAGCTTGCGCATGGATTCCGGTTATTTTACAAACCACATCGTATTTTTTATGCATTTTTGCTTTTAGCCAAATGTAATTTTTGGGCAGGCGAGTGTTGGTTTGAGTAGCTTCTTTAGGTAAATTGAATTTCAAAATTCCCGATTGCAATAAATTGTCAGTCTCGTTTAATAGAATGTCTGAATATTCTAAAATGCGCCATTCGTTATTTCCTAAAACCGACCATTCTATTTTTTGTTTTCCACTGAATGAAGGAGTCAAAGGGTTTTCGCTTCCTTCTAAAACTTGAAAAAGTAAAGTAATTTGTTGTAGTTCTTGTACGTTTTCCAAACCGATGAATAGTTCTCCGCCTTTGCAATAGGTTGGAATTAAATACGAATTGGTATCGTCTACGTACTCCAAATTTAATTTCAAAAAACTGTGTTCTTCAGAATGGCCAAAAGGATGAATATGGAACAATTTGGCTTCATTTTCTGAGTAAATTTCTTCAACAGATTTCAATCCTGAAGCTACAAAATTTGTGGTTTCGGATGCAGAATAGCTCAATACCAAGCTTTCAGCTAATGGAGTGTAAGGTTCGTTTGGAATCACAACACTAGTATCGTCGCTTGAAAGAGCTAAAGCATATGTTTTTGAATATAGATTATGAAGAAATGAGGTATTTAGCGTTAATTTTAATTGACCATTTTTTTCGGTGTTAAAATTTTTGTTTGTGTTGTTTAGGGAGAAGTTAGTTTTAAATGGATTGGATGATGAAAATAGATGCACATCAGAACTAGAAACTTCCCATAGGTTGTTAGACAAGACAGAAATCTTGTGCTTAAAATAGTCTTTATTTGCTACAATATCTGCTTCATCTCCGGTTGGATTTTTTTTGGCATCGGTTGCTATGAAAGCGGAAATATTTATAGCCTTGTAGCTACTTTTTTTATAGCCTTTGTAGTGGTCTTCAAATTTATTTGGTGTATTCTTCCACAACATATCCACATTTATGGAGTTCCATTTTTTGGTAAAAGCTTCCTCGTATTTGATGTAGAAGTTGGAGCCAACAACGGGCTGAGTTGAAAACGGGAAAAATGGTTTTGCGGCATTAAGTGTTCCGTTGTCGTTTTCTAAAACTACACTTTGTACATTTTGAACATCAATGTTGATGGTGATGCTTACTAATTTGTTTTCGGCTAATGATTTGTAAGCATCGTATCCATTGGATGTTGAAGTGTCTAAGTAGAATTTCGCAACAGGTAATTCGGTTGAAAATTCTTCACCGTATATTTTAGAATTATAGCCTGTTATCGCATCTACATTTTCGTCCAATTGAAAAGCTATTTTCATGATTTTTCCACTCACCGATGTCGTATAACTTCCGCCCAATAGTGCTATAGATGTTTTAATTTCGACTACTTCAACCCATTTTTTTGCTGATGTCAATTGGATTCTCAAGCATTCTTTTATAATGGTTGGAGTTAGAATTGTAATGTTTTTATCAAAAGTGAAACTCATTTCTATACTGCGTTTTCCTTCAGCCAATGATAAAATAGGTGAAGCAATAGCGAAACCTAATGTAGCGTTGGGTAATTCAGTTGTGAAACTAGAGTCGTTGGTGTAACCAAAAGGCCACCATTGGGTATTTTCATCAGGGAATGCTTTTCCTAAGCCATCATACGAATTGGCAATCGGACTGGCTACTATTTTTTTTCCAGTAACATCGTTGTACACGTTTTTTAAGGATGTAACGGTTGTTTTGTTGGCTATGAGTTCATCGTTAGAATAATAATTTCGTGTTTTTCCTTTGGTATCTTTTCCTCCATCAAAACCTGTTTTTGCTTCTATTTTTTCTTGAGTAGCATTTTTAGCTAATTCAAAAATCATATACACTTTATCGGGTGTAGCAGGTAATTTGTCAATTTTTAAAATTTGATTGTAGTAAAAATCAAGGTGGCGTTGCGTTAAGTCATTGTATCTTTTTTTGCTGTTTTCTAACAACATTAAAAAGGCAATGAACAACGTTAAGTGAGGCGTTATTTCGCTTTCTATTTTACTTTCTTCAATCAAATCAACCAAGTCTTTTTTAATTCGGTCTAATTTTAATTGATCATCAACCGTTGGGTTTTTGTCGTTCAATTCAAAAAAATCGAAAAAGGATTTCCAATCACTTGCTGGAGTTTCTGGATTAGAGGTTTCGTAATAGTTTACATATTCAGAAAAATTATGAGCAAACAAAATCCAATCGGTTATTTCAAAATCATTAAGCCGAATGTTTTCAGGTTGTAACGCGCTGATGTACCGCTGCTTTTGATCGCTACCGTTGGATGTTAAAACACTTACTATAGTACTGCAATTACTCATTTTTCAACAATTTATAAATCGGTTCCTTCTTGTTTGTAGAATGGATATACCATGTTAATTCTCGAGTTAGTGGCTCGAACTTTAAAATCAATTAACACTAATAATTCGCCACTCAAATCGTCTCCTTGCGTAATGTCAATTTTTTCTACGTCAATTCTTGGTTCGTGATAGAGTATGGCAGTTCTAATCAATTCGGAAACAAAGGTTTTTAGTGTTCTATTCAGCGGATTAAATAAAAGTTCATCCATATTACAGCCGTATTTAGGTTGCATAATACGTTCGCCCACTTTGGTAGAAAGTAAAATTTCCAAACTGCTTTTAATGTCGTCTTCATCGGTTAACATTGTCACCGCTTTTGTTTTTTCTTTGAATTCGGGAGGAAAACTCCATCCAATACCTAAAAATGCTTGTTTATTTTCCATAATTAACCAATTAAAACAGTGGGTAATCCAGCTACTATTGAACCGCCATGGGAAGTTGAATCACCCATTCGTGCGGCAGGTTTTCCTCCAATTAATACGGTTGCTGATCCTGCAGCAATGGTGTCTGGCGGACCTGTGCAAGTTGCCATATCGCCAACGCGAGCAGCGGGTGTTCCGCCAATCAGAACGGTTGGTTCTCCTGCGGGTAGTATTGGTCCACCCACATGTGGTACAGTTCCTGTTACCATAGGACAAACATGCATATCTGTAATTCTAGCGGCTGGTGCTCCCATAATTTAGTTTATTTGTACGAGACTTCCTTTTACAACTGCGGTTGCACTCGATGACATTTCGACTCCACCATTTCCTTCGGCTTTAAATTGAGCATTGGCTTTAATAGAGACATTAGTTCCTTCAATAGTTACATCACCAGTGGCAATTAATTCGATATTTCCGGCGCTTTCCATTTTTATTCCAGCACTGTCAATGGTGATCACATTCGAATTTTCATCTTCAATTATAATGACTCCTTGATCTTCGTCGAGGGTTATTTTTTTTCCAGCTGGCGTTTCAATTCCGATGGATTTTTTTTCGTCGTCAAACAGCACTTTCATTTCACTACGCGTGACAATTCCCTTTTGATGATTATCATCTGAAGCTACTATTGGAGCTGGTTTTCCGCTACTGTGAAGCATTCCTAAAACGATGGCATTGTTAGGGTCTTCGTTGACAAAGCCAACGATGACTTCGTCTTCAATTTCCGGTCTGAAAAAGATGCCTCTGTTTTCTCCTGCATCGGGCGAAGCTACTCTGCACCAAATGCCTTGTTCTTCATTGTTGATGATGGGAATTTTAACCAAAATACGATCTTCACCGTTTGGATCTTCTTCCAATTGCGAAACAATTCCAACGTGCAATCCTTTGATGGCAGGCAAAATTCCTGAACCTGTTGGAGTATGGATATCATAAGTTTCTGAAAACCATTCTGGGTTGAGCCCGAATTGAGCGTCAATCGTCCAATTTCCTTCAGTTATTTCATGAAAAACTCCTGTGATATATGCTTTTCCGTTGAATCGGTCACCAACTCCCTCAAGAGTAATGATGGTATTGGGTTTTACGGCAGGAATACCTTGAAATTTTGCTCTTCCGCGAATTTTAGAGAGTTGTTGAAAGAGTAATTTGGCATCAGCCCAATCTTGAAGTTCTACTTCGGTTATGGTTCCGCCATGACGCAATTCAAGGTTTTCTAGCTCAATTATTCCAGCTAAATCAGAAGAAGTAAGATTGCCGTTCAAACTTACGCTCGGATCTTTGGCTTCAATTTCGACTAATTCCTGATTGGTGTAATCCCAACTGTACGAAGAGACTTTAGCGAATTGATTTCGAGCATCCATTTCAGCATCAAAATCCAACAAAGTAGCTCCAAATGTTACCGTTTCAACCGAAGTTGAAGTAAGGTCGGGCTTACTGATTTTAATTTTTCCGTTTTCAACAAAACAAAGTTTGCCATTAGCTTGAGCGCGCGATACAATAAAATCCCAATCGGAAGTGTTGTATTGAACCAATTCTTTGTGACTAAAATTGGTAGCTTCCACTTCTTTTTCCAATCCATAAGCATCGATGATTTCTTCAAACGCTTCACTGTCTTTAACATCGTAGAAGTACTTACTTTTTCGTCCGATGGTAAGTTTCACCGTTTCATCTTTACATTCGATAATTAACAAAGAAGCACCTCCTTTAATTTTTATTGAATGTTTGATGATGATGCCTTTGTAAATGGTTTCTTCATCGTTGTGATAACCAGCAGTGATTTCGATTTTTTTACCAGGAATCAGCAATTCTTCATTGCTCAATTTGAAATCTCGTTCTGAAGCTTCTCCATCTACCAAAACAATTTGAGCCATAGGAATGCGGTTGACCTCATTTTGTATTACAATACTTTTTACTTGATAGGTTTTGGATAATTCCTCGCCTTCAATTAAAAGTTTGTGCGTTACTAAATCGGCACTCTGACTGGTTTTTATGACTCCGCTATTGTTCATTTAGGATTGTTTTTGGAGTGGTGGAAAAAAAATCTGTTGCCCCGTTTTTAATTTTCTAAAATTGACAATGTTGTTGGCTTTAGCCACTTCGAGATAGTATTTTGAGTCACCATAAATCTGAAATGTCATAAGAGGCAAAGTGTCGCCTTCTTTTACAATTCGATAATGTGTCAAATCGGGTGATTTATTATTCTCTTTTGCGGCTCTTAAATCATCTTCAACAAAACCTTGAAACTTTGCTTTTGCGACTGCTCTGACCGGAGTTCCATCGGGTTTGAAAAGTTTGAACTCAACGTCCATTTCAGTTAATGCACCTTTGAAAAGCAATGTTCCCCATGAAATAATCAGGTAATTGGGTTTGTGCTCGTCGCCGTTGTAATCCAAAATGACTTTTTTGAATTTTTCAATGTCGTCAATGATACCATCATCTGAACTTTCGTAACCATTGATTACTCCCGAACGGTCAAAAACGAAGTCGAGCTCCAGATTTTCAGGTAATTTTTTGCTGAATTTCGGAGAAACTGTACTCGTTCCTGCAGCTTGAGTGTCGTCAGACTCTGTTTTGTAGTGATAGGTATACTTTTCTGGATTCATCAAAGTAGAAAATTCACCATCGGCAATTTTGTTATTAAATGCCGGGTCACTATAGGCTACCACTTTCAATTTTTCTAATTCTCCAGGCATGGCTTAGCGTTCTTTTTTGCGTTCGATAATTTTCATAACTTGTTCCACACATTCAGCAACAGCGTCTTCACTTTTGCCTTTTGGAGCGCTAGAAGAAGCCGATGATTTTGATCCTTCGTTCACATTGATTTTTATGTGAAGTTCTTTTATTTCGATGGGCATACTAACTCTTAATTAAAGTGAAATAATTGTAAGTAAGTTCGAAGCTTTCTACTACGAGTTTACTTTCTTCAGCATTAAAATCTTCTACCGACCATTTTACGGGAAAAGCATGAACCACGTTCCAAGAGATCAATGGTTGATGTTCTTCGTTGAGCAATTTCACGGTAAGATTAACGGGTTTGAACGAAAAATTTTCAATTGCATCTCGACACCAATCAATAACTTCAGAATCAATCAACATTCCTCTTTTTAGAGTCAAATTTGGATATTTTGTTTTAACAGGAAGTTTGTGTTTGAATCTGTTTTCTCCACCTTCGGCAATTTCTTCTATTTCTATATCGACTGATAAACCCGATACTGATTGGAATTGATGGTCTTTTTCTTGTGAGCCAAGACCTTCAAATTCAACTAAAAAGTGAAAACCAACAGGTGGATAATAATTAGCCATGATTAGTCATTTTGGATGGATAAACCTTCGTGAACTAGTTCCATAGATTCGATAGCAACTTCGTTTCCGTCGGCTTTTAAATCGGTCGACTGAACTTTAGTTGGCCAGGCGTTTTTCACCTTCCAAGTTACTACTGGTTCGTGTTCTTCGTTGAGCAATTTGATGGTAATGTCTCTACGTTCGATAGTGTTTAATTTTACCGTATTCCACCAAGCATAGTATTCATTATCACTTTTAAAAGTGCCTCTTTTCATAGTGATGTTGGAGAATTTTTGCATGCCAGGCATTTTGATTTTGCTGTATTCTGGACTAGCACCTTGGCGGTATTCGATTACTTCGGTTTCAACATCTAATCCTGAAACTTCTGTAAAACCTATTTTTGTTCCACCCCAGTCAACTGAGAAATGAAACTTTGGTAATGGATAACTCATGATGTGTATTTTTTACGTTGATATTAATTAAGATTCTTGCATTTTGTGAGAGAAACGAAGGATGATGAACTCAGCTGGGCGTACTACAGCCATTCCGATTTCAATAATCATTCTGCCTTCTAAAATGTCTAAAGCCGACATGGTTTGTCCTAGTCCAACTCGAACATAAAAGGCTTGCTCTGGTTTTGCACCAGCCAAAGCACCAGCTCTCCATTGAAGAATTAAGAAGTTCTCAATCATGGCTCTAACTCTAATCCAAGTGTTGGCATCATTAGGTTCAAACACAAATTGTTCTGTTGCTTTTTTGATGGATTCTTCGGCCATATTGAAGAAACGACGAACTGGAACATAACGCCATTCGTTATCATTTCCTGCCAAAGTTCTTGAACCCCAAACTAGTGTTCCTTTACCCGTAAAATTTCGGATAGCATTGATCGATTTACCTGTAGTGTGAACGTTTAAGTCTTCCTGCTCAGCGTTAGTGATTTTTAGGCTTGGTTTTACCACATATCGTACTCCTACATTAGCAGGCGCTTTCCAAACACCACTATTAGAATCTACTCGTGCATAAATTCCGGCCATGGCACTGCTTGGAGGTAATTTTACTGGAATGGCTCCAATTTCGGCTTTTATTTTGTTGTATAAAGCATTATTAGTAGCTTCTAGAGTATCCAATTTGACAGTAGAAGATGCTGGAGCTGTAGTTGGTAAAGCGGCGATTAGCAATCCTAATTCTCCTGCTGGGTCAACCATAGCTTCGATTTGCTCTACTAATGATTCTCCTGCGACATTATCATCGTGAATTCCTAAAACACGTCTCAAAGAAGGGTCGTTTGTTGTGTTAGCGGCAATTTCATTTTGAATCATTACTTGAGAAGAATCACTATTCAAACGGTCAATTGTCGATTCTAACCCTAAAATAGTAGTTTGCAATACATCAGTAATCCAAGTGTTTAAATCGTTGGCTTCTGGATCAGCACTTGCATCGGCGTAAGCGATATCTAAGCCATCATTCAGATTGGATTCTAACTCTTCGATGTATTCAATTATCTCTTCGATTGTACTTTTTAAGCTCGGAATTAAAGCAACTGCTGCTGCGTCATTTGGAGCAGCGTCAACCAATGCTTCGGTTGCATCTAAGGCAGCGATTAGTGTATTTAAGTCGGTTACGTCGATAGCTGTAGAAATATTTTCTACTTGTTGCTGAACACTCAATGCAGTTGAGTCAGTGGAAGTAACATCAATATCGCTTTCATCGTACGCATAATCTAAAATAGTTTCTAAAAAAGGATAATAAACAGCTCCATATTTTAGATAATCTTTTTCTAAACTTAATCCATCTCTTATTGCGTCAATTGGGTCAATACTTGCGCCATACTCGGCATCGCGGTAAGTGTCAATAATTGCAAATCGATCTTGAAGGTCATGACATTGAGTTAATGCGTCGCCATAAAGAGCATAAAAATCACTGTCTGTTGCTAACGATGTTGCGTCTGGAAAAATGAGTAATGTTGGCTCGTCTTCTTTAGCAACTTCTGTCAATCCTAATGTTAATTCGGATGCAGAAACAGCTGTTGCAGGAGTTGTCAATGTTTCGTCATATTGACCAACTGAAATAATGTAACACGGACCACCACCATTCGCAAAATACATTTGTAAAGAATAATACATTAAGAAAGGCGATTTTGTTAGTTCGCTCGGTGCAGTTGCCACTATATTATCATCTACAACATTCACCGTAATGCCCACTTCGTTTTTTGCGCTTCCAAAATAATTCACATAATCGAGTAGCGAAGTAATTCTGGTTGGTTTCAGATGTAAATCTCCTTCTTCTTTTTTGGTAGCTTTTTCAGTATAGCCAATAAAAGCGGGAATTGCTGTTTCTACCTGTGCCACCGAAGGAGGGAATTTTACGATTTCCTCAACGTATACTCCAGGCGTTTTGTAAGTTGTTGCCATAATTGATTGTTTTTAATTATTAAATAAATATTTCCGAATAGTAATCACTATTGATTTTCACGATTGATTTTACTGATGGATTGGGATATTGATTTTCTTCAGGTTCAGCAGGAGTGAAGTCGGTTAATGGGTCAATTTCAACAAACCCTGAATAGGTAAGAGGTTTTGAAGAGTTGGTTTCCACTTCGGTTGCATCTTTTCTATTAATATATTTCCAAATGGTTTTTCTGTTATCAAAATGGATTTTAAAAACGGGATTTAACAATTTTCCTGAATTATCAAGGATGTTGTTTGGAGCATCATCGCCTTGCATGGTTAATGAAATAATTCCGAAAATGTTTCTGTTTTCTTCCGTTTGAAGTGATGAAATTAAATCAGTAGTAGTTTCTTCGGAGGCTAAATAATCATTAGAAATTAATTCGGTTTCATCAGATTTTGAAATATAACTGAACGGATTTGTTTCAGTTGTAGGTTTGATATTGGTAAATAAAAAAATCTGATTTAGAACAAATTCGATATCGGTGTAGTTTTCAAATTGGTAGTCGTTTATTCGGATTAAAAAATCAAGTTTTTTAGTTAGAGGAATGCTTATAAAAGGATCGGTTTCGTCAGTTTCTTTCACTTTTACATAAACGCAAAAACCAGTTTTAGTTTTCTTAAAAAGTAGTTTGTGATTTCTAATAATAGAAGCTGTTTCGGTTGTAGGCGTAATACTGATGAATGAATCAATGGAGTATTTTTGAATCATTTTTTCTTTGTCAGTTGGCGACATACTTTCATAGGTTTCTTCTGCATTATTTAGAAAATAATTATGAAGAAGTGTTACTTCAAATAATAATCCGTATGAAAATTCAAAACTCATTGTGGTTCTTCTGATTTAGTTATACCTTTTACTTGGTTGATTAAACTACCTTCACCTTGAGCAATATTTCGTTCAATTTGAATCATACTCACTTTGTATAGTGCTGACGGAAGTTGTTTCCCTCCTAAAGTTCCCCATATGTAATTTAACTCTTCGAAAGTGGGTGTGTATAATTCAACGGTAAATCGAAAATTATCGATGTTACTCATGGCGATATTATTTCGGTTGTAAATAGTGTTGGCTTGAGTAAACAGCTTTTTACCTTGAAAAAACTCAATAATTTTAGAGATATCATTGAGTGAATTAATATATATGGTTCTGTTAGCACTAAAAAGCAAATACAGATTCAAATTGATGACACTATTTTTATAAACTGTCTTTGAATTCTCTATCGAATGATTTGGGAAGTTTTTTAATGTAGATTCTTCATCCAAATTGATTAAGGTAAGAGCTACTTTGTCTTCTAGATTTTCAGCGACTGTTTCGTTTTGCGATTCTAAAAAAGCAATGTTTTCAGGCACAACAGTTTTCTCCAATCCAATCTCAAAAAGATAGTTGTTTATTTGTTCTGAAATTATTTGAATCACTTCAAAAATCATCTTTTGTTAGTTTCGGTTAGCTAACAAATTTACGGCTCAAATACGGTATCAAAACAGAGTTAAAACCTCCAATTTTACTCAGGAAAAACACTGTTGTTGCTTAAGGAAAATAACCGATATTCTTAATGAGATTTCCATAAGAAAAAGCATAAAAAAAACCATCAAACAATTACTGAATGATGGGTTTTTATAAAAGTTGAAAGTAAATCTATTTGTAGCAAATCGGTATAATTTCACCTTTTGCTAAGCAGTATTTTTCTACTAATTCGGGAGTTATTTTTGAAGTATAATCTTCTTCGATTACTTTGAAACCAATGCTTCTCAATTTGTCAAAATAATCTCTTCCGTATACCCGAACGTGATCGTATTGACCAAAGATTTTAGCACGCTCTTTTTGATCTGTTATTGAGTCATCAGAAAATGTGGTTGCTCTTGATAAGTCTTGCGGAATTTGAAAAATTCCCATTCCGTTTGGTTTTAGTACACGGTACAATTCCTGCATGGCTTTAGTGTCATCCGGAATGTGTTCTAAAACGTGGTTGCAAAAAATGATATCGTAAGAGTTGTCTTCAAAGGGTAAATTACAAATGTCGGCTTTTATATCGGCCAGTGGCGATAGTAAATCAGTAGTTGTATAATCGATGTTAGTTTGCTTTTTAAAACGCTTGTAAAATTCTTGTTCAGGAGCAAAATGCAGCACTTTCTTTTTCTCTTTGGAAGTGAAAAAATCCGTTTCATTTTGCAAATACAACCACAACAAACGGTGTCTTTCTAGTGAAAGTGTGCTAGGAGAAAGTACATTATTGCGTTGATTTCCATAACCATACGGTAAAAACATTCGGAAACTTTTCCCATCAATAGGATCGGTAAAACGACTGCCTTTTAATAGAAATGCTAAAATTGGTCGTACCACTATACTCAGTCTGATTAATATCGGACGAGGAATGGTATTTAATATGAACTTGAATATTTTTTTCATTTTTTATATTGACACGAACTTCTATACTTTGTTTTTTGTTTTTTGAGACACGAATTTCACGAATTCGCACGAAATTGTATTGTTCTTAAAATTTCACGAATTCGATAAAAACTTCGTTTTTGTCTTTTCTTGACAACAATTTCAAGAATTTACACGAATATTAGACTTATTTTGTTTACTGAATTCGTGCAATTCGTGTGAAAAATATTCACAAAATAATTCGTTTATATTTCAAACTATATTCACCAAAATTAACTAATAATCCTAGTTTATTTTTTGAAGAAGCTAAATAATTTAATGTTTGTTTGGTGTCACTGATTGTAAGTTGGGATATTGCTTTTACTTCAAATATAATTTCATCAAAAACTACAAAATCTGCATTGTATTTTCTAGGTAAAATAATGTCTTTGTAATGAATTTTATATTCCTTTTCTCTTTCAAAAGGAATATTATTTAATTTAAATTCATGTTCTAAAGCGTCTTTGTAGACTACTTCACTATGACCTTTCCCTAAGATCTTATGTACTTCCATACACAAACCTATAATTTCATAGACTTCTTCTCTTAAATATATTTCATTCATGGCGTGTAATTATTGTGTGTTATTGGCTTGTAAAAAAAGTTTGATTTTTTTATTTAAAATAATTTGTGAAATCTAACACATGACTAATTCGTGCAAATTTGTGGAATTCGTGTCGAATCTGTGTTTATTTTCTAAACTCATCTTCTTCATTACTCACAATTCCCAAAGCATCATAAACGTACTTAAACGTTGAAAGCAATTCGGGTTTTCCGTCGATTAAAGCTACATCGTGTTCAAAATGAGCGCTTGGTTTTCCATCAGCAGTTAAAATCGTCCAACCGTCTTTTAATTGTTTGATATTTTTAGTTCCCATATTAATCATTGGTTCGATTGCAACAACCATGCCTTCAACAAACAATTTTCCTCTTCCTTTTTTTCCGTAATTGGGCATTTCTGGATCTTCGTGCATTTTTCTTCCCAAGCCATGTCCAACTAATTCTCGAACCACACCATAACCATGACTTTCACAGTATTTCTGAATGGCATTACCGACATCTTCTACACGATTACCAATTTTAAACTCGCGAATACCAACGTACAAACTTTCTTTAGTCACTTGAAGTAATTTTTTTACTTCTGGAGCTACTTCACCAATTTCAAAACTGTAAGCGTGGTCGCCATAAAAACCGTTTTTCAAAACACCACAATCTACCGAAATCACATCACCTTCTTCTAAAGGTTTTGCATTCGGAATTCCGTGAACAACTTGGGCATTCGGACTCATACACAACGAATTAGGAAAACCATAAAGTCCTAGAAAACCTGGAACTCCGCCATTGTCTCTGATGAATTCTTCCGCTAATTTATCTAATTCCAAAGTCGTAACTCCGGGTTTGATAACTTTAGCAATTTCGCCTAATGTTTTAGAAACCAACAATGCACTCTCGCGCATCAATTCAATTTCTTCTCGTGTTTTTTGTATGATCATTTTTCGTAAATTCAGAGTGCAAAAATAGTGAAAAGTGTTCAGTATTGCATTACCCATTTTTTGGAATTTCTCCATTTATGAGTTTTGTCATATTTTATCCTAACTTCACATTCTAACTTTGCATAAAATTCAAAAGGTATGAGTAAATATGTTACCGCAGCAGAAGCTGTAAAAGTAGTAAAATCAGGCGACAGAGTATATCTTCAAGCCGCAGCTGCAGCGCCAACCGTATTGGCGAATGCATTAACCGAAAGAGCTGCTGAGCTCCGAAATGTCGAAATTTGTCACCTTCATGTCGAAGGCGAAGCCCGATACGCCAATCCAGAATTGGCCGAAAGTTTTCACGTCAATTCGTTTTTTATTGGCGCCAATGTACGTCACACTTTGAAAGCAGGAAATGGTTCGTACACTCCTGTTTTTTTAAGTGAATTACCTCATTTGTTTCGTAAAAATGTGCTTCCCTTAGATGTTGCTTTCATTCATGTTTCTCCACCAGATCGCCACGGTTATTGTTCGTTAGGTGTTTCGGTAGAAGCTACAGTTGCAGCGATTGAAAACGCTAAAACGGTGGTTGCCCAAGTTAATCCACAGATGCCAAGAACGTTTGGAGACGGAATTCTTCATGTTTCTGAAATTGATTATTTGGTAGAAGTAAATACACCAATTTATGGTCACGAACCCGATCCTTTTACCGATGAAGAAGAGAAAATAGGAGGTTATATCGCTTCGTTAATTGACGACAGAAGTACATTACAAATGGGTATCGGATCCATTCCAAATGCGGCATTAAGTAAACTAACAAACCATAAAGATTTAGGTTTACACACCGAAATGTTTTCTGATGGTGTGATTGATTTGATCGAAAATGATGTGATTAATTGTAACTACAAAGGAACATTGCGAGGAAGAGTTTTGGCCACTTTTTTAATTGGTTCTAAGCGATTGTATGATTTTGTTAGTGATAATCCGTTCATAGAGATGAAAGAATCTTCTATGGTGAATGATACAGCGCGCATTCGAAAAAACCCCAATATGATTGCTATTAATTCGGCTATTGAAGTAGATTTAACAGGTCAGGTTTGTGCCGATTCTATTGGTCCACAAATGTATTCTGGCGTTGGCGGACAAATGGATTTTATTCGCGGTGCTTCTTTAAGTCCGGGTGGAAAAGCAATTATTGCCTTACCATCAACAACCAAAAAAGGAGTAAGCCGAATTGTACCTTTTTTAAAGCAAGGCGCTGGAGTTGTAACAACTAGAGCACATATTCATTATGTAATTACAGAAAACGGAATCGCAGATTTGTATGGTAAAACATTACGACAACGTGCCGCCGAGTTGGTTCGTATTGCGCACCCGAATCACCAAGAAGCAATTGAAAAAGAGTATTACGAATTACTGGGTAAAATGTAATTTTTTGAAGCGAATGGTTCGGGCATTCTTGTTATCGTCTTTCCCGCTAACCATTACAATAAAAAAAGCGTTTACAATTGTGAACGCTTTTTTTATTTTCATTACTATCGGTGCTAGTTAGGGTTTGTCTTTTGTGAAATTATCAATCGGGATTGGCCATGATTTTAAACAATTCGGCATTCGAAATAAAGTAACGATTTTCCATACTCAGTTGCGAAAGTTGTGCGCTAACTAAATTGTTTTCCCTCGAATTAATCAAAAAAATCGAACTTTCTCCAAACGAAAATAAGCGTTCCTCAGAGTTCAACATGACCGAATAATCAGTCACTAAATCACCAATTAATTGGCGTTGGCGTTCCAATGAATTGATTTCGGTTTGTTGCGCGTTGATTTTATTCGTCAGTTGTACTTTCTGTAGATTCAACTCGTACTGCGTATCTTGAATTTTGAATTGGGTCATTTTTAGACTTCCGCGTTCTTTTCGAAGAAAAATAGGAAAGCTAAAATTGACACCTACTTTATAATTATTGAAATCAGTAGTCGAAAAGGCATTCGGTTCGGATAAATAATGATAACCCAAGTCGATTTTTGGCAATAATTGATTGGTTTTGAGTTTGCGTTCGACTTCTAAAATTCCGATTTTACTTTCTAATGCATCAATTTTTGGGTGATTTTCGAGTGATGGATTCGCCAACATCAAATCGTTGGTACGCAAGGTTTCTTTGATGGTTTGTTCTAAATTTTCTTCGGGAATAATAGCGTCTTGCAATTCTAACGGCAGATTGTTTTCCAACCATAAAAAATTCGACAATTCCAATTTGGCTTTGGTTAATTTCAATTGAGAATCTTCCAAACTCAGTTTTCGGTTGCGTACGATGATTCCAGCTTCAACACTGTCAATTGCTGGTTTATCGCCGTTCTTAATCAATTCAGTAACGCCATTGAATCGGATTTCGGCATTTTTCAGATAGTTTTTGTACAGTTCTACTTCATTGTAATTTCGTTTCCAATTGAAATACGCTACCGAAGCGTCGTACAGCACTTCTATTGCTTGTAATTTTCGTTCGGCTTCGCTCAATTGAATTTGAATTTTGGCTTTACGTAAATCGGCCATTCGTTGATTAATCAATAAACCTTGACCAACGGGAACGTTGATTCCCAGCGAAGTCAATCCTTGATTAGGTAAGGTGTTTTGCGGATTTACATACATTCCTTCGCTATTGTCAAATCCGGCTTTGACTTCAATTCCGTACCAAGTCGGAATTTTAAAACTACTGTTGAGCAACGAGTAATATTCTTTGTCTTTGAACTGTTTTTGATCAAAATCGACTTCAATTTTTGGGTCAAAACCACCGCGCGCCATCATCAAATTGGCTTGTGCGCTGTTGACTTGCAAGTTGGCACTTTTTACCAAAGGATGGAATTTTTTGACATAACCTAAATACTCATTATACGTAAGTATATTCGAGTTTTGTGCTGAAACCCAAGTGGTGAATAGTATAAAAAAGAGTGTTTTAAAATTCATTTTTTGTTGCCTTTTGATTGTTTTCTAACCCTGATCTCGTCACTGTTGGAGCTCTTAACTTATTGATTAAATAAGTTAAAGCGACTGACGAGAGCAGGAAAATGGATTACAAGAATGCCCAAGCCGTTCGTTCCTAAAAAAATCACTTTTTCTCTGCCGTGTCTTTATTTTGTGGTTGATAATAATTAGGAGGAAAACCGTTTAGTGTTCGCCATAATTCAAACCAAACTGGAACATTGTCGAGTAAAGCCAAAGTTTGCGCTCCAGAACCAATACTGATTTGCTTTGGCCATGGCGCTTCGTTTTCATCGGGAGCAATTAATACTCTGAATTTACCATTAGCACTTATGAAATTTTCAACCGCTACAATTTTTCCACCAAATGTTCCGTAACTCATATTCGGCCAACCTGAAAATACTATTGTCGGCCAACCGTCGAACCACACGCGCACTTTTTCTCCTTTATGAACGAGCGGTAAATCGGTGGGAGAAACAAAAGTTTCAACGGCAATATCGTACTTAGCTGGCATGATGCTTACAATTTGAGTTCCTTCTTTAATGGTTTCACCGATTCCCGATTGCAAAGCGCGGTTGACGTACCCATTTTGTGGCGCTTTGATGTAATACAAGCCATTTCTGATTTGATAATTCACGTACTGATTTTGCAATTTATTCACTTGAGCTTCGGTGTCGTATTGGCTACTTAACGCTGTGTATTGATCACTTTTGGCTTTGGATGCTTTTTCAGCGTATTCAGCTGAAATGCGATTGACTTCTACTTTGGCATTGATTAATTCATTTCTGCTAGCCAATAATTTGTTTTCTTGTGTGATGATTTTGGCTTCGACTTCTTGCAATTTCAAGCGTTTTTCCTCTACATCAGTCAATGGTTTTAAACCTTCTTTGTTGAGCGTAACCGAACGATTGAATTGGGTGTTTGCGATTTTAATTTGCGTTTTTACCGCTTCCAAATCCATACTGTCGCTTTTGACTTTGAGTAACGACTGACGGATTTTATTTTTGGCTTGTTGCAGTTTTAAGTCTTTTTCGTTTTCGATGGCAGCAATTTGAGTGGAAAGTGTATTGACTTTACTTCCGTACGATTGCACCGCCATTTTTTTGGCATCAACCTGACTTTTGGTATTGTTCACCAAATTAGGGTCGAAGTATTCTTCTTTGATTTCGGAAATGAACAAAATAGTGTCGCCTTTTTTAACGTAATCACCTTCTTTAACGTACCATTTTTCTATTCGTCCAGCAATGGCAGAATGGATGGTTTGCGGTCGCTGATCGGGTTTTAAAGTCGTAACTGCTCCTGAACCCGAGATGTTTTGTGTCCACGGTAAAAAGAAAATAATCAACACCATTATAGTCACACCGAGAATAATTCGGTTCAGAATTTTATAATGCGGACGATGCGTCAAATTGCGCACCGAACTAAATTGCTCTATATTTTCGGTAATCGGATTTTTTTTAGAAATGTTCAACATAATTATTTCGCTTTTGAATCGTGACTAATTTTTCCTTCGTTCATAATAATATTTCGAGTGCATTTCTGCTTCCAATAGTTGTTTTTTGAAGCTACAATCACAGTCCATTTGTGTTTTTCATCGGTAATGAAATCAATGATTTCTCTTGCGGCATCTTCATCCATTTTGTCTAAAGAATCTTCATAGAATAAAATTTTGGGCTTGTTGACAATGCTGCGAGCTAACAGAATTTTTTGGGCATTAGACGACGATAATTGTTTTCCTTCGGGATAAATTTTTGAATCTAAACCATTGGGCAATGATTTGATGAAATCACCCAATTTGACGCTATCAATTGCCCATTTAATATTTTCGTGTGGCACATTTGGGTTATTGAACGTAAGGTTTTCTAGAATCGTTCCTTCAAACGGAGTTTCGCCTGTAATAATGGATCCGATTTGCGATCGATATTGAGTCAAATCAATTTTTCTGTAGGTATCATCGTTGATGTAAAACGAACCTGAAGTAGGTTGTAATAAACCCGATAAAATCCGGATGAGCGTTGTTTTTCCAGAGCCATTATTACCTTCAATATAAATTTTTTCAGAAGGTTCGATTTTGAGGTTGATTTTGTCAATAACGTAATCATTCGAATCGGGAAATTTAAAACGCAAATTTTCGGATTCAAGACTGATGTTGGTAAAGCAATAATCAGGTGATTTGGTGTTAGGTTCTTCGATTTGAAGGTCAACAATTTGACCAATTTTTTCAATGGAAGTAATTACGTCGTACAAACTTTCCAATCCGATGATGATTTTTTCAACCGAATTAATGACCAACAAAATGATGATTTCTGCCGCCACAAACTGACCAATATTCATCTTCTGGTTCAAAACCAAATAACCTCCAATTAAAAGTAAACTCGCGGTAATGATTACTTTAAAGACGATGAGTTGTGTAAATTGTCTTTTGATTACTCCAAAGTGTTTTTCGCGGTGATAGAGGTATTCTTCAACTAATTTGTTGTTTTTATCCAGAGCAAATTCGAAATTGTCTTTTTTGCGAAAGCTGAAGTTGTTTCGTGCTATTTCCTGTAACCAACTTACCACTTTGTACTTGTATTTGGATTCTTTTAAACTGCTTGATAGCCCTGAATTGTAGGAGAATTTGAAAATAGAGTAGAGTAAAAGCAGCAATAATAATCCGAATACGATGAAAAACGGATGGTACAATGAGAGCAGAATAATTCCGAATACGATTTGTAATAAAGCAGACGAAAAGTCAATCAGCAATTTTGATGTTCCTTTTTGGATGGTTATCGTATCAAAAAAGCGATTGGCCAATTCGGGTGGATATTGATTGTACAATTCTTCAAATTTGATTTTAGGCAAACGATAGGCAAATTCAAATGAGGAACGGACAAAGATTTTCTGTTGAAGATTTTCAGTAATTCGCAATTGCATTAGCGATAAAATTCCGACCAATGCCACGCCAATCACTACGATAAAAACCAATACAATCCATGAAATACTTACTCTTCCAGATTGGATTAGGTTGATGATGGCTTGGATTCCCAAAGGCAAAGACAAACTTACTAAACCAGCAAAAATGGCGTAGAAAAAGATTTGCGAAATGTCTCTTCGGTCGAGTTTTAAAAGATTATAAAAACGTTGTAATGGTGTTAGTGTCATGGTATTATCGTAAAGTGTTTTCAGCAAGATTCAGATAAAAATCGGTAGGTGAAATAGTTTCGTTACAATTGGTTATGGTTTTCAAATGATCGCGTAAAAAGTGCTGATGCAAAGCACCTTCCACTATAGATGAAGCTAAACTTTTGGCAAAAGCATAATTCGGATTTACGGCCGAAATCATTTCAATCAATCGGTTGATTACTCTTTTGTATACTAAGAAAAACCCTTCTTTATTTTCCTGATCGACTTCTTTGGTGAGTAGCGTTTTGGTGAACTCAACAATGATGATTCTGTTCAGTATCGATTCATCTATGTGAGTTGTTGAGATGTCGTCTTCTACTTTTTCAGTTACGATTTCGATTCCTTTTCGCAATTTTTCAAAAGGATTATGAATGTTGGTTGTGGCAAGAAGCAATCGGTATTCCATCCAACCCCAATACCAAGAAGATAAGTAAAGCAATAGTTTGTGTTTGCTTTCAAAATAGCGGTAAATGGAACTTTCGTTGGAGCCAATTCGTTCGCCTAATTTTTTGAAAGTGAAATTTTCAAACCCAATTTCATCAATTAGAATAATGCTGTGTTCGATTATTTTTTTTCCTAATTCGGAAGTTTCAGGGTTTTTTACATACAGTTTATCATTCACTGCTATGATGATGTTGGAAAGCATATCTTTCATAATTGTTTATTTTTGAGTTTGTTGATTGGGAATGGTTTTCATTTGAATGACATCGACCAAAAAAGCAAATGCCATAGAAAAATAGATGTATCCTTTCGGAATTTCGAATTGGAAACCTTCTGCAATAAGCGAAACACCAATCATCATTAAAAAGCACAATGCTAAAATTTTAAATGAAGGATGTTTAGTTATGAATGAGCTAATCGGTTTTGAAGCTATGAGCATTATAATTACGGTAACAATTACAGCAGTATACATAACCCAAAGTTCTTGTACCATGCCAACAGCCGTGATTATTGAATCGATGGAGAACACCAAATCGAGTACAATGACTTCGCCCAATAATCGTCCGAAGCTTCCTTTTTTGATTTCGTTGGGTTGGTTGTTGTTTGCAATTTCGGTTTTATGGTAGATTTCTTTGGTGCTTTTGTAAATCAAGAATAATCCACCAATTATCAGAATTAAGCCTTTTCCTGAGAAATCAATTTCAAATGCAGTAAATAATGTGGTGTCGAGTTTTAAAATCCATGAAATTAAAGCCAACAAAGCCAATCGCATGAGCATTGCTAGACCAATTCCCCAATAGCGGAGTTTGTTGCGCTGACTTTCGGGTAATTTGTCGGCCAATATCGAAATGAAAATGATGTTGTCAATTCCAAGGATGACTTCCAAAGCAATAAGCGACAATAAAGGTATAATTGCGTCCATCATAAGTTTAAAATTTGATTTTGAATCCGAAGTTGAGGTTTTTAACGTCTTGTAGTTCGGGTTTGATTTGGTTATCGTTTAAATCTAAGTACTGCAAATGATGCAATCCTTCAATTTGTTTGGGTATTTCCATGAACTGATTTTGATTGAGGTACAATGACTCCAAATGTTCTAACTTTTTAAGATTATCGGGTAGCTTTGCAAGCTGATCGTTTTCCAAATGCAATGATTTTAATTTGGGTAATTTGGATAAGATTTCAATGGTTTTTGGAAGATTCATGTTCGTTTCATCATTCAAATACAATTCTTCTAGGTTATGTAATTGAATGAATTCAATTGGTAAAGTTTGAAAGTCATTGCCACTCAAGTCCAGTACTTTCAGTTTTTTTAAACTTGTAATTTCAATTGGAATTTGCTGTAAATGATCGTTTTTTAAACTTAAATATTCCAAGTTGATGAATTTCTCCCAAACGGAATTGGGTACAACTTCGGTTTGATTGCTTAAGTTTAAAAACACCACTTGTTCTGGATTTTTAAGAGCATCCTTTAAGTTGTTGAACTCTTTTTGAGTCGTGTTTTGCGGATTCTGATTTTGTGCATTAACTCCTTGAGTAAGCAATAATCCAATGAGCACGAATTGTATAATTGATTTCATAATCTTAAGTGAATTAAAATTAATAATATTTTACGCAAAGATAATAGTAATACTATTAAAAATGAAATTTTAACTTTTATTTATAAAAAAAGCCTCTCGTTAGAGAAGCTTTTATGGTTGGTATAGCGAAAACTTATTTTTTAAAATAATTCAAAACCCATTCGTTTTGGTCGTGGTCTTTTGCGTCAGGATTGACCACATGATTTGAATCGAGTTTGGAATAAAGTATCTCTAACGATTCAAAGTCACGTTGACTAATCACTTTAAATCCGTTTAATGTAAGTTGAGCCGCACAAACTCCCATTCCGATTTGATGAACTGGAGTTGGAGCAAACCGATTGCCGTTGTAGATTACTTGACTGCCACAAGCTGCACTTACGTCCATCATTACCGCCAATTCAATGTTGGCATTTTGCGCTATTTCGAGCATTTTTTCGGATGCTTTTATCATTCCGTCGGTCCAATCAATTCCTGATTCGGTGATGACTTTGACTTTTCCATTGAGTACATCAAATCCGTCTCCACCATAAATGTCACACATTTCTCTTGGTGTTCCAAAAGAAAAATGTTCAGGGCAAAACGGAGTTAATAGTATGTTTTTGTAGTGTGTTAATTTCAATACACTCGGGTATTCGCCATAACTCGTTCCGTTTACACCACAAGGCGTTCCAATTAAGCACGCACTAGTCAAAACCCGTAACGGATTTTCGGGAGTTGGAATTCGTAAATTACGCAAATACTCTTTGTCGGTCATATTTTATAGTAATGAGTGACACTTCATAACGGCTGGTTTTTCAATTCCCATTAACTCTAAAATAGTAGGAGCAATGTCGCCTAAAACGCCGTCTTTTATGTTTTTTAATTCAGAATCAACCAAAATAATCGGAACCGGATTGGTAGTATGAGCTGTATTGGGCGAACCATCAGGATTGATCATGGTTTCACAATTTCCGTGATCGGCAATGATAATGGTAGTATAATTATTGGCCAAAGCGGCTTCAACTACTTCTTTTACGCAAGCATCAACGGCTTCGCACGCTTTTATTGCAGCTTCCATTACACCTGTATGTCCAACCATATCGCCATTGGCAAAATTCAAACATACAAAATCAACTTCGCCTTTATTTAATTCGGGAATCAGAGCATCTTTCAATTCGAAAGCACTCATTTCAGGTTGTAAATCGTAAGTAGCCACTTTGGGCGAATTGCGTAAAATTCGAGTTTCACCTACAAACGGAACTTCTCTTCCGCCCGAGAAAAAGAAGGTTACGTGTGGGTATTTTTCGGTTTCGGCAATACGTATTTGTGTTTTTCCTGCTTTTTCCAAAACTTCACCTAATGTTTCTGTGATGTTGTCTTTGTCGTAAATTACATGAACATTTTGATACGTATCATCGTAATTAGTCATGGTTACGTAATACAAATTCATTTTATGCATATTGAATTCGTGAAAGTCTTTTTGTGACAAAGCTTCGGTCAATTCGCGGCCTCTATCAGTTCTAAAATTAAAGAAAATCACCACATCGTTTTCTTCAATAGTTGCTAAAGGAAGACCATCTTCATCCACCATTACAATAGGTTGAATGAACTCGTCGGTTACATGATTAGCATAACTTTTTTCAATACTTTCAACTATGTTTGTCGAATGTTGACCTTGAGCATGTACCACTAAATCGTAAGCCAATTTGACTCTTTCCCAACGTTTGTCTCGATCCATTGCGTAATAACGTCCAATAAGAGTGGCAATTTTGGCATTGGAATCTTTTACATAATCTTGTAGATTGGCAATGTCTAACAAAGCCGATTTTGGATCTACATCACGACCATCGGTAAAAGCATGAATAAAAACTTTTTCCAAACCATAAGCTTGTGCAGCTTCCAATAATCCGTACAAATGCGAAGTATGAGAATGTACACCACCATTAGAAACTAATCCTAAAAAATGTACTTTTTTATTGTTGTCAAGAGCGTATTGAAAAGCATCCAAAAGAGGTTGCTCTTGATTCATTGTTTTGTTGTGAACGGCCAAATTGATTTTGGCTAAATCTTGATAGACAATTCGTCCGGCGCCAAGATTCATATGGCCTACTTCGGAATTTCCCATTTGGCCTTCAGGTAAACCTACGTTTAAACCATCAGTGCGCAATTGAGCGTTGGGATATTTAGTGTATAAACTATTGATGAAAGGAACGTTTGCGTTGTCGATAGCGGAAACTTTCGGGTCGGGCGATTTTCCCCAACCGTCTAAAATCATTAAAATTACTTTTTTGTTCATCAGAAATTAATTTTATTTCATGTCGTTTGACCTGATTGCCAAAGAGTAAACAAAGGTAATTCATTTCCGTTTTTTCTGTTGGAAAAAGGAGTTGTTTTTTGAAAAAAATACTAACGAAATCGTTATCTTTTTAGTGAATTGTAATCGATGAAGTAACGGATGCTGATGGAAAAAATGTGATCTAAATTTTTGTTGTTGACCAAGTTGTTAATGTTGGAACCAAAATCCTTGTCAACTATTGAGCCCGAATCATCAATTAATGCATTGTTTCGGTACAAAACAGAAATCTGACTGCCTGGTGCAAACCACCATGAATATGATAAATCGAGATTCCAAGTATTGAAATTCTCATCGTGATTCGTAGAGTAGGATGGATTCAAAAGCAAACTTCCGTCTTCTTGTAAATTAAATACACTGTCGTAAATGGCATACGACCAATAATGGCGCAATGATAAGTTAAAGTTCATCACGTTGTTGACAGTATACTTTCCAGAAATGGAGTTAGTGTATATGGTACGATCTCTTTTTCCGATGTAAATGCCGTTGTCATCGTCATTCACATAACCTAAGTTGTTGTTTAAGAAGTTGAACGAAAATTCGTAAATTAACGAAAATTTGTTTGTAAAACGGTAGCGTGGACTGATGAAATAGCCTGCGTTATAACGGTTGTCGCCATCAAAAAAAGTTGCAAATGGATTAATGTCGATAGCAAATTTTCGGTTGTAGTTGGACGAGAGGAAAATCCAAGGGTTAATCCATTTTGGTACATTTAGAAAGCGTTGCTCGTTTTCCGTTCTCGGTTCGTAAAAATCATAGGTTTCAAAAGGACTTCCATTGAATCCAAAGCCGTAATAATCATTCTTTTTTGATGTGATATTGAAATTCAAGTTTCCGTTGAATCCTTGTAATCTTCCCGTTCTATTGTCAAATTCAGAATAATAATTGCTGTTGACATTAAACGAATTGAATCTTTTGGTCGGATTTAAGATTCGGTAACTGTGGTTGAAATAGAGCGTGTGATAATGCGTTTGGAAATTAATTCCCAAATCATTGTTATCCCAATTGGTCGAAACGTATTGACCGCCAATAGCATAGCGGTATTTTCCGCTGGTTTCGGCAAAGCGCAAAGAAGTATTGTATCCTTTTCGGTTGGGTAAATCTTTGTATTCGTTGATGGAACTGTATTTGTAATCACCCAATAAATTATAGGTGTTTTTCTTGGTGTTTAAATCGAAAAGAAATGCAGAAACGTTAGCGTCTCTGAATTCGCCATTTCGAGTAACATTGGTGTTGAGAAAAGAAACAGATGAGTTTTTTCTGAAGCGTTGGTCCAAAACAAAAACATTGTAATTGGTCAATGGTTCGATCACTTCAGATCGAGTTTCTCCAGTAACAGTATTTCTAATTTTGGCTGAGGTTTTTTCTGTGATTGCATTTAAGATACCAACACCCAGACCATCTTTAGTTCTTCCAGAAATTTTTAACGCGTTTAATAAATCGACTTTACTTGGGTTTTCATCAAATTCTTCATTACTGTTGAGTTCAGCTTGTGTTGATGGTCTGCCGCCAATTCTTCTAGAATACAATAAAAATCCTTTGCTAAAAAGTTCAGTTCCTTCAGTAAAAAAAGGTCTGTTTTCGTTGAATTGTTGTTCAAACGGACCCAAATTCAATTCTACTTTATCAAATGCAGCTTGACCAAAATCGGGAACCAAAATCGCATCCAAAGTGAAGGCATCATTAATTCCATACTTTACATCCAAACCACCTTTGAATTCGCCTTTGGTTTTTTGAGCATCATTAGCATTCAAATAAAAAGAAGAATACGGAATTAAAAACAAACGTGTTGGGGTTTTAATGTTTTCTATTCCTTCTAAAATTCCTGCTTGATTGGCTTCGTTACTGATGTTATTATCTATACGATTCCATGTGAATTTTTGTCTTAAGTTTCGAACTTCTCTATAGAAATTTAAACCCCATGTTTGCTTCTCTTCTGATGAAAAACGCAAAGCAGCGTATGGGATTTTCATTTCAACAACCCAACCAAAATCGGTGATTTCTACATGACTATCCCAAATGGCATTCCACGAAAAATCTTCACCGTTGTATTCAGTATATACACAGTCTTGCTGAACGCCAGCTGCACTTACTATAAAGCGAAAATCCTGTTGGCCATCATTAAAACCATTTAAAGTAATTCCGAAATGATCTGCAGTTGCAAAATCATCTCTAATAGTAAGTTCTTTCTTAATAGTGTTAGGATTATCATAAAGTAGTGCTCCAACGTAAATTGCGTCGTTGTTATAGACAATTTTTACTTCAGTTCTTCGTTCTGTAGATTCTAATGTTCCATTATCGGGTTCAACCATAACAAAATTGGTTGCTATTTCAGCATTTTTCCACGCTTCTTCATCGAGTTTGGCATCTACTGTTATTTTTTCTGGTGTGAATTTTGTCTGCAAGGTTTTCTTTTGACTTTGCGAATGACAAATCGTCGACATCAAAACAAATAGAAAAAGGACTATTAGTTTTTTCTTGAGCATTTAGTTTGAGTTGGTTGAACAAATATAAATATAAAATTGAAACCTATTAAAAATTAACATTCATGAATCTGAACAAAAGTAAGAAAAAAATTATATAAAAAGTTAAATAATGTAATTAGTCGATAAAATATGTAAATAAACGATAAAAAGTATTGATTTTATTTTTTTTATTGAATCGGTTTTTTATGTTTGTAGCCCCAAATTTACTATTAACTTAAATTACTATTATGTTAAAACGCTTTTTGAGTTTAGCATTAATTGGTTTGTGTTCCTTTACTATTAAAAAGGATTTACCAATTGAAAATGCTATTTTGATGGAAACGACAAAGAAAACGGAAGTTGTTCCTAGTTCAATGATTATTGACGAAAAATTTGAACGTTATCAATCCATTGAATCCAATGGTTTTGATTTGCCACAATACGATTCTTTTTCTAAAGCTATGGATGGTTTTGATGTTTTGAAAGAGAAACAAATCATCCAAAGCAACATTCTTACTATAATTGATTTCGATTTGCCTTCAACACAAAAAAGACTATGGGTGATTGATATGGATGAAAATAAAGTGCTTTTTCATTCCTTAGTAGCACACGGAAAAAATTCAGGTGAACTCAATGCGGAATCGTTTTCTAACGAAAATGAATCGTACAAAAGTAGTTTAGGATTTTTTGTTGCCAGTGAAACGTATCAAGGTTCGCACGGACTTTCTTTAAAACTTGATGGTTTAGAAAAAAGCAAAAACGATAATGCCCGAAGTCGAGCGATTGTAATTCACGGAGCCGATTATGTTTCTGAGTCTTTTATCAGAGAACACAACCGATTAGGAAGGAGTTTTGGTTGTCCAGCATTGCCATTAGAGTTGACAAAATCGATTATTTCTACCATTAAAAACAAATCGTGTTTGTTCATCAATCACCGTTCGAATAGAACTGTTTTGTTGTAGTTAATAACGCAATTTAGAGTACAAATCGGAGTCCAAACAATAAATATCTTCTCTAAACTGAAGTTGGTCATTTTCTATCCATGAAGTATTGTAGATAAAATGTACGTAGATATCTTCAGTCATATTGATGGTTTTGGTTTGCAATTTTTTGGCATCTTTGGTTAACTCGTTTATTTTTTCTATGCTCCAATTCTCATCATCATTCAATAGATAATGAGCCAAATCAAGCGGATTTTCAACTCGAACGCAACCTGAACTCAATGCTCGATAATCGTATTTGAAATAGTTACGGTGATTAGTGTCGTGTAAATACACCGCGTATTTGTTGTTAAAATTGATTTTCATAAATCCTAAAGAATTGTTTTTACTCGGATTTTGAACGTATTTGTAGCGTTTAGCATCAGCCAATTTCCATTTAGAAGCACTGACTTCGCGGTTTTTGGAATCTAAAATATGCAAACCTCTTCTGCTAAATGCACTTCTGCTTCGTACTGCATCTGGAAAAACATCTTCTTTTAAAATGGTGGGCGGAACGGTCCAATTCGGATTCAAAACGATATTGGTCAATTTTGATGATAATAAAGGTGTTTTTCGCGAGTCTTTCCCAACAACAACTTTGTGTGATAAAATACTGTCATTATCTTTAAATACTGTAAGATGATAATCAGGTAGATTCACCAAAATGTAATGGTTTCCCAAATTATTAGGCAGCCATCTCAAGCGTTCCATATTGACCACAATTTGTTCAATTCGTTGGTCTCGTGAATAGTTTAATGCTTCTATGGTTCCGCGTCCAATTACACCATCAGCTTTCAAACCATGTCGCTTTTGAAAAGCTTTTACAGCGGTTTGAGTTTCCTTATCGTATAGTTTGGTCAAAGCCGAATCCTTTCGTTTCAAATCACCCCAATAAATCAATTTTCGTTTGATGTTGATGATGGATTTAGACGAAGTGTTTGGGTTGAATTTTTCTCTTAAATCAACTTGCTCGATGTTAGTATCAGGAAATTGATTTAGTTTCTTTAAGGCCAACTTCAATTGTTGGTACATTTTGAGTTGAGGCTTTTGTTTTTCTAGTATTTCAGTAAAATTATTTTCAGCAAAACATTCTTGAAGCACAACACTTGCATCTATAGTTTTTTTTCCTAAATCCCAATCATCGTACAGCTCATATGGATTTACTTTTCCTTTGCTAATGTGATTGATGAATTTTTGAATACTTCGAGTAAGTTGAATGTCGTAAGTAATCAATTCGGGTTCAGAAAGGCTATCGTATTTGGTTTCGTAGCGTTGCAAATACTCAACGTAATAGTCGTTAGGTTCCAAACCATCTTGGTAGGATTGAGTCAATTCATTCAAAATAAAATCTCTGTTTTCTTTTGAATCCCATGCCACTTCGTAATTGTTTTTTTGGTAAAATGCTTTTAAAATGGTGTCGTTGTAAGAAAGGATTAAAGTAGAGTCAATCTTGATTTTATCTTCCTTAAAAAAAGCAAATATATCCATAAAGGACGCACTTTCTGTAGTGTTAACAGACTTGTGATCCTGACAGGAAATAAAAAAAGTAAATAAAAAAACGAAGTAGATTTTCCCCATAGGCTATTGCCCTAAATTTTTATACATTATATAATGTGTTCCAATATCTTTAATTTCGAATGAGTTTCCTAAAATTTCATAACCCGAGTTCTGATAAAAAGGTACTGCATTTTCTCGCGCATTGAACCAAATCAGATTTCCCTTTTGAGCAATTACATGATGCTCTGCTTGATGCAATAGTTGTTTGCCAAATTTTTTTCCTTGACATTCTTTCAGCACAGCCATTCCTCTAATTTGGAACTGAATTTGAGCACTAAAGATAGCGTTTTTATTTTTGAAAATTGAAATTACTCCTACTAATTTTTTGTCATAAAACAGACCAAAATGTATTGTGGTTTTTAGGTCGTCTCCATCAAAAAAACAGCTCTCAACTGGTTTTCCTTCTCGTAAAACAGGGTGTCGAACAGAAAAAGTGGCGGTAAAATCAATATTTTTTATTTCAATCATGCGAGACTAAATTAAGTGATAACGAATCAATTATAAACTATTTCAGAGTAAAATTAATTGTAGAAAACAGGAATCAATGAATTTTTTCAAAAAAAAATTTGCATCCAATACAACAAATGCTATATATTTGCACTCACCAAAAAACAAATGCGGAAGTAGCTCAGTTGGTAGAGCTCCAGCCTTCCAAGCTGGTTGTCGCGAGTTCGAGCCTCGTCTTCCGCTCTGAAAATCAAAAGCCTCTAATTTACGTTAGAGGTTTTTTTATTCACATAAGGCGAGAAGTTTATCCCGATGACTATCGGGAAGCCTCGTCTTCCGCTCTGAAATAAACTCTACCCCAAAAAACTCAAATCTGTTCCTGATTCAATTTCAATTGGAGTTTCATTTTGTCTAAACAAACGCGCCGTCAAATCGCCTTTTAGTATAATTTGCTCTCCATTCACTCGCAACCAACTGCCTTCTCGAAGCCCTAAAACCGCGGTCGAATTGAACGCATGAAACTCTTTGATTCTAGTTTCTCGCGTTTCTCCCATGTGTTGGCTATTGGTATCTGGATCTAAGTAATGCGGATTCAAATTAAACGGAATGATGTTCAAAGTAGCAAAACTCGGCGGATATATAATCGGCATATCGTTGGTGGTTTGCATTGAAACTCCAGTAATATTACTTCCGGCGCTGGTTCCGAGATAAGGAGTTCCTTTTTTTATGGTTTCAGCCAAAACTGACATAGCATTGTTTTCATATAATTGAGTAACCAATAAAAAGGTGTTTCCGCCGCCCGTAAATAATCCTTCTGCTTTGGTTATGGCTTCAGTTGGATTTTCAAATTCGTGTAATCCAACTACGTTTTTATTAATTTTTGCAAAAACACTTCGCACTTTTTCGGTGTAATCATCATGAGTAATTCCGCCCGGACGAGCATAAGGAATAAAAATAATTGTCTGACTATTGGCAAATAAAAGTTCTAATTCGCTCAATAGATAATCTAAATAATCACCATTGTAAACTGTTGATGTGCTTGCTATAATTAAGTTCTTCATTTTTAAGAGTGGATTTCTACAAAACTACAAACAAAATCGAATTTTAAATTAACATTTTATTAGATTTTACTTGGCTTAATTTTTGGAAGGCTTTCAAGTACTTTTACAAAATAATAGTAGCAAAATAATGATCAAAAAGTACCTTCTGTTGAGTATGTTTCTCGCCTTTTTCTCCTCTGTCTTTGCACAAAGGAGCGAAGTAAAGGGAAAAATTAGAGCCTATACAGACGATTTGGAAGGTGTTCACATTATTAATCTCAACTCTAATTCAGCAACTACTTCAAAAAGTGGTGGTTATTTTGAAATTTTAGGACAAGAAAATGACACACTACAATTTTCTGCGGTTCATTTACAAGGAAAAAAAGTCGTGCTAAAATACACCGACCTAAAATCAGAGTTGTTTTTTGTTACTATGGAGTTGGCAAGTTACAATTTGAAAGAAGTGGTCATTAATCAAAACGATATTAATGCAGTAAGTATGGGAATTTTGTCCAAACCAGCCAAAAAATACACACCTGCAGAAAGAAGATTGTACACAGCAACTGGTGGCGGAAACACTTACGGATTGAATACACAAGTATCATTTGACGGAATTTTGAATGCTATTTCGGGTCGAACAACCATGCTCAAAAAAGAAGTAGCCGTTGAGCGAAAAGAATATACGCTGAGAAAAATAAACGAATGGTTTGAGGAAACTTTTTATACGGAACAACTCAAAATACCGCCCGATTATGTCAAAGGATTTCAATACTATTTAGTTGAAAATACCCATTTCGAAAATGCTGTGAAAAGCAAAAATAAAACCTTAGCAACTTTTATAATGGGAGAAATTGCAGCTTCTTATTTGGAAGTTATCAACGAAAAAAAATAATGTATGAAGCAATTTTTACTTTTATTTTTAATTGGTTTTTCAATAGTAGCCGTATCTCAGAACCGAAAAATTGAGGTGTTTAAAGGTGTGCTCGTTTGTGATTCATTAAAAGTTGAACGCGCCACAATTACCAATACAACTCTTGAAACCAATACTATTTCTGATGATTTGGGTTTCTTCTCCATTTATGCTAGAGAAGGCGATACTATTGTTGTTTCAAGTGTGACTTTTGATACGGAACGATTTGTTCTTAAAGCATCCGATTTTAAGAAATTAATCTCAGTAATTCATTTGAGTATGAAAATCAACCAACTTGATGAAGTGAAAATTGGTGCTTTCAAACTTTCGGGTGATTTGGTTTACGATGCTAAACGAATCAAAGTCAAACCTCCAATTAAAGCTGATTTGTCTTCCATCGATTTTAAAAATTTAGAAATAACAGGTGTGAAAACCACAGCCAATCTAGCCATGCCAAGAGAAGCGGATGTTAATCTTGGTGTAAATTTTGTCAAGTTAGGAAAGAGTATTTTTGAATTATTCAATACGAATGATGAATTTTCAAAGCCAAAACCAATCAAAACCTATAATTCTCACGAATTTGTAGCCGAAATGAAGTTGCGATTTAATTCCGACTTTTTTCAAAAAACACTGAATATTCAAGAAGATAAAATTGGGTTGTTTTTAGAGTATTGTTTTTCGGAAGAAATCAATCAAAAACAACTTTTAGAAAAGATCAACGGTTTGGTTTTAATCGATTTCTTAGTGGAAAAAAGCATTGCCTTTCATAAAGAATAGTACATTTGTAGGATGAAAAAAATAATTCAAAATAGTGTTTTTGTTGTTCTGTTTTTTATGCTGACGTCTCTATCGGCGCACAAATTCTATGTAGCCATTTACCAGATCAATCATGCTAAAGAGAAAAAAATGCTGCAAATCACAGCCCGACTTTTCATCGATGACATCAACGAAGCCATCGAAAAAAAATACAACAAAAAATCGTTTTTAGCTTCCGATAAGGAAACTCCAGAGCAAGTCGAATTACTCAAAAAATACCTCGCAGAAAAATTCATCATCAAAGTTAATAATCAACCAAAAAGCATAATTTTCGTTAGCAAAGAAACCGAAGACAACGTGCTGATTTGTTATTTGAAAATTGTTGATGTACCCAAAATAACTTCGCTTGAGGTTGAAAATTCCATCATAATGGAAAATCATTTCGATCAACAAAACATCATTCAAGCCAATTTTAACGGAAGCAAGCACAGTTTACTTTTGACTTCAGAAAGTTTTAAAGGAATGTTAAAATAAATCGCTATTCCTGAAACTCACTTTAAAATACTTATTTTTATTGCCTTATTTCACTAATTATGAGAAAATTTCTTTTAGGTTTAGTCGTTTTTCCATTGCTATCCATCGCTCAGGAAAAGAAAGCCGAAAAAAATCCAGATAAGTTCAAACAAATGTACGATTTGTTGGCCACTCCAAATATGTATCGTACTGCATCGGGTGCGCCTGGACCTGAATATTATCAACAACAAGCCGATTATAAAATCGATATTGAACTCGACGATAAAAACACCAAATTATACGGTCAAGAAACCGTAACTTATACTAATAACGCTAAAGAAGGTTTGGATTATTTGTGGATGCAATTGGATCAAAATCAGCAATCTAGAAAGTCGCTTTCGCCAATGGTAGAAAACAATGTGACCGATCCAGTGATGAGTCCGAAAGGTTTTTCTCGTAAATATCTAGAAGAAGATTTTGACGGCGGTTTCAACATCGAATACGTAAAAGATGCTACCGGAAAACCAATGAATTACACCATCAATCAGACGATGATGCGAATTGAATTGGCAACTCCATTGAAACACGGTGAAAAAATTTCTTTTTCCATTAAATGGTGGTACAACATCAATAATTATCGTTTAGATGGCGGACGTTCGGGTTATGAGCAATTTGAAGACGGAAATCGTCTCTATATTTTAGCTCAATTTTACCCAAGAATGGCTGTGTATAATGATGTAGAAGGTTGGCAAAATCAACAATTTTGGGGTGCGGGAGAATTTGCCTTGCCTTTCGGAAATTTTGATGTAAACATTACCGTTCCAGCCGATCATGTTTTGGAAGCTACAGGAGATTTATTGAACCGAAGTGAAGTGTTTACACCTGCTCAATTAGCACGTTATGCTCAAGCGGAAAAATCGTTTGACAAACCCGTAATTGTGGTAACTCAAGCCGAAGCCGAAGCCGCTGAAAAAGGATTTTCAACTCAGAAAAAAACATGGAAATTCAAAGCAACTAATGTGCGTGATTTCGGAATTTCAACTTCAAGAAAGTTCATCTACGATGCTATGGCAGTGAAATTAGCAACTAGAAATACAATGGCAATTTCGCTTTATCCTAAAGAAGGAAACCCACTTTGGGAAGAATATTCCACCCGAATAGTAGCACATACTCTAAAAAGTTATTCAAGTCATACATTTGATTATCCGTATCCAAAAGCGATTTCGATTAATGCTGAAGATCAAGGAATGGAATATCCGATGATTTGTTGGAATTGGGGTCGACCTGATGCTGATGGAAAATATTCGGATCGAGTAAAACACGGAATGATGAGCGTAATTGTTCACGAAGTAGGTCATAATTTCTTTCCGATGATTGTCAATTCTGATGAACGTCAGTGGACATGGATGGATGAAGGGTTGAACTCCTTTTTAGAATACGTAGCCTTGATGGAATGGGATCCGAATTTTCCAGCTGATCGCGGTCCAGCTAAAAATATTGTACCTTACATGAGCGGAGATGAAAGAGGTTTAGAACCGATCATGTCCAACTCAGAAAGTATCCGCCAATTTGGTAATAACGCCTACGGAAAACCAGCTGCTGCATTGAATATTCTTCGTGAAACGGTTATGGGTAGAGAATTGTTTGATTATGCATTCAAAACGTATGCTAATCGTTGGAAATTCAAACATCCAACTCCAGAAGATTTTTTTAGAACTATGGAAGATGCTTCAGCATTTGATTTGGATTGGTATTGGAGAGGTTGGTTTTATACTACTGATTATAATGATATTGGTGTAAAAGAGGTAAAAAAATATTTTGTAAGCAACGAACCTTCTAAAGAAGTAAAAGACTTTTTGAAAACACGACGAAGAAGAAATCGAATTGAAGGTCCGATGGTCTACATGATTGCTGATGGAAGCGAAAGTTACAAATCTGAAATGAACAAACCGTTTGAAATTAAAGATTGTAAAACGTTGCAAGAGTATGTTGAAAAAACATTCACTAAAGAAGAGCAAGCCAAATTAAAAGCGCCTAAGTACTTCTATCAAGTTACTTTTGATAAACCAGGTGAATTAGTAATGCCAATTATTGTAGAGTTGACTTTTGAAGATGGTACGACAGAAATGCATCATTTTCCGGCACAAATCTGGAGAATGAATGATAAAGAAGCCAATCGTACTTTTGCAACCGATAAAGCGATAGTAAAAATTAAAATCGATCCAAAAGAAGAAACTGCAGATATCAACACAACCAATAATTCTTGGCCAAAAGAAGAAGTAAAATCTAAATTTGACTAACAACTTAACTGAATAATAAACCTAAATTGATTTTGTGAAATTAGGGATTTTGGTTTTCGTGTTAATTTGTGTAATTTGTGTCTGATAATCTTTGTAACTTTGCTCAATAAATTGTAAAACTATGTTTGGAATCGGTGGAGGCGAATTAATATTCATCATTTTTATTGCCTTGATGCTTTTCGGTACAGATAAAATTCCGGTGATTGCCCGCAATCTCGGTAAAGGTATGGCGCAACTCAAAAACGCTACCAACGAAATCAAATCGGAAATCAAAAAAAGCGCCGAAGCCAATGGTTTGGATACTTCCATAAACGACTTAACATCAACTTTTACCAAAGAAGTAGAAAGCGTAAAAGACAGTTTGGATACCAACTTATCGAATCCAATTGATACCATGAAGCACGATATTGAAGAAGCGACAGGTCCAATCAAACGCCAAATGTAATGTTGGAAAAGCTAGTCGATCTCGATAAAGAAGTCTTTGTTTTCCTTAACGGATTAGGTTCGCCTACTTTTGATTCACTGTGGTTGTTCATTACGAAACAGTTTCATTGGACACCTTTTTTTTTACTTTTAGCCTATCTTTTACAAAGAAAAATTGGTTGGAAAAATTTAGGTATAGCCATTTTGTTTATTGCTGTTCTTCTCTTAGTGGGTAATGAAACCGTCGAGTTGTGTAAAGTTACTTTCGAACGACTTCGACCTTGCAATGATCCCGAAATTAAAGACATCATTCGCATTGTTCACCAATCGGATACGTTCAGCTTCTTTTCAGGTCACGCCGCTAATTCTATGGCAACAATGACTTTTATTTACTTGATATTAAAAAGATATTATAAATACACTTTCCTCATTTTTCTCTATCCATTAATTTTTGCTTACAGCCGAATTTATCTTGGTGTTCACTTCCCAACCGATATTTTAACGGGTTATACTTTTGGTGGAATGTTAGGTTTTATTTTCTTCAAATTATACCAAAAGTACCTTCACAAGAGAGGATTTTGAATTAAGTAACATTAGTTACAAAAAAGCTTAAAATTTGAGTGTAATTTTACAATATGAAATACTTTGCACTTTTCGTATTTTTCTATTTTAGTGCTTTGACTGTGTTGCCAGCAGTGAAAGTAATTAAGATGCATTTTGCAGAAAATTGTGAATCTTCGTGTCATAAAAACACTACATCAGACGAAACAGGACCTTGTCCTAAAGAAAAATGCCTGCTTAACTTTAGTTTTAACAACTATACTTATGTTTTGTTTACCAACCATTTTGAGTTGAAAAACAACATCGTTTTTGTTCCTCAAAAAGCCAATATCGAATACCACAAAAATTTCATTTCTCACTACAACGTAACTATTTGGCAACCGCCAGAGTCATTTTATATTTCTTAAATAATTTCAAATAATAAATAAAATTTAAAAATATAATCATGAAAAAAATAGTTTCAATATTCGCAATTATCGCCTTGTTCTTCTCTATAAACGCCAACGCGCAACAAGGTCCGAAACAGAAAAAACAAAAAGCAAAAACCGAAAAATCATGCTCTGCTGAAGAGAAAAAATCGTGCGGAACAGATAAAAAAAGTGGATGTTGTTCTTCTAAAAAAGCAGAAGAGAAAAAATCATAATTGTAATGTAATAGTATTGTATAGTGTCTATTTTCATAGGCACTGTACCACTATTGCCTAAATCTAAAAAGATGAAAACATTATACAGTATTGTATTTTTTCTAATCGCAAGTACTTTATTTTCGCAAACTACTTTCGATTATCAAATACAATTAAATCCGATAACAATTCCGAATTTCCCCGGAATTCACTCGTACGCTTTTGCTCAACACAATGGCAAATGGCTTATTATTGGTGGTAGAGTAGACGGAATTCACGCGCGTCAACCTTTTAACGCATTTCCAGCTTCTAGCAACAACACTTCTATTTTTGTGGTAGATGTTGCAACGAATCAGTTTTGGTCGGCTTCAGTCAATACGTTGTCTACGCCATTAAAAGAGCAATTGCAAGCAACCAATTTCAATTTCTATCAAGACGGAGAAACGCTTTATATTATTGGTGGTTACGCTTTTTCTGCCACAGCCAATGATCATATTACGTTCAACAAATTAACTTCGGTTGATGTTCCGAATTTGATTAATGCAATTGTCAACGGTTCGTCCATTTCAAGTTATTTTAAACAAATGACCGATGAAAATCTTGCTGTTAATGGCGGACATTTAGCCAAAATAAATACCACTTTCTATTTAATTGGCGGTCATCGTTTTGATGGACGATACAATCCGATGAACAATCCGACTTTTACGCAAACGTACACCAACAGTATTAAGAAATTTCAAATTGATAATTCAGGTTCGCAATTGAGTATTTCCAATTACCAAGTCATTACCGATGCGGTTCATTTGCACCGACGTGATTATAATTTGTTACCGCAAATATTTCCCGATGGTTCGCAAGGTTACACGATTTCATCAGGTGTTTTCCAAATTAATGTCGATTTGCCTTTTCTCTATCCTGTTGACATCAAAGAATCGGGTTATGTTCCACAAACGACATTCAATCAGTATTTGAGTAATTACCACAGCGCTGTTTCTGCGTTGTATGATGCGACTGAAAATAGAATGCACAATTTGTTTTTTGGCGGAATGAGTCAGTATTATTACAACGGAACGACATTAGTACAAGACAATAATGTGCCTTTTGTAAACACTATTAGTAGAACTACTCGTTTTGCTGATGGCTCGTTACAAGAATACCAAATGCCCGAAACCATGCCGAGTTTGAAAGGTGCAAGTGCCGAATTCATTCCAAATGAATCGCTTCCACATTATGATAACGACGTGATTCAATTAGATCAAATCACAGCCGACGAATTTGTAATTGGTCATATTGTTGGCGGTTTGAGTAGTCCGACGCAAAATCCGTTTAGCGTGAATCAAACCAATACAACCAGTGCAAGTCCAACCATTTATGAAGTAAAACTCATTCGTAATGAACCTTTGGATGTTCATGAAATTGACGGGAAAAATCCATTTTCAATGACAATTTCACCGAATCCAACGTCAAACAACATTGTGAAAATCAATTTTACGATGCCTTACGCAACGACTATTGATTATTTTGTTTCTACTATCGATGGAAAAATTATTGCTGATGGTGAAATCGAAGATACAGCACAAGGCGAAAACACTATGGATTTCGATTTGGAAAATGCTTCCAATCAAACGGTTATCATTACGTTTGTTTTTGATAATAAATTTTATGTTTCTCAAAAAGTAGTAATTCAATAAATCTAAACTTCAATAATTTAAAAAGTGTTCAAGCAATTGGGCACTTTTTTTTGTAACCTAAGTTACACAGTAACACTTGTTACTGTCAGCGCGTTTTTACCGTTCTATTTTTGCTTCATAATTCAGATAAAATAGTATGAAGAAAATCAGTTACATCCTTTTTTCAGGAACACTTTTGAGTTCGTTCTTTGGATTCAGTCAAGATACATTGGCTATTTCCAAAAACGATTTGCTCCAAAAGATTTCCGATAAAAATCTACAGATAAAAATCGCCGAACAATCGTATGCTTCTGCTAAAGCCGATTACAGTCAGTCGAGAGCTTTGTTTTTACCTAATGTGAATGTTTCGCACACCGGAATCTCAACTACCAATCCATTGATGGCTTTCGGGTCTAAATTGAATCAGGAGATTTTAACTCAGTCTGATTTCAATCCCGATTTGTTGAACAATCCAGAAACGACTCAAAATTTTGCCACCAAATTTGAAATCCAACAACCATTAATTAATGTAGATGGTTGGTTCGAACGCAAAGCAGCAAAAGCCAAAATGGAAGCCTATCAATTGCAAACCGAACGCACTAAAGAGTATTTGGAATTGGAAGTTTCCAAAGCTTACATGCAATTACAGCTGACTTACAGAGCGGTAAAAGTTTTAGAAAAAGCCAACACAACAGCCAAGGAAAATTTGAAATTGGTGCAGAATTATTTCAAAAATGGAATGTTGCAAAAAACAGACGTATTGAATGTTCAAGTGCGTGTGAATGAAATCGAAAATCAATTGCAGTACGCCAAAAGTAATGTGCAAAATGCTTCGGATTATCTAGCTTTTTTGTTGAATGAAGATGCTAAAGATAAGTTGTACAAACCAACAGAAGAACTTGAAAACACCATCACAATTGAAACGGTTAATCCAACTCTTTCCGACAGTAGAAAAGACATTCAGGCCATGAGTAAATCATCGGAAGCGTATGGTAAAATGCTACAATCAGCCAAAACTACTTTTTTACCAAGATTGAATGCTTTTGGTAGTTATGAATTGTACGATAAAAACCTTTTCGGAACCTCTGCTAAAGGATATTTAGTAGGTGCTCAATTATCGTGGAATGTTTTTGATGGTTACAAATCCATCGGAAAATACGATAAAGCCAAAGCCGAATTTCAAAAGTCTGAAACTGAAAAGGACCAATACAAAAAACAAAGTCAACTCGAAGTAAATAAAACAAGTCGCCAGCTTAAAGATGCCGAAAACAAAGTAAATCTCTCGCAATTGGCTTTTGAACAGTCGCAAGAAGCATTCCGTATTCGCCAAAATCGTTACGCACAAGGTTTAGAAAAAACCACCGATTTACTAACGTCAGAAACACAAATGATTCAAAAAGAATTAGAACATCTGCAAGCTATTTTCGAATACAATTTCACTAAACAGTATTTACAGTTTTTAACTAAATAAAAATCAATTACAATATCAATTTCAAAAATCAATATAAATTTTAAAATGATGAAGAAAATATATTCAATACTAACTGTCTTTTTATTAGTTCTCACTCTTTTCTCGTGTGGAAATGACAAAAAAGAAACCGCCAACAATGAACCCGCAATTGCTGTTCAAGTAAGCGGAATCAACAACGACAATAACAGTCCGTTTGTAACAGCAAGTGGAAAAATTGAAGCTGAAAACAGTGCTAATTTAAGCACTCGAATGATGGGGTATGTAACAAAAGTACATGTAAAAGTCGGGCAAAAAGTTGGAGCCGGACAATTATTAGTCAGTATCAACAACACCGATTTACACGCCAAAAAAGCTCAAGTAGATGCTTCCATTTTGCAAGCGACTGCAGCGTACAACAATGCTAAAAAAGATTACGATCGATTTGTCAATTTATACGCTCAACAAAGTGCATCTCAAAAAGAATTGGACGATATGACCGCGCGTTATGAAATGGCCAAAGCGACTTTAGAAGGTGCGCGTCAAATGCGAAATGAAGTCATGGCGCAATTTAGTTACTCAAACATTACAGCTCCATTTTCGGGTGAAATCACCAACACTTTTGTGAAAGAAGGCGATATGGCCAATCCTGGAATGCCTTTAGTAAGTATCGAAGGTGCATCCCGCATGCAAGTTACTGCGATGGTTTCTGAAAGTGATATTTCGTCAATTACCAACGGAATGGCGGTAAAAATAATGGTGAAATCATTGAATAAAGAAGTAACTGGAAAAGTATCCGAAGTGAGTGGTTCAGCCAAAAATACAGGTGGACAATATTTGGTAAAAGTAAATCTCACTCAAACTGACAAATCAATTTTATCTGGAATGTTTGTCAATGTTCAGTTTCCTGTGGCAAATAAAAAAGAAAGTACAACAACTGTTTCCGATAAAGTTATGGTTCCTGAAAGCGCTTTAGTTAGACAAGGTCAACTCACCGGAATTTACACTGTTGGAAATGGAAATACAGCCATTTTACGCTGGTTGCGCATCGGGAAGTCATTCGGCAATCAAGTTGAAGTGTTGTCAGGTTTGAGTGCTAATGAGAAGTACATCATCTCTGCAGAAGGCAAATTATTCAACGGAGCAAAAATCAGTGTTCAGTAATCAGTTACGGTTTTAAGTTTTAGTTGGTTAACAATTTTAAACTTTTAAACCTTAAACATTTAAACAAAGAAACATGCAAGAAGGTATATCAGGTAAAATAGCCCATTTTTTCATCAACTCGAAATTGACCATTTTGTTGATGGTCGCGCTGATGATTATTGGTGTGTACAGTTCGTTTTTAATTCCGCGCGAAGAAGAACCGCAAATCAACGTTCCCATGGCGGATGTGATGGTCGGTTATCCTGGCGCAAGTCCGGCCGAAGTGGAAAGTAGAGTCGTAAAACCCTTAGAAAAAATTATTTCGAACATCAAAGGAGTTGAACATGTTCATAGTATGGCGATGAATGGTCAGGCGATGATTATTGTTCAGTTTTTTGTGGGTCAGGATGTCGAACGCTCGTACGTGAAATTGTACGACGAATTGGCCAAATACGAAAATATGTTTCCGCAAGGCGTATACAAACCCATGGTGAAAACACGTTCCATCGATGATGTTCCAATGTTAGGATTAACACTGTGGAGTGAGAAACTAAACGATTTTGAAATCCGACAAATCGCTGAAGAAGTGACTTCTGAAATCGAAAAAGTAAAAGACGTTGCGATTACCAAAGAAATCGGTGGACGAAATCGTGAGGTAAAAGTAGTGCTCGACAAAGATAAGATGGCCGAAAATGGTGTTGATGCGCTTGGAATTATGCAAATGATTCAAGCCAATAACGGAAGCTCACAATCGGGTAGTTTTGTGTCGGGCGACCAAGAGTTTTTAGTAACAACAGGTCAGTTTTTATCTACTTCAGAAGATATTGAAAACTTAGTGGTTGGTGTTAATTCCAATATGCCAGTCTATTTAAAACAAGTTGCTTCGGTACAAGATGGTCCGTCAACGCCTAGAAGTTATGTGTCGTTTGGGTACGGAAAAGCCAACGAAAGTTTCGCTAAAAATAATTCGGAATATCCTGCGGTTACCATTTCCATTGGGAAAGTAAAAGGCGCCGATGCCATGAAAATTTCTGAGAAGATTTTAGAAAAAGTAGAACATTTAAAACGCACTGTTATTACTGATGACGTACATGTAGAAGTTTCACGTAATTATGGCGAAACTGCGTCTCATAAAGTAGGCGAATTACTGATGCATTTAGGAATCGCTATTATAGCAGTAACTATTTTAGTAATGTTAGCCATGGGATGGCGCGGCGGATTGGTCGTGTTTTTCTCGGTTCCGTTGACGTTTGCATTGACGTTATTTTCCTATTATTTATTGGGATATACATTAAATAGAATCACCCTTTTTGCCCTAGTTTTTGTAGTCGGAATTGTAGTTGACGATAGTATCATCATCGCCGAAAACATGCACCGTCATTTCAAAATGAAGCGACTGCCATTCAAACAAGCCGCAATTTATGCCATTAACGAAGTCGGAAATCCTACTATACTGGCTACTTTTACTGTTATTGCGGCTATTTTACCAATGGCGTTTGTGTCGGGAATGATGGGTCCATATATGAGTCCGATGCCAATTGGCGCTTCGATTGCGATGTTGTTGTCGTTGTTTGTTGCATTAACTGTAACACCTTATTTAGGATATCATTTATTACATGAAAAAGACGAACAAGAACATAAAGCCGAACAAGGATTAGAAACGTCTTGGATTTACAAAATCTACAACAAATGGGAACGTCCGTTTTTAGAAAGTTCGAAAAAACGCCGCTTGATGTTGGGAATTACGGTGTTACTTTTATTAGGTTCGGTGATGATGTTTTTCACCAAATCGGTCGCTGTAAAAATGTTGCCTTTTGATAATAAAAATGAATTCCAAGTGGTGATTGATATGCCCGAAGGAACTACGTTAGAACGCACCGCTGCAGTTACCCAAGAAATCGCTCAGTATTTGTCGACCATTCCTGAAGTGGTGAATTACCAAAATTACATCGGAACGTCTGCACCAATCACATTCAACGGTTTAGTGCGTCACTACGATTTGCGTGGTGGAAGCAATATGGCCGATATTCAAGTGAATTTACTCCACAAAGAAGACCGCGATTTACAAAGTCACGACATCGCCAAAATTGTTCGTCCCGAAGTTCAAAAAATTGCCAAGAAATACGGAGCCAATGTGAAAATTATCGAAGTTCCACCTGGACCGCCAGTATTATCCACTTTGGTTGCCGAAATCTATGGTCCGAACTACAAAGATCAAATTGCAGTAGCCAATCAAGTAAAAACTATTTTAGAAAACACTACTGATATCGTTGATATCGATTGGATGGTAGAAGATAACCAAACCGAATACAAATTGGAAGTCGACAAAGAAAAAGCAATGTTAAACGGAATTGCGCCTCAACAAGTAGTTGGAAATTTGACGTATTTGTTAAAAGAATATCCCGTTTCCAACTTGTACGATGAGCGTTCTAACGATAATGTTGGGATTGTGCTTTCGTTGGATGACAAAGACAAAACCTCGTTACAAGATATCCAAAACTTAAAAATTAAAGGCAGTTATGGTAACGTAGTTCCCGTTTCTGATTTGGTAAAAGTGGTGACCGATACTTTACAGAAAACCATTTACAGAAAAGATCAAAAACGCGTTGTGTATGTTACAGCTGATATGGCGGGCGCTTTGGAAAGTCCGGTGTATGCGATTTTGGGAATGAACGAAAAACTGCAAAAAATGAAGCTGCCCAAAGGCTATAAAGTCAACGAATTGTATATGGAACAACCAGCCGATGAAAGTGATTTCACTGTAAAATGGGACGGCGAATGGCAAATCACATTAGAAGTTTTCCGCGATTTAGGTGCTGCGTTTTTAGTGGTAATCGTGATTATTTACATGTTGATTGTTGGTTGGTTCCAAAATTTCAAAACGCCAATGGTGATGATGATGGCGATTCCACTTTCATTAGTCGGAATTGTATTAGGACATTGGTTGTTAGGTGCGTTTTTCACTGCAACTTCCTTCATCGGAATGATTGCTTTGGCTGGAGTAATGGTTCGAAATTCGGTACTGCTCATCGACTTTATCGAAATTCGTTTGAATGATGGAATTCCACTTAAACAAGCCATTATCGAAGCGGGCGCGGTGCGAACAACACCCATTTTATTAACAACAGGCGCGGTGGTTATTGGAGCATCCATCATCCTTTTTGATCCCATTTTTCAAGGATTGGCTATCTCGTTAGTATTCGGAGCAATTGTTTCTACATTACTAACATTGATTGTAGTTCCGCTGATTTATTACATCACTGAAAGAAAAAAATGGGAGAATTAATTTAGTTTCAAGTTGCTAACCTGAAACTTGAAACCTGAAACTTGAAACAAAAAAAAATATGAAACTATTATTAATCACAGCAGTAGCCGAATTTGAAAAAGAAGTCAAAAGCATTTTGAAAAAAGCGCAAGTAAAAACGTATTCATACAAAGAAGTAACGGGTTTTCGCGATGCCTCAGATGATGCTATTGAAAGCAATTGGTTCGGAACCGAAATGAACGAAAATGAATCGATACTATTTTACGCTTTTGTAGCTAAAGAGAATGTGGATATCGTCTGCAATTCGGTGAAAGAGTTCAATGTCAAACAAGAAACACTTTCGCACATTCATATTGCCGTTTTAAATATTGAAAAAACAAATTAAAATGAAAAACAGAATCATCAGAGCCATCGCAGGAACTTTTGTCCTAATCAGTGTGCTTTTAGCAATTTATGTCAGTATAAATTGGTTGTGGTTTACCGCTTTTGTTGGTGCCAATTTATTGCAATCGTCCATCACGAAATGGTGTTTAATGGAAGATATTTTGAGTAAATTAGGCGTAAAAGATTAAAGCACGCGACTCACTGTCAAACCGTCGCGAATAGGAAGTAACACACTTTCTACTCGCGCATCGGTGTTTAAAAGATGATTGTACTCCAATAGTACTTTCGTAGAAATATCATTCGGATGTACTTCTTCTACCACTTTTCCGCTCCACAATACATTGTCGGATAAGATGATTCCGCCTTTGTTCATCTTAGGAACAATCAAATTAAAATAGTGGATGTAGTTTTCTTTATCAGCATCTATAAAAACCAAGTCAAATTTCAAATCGAGATTCGGAATGATATCCAATGCTTCGCCTAAATGTTGCATAATCTGATTTCCCCAAGGCGATTTGTCAAAGTATTTACGTTGAAAATCTACCAATTCTTCTTTGATGTCAATGGTATGTAAAACGCCATTTTCCTGCATTCCTTCACACAAACACAATGCAGAATAACCCGTGTAAGTCCCGATTTCTAAAATAGTCGTAGGTCGAATCAACTTCGACAACATACTCAAAACTCTTCCTTGAAAATGACCACTCAACATACGCGGCAACAATATTTTTTGATACGTTTCTTTATTGAGTTGCGCTAATAATTCAGGTTCGTTTTGCGAATGGTTTTCGATGTAAATCTCTAAATCTTCCGATAGAAAATGCATGATATGTAAAATTTGTTTTTGCCTCAAATGTACAGAATAAGTCAGTTTTTTTTAATAAAATGTGATAAATGATGTGGTAAATTTTCTGCCACGAATTCACGAATTAAAAAATATAGCTTAGAACATAAAATTTGTTCATCTTAGATGAACATTCGAATAAAATCAAATTATACTGTAATTAATTTGTGAATTCGTGGCCAAAAAAATAAAATTATAGCTTCAAAATCGTGCCTGCCAAACCGTTTTATGCAATGCAAAATCCTTGTCAATTGCAATTTAAACACTATTTTTAGCACAAAGAAATCAGTAATGTCTAAACCTATATATGTACTCGGAACTGGATTGTCACACAACGGTTCGGCTGTTTTATTGAAAGATGGGAAAGTGTGTGTTGCTATCGAAAAAGAGCGTATAACTCGTATCAAACACGATGGCGGAAACGATTCCGAAGCCATTCACTATTGTTTGGATGCGGAAGGGATTTCTTTAGAAGATATTGCGATTGTGGTTCAATGCGAAAATTTTACACTTCCAAAACGCGATTTTTTTAAAGGAAAGCGCTTGTTCGTCGATACAAATCAACCAAAAATCATAGACATTTCTCATCATTTGGCGCATGCGTACAGCGCAGTGGGAACTTCTCCGTTTTCCGATTGTAATGTAATGGTGATTGACGGTTGTGGAAGTCCATTAGACCAATTCATTGAATTACATCCTGAGCAAAAAAATAGTATTGATGCTTCTTTTTTCGAAATCAATCAAATGCAATGCGAAAAAGACAGTTTTTATCATTTTGATGGTCAAAAACTCATTCCGTTGATTAAGGATTTTAGTGTTATGGCAGAGCAATCGACGAGTGAATTTCAATTACCAACGACACAACATTCCATTGGCGGATTTTATGCTTCCATCAGTAACTATGTTTTTGGTGATATGGACGATGTTGGGAAATTAATGGGTTTGGCGCCTTTCGGAACATCTGGTATTTACAACTTCGATGCTTTTGAGTTTGATTCAGGACGATTATTGGTCAAAGACGATTGGAAACACCATTTCACCAATCCATCGCAAGGTTATGAATACTTCAAAAAGCATTTTGACTATTACGCTAATGTAGCCAAATGGGCGCAAGAACAAGTTGAAAAAGCCGTGATTCATTGCATTAAAAATAGAGTAGAACAGTTTCCAAACGAAAATTTATGTTATTCGGGTGGTGTGGCTTTAAACGCTGTTGCGAATGCCAAACTCGAAGATTTAAATTTGATTAAAAATCTTTACATCGAACCCGCAGCAGCCGACAATGGTTTGGCTTTGGGTTGCGCCTATTACGGTTGGTTAGAACACCTAAAAATGCCAAAAGCAGAACACGATGGAAGCACGTGTTTTGGGAAAAATTATACGAAGAAAGAAGTAGAAGAAGCGCTTATTTCATCAGAGGATTATTCAAAAATAGAATTTCATAATGAAGAGGAGTTACTAAACTACTGTGCCAAAAAACTCAACGAAGGTAAGACAATTGCTTGGTTTCAATCGGGTTCAGAATTTGGACCTCGTTCTTTAGGAAGAAGAAGTATTATAGCTCATCCAGGCATAATCGGAATGAAAGACCACATCAATCGAAACATCAAGTTTAGAGAAGATTTTCGTCCGTTTGCTCCAGCAGTTTTAAAAGAAAAAGTTCACGAGTATTTTGAAGTAGGACGCAACAGTCCGTACATGATTCTTGTGGATCGAACTAAAAAAGAATTTCTCCAACAACTTTGTAACGTCACACATCAAGACGGTTCGGCACGCGTTCAAACTATTGAAAAATCATGGAATCCTCGATTTTATAAATTGGTAGAAGCCTTTGAAAACGAATCGGGTATTGCAGTTGTTCTTAACACAAGCCTTAATCGAAAAGGAATGCCAATTGTAGAAACTCCGCAGGAGGCGTTATCACTTTTTAATCAAACTGACCTGGATGTGTTGGTAGTTAATAATTTTCTAATCTACCGAGGGTGAAACGCCACTAAAAATAGTTTCTTCATTTAATCTTATTTCAATAAACTTTTAGTTTTCACCTGTTTGTGTGTTAACTGTTGCTTGTTTTGTAAATAACGACAAATGCGGATAAAAATGAATTTTATAAACAATGTTGCAATATATAATATTAAAATATTAAAAAATTAACAAAAAAGGCAGTAAAAGTATAATGCTAAGGAGTATTTAATAATTAATTTTTTTTCGGAAAGTAGAGCGCTTTCTGTAATGTGTAATTTTTAAATATTATAGCAATGAAAAAATTAATTCTTTTAGCAGTTTCAGTAGTTTTATTGAGTCTTTTATCTTCATGTACAGCAGACGAAATCCCTCAAAATCAAAACAGTAATTTTCATGATGTTCAGTTTAATAATGAAGGGATAGCGATTCCTCCAAAAAAGAACGACTAAATAAAGAGTCCGTTTCAAGTTACTTTTCTTTAAAATATAATTATTTTTACAAAAAGTTCGTTTCAATGAATCGTTTTGTATTAATAGTTATATTTTTTTTTGTTTCATGTAAGGATAAAGCGATTAAGGTTGATCAGGATTATAAATCTCTTGATAGTATATCGCAGTCTATAGATGGATCTTATTATTATTCGGCTGCGGTTAAAATTTCTTTGCAGAAATATAAAACCATTTTAGAGCAAAAGGATAAAGATTCTACTTATAGAATTTATTTGAGGAAACTATCAAACCATTATTATAATTTTGGAATATGGCAAGATTACATAGCTACTTGCCGTAAGAATTTAAAATTGTCTATAATCTCAAAAGACAGCGTGTTAATTGCTAGATATTACAGAGATATTGGTGATTATCATTTTCAATTTGCAACAAATGATAGCTCTTACTTGTACTACACTAGAGCTGTTAAATGGCTGAAAACTACCAAACAAGAAGAAAAAATAGGTCAAGTTATTTTAAGTATGGCTAAGCTTCAGTTGTATGAGAATAATTTTGCCGAGAGCGAAATCCAAGCGGTAAAAGCACTAAAATTAGCTAAAAATTTTAATGATAAAAGATTGATTTTTGACTGTTATAATGTCTTAGGATTGGTATTTTATGAGTTGAATGATTTTGAGAAAGCTATTTATTATTACGGGATGGCTTTAGAGCAGTTGAATAGAAGTAAAGATGAATTTGACTCTAACGATTTGTTTGCACAAACCTACAACAACATTGGAATAGTATATCAAAAATCGGAGCAACACACAAAAGCGATAGAGAGTTTTGTTAAAGGATTAAATACCCCGAATCTTAAAAAAATAAACTTACTTTCTTACGCAATTTTATTGGATAATCTTACCTACTCTAGATTTCAAAATCATGATTTAGTTGAAGAGAAAGATTTTCTAGTCCCATTAAAAATAAGAGACAGTCTTTCGAATAAGCTTGGAGTCATAATAAGTTATACCCGATTAGGAGAGTTTAATCTATCCAAAAGAGATACAACTCATGCTTTAGATTATTTTAATAAAGGATTGGAACTTTCTAAAGAGGTAAAAAGTTATCGAGACGAAATGGTTTTGTTGGATTTTTTATCCCTTTGTGAGCCCACAAATAGGGTTGCCTATAAAAATGAAATTATTTCATTAAAAGATAAATTACTCAACAAAGAGCGATTGATTCGCAATAAGTTCATTCGTATTGAGTACGAAACAGATGAGCTGATTTTTGAAAAAGAAAAAATTAGTAGACAAAGAACACTAATTGCAATTTTTTCTACCATTTTAATAGTTTTTTTATCGTTATTGTATATAATTTACAGGCAAAAATCAAATCATAAGATATTGTTGTTAAATCAAATGCAACAAAAGTCAAATGAAGAGATTTTTAATTTGATGATAGATCAGCAAAATAAAATTGAAGAGGGAAGAAATAGTGAGAGAAGTAGAATTTCAAAGGAGTTACACGACGGAATTCAAAGTAGATTATTAGGTATACGATTAAATTTATCAATTCTAAAAGTAAAACATGATAAAGCAACAATTGAGAACTCGATTAAATATTTAGAACAACTAAAAGAACTAGAAAGAGAAGTTAGAGATATCTCTCACGATTTGAATAGAGATATATACTTTAATAAAGAGAGTTTTCTATTGCTAATTGAAAATTTAGTGAAAGAGACTTCAAATGATTCTATAGAAATTTCTCTAAAAGTGGATAATGATATAATATGGAGTGAAATAAATAATGTTTTCAAAATAAATGTTTATCGTATCATACAAGAGGGTTTGCAAAATATAACTAAACATTCAAAAGCAAATAAAGCAAGTGTTTTTGCTGATTTATTTGAAGGAAAGTTTCGTTTGAGAATAATTGATAACGGAATTGGAGTGGATGTGACAAAAATCAAAAAAGGTATTGGGTTGTCAAATATAACAGATAGAGTAAAGTTGCTGAACGGAACTTTTGAACTAAAAAGCAAAACAAATAATGGTACAGAATTAATTATTATTATACCTACAAATGAGCAAAATTAAAATTTTAATGGTTGACGACCATGAGTCTATTTTATTCGGATACGATGCTATATTAAATCAAAACACTTTAAATATTGAAGTTGAATCAGTGTTGTGTAATTCTATAGAAAAAGCCTATTCAGTGTTAAGTAAACCTGAGAATAGTCATTATTTTGATTTTATTTTTATTGATAGAAGTATGCCAGAATACAAAGAAAAGGGACTTATGAATGGTGAAGATTTGGCCAAGTATATTTTAAAAATCAATAAAGAGGCCAAAATAGTAATATTGACGTCACATGTTGAACCTATTGTTTTGTCTAATATGATCAATCTAATTCGCCCAATTGGTGTTTTAGTAAAAATTGATTTTGATTTTGAAGAACTCAATAAAGCCTTTGAAATGTTTATAAATAATAAAGTTTACTACTCGCAAACTGTTGTAAATGCTTTAGATGTTTTCAAAAAGCTTAATTTCTATTTTGATGAGATTGACAAAAAAATAATCTATCTCATTGCCCAAGGTGTTCAAACAAAAAAACTTCCTGAATACATTCCGCTAGCCTTGGATACTATCAATAAAAGAAAGTCAAGAATAAAAACCTGTTTAGATGTAGAACACGGAAGCGACGAAGATATCATCAAGGTTTCGAGAGGTTTAGGTATAATTCTGTAGTTATTTTATTAAAAAAATAAATTTTTAACAATTACGGCAGTAAAAGTATAATGCCCCGTTTTTAAATAGATTTAGATTTGAAGTAAATACTCTGTTAGATGAAATTTTACTTCAAATTTTTGATTTTATTGTTAGGGCTTCCAGTTTATAGTCAACTGAATGTTACTGGCGTAATTCATGATTTAAACGACAAACCTATCGAGTTTGCTGAAGTTTCTATCCTCAATGATGATAATAAAATTATTAAAGTAGGATTAACAGATAACAATGGTAATTTCACCTTAGAAGTTCCTGGCGAAAAAAGTATACTACAAATTCGACATCTTGGGAACATACTTTTAACTCAAGAAATTCTAATCAACCAGAGCACCAATTTAGGTGTTTTGAAAGTGGATACCAATAATATCCTTAAAGAAGTAATTATAGCGCCAAATAAAAAATTGATTGAAAGAAAAGTCAATCGTTTTGTTTTCAATGTTGAAAATTCTATCACTTCAAATGGACGCGATTTTTTCGATATACTAAATAACGCACCCGGTGTCAGAGTTAGTAATGATGGTCTTATAACCGCAATGGGTAAAGGAGCAATAATTTATGTTGATGGCAAAATTGTTAAACTTTCTGGAAATGATTTAGCCGATTTCTTTAAAGGTAAAGCTGCAGAAGACATCGTAAAAATTGAAGTGTACACAAATCCACCCGCAAAATTTGACGCTGAAGGTGCCGCAGTAATTGATATCATTACAAAAAAGAAATCGATTTTGGGTTACGATGTGCTTGTTCGATCAAATTACAGACAAAGCACTTTTCCTAAATTTGGTTCAGGTATTACAGTAAATACAACTGAAAAAAAAGCTAGAATAAATGCGCAATATTCTAACGATTTTTCAAAAAACCTGATGTTGGAAGAAGAATATATAAATTATAACACTAATTCTAATACAAGTAATTGGCTCTTACATCATGAGCGCATCAATAGAAGTAAAAGCCATAATTACAAATTTGTACTTGATTATGATCTCTCAAATAAAGATTTAATTAGTTTTCAATACGATGGTTCTACAGGAAGGTCAAGAGCAAATAGAATAATCAATGCTGAAATTTATTCCAATCAAATTTTAGATTCAACCATTGTTACCCAAAATTTAAATGAACCCAACAGAAACCTCAATTCATTCAACCTTAACTATAAAAGAGTAATTGACTCATTAGGAAAATACTTGAGTTTTGACATTGATAAAACAATTTTTAAATCGGGTGGAGATCAAAATATTCTCTCAAATTCGTACTCACCAGACGCTGTTTTTTCTAATGAAATATTTAATACACTTAATAATTCCAACCAAGAAATCACAATTAATTCATTTAAGTCAGATTATTCTAACCCAATAAACGATCAGTCAGGGTTTGATACAGGCTACAAATACAGTTACATCAATACCGACAATGATTTGAAGTTTTGGGATATCGTGAATAATAATTTAATTATTGATCAAAACAAATCAAATATTTTCACCTACAAAGAGAATAATCACGCATTGTACTTTAGCTATTATTCTACATTGTTTAAATTAATTGATTATGAAGTTGGACTTCGTGGCGAATACACACTAACAGAAGGATACTCTCAAACAAATAACCAAACAACAGAAAGAGATTATTTTAAGTTTTTCCCAACAATCTATTTGCAATATCAAATAAACGATGCCAACAAAATCAATCTAAATTACGGAAAAAGAATTTCTAGACCTGACTATTGGAGATTGAATCCATTCCGTTTTTATACTACACCCAACACTTATTTGCAAGGAAATCCATTTTTAAACCCTTCGTTTACACACAACATTGAGTTGCTTTACAGTTTAAAATCGAAATACTTTTTTACACTGTACTATACTCATGTTGATGATGTGTTTACCAATATAACAGAACAAGATAATAACACAAACACATTGGTAAACAATCAAGTAAATCTCGATAAAAGTATTAACTACGGATTTCACGTTATTGCCTCATTTTCCTATAAAAAATGGTATGAAGGAAGTTTGTTTTCTCAGTTTGCTATGCGAAAAGAAGCTTCGGCTTATTTAGGTTCAACCTTCAATAATGAAACGCCTTGGTTCTATACTTCTTTATCCAACTTTTTTGTCCTCTCAAAAGATAAAACTTTTAAAAGCGAATTGTCTTTAAAATATGCTACTAAGTCCGTTCAAGGAATATATGAAATCGGAAGCACTTTTGATTTGTCAGCAGGTATTAGGAAAAGTTTCTACAAAAATAAACTCAACGTTTCTTTAAATGTAAACGACATTTTCTATAGAACTTTTTACAAAATTGATGTTGATTATCTGGATCAAAACAACGGATTTATCGAAAGGAATGACAGTAGAATAGTCACTTTCAGCCTGTCTTATAAATTCTCGAAAAATAAAGTAGATAAAACAAGAGACAGAAATAGTGGTAATGAATCAGAGAGAAAGAGAATCTAAATCTTTCAAGCGTCAACAATTTTACTTTTCATAAAATGATCTTTTGATTACAGAAAAATAGTGTCGACCTATTTCTAAATAAGTATTAACATTTAAACAATTAAAACGATGAAAAAATTTCGATTTAATCAGGAGAGTCAAGAAAAGCTCAAAGATGCTTTTCAAAAACTTGAAAATTCAGCACTAAGTGGAGTGGTTGAAAACGTGATTGGAGGAGCGAGAGTTCACGGACAAACTTTCAGTGAAAGTGGAGGTCATGGACAAACGCACAGTCAGTCAGGTCATAGCCAAACTCACAGTCAAACTAGAAACTAGATTTCTGTTTGATACCTATTAGCCAAGGGCTTTCATGGCTTGGTGTTGAATGCATAGTAGTAACAATAAAATTTTTCAATCATGAGTAAGAAAAACTTTAGACTTGATCCAGAAAAATTGAAAGGAATGCCTAACGCTTTCGAGAAGTTAGAAAATTCTGCAATTAAAGACATGGGTGAGAATGTGCTAGGAGGTTTAAAACCACATAGCCAAACTCATAGTCAATCTGGTTCAGGACACAGCCAAACTCACAGTCAATCTACAAGATAACTGCGGTTCAAATTAATGCCGTTGTTTTTCAAAGGCAACGGCATTATTAACAATTTTAAACAGAAAACAGATGGATACAAATGAAAACTTAAAATGTTATATGGTAGTTGTAAAAATTACCGGTAGATGCAATATTAACTGTACTTATTGTTATATGTATAACTTGGGTGATAACTCATATTTGAAGTTACCCAAAAAAATGAGTGAAAAGACTGTTGTCGAAATGATGAACAGAGTGCGAGAGCATTGTATAGAAAACGGAATTAATAGATATGTTTTTTCATTACATGGTGGTGAACCTCTCTTGGCAGGGCAGGATTTTTTTAGAATGATTGTTGCTAAGGCAAATGAAATATTAATGCCAGAAGTTACACCTTCATTTTCAGTTCAAACCAACGGAATGATGATCAATGAAGAATGGTGCAAAACGCTAGCAGAATTAGATTTTGATATTGGTATAAGCTTAGACGGAACCAAAGAAGCACATGATATGTACCGATTAGATTTTAAAGGTAACGGTACCTATGATGATGTTATTAAAGGACTAAAAATAGCTCAGGAATCAGAACATCTTATCAGAAAGCCAGGTGTACTTTGTGTTTTAAATATTGATTCTGATCCAGTTGAAATTTACAACCAGTTTAAAATGCTTGGAATTACTAGTATTGATATATTATTGCCAGATTATACCTATGACAATCCACCTCCAGCAAAACATTATGAAAATAGTGATCATCCCTATGCCGATTGGCTAATCAAAATGTTTGATGTTTGGTTTAAAGAGAATGATGGTAGACTAAGAGTTAGGATATTCGAATTCATAACAGGATTAATACTTGGTAATGATATTAGTTTTGACCATCTGGGTTCTGAAAAAAATGAATTATTAGTTATTGAAACTGATGGAGAAATTGAAGCTGTAGACGTGCTAAAAGCCTGTGGCGACGGATTTACAAAGGCTGGAGCCAACGTGGCTACTCATTCATTTAATAATGCAATGCAAACTGACTTGGCCAAAATGTATCATTACAGTCATATCAAAGTAGCAAAAAAATGTCTTGCATGCCCAGTAAAAGAAGTGTGTGGTGGCGGATATATTCCTCATAGATACAGTAGTAAAAATGGATTCAACAATCCTTCAGTTTACTGCAACGACTTATTAAAACTAATTACTCATATTCAAAATACAGTTATCAATGAATTACCTGAAGAATTCATAAAAGAAATGGAAGTTGAAAAAATCACCTATCATGAAGCACTTCAGATGATTGAAGATGAAATGTTACAAATGGAAGAACCAGATTATGCAATTGAATTAGAGAGTTTTAAAAAATAAAAATTAGAGTAAATGAGTATCAATTCGAAATTTCCATATCACTTTCAGTATGATAGAATGGATTGTGGTCCAGCCTGTATAAGAATGATTTGCAATTATTATGGAAGAGATTTCGATTTGGACTATTTGAGACAAATCTCTTTTATTGGAAAACAAGGTGTAAGTCTTCTTGATATGAGCGAAGCTTGTGAGAGGATTGGACTCAAATCTATGATGGTTCAAATCACAATCGAACAACTAATTGAAGATTGTCCTCTTCCAGCAATATTGCATTGGAATCAAAATCACTTTGTAGTTTTACATAAAATTAAAAAAACAAGTTCGCTCTTCTCCCGAAAAAAAGAATATAAGTTTTCAATTGCCGATCCAGCTCATGATTTAATAGAAATTGATAAAGAAAGCTTTATAAAAAGTTGGCAAACTAACAATACTGATAAGGGAATTGCATTAATGTTGGTTCCAACCGAAGATTTTTACAAAGAGGATGAAGAGATTGAAGACAAGACTAATGAAGAGAATAAAGGGCTTTTGTTTCTAATCAAATACATAAAACCCTATAAAAAATATTTTATTCAACTTTTTATAGGAATGTTGATTGGAAGTGGCATCTCATTGCTTTTTCCTTATTTGATGCAAAATCTCATAGACAATGGAGTTGCCAATAAAAATTTAAATATTGTTCTTCTAATTCTTCTGTCACAACTTGTACTATTCATAGGTGAAACAGCTGTTGAGTTAATTAGGAATTGGATATTATTACACGTAAACACAAGAATTTCACTGGCAATTATCTCAGATTTTCTCGTAAAATTAATGAAACTTCCAGTAAAATTTTATGATTCAAGAACAACCGGAGATATAACTCAACGAATCAATGACCATTATAGAATTGAAAATTTCTTAACAAGTACAGCTTTAATCTCTGTTTTTTCAATAATTAATATTATTGTTTTTTCAGTTGTCTTAACAATCTACAACTGGAAAATATTCGCCGTTTTTTTCTCTCTCAGTGTCTTATCTTGTATTTGGGTAGTCTTGTTTTTGAAAAAAAGAAAGAACTTAGATTATAAACGATTTCAAAGTCTAAGAGACAATCAAGATAGTATCATGGAAATTGTTGCCGGAATGCAAGAAATCAAACTGAACAACAGTGAACTATCTAAACGTTGGGATTGGGAACGAATTCAAGCAAAATTGTTTAAAATTAATACCAAAAGCCTTTTGTTGGATCAGTATCAAAGAATTGGGTTCAATTTTATCACTCAATTAAAAAATATAATAATATCCTATATCGCTACTGTTGAAGTTATTAATGGAAACATAACAATTGGTATGATGCTAAGTATATCATACATAATCGGACAAACTAATGAACCTCTAAGACAACTCATCAATTTCTTCCGTTCATTGCAAGATGCAAAAATAAGTACCGAACGCTTAAGAGAGATTCATTCAAAAGAGTCTGAGGAAGAGTTTCAAATGGGAGATTTTGAGTTTAATCCGCTAAACACTGATATTCACGATGATATAGTATTGGATAATGTTTCTTTCAAATACGGTGGGCCACATTCTCCTACAGTATTAAAAAACATTGACTTAATAATACCCAAAGGCAAAATAACCGCTATTGTCGGAACTAGTGGAAGCGGAAAAACAACACTACTTAAATTATTACTCAAGTTTTATCAGCCACTTGAGGGAAATATAAAAATAGGTCTGAATGACATCAATAGTATAGATAGTAAATATTGGAGAAAACAATGCGGTACAGTTATGCAAGACGGATACATTTTTGCTAATACTATTGCCAGAAATATTGCCGTAGATGGTAATGAAATTAATAAAGAACAATTATATAAATCAATTGAGGTTGCTAATATTACAGATTATATTAAAGGTCTTCCATCTGGTTTAGGGACTTTACTCGGCGCTAATGGCGGTGGTTTGAGTGGCGGTCAAATTCAACGACTTTTAATTTCAAGAGCAGTATATAAAAATCCAAATTATCTATTTTTTGACGAAGCAACAAGCTCTTTAGATGCTAATAATGAAAAAATTATCATGGAAAATTTAGATTCTTTTTTTAACGGTAAAACGGTTGTAACAATTGCCCACAGACTTAGTACAGTTAAAAATGCAGATCAGATAATAGTTCTTGATAAAGGCGAAATAATTGAAAAAGGAAATCACAAATCACTAGTAGCAAAAAAAGGTGCTTACTATAATTTAGTAAAAAATCAATTAGAACTTGAAAAATAAATAGTATGCCAATAAATTTTGACAATATAAATAATCAGACTCATGAAATATTGAGAAACATACCCAAATGGTATATAAGATTTGGTAGTGTAATTTTACTATTGGTTTTTCTGCTGATTCTTTGGACGAGTACGCAAGTTAATTATCCTGTTTATTATCAAAGTGATGGAATGGTTTATCCTTCTGACAAAAAAAACACTCTTGTTTTCAAATGTAAGATTCCTCAAGAACTGATCACTAAAATAAAGGAAAAGAGCAAAATCAAGGTGTCTTTAGTCAGCTTTCCAGAAAACTCATTTGGTTCAATAGATGCTGAAATTTCATCAATAGACCAACCAACTTCATCAAGTTCTGAATTTGAAGTTCATGCAGAGATAAAATTTCAGGTCATTACAAATATGAATAAAGAAATTCAGGTAAAACCTTTTTATAAAGGAAAAGCCAAAATATTAATTCAAGAAGAATCATTATTTAGACAACTTTTTAAATAAAAGAATATGGAAAAAAATATCGAAAAATTCTACAATTTAAAAGTGAATGGTATGTGTAGTATTAGCATTGTCAACTCTGAAGCTCCTTTTATCTCTTGTATAGATGTTGAAAAACTTAATTATACTCTGCTTAAACAAACACTGTCAATATACAACAATGATTGTAAAACAATTGTAATCGGAACCAATGACTTAAAGTCAATTGAACTTATTAACAATACATCAGTTATAATTGATGACGATTGTGTGAGTGATGCTAAATTTAATTGTCAATTGTCAAAAGGAAGTAAAGCGTCATTCGGATTCAACGAAACCCAAAAATTGAAAATTAGCATAGATAACGATTCTAAATTTCAGGGTCAGTTCTTTAAATCATACAAAACTGATATTATTATAAAAAATGGAGGTGAAGTGGTTGTAAATTGCGATGGAGAAATCAATAGCGAAATAATGGGTTCAGGAAGTGTTTCTAATTACGGAGATGCTATTAAAAATAATTCTAAATCAATTTCAGAATAATTTATTCTTCCAAGTAGTAAACAATACTCAACTTAAAATAAAAAAATCTCTTGTTTGACTCAACGATTATTACTCCCTTTTAGTGTATGTTAATGGGTAAGCTAAATTTAAAGCAAATTTTAAAATAGCCAATTTTGACTTACCTTTGCGGCATGATGGAGAAAAAAGACATTAGAAGCTTAACCAAAGAGCAATTACGCGATTTTTTTGTGGCCAATGGCGATAAAGCCTTTCGTGGCAATCAAGTATACGAATGGTTGTGGAGTAAAGGTTCTCACGGATTTGACGACATGACCAACGTTTCAAAAGAAACGCGCGCAATGCTCGAAGCGAATTTTGTCATCAATCACATCAAAGTCGATCAAATGCAACGCAGCGAAGACGGAACCGTAAAAAACGCAGTCCGTTTGCACGATGGTTTGATTGTGGAAAGTGTTTTGATTCCAACGAATACCAGAACAACAGCTTGTGTTTCTTCACAAGTAGGTTGCAGTTTGGATTGCAATTTTTGCGCCACTGCTCGTTTGAAGCGCATGCGTAATTTAGAGCCAGGCGAAATTTACGATCAGGTTGTAGCCATTGATAGAGAAAGTCGTTTGTACCATAATCGTCCGCTTTCTAATATTGTTTTTATGGGAATGGGCGAGCCACTCATGAACTACAACAACGTCATCAAAGCAATTGATTTAATTACTTCGGATGAAGGCTTAGGAATGTCGCCCAAACGAATCACAGTTTCCACATCGGGAATTCCAAAAATGATCAAAAAAATGGCCGACGACGAAGTGAAATTTAAACTAGCCGTTTCCTTACATTCAGCTATCGATGAGGTTCGCGCCAAAATCATGCCGTTCTCTGAAAATTTTCCACTGAAAGATTTGAAAGAATCACTCGAATATTGGTACCGAAAAACCAAAAGTAAAGTTACTTATGAATACGTAGTGTGGAAAGGAATCAATGACACTAAAGAAGCTGTTGATGCCTTAGTTAAATTCTGCAAATACGTTCCGTGTAAAGTCAATTTAATCGAATACAACCCAATTGATGATGGCGAGTTCCAGCAAGCTTCAGATGCCGCCATCGATTTATACATTAAAGAATTATCCAAATACGATATCGTAGCCAAAGTGCGTCGCAGTCGCGGAAAAGACATCGATGCAGCTTGCGGTCAATTGGCCAATAAACAATAAAAAAAACTCTCTGTTGTGCAGAGAGTTTTTTGTTTTATAATTAGGGTTTTTAGTTTCCAATTACTATCGTATACGATGTTCCATTGAAGGTGAAAACCGCAAAATTATCGCAAGTACCATCTCCATAATCTAAGGTTGAAACATTATCGTTTCGAGTAATAGTAATTACACCTTGAACCAACAACGGTTTATTCGCAGCAATACAACTCATTTTTACTTTTAAAGGTGAAGTAATTGTGCTTGTTCGAAGAGATGAGTCTGGGAATAAAGTAGTCCAACTTCCAGTTACTCGGTACACATTATCAGCAAACGCTGGTGTACTGTAGCCTTCAATAATTTCTCTTACTCGTTGCCCAACTCTTGTGTATGAATTTCCGCTTGGGAAAGTGGCAGTCATGTCCATGTCCATAGTAACCACTGGATGACTTGGGTTAGTATCAGTGCCAACAGTCATGGTTCGGGTAAATACTTTTGAACCTACAAATTTGATAGCATTGTGGTAGAAATCATCAAAAGTATAATTAATAGTATGTGTAGTAGCATCTGGTTGGAACGTAAAAGAAATAATGATTTTTCCTTTTACCACATTCCCATTCGCCAAAGCACAACCCACTGTACCAAAATCAATAGTTTTTGTAACCAATGTTCCCGGAGTGATAGCAGTTCCAAAAGCAGGAACTCTGGTTACCGTTGCACAAGTTGATAAAGTTGAAGGTGAAAGTTGTTCAGTTCTTCCACTTATAGAATTAGAATAGGTGCTGGCTTCTTGTTCTTCCACGATATCAGCTACATCATCGCTGGCAATGTCCATTTTAGCATTAATCGTTGCTTCTTCAGCAGTCATTGTAGAGTCGTCATCGTCTTTAGAACAACTGAAAATGGTTAAGGCCAAAGCCAATCCGAAAATAAATGAAGTTGTTTTTTTCATAATTGATATTTTTTAAAGTTTTGGTTATTAATCGCGATTTTTAGTTGAAATTCAAATGTAAGACAACACGAAATATAAAAGGTTTAAAGCTATCATAAAATATTTTTCAAATTACTTCATTATTGTATCTTTGAAGTCGATGAACATTACTTCGCAAATAAAGCAGCCGATTGTCAAGGAAATGGAACTTTTTGAAAAGAAGTTCTTCGAATCAATGTCGTCTAAAGTTGCGCTACTCAACCGAATCACCTATTATATTGTCAACCGCAAAGGAAAACAAATGCGTCCGATGTTTGTTTTCTTAACGGCAAAAATGATTTCAGGCGGAACCGTAAATGAGCGAACCTATCGCGGTGCATCGGTAATCGAATTAATTCATACGGCCACTTTGGTTCACGATGATGTTGTAGATGATAGCAATCGCAGAAGAGGTTTTTTCTCAATCAATGCGTTGTGGAAAAATAAAATTGCAGTTTTAGTTGGTGATTATTTGCTTTCGAAGGGATTGTTGCTTTCGATTGATAATGGCGATTTTGATTTACTCCGAATCATTTCAGTTGCCGTTCGCGAAATGAGTGAAGGCGAATTACTTCAAATTGAAAAAGCACGTCGATTGGACATTGATGAAGCCATTTACTACGAAATCATTCGCCAAAAAACAGCCACTTTAATTGCCGCTTGTTGTGCTTTAGGAGCCAAATCAGTTTCAGAAGATGACGAAACAGTCGAGAAAATGCGCAAATTTGGTGAACTCATCGGAATGGCATTTCAAATCAAAGATGACTTATTTGATTACACGGATGAAGCCATCGGGAAACCAACTGGAATTGATATCAAAGAACAAAAAATGACCTTGCCATTGATTTATGCTTTGAATAATTGTTCGACTAAAGAAAAAAGCTGGTGCATCAATTCGATTAAAAACCACAATAAAGATAAAAAGCGCGTCAAAGAAGTCATTCAATTCGTAAAAGACAAAAACGGTTTGGCTTATGCCGAACAAAAAATGGTGCAATTCCAACAAGAAGCACTTCAGTTACTTCACAATTTCCCTTCATCGGAATACAAAGACAGCCTTACTTTGATGGTGAATTACGTTATCGAAAGAAAAAAATAAATTATTTTTTTATTATTCCAACCATTGATTTTGCTGAATTTTTTCATTTGAAAATTTTCAAATTGAAAAATTTTCAAATGCTCATGCAACTCTTTTTCAACTCATCTCGTCTATGCTAATAGAACTAACCAATTAATCTATAGCAAAATGAATAAATTAGTACAATTCGGAGAAGAAGTTGAAGGTTATAACATCAAAGTTTTAAACGAAAGAGAAATAAGAGCAGCTGCTGGAATCTTATTTTTGGCCGTATTTCTGTCACTAATGTTCATTGCTTTTGAAGGAAATTTTGTGCCTGTAAAATATGTCTTAACAGCTTTTTTAACCGATTTTAGTATTCGAATTTTTGTAAGTCCAAAGTTTTCACCAACCTTAATAATAGGTAGACTAATCGTTCGAAACCAAAATCCAGAATACGTTGGCGCGCAACAGAAAAAAGTAGCTTGGATCATTGGGCTTATTCTTTCTTCAGTTATGTTTGTTCTTTTAGTTGTTGTGAATGCGTACAGTTACATTACCGGAATTGTTTGCTTAATTTGCTTGATATTTATGTTTTTTGAAACTGCATTCGGAATTTGCATCGGTTGTAAACTATACGGTCTTTTCTACAAAGAAAAAGCACAATATTGTCCGGGTGAAATTTGCGACGTTAAATCTAAAGCTGAAATTCAGAAAACTTCAATAGTTCAAATTGCAATGGTGTTGATTTTTATTGCATTTTTGCTAACAACAGCACGGTTTTTTGATGCCAAATTTCATGAAAAACCCTATGATTTATTCGAGAAATCAGAAAAATAAACTATTTTTTTTATAGCTCATGCAACCCTTTTGAAACCATAATCGTCTATACTAATAGAACACAAAAACAAAAACAAAAAGCAATAACAAAAAGCAATAACAAAAATCAATATCAATAAAATAATTTGAAAATTGAAATTGATATTGCCATTGAAATTTAACATGAAGGTAATTAACTTACATCAAGAAGAAAAAGAATTAATCGAGTTGGCTGTCGAAAACAATCGACATGCACAACAAAAGATTTATTCCAAATTTGCTCCCAAAATGTTGAGTGTTTGCCGTCAGTATATAAAGGATGTTCATCAAGCTGAAGACATCATGATTACGGCTTTTATGAAAGTGTTTACTAATTTGAAAAATTTTGAACACAAAGGCAGTTTCGAAGGTTGGGTGAGAAGAATCATGATTAACGAATGCATTTCGTACATCCGAGTCCAGAAAAAAGTGACTTTTATTGAAGATGAGACGTATTTTGAAGAAAGCTTCAACAACATCGAAAGTAAATTTTCAGTAGAAGACATACAAACTCTAATCGATAATTTACCCGATGGTTACAAAATGGTGTTCAATTTATATGCGATTGAAGGATTCAAACACCACGAAATCGGAGCAATGTTGGGAATCAATGAAGGAACATCAAAATCGCAACTTTCTCACGCTAGAAAAATGTTGCAAGAACAAATTAACAAGTTAAAAAATTACAGTAATGGAACCGAATAAATTTGAAGAACAAATAAGAGAGCAACTGAACTCTCGCGAAATCCAACCCAGCGAAAACGCTTGGGATCGATTGGACGCCATGCTTTCTGTTGCCGAAGAAAAAAAAACAAAGCGTTCTTTTGGCTGGTTGTATATTGCTGCAAGCATTTTGGTTTTCGTAACTGCTGGTTTGTTTTTTTTCAATCAAAACACTTCAGAAATCACTCCTGATACTACGATTGTAAATCAGGAAGTAACTAAAGATTCTGTAAATAATTCTTCAGAGAAAATTCAAAATGAAGTGCCAACCGAAAAAATGCAACCGTTAGTTCAAACAGAACAAAATACAACTCAACCTACAACCCTTAATCCAGAACCTACAACCCAAAATAGAGTTTCAATCATCAAATCCAATCAATCAATTGCCCAGAAATCGACGCCAAATCAACAAAAAAACACTCCAAGCCCAAAACAAGAAGTAATCGCCCAAAACAACCAAAAAAGCGAAGTAAAAAATCCAACTCCTGTTTTCTCGAACCCGATCAATTCAGAAAACAAAGAAGTTGTCGCTCAAAACGAAGTGAACCAAAAACCATCAACCAAAGTGACTGTTAGCGCAAGCAGTTTATTATCGCAAGTAGATGGCGAATTAGAACTTACGTTTCGAGAAAAAGTACTTCAAAAAGTAAACAAAAATTACAAGGAAGTGAAAGTCGCTTTATCCACCCGAAATACACAAGAGTAAAAATCATCATTAATCAAAATCAAATATCATGAGAAGTATTACTATTTATTTAACCTTGGCTGTTTGTCTTTTGGCAGCTAAATTAACAGCGCAAGAGACGTTTGAAGCCAAAGCCAGAGCGATTGCTGAGAAGATTGAGAAAATCACTCAAGAAGAAAAAGAAGCCTTAAAAATTGAAGTAGAGGAAGTGAATAAACAACTCGAAAACGGTTCGCTTACCAAAGCTCAAGCCGACGAGAAAAAACAAAAATTAGCAGAAGCCAGAGCCACTATAATCGAAAATAAAGTAGCGGTTGCTCAAGCCGAATTAAAAGATTTAGTGCAACAAAAAGTTGACGGAAAAATCAAAGAAGTTTCCAAAGACAGAAGCTATACAATTAATTTTGATTGGAAAAAGAAAAACGATTCACTTAAAAGAGTCAATGGCGAACCTCGAACTACTTCACAATTTGTATTCGCTGCCGGATTGAATAATTTGGTAACTGATGGAGATGTTGAAAATTCTGATTTCCGTTTTCTAGGTTCACATTTCTACGAATGGGGAGTTTCCTACAACTATCGTTTGGCAAAAGACAGTAATTTATTGCATCTTAAATACGGTTGGTCAGTAATGTACAATAATTTGCGTCCAACCGACAACCGAAGTTTTGTCGTAACGGGTGATCAAACCAATCTTGAAACCAGTCCATACGACCTTGATGAATCGCGTTTGCGCAATGTGTATTTGGCCATTCCAATGCATTTAGAATTCGATTTTTCGGGTAAAAAAGTAAAAGACGATAAAACCATTTTTAGGTCACATCAATCCTTCCGTTTTGGTTTCGGTGGTTACGGTGGAATTCGTCTAAAAACCAAAGAAATTTTGAAATACGAAGACGAGAATGGCGACAACATCAAACAAAAAACTAAAAAAGATTTCAATGCAAGTAACTTCATTTATGGAGTTAGCGCGTACATCGGATACAAAGAAACCAGTTTGTATGTGAAATACGATTTGAATCCATTATTTCAAAACAATCCAATCAAACAAAATAATGTGTCACTTGGAGTTCGATTCGATTTGAATTAAAATTTGTTTAGGTTAGTTTTATACTTCGAAAAGGCGTTTCTATTTGGAAACGCTTTTTTTATTTTGTTTATTTTGAAGAGATGCACTGCATTGCGTCTTTACAATTTTTAAAATCATAATTTTTGAAATTCGCGAATTCGTGGCAACCAATAAATCATAGATTTTATAAAATTTGTAACGCCATTTTTATTCTAAATCTTTGTAACTTTAAACCCTTAAACTTTAAACAATTTTAAACTAAAAAATTGATAACAAGAGAAACCATAGACAAAGTTTTTGAAACCGCACGCGTCGAAGAAGTCATCGGTGATTTCGTTCAGCTCAAACGCGCAGGTAGCAATTTCAAAGGATTGAGTCCGTTTTCAGACGAACGAACGCCTTCGTTTATGGTGTCGCCAGTAAAACAAATTTGGAAGGATTTTAGTACGGGAAAAGGCGGAAGTTCAGTGACTTTCCTCATGGAACACGAGCATTTTTCGTATCCCGAAGCGATTCGTTATCTCGCTAAAAAGTACAACATCGAAATTGAAGAAACCGAGCAATCCGACGAAGATAAAGCCGAAGCCAACGAAAAAGAAAGTATGTATTTGGTTTCCGAATTTGCCAGCAAGTATTTTCAAGATGTGCTTCTCAACCATGAAGAAGGAAAGGCCATTGGTTATACTTATTTTAAAGAACGTGGATTCACCAACGAAACCATAAAAAAATTCAACCTTGGTTATTCTCCCAATCAATGGGATGCTTTTACCAAAGAAGCATTAGGGAAAGGATATAAATTAGAGTATTTAGAAAAAACTGGTCTCACCATTGTAGGTGAAGACAAACAGTTCGACCGATTCAAAGGTCGTGTGATGTTTCCGATTCATAGCATGAGTGGACGCGTGTTGGGTTTTGGTGGTCGTATTTTGACACAAGACAAAAAAGCAGCCAAATACCTCAATTCGCCCGAAAGTGATATTTACCACAAGAGTAAAGTGTTGTATGGAATTTTCCATGCCAAACAAGCCATCGCCAAACTCGATAATTGTTTTTTGGTCGAAGGATATACGGATGTGATTCAAATGCATCAATCCGGAATTGAAAATGTCGTAGCATCATCTGGAACGGCTTTAACGCCTGATCAAATTCGATTAGTCAATCGTCTGACCAAAAATATTACGGTGTTATTTGATGGCGATGCGGCTGGACTGCGTGCTTCCATTCGCGGAATCGATTTAATTCTTGAAGAAGGAATGAACGTTCGCGTTTGTACGTTTCCCGATGGCGACGATCCAGACAGTTTTGCCAAAAAAACGTCGTACGAAGATTTGGTAAAGTACCTAAACGAAAGTGCGATGGATTTTATACAGTTCAAAGCGTCTCTTTTGATGAAAGAAGCCAAGAACGATCCAATCAAAAAAGCCGATTTGATCCGCGATATGGTGACGAGTATTTCTAAAATTCCCGATCGCATCAAACGCGAAATCTACATTCAGGAAACGTCGCGCATTATGGATATTTCCGAAGATGTGCTGTTCAATACGTTGGCTCAAATCACCAAAAAAGACATTCAGGAATTAGGCAAAAAACAAAAAGAGGAACAAAAAGCATTTGAAGTTCATAAAAACGAACCAATTGCTCTGAGTTCTAATGTTGATATCCAATTTGAACTTGAACAAAAAATCATAGAAATACTTTTATTGTACGGAAATAGAGAAGAAGAATTTGAAGATGTACTTCTGAAAGCCAATGAAAATGGTGAAATGACTGAAGTAAAAGAATTAAACACCTACAAAGTATATCAACGGATTTTTTTGAGTTTACAAGAAGACGAAACCGAATTGGCAAACCCAGTTTTCAAATCCATCTATAATGATTTAATCAACTATTTTCACCAAAACGAAAATTTCGAAATGGATCATTATTTACAACAATTGCCTGCCGAAATTTCCAATGAAGTAACGTCAATTTTGATGAACGACGAACGAGAAGTATTGCACAATTGGGAAACCAAACACATCTACGTAAAAGGAAAAGACCAAACCATCAGTCAATACGTTTCTGAGACCATACTTACGCTGCGTTGGTTTTTAGTCAATAAAATCATTGAAGAATTAAAAGGAAGCGTCACTTCCGAACCCGAAACTGATAACTCGGAAACGCTTTCGATGGTAGTTGATTATTTAGGATTAACCAATATGTTCTCCAAAAAACTAGGAAGAGTCATCTCACGACACAGCTAATCAATCTGCCGCAGATTACTTCGTCAGTTCGCTTTGCTCGTGTCACTGATTTGCAGATTTAAAATTTCATTAACTTTTATTGTTCCAATTTTTTTTGTCATTCCGACGAAGGAGGAATCTCATAATCAATTTTTAATGAGATTTCTTCTTCGTCGGACTCTAGAGCTTTGCTCAAACTGGCGAAACAATGTCAAGTTTGAGCAAAAAAAATCCCGATTCATCAGAACCGAGATTATATATTTTAATAAAACCTGACACGAGCCCGAAGGGCGACTGGCGAAGCAAACTTGAAACTTGAAACCTGAAACTGTTCTAAACAATATCCAACGTCTTCGCCTTATTCACCAAATCCACCAAATTTGTCACATTCAATTTTTGCAACAAACGCAATTTATACGTACTAATGGTTTTTTCGTTCAAGCCTAATGTTTTCGATATTTCGTTGTTTTTCTTTCCATCACACAAGAAACGCAACACCTCAATTTCTCTGTTCGATAATTTTCGGTACAAACGCTCTGATTTATTCTGCTTGGCAATCAACGCCAAATTCTTTTTCAAACTCTCACTCAACATCACCAAACCTTGATGAACACGTATAATCGTTGTTCCTAATGTTTCCAGTTTTGCCGATTTGTGAACATAACCCGCAACTCCAGCTTTGATCGCATTAGGTGCGTAAATTTGCTCATTTAAATTAGTGAATATCAACACTTTCGTTTTAGGGAAGTTTTTGATGATCGCTTTTAATTCGTAAATACTTTTTAAGCCGTCCAATTCTAAATCGATTACCAAAACGTTAATTTCTTTATTGCGAAGCGCATCCGGAACCATAAAAAAACTACCAACGTTTGAAACCACGCTAATTTCGGGGTGTTCCTTAAAATAGGACTTCACTCCAAAATGAACTACAGGAAAATTATCGGCTAAACAAACATTTATCATAATTCTATTTTTAGAAAAAAATTAAAAAAACTGCATGTAAAAATAGTGAAAAAAATAAAACAAGCAGAAAAAATGTTAAAAAATCATTTATAACTCACTGGAATCAAACAAACTGGAATCGGTTGCATCTTGTGCTGATTGGCTTTATTTAGGCGCGTGTAGATGGAAAAAACCTCTTTTTCTCGGCCTGAAAAATCATCAATTGTTGCTCCTTTTTCAGTTGCATTCATCGCCCATTCTAATTCATCATAACTTGCACCCAATTGATCTTCGTCCGTTCTCGAATCGCCAAACAATCCATCCGTTGGTGCAGCCGTTTGTATCGAATCCGGAATTTCAAGAAATTTTCCTAAAGCGTATACATCGCTTTTCATTAAATCGGCAATCGGACTCAAATCAACGCCGCCATCACCGTATTTGGTGTAAAATCCAACGCCAAAATCTTCTACCTTATTACCTGTTCCCGCTACGAGCAAACCGTGAATTCCTGCATAATAATACAAGGTAGTCATGCGCAAGCGTGCTCTCGTATTGGCCAACGATAAATACAATTTATGTTCGTTTTCGGTATTCGGAACTTGCTGCACAAAATCCTCAAAAACACTCGTCAAATTCGTTTCCGCACGTTGTACATTCGGAAATCGTTTTTGCAATTGCTCAATGTGTTCTCTACCTCGATTCACCTGACTCGGATGCTGATGAATCGGCATTTCCACACACAAAGTCGTCAATCCGGTTTGTGCACACAACGTAGAAGTTACGGCCGAATCCACTCCGCCAGAAATTCCCACAACAAAACCATTTACTTTTGCGTTATCCGCATACGTTTTTAACCAATTTACAATATGATCATTCACTTTTTCAACCTGAATTGTGCTTTTTTTAGCCATTTTTAATGGGAGATTTTGAGTTTGGTACTGTATATTTGCAAAAATAAATAATTAATAATTAAAATACGTAGTTTGTCCAAGGTTGTTGTGTATTTGGTATAAAAAGCTGTATCCAGCTATTCGCTCCAATCTTTCGCTATTTTAAAGTGTTTTTCTAACTAAAAAAGGAGCTTCTTGCCAGTCGCTCTTTTTCAGCAAGAAAAACTACTTCAAAATAGCAAAAGGATTTCCGCTACTATCTGGGCTAAAACCATAGAATAAAAATGAAAAAAATCGTTTTATTAGTTCTTTTAGTTTTTACTATTTTCTCGTGCGATAAAAAAAGTAAAGTCGAACAAGCTGTTGAAGAAATTCCAGTGCAAATGAAACTGCACCGCTTCGAACAAGCTTTTTTCGACGCTAAGCCTTCTGAATTGTCACTCGTAAAAGCAGAATATCCTGACTTTTTCCCAGAAGGAACACCCGATGAAGTGTGGCTTGAAAAAATGCAACATCCACAATGGCGCGAATTGTATCAAGAAGTTCAAAAAAAATACAAAAACTTCAACGAACAGCAAGCCGATATTGAAGAGTTGTTCAAACACATTAAATACTATTTTCCAACGGTAAAAACACCCGAGATTTATACTGCCATCGGCGAAATGGATTACAACAATAAAACCATTTATGCCAACGATAAATTAATTATTGCATTAGAATTATTTCTGGGTAAAGACCACCGATTTTATGCCGAATTTCCCGAATACATCACTCAAAATTTCGAACAACGTCAGATTCTTCCTGAAGTAGCTTCGAGTTTTGCACTCGGCGTAATTCCCGTTCAAAACGACGGAACTTTACTCTCAGAAATGATTTATTACGGAAAAGAACTGTACTTAAAAGATGCTTTACTCGCCGACAATTATACCGATGCTGAAAAAATAGGGTACACGCCTGAACAAATCGCATGGAGCAAAGAAAACGAAGCATACATCTGGGAATATTTTATTTCTAAAGAACTGTTGTATAGTACGAATTCTAAACTGCCAAGTCAGTTCATCAATTTAGCACCGTTTTCTAAATTCTATCTCGAAATTGATAACGAATCGCCAGGTCGAATTGGTCGTTGGGTAGGTTGGCAAATTGTGCGTTCCTACATGGAAAACAACGACAAAGTCACCTTGCAAGACATGATCAAAACCGACGCAAAACAAATCTTCGAAAATTCAAAATACAAACCTAAACGAAATGAGTAATTCCATCCAATCCGAAATAAAATTCAATGTTCTATTAGACGAAAATCGTGTTCCAGAATCACTAGCGTGGACTGCACAAGACGGCGGAGTGAACAATGAAGAAACCAAAGCCATTATGCTTTCCATCTGGGATAACAACGCCAAAGAAACCCTGCGTATTGATTTGTGGACCAAAGACATGCCAGTAGACGAAATGAAGCAGTTTTTCCATCAAACTTTAGTGGCAATGACGGATACGTATCAACGAGCTACTAACGACGAGAAAATGGCCGATACGATGCGTGATTTCTGTGAATATTTTGCAGAGAAATTGGAGTTAGGAAAGTAGTCTGTTAAAAAGTATAGCCTATTCGTAAGTGTAAATCAACACCTACATCACTCAAAAGATCATAATTTGGGTTTAACGATTTTATATATCCAACTCCGAGACCGGTTTCAAAAGTAAACGATTCTCCATAGATTCTTTTGATTCCCCATTTTGGAATAATAGCAATAGAACTAATCACTTTTATGTTGTCTGAGTTAGAAAGACTAAACCAATCCGGATTGTAAGTGGTGCTTAATGTAAAAAAGTTTCCACTGTTTTTAGAAATGGATTTGCCTTTACTACTTCTTTTTTCAAGATTGTAATACCATCTTGGCTCTACTCGAAGTACCGGAATCAAAACAAAACCATCGTCGCTGTTTCCACCAATCAAAACGCCCATATCCATTCCTATTTCACTGCGTAAACTGAATTGATTGGTTAAACGAGATTCGTTGTTTCCCCAAATTCCCAATAAACCGGTTTGAACTCCAAAAATCGATTTTTCTACACTAACTGTTTGATTTTCTTGAGCGAAAATAGATGAAAAAGTGAATAATATAGTGAGTAAAAGAAGACTCTTTTTCATAAAATTAAAATTCGTTGCTTGATTTAAATACTTCTTCATTGATTGAATTGATGTAGTCTAAAAGTTGGTCTTTTCCTGTAGAATCAACCGAGGAAGTCACAAAATACGGAGGCATTTCTTCCCAGTTGTTGGCTAAAATTTGTTTTTTATACGCCGCAACATGCGAGTCTACTTTAGTTTTTCCAATCTTGTCAGCCTTAGTAAAAATAATACAAAACGGAACCTGTGTTTCGCCTAAATAGGTGATGAATTCCAAATCAATTTTCTGTGCTTCCAATCGAATGTCAATCAATACAAAAGCACACACCAATTGCTCGCGAGTTTCAAAATAATCAGTAATGAACTTCTGAAAAACTTCTTTGGTTTTCTTCGAAACTTTGGCATAACCATAACCGGGTAAATCCACCAAAAACCAATTGTTGTTAATTTTAAAATGATTAATTAATTGTGTTTTTCCTGGACGAGATGAGGTTTTAGCCAAACTATTGCGACCTGTCAACATATTGATCAACGACGATTTTCCAACATTGGAACGCCCAATAAAAGCATATTCAGGAATGCGTTCCAACGGACATTTTTTCACGTCAGAATTACTTATGACAAACTCGGCGGTATTTATTTTCATTGAATTTTGTTAAAATAAAAAAGTCCAAAACGGACTTCCTTACTATTATAAATTTACTTTTTTCAACCATTCGTGAAGCAATCTGTTGAACTCGTCAGGATGTTCCATCATCGCTGCATGTCCACATTTGTCAATCCAATACAATGTCGAATTGGGCATCAGTTTGTGGAATTCTTCAGCTACTTCTGGCGGAGTTACTTTGTCGTCTTTTCCCCAAATCAAACACGTTTGCACATGCATTTTTGGCAAATCTTTGGCCATATTGTGACGAATAGCACTTTTTGCAATAGTAAGAGTTTTAATCACTTTGATACGGTCGTTTACAATGGCAAAGACCTCGTCAACCATTTCTTTGGTCGCTACTTTTGGATCGTAAAAAACGCCTTCCGTTTTGGTTTTAATGTACTCGTAATCACCACGTTTTGGGTAACTGTCGCCCATAGCACTTTCGTACAAACCAGAACTTCCAGTCAAAACCAAACCAGCTACTTTTTCAGGATACATTTTAGAATGGTACAAACCAATGTGTCCACCCAATGAATTTCCTAATAAAATTACACGATCAAAACCTTTGAAAGTGATGAAATCTTTCACAAATTTGGCAAAAGCTTTCACATTCGTTTTAAGTATGTTTTGTGAGTACAAAGGCAACTCTGGAATCACAACTTTGTATCCAATTTGAGAAAAATATTCTGCAACAGCATTAAAATTACTCAGTCCGCCCATAAGTCCATGTAATACAAGGATTGGCGTTCCTTCACCTATTTCGTAATACGTGTATTTTCCTTCCGTTTTTAAACTTTTTTCCATCTTTATGCTGAATAGTTTCTGTGTTGTATCGTAATTGAAGCTGCAAATATAGACTATATATCTAAGATTGCTAATATACATTTTTACATTCAATTGTAAAAACTTCTTTGTAATTCATAACCTTTAATTACTGTAAATCGTTAATTATCAACACAAATTTAGCTTTTGTGTGTTTTGATAAAACTCTAAAATCATTAAAATAATAGTAGTAAAATTAACTTTTTCTTAATTATTCTTCTAAAAATCAATAATGAAGAACGGTTTCGGTATTTATTTTTCAAAATTCATAAAATCAATTTTTAGGGTAAAAGAACAATCAAGTGGTAAAACTTATTAACAAAGTGGATTTTTGTGGTAAAATGTGGTAAATTATTTTATATTTTTGCTCATTATCATAAAATCCAGTTGTGAACTCATTAATAGGAACATACGAATGTAAAGTAGACGCTAAAGGAAGGCTTCTTTTGCCTGCGCCTTTGAAAAAGCAATTGTCTGCATCGATTCAAGATGGATTTGTCTTGAAACGTTCGGTTTTTCAGCCGTGTTTGGAGTTGTATCCGATGAGCGAATGGAATTTAATGATGCAAAAAGTCAACAAACTCAACCGATTTGTAAAGAAAAATGACGATTTCATTCGCCGTTTTTCAGCTGGAGTGAAAGTGGTTGAAATTGACAATCTTGGCCGTTTATTGGTAGCCAAAGATTTGTCAACTTTTGCAAAAATCACGAAAGATGTTGTGCTGAACTCAGCCATCAATATAGTTGAGATTTGGGATAAAGAATTGTACGAAAAAGCCATTGATGATTCGGTTGTTGATTTTGCTGATTTAGCTGAAGATGTGATGGGAAATGTAAATGACGATGACAATGGAATATCATAATCCAGTTCTTTTAAAAGAAACAGTAGACGGACTCAATATCAAACCAGACGGAATTTATGTTGATGTTACTTTCGGCGGCGGCGGTCATTCAAAAGAAATTTTGAGTCGACTTGGGCCTAACGGAAAGTTGTTTGGTTTTGATCAAGATGAAGATGCAATTGCGAATGCTTTACCAGATGATCGATTTACTCTAATTAGTGAGAATTTCAGATACATCAAACGTTTTTTGAGGTTTTATGGAGTAAAACAAGTAGACGGAATTTTGGCTGATTTAGGCGTTTCGTCGCATCAGTTTGATGTTCCAGAACGCGGTTTCTCAACTCGATTTGATGCAGGTTTAGATATGCGAATGAGCAAAAAAAACGATTTGGATGCGTATAAAGTTATTAATGAATATGATGATGCGAATTTAAAACGCGTGTTTTATGATTATGGCGAATTGAAAAATGCTCCATTACTTTCAAGAACCATTATCGAAGCCAGAGAAAAAAGAGCGATCAGTACAACTGATGATTTGAAAATAGTGTTAGGGAAATATTTGCCAGAAAAAGTAAAGAATAAAGTATTAGCGCAAATATATCAAGCCATTCGAATTGAAGTGAATCAGGAAATGGACGTGTTGAAGGAGTTTTTAGAACAATCATTAGAAGTTTTAAAACCCGAAGGAAGATTGAGCGTGATTTCCTACCATTCATTGGAAGATCGATTGGTGAAACGATTCATGAAAAACGGAATGTTTGAAGGCGAACCCGAGCGCGATTTCTTCGGAAACTTTTCGGTTCCATTTAAACTAGTTGGAAAATTAATTGTTCCATCCGATGCTGAAATCAAAATAAATAATCGAGCTCGAAGCGCCAAACTTCGAATCGCTGAGAAAAAATAAAAATTTAGAATTTTAATAATACTATCACTGAGCACTGAACACTCAAAAAATGAAGGGCGGAATTTATAACATAGTAAAAGCACGATTCCTTGTCAATGAAGACGCCACCAAAAATTGGCGCTTTATTTTGTTTCTGATTCTTCTTGCCATTATCATGATTGCCAATACTCATCGATTTGAGCAAAAAGTATTCAAAATCGCCGATTTGACTAATGAAGTAAAAGAATTACGCTCAGAGTTCGTAGATCGTCGTTCTGAATTAATGCAACTCAAAATGGAATCCACCATTTCGAAAAAAATGGAAGTCAGAGGAATTATGCCTTCGCAAGTTCCACCAGTAAAAATAAAAGTAAAAAAACCTAAAGAAGAAAGTTTCTTTAAAAAGCTATGGCAGTAGAAGATAAACAAATATCGTATCGTATTTATCTCGTGGCGTTCGTCTTGTTTTTGATGGCGATTGCTATTACTGTGAAACTAACCAATATTCAGTGGGTAGAAGGCGATTATTACCGAAAATTAGCTAAAGAGCGAACCGTAAAAAATTTCGTGATTCCCGCTAATAAAGGAAATATTTATTCGGCTGATGGTAGTTTACTGGCTACATCAATTCCAAATTATACTATTCGTTTTGATGCTGTTGCTCCTAAAGACGAAGATTTCAAAGCAAATGTTGATTCATTAGCATTAGGTCTTTCAAAATTAATAGGTAAACCAAAGTCAGTTATCGCCGAGGAATTGCGAAAAGCAAGAAACAATCAAAATAGATATCTGCTAATAGCCAAAGGATTGACGTACACTCAATATGTTGATGTAAAAAACCTACCACTTTTTAACAAAGGTGCTTACAAAGGTGGAATCATTGTGGAACAAGAAACGGTCCGCGAACATCCAATTGGTAAAATCGCTGAACGAACTATTGGTTATGAGCGAATTGACGAAGACGGTGTGCTGAAAAGAGTCGGAATTGAAGGTGCTTTCGGTAAGTATTTAAACGGAAAAGACGGGAAAATTCTCAAACAAAAAATTGCTAAAGGTCAGTGGAAGCCGATTCGTGATGTCAATGAAGTTGAACCTCAAGATGGTTATGATGTAATTTCTACCATCGATGTTTACATACAAGATATTGCACATCATGCCTTGTTGAAGCAATTGGAGTTTTACCAAGCCGATCACGGTTGTGTAGTGGTGATGGAAACCAAAACAGGTTATGTAAAAGCCATTTCCAATTTAGGAAGAGCCAAAGATGGTTCGTACTATGAAACTATAAATTACGCTGTAGCGGAATCACATGAGCCAGGATCAACATTCAAATTAGTTGATATGATTGCCTTATTGGACGATAAAAAAGTAGATACTAATAAGGTGTATGATAGTCGCGGTGGTGAAATTACATACAACGGCAGAAAAGTGCGCGATTCACACAAAGGAGGTTACGGGAAAATTTCGTTGGCCAAGGGTTTTGAAGTTTCATCCAACACGGTTTTAGTTCAAGCAGTCTATGAAAATTACAAAAATAATCCAGAGGAATTCGTCAACCGAATCAACCGAATGGGTTTGAACAAACCTCTCGGATTGCCTTTTAAAGGTGAAGGAATTCCAGTGGTTCATCAACCTGGTGAGAAAGGTTGGGACAAAAATACCTTGCCTTGGATGGCTTTTGGTTATAGTGTTGCCATTACGCCTTTACAAACATTGACATTGTACAACGCAATCGCCAATAATGGTGAAATGGTAAAACCACAATTTGTGTCTGAGATCAAAGAGTGGAACAAAACCATCAAAAAGTACGACAAGAAAGTCATCAATAAAAGTATTTGCGATCAAACAACCATCAATAAAATCAAAGCGGTTTTGCAAAATGTAGTGAAACGTGGAACAGGTTCAAAATTGTATTCCAAAGATTTTTCGATGGCAGGAAAAACAGGAACAGCTCAGGTAAATTACAACAAAAAAGATGAAATGTACTACTCTTCTTCATTTGTTGGTTTTTTTCCAGCCGAAGAACCCAAATATTCATGCATAGTTGTAGTTCACAAGCCTAATGTTTCTGCGGGATATTATGGTGCTGATGTGGCTGGGCCGGTTTTCAAAAGAATCGCTCAAAAGATTTTTACCGACGCGCCAACTACTAATGAGGTTAAAAATTTAAATAGAAAAGTCAATACACAAGAATCTAATTATAATAGATACAATGACATAGCCAACAGTAATCCTAAATACATTCCTAATTTAAAAGGAATGTCCGGAATGGATGCTGTAGCACTATTGGAAAGTTTGAAGTTGAAAGTAAAAGTAATTGGAGTCGGAAAAGTAAAATCGCAATCACTGAAACCCGGTGAAGCCATTCAAAAAAACGGAACCATCATATTAGAATTATCGTGATTATTCTTAAAGACATATTATACAAAGTAGCTATTGAAGTCGTAAAAGGTTCAACAGAAATGTCCATCAATAAAATCGAATTTGATTCGAGAAAAATTGTGGAAAATGACGTTTTTGTTGCCATTCGCGGAACCGTTTCAAATGGTCATGATTTCATCGAAAAAGCAATTAATCTTGGTGCTGTTGCAATTGTTTGTGATGAAATTCCATCCGTTGTAGTTACTGGAATTACCTATATTCAGGTAAAAGACACCAACGCGGCTTTGGCTTTTATGTCGACCAATTATTACGATAATCCATCAACTAAGTTAAAATTAGTTGGAATTACGGGAACCAATGGTAAAACGACGATTGCTTCGTTGTTGTACCAATTATTCAAAAAAGCAGGTTACAAGGTAGGTTTACTATCAACCGTAAAAATCATGGTTGATGATGTCGAGCACAAAGCGACTCATACAACTCCCGATTCGCTTACCATTAATTATTATTTGAATGAAATGGTAGAAATCGGTTGCGAATATTGCTTTATGGAAGTTAGTTCGCACGGTGTTCATCAAAAACGCACCGAAGGTTTAGAGTTTGCAGGTGGCGTTTTCACCAATTTGTCACACGATCATTTGGATTACCACGAAACGTTTGCCGAATACCGAGATGTAAAAAAATCATTTTTTGATCATCTGCCAAAATCAGCATTTGCACTAACCAACATCGACGATAAAAACGGTTTGGTAATGTTGCAAAATACATTAGCTAAAAAGTTGACGTATGCTTTAAAATCGTATGCTGAGTACAAAGCAGTCATCCTTGAAAATCAATTGGGTGGATTATTACTCAAAATCAATGGAAATGAAGTTTGGGTGCGATTAATAGGAACTTTTAACGCCTATAATTTATTGGCGATTTACGGAACAGCAGTTGAGTTAGGTATAGAACCAATTGAAGTATTGCGATTGTTATCCGAATTAGAAAGTGTTTCTGGGCGATTCCAATTCATTATTTCAACTGCTAAAATCACTGCAATTGTTGATTATGCGCATACGCCAGACGCACTAGAAAATGTATTAAAAACCATTGATGACATCCGAACCAAAAACGAGCAATTGATTACAGTTGTAGGTTGTGGTGGTGATCGCGATACAACCAAACGTCCAATCATGGCGAACATTGCAACTGCCATGAGCGATAAAGTGATTCTGACTTCGGATAACCCAAGATCGGAAAATCCAGAAACGATTATCGCCCAAATGGAAGCGGGTGTGGAGCCTCAAAATTTTAAAAAGTCACTTTCTATAGTTGATAGAAGACAAGCCATAAAAACCGCATGTCAGTTAGCCAATCCCAATGATATCATTTTGATTGCTGGAAAAGGACACGAAACGTATCAAGAAATTCAAGGCGTGCGCCACGATTTTGACGATATGAAAATTGTAAAAGAATATTTAGAACAACTAAACAAATAAAACAGATTCTCAACAGTGATATTCTCACAAAGGAAGAATCTCATACTATAACAAACCAAACTGATAATTATGTTATACTACTTATTTGAATACCTAGATAAAACCTTAGACGTTCCTGGAACTGGAGTGTTTCAATACATTACGTTCCGTTCGGCTTTGGCCATCATTTTATCGTTGATGATATCCACCATCTACGGGAAAAAAATCATCAATTTTCTGCGCAATCAACAAGTAGGTGAAACAGTAAGAGAATTAGGTTTGGAAGGTCAAACTCAAAAAGCAGGAACACCAACAATGGGTGGATTGATCATCATTATTTCCACATTGATTCCGGTTTTATTGTTAACCAAATTGAATAACATCTACATCATCTTGCTGATTATCACTACAATTTGGATGGGAACAATTGGTTTTATAGATGATTACATCAAAATATTTAAAAAAGACAAACAAGGTTTAAAAGGAATTTTCAAAGTCATAGGGCAAGTCGGTTTAGGATTAATAGTAGGTTCGGTGTTGTATTTTCACCCAAGTGTTACGGTTCGCGAAAAATCATCTACACCCATTACATTCAATCAAAAAGAAAATGTAATTTCTAGTGTTCCTGTCGAATATAAGTCTACAGCTACTACAATTCCATTTGTAAAAAACAACGAATTTGATTACGCCGAACTCATCGCATGGACAGGCGATGGTTACCACAATTGGGCTTGGTTGATATTCATTCCAATAGTGATTTTTATTATCACAGCAGTTTCCAACGGAGCTAATTTGACCGACGGAATCGATGGTCTCGCCGCCGGAACTTCTGCCATTTCTGTTCTGGCGCTCGGGATTTTCACCTTCGTTTCGGGTAATATTATCTTTTCGAGTTACCTCAATATAATGTACATCCCTAATTCGGGAGAAATGACAGTATTTATCGCGGCATTTGTTGGATCATTAATCGGATTCTTGTGGTATAACTCGTATCCAGCATCAGTATTCATGGGTGATACGGGAAGTTTAACCATTGGTGGAATCATAGCGGTTTTGGCGATTTCTGTTCGTAAAGAAATGTTGTTACCTGTGTTGTGTGCCATTTTCTTTGCCGAAAGTGCTTCAGTAATTATTCAAGTAACGTATTTCAAGTATACCAAGAAACGATTTGGCGAAGGGCGACGGGTATTTCTGATGTCGCCATTGCATCACCATTACCAGAAAAAAGGCTACCACGAAAGTAAAATCGTAACCCGATTCTGGATTGTAACCATCTTATTAGCGATTGTTTCAATTGTAACCTTAAAATTAAGATAATGAAACGATTGGTGGTTCTTGGTGGTGGCGAAAGCGGAGTAGGTACAGCCATTTTGGGAAAGAAAGAAGGATACGAAGTTTTTGTGTCCGATTTCGGAAAAATAAAAGACAATTACAGAGACGTTCTTAATCAATATGAAATTAAATGGGAAGACGAGCAGCACACAGAAGAAGTAATTCTGAATGCTGATGTAGTGATGAAAAGTCCCGGAATTCCAGATAAAGCACCAATAGTGAAAAAGTTGGTCGAAAAAGGAATTCCAGTCATCTCCGAGATTGAGTTTGCTGACCCATTCAACAAAGCACTCACCATCGGAATCACTGGGAGTAATGGTAAAACAACCACAACGATGCTGACGTATCATTTGCTCAAAGAAGGTGGATTGAATGTAGGTTTAGGAGGCAACATAGGAAAAAGTTTTGCCTGGCAAGTAGCCGAAGAAAACTACGATTCGTATGTGTTGGAATTGAGTAGTTTTCAGTTGGATGGAATCATTAATTACAAACCACACATTGCCATTATTACCAATATTAGTCCCGACCATTTAGATCGATACGATTACAAATACGAAAATTACATCGCATCAAAATTTAGAATAACAATGAATCAAACGGAAGAGGATTATCTCATCTACGACGCTGATGATGAAGCCATTTCCAATTGGTTACAAAACAATAAAGTGAAAGCACAATTAATACCTTTTTCAATTTCAAAACCAGTTGAAAACGGAGCATACCTAAACAAACAAATTATGGAAATCAACATCAATCAAGAAGAGTTTTTAATGGAAACAGCCAACATCGCATTAGAAGGCAAACACAACATGAAGAACGCCATGGCGGCAACTTCGGTGGCTCAATTAATGCGCATTAGAAAACAAACCATTCGCGAGAGTTTGTCCAATTTCCAAGGTGTTGAACACCGTTTGGAAAAGGTACTCAAAATTCAAAATGTGCAGTACATTAACGACAGTAAAGCGACTAATGTAAACGCTACTTTTTTTGCTTTGGATAGCATGACAACTCCAACAGTTTGGATAGTGGGTGGTGTTGATAAAGGAAACGATTATACTGAATTAATGTCATTGGTTCACGAAAAAGTAAAAGCCATTATTTGCCTCGGAATCGATAACAAAAAAATCATCGAAGCCTTTGCCAACATCGTTGATATGATGGTAGAAGTGGATAACATGCGCGATGCCGTTCACACAGCTAAACACATTGCTGAAAAAGGTGATACAGTATTGCTTTCGCCAGCTTGTGCGAGTTTCGACTTGTTTCAAAACTATGAAGACAGAGGAAATCAATTTAAAAACGAAGTACGCAATTTATAATCATTGTTTCAAGTTTAAGGTTTCAGGTTTCACAACTTGAAACTTGAAACTTGAAACTTGAAACTAGAAAAAATGCTAAAAATAATAAACAGTTTAAAAGGAGATAAAGTCATTTGGGCATTCGTTGCTCTTTTGGCGCTGTTTTCATTTATGCCTGTTTTTAGCGCGAGTAGTAATTTGGCCTACATGCGTCACGGTTCCGGAAACGCGGTAACGTATTTAATCAAACACTTGGCACACATTTTCATCGGATTTTTTATCATTTATCAAGTGCATAAAATTCCGTACCACTATTTCCGCGGAATTTCACGTATCGCTTTGCCCATCGTTTGGCTCTTGCTAATTTATACTTTAGTCAAGGGAACGGTAATTGAAGGCGCCAATGCCAGTCGTTGGATACAAGTGCCTTTCATAGGAATATCGTTTCAAACATCTACGTTAGCAGCCATCATTTTGTACATTTATGTAGCGCGCTATTTATCCAAAAAACGCGAAAAAGAACCCAACTTCAAAGAATCGTTCATCGATTTATGGATTCCTGTTTTCATAACCTTGATGTTCATTCTTCCAGCTAACTTTTCTACCGCAGCACTCATTTTTGCAATGGTAACCATGTTGGCGTTCATAGGCAAATATCCTTTGAAATATATTGGACTAATCATTGGCTCAGGAGTTGTAGTGTTAACAATGTTCATCTTAGTTGCTAAAGCTTTCCCAGACGCTTTCCCCAATCGTGTGGATACTTGGATCAGTCGTATCGACAGCTTTACAAGTGATAAACCCAATGAAGACGATTACCAAATTGAAAAAGCGAAAATCGCTATTGCATCGGGTGGAGTGTATGGTTTAGGTCCAGGAAAAAGCGTTCAGAAAAATTTCTTGCCTCAATCGTCATCCGATTTTATTTATGCAATCATTGTTGAAGAATACGGTTTATTAGGTGCATTAACCGTAATGGGAATGTACTTGCTGTTGCTCTTCCGATTTGTCGTAGCAGCACATAAAGCCAATTCGATGTTTGGGAAATTAGTGGTCATCGGACTCGGTTTTCCTATCATATTTCAAGCGTTAATCAATATGGCAGTTGCAGTTGAGTTATTGCCAGTAACAGGTCAAACATTGCCTTTAATTAGTTCGGGTGGAAGTTCGGTTTGGATGACGTGCATCGCCATCGGAATCATCTTAAGCGTGACCAAGAAAGAAGAAGAAATTGCCGAAGAATTACAAGAAAAACAAAAAAGAGAAGAAGCCTTACAGCGATTAATCGATAAACAGTTAAAAGAAGAGGAAGAAGCAGGAAATGAAGAGGAGAATTTTTCTATCGAAGACAATCCAATGAATGCAATTTTGAATAAATAATATATGTTTACTGAATAACCCTGCGCTTTAGCGCTGGGACTGAAAAAAATGAAAAAACACAAATTCATATTAAGTGGCGGCGGAACAGGAGGACACATCTATCCTGCCATTGCGATTGCCAATGAATTAAAATTGCGTTTCCCCGATGCAGAATTTCTGTTTGTGGGTGCGCAAGATAAAATGGAAATGCAAAAAGTGCCTCAAGCAGGTTACGAAATAGAAGGTCTTTGGATAGCCGGAATTCAACGCAAGTTGACCTTGCAAAATGCCATGTTTCCATTAAAATTAATCAGTAGCTTGTGGAAATCTAAAAAGATATTACGCCGATTCAAACCCGATGCAGTCATCGGAACGGGTGGTTTTGCAAGTGGTCCATTATTGCAAATGGCCAATAGCATGAACATTCCAACGGTAATTCAAGAACAGAATTCGCATCCTGGAATCACCAATAAAATGCTTAGCAAAAAAGCCAATGTGATTTGTGTAGCGTATGAAAATTTAGAGCGATTTTTTCCAAAAGAGAAGATTGTATTCACTGGAAATCCAGTTCGACAAGATTTACTCGATGTTGATTCTAAACGAAACGAAGGAATTAGTCATTTCAAATTAGATGCAACCAAAAAAACACTGTTGGTTTTAGGAGGAAGTTTAGGCGCACGTCGCATCAACCAATTAATCGAAAAGGAATTGGATTTTCTTTTAGCTAACGGGATTCAAATTTTTTGGCAATGCGGAAAATTATACTTTGAAGACTATAAAAAATACAACGACAAAGAAAATGTTCAAGTAGTCGCTTTCATCGATCGAATGGATTTGATTTATGCTGCTGCCGATTTTGTGATTTCACGAGCTGGAGCATCATCAGTATCGGAATTATGCTTGGTGGGAAAACCAACTGTTTTTATTCCGTCACCCAACGTTTCTGAAGATCATCAAACCAAAAATGCCAAAGCAATAGTCGATAAAAAAGGTGCGATTTTACTAAAAGAAAGCGAATTGGATTCGACGTTTCAAACAGTTTTCTCCGATTTGATTTCCAATGAAAACAAACAAAAAGAGTTAAGCGAAAACATTAAAAGTTTAGCCAAACCCAACGCAACTAAAGATATAGTTGAACAAATAATAAAATTAATCAAATAACAATATCAATTACAATAACAAAAATCAATAAATAAACTTTGAAATTGATATTGAATTTGCCATTGAATTTTGAAATTGATATTGAATTTTGCCATTGAAAAATGAACCTAAACCAAATACATAACGTCTATTTCATCGGAATCGGAGGCATCGGAATGAGTGCTCTGGCGCGCTATTTCCAAAACATAGGAAAGAAGGTTTCAGGCTACGATAAAACGCCAACCATGCTTACTGACGAATTGATTGCAGGTGGAATGAGCATTCATTTTGAAGACAGTATCGATTTGATTCCTAAGGATTATTACGTTGAAAATACATTAGTAATTATAACTCCAGCAGTTCCTATATCACATTCGGAGTGGAATTATTTCCTCGAACGAAATTATACAGTAAAAAAACGTGCCGAAGTACTCGGAATCATTACCAAAGATACTTTTTGCTTCGCAGTGGCGGGAACACACGGAAAAACAACAACGTCAAGTATACTCGGACATATTTTATACGAAAGCGGAGCTGATGTGACGGCTTTTTTAGGTGGAATTGTCGAAAATTACCATTCCAATTTAATTGGAAGTGGAAAAACAATTACAGTAGTTGAGGCCGACGAATTTGATCGTTCGTTCTTGCATCTTCATCCTGATATTGCTTGCGTAACGTCGATGGATGCTGATCATTTGGATATTTATGGAGACAGTTCTGCTATTGAAGATTCATTCAGAGAATTTGCAAATAAAGTAGAAGACAAAACTAAGTTATTTGTTCCAAAAGGATTGCCATTAGAAGGATTGACAGTTGCTATTAATGAAGAAGCAACATACAAAGCGTTCAATATCAGAGTAGAAAATAGCGCTTACGTTTTTGATGTTCAAACACCATCAGAAACCATACAGAATATCGCTTTCGGTTTGCCCGGAAGACACAATTTAATGAATGCGCTAACCGCTTTAGCCATGGCAAAAACTAATGGAACCCCAACCGACTCCATCGTTAAAGCGTTAGCATCATTCAAAGGGGTTCAACGCCGATTTTCGTACCAAATTAAAACCAATGATTTGGTATATATTGATGATTACGCGCATCATCCAACGGAAATTAATGCGGTGCATCAGGCAGTACGCGAATTGTATCCTAACGAAAAAGTGTTGGCTGTTTTTCAACCGCATTTATTCAGTAGAACTAAAGATTTTGCCGATGATTTCGCCAAAAGTCTTTCAGCTTTTGATGAAGTGATTTTGTTGGACATTTATCCCGCTCGCGAACTGCCAATGGAAGGCGTAACTTCTTCGTGGTTAATGAGTAAAATGACGAATCCAAATAAGAGTCTAGTTTTGAAAGAGGATTTGCTTTCAACAATTGTTAAAAATGATGCAAAAATCATCGTTACAATTGGTGCTGGAGACATTGGTGAAATGGTGCCAAAAATTAAAAATGAATTGCTTCAAAATAGAGCATAATTATAAACAAAAATGAAGAAAATTTTCAATTGGTCAACGATACGATTAGTGCTGATGTTTGCGTTAGTATTATTTCTGTATTCCTTTACAGCCAACAGAAATTTGAATAGAAAGCTCAAAAAATCGGAGGTAATTTTTGTGAATAATAGTCAACATTTTATCAGCCAAGAGGCGGTTAATAAATTGTTAATAGAAAATAAAAGTGACGTAAAAACCATTGCAAAAGTTGAAGTAGATTTGAACAAATTGGAGAAGTCTATCAACAAAAATAAAATGATTGAAAAATCAGACGTTTTTGTGACTATAGATGGCACGTTGAGAGCAATTGTTAAACAAAAAACTCCTATAGCAAGAGTTTTTACTAACGAAGGTTCTTTTTATATTGATTATGAAGGAAGTACGATGCCACTTTCTGAATTAAATTCAGCGAGAGTTCCACTTGTTTTGGGGGAAATTACTGAAAAAAACAAGAAAAAATTATCTGAAATTTTAAAGATGATTTACGATGATGATTTTTTGAAAAAAAACATCATCGGTGTTCAAGTTTTGCCCAAAGACGAACTTTTGATGAAGAACAGAAATTACAATTTTGATATTTTGTTTGGGAAACCAATCAACATTGAAAAGAAATTCAATAATTACAAAGCCTTTTTTCAGAAAGAAGTCAATGATAGTGTGTTGAAAAAATATAGAAAGATAAATCTGAAGTTTACACAACAAGTTGTTTGTATAAAATAATTAGATGATGGAAAAAGAGAATATTGCAGTAGGTTTAGACATCGGAACAACTAAAATCGTTGCCATGATTGGCAAAAAGAACGAGTACGGGAAGTTAGAGATTTTAGGTGTTGGGAAGTCAAAAAGTTTAGGTGTCGCTCGTGGAGTGGTGAATAATATCACACAAACCATACAGTCGATCCAACAAGCTATTGTTGAAGCCGAAGAAAATTCTGGCTACAAAATCAACGATGTGGTTGTAGGTATCGCAGGGCAACACATTCGCAGTATTCAACACACTGACTACATCAGTCGAAGTAATCCAGAAGAAGTAATCAGCGGAAAAGACATTCAATTATTAATCGATCAAGTGAATAAATTAGCCATGCTTCCAGGCGAAGAAATTATTCACGTATTGCCACAAGAATTCAAAATCGATGGACAATCCGAAATCAAAGAACCTATCGGAATGTACGGTGGGCGATTAGAAGCGAGTTTCCATGTAGTAGTTGGACAAGCTTCTTCCATACGAAACGTAGGTCGTTGCATCCAAAGTTCCGGAATTGAATTGTCTGGATTGACATTAGAACCTTTAGCTTCTTCAGACGCAGTTTTAAGCCAAGAAGAAAAAGAAGCAGGCGTTGCGTTAATTGATATCGGTGGTGGAACTACTGATTTAGCGATTTTTAAAGATGGTATCATTCGTCACACAGCAGTAATTCCTTTTGGTGGAAATGTAATCACAGACGACATCAAAGAAGGTTGTTCGATCATTGAAAAACAAGCAGAATTGCTGAAAACAAAATTCGGTTCGGCTTGGCCAGGCGAAAATAAAGACAACGAAATAGTTTCTATTCCAGGCTTACGTGGAAGGGAACCAAAAGAGATTTCGTTGAAAAATTTATCCAAAATCATTCACGCTCGTGTGGTGGAAATCATCGAGCAAGTATACGCCGAAATCAAATCGTACGGTCACGAAGAATCGAAAAAGAAATTAATCGCCGGAATTGTACTAACGGGTGGTGGTTCGCAACTGAATCACATCAAGCAGTTAGTAGAATACATCACCGGAATGGATACTCGTATTGGTTATCCTAACGAGCATTTAGCCGGAAATTCGAGCGAAGTAATTTCAAGTCCGTTGTACGCAACCGCAGTTGGTTTAGTAATGAACAGCGTTGCCAACAACACTCAAAGTGCTTATAAATTGGAACTACGTGATACTTTTAAAGAAGTAAAACCAGTAGCGCAACCAGTGGTTGAAGTTCAAGAACCAGCACCAATAATAGAAAATAATGTAGAAGAAAAGAAAGCCAAAGACACCGAAACTACGGGCGAAAAAATCAAAAGATCCTTTTTTGATAAGTACGTAGACAAGATCAAAGACTTTCTTGACAATGCAGAGTAAAAAATAGAATACAAAATCAAGCAAAACCAAAATAGTATGATAAGCAACTCAGAATTTGGAAACATTTCATTTGATTTACCCAAAAATCAATCAAATGTGATTAAAGTTATCGGAGTTGGTGGCGGAGGAAGCAATGCCATTAACCACATGTTTAAACAAGGAATCAAAGGAGTGGATTTCGTTGTTTGTAACACCGATTCACAGGCGTTACAAAACAGTCCAGTTCCTAACAAGATTCAATTAGGATTAAGCTTAACCGAAGGTCTTGGTGCTGGAGCAAATCCAGACGTAGGTCAACAATCGGCTATTGAAAGTATCGCCGAAATCGAGCAAATGCTTGATAGCAATACCAAAATGGTGTTCATCACGGCTGGAATGGGTGGCGGAACCGGAACGGGTGCTGCGCCAGTAATCGCTCAATTGGCTAAAGAAAGAGATATTCTTACGGTCGGTATCGTAACTATTCCATTTCAATTTGAAGGGAAAGTACGTTCGGATCAAGCCTTAAATGGTGTTGAGAGATTAAGAAAACAAGTCGATTCGCTTATCGTTATCAATAATAATAAATTAAGGGAAGTATACGGAAATTTAGGTTTCAAAGCTGGTTTCTCTAAAGCCGACGAAGTGTTGGCAACTGCTTCTCGTGGTATTGCTGAAGTAATTACACACCACTATACGCAAAACATCGATTTAAAAGATGCTAAAACAGTATTAGCTAACAGCGGAACCGCAATCATGGGTTCAGCAACGGCTAGCGGTGATAACCGTGCTAAAGATGCTATTATCTCTGCACTTGATTCGCCTTTGTTGAATGATAATAAAATTACTGGTGCCAAAAACGTATTGTTGCTTATCGTTTCTGGAACTAGTGAAATTACCATTGACGAAATCGGAGAAATCAACGACCACATTCAAACCGAAGCTGGTTTCAATGCCAATATTATCATGGGAGTTGGTGAAGACGATTCATTAGGTGATGCTGTTGCGGTTACTATCATCGCAACGGGTTTTAATGTAGAACAACAAAACGGAATCGTAAATACTGAGCCAAAGAAAATCATCCATTCATTAGAAGATGATCAGAAAATTGTACGCGATTTAACTCAGAAACCAATCGAAACTATTGCGGCTGTTGTTGAAGAACCAGCAGTGGTTGTTCCAGAAGTGAAAGCGGAAGTGGTAGAAGAAAAAGTGATTTTTGAATTGATTGACGAAGAAATCGAAGCACCAATTGTTGCTAAAATCAACGAAAATGATTTGGTGGCAATGAACGATTTCATCCGCAATTTAGACGTGACTTTTGAAATCGTTTCACCTATGACAGAGATGACTTTCGAAATCCAATCACCAGTAGTAAATGAAGTAAAAGAAATAAATGAAATCAAAGTAATCGATACCGAATTTGTTTCTAAAGAAGAGCAAATCACATTTACCTTTGATATTCCAGCTCCAAAAGCGGAACCTGTTGAGAATAAAATCGTTTTTGATTTAACAGACGAAGCAAAAGATATTAAAGTAAACGAACACGTAGAGTTTGTTCCGGTAACCGAATTAAACAAAGACGGTGTGGTGCGTTATTCTTTAGAAGAATACATGGAAATCGAGTCTGAATTAATAGGTTCAAAACCTGCTGCAAATGTAGTAAGTGAACCAGTTGATACCGAATTGGATTTTACTTTAAAATCAGCTTCAGAAACGCAAGAGCCAAAATTCGCTACTCATTTTGAAGATGTAACTCCAGTAGAAATGACTATTGAAGAGACTTTAAAAATGCGTGCCGACGAAAGAAGACGTAAATTAAAAGAATTCAATTATAAATTCCATAACAACAATTCGAGAGTAGAAGAGTTCGAAAAAGAACCCGCTTACAAACGATTAGGGATTGATATTTCAGACAACAGTACTTCATCAAATGCATCTCGCATGTCATTGGGTACTGACAGCAACGACGATGTACAGTTGCGTTCCAACAATTCTTTTTTACACGATAATGTAGATTAATTATAGTTAATTAAAATGTTCCTTTAACCCGAAAATGTTGTAGCGTTTTCGGGTTATTTTTTTATAAAATTACCTCTTTTACAATCAAAAAAATCACTAAATTTGCTTGCCTTTTAGGAGCAGATGAATTGTTTTTCTTTCAACACTCGTCCTGCTTTCCGCAGTATCTGTCATTGCGAGCATAGGGAAACAATCTATAAAGGATTGCCGCGTTTCTCGCAATAACAGGATACTTGCTCCAATCAGGGCTAGAACAGCAATTTTGTAGTATAATCCAAATTCAAAACAATGAGCTTAGAAACACAAATCATGGACGAAATGAAAAACGCCATGAGAGCAAAAGATACGGTTGCTTTAGAAGCATTAAGAGCCATCAAATCCGGAATTATTTTAGCTAAAACTGAAGCCGGAGCTTCTGATACATTATCAGCCGATGACGAAATCAAATTATTGCAACGTTTGGTAAAACAACGCAAAGACAGTGCTTCCATCTATACAGAGCAAGGAAGAGCTGATCTAGCTGAACCCGAATTGGCTCAAGTAGCTGTTATCGAAAAATTTCTTCCTGCTCAAATGTCGGAAGCTGATGTTGAAGTAGTGGTGGCAAAAATTATTGCAGACAACGGTTTTTCTGGAATGGCCGCTATGGGACAAGCAATGGGAATTGCCTCTAAAGAATTAGCAGGCAAAACCGACGGTAAAACCATTTCGACTATCGTTAAAAAGTTATTAGGATAGAAAGATTATTAGACTTCTTAGAAAGTTAGACTACTTAGATTGTGTTTATAAATAATCTTACCAAATCTAAGATGTCTAAAAGGTCTAACAATCTAGAAATCTAAAAAATGGCTGCGTAGTTCAACTGGATAGAATATCAGATTTCGGCTCTGAGGGTTGGGGGTTCGAATCCCTTCGCGGTCACGAATGAAAAGTATACAAACAAAAAAATGCCAAGCTTGCTTGAGCATTTTTTTGTTTGTATACTTTTCTCAAAGCGGAGCTTTGAGGGATGGGCGTAGCCAATCCCTGAATATGAACTGAAACCTCCAAGCTCGCTTGAGCATTTTTTTGTTTGTATACTTTTCTCAAAGCGGAGCTTTGAGGGATGGGCGCAGCCAATCCCTGAGTATAAATTGCAATAGGTCAGTAATTTCAAAATCATTTGATTCTCAAATTGTAGTCTAATTTTCTCAATAGAATGTTTTTATTTTTTAGATTTGATAAAAAATAAAAGCATGAAAAACTATTTACTCCTTTTTGTACTCTTAACGTATCAATTCTCTTTATCAAATGTTGTAGTTCCGCCAATTGCCAATTCGATTGGTAATCAACAAATTTGTGATGAAGGGCCATTGATGGATGGAGTAGATTTTTTTGATTTGACTTCCTATAGTTTATTGATATTACAAGGAAATCCAGCGCCATTGTCTAACTATTCGGTTTCGTTTTACGTTGCTCAAAGCGATGCGATCAACAATGTAAATGCGATATCAAATCCAAGTAGCTTTAGTGGTTCTAGTGGTCAAACCATTTGGGTTAGAGTAACTGATTCTACTACTTCTGAATATTCATTAACTAATTTTGGTTTAGTGGTGAATTTACCTCCACAAACCCTTATGCCATCCACTTTATTAACAACTTGTGATACCAATTTTAATGATGGTTATTTATCTATTAATTTGAATAGTTATACAACTCAATTATTAAATGGTTTGTCTCCTTCGAATTACTCTATTGTTTTTTATCCTACTTTCGTAGATGCATCTAATTACAGCAATCCAATAGTTAATACTACCAATTATGAAACCAGCACAGGTTCAATTTATTATTGGTGTATTAATAATGCTACAGGATGTGGATCAATTTCATTTTTTGAAGTGGTTATTGAACAACTCCCGACTCCAGTAATAACCAATGACGCTCCTACTGTTTGCGTAGATTATTTGAGTAATACTGTTGAAACAGCACTTTTATTAGAATCTTCAAACATGACTAGTTATTTGAATGCACCCCAAGTTCCGGTGCCAGATTATTGGTATCAATGGTATATGAATGGGGTTTTAATAGCTGGTGCAAATTCGCCTAATTTTTTAATTGCTTCTCCATTACCTAACACTAGTTCAGCTGTTTTTACTGTTGAAATGAACAGTATGACTGCTGGAGGTTGCACGGCTATTTCTGAAGATTTTGTAGTTTACCAATCAGGACAAGCTTCGCCTATTGGTATTGGATATTCAATCGTAAATAATTCGGGAAATCAAATCATTACGGTTGAAATAGAAGGTTATGGTGTTTATCAGTATTCACTTGATGGTGGACAGCAACAAGATAGTCCTATTTTTGAAAATGTATCTCTAGGAACGCACACAATCACTGTTTGGGATATTGAAGGCGGACCCAATTACAGTTGCAATCCATTGCTGTTAAGTAATATTGAGGTAATAGCGGCTCCATTACCTCCGCCAACTGGGAATGCTTCCCAATCTTTTAGTCAAGGCGCTACTTTAGCAGATATTCAAGTGTCAGGCGAAAATATTAGTTGGTATGAAACTAATACGAGTGTTATTCCGTTGCCTATGAGCACGGTTTTAGAGAATGGTTCAACCTATTTTGCCACTCAAAAAGTTGGCGGTTATGAGAGTATTGCTCGATTGGCTGTAACGGTTCAAACTACCTTGAATAACGTTGAATTTAATAAAAATGATTTCTTGGTTTCTCCTAATCCAGTTGTCGATAATCTGAAAATTAAGAGCGATAAATCGATTAATAACATACAACTGTATAATCTTCTTGGTCAAGTTGTTTACGAACAAAATTCAAACCAATCTGAGGTAGATCTCAATTTGAGTTTTTTGAAATCAGGTAGTTATTTAATTAGAATTCAATCGGAAGGGAATAGTTCTTCGACAATGATTTTAAAAAACTAACATCCGATTTATAACATTAATTGTTCTTCTGATTTTTATCATATTTCCTCTCACATAGTAATCGTAATTTTAATGATGATTTAAAAGAAACGATTATGAAACAAAATGTTCCCGTGTCAATTATAATGACTAAAAATGTGATTAAGTTGAACCTTACTGACGATTTAACTAAAGCCGAAAGTTTATTTAAAAAACATCATATCCGACACATTCCCGTAGTTAATGGAAATATAATTGTTGGGATGTTAAGTTATACCGATTTGTTGCGTATTTCTTTTGCTGATGCTGTTGATGAAGACGAAGAATCTGTTGATGTAACTGTTTACAATATGTTTTCAGTAGAACAAGTGATGGCGCGCAATTTAGTTAAAGTAGAGCCTGAAGCAAGTATCAAAGAAGTGGCCGAAATACTTTCTAAAAGAGAGTTTCATGCGCTACCTGTGGTTCAAGGTGATTTACTCGTTGGAATAGTTACCACTACTGATTTAATCAAATATTTAATAGAGCAATACAACTAAAGATGTAGTTTGTCGATTTTCTATGAAATAAATCGCTTTCACGAATTGACTTTTGAAAATAAATGTAAATTGCGCCAAAGTTTCAAAATCAGTCAAGTATGGGGGGAAAATTACTTACATTGTTTTGTCTCAGTTTTGTGTTATTGTCGGTCAATGATAGTAGTGCTCAATTGTATTCTAATGGTTTGTTAGCTACTGGAACCGTTGCAACGGATGGTTTTGCTGCTCCAACAGGTTATTCGTGGAGTGAATTGCAAAACAATACAGGGAATAATTCGCAAGTAAATGGAACTGCAGGATTACCGGGTTATTATTATGCTGATGGAAGTTTAAATTATGCATTAGCGGATGATTTTATAGTACCTGAAGGTCAGGTGTGGTCGGTTACTAGTTTCGATTTTTTTTGCTATGAGCCCATTTATTCAGGTTCAGTTCCGCCAATCAATCAACTAAAAATTAGATTGTACAACTCTGATCCTTCTTTGCCCTCTTCAACTCTGATTTCAGGAGATTTGACAACCAATGTTTACGATGCGGCCAATAGCGAAAATGCTTTTATTTATCGTATTTTTAATGCAACTGTTCCTTCTCCACAGCAACCTAATTTTTCTCGAAAAGTATTTAGAGTAAGAGGAAATTTAAATGCAACTCTTCCTGCTGGACATTATTGGGTAGAATTTCAGGTTCATGCTACAGATAACACCGAAATTTTCTTTCCGCCTGTAACTGTAGTGGGAAGTAGATCGGTTGCTGGAGCCAACTCAAAAATTAACGTTATTGCTTCTTTCTTTCCTTCTGATGTTTTGGGTTGGGGAACTAATACTGATATCGGAATTCCCAATTCGGCTCCCGATGTTGCTTTAGCACTGCCTTTTATAGTCAATGGAACTTCTACGTTATCTCTTGAAGATTATGTTTATAAGGATGAAGTTACAATAGCTCCAAACCCAGTAATAGATTTTTTAAATTTGTCGAGTGCGAATGATATAATGAGTATTGAAATATACAATATGCTTGGACAACAAGTTTTAATTAAGGAAATTAATAAAACTGAAGTCAAGATTGATGTTTCTCAATTAAAACAGGGAACTTATTTGATTAAAGTGCTATCGGATAACCAACAAAAAACACTAAAAATAGTTAAGGAATAATTCATTTTCTTTAAATAAAAAAGCCCTGATAATTTCTCAGGGCTTTTTTTATTTTTAGATTGAAGTTATTTTTTTCAAATCGGCTATGGTTTGTACCGGGTTTTCAGCTCCAAAGACATAACTGCCTGCAACCAATACATTGGCGCCGGCTTCAACTAATTGAGCCGCGTTTTTATCGGTGACGCCACCATCTATTTCGATTAAAGTAGTTAGTCCTTGTTCGTCAATCATTTTTCTCAGTTTTTTTACTTTCTGATAAGTGATTTCTTCAAACTTTTGTCCACCAAAACCTGGGTTAATTGACATGATTAAAACCATATAACATTCAGGTAAGATGTCTTCTAATACAGAAACAGGTGTAGTTAAATTTAATACAACTCCTGCTTTACAGCCAGTCGCTTTAATTTGTCTTAGAGTTCTGTGTAAATGAACAGTAGATTCATAATGTACAGTAATAATATCGGCTCCAACTTCGGCAAAAGTTTCAATGTAACGCTCTGGCTTTTCAATCATTAAATGAACGTCTAACGGTTTAGTAGCGTGCTTTTTTATAGCTTGAATAACTGGCATTCCGTAGGAAATATTGGGAACAAAATGACCATCCATTACGTCAATGTGAAACCAATCGGCTTGGCTGTTGTTGATCATTTCGATGTCGCGTTGTAAGTTGGCAAAGTCGGCAGCCAATACCGAAGGTGCGATGAGTGTGTTTTTCATTGTTATATTGTTGTGTAGGGACAACTCGCGAGTTGTCCGAGTGATTGTGTTGTGTTTTATGTACGGACAACTCGCGAGTTGTCCGTACTATGCAAAATTAGTTTTTTTTTATGAGGTTATAAAGAAAGTTAAATGCCAAAATTTTCAGTAAGGTTTGCGTGAAGGATAGGAGCGGCATCCTTTTGTGTAACGCAGTGAAGCAAAAGATAGAGCGGATAGCCTGACCTGAAAGGACACGCCAAAAAATAAAATGTAAGATTGCTTCCCCTAAAAAAGCAAAACTCCGGTAATCAGCCGGAGTTTCAATCATCAATCAAAAAACGAACAGTTTTGAAACTGTTGTTGCGTTTATAGGATTAACCTAAATACGTTTTCAAGATTTTACTTCTTGAAGTATGTTTTAATCTGCGGATTGCTTTTTCTTTAATTTGGCGAACGCGCTCACGAGTTAAGTCGAATGTTTCACCAATTTCTTCTAACGTCATTGGGTGTTGATCGCCTAAACCAAAATATAAACGAACAACGTCGGCTTCTCTTGGTGTAAGGGTTTCTAATGAACGCTCGATTTCAGTACGCAATGATTCGTGAATCAACTCTCTGTCTGGGTTTGGAGATTCACCTGAACGTAAAACGTCGTACAAGTTAGAATCTTCTCCTTCAACTAAAGGCGCGTCCATTGATAAGTGACGACCTGAGTTTTTCATGGATTCTTTTACGTCATTTACGGTCATGTCTAGTTCTTTTGCAATTTCCTCAGCAGAAGGTGGACGTTCGTTAGATTGCTCTAATAAAGCGTACATTTTGTTGATTTTATTGATAGAACCAATTTTGTTTAACGGTAAACGAACGATACGAGATTGTTCTGCCAACGCTTGAAGAATCGATTGACGAATCCACCAAACGGCGTACGAAATAAATTTGAAACCACGAGTTTCATCAAAACGTTGAGCGGCTTTAATCAAACCTAAATTTCCTTCATTAATTAAATCAGGCAATGTCAATCCTTGGTTTTGGTATTGTTTTGCTACCGAAACCACGAAACGTAAATTGGCCTTAGTTAATTTTTCAAGTGCGCGTTGATCTCCTGCTTTGATGCGTTGTGCTAATTCCACTTCTTCATCGGCAGTAATCAAATCTACTTTTCCAATTTCTTGTAGGTATTTGTCTAAGGATGCAGTTTCACGATTAGTTACCTGCTTGGTGATTTTGAGCTGTCTCATTTAATTTTCTCCTTTTTCTTTTAAAGTGTTCAGGTAGTTATACGTAGTCAGTTACAAAAAAGTTACAATTATTGAACTATTTTCTAAAAATGTGTCCGAATTCATACAGATTAAATCTTTCAGGACGCCACTTTTTAGGGTTTGATTCAAATTTGCTGAGTACAATCAAATTTGAAAATTTATTTATGAAAGCGAAGTATTTTAAAAAATCGGAAACAGAAAAAGAGTTTTATAACCAACTTAAATCGAAGGTGTATCAAAAGCTAGAAGGTAAAATCATTTCTCATGGGGATTTTAGATTTTGGTTTAAAGGTGTTTTCTGGACATTAGTATGCTATTTTTCATACAGCTTGTTGTTTTTGGAATCTAGTACAAAAATGGAGTTTTGGGTTCTGTTTGTTGTGTTTCAATTGTCGGGATTGTTAATTGGATTCAGTTTTGGTCACGACGCTTCCCACAACACGGCTTTTAAAAATAAGAAAGCCAATGGTGTACTGCATTTTTTTAGTTTTTTGACTGTTGGTATTGATCCTTTGCTTTGGGGTTTGCGCCATATTCGTTCGCATCATTTGTATGCCAATGTTGAAGGTAGTGATGTTGATATTGATAAAAATCCGTTTTTGCGATTGAGTCCAACGCATCCATGGAAACCAAAACATAAATTTCAGGCGTATTATGCACCATTTGTTTATATGTTTACCTTATTGCATTCTGTTTTTATGAGCGATTGGGTGTATTTGTTCTCAAAAGAATACCATTGGATGAAAAAGGGAATTTCTAAACCAGAACTATTCACTCGATTTGGGTTGTATAAAGTGTTTTATTTTTCAATTGTTTTGGTTATTCCAATTTTGTTTGCTCATTTTTCATGGGGTTTTATCGTTTTAGTTTATCTGTCTGCAAGTGCATTTACATCATTAGTTTTTATCATTATGTTGGTGGGAACGCATTTTTTTGATGGTGCCGATTATCCACAACCCGAAGGAGCATTTTTAGAGCATACTTGGGCAGTTCATCAACTGTATACGAGTTGTGATTGGAATGCTGATAAATCGTGGGCTCGATTTTTAAGTGGCGGTTCTAATTGTCATGCTGCGCACCATTTGTTTCCAGGTATTTGTCATACCAATTATTCTGAAATCAATCAATTAATTCAAGAAACTACTCAAGAATATAAATTGCCTTATCATCACAAAACGTTATTTGAAATGATGGTATCGCATTTTCGGCACTTAAATAAAATGGGGAAAATGTAATAGAAAAAAACCCCAACTTTACTAATTAAGTTGGGGTTGACTAACAAACTGAAAATAAATAAATTACAATTTATAACTGATTCCGGCCTTTAATGATAGATAATAAGGATAAAAACCAGAAACATCTTTATGGCTCATAATTTGAAATTGAAATTCTGGATACAAATCCAATTGAATTCTTTTAGAAAGATTATAAAACAAATTCAGCTTAGCGTTAGCGGTAAATGTTTGTGGAACACTATTTTCAGAAGAACCAATTCTAAATTTAGTAACGTTGTCGGATTCTAAATAGACATTGTTTTTATTCAGAAAGAAAAAACTCAAACCAAACGAGCTAGCCCAACCCAATTTTTTATTTGATACCACATAATAGACTTCCAGCGGAACTTCTATGTAACTATTTTCTTCATAGAACTTTACTTTTTCGTCGTTTTGTAAGGCTACGGAATAAGTTTCCAAAGGATTGTCAAGTTCTATATTGTTGTTGATGTTAAAGAAGTTTCCATTTTTCTCAACTTCTGTAAACCGATTCGATTGAACCGTTCCAATTCCGGTTTGGATTCCGATTTTTTCAGTTCCCATCCAACGTACTAAAACTCCAAAATTTTGCGATAATTTTCCGCCTTCATCTGTTACATTGAATTGATTTGATAGTGAATTTCCGCCTCCAAATTTCCCGGAATAAGTGTAGCCATAATAAGGAGCAACTATAATTTTATACTCTTTTTCCTGAGGTAGTTCAGAAATACTGTCTTTTTTTGTTTCAGTTAATGATTTTTCTTTGTCAGACGATGCATTGTTTTTCTTTTGTAAAGAATCAATAACTGTTGGGTTAAGTTTTTCTTCTGTAATTGATTGAAGGTTTGTTTTCTCTACATCAGTACCCTTTTTTTCTGAGTTGTTTTCTGATGAGTTTTCATTTAAAGCCAACACATTTATTAGGTCAGATGATGCCTTTTCCGAATTTGGGTTCTGCTTTTGGTTTACTTTTTTGGAATTAAAAGCGATGTTTTGTTTTTTGTTGATTCTGTTTTTTGGCTTTGAAATTTTATCAATTCCTGCAAGATTTTTTTCAGAAGTAACTACAGTTGCAGTTGCTGAATTTGACTTTGTGTTTTTCAAATGAGTATCTGTTAAAGATTTAATATCATCTGAAGTTGAGCTAACAGATGAGTCAGTAGTTTCTTTTGAATTCTTTTGTTTGCTGATGTTATAATCAGTTGTGATTTTATTATTTGAATTTGTATTAGTTTCTGATGGAATCGAGTTTTTTTCGTTCGTAGAATTACTATTCGGTACCTGATCAAAATGTAGAGCAGTGTATGTGCTTATTGCTCCGCCAACAAAAGCAGCTATAAAAAACCAAATAAAGAATGGTCTCCTTTTCTTTTTTTCTTTTAAATCTTTTTCAATTCCATCCCAAACCATTGCCGAAGGAGCAATATCCAGTTGGTCTAGATTTTCCCTGAAAAATTTCCCTATGTCTTTTTTAGATTCCATTTTTATATTTTCTAGGAGTGTTTTCGGTTAGTTTGTTTTTTAGAATCAATTTTGCCTTGTGTAAATTTGATTTTGATGTTCCTTCTGAAATTCCCAGCATCTCAGCGATTTCCTTGTGACTGTAATCATCTAACTCGTATAAGTTAAAAACCAATCGGTATTGATTGGGTAATTCTTGTATTAATTTCAACAAATAATCCAACGAAATAGTTTCAGTATCAACTTCAATATCAGTATCAACTATTGGGTAAATTGATGATTCCAAAGAACTTAAATTAATGGTTTTTTTAAACTTTGAAATGGCTTTGTTGATGATGATTCGTTTCATCCAGCCTTCAAATGAGCCTTTGTTTTCAAAACGATTACAGTTGGAAAGAATCTCGATAAACCCATCGTGCAAGTTGTCTTCAGCTTCCTCAACAGATGTACAATATTTCAGACTCAATTGAAATAAATTTTTTCCATAGAGATTGTAAAGCGCCTTTTGATGCACCAAACTATTTTTTTTACAACCTTTTATGATTTCCTCTAAATTCAATGAAATTATTTTTAAAAATACCGAATAGGTCTTGTTTTGATTGAAGGTGAATTTTTGAATGGAGCCGACATTTCTCCATTGCTAAAGTTAATGCATTTTGCTCTTGAAATTGATTCTTCCGACGAACTCCAGTATATATCATTGCTAAAATTACCTAAACCAACGCTTTTAAGATTGTCATACAGTAAGAGTAATTCCAACATAGAGGGAACAAACCAATCATCTTTGGAGTTTACAACTAATTGGAGAGCTGTTTTGCTAGAAACGGTTCCGTTACTTAAACTACTACAAACACTAGGATTGGTAAAATAGTTACTTAAGTTATTGTGGAAATTAGCAATTGCCACTGAGTTTTGTTGTCCAGTTCCTATTAGCTCGTAATCAGCGTCGTTAACTTCTCCGTTCAAACAACCCCATTCTTCAACAATTAAATCTTCTTGTGCTACTTCAATGTAACGCCAACCATTGGTAAATGCTCCTTTATCGTAAGCTATGATTCCGCCATTTGGACCTGTTTGACCGATAGTGTATACTTGAGTGCTGGAACATTTTTTTACTAAGGTTCTTGAAAAGCTAGGTGTTTGAAGTCCCATCGTTTCACCAGTAAATGAAATAATTTTAAAATTGTAATTCCAATTTTGCACTGTTGTAGATGTTCCTTCGAGGTTGATGTTTAAATGTAATTCATCATTTAAAAATAAAAATATCCAAGTTCCATTATACGTAGTGTTGTGGTGATAAAGTGTAATGGTTCCAGTTGCATCAGCAGTAAAGACTGCTCCAGCGAAGTCATTGTTTGCACCTTCGATGTATGGAATCTCCCAAGCACAAATTGTTTGTGATGTTGGCGTTTGCAAGTTGCAAAACATACCATTACAATTACTGATTATTTCTTCTCTTGAACAAGAATCAATTGCTATTTTCAATTCGGCATTATTAGTTACACTAAAAATGGTTCCATCTGATAGCGTGGTTTCCAATGGATAGCTGATGCTGATGGATTGATCATTGGGTAACTGAGCCAAAAAAGCACTAAATTGATCGTCTCCACTCAAGATGACTTCGCCTTGAGGAACAAGATTTACATCGTAAATGAATACTTTAAATGGGTAAATAAAGTCAATACAAACTGTGTTTTCAATTGGATCATCACCACGATTGACAACTGATTCTAATAAACCAAACAGCTCCGAATCTTTTTTGATGGTTTCTCTAGTCAAATCAACAACCTCATTGTCGTCTAAATCGGTACAACTACTGATGAATAATAACAGGAGTAGTGTTCCTAATACAGTTTTTAAGTGAATCTTTTTCATAGCATTTTTTGTTTTATAAAATAGTATATAAAAAGCAAAGAGGTTGCCTTGTGATTTGATTTTTAATTATAATAGTAGAATGATTCTCTTGTTATATTTGAATCAGCACTTACTGATTTGGTATAAGTGATATAATTATTACTATTGAAAGTTGTAATTAAATCATCACTTGCTTTATAATAGGAGTTACCATTGTATGCTAAATATCTTAACTCATTAGCTCTTATGATCAAGTTGTTTAGTTTATCTACAGATTTCAACATATTAGTAGGCATAGGATTTGGATAATATTGAAAAGTACTTATTACTCCTGCGTAATTAGTAGAAATTAATTTTTGGCCATCTAGTGTAGCATTACCCTCATAATTTTCTGTTTGATTAGTTGTAGGATTAAAGAAGCTACTGTTTTCTTTAAAGATTAAGCCATCATTGTTTTTTGTAAAAGTTCTAAAGGTGGTTGTTTGATTATCAAGTTCGTTAAAATACCTTGAATCAATAGTACCATCATTATTATAAACATAAGTAAAATAAAGAGCAGAAACAGGTTCATAGGTGTGTCTGCCGACAAGTCTGCCTTGGGAATCGTAGTTTTCCTCTCTGTGAGAAGTAAGAGTTCCGTCATTTAAAAAACTTTTATAAGTTTTAGTTAGTCCGCTCGTAGTTATTACATTTCTTGAGATAAATTGATTTTGATAGTCAAAAGTTGAGTCAGAGACTACTTCGAAATTTTCAAAGCGTTTTACATTTTTGGTGTTTAGACTCGGGTTGTTTGAATAGGTTTGAAAAGTAATTATTTTCACCAGATTTTCTTCTTGTTCGTCGTTAGTTATATCATTATTATTATTATCGCATGATACAAATACTAGTAAAATGTTTGCTAAAATGAGTAGAGTTAATTTTTTCATGACATCCTTTTTTTATTGGTTTATATTCTATAGTGTATATGATTCCAAAAAGGTTGCTTGCTTTTAGTATGAAAAAAATAAAAACCCTAACTTGAAATTTCAAATTAGGGTTTTTTATGAATTAATTGTAGATCAATTAACCTTGTGGAGCGTCTTTTTTCTCTTCTCTTGGAGGACGTGGAAGAAGTGCTTTTTTCGACACTTTTTCTTTTCTAGTTTTTGGGTCAACACCTAAGTACTTTACCATAAATACGTCGCCCATTTTTACTACGTCAGCAACGTTTTCTGTACGTTCCCAAGCCAATTCCGATACGTGAAGTAATACTTCGTTTCCTGGTGCTTGTGTGTATTCTACAACTGCTCCAAAATCGAGCATTTTAATTACTTTCACTTCGTATGATTCGCCCATTACAGGTTTGAAAATAATCGAATCAATTTTAGCTAATACTGCTGCAATTCCGTCTGGATCTGTTCCTAGAATTTCAACAACACCTTGTTCGTCTACTTCGTTGATCACAATAGTAGTTCCAGTAGCTTTTTGTAATTCTTGAATTACTTTTCCACCAGGTCCGATTAAAGCACCGATGAAGTTTCCAGGAATGGTTCTGGTGATGATTTTTGGAGCGTGTTTTTTAACATCTTCTCTAGGAGTAGCAATTGTTTCAGTAAGCTTACCTAAAATATGTAATCTACCTTCGCGAGCCTGATTTAAAGCTTGCTCCATAATGTCATAACGCAATCCATCAATTTTGATGTCCATTTGACAAGCGGTAATTCCGTCTGCTGTTCCTGTTACTTTAAAGTCCATATCACCTAAGTGATCTTCGTCTCCTAGAATATCAGAAAGAACAGCAAATTTTTGACCATCAGTGATTAATCCCATTGCAATTCCAGAAACTGGTTTTACCATTTGAACACCAGCGTCCATTAACGCCATTGTACCAGCACAAACGGTTGCCATTGAAGAAGAACCATTGGATTCTAATACTTCAGAAACAATACGAATGGTGTAAGGACAATCAGCAGGAATCATGTTTTTTAACGCACGTTGTGCTAGGTTTCCGTGACCTACTTCTCTACGTGAAGTTCCTCTTAAAGGTTTTGCTTCACCAGTAGAAAATGGTGGGAAATTATAATGTAAGTAGAATTTTTCTTCTCCTTGTTCTGATGGCGAATCGATTTGGTTGGCTTCTCTTGAAGTTCCAAGAGTTACTGTCGCCAAAGCTTGAGTTTCACCACGTGTAAATAAAGACGAACCGTGTACAGAAGGTAAGTAGTCGATTTCACACCAAATTGGTCTGATTTCAGTTGTTTTTCTTCCGTCTAAACGAATGCCTTTTTCAAGAATTACATTACGAACGGCTTCTTTGTTAGTTTTGTAGAAATATTTTCCTACCAATCCAGCTAAGTCGCTGTTTTCTGCATATTCTTCTTCAGTAAATAAAGCTTTACATTCTTCTTTTACTGCGGCAAATTTTTCGCCTCTTTCACTTTTACCTGAAGCTTCTTGAGCAATTGCATAGCATTTGTCGTAACCTGCAGCTTTTACTTTTTTGTATACTTCTTCGTCTTCAACTTCTCCTTCATAAGTACGGATTTCTTTTTTTCCGAAGGCTTCTTGAAGTCGTAATTGAGCGTGAATTTGAACTTTGATGGCTTCGTGAGCAAATTTAATTGCTTCTACCATTTCGGCTTCTGAAATTTCTTTCATCTCACCTTCCACCATAGCAACCGAATCCAAAGAAGCACCAATCATCATGTCGATGTCTGACAATTCTAATTGCGCTCTGCTTGGGTTGATTACAAATTTTCCGTCAACACGTGCAACACGTACTTCAGAAATTAAGTTGTAAAATGGAATGTCGGAAACGGCTAATGCTGCTGATGCTGCTAAACCCGCAAGTGCATCGGGCATTACATTTTCGTCGTGCGACATTAATTGAATCATCACCTGAGTTTCAGCGTGGTAATCATCTGGGAAAAGCGGACGCAATACACGGTCTACTAAACGCATTGTCAATACTTCACTGTCGCTCGGACGCGCTTCTCTTTTGAAAAATCCGCCAGGAAAACGTCCTGCAGCGGCAAATTTTTCACGGTAATCTACCGTCAAAGGTAAAAAGTCAACACCAGGGTTTGATGTTCTTGCTGATACAGCTGTTGCTAAAAGCATACAGTCGCCTAAGCGAACTACAACTGAACCGTCAGCTTGTTTGGCTAATTTACCTGTTTCGATCAGGATGGTTCTTCCATCGCCTAAATCGATTGTTTCTTGGGTTACTTTTGGAATCATAAAATTTAATTCTGTTTAAACAATTAGGTTAGTTGTGTTGTTGTGTGTAGTTGTTTGTAACCCAATGAAAAACCGAAACTTTTCTTCTTTATTTTTAAAACAAAAAGAGGCGCGCAAGCACCTCTTTAAGATATGTATTATTTTCTAATACCTAACTCTTTAATTAATTCACGATATTTTACAACATCTTTTTTCTTTAAGTAGTCTAGAAGACTTCTTCTTTTACCTACTAAAAGTACTAATGAACGCTCTGTGTTATAATCGTGACGATTTTTTTTCAAGTGCTCTGTTAAGTGAGAGATTCTAAAAGTGAAAAGTGCAATTTGACCTTCTGTAGAACCTGTGTTTTCAGCTTTTCCTCCGTGTTTAGCGAAGATCTCAGCTTTTGTTTCTTTAGTTAAATACATTCCAATATTATTTAAATGATTATTATGTATGAAAAAGGATTTTCCTAATTCGTGTGCAAAGGTAAAAATAAAAATCACCTACACAAATTAAATGAATGATTATTTTGGGGTATTCAGAAGTCAAAAGAAATGAGAAAAATAGTAATTTCTATTCGTCTGACCTGAACGTAATAGGAATAGAATAACTAGTTTTAATTTTAATTCCTCTTAATTCTCCTGAACCCCAATCAGGATATTCACTAATTAAGCGTATGGCTTCATTATTGTATTCCTCATTCATTCCTTTCAATATTCTAACATTGGTGATGCTACCGTCTTTATCGATTACAAAATCTAAAATAATTTTCCCATCGATATAACCATGTTTTTTTGGAATTCTAAATTTTTTTGCGATGTATTTATAAAAATGCTCAATTCCTTTTTTAGGTCTTGGAGGAAGAAAAACTTTGGTATAATTGTATTCAGTGTTGAGTGAGTCAATGCTTTTGCCTGAGACAAGATTTCTGTTTTCATAGAATTCAACAAAAGTGTACTTTGCAATGGGATTTCTTCCTCTCCATTCACCCTCTTTATAGCCATTTTTTACCTTTCCAGTCGAAATGGAATGAGGCTCAATTTCCTCGTATTCTCCATTGCCATCAATCACTTTTTGAACATTGTTTGAGTCCCAAAACTGTTGAATCTTTAACTCATAAACAAGATCGTCATAGTTGCTAATCGTATATTCGCCAATCATTCTCTTGTTGCCGTTTTCATGCCATTGTTCAATGCGTCCATTCGGACGACCTTTTTCATAATTTATGGTTGATTTTTTGTTTCCGTTTTCATGATATGAAATCCATTCTGATTTATACGCGTTTCTCTCTCTAGTCAAAGAAAGGCCTTCTGTTTTTAATGCTCCTGATTTGTAGTATTCTTTTATCTGATACTCAGGTAGGTTTAGGTAATAATCTTTTACGACTCTGTAAAAAACGTGGTTCTCTTTTGAAGTTTCTCTGTCTAATGAATCCAAGTAAACAATTTTGTCGTTGGATTCTTGTCCAACAAGTACTGATGTAAAAATCAGATAAAGAAAAAAGAAATTTTTCATAAAAAATAGGCTTATACGGCTACGACTCCTTTTATGTGTGGATGTGGTTCATAACCTTCTAAAGTGAAATCGTCAAATGTAAAATCGAAAATGTTTTTTACATTCGGATTTAATATCATTTTTGGTAGCGGTTTTGGTTCGCGCGACAACTGTAATTCTAATTGTTCAAAATGATTGTTGTAGATGTGAGCGTCTCCAAAAGTGTGAATGAACTCGCCCACTTGTAAGTCACACACTTGCGCAATCATCATAGTGAGTAAAGCATACGAAGCAATATTAAAAGGAACGCCCAAGAAAATATCAGCGCTTCTTTGGTACAATTGACATGATAATTTTCCGTCGGCAACATAAAACTGAAAAAAGGCATGACATGGAGGCAAGGCTGCTTTTCCGTTGGCTACATTTTCGGCAAATGATTTAGTTGTATCAGGTAAAACGGATGGATTCCAGGCGGAAACCAACATGCGTCGGCTGTTTGGGTTTTTCTTTAATGTATCGATTAATTCGGTGATTTGATCAATTTCTTCGCTGTTCCAATTGCGCCATTGGTGACCGTAAACCGGACCCAAATCACCATTTTCATCGGCCCATTCGTCCCAGATTTTCACACCATTTTCTTTCAAATACCCAATATTAGTATCGCCTTTCAAAAACCAAAGTAGTTCGTAAATAATCGATTTTAAGTGTAACTTTTTAGTGGTTACCATCGGAAAACCTTCGGCTAAATCAAAACGCATCTGATAACCAAAAACACTCTTGGTTCCGGTTCCTGTACGGTCGCCTTTTTGGGTTCCATTTTCTAAAACGTGCTTAACTAAATCGTGGTATTGTTTCACTTTGAAAGGTTTAAGGTTGTTTGAAAGTTTAAAATTGTTTAAAGTTGCAACTGAATGCTAGTTACGATTCTCTCTTCGAAATCTCGTCTCTGATTTTGGCTGCTTTTTCATAATCTTCGTCTTGAACCGCACCTTCCAGCAATTCGTGCAATTCCGATAAACTGAACTTAGCATAACCTTCGCCCGATTTTCCTTCGTTACTGTCAAACCCAAAAGTTTCAGGAGTAGATAAAACACCTTCGTCTTCGCTTTCTGAATTTTCAGTTTCTGGTGAATTTGGGTTGAGGTAAATTCCGGCTTTATCTAAGATGTTCTTGTATGTAAAAATAGGAGCGTTGAATCGCAATGCTAAAGCAATGGCGTCTGAAGTTCGAGCATCGATGATTTCTTCAATTTTGTCTCTTTCGCAGATGATACTTGAGTAAAATACACCATCAACCAATTTGTGAATGATGACTTGTTTAACAACGATATCAAATCGATCGGCAAAACTTTTAAAAAGATCGTGGGTTAAAGGACGTGGCGGTTTGATTTCTTTTTCTAATGCAATGGCAATGGATTGCGCTTCAAAAGCACCAATTACTATAGGTAATTTACGCTCACCGTCAACTTCATTTAAAATAAGTGCATACGCACCGTTTTGTGTTTGGCTGTAAGAAATTCCTTTTATGGTAAGTTTTACTAAACTCATTTTATGTTAAATCAAATATGAAAGATAAAGAAATAATGCTAATCGACTGTATTTTATAATGACTGCAAAGTAACAAAAAACTTTCGCTTCTTAAAACAAAAAAATAAGCTACCCAAAAATTAATTCGGATAGCTTATCAAGTTTGAGTTAGTTTTATTTTTAAGAACAAATCGTGAAATTCCAATTTCAAAAAAACAAAACCCAAATAAATTCAAATTTTTCAAATAATAAACTTCAAAAAGCATTTTGAATTTGAAATTTAGAATTTTGAGATTATTTGTAATTTGTGATTTGTTTTTTTGGAATTTACTACCCGTTGTTCGCTTTGAATTCTTTTAATTTCTGAGTCAATCTCGGAACAATATCAAATGCATCGCCTACGATTCCGTAATCAGCTACTTTAAAAAACGGAGCTTCAGCATCGGTATTAATCACCACTTTTACTTTAGATGAGTTGATTCCGGCAATATGTTGAATCGCTCCTGAAATTCCGATTGCAATGTATAAGTTTGTTGCAACAGGTTTACCAGTTTGACCAACGTGTTCACTATGAGGACGCCATCCTAAATCGGAAACTGGTTTTGAACAAGCGGTTGCTGCTCCAAGAGTTGTAGCTAATTCTTCTAACATTCCCCAGTTTTCTGGACCTTTTAATCCACGACCACCTGAAACAACAATATCAGCATCAGCAATTGTTACTTTTCCTGTAGTTTTTTCTACTGATTCAACTTTTACAGCAAAATCAGCATCGTTTAAACTTGGAGCAAAATCTTCTTCTGCTAATGATGAAGTTAATTCCACTAAACCAAAAGAGTTTTTGGCTAAAGAAATCACTTTTACATCAGTTGAAATTTCAGTGATGTTGAATGCTTTATTTGAGAATGCATTTCGTTTTACTTGAAAAGGAGAAGTGCTCAATGGCAATCCCACAACATTCGAAGCAAATCCCGCATCCAATCCAACTGAAACTAGTCCAGCAAGATATAAACTGTCGGTTGTAGAAGAAAGTACAATTACTTTAGCGCCTTCTTTTTGTGCCGCTTGTTTTACTACATCAGCATAAGCTTTAGCATTGAAGTTGCCTAATTTATCGTTGGTTACTTTCAATACTTTGTTTACACCGTAATTGGCTAAATCAGAAACATTTCCAGCGTTTACTGTAACAGCTGTAACTGTAGTTCCCATTGATTCGGCTACTTTTTTCGCATACGATGCTAATTCAAAAGCTACTTTTTTGAATTTCCCATCTTGTGATTCTGCGTATATTAATAATGACATTTTTTTGAGTTTAAGAGTTTAAAATAGTTTAAAAGTTTAAATGTTCTGGGTGAAAAAAGAATGTTTCCATCTAAAACAGTTAATTGCTAAATTACTTTCGCTTCGTTGTGAAGTAAGTTGATTAATTCATCTAAATTGTCTGCAGAAACTAATTTCACAGCCGATTTTGGAGCTGGTTTTTCAAATTTCACCGCTTTAGTTGCATTGTCAGCGCCAACAGGTTCTACTACATTTAATACTTTGGTACGAGCTGTCATGATTCCACGCATGTTTGGAATACGTAAATCTTTTTCTTCTACTAATCCTTTTTGTCCACCAACAATCAATGGTAATGAAGCAGAAATTACTTCTTTTCCACCGTCAATTTCACGAGATGCTTTTGCAGATGTTCCGTCTACAGTAAGTTCGGTACATGAGTTTACAAAGTTGTAACCCAATAAACCTGCTAACATTCCAGGAACCATTCCGCCATTGTAATCCAATGATTCTTTTCCGCAAATCACTAAATCATATCCGCCGTTTTTAACGACTTCTGCCAATTGTTTAGCAACGTAAAATCCGTCAGTTGGAGTTGCGTTTACACGAATTGCATCGTCGGCTCCAATTGCCAATGCTTTTCTTAAAGTAGGTTCAGTATCGGCTCCACCCACATTTACCACAGTTACTTTAGCGCCTTGTTGCTCTTGAAACCAAACCGCTCTTGTTAAACCAAATTCGTCATTCGGATTGATGACATACTGAACGCCATTGGTGTCAAATTCTGAATCGCCGTTAACAAAGTTAATTTTGGAAGTAGTATCAGGAACATGGCTGATGCAAACTAATATTTTCATTGTATTTTGAATTAAAAATTTTCTGTGTGTAAAAGTATAAAATATATTTCGAATAATTGTATGCGCGCATACTATTTTTTATAAAAATAGTAGTATTATATCGATTTCGTTGAGGTTGATCTGCCGATTAGTTGGATTTTTCTAATAAATTGATTGGTTCGCTCGATTCGTCATCAGATTGAAAAGACATGACTTGGTATTCCCATTCTTTTCCAGTTTTTTGAGCTACAACCTGAATTGAACCGCTGCCTTTGCTTCCTTTTACCGGAATTGTCAAATTAGCGTCACCAACGTCATTGTTTATACTTATGTTGCCTTGGGCAATACCATCAGTTACAATTGGGCTTCCGATTTTTGAAGTTACTTCAGGATTCTTTTGAGCCATTTCTAGTGAGTGTACGTAAACATCTGAGTTCTTCATAAATGACGAAACGCTGTAAACAATTCCGCCAATTACCAATCCAGCAATGACAAGTAATGTTAAGCAACCCGTTGGCACAAACCATTTCCAATTTCTGTTCCACCAACTTTCGCGTTGTAAAGTATCGTTTTCCATAAAGTGATTTTTGATAACGCAAATCTAGTAAATAACTTTTAAAGCTTAATTATAACGTTTTCGTTAAAAACAAAATTCATTTTTCAGAAAAACAACCAACAAAATAGTGCAAAAAAATTCTTTTATCACTTTTAATTTTTACTTTTGCTTTCCAAAATTATCCTTCGCCTCTGAGCTCAGGATGACAAATAATAAGTATATATGAGAACGATACAATTTAGAGAAGCGATTGCCGAAGCGATGAGTGAAGAAATGCGTCGCGACGAATCGGTATATTTGATGGGTGAAGAAGTAGCCGAATACAATGGTGCTTACAAAGCATCAAAAGGTATGTTAGACGAATTCGGGCCTAAAAGAGTAATCGATACTCCAATTGCTGAATTAGGTTTTGCTGGAATTGCAGTTGGATCTGCAATGAACGGTTGTCGACCTATAGTAGAATACATGACGTTCAATTTCTCGTTAGTCGGAATTGACCAAATCATCAATAACGCAGCCAAAATGCGTCAAATGTCGGCAGGACAATTCCCAATGCCAATGGTATTCCGCGGTCCAACCGCTTCGGCTGGACAATTAGGTGCAACACACTCTCAAGCTTTTGAAAATTGGTTTGCTAATACACCAGGTTTGAAAGTAATTGTTCCTTCTACTCCTTATGATGCCAAAGGTTTGTTGAAAGCAGCCATTCGCGATGACGATCCAGTTATTTTCATGGAATCTGAGCAAATGTACGGTGACAAAGGTGAAGTGCCAGATGGTGAATACATTCTTCCGATTGGTGTTGCCGATATTAAAAGAGAAGGTTCAGATGTGACTATCGTTTCTTTTGGAAAAATCATTAAAGAAGCTTTTATTGCAGCTGATGAATTGGCTAAAGAAGGAATTTCATGTGAAATCATCGATTTGAGAACGGTTCGCCCAATGGATTACGATGCCATCATCAACTCAGTGAAAAAAACCAATCGTTTAGTGGTTTTAGAAGAAGCTTGGCCTTTTGCTAGTGTGGCTTCAGAAATCACCTATATGGTTCAGGAAAGAGCGTTTGATTATCTTGATGCTCCTGTACAACGAATCACAACTGCTGATACTCCAGCACCGTATTCGCCAACATTATTAAAAGAATGGTTGCCGAATTCAGAAGATGTTGTTAAAGCGGTGAAAAAAGTAATGTATAAATAATAGAAACTATTATATTTGAGCCATCTACTTTTGTAGGTGGCTTTTTTATTTCAACTATGACGAAAAATACTATTTTTAAATTCCTATTTTTATTATTTGCTGTACCAACTGTCTTTTCTCAAACCAAAGTGAGCGGAATTGTAGTAGATAAAAAAAACCAACCTATTCCATTTGCTAATGTTGTTTTTAGTGGATCGAGTGAAGGAATCGTGAGCAATGAAGACGGTCGGTTTTACCTCGAATCTCAAAAGGACTACACCGCAATTGAAGTTTCTTTTATGAGCTATGTGACCAAAGAAGTTCCATTGACCAAAAAGGTAACTTACGAAATGAAAGTCGTGTTGAATGAAGAAGAAGTGCTCAAAGAAGTGGTAATTTACACTGGAAAAACTTCTAAAAAGAACAATCCAGCATTGGATATTTTACGCAAAATTTGGGAACGTCGTCGTAAAAACGGACTCAAAATGTTCAATCAGTATCAGTATGAAAAATACGAAAAGGTGGAGTTTGATATGAATACCATCGACAGTGCTTTTATGAAAAGTAAAATTTTCAAAGGCATGGAATTCATTTTCGATAAAGTGGATACTTCTAAAGTTACCGGGAAAACCTATTTGCCTATTTTCATCAACGAAGCCATTTCGGATGTTTACGGCGACAATCAAAAAAGTAAAGTCAAAGAAATTCTAAAAGCCAATCGTAATTCAGGTCTTGAAAACGGCGATATGGTCAATACGTTCATCAAAGATTTATACAACGAATACGACATATATAACAACTATTTAGTGTTCTTTGATAAGAGTTTTACGAGTCCGCTTTCGCGTACCGGAATCGATGTTTATAATTATGTGTTATCCGACAGTGCATACATAGACGATAAATGGTGTTACAACATTTTGTTCTATCCACGTCGAAAAAATGAACTCACATTCAAAGGGAACTTCTGGGTAAACGACTCCACTTTTGCCATCAAAAACATCAGTATGGCGGTGACCAAAAGTGCCAACATCAACTGGGTAAAAGAAATTTACATCGAACAAGATTTTGAAGTGTTGAACGACTCGGTTTTCTTACTTACCCGCGATCACATGATGTCGGATTTTGCTTTGCGTAAAAAAGAAGAATCAAAAGGTGTGTATGGCAAACGAACCACACTCATCAAAAACCACAAATTCAACGAAGAAAAGCCCGATAAATTCTATAAAGAAGAAGTCAATTTTATCGATAATTCCGTTTATGCTCGAGATGAAGAGTACTGGAATCAAAACCGATTCGAAAAACTCAACAAAGACGAAGAAGGCATCTATAAAATGCTCGATACACTCAAAACCGTCAAGAAATTCAAGCAGCTTTATAATTTAGTGTCCATTTTAGGAAGCGGTTACATCGAGTTTAAAAATTTCGATTACGGACCAATTTATTCCACTTTTGGTTACAACGAAGTAGAAGGAATTCGCGTCAGAGTCGGCGGCCGAACCTATTTCGGTCGAAACGATCCATGGCGCATTCAAGCCTACACAGCCTATGGTTTTGACGATAATAAATTCAAATACGGAGTTTCTGGAAAATGGATGATTGAAAAGAAAAACCGCATCATCATTTCTGGAGGAAATCGACGCGATGTAGAACAAATTGGTGCCAGTTTGACCACAACTAACGATGTTTTAGGTCGAAGTTTTGCTTCGTCCAGTTTGTTTTCTTCTGGAAACAATGGAAAACTAACCAACATTAATCTGACAAATTTTTCTGCCGAAATCGAGCCAATTAAAAATTTCACCATTCAAACCGGTGTAACCTACCGAACTTTAGAATCGGCCTCAGATACCTTCAAGTTGGATTATTTTGTTGACGAAGCCCGAACCATTACGAAAAGTGAAGTCAAACAAGCCGAATTCAACGTGCAACTCGAGTTCATGCCCAAACGAAAAACCATCGGTTACGGAGTAGAGCGAATGTATGTAGACAGTCCATACAGCCACATTTTTGTCAATTACAGTCAAGGTTTCAAAGGATTAGCAAACAGCGATTTTGATTATCAAAAAATACAATTGTACTACAAACAACCGTTGCTAATTGGTCCGATAGGTCGTACAAATTTAATAATGGAATTAGGAAAAACATTCGGAAAAGTGCCACTCGGTTTGATGAGTGTCGTTCCTGGAAACCAAACCTATTTCACCATCGAAAATACCTTCAACAACCTTAATTTTTACGAATTCATAACCGACGAATACGCGACATTACAATGGACACACAATTTTAACGGAAAAATTTTCTCGCGTGTTCCGTATTTGCGAAAATTAAATTGGAGAGAAATCATCGGAATTAAAACGGTGTACGGAACCACTTCGGAAGAAAACAGATTGCTCAATGCTTCGGGATTGACCTACATTTCACCCGAAAAACCGTATTGGGAATACAGCGCCGGAATCGGAAATATTTTCAAAGTATTCCGCATCGATTGCAGTTGGAGAGGTAATTACAGGGATATTCCTGATACCAATAATTTCACTATTAAAGGTTCTTTTGGGTTCTACTTCTAGTCGTCATTGCGAGGAGGAACGACGAAGCAATCAGAAGCTATTTCCTGCTATCCATTACAAGTCCTCAGTCCAAAAAGTGTTTTTCTAAGCCTTTCAAAAGCTTCCGTTGGTCGCTTCTGCAAGTCAACAAAAACTACTTTTTGGCCTTGTGGGCTTTCCATTGCTATCAGGGCTAGTTCAGAACGCAGTAGTGAGAACGCAGAAGGCAGATTTCAGAAAGCAATATAGAGTATACAGAAAAATGGCTAATACAGAAAAACACATACAACATCTTATTTCCAAAGACGAAAAACTTCAATTCATCTTAGAAAATTTTGGACATCCAATCATTCAAAAACGCGACGAAGGTTTTGCTTCTATGTGTCACATTATTTTGGAGCAACAAGTGTCCATCGAATCGGCAAAAGCATGTTACATTAAAATCCAAAACAAACTGCAAAATATCACTCCCGAGACTATTCTGAACTGCTCCGATGAAGACTTACGCAGTTGTGGTGTTTCGCGTCAGAAAATCATCTATTTAAAAGATTTAGCCGAAAAAGTACTTTCCAATCAAATCAATTTCGAAAGTTATCCATCCAAATCCGAAGAAGAAATCCGCGCAGAGCTCATCACCATAAAAGGTGTCGGAAACTGGAGTATCGAAGTGTATTTAATGTTTTGCCTTCAATCACCCGATATTGTTCCGCTGGGTGATATCGCCATCAAAAATACACTCAAAGAATTGTACAATTGCCAAACCCACGAAGAAATGCAATCCGTTTCCGATAATTGGAAACCATACCGCACTTTTGCTTCATTTACCATTTGGCATTACTATCTTAAAAAAAGGAATAAGATATAAATCAATGACAATGACAATATCAATATCAAAAATCAATAATTGTCATGAATCTTGAAAATTGCCATTGACTTTTGATATTGCCATTGACTTTTGATATTGCTATTGAATTTTAATTAATGACCTCTCAAAAACTTTTGGTCTAAACTGTATTTTCCTGGACCAGTGAAAAACAAACCTAAATAAACCACAAAATACACGAAAGAAGTATTGAATTCGTATCCGTTATCTCCTTTGCCTAAAATCGAAAATGGGAAAATCACTAAGAAAATGTAGGCCATACAGAACATAAGTGGTATCAAACTCAATCGTGTAAATAAACCCAAAACCAACAATAAACTACAAACGAATTCCGCAAAAATGGTCAAGGCTAAAGGGAATGAACCAGTCATACCTAAGAAACTTACGTTTTTAGCCCAAAAATCAGAGGCGGCCATTTCCTGAAAATGAATAAGTTTTTCATAGCCGTAAAAAGCCATTAGTAGTCCAATAATAATTCTAATAAGTAACAAACCAAAGTCGGTGTTGATTGATTTTGCCGAAAATAAATGCAGTCTTTTCATAGTGTTTCGCAATTTTAATGATTTAAGTTATAGATTTATAATACCGTAGCTATACAAATTTAGCATATTTATTTTTATAAAATCAATCTAGTTGTTATAGTTCTTAAAATTTTGTTATTTTTGCACCCGATAAATTAAGAACAAAAATTAACCTTATGGATTCATTTATGATTTATGTGCCAATAGTTATGGCAATCATTGGACTGGCTTTTATGGCCGCCAAAAGAGCTTGGGTATTAAAGCAAGATGCAGGTGATGGTAAAATGAAAGAGATTTCAGATTACATCTACGAAGGAGCATTGGCTTTCCTTAAAGCAGAGTACAGATTATTAGCAGTATTTGTAGTTCTTGCAAGTGTTGTATTAGCTGGAATTACTTTTTTACCAGGTGTTAAAACGCATTTATTAATCGTTATTGCATTTATTTTTGGTGCTTTCTTTTCAGCTCTTGCTGGAAATATGGGTATGAAAATCGCTACAAAAACAAATGTTAGAACTACACAAGCGGCTCGTACAAGTTTACCACAAGCTTTAAAAGTTTCTTTTGGTGGTGGAACCGTTATGGGATTAGGAGTTGCAGGTCTTGCAGTTCTTGGTTTAACAGGTTTCTTTATTATTTTGTTTAGATATTTTATGCCAGGTGGAGTTTGGACAAACACTGAAGATATGACAGTTGTTTTAGAAACTTTAGCAGGGTTTTCATTAGGTGCTGAATCAATTGCATTATTTGCTCGTGTTGGTGGAGGTATTTATACTAAAGCTGCCGATGTTGGTGCGGATTTAGTAGGTAAAGTAGAAGCAGGTATTCCAGAAGATGATCCACGTAACCCAGCGACTATTGCTGATAACGTAGGTGATAACGTAGGTGACGTTGCAGGTATGGGTGCCGATTTGTTCGGTTCGTATGTGGCAACAGTTCTTGCGGCCATGGTTTTAGGTAACTATGTTATCAAAGATATGGGCGGAAAAATAGAAGACGCTTTCGGTGGAATTGGTCCAATCTTATTACCAATGGCAATTGCTGGTTTCGGAATCTTATTCTCTATCATTGGAACGATGTTAGTTAAAATATCAAGTGATGATGCAAAAGAAAAACAAGTTCAAGGTGCTTTAAATATTGGAAACTGGGTTTCTATCGTTTTAACTGCTATCGCTTGTTTTGGTTTGGTAAAATACATGTTACCATCAGTAATGCAAATGGAATTCTACGGAGAAGGTCTTAAAGAAATTTCTTCAATGAGAGTATTCTATGCTACAATTGTAGGTTTAGTAGTAGGTGGAGTAATTTCTTCAGTTACTGAATATTATACAGGGTTAGGTACAAAACCAGTTTTGGCAATTGTACAAAAATCATCAACTGGTGCGGGAACTAACGTGATCGCTGGTTTAGCAACAGGTATGATTTCTACTTTCCCAACTGTTTTATTGTTTGCTGGTGCGATTTGGGCATCGTATGCGTTCGCTGGTTTCTACGGTGTGGCTTTGGCAGCTTCTGCTATGATGGCTACAACTGCTATGCAATTAGCAATCGACGCTTTCGGACCAATCTCGGATAACGCTGGTGGTATCGCTGAGATGAGTGAATTACCAAAAGAAGTTCGTACTCGTACCGATATTTTGGATTCAGTGGGTAATACGACTGCTGCAACTGGAAAAGGTTTTGCTATCGCTTCTGCTGCTTTAACTTCATTGGCTTTATTTGCTGCGTATGTAACTTTTACAGGAATTGACGGTATCAACATCTTCAAAGCTCCAGTATTAGCGATGTTGTTTGTTGGAGGTATGATTCCAGTTGTGTTCTCTGCATTAGCAATGAACTCAGTTGGTAAAGCAGCCATGGATATGGTATACGAAGTACGTCGTCAGTTCAAAGAAATTCCAGGTATTATGGAAGGAACTGGTAAACCAGAATACGGAAAATGTGTTGAAATTTCTACCAAAGCGGCATTGCGTGAAATGATGTTGCCTGGAATCTTAACTATCGGTTTCCCAATTGCAATTGTGCTTTTAGGTAAATTAGTTTATTCTGATAACAACCAATTAATCGCTGAAATGTTAGGTGGTTATATGGCCGGAGTTACTGTTTCTGGTGTACTTTGGGCTGTGTTCCAAAACAACGCTGGTGGTGCTTGGGATAACGCTAAAAAATCATTCGAAGCTGGTGTTGAAATCAACGGAGAAATGACGTACAAAGGTTCTGATGCTCACAAAGCAGCTGTAACTGGTGATACTGTTGGTGATCCATTCAAAGATACTTCGGGTCCATCAATGAACATCTTAATCAAATTAACCTGTTTAATTGGATTGGTAATTGCTCCAATCTTAGGTGGTGATCACGCAGAAGCTGCAACTAAAGCTTCTTGTTGTGCGGCTACTGAGCAATGTGCTTCAATGTCAAAAGAAGAGTGTGAAGCAAAAGGTTGTACTAATGCTTCTTGTGCTCACATGAAAGGCGATGCAACAACTGCCATGGTAGGAAAATGCGACATGAGCAAATGTGCTTCAATGACTAAAGAAGAATGTGCTAAAATGTGTGACTCTTTAGGTTGTTCAGCAGAAGACAAAGCGAAATGTATGGCAATGTATGATGATAATGGCAAGTTCAAAGGTGAAGCTGTAAAATAATTCAGTCACTCAAATAAATAAAAAAAGCCTCGCAATATTTTGTGAGGCTTTTTTATTGTTTTTTACTTAAATTTAGCCTGTACAAACAAGCTAATTTATGTCAAGAAACTACTTCCTACTTTTTATATTGATGTTTAATTTGGGTTTTTCTCAAGCTCAGTTGCCAATTATCCCGCAACCCAAAATGTCAAAATCGCGTGACGGCGTTTTCATTTTAACCAGCAAAACAGTTATTCTGGCCAATCCCAAATCATTTGAAGGTCAATTTCTGCAAAAAAGTATTGCACAACTTACAGGGCTGAATTTGAAGTTGGTTTCTGCTTCCAAATTGCCATCAGTAATTAATCTTAATTTGATGAAACCAGCAAATGATAATTATGATAAAGAACAATATAACCTTTCCATAACCAACAATTTAATTCAAATTCAAGCTGCTGATAACAAAGGAATTTTCTACGGAATTCAATCTTTATTGCAAATGCTTCCCATTTCAAATCAAACCGAAATTAAGTTACCTTTTGTTGAAATTATTGATAAACCAAAATACAGTTGGCGCGGAATGCACCTTGATTGTGCACGGCATTTCTTCCCAAAAGAGTTCATCAAAAAATACATTGACTATCTGGCAATGTACAAAATGAATACGTTTCATTGGCATCTTACAGACGATCAAGGTTGGCGCATCGAAATCAAAAAATACCCAAAACTGACCGAAGTAGGTGCGTGGCGTAACGGTTCGATGGTAGGTCATTACAACGATCAAAAATACGACGACAAAAAATACGGTGGTTATTACACTCAAGCTGATATTAAAGAGATTGTTGCTTACGCCAATGAACGTCACATTACCATCGTACCCGAAATCGAAATGCCAGGTCATGCGCAAGCTGCTCTTTCAGCTTTCCCCCAGTTTTCATGTACAAGAAAACCAATTGAAGTGGCCAAACAATGGGGCGTTTTAGACGATGTTTTTTGTCCGAAAGAAGAAACTTTTGCTTTTTTAGAAGATGTTTTAACCGAAGTTATTGCGCTTTTTCCTTCTCAATACATTCATGTTGGTGGCGACGAATGTCCGAAAACACGTTGGAAAAACTGTTCGCATTGCCAAAACCTAATCAAAGAAAAAGGATTAAAAGACGAACACGAATTGCAAAGTTATTTTGTGCAACGAATTGAAAAATTTGTCAATAGTAAAGGCCGAAAAATAATAGGTTGGGACGAAATTCTTGAAGGAGGATTAGCTCCTAACGCAGCGGTTATGAGTTGGCGTGGAACCGAAGGCGGAATCGCAGCAGCTAAACAAAAACACTATGTAGTAATGTCGCCAGGATCGCATTGTTATTTTGATCATTATCAAGGTGAACCAAAAAACGAACCACTTGCAATTGGTGGTTATACTCCAGTAGAAAAAGTGTATTCGTTCAACCCAACACCAAAAGAACTTTCTTTCGAAGAAAGCAAGTACATCCTGGGAGCACAAGCCAATCTTTGGACCGAATACATCGAAACTCCTGAACACGTTGAATACATGCTTTTTCCGCGTATTATGGCCTTGTCTGAAGTGCTTTGGGGAACATCTAAACCCGAACAGTACAAAGAGTTTCAAAACCGAATGATTCAACAATTTCCACTCTTGGAAAAAAAGAACATCAATTACAGTAAATCCATTTTTGAAGTAACCACTCAAGTGAGTCCATCTCAAACTGGAAACGGAATTGCTTTTACTTTAAAATCGGCCAATGATTCCAGTAAAATCAAATATACAACAGATGGAAGTAATCCATCAATTCAATCGCTTTCGTATTCAAACCCAATTGAAATTAACAACAATCAAACCATAAAAGCAGCGTATTTTGAAGGAGGAAAACAAAAAAGCGCTACTGTAGAACAAACTTTTTACCTAAATAAAGCAACAGGTAAGAAGATAGAATTGGTGCATCAACCACATGAAAATTATTCCATTGGTGGCGCTTTTTCTTTAGTTGATGGAATGATCGGTAACCGAACCAAATTCGGGCGTGATTGGTTGGGTTTCTGGGGAAAAGATGCCGTTGCTACAGTCGATTTAGGCAAAAAAGAAGAAATCCATAGCATTTCTGTAAGTATGTTGTCTAATGAAGGAAGTTGGATTTATTACCCAAAATCTATTGAGGTTTTTTCATCCGTTGACGGGCAAAATTTCCAATCAATACAGTTAGTTTCATCCGAAGAAATTAAATCGAATAAAGGAGAAATTGTAGTGAAATTTACTGCTCAAAAAGCCCAATTTGTCAAAGTTATTGCCCTAAATAATGGTACAATTGCCGATGGTTATCCCGGTGCAGGTGCGCAATCATGGCTTTTTGTTGACGAAATTGGTGTTGAATAATGACTAAAATATATGATGATGTCAAATAGAAGAAATTTTATAAAAACCGCAGCTGTAGGTTCAATAGCTATAGCTTTGAATTCCTTTAAATCTAAAGACGAAGAACAGGTTTCAACAACGGGTAAAGTGAATAAACCCATTGTGCTTTCAACGTGGAATTTTGGCGTGCAAGCCAATGGAGCAGCATGGGAAATTCTAAAAAATAATGGTCGCGCCTTAGATGCCGTTGAAGCGGGAGTTAAGATTCCGGAAGGCGATCCAAATGAACGCAGTGTAGGTTACGGCGGACGACCTGATCGTGATGGGAAAGTGACACTCGACGCTTGCATTATGGATGAATTTTCCAATATTGGTTCTGTAGCATGCTTGGAACACATCAAGCATCCAATTTCTGTGGCTCGTGCTGTCATGGAAAAAACACCGCATGTAATGTTGGTGGGCGATGGCGCATTGCAATTTGCACTTTCACAAGGATTCAAAAAAGAAAACTTGCTCGTTGAAGCTTCTGAAAAAGAATGGAAAGAATGGCTAAAAAAAAGCGAGTATTCGCCCAAAGCCAACATCGAAAATCACGATACGATTGGTATGATTGCGTTGGATAGTTTTGGAAATTTATCGGGCGCATGTACCACTAGCGGAATGGCATTTAAAATGCACGGACGAGTAGGTGATTCGCCTATTATTGGTGCGGGGTTGTATGTGGATAATGAAATTGGAGCCGCAACAGCAACGGGTCATGGTGAAGAAGTCATCCGCATAGCAGGTTGTCATTTGGTGGTTGAACTGATGCGACACGGAAGATCGCCGCAAAAAGCATGCGAAGAAGCCGTTGCGCGCATTGTAAAATTGACCAATAATCGGAATAAAAACCTCAAAGACACCCAAGTGGGTTTTATTGCACTCAACAAAAAAGGCGAATACGGCGCGTATTGTGTACAAGGTGGTTTTAATTATGCTGTGAATGATGCTTCAGGAAATAAATTAATCGATTCGGATTTCTTTATGAAATAATAGTTAAAAATGAGTCCAAAACGCCAATTAGAAATCGCTTGTTTTAATTCGGATTCAGCTTTAATCGCCCAACAAAATGGAGCTGATAGAGTCGAATTGTGTGATGCAATTGAAGTAGGTGGAACTTCTCCAACTATTGAAATTGTGAAACAAGTTCGTGCCAATTTATCCATTGATTTGTATGTTATGATTCGGCCACGAGGTGGTAGTTTTGTTTATTCAGATGTTGAATTTCAGTTGATGAAAACCACTGTTTTGGCATTCAAAGAACTCAAAGTAGATGGTTTCGTATTCGGAATTTTAGATGAAAATAATCGAATTGACAAAGATAAAAACAAAGAATTAGTTGAGTTAGCACATCCATTACCGTGTACGTTTCATCGTGCTTTTGATGAAGTTTCAGATGTGTTCCAATCATTAGAAGAAGTTATAGATTGTGGCTTTACAACACTACTAACTTCGGGTCAAGCACAAAATGTAGTTGATGGAGTTGCTGTTTTATCAGAATTAGTTAAAAAAGCCAACAACAGAATCACAATCATGCCTGGCGGTGGATTGCGTTCTTCTAATATCGAGTTAATTCTAAAAGAAACGAATGCGCTTTTCTATCATTCTTCAGCAATTACAGGTGATAGTGTAATTCCAAATGCCACAGAAATTCAAGATTTACAATTCAAATTAAAATCGTTGTAATGAAATATTATTTAAGAATCATTTTGTTGCTTTTTCTAGTAATGTCTAAAGTTACTTACAGTCAAAAATACGAGCGAAATTTATCTTCAGAACAATGGCAGTTTTCAAAATTAGGAGAAAATAAATGGTTGCCCGCTTCAATTCCAGGAACCGTTCACACTGATTTATTAAAAAATAATCTCATTCCTGATCCTTTTTTTGGAGTGAATGAAAAAAAACTACAATGGATTGAAGATGAAAATTGGGTGTACCAAACTAGTTTTTCGATTACTAAAAAAGACATCGATAACCAAAACATACTTCTACAATTTGACGGATTGGATACTGATGCAACTGTTTATCTCAATGATTCAAAAATTCTATCGGCCAATAATATGTTTCGCACATGGAAAATAGAAGTAAAGAAGTTATTAAAAGTGGGTAAAAATGAATTGCGTGTCGAATTTTTTTCATCAGTTAAAAAAGCAAAAGAAGAAGCTAAAAAGTTGTCTTATGTGTTGCCTGGTGATGAAAAGGTATTTGTCAGAAAAGCACAATATCAATTTGGCTGGGATTGGGGTCCGCGATTTGTCACTTGTGGAATTTGGAAACCTATAAAAATTTTGTTTTGGAATGAAGCGCAAATAGTTGATGTACGTTTTGAACAAAAAGAACTTAATAAAAATCTGGCCAAGCTTAATTTTAGACTCAACATTAACACTCAAAAAGCTGGGAATTATGTTGTAAAAATGGATATAATGCCGTTCCGTTTTCAGCTCAAAAAAGGGAATAATGTCGTCCATGTTCCCATAGAAATTAAGAATCCAATCTTGTGGTGGTGTAATGGTTTAGGTGTTCCGCATCAATATCAATTTCGTTTTTCGTTGGAAAAAGACAATAAAAAACAGGATGAAAAAGAGATAAAAGTGGGTTTACGAACCATCGAATTAGTTCAAGAAAAAGACAAAATCGGAACTAGTTTCTACTTTAAATTAAATGGAGTTCCCGTTTTTATGAAAGGCGCTAACTACATTCCAACAGATAGTTTTTTACCCAAAACAACAGATGGTGATTATCAAAAAACAGTAAAAAATGCGGTCGATGCCAATATGAATATGCTTCGCGTTTGGGGTGGCGGAGTCTATGCTGAAGATGCTTTTTACGATAAATGTGATAAAAATGGAATTTTGGTTTGGCACGATTTTATGTTTGCTTGTGCGATGTATCCAGGTGATTTGGCTTACCTGAATAATGTTAAACACGAAGTCATAGATAATGTAACCCGATTACAAAATCATCCGTGTATTGCATTGTGGTGTGGGAACAACGAAAGTGACGAAGGTTGGCACAATTGGGGTTGGCAAAAACAATATAATTATTCCAAAAAAGATTCTACCCAAATTTGGTCGAATTATAAAAAGTTGTTTCACGAGGTTATTCCACAAACGTTAGATAGTCTACTTTCTAAAAATGAAAATCGATATTGGCCTTCTTCTCCTTCAATTGGTTGGGGAAAGAAAGAGAGTTTGTTGCAAGGTGATTCCCATTATTGGGGAGTTTGGTGGGGAAAAGAACCTTTTGAAGTCTACGAGAAAAAAGTAGGTCGGTTCAAGAGTGAATACGGTTTTCAAGGAATGCCCGATTTGAAAACAATACAATCGGTTGTGAATAATGATGAACACAATCTTCAATCAGAATCGATTAAAAACCATCAAAAGCATCCAACAGGATATGAAACGATTAATGAATACATGCAACGCGATTATATAGTTCCAACAAAGTTTGAAGATTATGTATATGTTTCTCAATTGCTTCAGGCAGAAGGAATGAAAACAGCTATTGAAGCACACAGACGTGCAAAGCCCTATTGTATGGGAACATTATATTGGCAGTTGAATGATTGTTGGCCTGTGACCTCGTGGAGTTCTGTCGATTATTATGGAAGATGGAAAGCACTTCATTATCAGGCGAAAAGAAGTTTTGAAAATGTGTTACTAAGTGTTCAAAAAGGAAATGAAACATATCGAATTCAGATCATCAATGATGATGTTGTAGCTTATGATGGAGTTGCTGAAGTTGAAATTGTAAATTTTAAAGGAGAAGTTTTGTGGAATAAAAAAGTAAACTACAAATCTGAAGCCAATTCAAATACAACTCCTTTGTTATTGACAACAGGTGACTTAATGGGAATAAAATTAGATTCTGTTTACTTGTCAATGAAGTTTAATTCGAACGACAAACATTGGCAATCTACTTATTTTTTTGAAAAACCAAAAGAGTTACAACTGACAAAACCAACTATTCAAATTACTAAAATAGATGATTTGACCATTGAAATAACTTCAGATATTTTGGCCAAAAATGTTTTTCTGTCTTCTGATGATGATGCTTTTTTTAGTGATAATTATTTTGACGTACTACCTAATCAAAAAGTTATAGTTAAACTTTCAAAGCCTTTAAAAACAATAAATTTTAAGTCGCTATTTGATACTATGAAATAGTAATTATTTCGAAACAACATAAAACAAAAAAGGTTGCCATTTCTGACAACCTTTTCTTTTATTCTATAACTAGAAATTAGTCTTTCTTAATTACTTTAACGACTTTCTCTTTTCCTTCAGAAATTACTTTTACAAAATAAGTAGCTTCTGCTAATCCAGATAAATCAATTTGAACTTCAGTTGAATTGGTCTTTTTAGTCATTATTTGTTGACCTAAAAGATTGGTTACACTTACTTCAGAAATCATATGTGTATATGAAATGTTCAATATAGATGAAGTTGGGTTAGGGTAATAATCAAAGCTAATATCGTCAAACTCATCACTGCCTAATGTTACATTTACTGTTACAGCATATGGAGTGCTTGAACATGCTCCAACCACGTTTACAGCATAATAAGTTGAGCCATTTGTAAGAACAGTAGTGTTTGGTAAAGCATTAGTTCCTGCTTGAGCATCGGCTAATGTTGGATACCATATAACAGTTGTAGGGTTGATAACAATGTCCTCAAGTGTTGCGTCACCAGCTGTTGGTGCTGTAATAGTTTGTACAGCATCTCCTGTTGGCTCTGCAGCCGAATTAACAGTGATTGTCATAGTAGTTGTTCCTAAACATTGACCAGCAACTGGTGTTGGAGTAAATGTATAAGTAGTTGTAGTTGTATTGTCTAACGCTGGAGACCAAGTTCCAGCTAAACCTTCAAGAGAACTTGTTGGTAATGGATCTAATGTTCCGCCTGTACAAATATCAGCAACTTGATTAAAAGTAGGAACTGTTAAAGGAGTTACAGGAACAGTCACTGTAATAGTTGATGAACATCCAGTTGTTGAGTTGGTTACTGTTACTGTAAAGTCAGTATCAGCATTTAAAACACCAGTATCTATAGTTTGTGTAGTGTCGCCATTACCCCATAAATAAGTTACAGGTGGTGCTGGGTTAAGAGTTACATTCACCTCATTTGCAGTCATGGCAGCAATTAGAGCTTGTCCGTCTGCTAAAGTCATTCCGTAAACAGGAATAGTTACACCCGGAGCTGTTCCACCAGGTATAATCGCTCCAGCAACATTGTTGTAAAGAATTACTCCGATAGCCCCAGCGTCTTGAGCGTTTTGAGCTTTAACAGCAAATGCACAAGTACCACGTTGAATAAGAGCTATTTTTCCAGCAAATAAACCAGCAGCAAATGGTGCACAACCATTAGACGGTGCTAATGCTAACGTTCCAGATAAAGGACTTGTTACAGGAACACCAAAAGCAGCAGTTGTCATACTTGCAGATTGAGTACCAAAAGTAACAGTTGGAGTAGCGTTAGTTACATTTGCTGTTAACAAAGTATTTGAACCAGCACATACAGGGAATGGGTTAGCAGTAAAAGCAACTGTTGGAAGCGGGTTTACAACAATTGTCATAGTTGTAGGAACCGCACATTGACCAGCGTCTGGTGTAAATGTATAGGTTGTTGTAACCGTTGCGTCAATAGCAGGAGACCATGTACCAGTTACCCCATTATTTGAAGTTGTAGGTAAATCAGCTATAGTACCACCAACACAAATAGGTGCAACTTGTGTGAAAGTTGGTGGCGCAGGTGAATTAACCACTACATCAAAACTACAACTTGCTTCACAACCACTAGCAGTAGTTGCTAAATAAGTTACAGTAGTTGTCCCAACTGGGAAAACACTTCCTGAAGGTAAACCAGCAGTTTGTACTAAACTTCCGCCTTGAGTTAATTCGGCATCTAAAATTATGTGTACATTAGGAAAGCCTACAGTAGCAAGACTTGTTGGTTGTGCTATACCACAGTCAACTGCTTTAATAAATACAGGAGCTGATTGACCAGCAGCATTAGCTCCAGGAACAAAAGCATTACCTGTACTTGAAGCAACGGCGTAAGATATTACTAAGGTAGAACCACCAGGAACAATCAATCCGCCCATTGCAGCAGTATAATCAATTATTGAAGTTGAAGTCGTAGCAGTAACTGTTGTGCTTCCTAAAAGAGTTAAATTCTCATTAGTTAATGCTCCAGTCAAAGTATAAGCACTTACTGTTACAGGGCGATCAGCTGCAGAAGATTGGACACTGAATTTAATATTGTTTAATATCAAATCATTGGTATAACCTAAAGCAGTTAAGTCGTACACTCTATAAAAAGCATTGTCTCCGCCAGGATTACAAGCAATACCAGCAGCAGCAGTAGCTACACTACTTGTATTTTGAGTTAAAGTTACTGTACCTGATGCAATGCTAGACGTAACTGTATAATTTACAACATCACCTTCACAAGCTGTAATATTACCAGGGCAAGTTACTGTAGGTAAATCATTAACAGTAATAGTTAATGTTGTAGTAGTTCCACACTGACCAGCGTCTGGTGTGAACGTATAGGTTGTAGTCGCTGTATTATTCAATGCAGGAGACCAAGTACCAGTAACACCATTATTTGATGTTGTTGGCAAAGCTGTTAAAGTCTCTCCATTACAAATAGGTGCAACTGCAGTAAAAGTTGGTGTTGTTGCAGGAGTTACAATAAAGTCTGCAGCAGATCTACACGTTTCACCTGGGAATTGTGCATAAAAAGTTGTTGTAGCAGGTGTATTAGTATCAGTTAAACCACTTCCTGCAACTCCAACTGGGTTAAACGGAGAACCTGTTCCTATTGCTGTTCCTCCTGTTAAAGCAGTATACCACTCAACTCCAGGAACTAGTGTTGTAGGTGTGGTTGATGTTATAGTATATGGTCCTGCTTCGGTGTTGGCAAATCCTGAGAATACCAAAACATAAGTGGTTCCTCCAACTAATGTTGCTGTTACTTCTGATTGCGCACCACAAACGTCATCACTTGATTCGATTAGGGTATTTCCTGCACACGCTCCAGCTGGGTTAAATGGTGCTTGGTACAACGATAAGAAAGTATCAAAAGTAGCTCCACCACAAGTACTGAATACATAGTCGCCCGATACAGGTGCGGTAAATGTATGTGAAGCATATTGAACAGCATTACCAACACCAGAATTAGCACATGTGCCACCTTGATTCATTGCTGTAGGACGATTATAAGTTGGTCCACCAGTATTATCTCCAGAAAAATTAGGAAGAGGTGTAGGAGCTACACCACCACCAAGATTAGAAGTTAATCCACCTGTTACAGGTAAACCTTGACAAATAGAATAGTTTCCTGTTACTGGGCTAGTAGTTACTGTTAAGTCTAAAGTAGCATTCGGACCAGTTGCCAATGATAAGTTTTTGATAGTTGGCCATTTGAATGGAGCAACTGTATTGGCACACGTAATAGTTACACTCGTAATTGGTGTAGTAGAAGTATATCCAAAAAATTCAGTATCAGCAGTAACGGTTCTAGCGTCAACAAAACCAGTGTTGTAGGTAACTGTAATGTCTCCAGTTGTTACTAAATCGGAAAAATCAGTTGCATAAATATTAGCTGCAAAACCATAAACTCCTGGTCCTAATGTGATTGTTAAGGCATCAGTAGCTGTATTTGTTCCAACAAAAGTTGCTGTGGTGTACATTCCGTTTGGAGCGCCCATAGAAACAGCGGTTCCACCCAATGTTAAATTAATTGGATTTGTATTTGGTATACCTCCTAAACTGTTGGTAGCAATTGTAGAATTGTGTCCAGTTACATTGTTCAAATACGCTGTTTGGTTATTGTAACCTTGTGTGATACCATTAGATACATATGTACCAGAAGCAGAATATGTTACACCATTTGTTGGCCATGTGTATGGTCCGCATGAAGACACAACTTCAGCAGGTGCCACAACACCTCTTGCAGAAAAAACATGAGACACATTTTTACCCTGAACTTTTTTCGCGTTTTGGGTAGATTTAAGTTTCGTTTGTGCATAATTGGTCAAATGCACAGTAAACAGAAACAAGAGTGCCAAGACGACTTGCTTGTTTAATACGTAATTTTTTTTCATAAATTGTTGTTTTTAAAAAAGTTGTTGATTTGAATTAGTGTTAAAAGTAATCAATAAAAATACATATCTCCAAATAAAATGTACAAAAGGAATCATTTAGTGTATAAATAGAATTATTTGAGGTTAAATATTTTGAACAAAAGTAGCGTTTCTGTGTTTTCTCACCCACGTAGTTTTACGTGGTTTTGTAAGAAGATAAAAAAAATACCCAACTATTAAGTTGAGTATTTAGAGGTCTGAAAATCAGATTATTCTTAAAAAAGACCGTTGATTTCGGCATCAATTCGATTGATAATCATTCCTAAATCTTCAGGATTATTGACAAAATCAATGTCATCAACGTCTATAATTAGTAATTTTCCTTTATCATAAGTGGTTATCCACGCTTCGTATCGTTCATTTAATCGACTTAAATAATCAATTGAAATGGTGTTTTCATAATCTCTTCCACGCATGTGAATTTGCTTCACTAAATTTGGAATAGAACTTCTCAGATATATCAGCAAATCAGGTGCTTCTACCAAACTTTCCATTAATTCAAAAAGAGAAGAATAATTCTCAAAATCACGATTGGTCATTAATCCCATTGCATGTAAATTGGGAGCAAAAATATGAGCATCTTCATAAATGGTTCGATCTTGAATAATCTTTTTGCCGCTTTCACGAATTTGCAACACTTGTCTGAAACGACTGTTTAAAAAGTAAATTTGTAAATTGAACGACCAACGTTCCATTTGATGGTAAAAATCATCCAAATACGGGTTGTCTACAACGTCTTCAAAATGAGGTTCCCATTTAAAATGTTTGGCTAAAAAACGAGTTAGAGTTGTCTTTCCTGCGCCAATATTTCCTGCTACTGCTATATGCATTATGGTAATGTGATTTTATAATTCGTAATTCCTTTGTTGGTAAAAATAGATAAAATTTGGTCTTTGTAATAGATTTTTTTGAACGATTTCTCAACAATCTCAATTTCGTAAGAAGTATTCTGTTTTACATCCTTTAAATAAACCAAGTTGTCTTTAGTATAGAGTAATTTGTTAATGTCTAAAAGTTGAATTTGTTTCCCAGCTTCGGTCTTACCGTTAGAAAAAACCCTCCCAAAAACAGTGCAAGTATTCCATTGCCCGTCTTTGTTGATCCAATGAAAATAATTAAAATCGGTTTGATAGTAACTAAATTCATCCTTAATTGGAACTCCCAAATTCTGATAGTTGGCATTGGTTAAGTCGTACAACCCAATTTGCTGATTCAAAGAATTGAATATCCAAAGTTTATTCTGCCCTGATATTCCTATGGCTGTTGCCACTATCGGCGTAGAAAGATTGGAGAAGTCAATGCGCTGTATTTCATTTAATTGATTGTCTAATACAATAACCGAATTAAAATCTTTATAAAAAACAATCACTTTTAAAGGATTGACAATGTCTACTTTAGTGATTTTACCTAAAGAAAGGTTTTGGTACTGCAGAATTGTCGCTTCAACCTTTTTGTAAACCACATTGTTCTGTATGTAAAAACAATTTCCAAAGCCATCAAAACCAACAAATTCATCAGCGACTAAGGCGGTTTCGCTCACTTTCTGTGCTGTAATTTTTTGCCCCTGAGCGCTATTGAAGTTGCAAGAGAAAATAAATAATATAAAAAACAGATTTTTCATAGAGGCGCTAATTTACATTAAACCAATCAAATTTCGATCTTCTGCATTAATTATTTTAACAAAAGATTGGTAACAAAACACAAACGCTTTCGTCATATTTGTTGTGCTTTATTTAAAAACAAAAACCATGAGAAAAATTATTCTTACTCTGTCTCTTTTATTAATTGCAGTAATTTCTAATGCTCAAAAAGACTTTCAAGGTGTCGCAGTTTATGAGTCAAAAACCAGTACATCCGATTTTAAAGCAAGAATGGAAGGCAATAAAGACATTACTCCCGAGATGCAAAAGATGATCGAAGAGCGAATGAAAAAAATGTTTGAAAAAACCTTTATTCTCAATTTTGATAAATCGGCTTCCATTTACAAAGAAGAAGAAAAATTAGATACTCCAGGTCAACAAGGTGGCGGAATGCGAATGATGACCTCGTTTATGGGCGGTGGCGGAACCTATTACAAGAATGTGAAAGAAAAAATATACACCGTTGATAAAGAGTTTATGGGGAAAGAATTTCTCGTAAAAGATTCGCTAAAGGTGTACGATTGGAAAATGGAAGGCGAAACCAAAGTTATTGGTGGTTACACTTGCTACAAAGCCACAACGGTTATTCCAGCTAGTAAAACCGATTTCAGAAATTTCAGAATGAAGCGCGATAAAAAAGATGGGGAAGCCAAAAAAGAAGAAGCAAAATCAGAAGACGGAAAAGAAAAGAAAACCAACTTTTTTAACGAAGTAGACATGCCTAAAGAAATCACCATTACGGCATGGTATGCTCCTGAAATTCCGATTAATCAAGGTCCGGAAGGCTATTGGGGTTTGCCCGGTTTAATCCTAGAAGTAAACGATGGTAAAACGACTATTTTATGTTCAAAAATTGTTCTTAATGCTAAAGACAAAGCCGAAATCAAAGCGCCCAACAACGGCAAAGAAGTTACCCAAACCGAGTACGATGAAATCGTAACCAAAAAAATGGATGAAATGATGGAAATGAACCAAGGTCAAGGTAGAGGCGGAATGCAAATGAGAATGGGAAGATAATTTATCAGCAAATAAGCTTATAGCCTTGACTTCGGATATTTATAATTTGAATGGACGAATCTAGACTTACTTTTTTTCTCAGCTTAGTGATAAAAACATCCAAACTTCGACCATTAAAAAAGTCGTCATCACCCCAAATTTTCTTTAAAATTATTGATCGGTCGATAATTTCATTTTTATTTTCAATCAACAATTCAAGTAATGCAGTTTCTCTGTAAGTAAGTGTTTCCAAAGAGTTGTTGTAGGAAAGAGTTTGTTTAACCGCATCAAATAGATACTTGCCAATAACAATTTGTTTCTCTTTTGTTTCAGTAGTAATTCTTCCTAATAACGAGTGAATCCGAACAATTAATTCTTCCATACTGAACGGCTTTTTGAGGTAATCATTTCCGCCAATGGTAAAACCTTCAACAACATCTAACGTTTGCGATTTGGCAGTTAAAAAAATAATTGGCACTTTTTTATCCATTTTACGAACATCTTTTGCCAACGAAAAGCCATCTTTTACAGGCATCATGACATCCAAAACTAAAATATCCGGATGTTCAGAAACAAATACATCAAAAGCCTCTTGACCATTTTTGCAAGGCAAGACGATGAAGTTTCGTGTTTCCAAACTTTCTTTAATAATTAATGCTAATGCGGGTTCGTCTTCCGCCAAAAGAACTTTAATCTTCATTGAAAAGTGTTATTTTAAATGATGTCGGATTGGAATTTGAGACCAATTCAAGCATTCCGCCGTGTTTCTCAACTATTTTTTTGGAATAAAAAAGGCCAATTCCAAAGCCTTTAATATCGTGAATGTTGCCTTTCGGAATACGGTAAAATTTTTCAAAAATCGTTTCTTTCACACTTTTGTCAATACCAATTCCGTTGTCTTCAATCAAAATTGATGTAGTTTTTTGATCGGATTTTAATCTGATTTTAATGGTGTTACCTCCATATTTTACAGCATTATCAATTATATTTGAAATGACATTTTCAATATGAAACGAATCGATGTTTAGTACTAGTTCTGATAAATCAGAGTGCAATACAATGGTTTTTTGAGGATGATTCAATTGGTGTTTTTCAATGCAATTGATGAGTAGTGGAACTACATCTGTTTTCTCTTTTTTTACAGTTAATTGATCGGTGTCTAACGAGGCAGTTTCCAATAAGCGTTCCACCATAACTTCTAATTTTTTTAACTGATTTCCTGAAATGTCTAAATAACGATTGGTTTTTTCGACATCATTTTCCGAATTAAAACTCCGTATTCCTTCTATTGCAGTAGCTATGGTAGTGATTGGTGTTTTAAATTCGTGCGTAATATTGCTGATTAAATCGTTTTTTATTTCATCCACTTTTTTTTGTTGCTGTATGACTTTCAGCAGATATACTAAACAACTAATAATCGACAGCGACAGAAGAAAGGACAACATGATTTCAATCAAACTGCGTTTTAAAATCAATACGACCGGATCAGAAAATGCCAATTTTAGTTGCTGATTTTGAGGAAGATAAATTGATTTTGATTCGGCGACAAGAGGTAGTTTTTCTTTTTTGTTAGTGCTGAATTGATCAAATAGTTTGTTCGATTTTAAATGGTAAATAGTATAATTAACAGTGATGTTTTTTCGCTTTAGTTCTTGGTTCAAATTGCGACTCAATTTCTTAAAATCGATTGAATCTCGAATCATAGAAATCACAATTCGATTGGCAATATCATTGATTTTTGAAATACTGTCTGAATTTTTCTTCCCTTTAAATACAGAAATTGACGCTATCTCTGAAGGTTTAATGTCATTAAGTTTTACTTTTTCTGGAGAACTTTCTCTTGTTTTACTGTTGATTTTTGTGGCTTCATTTATGCTAAGTTGTAAAGAGTCCTTTTTTAAATCAATAGAATCAGAGTTTTGTATGTCAATCGAATGTATTTTCCATTCAATTTTGGTTAACTTTTTTTCAGATGTAGGTGCTTTTTCTTTCTGACTTTCTTTGATCTTGAAAACAGTATCCAGTTTAATTTTGTCAATAAATGAATTCGTTTTCATAGTCGAATCGCCAACAAATGCAACAAAGTCGTTTTTTACATCTTCTACATAGTAATATTCTATTCCGTTATCAAAAGCATTGAGCACTTCATTTACCAATTGACGCTTGTTTTCGCTATAATTTTTAATGTTCCAAAACACTTGTAAACCAATAGTTGCCACTATCGTAAGTGTGATGAAAGCAATTATGAACTTAAAATTTTTAGTTTTCATTTGTCAAAAATACTAACAAAATGGCTTCAACTTTCACCGTTAACAAACGTTAACTTTAGTTAACTCAGTTTTCCGTTTTTTCTGAGTTAATTTGTCTCATTAATCAAAAAAAGAATACTATTATGATACAATTTTCAACTAAAACAGTTCTTTTCGCTTTACTTATACTTTCAAGTTTTGCAACTAAAGCACAAAATTTCTACGGAAGAGCTACTTATTCTTCTTACACAACTCTGGGCGATTCTTTTAAGATTGACAGTCCATCAATGACCGAACAACAAAAAAAAGAGATGCAAGAAATGATGCGAAAAGCATTGGAAAAAACATTTACACTCGATTTTAATGCGCATGAGTCATTGTTTCAAGAAGAGGCAAAATTAGATAAGCCAAAACCCGGATCTGGAGGTATGATGGTGATGATGTCTAATGGTGATAGCTCCAAATTGTACAAAAACACTAAAGAAAACAAATCGGTTGCTGAAAAAGATATTTTTGACAAAGCTTTTTTGGTCGTGGATTCGCTTGCCAATTGGAATTGGAAGATAGAATCGGAAACCAAAAAAATCGGAGATTATGTTTGTCAAAAAGCCACAGCAATTATCCCAGTTTCTAAAGAAGATTTAGAAGCATACGAAAAAATGAAAGATGAAAAAGGAAATGGGAAAACCCAATTCATCATGATGGATGAACCCAAAGATATCATCATAACAGCTTGGTTCACTATGGAAATTCCTGTTACAACCGGACCTGAAAAATACTGTGGACTTCCAGGTTTAATTTTAGAGGTTAATGATGGTAGAACTACTTATTTGTGTTCCAGAATAGTTATAAATCCAAAAGATAAAGTAGTTATAAAAGCGCCATCAAAAGGAAAAGTTATCTCTGAAAAAGAATTCAGAAAAGTGGAAGAAGAAAAATTGAAAAGTATGATGAACAAGGACGGTGTAATCGAAATCAATATGACCCGATAATTTTAACCAAAGCAGAACCTTGAGTGGCAGAAAATCGCTTTTACTTTAACAAATTATTGGTAACAAATACAATAAATATTCGTCATATTTGCTCAAAACAACCCAACAAAATCCTCCATGAATAAAGCTATTTTCTTTTTTCTATTCATTTCATCCATCGCATTCTCTCAAACCATTCGCTACGAAGGTAGTGTGGTTGACGATACCAAAGCTCCACTCGAAATGGCCAATGTGATGGCGGTAAACCAAGCCAACAAAGCCGTCGATGCTTACGCAATCACTAATGACAAAGGAAAATTTGTGCTGAATTTAAAAGTCAATTCTACGTACATCATCAAATTCAGTTACCTCGGAATGAAAAATAAGGAAGTGATGGTGACTACAAAATCCGAAAACATCACCGAAAATATTGTCATGGAATCAGGCGGAATCCAGCTTGACGATGTTGAAATTGTGCGTGAAATGCCCGTTTCCATTAAAGGTGATACAATCGTATACAACGCCGATTCATTCAAAAACGGAACCGAACGCAAACTCGAAGACGTACTCAAAAAATTACCTGGTGTAGAAGTAAATGCCGACGGTGAAGTAGAAGTAGAAGGCAAAAAAGTAACCAAATTAATGGTCGAAGGAAAAGATTTCTTTGATGGCGATACCAAACTCGGCGTCAAAAACATTCCTGCTGATGCGATTGATAAAGTGCAAGTACTCCGCAATTACAACGAAAATTCCATTCTAAAAGGCGTTGAAAATAACCAAGACAATCTGGCGATGAACATCAAACTCAAAGCCGGAAAGAAAAATTTCTGGTTTGGAGATGCTACAGCCGGAATTGGAGTTGGGCATACCGATGAACGTTACATCATTAATCCAAAACTGTTTTATTACAGCCCGAAATACAGCATTAACCTCATTTCGAATTTTAATAACATAGGCGAATTACCACTGACCATCAATGATTATTTTAAATTTACTGGAGGTTTCAGAAGCATGATGGCCAAAGGCGGTTCTACGTTTAATGTAGCTTCCAACGACTTAGGAATCGCACTATTACGTAACAATCGCGCCAAAGAAATCGAAACGCAATTCGGAGCCACCAATTTTTCTTATAATCCAACAAAATCATGGTCGCTGAGCGGTTTCGGAATACTTTCTACTTCGATAACCGACTTAGAAACAGTTTCTTCTGTTAACTTTTTGCGCCCTAATTCAGGTGAAGTTTCATCTACCGAAAACCGCCAAGACATTGCACACCAAAAAAGCAATTTAGGATTGTTCAAACTGAGTTCGACGTACAAGCCCAATTCCAATTTTCAATTCGATTACGACATCCTAACCAAATATTCCAAACAAGACGAAAACAATTCGCTTTTGCGTCAAAGTATTGATAATTCCGGAACCACAACTGAAAATATTACTACATTTAAAGACCAAAACCCAATTTCGGTCAACCAAAATTTGAGTTTCTACAACACCATCAACGACAAAAATATTCTGGCCTTCGAAATGCAGCATTTGTACCAAGAAGAAGATCCATTTTACAATGCCAATTTAGAGACTGATCCGTTTGTGATACCCGGAATTCTTCCTGGCGCGCCTGCCATTCTAAATGTCTTGGGTTATGATTTTGAAGAACAGCGCACCAATTTGAATCAAAATCGTTTTGTACAAACTAATAAATTAGATGCTAAACTCGATTATTACTACGTTCTCGGTCCAAAAAGCAACATCAATGTTACACTCGGAAATACCTATTCGTACCAAAATTTCGACTCCAGTATCTTCCAGATTTTAGACAACGGAAACGTAAATAATTTAACGCAAAGCCAAAACACCAACGATGTTAATTACATTTTCAACGACGCGTTTTTAGGATTGCATTACAAAATTCTTTCGGGAAAATTTACCTTAACTCCAGGTGTGAGTTTTCATAATTATTCGATGAACAACGAGCAATTGGGAACTAATTTCAAACAAAATTTCAACCGAGTTCTGCCTGATTTCTTCGCCTTGTACCAAATCAAAAAATCAGAAACACTAACGTATAATTTTGCGCTGACTAACAATTTCACCGACATCAGTAAACTAGCCGAAGGTTATGTTTTAAACGGTTATAGCAGTTTGTCACGTGGTTACCGCGAACTCGAAAATTCCATTGCTCAAACGCATACGTTGCGCTATTTTAAATACAATATGTTCAATTTTGAAAACATTTTTGCCAATTTAAATTACCTCCGAACCGTTGATGCAGTTAAATCGAGAGCTACAATTTTAGGAGTCAATCAATCGTCAGTTCCGTTCAATTCTCCTTTTGCAGACGAATCCATTAGTGGAATGGGCGGTTATGGTCGTTCGTTCTTAAAACGCTACAAAGTATCAGCCAATGTGCGCCTCAATTGGTCAAAATTCAACAACATTCAAGTCAACCCAATCAACGATTCTGAAACCTTGATTACGAACGAGAGTTTTACTCAAAGTTACACACTCAAAGCATCTACGAATTACAAAAGTTGGCCTAATCTCGAAATCGGTTACGAATATTCCATCAACGATTATCCCAATTCCAAATTCATCAACGAAAAGCCGTTTGCGCGTTTGGATTATTACTTCCTAAAAAGCTTCTCGTTCGTGTCAGAATACGAATACAATCACTATTACAACAGTGATAAATCGTCTGACAACGAATACGATTTTCTCTCAGCAAGTCTCATCTACCAAAAAACCAAAGACAGCAAGTGGGAATACAAAATTTCGGCAACCAATTTACTCAACACAACGTCGTTAAACGATGATAGTTTCGGGCAATTCTCAACGCGTACTTCGCAGTACAACGTGCAACCGCGTTACATCATTTTCAGTTTTAAGTATAATTTGTAGCCATTCCAGCTCTACACTCCAATCGCAGTACAAAAACAAGGTTTTTCTACACCCAAAAGTAGCTTCTTGCAGTCGCTCTTTTGGGTGTGAAAAAACCAACTGTTTTTTGTACTCCGGATTTCCGTTTCGATCTGGGCTAGTAACTAGAAAAAAATAAAATATTGTGCTGTAATTTCCGTTGAGATATTATAAATAATACTAATTTTATAGTTTAATTTTTACCTATCATCCCAATGAAAAAAGCCTTTTTATTGTTGAGTGTGTTCCTAACATGTTCAATCTTCGCACAACAAAACCAACCCGAACCCGGAACGTACATCTCAAACACCAAATCGGGTGAAAATGTAAAATTGGTCATCGGCGAGAATAACCAATTTCACATTACTCTTTTGTCGGGTAAACTTGAACAACAAAACGATTCCATTTACCTCAGAACGCAATACGATAACGAGTCGTTGTTTCAAGTTGAATTCGTTACTTCAACAACCAAACCCAAAAGCATAAAAATGGATTTTGGGAAAAACAGCTATTATAACTTGTATGATATGCATCTTGGGGTTCAAAAAATTAACGATTCCAGTCCAGAATATAAAGCGGTTAGCGAGTATTTAGGCATCAAAGAAGAAGCCTACGAATACATAGAAGACGACGAACAAAATTTTTCTTTTGAAATCGAACCTGTTGCATTTATTTACCTCGTAAATGAAAGTTATAATGGTGCCACAATCGAAAAATTTGAGGTGCCAAATGGAGTTTCAGAGATTAAAGTACTCAAAAGAAATGATCTTTTTTCCAAACTCAATTTAAGAGGAAAATACGATGCCAATACCAAAGAATTTACAGTTAGTGAAGGTAGAAAGCCGATTGTTTTTGTCAAAGAAGAAACAAAAGGAACCGCAACTACTTTTATTCAACCATTAGAAGCGCAACAAAAAAAGATGTGGACGTATCCTGGAAAAGAAGAACGATATATAGGTGTTGATACAGCTGCTGTTGCATACGATTACGACAATCAAAAACCGCCTTATGTTTTCAAATTAAAAACCGAGAAATCATTCAACGAATCACTCAAAATAGCACAATCATCACCCGATAAAATTTTGGTTGTTTTTTATGATACTAGTAAAAACGCCTCTAAAGCTTTTGAAAAATACATTCAGAGATACGAAATCCAGGTTCAGTCTTACATGTACGATCAATATGATCCTAAATTAGATAGATTCAACTTCTATCTGGCAACAGAAAGTGATAAAAATGCATTAAAAAAAATGGGAATTACGGATAATGAAACTGTAGTTTTTATTAATTCAGACGGAACAAAAATTCACCATTGTAAAGGAAGCACAAAGTCTTATGATTATAATTATTACAAGTTGTCCAGCTATTACAAAAAGTTAATCACAATCAATAGTAAAGCACAGTTAGACAAAATTATAGCCGATAAAAAAGCAACTGTTCCTCAAATTGAGAAGGCGCTTTTAGAGGTTGTAAACAATGAAAGAATATATGCTGATTGGGATGATATGCCACCGCCAACAGTAGAACCTGCTGCTGTTGAATATGAAAAATACGCTGTTGTTACTGATTCTATCTCAGTTGACGATTACTCAGAAGAGTTGCCCGAAATTAAAAATGCATATCAATTGAAATCATCATCCGAAGCAGTTGATCTCAAGTACAAACAACTTTTGGATTTCTATTTGAATGAGAAAAATCTAAACGATAACATGGTTAAAATAATTGTATCTGAGTTGTCGTACGACAATGGTTTTACCGCTAAATTATTCAATAAATCGAATCAAGCCGCAAAGCCAACTGATTTTCTATCAATGGATTATTTATTCCGGTTTTATAATGAAATTGCTACATTGAAAACCGAAGATTATTATTTAGAAAACCCTCAGTTGGTAATCAATACGGTTAGTGGCATTTTAGATCGACCTTCAAATGACTTTCAAAAAGAAAAGATAAAAGAGTATTATAATAAATTACTTCAAGTATCCAATCAAAATCCAAGAGTAAGTAGAAGCAGGATTAATTCTTTTTTGCAATCAAAAAGCAAAACCGAATTAGTATCGGCTTACGATAATTATTTCAAATCTTTTGTTAAACCAAATTCAAGTTTAATTGAAACACTAGATGCCAACTATCAACTTGAAAAAGCTCCTGATTGGGATTTGTATAAAGTTGAATTTTCTAATTTAGCTAACGAAGTAGCTTGGTTTATTGTTGAAAATAGCCAAGACAAAACCGAAATTCAAAAAGCCATTCAGTGGAGTGAAATGAGTCTGAAATTAAAAACAAATGATCCTTACTATCTCGATACTTTAGCACAATTGTATTACAAAAATGGTGAGAAAGAAAAAGGAATTCTGTTCGAACAAAAAGCTATAGAATCAGCTAAAATAGTCGATGATACACTAATTGACACTTACGAAACAGTTCTCGAAAAAATGAAAAACGGAACATACTAAAAATAAAAAACCCGACTAAATCAGTCGGGTTTTTTTATATTAAAAAGGCAAGTTTTATAAACTAAAAGCTGCTTTAACTTGATCAACAAAATCTAATTTTTCCCAAGTGAACAACTCAACAGTAACTGTTTTACTGTTTCCTCCTGGAGCAGAAAAAGTTTTAGTCACAGTTTCTGGAGTTCTTCCCATGTGTCCGTAAGCCGCTGTTTCACTGTAAATAGGATTTCTCAATTTCAAACGTTGCTCGATAAAGTAAGGTCTCATATCAAAAATGTTTTCCACTACTTTGCTGATTTCACCGTCAGTCATGTTTACTTTAGAAGTACCATAAGTGTTTACGTTAATCGAAGTTGGTTTTGCTACTCCAATTGCATACGAAACCTGAACTAAAACTTCATCACATAAACCAGCAGCAACTAAATTTTTAGCAATATGACGTGTTGCATAAGCAGCCGAACGGTCTACTTTTGACGGATCTTTTCCAGAAAATGCTCCACCACCATGAGCTCCTTTTCCACCGTACGTATCTACAATGATTTTTCTACCAGTTAAACCAGTATCACCGTGTGGTCCACCAATTACGAATTTTCCAGTTGGGTTAATGTGGTACGTAATATCATCATTAAAGAAGTGCGCGTATTGTGGATATTTTGCTTTAATTCTCGGAATCAAAATTGAAATCAAATCGCTTTTAATTTTAGCCAACATTTCTGCTTCTGCAGCAAAATCATCGTGTTGAGTCGAAATTACAATCGCATCAATACGTTGCGGTTTGTTGTCATCAGAATATTCTAAAGTCACTTGCGATTTTGCATCCGGACGCAAGTATTTAATTTCGTTATTTTCTCTTCTGATATTAGCCAATTCAATCAATAAAGCATGTGCAATATCCAATGCTAATGGCATGTAATTTTCCGTTTCGTTAGTAGCGTAACCAAACATCATTCCTTGGTCGCCCGCACCTTGCTCTTCTTTACTTGCTCTGTCTACACCTTGATTGATGTCTGCAGATTGCTCGTGAATAGCCGATAAAACTCCACATGAATTCGCCTCAAACATGTACTCACTTTTGGTGTATCCAATTTTCTTAATTACATCTCTTGCAATTTGTTGAACGTCTAAATAAGTGTCTGATTTTACTTCACCAGCCAAAATAACTTGTCCAGTAGTAACTAACGTTTCGCAAGCTACTTTCGACTCGGCGTCAAATGCCAAAAAGTTATCGATTAACGCATCAGAAATTTGATCTGCTACTTTGTCTGGATGTCCTTCACTTACCGACTCCGATGTAAATAAATAAGCCATAATATAATTTTTTAACCTGAATTTATTTTCAGATTCTGTTAATAATAATTTTCGTGAAAAAAGACTGCTGCAAAGAAAAGCTAAAGGAGAGTTGCTGCTTTAGCATTTTTTTATGAGGTTGCAATCAGTTCAAATTTTTCCTCTCAATTTCGGGTGCAAATGTATAAAGACTATTTCGAATACAAAAAACAATTTTACTTTTTTTATTTTTTTAACGTCATTTTTAAAAATCTAAATACGTAGTATTTAAATATATAATCCAAATTTCTAAATGTTAAAGTTTTAGTTTTTGTTTGGTCAATTCAAAATTTGTTCTGAAGTTTGCCTCAACAAAAAAACAGAAAAATGAAATTTATTATTTGTCATATGTGTCGCATGATGTCGGAAATTCCGCAGAGGACATGTATTGCATAATTTTAATTTTTTAAAATATATCAATCGAAACCTCTGCAACCGCAGAGGTTTTTTTATTTCAAATTGTCACCCTGAGCGCAGTCGAAGGGCTAATCAAACGAAAAAGTATAACAAATGAACGCAGCAAGAACAAATACAATGACCAACCGTATGATGATGCACATGATGTGTTGTTGTATCGCTATACCTTGTTGCCAAAAGCGAAAGACTTGAATAGTTTTCCATAACTAGTTGTTAAAGTCCTTTTGGTAAGCCATCCAAAAGGACTTTTTTTTTGATACAGTCTTACAGTCATAAAATCTAACATTCTAATAATCTTAAATCTTAAAAATCATGAGTACACAGAAATTTGCAACCAACGCACTTCACGCAGGACACGATGTAACTAAAAACGGTGGAACCAGAGCAGTTCCTATCTATCAAACCACATCGTATGTTTTTAACAATTCCGATCACGCCGCCAATTTGTTTGGTTTAGCCGAAGCAGGATTCATCTACACTCGCCTAAACAATCCAACCAACGACATTCTTGAACAGCGGTTGGCAAAATTAGAAGGCGGAATCGGAGCCGTAGTTACCGCATCCGGAACTTCAGCAATCGCTACTACTTTACTCGTTCTTCTCAAAGCAGGCGATCACATTGTAGCTTCAAACAGTTTGTACGGCGGAACCTATAATTTGCTGAATGTAACTTTACCGCGTTTAGGAATCACTACTACTTTTGTTGACCCATCGAATCCAGAAAATTTCACCAAAGCAGCACAAGAAAACACCAGAGCATTTTTTGCAGAAAGTCTGGGTAATCCCAAATTAGATGTGCTCGATTTACAAGCCATTTCCAACCAAGCCAAAGCATTCAAAGTGCCTTTCATTGTAGATAATACAGTAGCAACACCGTATCTTTTAAACCCAATTCAATACGGTGCTGATATTGTCATTCACTCGTTAACCAAATACATTACCGGAAACGGAACTTCGCTTGGTGGAGTCATCATTGATGCGGGAAAATTTGATTGGAGTAACGGTAAATTTCCCGAATTCACCGAGCCATCAGCAGGTTACCACGGATTAAAATACTACGAAGCACTAGGTGCAGCATCATTCATTGCTAAAGTTCGAATTGAAGGTCTGCGCGATTTTGGCGCTGCTTTGAGTCCGTTCAATGCTTTTCAAACTATTCAAGGCTTAGAAACTTTAGAAATTCGAATCAAAAAACACAGTCAAAATGCCTTAGCGTTAGCGCAATGGTTACAGCAACAAGACGAAGTGGCTTGGGTAAATTATCCGGGTTTAGAAACTTCAAAATACAAAGAACTTGCCGATAAATACTTACCCGAAGGTAAAAGTGGCATCGTAACTTTTGGATTGAAAGGCGGATTTGAAGCGGCCAAAAAAGTAGCCGATGGAACGAAATTCTTTTCATTATTAGCAAATATCGGTGATACCAAATCACTCATCATTCATCCGGCAAGTACCACACATCAACAATTGTCCGATGCAGAACAAGAATCAACTGGAGTAACCAAAGATCTGATTCGTCTTTCAGTGGGCTTAGAAGATATTGAAGATTTGAAAACAGACTTGAAAGAAGTGTTCGCATCATTACCCATAGAAAAATTTGTTTAGGTTTTTGTTTGTTTAAGACTGTCTTCAATGTTGAGCTTGAAGGCAGTCTTTTAAAAAAAGTAGTATGAAAAATATAGAGAAAATTGATTTATTTGATTTCAAATTAGAATTAGGTAAACAACAAGGATACCTTCCGTTGTTCTATCAAACATTCGGACAACCCATAGGAAATGCTCCAGTAGTTGTAGTCAATCATGCGCTCACCGGAAATTCAAATGTATCAGGCGAAAACGGTTGGTGGAACGATTTGATAGGTGAAAACAAAACCATCGATACCCACAAGTTTAACGTAATTGCTTTTAACATTCCCGGAAATGGTTTTGATGGGAATCCCCAAAATCTTATCGATAATTACCGCGATTTTACCCTCCGAGATGTAGCTCGTATTTTTTGGGAAGGATTGTTTTCTCTGAAAATCAACTCGGTTTTTGCTGTAATTGGCGGAAGTTTAGGCGGAGCAATTGCCTGGGAAATGGCCGTTCTTCAACCCAATAAAGTTCAAAATCTCATTCCAATTGCCACCGATTGGAAAGCCACCGATTGGGTGATTGCCAACGTGCTGATTCAAGATCAAATTCTCAACAGCTCCAAAGATCCAATTGCTAATGCGCGTTTGCACGCTATGTTGTTGTACCGAACACCACAATCCATCAATCAGCGATTTCAACGAACTACAACCAATGATTCATCCGAATTCCAAATCGAAAATTGGTTGCTCAATCACGGCGTAAAACTGAAAAACCGTTTTCGTCTAGCTTCGTATAAGTTGATGAATCATCTGCTAAAAACCAATGATATTACCAGAAATAGAGGAGTTTTTTTATCTGTTCTCGAATTGGTAAAAGCCAACATTCACATCGTAGCTGTCAACACCGACTATTTTTTTATTCCCGATGAAAATCGCGAAACCTATCATCAAATACAAACAATCAAAGACACTGTTTTTTACAACGAAATTCAATCCATTCACGGTCATGATGCCTTTTTAATCGAATTCAAACAACTGTCCCAACTCTTAGAACCTATTTTTAACACACAAAAACAACTAGAATATGTCAACAATTAGAATCAATATCGTGCTTTTTGGCATCGGAAACGTCGGAAGCACACTCATCAACCAAGTCATCGAAAGTCAGAATTTCTTTTTAGAAAACAAAAACATTGAACTGCGCTTTCCCATCATTACCAATTCAACGTTGGCCTTTTTTGAAAAAGACGGGCTCAAAAATCAATGGGAAGCCAATTTTGCTCAATCGGCCATTCCGTATACTATCGACGATATTATTGAATACATTCAAGAACAACAACTCGAAAACCTAATCGCTGTTGACGCTACGGCTAGCGAAGATTTAATCAAAAACTACATTCCACTCATTCAAAACGGATTTGATATAGTCGCGGCCAACAAAAAAGCCAATACGTTACACACTGATTTCTATAAAGAATTACGCCGAAATCTTAAAAAATTCGACAAAAGTTTTCTCTACGAAACCAATGTAGGAGCAGGCTTGCCAGTCGTAAATACAATAAGTGAATTGTATGGCTCAGGCGAAAAAATAACCAAAATCAGAGGCGTTTTTTCAGGTTCGCTGAGTTATATTTTCAATCGATTTTCAAATGAAGACAACACTTTTTCGAGTATTCTATTGGATGCTGAAAAATTAGGATTAACTGAACCCGATTCACGCGAGGATTTATCCGGAAACGATGTCGCTCGAAAATTACTCATCTTAGCACGCGAAATTGGTTTAGAATTGGAGTTTTCCAACATCAAAATCAAATCACTTTTACTGCCTGAACTCAACGAAACGACTTCCAAAGCGAATTATTCAGTAAATAAATCACTGTTTGATAAACCGTTTCAAATTGCCAAAATCACTCAAGCCGATGAACACGTTTTGCGCTATATTGGCGAACTTAATGTGGCAACCCAACAACTTGAAGTAAAACTCGTTTCCGAGCCCAAAAATTCGGCTTTGGGCCAACTCAAAGGCGCCGATAACATCATCGAAATTTATACGCATTCTTATGGCGAAATTCCAATCGTCATTCAAGGCGCAGGCGCAGGAAGAGCAGTTACGGCTCGTGGAGTGCTGACGGATGTGCTTAAAATCGCCGAAAAAATAAAAATCAAAGAGGCAATTTGGCTCTAAAGCATCTAACCTACAACACTACAACGTTGTAGGTTTTTTATTTTTACAAACTGTTGCAAAATCCATTTCTATGTCATTACTTTGCACTGTTCATACACATATTGATTGTTATCACGAAAGCTGGAGGGAATAGACCCGATGAAAGCTTAGCAACCCTGCAACTAGTAGAAGGTGCTACATTCTATCCGCCTAGGCGGAGCAGATAACCACGAGAATTCTCTCCCACTTTTAACGATAACACATATAATTTAAGAATTGCTTTCTGATTTTTAGAAGCTATTCCTGCTGTACGCTGTATCTTTTTTGTTTTGTCACCCTGAGCGCAGTCGAAGGGCTTTTGCTAAAAAACAAAAAAGGATGCCGCTTCCATCAGGGCTAGGGCATCCGATTTTCAAAGCAAGTTTTCTTAAAAATGAACTTTTATAGTTAAAAATTTAAAGTGATTTGCTTTGTGCCTTTGCGCCTTTGCGAGAAATTATAATAACATGACCAAAATAGAAAAAGCCATCCAAGAACGAATCCTTGTCCTCGACGGAGCCATGGGAACCATGCTGCAACGTAACAATTTCTCTGAAGAAGATTTCCGTGGTGAACGTTTCAAAGATTTTCCTCATCCATTAAAAGGGAACAACGATTTACTTTCCATCACGCAACCCCAAGCTGTGATGGAAGTACATCGTTTGTATTTTCAAGCGGGCGCTGATATCGTAGAAACCAATACATTTTCAGGAACAACTATTGGTATGGCTGATTACCACATGGAAGATTTAGTCTACGAACTCAATTACCAATCAGCCAAAATTGCTCGTCAAGTAGCCGATGAATTTACCGATCGACCACGTTTTGTGGCAGGTTCAATTGGTCCAACCAACCGAACGGCTTCTATGAGTCCAGATGTTAACGATCCAGGCTATCGTGCAGTGACTTTTGACGATTTAAAAATCGCCTACAAACAACAAGTCGAAGCGTTGATTGATGGCGGTTGCGATGTGCTTTTGGTAGAAACTATATTTGACACTCTAAACGCCAAAGCAGCTCTTTTCGCTATCGAAGAAGTCAAAGAAGAACGAAATTTAGACATTCCAGTCATGGTTTCCGGAACCATCACCGATGCTTCTGGAAGAACGCTTTCAGGGCAAACAGTAGAAGCGTTTTTAATTTCGATTTCTCACATTCCATTATTGAGTATTGGGTTCAATTGTGCTTTAGGCGCTGATCAATTAAAACCTTATTTGCAACGATTGGCCATGAACACGCAACTCAATATTTCGGCACATCCCAATGCTGGTTTGCCCAATGCTTTTGGTCAGTATGATCAAACGCCTCTTGAGATGCAAGCATTAATCAGAGAGTATTTAAAAGATAATTTAGTAAACATTATTGGTGGTTGTTGTGGTACAACTCCTGAACACATTAAAGCCATCGCCGATGTGGCTAAAGAGTTTAAACCACGAATGGCTGTTGTTGCATAATTATTCAAAATGAATATCTAACCCAGAAGAAATTGACTTATATATTTAAAAATCAAAAATGAAGAACTCCATAAAATTAGTATTAGCCATTTTGAGTATTATTATTTTTGGATGCTCTTCAACCGAAGATTGTACCAAAACCATCACCATTCCTAGCCAAACTATAATAACTCCATCAGGAAGCTCTTTTATTCCTGAGAGTTCTGCGGTAGTTCCTTGCGATTATGTTGTACCACCTATTCAAGAACAATTGCCTCTTCAAAATTTTTCATATGAAGTATTAAATTTTGTTTTTACTCCCGATACAGGCAATAATACAAACCGACTAAAATTTGATATTAAACTCAATAATCCAAATAATTTCGCTATAAATGGTTTTGCCTACATAACTGTAAATGTTGATGGTACAGTTTCTTCTTCTGGCTTTTTAAATGGAGCAACCTCGAGTTGTGGTCAAATAGGCCCGAACTCTAGTTGTATTTTTTCGTATGATAAAGAAGCTTCTCTTAACTTGGGTCTTGTTCAATCCATTCAGTTAGTTGATGTTAAATATTATTTAGCAAATTAGTCTTAATTAATATAACCCTCAAAGGGTTTCAAACCCTTCGAGAGTTAAAAATTAGTTTAAAATGTCAGAAACAAAATACTTAAAGCTTTCAGGTCTCGAGCCTTTGATTATAACACCCGAAACGAATTTCGTCAACGTAGGTGAAAGAACCAATGTAACGGGTTCGCGTAAATTTCTTCGTTTAATTAAAGAAGAAAAGTACGAAGAAGCGCTTGATATTGCTCGTGCTCAAGTGGAAGGCGGAGCACAAATCATCGATGTTAACATGGACGAAGGAATGCTCGATGGTGTGTATGCCATGACTAAATTCCTCAATTTAATCGCAGCCGAACCGGATATTGCTCGTGTTCCCGTAATGATTGACAGTTCCAAATGGGAAATCATTGAAGCGGGTTTGAAAGTAGTTCAAGGAAAAGGAGTCGTGAATTCCATTTCTCTAAAAGAAGGAAAAGAAGCTTTTGTGCATCACGCCAAACTAATTAAAAGATACGGTGCAGCAGTAATCGTTATGGCTTTTGATGAAGATGGTCAAGCTGATACTTATGAACGACGCATTGAAATTTGTAAAAGAAGTTATGATATTTTGGTGGATGAAGTTCATTTTCCGGCCGAAGACATCATTTTTGACCCGAATATTTTTCCAGTCGCAACCGGAATGGAAGAACACAAATTAAACGCTTTAGATTTCTTTAGAGCAACTAAATGGATTCGCGAAAATCTTCCGTACGCTCATGTTTCTGGAGGTGTCAGTAATGTTTCGTTTTCGTTTAGAGGAAACGACAAAGTACGTGAAGCCATGCATTCTGCTTTTCTTTACCATGCCATCAAAAACGGAATGACGATGGGAATTGTCAATCCGGAAATGCTCGAGATTTACGACGAAATTGATCCTATTTTACTCGAACATGTAGAAGATGTTTTACTAAATAGAAAAGAAAATGCGACTGAATTGCTCTTGGATTTAGCCGAAAGCTACAAAGGCGATTATAAAACCAATGAAAAAGCAATTCAAGAATGGCGCAACGGTTCGGTTCAAGAACGATTGACGCATTCGTTAGTAAAAGGAATTGACGAGTTCATCGAAATAGACGTAGAAGAAGCCCGACAATTAGCATCCAAACCTATTGAAGTCATCGAAATCTATTTGATGAACGGAATGAATGTAGTAGGCGATTTGTTTGGAAGCGGAAAAATGTTTTTGCCACAAGTTGTAAAATCGGCACGCGTAATGAAAAAAGCGGTTGCCTATTTGTTGCCTTATATCGAAGCTCAAAAAGACGGAAAATCATCAAGTGCTGGAAGAGTATTAATGGCCACTGTAAAAGGTGACGTTCACGATATCGGGAAAAATATTGTAGCCGTAGTTTTGGGTTGCAATAATTTTGAAATCATCGATTTAGGAGTAATGGTTCCGCCCGAAAAAATAATAAAAGCGGCTGTAGAACACAGTGTAGATATTATTGGTTTGAGCGGATTAATAACTCCATCGCTAGACGAAATGGTGTACTTAGCCAAAGAATTAGACAAATTAAACATCAAAATACCAATCATGATTGGTGGAGCAACCACTTCGCGTGCGCACACAGCCGTAAAAATTGCTCCCGAATACAAAGAAACTGTGGTTCACGTAAACGATGCTTCACGTGCCGTAACCGTAGCCAGTAATTTACTTCAAGCAGAAACTAAAGTCGCGTATGCCAAAACAGTTCGAGAAGAATACGACCAATTGCGTGAAGGTTATTTAAGTAGAAGTCGCGATAAAAATTACTTGTCAATTGAAGAAGCTCGTAAAAACAAATTACAACTCAATTGGAATGATTTTGAACCAGTAAAGCCCAATTTCATCGGAACCAAAACTATTGAAGTCGAATTGTCTGAACTAGTTGATTTTATTGATTGGACACCATTTTTCAGTTCGTGGGAATTGTACGGAAAATATCCAGCTATTTTAACCGATGAGGTTGTAGGCGAACAAGCAACACATTTATTTAATGATGCTCAAGAAATGCTCCACCGAATCGTTTCTGAGAAATGGTTGACTGCCAAAGGAATCCTCGGAATTTTTCCTGCCAATACCATAAATGATGATGATGTTTCTGTCATCCCGAGCGCAGTCGAGGGACAACTCACAACTCACAACTCACAACCAACAACTTTTTTAACCCTACGCCAACAATCGCAAAAAACCGCTGGCGCACCCAATATTGCCTTAGCCGACTTTATTGCGCCCAAAGATTCTGGTAAGCAAGATTACATTGGATGTTTTTGTGTGACTACTGGTTTTGGTGTGGATGAAAAAGCAGCCGAATTTGAAAAACAACTCGATGATTATAATTCTATTTTGGTCAAAGCTCTTGGCGATCGTTTAGCGGAAGCTTTTGCCGAATATTTACACTTAAAAGTGCGTAAAGAAATCTGGGGCTATGCTTCGGAAGAAAGTTTAACCAATCAAGATTTAATCAACGAAGAATACAAAGGAATTCGTCCCGCACCAGGTTATCCAGCTTGTCCGGACCATTTAGAAAAACCAACCATTTGGAAATTACTCAATGTCGAACAAGAAATAGGAGTGAAGTTGACCGAAAGTATGGCGATGTGGCCGGCATCATCGGTTTCGGGCTATTATTTCGCACATCCCGAAAGCAAATATTTTGGTTTAGGAAAGATAAAAGAAGACCAAATCATCGATTACGCCAAACGAAGAGGAATCAGTACAGAAGCAGCCAATAAATGGTTGTCACCGAATAAAGCAGATTAATTTTTTGTATAATGTATACTGTAAATTGTATATTGAAAATTGCTCAATTGAAATTACAGTATATATTATACAATAATACACTATACAATTTAGAAAAATGAAAGTAACCCAACACATAGAAAACGCCAACGGAAAACCATTGTTTTCTTTTGAGATTTTACCGCCTTTGAAAGGACAAAACATACAGTTTATTTACGACGGAATTGATCCATTAATGGAATTCAAACCGCCATTTATAGATGTGACTTATCATCGTGAAGAATATGAGTTTAAAGAATTGCCAAGCGGTTTATTACAAAAGAAAATTGTAAAAAAACGCCCAGGAACAGTAGGTATTTGTGCCGGAATTCAGAATAAATACAACGTCGATGCGATTCCGCATATTTTGTGTGGCGGATTTACCAAAGAAGATACCGAGAATTTACTAATCGATTTGGATTTCCTCGGAATTGACAATGTGGTAGCACTTCGTGGTGATGCTTTAAAAAACGAGACGTACTTCCGACCGGAACGCGAAGGAAACGAATATGCGACCGACTTAGTGTTGCAAATCAACAATTTGAATAAAGGAATTTATTTGGATGAAGATTTAAAAAATTCGGCTGAGACCAATTTTTGTATTGGAGTGGCAGGTTATCCAGAAAAACATATGGAAGCACCAAGTTTGGACAGCGACATCCATTTCTTAAAACAAAAAATCAAAAACGGCGCCGATTACATCATCACGCAAATGTTTTTTGACAACAAAAGATTCTTTGATTATGTTACGAAAGTAAGAGCAGCTGGAATCACAGTGCCAATTATTCCGGGGCTAAAACCAATTGCTACTAAAAAACAACTGAATTTGATTCCGCATCGATTCAGCCTTGAATTACCCGACGATTTAATCATGGAAGTCGTAAAAGCCAAAGACAATGATGCCGTAAAACAAATCGGAATTGAGTGGTGTATTGCCCAAAGTAAAGAATTAGTCGCTGCTGGAATTCCGGTGCTACATTATTATTCAATGGGTAAAGCTGAGAACATCAAAGCGATTGCGAAAGAGGTGTTTTAATCTAATAGTCATCAGGAACAGTATGCATAAAGTCATATAGTAATGCTGCTGGGATGGTTACTATTATAATTCCAATGATAATTGTTCCGATATAATATTTAGGCTTTTTTCTGATTAAGTAGATTATTGAGATTGAATTTAAAAATGCTGCAATTAGTATCCAAATGGTAAAAAATTCAAAAAAGTTTAATTGTGGTGGTTCAATAATTGGTACTGAAAATAGAATAATAACCTCAAAGAGATACATCGTTAAGAAGTTTGCAATTGTATTTTTCATTTTTTCTCTCAAAAATACTTCTAATTTCACAAAAGACAAAGCCTATTTAGCCCTGATGGTAGAGGAAATAAAAATGTTTTCAAACACTGAAAGCATTTTTTATTGAAACGGACAGCAGGAAAGACGATTACAAAAACACCCAAACTATTCGCTCCCAATCCTTTTTATAAATCCTAAAGATATTCTACTATATTTGTGAACTTAAAAATTTAGGATGAGGAAACTGTACTTACTTTGTTTGTTGATTGGTTCAACGATTATGGCACAAGAAAAACCCGAAACCAACGCGGTTGAAGTCTCTGTTTTAGCCGGAAATGTATTGCCTCACACACCCGATTTGCATCATTTAGCTGGACATCCAGAAGGTGTTTTGGTTACTTTTGCCAAACAATCACACGGAACCAAAGAATGGCATCGCGCCTACAATTACCCCGATTTTGGAGGCTATTTTCTCTATCAAAAATTCAACAATACTTTTTTAGGCGAAAATTATTCGATTGGTGCCATGTACAATTTTTACTTCCTCAACCGAAATCTGCAATTCAAACTAAGTCAAGGTGTGGCTTACGCAACCAGTCCGTACGACAAAGAAGATAACAGCAAAAACAAAGCGTTTGGCTCGACTATAGTTGCCAACACCAACATCGGCTTATTGTACAAAAAAGAAAACATTATCGATAAGTTTGGTATTCAAGCCGGATTTCTCTTTACTCATTATTCCAACGGAAGAACGAAATCACCCAACAGCGGAGTGAATACATTATTGTTTAATGTGGGTGTGAATTACGATTTTGATGGTGAAAAAAGCAAACCCGTTGATTCGATTTATGAAAAAGTAAACTACAAAGAACCCATCAAATACAACTTTGTACTTAGAAGCGGAATTAACGAAAGTCCAATCATCAATAGTGGACAGCATCCTTTTTACCACATTGGATTTTATGTAGATAAACGATTAGGTCGTAAAAGTGCCGTTCAATTGGGAACTGAATTATTCTTGACCGAATTTTTCAAAGACTTCATCTACTATCAATCGGTAGCGTATCCTGAAAAAAATATTGATCCCAATACCGATTACAAACGAATTGGTGTCTTTGTAGGTCACGAGTTTTTCATAAACCGTATTTCGCTCGAAGCTCAAGTAGGTTATTACGTTTACGAACCTTACAAACACGACATTCCAATTTATGATCGAGTAGGAATGAAGTACTATTTTACGCCAAAGATTTTTGGAGGATTCACCATCAAAACCCATTTATTCTTAGCAGAAGCATTAGAATTCGGAATCGGAGTTCGACTTTAATTCAATACATTATGAAGAAAATACTACTAGTTTTAAGTTTAGTTTTACTGTTTTCGTGCGAAAAACCAGGCGATTGCGTTGAATCGTTGGGCGATAGTGTAACCAAAGAAATTCCGGTTTCAGCCGAAGGTTTCACTCGTGTTGAAATCCACAAAGGAATCGAGTTGATCGTTACTCAAGGTCCAGAATACAAAGTGGTAATCGAAACCGGCGAAAACATCATCGATGATATTGAAGTGACTCAAAGTGGCAACATTCTTTCGTGCAAAAATAATAATACGTGCAATTGGGTTCGCGAATACGGCGTTACCAAAGTTCACGTAACTGCTCCCAATTTAACCGATTTATATTCAAAATCAGAACGCAATATTTCTTCTGTTGGTGTATTAACCTATCCTGTTTTACGATTGTTTTCACTTGATACCGATGGTGACGGATTAGAAGGCGCAGGAACAGGCGATTTCTTGATTAATGTAAACAACAATCAACTGGTGATTCAAACCAACAATGTTTCTCGATTTTATATTTCGGGTACAACTACTCAAGGTTTATTCGAATTTTACGCAGGCGATAGCCGCATAGAAGCGCAAGATTTAACAATACAAAATCTTGAGGTTTTCCATCGCGGTTCCAACGATATGATTGTGAAACCCATTCAAAGCATTACCGGAAAAATGGTCAGCACTGGGAATATTGTTCTAAAAAACAATCCACCTTTAGTCGATGTTCAGCAATTGTACCAAGGTCAGGTGATTTATAATTAGAAGCTACTCCTGCTATTCGTTCCACGTTTTTTACACTCAAACCATTTTTGTAAACACCAAAAGAGCTTCCATTCGGTCGCTTTTTGGCGCAACAAAAATTGGTTTTCCTGTTAAAAAAGCGTTTCACTGCTATCAGGGCTAGGTCAGTAGTCAGTGGTCAGTAATCAGTGGTCAGTGATGCAGTTTTTTTAAAATCCGCGAAAATTCGCCCAATCAGCGTCATCCGCGTTCCAAACATGAGTGAAACGAGTGGGAAAAACTACTTTTTCGCCGTTTTCTCTCTAAAAATAGTCTCCAAGTTTTTGCTTTTCAAGTTAAGCTGTAGTGTCTTTAATCCGTTGTTTTGAGCAAAGTCAAACAAGGCCGAACGCATATCCGTTTCGGTTTCAAAAGTCAATTCCCAAACATTATTATGAGTGTTTTTATAGGAAGTTAAATCGCTAAGTGTAGTTAGTAATTCTGCTGTAATGGCTTTGTCAAATTCAACTTCAATGACTTGAGCAGTAATTTCAGAAACCAATTTGTCGAGCTTTTTATCAGTAACAATTTTCCCGTTATTAATAATGATTACTCGGTCGCAAATGGCTTCTACTTCTTGCATAATGTGCGTCGACAAAAAAACCGTTTTGTTTTTGCCTACATTTTTAATCACATTCCGAATTTCAACCAACTGATTCGGATCCAAACCTGTTGTAGGTTCGTCCAAAATCAATACATCTGGATTGTGCAACAACGCAGTCGCTAAACCTACTCTTTGGCGGTAACCTTTCGATAGTTGACCTATTTTTTTATGACTTTCAGACGATAAACCCGTCAATTGAATCACTTCTTCAATACGCGATTTGGCTACTTTATACACATCCGCATTGAATTCTAAATATTCTCTCACATACAAATCCAAATACAACGGATTGTGCTCCGGCAAATAACCCACCGAAAGTTGAACCGCTTTTTGATTCTCTGTAACATCATTTCCATTCACAGAAGCGGTTCCTTCATCAGCATTGATGTAGGTCGTTAAAATTTTCATTAAAGTCGATTTTCCGGCGCCATTCGGACCCAAAAATCCCACAATTTCTCCTTTTTTCACCGAAAACGAAACCGAATCCAACGCCTTTTGAGCACCGTAACTTTTTGAAATATTCTGAACTTCTATTGACATAATGAGATATTTAGAGCAAATGTACTAATTAATTGAGCAATACAAAATGAGTTGATTATTCATTTTGAACTTTAACGCAACTTTAAATTATTTTAATAAAAAATATAGTTTTTACAGTCTAACATTGCCTCTTTAAACAATAAAACGTAAAAACATGAAAAAAGTATTGATCGTATTCGCCTTGATGGCGTTTGGTTTTTCGAATGCTCAAAAAGGTTCGATTTTGGTTTCAGGAAGTGTTAATTATACTTCAACAAGTTCAGGTAATACTCAAAGTACGGATTATAAGTTTTTTTCTTTTAGTCCTCGTGTGGGTTATCAATTTGCTGATTCTTGGACAGTCGGAATTGAATCGAGTTTGAGTCAAACTAAGTATACCGTAGATAACACTAACTATGAAAATAAAGTTAATAATTACTCTGTTGGATCATTTCTGAGGTATTCAAAGTCACTTACAGATGTTTTTTCCTTGTTTGCTGATTTAGGACTTGGCATTCAAAATCGAAAAGAATCGCTCAGTACAGAATCTGTATCATTTCCAGATGTAAAGGCAAATGGTTTTTATGCCAACCTTCAACCTTTACTTCATCTGAAAGTTAAAAACAACTTTGGACTCAATTTTGGTTTGGGTGGTATTTCCTATAATTCTTTAGATTATAAAGAGTCAGGAGAAAAAGTAAACAATTTCAACATCAATTTTGGTCAAGCTTTTACAGTCGGAATTCAAAAGAATTTTTAATCTCTAAAAGTTTACTATATTTACTTTGTATAAATTTTTATAGTCTAAATTTCTAAAATATGAAGAAATGTCTTTTGTTTTTTATTCTGGCGAGTTGTTTTGCCAATGCGCAACAGCAACCAATTGTCAATAAAGAAGAAGTAATTCGAATTGAAACCGAACTGGCTTCGGATAAAATGCAAGGCAGAGAAGTTTTTAAACCAGGAATCGATTCGGCTTCCGTTTTTATAGAAAAAGAGTTTCAAAGAATCGGACTTTCTTTTTATGAGGATTTGAAGAGTTTCAAGCAAGAATTCAGATTGGATGATCAACGGGTTAATAATGTAATCGGAATTTTACCCGGAAAATCCAAACCCAATGAATATGTGGTTTTTTCGGCTCATTTTGATCATTTGGGTACTAAAAGCAAGTTTGGTAAAAACAACAGCAAAGACGATAAAGTATTCAATGGTGCCAATGATGATGCATCAGGTGTTACGGCAGTAATTGCTTTAGCAGATTATTTTAAACAATTGAATTCGAATGAGAGAACTCTAATTTTTGTAGCCTTTACAGCCGAAGAAATTGGTGGTTTAGGTTCGCAGTTTTTTTCAGAGAGCATTGATCCAGATCAAGTTGTAGCCATGTTTAATATTGAAATGATTGGAACAGAAAGCAAATGGGGAAGAAATTCGGCCTACATCACCGGATTTGATAAATCGGATTTTGGAACTATTTTGCAAGGCAATTTAAAAGGAACCAACTTTAATTTCTACGAAGATCCTTATCCAAGAGAGCAACTTTTTTACCGTTCTGATAATGCAAGATTAGCGGCAGTTGGCGTTCCAGCTCACACAATATCCACTTCAAAAATGGATAACGAGCCCAATTATCACAAGCTTACCGATGAAGTTTCAACATTAGATTTAGATAATATGACCGAAATAATTAAAGCGATAGCTTTGAGTTCTGAAACGATTATTAAAGGTGTTCACACTCCATCTCGTATCAAAAAACTATAGTAAACAGTTGAATCACGAAAACGACTTCGTAATTTTTTTTACATTTTTTATTGAAGTTTAACATTTTTTCCTATTTTAGCCAAACAGTAAAGCAACAATGAATTCAAATTTCGCAACATATTACAACTATTTCTTTTATTTCTTCTTCGGACAGAAAAAGGGATTGACGTTAGTATATGTTAAAAAGTAAAATTTGAAACTAATATAGAAACACAATCCCGATGCAAATCGGGATTTTTTTTTGAATATAATGAAAGATAAAGTAGCCATACAAGGAATCAAAGGATCGTTTCACCATCAGGTCGCATTGGAATATTTTCAAGAAAATATTGCCATCGACGAGTGTTTATCGTTTGAAGCCGTAATCGATAGTGTACTCAATAATCATTCGCAATTAGCGGTAATGGCCATTGAAAACTCCATCGCAGGTTCAATTATTCCCAATTATGCTTTAATTGATAAAAACAACTTGCACATTATTGGTGAATACTATTTGGATATTATTCAGAATTTAATGGTGCTCAACGGTCAACAATTATCCGAAATCAGTGAGGTTCATTCGCATCCAATGGCATTATTACAATGCATGGATTTTCTAAAAAAATACCCGCAAATTAAATTGGTAGAAGATAAAGATACTGCCGAAACCGCGCGTCGTATTCACCAAAATCAAACCAAAGGAATTGCCGCAATCGCCAGTAAAGTAGCCGCCGAAATGTACGATTTGACCATAATCGCTCCCGAAATTCAAACCGTAAACAATAACACGACACGCTTTTTCATCGTCAGTAGAGAAGAAAATACATTGTCCAAAGAACACATCAATAAAGCATCAATCAAATTTGAATTAGACGATACACCCGGAAGTTTAGCAACCGTTTTAAATGTGATGACCAATTGCAAATTAAACCTGACCAAAATACAATCGTTACCCATTATTGAAACACCATTTCAATATTCCTTTTTTGTGGATGTCGTTTTTGAAAAATACAAACACTACGAAAAAGCCAAAAAGATTTTAGAACTAATGACCAACCATTTTAAAGTGTTGGGAGAATACAGTAACAATAAACAATAGCAAAAATCAATAGCAAAAATCAATAACAAAAATCAATACAAGAAATTGAACTATTAGTCTAAGATTGAAATTGCGATTGATATTGTCATTGCCATTGAAAGTGAAATTTTAAAAAAATGATTACAACAGCCCAACGTTTACAAACCTTACAAGAATACTACTTCTCCAGAAAACTGCGTGAAGTCAACCAACTGATTTCAGAGGGGAAACCTGTGATTAATATGGGAATTGGTAGTCCTGATGCTGCGCCACATCCAACGGTGATTACAGCCATTCAAAGTTCCCTATTCGATGCCAAAGCACACGAATACCAAAGCTATCAAGGCTTGCCCGAAATGCGTAAAGGTTTTGCTGATTTCTATAAAAATCAATTCAATGTCAATTTGGACTTCAATTCGGAAATTCTGCCATTAATGGGTTCAAAAGAAGGAATTATGCATATTTCATTGGCGTTTTTAAATGAAGGCGATGAGGTGTTAATTCCCAATCCGGGTTATCTAACTTACGCTTCGGTAACCGAATTGGTTCAGGCACAACCCGTTTATTACGATTTGAAAGAAGTGAATAATTGGCAACCCGATTTTGAGCAACTGGAGCAACTCGATTTGTCCAAAGTAAAATTGATGTGGGTAGGTTATCCGCACATGCCAACCGGTGCGAATGCTACTTTTGAGTTGTATGAAAAACTAATTGCATTCGGAAAAAAATACAATATTTTGATTGTAAATGACAATCCGTACAGTTTTGTTTTAAATGACAATCCGTTGTCGATTTTACAAGTCGATGGTGCAAAAGACATTGCTTTAGAACTCAATTCACTCAGTAAAACCTTTAATATGGCAGGTTGGCGCGTGGGAATGGTATGCGGAAAAAAAGAGTTAATCGACAGCGTTTTGAAAGTAAAAAGCAATATGGACAGTGGTATGTTTTACGGCATCCAAAAAGGAGCTATTGCTGCTTTGAAACTGGGTAAAGAGTGGTTTGAAAGTCAGAATGAAATGTACGCCAAACGTCGCAACTTGATGTTTCAATTGGCTGAAAAATTAGGTTGTACTTATGATTCAACTAGTGTTGGATTATTCGTTTGGGCGAAATTACCAAGCGGAATTTCATCGGAGCAATTCATTGATGAATTATTGTATGAAAAACATCTGTTTCTAACTCCAGGAACTATTTTTGGGAGTAATGGCGAAGGTTATATCCGATTTTCACTATGTGTGAAAGAAGAAAAAATAAAGGAAGCGATAGAACGATTTCAGAAATAATAATAATATTAATAATAGCAATGACAATATCAATAACAATAGCAATGACAATGCAGATTTAAAATTTGCAATTTATTTTTACAATTGATATTGATTTTTGAAATTGACATTGAATTTTCTTATGAAAGTATACGTAATAGGAATAGGTTTAATTGGAGGTTCATTGGCGCTCGACATCAAATCAGTTTTTGATGATGCGGTGATTTTTGGTGTTGATGAAAATGAAAACCATTTAGAACAAGCATTACAATTGGAACTCATCGATCAAAAAGCTACCATTGATGAAGTAAACAACGCCGATTTTGTGATTCTCGCTGTGCCAGTTGACATTGGTTTAGTAATTTTGCCAGAGATTTTAAATGCAATTGGAGAAGAAACTTTAGTTTTTGATGTGGGTTCGACCAAATTGCCCATTTGTGAAGCAATTCAAAATCACCCGAAACGAAGAAATTTTATGGCGTGTCATCCCATCGCAGGAACGGAGTTTTCCGGACCAAAAGCCGCCATTCGCAATTTGTTTGAAGGCAAAACCAACATCATTTGCGAGGTCGAGAAAACAACATTTAAATTGCAAGAAAAAGCATTGGATTTGTTTAAAAAACTAGGGATGCGCATTCGATACATGGATCCAAAATCGCACGATAAACACATCGCTTATGTGTCGCATCTATCGCACATTAGTTCGTTTATGCTCGGAAAAACAGTCATCGAAAAAGAAAAAGACGAACAGGATATTTTTGATATGGCGGGTTCCGGATTTGAAAGTACCGTTCGTTTAGCCAAAAGTTCGCCCGCCATGTGGACGCCCATTTTCAAACAAAACAAAAAACAAGTAGTCAAATCATTAGAAGAATACATTTCGAATCTAACGCATTTTAAAGAATTATTAGAGAATGATAAGTACGAAGAAGTGTACAACGAAATGCAAAATACAAATCGAATTAAGGAAATTTTAAAATAAATGTATACTTTAAAATGGATACTGTTTATTGCTCATAACATTTACATTATACAAATTACATTATACAATATACAATCAAAAGATGGAAAATAACAAAGAAATGAGAACGTGGTTGAATAATTTCAATTTACCACATCCGCTAGTAATCGCCGGACCATGTAGTGCTGAAACCGAAAGCCAAGTGATGCAAATTGCATGCGAATTAAAAGACTCGAAAGTGTCGGTTTTTAGAGCCGGAATTTGGAAACCTAGAACACGTCCAGGCGGATTTGAAGGCGTAGGCGAAATCGGACTCAAGTGGTTGCAAAAAGCCAAAGCAGAAACGGGTTTGCTCATGGCCATTGAAGTAGCAACAGCTGCTCACGTAAAATTAGCGTTAGAACACGATATTGATGTGTTGTGGATTGGAGCGCGAACCACCGTAAATCCATTTGCTGTTCAGGAAATTGCCGATGCTTTGCAAAATACCGATAAAATTGTTTTGGTGAAAAATCCAGTAAATCCCGATTTGGCTTTGTGGATTGGCGGTGTTGAACGGTTGTACAATGCCAATATCAAAAAGTTAGGTGTTATTCACCGCGGATTTTCAACGTATGAAAAAACCAAATACCGTAACAATCCAGAGTGGCAAATTGCAATCGATTTTCAGAATAAATTCTCAGATATTCCTCTGATTATTGATCCGTCACACATCACTGGAAATCGCGATATGATTTTTCAAGTAACGCAAGAAGCACTCGATTTGAATTACGACGGAATGATCATCGAAACGCACATCGATCCCGATAATGCGTGGAGTGATGCAGCACAACAAGTTACACCAGAACGTTTGAAGCAAATCATCTTCGATTTGACCATCCGAAAAGAAACGGATGATGCCGATGATTATCAACAGCGATTGAATCAATTGCGTTCTAAAATTGACGAATTTGATGCTAAATTACTTGATGTTATTGGCAAGAGAATGAAGGTTTCTGAAAGTATTGGTGCTTTGAAAAAAGAGAAAAACGTAGCCGTTTTGCAAAATAAAAGATGGAATGAAATTCTCGATAAAATGATTAATGAAGGAAGCCAAAAAGGACTTAGCGAAGAATTTATCATTCAGTTTTTCAAAGCCATTCACCAAGAAAGTATTACGCATCAAGAGAAAATATTTAATTCTAATTAATTCAAAAAGAAAGACCTACACTTTGTAGGTTTTTTTGTATCATTGCCACAATTTTATAATAACCTCTAAATTAATTCATAAATGAAAACCAACTTTTTAAAAGTTGTCTTTTTTGTTTTATGCTGTTGTACCCTTTCGGCACAAAATAAGATTGACAAAATCAACATGACCTATGGTGAAGAAATTACCGATGATAAAGGGAAAATCATCAAACTCATAGGTGAAGCTAATGGCAAAATTTACTCTTTAGTTTTAAAAGGAAAATCAAATTATTTCATCAAGATTTTCGACTCAAAAGCCATGAAGCAAATCTCTAACAATGAGATTGTTTTTCCTGAAATAAAAGACAAAGATTTAGAATTTGAAGAAATTGTTCTTCTAAATGATAAACTATATGCTATTGGTAGTGTATATCACAGAAAAGAAAAAAAATACACTTTAGTTGGAATTCCGATTTCAGAAAAAGGAGTTTTAAGCACCAATACAATCACACTTTTCGAATCACAAGTTGCTAATGCATCAAGTAAAGGTGGCTTTTATTTTAAAAATTCACCAGATGGTCAAATGCTTCTAATAATGCACACTTCTCTTTTTGAAAAAGAAGACGCCATGAAGTATGAGATTAAGTTATTTGATCAAATGATGCAAAGTACTTTTGCTACAGAAGATAAAGTGTCTTATGACGATAATAAAAAAGACTACCAGTTTACAATCTCTGATTTTGATGTAAATGTTAAAGACGATGTTTTTTTAGTGGTAAATGAAGGATACAGAGATAAAAAGAACAAAGAGAAAGTTGAAAAAGTAGAATTGCACATTTTCAAAAATAGTAACGGTTACAAAAAAGAAGTCGTTAAAGTAGATGTAATAGACAAAGAAATCATCAACTGTAAAATGTTGGCTACCAGTAAAAATGATGTTAAATTAACTGGTTTTTTCTCAAGTGTTCGTGAAAATGGAAAAGCAAACAAAGAGCTAAAAGGGGTTTATAATATTACGGTTAATCTACAAACTAATGCAACTAGCAATATTGTTTTTAACGAGTTTGATTATGAAACTAAAGTAAAATTATTAGGCGAGAGACGAGCTAAAAAAGGTAAAGATGTTAAACCATTATACAATATTCACACTATAATTGAAAAAAACGATGGTGGATTAATTGTTCTTTCAGAATACCAAATGATTTATATTGGACAAAAACAAGGTATTGGTCCACTCGGAATTCAACCAATAACGTATACAATGAACGAAATGATTGTAACGTGTTTAAAACCAGATGGAACTTTAGAATGGAGTAATGTAGTAGCCAAAGAACAAGCAGCAACAATAACTGTAGCATCGTTTAACGTGTTTGGAGTTGGTTCTTCTGGTAATTTTAACGTTGCGATTGGGTTGTCAATTCCATTGGGTGTTATGGGTAAAGGTCCAGAATATTTAAGTGTAATTCCAATTTATAAAAATGGTCAGTTAAATATCCTTTTCAATGATAATGTAAAAAATAAAGGAATTACAGACATCGAGCAAATAAAACCATTAGGGAATTACAACAATGCGGTTCCAACCTTATTTGTGTTTGATGACAAAGGCGGTATCACCCGAAAAGATCCTGAAGAAGTGATAAAAAATGAATTAGTATTACGTCCGGGAGTTTACCACAGAAAATCGGAAAAAGAATTCATTATCTATGCTTCGAGAAAGTCGGTAGATAAAATCGGAAGATTCATACTTGAAGATTAATTCTTTTCAAAATAAAGAAAAAAAACCATCTCATTATTCGTTTTTGAGATGGTTTCTTTTTATAATTATTTGTTCCATTGATGAATCAAAAATTGTAAATTTGCCCAATGACAGGACTAGTTTATAAATCTACCGGAAGTTACTACACCGTTAAAACCGACGATCATCAAGTGTATGAATGTCGAATTAAAGGGAAGTTTCGAATGAAAGGCATCAAAAGTACCAACCCAATTGCGGTTGGTGATGTGGTCGATTTTGAACTGGACAACACCACCGATGAAGAAGTAGGGCAAATTCACAATATTCACGATCGAAAGAATTACATCGTCCGAAAATCAGTGAATCTTTCCAAACAAACGCACATTATTGCTTCCAATATTGATGTGGTTTTTCTGTTGATTACGATTAATAATCCGCCTACTACAACCAGTTTTATCGATCGGTTTTTGGTAACTGCCGAAGCGTACGGAATTGAAGCTGTATTGGTTTTTAATAAAATTGATACCTATGATGATGCTATGCTCGATGAACAATTGTATTTGCAGTACATCTATTCTGAAATTGGGTACAAATGCCTTCGTGTTTCATCCACAGAAGGAAAAGGAATTGACGAATTAAAGCAATTGATGACAGGGAAAGTATCGATGTTTTCTGGTCATTCGGGTGTTGGTAAATCTACTTTAGTCAATGCATTGCAACCCAATTTGAATTTAAAAACCAAATCCATATCCGAACAAAGTAAGCAAGGTCAACACACGACTACTTTTGCCGAAATGTACGATTTAGATTTTGACGCTAAAATTATCGACACACCTGGAATCAAAGGTTTCGGAATTGTAGATATGGAAAAAGAGGAAATCAGTGGTTTTTTCCCCGAGTTTTTTAAGTTGCAAGACAACTGTAAGTTCAATAATTGTTTGCATAAAGAAGAACCCAATTGTGCCATCAAAAAAGCATTGGAAGAAGATAAAATAGCCTGGTCGAGATACAATAGTTATTTAAAAATTTTGGAAGGTGATGACGAACATTACCGAACTGATACCTATAATGACGATAGAATTGCTAGTGATGAAACCCGTAAATAATGGTGTCAACTAATTTCTAATTTTACCATGAAAGCCTTAATCCAAAGAGTCACACAAGCATCAGTAACTATTGAAAATGAAGTGGTTGCTTCAATTTCAAATGGATTGCTGATTTTAATCGGAATTGAAGAAGCCGATACTCAAGAAGATATTGTTTGGTTGACATCCAAAATTGCTAATCTTCGCATTTTTGGAGATGAAAACGGAGTGATGAATTTGTCGGTAAAAGACATCAACGGAGAAATCATTGTAGTCAGTCAGTTTACACTTCACGCTTCGACTAAAAAAGGCAATCGTCCATCGTATATAAAAGCAGCAAAACCCGATCTTGCCATTCCGTTATATGAACAATTTGTTTCTCAAATGGAAGTTGAAAATGAAAAAAAAGTACAAACTGGGCAATTTGGAGCCGACATGAAAGTCAGTTTACTCAATGATGGTCCGGTGACTATAATTATTGATTCAAAGAATAAAGAGTAAATTTTTTATCAATAGAAATAAAAATAAAACAAACTTTTTTAGTTTGAAGGTGCAAGTTGAAAGCCGTTTTTGAAACAAAATCGATTCTAAATTCTGATTTTTGTTAACAAATTTAAAGCCATGTTACTACTGTGAGTAACGATTGATAAATTTTTGAAATTAATAGTACAAAAAAGAAAAAGAAGTAAAAAATTTGTACTTTTGAGTAAATATAAACCTATGAAATTCATTTTTGTTTCAGTTTTTGTTTTTCTTTTTTCAACTGTTATGGTTGCACAAAAGATAAACAATGATTTATTCCTTTTCCCAGAAAATCTTAGAGAAAATGCCAATTCAATTGTTATTAATCAAAGTATTGATATTGAAATTAATTCGAGGAAATCCTTTACCATAAAAAAACATAAAGTGGTTAGAGTGTTGAACGAATTAGGGTTGAAAAATGTGGATGCGATTGAATATTACGACAGCTCAACCAAAATTAAAATGATTGATGCAACTATGTATAACGCCTTCGGAAAGGTAATTAAATCGTTCAAACAAAAAGATTTCAAAGACCAAAGTGTAGCGGATGGTTTTTCAGTGATTACTGAAAACAGAATGGTGTTTTTAGACTATACTCCAACTGAATATCCTTTTACATTAGTTTATGATAGCGAAGTTGTTGATGATAATACTGCATTTATTCCAGCATGGATACCAATCGATGATCCTTATGAAGGTGTTTTAAAATCAACCATTAAAATTAGTTATCCGGATGATTTAGGATTTAAATTCAAAGAGCAAAATTTTGAAGGCTACTCAATTGTTAAAAAAGAAGAACAGGGTGTGATTTTGTATACTTTAGAAAATGCACCAGCGATAAAATACGAAGATTTAACTCCTTCTTTTCCTAAAATTGTTCCCAAAGTGGTTTTTGGATTGGAAAAATTTTCTTTAAAAGGAGTTGAAGGAACTGCAACTAATTGGCAGGATTTTGGCAAGTGGGTGTATGCTAATTTGCTTTCTGATACCGAAGAAATTAAACCCGAAACAATAGAAAAAATAAAATTGCTTATTGGAGATGAAAAAGATCCTGTAAAAAAAGCCAAAACAATTTATAAGTACGTTCAGGATAAAACACGTTATGTGAGTGTACAACTCGGAATTGGTGGATGGAAACCCATGCTAGCCAAAGATGTTGATCGTTTAGGTTATGGCGACTGTAAAGCCTTGTCCAACTACACGCGTTCACTTTTAAAGGCATTTGATGTGCCCACTTTTTACACGATTATTTATGCAGGAAACAGTAAAAATGATATCCAAAATGATTTTGTTTCTATGCAAGGAAATCACGCCATTTTGGCTTTGCCTAACCAAGATAAACTTACTTTTTTAGAGTGTACCAGCCAAACTTCACCTTTTGGTTTCGAAGGTGATTTTACCGATGATCGTTACGCACTAATTGTCAAGCCAGATGGAGGTGAGATTGTGAAAACAACTTCGTATTTGGAAAAAGATAATAATCAAAAAATGAACTCAAGATATACTGTTTCTGAAGACGGCAGAATTACATGTGCGATTGAAATCAAATCTAAAGGAGTCGCCTACGATAACTCGTATCATATTGAAAAAGAACCAGCTGAAAAAATTAAAGAACACTACAAAGAAGTGTTTGGAAATTTACTAAATCTAACCATTGATAACTACAGTTTTGAAAATGATAAAGAGAACATTCTATTCACAGAAAAAATTCAATGTTCAGCCACTAATTATTCAAGCGTAAATAATAACACAATCATATTTCCGCTGAATGCATTCAATCAGTATTCTGTTGTTCCACAGCGTTATAGAACCCGAAATAATCCGTTCGAAATTTCTAGAGGCTTTTTTGATGAAGATGAAATTCAAATATCACTTCCTGAAAATTATGTCATTGATGCAAAACCTAACAATTTTGTACTTAAAGATAAGTACGGAGAATACAACGCCGAAATTGTTGTTGTAAGTCCGACAAAAATAATCTACAAAAGAAGTTTCTTACTTAAAAAAGGCTACTACGACAAATCGGAATACGAAAACTTCAGAAAGTTTATTGAACAAATCGCAAAAGCGGATAACTCAAAAATTGCATTAATTAAAAAACCCTAATACCAATGAAACAATTTATTTTAAACTTGATAATAGTGTTAGCAGTAACTCTTAATTCGTTTTCACAAAAATACGAATTAGGTAAAGTAACACTCGAAGAGTTAAACGAAAAAGTGCATCCCAAAGATTCTTCTGCTGTAGCTGCTTTTCTATTCAAAAAAGGAGATGTTAAATTTGAATATTCTCAAGGAAATGGCTTTGAAATGGTAACAACTATTAAAGCAAAAATCAAGATATACAAAAAAGAAGGTTACGAATGGGCCAATCATCAGCAACGAATCTACGTAGGAGGTAATTCAAAGGAATCTGTAAACTATGATAACGCTATTACCTACAATGTTGTTGATGGTAAAATTGAAAAAACTAAACTAAAAAGCGAAGGAGTATTTACCGAAAAAATAAACAAATTTTGGAATCGAAAAAAAATCACATTCCCCAATGTAAAAGAAGGATCAATTGTTGAATTTGAATGTGTAGTTCGATCTAGTTTGTTCGGTACGATTGATAAGTGGGATTTCCAAACCAGTATCCCAGTGAATTACTGCGAATATAAAACAATGGTGCCAGAGTATTATGTGTACAATCCTATTCAAAAAGGATACGTTTTTCCGACTGTAACTACAGAACAAAATACAAGAACAATTACGTTTACAAATAAAGAAAGAAGCGAAGGTTTATCGACGACCACAACTTTTTCTCAAGATCAATTTAGTTATAATGAAACCAAAACATTATTCATTAGTCATGATGTGCCAGCATTAAAAGATGAAGCATTCGTTAACAATATAGATAATTATACTTCAAGTATTACCTATGAATTGTCGATGCTCAGATTTCCTAATGAACCCTATAAAAACTTTTCAATGGATTGGGAATCGGTGACTAAAACAATTTATGAAAGCGAAAATTTTGGTGCTGAATTAAATAAAACAGGTTATTTCGAAAGTGATATTGATTTATTAATACAAGACGTTAGTTCTCAAGAAGAGCGAATAGTTATGATTTATAACTTTGTAAAATCTAAAGTTAAGTGGAATGAATATTATGGCTATTTCTGTGATGATGGAGTACGTAAAGCCTATAAAGATATGATTGGAAATAGCGCAGAAATCAATTTGATGCTAGTCGCAATGTTGCGCTATGCTAAAGTTGAAGCCAATCCAATATTAGTAAGTACACGTTCCAACGGAATACCAATGTTTGCCAATAGAACCGCTTTTAATTACGTAATTGCGGGTGTTGAAATTGGAGATGGTGTAGTGCTTCTTGATGCTACAGATCAAAATGCATTGCCCAATGTTCTGCCCATTCGAGCCTTGAATTGGAACGGAAGAATGATCAGAAAAAACGGATCTTCTACAGAAATTGATTTAATGCCTAAAACAGTATCTAATGATGTTGTAAATCTTATGGCTACAATTTCTAAAGATGCTGTTCTTGAAGGAAAAGTAAAAGAGCAGTATTTTGATTACAACGCTTTCATACATAGAGATAAGTATGCTAACTTGGCAAAGGACAATTACATAGAATTGCTTGAAAAAAGGTACGATGCTCTTGAGGTAAATGAATATGATGTCGTCGGAATCAAAGAATTAGGTAAACCAGTAGCCGAAACGTATTCGTTTAAACACTCTAATGTTGTGGAAGTAATTGGTGACAAAATGTATTTCTCTCCAATGTTATTTTTTGCTTTGAAAGAAAACCCATTCAAACAAGAAAAAAGAGAGTATCCAGTCGATTTTTCTTTTCCTACAGAAGATAGGTACTTGTTTAATATAACAATTCCAGATGGTTATGTAGTAGAATCATTACCAAAATCAGTATCAATTCCAATGAGTGATAATTTAGTGGTGTTTAAATGTCTTGTAGCAAATACCGACAATAAAATACAAGTTTCTGTAACATTTGATGTAAACTCTCCTATAATTCCACCCGATTATTATGATGAATTAAAAGCAGTTTTTAGCGAAATTGTTAAAGTCGAAAATGAAAAAATTGTGCTCAAAAAGATATGAAATTAAACAATTGGTTTTTAATATTTTTGGTTCTTTTTAGTTTTACAAACAACAAAGTTTTTGCTCAAAAATACGAATTAGGGAAAGTTACAAAAGCTGAATTGGTTGAAAAAGTTAACCCCAATGACACGACTGCACCAGCAACAATTCTTTTCAAAAAAGCCAAAACAATTTTCAGATATTACGATGAAAAGGGTTTTGTGTCAATAACAGATTTTTATATAAAATTAAAAATTTATAAAAAAGAAGGTTTTGATTGGGCTAATTTTGAAATTCCCTATTATGTTGGTTATGAGGTGATAGATAATGAATCCATTTCTATTGTTAGTGCGTTTACTTACAATTTAGAAGGAGATAAAATCGTAAAAGAAAAAGTAACTTCAGAAGGGAAATTCAAAGAGCGAATAAATGAATACTGGGAAAGTAAATCCATTACATTTCCCAATATAAAAGAAGGCTCAATCATAGAACTTAGGTATCAATTAAAGTCAGAAAATCTAACCGAACTGCCCGATTTTCAGTACCAATATAAAATTCCAGTAAATTATGCAGAATACATCTCTGAAATTCCAGAATTTTATCTTTACAAAGGTATTCGGTCAGGTTATGTAGATGTTGATTTAGATCAAAAATTAGAGGATACATCTCAACCCACAACCAACACATCAACCAGTAATACTTCTTATTTGTATTACAAACAAATCAAATCAGTTTATAAAGCTGAAAAAATTCCCGCATTAATTGAAGAGAAATACGTTAATAATATAAATAATTATTACGGAAAATTAACCCATGAGTTAATGACCATTCGATATCCTGACGAAACACCAAAACAAATCGCCAAGAATTGGGAAGACGTTGCTAAATCTATCTATCTCGAAAAAAAATTTGGTGATGAAATCGAAAAAAATAAATACTATCTCAACAATTTGATGACTATCGTTTCGGATGCTAATTCACATGAACAAAAAATGGAAATAGTTTTTAATTATGTTAAAAATACCATGAATTGGAATGGGAAGTATGGATATTTTACCAAGGACGGAGTAGAGAAAGCATACGAGAGTAAAGTTGGAAACGGTGCTGAAATAAATTTAATATTAGTCTCCATGCTCAAAATGGCTGGAATTGATGCTAGACCAGTGCTCATCAGTACAAGGAAAAACGGAATTGCACTTTTCCCCAATCGAAGCCAATTGAATTTTGTAATTGTAAGAGCACAAATAGGTGAAAAATTGTATGTAATGGATGCAACAGATAAAAATTCATACATCAATATTTTGCCAATTAGAGATTTAAATTGGGAAGGTAGAGCCATTGATAAAAGTGGAGAAAGTGAAGCAATAGATTTAATGCCAAAACAAAACTCGATCAAAATTACCAATATGATGAGTAAAATTGATGAAGAAGGAAATGTAACTGGCAAGATAAAAGAACAGTATGTTCAATATCAAGCGCTCTATTTTAATGATTTATATGAGAATAGTTCTAATGATGATTATGCAGAAGAACTCGAAGATGAGTACAGATCAATTAAGGTAGAAAATTGTTCTATTGTAAAAGAAAAACAAGAAAAAAAAGAACAGATTCAAGTCGTTGTTAATTATGATTTTACTAGTTCGAATTTGGTAGATAGAATTGGAGATAAGATGTTTTTTTCACCACTTTTGTTTTTAACTTCAGGCGAAAATCCTTTTAAACAAGAAAAAAGAGAATATCCAGTTGATTTTATTTTCCCAAAAGAAGACAAATATTTCTTTAATATTGAGTTTCCTGAAACCTATGTTGTTGAATCGCTGCCAAAAGCAATTTCAATTCAGGTAGGTGAAAATTTGATTGGATTTAAATACAATATCGCTAGTTCGGGAAATAGAATTCAGCTTTCAGTTACTGTTTCAGTTAACTCTTCTTTGATTCCAGCCGATTATTATCAGGAATTAAAGACTATTTTTAACGAAATTATTAAAAAAGAAAACGAAAAAATAGTACTCAAAAAAATATAAAAAATGGACCTAAAAAACGCTCAAAAAGAAGTTGATGATTGGATTAAAAACCACGGAGTGCGTTATTTTAATGAGCTAACTAATATGGCGCAACTCACCGAAGAAGTAGGAGAAGTAGCCCGAATTATAGCACGTCGTTATGGCGAACAATCCGAAAAAGAAAGCGACAAAAACAAAGACCTTGGAGAAGAACTCGCCGATGTAGTTTTTGTAGTTTTATGTCTTGCCAATCAAACCGGAATCGATCTTCAAGCCGCTTTCGATAAGAAAATGGATCTAAAAACTAATCGCGATCACGACCGTCATCATAACAATGATAAACTGAAATAGTTTAATGCTAAAAACTGCGACTGCGACTGAGACTCAAAACTAAGAAATGAATCTACTTTTAAATCCATCTGTTGTCAACCAAAATTCAACAATAAAAATCACAGGTTCCAAATCAGAAACCAACCGATTGTTACTGTTGCAAGCTTTGTTTTCTAATTTAGAATTAGAAAATACTTCTAATTCCGATGATTCAGAAGTGATGACAAAAGCACTGCACAAACCACAAGCCACAAACCACAAGCCACAACTTATAGATGTTCACCACGCCGGAACTGCCATGCGCTTTCTAACCGCTTTTTTTGCCATTCAAGAAGGGAAAGAAGTAATTGTAACAGGTTCATCCCGAATGAAAGAACGACCCATTAAAATTTTAGTAGAAGCATTGCAACAACTCGGAGCCGAAATTGAATATACAGAAAATGAAGGTTTTCCACCAATTAAAATTAAAGGAAAAAAACTAACTCAAAATAAAGTTTCATTGCCTGCCAATGTCAGTAGTCAATACATTTCAGCCTTGTTACTCATCGCTCCAAAACTTGAAAACGGATTAGAATTAACGCTCGAAGGTGAAATTACGTCTGTTCCTTACATCAAAATGACTTTAGGATTGCTAAACGAAATTGGAGTTCAAACTAGTTTTGAAGGAAACAGTATAATTGTCTTTCCTAAAAGCACATCTCATAACTCACAACTCATAACTATAGAATCCGATTGGTCATCTGCTTCCTATTACTATTCTATCGTAGCTCTTTCCGAAATCGGAACTCAAATCACACTGTCAAGTTATAAAAAAAATAGCCTGCAAGGCGATTCCATTTTAGCAGAAATCTATAAAAATTTTGGTGTAGAAACTACTTTCATTGAAAATCATATAGTGGTGAAAAAGTGTGCAAACTTGAAACCTGAAACTTTAAACTTGCAACTAAATAATGCGCCCGACATCGCTCAAACCATAGCAGTAACTTGCTTCGGATTGGGTATCGGATGTCATCTCTCGGGTTTGCATACACTAAAAATTAAGGAAACCGATCGATTAGAAGCACTTAAAAGCGAACTTTCAAAACTTGGAGCAACAATTTCGATAACCGATGATAGCCTAACCTTGGAATCAAATAGTTTGTTTGTATCGAAAAATTCCCCTCCTTTGGAGGGGTGCCCAAAGGGCGGGGTGGCAAATAAGGTCACAACCTACCAAGACCATCGAATGGCCATGGCGTTTACTCCATTAGCTTTAAAAACGTCACTCATAATAGAAGAGGCAGAAGTGGTTTCCAAATCCTATCCTGCTTTTTGGAATGATTTAAAAAGCATTGGTTTTCAAATATCAAATGCTCAGTAACTCAGTGTCTCAGCCACTCAGTCACTTAAATAAAAAATAAACACCAAAACACTTGACAACGCCTATTTCACAATCGTATATTTGCCAACTGAATTTTGAATGTTATAGGAAACACCTTAAACTTTTAAACTCTTAAACTTTTAAACTCTTTTTAATGAAATTATCTCATTTTCAATTCAACCTTCCTACCGAACTATTAGCCGAACACCCAACTGAAAACCGTGACGAATCAAGATTAATGGTTGTCGATAGAAAAAAAGGAACTATCGAACATAAATTATTCAAAGACGTAATCAATTATTTTGATGACGGAGATGTAATGATTCTGAACAACACCAAAGTTTTCCCTGCGCGTATGTACGGAAATAAAGAAAAAACTGGCGCTCGCATCGAAGTGTTTTTGTTGAGAGAATTAAATGCAGAACAACGTCTTTGGGATGTATTGGTTGATCCAGCTCGAAAAATCAGAATCGGAAACAAATTGTATTTCGGTGATGACGATTCATTAGTAGCTGAGGTAATTGACAATACCACTTCTCGTGGTAGAACTTTACGTTTCTTATACGATGGTTCGTACGATGAATTCAGAAGAAAATTAACCGAATTGGGCGAAACTCCAATTCCGAAATACATCAACCGCGAGGTAAACGAAGAAGACGCTGAACGTTACCAAACGATTTATGCTAAAGAAGAAGGCGCGGTTGCTGCTCCAACTGCTGGTTTGCACTTTTCTAAACACCTTTTAAAGCGTTTGGAAATCAAAGGTGTACATTTTGCTGAAGTAACACTACACGTTGGTTTAGGAACGTTCAATCCTGTTGAAGTGGAAGATTTATCAAAACACAAAATGGATTCGGAAGAGCTAAAAATATCTCAAGAAGCTTGTGATATTGTTAATACAGCCAAAGAAAACAAAAAACGCATTTGCTGCGTCGGAACTACGTCTATGCGTGCCATTGAAAGTTCAGTTTCGTCAGCAAGAACCTTAAATCCATACGACGGTTGGACAAATAAATTCATTTTTCCACCCTACGATTTCAGTATCGCCGATTGTATGATTACCAATTTCCACACTCCAAAATCAACATTATTAATGATGATTTCAGCATTTTGTGGTCACGATTTAATGCGTAAAGCCTACGACGAAGCCATCAAAGAAAAATACCGTTTCTACTCGTACGGTGACGCTATGTTGATTATATAATTGTAATAAAATAAAAACCAATCCTGTCTCGTTGTAAAAAAACGAGATGGGATTTTTTTATTCTTAGAGTTGCAAAGTTGTAAAGTTGTAAAGTTGCAAAGTTCCAAAGTCTAAAAGTGACCGAGTGGTTGAGTTTCCCTTTGTCAGAATTTTTAGGAGCAGTTATTTTCTACTTTCAATAACGTTTTGTCCTGCTGTCCGCTGTATCTTTTGCTTGTGCCTCGCAAAAGGATGCCGCTTCCATCAGGGCTATACAAGAAATAATGTTTTTCATAAGAAAAAGGTTAATGTGAAGACATCGTATTTTCAGAATAAGTCAGTCTTGCTTCTTTCAGCGAAGCGGTCTTTATTCTTTTCTCTAAAACTTAGCCACTTTGAAACTTAGCTACTTTTACCTATTTTTACACCACATTATGTACGGACAAGTCGCGACTTGTCCCTTCAAATATAAACCAATGACATTTCAAAATACCCGCGAATTTGCCCAGCAATTAGACGCTCAAGATGAATTGAAAAATTACCGTAACGAATTCATTTTTCCGCAACACAACGGCAAAAATGTAATTTATTTCACCGGAAATTCACTCGGATTGCAACCCAAACGAACACTAAAATACGTTCACGAAGTAATGAACGATTGGGCCAATCTGGCTGTTGAAGGCCATTTTTATGCCGAAAAACCTTGGTGGGATTACCACGAACGTTTCGCTCATCCACTCAGTAAAATAGTTGGCGCTTTGCCGTCAGAAGTAACCGTGATGAATACGCTAACTGTTAATTTACATTTACTAATGGTGTCGTTTTATCGTCCAACAGAAAAACGCTATAAAATCATCTGCGAAGAAAAAGCCTTTCCTTCTGATCAATACATGTTTCAATCACAAGTAAACGCCCACGGATTACAACCCGAAGACGTTATTGTAGAAATTAAGCGTCGCGAAGGTGAACACAACATTCGTTTAGAAGACATTCTTTCCAAAATTGAAGAAGTTGGAGATGAATTGGCTTTGGTATTGTTTGGTGGAGTGAATTACTACACAGGTCAAGTTTTTGACATGAAAGCAATTGCAGAAGCTGGTCATAAAGTGGGTGCTTATGTTGGCTTTGATTTGGCTCATGCAGCCGGAAATATCAAATTAGAACTTCACGATTGGAACGTCGATTTTGCTGCTTGGTGCAGTTATAAATACATGAATTCTGGTCCAGGAAATGCATCGGGTTGTTTTGTTCACGAGAAACATCATCACAGTAATTTACCGCGATTTGCAGGTTGGTGGGGACACAACAAAGAACGTCGTTTTAAAATGGAGCCCAATTTTGATCCCGTTCACGGTGCCGACGGTTGGCAAGTAAGTAATTTACCAATTCTCTCGCTTGCGCCTTATTTAGCTTCAGTAGAACAATTTGCCGAAGTAGGAATGGACAAGTTAATTGCCAAACGAAATCAATTAACCGCGTATTTAGAATTCATACTGCACGAAATCGATAGTGAAATTCCAGGAACCGAATTCGAAATTATCACGCCAACAAATCAAGAAGAAAGAGCATGTCAATTATCTGTTTTTCTTCATGGTCAAGGAAGAGCTTTGTTTGATTATTTAATGAAAAACGGTGTAATCACCGATTGGCGTGAACCCAATGTAATTCGTTTAGCTCCAGCGCCTTTCTATTGCTCCTATGAAGACATGTATGAGTTCGGACAAATTTTGAAAGAAGGAATCACTTCTTTGAGTAAATAATAATTCAAGTTATCTTTTCAATAGCTATGACAAAACAAGAAATCATCAATTCATTTGATCCATCGCAACCAGGTTTAGCTGATGCAACCATTTTTGGGTTGCCTTTTTCTTCCGAACAATCCGAAATTATCGTAATTCCAGTTCCTTGGGAAGTAACAGTAAGTTATGGCGCTGGCGCATCTGATGGTCCAGAAGCAATTCTAGATGCTTCGTTTCAAGTCGATTTGAATCATCAAGATTTTCCCGAATTATGGAAACTCGGTATCTATTATGCTGAAATTCCAGAAACTTGGAAGAATAATTCTAACAAGTATAAAGCATTAGCTCAGCCCATAATTGAAGCTTTAGAAGGCGGATTGGACGTGAGTGAAATACCAACTTTACAATCCGATTTAGTAACAATCAATAAGGTATGTCGCGACTTGCATACTGAAGTAAAAGAAACCGTTTTGCACTGGATGAATCAAGGTAAGAAAGTGGTTTTGTTGGGCGGTGATCACTCTACACCTTTAGGATATTACGAAGCATTAGCTACAAAACACGATAATTTCGGAATCCTGCATTTGGATGCGCACATGGATTTGCGAATTGCTTATGAAGGTTTTACTTATTCGCATGCATCAATTATGTATAATGCACTACAATTGCCTCAAATTTCTAAAATTGTACAAGTAGGAATTCGTGATTTCTGCGAACAAGAAGTAGATGTGGTTCAACAATCCAACGGAAGAGTTCTTGTGCATACCGATTCAGATTTGAAAAAAGAAACTTTCGAAGGAAAAACGTGGCAACAACAATGCGAGACAATTATTGCTGCTCTACCTCAAAAGGTTTGCATTAGTTTTGATATAGACGGAATGTACCCATGGTATTGTCCTAATACAGGAACTCCTGTGCCAGGAGGATTTTCATTCGAACAAGCTACTTATTTATTCAATAAGCTGGCTGAAAGCGGAAAAGAAATTATTGGATTTGATTTAGTAGAAGTCGCTCCAGGTGAAAACGATGACTGGGATGGAAATGTTGGAGCAAGAATGCTCTTCCACATGTGTGGAGTTTTGGCTCAAAATAATGGGTTGAATGTGGGAAATAAAATTATTTTTTAAAACATAAAAAAAGAGTCCGTTATTCATAACCGGACTCTTTAACTTTGTGTCTAATAGGTTACTGTTTTACTACTTTTCGAGTGGTTGTTTTGCCACTTTCAGTAATTATATTAATGAGGTAAGTTCCTGAATTCAAATCGCTCAAATCAATAGTGTTTGTGTTTGAAAATGATTTAACAACATTACCTAATAATCCAATCACTTTTGCTGATTCTATTGCTTCATTGTGTTGAATAGTAACAATACCCGTTGTTGGATTTGGATAAACATTATTTATTGTTGATTCAAAATCAACATTACTCAATGTTCCAGTTACTGCAACATCATCAATGAACCAATTGTCACCATCGTCTTGAGACATTACAAAAGCAATGTAAATTTGTTGCCCGTCATAGGCACTCAAATCCACAGTCTTTAAATCTGCGGCTACAAAAGCTGCAATACCAGTGCTTGCAAAATCTGCTTCTGTATAAAATGCCTCAGTTGTAAAACTTGCCATATCAGTTTGTGAAGTTGTAGATACTTTAATTTCATAAGTAGTGGTGTAGGCAGCCGTGTATTGCTGACCTCCATAAAAAGCCAAATTCACACCAGTATAATTGGTAAGGTTGATCAAAGGAGTCACTAACCAATCTTCATTTACACCGCCAGTATTTGCCTCATAACGAACAAATGCGGAGTTCGGTGGACTATAGTTTCTTGCAGTAGCAATAAAAGTCCAATCAAAAGCTGAACCTAATCCATTCGTACCTCTGTAAGATGTCCAACCTGCAGGAATGCTAGTAGCAGCATCAAAGTTCTCAGAAAATTGACCATAACTGAAAGAGCAAATAGCCAATAAAAAAGATAAGTAAATTTTTCTCATAAGCGTGTTGTTAATGTTAATATGTTTAAAAACTACTGCAAATATATAAAATAAGCGGTCAAACGATTGGATTAAGGGTGTTATTTTTTGAATTTTAACAAAAAAATAGATTTAATGCTAATTAATTAAGCTTTTTATTGTTTTTAATCCATTGAATTGAAATTCTGTAAATCTTAATTGAAATTCTGTAAATGGATAATAATTGTGAAGTGTTTACTTTGTATTATTAATTTTAAACAAAAGTATCATGAAAAATTTATTTTTATACGCATCGTTTTTAACTCTGTTACTAACCTCTTGTAAAAACACTAATGAACAAGCTTCAACTTTAGAGGATCAAAAGCAAAAAGTAGTTGATTCTATGAAAGTCGTAATGGAGAAACAAAGAATCATTGACTCAATGAATCAAGAAGTAGCCAAAGCTGAAAAAGAAAAAGAAGTCGTTTATGTTAATCAATCTTCAGGATCTAATTCAACAACCACAACTACAACCAAGAAAAAAGGATGGAGTGGAGCTGCAAAAGGAGCGGTAATTGGCGCTGGAGTTGGAGCTGCAACTGGAGCCATAGTAAGTAAGAAAAAAGGAGAAGGTGCGATAATTGGTGGTTTGGTTGGTGCTGGTGTTGGCGCTGGAACGGGCGCCATTATAGATGACAAAAAGAAGAAATAGTAATGCCCCACTATAATTGTGAATGTGCTTGAAATCATCTTGATTTTAGGCACATTTTTTTATGAATAATTCCCAATAATTAAGTAGCTTTGAGTAACCAATTTCCCTCAAATGAAAAAGCTTAAAAAAATCAGTTTTGTTCTTCTTTTTTTAATATTTGCTTTAGTTATTTCAACTTTTGCTTACACTAAATATAAAAAACCAAGCTATGATGGTGAAATTGCACTAAATGGAATTTCAAAAGAAACAACAGTCTATTTTGATGATTACGGCGTTCCGCATATTTATGCTAATTCCCAAAAAGATGCATTAACCGTTTTGGGCTACGTTCATGCGCAAGACCGATTGTGGCAAATGGAACTTATGCGTCGAATCGCGCCCGGAAGATTGTCCGAACTTTTTGGCTCAAAAGCATTACCGAATGATCGTTTTTTTGCAGGTGTTGGCATCGATGAAAATTCAGAAAAAGCAATTGCACAACTAGATAAAAATTCCGAAACCTATAAATTAGCAATGGCGTATCTTGATGGCGTCAATCAATTTATTGAAAAGGGTAAAACACCACTCGAATTCGAACTCATCGGAATTGAAAAAGAAAAATACACGTTAAAAGACGTTTATAATATCTTCGGATTCATGTCGTTCAGTTTCGCAATGGCACAAAAAACAGATCCACTTCTTACTGATATTCGAGATAAATTCGGAGTGGATTACTTAAAAGATTTCGGAATCGATGGATCTCTTGGTAAAACCCAACTCAAAAACTATAAAGGTGAAGTCAATGATTATACTGAAATTTCAAAATCTATTTCAAGTCTGCTCGACGATTCTCCAATTCCACCTTTTATCGGAAGCAACAGTTGGGTAATCGGCGCTCAAAAAACAAAAAACGGAAAAGTAATTTTTGCCAACGATCCGCACATCGGGTTTTCGCAACCGTGTACGTGGTACGAAGCGCACATTGTTACTCCCGATTATGAAATGTACGGTTATTATTTGGCTGGAACTCCATTTCCATTACTAGGCCACAACCGTAATTACGCTTATGGTTTGACCATGTTTGAAAACGACGATTTGGATTTGTTTGAAGAAGAAGAAAACCCGCAAAACACCAATCAATATAAAATAGGCGACAGTTACAAAGAGTATTCCATCCGAAAAAAAATCATCAAAGTCAAAGACAGCACTTCAGTCACTTTAAATGTAAAAGAATCGGTTCACGGTCCAATTATGAAGGATTTGCTTTCTACCTTGTCATCCACAAAACCAATCGCTATGTCGTGGATTTACACCCAACAAAAAAATCAAATTTTAGATGCGGTGTACGGACTTTGTCATGCCAAAAATGTGTCTGATTTTTATTCTAAAGTAGGACTCATTCACGCACCAGGTTTAAACGTAATGTACGGCGATTCACAAAATAATATCGCTTGGATCACTTCTGGGAAATTGTATAAAATGGACAAATCGGTCAACCCGAATTTTATTTTAAACGGAAGTAACGGCATCGATGATAAGAAAGAATTTTTACCATTTTCGAAAAACCCTTCAGCCATCAATCCGCCATGGCATTATGTGTATTCATCCAATAATCAACCCGAAGCTGTTGATGGCTATTTGTATCCAGGTTATTATCTGCCAGAAGATCGTGCCAAACGAATTTCAACCTTACTCGAACCCAAAAACAACTGGACTTCTATCGATGTTCAAAAAATGATTTTGGATAATACTTCTGCTGTCAGTCCGAATGTAGTAAAAAGCTGGGCAAAAGTCATCGATCGAAACAATTTAAATACCAATGAAAAAACAGCTTTAACAACCATTCAAAAATGGTCAGGCTCCAATTTACAATCAGAAATTGCACCCACCATTTACACCAAATGGCTCTATTGTTATCTTAAAAATACCTTTCAAGACGAGTTAGGAAAAGACAATTTTGCCGCTTTTCTCGGAACTCATATCATGAAACAAACTATCGCCAGTCAAAGCCAAAATGAAACTTCTCCTTGGTGGGATGATACCTCGACAACAGACAAAAAAGAAACCCGCACCGAAATTTTAAATCGTTCTTTCAAAGAAGCTATTGTTGAACTTGAAAAACAATTAGGAAATGATTTTTCAGCTTGGAAATGGGGCAAAGTGCACACCTTAGAACACCAACATCCACTCGGAAAAGTAAAAGCGTTAAGTGGTTATTTTAATGTGGGAACTTTTGAAGTAGACGGTGCCAATGAAGTCATCAATAACCTTATTTTTCCAATGACAGGCGACGGAATTTACAAAGTAACCGCCGGACCATCAACACGAAGAATCATCGATTTTTCAGATGTGGAAAACAGTGTGAGTATTCTCCCAACTGGGCAATCAGGCGTGCCAACCAGCGAACATTACGATGACCAAGCCGAAATGTACGCGCAAGGAAAATTCAGAAAAATGAAGATGAACAAAAAAGAAATTATCGCAACGTCTACTAAATTGGTTTTCAAACCGAAAAGAGGACTTTAATTTTTGAAATAATTAGTGTGAATTCGTGAAATTCGTGTCTAATTTCAATAAATTTGCACAACCGCTTATTGTAATCCAATGCAAACACCCCAAAAAATTGCCGTTGTAGGTTCGGGTTTAGTCGGAACGTTACTGGCAATCTACCTAAAAAAACTCGGTCACACGGTTCACGTTTACGACCGAAGTCCTGATATCAGAACCGTTGAGTTTTCGGGTCGTTCCATCAACTTAGTCATGTCGCACCGCGGTTGGAAAGCCATGGAAGACGTTGGTCTCGACGATGAAATCCGCAAAATCGGAATTCCAGTAGACAAACGTGCCATTCACCTCAAAGACGGCCAACTCAACTATCAATACTACGGCAAGGAAGGCGAAGCCATTTTCTCGCTTTCACGTGGTGTTTTAAACCGCAGAATGATCGATTTAGCCGAAGAAGCCGGAGTAGAATTCTTTTTTGAATACCGAATTTGGGATGTAACCTTGGCCGACGCAACTCTTCATATAGGTGAAACCGAAAGAGGTGCGTGGACCGACTTAAAATACGATAAAGTCTTCGGCGCCGATGGTGCTTTTTCCCGAATTCGCCACCGCATGCAACGTCAAAGTATGTTCGATTATTCGCAAGAATTCATGAAGTTGGGCTACAAAGAATTACACATTCCCGCCAATCCCGACGGAACACATAAAATCGATAAAAACTCGCTCCATATTTGGCCTAGAGGCAATTTCATGCTCATGGCATTGTCCAATTTAGACGGTTCGTTTACCTGTACGTTGTTCATGCCTTTTGAAGGTGAAAATTCGTTCGAGCAACTCAAAGACGAAGCTACTTTAGTTGAATTTTTCGCCGAATTTTTCCCCGATACCAAAGAAGTTATTCCCGATTTAGTCAAAGATTTCTTCAAAAATCCAACGAGTTATTTGGCGATTATGAAATGCTATCCGTGGACGTTCGAAGACAAAGTGGCGCTAATTGGCGACTCAGCGCACGCCATTGTGCCTTTTTACGGACAAGGAATGAACGCAGGTTTTGAAGATATTACTGTTCTTAACGAAATGATCAGTAAATACGGCGACGATTGGAAGAAAGTGTTTTCCGAATACCAAAAATCACGTAAACCTAATGCTGATGCGATTGCCGAACTTTCCCGACGCAATTTTGTCGAAATGAGTACCAAAACCGCCGATGCGCAATTCTTGTTACAAAAGAAAATCGAAAAATGGTTCTCCGACAAACATCCTGATAAATGGTTGCCGTTGTACAGTCGCGTGACATTCAGTTTGCATCCGTATTCCGAAGCTCTGGCGTTAGGTGATTTCCAAAATAAAATCATGGAAGAAGTCATGAAAATGCCCAACATCGAAGAAAAATGGAACAGCGAAGAAGTCGAAAATAAAATAATTTCGCTATTAAAGGAATAATTTCATTGTACAAAACTGAAAACTGAAAACTGCGACTGAAAACTTTCATCAGAAGCTAATCCAGCTATTCGTTTCAAGCTTTTTCATTCCAAACCATTTTTGTATGTTTTTCATAAGCTTCCGTTGGTCGCTTCTCAAAAACAACAAAAATTGGTTTTCCATTTCAAAAGGCTTTCCACTGCTATCTGGGCTAGTTCAATTCAGGTTTCCATAGATGACATTTAGTGCACAACAAAATCAGTGCATCTGTGGCAAATAAAAATAAATGAATGATTGTGACTGAAAGAAGCAAAGCGAAAGCAAGCAGTATACATTCTACAATGTACAGTATACAAAAACTACTCTTCCCGATGCACTTTCTCAAAATCAAAAGCCGGTTTACAAATCGCAATGTATTCACACGGTTCATCAAACGGATTCGAATATTGAACACGCGTGTTTTTCTCAATTTTGATGGATTGTCCCGCTTCTAAAATTACGGTTTCACCTTCAATTATAAATTGTTTTTTCCCAGAGATAATATAAGTGTATTCCTCAAATTCGGGCGTTTGAAACGGTTCGCTCCATTTGGGTGGCGCAATCATGTGCGCAATAGAAATTTCGGCATTTCCCGTAGTCGGAATTCCGTGATGCTCTTCAATTAATTTGCCATCCGTAGTCGGAACTACAAAAGGCGCTTTTTGTATAAAGTATTTTTTCATTTGTTTATTGCGATGCACGAAGCAATTTTGTTATTTTTTAATTATTTTCTCCACTTTCACACCCTTTTCAGTAATTACTTTTACAAAGTAAATACCTAAATTCTGTTGACTCATGTCCAAGTTAAAAGTGTTGGCATTGTTCAGTTGAGTAGTAATCAATCGGCCTTGAACATCATACATCTGAATCGATGTAATCACATCATCGGCTGTAATGGTTAAGCTGTCTTTTACTGGGTTGGGTGTCATAACAACTGACGCATTTTCAAATTCATCAACTCCCAAAGCAGCAATAGTAGTTGTAGCCGTATTGGTAATAATCGGAAAGTTGTAATCAAAATAGATATCGGCTGTGTTGGAAACGGTATTTCCTAATACCAAATTGTTTTTGGTTCTGATTTTAAAAGCGATGTAACCGTGACTTGCTGGTTCGTTGTCTTGCTCAGCAGGAAGTTGAATGTTTTCAAAAATAAACTCTACTTTATTTCCAGTAATTCGAGTCACTTGCGGGTGTGAAGTTGATAGTAGTTGTAACGAAGCCAAGTCAAATTTGGTGGTGTCAATCATGTCTTTTACTACGATATTTTCGGCTGGAGCAGTTCCAGAATTTTGAAAACGAATTAAATAATGCAGATAATCACCAACTTGTTCTGGTGTAATGGCATTTCCTTCTAAACAAGTTTTATCATTCGGATCATACGAACCCACTACAATTTGATTTAAATTAAACACATTGTCATCTGGCGTTTCGTCAGTAACAATCGGCTCAATCATAGCAGCAAGATTCAATACGTCACCATTATTTACAGGCGGAGTTTCGGTAGGAGCATTCACATTCAAAGTAAAATGAATCGTTCTGCTTTCAAAAGGCAATAAATTAGAATAGTTCCAACTCAACACATTCACAACCTGCGAATCAACGGTAGGGTTAGCAGTTACAAAATCTAAAATAGCATCATCAAAACTAAAATTCACAGTTCCAGAAAGCGTTTGGTTTCCTTTGTTTTTGTAAGTCAATTGATAAGTTGCATCAAATCCGGGACGAGCAGGTTCCAAAGGAAGCAGCACTACATCCACATCATTATGAACTCCATTGGGTGTAATACAAAAATTTTGAGTTTGTGTAGACCCATCCAAAGTAGGAAAGTTTAAAGTTACAGTTGCTGGCGAAACAGTGAAATACGGATTTTCAAATTGAGGAGTGAGTGTAAAACTACCCGTTTGAGTGTAAAAAGCATAATCACCATTATTAGAAAAAGTAGCACCCGAAGTTGTTCCGTCGTTTATTGTGATTTTCAAATCATCAGGTTGGTAATCGGAAGTATCACAACCGTTGTTGTTGATGTCTAAAGTTGCAGTTCCCGAAATGGTATTGTGAATTCCGCCGGGAACAAATGAGCAGTAAGAGCCTACATTAACAGTGCTCTGATTTTGTGTTTGCATGATCTCTTGAATAGTCGCGATATTACTCTCATCGGTACAAAAGTAACTTAGATTTGGGCACTCGTATACGTACATTATCAAAATCAAATCATTTAAATTAACAAGTTCATTTTTAAAATTGACATATTCTAGATTCGGAGAATCTCCTAAAAATAAGCCATAAGAAACAGTTGAGTCATTTGAAGCTGTAAGATTACTTAAATCTATTGAGGTGAGAAGATTGCCACCTAATCCAATAGATGTTAAAAGAGGACAATTAGACAGGTCAATAGTTGTTAATAAATTGTTTTCGCAATAAAGACTTTGAAGCTCAGTTTGATTATTTAAATTCAAAGATGTTAAATTGTTTCCGGAACAGGATAGGGTTGTTAATTGAGTCAAATTAGTAACATCTAAATTGTTTAATGGATTGTTAGAAGTGTCTAAATGGTTCAAGTTGATAAGATTGCTTAAATCAATTATTGTCAACAAATTTTGGTAAAAAATTAGAGTTTGTAAACTTGTAAGTGTTGAAACATCGAGTATTGATATTTGATTAACAGCACAATTTAAATTGGTAAGATTAATCAAAGGTGCAACTGTTAAGGAAGTAATGAGATTTCTTTCGCAGTACAAAGAAGTAAGATTGGTTAACTGAGAGACCTCTAGTGTTGAAATAGAGTTTGTACCACAATTTAGTTGCGTTAAATTGGTTAAGCCAGTTAAATCCAAACTAGTCAAGCCTACATTGCTGAATTGTTTATTATAACTACAATTAAGCACTTGTAGATTGCTCATGCCTGTAACATTTAATGATGTCAAAAAATTATTAGAACAGTTGAGGTGAGTTATACTGTTCGCTCCTGTTGTCGTAATAGATGTAAGGCCTGAGCCAGAACAATTAACAGTTTGTAAACTTGTTAAGTTACTCAAATCTAAGTTTGTTAGAAAGTAATTGTCAGAGCAATTTAAGTTTTGAAGATTAGTTAAATTTGTTAAAATAAGAGTGTTTAAAGAATTGTTGTTAGAGCAATCTATAGTTTGTAAACTACTATTTTGAGAAAAATCGAATGAGCTAATACCAGTATTAGTACAGACGAATGTTGTTAAGTTGGTAGTTCCATTAAAATTTATTTGATTTAAATCATCATTGTAATTAACATTGATTGATGTTAAATTTGATAAGTTGCTTAAGTTTATACTTGTTAAGTTGTGATTGAATGAACAGTTTAGATTTTGAAGATTGATCAAGTTGGTTAAGTCTATATTTGTCAAGTAGTTAGAAGAATTTATATCTAGATTTGTAACATTAGTGAAAGATTCTATTCCTGTTAAATCTATTGTTGTGTATAAATTTAAAGTCAGTTCACTTACACTCAACGCCTCGCTAACTTGAATTTCATTGTCGTAATTTGTGTCAATTGGAGGATAATGATTTAATAAAGTTTCTTTAAAATTGGCATCGGGAATGTTTACAATTTGAGCATTACTCAATAATGTAACCAAAAAAAACAGATAAGTAAAGAGTGCTTTTTTCATAATTTTATTCTTTAATTATTTTCTCCACTTTCACACCCTTTTCAGTAATTACTTTTACAAAGTAAATACCCAAATTGTGTTGATTCATATCTAAGTTAAAAGTACTAACGTTGTTCAGTTGAGTACTAATCAATCGGCCTTGAACATCGTACATTTGAATCGAGGTAATCACATCATCTGCGCTAATGCTTAAGTTGTGTTTTACTGGATTTGGTGTCATAACAACTGACGCATTTTCAAATTCATCCACTCCCAAAGCAACGATGGTTGTAGTTGCTGTATTGGTAATAATCGGAAAGTTGTAATCAAAATAAATATCGGCAGTGTTGGAAACGCTATTTCCCAACACCAAATTGTTTTTGGTTCTGATTTTAAAAGCGATGTAACCGTGACTTGCGGGTTCGTTGTCTTGCTCAGCAGGAAGTTGAATATTTTCAAAAATAAACTCTACTTTATTGCCTGTAATTCGAGTCACTTGCGGGTGTGAAGTTGATAGTAGTTGTAACGAAGCCAAGTCAAATTTGGTGGTGTCAATCATGTCCTTAACTACAATGTTTTCGGCTGGAGCAGTTCCAGAATTTTGAAAGCGAATCAAATAATGCAAATAATCACCCACTTTTTCAGGAGAAATAGAATCGCCTTCCAAACAGGTTTTATCATTCGGATCATACGAACCCACTACAATTTGATTTAAATTAAACACATTGTCATCTGGCGTTTCGTCAGTAACAATCGGCTCAATCATAACAGCAAGATTCAATACGTCATTAATATTTACGGGTGGCATTTCTGTTGGCGCATTCACATTCAACGTAAAATGAATCGTTCTAGTTTCAAAAGGCAACAAGTTTGAATAGTTCCAACTCAAAACATTCACAACTTGCAAATCAACAGTAGGATTTGAGGTTACAAAGTCTAAAATAGCATCGTCAAAACTAAAATTTACGGTTCCAGAAAGCGTTTGGTTTCCTTTATTTTTATAAATTATAGTGTAAGTTGCATCAAATCCGGGACGAGCAGGTTCCAAAGGAAGCAATACTACGTCTACATCATTGTGAACTCCATTGGGCGTAATACAAAAGTTTTGTGTTTGCGTAGAACCATCCAAAGTAGGAAAGTTTAAAGTTACAGTTGCTGGCGAAACAGTGAAATACTGATTTTCAAATTGCGGAGTCAATGTAAAACTACCCGTTTGAGTGTAAAAAGCATACTCACCATTATTAGAAAAAGTTGCACCTGAAGTTGTTCCATCGTTTATAGTGATTTTCAAATCATCAAGCTGATAATCCGAAGCATCACATCCGTTATTGTTGATATCTATGGTTGCTGTTCCTGAAATGGTATTGTGAATTCCACCGGGAACAAATGAGCAGTAAGAGTTGGCTTGGGTGTTTTGATTTCCTGAACTAGAGAAATAAGCAACATCCGTTTCATTACAACAAATAAAATTCAAATTTTGACAATCTTGAATTAATATTCCGTTTGAAATAGGATAACCTGTTTTAAAATTCAAATAACTTAAATTTGGACATGATTGTATGAGAACATATAATCCTGTCCAATTGGTAAAGTAATTTTGAGGTAAATTTGATAAATCAAAAGATGTATGGTTGGTTCTAATATACAAAGAACTTAAATTGGAGTTCGCATTAAAGTTAAGAGATTCTTGATTTCCACCCCAAAAACCCAAATAATCAAGATTGGTCATCATGCCAATATCTACTGGGCTTAAACCATCGTTACCAAAATTAAGAGTGTTTAGATTAGTAAGAGAACTTAAGTTTAAATTGGTAAATAGATTATTATGGCAACTTAAATAGGTTAGATTTGTTAACGGTACAACATTTAAATTCGTTAATTGATTGATTTCACAATCTAAGTGAGTTAAATTTATTAATGAAGCTACTTCAAGTGAACTTATTTGATTATTGCTACACCCAAAATAGGTTAAATTAGTCAAGTTAGCTGCATTTATCGATGTAAGATTGTTCCAATGGCAATCAAGAAAAGTTAAATTTTGTAATGGTGCCACATCTAATGTAGCAATTTGATTTACGCTGCAGTCTAAGTGGTTTAGATTGGTTAAATTAGCTACATTTAAACTGGTAAGTGCGTTTGATCGACAGTTCAAATAAGTCAGATTTTGAATTGGATTTAAGTCTAAAACGCTAAGTTGGTTGCTTGCGCAATTCAAATAGCTTAAGTTGGGAGATGAGTCTAGATTTAATGTGTTCAAACTACAATTACTACAATCTAAATAGGTAAGATTACTGTTTCCAGACAAATTAATAGAAGATAAATCACTGCAGTTGGCACAATTAAGTGTTTGTAGATTGGTGTGTTGAGACATGTCTAGCGATATTATGTCGCTGTTCGGACAAGCAAGAGACGTTAAATTAGTTGTTCCGCCTATATTGAGTTCCGCTAAAGAATCACAGTTCTGACAATTCACTGTTTGTAAATTTGGAAGGTTACTCAGATTTAAACTTGTTAATTCATTGCCAATCAACAAATTAAAGTTTTGTAGGTTTGCTAAGCTAGTCAAATCCAATGATGTAAAAAATAGACCGCCATTGAGAAACAAGTTGTTCAAATTAATGAATGCTTCTATTCCAGTTAAACTACTTATAAAGTTGGTAGACACATTTAGGGTAGTCACGTTCAGCGCCTCGTTAACTTGAATTTCATTGTCGTTATTGGTGTCAATTGGAGGTTGATGCGTTAATAAAGCATCTTTAAAATAGGGATCAGGAATATTTACAATTTGAGCATTACTCAATAATCCCAAAAGCAAAAAAAACAAGTAGTATTTTTTCATAGCTAAATAATATTAAGAGTAGAACTGAATTTGGTTTTTTCTAAATAGATAAATATATGAAAAACAATTAATTTGCTTCTTAAAAATTAGTATTGATACATTCAGAATGAGTATTTTAGTATTTTGAACGAGAATTTACTTTTTAAAAATAAAATACACTGCCAGCACCAAAAAACACATCCCTATCAAATGATTCCATTTTAAAGTTTCATTTTTAAAGAATAATAAAGAGAAAATCACAAAAATAATGAGTGTAATTACCTCTTGAATTACTTTTAATTGCAATAAAGAAAATGGTCCGCCATTGCCTTGAAAACCAATTCGATTCGCTGGCACTTGGAAACAATATTCAAATAAAGCCAAACCCCAACTGAGCAAAACGATGGTGATTAAACCCGCATTTTCAAACCATTTGAGTTCTTTGAATTTCAAATGACCGTACCAAGCCAATGTCATAAAAACATTAGACAGTACGAGCAAGCCGATAGTCATAAAACTTTTCATCCGATTATCTATATTCTCTATCCTTTTTTCTTTCTTCTTGTAGCGCAGCGGTCTATTTTCTGAACATCTTCATCAAAATGCCAAAAACACCTCTTATAAATGAAGCACTAGTGACTACTTTGGTTACCGACTTTCCAATAACTTCGGCAGTACTTGGTTCATTGCTTTTCTTTTCTTCAACTTCTTGTTCTTCGGCTTGCTCTATGGCTGATTCAATTTTTTTAGTCAGCAGTTCATAGGCGCTTTCGCGGTCAATTTCTTCTTGGTATTTTTTTACCAATTTTGATTGAGCATTGATAGTTGTAATTTCACTATCGGTCAAAACATCCATTCTACTTTGTGGCGCACGAAGCATCGTTGCTGCTAATGGAGTTGGAATTCCTTTTTCATTTAATGCAGTTACAAAAGCTTCTCCAATTCCGAGAGATGTTAAAACTTCATCCGTTTTATAATAGTCTGATGTTGGGTAATTATCGGCCGTTTGTTTGATGGCTTGTCGGTCATTGGCGGTAAAAGCTCTCAATGCGTGTTGAATTTTTAAACCCAATTGTGCCAAAACTCCTTTTGGTATGTCCATAGGATTTTGGGTTATAAAATAAACACCAATTCCTTTCGAACGAATTAATTTAATTATGGTTTCAATTTGATCCAACAACACCTTACTTGCTTCGTTGAAAATTAAATGCGCTTCGTCAATAAACAAAACCAATTCAGGCTGATCAACATCACCTTTTTCAGGCATTTGTTGGTAAATTTCAGCCAATAAACTCAGCATGAAAGTGGAGAATAATTTAGGTTTGTCTTGAATGTCAGTCAGTCGAATGATGCTTACATAGCCTCTTCCGTTTTCGTCAATGCGCATCAAATCGTCAATTTCAAATGATTTTTCACCAAAAAAGAAATCACCACCTTGTTGTTCCAATTCGATGATTTTTCGCAATATGGTTCCAGTGGTTGATGTTGAAATTTTACCGTACTCTTCCGAGATTTCTGCTTTTCCTTCTTCGGTAATGTAATTCAGCACTTTTTTAATGTCCTTGAGATCCAAAAGTGGCATTTTGTGATCGTCACAGTATTTGAAAATAACTGAAACTACTCCAGCTTGAGTATCGTTTAAATCTAATATTCTTGAAAATAAAACGGGTCCAAATTCCGAGATTGTGGCTCGCAATCGAACACCATCTTGAGCAGAAAGTGTCATCAATTCAACCGGATAATCGGCAGTTGTGTAGGGAATATTGATTTTAGCATGGCGTTCAGTGATGAAAGGTTTTTCTTCACCCGCTTTAGCAATTCCAGAAAAATCTCCTTTGATGTCCATCATCAAAACCGGAATCCCAAATGAGGATAACTGCTCAGAAAGCACTTGAATGGTTTTGGTTTTTCCAGTTCCAGTTGCTCCAGCAATTAAGCCGTGTCGATTCAGTGTTTTAAGCGGGATTTTAACTTGTGTTTCACCAACAGGCTCGTTTTCTAATATTGCAGCACCTAAAAGAATTGAAGAACCTTTGGTAGTGTAGCCGTCATTAATGTGTTGGATGAAATTTTCTTTTGTACTCATTATTTTAGTAAATTTGATGGGTAAGATGAATTTTTAAGCGCAATATACTATAATTTTTAGTTATCATCATATATAGAAATGAAGCTTTTTTGTAGTCAATTCCAACCTTTTTAGCTTTTTTTTCATCTATACTAATAATAATAATAAACAATTGGTCGTTATCAAATGTAGGGGAATTGTAAATTTAATCATTTAATAGTCAGTTATGTTTCATTTTTGTTACTAAAATAGCCTAATCGCTTCATTAAATTTGATAAAAATACAAGTCTAAACAATATCATATAAAAAGTAAAAAAAGTTTTTTTATTTAAACTAAAAAATTAAATTTGCTCCTATTCAAGTTTTATTTAACAACTAAAAAACTTTATAATTATTTAAAAACTATTAAAAATTTTAAAAATGGCAAACGTTAAAAAAGAAAAGGGTTCAAACGGAGGAGGAATGTTCTCTGGGATTGTAATTGCATTATGTATTTTTGTTGGATGGATCATCTGGCAGTTCATCATGGGTGCGGGTTCAAACTTTGAAGGTGGAGTAAACACAGGTCATCCGCTACCAGGAAACTATTTAGCAATGGTTTACAAAGGAGGTCCAATTGTACCCGTTTTGATGGGATTATTATTAATGGTAATTGTGTTCTCTTTCGAAAGATATTTTGTTATCTCTAAAGCTGCTGGAACTGGTAATTTAGACCAATTTATGGGTAGAGTTCAGTCGAACATTAATGCAGGTAATATTGACGATGCTATTGCTGCTTGTGACAAACAAAAAGGTTCTGTGGCTAATGCAATCAAAGCTGCGTTAGTAAAATACCAAGATGTTAAAAAAGAAGGTTTTAACAGTGAGGAAGCTGCTGAAATGATTCACAAAGAAATTGAAGAAGCTACTGCATTAGAAATGCCAATGTTAGAGAAAAATATGACTATTTTATCTACATTAGTTTCTTTAGGAACTCTTGCGGGATTATTAGGAACGGTAACAGGTATGATTAAAGCGTTTGGTGCGTTAGCAACTGCTGGAACTCCAGACCAAGCGATGTTAGCAAATGGTATCTCTGAAGCACTTATTAATACTGCAACAGGTATTTCTACTTCTGCTTTAGCGATTGTGACTTACAACTTATTTACTTCAAAAATCGATACGTTAACGTATTCAATTGACGAAGCTGCAACTGCAATCGTTAATACTTATAGAAGATTTAGAGGAAGTTTAAAATAATAATTTGATTGGATGATTAAATTCATCAATTAAATTCAACACAAAAATAAAGATGGCAAAAATAAAAATGTCAAAAAAAGCAGCATCTATCGACATGACAGCAATGTGTGATGTGGCTTTCCTTTTGCTTACGTTCTTTATTCTTACTGCAACAGCTAAAGTGCCTGAACCAATATCAGTAGATACACCAAGTTCAACGGTAAAAACAAAATTACCTGATACAGATTTGGTTACCATAACTGTAGGGAAAGGCAAAGAAAATATGTTTGTTGATATCAAAGGAAGAGAGCTTCGTAAAAAAACCCTAGAATTAATGGGTCAAAAATACGGTGTTTCTTTTAGTGATGAGCAGAAAGAACAATTTGCATTAATGGAAAGTTTTGGTGTGCCTATTCAAAATATGGCTGAAATCATCAAGATGAAAAGTGCTGATAGAAATAAGCAAGGTTTACAACCTGGTGTTCCTTACGATACTATTGTAGGTAGTCAAACTAATCAACTTAAAGATTGGATATATACTGCTCGTCAAGCTAATATCGAATTAGGAAGTGATAAAGAACTTAACTTCGCCATAAAAGGTGATGCAAAATTGGAATATCCAAAAGTGAAAATTGTAATGGATATTTTACAAGACCAAAAAATCAATACCTTCGATTTGGTAACTGGTTTAAGAGGCGAGAATTTTTAATTTTATAAGTAAAGAAAATGGCTGAATTAAATACCGGCGATGACGGCGGAGGCAAAAAAGGCTCCAAAAAGGTAAGAAGTAAAAAGCAGAATTCTAAAGTAGATTTAACTGCTATGGTGGATTTGGCTTTCCTTTTGATTACGTTCTTTATGTTGACCACGTCGTTATCAAAACCTCAATCAATGAATTTAGGTTTACCTGACAAAGATAAACCAGATGAACCAGAGACAAAGGATTTGAAGGTTGATGAGAGAAGAACCATGACTATCGTAATGGGGAAAGACAATAAAATGAAATGGTTCATGGGATTGCCAAGCGCTCCAATTACTCCGCCAAAGGCTGATGTATACGGTAAAGAAGGTTTGAGAAAAGCAATTCTGAAATACGTTAATGAAGTGCCTCAGATTACAGGTAGTAAAGATAAAGGATTAATAGTTATCATTAAACCTACTCCTAAATCAACCTACAGAAATTTGGTGGATGTGTTAGACGAAATGGCAATATGTGATGTTCCTACTTATGCGATTGTGAATGAACTTCAACCAGAAGAGAAAACGATTGCAGACGAAATGAATAAGTAACTCTTGTATAATTTAAATTAAGTAAAAATGAAATTAGACCTATTTAAAAAACAATGGCTTGACATCGTTTTTGAAGGACGTAACAAGAGTTATGGTGCTTATGATTTACGTAAGAAAAATGTAAATACCACATTACGTGCTTTATTAATTGGTGCAGTTGTTTTTAGTTTGGCTGTTGCCACGCCAAAACTGGTTGAGTTTTTTGGTAGCTCTTCTGATGATGAGGATCTATCATTAAATAAGAAGATTACTACTGTAAAGCTTCCTCCAAAAGAGGAAAAGCCTAAAGAAAATCTTCCACCACCACCACCACCACCACCAAAAGTGGATCAAGTGAAGTTTGTTAAGCCAGTAGTTGCTAAAACAGAAGAAATCACCGAAGAACCACCGAAGATGAAGGATTTGGAGGATAAAAAAATTGGTGATAAAGACATCAAAGGTGATCCAGATGCTGATTTAAGAATTGAACCACCAGGAGATGGGCCAAAACAAGTGGAAGTTGTTGAAGAAGATAATAGTCTTTATAATACAGCAGGTGTTGAAGTTAAACCTGAATTTCCAGGTGGAATAGATAAGTTTTACAAATATGTTCAAAATAACTTTGAACAACCTGAAGACGAAAATTTTCCTGGAGGTAAAGTGTTTGTTCAATTTACTGTAGAAAAAGATGGCTCACTAACAGATATTAAAGTTAGAGATATCGGTTACGGAACAAAAGCTGCAGCTGAAAAATTATTAAGAAAATGTCCAAGATGGACACCAGCTGAACAAAATGGTAAAAAAGTAAGATGTTCTTATACTTTGCCTATCACTTTGCAAGCTAATTCTGAATAATGATTCCGAATTTGAAAGATAATTTTATGAAGAAATCGCTTAAAGAGCGATTTCTTCTATTTATAGGGTTTTTGTTTTTTTTGATATATTTAACATTTGGTTTAACTATAATATTTTGGGAAAAATTACCTTTGAAAATGCCCTATTCTTATCGTTTAGCATTAGGAATAGTAATGATTGTATACGCTTTTACACGTCTTTTGCGTTTCTATAATTCAAATAATCAAGAATGAAAAAATACATGAAATATTTTATTGTCTTTGCAATAGTTGTTTTTGCTTTTGTATTTGCATGCGCTAAAAAAGAAAACAAAGAGACTATATTACAAGGGACGACTAAAATTCTTGTTGATGAAACGTTAACACCTATCATTGAAGATCAAATAGCCGTTTTTCAAAACGAATATGATGCTAAAATAACGTTAATCTCACAGTCAGAAAAAGAAGCTGTCTTATCTTTGTCAAAAGGAGTAGCTGATGTAATTGTGTTGCCTAGAAAATTATCTTCAGATGAAGAGAAATTATTCAAGCAAAAGAAGATTGTTCCAAGAACGACAGTTTTTGCAAAAGATGCTATCGCATTTGTAATGAATACACGATCAAACGATACTTTAATTTCTGTAGATGAAATAGTTCGTTTTCTGAAAGGAGAAAAAAATAAAATTAAAGGATTGGTTTTTGATAATCCTAATTCTAGTAATGTTGAATATATTACTAAATTAGCGGGCTTGAATTCATTACCAGAGAATGGTGTTTTTTCGTTCGGGACTAATGAAGAAGTTCTTAAATATGTTGCTAGTAATGACGGGATGATTGGAGTTGTAGGTGTGAATTGGATTTTTCAACCCTCACTAAAAATGATGGATGTTCTTGAACAAGTAAATGTGTTAAGTGTTAAATCATCTAAGTCGAATAACTACTTTTTTCCAAGTCAAGAGAACATAGCAACAGGTGATTATCCTTTGGCACGTGATTTGTATATTATCAATTGTCAAGGTTATGAAGGATTAGGAATGGGCTTTGCATCATTCATATCTGGAGAAAAAGGACAACGAATAATACTTAAATCAGGATTAGCTCCAGTAAGAGTTCCTGGTAGAAATATTAGAATTAGAAATTAAATAGAAATTAAATAGTAATAAGATGAACAAATTAAAGATTTTCAGTATTGCAATGTTAGCTACATCTGCATTCAACTATGCTCAAGACGTTGATGCAGCTAAGAAAATAATTGATGCTGAACAGTATGAAAAGGCAAAATCAATGTTAAAAGGTATTCTTCAAGCTAAACCTTCAAGTGGTAAAGCAGCCTTTTTGTTAGGAACTATTTATTTAAAACAAAATAGTGAAGATTCTGCAAAAATTTATTTTGACAAAGGTGCAGCCGCAGAAGAAGGTTCAAGATTTAATGCGATTGGTTTGGGTCATCTGGATTTAAATAATGGAAATACTAGTGCAGCTAAATCCAAATTTGATGGTGTAGCTAGTAGCTTGAAAAAGAAAGAATTTGAAGAACTTGTATATATTGCTCAAGCTTATACCAATTCTGATAAACCAGATTATAAATCGGCAATAGCAATTTTAGAGAATGCTAAACTTAAAAACCCAAATTCAGCTGAAGTATTTTTAGCTCTTGGAGATGCTTATTATGGAAACAAAAACCAAAATGAAGCGTATTCAGCCTATCGTTCAGCGTATCAACTCGATCCATCGATGATTCGTGCTAAAATGCAATTGGGTGTTTTACTAAAAGGTGCTAAAGCCTATACAGAAGCTGTGAAAGCCTACGATGAAGTGGTGAGTTTGAACTCAAATTATGGTCCAGTTTATAGAGAATTAGCTGAAACCTACTATTATTGGGCTAATAATCAACCAAAAACGTACACTGAGAACATTGCAAAAGCATTGGCTAATTACGAAAAATACATGAAACTAACGGATTACTCTTTGTCTTCTCGTATGCGTCATGCCGACTTTTTAATCTTAGCAAAAGATTATAAAGCTTTAGAAGTTGAGGCTAATGAAATGAAGAAATTGGACAAAGTTAACCCTAGAATTTTACGTTACTTAGGGTATGCTTCGTATGAAAATGGAAACATTGACGGTGCAATTAGTTCATTGTCTGAGTTCATTGCTAAAGGTTCAAATAAAATTATTGGTGGTGATTACTATTATTTAGGATTGGCTCAAATCAAAAAAGCTGTAAATGTTGATGCTAAAACAGTTGATGCTACCTTAATGACAGCAGGTACGGATAATCTTAAAAAAGGTGTAGAAATGTCACCTTCATTAACTAATGCGCTAAACGAAATTGGTAAGGATTACTTTTCAAAGAAAATGTATACTGTTGCTCAAACTGTTTTTGAAATTGCCATTTCTAATCCTGAGTCTAAAAACTTCTTAGAAGATAATATTTACTACGGATTAAGTGTTATTACAAACAATAGAGGAAAAGATCTTAAAACGATTGATACAGTTTCTTTAGATAAAGCTAATGTTGCTATGGATAATGTAATCAAAGCTACTCCAAATTATCAAGAAGCGTATTTATACAAAGCAAGAATTAATAGCACTTTGGAGAAAAACGATATCATGGTTGAAAATTTCCAGAAATATGTTGATTTAATCATTGGAAAAGGTGCTGAAGAAGTGACCAAAAACAAAGCTAAAATGATCGAATCATACAATAATATGGCAGTTTTTTACTCTGCTAATGATAAAGCAAAAGCAAAAGAGTTATTGAACAAGACTCTTGAATTGGATTCTGCAAATACCTTTGCTCTCGATGCTTTAAAAACATTAAAATAACAGAGATTCCATTATAAAAAAAACGCCTTTCAATCGAAAGGCGTTTTTTTATTTACATACTTCTTTTAAAATTTTCTCAGCTTCTTCAAACCCTAACGATAGTGATTTCCTTAAATCGGCACAATAATCACCTTTTATTTTGTAATTGATAGTGTATATTGCTCTATTATAGTATGCTTTAGCATTTTTTGGTTCTAATTCAATTACTCTATTGAAATCATTTATGGATGTTTTGTCATTGATCATTGCTTTGGCCAATGCTCTATTTTCAAGTGCTTCAATGTTTTTTGGATCCAATTCTAATGCTTTGCTAAAATCAGAAATTGATTTCGAACTTTGATTTATTTTAGTGTAAGCTAATCCTCTGTTGTTAAAACTTGTTGAGCTTGGTTTTAATTGAATGAGTAAGTCATAATCTTTTATAGCTCCTTCAAAATCATTTAAAATAGTTTTGCAATAAGCTCTTCTTGAAATTGCGTCTTCGTAATTTGGGTCTAACATCAAACTTTGGTTGTAGTCATTTAATGCCTTTTTATAAAATTTTAAATTTTCTTGACACATGCCTCGGTAAAAATAGCTTTCCTTCGACGTTTGGTCAATATTAATGCTTATGTCAAAATCTTCAATAGCATCATAATATTCTTTAAGATGGTATTTCTGGACACCTCTGAGATAATAATCAAGTGCAGTTGGATTTGATGAAATGATAGAGTCTAATTCTTTAATGTAATTAAGAATTTCATTTTTGCTCAAACCACTGGGACTAGATTGAGAATATGATTGAGAAACAATCATTATAAAAAGGATAATTAATTTCTTCATATAATAACTACCAACTTCCGCCAGCTCCACCACCAGAAAATCCGCCACCACCGAAGCCGCCACCAAAACCTCCGCCGAAGCCGCCACCAGACGAACCTCCTCCAAATCCGCCACCGCCACTGCTTCTTCCCATATTACTCAAAATAATAATGTCGAGTAAACTTGGTGTACTTCCTGATTTGTTGCCCGAATTTCCTCCTTTGTTTTTGGAAGCAATAATTATAATGATGATGAAAACGATAATTAAAACTACTATTGGGAAAAAATCACTATCACTTTCTGTAATGCGTTCACCTTTATATTTCCCGGCAAAAACTTTGAAAAGTTCGTCAGTTCCTTTGTCTAAACCGTTGTAATAACTTCCGGCTTTAAATTCGGGAATGATTACATTGCGTATAATTTCACCATTAATTCCAGCGGTCAATCGATCTTCTAAACCATAACCAGGCGAAATCCATATTTTTCGTTCTTGTGCTGCTAGTAAAATGAAAACACCGTTGTCTTCTTTTGATTGACCAATTCCCCATTCGTGAGCCCATTTTGGAGTTAAAATCCCAATATCTTCTCCATTGATGGTGGGAACAGTCGCAACAACAATTTGAGTAGTGGTTGAATCCGAATAACGAACTAACTTTTCTTCTAATTGCGTTTTCTCCGAAGCAGAAAGTAGATTGGCATAATCGTAAACCGATGTTTGTTTACTTGGCTTCTCAGGAATGGTAAACTGAGCAAAACCCAATTGACACAACAACAAAAGTGCTATTATCAAAAGGAATCGTGTTATTTTTATAATAAACTGTATCATTCTCCTTTTGATATTTCGTTGGATAGTTCGTTAGTGTTACCATCGTAATGAGGGAAATACTTTTTGAGTTGTTCTCCAGCATGCTCAATTCCATCAACCAATGCTTGCTTGTTTCTGCCGTTTTTAAAGTGTTCCAACATGATGTCTTTGGTGCTGTTCCAAAAATCATCTGCAACCACATCATTGATACCTTTATCACCATAAATAGCAAATTGTTTACTGTTTACAGCTACATAAATGATCACACCATTGCGCAGTTGGGTTTGATCCATTTGCAATTCGTGAAATACTTCCACCGCTCGTTCAATCGGAGCAATGGAAGTTTTCTTTTCTAAATGCACGCGAATTTCTCCCGAAGTATTTTTTTCGGCCAAACGAATTGCTTCTACAATTTCAGCTTCTTCGGCTTTTGTTAAAAAATCTTCTACTTTCGACATTATTTTGTTTCTGCTTTTTTATCGAAATTGAATTCTACATCAACAGGTTTTTCAGCACCAGCAACAGCATCAAAGTATGGTTTTTCTTTGTATTCACCCAAAAACCAACTGTTTGGCATTCTCAATACATAATTATTATACGACTTAACTGATTCGTTAAAACGTGTTCTTGCAGTTAAAATTTGATTTTCAGTACTGGCCAATTCGTCTTGTAATTTTAAGAAGTTTTGGTTGGCTTTTAAATCAGGATATTGCTCAACAGTTACTAATAATCGAGATAAAGAACTGTTCAAATTTCCTTGAGCTTGGTTGAATTGCGTCAATTGCTCTGGAGTCATGTTGGTAGGATCAATTTTAACCGATGTCGCTTCTGAACGCGCTTTGATTACCGCTTCTAAAGTTGACTTTTCAAAATCAGCCGAACCTTGAACGGTTTTTACTAAGTTTCCAATAAGGTCATTTCTTCTTTGGTACGATGTTTCCACATTTCCCCATTCTTTGTTTACTTCTTGATTTACACCTAAAGCACCGTTCTTAATTCCCATGTACCACATGAACCCGATTACTAAAAGGCCAACGATTACTATAACTGGCAAAAATTTTCTCATAATTTCTATTGTTTAAAGTTTATTTATTATTTTGTTTTGATTTAAATTTTAATACTTAAGTGATGGAGTAATAATTCTTTTTCTACCCCAAATCAAATAGGCAATCCCAGCAAAAAAAGAGAGAAGAAGCATGCCTACTGTCCACATGAATTTTTCCGTTCCATCAATTCGTGTTGATTGGTATATTTCTGATAATGATAAAAAAATAAATATAACCAATGATGCTATTCCAATTGACATTACAACACTAGAAAAGTCAATATCACTGAGCTTCATAAAAGCGCCTACTATAGTCAGAATAAGATAGGCAAAAAAGGTGATTTTAAGTTTATCGTTCACGTTATAAATTGTTTTTAATATTGGTTAATTCGGCTTTAATTCCTTCCAGTTTGCTAATAATTTCAAACTTATCCAAGGTCTTTTTCTGATTCTCTTTCAAATGGGTTTTAGCACCTTCCAATGTAAATCCGCGTTCCTTCACCAAATGATAAATCAATTGTAAATTCTTAACGTCTTCCTGAGTGAACATACGGTTACCTTTGGCATTTTTCTTGGGTTTTAAGATGTCGAATTCTTTGTCCCAAAACCGAATCAGCGACGCATTGACATCAAAAGCAGTTGCCACTTCGCCAATACTAAAATACCGTTTGTCTTTTGAAAGCTCTATATGCATGTTTTTTCTTTTTTTAATTTTGAACACTGATCACTAATCCAGCGACTGATTTTCCTGATTCGCCAATTTCGCAATCACAACATATTCTTCGGCCGAAATAGTTCCGTAATAAAAATTAATCGGATTCACAGGTTGACCGTCTTTGTGAACTTCATAATGCAAATGTGCTGCCTGACTTCTTCCTGTGCTTCCCACAAATCCAATTACATCACCACGTTTTACTTGTTGTCCTGGACGAACATTGTATTTGCTCAAATGCGCATACAACGTCAGATAGCCAAATCCATGCGTTATTTCAATGTGATTTCCGTAACCCGAAAGCGAATTATCAGCATTTTTTACCACACCATCGCCAGTAGCGTAAATCGGAGTTCCATTAGCCGCTGTAAAATCCATTCCTTGGTGCATTTTTCGTGCTTTGGTAAACGGGTCACTTCGATATCCAAAACCCGATGCCATTCGTGTCAAATCCTCATTTTTTACAGGTTGAATCGCCGGAATCGCCGACAACAACTTGTCTTTTGCCTTAGCCAAAACCAAAATCTGATCCAATGATTTCGATTGTATTGCCAACTGCTTTTTCAGAACGTCAATTCGTTTAGTGGTGTTGATCACCAAATCTGAATTATTAAAACCTTCTAATTCTTTGTACCTTTTTTTACTAATGCCTTCTTTTCTTTTCTCAAGCGGAATCGGTGATGAGTTAAAGTAAGCTCGATACAAATTATCATCTCTGTCTTCCAAAGCAGCCATCGCATCATTCAATTGGTCAATCTCCTTGTTCAAAATCGCATAATTCAACTTCATAGTCTCAATTTCGCGACCCTGAATCTTATCTCTCGGTGTTTCCAAAAAAGGTACATTCATAAAAAGCACAAAACAAACAAAGCCAAATAAGGCAGATGCAAGTAAAAACAAAGCGACGTAAGCAATTTTTTTCGACTTTTTAGTCTTTATTTTTCGATAAGCTAAACTTTCTGTGTCGAAATAATACTTTACTTTTTTCGCCATCTTTTATTTTATACTATTTTTGTGCTGGTTTTAAGAATAACAATGGTTATACGAACAAATTTAAGAAATGTTTCAAACTAAATCTAATTTTATTTTTTGAAGCAGATGCCTTACTTTTTTCAGTAACTCTTGTTCCCGCTTTCCGTTGCAATCTTTTTTGTTCTGTCACCCTGAGAAGTTTATGTTGAGCGTAGACGAAACACAGTCGAAGGGTTTTTATAAACAAAAAAGGATTTCCACTGCAATCGGGGCTAATCAAGAAACCTTGTAGTTCAATCTAATTTTCTATACAAGTAAGGACAAGTCGCGACTTGTCCCTTCAAAAACAAAAAAATAATGAAATCACAAGACATTCGTAAACAGTTTTTACAATTCTTCGAAAACAACGGACACTTAATCGTTCCGTCTGCACCAATCGTTCTTAAAGACGATCCAACTCTAATGTTCAACAATTCGGGTATGGCGCAATTCAAAGAATTTTTCTTAGGCAACGGAACTCCCAAAAGCCCAAGAATAGCCGATACGCAAAAATGTCTTCGTGTTTCAGGTAAGCACAACGACTTGGAAGATGTAGGTTTTGATACCTACCATCATACCATGTTTGAAATGTTGGGCAACTGGTCGTTTGGCGATTATTTCAAAAAAGAAGCCATCAATTGGGCGTGGCAATTATTAACTGAAGTATACAAAATTCCAAAAGAGAATTTATACGTTTCCGTTTTCGAAGGAAATCCGGAAGAAAATGTTCCTTTCGATCAAGAAGCATGGGACATTTGGAAAGGTCTAATCGATGAAGACCGCATCATCCTCGGAAATAAAAAAGACAACTTCTGGGAAATGGGTGATCAAGGTCCGTGTGGTCCGTGTTCCGAAATTCACGTTGATTTGCGCACTGAAGAAGAAAAAGCACAAGTTTCAGGAAAAAGTTTAGTGAATAACGATCATCCACAAGTGATTGAAATTTGGAACAATGTGTTCATGGAATTCAATCGAAAAGCCGATGGTTCTTTAGAAAAATTGCCAGCGCAACACGTTGATACCGGAATGGGATTTGAGCGTTTGTGTATGGCATTGCAAGGTAAAACATCCAATTACGACACCGATGTTTTTACACCTTTAATTGAAAAAGTAGAACAAATCACAGGATATAAATATACTTCCAACGAAGTTAAAAACGTAACTGAAGAACAAAACAAAACCAACATCGCCATCCGCGTAATTGTAGATCACGTGCGTGCAGTTGCATTTGCTATTGCTGATGGTCAATTGCCTTCTAGTAAAGACGCAGGTTATGTAATTCGTCGTATTTTGCGTCGTGCCATTCGTTATGGTTTCACATTCTTGAATACCAAAGAACCGTTTATCAATAAATTGGTAGAAGTGTTGGCGAATCAAATGGGCGAATTCTTCCCTGAAATCAAATCACAACAGCAATTAGTTACCAATGTGATTCGCGAAGAAGAAGCGTCGTTTTTACGCACTTTAGATCAAGGATTACAATTGCTGGAAAATGTAATTTCTGAAACAAAAGGAAATGAAGTTTCGGGAGTCAAGGCATTTGAACTTTATGATACATTTGGTTTTCCAAAAGATTTAACGGCGTTAATCCTGAAAGAAAAAGGAATGACGTACAACGAAGTGGAATTTGAAGCCGAGCTGAAAAAACAAAAAGACCGTTCGCGTGCTGCATCCGAAGTTTCTACCGAAGATTGGTCGGTGTTGATTCCAGGTAACGTTGAAACATTCGTAGGTTATGATCAAACGGAGAATGATGTGAAAATTACGCGCATCCGTAAAGTAGATTCCAAAAAAGACGGAATTTTATACCAAATCGTTCTCGATAATACTCCGTTTTATCCTGAAGGCGGTGGACAAGTAGGCGATAAAGGTGTTTTAGTTTCTGCTAACGAAATCATCGACATCATTGATACTAAAAAAGAAAATAATTTAATAATACATTTTGCCAAACAACTTCCCGAAAATGTGGAAGCTAATTTTGTGGCTAAAGTAAACACCGATTTACGAACATCCACTTCTAAAAATCACTCGGCGACGCACTTAATGCATTTGGCGTTGAGAAGTATTTTAGGAACGCATGTGGAGCAAAAAGGTTCGTTGGTGAATCCGAATTATTTGCGTTTCGACTTCTCACATTTTTCAAAAGTAACTGACGAAGAAATTCAGAAAGTGGAAGCCAACGTAAATGCGCAAATTGAAGCACAATTGCAATTAGTGGAACACAGAAACATTCCAATTCAAGAAGCGTTAGATAAAGGCGCCATGGCGTTGTTTGGTGAGAAATATGGCGACAACGTGCGTATGATTGAATTTGGCGACAGTAAAGAATTGTGTGGTGGAATTCACGTAAAAAACACAGCTGATATCTGGCATTTCAAAATTATTTCGGAAGGCGCAGTGGCAGCTGGAATTCGTCGTATTGAAGCGATAACGGGTGATGCGGTAAAAGAATTCTTCAACCAACAAGAAAGTGCTTTAGCATCAATAAAAGAAGCGTTGAAAAACCCGCAAGATACTATGAAAGCTGTAGTTTCTTTGCAAGAGGATAATGCCAAATTAAAGAAGCAAATCGAACAATTATTAAAAGAAAAAGCCAAAAATTTGAAAGGTGAGTTGGCTTCGCAATTGCAAGAGCTCAACGGTGTGAAATTCCTCGCGACTCAAGTCGATTTGAACGCAGAAGGCGCGAAAGATTTAGCGTATGAATTAGGAACATTAGGAACTAATTTGTTCATGGTTTTAGCCACTTCCGAAGACGATAAACCCATGTTAACCTGCTATATTTCAAAAGAATTAGTGGCTGAAAAAAACCTAAACGCGGGTCAAGTGGTGCGCGAATTAGGGAAATACATTCAAGGCGGCGGTGGAGGACAGCCGTTCTTTGCCACAGCTGGAGGAAAAAATGCTGCTGGAATTAAAGAAGCTTTGGAAAAAGCGGTAGATTTTATAAAGTAAAAATACCATAACTATAGATGGAAAACCTTTCAATACCTATTGAAAGGTTTTTCTTTTTATGTAATAATGCAATTGGTCTAACGTTTAAGCTATTCATCCGATTTATTTGGAAGATGATTTTTTGGAGTATAATTTCGTCAAAAATTGCAGCATGAAAAAAGTACTCTATTTCCTTTTACTAGTAACATTGTGGTCGTGTTCTAACGATAAAGAAGATACTAATTCTTCTTCAAAATCGGTTTTAGTAAAAAAGTTGGATGCTGTTGATTTAGGCAAAAATGCTTCGTATGCTTTCTCTTATAATGATACAAAATTGGATAAAGTAGCTTATGAAATTGAAGGACAAACGGATGGAATTGGTCATTATCAGTATTTCTATACAGGAAACCTAATTTCTGAAATCAAACAATTCAATCAAAGCAATCAAAATACGGCTCGAATTCTTTTTGAATACAACTCCAATAATGCTTTAACGCAAGTTACAGAGTTGGATGTAAACGCCAATTACGGACTCAAAAATGTAATTACTTATAATTCTGATGGAACAATTGAAGTAGACCGTTTTTCAGGAACTGCTGCCTCACAGTCGACTTTTGCTTATTCTTCTTTGTTTTATTTTCAAAACGGAGAGTTCGTTCAAGAAAATAATTCGGGTACAATTCAAACTGTTGTTAATTATGAATTCGATTCGGCGAATCATCCATTACAAAATGTAACTGGAATTAACGAAATTAAAATTTATTCCGCTTTAACTCATGGTATATTCAATCGTGGATTAATGGGTTTGAATAACAATCTGAAAAAACAAACTACTTTTTTTGTTGCTGATGGTTCTACAGAAATTGTTGATTATATGCTAAACTACAATGAACAAAATTACCCAACTACCATTGTAAGTTCACCCACTAGTTTGGGTTCGTATTCGTACCAGTTTGAGTATTACTAAAAATTAACTTCCACCACAACCTCCGCATCCACCGCAACCTCCGCATCCACTACAACCACCATCACCACCAAAACTGCTGCTGCAACCGCTATCAAAATCGGATGAGTATCCGTCAAAACTAACCCAAGCACATCCGCTGCAACCGTTTGAAAAATCGCCATTACTGTCTTTTTTATTCATTTCGGTAGTTAAGTCTGAATCAATTTGATTTAGTAAATCATAATCGATGTTTTTGAGTAAAAACAAATTGGCTCCAATTACACTAATCAATTCGATTGCTTTCTGATGATCAATGCTTTTTTTATTAGGAAACTGTTTGTTCAAATCATCCAACTCTTTTGAGATTATTCGCTTGAATTCAACGCCGTACGAAGTTGTACTGTATGAGTTGAATATCTTTTGAAAGAAATTTTGTGTGAAACAACGTTCCAGCGTTTTTGTTTTTATTAAACGCGAAGTAAAATGACTTCTTTTGCTGGCTTTTTGATATCCAATTTTAACCAAATTACGAAATAGAATCTGATACTCTTCATCACCCACAAATGTCGAAGTGAAAAATTCTTCATGCTCTTTGAATGTATGGGTTTTGAAATTGGGTCCAGTAGTTACATAAGTGTATACCAATGTGCCTTCTGCTGGACTTGGAGTTCGAGTAACTTCGATAGTTTTGAGTACTTTTTTTAAAATCAAATCCAATAAAGTGATTTTTAAAAAATCTTTTAGAAGGGCTTTTTCATCCGTTAGAAAGAGAGTTTCTGCAGGCGATAATTGGGATAAGTACATCATTTGAAGAATTTTTTAATGATCCAATTCTGATTGATATTGACTCTTTGAAAATGCAAATCGGAGAATCGATTTTCACTCGAAGGCCAAAAATCGACAGGTGCATCGTAGTGGAAAGTTGAACGGTACACTTCCTTAGTTTTTTCGTACCAATCAGTGTATTTTGATTGCTCTTTTTCACCACCTTTGGTTGGACCATGATGGATTTTTCTGCCTAATGTATGTTCGCAAAAATCAACCCAATACGATTCGGTATACAACAAATGCAAATGCCAAACCTGATCTACCTGATCAGAAGGTGTCAGCGGATGTTGAGCAATTAATAATAAGAAAATGAATTTTTTGTATTCTTCAATGGCGCGCAAACTGTATTCCATTGTCCATCCGTTTTCACGTGCCAAACGATCCGAAAAACTAAGCGATGCAGCTGGATCATCCAATTCAAAAGATTTGATTTTTAACCACAACTGTTTTTGTTCTTCCGTCATACAGATGAAATCTCAATTCGCCTATTAGTCAATCCTTTTTGTTTTTTGTTACAGATTTTAAAGTAGTTTTTAGAAAATGTGTTTTACTTATGGTACTATTTTTGAAATAGTGTAACTTTCCAAAATGCTTGACAATACTGATTGTATAATTTTCAAAATTTCCACAATCTGTATTGCTTTTTTATTTATTTTCGACTTTTAAAAAAAATGCAAAAATGAAAAAACTTTTAGTACTATTGAGCGTAACCTTCATGATTCTCACCTCGTGTTCAAGTGACTCATCCGACAATCAGAATAATTCTGAACTTGTAAAGAAAATAATTTCGACAAGTGGTAGTTCAACCAACACTATCCAATACACCTACAATGGGAATAAATTACTTTCAATCAGTTATAACAATTCTCAAACCATTCAGTATACCTATTCTGGTAATTTGATAATTAATGTAAAGAAATACCAACCCAATAATTTCTTAGCAGGGGAAACTATTTATACCTACGACAGTAGTCAAAGAGTTTCTCAGGAAAGGTATATTGATTATTATAGTTCATATGAGGAAACAAAAATATACACCCACAACGCAGATAATACAGTTGATTTTATTGTGGTAGACGAATCGCTTAATCTAACTGGGTCAACAGGTGTGATTTATTTGAACGCAACAGGCGAAGTAACTAAAATTGAAAAATTCTTTCAAGGGAATTTTGCCAGTAGGTATGAAGTGACGAATGATAACAAAAACAATCCGTTGAAAAACATTACAGGATATGATAAATTACCTACAACCTTTAATCAAATGCACAACAACTTGTTGACAAAATATACAAATTACTTAGGAGTTGAAACCTCAAGATCTGAGTTTGAATATACGTACAATGCTGACGATTATGTAAACACCTTTCAACAAAAATTATACAATGATGGTGTGTTACAATCCACTACGAGTGTGCAGTATCTTTATGAATAATGGAACAATTAGAAACCCTATTTTCGTTCTCCAATCTGTTGTCTCCACATCGCATAATACAAACCTTTCTCCAATAATAAATTGTCGTGTTTACCTTGCTCGATGATTTTTCCTTGTTCAAGAACAAAGATTTTGTCGGCATGCATGATGGTCGAAAGGCGATGCGCAATTAAAACCGTAATTCTATTTGTATCTGAAATGGTTCTAATGGTCGAATTGATTTCTTCTTCCGTAATCGAATCCAAGGCGGATGTTGCTTCGTCAAAAATCAATAAATTCGGGTTGCGCAATATCGCTCTTGCGATTGAAAGGCGTTGTTTTTCACCACCCGAAACTTTAATTCCGCCTTCACCAATAGTTGAGTTTAAACCGTCGTGAGCACGAGCTAACAAAGTGTCGCAACTGGCTCTTTGTAAGGCATTGTTGAGTTCTTCATCAGTGGCATCAGGTTTTACAAATAATAAATTCTCCCGAATTGTACCTGAGAATAATTGTGCATCTTGAGTCACAAATCCGAGTTGTTGACGCAATTCCAACAAATCAACTTCTTTTGAATTAATCGTATTGTACAGGACTTCTCCTTCAGCTGGCGGATACAATCCAACCAGTAATTTTACCAAACTAGTTTTTCCTGCGCCAGACGGACCAACAAATGCCACGGTTTCGCCTTTTTTAATGTGAAAATTAATGTTTTCTACAGCTGGAAATTTGGCAGTTTTGTGTTTGAAACTCACATTCGAAAATTGTAACGACTCAATTTTTCCTATTGATTTTGGAGCTTTCGGACGAAATTCGGATGTGGCATTCAACAATTTAGCAAAGTTCTCCATTGATACTTTGGTTTCGTTACGCACAATGATGAACGTGCTTAACTCTTGTAAAGGACCAAAAATAAAGAAGGTAAAAAATACCATTGTTAGCAAATCGCCAACCTCAATTTTTCCTCCAAATAAAAAGTAGTACAAGGCAAATACCACACAGGTTCGCATAAAATGTACTGTTGTTCCTTGTATAAAACTCAAACTTCGGATGTAGCGAATTTTTTGCAGTTCAAGACCTAAAATTTTCAGAGTATTGGTGTTCAAACGCTCTTCTTCTTGTTTGGTCAATCCTAAACTTTTCACTAACTCAATGTTGCGTAAACTTTCGGTAGTGGAACCCGCAAGCGAATTGGTTTGCGTTACAATTCGACGCGAAATCACTTTGATTTTTTTACCTAAAAACGAACTCACAACAGCAATAATTGGTGCTGTAAATAAGAAGATAAAAGCAATTCGATAATCAATTCGAGCGATATAAATAATCACAAAAATAAACCCGACCACCGTTTGAAAAACTAGAGAAATAGAAAGTGTAATTAACTTCTCTGAATCCGTGCGCACTTTTTGCAACTGACTCAAAGTTTCACCACTGCGTTGGTCTTCAAAATCTTCGTATGGTAAATCCAATGATTTTTTGATTCCGTCTGTATACATTTCGGCTCCTGTTCGCTGAATCACAATATTGGTGAAATAATCTTGAAAGTTTTTAGTCAAACGCGACACCATGGCTGCGCCCAACGATAGCATTAACCAAAAACCTACTGCTTTGATGAATCCGATTTCGTTTCCGATGTATTTGTCTATTCCAACACCACAATCTTGCATCAATTTTCCGGTAATCACCGAATCACTCAAACTGAAACAGATGTTAATTGCCGCCATTATCAAGGCAATAAACAATAATGATTTGTGCTTTTTTATATACGAGTAAAGTAATTTCATAGGTAAATTTTAAGGTGCAAAAATAAGTAATAATTAGTGGTTGAAATGGGTTTAACAATTAATTAAGTTAACATTCGGTAGTTTACAATCTAACCAAATCCAATTCAATTTTGTATTTTTGAATACGAATAAAAATCACATGAATTTCACTACCTCAGTTCCTTTACAAAAATCGAATTTTCCGATGAACTATAACTCTAAAATAGTTTCGTTGGGTTCGTGTTTTGCTGAAAACATGGCGGAGAAATTCGAGTATTTTAAATTTCAAAATGATGTAAATCCATTCGGGATCATCTTTAATCCAGTTTCCATCGAAAAACTGATTCATCGTGCCGTTCATAAAATTGAATTTACCGAAGGCGATGTTTTTTTTCACAACGAAACCTGGCATTGTTTTGAAGTACATTCGGATTTAAATGATTTCAGTAACGAACTTTTACTGACCAATCTCAATCGGTTGTTACATCAATTCCGAATTCAATTGGAAGAAGCATCACACATCATCATTACTTTAGGAACTTCGTGGGTGTATCGAAATAAAGCATCAAATGAGATTGTTGCCAATTGCCATAAAGTGCCACAAAGTCAATTCGATAAAGAATTATTGTCGATTGAAACTATTCAGCAATCCATTCAAAACTCTGTTAAATTGATTCAAAGCATCAATCCCAATAGCGCTTTTGTTTTCACGATTTCTCCCGTTCGTCACATCAAAGACGGTTTTGTCGAAAATCAACGCAGTAAATCACACTTAATTGCTGCTTTGCAATCGCTGCTTTCTGAAGCCCGACTTCTGGGATCTGAATACTTTCCTTCTTACGAAATAATGATGGACGAACTTCGTGATTATCGTTTTTATGCCAATGATCTGCTGCATCCAAGTCAGTCGGCTATCGATTTCATTTGGATTAAATTCTTTGAACATCACGTTTCTGAATCCGAATTCACACTTATGAATCAGGTATGTGAAATTCAGCGCGCATTACAACATCGGCCTTTCAATCCCAATTCAGAAAGCCATCAAAAGTTCCTCAGCAATCTCAACCAAAAGATTCAAAAACTTCAGGAGCAACTTCCTTTCATTCACTTTAATTAATATACGAACTTCTTCGTATTTATTTATTTTTTTTCTAACCCTAAGTTTGTTATGCTTTCAAATGAAAACCAAAGGCGTAACCGAAAAGCCAAAAGAGTAGGGTAAAAATTAATATTTTAAATTATGAAAAAATTTATCGAAGCATTGTACAATTCTGAAACCAAAAAAGTAATGGTTAGAAATCCAAAGGATACGGAATCGTGGATACCTGTCGAAAACTTAGAGGCTATATCTAGTGGTTTTGAAGCTCAATGTCAACCCACTAAATGTACTACAATAACTTATGAAGTATGTCAGGGCGTACATATTGGTCCAGCTCCTGATTATATACAGACTCCGTTTGGATGCAAAACGGTCACCGAAACAGTTTGTGAATAGGAAAAACTAACTTTCTTTTTCAAAACCCGCTTTCTAAACTTAGAGCGGGTTTTTTTATGTTTCAAAAATACGAAATTATACGTATTTCTTTCACTTAGTTTAAGCTATAAGTTTGCCTTGTAACTTAAAACTATTTCGTCATGCAAATTATTAGACTTGTTTTTGGACTGACTTTTTTATTGTTGATTTCTCCAGTGATGCACGCACAACGACCAGTGCTTACCGACGAAGAAGTGGTTTCGGAAACGGTAACTAAAGAAATTGATGAAGTATTTCAATCTTCTGATTTTACCAAAAAGAAAGCCAAAAAATTCGCCGATGTAAAAGGAACTATGGTTGTAGATATTGGTGTAGTCCAAAATGGAAAAGTGTCTTCGTTCTTCAAAGTGGATAGCGACATCAAAAACATTGACTTCATCAATTTTATGTCGGACTACATTTTGAATCACAAATTCCAGTTCAAGTTGCAAAAACAACAACGGTATAAAATACGCTATACCATTACTTTCTAATTCAATCTCTAATTATATAACTATGATCTCGGGCAACTGAAATCAGTAAAATGAAACCATCATGAACAAAAAATTAACAATCTTATTTTTAGCTGTTGGAATGCTAGTAGCAACTCCATCATCAGCTCAATTTGGAAAACTTTTAGACAAAGTAAAAGGCGGAGGTAAATCAGCCGGAAAAAAATCGGGTAGTTTTGCCACGGTTTGGGAATCAGAATTTGATAACAAAGCAACTCGTTTAGCTTTAAGTAGCGAAGACGGTTCGTACATCATCGGAACCGACGATAATTCGGCTACCGTTTTAGACGCTTCTGGAAAAATGATTTGGAGTGGTGATTATAAAAAAATCACAACTAACAACACTAACAAATGCGAATACCAATACGTAATTTGGAAAGAAAAAGGCGGTTATCTATTCTTATTTGACGAACGAAAAATGGGAACCGACCGTGTAGCAGTAATTGACATTGCAACAGGTAAAGAAATGTGGAATTCAGAGCAATATCAAAACCTAATTCCAAAAGGAACAAAATCTGAAGACGGTGCTGACCAAGGCGAATTGGAAACGGTAAAATACATCTCAGAATTGGATTCGTTCTTAATTTCTCAAAAGGCATCAGTGATTTTGGTGAAAGCCAATACAGGTGAAAAAGTTTGGGAAACCAACCGTTTCAAAGGTGGTGTTGGAAAATACATTTATGATGCTTCTCGAAACGAAATCATCATGATCAACTTCAAACCAACAGCTTTAGGTGCATTGTTTGCTGGATTCAAAAATCAATTGGTGAAAATCAACGCAGTAAATGGAGATGTACTTTGGGATGCTACTTTTATGGGTGTAATCGAAAAAGAATTGGTAACTCGTAGAGCCATTGTTGATTTATGGATTAAAGGCGACAAAATATACATGTACTTAAACGGATTGCAAGTTTACAACATCAATAACGGACAAAAATTATGGGAAGCCATTTATGAAAATGATATGGATGGCGGCGGAAAAGGGTTGTTTTCTAATACACAAAGCAAACGATACTATCGAACCATTGCTGATCCAGTATTTACAGATGATGCCGTATATTTAGTGATGTTGGGAACTAGAGACAGAACCAAATACGTAGAAAAACACGATATCGAATCAGGTAAATTATTGTGGGCTTCAGAAAAAATTACAGGCGCTTTCAGTATGCCAAATTTATACAAAACAGGTGGAAAAGTGATGCTTCAAATTGGTGGAAAAGTTCAAGTACAAGAATACCGTATGGAAACCAAAGCTTCTCCAATGGGCGGAACGTACAAAGAAAGTGTTCCTTATATTTATTGGGATTACAAAGCTCAGAAAAATGGTGTGTTGGCTATTGATGATAAAACCGGACAAACATCATGGCGTTCTGAAAAATTTGACAAACGCATCACCGATTTGATCATTCACGAAGACAAAACGGTTTTTGTGGGTGATGGAGACGAATTCTACGGTTACGATATTGCTTCTGGAAACCAATTATTCGACGTAAAACACAACGATGCTAAAGTAGGAAAAGCTTCAGATGTAATTGATTTTGGTGATAAAGTAGTGGTGCTTTCTGAAAAAGGATTGGCTTCATACAACAAAAAAGACGGTTCTCGTGTATATGCTACTGAAAAAATCAGAGGTGTTGATTTCTTCTACGAAATAGAAGGTAATTATTACTTAAGAGATCAACGCAACAGCAAAAATATTATTTACGGAATTGACATGACCAACGGCGAAACCAAAGGTTCGGTTCAATCAAAAGGTAAAGGCGGAAGTCCAACGTACGGAAGTGGTATTGATATCACTGGCGATGGTGAATTCATTTTCGCTTTCAAAGGGAGAAAAGTAGAGAAAATTAAAGTGAATAATTAGAGGTTATTAGCTTTATTCGGGGTTGTTACTTTTGTGGTAGCAACCCTTTTTTTAAAATCAATTATCATGAAAAAAGTCTATTTTCTATTTTCTATTCTCTTTGTTCTGTTTTCAGTCAATGCCCAACAAGTACAATGGGCAAGTAAACTAATCAAATATTCGTCTGATTTAGGAGGAAAGCAATTCGGAATCAAACGCATTTTGGGTAAACCCGATGCTTTTCCGCAAGGTGGTTACAGTCCGAATGCTTGGACGCCAAAAAACGCACTCGATGGAAGAGAAATTGTCATCGTCGGATTTGAAACTCCGCAAACTGTAAAACAAGTTGCCATTTTTGAAAATTTAAACGCCGGTTGTGTGACACGCGTTTGGGTTTCTACCGATGGTGAAAAATTTGAAGCGGTTTGGGGACGAAAACCCGATTACAAAACGCCAGTTTACAGAGCTACATTATCTGGAGATCGGCACTATTATTTTGGTCGGAAAAGAAGAAAAATTCAGGAAGCGCCCGATATTTTCAATCCTGGAGTAGAGTATGTTGTTTTAGACAATGCAGTTTCGGGAGTTGTGGCGGTAAAAGTAGAATTTAGTTTTGCATTATTACCAGGCCAAAAACAAATTGACGCCATCGGAATATCCGATTCGGCTGAACCCATCGAACCTAAAGTCAATTCAAGACCCAATTTAGAAAATCTGCAAAAACCAACAGTTCTTGATTTAGGTGGATTCAATCAAAGTATTCCCTACATTTTACCTTCAGAAAACAAACTGTTTGTGACCAATTATGAAAACGACAAAGAGGTTATTTATTCGTATACCAAAGTCAATGACAAATGGGCCAACAAAAAACTCGAAACCCAACTCAATACAGGTGATTCGTATAATTATATAGATTATGCTAACGAAAATTATCTTTTAAAAGGCGGTTCAAGTTATACTCGAGGCACAAATGATTGTGGTTTCGAATTGTTTGAAAACAAAAATGGTTCGTATCAATCGCTGGGACAACTCAAGATTTCGGCGTACAATAATTATGATGATTACAGTGATGCTACAATGACGCACGACTTAAAAGTGTTTGTAATGTCAATTGAAACCGATTTTACTCAAGGTGGAACCGATTTGTATTTTGCAACCCGAAAAGACGACGGAACCTATGGTTTTCTTCAGAATATGGGAAAAGTAATCAATTCGGCAGCCGACGAATCCATGCCACAACTGCTTTCTGATGGGAAAACGTTGATGTTTGCTTCGGATGGATTCAGTTCTTACGGAAACAAAGATATTTTTGTCTCTTTTCGTTTGGATGATACTTGGAAAAACTGGAGCGAACCGATCAATTTAGGAAGTAAAATCAACACCAATAATTTTGAAGGTCAGCCTTTTTATGATGAAAAAAATGAAACATTGTACTTCTCAACTACAATTGACGGCACCGTTCAAGTGATGATGATTTCGTTGCCTACTTCGGTTTTGATGAGTTTAAAATAGACTTCAAAAGGGTATTTTTTATATCTTCGTGTCAAATTCTAATTTATGACTCGTCAAACTTCGACCGAAACCGATGTTAAAAATGTAGTAACACCTTTAGTTCAAGCATTGTTGCGCTCAAGTAAGATAACGTATGTGATTTTATTTGCTGTAATTGCCTTTTTGATTTATCAGTTGGTTACAGTAAAAAAAGATACTTCAACGGTTGAATACGACACGGCTTTGATTCAGCAACAAATTAAAAACGTGGGTAAATTGGTAGTTACCGAAGGTCATTTTTCGGAAGTAATGACCTATAAAGACCAAAAAAAATACTTAGGGGATTTAATTACTTTCGATAAAAAAGCGCTCGTTATCATCAATGCCGATGTGACCGTGAGTTTTGATTTGAGTAAAGTGAAATACGACATCGATGCCAAAAACAAAACAGTAACCATCAAAAGTATTCCCGAAGAAGAGTTGAAAATCAGTCCCGATATTAAATACTACGACGTCGAACAAAGTACATTCAACGAATTTACAGGAAATGACTACAATAAAATCAACAAAATCGCTAAGGAAAATTTGGCCAAGAAAATAGAAAAATCAACTCTAAAATCGAATGCCAAAAACCGATTGATAAGCGAATTGTCTAAGATTTTAATTGTCACTAATTCGATGGGTTGGACATTAAAATACAACGGTGAAGAAGTGAAAACCGAACAAACACTCAAAAATTTCGCCAATTAAATACGTTGTTTTACGTATTGTAAAACCAAAGCCATTAGCTCAAATTTGTATTGATTTAATGGCTTTTTTTATGATTTATATTCTCCTAACATTAATTTTAATTCTGCTTTCAGTCATCTTTTATTTGTTCATCCAAAACAATAAAATAAAGGAAGAACATTCTGCTACTATGACTAAATTACAAGGAATCATTTCTTCATTGCATTCCAAGCAACAACTCCTAAATGATAAAGTAATTATTTCAACGGAATATAAAACTAATTATTCTAAAGACATGAAAGCGTTGGGCGATGAAGTGGTTGAACTGCAAAAAGTTTTCATTGATATTATTTCGAATAGAAATTATAATTAACTTTAACATAAAGTAAATAATGATTTTATGATTAGAAATAGTATTGCATTTGTGTTGATAGTGATGCTTTTGGTTTCATGCCAGAAGAAAAATGAGGAAAAAAAAGAGTCGATAGAACATACTAAAAACCAAAAGCAAATCATCGAATGGTTCAGAATTGCCAAATCACTCCGCAATAAAAACCATTTTCTAATAAAAAATTATGCTGATAGTATTCAGTCGTTGACAACTAACGAAACGGGCGAATTTAGGGCAATCGGTCATATTGCTCAAGGAATTTACTACAATTCCATCAACAACGATAGTTTATCGTTTAAAAACTATAATACTTCCATAAACTTATTGAAAAATTCTAAAACAGATAGTTTGTTTGTGTCGGCTTATGCTGGCTTAGGAAATTATTATAAACACACAGGAGATTATGAGAAGTCGTTAAAAAACCTTTTGACAGCATTAAAAATTGCAGAAAAAATCAAAGACTCAGTCATGATTGGCGGTATGTATGCCAATCTAGGTCAATTGTATTTGCAAAAAGACGAATTGGATCAAGCCAAAAATCAATTATTGAATGCAACAAAATATTTGAAGGATCATAAAACTAGTCCGCATTATTTAATTGCCATTCATACCATGGCTAATTTGCAAGGAATGAGTGGAAACATCGATGAGGCATTGAAAATTGATGAAGAAGGATTGAAATTGTGTGAACAAATTAAATCGGATAATTTAAAAGTTACTTTTTTAGATAACAAAGCCAATTGTTTTATGTTTACTAACCGATTGGACAGTGCACGATATTATTTTAATGAATGTCTGAAATTGGATTTAATCCATAAAAATGAAAAACAAATATCCGATTCGTATGCTAATTTAGCTCAGTTGTCTATTTTTTCGAAAAACCCATCTGATGTAATTTCCTTTGCAGCGAAAAGTATTTCAACGGCTGAAAAAGTAAATTACAATCCAGGAATATTAAAAGCCTATAAATTGCTGATTGATTTTTACCGAGAAAAATCAGATTTTAAAAACGCTTATGAATACACCGAAAAATACACAAAGGTTTATAAAAATTTGATTAATGAGCGAAAGGAAATTGCGGCGGCCGAATTCAAAACCATTTACGAAACTGAAAAAAAGGAAAAAGAGCTACTGATTTCGAAAAATAAAATAGCTGAAAGCGAACTTCAAATCAAAAAGAAAAATACGCAGTTTCAGATTTTATCGTTGGTTTCTTTGGCTTTAATTGTTATCGGGTATTTGATTTACCGTCAACAGAAACTCAAAAATAAACAACAAGAGCAAGAGTTTCAATTGAAATCAGCCATCAAAGAAATAGAAACTCAGAATCAATTACACGAACAACGTCTTTCCATTTCAAGAGATTTACATGATAACATTGGTGCACAACTCACTTTTGTGATTTCTTCAGTTGATAATTTAAAATACGGAAATCAGATTAGCGACAACAAAATTGTTAATCAATTGACCAAAATTAGTGATTTCACCAAATCAACGATTATTGAACTTCGCGATACCATTTGGGCGATGAATAAAAATGAGTTTTCGTTTGACGATTTACGTTCGCGTATTTTTAATTTCATCGAAAAGGCAAAATCAGCCCAAGAAGAAGTGCTTTTCCGATTCAATGTTGATCATCAGTTGAACGACAAAAAATTCACTTCATTAGTCGGAATCAATGTCTATCGAACCATTCAAGAAGCCATCAATAATGCGATGAAATACGCAGAAGCCGCAACTATTACCGTTGAGGTTCAGAAAATCAACAATCAAATTAAAATCACCATTCAAGACGATGGTAAAGGTTTTAATTTGGATTCGGCCGATTTAGGAAACGGAATTCAGAACATGAAAAAGCGAATTGAAGATGTGGGAGGAAGTTTTGATTTGAAATCTGAAATTGATAAAGGAACGACCATAACTCTTTTAATAAATTAAAATGAAACGATATTTACTTTTATTATTACTCTCATTTTCATTGTCTGCTCAAAACACTGATAAAATGAGTTGTCGTGCCATCAATGATAAGGCAATGGAAATCTATTTGTCACAACCGGATAAGGCATTGAGTTTATTGAAAAAAGCCGAAAAAAAAGCGCTTGAGTCAAATGATGATGAGTTAATCGCGCTTACGCTGAACAACCGAGCCATTATCATCCGAATCAATGGGAAGTTTTTAGAGTCAAAAAAATTGTCGTTGAGTGTGCTAAATAAGGCCAAAGAAGAATTGACAAAAGCTTCAATTTACAATAATATTGGTGCATGTAATCGCTCACTAGGATTGTATAAAGAATCGATAAACTACTATTTAAAAGCTTTAAAAGTATACGAAGCCAAAAAAGACATCAAACGACAAGCAACTGTTGATAACAACATTGGAATGGTTTTCAGTTCGTTGGAGCAATACGACAAAGCCAAAATTTACCACAAAAAATCAATGCAATTATTTACTCAGGTCAATGATAAAAAAGGATTGTCAGAATCGTACAATAATTTGGCTATTGCTTTGGCGAGCCAAGACAGCTTAACACAATCAATGGCGTATTTCAGAAAATCATTGAAAATAGAAGAAGTACTCAAAGACCGAAAAGGAATAGCCGAATCATTGAATAATGTAGGTTCGGTTCATTACTATCTTGGGGTGATTGATTCAGCCTTATACTACTTTGAAAAATCAGCCGAAATCGAACGCCAATTGAAGAATTTTTCTGGTGCTTCTGAGAGTTATAATAGTATTGCTCTTGTGTATTTGGAAACAAAACAGTATCCAAAAGCTAAAAAGTTCATCGATAGCGCTTATGTTCTTTCACAAAAAACTAAAGTGGTTGATGTAACTTTGGCCGCTTTAGATAATTATAAAATTTACTATGAAGGTATTGGTGATTTCGCTCAAGCGAATAAAAAAATGGCCGAGTTTTATAAACTGAAAGACAGTGTTAAGGAAGTAGCCAAAATCAAAGATATTAATGAGTTAGAAACAAAATATCAAACGGTTAAGAAGGAAAAACTCATAGCCGAAAAAGAGGCCGAAAGCAAACGAAAAAGCACATGGATCATTGTGATTTCAATTTTGTCGTTGTTTTCTATTCTAATAGGTTTCCTTATTTACCGTCAACAAAAACTCAAAAACAAACAGCAAGAGCAGGAATTCCAACTCAAATCGGCCATTGCTCAAATTGAAACTCAAAATCAATTACAAGAACAACGATTGGCCATTTCCCGTGATTTACATGATAACATTGGCGCACAACTTACTTTTGTGATTTCTTCAGTCGATAATTTGAAATACGGAAATCAAATCAGCGACAGTCGCGTGGTCAATCAACTCACCAAAATAAGCGATTTTACTAAGTCGACGATTATTGAACTCCGCGACACGATTTGGGCGATGAACAACAATGAATTTTCGTTTGACGATTTGCGTTCGCGTATTTTTAATTTCATCGAGAAAGCCAAATCAGCCAAAGAAGATGTGCGGTTTAAATTCAATGTTGATAATCAGTTGAGCGATACTAGATTCACTTCGTTAGTAGGAATCAATGTGTATAGAGTGATTCAAGAAGCCATCAATAACGCAATAAAATATTCTGATGCCAAAAACATCACCGTTGAAGTTGAAAAAGTAAACAATCAAATTGAAATCACCATTCAAGACGATGGAAAAGGTTTTGATTTGGATACAGCCGATTTAGGGAATGGTATTCAAAATATGAAAAAAAGAATTGAAGATGTGGGAGGAACTTTTGAATTGGTTTCAGCGCAAAATACAGGAACTACGATAAATATAGGGATAGGCTAAGATGAAAAAAGTACTGATTTTTTTATTGGTTTTTAATTGTGCTCTAGTTGCAACTGCACAGAACGCTCAAGAGATTATTGATGATTTGAAAAAAGAACTTAAGGATAATCCTGAACCCAAGAAAAGAGCTTCAATTTATTCTGATTTGACGTGGTATTATTCTAATATCTCTATAGATTCTGCTATGTTGTATGGTCAAAAAGCAATTGATCAGTCACTAAAAATTGGAGATTCAACCATTATCGCTCAAGCTTATGGAGATGTTAGTACTGTCTATTTGAAAAAAGGTGATTTCAATCAGTCGTTAAAATACATGAAAAATGTACTCGAAATTCGAAAGGCAAAAAATGATATTTTAGGATTAGCCAAAGTATATTCCGGAATGGGATTATTGTATTACAACCAAAATGAATACAATCTGTCCATGAAGAACTATTTAAAAGCACTTGATTATGTTAATAAAACGGATGATGAAAGAGTGAAGTACAACATTCAAAACGCAATGTCGGGTTTGTTGATCGATTTGAAGGATTATAAAAAAGCAATGAAATACAGTGAGAGTGCTATAAAATACTACGAAAAAATCAATTCTACCGCAACATTGTGTCCGATGTACATTAACCGTGGTAATATTTATCTCGCGCTAAATGATACTTTGAATGCCTTAAAATTTTATGAAAAAGGCAAACTGATTTGCGACCAAACTGGCAACAAGTTATTCCATTCCAAAGCACTCAATAACATCGGAAACATCAAAGTAGCACAAAAAAAATACGAAGAGTCCAAAAAGCTTTTTAATCTGTATAATGATGAAAATAAAGGCATAAAATCTGAGTTTATGTCCTATAAGATGAAAATCAATGACGCAGACGAATTGATTCGTTCGGGTAAATTCAATGAAGCAAAACACCTTTTGAATCAACTTGAAACCTACTTTGAAAAGGAACATAACCTAGAAAATCTACTGCTTACTTACAAATATTTTGTGCCGGTTTACGCTCATTTGAAACAATCGGATAGTGTGAGTTATTACCATTCTAAATTCATTATTTTGAATAAAAAACTCAACGATGCGAATGTTTTAAATAAAACAGTTGAACTCGAAACCAAATACCAAACCGCAGTCAAAGAAAAATTGCTTTTAGAAAAAGAGGCAGAAGTAAAAACCAGAAATAGTTACATCGTTGGATTGTCTTTTTTGGCTTTTGTCGTCATGATTTTGGGATTTCTTATTTACCGTCAACAGAAGCTCAAAAACAAGCAGCAAGAACAAGAATTCCAACTCAAGTCGGCCATTGCCCAAATCGAAACTCAAAATCAATTGCAGGAACAACGATTGGCGATTTCCCGAGATTTGCATGATAATATTGGCGCACAACTTACTTTTGTGATTTCTTCAGTCGATAATTTGAAATACGGAAATCAAATTAGCGACAGTCGCGTGGTCAATCAACTCACCAAAATAAGTGATTTTACTAAGTCAACGATCATTGAACTTCGTGATACGATTTGGGCGATGAATACTAATGAATTTTCTTTTGATGATTTGCGTTCGCGTATTTTTAATTTCATCGAAAAAGCCAAATCAGCCAAAGAAGATATTGTCTTTAAATTCAATGTTGATGAGTCGTTGAAAGATATGAAATTTTCATCCATTATCGGAATCAATCTCTACAGAACCATTCAAGAAGCAGTAAACAATGCTGTGAAGTATTCAGAAGCCAAAGAAATTGAAGTAAGTGTCAACAAACAAAATGAAACGGTAGTAATCGAAATCAAAGACAACGGAAAAGGCTTTGATAGTGAATTTGTGGAACTGGGCAACGGATTGAATAATATGAAAAAAAGAATAGAAGAAATAGGAGGAAAAATTACTATAAATTCAAATAGCAAAGGAACAGTAATCGGAATTGTAATTTAAATACGCTTTTTTACGTATTTTTAATTGTTAAAATTCACTTACTTTTACTTTAAATAAAGATCCACTCTAATGATAAAAGTAGCCATAGTTGACGATAACACTTTTTTACAAAAAGCCATTCAGGATAAATTGGTCTTTTTTGATGATATTGAAATCAAATTCAAAGCCAATCACGGACTAGAATTACTCGAAAAATTAGAGAAAAATCACAACATTGATCTGATTTTAATGGATATCGAAATGCCCAAAATGAATGGTATTGAAGCAACAGAAGCCGTAAAAGGCAAATATCCACACCTCAAAATCATCATGCTTACGGTTTTTGATAACGATGAAAATATTTTCAAATCCATCAAGGCTGGAGCCGATGGTTATTTATTGAAAGAAGTCAACCCGGAAGAACTACACAATGCCATTCTTGAAACCCTAAAAGGTGGTGCAATCATGACGCCTTCTATTGCTCTAAAAACCCTGAAGCTATTCAGAAATCCGGAAGCTTTTGAAGACATTCCCAACAAAGAAGAATACAATTTAACTTCGCGTGAAATTGAAGTGTTAGAACAATTAAGTAAAGGATTAAAATACAACGCCATCGCCGAAAATTTATTCCTTTCGGTCGGAACCATCCGTAAACACGTGGAGAATATTTACACCAAACTTCAAGTACACAATAAGTTAGAAGCCATTCAAAAAGCAAAAAGCAATAAGTTGATCTAGTTTGCTGCTTCCATTTTTAAAGGAGTTTTATTTTTTTACTAATTTCACTACGCAACTTTTCGTATTTACTTAGCTACTTATTCACTCTACTTTTGATTTATAATTTAAAAACAAAAAATAACCTTTTAATTTATTTATCATGAAAAAAGTATCTTTTTTTAAAGTAGCCTTATTTTTATCTGTTTTCTCACTTATTGCTTGCAGCAGTGATAGCGACGAAACGAATCCATCAAACAGCTCAACACCATCAAATGGTTGGCGAATTGGAAGTACTAATTACACTACTGTATTTGCATTGAGAAATGTTGGACAACCCAATTCAATTGGAGCGTTTGACGCACTGCCTAATGCAGATAATCTGAACTCAGTTGTGGTTTTGTTTAATAATACAACTGGTATTGCAGCCGGAACTTACAAAGTAGTTACCAAACCCGATCAGTCAGATTTATTAGCCGATGAAATAATGGTAAGTCCAAATACAGGTTACAATCAAACTACCGGACAATACGATAAACAATATGTAACAGCTTTAGACCAAACGGTTAATGCTGTTGTAACAATTACAGACGGTAAAGCCAAAGTTGTGGTGCCACAAATTGACATCATTTCGTATCCGATTACATCAAGTTCGGTTACTTCCAACTTTGCGGGAACTATTGTTGAGCAATAGCATTCTACAATTATACTACAACACGATGATAGAACCTTATTATTTGGATTATCGTCGTGTTTGTTGTTTAACTAAAATTCAAAAAATTCTAAAATCATTGCATCATAAAAGCTATATTTGATTGTATAACGTAAACGAAACTATACGAATATGCTAAAAAATTTACTCCTTGTAGTATTGATTTCAATCTCGTCTTTCAGTCAAAATAAGAATGAAATAGATAGCTTGTCTGCAATCGTCAATTCCACTAAAAATGATTCTGTTAAAGTGGCACTTTTGAATAAAATTGCCTTTTACTACATTTTTAATGATTCGAAAAAAGCCAACGAAGTCCTTAAAAAATCGGAGAAAATTGCCCTTTCAAAAAAGGAACTCTACGGGCAAAATGAAATCATCAACATCAAAGGAATTTTTAATGACATTTCAGGAAACTCAGATTCGGCTTTTCATTACTTTAAACAATCGTTAGCATTCAGTAAAAAGCATCGTTTTCCCGTAATGCAAGCTCGATCGGTCAATAATTTGGGAATGTACAATTACAATCGTGGTAATTGGAACGAAGCGTTACGATATTTTTTTGAAGCGCTAAAAATCAACGAAAAATTACCGAAAGAAAAGAAAATTAACGAATCGATTTGCTTGAGTAACATCGGTTTAATTTACCAAGAAATGAAATTGTTTGATAAAGCAATTGCTTATCATAATAAAGCGTATGCCATTCGGGTTAAAGATAATTTACTCAAAGAACAAGCCATTTCACTGGATAATATAGGTATTTGTTATCGGAATAAAAAAGACTACAATCAAGCGATTTCCTCTTTTAAAAAAGGAATTGAAGTAGCCAATGCATCCGATAATATAAAAGAGAAAGCGAAGATTATAGTCAATTTAGCCAGTGTATATATTGATCGTGAAGAATACACTAAAGCACTTTCCTATTATTTAGAAGCAGAACAACTCAGAGCCAATCTCGAAACGTCACTCAAAGAACGATTGTTGTTGAACTCTTATATAGCAAGATGTTATACTATGTTGAAAGATTATTCTTTATCCTTGTCTTATTCCAAAAAGGCGTTAGAAATTCTAAATCAAGATGCTTCTTTACGAACCTATTCGGCCGATTTGTTTTGGGTAACAGCTTCAACTCATTATGCCTTAGGAAATGTTGACAAAGGAAATGAGTTCATAACTCAATATAATGATGTGATGAACGAAGTGTTCTCCTCTGAAAATTCAAAACACATTACCGAATTGGAAACCAAATACCAAACCGAAAAAAAGGAAAAAGAACTTTTAATTGCTAAAAACCAACTCTTTCAAGAAGAAATTCAAAGTAAAAAGAAAACGAATTGGCTTTATATTATTTCAATTTTTGCGCTTTTTTCGATACTGTTTGGGTATTTGTACAGTCGCCAACAAAAATTAAAAAATCAACAACAAGAGCAAGAGTTTCAGCTCAAAACAGCTATTGCTCAAATCGAAACCCAAAATCAACTTCAAAATCAGCGGCTTTCCATTTCACGTGATTTACATGATAATATCGGAGCTCAACTCACTTTTATAATTTCATCAGTTGAAAATATTAAACACGGTTTTACCATTGAAAATTCTAAATTATTGGATAAACTCAACACTATAGCTAACTTTTCAAAAAATACTATAGTCGAATTAAGAGATACTATTTGGGCACTCAATCATGATGAAATTTCTTTTGAAGAACTGCATGGTAGAATAAATAATTTTATAGAAAATGCTCAAAATTCACAATCTAACGTCGCGTTTTCTTTTCGTATCGATGAAAAACTGAACCACATCAAATTGACTTCTATTCAAGGAGTAAACAGTTACAGAACAATACAAGAAGCCATAAATAATGCTTTGAAATATGCAGAGGCAACAGAAATAGGGGTTGCGATACATCAAGAGAAAGAACAAATAAAAATTCAAATTTCTGATAACGGAAAAGGGTTCAATTTGATTAATGTTTCTAGTGGTAACGGTCTTAAAAATATGAAAAAACGTATACAAGAAATTAACGGTTCTTTTTCAATCGATTCTTCGGATAAAGGAACAGTAATAAGTATCTTAATTTAAAAAAATACTCAAAATGATTTCAATAGCCATAGCTGATGATAATTCTTTTTTAATTCATTCTACTCAAGAAAAACTCTCTTTTTTTGATGATTTAGAATTGAAATATACTGCCAATGATGGAAAAGAATTAATAGCCAAACTCAACAAGGATTCCAAAATTGATTTAATTCTTTTAGACATCGAAATGCCAGAAATGGATGGTATTGAAGCCATTCAAATTATAAAATCGAAGTATCCGCAAATCAAAATCATCATGTTTACCACTTTTGATAATGATGAAAATATTTTTAAAGCGATTAAAGCAGGCGCAGACGGCTATTTATTAAAAGAATTGAGTCCGGCTAATTTATACGATAGCATCATACAAACAATGAATGGTGGAGCTTCAATGACTCCTTCTATTGCAATGAAAACACTTCGACTCTTAAGAAATCCTATTGATCTTGGTAGCGAACTTGAAAAAGAAGAGATTAATTTGAGCGCCAGAGAAATTCAAGTTTTAGAACAATTAGGTGCTGGAATTAAATACGATGCAATAGCTTATAATCTTGAACTGTCCAATGGAACGATTAGAAAGCATGTGGAAAATATTTATAAAAAGCTTCAAGTGCACAATCGAATAGAAGCAATTCATAAAGCAAAAAACAACAATTTAATATAAAGTGCTGTATGTTAAATAGTTGAAAAGAAAAAAAATACGCAAAATAGCGTATTTTTTTGTGCTTTTATCCCAGCTAAGTTTGTCGTATAACTTTTAACAATCAATACGATGAAATCAAAAAATTATTTTTCAAAAATTGCAACCGCAATATTATTTTTATTTGCACTTAATAGTAATGCAAATAATGTTGAAATCACCGGAACTTCAGTTTCTGGTAACGATATTACTTTTAATATTTCTTGGGAAAACAGTTGGAATGCCAACGTAGCACCAGCCAATTGGGATGCCGTTTGGGTATTCGTAAAATTTCAAGACTGTAACACCCGTTTGTGGGCACACACTAGTTTAAGTACTTCTGCGGGAGACCATTCTGCAGCATCACCATTACAAGTAGATACTGTTGCCGATGGTAAAGGTGTTTTCATCAGAAGAAGTGCTCTTGGTGGAGGAAATATTCCTGCTACTTCAATCACATTAAGAATGACAGGCCTAGGTGCTGGACCATACAATTTCAAAGTGTTTGGAATAGAAATGGTCAATGTTCCTCAAGCGGCTTTTGAAATTGGTGATGGAACTAGCTCTGGGACTTTTAATAGTATCACAGTAAATGCAACTTCGCAAACATCGGGAATTACATCGGCTACTATTGGTGGTGGTGGACCAACAGTTCCAGCTACTTTCCCAATGGGATACAATTCGTTTTACTGCATGAAATACGAAATTTCTCAATTGCAATATGTAGAATTTTTAAACTCATTAACTTTTTCACAACAACAAAGTAGAATTGCAACAGATCCAACAGCAGTAGCAGGAACTTACGTGACTTTTGGTGCTAATTATTATAGAAATGGTATCGTAATCGAAACCCCAGGTAATAACGCTGCAATTCCAGCTGTTTTCGGATGTGATGCAACCAACGGAGTAATTAATAATTCAAATGACGGACAAAGTATAGCAATGGCTAACTTAAGTTGGGCAGATTTAGCAGCGTATTTAGACTGGTCAGCATTACGTCCAATGACTGAGTTAGAATTTGAAAAAGTATGTCGTGGTACTGCATCAAGAGTAGCAGGAGAATATCCTTGGGGAGATACTAATATCAATGCATATAACAACGGATCTGTATTGAATCCTTTACAACCAACTGAAGTAGCAAGTACTGTTTTAAATGGAAGATGTGCTTATGGAGTTGGAACAACTAGTCCTGCATACGGACCATTAAAAGTAGGTGTTTTTGCAACAGCAACTTCAGGTAGATCATCAGCTGGTGCTGCTTACTATGGAGCAATGGAAATGGGTGGAAATGTTATAGAAAGAACTGTAACGGTTGCTAACGCTTCGGGTGTAGCTTTTAATGGAACACTTGGAGATGGAACGTTAACAGCAATCGGAAATGCTAATCAAGCTACTTGGCCATCAGTTACAACTGCTACTGGAATCGGACAAAGAGGAGGAGAATATTATAGTTCGTCTATTTATGTTCGAACTTCAGATAGATCAACTGCTGGTTCTACAGATGCTACACGATATTTTACTTATGGAGGTAGAGGAGTAAGATAATAATCTAATTTGATGTACAGGTTGTATCAACTTGTAATAAATGAAGTATAATAATTTTTAAAATCAAATTAGATGAAAACAACAAAATTATATATAGTTGTTTGCTTGACATTTATTTTGACACAATTTACCGCATTTGCTCAATACAATGGAGGAAACTCTCATGGATCAACAGCAAATGAGTTAAGTAACACTAGTTGTTCCATTCCAGCGCATTTTTATGCTTATTTTGGAGGAAACAACGATGGTTCAGGTGTCGAAGAGTTAAGCGCAACTTCCTGCGGAACAGCAGCATTCCAATTTGCCTACATGGGCGGAAATGCTGATGGCGCAGCAACAGAAGAACTCAGTACTACAGCGTGTAGTATTCCGCCGTCTTTCTTCGCCTACATGGGAGGAAATAATGACGGAGCAGGCGTAGAAACTTTTGAGCAAAGTGCCTGTGCATTTCCACCTCAGTTTTATGCCTATTTTGGAGGTGATGGTGATGGTTTTACTATGGATAAAACAGCGCCAATTTGTCCGACTGAACCACCAGTGGCAAGTTTCACCGCTTCGGCAACTTTCACTTGTGTTGGTCAAAGTATTACTTTTACCGATACATCAACGAATATTCCTGCCGGCTGGACATGGACGTTTGAAGGAGGAACACCCTCTTCATCAACCAGTCAAAACCCTGTTGTTACCTACAATACACCGGGAACATACGACGTAACTTTGGTTGCAGCAAATTACAATGGAACCAATACAATAATAGCAACCGACCACATAACAGTATATGCTAATCCAGTAATTACTTCTGTGACAGGAGGTAGTAATTGTGGTCCTGGTTCTGTTACACTATCGGCAACTGCAAGCTCTGGGTTTCTTAATTGGTACGATGCACCCACAGGTGGAAATTTATTAGGAACTATTGCATCTCCGGGAACATACCAACAATTTTTTTCAACCACTACAACGTATTATGTTTCAGCGGCTGCTAACCTATTCGGACTTTGTGAATCTCCAAGAGTACCTGTTACGGCAACGATAACAGATGTTCCAACCATCACTTCAACAACTCCGGCAACACGATGTGGTTCAGGTGTGGTAACTATTTCAGCAACAGCTAGTGCGGGAACTGTTTTTTGGTATGCTGAAGCTTCAGGCGGCACAGCGCTTTCATCGGGAACCAGTTTCTCTCCCAATGTTACAGCAACTACAACCTATTATGTAGAAACCACTTTAAATGGTTGTACTTCTCCAAGAACGGCAGTTGTAGTAACAGTAAATAATGTGCCAACCATCACGTCAACTACTCCAGCGAGTCGCTGTGATTCGGGAAGTGTTACGCTACAAGCAACCGCTTCTAATGGAACTTTAAGTTGGTATAACACACCAACTGGAGGAACATTATTAGGAACTGGAAGTAGCTTTACAACTCCATCCATTTCAGTTTCAACTAATTTTTATGTGGAAAGCACAGATGGAACCTGTACTTCAACTCGAACTGCCGTTTTAGCAACTGTAAATTCGACTCCAAGTATTACCTCAACTTCTCCATCTCAAGTGTGTGATTCGGGAACGGTGACTTTGGGAGCAACAACTAATGCTGGAACGTTAAATTGGTACAGTTCAGCTTCGGGTGGAAGTGTTTTAGGAACTGGTAACAGTTTTACAACGCCGTCAATCAGTACAACTACAACTTATTATGTGGAAGCGGTTAACGGAAGTTGTACATCACTAAGAGTACCCGTTATTGCTACTGTAAATACAACGCCAACAATCACATCTACAACAGATGCTACAATTTGTGGTCAAGGTGGCGGAACTTTATTTGCAACAGCCAGTGCAGGTACTATTTATTGGTACAGTGTGGCAACGGGTGGAACCGCTTTTTATTCAGGGACAAGTTTACCAGTAAGTGGTGGTTCATATACGTATTATGCTGAAGCCATAGATAATGGTTGTGTTTCGACAAGAGTTCCAGTAGTTTATACTTACATTCCAATTCCAGTAATTACATCAGTTACTCCAGCAAGTCGTTGTGATTCTGGAACTGTAACTCTGGGAGCTACAACCGATTCAGGTACAATCAACTGGTACGATGCTCCAACAGGAGGAAACTTAGTGGGAACTGGAACTAGTTTTACAACGCCAAGTTTGACATCAACTACAACTTATTATGTGGAGTCTTCAAGCTCAAGTTGTACAACTCTAACACGTACTGCTGTAACAGCAACCGTAAATGAGCAACCAGTTATTACATCAACCACTCCAGCAAGTCGTTGTGGTGATGGAAGTGTAACCTTACAAGCAACGGCAAGTATCGGAACCATTTATTGGTATAATGCTCCAACTGGCGGAACTTTAGTTGCCACTGGTGGTACTTTTGCAACTCCAGTTTTAGGAACAACTACAATCTATTATGTTGAGGTTGTAAACGGAACTTGTAGTTCAGCTCGAACCGCTGTTCAAGCAACAGTTTATGCAGCTGCTGTTATTACATCAACTACTCCGGCAAGTCGCTGTGATGCGGGAACGTTAACACTTTCTGCTACAGCTAGCAATGGTATAATTAGTTGGTACGATGCTCCAACAGGTGGGAATGTAGTAGCAACAGGAACTAGTTTTACGACTCCAGTCCTTAGTTCTACAACAACCTATTATGTAGAAGCTCAAAATGGTGATTGTATTTCGTCAAGAACAGCGATAACGGCTTCTGTAAATGAACAGCCAATATTAACATCAACTACGCCAGCAAGTCGTTGTGGTGACGGAAGTGTCATCCTACAAGCAACAGCAAGCATCGGAACCATTTATTGGTACAATGCTCCAACTGGCGGAACTTTAGTTGCTACTGGCGGAACTTTTACAACACCAGTTTTAGGAACAACTACAACTTATTATGTTGAGGTTGTTAACGGAACTTGTTCTTCGGCTCGAACTGCTGTGGTAGCTACAGTATATGCTGTTTCAGTAATTACGTCAACTACTCCAAATAGTCGTTGCGATGTTGGAACACTTACTCTATCTGCAACATCAAGCAATGGTGTAATCAGTTGGTACGATGCTCCAAGTGGCGGAAATTTACTGGCAACGGGAAGTAATTTTACAACTCCAGTTTTAACTTCTACTACTACCTATTATGTAGAGTCGCAAAATGGAGATTGTATTTCGCCTCGAACTGCTGTGACGGCTTCAATAGCTCCAACATCAGCGCCAAGTGGATTTGCAAATCAAACCTATTGCGATGGAGAAACCGTTGATTTAATTGTAGTAACTGGTTCGAATATTATTTGGTACGATGCTCCAAGTGGCGGAAATGTGATTCCTGCTGGAACACCAATAACTGCCGGTACAACTTATTATGCTTCTCAAACGGTAACAAGTTGTGAAAGTATCGATCGATTGGCGGTGACTATGACATTAGGTGGATGTTTAGGAAACGAAGAATTCATCAAAAATGAAATCAAATTGTATCCAAACCCAGTGATCGATGTGTTGAATATTTCATCTACTGAATCCATGTCGAAAATTGAAGTAGTAAACATGCTCGGTCAAGTTGTGTTTGTAAAAACAATCGACGAGCTAGAAACCACGGTTGATATGTCACGTTATTCAACTGGAACTTACATCATAAAAGTTCTTGTTGATACTAAGGTGGAAATCTTCAAAGTAATCAAAAAGTAGTAAGTAGTTTTATATTTTCAGTTTTTTTAAACCATCCCGATTTTTTCGGGGTGGTTTTTTAATATACGAAATTATACGTATTTCTTAGATAATGATTTATTGTAAGTTTGAAAGACTAATACCTCTAAATTATGAAGAAAGCTTTTTATCTGCTATTGTTGTCAGTTTCTTTTGCTTATTCTCAATACGGCGATGCCTATCATGCACCCGATGTATATCGTTTGGAGCAAATGCGTCAAGATCGAATGAAGCAAAACGACAATGCACATCGATCCAACATGAGTTCGAGTACCAGTTCGGGTGTTTCTGGGAATTACGGAAGCGGAAATAATTATTCGTATGAAAAAACAGCGCGAGAAAGAGCTGAAAAAGCAGCTGAGGAACAAGCCAAAGCCGAAAAAGAAAAAAGAGAACGATTAGAAAAAGAAGAACAACAAAAGTCGGATTGGAAAGAATATTATCAGGTAAATAAGTATTATCGATCGTTGTTGAGTGAAAATCCAATTTCTCAGGGTGAAATTCACGCCGCAATTCTGGAAGCTTTGGGAGATGGAGACCCAAAATCCCTTCCTCATTACAGCAGTTCGCGGCAAAAAATTAAAGACGCAGTTCTGAATTATGCCAATTATGTTACTTTGTTTTCTGAAAAAGAAACTACAGCAACTTATGATGAGCTAATTTATTATGCTTTGAAATCGACATTCTATCCCGTTTCGGCATTAAAAAACTTAGAAAAATTGCAAAAAAGATTTCCCAAAAAAACAGAAGAAGTCGATCAACTTATTTTAACACAATTGATACCTGTCTTTTTTAATGGATTTCACGATGAGAAAGAAGGCGTACATTTCAATCCTTATACTCATTTGAGATTTTATAAAGAAGATAATTTATTTTTAGACAAATACTTAGAATTAGAGAAAAAATATCCAGCCTTAGCCATGAGGGTAAATGAAATAATCACCTCAGAAAATACACCTTTTGTTCGTTTGGCTCAGCGCGCTCATTCAAAATTCAATACCGAAGAAGCAGAAGGTTATGCTTTGAAACAACTCAATGTGCAATGCATATCGCCTTTTTCTAAAAGTGAATACGCCCGAAAACCCAATTATTATCTGTATTTGAATTTTTATGGAGACGATGGCGGTGAACTCCGAAAATTTGAAGCCGAAGATTGGTTGTATTATGCCAAAAGACAAGACATTTCGGTGGTTAAATTGTTAAAATATCTCCGTTTTATAGAGGAAAGTGTAACCGAATGTGAAAAGTATTTTGGACGATGTGAGAATTCCAGTTGTCAAGCTTGTCACTACGAAAAAGGAAACGGATTTACCATTAAAAGTAACGATTTCAACTTCAATGCAAAAGAAATTATTGCTCAATGCGCAAAGCTAAATGATCCTTCAGCTTTGAATATGTACGGACTTATGATCGCTGCAGGAATCATCAAAGAAGACAAAATAAAATGCTTGGAATATTTTAAAAAAGCAGCCGAATTAGGTGATTACAACGGCGCTTTAAATTATGAAATGGCGGGTGCGTGGAATATTAAAGGATATAAATTATCTGACTATGAAGAAGCTCAAAACATTTTGGCCAATTTCAAAAAAGATCCAACCAAAAAAGACGAGTATTACAAAGAATTTGATTCAATGAGTTGGTACATGGAACGAAATCACAACTATGAGTTGGAAAAATATAAAGAAAAATGGAGTAAGTAATAGTAAACAAAATAGAAGTAGTAAGTAGTTTTTATAGTAGTTTGAAAACCATCTTGTGTAATGCGAGATGGTTTTTATTTATACGGAATTTTACGTATTTCTTTTGCTTTATTCAGATGGTAAATTTGTGTATCAATTTTTAAATTTTTAATGATGAAAAGATGTTTAATCCTACTAGTGCTCTCCAATTTATTCTTATTTTCATCGTGCTCATCGGATTCTTCTGAAGACTCTTCTAACAGCAGCACGATTGCCCAAGAAATAGATCCAGCAAAGACTTTTTATGCCAATAATGGCGGAACTTTTAAGTTTAGATTATATCAATTTCCACCAACAGAAGGCGATAATAATAATTATAATTATCACACGGCAGAAGTTTATAAAATAATTGATGATAACGGTGTTTTTTCGACATTCGCAAAATATACAGTTCCGTCAATTTCTCTTTTGTCTTATGGAGCTGTTTTAAATTGTCAAGGCGATTTTAATACAACATCTAGCACTAATAAAGTAGGATTTCAAAATTCTTCTGCCAATGATGATTTTGAAATCGACACCAATTATACACGTTTGATTTCCTATAATTCTACTAGCGGTGCACATGGTTCTTATGGTTTTGAAGGAACTCGAATATATGTGCACAGTCCAACTTTCTTTTCAGGCGCAATTTCAGCAAGTTCCAATCAAGGATATATGCATACGATAAACCACGCCAATTTTATGTTGAGTGTAGGGTACAATTCCAATTATGGCAAACCAATGTTGTATCGATACAACCCTTCAAATTTTTCATGGGTAGGAGAAGTAGTAAATCAAATGGATTATGTTGCAGGCAGTAACACAAACATACCAATGACCAATGACGCTTCAAAAGTTGGTACTACTGATAAAGTATATTGGGCTTGGTTGAGCTACACTTCCAATCTTTCAAACGGAAAAATCAACATCATCAGTTACAACGGAAGCACTTTTAGTAATGTAACCAGTTTAGACGGAATTGGTAGTATTGGTTCAGGTTGGAGTTCTGTAAATACAATTACACTTCACAAAAATCCAAATAATGTAAACAATCCTTTTATGGTTGTAAGACGTTCTAATTCCGATATTTTAGATATATATAAATTCAACGGAACCGCAATTGAAGTAGTAAAAACAGGTGTGAGTTTACCATCAACAATTGCATTGCTTCCAGGCGACACTAATCGAGTGTATAAAGACCTAGTTTTTTCGGGAAGTAACATTTATTTGATATCAGGAAGAGATAAAAATCTCTACAAATTATCAGGTTCATCCTTTGTAATTGAGAAACCTAATTTAACAGTAACTGACGATAGAATTTCAGCTTTAGAGTCAACTCCCAACGGCGTTTTGATATCAATTGTAAAAACCATTCCATCAACTCCATTAGCAAAAATTGTTTCAGATGTCGTATTGATTACTAATTAATATTTTTTAATTTTATACTAGTAAATTTTTCAAATTTTCAAAGAATGAAAAGAATTTTTTCCCTTGTTGTTACTTTTATATGGTTTTTTGGTTTCGCACAAAATACGGCTACCACTGTAGTTACTAAAGAACTTTTCCCTGAATTATTTCAACTAAAATTACCCATTGAAATACCTAAAATTCAATTCGTTCCCGAAAAAGAACTTTACATGAAAGAAAAAAAATTAATAATAGAAAAAGGAGGTGGTTACCGTATTACTTTTAAAGACAAAAGTGTTTTTGTTGGAAGTGTTCAAAGTAATTATGGTGGACATGAAAATACGGTTTCAATCAGTTTTGGCACAATGAATTTCTCCAACGGAGATACTTATAAAGGACATTTTTTTGAAGGATATCCTATTGATGGTCAATATGTTTATGCTAATGGCGATAATCTCGAAATAACTTCCGCTAACCGCAATGGTTGTTGTAATTTTACTGGAAAATCAATCAATCAATTGTATACATTCAAAGATGGAACAACACTGAAAATGCATGGTTACGAGAACAAAACAAAGTTCTATTACGAAAAGCCAGATGGAACAAAAATTGTTTCACTTCTAAATCCGGACAAAAGTTTGGATGGTTATACTGAATACTTCACCAAAGAGGGATTTTTTTACAAAGGCGAATTGTCCAACAACAGACCAATAAAAAAATGGGAAATTCAAAACGACAAAGGTTCTTTTTTTGCTATATTTAATTTGGATGGTATAACGGGTTATATTCCTTACAAAGACGAATCAAATACTACAAAGTGGGGCAAATTTTATTTAGAGAAATTAGTTCAACCTATAACTTATTTAGCACCCTATACTTTTTGTGTTAAAGGCGATTGTCAAAACGGCGAAGCTACTATTTATGTTGCTAAAAATCTTGAGACAGGTTTCGGTTTTGAAATGGTTGGAAATTTTGAAAACGGAAAGCCAATTGGCGATTTTGTAATGAATGATGAAGACTTAAATAGAAACAAGTACACAATTATTGGTACAATAAAAAACTATAAATTTCACGGAAAATGTGTAAAAGCATATCTCGATAAGAAAATTGTATTTGCAGGTGAATTCCAAAACGGATTGCCTCAAAATGGAAATCTTACTGTTGATGAAAAATTAATAGAAGTTACGGGTTTTAAAGAGGGTAAGTACATTGGTAAACAAACTTTTCCACGTACTGAAAAACGTATGTACAGCCGATATTATGAAGGTGAGTTTAATCAATATGGACAGATTGAAGGTGCAGGAACCGTCTATATTACTGATAACAATCATTGGGGATATGAAGGGTGTAAAGTCACCGCTACAAATTGGAAAGATGGTTATTCAGGAAGTTGTTGTTTCATTCGAAAAAATGGCGAGGAAGACTGTCAACGCGTTTATTTTGTTGACAATTCTGATTTTCCACATTATAATTTTGATCATCCTATTTCCCAAAGAAATCTCGCAGAATATCAGCAACAAAAAGAGCAAGAACGAATAGCTCAGGAAGCTGCGACTGCTAAATTCCAAAACGAATACCAATGTAATCAATGCAATGGTCTTGGAGTTATAAAAACCCAATGTCCAATGTGTAAAGGCGCAGGTTATCGAAAAGATTTGGTTACTTACGATAGACATACCGGAAATACAGGTGGTTTAGCTAAATGCAGTCATTGTGCAGGATCAGGTCAATACACCGTAATGGGTTGCTCCAAATGCGACGGAAAAGGTTTTGTAAAAAAATAAAAAACGGCTCTTATAACAAGAGCCGTTTCAATCAACAATCAATAAACCCAATCAATCAAATTCAATTATAATTTGCTTTCTAAGCTTTGCCATCCGCCACCATTCAGTACTTCTATACCGCTGTTTTTCAAAATGGAAGCAGCTTGACCACTTCGCATTCCGCTACGACAACAAACAATCACAGGTTTTTCCATACGTTTGATTTCACTCACTTTCGAAAAAATCATATCCAACGGAATGTTTTTCGAACCTTTAATGTGTCCATTTCTGTATTCACCAACCGTTCTTACATCAATAATCACGGCTCCTTTATCCATAAATTCTTTCACACTTTCTGTTTTTCCACCTAAACCTAACATACTTAATAATCCCATATTTTTATTTTTTTAATTTATGTCACCCTGAGCGCAGTCGAAGGGTTTTAATTTTTTTTATCTGTGTTCCTGAAAATCAAATTTCTAAGACAAAAGTAGCTCAACCCAAATTACATTTCAGTAACAAAAGTTACCCAACTCAAAATATTCTATATATTTGACATCGATGAAAATTACCGATCGCAAAACCGAAATTATAAACGTTGCTGCAACCCTTTTTAAAGAGAAAGGCTACAGCGCTGTTACTATGCGTGACATTGCTCAAGCTATGGACATCAAAGCGGCGAGTTTGTACAATCACATCAAATCAAAGCAAGAGATTTTAGTGTTAATTATCATAGAAATTGCCGAAGAATTTACTTCTGTAATGGACGAAATTGTTGCCTCTGAAAACTCTGCTATTCAAAAAATCGAACGGGTAATTCAACTTCACATCGACATCACTTTGCGCGATTCTAATGCGCTGGCTTGCCTAAATAATGATTGGATGCATCTTACTGATTCTGATTTGAGTTATTTTATCAAAATGCGCGAAGAATATGAAGAAAACTTCCGAACCATCGTCAAAAAAGGGATTGAAGACGGTGAAATCAAAAACCTCAATCTCGAAGTCATCATCTTCTCAACACTTTCTACTTTGAGAACTTTATATCTCTGGTATGGAAAAAAGAAAAGTCCGAATCCGTCAGTACTAAAATCAAATATGGTGCAAGTGCTACTCAACGGAATTGTTCAATTGTAAACAACCCTCGAAGGGTTTCAAACCCTTCGAGGGTTAGTTGTATTTTTAAGAAGGTTAAAAAAATTACAACGTTTTCGTAACCTATCAAAAAAATCATTAAATTTGCCTAACAAACTAACAACTGTTAGTTTTATTTATTTTAAAAAGTATGGCAAAATTTCACAGTATCAAAGTAGCTGATATTTATAAGGAAACCAAAGATTGTTCGGTAATCTCTTTTGATATTCCAGCCGAATTACAATCGGAATTCAACTATAAACAAGGACAACATTTAACGTTGCGAACCCATATCAACGGCAACGAAGTGCGTCGTTCGTACTCGCTTTGTTCTTCGCCAGTTGAAAATAAATGGCAAGTCGCGATAAAAAAAATAAATGAAGGACTTTTCTCAACTTTTGCTAATGATACATTGAAAAAAGGCGACACTTTAGATGTAATGGCACCCAACGGAACATTCTTCACCGAAGTCAATCCAACTCAAGCCAAAAACTACATTGCTTTTGCTGCGGGAAGCGGAATTACACCTATTCTTTCCATCATCAAAACGCATTTGGCCTCTGAACCTAACAGTACTTTTAAACTGTTTTATTTGAATCGTACTGTAAAATCAATTATCTTTAAAGAAGAAATTGAACAACTTAAAAATGTCTATTTCAACCGTTTTGAAATCTTTCATTTTTTAACCAAAGAACATCGTCCATCCGAAGTATTCAACGGACGATTCACTAAAGAAAAAATAAACGTTCTTACCGATAAATTAATTGATGTAACGTCAACCGACGAGTGTTTCATCTGCGGACCAGAAGACATGATTTTCTTGCTTCGCGATGAACTCATGAGTGCTGGTTTAGCTAAAGATAAAATCCATTACGAACTATTCAATACCGGATTATCTGAGGAAGACAAACAACGCATCAATAAAATTGTAGAGAAAAAAGTAGAAGGAACCGAAGTTACTATTATTGACGGCGGAAAAGAATTCCACTTCGTGATGGGAGACGATTTCGACAATATTCTCGATGGTGCTATCGCCGCAGGAGCCGATTTACCTTACGCTTGCAAAGGCGGTGTTTGTAGTACGTGTCGTTGCAAAGTAGTCGATGGCTCGGTCGAAATGAAACTCAACTACTCACTCGAAGAAGATGAACTGGCCAAAAATTTCGTTCTAAGTTGCCAAGCCGTTCCCACTTCGAAGAAAGTTGTAGTCGATTTTGGTTTGTAGCTAATAGCTTGGGCTTCTTTGCAATCCATGTTCCCGCTTTCCGCAGTATCTTTTTTGTCAACATGAGTAGAATCGAGGGAAATAGGAATAACAAAAAAGGATACTTGCTCCAATCGGGGCTAATGAACAAACAAAAGGGATAAAAAATAGTACATATAATTTGTTTTAAGCATAAAGTTCGAGCGCTAAACTTGAAACTTGAAACTTGAAACCTAACCCGAGGCGAAGCCGAACTGTATGGAGCGCAGCGGAATAAAACAGAAAAATTATGTCAGAAAAAGAAATTAAAAGTTTAGAAGAGCAATTTCAAGCGCGCATCGACCGCGATGAAAAAATCGAACCTAAAGAATGGATGCCCGAGAAATACAGACAAACCCACATTCGTCAGATTTCACAGCATGCCCATTCTGAGATAGTTGGGATGTTGCCAGAAGCCAATTGGATAACACGCGCTCCTTCTTTACGAAGAAAAGTAGCTTTGTTAGCCAAAATTCAAGACGAAGGCGGACACGGTTTGTACTTGTACAGCGCCGCAGAAACACTCGGAATTTCACGTGAAGAATTATACGACCAATTGCATTCAGGAAAAGCTAAATACTCGAGTATTTTCAACTATCCAGCCATTACTTGGGCTGATATGGGCGCTATTGGATGGTTGGTAGATGGTGCTGCGATTATGAATCAAGTAGCGTTAATGGGAACTTCTTATGGTCCGTATTCTCGTGCTATGGTTAGAATTTGTAAAGAAGAAAGTTTCCACCAACGTCAAGGTTACGAAATTCTGCTAACGCTTTGCAATGGAACACCAGAACAAAAAGCAATGGCACAAGATGCACTCAACCGCTGGTGGTGGCCATCTTTAATGATGTTCGGACCAAAAGATGAAGAATCTCCTAATACCGAACAATCAGTAAAATGGAAATTGAAACGCAAAACTAACGACGAATTACGTCAACAATTTGTAGATCAAACCGTTCCACAGGCCAATATTTTGGGCTTGACTGTTCCAGACAATCAGCTAAAATGGAATGAAACCACCAAACGTTATGATTGGGGTGAAATTGATTGGGATGAATTTTGGCAAGTTGTCAAAGGTCACGGGCCATGCAACAAACAACGTCTCGAAGCACGCAAATCGGCATGGGAAAAAGGTGCTTGGGTGCGCGATGCAGCTATGGCTTACGCCGAAAAACAATCCAACAACGAAGTAAAAAAAGCAATATAAAATAGTCGACAGTCACAGTTACAGTTTTTAGACTGCGACTGCGACTGCGACTGAAAACTTATAGATTATGAAAAACTGGCCTCTTTGGGAAGTATTTATACGAAGTAAAAACGGATTAGAACACCGTCACTGTGGAAGTTTACACGCAAGCGATGCAACTATGGCACTTGAAAACGCTCGCGATGTATACACACGTCGTATGGAAGGTGTGAGTATTTGGGTAGTTCCATCTGCGCAAATTACAGCGTCAAATCCAGAAAATAATGGCGAAACTTTTGAACCAGCAATGGACAAAGCCTACCGTCACCCAACGTTCTACGAACTTCCAGACGAATTAAAACATATGTAAAATTACTCCTTTGGCGGGTTGGCTAATTCAGGTTAATTATCCAATAATTTATTAAACTAAGTGAAATTTGCGCATTTTGGGAATTTGAGCTAATTCGTGAAATTCGTGTCAAAAAAATAAAAATGAAGAACAATCTAATTCAATACATCTACGGAATTGCCGATAATTCGTTGATTCTAGGTCAACGTCTGGGTGAATTGTGCGGTCACGGTCCGAGTTTGGAAACTGATATCGCCATGACCAATATTTCACTCGATTTATTAGGCCAAGTGCGCAGCTATTATCAATATGTTGCCAAATTACAAGGCGGAGATGCTACTGAAGATACCGTCGCTTTTCTTCGTATTGAAAACGAATACAAAAATGTGCTTTTGGTAGAACAGCCCAATACGGATTTTGCTTACTCAATTACACGTCAATTTCTTTTTGATGTTTTTCATTTAGCATTGTTAGAAGAATTGCAAAACAGTAAAGATGAAATGCTCGCTGCCATTGCCAAAAAGAGCATCAAAGAAGTACTCTATCACAATCGTTTTTCATCTGATTGGATTAAAAGATTGGGAGATGGAACAGAAGAAAGTCACAACCGAATCCAAACCGCAATCAACGATTTATGGATTTTCACCGACGAACTTTTCCATCAAACAGACACAGATAAAGCAATGGTTGCTGAAGGAATAGGAGTAGATGTTACTCTTCTAAAATCAAATTACTACAAAAAAGTAAGCGAAATTTTGGAGGAATCAACCTTGCAAACTCCACAAATAGAATACTTTCAAAAAGGAGGAAAAAACGGAATACACAGCGAGCACATGGGTTATATTCTAACTGAATTACAGTACATGCAACGCACGTATCCTAACATGACATGGTAAAAAGGGTTCAGAGTTTTAAATAAAAATAAAAGGAATCCGTGGAAATCAGTTAAATCTGTGTCGTCCGTGTTCCAAAAAATAAGTAAGCGAAGAGCGTGCAATAATAATCTTGCGCTCTTTGTGGTTAAAAAAATGACAGAACAACTAACACATATCGACCCAAAACTCTTCGAAATCCTCGAAACGGTTTCCGATCCGGAAATTCCAGTTTTGTCAATTGTAGAAATGGGTGTCGTTCGTTCTGCTAAAATAATAAATGGAATAGTTGAGGTTGAAATTACTCCAACCTACAGCGGTTGCCCAGCAATGGACGTAATTGGCGATGACATCAAAGCAGCATTCCAACAAAAAGGATACGAAGCTAAAGTAGAATTAATCCTTTCGCCAGCATGGACAACCGATTGGATTACTCCAAAAGGCAGACTATCATTAGAAAAATACGGAATAGCTTCACCTTTATCAGAATCAGCAGATAAAGAAGCGCTTCTAGGAAATAAAAAATTAGTAAAATGTCCACAATGTGGTTCATTCAACACAAAATTGATTAGTCAATTCGGTTCAACAGCATGCAAAGCATTATTCCAATGCGAAGATTGCCTTGAACCATTCGACTACTTTAAATGTTTAAAATGATTACTAAATGTCATTGCGAGAGCTTGTCCCGAATTTCGGGAAACGAAGCAATCTCATTTTAAGTAACAAGAAATAAAATAAGGTATGAGCAATTCAATAGAACTAAAAATTGAAAACAATGTCGCGTGGATATCACTCAACCGACCTGACGTATTCAATAGTTTCAATCGTGAAATGGCTTTGTTGTTGCAAAAAACACTCGATGATTGTAATGAAAATGCAAGCGTTCGCGCCATTGTAATCACCGGAAATGGAAAAGCATTTTGCGCAGGACAAGATTTAAAAGAAGTAACAGATCCAGAATTGAATCCTGGTTTTAGAAAAATCCTCGAAGAGCATTACAATCCCATCATCCAAAAAATCAGAACCATCGAAAAACCTATTATTGGAGCAGTAAACGGTGTTGCCGCTGGAGCTGGAGCCAATATTGCTCTAGCTTGCGATATTGTAGTGGCTTCAGAAAATGCATCTTTCATTCAAGCATTCAGTAAGATAGGTTTAATTCCAGATAGTGCCGGAACTTTTTTTCTGCCACGATTAATTGGTTTCCAAAAAGCATCTGCATTAATGATGTTAGGCGATAAAGTTTCGGCTGTGGAAGCATTGAATATAGGAATGATTTATAAAATCTTTGCCGCTGGAATTTTTGAGGAAGAAGTCCAATCGCTGGCTCAAAATTTAGCCCAAATGCCAACCAAAGCGTTAGGTTTAACCAAACGATTAATCAATCAATCTATGACCAATAATTTGGAGCAACAATTAGCATTAGAAAGCGATTTGCAAATCGAAGCCAGTTCATCCAATGATTACAAAGAAGGCGTAACCGCTTTCGTAGAAAAAAGAAAACCTGAATTTAAAGGAAATTAAAAAGAGATTGTAGGATTGTAAGATTTTTTAGAATCCTACAATCTTACAATCCTATAATCTTACAATCTTAAAATGAAAGTAGCAATCATAGGTTCCGGAACAATGGGAAGTGGCATCGCACAAGTTGCCGCAACAGCAGGTTGTGAAGTGAAAATTTACGATACCAATCAAGACGCATTAAATAAAAGTAAAGCTAATCTTGATGTCACTTTGTCTAAATTGGTCGAAAAAGCCAAAATAGATGAAAGCGAAAAAAACCGTATACAAAATAACATTTCGTACGCTCATACCATGGGCGAATTATCGCATTCCGATTTAGTCATCGAGGCCATAATCGAAAATTTAGAAATCAAGAGGAAGCTATTCTCCGAATTAGAGAATTACGTCTCGCCCGAAACCATTCTAGCATCCAATACTTCATCACTTTCTATCGCTTCCATTGCTGCCTCTTGCCAAAAACCTGAACGCGTCATTGGAATTCACTTTTTTAATCCTGCACCATTAATGCAATTGGTCGAAGTGGTTCCAGCCGTACAAACCAGCGACGAAGTGTTACAACAATCCGTGCAAATCATTTCGGATTGGAAGAAAGTAGTGGCAGTTGCTAAAGATACTCCAGGATTCATCGTCAATCGTGTAGCTCGACCATTTTACAGCGAAAGTTTACGCATGTATGAAGAAGGTGTAGCCGATTTTGCGACTATCGATTGGAGTTTAAAAACCATCGGTGAATTCAAAATGGGACCATTCGAACTCATGGATTTCATCGGTCATGATGTCAATTATATTGTTACTGAAACTGTATTTACAGCGTTCTATTTCGATCCAAAATTCAAACCCTCATTCACTCAAAAACGATTGTTGGAAGCAGGATTTTTAGGAAGAAAATCAGGTCGTGGATTTTATGAGTACAGCAAAGAAATGCCTTCGCCTAGAGAAGATATGACTTTAGCAAAATCAATTTTCGATAGAGTCATTGTAATGCTCATCAACGAAGCAGCAGATACGCTATTTTTAAACATCGCATCCGCCAAAGACATCGACAACGCCATGACCAAAGGTGTCAATTACCCAAAAGGATTATTGGCTTGGGCAGACGAACTCGGAATCCAATGGTGTGTGAATAAAATAGACGAATTGTACAACGAATACCACGAAGACCGCTACCGTTGTAGTCCAATTCTTCGTCGTATGGCAAAAGAAACTAAAAATTTTTATTAACCAGAACTTTGTGTCTCTGCGTCTTTGCGAGAAAACTAATAGTATGAAGCCAAACGAAATTGTAAACAAAATGTTCCAAAACGATGCCTTCAGTCAATGGCTCGGCATCACCGTTGAAAATGTTGCCGAAGGAACATGCACACTTTCTATGGTAATCCGAAAAGAAATGACCAACGGTTTTGGTATTGCTCACGGCGGAATCACGTATTCTCTAGCCGACAGCGCTTTGGCTTTTGCTGCCAATTCGCATGGTCGACAGTCAGTAAGTATCGACACGTCCATCAACCACATCGAAACCCTCAAAGAAGGGAACAAAATTGTGGCAATAGCAAAACAAGACGCTCTCAAAAATAAATTTGGTTTTTATACTATCGAAATAAAAAGAGAAGAAAAAATAGTAGCCTTGTTCAAAGGAACAGTGTTCAGAAGTGATAAAGAATGGGAATGATTTTTTGAAGCTTAATCCCGCTTTCCGCAGTATCTTTTTTGTAACACCGAGCGAAGTCGAGGTACATTGGATAACAAAAAAGGATACTGCTTCCAATCGGGGCTAGGGCTTCAACTTAAATAGAAATTAATGAGTAAAAAGCGAAGCTGAATAAACGTTGGCTTCAGCCAATGGATAAAAAAAAGCGAAGCTGAATAAACGTTGGCTTTAGCCAATGGATAAAAACAATACAAGCAAACCTTGCGAAACTCTTTGCGACTTCGCGGTTAAAAAATAAAAAATGGAAGCATACATCATAGACGGCGTTCGAACGCCAATCGGAAGTTACCAAGGAACACTAGCATCGGTTCGCCCCGATGATTTGGGTGCTTTGGTTATTCAAAAAGTAGTAGAAAAAAATCCAAATATTCCAAAAGACGCTTACGATGATGTCATAATGGGTTGTGCCAATCAAGCGGGTGAAGACAATCGAAATGTAGCGCGAATGTCTTTATTATTAGCGGGTTTGCCTTACACAGTTCCCGGTGAAACGGTCAATCGTTTGTGCAGCTCGGGTTTGTCAGCCATTATTGGTGCCAATCGAGCTATCAAAGCAGGCGACGGACATGTTTTTATTGCAGGCGGCATTGAAAATATGACACGCGGACCTTTAGTCGTTTCCAAACCATCATCGGCTTTCGGAACCGATTCTAAAATGTACGATTCAAGTTTTGGTTGGAGATTCATCAATCCTAAAATGCACGCTATGTATGGCACGGATGCCATGGGAGAAACCGCTGAGAACCTAGTAGAAAAGTACAACATCAGTCGCGAAGACCAAGACGCTTTTGCTCTTAATAGTCAACAAAAAGCGACTGAAGCGCAAACTTCAGGACGATTAGCTAGAGAAATAATAGCTGTTGAAATTCCGCAACGAAAAGGCGACCCAATCCAGTTCACCAAAGACGAATTCATCAAGCCAACGACATCCTTGGAAGGTTTAGCCAAATTACGTCCCGCATTCAAAAAAGAGGGAAGCGTAACTGCCGGAAATGCATCAGGTTTAAACGACGGCGCTTGCGCAACGATTATTGCATCAGAAGACGCAGTTAAGAAATACAATTTAAAACCATTAGCCCGAATCGTAAGTTCATCCGTAGTAGGAGTAGAGCCAAGAATCATGGGAATCGGCCCAGTTGAAGCGACCAAAAAAGCATTAGAAAAAGCCAATTTGACATTAGACCAAATCGATATTATTGAGTTAAACGAAGCTTTTGCAGCACAAAGTATCGCCTGCATACGCGAATTAGGTTTGCAAGACAATGATCCACGAATCAATCCAAATGGTGGTGCCATTGCAATCGGTCATCCGCTAGGTGTAACAGGTGCTAGAATCGCTTATTCAGCCGCATTAGAATTACAATTAACAGGGAAACAATACGCCTTAATCACCATGTGCATCGGAGTTGGACAAGGATATGCGGTGATTATTGAACGCGCAGCTGATTAGCCTTCGACTTTAGTCGGAGGAAAAAAAGAAAAAAATCTGCGAATTCGCGGTTAAAAGAAATAATATGAACAAAACACAACATTACGTACTCGGAAATTGGACTTCAGCAACCGGTGAAGGAAAACCAACTTTTGATGCCGTTACAGGCGAATTCATTGCCGAAACATCCGTGGAAGGATTAGACATTCCTGCGATTTTACATTACGGGCGAACCAAAGGAGGAGAACAATTGCGAAAAATGACCTTCCAAGAGCGAGGTAATATGTTAAAAAGTTTGGCGATGTACTTGACCAAACGCAAAGAAGCTTTTTATGAAATCAGTTACCGAACAGGAGCCACTCGTGTCGATTCGTGGATTGACATTGAAGGTGGTTTCGGAAACTTATTCGCCAATGCATCGTTGCGTAAATTATTTCCGAACCAGCCGTACCATGTTGAAGGCGACCCCATCGATTTATCAAAAGGTGGTCGATTCATGGCACATCATATTTTAGTTCCCAAAAAAGGAGTAGCCATACACATCAATGCGTTCAATTTTCCAATTTGGGGAATGTTAGAAAAATGTGCGGTCAACTGGATGGCAGGAATGCCAGCTGTAGTTTTGCCAGCGCCAGCAACAGCGTATCTGACCGAAGCGGTTGTTCGCGAAATCATCGCTTCAAATATGCTGCCCGAAGGCGCTTTACAATTAATTTCAGGTACCGCTAAAAATATTTTTGATACTGTTGAAAGCCAAGATGTAATCACGTTTACAGGTTCTGCTGCAACCGGAAGATTACTCAAAGCACACCCGAGAATCATTCAAGAATCAGTTCCGTTTACAATGGAAGCCGACAGTTTAAATGCCTCTATTTTAGGTGAAGATGCAGTTCCAGGAACACCCGAATTCGACTTGTTCATCAACCAAGCACGAAGCGAAATTACGGTAAAATGTGGGCAAAAATGTACCGCCATTCGCCGTATGATTGTACCCGAAAAATTAATAGATGAGGTGCAATCAGCACTTTCAAAATCCTTAGATAAAGTTTCCATTGGTGATCCTCGTTTAAAAGAAGTTCGAATGGGAGCATTGGTCAGTAAAGATCAAGTCAATGTTCTAAAAGGAAGAGTTCAAGAATTAGCAAAATCAGCTAAAATTGTATATGGCGATTTAGAAAGAACTACCCTAATCGGTGCCGATGAAAAAGGTGCTTTTGTGAGCCCAATTTTACTTCGTGAGGATAATCCTTTTACAAGTCTAGCTGTTCATGAAACCGAAGCTTTTGGACCAGTTTCAACCATCATGCCTTATAAAAATTTAGACGAAGCCATCGAATTAGCCCAAATGGGTAAAGGTTCGCTTGTGTCTTCAATCGTTACCAATTCAGATGAAATCGCTAAAGAATATGTAGTAAATGCCGCTTCACATCACGGTAGAATTTTAGTATTGAATCGTGAAAATGCCAAACAAAGTACAGGTCACGGTTCACCGCTTCCGTTACTCGTTCATGGTGGTCCGGGTCGCGCTGGTGGTGGAGAAGAAATGGGAGGTGTTCGAGGAATCAAACATTACATGCAACGTTGTGCCATTCAAGGTTCGCCAACGACATTAACTGAAATCACCGGAATTTATCAACCAAATTCGGCTTATAAAGAAATTACGCAACATCCTTTTCAATACCATTGGGAAGACATACAACCCGGAATGTCATTACGAACTCATAACCGAACCGTAACCGACACTGATATCATCAATTTCGCCAATTTAACGTGGGATCATTTCTACGCACATACTGATATTACTTCACTCGATGGAAGTATTTTCAAAAAACGAACGGCTCACGGCTACTTTATTTTAGCTGCTGCTGCAGGTTTGTTTGTGTACCCAAATAAAGGTCCTGTTGCCGCGAATTATGGTTTGGAAGAATGCCGTTTCTTACGTCCAATTTATCATAACGACACAGTTTATGTACGTTTAACGTGTAAACAAAAAGTGGATCGTGACGTTGCTTCAGCCGAACATCCAAGCGGAATTGTAAAATGGTTTGTTGAAGTTTTTGATACTACTGACGAATTGGTTGCAGTAGCCACAATCTTGACAATGGTTCAGAAAAAGCAAGAAGTTTTAGTCGAAATGACCGATGAAAAAGTAGCTGAATGCATCAATAAACTAACTGAAAATTCAAAACCCAATTGGGGAATTCTAACGCCGCAACATTTGTTAGAACATTTGGAACAAGGTTACCGAATCATGTCAGGTGAAATTCAAGATTTTGAGATTGCTACTCCTGAAAAGATTTTAGACAAAGTACATAATTCATTGTACAATTACGATAAATTTCCAATGGGAACCCAATTTCCAGCTATGAAAAAAGGCGAATTGGAAGACTTAATTCACTCCGATTTTGAAACGGCTAAAGCCAAATTTTTTGAAGCCAGAGAAGCGTACAAAACTTTTTTCAAGGAAAATCCAGAAGCCATAATGAAAAATATGGTGTTTGGCGAATTGAACCGTTACGAATCGTATTTGTTAGAACGAAAACATTTGAATCATCATTTCGAACAATTTGGTATAATTTAAAAATGAAAACTTTGCGAACCTCGCGATTACCTTGCGACTTTGCGGTTAAATAATATGGAAGCATACGTAAAACAACAAATACAAAACAACATTGCCACCATCGAGTTCTTTCATCCAGAACAGAATAGTCTGCCAGGCAATATTTTAGCACAATTAGCCAACACCATCACCGAAGTTGGAAATAATAGCGAAGTTAAAGTCATCATCCTCAAAAGTGTTGGCGACCGAACGTTCTGCGCTGGAGCCAGTTTTAAAGAACTCATCGCTATCAACGACGCAGACACAGGAAAAGTGTTTTTCTCAGGTTTCGCCAACGTGATTAATGCCATGAGAAAATGCCCAAAATTCATCATCGGACGTATTCAAGGGAAAACAGTTGGCGGCGGAGTAGGAATTGCAGCTTCCACCGATTATTGTATGGCAACAAAATTTGCAGCCATAAAATTGTCAGAATTAAACGTCGGAATCGGACCATTCGTAGTGTCACCAGCCATCGAAAGAAAAATGGGCGTTTCAGCCATGTCGCAAATTGCAATTGATGCCAATTCGTTTTACGAAGCCAATTGGGCCAAAGAAAAAGGCTTATTCGCGCAAGTATACGAAAGCATCGAAGAAATGGATGAAGCGGTTCAAAAATTTGCTGAACATTTGTGCACCTACAATCCCGAAGCCATGCTTGAAATGAAAAAGATTTTCTGGCGCGGTACCGAAGATTGGGACAATTTATTAGCCGAAAGAGCCGCCATCAGCGGACGATTAGTATTATCTGATTTTACGAAAGAAACGTTGAAGAAATTTAAGTAATTGTATACTGTAAAATGTATATTGTATACTGAAAAGAGCAATATACATTAAACAACAATACATTATACAACAAATAATGATATACGAATTCAAAGGGTTCATCCCAGTCATACACGAAAGTAGTTTCATCCATCCGCAAGCCGCGGTTACGGGCAACGTGATTATTGGAAAAGACGTTTATGTTGGTCCAGGAGCGGCGATTCGTGGCGATTGGGGCGAAATCATTATTGAAGACGGTTGCAACGTCCAGGAAAATTGTACGATTCACATGTTTCCAGGAAAATCAATGGTGTTGAAAGCGGGAGCGCATATTGGTCACGGAGCTATTATTCACGGAGCCAATATCGGTAAAAACTGTTTGGTAGGAATGAACGCAGTCATTATGGACGATGTGAATGTGGGAGACGAGTGTATCATTGGCGCTTTAGCATTTGTTAAAGCCGGAATGCAAATTCCGAACCGAAAAATGGTGGTGGGAAATCCAGCCACAATTATCAAAGACGTTTCTGATGAAATGATTGATTGGAAAACCAAAGGAACTGCCTTGTACCAACAATTACCAAAAGAATGTTACGAAACTTTAAAAGCAGTTGAGCCGTTACGAGAAATTCCAGCCAATCGACCAACCCAAGAAGCATTTTATAAAACATTAGAAGAATTTAAGAAAAAGTAGGGACAATTCGCGAATTGTCCGTTCATAAAAAATATGATAACAGAATTTAAAATGCCCAAAATGGGCGAAAGCATCACCGAAGCGACCATCATCAACTGGTTAAAATCAGTAGGTAATTATGTCGAAGCCGAAGAAACTATCGTAGAAGTCGCTACCGATAAGGTAGACAACGATGTGCCTTCTCCGGTTTCAGGTGTAATTACTGAAATTCGCTTTCAAAAAGATGATGTAGTAGAAGTAGGAACGGTTTTGGCGATAATTGATTCAAATGGGAAGCAAGAAACAAGAGACAAGAAGCAAGATTTTGTAGAAAAGAGTAGTGTCACACCGAGCGCAGTCGAGGTGCAACAACCGTCAACCCACAACCTACAACTGAAATCTAACCCGAATGCGTTTATTTCACCACTAATCATCTCAATCGCTCAAAAAGAAAACCTTTCCATAGAAGAATTACAAAGTATTCCGGGTTCAGGTGCTGAAGGAAGATTACAAAAAAGTGATGTTTTTAATTACTTGAAGAACCGTAAATATCCAATCCAAAGCAAACCTACAACCCAAAATTTACAATCTACAACTTCTTCCTATCCAAAACCTAAAATCAATTTCATAGAAGGGAAAGACCGCATCGTAGAAATGGATCGCATGCGCAAAATGATTGCCGATCACATGGTGTATTCCAAACAAACTTCGCCTCACGTAACTTCGTACATTGAAGTGGATGTGACAAATTTGGTGAATTGGCGCAATGCAAACAAAGATCCATTTCAAGAAAAATACAACGAAAAACTTACGTTCACTCCTGTTTTTGTTCAGGCTGTAGCCAAAGCCATCGTCGATTTTCCTATGATTAATGTTTCGGTAGATGAAAAAAACATCATCGTTCACAACGACATCAACATCGGAATGGCAACTGCTTTACCATCAGGAAATTTAATTGTTCCTGTAGTTAAAAATGCCAATGAAAAAGATTTAGTTGCTTTAGCAAAAGACATCAATTCATTGGCTGAAGCGTCGAGGAACAACCAATTAAAACCCGAACAAATTCAAGGAAGTACGTTCACCATTTCCAATGTAGGAACGTTCGGGAGTTTAATGGGAACACCTATTATCAACCAACCCGAAGTAGCGATTTTAGCTTTAGGAATTATCAAAAAAAGACCAGAAGTTATTGAAACTGCAAATGGTGACGAAATCGCCATCCGAAGCATGATGTACCTTTCTCTTTCCTTTGATCATCGAGTGGTCGACGGATTTTTAGGAGGTTCATTCCTACGAAAAGTAGGTGATTATTTAGAACAATTTGATACCAACACAACGATATAACATTATGGAAACAGTAATGACACAATCAATAAAAATAACCAAGGTCACACAATCAAGAGTTTCAGAAGTAAACCTTGAAAACATTACAATGGGAACCAATTTCTCTGATCACATGTTCATTTGTGATTATGTAAATGGAGAATGGCAAAACGCGCGAATCGAGCCATTAGCCTTGATTCCGACGCATCCTGCTGCTATGGCATTACACTACGGACAAGCTATTTTTGAAGGAATGAAAGCCACTTTAGGAAAAGATGGAACGCCGTTATTATTCCGACCAGAAGAAAATGCCAAACGCTTAAATTTTAGCGCTGATCGAATGGGAATGCCTTTATTTCCAGAAGATTTATTCGTTGAAGCCTTAAAACAATTCACTGCTCTAGAAAAAGAATGGATTCCAACTCAGGAAGGAAGCGCTTTGTATTTGCGGCCATTTATGTACGCCGACGAAGCCTTTATCGGAATGCGTGCAGCAACGAGTTTTAAATTCATTGTAATGGGATCGCCAGCCGGACCTTTTTTCAGCAGAAAAATCAAGTTGTACGCCGAAAAAAAATACGTTCGTGCTGTAAATGGCGGAACCGGAGAAGCCAAAGCCGCCGGAAATTACGCCGCAGCGATTCGTCCAACAGAATATGCCAAAGCCAAAGGTTACGACCAAGTGTTGTGGTTGGATGCTCAAGATTTCGAATACATTCAAGAAGTGGGAACCATGAATATTTTCTTCAAAATTGCAGGAAAATTCATCACGCCAAGTCTAACGGGTTCGATTTTATCGGGAATCACGCGCATGAGTGTCATCGATGTATTACGCGATAAAGGTTATGAAGTTACCGAGCGCCCAATTACCATTTCAGAAATCATCGAAGCTTCCAAAAACGGAACTTTAGAAGAAGCATTCGGAACCGGAACAGCCGTTGGAATCGCCATGATTGAAGAAATAGGAAACAACGATTTATCCATCAAATTCCCAGCTGAAAACCCAGTTTCTGTAATGGTAAATGATACCTTAAATGCCATCAAAGTACAACACATCGAAGATAAATTCGGTTGGATTGTGGAAGCAAAATAATATAAAACCACTAAGACACTAAGGAGGCACAATGAGCACAAATATAATTAGTGTACTTCGAGCCTTCTTAGTGAACCTTGTGGTTAAACTATAAACAATGAATTCACTAGACAAAAAAATACTCGAAAAAGCCTTCGCCACAATGGCAACTGCCAAAGCTATGGCGACTTTGTACGAAGACAATTTCAAAATCGTTTCCAAATACGTACACGCTACTTCACGAGGACACGAAGCCATACAAATCGCAGTCGGAATGCAATTGCTGCCTCAAGATTACGCCTTTCCGTACTACCGTGATGATGCGATGTTATTGTCTATCGGGATGCAACCCTACGATTTGATGCTCCAATTAATGGCCAAAAAAGACGATCCATTTTCGGGCGGTCGAACCTATTATTGTCATCCGAGTTTGAAAGACGCTGATAAACCTAAAATTCCACACCAATCTTCAGCAACCGGAATGCAAGCGATTCCAGCAACTGGAGCTGCCATGGGTTTTTGGTACAAAGAAAATACAGGTTTACAAAATGACAACGAACCAAAACCACTCGTAGTTTGTTCACTCGGAGACGCTTCTGTCACCGAAGGCGAGATTGCCGAAGCATTACAAATGGCAGCGTTAAAACAACTTCCGATTTTGTATTTGGTGCAAGATAACGGTTGGGATATTTCGGCCAATGCAGCCGAAACTCGCGCTCAAAACGCCTTTGAATACGCCAAAGGATTTCACGGAATCGAAGCGATTTCCATCGATGGAGCCAATTTTACCGAAAGTTATTTGGCCGTTCAAAAAGTAATCCAAACGATTCGTGAAGAACGTCGCCCGTTTTTAGTTCATGCTAAAGTTCCGTTATTAAATCACCATACATCTGGAGTTCGAATGGAATGGTACCGCGACGATTTGGAAGAAGCACAATCCCGCGATCCTTTTCCGGTTTTAATGCAACAATTGTTGGATGCAGGGTTTACCCAACGACAAATAGATAATCAATTGGCAACAACTTTAGCTGTGGTTAAAAATGATTTTAAAAAAGCCCAACAAGCCGAAGATCCACAACCATCCGATTTATTCACCCATGATTTTGCACCAACTCCAATCACAGAAGAAGTAGGTGAGCGAAATCCACAACGTGAAGACAAAGTCGTAATGGTCGATTGTGCCTTATTTGCCGTAGAAGAATTGATGAAAAAACACCAAGAGTGCTTGTTGTACGGACAAGACGTTGGAGCTCGTTTGGGTGGCGTTTTCCGTGAAGCGGCCACTTTGGCTCAAAAATTCGGAGACGAACGCGTTTTTAATACTCCCATTCAAGAAGCATTTATCGTGGGTTCCACAGTCGGAATGTCGGCGGTTGGCTTAAAACCCATAGTTGAGGTGCAATTTGCTGATTACATTTGGCCCGGACTCAATCAGTTGTTTACCGAAGTGAGTCGCTCGTGCTATTTATCCAACGGAAAATGGCCGGTAAGCATGATTCTTCGTGTGCCGATTGGTGCGTACGGAAGCGGCGGACCGTATCATTCATCGTCTGTCGAAAGCGTTTTGACCAACATTCGTGGCATCAAAATCGCTTATCCAAGTAATGGCGCCGATTTAAAAGGGTTGCTTAAAGCGGCGTATTACGATCCAAATCCTGTCGTGATTTTAGAACACAAAGGTTTGTATTGGAGTAAAGTAAAAGGCACTGAAACCGCTCGTGTCAACGAACCTTCAGAAGACTACATGTTGCCATTTGGTAAGGCCAATATCGTACAAGAAATTTGGGAACAAGAAACCGCCGAAACCATCACCGTAATCACTTACGGAATGGGAGTTCATTGGGCGCTAAATGCTTCCGAAAACATCAAAAACCAAGTCGAAATCATCGATTTGCGCACCTTATATCCGCTCGACGAAGAAACCATTTTCAAATCGGTTAAAAAAGCCAAAAAGTGTTTAGTCGTAACCGAAGAACCCACCAATAATTCCTTTGCACGCAGCCTTGCCGGATTGATTCAAGAAAATTGTTTCAAACATCTGGATGCGCCGGTAATGGTCATCGGTTCCGAAAATATGCCTGCCATTCCACTCAACAGCACACTCGAGTTCACCATGATTCCGAATGTCGATAAAGTACGATTGAAAATAGAAGAATTACTCAATTATTAGTTTACAGTCACAGTGAACAGTTACTGAAAACTGAGACTGAGACTAAAAACTTTTTTCAGAAGCTATTCCAGCTTTTCGTTCCAAGTTTTCACCCAAAATGCTTTTTTTGTAAGGCGTAAAACAGCTTCCGTTGGTCGCTTTTTTACACCCACAAAAAATAGCATTTTTAGGTTCAAAGCTTTCCACTTCAATCTGGGCTAGTAACGAATCGTGTCGATTACTCAATAAATCTGCTCAATACAAAAAAGTAGCGGCACTTTTTCCTTTTTTTCCTAATTTGCAACCACTTTATGAAAGCAAAGTGGTACATAACGATTTTTATGTGGGTTTTGGGCTGGTGTACTATGGCTCAAAATACCGCTTTATCGTTTATTAATTTTTCTGAAAAAGACGGACTCACCGATAAGTACATCTATACCGTAGCTCAAGATAAAAACCACATGATTTGGATCGGTACCGGAAGTGGTTTGTATCGTTTTGACGGAAAAAAATTCGAGAGAATTAAAAGCTCCATTGATAAACCGGGTCGTCAAATTGGTAATATTTTACAGAATATTTATGTAGATCGATCGGGTAAATTATGGTTGTCGAGTATCAACGCGCTTCAAATTTTTGACCCTACAACCCAAGTTTTTTCTAGTCTAAATTACAATGATCCACTGATAAACAAGATGATAAAAGGATTCATCATGGGTTTTCATGAAGATAAAAAAGGCAACATCTGGATCGCCACGCAAACCGATTATTGGTACAAATACAATCCCAAAACAAAAAAAGTGATTCATTTTGTACCAAGAAATTCTAATGTAACGGAAGCCTCTAAAGACGTTTTAAAAATCATCGAAACTCCAGACGGTCACCTTTGGGCAGTAACTACTAATGGTTTGTTTGAATTTTTTGACAACGGGACAATCATTCCACATTGGAATTCAAAAAAAGGGAATAGTTTTTACGACGGATTTTACGATGCTAAACGCAATTGCATTTGGTTAGCCGGTGGTTTTGAAGGAATTGTACAATTTGACATCCAATCCAAACATTTTGAAAGTCAGCCACTTATTGTTTCCAATTCAAAGAACTCCAATCCAGCCAATTTTGTAACACTCATTGCTCCAAAAGACGATAACTCACTTTGGTTTTCTGCTAGTATATTGGGTGAATATTCCATTTCAACCAAAAAATTTGTCAATCATTCACCGGTCTATAAAGATGAATATTCGTTTAAAACTACACCAATAAGCCGATTTTTTCACGATCGAGAACACAATCTATGGATTGCTTCGTACTCAGGATTGTCGATGCTTCCTTGGCAAAACAATCAAGTGCAATCGTATCCATTATTCAATTCATTTGCCGAATATACCGTTGAACCTTACGGTAGTCTTCTCTATAAAGGTGGTTATTTGATTGCCAACAATACCAGCAACGGTCTTCTTTGGTTCCAACCAAAAGAAAATAAAATGGAGCTTATTCAAAACCCATTTTACTCAGGTCAATTCCGAAACATGAAAGGGATTGAAGCGCTGGCTATAACAGCCGATAAACAAATTTATGGAGCGAGTGCTGATGGAATTTTTCTGTTAAATCAAACCACCAACCAACTTATTCCAATGAATGTGGTTGATCAAAATGGAAAAAAACCAAATGCAGTATTCAAGATTTTTGCCGATCGATCACATACGCTTTACATGACTTCTGCTACAGATGGATATTATACTTTTAATACTAAAACCAATTCACTTCGACACATCAAATTGGCTGAAGTAGATCCAACAAAAAAAACAGCTTCTTCAGGTATGATTTCACCTCGAATTGAAGACCAAAACGGTAACATTTGGTTTACGTATACTAATGGCGTCTATTGTCTTGACAAAAAGACTATGAAATACCTGCATTATGCCTACGGTAAAGCCAAGAATAATGGAGCAACTATTTCTCAATCCATAGATGTTATTCAAGATAGTAAGGGTCATTATTGGATTACCACGCTTGATAACGGAATTTTTGAACTCATTCTAAAGGATAACAAAGAAACCTTAATCAATTATTCAAAAGAAAATTCAGGATTGCCCGCTGATTATTGTGCCAATATAGTAACTGATGGGAACGGAATGATTTGGATAGGAACATCCAACGGATTGGTGCAGTTTGATCCTATAAAAAAACAGATTGTTTCCATTATGGGACAACAACACGGTTTAAAAGACAATGGCACTTCTGTGGTTGTTAATCGATTGACTGACGGTTCAATTGTGGTCAATCACTATGGTCAACTGTCTGTTTTCAATCCGAAAACCTATAAAAAAAATACACTGCAACCCAAAGTTACCTTCAGCACTATTAAAGTCTTGGATCACAATTTATCGACTAAAGAGATTAATGCTGGAAACATCGATTTAAAATACAATGAAAACTTCATAACCATAGATTGGGCTTCGAATGTGTACAATAACTCCAATCAAAATCGTTTTGCTTACCAACTTTCTGGAGTGGATAAAGAATGGAACTACACCGAAAAAAATTCCATTTCCTATTCGAATTTAGAGGATGGAGATTATGTTTTTAAAGTGAAATCGGCTAACAACGACGGTGTTTGGGGCGAAGTTACGACGTTTCAAATTAGCATTGCAACGCCTTTCTGGAAAGCGTGGTGGTTTTATGGTTTGTTGGTGCTTTTGGTAGGCGGAATTTTATACGCTTTGTATCAATTCAAATTGAGCCAAGTCAAAAAAGAGGAAAGTCTTAAATCAGTTTACGCACAACAAATCGCCGAAATTGAGATGAAGGCATTGCGAGCGCAAATGAATCCGCATTTCATTTTCAATTCGCTCAATAGTATTCAAAAATACATCTTAAAAAATGACAGTTTTGCGGCATCTCAATATTTAACGAAATTCTCCAAATTAATCCGTTTGATTTTAGATCACAGCAATCAGAATTACATTTTGTTGAGTAGTGAAGCCGAGTTATTAAAACTCTATATCGAAATTGAAGCCTTGCGTTTTGACAATCAATTTGAATACGAATTAGTCGTTGATGATTCACTCAATACCGAAACCATCCAAATTCCGTCGATGATCATTCAGCCGTATGTTGAAAATGCCATTTGGCACGGATTGCTCCACAAAGAAACCAAAGGTAAACTAACGTTGCACATTACTCGCTTCGACGAAAACAACATCAAAGTGTTAGTGACCGATGATGGAATTGGTCGCCAAAAAGCACAAGAACTAAAAAGCAAACAAGTCTTGAAAAAGAAAAGCTACGGTTTGCAAATTACCGAAGATCGCATTTCGATTTTAAACAAAACGCAAAGCAATAAAACCACTTTGAAAATTCACGATTTAAAAGACGAAAACGGCAATGCTTCAGGAACACAAATAGAGTTAATTATTCCAGTTCAAACCCTAAACGAATAACATGATTAAAGCGATAATCATAGACGACGAAAAAAATGCACTCGAAGTACTCGAAATGCAACTCCATCAGTTTTGCAAAGAAGTTTCGGTTGTGGCTACATGCAATGGAGGAAAAGAAGGAGTGAAAGCAATAAAAGAACTGCAACCCGATTTGGTGTTCTTAGACATCGAAATGCCGCACATCAATGGTTTTGACGTTTTGGATCAAACGAAAAGCTTAAATTACAAAGTCATTTTTACCACAGCTTACGATCAGTTTGCAATTAAAGCCTTTAAATTTTCTGCCATCGATTATTTACTCAAACCGATTGATATCGTCGATTTACAAAATGCAGTGGAGAAAGCGCAAAAAGAAACGCAAAACCACAATTTAGAAGACAAAATTAAATTGTTGGTAGAGCAATATCATCCGCAAAAAAACCGACAAAAAGTAGCACTTCCAGTTGGGAATATGCTTGAGTTTTTTGATGTTGATGAAATCATTCGAGTAGAAAGTGACAGCAATTATTCGCACATTTTTCTTGCCAATCAAAAGAAAATCACACTGAGTAAAACGCTAAAAGATGTCGAAGAAAACATCAAGGGCGAACCATTTTTTAGAGTGCATCAATCGCACTTAATCAACACCAATCACGTTGAAAAGGCGGTCAAAGGAGAAAATGCTTATGTAGTGATGAAAGACGGAACGACCATCACCGTGAGTCGCAATCGAAAAGAAGAATTTTTTGAACTTTTCCGCCGTATCTAGAGTAATTATCTCAATTCTCAATAAATCTGCTGAATACTAAAAAGCAATCGTTTTCACTTTATTTGTGATGTAATTTTAAGTATAAATTTAAAATTATACCTTATGAAAACACCATTTTTTAACCTAGCATTTCTTTTAGTTTCTGGGTTTGTTTTTTCGCAAACAACCATTACCACAAGCAAACCAATTCCGCAAAATGAATGGGAAGCTTTCGTTAGTAAATATCAATCTGTAGTTTATGGCGATGTTCGAGTAACGAATACGAAAGGAGTTACCGCTCAAATCTTAGGAGACAAACCTGTCAATCCAATGGATGTGGTGAGTTGGCGACCACCCGTTATTCCGCCATTAAAAAATGCAGAATTTGTCGGAAAACCTAAAATTCCAGTGAAACAAAACCCAAAATATTCGGTGGTAAATGTTCGTCCAAAACCTATAAATCCCAACTGTGAAACCTGTTCTACTATTGTTATCGCCAGTACAGTTTCGAAAGAAGAGTTAGCCGAAATTCAGAAGTTTTTTAGTCAATACAATTAAAGCGAGTGCATGGGGAATGTGAGTTCTAAGAGAAAAAGTTCTTTAATTCTTCTATCAATTTTGAACTGCATTCCCCAATTCTCAATAAATCTGCTGAATACTAAAAACCAGTAATTATCAGCTGTTTTTATAGGTTATTTTGAGGTATAAATCTCAAAAATAGAACGTATGAAAACACAACTACTCCTTTTTTTTAGCATATGCTTTTTTAATGCCTTTGCGCAAGATGGTACTTTAGATACTAGTTTCAACAATTCCAATTTGGGCGCTAATGATTTCATTAGAGATATGGCCATACAACCTGATGGTAAAATAATTATTGTTGGGGATTTTACAAGTTATAATGGCTTTACGGCCAATCGAATTGCCCGAATTTTGCCTAATGGCGATTTGGATATTGAATTTGCAATCGGTCCAGAAACCGATCTTATAATCAATACGGTTGCACTTCAGCCCGACGGAAAAATAGTAGTGGCAGGCGATTTTACTACTTTAATGGGAGTTAGTAAAAATCGAATTGGTCGACTGAATCCCGATGGAACTATTGATGCAAGTTTTGTCAGTACAGGTGCCAATCAGCAGATTTTAGAGACTGAATTACAAGGTGATAAGATGTTGTTGGCAGGTAATTTTATTACATTCAACGGAATCGCATCCAATTGTATTGATCGAATGAATATCCTTGATGGTAGTACAGATTTTAGCTTCAATCCAGGCTCAGGAACCGATGGAGTCGGAAATATTAGCACGATATCGGTTCAATCGGACAATAAAATTATTATCGGAGGTACTTTTAATTCGTATCAAGGAAATCCGTGTAATGGTATCGCTCGAATTAATAATGATGGTTCTTTTGATACAACTTTTAATGTTGGCATTGGAGTTACTGGGTTTAACGATTATGTATACGCTACAGCAATTCAAACCGACGGGAAAATCTTGATTGGCGGTACTTTTGAAGGCTACAATGGTACTAATTCTTCGAGCATTGCTCGTTTGAATACCGATGGTTCTTTAGATACTACTTTTGCGGCAACAGGTTCCGGATTTAATAATACCGTTACCGCAATAAAAATTCAACCTGATGGTAAAATTTTGGTCAGCGGTTGGTTTACGGCTTACAACGGAGTTCCAGTCAATAGATTAGTTCGATTAAATTCAGATGGAACGATAGACTCAACTTTTACGGTCGGAACTGGTCTTGACAACTTTGCGCGGTCGTTTGCTATTCAAAATGATAACAAGATTTTAATTGGCGGTGTTTTTACAGAATACAATGGTACTTCAGTAGGAAGATTAGCGCGTCTTAACACACCAACATTAGCAAACAATGAAGTTGAAGTTGTAGAAACTACTGTTGTTTTTCCCAATCCTTCCAATGGCATTTTCAACATATCTTCTGAAGTCGCATTTACTACTATCAGAGTTTATAATTCATTGGGGCAAAACATCTTCGAAACCAATCACTCTCAAATCGATTTGTCGCAACATCCTCACGGAATGTATCTTTTGGAGCTTTCATCCGACAGCAAAAAATCAACACATAAAATCATTTTAAACTAATACGTATGAAAACACCACTTAAACTCTATTGGCCTTTCTTGTTTTTTGTCATTTTAATTTCTTGCGGAAAAGAAAAAAAGGAAGGCGATGCCAATTCAATAACTACTGAAACCAAATCTTCTACAGAAGAATCATTTGAGGTAACGTTGTCCAAAAATTTCTATATGACGGCCGATGATGTCAACGATTTGTACATTGATGCGACTGTTGAAAAAGGTACAGTTGAAGAAAATACCGAAGTAGAATTAGTGAAAAAAGCGAATCCAACAGAACGTGTTTCGGCGACGTTGTATCGTGTGGATGATTCCAGTTTTCAATCGATTAAAACCGCAAAATCGGGACAAGAAGTAGTACTGTATCTTAAGATTAAAAATGATAAAAACTTTCGCTTTAGCAACAATGCCGACGAATATTCTATTGTGAAAAAAGGAGAACAAGTTGCTGCTACAGCATCCAAATCATCTTCAGGAAAAGCTACTGTTTTGGTGGATGGTAAACCATGGAAGCACGACTATTACAAAATTTACCATTATACTAAGGATTACGGAATTACAAAAAATCCAGCGAACTATTTAATTGTCTTCACCAAAGCCAATAAAAACCTCAAAAATGCACCTGAGGAAACATTACAAATCACTTTGTTTCACGCTCCAAAAGAAACTAAAAAATTTGAAAAAGCAGACATTGACGTGTCGTTTACAAGCGATCTATTTGGTGAAGAACGAGTGTATGCCAAAACGTTTAAAGCTGATTTACCCGCAACCGCAACGGTTTCAAAATACAGTGCAACTTCAACTTCTGCTCTTATTTCTGGAACTATTTCAGTGGAAGCAAAAGCATTCCTTTGTCCGAAATGCCCAAACAGTAAAATCACGGTAGATTTTGAAAATCTAGAAGCCGAATTGTATAACAATTAATTAGAAATAACATGAAAAATCAAATTCAAATAGTAGTCATGCTACTACTCATCACATTCAATTCACATGCGCAAGTTTTAGATGGATTGGTGAAAAGTGCCGAGAAAAAAGTGAAGGAAAAAGTCAACAAAGAAGTAAAAAAAGACACTGATGAAAAGCAAAAAAAATCAAAAGTGGTCAAGAAATCATCTGAGTTTGAACCCGCTAATACGGTGGTGTTTCAAGAGGATTTTTCAAAAGATAAATTAGGAACTTTTCCTGCTACTATGATGACTAATTCAAGTGGAGAAGTGGTTGAAATTAACAACCAAAAATGGTTGCAATTGGGTGGAAGTGGCGCCTTTACTTTTAAAGACATCAATAGAGGAAAACCATTTTCACAAGAATTTACTTTAGAATTCGAAGTCTACGCTACCGACGACTTTGTTTATAGTTCTAAAGAATTAGGATTGGTACTTGCCGAAAGCAAAAACCTCAAAAAAGACTTTTCACTTTGGGGCGAAAACCGTAACGGAAGTAACGGATTAAAAGTGGGTTTTCACCCTATTGAATTTGGCGATAAAAACAAAGGGCAAACCCGATTTTTTGCTTACAAAGGTGGTTTGGAAACTCAAAAGGTAGAGAAAGCTCAGAACCATTTCACGATCGAGAAAAACAAAGTCAAAGTTCAGGTAAAACGAACTTCCGAACGAATCATGGTATTCATCGATGGAGTGAAAATTTGGGACAATCAAAATGCCTTCGATGCCAACAAAAGTTATAACGCAATCGTATTTACTACAGGAGAATACAAAGGTGAAAATGAATTTTACATCACCAACATCAAGTATTCGGAACAACGAGAAATAGAAGAACCTAAATAATAACCCAACTCTTTCAAAATCATGAAAAAATATTTTACACTAGTGTTTTGCGGATTACTACTTTCGCAATTACACGCTCAAATTAAAACAACCATCAATTCATCGGCCAAAACAGTAATGACCAAAGGTGGTGCCGATTATTATCGTGTAGTTGCTAAAGGATTTATTTGCAATCGTGAAACCAACGATGATATGTTGGAACGCGACGGAAAAAGAGATGAAATTTACTTAGCGTCAACCTCTGTATTAATTGATGCTAATGGCTATTCCATGCCTCAAACTTCAGTTAAAAACCGCACTCGAACTATGGGCGACGTAAACGGTAGAACCAAAGAAGAACGACGTTGTATGGCAGGTTCGGCAATTGGAAGTTTAGGCGGAATCCAAACAGGTGATAACGTACCCGATGTGGAACCGTGGAAAAACAACGCTGTTCCTAGTGGTGATTTACTCCCATTTGTACTTTGGGAAGGCGATCTTTCGGGCGGAAAATCAGTCATGATTACACCAACTATCATGGAATATGATGGTCCGGATGATTTTCTAACCAATTTGTGGCACAATAGTTTTGTGGGGCAAATTGCCAAGATCCCAATGACGTTTGCACAACTTCCAGTAGCATTATTGACGACAGGAATCAACACTAGTAACAGTATTGGTCAGTACGACGACAGTTCGCCAGGTGTTTTTGCTGTTCCAACTGTAATTCAGCAATTTCCTTATCAATTTTATCGATTCAATATTGAAAGTTTTACGCCCGTTCAAAGAACACAATTTCTAAAAGATTTTGCCGTAGTGACTAGCCAACCTGCAGATCGACCAATTGGTTCGTTTGATGGATCTTTTCAGCCTTTAATTATGAAATTTGATGCCGCAACTATTGCTCAAATTTCACAGAAAGATTTTGGCTATGGACGCGGTATCGTTCCGATTCGTTTTAAAGATGTGTCCGATTTAAAAGGCGATTACACTGTTTTCTATTCCTTTGAAAAAGTGACCGATGAAGGTCAGAAAAACAGAGTGAACATCGTTAATAATGATGTTTTTGATCCAGTAGTTGGCTATCAGTTGCGCAATGTGTATGCCGATGATAAAGTAGCCGATGTTTTAAATGGTGGAATGGAAAACAATACACACATCGTTCTAAATTCAGACAAAGACATCGACAGCCAAAAATTCAAAATCAAAAAAGCAAACGACTATTATTTCACTTTTACTAATATCTACAACAATTTCAATCTCGATTTATTGAACAAAAATGATGGTAATGGTTCGAATATAGTAACGTCTGCTCCTGATGGTTCACAAACTCAACAATGGGCTTTTGTTCGCTATTGTGATGGTTCTTGGGTGGTTCGAAATGTGAAAACCAAAAGAGTAATAGAAGTGTACAATTCGAATAATTCCATTCTCGCTCCTTTAGGCCAATGGGATTTTAGCAATGCCAAAAACCAACGCTGGTTCATAGAAAAATAACCTTTATTTTGGCAGATTTAATTTTGGTTAAAGAAGTTTTTCTTCAAATACTAATTAAATCTGCCAAATACTAAATCGAAAGTTGGAGTCCAATAACTATTGTTTTATTTTGATGTAGAAATCTATAAAACAACACGTTATGAAAACAATAAACTACTTTCTTTTATTTTTGAGCATGAGCATTTTCTTTTCATGTTCGAATGATGAAATTGCAACTCAAAGCAATCAACCACAATCAACTACAGTAGCTTCACGCACTCTTCCACCACCAACTCCGGGTGAACTTCGCGGTTTGTACGATGCAAAATTCAGCAATGGTACTGAGTTTAATTTACTCTTTGAATACGGTAATAATGTGACTTTTGGGAGTCCAACAGTCAATGACATGTTATCGGTATCGGGAATGCAAACGAACTATTCGTATTTCGGAACTCTTCATGAATTCATCATTTTTGACGGAACCAATTACTTTAATTTCAGATTCAATTACAATAGTGCAACTACAAAACTCACGGGAACGTATGGAACAGGAACGAGTTATACCAATTTAGGAACTTTTACCGCAAAAAAACACATCACAGGAAACTCCGGACTTTCTCAGCTCAAAGGATATTGGTTGGGTTATTATGGAGCAGATTCAGGTACGTTAGTTGGCGATTACGTTATGGTGTTTGAGGAAAATGGTAAATTATCAGTAGCTGCCCATCCTACACTGCACGGTAGTTTTCCCGCAACCGGAACCTATTCAATATACGGAAACACTGTGGTCGGGTCATACACATTTTTCATTGGTGGAACGTACAGTTTCAAGTTTGATTTAACTGATGGAGTTCCGCATGTTAATGGAACTTGGGGTTATGGCACCAACAATAACAATGGTGGTGATTTCAACTTGTCTTCTCAGAACTTTTATTAGTCAAAAACTGTAAACTATGAAAAAGCTTGTAGTGCTATTTTTGATGCTAACGGTTGGTTACAGCTATTCACAAGTAGGAATCAATACCACAACTCCAAGTGCTCAGTTAGACATCAAATCGTCCAATCAGGTTGCGCCGAGCAATACCGACGGAATTCTGATTCCCAAAATCGATGCGTTTCCAGCGACCAATCCAACGGCAGCACAAAACGGTATGATGGTGTTTTTAACGACAGCATCAGGAAGTAATCAACCGGGTTTTTACTATTGGGATAATGCAACAACTTCGTGGATTGGCTTTACATCAACCAAAAATGCCGATGCCGATTTTTATGAAGTAGGAGGAACGCTTGCGCCTGACAATATCAATGATGAGATGTATCATTTGGGTAAAGTCAAAATTGGTAACACTACTGATTTAGAAGGTAAGTTCGAAGTGGTTTCCGATGAAAATGTGCAATTTGGTATACGCAATCAACGCAATTTGAATCCGTCAGCAGCAATCAAACGCGTGGGTATTTATAACGAATTAACCGGAACTTCCAATGCGGAGTTGAACGGAAATGGAAACGATATTTTTACCAATGGTGATGGCGTTCATTATGGAACTACCAATTTTTTGAATGGTGGTGGCATTGGTGCCCGAGTGGGATTCAACTCAATTCTAACCGGAACCGGAACTGGAAACCGCTACGGAACCCGAAGTATCTTTTTAGGATCAGGAGATGGAATCAATTTTGGCTCTCGAATCGAAAATGGCAATTCAGGCAACGGAATTCACTACGGAAGCTATGTTCTTTTGAGTGGAGCTGGAAATGGGAATCAAGCAGGTTCAGAGACGTTTATTGATAATTCAGGAACGGGGACGCATTATGGTGCCATTTATAATTTAGCTGGAACGGGTACAGGAGTTCGTATAGGCGTTACTAATGCGATAAGCACTACGAGTAACAGCAATAAAATTGGAGTGTCCAACAGTATCACTGGTGCCGGAAATAGTTCTCACTATGGAATGTATAATTCATTAACCGGAAACACAAATCTGAATAAATACGGCGTTTTTACCCAAGCGTCTGGCTCGGGAAATGGAGATGTATATGGACAAAACAATCAGCTATCCACTTCGGGTACGGGTGCAATTTATGGAACTTCTAATACGATAACTATTCCCAATACTGGAGCCACTTTCGGTCTTCAAAATTTTTTACTCGGAAATAACACGTCCACTAGTACAGGTGTTTCCAATTTTATGTCGGGTGGCGGAGCAGGTAATCGCTACGGCTCTTTTACCACATTTGCCGGAAATAATTCGGGCAGTCAATACGGAACCTATTCGCTTTTTACCACTACTGGAACCGGAATTCATACGGGGAATCACATCGAAATTAATAATTTGAATGCTTCTCAAGTCAACGGTAGTGTTTCGTTGCTCACTTCGGGCGGTAATGCACCCGCTTCTGGAGTAAATACTACTATTTATGGAAGTTCAACCGGAAATCAATCGGGTGTTTCAACAACTCATTTTGGTCTTGGAGACGGAACGCAATATGGCGTGAATAATACCATCAACAACAATGCAAACGCTTTAAAATACGGTGTTCAAAACCTGATTTCAGGCGGTGGAACAGGTAATAAATTGGGTGTTAATAACGAATTATCAGCATTGGGTTCGGGTCATCATATTGGAGTGCAAAATACATTATCAGGAACAGGAACGGGTAATCAAACGGGAGTTTTAAATGCACTAACCAATAACAATAACACTCCGCATATTGCAGTCGATAATCAATTGTCAGGCACAGGAACTGGACCTAAATATGGCGTTAGGAATGCAATAACCAGCGGCGGTTTAGGAGCAAAATACGGTAATTATACACTCATCACAGGTACCGGTAACGATTCTCATTTTGGTACTTACAGCCAAATAGGTTCGGCGGGTTCAGGATTCAGATACGGAAGTTATAATGAGTTAGGAGGTGCCGGAACCGGAAAACAATATGCCAATTTCAACTTTATCGATAATTCAGGTAATGAAGAACATTTCGGAAGTTATTCCCAACTTTTAGGTGAAGGATCAGGAAATCACATCGGAAATTATAATGAATTAGGCGGTTCAGGAACGGGAATTCAAACCGGAGTCAAAAATACTATCAACAATACGGCAAGTATGAATAATTTCGGAGTTGTAAACGAATTGTCATCCACTATAGCTACGTCAAAAATCGGAGTTACTAATACCATCTCCAATTCAACTTCTGGAAGTTTAAAAGGAGTCTTAAATACGATTACGGTTACTTCAGGAATTCCCATTTCTACCGGAGTTGAAAATAATTTATCTGGTGAATATAATGGCTTGCGGTACGGAGTAAAGAACCAAATAAGTGGTCATAATTTAGCTTCACAATTCGGAGTTCATACTATTATTTCAAATAATGGTACAGATCATTATGGTGCTTATAATCAGTTAAACGGTCAGGCAATTCGATATGGTGTCAGAAATAGTTTTGAAGGGTTTTATGGCGAAAATTACGGAATGAGAAGTCTTTTTAATTCGTGGCAATGTGCCAATAATTATGGTAATTTCAATCAATTTAGTTATGGTACAAACAATCGTGGCAGTTACAATGCCTTCGAAAATTATGATCATACTTTGTGGCAAACTAATTACGGATTATATAATGATTTCATCATCTATGCAAATATTGGTCGTCAATACAATGGAGTATATAATAATGTGACTGGAGCGTCTGGAAATAATGGTTTTTCGGGACTCCGCAATGATGTTAGCTGTAATAGTTTTTATAGCAATTACCATGGCGTTTACAATAATTTCACAGCTTCTGGAGATCAAATTTTTTGGGGAATGTACAATGTAATTGCGGGAACACAAGAAGGAAATAAAGCCGGAGTAGACAACCAAATTTCAAATACGGGCAATGGTGTTCACTACGGAACTATTAATGTTCTATCGGGTTCAGGTACAGGCGATAAATTAGGAAGCTATAGTTACATCAATCCAGCTGCTGGAGGAACCCAAATCGGAGTCTTTTCTAGTGTAACAAAAGTGGGTCAATACGCAGGTTATTTCCTTGGCAACGTCTTCGTCTCTGGCGTTTTCACCAATCCTTCCGATGCATCGCTTAAAGAAAACATCGCACCAACATCCACTATTTTAGATAAAATCAATTCAATTCAAGTCAAAGATTACAATTTCAAAGCTGATTTGTCTCAAAAATACGGTTTCGCCCGCGGTCAACAAACGGGTTTCATCGCCCAAGAAATGGAACAAATATTTCCTAATTTGGTTAAAGAAGAAATATTATCAACGCCCAAAGATCCTACCAAAATCGCCGAAACCACGCACGAAGAACGCAGCATCAAATCCATCAATTACGTTGGTCTGATTCCGTACCTCACCAAAGCCATACAAGAACAACAACACATCATCGCAACCGAAAAAGAAAAATCAGCGCGCCTTGAGGCCGAACTCAACGCACTCCAACAAAATCAATTGCTCCTCGAAGCTCGTTTGCAAAAATTAGAAAGCAAGTAGTTATAGTAAGTAGTTTAGTTTCTAAAAACCGCCGCGTCTCGTACAAAGCGGTTTTTTTATTCACTGAAAACTGCGACTGCGACTGTATACTAAATAAGAAGCCAATCCCGCTTTCCACTACAAGTTTTTGCAAACACTGCTTTTTTTGTAAGGCATAAAAATAGCTTCCGTTGATCGCTTTTTTATACCAACAAAAAATAGCATTCTTTCGCAAAAAGCTTTCCGTTACAATCGGGGCTAGGGCAAACCATTCCAAAAATACTTTCTCATTTACCTAAAAAATCCCGTATAAATACGCTATGTTATTGATTATGAATTGATTTACTTTGAGGTGCGCATTTTAAACCAACTCAACCATGGAAAATCAAAATCAATTCAACGGACTCGATACGTTCGAACACATAGTCGTACTCATGCTCGAAAACCGCTCCTTCGATAATCTTTTAGGGTATTTGTATGCCAAAGATGAAGTGCCAAATGGCAAAAAGTTCGAAGGTCTTAATACAGGTAATTACTCCAATCCAGTTCCGCCACGCGCCGATGGTTATAGCGAACATCCGACGATCGCGACATCACGCGCTACCGATTATTCCGTTCCGTTTCCCGATCCGGGAGAAGAATACCAACACGTTAATACACAACTCTTCAATCAAATCATTCCCGATAGTAATTTGGGTGTCGAACAGCAAAATATGGTGTTTCCATTCAATTTGCCCACTCCAGTTCCATCGCCCACTATGAACGGTTTCATCAACGATTACGAAAGTAATCTGCGTGCTACGTATGCTGATGGTTCTGTTCCAACTTACGACGAATACAAAGGCATAATGGAATGCTTCCAACCTGATCAAATTCCGGCCATGACTACTTTAGCCAAACAATTCGCCGTTTTTGACCATTGGTTTTGTTCGGTTCCGAGTCAAACCTATTGCAACCGTGCGTTTTGGCACGCCGCGAGTTCGGCTGGAAAAGTAATCAATCCGCTCGAAGAAGACGGAAGTGGTTTCCCAGGCATTGATGGTGATGTAACCGGAATGGCATCGTGGATAAAAGACGTTTGGCCGTTGCCCACACTTTTTGATCGCATGTCAGAAAAAGACGTTTCATGGAAAGTCTACGCGCCCATTTATCCGTTAAGTTTGACCGAAATCATTCATGGTTATTCCTTAAAACATCCGTTTCACACGCACGAGTATTCGCGTTTTGCAGAAGATTTACAAAACGGAACACTGCCGCAATATTCCTTCGTTGAACCACAATTTCTGTTCAAACACAACGACCAACATCCATCGGCATACAAACACGAACTCGCACTCGGAACGGTTTATTTGGGTGAAGAATTAATACTCGAAGTCTACAACGCTATTAGAAATAGTGCGTACCGAGACAAAGTGCTTTTTATCATTACCCACGACGAACACGGCGGTTGTTACGATCATTTTCCGACACCAATGGAAGCAATTCCACCAACACCCGGAATGGTAGGTCAATGCGATTTTAAGTTCGACCGATTGGGTGTTCGCGTTCCCATGATCATGATGTCGTCGTACATTCAGCCGAACACCATTATCAACGAGCAATTTGATCATACTTCGTTCATCAAAACCGTTTGTCAAAAATGGAATTTAGATTCATTAACCAATCGCGATGCCGCCGCACAACCGTTTACTTCGGTTTTTTCATCGCAAATGCGCACCGATTGGCCCGATTTACAATTAGCTGCCATTCCAACTACTGGTGTCGAAACCAACCAAACCGACGATCCATTAAATTGCCTTCAAAAAGCCATGCTCACCAGTTTGCTTCACCTAGAAAAAGTTCACGGATTAGGCAATACAGCAACTTCTGATATTAAAACTATCGGTGATATGATGGAGTTTATCAAGCGGTTTCAATAAGAAATAAAATTAGCATTAAAAAAACCGTAACAGCTACGTTACGGTTTTTTATCTTTTAAAATCACTGTAAACTGTGACTTTGACTTGCCATAAAATAAGAAAGTCTGGGTTAGAGAAGTTGGAATTTAAACAAATTCTAGTAGGTTTTTTATAATTTGTAGATAATAAATACATTAAAAAATTAATAATTCTTTTCCATCTTCCATGAAATTAAATCTATGGATTAACAACTCTTTTATGGCATTTGTGTCTGGTGTCTCAGAATGAAATTCTAAACCATATGAAGGCAAAACATTAGCAATGTTAATATTTGAAAGATACTTGTCAAAATTTAAAAAATTAAATACCTCAATAGGTATATCAATGTACCATTCATGCTCGGGTTTATTTGCATACTTTAAATAAGAGTTGCGATATTCTAAATTAGCGTCCTCATTTTTTGGTACTATACCCATTTTTGATAGTTTATAATTGATTATCATATTGCCAAATGCTAAATATATTTGCCAGTCCAACCAATCCTTTCTTAATTCATTGATTATTTCTTTAAACTTAGGGTTCTTTTTAACCATTTCTAATGTTTTTGCAAAAGGAACTAAATGATTCAATCGCTTTTGAATTATTTTAATATTCTTATCAAATGAATATGTTTCTGATAATTTTGAATTCCAAGTTAAAATCTGATTACTTTTTAATTTAAAATTTTCGATAATTGAATAATTATTAAATTGATTCCTTTTCCAATAATTAAAATCATTATCATTGATATATGAATTATATAATTTCTTATATGTTTGGCCAAAAGTGGTGGCGTTAAGTAAACCTTTAGAAAGTTTATCATTGATAATAATTTTCATTTTTTCATCTGGTAAAAGGCTTATAGTTCTTAAAATACTTGTGATTAATGCTACATAATTTACTTGATTTATATTCGTTTTTTCAAGATCATCACCATTGTAATTTGGAATTTCAATATTCCAAATTACAAGGTCGTTTGAGGGCAATTGATTGTATTTAGGGGATTGACTTTCTGTTGTTTTTAAGTTTATTAATATGTTAGCTTTAATTAAAAATAACTCTGTATTTGAGAATTCAACTAAAATAATTTGAAGTATTGAAACAAATTGTTCGGCAACTGAATTTGTGCAGTAATCATTTTTAAATTTGACATTCCAATTTGAAGCATATATATTAAACGCAATTTCTCTAGTTTCTCCAATGTCATTAAAAGGTATTCCTACTAGTTGTTTATTTAAGCTTTCTTTTGTCTTATCAATTGAAAATAATTCTTTATTTTTTTTTAGAGAGTTATAAACATCATCAATTTCGTTTTTAATATATCCCCATTTTGATATTTTATTTTCTATTAAGGAATTTATTTCTAAATTGAACATATTGGAGAATAATTTTATGAGTGCAGGATAATAAACTAAAGATTTACTATTTGTGTCACTATAAAGATTAAAATCTTTTTTAATGATATGAGATGAACTTAAAACTGTGTCCAATAAATCTAGATAATGTAGCCATGAGCCTGAAATGTAGGCAGATTCGGCAGCAGAATTTATTGCTCTTGGGAATAAGTCAATAACATTATTGTCTTTGTAAGCTAAAGCCATATCAGCTGCTACGAGACTGTAATATTTACTTGCATATTCCATTTCTAATTTAGAATAACAATCAGCCAATAGCATAGACGTTAGTATAACTCCTCTAGTGGCTTCGTTTGCAAACCATTTGACTTTTAATTGATGCAATAAGCTAATTGCAGTTGATGTTTTACCTGTTTTTAAATATTGAGTAGCTCTATCTCTAATACTATCTCCAATTCTAAAATCACTATTTCTCTCTCCTAAAAAGACATCTAGTTTTTCTATGAAATTTTCTATTAATATAGCATCTCCTCCGAATTCCAACGTCATACCTAAAATATCTAATACTCTATTTGATAGTCTTTCTAATGGGAAAAAAGGAGAGTTTTTTAGTTTAGGGAAAATCTGCTCTAATCTTAAAACATATGAGTTAATATTTGAATTAAATTCTTTTATATTAGAAAAATTATTGTTTAAAAGTAAATTTGCTTGTATTTCGATATATGAACATCTTTGACTTGAACTAATGTTTTTTTGAAGTTCACTGTGAATTATTTCGGATAAATTTTTCTTGAATTTTTCGATTTCGTCAAAAGTGATATGACTTCCAATAACTAGCTTAGAGTTATTTACAAATGTTAATAAAATCTGCGCATCATCCAAACAAGCAGGATTTATATGATTATCCATATCACTGAAGTAATCTTTAATTAAATCTTCCAAATTAGATATGTCATTTTGACCTATTAACTTTGCAACAAATTTTTCATAAATTGCTTTCCTCTTGAGTTCTCTTGGACAATTATTGCCAAAAAATATTTCTAATTTGTTAAACCAAAATGGTAAATCTACTTTTAAGTCTTCATCTTTGTAAATATATCTTATAGCTGATTTGATATCAGTGAATTCCTCAAAAGTGATCTTTAATTCTCTTTCCTGATATTCTTTATAAATAATGTTATACCAATTTTCTTCAACTTTTCTTGGGAAAAAATCATTAGGGATGTTAAGATATTGTGATGCTATCCAAAACAAATCAGGGTCAGACAAGTGTTCTGATAAAGTCTGAGCATCTATTATTTCAAGGTCAATTTTGTTTTTTTCTTTTATTTCTTGATGTTTTTTGTGTCTGCTACCAACGGGAATATCTTCACCACTGAAAAAATAAATTCTATCAATTTCACAGCCTGATTTTAGAATTGTATCAACATCTTTATTGATTTTTCCATTTGGTTTTAGAGGGTTTTTTTCTAATGAACAAGCAAAAGCAATTGGTTTATTAGAAAATCCAATAGAACAACTTTCTTTAATGTCACTTTTTGACAAATAGGAGTGAAAGGTTTCAAAATCTCTGCCTTGATCTCCATGAGATTGGACTGGTCCTGTTGCGGGAATTATATTTTTAGCAATACGAGCTCTTGCAAAAAACCTACAGATATGTTCAAAATACAATGTGCCATTATTTGGTTTTAATTGTTGAATTCCAAATCTAATTTGTTGGATTAACTCAGCTTTATTCATTTAGGATTACTTTGGAAGAGTTTATTTGTGTGAATGTTCTTTTTATGCTAATTTATTAATTATTAAACTGTTGTTCAATTTTAGTTATCAACATTTTATAGTAAAAGTAATCACAAAAAAAATATAAATTTTACAGGAAACCGTATTTAGGTGTTTTTTTAAAAATTAAAATCTTGCAACGTTCAAAACCTTGCAGAAATAAAAAAACCGTAACAGCTACGTTACGGTTTTTATCTTTTAAAATCACTGATTACTGTGACTGCGACTGAAAACTATTTTTTCACCACAGGCGGATACTGCGCCAAAATTTTACTTACAAATTCGTTGATGTTTTCGTCTTTTTTCTCGGCTTTTTTGGTCAAAACGCCTTCGCCCATTCCTTGCCAAATGAGTTCTTTCTTTTTGTTGTCAATAAAGTCAATGGTCAAGGTTCCTTCGGTGTAGCGATTTATGGATGTAGTTCCGCCCCACATCCAAGGGTTCCAACCCCAACCCCAGCCGTAACCCCAACCAGCGTTGAATTGGTTCACATCTACTTGTTCTCTTTCTTTAGTAAAAAAGTTAATCAGTAAATCGGGATTAGTATCGCTTTTTGTAAAACCTTTGGCAGCCATAGCTTCATCAATCGAGCGTAGAATTCGTCTTTTGTCCAAATCGGAAATTTCTACTTTATCAATGCCTGTTTTGTGGTAGGCGTAGGTTTTATAACCGTCAAACGACGCATTTTTGTCGTAATCTGAGTTCACTCTTATTGAACTGCACGAAGCCAGTACGAAGAGTAGGAGTAGTGGGATAAATTTGAGTGTCTTTTTCATATCTTCAATGTTGTTTAATACGGTTTAATATGGTTTAACATTGTTTAATGTTGTTTAAGATTGTTCGATTGAGTTAACTGTAAACCCTTAAACTTTTAAACAACTTTAAACTAAAATAAATTTTCATCTACTACATTAGGGATGGTAACTTTCAACAAAGGTTGCGTGGCCATCGCTCTTTTTATGGCAAAAATCGCGCCTTCGTTTCGAGCCCAGCTGCGACGTGAAATTCCGTTGTTCACATCCCAGAAAAGCATTGATTCTAAGCGTCTTGATGCTTCTTTACTACCATCAAGAACCATACCAAATCCGCCGTTAATTACTTCGCCCCAACCAACGCCACCGCCATTGTGAATAGATACCCAAGTAGCGCCTCTAAAACTGTCACCAATTACATTGTGTATTGCCATATCGGCAGTAAAACGCGAGCCATCGTAGATGTTTGAAGTTTCTCTGTAAGGCGAATCGGTTCCGGAAACATCATGGTGATCGCGACCTAAAATCACATAACCAATTTCACCTTTAGCAATCGCTTGGTTGAAGGCTTCGGCTATTTTGATTCGGCCTTCGGCATCGGCGTACAATATTCTTGCTTGCGAACCAACAACTAATTTATTCTCTTGTGCGCCTTTAATCCACTGAATGTTATCCGCCATTTGCTGTTGGATTTCTTCGGGTGCGGTTTTCATCATTTCTTCCAAAACGTCGCAAGCGATTTGATCGGTTTTGGCTAAATCTTCGGGTTTTCCTGAGGTACAAACCCAACGGAAAGGACCAAATCCGTAGTCAAAACACATTGGTCCCATGATGTCTTGTACATAACTTGGGTATTTGAATTCTCGTCCTAAAGTAGGATGATCGTTCATTACATCGGCGCCAGCACGTGACGATTCCAATAAAAAGGCATTTCCGTAATCAAAGAAATAGGTTCCTTTTGCGGTGTGTTTATTAATCGCTGCCGCGTGACGGCGTAGTGTTTTTTGAACTTCTTCTTTGAATTTTTCGGGATTGTTGGCCATTAATTCATTCGATTCTTCAAACGAATAGCCCATTGGGTAATAACCACCAGCCCACGGATTATGGAGGGAAGTTTGATCCGACCCCAAATCAATGTGCAAGTTTTCTTGATCAAAACGTTCCCAAACGTCTACTACGTTTCCGAGGTAGGCAATGGAAACGACTTCGTTATTAGCTAAAGCAGTTTTCACTCTTGGCACCAAATTATCAATGTTTTCAATTACTTCATTAATCCAGCCTTGCGAATGACGAATATGAGTGATTTTTGGATTCACTTCGGCACAAACGGTTACACAGCCTGCAATATTTCCGGCTTTGGGTTGTGCGCCACTCATTCCGCCGAGCCCAGAAGTCACGAACAAACCACCTTTTGGGGATTTTTTTATTTTTCTAAATCCGTTTAAAACGGTGATGGTGGTTCCGTGAACGATTCCTTGCGGACCGATGTACATGTAACTTCCGGCCGTCATTTGTCCGTATTGCGAAACACCTAAAGCGTTCATTTTTTCCCAATCGTCGGGTTTGGAATAATTGGGAATCACCATTCCGTTGGTTACGACTACTCTTGGTGCTTCTTTGTGCGATGGAAATAATCCCATCGGATGACCTGAATACATGACTAACGTTTGCTCGTCGGTCATTTGAGCCAAGTACTGCATAGTGAGTAAATACTGCGCCCAGTTTTGAAAAACCGCACCATTTCCACCGTACGTGATTAATTCATGTGGATGTTGTGCTACGGCATAATCCAAGTTGTTTTGGATCATGAGCATGATGGCTTTGGCTTGTTCGCTTTTGCCTGGATATTCCGAAATGGGTCGAGCGTACATGCGGTAATCCGGACGAAGACGATACATGTAAATGCGGCCGTAGGTTTCGAGTTCGGCTTTGAATTCGGGAATCAATTCGGCGTGATGTTGCGGTTCAAAATAGCGTAAGGCATTTTTGAGTGCGAGTATTTTTTCTTCGTTGGTTAGAATTTCTTTGCGTTTGGGCGCGTGATTGATGTCGGCTTCATACGGTTTCGGTTGTGGTAAAACCTGCGGAATTCCTTGAAGTATTTGTTCTTGAAAAGTCATTTTTTTTGAGTTGCTGAGTTACTGAGTACCTAAGTTGCTGAGTTTTTTGAGTGGTAAAGTTAGTGAGTTTTTTTTATTTGGAGTAGCTGAGTTGTGTAGAAACTGAGTTACTGAGTTTTCTTTTTTACTTTCTCGGCATCTCAGGCACTCAGTATCTCAGTTACTCTAAATTGCGTTAGGGATTGAGGCGGTATCCTCGTAGTGCAACGGAGAGATAAAGCCGAAAGCCCGTCCGCCTTTTTCGGCGGGAACGCCACAATAAAAAACTACTTTTTTAATTTCTCAGTAACTCAGGCACTCAGTAACTCAGTTACTTTTTTTTAATCTCACCTGTTTTTTTATCAAATCCGTACGGGCAATGACGGCAACCGCTTTTGCAGCAATAGCCGCGTTTGAGGTGGTATTTCTCGGTAAAACAACGGTAGCCTTCGGGTGTGAGATAGTAATCTTCGCCTTCAATTAAATTATTTGGATCGATTTTTTCATTCATAGCTACAAAATTAGCAACTTTGCGAGATATGATATTGATTGTTTTTAAATATTTAACACCACGCGGATTTAGAGGATTGACTTTTTATCCTTTTGTGTTTATTGCGACGAAGAGTGATAGATTGAATAAGGTGTTTATCAATCATGAGCGGATTCATTTGAGACAGCAATTGGAATTATTGATTCTGCCGTTTTATGTATGGTATGGAATTGAGTTTGGCATTCGATTGTTACAGTATAAAAACCGAAGAAAAGCCTATTATAACATATCGTTTGAGCGAGAAGCGTATGGAAATGAAAAAGACCTTCACTACTTGGAGCAAAGGTCTTTTTGGAAGTTTATTTCGTATTTGAATTCTTAGTTTTTAGGTTTTTCTAAAGGAACGGCTGTTCCGTATTTTCCATTTCCGAGTTTTACTTTTCCGGCGTTAGGTCCGGCAGGAATAATATCGCCCACATTCACAAAATCTTCAGGATTGTAATTGTATACTTCATGATCAGAAGGCCAACGGAAAACCGTTCTACCGTCTTGAGGATCATTGGCTGCTTTGGCGGCAATTGGCTCTCGCTCTTTTTTCATGTATTTTGGTCCGGGTGCTTGAGGAAATCGGCCTTCACCATAATTTGTTTTTGGTTTTGCTACCAGTTGGTATTGTAGTTTCCCTGAATGAGTTCCACCGTTTAACTCTAAGATTTCAACTGAGTTTTGAGTTTGATTCATAATTGTGATTCCGTTGAAATAGGGCATACCCATTGGAGTACAGATTACGCGCAACGGATTTTCATCGTCAACAACGATAATGTCTGCTAAAATTGGGTCAAGTAGGATAGTGGCTTTACCATTAACCATTTCGACTGTTCCGTAGTCTTGGTACCAATACTCTGGAGATTCTGGGCAAGTTAGCGTTACACGTCCGTGGTTTTGAGTTGGAACGATTTCAGATACAGTACCCGTTCCGATGATTTTTCTGGCCGTAACACCACCGTTTGGACTACCGCCTACGTAGGCGTATGCACTACTTACACCAGCATACGACAAACCTTCAAAAGCACCTCCAAAGCGGTAAGTGGCATTGCTAAAGGCAGTTCCATTTACACCAAATGAATCTTGATTTTGAGCATCGGCAGTTGCATTCACACCTACCGTAAATCCGGGATTTCCAGCAGTTGTACCTCTGGAACTGTAGGCATTTAATGCATTATGAGAACCTCCTAGAGTGGCTGAAGTAACGTTAAGTTGGTTGTAGGAAGCGCTTGGGTTATAAGTTGCTGAAGGGTTATCTACATAGTTGTAATTGGCCATCCATACGTTAGAATAATTGATGTTGGCGGCTACGGTAGCTGCACCAGTTGACTGTGCAAAAACGCTAGTATACCCTGCTGCAGGGTTATTGGCATAGACTCCAGCTCCGAGTACAGTTTGTGGTGGAGTACCTAAAGTAAAGTTAGTTTCTCTTCCTAAGATAGCTCCAACATTGGTTGAATGACCATAAACAGCATCGCCCGCACCACTATCAACTTCTAATTTGTAGGAGGATGGAGCGATATTAATACCAACGTTACCTATGTTGTTGATGTTTACTCTTTGAAAACCTCCTGTTGAAAAATTTAAGTTATCTGCTGCAGAACTGAACATACCTGTGTTTGGATCGGATTGCCATGAATAGGAAGGTAATCCTCCAGTACCTAGTGAGTAGGATTGCAACTGACCATTGTTGGTATTTGAAATATTCCAACGGTCAATATTGTTGGTTCTGAAGCGAATGTCTTGAGTATCAGTAGTTCCTAAATAATTAGTTCCTGCTGTTGTGCCCGTATTTCCTGTTAATGACCAGTTGGTGTTGAGTCCGGTTGTGATTTTTTCCCAAACTCCTGCTGTATTAAAAAAATAAAAGCCTACTGAAGTTACATTTATGGTAGTTCCAGTTGCTGTTCCCGAAGCTATGTCGTTAACGTAAATTAAGGTTGATGTTGGGGTTGCAGCCATGCTTTGGGCTCTTTGTCTGCTTACTCTCGGAATTAATATTCCGTCTACATTAGTTGAAGCTCCTGTTGGATTTGCTGCAACAATGTCTAAGGTTGAAGCTGGAGCGTTAGTTCCAATACCTACCTGAGACCATGCTAAATTAAGGCAACTTAGCAGAAGAAAACCTGCGAATAGATGTTTGTTTTTCATTTTCATTTTTTTTAATTAGAGTCAATCACCATTAATCTATTCAAAGTTCAGGATTACAATTGATTAGAGGAATAAATATCGGTACAAAGCGTAATTTAACGACAAAATGCATAAGGTTGAAGGTTGTGATTTTTTTTGATAAATACTATGGGTTGCAATTGTGATTTAAATTTTATAAAGTGTTTGTCAAGTAAACGTCTTGATCATAAGATGATTTTGTTGTTTTTCTTAATTTATTTTTAGTTGGTAAGTTGTTTATAAGATTCTTCAGAAGGTAGTATAAAATAGGTTATATATAATGAAACAAAAAGACCTTCACTACTTAAAGTAAAGGCCTTTTTGGAGGTTTTTATCGTATGTACGAACTTAGTATATTATTTTTTTGTGGGTTATTGCGCCACTTTCCGTTCTGATTTTTAACACTAATGTGGTGTCGTTTTTCATTAGGTTTTTGATGACAAACTCGGTAGCGTTTACGTTTTTGTATTCGGCTAATTTTCTTCCTAAAATATCATAAACGATAACTGAGTCGAGCAGTTCATTACTTGAATGAATGTTGATGTTGGTATTGGTTGCTACAGTTACAGCGTTTGCGTTAAATTCGGAGTTGCCTAATGTGGTAGAAACGTATTTTAGAATGAAACGGTTTTCAAAATTACCTGATTCAGAGGTGAAACTATACGGTTCTTGACGTAAATCGTGGTCAATATTTAAAACAGTATCTTCCAAATAAATGTTTTGTGAACTATCGGTAAATAAACCATCGGCCGTTAGAATTCCGATAGAATACGTTCCTGCGGTTGGAGTAGTAATACCAATTGTGACTTGGTCGTTTTGATCGAAAGGCATTGGTCGACCTTGTATAATCATTGGTTTTTCAATCATTGAATATATTCCAACTGAATTTCCGGGTTTGTGCGTTGAATCGAAATTACGGTCTTTATCGAGAGTGGCGCCAAGAGCGTAACCCACGAGTGAAGTTGCCGTTTCGTTAGCGGCATTTTCGATGGTAAGCCAAATTCTGCTTTTATTTTCATCACTATCCATCATCGAAGTTCGGTAAAACTGACTGTTGTCATACAATCCGTTTCTCATGCCATTGTTGAATACTACAGTAGAAGGAGTGGGAGCACTGTGGTTCATTTGTACAAAGAACGCTTGTCCAGCACCAATTTTCCCCATAAAACCTGGTGGAGTTGAGCCTAAAGAATTGTAGGTGATGTAATCATTTATTGAGTAATTGTAGGTGTAATCTCCGTAAAAAGGATCTACATAAGCGGCACTTATAGTTAAGCCATGTGTCCATAGTCGAATGGTTCCATCGATGTTTAAGTTGGAACTAATGAACGTGTTGGCGTCAATTGCCGATGGATATGGGTTTCCGATTAGGTTCCAGTTGTCGTCTTCAGCCGTTGCGGTTCCACCTGGAGAAGCATAGGAGGAAGTTCTGGTTCCTCTAGAAATTGGCGAGGTCAAATTGCCGTTATTTGGAACTCCGTTAAAGGTTACTTGATGACTGGTTGGTGTTCCAGTGGCAGAATTTGGTGCTCTAACAATATAACCTCTTCCGACAGTCATGTTTTCGTTGCCGTTAACCCAGATTCCGTAATCGGTTCCGTTGTGAGTTGGATTCCATTTCCATATTAAACCAGTTGATGTTGCAGGGAAAATAGCACTCGAAGCAAAGCTAGTGACAGGAGAAGACCAATAAACATAATCGTACAATTTAATATCTGTGTTGCGGTACATGGTAATATTTCCTGCATTAGCTATTCCTGGGTTGTTTATTTGAACTAAACTTGCATTGTCATTGATGTTGAATGTTCCAGTAGGTCCAACAGTCACTTGATTGGTAACTGTAACGGCATTTCCAGACAAAACAGTAAGTGTTGCACCGTTTAAAACATTTAAGGTGCCAGCCAAACCAACATAACCACTTCCTGAAACGATAGGATTATTTGGAGTCACAGGAATTGTTACACAGTCCACTCCATTTGGAATTCCGACTGGTGTCCAGTTGTTGTTTTTGTTCCAGTCTGAGTCTATACTTCCATTCCATGTTTTGTTTCCTACTACAGTTACTGTGGTTTCATCCGTTTCAGTAATGGTTCTTCCGTTGCAAATGATATAAGTAACTTCTGCTGTATAAGTTGTGGTTACAGCTGGGCAAACATTGATTACATCTCCCGTTCCAACTACAGGTCCAGTGATACCCGAACCTTCATGCCATGTAACATTGGTGGCTGGAGCTCCACTTGGTACAAATCTCCATGCTTCGTTAGTAACCGTCCAATCTGGGTCAAGTCCGTTTCGATTTGGAGGAACAACAGCTTGCGTTCCAGAAGCATCTTGAATTCCGATAATAGCATTTCCACTATTCCATGATGAGCATACATTTTTTTCTTGTACGTACACTTCTATTACATTGGTGTTTTCGTACAGTACCATCATTCCTGAGTACAAAATTGAGTTGCATGAACTTGAAAACATTGGTATGTCGTCCCAAGCTGCAACTAAAGCTCTACAACCAGAATTAAGAGTGATTAATTCCCAACCTACTTCGCCTCCTACACTTGGATCAATGTCATGATACACCCCAAAAATGGTGTTTCTGAATAAAGACGTACTAGGTAAATTATTCGCAAAAGACCATGCGTTATATCCTCCAGGGGTGTTATTCGTTAAATCAAAGGTTAGAACTCCGTTGGAACCAATAAGACATTGAGAATAATTCATTCCGTAAAAACAAAATTGGAAAGGTAAGTTGATTGTTGTAGACCATATGTCATCAACATTAATACTAACAGGATTTCTTAAACAACTGAATTGGTAAGGTGGTGCATAAGTAATAGATTCTACATTGTAACTTGTGGTTTGTAATACAGGAGTATATACGGCTTCAAGATCTACACATGAAGAGCTTGTGCAAGCATTAACTGGACCTGGATCAGCCCCAGACAAACTTAATCCCCCAGCAATTACTCCAGGACAACCCAAAGTTGTTGTTCCTGTTCCGCTTCCCAATGAACAGTTAGGCATTGTAAAACTTATTGGGCCTATCCAAACTCCTTGCCCTAATCCTCCTCCACAATTTGATCGAACCCAAATGTAATAAGTAGTTCCGCCAACTAAACCAGTTAAATTTACAGAACTAACTCCAGCACCAACTGAGCCAGTTGGAATAGCTGATGAACTTGGAGTTAAATTTGAAGTTGATAAATAATACTGATAACCATTTGCTGGAGGTGAAACTGGCTCAATCCAATTGATGGTTGCAGTTGTTTGTGAAGATATAAAAGCACTAATTGAAGATGGGTTCCCAGAACAAGGTAGCGGAGGAAGTACTGTAAAAGTATAATCTTCTGTTTCTCCACTTGAAATTAAGCCACAAGGAGTTGGGTTTGTAGAAAGATAGTTGGCAACAATTCTCATTCGATGATTTCCTATACTTGCTCCTGCAGGAACGGTTATTGTGCCTGATGCAGATGTTACATAAGCACCACTTGCATATACGAGTTCGCCAGCATCATTGAAGTCCAGGTCATTGTTCCAATCAACCCAAATATTGAATCCATAACTGTAAAATCCATCATAGAAAACTGCTGAAAATGTCACTGAAGCCGAATTGATTTGGCTTACAGTTTGACCAGTGAAATTTCCATAGCCAGAAGGAGAATATCCTGAACCGTTATTGGCAATATTGTTAGAACCTCCTGACGTAGAAAAGTTATTAATGTAGTAAAACGAACTTGATGATGTTGATGAGCAATAACCCGTTATAAATGAAACTACTACTGTCCATGGGCTAAAGTCGACACCATTACAATTATTTCTAATATATACATAGTATACTGTGTCAGGAGATAATCCGGTTAAGTTTACAGTTGTAACTCCAGCAGCAGTACTGCCACTTGGTGGAGTAGAAGAGTTTGGTGTTGCTGGATTAGTAGTCACTATGTATTGATAACCGTTGGCAGGAGCTGGAGTTGATGCAGACCAATTCACAGTTGCCGATGTTTGAGTTATTGCTGAAATAACTACTGCTGTTGGTATTCCTGGGCAAGCAGCAGCAGTAACATTTACAGTGTAATCTTCAGTTTCGCCACTAGTTATCGAACCGCAAGGTAATGGATCAGTTGACCAATAATTGGCCACAATTCTCATTCTATGGTTTCCTGCGCTAGCTCCAGAAGGAACAACAAAACTTCCTGTTACGCCATTTACATATCCGCCTGATGCGTATACTTTTTCTCCGGCATCATCGAAATCTAAATCATTATTCCAATCTACCCAAATATTGAATCCGTAAGTGTAAAAGCCATCGAAGAAATTGGCTGTAAAATTAATGGTGCCATTATTTTGTTGTGTAACGACCATTCCAGTAAAGTTGCCATAACCACCAACTGAATATCCAGAACCATTATTGGTAATGTTGGTTGTTCCTCCAGCCGTTGAAAAATTTGCAATATAATAAGTTGATAATGTTGAAGTTGATGGACAATAACCTGTGGTAAATGAGATGTATGCTGTCCATGCACTAAAATTCCCACTTCCACAATCACTTCTTACAAAAACATAATAGGTGGTGTTTGCAATTAATCCAGTTAAATTAACACTAGTTGAACTAGTCGGTGTTCCTGCTCCACCAGGAGTGGTGCTGCTAGTTGATACTACATATTGATAACCGTTACTAGGGATAGATGATGGAGCATTCCAGCTTATAGTTGCGGTAGTTAATGTTATGTTTGAAGCAGCATTGAGAGTTGGGGATACACAACTTGGAGCTGAAGCACAAATTCCAAATGTACCATTACCATCATTACCATACTCCCAAACTCTAATGTAAATTGTTTCGCCTGGAATTAAAGTGGTCATTGATATGTATGACATTGCACCATTCCCGCTATCGTCATCATCGCATTCTAATAAAGTCAAGCTTCCACAACTTCCTCTGTAAAAAGCAAGTCCACTATCAGTAATTACCCCAGTTTGCATATCAACATTTAAAATTCCTGTTGGAGGAACCACTGCGCTAAACCATACGTCGCCACCACTGTAGGAAGCACAACCAGGAGCAGGAATACCTGTGCTTGCAGTTGCATTAGCATTTGTATAATTAGTATAGCTGCAAGTGGTATTTACGGTTAATGGTATTGCGTTAATACATTCATCATTTGCAGGTGTTAAAGGTGCAGGAGCACATGATCTAGATATCGTAAAAGTTCCTGTTGTAGTACTTCCACCTAACCAATGAGCAATGTATACATAATATGTAGTTCCATTAACAGTTGTAAATGTTGCAGTTTCAGGAGATGTATCTGTACAAACAATATTACTAAAAGTACCACAGGCTGATCCAGTTACTACAGATAATTTTATATCAAAAGCTGGATTTGTTGTTATGGTTGTTTGTTGACCATCACCTACAAAAGAATACCAAACACCGTAATCAGACATTGAGCATCCTGTTCCGTGAGCGGTTGCCCCAGTTGTATTTACAGTAGTGCCTGCCAAATTAGTTGTTCCGCATGGAAGCGAAGTTGCTGTAGCGCATGTAGCATTCACAGGAGGTATAACTGCTTGTACGCAGATTGTTCCTGTCATGTCATTTGTTCCAGCATTATTGGTTCTCATAATACGTAAACGATAGGTTGTGCTAGGCAATACAGTTGCCACAAGTGATGCGTTGGCAGCGCCGGGAACAGTGCAGGCAACCTGAGTTAATGTATTACAAACTCCAGTTCCACTGTATACTGCTAACCCCATTTGTCTGTTGCTTGTTCCAGTTATGGTTACAGAAGTTGTAGTTGCGCCAGTTGTAAAAGTATACCAGCCATCGCGATGGGAAGTACCGCTACATGGGGCACTACCGTCATTCGTGAAAAGACTTGTAACATTGTAATTTGTAGTTATACATGTTGAATTTATGGTCAAAGAAGGCGGACTTGCACAAGTGTCAGTCTGAGCAAATAGGCTATTAACAGAAGATAATAGCATAAAAAAAACTACAACAAAGTTTGTGATTTTTTTTTGTTCAAATGGATCAAAAAGTAGTTTTTTATTCATTGGATAGGGATTTTGTCTATCAAAAATAAAGAATTACCTTCTAAAAATAACAAAATACCTAAAAAAAATGTTAAAATGTTGTGTAGGTTTTTGTTTACAGTTTAAACCTACCTTTTTATAAAAAGGTAAAAATTTGCTAAAACTCTTATTTTCTTGATATTATGAAAATAGCGGTTTTTTTCTGTAAGTATTTTACACAGGAAAAAAACATAAGAAAAAAACTATATTTTGTTTGATGTTTGTTTTTAAATCGTAATAATTAGCATTTAATCGATAAAAGAAAAAGGTTGATGTTTTTTAAGTACTAACTGTTGTGCAGATTAAAAAAAATACTCTATTTTTGAAGTCTAATGCGATGATTATGAAACATTTCTCCTTTTTATTATTTTTTGTTTTTGGCGTGTCTTTTTCACAAGTATACGTTAGCAATAATAGCTTTATTTATAATAGAGCTAGTTTGGTTTATGTAACTGGTAATGTAGAACTGAACGGTGCAAATAGTAATTTTTATTTGCGTAACGAAGGGCAGCTTTTACAAGGAACTACTGGTACTTCTACCAACAGAGGTTTAGGCAAGTTGTCAGTTTTTCAAGAAGGAAGTTCAGATAATTTTGATTACAACTATTGGTGTTCTCCAGTAGGAAATTCATCGGTTGCTATTGGAAATGAAAATTTTGGAATCACCATGTTGAATAGACCGACTACGGTAACTGCTTCAACTCCAGCTACAATTATTGCAGGTTATGATGGTTCTACTACCAATTCAAGTCTAGAAATTTCAAGATTTTGGATATGGAAATACTTGTCTTCCAATGTGTACGATCCAGGAGGAGCAGGATGGATTTCAGTTCAAGATAACCCAACTTTAGCTGCAGGTCAAGGTTTCACTATGAAAGGCACAAGCGGAAGCGATAACACTAACGTAGGTGAGGCAACAGTCAATAATCCTGGCGGTGCACAACGTTATGATTTTAGAGGAAAACCAAATGATGGAAATATCACCGTTGGTGTTGATTTAAATAAGCAAACACTTACAGGAAATCCTTATCCTTCTGCATTGCATGTAAATGCTTTTTTATTGGATCCTGCCAATACCGCTTTCGATAGAATCGCTTATTATTGGGAACACGATAAAACGGTTAACTCTCATTATTTAGCGCAGTATAGAGGTGGTTACGGAACCTATTCTCCTATTAGTTTGGTTTCTAACGGATTGTATGTGCCGGCAACGTATGATAGTTATAATCCCGATGGAACTTTGAATACTACAGGAGCATCTTCAGGTTTAGTCATCGAAAGAAAATACGCTCCAATTGGACAAGGGTTCATGGTCAGAGGAAATTCATTAGGTACTGTGACTTTAAGAAATTCACACCGTGACTACTACAGAGAATCAGGAGCATTGTCTCAGTTTGAAAGAGTTAATGCTACTACTACTAATTCAGATGATGATGGAATAGTTACAACTGGTCCAATTAATTCGGTATCTCATATTCGTCTAAATACAATAATAAACAATCAATTTACACGTCAAGTTGCTTTAGCGTTCTTGCCAGAGGCTACTATGGGTGTTGATCCAGGAATTGATGCTAAAAGCCCAGATGATAACTTGCCGAACGATTCGTACTTCTCCTTGAATAATGAAAAATATGTAATCCAAGGAATTGATTTTAGTGTTGAGAAAAGACTTCGTTTTGGTTTTAAAGTTACTGGAAACACAGCTTTTAAAATTAGCCTAGTTGATGTTGTTAATTTTGATCCAAACCAACCTGTTTATGTTTACGATGCTCAAACTAATTTGTATCACAACTTGAAACTAAGTGACTTTGATGTTAATTTGGCAGAAGGTGTTTATAATGACCGTTTTGAAATAACATTCAAAGATGCTGCTTTAGGAAATAACGAAGTTTTAGAAAATAACTTAGTTGTGGTGCAAAACAACAATAATCAGTTGTTGTCAATTTCAAATCCAAATGCTGTTGAAATTAAATCAGCTGGATTGTATGATATAGCTGGAAAATTAGTACTACAAAAAACAGATTTAGCTTCCAAACAAAACTACGAACTATCAACATCTTCACTAAGCGAAGGAGTTTACATTGTTAAATTATTCGGTGCAGACGGTCAAAATATGAGTCAAAAAATCATTGTAGAACGAATTGACTAATCCATTTTTAACTTTACTATATAAAAGGTATTCATTTGAATGCCTTTTTTTATTGCGTAATTTTTACCTTTGTCAAAACATCAATTTTGGAAATTCCAACCCAAAAAATTCATTTACCCAATTCTTCAATTGAACTTTTCATCCGAAGGGAAGATTTGGTTCATCCTTTTGTTTCAGGTAACAAATTCCGTAAACTTAAATACAATTTAATTCAAGCAAAAAAAGAAAATCACACTACATTGTTGACTTTTGGTGGTGCATTTTCAAATCATATTGCTGCAGTTGCTTTTGCGGGAAAAGAAAATGGATTCAAAACGATTGGTATAATTAGAGGTGATGAGTTAGCTTCACAAATCGATAAAAATCCAACGTTAAAGTTCGCGCATGAATGTGGAATGAAATTTCATTTTGTAACAAGAGAAAACTACCGACAAAAAGACTCCACTGAATTTATTCAAGACTTGAAAGAGAAATTTAATAATTTTTACTTATTACCTGAAGGCGGAACCAATAATTTAGCAGTTAAAGGATGCTCGGAGATTGTAACTGACGCTGATGTAGAATATGATTTCATTTGTTGTGCTGTTGGAACAGGCGGAACTATTTCTGGAATTATCAATAGCATTTCAACTCACCAAAAAGTTTTAGGTTTTCCCGCGTTAAAAGGCGATTTTTTACAAAAAGATATTCGTAAATTTGCCCTGAGCGAAAATTGGGAACTAATTTCTGATTATCATTTTGGGGGTTATGGAAAAGTAACCAACGAATTAATTCAGTTCATTAATTTGTTTTTCGTCGAAAATAAAATTCCACTCGATCCCATTTATACTGGAAAGATGGTTTTTGGCGTTATTGATTTAATACAAAAAAATTATTTTCCTAATAACTCAAAAATTCTGCTAATTCACACAGGAGGAATTCAAGGAGTAGACGGAATGAATGTTAAACTAAATAAGAATAATACACCAATTATACAATTCAATGATTAAGAAAGTTGCATTTTGTCTGTTGATTGCTTTGTTTGTAGCCTGTGGTTCTTCAAAACCTGTAGTTCGAACAACCAAAGAGCCTGCAAATAAACCAAAGCCAGAAGTAGTAGTTCGTACTGATAAAAAACCTGTTGAGACTCCAACTCAACCTAAAATCGATACAACTCCAAAGACTACAACTCCAAGTAGTCAGACCGAAGTTTTGGAAGCAACTTCAAAGGTAAAAGTGACTACCGAGATTGTTTTGGCTTACATCGATAAATACAAAGAGGTAGCGCAAAAAAACATGAGAAACCACGGTGTTCCCGCTAGTATTGCTTTGGCACAGGCGATTTTAGAATCGGGAGCAGGAACAGGTGATTTAAGCAGACAAGCCAATAATCATTTTGGAATCAAATGCCATAAAGATTGGAACGGACCAAGTGTAAAACACGACGATGATGAAGCCCAAGAATGTTTTAGAAAATACGACAATGTATACGATTCGTATCAAGACTATGCTAATTTTTTACGAGGAAGAAGATGGTACGATCCACTCTTTAAATTAGAGCAAAATGATTACAAGGGTTGGGCAAAGGGATTGAAAAAGGCGGGTTATGCAACAGATCCTGGATATCCAACTAAATTAATCGGTATCATAGAGCGCTATCAACTACAAAAATACGATGCTGAGGTTTTAGGAACTGATTATGTGCCAACAACACCAACTACACCTGCTGTGGCAGAAGTTAAGCCAGAAAAACAAAAACCAAACGTTGATCAACATCAAGTTGTTAAAGGCGATACTTTGTATTCGATTTCCAAACGATACAATATCTCTGTTGAAGAGTTGAGAAAGAAAAACAACATCACCGAAAATGCCATCAGCATCGGTCAATTACTCCAAATAAAATAGAACTAAACACACACTTCAATTTATGTTATACCAAAGAAGTAGCACACTTTTTGCCGAAGCAGAACAAGTAATCCCTGGCGGAGTTAATTCGCCGGTAAGAGCTTTCAAAGCAGTTGGCGGAACTCCCATTTTTGTTAAAAGTGCCAAAGGAGCATATTTATATGATGAAGACGGAAATCGATTAATAGATTATATCAATTCTTGGGGTCCAATGATTTTAGGGCATGCGCATGAGCCAGTTGTTACTGCCATAACCGAAAGAGCTCAATTGGGAACATCATTCGGAATGCCAACCGAATTGGAAACTAAAATAGCTCAATTGGCCATTTCAATGGTTCCTAATGTGGATAAAATTCGTTTTGTAAATTCAGGAACAGAAGCGTGTATGAGTGCCATTCGATTGGCTCGTGGTTATACCAAAAGAGATAAAATTATCAAGTTTGCAGGATGTTATCACGGACATTCCGATTCGTTTTTGATTCAAGCTGGTAGCGGAGCCATTACATTTGGTGCGCCAAACAGTCCAGGTGTGACTCAAGGAACTGCAAAAGATACGTTATTAGCTAACTATAATGACGTTGAAAATGTAAAAGCATTATTCGATGCCAATCCTAATGAAATAGCAGCCATCATTGTAGAACCTGTTGCGGGAAATATGGGCTGTGTGCCTCCAATAAATGGATTTTTAGAGCAATTAAGAACGCTCTGTGATGCGAATGGAACCTTACTTATTTTTGACGAAGTAATGACGGGATTCCGATTAGCAAAAGGCGGTGTTCAAGAGTTATTCAACATCAAAGCCGATATTGTTTGCTTCGGGAAAGTAATCGGAGGCGGTTTGCCTGTTGGAGCATTTGCTGCTCGGAATGAAATAATGAATTTCTTAGCACCACTCGGACCAGTATATCAAGCCGGAACATTGTCAGGAAATCCGTTAGCAATGGCCGCAGGTCTAGCAATGCTTCAGGAATTAAATGATAATCCAGAAGTTTTCTCCCGATTAGAAGAAAAAACAGCTTATTTGGAAAAAGGAATTCGCAAAGTACTAACTGATAATGAAATCGTTTTTACCATCAACAGAGTGGGTTCTATGATTTCAGTTCATTTTGATGAACATCCAGTGGTTGATTTTCAAACTGCTAAAAACGGCGATAATGAAACCTTTAAAAAGTTTTTTCATGGATTATTAAATGAAGGAGTTTATATAGCACCATCTGCCTATGAAACATGGTTCATCACGGATGCATTATCGTATGAAGATTTAGATTTTACCATAAATGCAGTAAATAAAGTAGCAAAAACACTATAAAGAAAAAGCCCCGATTTTGGTCGGGGCTTTTTTAATTGTTTATTTTATTTACTTAGTAGCTTCTGTCATTACTTTTTCAAGTGTAGCTTTAGCTGCTTCGTATTTTTTGTTTTGCTCACCTGTCAATGTAGCTTCTAATTTCAAACCTACAATTCGGTTTACTTCAGCTTTTCTTTCAGCAGAAAGATTCTTGTCAGCCAACATTTGGTATTTTTGTTCAAACAATCTGTATAAATCAGCAACTTGAGTATCAGTCAAACCTACTAATTCAGTTAAAGTAGAAACTTCTTTTTTAGCCAAAGCTTCTGGAGACATTTTGCTATCTTGAGCACTAGCCGTTAATGTAAGTGCAAATAGTAATGAAAGAGTAAAGAATAATTTTTTCATAATTTTGATTTTTTTTATGTAATAGAAACCAAAACTAATTTATTTTTTGCAAACCACAAAATATTTATCCTTAATTATTCACCGTCAACAGGTTTTGCTCCTCTTTTTCCTTTTCCTTTGAATTTTTCTATTCGGTCTTTTTTGGCTTCTGTCCATTTTTTATACTGATCTTCTGAAAGTACTTTTTTCATTTTATTTTTCATTGCTAACTCTTCGTCAATTCGATTTTTTTTCATTGCAGCAATTTCCTCGTCAGAAGGTTTGTCGCCTTTTTCTTTTCGGGCTTTAAACTCTTCTTTTTTGGTTTCTCTTTTTTTCGATTGCTCAACCAAAATGGCTTTTACTTCATCTTGTTGTTTAGCATCTAAACTTAATTCAGTGGTCATTTTTTTTAATACAACTTCAACTTGTTGTTCTGGAGTCATTCTTCCTTTTCCATCTCCTTTTTTTCCCTGTGCAAAAGTTGTCAATCCAACAACCAAAGCAACGGCTACAATTAATTTTCTCATGTTTTAAAATTTAAGTGATTTAAAAATAAGACTTTAATCAATTAATAAGGTTTAATCCTTAACAAAAGTTTAATAAATGAAAATGAGTTATGATTTCAATCATAAATATCAACCTCTTCTTATTCAGAAATTTGTGATAGAAATTTTTAACAAATAAAATCATGAACAAATCAATTTTACTACTCCTTTCATTAGCGTTATTCTTTGCTTGTGGAAAGAAAGAAAACTCTAGCGACGATTTTTCTAAACCAACAACTGAAGAAAGTTCTTCAAACCCTTCTGATTATGACCCAAAAAGAGGTGAAGGAAAATATTCTACAGTAGAACTCGGAGCCACTTTAGATCAAGCAATGGCTACAAAAGGTGAAGATGTTGCTGGCGTAAAATGTACTTCTTGTCACAAAATGACGGATGAAAAATTAGTTGGACCAGGTTGGAAAGGCGTAACCGAAAGAAGGAAACCAGAATGGATTATGAATTTCATCACCAATCCCGATCCAATGATTGAAAAAGATCCCGAAGTGCAAGCGCAATTAGAAATATGCCTAGTTCGTATGCCAAATCAAGGGCTAGCAGATGATGAAGCCAGAAATATTCTTGAATACATGCGTAAAAATGATGGAGTAAAATAAAAACAACCAAAATAGTTTATTGGGTGAAAGCAATAAACCGTTTTTCAATTTCAATATATTATGAAAATCAAATTTGTACAAGCAACAGTAGTTGTTGCACTAGTTGTTGGATTATTACAATCGTGTAAACCTAAAAATTCGAGTGATGCGGCTACGGGTAATGCCGAAAAAGCCTACGTAGCACCCGGAAAATACGACGAGTTTTATAACTTTGTTTCAGGTGGTTTTAGTGGTCAGTTAAGCGTTTACGGACTTCCGAGCGGAAGATTATTCAGAGTTATTCCCGTTTTTTCAGTTGATCCCGAAAAAGGTTGGGGTTACAGCGAAGAAACCAAACCAATGTTAAACACGTCTCATGGTTTTGTGCCTTGGGATGATTTGCACCATACCGAATTATCACAAACCAACGGTGAAGTTGACGGTCGTTGGGTTTTTGGTAATGCAAACAATACACCACGTATTGCTCGTATCGATCTGAAAACATTCAAAACAGCCGAAATCATAGAATTACCCAATAGTGGTGGAAATCACTCTTCTCCATTCATCACAGAAAATACAGAATACGTTGTTGCGGGAACTCGTTTTAGTGTGCCAGCCGATTATTCTAATGGAGATGTAGCCATCAATACCTATAAAGAAAACTTTAAAGGTCACATTAGTTTTGTAAAAGTGGGTAAAGAAGGCGAAATGGATTTGGCATTTCAAATTGTAACTCCTGGTGTAAACTTCGACCTTTCTCACGCAGGAAAAGGTAAATCACACGGTTGGTTCTTCTTCTCATGTTACAATACCGAGCAAGCCAATACCTTATTGGAAGTTAACGCTTCTCAAAAAGACAAAGATTTCATCATGGCTGTCAATTGGAAAAAAGCTGAAGAATACCTGAAAGCTGGCAAAGCCAAAAAACAAGCCGTACGTTATGCTCACAACACTTGGAATGAAAAAACACATACCGGAAAATCTGAAATCAAAACTGAAGTTCTTGTACTTGATGCTGCCGAACTGAAAGACATTTGTTATATGATTCCATGTCCAAAATCGCCACACGGTTGCGACGTTGATCCAACTGGTGAATACATTGTAGGTTCAGGAAAATTAGCTGCTTTAATTCCGGTTTTTAGTTTCGATAAATTAATGTCTGCCATCCAAAGTAAAAAATTCGATGGAAATTACGGCGGAATCAACGTAGTAAAATACGAAGCAGCTCTTCATGGTGAAGTTCAAAAACCAGGTTTAGGTCCATTACACACCGAATTCGATGGTAAAGGAAACGCATACACCACATTCTTTGTATCGTCTGAAATAGTAAAATGGGATATTAAATCGCTTAAAGTTCTCGATAGAGCACCGACGTATTATTCAGTAGGTCACTTGTGTATTCCTGGTGGTGATTCTAAAAAACCATTCGGAAAATATCTAGTTGCCTACAACAAAATTACTAAAGACAGATATTTGCCAACAGGTCCAGAATTAGCACAATCAGCTCAAATATTCGACATCAGTGGCGATAAAATGGAAATGATTCTCGATTTTCCAACCATCGGTGAACCGCATTACGCACAAGCAGCACCAGCCGATCTAATTCGAAACAATGGTCAACTTAAATTCTATAAAATTGCCGATAACCAACATCCATACGTTGCAAAAGGCGAAAAAGACGCCAAAGTAGTACGTCAAGGAAATCAAGTTCACGTGTACATGACATCCATTCGTTCACACTTTGCTCCCGATAATATTGAAGGTATAAAAATTGGAGATGAAGTATATTTTCACGTCACCAACCTCGAACAAGATTGGGATGTTCCTCACGGTTTTGCCATCAAAGGTGTCGACAACGGCGAACTTTTAATCATGCCAGGTGAAACAACAACTCTCAAATGGGTTCCCAATAGAGTAGGAATGTTCCCAATGTATTGCACCGATTTCTGTAGCGCGTTACACCAAGAAATGCAAGGCTACGTCCGTGTTTCTCCAGCTGGAAGCAGCGTTCCTTTAACGTTTAGTTTAGGAACCAATTTGCCAAAAGCAACCAAATAAATTATTCAAAACCTGCAAGGTTTTTATAACCTTGTAGGTTTCTTTTTCAAGAAGCTAATCCAGCTATACGTTCCAAGCTTTTTTGCTTCAAACCATTTTTGTACGCTTTTAAAAAGCTTCCGTTGGTCGCTCTTTAAAAACAACAAAAATTGGTTTTCCTCTTCAAAAGGCTTTCCACTGCTATCTGGGCTAGACATCCCAATACTAATAAAAAAAGTAATGAAAAAAACAACTATTTCAATACTGTCCAAAGTGATGTTATTGATAATTGCTGCCTTATTTTTAGGTTCACTTTTTGTTCCTCTTTGGCAAATCCAACTCGAAGCTCCACAATATCCCGAAGGTTTAGTACTCCGACTACACGCTAACAAAATTGGCGGCGATGTAGAAATCATCAACGGTCTCAATCACTACATCGGAATGGCAACTTTACACACCGAAAACTTTTTTGAGTTTACAGTATTACCTTATGTTTTTGGTGGTTTTGCTCTCATCTCATTGATGTTGTTCTTTATCGCCAAAAGAAAAGCGGTGCTAGCATTCTTTATTTTTTATATCGTTTTTGTGGTTCTAGCTGCTATCGATTTTTACCGCTGGAATTACGAATACGGTCACAATCTTGATCCCAATGCGGCCATAAAAGTTCCCGGAATGGCGTATCAACCGCCGTTAATTGGCTATAAACAATTACTAAACTTCGGAGCTTATTCGATTCCTGATACTGGCGGATGGCTTTTGACTGCGTGTGGAGTTTTATTGTTTTTTATCGTTTACAAAGAATTCAATTTATTCAATAAAAAGAAAATAAGCGAATCATGAAATCAATTCTTTCATTAGTACCTATTTTACTTTTGGTGTCGTGCAGTTCCAACGAACCCAAACCCATAAAACTCAATTCCGATACGTGCGATTTCTGTAAAATGACCATCGCCAACGGAAAATTCGGAGCCGAATTAATCACCCAAAAAGGACGTCACTACAAATTTGATGATGTGTCTTGCATGATTCAGTTTTCAAAATCAAGTGTCGTACCAACCCAATTCTATTTTGTAAGCGATTATGTAAAAGATAACAATCTAATTCCCGCAGAGAGTAGTTTCTTCTTAAAAGGCGGAACCATTAATTCTCCTATGCGAGGCAATTGTGCCGCTTTCTCATCAGAAATCATTCAAAGAGAATATCAAAAACTGTTACAAGCTGAGACAATGACTTGGGAACAAGTTTTCAATTCGTACCAATGAAAAGACTAATCGTTATAGTGTATTTTTTCCTGATTTCTTCTGTTAATGCTAAAACCATTCCAGTTGGAAATCAATTTCAATGCAAAAAAATCAAGCAAGCACTCGAAGTTGCGGTTCATGGCGATACCATTATTGTATACTCAGGAACGTATAAAGAAGGCAATATTCTAATCAATAAGAGAATTGTTTTTTTAGGCAAAAACCAACCGATTCTCGATGGTCAACGCCAATTTGAAGTTGTTTCCATAAATGCGGATAGTGTTGTGGTGAAAGGTTTTAAAATCATCAATTCGGGTTATGCTTCACTTGATGATCCTTGCGGAATCAAAGTCTACGACAAATCATTTGTTCGCATAGAAAACAATAGTCTCGACAATAATTTCTTCGGAATTTATCTGCAAAACAGTAGAAACTGCATCGTTAAAAACAACGTAATTCGCGCTTACGGTAAGCAAGAACAACTCATTGGCAACGGAATTCATTGCTGGAAATGCGATAATCTGCAAATAACAGCTAATAAAATAACAGGTCATCGCGATGGTATTTATTTCGAATTTGTAACGCAATCCATTATTTGGCGCAATATTTCCAACAAGAACATTCGCTATGGTTTGCATTTTATGTTTTCCAACGACGATTCCTATATCACTAACGTATTCAAAAATAATGGCGCTGGTGTGGCAGTGATGTTTACCAAAAACGTCAAAATGTTCAATAATTATTTTGAAGAAAATTGGGGCGACTCAGCCTACGGATTATTACTCAAAGAAATCGCAGACAGTTATATTTTTAACAACAAATTTGCCCGAAATACATCCGGAATTTACATGGAAGGAACATCGCGCATTAAAGTCGAAAAAAACGTATTTGAATCCAATGGTTGGGGAATGAAAATTCAAGCCAGTTGCATGGAAAACGAAATTGTAAACAATAATTATCTTAAAAATACTTTCGATATCAGTACCAATGGAAGTTTGGTTTTAAACACCTTCAACAGTAATTATTGGGACAAATACGAAGGTTATGATTTGGATAAAAATGGAGTTGGTGATGTGCCGTATCATCCGTTGAGTTTGTTTGCTGTTTTGACCGAGAAAACACCTTCAGCTATGTTGTTGTATAGAAGTTTTATGATTACACTTTTGGATAAATCAGAAAAAGTATTGCCGAGTATCACTCCAGATAATTTTATAGATAAAACGCCTTTAATGAAGTCACTGCACTTATGATAAATGTAAAAAATATTGAAAAAAAATTCGGGAAACAACACGTCTTAAAAAACATCAATCTCACCTTTGATAAAGGCGAATGTATTGCTTTAATCGGTCCGAATGGCTGCGGAAAAACGACTCTAATAAAATCAATACTGGGCATGGTTTTGCCCGATAGTGGTGAAATTGAGTTCAATGGGAAATCAGTCATAGGAGAACATTTATACCGCGAAAACATCGGCTATATGCCACAAATTGGTCGTTACCCAGATCACATGACCATTGGGCAAATCATCGATATGATTAAAAAAATTAGAAATACAAACCAAACGTTAGACGAAGATTTGCTCCATGCTTTTGAAATTGAAAAAATGTTTGATAAACCCATGCGAACACTTTCGGGTGGAACTACACAAAAAATAAGCGCCGTTTTGGCTTTTTTATTTAATCCAGATGTGTTGATTTTAGATGAACCAACGGCAGGTTTAGATCCGTTAGCTTCTGAGATTTTGAAGGAAAAAATCATCAAAGAAAAACAAAAAGGAAAACTAATACTGATTACCTCGCATTTGTTAAGTGAATTAGATGATTTAATCACTGAAATCATTTTCATGCAAGAAGGAGAAGTCCATTTTCATAAAAAAGTAGCCGATTTAAAAAAAGAAACCAACGAAGACAAAATTTCAAAAGCCATTGCTAGTATTCTAAAGCAAAAACAACCTGAAACGCGAAACTTGAAACTCAAAATTGTATCATGAACCGAATCATCAAAATAATACTACTTGACATTCTCAAAAGCAAAATTGTTATTGCGTATACTTTGGTTTTGGCTGTACTGTCGTGGAGTTCATTTGCCTTAGAAGACAATTCTTCTAAAGGGATTTTAACGGTATTAAACGTGATTCTATTTACAGTTCCATTGGTTTCAATTCTTTTTGCAACAATCTATTTGTACAACAGTGCCGAGTTCATTGAACTTTTGTTGAGTCAACCCGTCAAAAGGAAAAAAATCTGGATCAGTTTGTTTCTCGGGCTTTCACTTTCTATGATTTTTGCCTTTTTTATTGGAGCAGGAATCCCGTTATTACTCAACTCATTTGATAGTGTCGGTTTTATGATGATTGCTATAGGATGTTTAATCAGCGTCATTTTTACCGCTTTGGCATTTTTAAGTTCAATAGTAACTCGCGATAAAGCCAAAGGAATAGGAATAGCTATAATGACATGGCTATTTTTTGCTCTAATTTTTGACGGATTGGTTTTGTTTTTATTGTTTCAATTTCAAGATTATCCGATCGAGAATGCTATGGTAGGAATGACTGCTTTGAGTCCTATTGATTTAGCTCGAATACAAATTCTATTGCATCTTGATGTTTCTGCTATGATGGGTTATACTGGAGCAATTTTCAAAGATTTTTTCGGAACGTCGCTCGGATTAATTGTTTCTTTTGGATTATTAGCTTTGTGGGCAATACTACCATTTATTACATCATTAAAAAAGTTCAACAAAAAAGATTTGTAAAAAATGAAAACCGACATCAGACACCGAAAGGATATTGAAAAATTAGTAAATACGTTTTACGATAAAGTCAAAACTGACGAGGTGATTGGTTATTTGTTTACTGATGTTGCCAAAGTCAATTGGGAATTGCATTTGCCAAAGATGTATGATTTTTGGGAGAATATCTTGTTTTTTTCGGCAAATTATGAGGGAAATCCAATGGTAAAACACAAAGAATTGCATCAAAAAAGTACAATGACCAAAACCCATTTCGACCATTGGAATCAGTTGTTTATTCAAACGGTTGACGAATTATTTCAAGGAAAAAAAGCAGAAGAAATCAAAAATAGAGCATTGAATATTTCGGCTGCAATGATGTATAAAACGTTGTCTTCATGAAGCATCATCTGGTTTTACTATTGCATTTACTGGCTGCCACCATTTGGGTTGGCGGTCATTTAATTTTATTGTTACGCTACGTTCCAAAAGCGATCAGGACCAAAAAGTTAGACGAAATTTCTTTTTTTAGAAAAAATTTTGAACCTGTCGGAATTCCATCGCTAATCGTTTTGTTGATTACAGGAATCATTATGTCGTATGATTTCGGTGTTTCAATTGACCTGTGGTTTTCATTCCAAAATCCAATCGAAAAAGTAATTAGCATTAAGTTACTATTGCTAATTTTTTCAATTATGATGGCAATTTCAGCAGTTAAATTTATGTTCCCAAAACTTCAAGATAAACCTACAACTTTATTGTATTTACTCATCACGGTTGTAACATTAATAGCTGTCACAATGGTAGTTTTAGGTAGTTTGTTTCGAATTGGTGGCTTGTAGTTGGTTTATGATTTAACTCATATTTTTTGATTCTACTTTAGAATACTTTTGAGTAAAATTTAAAGAATATGAACGCATTAGACGAAACCACAATCGGAGAATTTGTAGCACACGACTTCAGAACTGCTGCTCTTTTCTCAAAATACAAAATTGATTTTTGCTGTAAAGGCAATAAAACCTTAAGCGAAGTTTGTGAAGCGAAAGGATTGAATGTACAACAAATAGAAGACGAAATCAATGTTGTTTTAGAATCTAATTCTTCCTCTGAAATGGATTTTAAATCTTTTTCACCAAGTTTGTTAATCGACTACATTTTAGAAACACATCACGATTACATTCAAGAAAAAACACCAATTTTATTGACGTACCTCGATAAACTTTGTAAGGTTCATGGTGAAAGGCATCCCGAATTATTTGAAATCAATAATTTATTTAAAATCAGTGCAGCCGAATTACTCAATCATTTGCAAAAAGAAGAAATAATACTATTTCCGTTTATTAAAACGATGTCGGATGCTATCAAAAATCATGAAACGATTCAACAACCAGGTTTCGGAACCGTTGATAATCCGATTGCAGTATTACAACACGATCACGAAACCGAAGGTAATTTGTTTGCAAAAATTTCAGAGTTGAGCAACGAATATAATCCGCCAATAGACGCTTGTCAAACCTACAAAGTGACTTTTGCCATGCTCAAAGAATACGAGCAGGATTTGCACAAGCACATTCATTTAGAAAACAACATTTTGTTTCATAAAGCGAAAGAATTGGAACAACGATTTACCGTTTTAGAGTAATTGAAAAAGGCGTGAATTACGACAATTCACGCCTTTCTTTCTTAAAAGAAAAACAACTGAATTAATAATAATTATTTGGGTAAGAGAACATCACCAATTACGTGAATAATTCCGTTTCCAGTTTCAATTGAAGCTACAATCTCAGATTCATTCACATACGTTTTATCGTCCTTTTTAGTGATTTTTACTTTTCCTCCAAAAACCATATCAAACTCTTGTCCGTCTTGCATATAATCGGTTTTTAGTGTTCCAACGTAAGTGTGATAGCCTAGAATGTTTTCCAAATCACCTTTTTTCTCAGGTTTTAGCAATCCTTCAACTGTTCCTGCTGGCAATTTGTCAAAAGCTGCATTTGTTGGTGCAAAAACCGTAAATGGTCCGGCGTTGCTCAACGAGGTAACCAATCCTGCTGCTTTAACTGCTGTAACCAAAGTAGTGTGGTCTTTACTTGCAACCGCAGTTTGTACAATGTTAGGAACGGAAGTTTCGTCGACCACAGATTCTTGTCCGCCAGCTTGTTTTTCAGTAGTTGCTGTTGCTTCTGTTGTTGCAGCTTCATTTTGTTTGCAACCAATTACAACCAACAAACTAGCTAATAGTAATGTTTTAATTGAATTTTTCATAATAATTGATACTTGATTATTTACCACAAAGTACCTAATTATGAAGTAGTTATTTTATGAGTGGAATCATAAAATAGTATCCTTTTTAACTTTTTTTAAAGAGAAGAAAGTGGTAATTGCAATTCCAATTACTAAGACAATTGCGGCCAATAAAAGAAGCTCGTTAATCCACGGAATCATGGTGTAACTGAAAGAAGCAATACCTTGAAAAGCTAAAATAATTTCGTTTAAAAACACACCAATTGAAAATATGATTACACCCTTTTTAATTGGTTTATTACTATGAATTAAATTATTGGCGTAAATGTAAAATAACAAAAACAAAGTGATTATCGCAAGCAAAACCAAGTGCAAATAAGCTATTACAATTGGTCTAAAACCAAAGGCTAGTTTGCTCAAAGCCGGAATTGTTGAACCCAATTGAAGTACGAATTTGACACTCAAAGCGAATCCAACAAATAGTAAAATATAGTGTAAAAAGAACGGCAAGTTTTCAAAAAAGGCCTTTTTGGTTTTTAAAATCAGGGTTAAAAATTTAAACCATGTTGCCACTTGAATTATAGCAGCAATTACAGTTAAACTATAAACCCAAATGGGTAATTCTAACCAAAGTGTTGATAGGAAATAAGCGGGAATACACGAACCAAAAAACCACCAGAATGATCTGAAGTAAAAGATGTTTTCTGAAGCCTTTAGTTGTAAAAAAGAAATCAATAAACCCATGCAAGCAAAGAAAAACCAGCCGTTGTATTGAAAATGCAAGTAATAATAAATAGATGCTAAATATTCGTTTTGATGAATGTTTTTTGTCATCATCATGTACGCTAAAGCAAATGTGCCCAGCGACGAAATTACATTGAAAAAAAGCGCTGCTTTAAACCAGCTTTTCGATGCATCTTCTTTCGGAATCAGTTTCAAATCCTGAAAGAAAAAGTATGCAAATACAAATGCAATTACGATGGATGAAGTAGAAAAAACAATCGAAATCAATCCGTAACCTTGAATGATAAACGACACTAACATTGCGTAGGCACAAATCAAATTGCCGATTAAAATGGAATTGTATTTTTTTAAAATTTGATTCTGTGTTTTCTTTTTATTTTTGTCATCCTGAGCATGTCGAAGGACTATTTTCTTCTCTAAATATAAAATCATCAGCACCATCAAAGTATGACTGATCCAACCCGAAAAAGCAAAGTGTGAATGGGAATGTTGCAAGTGTTTCTGATCAAAAAACGGAAACTCAAACCCGATTTTATAGCGCATTAACAATCCCAACAACGCCACAATAAGTAAATTAATTAATGAAAATTTGAGCCAAAACGAACTCCGAAAAACCATTCTAATAATAAATTTTATGATTGATAATATCGATTTTTTTACTTGCTTTCATCTTGGCAAATGCTCTGATTACGGTTTCTACTCGCAATCCAGTGAAATTGGCAATTTCTTGACGTGTAAATGGAACCAATTCTTTTACATTGCTGTTTCCTTTTTTATTTGAATTTAAAAACGCAATGATTCTAAATTCAGGTTTCTGATTGATAATGTCTTTTGAGGTTTTGGCTTTGCTGTGAATGCGTTGCGCCATCAGTCTTAAAAATTGTTTTTGTATCGATGGATATTCGTCTAAAATCTTTAAGAACTTCTCTTTTGACAACTTAATAATTTTGCAATCCTGAAAAGCAACAGCAGTTGCAGGATATTTTTCGTCAATAAACAAAGGCGGTTCACCAAAACTTTGACCACTGCAAAAATAACCCTGCGTAAATTCCTTTCCGTCGTCATTGGAGTTGAACATTCGCACACAACCTTCTATTACTTGATAGTAAAAGTTGGCTGTTTCATCCTCATGCAAAATGATGTCATTTTTCTTATATTCTTTTGCAATTGCGCCCCAAGTAAAGAGTAAATCCAAATCTATTTGCATGATTGATTCCGAGTGATTTAAGTTGGGAATGCTTGTTTTTAAAGCCTTTACAACTTGATGATACAAAGTTAGTTTTTATAAAAATACTAAAATTATGACCAAAATCATACAAAACTATCAATTTCTTATGCTAAATTTGCTGCATGAAGAAGATGTTATTCATTGTGTCACTTGTCATGCTTCTAAAACCGGTTTTACCGTTTTTGGACTATATGGTGAATTATGAGTACATTTCCAAAGAACTTTGTATCAATAAAGAAAAACCCGAGCTAAAATGTAACGGAAAATGTCATTTGATGAAAGAATTGGCCAAAGCTTCCGAAGACGAAAAACCCATTTCTTCCGATAAAAAAGATAACTCCAAACACGAAAGCGAAGTCTTGTTTTACCAAGAACTTCAACCCGTTATCGTGTCACAAATTTATTTTCATACTAATTCCTTAGTAGGAAACAACTATTCCAATCATTACTTTCACTTGAACAGTTGTTCCGTTTTTCATCCGCCCACTTTTATTTCTTAATGTCATTGCGAAGAATGAAGCAATCTTAACCTAAGATGGTTGAGTAATTTGTTTTCGATTCCAATCCAAAGAATGGACAGGACAATCGCGTCCCAATTGTTTGAAAAGTTCTCTTTTCAAGCACACTATTTCTATAACATTAATTAATAAAAAAATACACAAAATGAAATTTCAATTAAAAACTATAATTGCTGCTTTAGCAATCACTTTCGCATTCTCTTCATGTTCTAACGACGATGATCCAGCAGAAGTAATCACTGGAGAAGGAAACTTAAAATTAGAATTCGACAATGTATACAAAGACGCCGATTTGGCTTTCAACACTGCGTATGTAAATTCAAACGGTGAAACTGTAAAAATTACCAAAGCAAAATACATCGTAAGTAACATCGTTTTAACTAAAGAAGACGGTTCAACTTACACTGTGCCAAAAAGCCAAAGCTACTTCATCATCGACGAAGCAACAGCCGCTTCTACGTTGTTAAATTTACCAAACATTCCAGCTGCTAATTACACTAAAGTTAAATTCGGAATCGGAGTGGATCAAGCACAATTCAATTTAGGTGCTACAGGTCAAGGCGATTTCTTAACGCAAGCGCAAGCAGCCGGAATGATGTGGTCATGGAGCGCAGGTTACAAATTTGTAGCCTTAGAAGGAACTTTCACTTCAGCAACCGTTACTACTGATACAACTTTTATGTTGCACACAGGTCAAACCGGAACCGATTACAACTACACTGAAGTTACTGTGAACTTACCTGAAAAAGCTTTGGTGCGTACTACAATAACGCCGCAAATTCACTTGATGGCCGATTTGTCGCAACTTCCTGATGGAACGAACAAAATCAATTTTACTGATGGCGCAATGGTCATGGGCGGAAGTAAATTGGCTTTGGTTACGGCTAACATCGCTAACATGTTCGAAGTACACCACGTTCACAACGATTAATTTCTTTAGAAGCTCATCCAGCTATTCATTACAAGTCCTCGCTCTTACACCAACCATTGTAAGGCAAGAGCAAGCTTCCGTTGGTCGCTTTCTCTCGCCAGCAATGGTAAAGGTGTAAGCGCTCCGGGCTTTTCATTACTATCTGGGCTAAAAAACAACAGCTTATGAAAACACTACACTATGCATTAGTACTTATTCCTTTTCTTTGGAGTTGCTCTAACGACGATTCCGATGAATACCAAAATCTTCCAATCGATTATCGTGTGCCGAGTAATTTCCCGCCGTTAGCCTACAACTTAGCCAATAATCCACTTACCGAAAAAGGATTCGAACTCGGAAGAAAATTATTCTACGATGGTCGTTTGGCTTCCGACGGAATCGTGTCTTGTGGTTTTTGCCACATTCAAGAAGATGCCTTTACACATCATGGTCATTCCGTAAGTCACGGCGTTGGTGACGCCATCGGAACCAGAAACACGCCGCCCATTCAAAATCTGGCGTACCAAACCGCTTTTATGTGGGACGGAGCAACAACGCATCTCGATTTACAACCGATTATTCCATTTACTAGCCCAATCGAAATGAACGGCGATTTTACGGCAGCCATCAACATGATGAAAAACGATGCCGAATATCAAAAACTCTACAAACAAGCTTTTGCCGATGGTTTAATCAATTCCGAAAATATGCTCAAAGCATTGGGCCAATTTATGGTTATGGCTACTTCAAGCAATTCGCGTTTTGATAAATACCGTCGCAATGAATCGGGTGGAACCTTATCACAAGACGAGTTGGAAGGTTATGCTATTTTCAATCAAAAATGCGCTTCGTGCCACGCTACTGATATTTTTACCGATAATTCGTTTCGAAATAATGGTTTACCCATCAATCCAAGTGTCAATGATGTTGGTCGTTACCGCGTAACCGAATTGGAACAAGATCGCTACAAATTCAAAGTGCCGAGTTTGCGCAACATCGAAAAAACCGCTCCTTACATGCACGACGGTCGATTTTATACGTTAGATGCGGTCTTGAATCATTACAGCTCTGGAGTAGTAAATACGCAAAACTTAGATCCAAGTTTAAATAATGGTACACTTGGAATTCCATTGTCAACAACAGAAAAATCCAAACTAATTGCTTTTCTGTTCACCTTAACCGATAACGAATTTTTGACCAATCCTAAATTCGCCGAATATTAAAAAGATGAAAAAGAGTTTAATTTATGTACTGCTTTTGATGAGTTGCTTTTCAAATGCTACTTCCAAAGACAGTTTAGCTAAAGCCAATCAATTTAAACAATACTACACTTTGTTAGAAGACGATGATTGCGACGCTTGCGGTTGCTCAGCCAGTGGTGGAAGCATGGGTTTTGCATCCATGCTGAATACTAATTTTATCGGAATTCGCTATTTCAACCAAAGTTATAAAAGCACTGATGGGTTGTACAGTAATTCGTCATGGTACAATGAAAATTTCAATACAGTTCAGCTTTGGGCGCGAATACCAATGGTGAAAAACATGCAGGTTTCTGTTTTGGCTCCGTATCATTTTCACAGTCGTGAAACAGCAAATGGAAATCAAAATATCAGTGGAATTGGAGATGTAACCGTACTCGGAATGTATCGATTGTATCAAACACATAAAGACAGTACGTATTTGGTACACACGTTGCAAGTTGGAGCAGGAGTAAAAGCACCAACGGGTAAATTCAACGAGAGTAATTCAGGTGCGGTAAATCCGAGTTACCAAGTCGGAACCGGAAGTTGGGATTATTTCTTTGCTACAGAATATGTTGTCAAAAGAAAAAAAATCGGATTGAATACGATGTTGAATTATGTGATTAAAACGCAAAATCAAAAGTACTATCGCTTCGGAAATCAACTGAATTATGCAGGAACTTTTTTCTACTTGCACGAAAATGATACATTTTCATTTGCGCCACAATTGGGTCTGGCAGGTGAAATTTATGATGATAATAAACAACACAAACAAATAGTCAGAGGAACTTCAGGAAGCATACTGTTTGGTAAAATTGGCTTTGAAATTGGGAAAAAGAAATTTTCTTTTGGAGCTAATGCGATGCTGCCAGTAAGCCAAAATCTAACTGATGGTAGAGTGAAAGCAAATTATAGATGGAGTGTTAATTTGAATTATAGTTTATAATTTCTACATTAGCCGTAATAAACCAATTAAAAACATCTAATTATGGAATCATTCGAAAACCCAAACCAAAAACCAATGTCAGTAAAAGAGTGGTTAATCACTTTTTTAATTTTAGCTATTCCGTTAGTAGGATTAGTGATGCTATTCATTTATGCCTTTGGAGAAAATCAAAATGTTAATAAGCAGAACTGGGCTAAAGCTCAACTAATTTGGCTGGCTATTATATTGGCTTTAATGTTCTTACTCTTTTTGGCATTTGGATCTATCTTTGCCGCAGCAATGGCAGCAGGAGCCGGATCTGGAGGTTATTAATACAAAAAAAGGGAACTCAAAATTGGGTTCCCTTTTTACTTTTTATTGATTCGGTTTTAATTCAAAACCACTGTTTTATTTTCTCCGTCTACCACAACTTTGGTCATTCCGTGTTTGGCTAATCCTTTCATAGCAGCATCCCATTTTTTACCACTCAATTGCGATTTTTCTTTTAATTGAGCTAAAGGTTGATTGTTTTCAGTTTTCAATAAACTAATAATTAATTTTTCTTCTTCAGTCAATTCAATTTGTTTTTTCTCAGGTCGCATTTGTGGGAAGAACAGCACTTCTTGAATCGATGCATTGTTAGTTAAAAACATAATCAAACGATCCATTCCGATTCCCAATCCCGATGTTGGTGGCATTCCAAATTCCAACGCACGTAAAAAGTCTTGGTCAATAAACATCGCTTCGTCATCACCTTTTTCTGCCAATGCCATTTGTGCTTCAAAACGCTCTCTTTGGTCAATCGGATCATTCAATTCTGAATACGCATTTGCAATTTCTTTTCCGCATACCATCAACTCAAAACGTTCTGTCAATTCGGGGTTGTCACGGTGCGATTTGCATAACGGTGACATTTCTTTTGGATAATCAGTTATAAAGGTTGGTTGAATAAAATTCCCTTCACATTTAGCTCCGAAAATCTCATCAATTAATTTTCCTTTCCCCATGGTTTCATCCACAGCAATTCCCATTGATTTTGCAGCGTCAAAAAGTTCGGTTTCACTTTTTCCAGAAATATCAAAACCTGTAAATTGTTTAATGGCATCGGTCATGGTTACACGTGCATACGGTGCTTTGAAATTGACTTTATGATCACCAAAAGTAGCTTCTGTCGTTCCGTTGACTGCCAAAGCGCAATGTTCTAATAAGTTTTCGGTAAACTCCATCATCCAATTGTAGTCTTTGTAGGCTACATAGATTTCCATTGCTGTAAATTCAGGATTGTGCGTTCGATCCATTCCTTCATTTCTGAAGTTTTTTGAAAATTCGTATACACCATCAAATCCACCTACAATCAATCGTTTCAAATACAATTCGTTGGCAATTCGCATGTACAAAGGAATATCCAAACTGTTATGATGAGTAATGAATGGTCGTGCGGCAGCTCCACCTGGAATCGCTTGTAATATCGGAGTTTCCACTTCCATATAACCCGCATCGTTAAAGAAATTCCGCATTGCGGTAAATAATTTGGTTCTTTTAACAAATACTTCCTTAACATCAGGATTTACCACCAAATCTACATAACGCATTCTATAACGCAATTCTGGGTCGACAAAAGCGTCAAAAACATGACCTTCTTCGTCTTTTTTTGGTAATGGTAGCGGTCGCAATGTTTTGCTTAAAAAAGTAAATTGGTCCACGCGAACCGACTTTTCTCCCACTTTAGTTAAAAACAATTCGCCTTCAACTCCAATAAAATCACCTAAATCGGTTAGTTTTCTAAAAACTTGAGTGTATAAAGTTTTGTCTTCACCAGGGCAAATGTTGTCGCGGTTGAAATACAACTGTATACGACCTTCACTGTCTTGTAGCTCAACAAATGAAGCTTTTCCCATGTCACGGTCGCTCATGATTCTTCCAGCCAAGATCACCTTCTTACCTTCTTCAAATTGTTCCTTCACTTGTTTAGAAGTGTGTGTTACTGGATACAAATTGGCTGGATAAGGGTTGATTCCCAAATCACGAAGAGCTTTGAGTTTTTCTCGTCTAATGATTTCTTGTTCTGAAAGTTGCATAAATACTGTTTTTTAAGTGTGCAAAGATAAATTATTTGTTTCAAGTTTCAAGTTTCAAGTTTCAGGTTTTTTATAGTTAATTAGTTTTACACATCGAGTCTTTGTAAGCGCCTTGTTTTTTTATATTTTAGATCTGTTTTGTTTCTTTCATTTTTGAAAAACAAGGTGTCAAGTTTGTTGTTGGTGTCCTTAATTAGAGGTTAAACTTTTTGTATCTTTGGAAAAATTTTAAAAAATGAAATTATTTAATTACTTATTGGTTGTAGTTGCTTTAGTAACATTGTCAAGTTGTTCCATTACAGAAAAAATCATTTTCAATGAAGATAATTCGGGCAAATTTGCCTACGAAATCGATGGTTCTAAAATGATGTCGATGATGGGAAGTGCTATCAAATCAGAAACTGAAAAGAAATCCAAAAAGAAAAAGAAAAAAAATAAAGAAGGCGAAAGAGAACAATTAGAGATTGACAGTACATTTACTTTCAAAGAATTGCTAGCGAGCAAACAGGATAGTATAGCCAAATTGCCATTAGAAGAACAAGAAAAACTCAAACGAATGGAGAGTTTTAGTGTTCGAATGGTCATGAATGAAGAAAAAGGAATATTCAATTATTCATTGTTTACCGATTTTAAAGCAATTGGCGATTTAAAAGATTTAATGTCGCCAATGGAATCAGTAAAATCATTGAATGGAGGAAATAAATCAGTTGGGAATAAAGGTGACATGATGAAAGAAAACAACTCTAGTGAATATGCTTTTGATGGCAAGATATTTAAAAAGAAAGTTCAAAAATTAGCAGTTGATAATTCGAATAAAGATGCTGAAACTTTAAAAGAAGAGGAGGAATTGGCCGCTAGTATGAAAGAATCAATGAAATTAATCTACGATCAATCGGATTTTAAAGTTGTGTATCAATTTCCAAGAGCTGTTAAAAAAGTGTCGATTCCAAATGCACTTTATAGCGAAGATCGTAAAACGGTTACTATTCTTTTTGATATGAAAGAATACATGGAAAATCCAGAAGGTTTGAGTTTGGAAGTAGAGTTAGAATAATCAAAATGAATAAAAAAATTCAATTACTTGACTTAGGTTTTAAAGACTACAAAGAAACTTGGGATTTTCAAGAACAATTGTTCAAGGAAATCGTTGATATCAAAATTCAAAATAGAAGAGAAGAGACGTCAGTTGAAACACCAAATTACTTTTTATTTGTTGAGCATCCTCATGTGTATACATTGGGTAAAAGTGGTGATTTGTCAAATTTGTTATTATCAGAGAAGCAGCTTTCTGAAAAAGGAGCTACTTTTTATAAAATTAATAGAGGTGGAGATATTACGTATCACGGTCCAGGGCAAATTGTAGGTTATCCTATTTTGGATTTAGAAAATTTTTTTACTGATATCCATAATTACTTACGTTTATTAGAAGAAGTTATTATATTGACTTTAGAAGAGTATAATATAAAAGGAGTAAGGAGTGAAGGTGAAACTGGGGTTTGGATTGATGTTGGAACTCCATTTGCACGAAAAATTTGCGCCATGGGTGTTCGTGCGTCTCGTTGGGTAACCATGCACGGATTTGCCTTAAATGTAAATGCTGATTTAGGTTATTTTGATAACATTATTCCGTGTGGAATTAAAGGAAAAGCTGTTACTTCTTTACAAGTTGAATTAGGTGTTGAAAAAGTAAATGAAGCTGAAGTCAAAGAAAAAATTATAAAGCACTTTTCGCAACTCTTCGAAGTTGAATTTATGACGCTTAACACTACTTCAGTGTAATCATAAATCTAATTTTAGCTGTTCAGGCAATAATCGGAAACTCATCCGGTGGTATTTTGTTGTTCCGTATTTTCTAATTGCTTCTCGGTGTTCTATAGTTGGATAACCTTTGTTTTGCTTCCAATTGTACATAGGATATTCCTCGTGAATTGTATTCATGTATTCATCTCGGTAAGTTTTTGCTAAAACGGAAGCAGCTGCAATGCTCATGTATTTAGAGTCGCCTTTTACAATAGTGCTAAAAGGAATATTGTTTACAGGTTTGAACCTATTTCCGTCTACTATAATGTATAAAGGATTAGGATTCAGTTTAATAATGCTTTCTTGCATTGCTCTTATAGAAGCATTTAAAATATTGATTTCATCAATTATTTTTGGCTCCAAGTGTGTCACTGAAAAGCTTATTGCTTTTTCTTCAATCAAAGGTTTGAGTCTTTCTCTGACTTTTTCAGAAAGTTGTTTGGAATCATTGAGGAGATCTAAATTAAAATCTTCTGGGAGTAGTATAGCGGCAGCTGTTACAGGTCCAGCTAGGCAACCTCTTCCAGCTTCGTCAGTGCCGCATTCATATTCATATTCGGAGAATCTTAATTTTAACATAAAATTAATTTTGATAAAAATGCAATTTTTAACGCAACCATTTGTTTTTTTTTACATCAAAGGGGTGTATTTCAACCACATCATTAGCAAACATCTGAAAATTTTTAACAAAAATAAAAAATAATATTCCGAAGTATTATTTGTTTATTTAATAAATTATTAAGAAGTTTGCGGAATAACTAACTCAAATAAATTTAATATGAGATCGAAGTTCAAATGGATTTTTACGCTTCTATTAGCGTTTTCAATGCAGTTTTCGTTTGCACAAGAGAAAACTGTTACTGGTGTTGTTTCTGATGAAAAAGGAACTTTACCTGGTGCGAATGTTGTTGTGAAAGGTACAACAAGAGGAGTACAAACAGACATGGATGGTAAATATGCCATCAAAGTAAAACAAGGAGAAACTTTGGTGTTTTCGTTTATTGGAATGGAAGACCAGACAAGAGTTGTAGGTGCGTCAACAGTTATAAACGTATCCCTAAAAATTTCATCAAGTATTTTGAATGAAGTTGTTATTTTAGGGTATGACAAGACAGCTTCTAAGCCTAAGTCGGGTGCTGCTTCAGTTACTGTAAGTTCTGAATCCTTAGCAAATAGACCCAATATTACCGTTTTGCAGTCGTTGCAGGGTAATGCTGCTGGTTTGAATGTGTTTACCTCTTCAGGTTCTCCGGGTTCAGCTAAATTTGATTTGTTAATTAGAGGTTCAGGAAGTATCAACAGTTCTACGGAGCCATTGTATGTTGTTGATGGTGTTCCAACTAACTCAGTGGTTTTTAGAAACATTAACCCTGAAGATATCGAAACTATATCGGTCCTCAAAGATGCTGCGGCAACATCAATCTATGGGAATAGAGGTGCTAACGGTGTTATTGTGATTAAAACCAAAGCAGGTAAATTTGACTCTAAATTAACCATTAACTACTCTTCAACTTATGGGGTTTCAGAATTACCTAAAGACGATTATGGAATTATGAATTCTCAGCAATTGTTATACTTGCAACAACAAGTTAGTGCTCCTACGCCAGAAGGATTAAATCAAGTTTTTAATAATGAATTTGGATTTGATTTTGGAGTTCCTTTGACTAATGCTCAAATCAATTCAATTCCTACTACTGATTGGAGAGATGTGTTTTTTAGGCAATCAACTACTCAGACTCACAACATTAGTATGACTTCTGGGTCTAAAAATTTAACTCAATTTTCTTCAATCAGTTATACAGACCAAAAAGGTATTGTTAATAATACTGATTTCAAAAGATTTACACTTAGAACAAACATCAATGGTAAAAGTGATAATGAGAAATTCAAATTCGGATTTAATAACACTATAGCTTTTTCTAGACGTAACCAATTAGGTCAAGAAACTAATGATGGTATTAATAATAACGTTGTTCAAAACCCATTGCAAGGAGCTTTGACGGGTGTGCCATACTATCCAGCAGATTTGTATCCTGGTAGCGGACAAGGATTGTTTGATTTACTTGATACTAATTTTGATAATGGTAATACTACATTAGTGTTGCAAGATTTATTACAAGCAGGAAATCAACCAAATCGTTTTGATGAATTGAAAATTTTATCAAATGCTAGTTTGAGTTATGATTTGACAAAAAATATAACTTACAGTGCAAGGGTGGGTGTTGATTATAATGTTTCTGACAGAATCTTTGCTCGTGCTCCATGGTCATATTTAGCGATTGCTGTTAGAGAAACTAATTCATTACCATTTGGTGGTTTTGAAACTAGAACTACTGATAGAGATTTTGGTTTCAATGCTGTTAATAGCATAAAATACAATAAAGTTTTTGCTAATAAGCACACTGTAGACTTTGGCGTTTATACAGAGTATGTTAAAGCACACCGAATTATTAATACTAATACGCAAAATGGTTTAGATTTACTAAACTATTCATTTGGTGCAGGAACAGGATGGACAAATGTTGGAGCAAATAACCCAGCGTTAAGACCAACAAACGGGGCAGCTAAAGCGGATGCTGGTACGTTCTCATACTTTGCTACATTAGGTTATGATTTTGACAGTAAATATGGTTTTGATGCATTAATCAGAAGAGATGCAAGTTACCGTTTCATTGATGAATTCAAATGGGGTACTTTCTGGTCTGTTGGTGGAAGATGGAACATTAATAAAGAAGATTTCATGAAAGACAGCGCTTTTGGTTTGCTAAAGTTAAGAGCTTCGTATGGTATTCAAGGTAATCAAAACTTAGGTATACCTCCATTCGGTGGTAACCCATTGTATACTCAAAATAACTTAGTAAGGGATTTAGTTGCTTCAGGAACAGGTTATGATAATACAGGAGCTTATGTATTGTCTCAGTTCGGTAACAATACCCTTCAATGGGAGGAACAAACTATGGCTAACATAGGTTTAGATTTTGAATTATGGAAATCAAGATTTTCAGGTACTATTGACGTTTATGATAGAAGAACAGATCAATTATTTAATGATGATAACATAGGAGCTGCTCCTGGAATTGGTCCTTTTTTGTTAGGAAACAAAGGAAAACTTAAAAACAGCGGTATTGAATTATTACTTAAATATAAACTTATCAAAAAGGAAAACATAACTCTTGAACTTTTTGCTAATGGTTCTTACAACAAGAACGAAATCACTGAAATCGAACGTACACCGGGAGGTGATACAATTTTGGAAGAAGGGTCTCAAGTTAATGAATATTATGTTGTTCCTTACGTAGGTGTTAATCCTGATAATGGTGAATTGTTATTCTTGGATATCAACGATAATGTTACTGAAAACCCAACAGATGCTGACAGAAGAAGAACAGGTTTGAGCAATGTGCCAGTTTACCAAGGAGGTTTTGGTTTCAACTTTGATTTTAAAGGTTTCTTTATTGATTCTCAATTCTCTTACGCATATGACGTGAAAAGATTTGATTATTCTCTACTTTGGTTGAGTTCACCTTCATTCATTCCAGATAATAATATTTCTACGGATTTGTTAAATGCTTGGACGCCAACTAATACTAACACAGATGTTCCTTCATTAACTGCTATTAATTTTGATTTAGGAAGTGAATTTTCTGATATGTGGTTAAGAAATGCTTCGTACATCAGAATGAAAAATATTTCAGTTGGATATAATTTTGATAAAAAATTATTAAAAGGGACATTTATTTCTTCTCTAAGAGTTTTCGGTCAAGCAGAAAACTTATACACATGGACAACATGGAGAGGTTTTGATGCTGATACAGGTGAATTAACTGCATTAGGTAGATTCCCTACTCCAAAAACAATTTCTTTTGGGGTTAATGTACAATTTTAAAAAATAAAAATATGAAAAAAATAAAAATTGTTTTAATAGCTGCTTTTGTAAGTGTGTTTACTTTCACTTCATGTGAAGATGCTTATGAGATTGTGCAGGATGGTGAAATTAACGAGAATTCGCTTAAGACACTTGCTGACATGCAATCCTACTTAAATGGTACTTATGCTACTCTGTCTACATCAACAGAGATTGGTTTTACAGGAATTTTTACTGATGAGACAGGTGTAGGTAGAGGTAATGGTGGTCAAGGTTTAACTACACATAGATTTCTTTTAAACACAAGTGATGGTTATGCAGACGGTATTTGGTATGGTAGATATGTGACAATTAACAGAGTTAATCGTCTGTTGAGAATGTTGGAAAATAATATTCCTACTCCAACCAATCCAACTGACCTTGCAACATATAACTCTATTGCTGCTCAAGCCAGAGGTTTAAGAGCTTTAGCGTATTTACAATTGCAAACTTATTTCAGTACTGATCTATCTGACGACGGTGCTCTTGGTGCAATGTTAGTGACTACCGTAGCAGAGGCAAGTGATGTATTCCCTAGAGCAACTAATGGTGAGATTTTTTCATTAATTGAAAGTGATTTAGATTTTGCAATCAACAATCTTCCAGCTACAACAACTTCTTATTTTCTTGTAAATCAGGATATGATTAACGCTCTAAGAGCTAGAATGTATTTGTACAGAGGAAACTATCCTTTGGCAAAACAATACGCCAATGCTGTTATTTCTGGAAGTGGTCTTAATTTAACTGCGGCAACTCCAGTACCAGCGAATCCACCTACGAATGGTGGACCTGGAACTGCTGCGTGGAACAATTCTTTTTATGGTAATAATTCAACAAACCCATACAGAAAGATGTGGAATGACTCTCAAAGAGGTGAAGTTATTTTCGCCTTAAGTAGACCACCTGCCCAAACTTGGGAAAATATTGCAACTCAATTTACGACAAACTCTTCTAGTGCAAACGGTTCTCCTTTGTTTGAAGTAAGTAGAAACTTGTTCAATATTTTGGCTTCGAAACCAGGTGACATCAGACGTTATGCAAATGTTGACCCAACTTCAATTTTAAATCCTAACTATGCTACAGACCCTGCTTACATTACAAGCGATGTGATTGTTATTGATAAATATCCAGGAAAAAACGTTTCTGGCGCTCCATTGCGTAATGACATCAAAGTTTTCAGATTATCTGAAATGCACTTGATTTTGGCTGAATGCTATGCAAGTGAAGGAAATATAAATGGAGCTACAACTTCGGTTGCATCTGAATTGAAAAAAATTCGTGATGCTAGAAATTTCTTAGGAGTTCAACCATTACCTACTTATGCAAATGCAACAGAGGCGTGGGCTGATATCTTATTAGAGCGTAGACTTGAATTGTGTTTTGAAGGTCATAGATATATTGACTTGAAGCGTTTAGGTACTTTAGCAAATAAAACTATGGAAAGAGATGCTACAGATGATTCTGTATCTGGAACACCATTATCTATTCCAAATGGAGATTATAGATACACTATGCCTATTCCAATTAATGAAATTAATGCTAATCCAGGTATTCAACAAAATCCTGGTTATTAATAAATTAGCTTGTAAAATAGTAAAAAGCTATCCTTTTGGATAGCTTTTTTTTCTTTTAACATTTTTAACACTTTTTTTTTCTAAATTTGTTGAAATATATATTTTTATTATGAAACTACTTTACTCTTTTGTTTTTCTTTTTACATCTTTTGTTTATTCGCAAAATTTGCAAGAAAGAGAAATTATCATTTCTAAATCAAATAGAGATTCAATTAGTCATCTCTCAAATACAATTGCTGCTTATTCGTTAAAACAGCAAAATGATGTTCAGGATTATATAAAGAAAAATAATCTTAGCATTTTTGATGGTTTTTCTTTACAAAGAATTGTAGATGGTTTTCCAATTTTCTTTGCTACAGATAATGCAGGTTCTTCTGCTACTTTGCGAGCTAATAGTTTGTATCCTGGAGGCTCACTTGGTCTAAGCGTTACAGGAGAAGGTGTTACTGCTGGTATTTGGGACGGAGGAAAAGTTAGAGACACTCATGTTGAATTTGCTGGTAGAATAGTATTAGGAGACAATGCTTCGACTAACAATATCCATTCAACTCATGTTTTTGGTACTGTTTTAGCACAAGGTGTAAATGCACTTAGAAGAGGTTTAGCATATGGAGGAAATGGTAGATCTTATGATTGGAATAATGATTATAGTGAAATGTTTTCCTTCGCTAATAGCGGATATTTAGTTTCAAATCATTCATATGGAAATATTGCAGGAAGTCTGCAAACGTATTATTTCGGTAATTATAACAGTCAATCAATTGAAATTGATAATTTGATGAATACTTTTCCTTATTATCAAGTAGTTAAATCTGCTGGTAATGATAGAAATGATTTTAATATTACTCAGGTTGGTAATAAAGGAGGTTATGATTTATTAGCAGGAACTTCTACAGCAAAAAATGTTCTTACAGTGGCTGCTGTTGATGAAGTATTAAGTTATACTGGTGCTGAAGATGTTATAATGAGTGATTTCAGTAATTGGGGTCCAACTGATGATGGTAGAATTAAACCTGATATTTCTGCAAAAGGAATCGCAGTATCTTCTACTAGTTCTTTGTCAAATACTGCTTATACTGAATTACAAGGAACTTCAATGGCCGCTCCAGCAATTACTGGATTGATAGTTCTCTTACAAAAGCACTATAATAATCTTAACCCTTCAACCTTCATGAAATCAGCTTCGGTTAGAGGATTGTTGTGCCAATCTGCTAGAGAAGCGGGTTATGATGTTGGGCCTGACTACTCTTTTGGTTGGGGTTTAGCTGATGGTCAAGGCGCAGCTGAAATAATCACTAATAAAGGTACTTCAGCGATATTTGATGAATTAACTTTGTCAAATACTTCCACTTATACTACTTCTTTTTCTATCAATTCTACTCAAGATATCAATGTAGTAATCTCATGGACAGATCCAACAGGTTCAGCAAATGCCATCAATGATGAAGACAATAGAACTCCACGACTTCGAAATAATCTTGATTTAAAAGTTATTAAGGATGGAACTACCTATTATCCTTGGAAACTTGATCCTGACGATCCAATTGCTGCCGCAACTAATAATTCTGATAATAATGTTGATAATATTGAAAAGGTTCAGATTTTTAATGCTGAACCAGGAAACTACACTATTCAAGTAAGTCATAAAGGAACATTGGTCGGAAGTGGTTCGCAAGATTATACATTAATTGCGACTTCTACCAGTGGACTGACTTTAAATAGTGTTGACTTCACAGCTGACAACAGCTTTTTTGTATATCCAGTTCCGACTAAAGATTTTATTAACTTCTCGAATCCAAATAATTTTGATGTAAAAGAAATTACAATTACAGATTTGACAGGTAAAACTGTAGTTTCAAATCCAACAGTTTCATCGAATTCTATAGATGTTTCTAATTTACAAACAGGAGTATATTTTGTTAAATTTACTACAGATGGTTTTTCAACCGTAAAAAAGTTTGTAAAAAACTAAAATACTCACAAATCATTGTTAAGAGCGTCTGCCATGGTAGGCGCTTTTTATTTTTATAGTATATTTGCCGCATTAGACTTAATACGTCTACTTTATAAAGTTAAATTTCATTAGCGATGAACAAAAAAATCTTTCTTTATTTTTTAGGCCTTTTGCCGTTCTTCATCTCTGCCCAAACACAACAAAGAAGCGAAGGCAAAGAATCCAAAGAAAACAAAGCGCCTAAAGCAAGAAACGATCAATATAGAATTTATTCTATCGAAAGAGATACAACCTACGTAGACACTTCCTTAACAATCCAAAGCGATTATAAATACAACTATTTGCGGAAAGATACTTTCGGATTACTTCCATTTGCTAATGAAGGTCAAACTTACACAGTTCTTGATTTTGGATTAAATCAAGTCAGCCCATATCCCGAGTTCGGATTCAAAGCCAAACATTTCAATTTCTACCAACCTTCCGATATTAAATACTACTCAGTAGCTACTCCTTTAACCGAATTGTATTTTAAAACCGTAATGGAGCAAGGGCAAAATGTAGATGCTTTAATAACATTAAATACGTCTGAACGATTCAATTTTTCGATAGGTTATAAAGGTTTACGATCTCTAGGCAAATACATCAATCAATTATCAAGTGCTGGAAATTTCAAGTTTACATCAAGTTATTTTACCAAAAACAAACGCTACTTTGCCAACTTCCATTTTACAGGACAAGATCTTTTGAATGGAGAAAATGGCGGAATAACAACCATCAGTGACTTTGAAGGTGAAGACGCGGCTTTTAACAATAGAGCACGTTTTCAAGTGTATTTCACAGATGCTAAATCGTTTCTAAAAGGGAAAAGAGTTTTTATTGACCATAATTTTAGAATCAATAAAAAAGAATCAGAGAATAACTTAATACTAACTCATCAATTCAATTACGAAAATAAGTACTACGAATTCTACCAAACGGTTCAATCGGTTACCATTAATCAAGTGGCGGTAAAACGTTTTGGTGAGTCCTATCGTGATGGTGAAATTAACGACCGCGTTCGATTCAGAAAAATGTTCAATCACGTTGGATTATCCTTTAAAAGTAATCTTCTCGGAAATGTAAAAGCATTTGTTGAAGATTATTTTTACAAGCACTATTATGATGCTAATTGGATCATCAATGACATAATTATTCCTGCCAAAATTCAAGAACGAGTAACTGCACTTGGTGGCCAATATTTTTACGATAAAAATAAAATCAAAGGAAATTTACTCATCAAAAAAGCAATTTCAAATCAGACGTTTTCTGAACTAACAGCCAATGCTAGCTACAAAGTAAACGACAAAAATGCCATAGAATTTCAATACCAAAATTTGAGTAAAATCCCAGACAACAATTACATCTTACACCAAAGTTCGTATGTAACTTACAATTGGTTCAATAGTTTCAAAAACGAGAAAATCAATTCCTTTTCTGTTGATGCTAAAACCCAATGGGTAAACGCATCCCTAAAAGCAATGTTGCTCAACGATTATTTGTTTTTTAGTGATGATAATCCCAATAGTGATACCATCAGCGTAACTCCAAAACAATACGACAAATCGATCAATTATCTTTCTTTAAAAGTCAACAAAGAAATTAAATACAAAAAATGGGCACTTGATAATACCATTTTATACCAAAAAGTAACGCAAGAAGACAATGTTCTCAATGTTCCCGAGTTAACTACCCGAAATACTTTGTACTATTCCAATCATTTCTTCAAAAAAGCGATGTTCTTGCAAACCGGAATCACATTCAATTATTTCACCAGTTATTTTGCCAATAATTACAATCCGCTTTTGGGCGAATCATTCGTGCAAACTGAAACCAAAATTGGAAGTTTTCCTATGCTTGATTTCTTCGTTAATGCCCGAATCCGTCAAGCTCGAATTTTCCTGAAAGCCGAACATTTTAACTCAGGTTTTACAGGAAATAAATTTTACTCTGCACCTAATTATCCGTACCGCGACTTTATGGTGCGCTTCGGATTGGTGTGGGATTTCTTCCAATAGTTTTAGGAACATAATGGTTTGGGCTTCCTTGTAATCCATTTTCCTGCTGTTCGTTGCAATCTTTTTATTGCTTGTCATCCTGAGCGCAGTCGAATGATTTCTGATAGCAATAAAAAGGATTTTCTCTCCCATCAGGGTTAGAGTGTGATCTACAGGAGCAAAATAACCATTCTTGCAAAACCATATTATTATCAATATCTTTGTTGTCGCAAACACAAACAAAATGAATTATTCAGAAAATATATTAGGAACTATCGGAAACACGCCTTTAGTAAAACTAAACAAAGTAGTTGAAGGTATCGACGCATTGGTACTAGCCAAAGTCGAAACGTTCAACCCAGGAAACTCTGTAAAAGATCGAATGGCGCTAAAAATGGTAGAAGATGCCGAAGCCGACGGTCGATTACAACCCGGCGGAACCATCATCGAAGGAACTTCTGGAAATACCGGAATGGGATTAGCCTTAGCTGCCATCGTAAAAGGCTACAAATGTATTTTTGTAATTACCGATAAACAATCCAAAGAAAAAATGGATATTCTTCGTGCTGTTGGAGCCAAAGTAGTGGTGTGTCCAACCGACGTCGAACCAACCGATCCACGCTCATATTATTCGGTTTCTAAACGATTGTCTACCGAAATTCCAAATTCTTGGTACGTCAACCAATACGATAATCCTTCCAATGCAACGGCTCATTACGAACAAACCGGACCTGAAATTTGGGAACAAACCAGCGGAAAAGTAACGCATTTTGTGGTTGGAGTAGGAACAGGCGGAACCATTTCGGGTGTGGCTAAATACCTAAAAGAAAAAAATCCAAATATTAAAATATGGGGAATTGATACTTACGGTTCTGTATTCAAAAAATACCACGAAACAGGAATCTTCGACGAAAACGAAATCTATTCGTACATTACTGAAGGAATCGGAGAAGACATTCTTCCTAAAAACGTTGATTTCTCTTTAATTGATGGTTTTACTAAAGTGACGGATAAAGATGCTGCCGTTTTTACACGAAGAATCGCTTTAGAGGAAGGGATTTTTGTTGGTAATTCTGCTGGCTCTTGTATTAAAGGGTTACATCAATTAAAAGAACATTTCACCAAAGACGACGTGGTTGTGGTACTTTTTCACGATTCAGGAAGTCGTTACGTTGGAAAAATGTTCAATGACGATTGGATGCGTGAACGTGGTTTCCTTGATGAAGAAATCACTAAAGCAGAAGACGTAATCAAAGATCATATCGATAAATCATTGGTTGTAGTTCGTACAGAAGAATTGGTTTCTCACGCCATTGACCGTATGCGTAAATATAAAATTTCTCAAATTCCAGTTATTGATATCAACGGTTTTGTTGGTTCTGTAGACGAAACCGACTTGTTCCAAAGTTATGTTTCAGATAAAAATGTAGCCGATAAACCGATTAAAGAAGTAATGGGTAAACCGTATCCAATTGTAAAACTAGGAACACCTATAGAAGAAGTGTCAAAATTATTCACCAAAGACAATCAAGCCGTTTTAGTGGATTTAGAGAATGGTAAACACCACATCATCACTAAATACGATATTATTGGTTCTATAAAATAGAGAACAGAAAATAGAATATAGAGAAAAGAGTCAAGATACACTATCCTGACTCTTTTCTTTTTTCTGCATTCTAAAATCTGCGTTCTGCCCTCTGATTACTGCCTTCTGACTAATCTCCAATCAAAACACCCGAAATATTCCAAGCGCTAAAACTAGTTCCTTCTGGCGTACCTTGCGGAATTTTAACTTGTAGCGTATGAGTTCCCGCTTTTAATTCGCCTAAATCAACGTAAATTGGGTTGGTCACCATTCCTGGACACCAGTTCGATCGGCTGTAATCCGACGAAGACAATCCGTTTGGAAAATTCCCTGAAGCTGGGTTGTACAATCGATACGAACCACAATCTTCTCTCCAAGGTGTAAAATGAAACACTTCTTTTTCATCCAAATAAATGCTGTTCTTTTTCGGAACAAATTCATCTCCGTTTTCCCAGCCACCATGACCAGTCGTGATGTAACGCAAACGTGCTTTTTTAAGGTCTTTGTTTAAAGTGAATGTTAGTGTCAACCCTTTATCTGAATTGAATAAAGTGCCGTATTCTTGTCCCGCCATTTCCATTACATTGGTTGTATTAAATAATGGAAGTACTAAATTAGATTTATCAACTCCGTTTTCCTCTGGATGAATGGTAATGTTCATGCTCACCTTATGTCCGCCTTTATCATAATTTCCAATAAAGGTTCCAACATACATTTCTTTTCCGCTAAAAGCCGAAGTCAATTCGGAAATATCCTGACGGTAATTCACTTGCTCTTCCCAGGTTTTATCCTTGAGTTGAATGTGGTTGTATTGTTTGATGCCGAAAGGCGTGAAAAAACGCATCAATTCTAATAAAGGCGAATAATTTTCATCAGCAACAATTCCTTGGTACTGCTTTCCATTTCCATTCTCAAAAATTGGAAGCGTTTTGGCTCCGTTGTTCAAACCGTCTAAGAATGATGTTTTTTTGTCCATCGGAATCATAAAAACCGAACCCGTTCTGTCGTAAGCATCACCATTGGATTGTTCAGTCAAATCAACAAAAACCTGACTTCCTTTAGCAATTTCTGGAAATTTTATCTTTCGTAAAATAATGGTTCCGTTGGCAAATCTCAAAATACTATCGTTGCTTTTCGATGCATCAGAAAAATTAATGATTTCTTCTTTAAATACTGAAATAGTAGTAAAACGACTTTTCCAAAGTAAATCACGGTACGTAATCAAATCAATAGTTTTTTTACTTTTCTCTTGAATGTTTAACGACGGAATCTGTTTTACTTTTTCCACTTTGGTTGCTGTAACTACAAAATTTCCGTTGCGCACCATTTCCAAAACCAAACCTAAATTTTGTCCTAGAATGGTTGGCGCACCTTTCACTTTTACATCGTTGGTATACCATAGTTCAATAGTATTTGAGTTGATTATGGTTTTAGCTTTCTTACAAACAAAACCTTGAATTTGCCTTTTTTCATTGCTAAATTCAAAAGATTGTTTAGCTATAGAAGTAGAATCTTTAGTAAAAATAGATTGATTGGCTTTTAGATTAGCAACTTGAAAATACTCCATTCCTTTAATCCAACTTTGCTCGTAAGGAAAGGTTGCTTTTCCTTTAATGATGTTTTCAGATGTTAATATCGATTCCGTTTCATTGGAAAAAACCACAACCAAATCTTGATTTTCTATTACACTTCCATTTGAACTCTTGGTGTAGGTGATTTTGTAGTTGGTTTGAGCAATGGCGTTAGTAATTGCGAGTGCCATCAAAAGGAAAATAAGTTTTTTCATAAGACTAATTTTGTTTCACAAATATAAAATTTGAAAGTGATATTTCAATTTTTATTATCTTAGTGTTTTCAAAGCCATACACATTATTTTATGAGAGAAGATTTTATCCATTACATCTGGTTGTACAAGAAATTCGATTTTTCTAATCTAATTACACAACAAGGCGAGCCCATTTCCATTATTCATTGTGGAAATTACCTTCAAAATGCTGGACCTGATTTTTTTAATGCTCAGATTGTTATTAGTAATCAAAAATGGGCTGGAAATATCGAAATTCACATTAAATCCTCCGATTGGTACTTACATCACCACGAAAAAGACGACAATTACAATAACGTAATTTTGCATGTCGTTTGGCAACACGACGCACCCATTTTCAGAAAAGACAATTCCGAAATTCCGGTTTTAGAATTAAAAAAATACGTAGCTTCAGATGAACTCATCAAATACCAAAATTTAGTTGCGCCCAAATCATGGATTTACTGCGAAAAACAAATTAAGAATGTGAATGAGTTTGTGCTTTCCAATTGGTTGGAACGATTGTTTTTAGAACGATTGGAACGAAAATCATTACCAATACAAGAGTTGTTGTCTGAAACAGAAAATGATTGGGAAGCCGTTTTATTTTGTTTATTAGCCAAGAATTTTGGATTGAATACGAATGGTGACATTTTTTTAAAAGTGGCAAAATCCATTCCGTTTTCCGTCATTAGAAAAGAATCGTTAGAGGTTTCGTATTTGGAAGCATTACTATTTGGTCAGGCACATTTACTTCCAACAAATCCAGAAGATCAGTACGTCAAAGAGTTACAATCGTGGTTTGATTATTTAGTGTTGAAATATAAAATAAAGCCAATTCTTATTGAACCGATTCAATTTTTCAAACACCGACCTGATAATTTTCCTACCATTCGTTTGGCTCAATTTTGCATGTTGTATCATTTGCACCGTAATTTATTCTCCAAAATTATTGCTGCTGAATCAGTAGTCTCAATTTACAAACTCTTTGAAGTTTCAGTTTCGTCGTATTGGAAAACACATTTTACTTTTGAAAAAGTGAGTCCGAAGAAGGAGAAGTATTTGTCAAAGGCGTTCATCGATTTAATCATCATCAATACCCTAATTCCAATAAAATTTGCTTACGCTAAAAGTTTGGGAAAAGACGAATCCGAACAGTTAATAGAATGGATCAGTCACATAGTTGCTGAGAAAAACACTATCATTGATAAGTTTACTTTTTTCGGAATGGAAGCTAATAATGCATTTCAATCGCAAGCACTTCTGCAACTTAAAAACGAATACTGCAATCATAAAAAATGTTTGCGCTGTGCGATTGGTTTGGAATTGATTAAAAATTAATATCTTTGAGAAAATGAAAAATGATGATTCGCAACATTCAATTATTTTTTGAAAAACACGGTTTTCACGTGTCTTCACGCTTAGCCGATAAGTTAGGAATGCGGGCAACTAATGTGCGTTTGTTTTTTATTTACATTTCATTTGTTACTGTCGGACTTTGGTTTGGCGTGTATCTAACCTTAGCATTTTGGATAAAACTAAAAGATTTAATTCGGGCCAAACGAAGTTCCGTTTTTGATTTATGACAAATACTTTATCATAAAATTTGATTTTATCCCAATTTTAATATCTTTGAAAATCATAACCAATCATAAACTCAGTTACTATGACACAAAAAGCAGAATCATGGGGTTCTAGAATAGGTTTAATCTTGGCAATGGCTGGTAATGCCGTTGGCTTGGGGAACTTTCTTAGATTTCCAGTTCAAGCCGTTCAAAATGGAGGAGGAGCATTTATTATCCCTTATTTAGTTTGTTTTTTATTAATGGGTATTCCATTGCTTTTTGTTGAATGGAGTACGGGCCGTTTTGGTGGTAACAGAGGACATCACTCTACACCATTTATAGTAGGTTCTATGGATAAAAAAGCCTTTTGGAAATACGTAGGTGTATTTGGAATATTTACCAATGTTGCCGTTGCCGCTTATTATTGTTATCTAGAATCATGGACACTATCATGGGTTTGGCACTCAATAGCAGGATCGTTCTCAGGTCAATCACAAGATCAAGTGGCTGCATTTTTTGGAAATTATGTTTCGTTAACTACTGCTGAACCTTTTATATTTTGGATCATTTGTTTGCTTTTGAATACATGGATTTTGTCAAAAGGATTGAGCGGTGGAGTAGAAAAAGTTGCCAAAATTGGAATGCCGTTATTGATTATTTTTGGAGTGTTTTTAGCGTACAAAGCCATTACACTCAAAGCTGGAGAAGATGGAGCGATTTTTTCGGGTTTTGAAGGTTTAAATTTTCTTTGGACTCCACAATTTGATACAATTTGGTCGGCCAAAGTGTGGTTAGCTGCTGCAGGTCAAATATTCTTTACCCTTTCAGTAGGAATGGGATCTATTCAATGTTATGCATCGTATGTAAAATCTAAAGATGATATTGCTTTAAATGCTATGAGTGCTGGTTGGATGAATGAATTTGTTGAAGTAGTTTTAGGTTCTTCAATTTTAATACCTATTGCTGTAGGTTATTTGGGTGTTGATAAAGTAGTTGAGTTAACTTCTTCAGGTGGGTTAGGTTTAGGATTTAAAACATTACCGTATTTGTTTCAACAATGGGGGCCAGTATTAGCTGTAGTTGCTGGAGTAGCTTGGTTTGGCTTGTTGTTTTTTGCGGGAATAACTTCTTCTTTGGCTATGGGAACGCCTGTGATGGGATTCCTAAAAGATGAGTTTGGATGGAGTACTAGAAAAGGAGCGTATACTTTTGGTTTAATTGTATTTTTATTAGGATTACCAACCGTTTTGTTTTTTAATTATGGTGTCTTTGATGAATACGACTATTGGGCAGGAACAGTTTCATTGGTGGTGTTTGCTCTATTTGAAATCATTTTATTTGCTTGGGTTTTTGGTATGAAAAAAGGATGGAAAGAAATTACGGATGGCGCTGATATTAAGGTGCCAACAATTTATAAGTTTATTATCAAATTTGTGACTCCGCTGTTTTTAGGAGCGGTTTTTATAGGAAGTTTGCCTGAAATATGGGATAAAATGACCAATAAAGTCCTGTACGAAAAAATTGCGGCATCTACTGATGCTACTGTAATTGCTAGTTTAAACGAGCAAATGTGGTATTTGAATGTATCTAGAATCGGACTGTTATTGCTTTGGATTGCCATTGCATATTTAGTTTATGTTGCTTACAAAAAACGAATTAAAGAAGGGAGATTTATATAATGAACACAACAGCACTTATCATGATGGTAGTTACGCTTACTGTAATTACATGTATAACAGGGTTTTTCTTTTGGAAAGTTTTAACAACGCCACCAAAACCCGAGGAGGATTCCTATTCTGATAATGACGATGAAGTGAATCGTCAATAGGATACTTTACGAGAATTTATTTTATACAACCCTAATTCTTGTAGTTAGACTGCAATTATTAGGGTTTTTCTTTTTTTGAAATTTCAATTTCTGAACTATTTGAGGTTTGTTAACCCTTAACTTTCAGTCCTCAATTTAAATTTTGATTGCTTTTTTTGCTACATTTGAAATATTAAAGCCAAAATTTATAGTATATGCCTAAAAAAATCCCTTCGTATTTGGTGTTTACCAAAGAACAACGTAATGGAATTTTGCTGTTGTTTATTCTGATTCTTCTGCTTCAATTAGCGTATTATTTTCTCGATTTTTCTTCTGCATCTAAAACCAATCCTGAAAAGGAACAATGGCTTGCTTTGCAAATTGAGCTGGATTCGTTAAAACAAAATCAACCCGATTCTTCCTATAAAATGTATCCTTTCAATCCGAATTTTATTACTGATTTTAAAGGATATAAACTCGGAATGTCAGTCGAACAAATCGATCGATTGTTAGCGTTTCGAAAACAAAATAAGTTTGTCAATTCGGCTGAAGAGTTTCAAAAAATAACTGGCGTTTCCGATTCGCTTTTAAAAACAATGAAACCTTTTTTTAAATTTCCGGATTGGGTGAATAACAAACAATCCACATTTCAATCAAAATCAAATTGGATAGATTATTCTAAAAAAAAGGATAATGTTAAACAAAAAGTGATTGTCATCGATATTAATTTGGCCACCAAAGACGATTTGATGAAAGTCTACGGAATAGGAGATGCCATTTCAGACCGAATTTTAAAGCAAAGAGAAATCTATGGCAATTTTGTATCGATGGAACAAATGAATGATATTTGGGGATTATCTCCCGAAGTAATCGAAAAACTCAATCAGCAGTTTGCCATCATCAGTAAACCTAATCCGAAGAAAATCAACATCAACCAAGCTTCTATAAAAGAGTTAGGTCAATTTCCGTATTTCCGTTATCCCATTTCAAAAAATATCGTTTCCTATCGAAGTATGAATGGTGATCTAAAAATTGATGATTTAACAAAAATAAAGGAAATGCCTAACGATAAAATAAAAATAATTGCCTTATATTTGGAATTCTGAAAAAATCAACAGAATTTTAAAATAATTTCAACTATATGAGTTCATTATATTTCACAGAAGAACATCAATTATTTAGAGCAAGTTTACGCGACTTTTTGCAAAAAGAAGTGGTGCCTCACATTGAAAAATGGGAAAAATCAGGTACGATTGAACGTTTCATTTGGAAAAAGTTTGGAGAAATGGGTTTTTTCGGAATTCGATATCCTGAAGCGTACGGCGGATTGAATTTGGATTTGTTTTACACCGTAATTTTTTTAGAAGAATTGCAAAAAATAAAATCATCTGGCTTTGCCGCTGCAATGTGGGCGCATTCGTATTTGGCCATGACGCATTTACATGCTGAAGGTGATGAACGCATCAAACAAGAATACCTTGCACCAAGTATTTCAGGTGATAAAATTGGAGCCTTGTGTATTTCTGAACCTTTTGGTGGAAGTGATGTAGCTGGGATGCGAACAACAGCAGTAAAAAAAGGAGATAAATACATTGTTAATGGTTCCAAAACATTCATAACTAATGGAGTATATGCCGATTACTATGTAGTTGCAGCTAAGACAAATCCCGAACTTGGAAATAAAGGAATTAGTATTTTTTTAGTGGATACTTCGACTAAAGGAATATCAGCTACAAAATTGGATAAATTAGGTTGGAGAGCATCCGATACAGCAGAAATTGCTTTTGAAGATGTTGAAATTCCACTAGAAAATTTAATGGGTGAAGAAGGAAAAGGATTCGCTTATATTATGCAACATTTTGCGTTAGAACGATTGGTTATGGCAATCAATGCTCATGCTAGAGCTGAATATGCGATTGATTACACCTTAGAATATATGTCGCAACGCGAAGCATTCGGAACAACGATTAATAAGTTTCAAGCATTACGACATACTATGGTTGAACATGCTACTGATGTTGAGCATTGTAAAGTATTCAATTACGCTGCTGTGGCTCGATTAGATAAAGGAGAATATGTGGTGAAAGAAGCAACTATGGCTAAATTAAAATCGACAAAAGTGGCCGATGAAACCATTTACAGTTGTTTACAAATGTTAGGTGGTTATGGTTATATGGAAGAATATCCTTTGGCTCGTTTGATGCGTGACAGCCGTTTGGGTCCGATTGGCGGAGGAACTTCTGAAATTCTAAAAGAAATTTTATCAAAAATGATTATTGACAATCAAGATTACAAACCTGCAGTAAAGCATTAGTCAGCAATAAAAAAGTATAAATATAAAGTCAAGCGATAGAAATTATTGCTTGGCTTTTTTTGTTTTTGGTAATATGAATATTGATTAAAAGACTTAGTTCAGAAGAAATTTTAACATTCATTAAAATACTTTCTTTCAATTTAAAGCGTTAATTGGGTATAACAAATCAAAAACTATGAAAAAAATAAGCAGTATTTTACTACTAACACTTTTTTTGACATCGTGTTCTAATGATGATAATGAAACATCGGCTAATGATGATATTATTGGTTATGAAGTAACTTCAATTTTAGATTATGATGATAGTAATTTGGCAGATTATAAAAGAGTTACTACTGGTATTTTAGCAGATGGCAAGCTGCATTCTGAGTCATTTGAAGATTTTGTGAATAATATTAGTAGTGGCCCAGCAATTACAGTTCAAAAATACTTTTACTCTAACAGTTTATTGACTCATACAGAATTATCAAATAGTTATCAAGATAATTATTTCTATGATAATCAAAACCGAATAATTGGAGCTCAGAGGTATTATTTAGATGGAGGATCGCTAAATTATAGATTCATTCATCAAAGCGCTAGTATAGTGTATTGTGAGCGTCTGAATTTGCCCTACAATGATCCAAATGCGGTAGTTTCTAACAGAATGATATTGAATTTTGATGAGAACGACAATGTGATTTCAGCAGGATATGATAATGATTTAGATGGAGTGATTATAGATTTGTACACTTATACCTATGCTGATAATAATTTAGCTTCAATGCAAAAACCAGACGGAACTGTAGTTAATTATGATTATTCTAATGCAATTGATACTTGGAATAAATTGCTGGAGCTTTCCTATACTAAAAGAGTGTTACGTATTATTTGTTCGGAAAATTATTGTAGTGGAAATGTATTTACTTTGAAACATTCAAAGAATGTAGATTCACAGGCGATTATAAGTGAGGCTTACGAAATTTTACCAAATAATTATTTTAATAAAAGAACAAAAGTTGAGAGTTTGTACAACCCAAACGCTCAGCTAAGTTATGAAACCGAATTCTTTTTTGAATAAAGAAAAAGCCGATTGAAATTCAATTCAATCGGCTTTTAAAATTAACCAACTTAACAATTAGTTTTTGATTATTTTGGTTGTATGAACTTTGTCGTTAGTGTACACTTTTACAACGTAGATTCCTATTGGTCTGTCTTCCATAAAAATATCAAACTCTTGTTGGTTTTTGAATTCATGTTTGTAAATCACAACACCATATAAGTCAGATATTTCAATTACACCATCAATCGATTCTTCTGTGTTAATTTTAAATCGACCACCACTTGGATTGGGCGATATACTTACAAATTCATCTTTCCCTTTTCCGTTATAACAAGCTTGTACTGAAGTTGCAGCAGTTCCGTCAGAACAATACGCTGTTACCATCCATACAAAGCATTTATTTACTAGACCAGACGGTAAGGCCAAAGTAGTATTTGTAGTTGTAATTGGAGCCATAGAAATTGGAGTTTCACATCTGCAATTTATTTGGGGAACAGCGCCAGGAGAACTCACCACATAATGTGTCGCGCCAGGAACCGCATCCCACATCAGAGTTGTTCCAATTATGCCACCCACTTGTAGATTAGTTGGAGCAGTGAAGTTGAGACAAGGGTTATCATCACATTGATAGAAAAATTCATCAACATATATACAATCTTCATTGTTTGATGAAACAGTTACAGAGACACTCGTGTTTACGGGTATCTGTCTCATAGTTCCTGAGCCCATATCCGACCAAACTATTGTATATTGAGAAGCATCAATTGGATTACCATTAGCGTCTACAAGATGAATTAAAACATATCCAATATCGCAAGGATCACAACTTTCCTTTGATAATTCTATATAATCGTCCAAAACTTTTAAATCTGATGAATTCATTGTAGCTGAGCTAGCTCTTGCTTGACTCTGTAATAAACTAAGTTGTTCTTGGGTTGGACAAATGATTGCTTCTATATGAACATCATCTTCACAACAATCCTCTGTATAGGTTGCAGTATAAATACAGCCATTAGGATAAGTAATTACTACTTGCCATGTTTCATCCTCACTAGCATATACCCAATCACCATTGATTACAATATTCGGATTTGCAGTAGTATTTGTCCATACAATAGAAACTCCTCCAGCTGTTGTAATAGGTGTTCCATTTGCACTTAATACATTTATTGGCCATTTATCTGCATCACATACAACATCTGGGCAATCTGGATGACTCCAAAATGGTTCTATGTAAGGAACATCTGTGCAACAGTTTTGATCAACATTAACAAGCACTTCTTGATAATAAGGATTGCCGCAAGAATCAGTTCCAGTTATTGTAGCAGTAAAACTTGAAAGTGAGCTGCCGTTTGGCAAGCAAAACGAACCTGTTAAACTAGTTAGTACAGGATCAGAAGAGTTGTAAACAGCATCAGTAATGTTTGTTGCACTTAATGTAATGCAGTTTTCTCCACAAGGAATCGTTGCTGTTAAAGTGTTAGTAATGTCTACTTGTTCATTACCTACAGTAGCTGTAATAGTAGTAGGTAATGCGGTACAACATATTCTATAATCTTCGGCTTCTCCACAGGTTGGAATATTGTTTGATAAAGTAATGGGTGTGTTGCTAACTATTACCCGAACTAATTCCCCACCTGTAATAGTGCCATTTGTAACTTCATTTAATAAGGTTATACCTATTTCGTTGTTTACTAAAAGTGTGGAAAAGAAATCTCCAGCATTAAATATTCCATTTCCATCTAAGTCTATTAAAAGAGCAACAAAAACATTTGGCTGATTGGGAGTAATGTTAATTTGAGGAAATGCTGTTTCAAGTAATGGAATACAATTAGAAGTGTAGTCTGAATAATTGTTTGGTGATGATCCTGTGTTGTTGATGTAACTATTGTCGAATAATCGAACTGTTTGTATCCATGGGCACGTCAAACAATTTCCTGTTGGAGCAGGCATATTAAAAAGCTTTCTAGCTGAACAATAAGTTGTTCCGTTTCCTGGTTGAATTAAAGCGGGATTAATATTGCCATAATTTCCTGTCATCACCCAAGAGCCAGGATTTAAAGATGCGCTTAGATTTTGTGTTACAGTGAAAAGATAATCATTGGCTCCAACTTGAGTTGCGTTTCCAACATAACTCCATGTGTTTCCTGGCTCAGGACTTATGTATACATGAAAATTATTAGTAGGAAGATATATGTCACATAAGTCAATCTTATAAGTATAAGTTATACTTGTTGGCGTGTTACAAACTGCCGTTACAGTAACATTACTAATCTCAATTGGGTTGATAAGACTTTCATCAGTTTTCCAATTTTCTTCAAATGCATCAGATGTAAATGAAGATAACAGGAACAATAAAAACAAAATAATTTTTTTCATTGTGATTGTATTTAATAAATTCCTACTCTCTTATGGCTTTTCGGATTACGCCATGTAATTACTATGCAATTGAAAGTAATCACTTTTCATTATTAACAAAATTGGTTCTTTTCTTTGCCTGTAAACATAAAGCAAACAAATCCATCGGTACTCTTTAGTTGTTTCCATTTTTATTGTTTTACAATTTGTTTGACTACAGGGTTGTTTCTGTCATTGTTGATAAATACATGGAGTGTATATGTTCCTTGTGGCAGGCTACTTACGTCAACTGTAACGCTATTAACAAGACTTGTGCTTTGTGATAGAACTGCAACCTGACTTGAATTCTGGATACTGTATCCACTAATGCTAGCCGATGAGTCGATAGTTGAAATGGTTAAGTTTTGTCCAGCAGGGTTTGGATAAGTTGAGATATTTTCAATTCCTGTTCCGCCTCCTGAACCTAAAATTGTAGTTCCTCCACTGCCCGTATTGGTATTGTTTCCGTTGTTTCCGTTGTTTGTGTTTCCACCATTACCTCCTGTTTGAGACCAAAGAGAGATAGAAGAAAACAGTAAAAAAAGAAGGGTAATTTTTTTCATGATTTATTGTTGTTGGTTAATTTTCGTTTAATTTATTACACAAATTTATTTTAATTGTATAGGTAAAATCATACCATAAAACAGGTATATTTGTGTATGCAACAGAATGGTATACAAATTATAACATTGTTTTTGTTGGTGACTTTTTGTCAACTAAAAGCCCAAGTTGTTTCGCAAAGTGTCGAAAAAGACATTCAGTTGTTTTCTGGATACTTATCTACAAATTCTGACTCTGCTTATCATTATATTAAAAGAGCTTACAAAAAAAGTTTAGTCTTAAAAAATGACTCTTTAATTGCCCGGTCACTCTATAATTTGGGTTATTATCATTATTTGAAAAAGAATACAAATGAGTCGAAAAGACATCTTATAAAAGCTCTTAATTATTCTTATAAATCCAAGTTTCATAAAATTTCAGCATTGAGCTACAACCAATTAGGAACAATTGCGTTTGATGAGAATCAGTTTGAAGTAGCGTTGAGTAAGTATTTGAAAGCGCTTGAAATTGCAGATAGAAATAAAATTCCAGAAAGTAAATCACGGGTTTTAATCAATCTTGGTAATCTTTATTTAAGGCAAAAGGATACTCTTAAAAGTTTAAGTTATTACAACGAAAACATTAGCAATGCCGAAAAACATTCGCTGTACAATGAACTTATCAAAGGGTACATGAATTGCGCTGTCTTGTTTTCAGAAAAAGACGTCCAAAAGTCCATAAAATATTATAATAAAGCACTTACACTATCGCAACAATCTAAAGATTTGTATTCAGAATTTAGTCTTCATATCAATTTAAGTGAATTGTATTTAAGTGGTAACAATAATAGTGATTTGCTTAAAGTGTACAAACATTTGTCGAGTGCTAAAAAGATTCAGCAACTACTAAACGATACTTCATTGTTGTTCTACCTGAATTTTAACTTCGGAGGATATTTCAGAAAAGAAAAGCAATATGAAAAGGCTTTGACGTATTATCAATTAGCATTGCATCAGTCAAACAAGAATGTTAATTCTGATCAACTGTTGAACTTATACAAAACCCTTTCTGAAACCTATTTTTTAAAAGAAGACTTTAAAAATGCGCTCGTATTTAAAAACAAACAGTATAAGTTGTCGGATAGTATTTTTACTGAAAAAAAGAACAGAGATTTTAATGAAATCCAAACGAAATATCAAGTGGATAAAAAGAATCTAAAAATTCAGTTGTTAACCAAAGAGAAAATTATCGAAATGGATAGAAGGAAATGGACTTTCGTAGTTGGTTTATTCATTATTACAGCTTTGCTTTTAGCGCTGCTTTTTTTTAAGAATAGAATTAAAACTCAAAAGATAATTTTAGATAAAGAAAACGAGATTCACAAACAAGAAGTGATTCGATTGGAACAGGAAAAGGAATTAAAACGAATTGTTGGTTTGGTTGAAGGTCAAGATCAAGAACGGAATAGAGTTGCTAAAGAAATTCACGATGGAATTGGCGGTGCTTTAGCAGGAATAAAATTAGAACTAGCCCAATACAACTCTGAATTGAAAAGCGAGAAAATTGATGCTGTTGTGTTGAAGATGTCAAAAGCTTTCGCTGATTTGAGATTGATTTCGCATAATTTGAGTTTGAATTCTTTGAAAGATAAAAATCTTGAACATCTTTTAATGGATTTAAAGAACGACTATGAAAACAGAGATGAGTTTCAGGTTGAAGTAGTAGTATTTCCGCCCAATTCGATTAATAAAATTAAAGAGTCTGCGAAACATCAAATTTATCGAGTAATTCAAGAGTTACTTAGCAATGTGTCGAAACATGCTAAAGCCAAAACGGTTTTTTTAAATTTCACTATGCATGATGACTTTTTTAACATCATAGTCGAAGATGATGGAAGCGGATTTAATAGAGATGATAGAAAAGGAATTGGATTGAGCAATATTGATGAACGATTGTCTTCAGTAAAAGCAGTTTATGCTATTGAAAGTTGTATAGGAAAAGGTACAGTAGTTACAATTGATATTCCAATATCACAATTATGAAAGTATGATAACAATAGGATTAGTCGACGATCATCAGATGTTTTTAGATGGTATGGTTTCGGTGTTTTCTACCCAGAGTAATTTTTCTATTTTATTTGTTGAGAATAATGCGAAATCGGCCTTAGAAAAAATAAAGTTTAGTAAGCCAGATATTATTATTTCTGATATCTCAATGCCAGATATTAACGGAATCGAATTTATTAAAATTGTAAAAGAAACACATCCTGAAATAAAAGTGTTGGTTTTAAGTATGTTCGAAAACTTACAAACATTCGAAAATATGGATGGCTATTTATTGAAAGAAACTGATAAAGAAGAACTCATAACAGCAATTAATACGATTGTGTTACAAAATGGAAAATATTTTAAAACGACAAAAAATGAAATGGACACATTTGAATTCAAACATTCTATATTGTCGCCACGTGAAAAAGAAATCATACAACTAATTGCTAATGAATATACAACGGACGAAATAGCTAAACAACTTTTTATTAGTAAAGGTACTATTGAAACGCATCGTAAAAACATATTCTTCAAATTGCAAGTGAAAAATATTGCAGGGCTTATCAAGAAGGCAATTTACTTAGGAATAGTAAAATAAAAATAATTTTTGCTTGTCTGGGTCAAAAAATGTATTACTTTTGCACCCACTAAATGAGAGGAGGTGTCTATATTATGTTAATTATACCAATTAAAGACGGAGAAAATATCGATAGAGCATTAAAGCGCTATAAAAGAAAATTTGACAAAACAGGAACTGTTCGTCAGTTAAGAGCACGTCAAGCTTTCATTAAGCCATCTGTAACCAGAAGAGCTCAAATCCAAAAAGCAGCGTATATCCAAAACTTAAGAGACTCGTTAGAGAGTTAATCTAAGTTTTTGATTAAAATACTAACCGTTACTAATTAAAGTTTTATAACTTTGTTAGTAACGGTTTTTTTATTGCGAGGAACGAAGTAATCTCATCGGCGCTATTCAATTTTATTTAAAATCAATAATGAGCAATCTTAACTCTTTTCAAGATTATCTTCAACTAGAAAAAAAGTATTCTCTTCATACGGTGAATGCCTATGTTAATGATTTGACCTTTTTTCAAGAGTTTTTAAAAACAAATTTCGATACTGATTCACTTGAGGAAGTTAATTATAGTATGATTAGAACTTGGATAGTAGCTATGGTGGACGATGGAATTTCAAATAGCTCTGTAAATAGGAAAGTATCTTCGTTAAAATCATTTTACAAGTTTTTATTAAAAACCAAACAAATTGATTCCAGTCCTTTGTTGAAGCATAAGTCCTTAAAAACTCCCAAGAAACTTCAAATTCCTTTTTCTGAAAAAGAACTTGATGCCGTTTTGAATTTATTAAAATATCCTGATGGCTTTGAAGGTGTAAGAGATAAGCTAATTATCGATTTATTTTACACAACAGGAATCAGAAGAACAGAGTTGATTAATTTAAAAATACAAAATGTTAGTATCTCCAGCGGAACTTTAAAAGTTTTAGGTAAAAGAAACAAAGAAAGAATTCTGCCGATTTTGCCAATTATTTCAAAGCAGATAAATTCATATCTTTCTGAAAGGTCTCAATTAGAAGTGATTAAAGATAGTGACTATTTTTTTTTAATGTTAAAAGGAGTTAAAATGAACGATTCATTTGTGTATCGATTAATAAATTACTACTTTAGTAATGTCTCCGAAAAGGTAAAAAAGAGTCCGCATATATTACGTCACACGTTCGCAACTCACATGCTTAATAATGGAGCCGATTTGAATTCAGTAAAAGAGTTGTTAGGGCATTCTAGTTTGGCTTCAACCCAAATATACACGCACAGTAGTTTGTCGGAACTAAAAAAAGTATATGGGGATGCACATCCTAGAAACAAATAACACTATTGTTTAACATAAAATAATTTTGAATATGAAAGTAAATGTTCATGCCGTTGGTTTTTCTGTAGACAGAAAATTAGTTGATTTTGTGCAACTAAGATTAGATAAATTGGAAAAATTTTATGATAAAATAGTTTCTTCTGACGTTTTTTTGAAAGTTGAAAAGACGAGCGAAAAAGAAAATAAAGTTGTGGAGGTGAAAATTCACGTTCCTGGAGATGATTTTGTGGTAAAAAAACAGTGTAAATCATTTGAAGAAGCCGTTGAATTAGCTGCTGAATCACTAGAACGACTCTTGGTGAAAAGAAAAGAAAAAATAAGAGCATAAATATTCAAAATTTTTTTCATAAAAATGTTTTGATAAAAAAAATAAATCCCTACATTTGCAGTCCGTTAGAAATAGCGGACTTTTTTTATTGTATAAGCCGATGTAGCTCAGCTGGCTAGAGCAGCTGATTTGTAATCAGCAGGTCGTGGGTTCGAGTCCCTCTATCGGCTCAATAATTCCAAGGTTTTTCTTGGTGTTGTTTATTGAAATTATGTATAAAAGTTGGGGAGATACTCAAGCGGCCAACGAGGGCGGACTGTAAATCCGCTGATTACATCTTCGCAGGTTCGAATCCTGCTCTCCCCACAAAATTTTTGAAAGAGAATTTTTATAAAGTTTACTTTAATAAAAATTAAATTCAAAAATTTTAGTAAGGGTTCACCCTTACGGATCACAAGCTTGCTTGTAATCCTGAGCCTGTCTTAGGTTGCTGGTGAAACTTTGCAATCCTTGCCGGTGTAGCTCAGGGGTAGAGTGCTTCCTTGGTAAGGAAGAGGTCACGGGTTCAATTCCCGTCATTGGCTCAAAATTTGAAAATTTGAACACTAATAAATATAACTAAGTTTAAAATTAATTAAAATGGCAAAAGAAAATTTTAATCGTAACAAACCACACCTTAATATTGGTACAATTGGGCACGTGGATCACGGAAAAACTACATTAACTGCTGCAATCACTAAAGTATTATCTGATGCAGGTTACTGTCAAGCAAAATCATTTGATCAAATTGATAATGCTCCAGAAGAAAAAGAAAGAGGTATTACAATTAATACATCTCACGTTGAGTATGAAACTGCTAACCGTCACTACGCTCACGTTGACTGTCCAGGTCACGCGGATTACGTTAAGAACATGGTTACTGGTGCTGCTCAAATGGACGGTGCTATCTTAGTAGTTGCTGCTACAGACGGACCAATGCCACAAACTCGTGAGCACATCCTTTTAGGTCGCCAAGTAGGTATTCCTAGAATCGTTGTATTCATGAACAAAGTGGATATGGTTGATGATGCTGAATTATTAGAATTAGTAGAAATGGAAATCAGAGACTTGTTGTCTTTCTATGATTATGATGGAGATAATGGACCTGTAGTTCAAGGTTCTGCTCTAGGAGGATTGAATAACGATCCTGCTTGGGTTCCAAAAATTATTGAATTGATGGAAGCTGTTGATAACTGGATTCAAGAGCCAGAAAGAGATGTTAACAAACCTTTCTTGATGCCTGTTGAAGACGTATTTACAATTACTGGTCGTGGAACTGTTGCTACAGGTCGTATCGAAACAGGTATTTGTAATACAGGAGATCCAGTTGAAATCATCGGTATGGGTGCTGAGAAATTAACTTCTACTGTAACTGGTATCGAAATGTTCCGTCAAATCTTAGATAGAGGTGAGGCTGGAGATAACGCTGGTATCTTGTTAAGAGGTGTTGCTAAAGAAGACATCAAAAGAGGTATGGTAATCTGTAAACCAGGTTCAGTAAAACCACACGCTAAATTCAAAGCTGAGGTGTATATCTTGAAAAAAGAAGAAGGTGGTCGTCACACTCCATTCCACAATAACTACCGTCCTCAGTTCTACGTACGTACAACTGACGTAACAGGTATCATTAGCTTACCAGCTGGTGTAGAGATGGTAATGCCAGGTGATAACTTAACTATTGAAGTTTCTTTGTTAAGTGCTATTGCTTTGAACATCGGTCTACGTTTCGCTATCCGTGAAGGTGGTAGAACAGTAGGTGCTGGTCAGGTAACTGAAATCTTAGATTAATTTCTAATTAAATAAATACAATCAGTGTCGTTTGCAATGAGCGACACTGGTTTTTAATGAACGGGCGTAGTTCAAGGGTAGAATAGCGGTCTCCAAAACCGTTGATGGTGGTTCGAATCCTCCCGCCCGTGCTAATAAAATATAAAATGTCAAAAATTTTAAATTATTTTTCGGAAGCATTTGAAGAGTTAAAAACAAATGTTACTTGGCCAGAATGGGCTGAGGTTCAAAAATACACTATAATAGTAGCTTTATTTTCAATAATATTTGCTCTATTGACTTGGGGTGTTGATGAATTTTTCACTAAAGCAATTGCAGGTTTTTTTAATTTACTTAAAGGTTAATCACATTACAAAATGGCTGATAATAATTTAAAAAAGTGGTACGTTGTAAGAGCTGTAAGCGGTCAAGAAAATAAGGTTAAATCTTATATCGAGACCGAAATACATAGATTAGGTATGGGTGATTACATATCTCAGGTTCTTGTTCCTACTGAAAAAGTAGTTCAAGTGCGTGATGGGAAGAAAATATCGAAAGATAAAGTGTATTTTCTAGGTTATGTAATGATTGAAGCTAATCTTGTTGGTGAAATACCACACATTATCAAGTCAATTACAGGTGTGATTGGATTTTTAGGTGAAGTTAAAGGAGGTGATCCTGTGCCATTGAGACTTTCTGAAGTAAACAGAATGTTAGGTAAAGTGGATGAGCTTTCGGTAAATACAGACAATCAATCTATTCCTTTCACTATTGGTGAAGTAATTAAAGTAGTTGATGGTCCTTTCAACGGATTCAACGGATCTATTGAAAAAATTAATGAAGAAAAGCGTAAACTTGAAGTTATGGTGAAAATTTTCGGAAGAAAAACACCTCTTGAATTGAGTTTTATGCAAGTTGAAAAAGTATAATTTTTGTTACATATTAATAATCACATCAATCGCTTCCAATTGATAGATGTGCTAAATTTTTAAGAAATGGCTAAAGAAGTTAGTAAAGTAGTTAAACTACAAGTAAAGGGAGGTGCTGCGAACCCGTCGCCACCGGTTGGACCTGCTTTGGGAGCTGCTGGGGTTAACATCATGGAGTTTTGTAAGCAATTTAATGCTAGAACTCAAGATCAACCTGGCAAAGTATTACCGGTACAAATTACCGTGTATAAAGACAAATCGTTTGATTTTGTTGTAAAAACTCCACCTGCTGCAATTCAATTATTGGATGCTGCTAAATTAAAATCTGGTTCAGGCGAGCCAAACAGAAAAAAAGTTGCTAACGTAACTTGGGATCAAATTAAAGCTATCGCCGAAGACAAGATGACTGATTTAAATGCTTTCACTATTGAATCTGCTATGAGCATGATTGCTGGAACAGCTAGATCTATGGGTATAACTGTAACTGGAGATTCTCCTCTAAAATAAGGTAAGAAATGGCAAAATTGACAAAAAAACAAAAAGAAGCTGCTTCAAAAATTGAGAAGAACAAATTGTATTCATTAAAAGATGCTTCATCTTTATTGAAATCAGTTGCTTCTGCAAAATTTGATGAGTCAGTAGATATTGCTGTTCGTCTAGGAGTTGATCCAAGAAAAGCAAATCAAATGGTAAGAGGTGTTGTAACTCTTCCTCACGGAACTGGTAAAGATACTAAAGTATTAGCTTTAGTTACTCCAGATAAAGAAGCTGAAGCAAAAGCTGCTGGAGCTGATTACGTAGGTTTAGACGATTACCTTCAAAAAATTAAAGACGGTTGGACAGATGTTGATGTGATCATCACTATGCCAGCTATCATGGGTAAATTAGGTCCATTAGGACGTGTATTAGGTCCTAGAGGTTTAATGCCAAACCCTAAAACAGGAACAGTTACTATGGAAATTGGTAAAGCTGTTGCTGAGGTAAAAGCGGGTAAAATCGACTTTAAAGTGGATAAAACTGGTATTGTTCATGCTGGTATCGGAAGAATTTCTTTCGAAGCGGACAAAATCGTTGACAACGCTCACGAAATTATTCAAACATTAATCAAAATGAAACCAACTGCAGCGAAAGGTACTTACATCAAGTCAATTCACTTGTCAAGTACTATGAGTCCTGCTATTGCTTTAGATCCTAAAGCGGTATAATTGGTAGTTAAACATATTTTATTATGACTAGAGAAGAAAAATCAATCGCGATAGAAGATTTAACTGCAAAGTTGGCTGAATCAAATGTAGTATACATTGCAGATACTTCTGGTTTAGATGCTGAAACAACATCAAACCTAAGAAGAGCTTGTTTCAAAGCTGGAATCAAATTAGAAGTGGTAAAAAACACTTTGCTTGAAAAAGCAATGGAAGCTTCTACTAATGATTATGGTGACCTTCCTTCAATCTTAAAAGGAAATTCATCTATCTTCATTTCTGAAGTAGCTAACGGACCAGCTAAGATTATTAAAGACTTTAGAAAGAAAAGTGATAAGCCTTTGTTGAAAGGTGCTTTCATCAATAACGAAATTTATATTGGTGATAACCTTTTAGATAGCTTAGTTGCAATCAAATCTAGAGAAGAAGTTATTGGAGAAATCATCGGATTACTTCAATCTCCAGCGAAACGCATTATTTCTGCACTTTTAAACAATGCAGAATCTAAAGGTGAAGCAGCTGCTGAGTAATTAACGCACTTAATAACAAAAATAAATTAAAAGAACATTTTAAACGATAGAAAAAATGGCAGATTTAAAACAATTCGCAGAACAATTAGTTAACTTAACTGTAAAAGAAGTTAATGATTTAGCAACAATATTAAAAGATGAGTATGGTATCGAGCCTGCTGCTGCTGCGGTAGTAGTTGCTGCTGGTGGTGCTGGTGATGGTGCTGCAGCTGAAGAGCAAACAGAATTCACAGTAGTATTAAAAGATGCTGGAGCTTCTAAATTAGCAGTAGTTAAAGCGGTTAAAGAATTAACTGGTTTAGGGTTAAAAGAAGCAAAAGATATGGTAGACGGTGCTCCTGCTAACATCAAAGAAGGTGTTTCTAAAGCAGAGGCTGAAGGTCTTAAAAAATCTTTAGAAGAAGCTGGAGCTGTAGTAGAGTTAAAATAACAATACTTCAGTTTTAGAACTAGGTTTAGGTCTTGAGTTGAACACTCAATGACCTAAACCATTTTTCGTATAATAAAATTATCCAGTTTTATTATCCCATAATTTACATACGAAAAGCATTTAATCAATACGAAGAAAGAAAATGTACTGGTACTTTGTTCATTTTTAAAGATGTATTGTTTAATTAAAAGAAAGTATACAACAATCAGTGTTTTTACACAAAAATTACTTTTTTTAAATCAAAATTTTGTCCATTGATGATAACAAATCAGACTGAAAGATTGAATTTTGCCTCGACAAAAAATATACCTAATTACCCAGATTTTCTGGATGTACAGGTAAAATCTTTTAAAGATTTCTTCCAATTAGAAACGAAATCTGACGAAAGAGGCAACGAAGGTTTATACAACACCTTCATGGAAAACTTTCCAATAACAGATACAAGAAACCAATTCGTTTTAGAATTCTTAGACTATTTTGTAGATCCACCACGATATACTATTCAAGAGTGTATTGAAAGAGGTTTAACCTATAGTGTACCTCTTAAAGCGCGTTTGAAATTATATTGTACAGATCCTGAGCACGAAGATTTTGAAACTATTGTTCAAGATGTTTACTTAGGTACTATTCCTTACATGACTCCAAGTGGTACATTCGTTATCAATGGTGCAGAAAGAGTTGTAGTTTCTCAGTTGCACAGATCTCCTGGTGTGTTCTTTGGTCAGTCGTTCCATGCCAATGGTACAAAATTATATTCGGCGAGAGTAATTCCTTTCAAAGGTTCTTGGATCGAATTTGCAACTGATATCAATAATGTGATGTACGCATACATTGATAGAAAGAAAAAATTACCAGTTACTACTCTTTTCAGAGCCATCGGTTTTGAAAGAGATAAAGATATACTTGAAATATTTGACCTTGCAGAAGAAATCAAAGTTTCAAAAACAGGTCTTAAAAAATACATCGGTAGAAAATTAGCGGCGCGTGTCTTGAATACTTGGCATGAAGATTTCGTTGATGAAGATACAGGTGAAGTAGTTTCTATCGAACGTAACGAAATTATCTTAGATCGTGATACGATTTTAGATAAAGACAACGTAGAAGAAATTATCGATGCTGACGTAAAAGTAATCTTATTACACAAAGAGGATAACAACCAAGCAGATTACGCTATTATCCACAATACGTTACAAAAAGACCCAACTAACTCTGAAAAAGAAGCCGTTGAGCACATTTACCGTCAGTTGCGTAATGCAGAACCGCCTGATGAAGAAACCGCTCGCGGTATTATAGATAAATTGTTCTTCTCTGACCAACGTTACAACTTAGGTGAAGTAGGTCGTTACAGAATGAACAAAAAGTTAAACTTGGATATTCCTATGGAAAAACAAGTTTTAACGAAAGAAGATATCATTACAATTGTAAAATATTTGATCGAATTAATCAACTCTAAAGCAGAGATTGATGATATTGATCACTTATCAAACCGTCGTGTACGTACAGTTGGTGAGCAATTATCAGCTCAATTCGGAGTTGGTTTGGCTCGTATGGCTAGAACCATTCGCGAAAGAATGAACGTTAGAGATAACGAGGTGTTTACACCTATCGATTTGATTAATGCTAAAACATTATCATCTGTAATTAACTCTTTCTTTGGTACTAACCAGTTATCTCAGTTCATGGATCAAACGAATCCATTAGCAGAGATTACTCACAAACGTCGTTTATCAGCACTTGGACCTGGAGGTTTATCTAGAGAGAGAGCAGGTTTCGAGGTACGTGACGTTCACTACACGCACTACGGTCGTTTATGTCCGATTGAAACTCCTGAAGGACCAAACATCGGTCTTATTTCGTCACTTGGTGTTTACGCTAAAGTAAACGGAATGGGATTCATCGAAACTCCGTATCGTAAAGTAACCAACGGTCAAGTTGACTTAGTTTCTGAGCCAATTTACCTTAGTGCTGAAGAAGAAGAAGGTAAGATGATTGCTCAGGCAAACATCGAAATGGATGATAAAGGAAACATCACAGCTGATAAAGTTATTGCTCGTGAAGAAGGTGATTTCCCAGTGGTTGAACCAAATGTTGTTCATTATACAGACGTTGCACCTAACCAAATCGCTTCGATTTCGGCTTCGTTGATTCCGTTCTTAGAGCATGATGATGCGAACCGTGCGTTGATGGGATCAAACATGATGCGTCAGGCAGTTCCGTTGTTACGTCCACAAGCTCCAATTGTAGGAACTGGATTAGAACAACAAGTAGCGTCTGACTCAAGAGTATTGATTAATGCAGAAGGAAACGGTACAGTTGAATACGTTGATGCTGATAAAATCACTATCAAATACGATCGTACGGAAGAAGAAAGAATGGTGAGCTTTGATGCGGATGAAAAAACGTATCAGTTAATCAAATTTAGAAAAACGAATCAAAGTACTTCAATCAACTTGAAACCTATCGTTAGAAAAGGTGATAGAGTAAAATTAGGTCAAGTTCTTTGTGAAGGATATGCAACTCAAAACGGAGAATTAGCATTAGGAAGAAACCTTAAAGTAGCGTTCATGCCATGGAAAGGATACAACTTCGAGGATGCAATCGTAATCTCTGAGAAAGTAGTTCGTGATGATATCTTTACCTCAATCCACATCGATGATTATTCATTGGAAGTGAGAGATACTAAATTAGGTAACGAAGAATTAACGAACGATATTCCAAACGTTTCTGAAGAAGCTACTAAAGATTTAGATGAAAACGGAATGATTAGAATTGGTGCCGAAGTAAAACCAGGCGATATTCTAATCGGAAAAATTACACCAAAAGGAGAATCAGATCCAACTCCAGAAGAGAAGTTATTAAGAGCCATCTTCGGAGATAAAGCGGGTGATGTAAAAGATGCTTCATTAAAAGCGTCTCCATCATTACACGGTGTAGTTTTAGATAAAAAATTATTTGCTAGAGCTGTAAAAGATAAACGTAAGCGTACCAAAGACAAAGACGATTTGGCAGAACTAGAAATGGAATTTGAAACGAAATTTGTTGAATTAAAAGACAAATTAGTTGAAAAATTATTCAACATAGTAAATGGTAAAACTTCGCAAGGTGTATTGAACGATTTAGGAGAAGAAATTCTTCCAAAAGGTAAAAAATATACTCAAAAAATGCTTTATGCAGTAGAAGATTTTGCACATTTAACCAAAGGACAATGGGTTGCTGACGACGAAACTAACCGTTTGGTAAACGACTTAATTCACAACTATAAAATCAAATTAAATGATTTACAAGGTGCTTTAAGAAGAGAGAAATTTACCATTACTGTTGGAGACGAATTACCAGCCGGAATTTTAAAACTAGCCAAAGTTTACATCGCTAAGAAACGTAAATTGAAAGTGGGTGATAAAATGGCAGGACGTCACGGAAATAAAGGTATTGTAGCTCGTATCGTTCGTCAAGAAGATATGCCATTCCTAGAAGATGGAACACCAGTTGATATCGTGTTGAACCCACTTGGAGTACCATCACGTATGAACATCGGTCAGATTTATGAAACGGTTCTTGGATGGGCAGGTCAAAAATTAGGTAGAAAATTCGCTACACCAATCTTTGATGGGGCAACTTTAGATCAAATCAATGACTTGACAGACGAAGCTGGAATTCCTAGATTCGGTCACACTTATCTTTATGATGGTGGAACTGGAGAGCGTTTCCATCAAGCAGCAACTGTGGGTGTAATTTACATGCTTAAATTAGGTCACATGGTTGATGATAAAATGCACGCACGTTCTATCGGACCTTACTCATTGATTACGCAACAACCACTTGGAGGTAAAGCTCAATTTGGAGGTCAACGTTTTGGAGAGATGGAGGTTTGGGCTCTTGAAGCTTATGGTGCTTCGAGTACTTTAAGAGAAATCTTAACAGTAAAATCAGATGACGTTATTGGTAGAGCTAAAACTTACGAAGCTATCGTAAAAGGTGAAACTATGCCAGAACCAGGATTACCTGAGTCATTCAATGTATTAATGCATGAATTAAAAGGTCTTGGTTTAGACATCCGATTAGAAGAATAAATTAAGTTAACAGTCACAGTCGCAGTTATCAGTTTTTGCGACTGAAAACTGTGACTGAGACTGAATACTAAAAAAGAATTTCAATAAATCAATAGTAGAAACTATGATGAATAATAGAAATAATAAAGAAAAAAACACCATAAAAAGATTCGATAAAATTACAATCGGATTAGCATCTCCTGAGTCCATCTTAGCAGAATCAAAAGGTGAGGTTTTAAAACCAGAAACAATCAACTATAGAACCCACAAACCAGAACGTGATGGTCTTTTCTGTGAGCGTATTTTCGGTCCAGTTAAAGATTACGAATGTGCTTGTGGTAAATATAAAAGAATTCGCTACAAAGGAATCGTTTGTGACCGTTGTGGTGTAGAAGTTACTGAGAAAAAAGTACGCCGTGATAGAGTTGGTCACATCAATCTTGTTGTGCCAATCGCTCACATCTGGTATTTCCGTTCACTTCCAAACAAAATTGGATATATTCTTGGCTTACCATCTAAGAAATTAGATATGATTATTTACTACGAAAGATACGTGGTAATTCAAGCAGGTATTGCTAAAAATGTAGATGGTGATGAACTAAATCGTTTGGACTTTTTGACAGAAGAAGAATATTTGAATATTTTAGATACTCTTCCAATGGAAAATCAATATTTAGATGATAATGATCCAAATAAATTCATCGCCAAAATGGGTGCTGAATGTATCATGGATTTATTAGCTAGAACTGATTTAGATGAATTATCATACAGCTTGCGTCATGCAGCCAACAATGAAACTTCTAAACAAAGAAAAACAGAAGCGTTAAAAAGACTTCAAGTGGTTGAGTCCTTCCGTGAGTCGAACTTAAACAGAGAAAACCGTCCAGAATGGATGATTTTAAAAGTAATTCCGGTTATTCCACCAGAATTACGTCCGTTAGTTCCACTTGATGGAGGTCGTTTTGCAACTTCTGATTTGAACGATTTGTACCGTAGAGTAATCATCCGTAATAATCGTTTGAAACGATTAATGGAGATTAAAGCTCCAGAAGTTATCTTACGTAATGAAAAACGTATGTTACAAGAATCAGTAGATTCATTGTTCGATAATACACGTAAGGCTTCTGCTGTTAAAACAGAATCTAACCGTCCGTTAAAATCACTTTCTGATTCGTTAAAAGGTAAGCAAGGTCGTTTCCGTCAAAACTTATTAGGAAAACGTGTTGATTATTCAGCTCGTTCGGTAATTGTTGTTGGTCCAGAATTGAAATTATTCGAATGTGGACTTCCAAAAGATATGGCGGCTGAACTATACAAACCATTCGTTATTCGTAAATTAATCGAAAGAGGAATCGTTAAAACAGTTAAATCGGCTAAGAAAATAATCGATAAAAAAGAACCAGTTGTTTGGGATATCCTTGAAAACGTAATCAAAGGTCACCCAGTATTACTGAATCGTGCTCCTACATTACACCGTTTAGGTATTCAAGCGTTCCAACCTAAATTGATTGAAGGAAAAGCAATCCAATTACACCCATTAGTGTGTACGGCGTTCAACGCGGATTTCGATGGTGACCAGATGGCAGTTCACTTGCCACTTGGACCAGAAGCTATTTTAGAAGCTCAATTGTTAATGTTGGCTTCGCATAATATCTTGAATCCTGCGAATGGTGCTCCAATTACGGTTCCTTCTCAAGACATGGTATTAGGTCTTTACTATATGACCAAAGAACGATTGACTACACCAGAAATGAAAATTTTAGGTGAAGGCTTGACATTCTATTCAGCTGAAGAATGTAATATTGCTTTAAATGAAGGAAGAGTTGAATTGAACGCTCGTGTGAAAATTAGAGCTAAAGATTTTAATGAAAACGGAGAATTAGTATACAAAATCATTCAAACTACTGCTGGTAGAGTATTATTTAATGAAGTAGTGCCACAAGCAGCAGGATACATCAATGAAGTATTAACTAAAAAATCGCTTCGTGATATTATTGGAAAAATCCTTGCAGTTACTGATGTTCCTACAACGGCAGCTTTCCTTGATAGCATGAAAGATATGGGATACAAATTCGCTTTCAAAGGTGGATTGTCATTCTCATTAGGTGATATTAGAATTCCAGAGCAAAAAAATAAATTGATTGCTGACGCTAGAGAGCAAGTTGAAGGAATTTCTTTGAACTATAACATGGGTCTTATTACTAATAACGAACGTTACAACCAAGTTATTGATATCTGGACTTCTGCCAATGCTCAATTGACAGAATTAGCAATGAAAAACATTAGAGAAGACCAACAAGGTTTCAACTCGGTGTATATGATGCTTGATTCTGGAGCGCGTGGATCTAAAGAACAAATTCGTCAGTTAACTGGTATGCGTGGTTTGATGGCTAAGCCTAAAAAATCAACTGCTGGTGGTGGTGAAATTATTGAAAACCCGATTCTTTCGAACTTTAAAGAAGGTCTTTCGATTTTAGAATACTTCATCTCAACTCACGGTGCTCGTAAAGGTCTTGCCGATACGGCTCTTAAAACAGCAGATGCTGGATACTTAACGAGAAGATTACACGACGTTTCTCAAGACGTTATCGTAAATTCAGTTGATTGTGGTACATTAAGAGGTATTGAAGTTTCAGCTTTAAAGAAAAACGAAGAAATTGTTGAAACATTAGGTGAAAGAATTCTTGGACGTGTAGCATTACAAGATGTGATCAATCCATTAAATTCTGAAGTATTAGTTCACGCAGGTGAGCAAATTACAGAATCTATTGTTAAAAATATTGAAGAATCGCCTGTAGAAAAAGTAGAAGTACGTTCGCCGCTTACATGTGAAGCTAAAAAAGGTATTTGTGCTAAATGTTACGGAAGAAACTTAGCGACAGGTAAAATGACTCAAAAAGGAGAAGCTGTCGGTGTAATTGCTGCACAGTCAATCGGTGAGCCAGGTACACAGTTGACACTTCGTACATTCCACGTCGGTGGTGTTGCGGGTGGTGTTTCTGAAGAGTCTAGCATTGTAGCTCGTTTTGGAGGTAAACTTGAAATCGAAGATTTAAAAACAGTAGTTGGTGAAGACGGCGATGGAAACAAAGTAGATATCGTAGTTTCTCGTTCAACAGAGTTAAAATTAATCGATGTTAAAACCGGTATCTTATTAAGTACTCATAACATTCCTTATGGTTCTGCAATCAGCGTAAAAGATGGTGATGTAGTTGAGAAAGGAGCAACTATTTGTAAATGGGATCCATATAATGGGGTAATTATTTCTGAATTTACAGGAAAAATTGAATACGAAGATTTAGAACAAGGACAATCGTTCCAAGTTGAAATTGACGAACAAACAGGTTTCCAAGAAAAAGTAATTTCGGAAGGTAGAAATAAAAAATTAATTCCAACTTTATTGATTTACGGTAAAGATGGCGAGTTAATTCGTTCGTACAACTTACCAGTTGGTGCGCACCTTATGGTAGAAGATGGAGAAAAAATTAAGGCTGGTAAAGTTTTAGTTAAAATTCCTCGTCGTTCTTCAAAAGCGGGAGATATCACAGGAGGTTTACCAAGAATTACCGAGTTGTTAGAAGCTCGTAATCCTTCAAATCCAGCAGTTGTATCTGAAATTGATGGTGTGGTTTCTTTCGGAAAAATCAAAAGAGGTAACCGTGAAATTGTAATCGAATCTAAATTTGGTGAGATTAAAAAATACCTAGTTAAATTATCAAGTCAAATCTTAGTTCAAGAAAATGACTTCGTAAAAGCGGGTGTTCCATTGTCTGATGGTGCTATTACTCCAGAAGATATCTTAAGAATTCAAGGTCCTTCTGCTGTTCAACAGTATTTGGTAAATGAAATTCAAGAAGTATACCGTTTGCAAGGGGTAAAAATCAACGACAAACACTTTGAAGTAGTTATTCGTCAAATGATGCGTAAAGTTCAAGTGCAAGATCCAGGAGATACATTATTCTTAGAAGAGCAATTGATCCATACGAGTGATTTTATCTTAGAAAACGATAAATTATACGGAATGAAAGTGGTTGAAGATGCTGGCGATTCAGAAAATCTTAAACCAGGTCAAATCATTTCTCCGCGTGAATTAAGAGATGAAAATTCGTTGTTAAAACGTAATGATAAAAATTTAGTAGTAGCTCGTGATGTTATTACAGCTACAGCAACTCCAGTACTGCAAGGTATTACAAGAGCTTCGCTACAAACTAAATCATTCATCTCGGCAGCATCGTTCCAAGAAACTACCAAAGTATTAAACGAAGCAGCAGTTGCTGGTAAAGTAGATACTTTAGAAGGATTGAAAGAAAATGTAATTGTTGGTCATAGAATTCCAGCAGGTACAGGTATGCGTGATTACGACAACATCATCGTTGGTTCAAAAGACGATTACAACGAAATGATGGCAAGTAAAGAAGAATATATCTATTAATTATGAGCGATTCAAATCAACAACAAGGACAAATCAACATTGAATTGGATGAGAAAACAGCAGAAGGAATTTATTCCAATCTGGCAATCATCAACCATTCTCAATCAGAATTTGTATTGGATTTTGTAACGATTATGCCTGGAGTTCCAAAAGCAAAAGTCAAATCTAGAATTATTTTAACTCCGCAACACGCTAAACGTTTGCTAGGAGCTTTAAAAGAAAACATTCACCGATTTGAAACTACGCATGGCGAAATCAAAGAATCCGATCAACCTCAGATTCCTTTAAATTTTGGTCCAGCGGGTCAAGCATAATTAAAATACATTGTATTAAAAACCTCTTCGTAACTGAAGAGGTTTTTTTATTTTATGAAGTATGCTTTTGCAAAATTGTTAAATTGAGCTTTTTGTCGGTGTATTTTTGTTCTTTATCGAAAAAATGACGTTTTTAATTAACAATAGCTTAACTTTAAGTAATTAATTTTTAAAAAAATGAATATGAATTTAAACTACAATTCTTTGTTTACTGGAAGGAGTTCAGCAAACAAGAAAGAAATTCTTGATGTAGGTGTTCCAACATCAAGTTTTTCTAAAACATTCAGATTATTGATGATTTCGTTATTGATGATTTGTACAGGTTTTTCATTTGCCCAAACAACGGTAACCATACCTGCGGCAAATACAAATTCGGGTTCAGTCAGACAACCATTAGCATCATGGTTTGGCTATGAAAGAGCAGCGATGATTTACACTCCAGCTCAGATTGGATCAACAGGAACTATTACTAATGTTCGATTTTATTTGAACTCTGTTTCTTCTCCTGGAGCATCTACTGATGTTAGAGTTTACATGAAGGAAAGAACCACAACTTTTACCGCAACATCAACTTATGCAACAGAAACTACTGGTGCAACTTTAGTTTATGGGCCAGTAACTCTTTCTCCATCAACTTTTGTAGCGAATACTTGGGTTGATTTACCTTTGTCAACAACTTTCAATTATACTGGAGGATCAAATAACCTCGAAGTTATTGTAGAGACTAATGCTACAGGTGGCGGAAGTGGTGAGTCTAGCACAGGTAAACAGTTCAGATACAATACTCAAGCTTCTAATCAATTTTACCAGAACTGGGCAGCTGATACAAGTCCGCCAACAGGTACAGGAACAAGAAGCGCTAACAGACCTAACGCTCAGTTAGTATTTGCAGCTTCTTTAACTCCACCAAACTGCGCTGCATCTTTAGTTCCAGCGGTATCAGCAACTGGGGTAGCTAGAAATGCTACACTTTCTTGGGGAAGTGGTGGTGGTGGACCAACATCATATGATGTTTATTTTGGATCTTCTGCTGGTGCACCATTTGTTGGAAATCAAGTAGGAACAACTTATTCACCTGGTTTATTATCCGCAAATACAACCTATTATTGGAAAATTGTTCCTAAAAATGCTAATGGTGATGCAACGGGTTGTGTTGAGCAATCTTTTACTACAGGAACAGGATTCGATTATTGCGCACCAACATATTCAAATGGTTCGGGAACAGGTGATGGAATTACAAATGTCTCTTTAGGTTCTTTAAATAATACTTCAGGAAACTCTGCGTCTCCATATTATACTTTTTTTAATGCAGTAGCGATTCCTACTATTGCTCAATCAACTACTGCAGGTGTTTCTATTACTTTAGGTTCAGACACTAACCAGTTTTCTGCAGTTTGGATTGATTTTGATCAAAACGGTACCTTTGATGCTTCGGAAGGATTTTTAGCTTCAGGAAATGCAGGAGCTAGCGGAACTAGTGTTATTAATGTTACGGTTCCTAGTGGCGCCGCTCTTGGAAATACAAGAATGAGAATTAGAGGAGGCGATGATTCAGCATTAACAACTGTTCAAGCTTGTGGTGCATCAAATAGCACTTGGGGTGAAACTGAAGACTATATAGTTGAAATTATAGCTGCGCCAATATGTTTGCCTGCTTCTGGCTTATCAGTTTCAGCAATTACATCAAATAGCGCTAGTTTATCATGGGTAGCTCCTTCACCAGCACCATCTAATGGTTATGAGTGGGCGGTTACAACTTCTTCTACTCCACCAAGTAGTGGAACTCCTACTGCAGGAACAACTGCTAGTGCTTCAGGATTAAGTATGTCTACATTACACTATCTTCACGTACGTTCATCATGTGGAATTGACGGGTTTAGTCCATGGGCTACAACTTCTTTTACAACTGGTTTAGGTTGTGGAAGCACTTTCTATGACAATGGTGGTGCAGGAGGAAATTATACAAATAATTTAAATACTACAACTACAATTTTTCCGACTAATGTTGGTGATGGAGTTATAGCTACTTTTACAGCATTCGGAACAGAATCTTGTTGTGATAGTTTATCAATTTACGACGGACCAGATGCAACATATCCGTTAATCGGAACTTATGCTGGTACAACTTCACCAGGAGTAGTAACTTCTACTAATTCAGCAAGTGGTGCTTTAACTTTTGTTTTCACTAGTGATACTTCTTTAGTTGATATTGGATGGGAGGCAAATATTACTTGTTTTACGTTCCCAACAGATACTCCTGATTATGTGAACTTACAATTTCCAGCATCTGCGACTATTTTAGCGGGTGGTTCGGCTACTGTTTATGCTCAAGTATATGAAGCTGGTTTAACAGATACTGAACCAGGTTTCTCTGGTCAAGCAGCGGGTATTGAATCATGGATTGGAATTAGCCCAATAGGTTCTAATTCAAATCCAAATACTTGGACTACTTGGATTCCAGCTACTCACAATGCGGGTCATGTTTCAAATAATGACGAATACCAAGCTAGTATTGGTTCAGCTTTAGTGCCAGGAACGTATTATTATGCTTCTCGTTTCAGATTGAATGGTGGACCATTTGTATATGGTGGAAATCCTTTCAATGCATGGGATGGTACAACTAGTGTTAGTGGTGTGCTTACTGTTAACCCTAATCCAACGCAATGTGCTACAAATGTTGCTCCAGTTGACGCAGCAACCAATGTAACTATTGGAACTGTAGCTTTATCATGGGCTGCTCCAACTTCTGGTCCAGCACCAACATCTTACGATGTGTATTACGGTACAACTTCAGGAGCTTTAACATTGGTAACTAATACTACTTCATTAACCTATAATGCAAGTGCTCCAGCTTATTCAACTCCTTACTATTGGAGAATCGTTCCAAAATCTACTGTTGGTGGTGACGCTACTGCATGTTCAGAATGGAGCTTTACCACTCAACCTAATCCTTTTGCACCTTACTGTTCAACTATCACATACAGTATTGATGTTGAGCCAATCACCTCTGTTGATTTTGCAGGTATAACCAATACTTCTAGTAACACTGTTGATGGTTCGCCAGCTTTAGAAAACTTTATTTCAATTTCTGGTAATGTTACTACTGAAAATAGTTATACTATGACACTTAAAGGAAATACCGCTGGTAATTTCACAACCAATTTTAGAGTCTTTATTGACTGGAATCAAGATGGAGATTTTGCTGATTTAGGAGAAACTTTTAATGCGGGTAGTGTAACTAATTCAAACGGATTAGATGCTACTTCTGCTGTTAGTACTATCGCAGTTCCTTCAAGCGCTTTAGCAGGTTCGACTCGAATGAGAATTAAAAAATTATATTCAGTAGATTCAGGTAGTGTTGATAATCCATGTGCAGGTGGTGAATATGGTCAAACTGAAGATTATACATTGAATGTAACCTTGTGTACACCATTGAATTGGTATGCAGATAACGATGGTGATACTTATGGTGATCCAACAACTTTAGTTTCTGCTTGTACTTCTCCTGGAGCAAATTATGTGCTAGTTAGTGGTGATTGCAACGACGCTAACGCTGCGGTTAATCCAAATGCAACAGAAGTATGTTACGATGGTATTGATAATAACTGTGATGGAACCATCGACGAAGGTTGTACACCAATCATTTCAGTAGTTCAAACGGCTCAATGTGGTTCAACATTGTCTTCCATCAACCAACAAATCTTTGCTAATTTAGTAGCTGGAGCTCAAGGTTACCGATTCAGAGTAACGGATATGTCAAACATGCAAGTGCAAACGATTGACAGA